>NZ_LT897781.1:0-2400000 GCF_900188315.1 Marinobacter sp. es.042
TTATCTCCGAATCCAAAATACGAGTAGCTTCCGCTATTTAAAATAAGGTACAGATTTTTTCGAACGGTTTTCAGATGAACCTCTCTCGTCTTCATCGAAAAGAATCGATGGCAGATCTTTCTTCGTGGATTTTACATCTACGATTCTTTTTTCTATTCCACCGCCAATTCCGAGGGCACGTAGTGACGCCTGGCCTATAAACTCGCACGCTCTGGGTGTAATGGAGATGGCAAAAACTACGATGAACACCAAAACCATCCATATCAAAGTGGCCTGGTTTCAACCAAACCCTGAACTTCTCTGCCGACGAAATTGTTTTAATAGGGGAGTGCTTCGGAAGGAAGCACATTGCATTCAGTAAGACTAGAAACACTAGACCTAAAAGCAGCTGGATGTCTGTGATTTCCGGGTACATCTTTACAACCAGTATCGTTGAGATCAGAGCTGACCAGCTTGATATCAAACTATGGCGAAGTACACCCCAGTGATTTTAATTCTAGAGAGCTTTTTGTTGGTCTTTCTATGTTTCCCTGAAGCGTATATAGAGTAGATCGCCAAAGTTAAACTAAGCAGCGCAAATGCATAAGAGAAGGGGTAGTCATCGAATGCAAAATAATAGCCAAAAATAAATGTGGCCCAAATAATTGTTGGGGCCATATAAATCTTTAAGATATATCCAAGTATGGCTTTATGGTCGATTTTGTCATTAGATTTTTTGACGCTTGGTATGAGTATTCCTGACTCATTCTCAAACACTGTCGCGGCAAATAGTGGCGCTGAGAAAATGCCACAGGTGAGTACTAAAATGAATAGCAGCGAAATAAGTCCAGTGATCGGTAGGACAAAAGGGAAAAAGATTCAGTTCTATAGGGAAGCCGACACCATATTCTTGAAGGTAAAAACCTCAGTTGCCAACCGCCATATAGGGTTAGGAAGAGCGACAGCCCTCCCAAAAATTTGGCTGTATTCTCATTGATAATTTTTAGTAGGTCGCTTGTCGTCATGGTCCGTTGACTTTTTTGTTGACACGTAAAACAACAAAGCCCGCACAAGGCGGGCTAAGTCGTTGAATCTTGGTGCCCGGAGGCGGAATCGAACCACCGACACGGGGATTTTCAATCCTTTGCTAGAGCTGCTCAATAGTCCACAGTGCTGCACATTCAAGCACTTACGGAAATGTAGTTCCACACATGACCACTCATGAACGCAGATACGTGGACACTATGCGGACACCCTAAAAGCCTTTGTATACCGTGTCGCGGCGACCGACAGTCACAACCGTAACGACCACTTTGCCATCGTCTACGTGGTAAACCAGGCGAAAGCCTTGGGATCTGAGTTTGATTTTGTAGAAGTCAGAGGATCCCTTTAACTGATGCTTTGGAATCCTCGGATTCTCTAGGCGTCGCTCCAGAATATTCAGGAACTCCGTCTTGACGGCAGGGTTAAGTTTGTTCCATTCCTTGAGCGCTTTTTTCTTGAATTCCAGCTCGTAGCTCATTGATGCTCACCGGTATTGATTCGTCATCCATACGCTTGCGAGCCTCCTGTAGAAGCCGGTAATCCTCAAGCTGCTCTTGCATCTGTTCGAATGTCTCGACAGGCACCATGTAGGCTCTTGGTTTGTTGTGACTCAAAATCACAATCGGTTCGCCGTTGGCCTGGTTGAGCACCTCATTCGGATTAGCTTTCAGCTCCGAAATGGTGGCCGCAAGCCTCGCAAAAAGGCTTTTCATGTCAGTTCTCCCGTGCCCTCATCCATAGTTTGTGGTTGCCCGCTCACCACTAGCTTTCACTCAGCCTATCACTCGCGGCAACATTCATTGCTATTCGGCACTACTCTGAATAATAGACTAAAAAAAGGTCTAAAAAAAGGTCTAAAAAGTGGCTTGGCGTAGTGTTGGCGGGTTTTCAAGGGGCCGGGCAGGGCATTATGAGAGCCTTACCGTAGCGTATGCGAGTGCACAAACACCACTTTCCACCACGTTTTAAGCATATGGGGTTGTAGCTAACCGCAGTAGTCCACAATAAACCTCTAATCGGTGGTTACTCTGTTGGCACGCTGTGAGCTCCTATCCCAACCAACTCTATTTCACCCATTTTCTCTTAACAATATTTGGAGGTTTAACATATTGCGAGGCTGTCTGACGGGGGCTGCGCATTTCGCTTTGCACATCACTACTATAAATGAGCGGCTTCTTTGGAGGGTTAGTAAGAAGGAAAGTGGCTATCGTTCTTAACCATTCTTCAGCCGCGTTTATGGATGTTTCTCTCATTTCTTTTCCAGCAAAGGATTCTTTGCCGCAGAGGGAAGCTCCTCCGCCCGCGCCTGTGTTCGAAAAACAATGTCTGAAATCTCTCGGATTCTGTCAACGAAAGGTTTGGCGTCAGTACCAAATTTGCCAATAACAACTCCAGCATCTCCGACCAAACCCCACAACCGGTCAACGTCACTCATCCGTTTGTGGAGCTCCGACTGCAGCCTCTCTAGTCTTCGCAATAGCCTTGTCTTGTGGTTCTCTTCAAAAAGCTCAGATACGGATATTTTTTCTCTAAGCTCGTTTATGATTTCTTGAATTCGTTTCAAGTCTCCATCTGTGAATTCATAGTAAAAACCTTTTTCTAGTTTTGCTTTCTTTTTGTTTATCAAATCATAAAAATTTTTTGACTCTCTATTTGCATTCTCTTCAATTATTAGTGGTTCAATCAAAGATCTTATTTTCGATGTATACCATATTATCTCTCTGATATTTTTCTTTCTGTCGTGATTGAGTTTCGGAAGGCTTGGTTTTTTTAGGTCATCGAAGTATGAATCCTCTTCAATTGACGCAACTATTTCTGCTGCGATGTCTGTAATCTTGGGATAGTGTGCAACAAGCTTTGATAATTGGTTTTTAAAGTGTTATATTGGTCTTAGTGACACACGAAAGTGTTCTAAATCGGTGTCGTTTTGTGTGTGAATCAGTGTAGCAGAGTGCAAAACAGTGGACGAGCAAAAGCAAATCATTCTGATCGCAACTCCGGTCATGACCCAGGACCGCTACGCCCAGCTTACTGGCTTAACGGAAGGGCAGGTACGGGGCCAGATCGAAAAAGGACATCTGCCTTCACTCAAAATCGGCCGGGTGCGCATGGTCAACATTGCTGCCCTGTCTCAGCAGGCCCTGGACCAGGAGGACTGGCAATGACTCCGGATGTTCGCAACCAGAAGAAAACCATCATGCGCCTACGCTTCCAGCAAGCCTGTGAGGCTCATGAGGCGGGCGATTACGAGCTTGCCGCCCTGCGCGTGAGCCAGATCCAACAGATGGTTTCTTCCTATATGGGTGTCGATTCCGGCCTCTACTGGTACGGCCTCAACCTCACCATCACCTGGGCCGAATTCTTCCTCCAGGACGATACCCGCGACTTCAACGCCTGGGCAGTAGGGCAGGCCTGCACCGGATTGAGGGCCGCCGCATGAGATACCACCGCCAAGACGTCAGCAAAGCCATCAGCGCGGCCAGTTTTGCCTTCCAGGGCCCCCGTCCGTCCTCTGCGCTCACTGCCCAGGCCCTGGAAGGCCTTTTTGACACCCTCCTGCACCAGCTAAGCCAGCTGCAGGAAGTGCGCACCGACTACCCGTGCGACTACATGGCCCGCTGCAAAGCGGCCTTCACCGACGCCCTGATCCACGAACTGGAAGCCAGCGGCCATCACAGCCCGGCCTTTGACCGCCTTATACAACTGCGGGACGCCTGGGACTGCGGCCACCTGGATCTTCCCACCGTCACGGAGACGCAACCATGAGCCATATCCCCCCCAGAAAAGACCAGGTGGAAGACAAAGAGCGCCGTTTCTACGTCTGCGCTCCGTCCTCCATCTACCTCCAGCTGCAACAGGAAGCCATCCAACGGGGAACGGATCTCTGGACCCTCGGAGGTTCCGTCCTGACCGCCTGGCTGGAGGCTGGCTGCCCGACCTTTGGCACTCAGGACCAACCCCCTGAAAAGCCCACGAGTCCGCCCCCGTCATCGTCACCACTCGCGCACGAAAAGGGGGCCGGACAGTGACCGTTACAAGGCTGGCGCGTAGCGCCAGGGCCGCAGGCCCCCTGGCCTTGTGGCGGGCTCTGGCTGGTCCACAGTGCGCATCCGGAGTGGTGAGGATGTCGGGGGAGGACGCCCGCCCCTTGATTCCGAACCATGAGCAAAGGCGGCAAACGGAGTGCGGCAGGCGACAGGGATCGTTACCCGTAAGGGTGGCCACCTTAGTGGCCAGGAGCAGAGCGAGTAGAGCCCGCCCCGAAGGGGTCGAAAAACCCAACTCAAACCCTTTCCACCATCACCACCAGGAAAGGCAGTACTGAAAACCAAAGTTAAATATTTAACCCCGGCCCAGCCGGACAACCAGCAACAGCAACACCCAACGAAACCAGAGGACACACGCAATGGAAAACTACCTGAACCTCATGATCATCGGCGCCACCCGCTACGACATCGACGGCAACCGGGGCGGTTCCCTGTGGGCCTATTCCCCAGCCGAAGCTGACGACGACAACCGAGTCGGCAACGAAGTCATGAAAATCGCCTGCGACTGGAAGCACATCGACCAGCTGCGCAACCACGCCGAACGTCTCCCGGCCATGTTCACCGTCAAGGCCCAGATGAAAGCCGGGCAGGGCGGCAAGATCACCTTCAAGGCCCTGGACATGAAACCCCAGGACCCGATCAAGAAAACCGCCTGAGTAAGAACTGATGAACGTCATCACCTGCGACGGTGAATGGACACAAGGATCCCAGGGCATCGAATGCACCGGGACCCTGCAAAGCATTCCTTATCAGGACGTCGACGTCCTGTTTCAGGAATACCTGGCACCAGACGCCAGCGTCATCGGCCTGGTGTCAGGAATCGCCCTGGCTCTCTTCGTCACCGGAGTCGGTGCCGGAAGAGTCATCCAAGTAATGAGAAAGATCTCATAACCAACCCGAAAGGAAAAACGACATGAACGACATCATCGAAATGGAAAAGCAAAACAACTGCAAAACCTGGGGCATGGCCCGCGCTCGCTTCGGCAAACGCGCCGCCAAGATCGGTACTGCACTCGCGGCCGCCGGAACCTCTGTGACCGCGTTCGCCGTGGACCACACCGCAGAGATCACCGCCGCCCAGGGTGACGCCACCACCAACACCACCGCAGCGGTTGCGGCGGTTATCGCGGTTGCTGCCGTGGTGTTCGGTGTGGGCATCGTCCTGCGACTGCTCAACCGGTAATGCTCACCAGCATCTTAATAGCCTGTCTCTGGACAGGCTGTTTCGTGTCCGGTTACCGGACTGTGTAAGGGCCGGATTCCGGCCCTTTTTCATTCAGACAACGGTCCCAGTGATGCGCCTTTCAATCCTCGCCTTCGTCACACTGCTACTGACGCTCGGATCCGTCCAGACCCAGGCGGCCACCTCCGTCTGGCATCAACAGTTTTACCTGGACCAGTGCAACAAGGTACCCAGCCAATCCGAGTCCTGGTCCTCGGCGCAATCCTTCATCGACTCCGACGCCGCCTGCTCCGCGACCAACGGCTACGCCTGCTACATCGAAATCACCGACAACGCCACCCAGCACTGCACCGGCACCAGCCGCGGTACCATGCGGGTCTTTCAACAGGCCTGCACCCAACTCAGCCATGAAGGCGGTGTACCCGAAGGCACAGCCTGCGGCCAATGTGGCACCGGCCACGTCCCCGATCCCAGCGGGGAAAGCGGCTTTGACTGCCGCCTGGAAAAAACCTTTGAAGAATGCCGCTACAACTTCATGAGCTATGACCCACGGCAAAAGAAATGCGTCACCGAATGCATCTACGGCGAACTCGATTACCGCTGCAATGCCGAACCCTTCGACGAATGCACCAGTGAAGCCGACGACTTTGTCGGCACCATCGGCTGGGGCGCCAACCGAAGAAACGTTTGCTCCGGCGACAACCAATGCGCCGACAACGAAACCTTCGCCTTTGGGGAAGGCCCCGATGGCGCTTATACCGGCCAATGCGTCAATAACGACGCCAACCCGCCCATCTGCCCCGATGGCTTCAAAGGCGGCCTGATCATTACCGAAGACGGCTTCGCCTGCGCCTCCCTCAATCCCGATGGTACCAACGAAAACGACACCTCCAACGGGGACAGCGACGGCGATGGGGAAGGGGATCTCACCGGCATGGCCGGCCAGCTCGACGACATCAAAGGCCTTCTCTCCTCCGGCAACACCGAACGCGGCAACATCAAGAACCAGCTCGACGGCATCGGCAAATCCATCAAAGACGGTACCCAGGCCATCACCGACGCCATCGGTAACATCCCCGGCGGGGGAGGTGGCGGAAGCGGAAACGGCGACGGAAACAGCCAGACCGAAATCGTCGGCGAAGACGGCGAATCGATTACCTGGAGCGGGGAAGCCATCCCATTAGAACTGGCCGACGGCCTCGATGAGCTCAACGCCGTCCAGGGCGAATACGAAACCCTCATCGCCAACATCCGCGCCGAAATGTCGGCCTCCTTCGGCTCCTTCACCGGGGCCGGTGGCCTACAGGACAACAACATCACCCTCTACGGCGAGACCTTCAACGCCGGTCTTTCCAAGTTCGGAGCCGACCTCTCCATCCTCGGCTCCATCATCCTCTTTGCCGCGACCTTCATTGCACTGGGCATCATCATGGGAGCACGAGACTGATGGAATTCATTGCCACCTTCTTCGACGCCATCTGGGCCTTCCTGGAAGCCATCCCCACCTTCATCAACGACGCCATGGTCAAACTCTCGGCCTGGTACGTCATCTGGGTGACCAAGGCCAAAATCTACTTCGTCGGCTTTGCCTGGGGTGTTGCCCAGGAAGTCCTCAACCAGCTCAACATCTCCGGCACCATCAACCAGTACTGGGGCTCCATCGACTCCAAAGTCATGGGCGCACTGACCTACTTCCGCATCCCCGACGCCCTGAACATCATCCTGAATGCGCACCTGACCCGGTACGTCATGGGAGTGCTGAAATGACCATCAACATCCACCATGGCCCACCCGGCTCCTACAAATCCGCCGGGGTCGTACAACGCTACGTCATCCCCGCCCTGACCGGAGAAGATAGTGACTACCCCGACGGTCGCTGCGTTGTCACCAACATAAGAGGCCTGGACTCCATCGAACGGGTGGAAGAAGCCTTCGGCGTCACCTGCGGCCCGGAATCCAGAATCATCAACCTTGAAACCGAAACCCGCGACGCCCTCGAATACGCCGCAAGATGGTTCCACTGGGTCCCGATCGGCGCACTCATCGTCCTCGACGAAGCCCAGGCGGTGTATCCCGCGGCCAGACGGGACTTCCGAATCGAACACCTGGATTACCCAGGGGGCAAAGAAGCCGCCCAACGCGACAACCGCCCGGCAGATGTCCTCCTGGCCTTCGACATGCACCGCCACTACAACTGGGACCTGTTCCTGTGCACGCCCAACATCGGAAAGATCCACAAAGAAATCCGCCAGAGTGCCCAGCAGGCCTTCCGGCATTGGCAAATGGGCCACATCGTGCCCTGGAAGAAAAACAAATGGAGGGAACTGGAACATGACCCTGAAAACAGCGGAAAAGCTGCCTCCCATAGTATCGGTGTCCCAAAAGAGTACAAGGTCGACCTCCGGGTCTTCGAGTGCTACCAGTCGACGAAAACCGGCAAGGCCAAAGGGGTGGTCGGGGGTAATTCAATCCTTAAGGATCGCAAGTTGCAGCTTGCAGTTGTGGTTATCGTGGGCAGCTTCTCGCTGCTCGGCTATCAGGCGTACCACATTATCGAGCGCGAAAAGGCTCGCCTCTCGGGTGATCCGGTGGCTGTTCCCGAGAGTGATACGGCTGATGGTCGCGCTAACCCTGATGGTTCTGATGGGAGCCGCCTTGCGCCTGGTAGCCCGTCTGAGCGTTCTTTAGACCAAAACCAACAACAAAATGCCCCCAACTCACGCCAGCACCTGGAACACCCCTTCGCCGACGTTGAGCTACGCATCGCCGGCAGCGTCAACCGCCTCTACCTGTTCCAGGGCGAAGATCTGCAAGGGGAGTTCGCGCTTACCCAACAAGACCTTTCCAGCTTCGGCTACCGCGTCCTGTACCTCAGAGATTGTCACGGCCAACTCTGGTGGGACGGGGAGCGCGTCCAGGATCTGTATTGCCAACGCATGAGAATCCGAGAACCCGAACCCAGGCCAAGCTTCGAGCCAACCATGTTCCCAGCCCTGGTCACCGACACGAAAGACCCGGCGCCAGCGGAGCGCTAGCGACGATGCGCGAGGAGCAAGCGCTCCGCTGGCGCCGGGGCGCAGCCCTGAGACGTCCCTGTAACACGTCTCATAGAAAACGACGGTAGTCGATTTTTAACCACTTAGAACCACAGTGAGACACAGATGAAAATCAGAGACTTCGAACGCATCGACACCACCACCGGCGAAATCGGAAAAGGGGACCTCTTCATCGGTCCGGAAGGCCAGCAAGTGAACCTGAAGAAGGTCAACGTCCTTTGGACCGGCACGGATACCGTAAGACAACTGTTCCAGGGACGCCTGAAACCCGAAATCCTCGCCGAGATTGCCACCGAATACGAATCCGGCTTCGACGCTACTCTCACAATCAAGAAGATCCCTTTCCGCCTGCAATCCGGCAGACGCGGTGGCTTCAAATACATCCTGCAAAATCGGGAATACGGCCTGACGATCCTGCTTCAGAACTTCTACGCCGAAGCCGACACCCTGGGCACGCACGTTAAAATCGAAACCTCCCCCAGATGGCTCTATGAACGCTCCAGCCAAGAGATCCACGACGAGCTTGGGGAGTGGGGTATGTACTTCCTCACTAACATCAAGCCCGTTGGCATCGCACTCCACCTGGCCGTCGACTTCCAGGGCTGGGAACCACCCCAAGACTTTGCCCAGCACTTTGTCACAAGGGCCCGAACCATCAGCGTCCACAACGGCATGAGCGATTTCCACTTCCAGGGCCTGGAAGGCTCCACCGTCAACGGCCGAGGCGAAACCTACACCTTCGGCAAGGCTAACAGCCTGCAGGTCTGCCTCTACGACAAATCCAAAGAGGTCGATGTCAGCGACAAACGCGCCTTCATGGAATCCATCTGGGAATGCGCCAGCAACGAAGACTGCTTTCCGGACACCTGCTATGACCCGGAAAAGCCCGTCTGGCGCCTGGAAATCCGCTTTCATCACCGGATCGTCAACGAGATCTCCCAGGGCACGCCCAACATGAAGCCCATCTACACCTACATGGACGCGGTACCGCACCTGACTGGCCTCTGGCAGTACGCCCTGCAAAGCAACCGTTACGAGGTCAAACGGGAATGGGTGCACCCCATCTGGACCAAGCTCCGCGAAGACATCGGCTTCGGCTACTCGGCCCCGGATCTGCTCTACAAACGCGCAAAAAAGGAACCCGGTTGCGGCAACGAAAAGAACGTCTCCCTGGCCTTTGGCAATCTCTTGTCCATTTATGCACGCAACCGTTTTAACCCTCGTCAGGCCTGGGACTGCCTCAAGAAATCCGGACTTTGGGAGGACCTGTGCGCCTATTACCGACGACGGGAGATCTATGAAAACGAGCTATTTCAGCTCGTCCAGGATGGCCTGATAAAACGACGACTACTGACAAAGGTGGCGGCATGATCAGGAAGCTACCATCTGGGCGATGGCAAGTAGATATCCAGCCGGGCGGGAGAGGGCAGAAGCGCGTCAGAAAATCCTTCGACTCAAAGGCAGAGGCGCTGCGTTTCGAGCGCTGGGCACTCAACAGCCATGCAGCTGGAGAAGATTGGAATCCGAGCAAGGATACTAGGACCCTTAAGGGCCTGATTCAGCAGTGGTACGACTCGCACGGACACACGTTGAAAGATGGTGCTGCCCGCAAAAAGAAACTGGACGACATAGCGGAACGGCTACGAAACCCTAGGGCCACTCGTTTTACAGTGTCGGACTTTGCGATGTACCGGCGGCTTAGAATGGAAAACGATGGGGTAGGCAAGAATACGTTGAACCATGAACACACCTACCTAAGCGCTGTGTTCAATGAGCTTATCCGACAGGGGGAGTGGAACCATTCCAACCCATTAAAGAAACTGCGCAAGTTCAAATTGGATGAGCACGAGCTAGCGTTTTTGAACCAAGAGCAGATTGATCGCCTCCTGAAGGAGTGCAAGGCATCGTCCAATCCGAGTCTCTATCATGTGACTCGCTTGGCTTTGGCAACGGGTGCCAGGTGGTCGGAAGCAGAGGGCGTTACGATGTCTAGCTTCACGCCCCACAGAGTTACCTACAACTACACCAAGTCGGGCAAGTCACGAAGTGTCCCAATCTCAGACAAGCTCTACAGGGAACTCATCAAGGAAGTGCCTTTTGTCAGTTGCAGTGCAGCGTTTCGTAAGGCCGTCGAACGGGCTGGAATAGATCTTCCTCGGGGACAGCTCACACACGTCTGTCGTCACACCTTTGCCAGTCACTTTGTGATGAATGGCGGAGACATTCTTGTTCTTCAGAAGGCACTGGGTCACTCGGACATAAAGTTGACTTTGCGTTATGCCCACCTTGCCCCAGGACGGATAAACGATGTCGTCTGCTATGCCCCTAGCCTTTAGGTATTTGTGTTATTTCAATGAAGTTGTCATTCTTAATTTTGTAAATGTTATCTCCGAATCCAAAATACGAGTAGCTTCCGCTATTTAAAATAAGGTACAGATTTTTCGAACGGTTTTCAGATGAACCTCTCTCGTCTTCATCGAAAAGAATCGATGGCAGATCTTTCTTCGTGGATTTTACATCTACGATTCTTTTTTCTATTCCACCGCCAATTCCGAGGGCACGTAGTGACGCCTGGCCTATAAACTCGCACGCTCTGGGTGTAATGGAGATGGCAAAAACTACGATGAACACCAAAACCATCCATATCAAAGTGGGCCTGGTTTCAACCAAACCCTGAACTTCTCTGCCGACGAAAATTGTTTTAATAGGGGAGTGCTTCGGAAGGAAGCACATTGCATTCAGTAAGACTAGAAACACTAGACCTAAAAGCAGCTGGATGTCTGTGATTTCCGGGTACATCTTTACAACCAGTATCGTTGAGATCAGAGCTGACCAGCTTGATATCAAACCTATGGCGAAGTACACCCCAGTGATTTTAATTCTAGAGAGCTTTTTGTTGGTCTTTCTATGTTTCCCTGAAGCGTATATAGAGTAGATCGCCAAAGTTAAACTAAGCAGCGCAAATGCATAAGAGAAGGGGTAGTCATCGAATGCAAAATAATAGCCAAAAATAAATGTGGCCCAAATAATTGTTGGGGCCATATAAATCTTTAAGATATATCCAAGTATGGCTTTATGGTCGATTTTGTCATTAGATTTTTTGACGCTTGGTATGAGTATTCCTGACTCATTCTCAAACACTGTCGCGGCAAATAGTGGCGCTGAGAAAATGCCACAGGTGAGTACTAAAATGAATAGCAGCGAAATAAGTCCAGTGATCGGTAGGACAAAAGGAAAAAGATTCAGTTCTATAGGGAAGCCGACACCATATTCTTGAAGGTAAAACCTCAGTTGCCAACCGCCATATAGGGTTAGGAAGAGCGACAGCCCTCCCAAAAATTTGGCTGTATTCTCATTGATAATTTTTAGTAGGTCGCTTGTCGTCATGGTCCGTTGACTTTTTGTTGACACGTAAAACAACAAAGCCCGCACAAGGCGGGCTAAGTCGTTGAATCTTGGTGCCCGGAGGCGGAATCGAACCACCGACACGGGGATTTTCAATCCCCTGCTCTACCAACTGAGCTATCCGGGCATGTTGCGCTACTGCTGTGCAACGGGGCGCTATTAAACCGGTTTCGATGTTTTGAGTCAAGGCTAGGCCGGAAAAATTTCTGAATCTTTTCAGGCATGCTCAGGCTTTGATCAATCCGGCCTCATTGTTCCGGTGGAACGTAGCCTTCGGCCTTGTCGAACGGTTCGTTGTTGAAAAAATGTTCCATCTGCGCCTGCAGGTACTTGCGGGTGTTCGGGTCCATCAGGCTCAGATGTTTTTCGTTGATCAGCATGGTCTGTTGGGCCTGCCATTCTTCCCAGGCCTGTTTCGAAACATTCTCGAAGATATCCTGGCCCTTGGCGCCGGGCATGGGCGGGAAATCCAGGCCTTCCAGTTCTTTCTGGAATTTGCGGCAGAAAACAGTACGGCTCATGGTGGCTCCTGTTGGCAAATGTTGCTGGCGCTGATGATAACAGATCGTTGCGGCTGAAGGCGCTACCGGACCAGGTCAAAGCAGGGCCGCTTGCTCCGGTTCGGTCAGCAGCAACCGGATCGGTGCCGGCAGGCCGAGGTTCAGGGCTTCATGGCGGTGTAGCCATTTCAGATGATCCTTGTCTGCAACGGTGTTGGCGCCGCCGGTGACGTTCAGCCGGGCGGGCTGTATGTGCAGGTGGTAATGGGAGAAGGTATGTCGGAAGCCGCTGATCAGCTCCGGTTCCGCGCAATCCAGCCCCAGGTTCTGTTCGCAGGCTTCCTGAAGCTCATCGGCTCCATAGGCCGGGTCCAGTTCCGGCAGGCTCCAGAGGCCGCCCCAGATGCCACTGGGCGGGCGACGCTCAAGCAGAATGCGCCCCTCGCCGTCCTCAAGAATCACCATCCAGGTGGATTTCTCGGGCTTGGCCTTTTTCGGTTTGGAGCCGGGGTAGAGTGAGGTTTCACCCTGGGCGTAGGCTCTGCAGCCCTCTTGCAGCGGGCAGCTCTCGCAGGTCGGGCGGCTGCGGGTACACACCATGGCGCCGAGATCCATAATGCCCTGGGTGTAGTCGCGCACCCGCTGTTCCGGAGTGTGCTCTTCGGCCCGTTGCCACAGCTGGTTAAGCACGGCTGTCTGGCCGGGCCAGCCGGGTATGGCATGGTAGCGCGCCAGCACCCGTTTCACATTGCCATCCAGTATGGCGGCGCGAATGCTAAAGGCCTGGGCCAGTATGGCGGCGGCTGTGGAGCGGCCAATGCCGGTCAGGGATTCAAGCTCCTCCTGGGTTTGCGGGAACTCACCGTCGAACTCGCGCACCACCGTTTGCGCCGCTTTCTGCAGGTTGCGGGCCCGGGCGTAGTAACCAAGGCCGGACCAGTGGCTGAGCACATCATCCACCGGGGCTTCGGCCAGTGCATGAACGTCCAGGAAGCGTTTCATGAACGCTTCGAAGTAGGGGATAACCGTGGTTACCTGTGTCTGCTGCAGCATGATTTCGGAAACCCACACACGGTAGGCGTTCCGGTTGTGATGCCACGGCAGGTCATGCCTGCCGTGGCTGTCATACCATTGGAGCAGTTTGTTGGCGAAGCTGTCCGGCATCAGTTGAACAGTCCTTTGAGTTTGTCGCCGATCTGTTCCTGCACCTTTTCTTTAACCTTCTCTTCCGCCTTGGCTTTTGCCTTGTCCACTTCCTCCCGTGCTTTCGCCTTGGCGGCATTTTCGGCGATGGTCTTCAGGGTGTCCCGGAAGCGGGAGCCGTCAAAGGAGCAAAGCCCTGCCGGGTCCTCTGCAAAGTTGCCACGGCACTCCACGGGAATAACCGCGTTTTCTACATATTCGGTAACGCGGCATGCGTTGTCCCGGTGGATCTCACCAACGACTCTTAGCCCAACCTCATAATCCAGTTCGCTCTGGGCCAGATCCACCGTGCCATTGCCCTCGAGGCGCATGCCGGCCAGCGCCGCCACGAGATCGGTGTTGTTGAGGGTGTTGCCGTTGATTTCCAGGGTGCCGCGCATGTCGTTGAACGGTGTGGTAGTGCCCCAGTCGGTGGTCGTCAGCTCATCCTGGTTGACCAGAGCGATGCCCTGGCAGGCCATGCGTGTGAGGTTCATTCGGCGGAACTCGCCCTCTGCGAGGTTGAAGCTGATCTGTCCGTCAGCATTGCTGCGCAGTGCCGAGATCCGGTTGCCAGAGGTGTTGGCGTTCACTTTGAGGTTTGCCCCGCCGGCGAGCATATCCACTTCTGCCAGATCGGTGAGCAAAGGCAGGGTCTGTACATTGGTTACGTCTGAGCCAACGGTCCATTTCGGGTTGTCGCTGCGGGCGTCGATGGTCACGTTGGCACCAAAGCTGCCCTCGTAAAGTTTGCCGCTGAACTCATCAACCTTTAGCAGACCGTTTTTCGCGGTGGTGCTGGCTTTGATTTCGTTGATGGTCAGGTTGCTGACGATCAGCTGGCCGAGGCCCAGATCAATATCCAGCAGCAGGCTGCGAATGGTCTCCAGGGGCAGAAGGTCGCCCTCGGGGCCGGCTGCAGCGGTTTCCTGGGATGCGGGTGCTTCCTCCGCCTCTCCTTCCGCTTTTGGTGGCAGGTATCGGTCGGCATTCAACTGGTCGCCCTGGAGCTGGAAGACAACGCCTGTGTCGGCAAGGTTGTAACTGCCGGAACCAGTGAAGGTGGTGTCATCCAGTTTGATGGTCAGGTCTGTGAGTTCCACCTTGCCGGCCGGACCGCCAATGCCGGTGGAGAAGGCGATGGCTTCAAGTACGTCCGGATCGCTGGTTTCCACCGGGGGCTGGCCGAGGTTGTTCAGGAGATCCTTCAGCGAGAACGCGGCGATGGAGATCTCGCCGCTCAGGGTTGGCTTGTCGCCGAATCCGGTAACGTCAAGATCGGTCGACAGGTTCAGGTTGGCCAGGCTGGCGGTAAAGCCGCTCAGGTTAGCGGTCTCGTTTTCCAGGTTCGCCCTGGCAGAGCCCGCCAGTTCAGCCGTGACCTCTTTGCCGCCAAATGGCTCGCCGGTCATGTCGAACACGGCATTCAGACCGGATACCGCGAATTCGTTAAGCGCCTCGTTGGCCGCCAGGCGGGCGCTGATGTTGCCATCCACTTCAAACGTGGGCTGGGTGGTGGCTACCCGGAACCCGATCTCCAACGGGAACTCGGAGCCCAGAGTAATGTTGCTGGCGTTGACGGTGAAGTTCTCCAGCGTGACCGACTGGCCGGTGCTCTTGTCGGTGTAGTGCACCTGGGCGTTGCTGATCTGAACGTTTTCAACGTTGAAGTTCAGAGGCTCGCCGCCGGTGCCCTCGCTTTCCTGTGCCTGTTCATCCTGGGCTCCGGCTGTTTCCTCGGTTGCCGCTCCCGCTTGCTTCTCGGGCATGATGCGGGTCCAGTTGCCGTTGCCCTGTTCGTCTACCTCAAGTCGGGCGTCCAGCCCGTCCAGCACGAAGGTGTTTACCCTCGGCGACATGGCAATCAGCGACCAGAAATCGATCTGGGCCACCAGTTGCTCGAGGGCAACAAAGCGGTCACCTTCCAGGGTGGCCTCTACGGAGTTCAGCTCAAGGCCAAGAGGGATAAAAGACCAGCCGATGTCGCCTTCAAGGACCAGATCCAGGTTCGTTGCATCCTCAACGGCCTGTTCAATCTGCGGTTTATAATCGTTGGGGTTGATCACGGCCATGGCGATGGCAACGGCAGCCACGGCAAGAACGATCAGTGCAACGATGGCAATCAGCACATAACGGACGGCTTTCATGATTCAGGCTTCCTTCCTATTTTTCGGAGCTTGCAGTATTCGCTGTGAATACCGACGCTAATGACCCAAAGGATAACGCAGGGTTAACAAATTAACAGCGCGGGAGTATGACAATGCGGTAGTGTTGGGCCAAAATACACGACCCTGATTTTCCGACTACATTGATACCTATAAACACAAGAAGGAGTTGGCCGTGGCTATTACCGTTTCGATTGAGCTGAACCGCGAACTTGAGATTCCGGGCAGCTATGATGAAGTGTTCGATCTGCTGGCGGATGTGCCACGTTCAGCCAGTCACTTCCCGAAAGTTCACAAACTGACCGACCTGGGTGATAACGCCTACCGCTGGGAAATGGAAAAGGTCGGCGTCGACAAGCACGCCATCCAGTCGGTCTATGCCTGCAAGTACCATTCGGACAAAGACGCCGGCAAGATTAACTGGGAGCCGGTGAAGGGCGAGGGCAATGGCGTCGTGAGTGGTTCCTGGACCGTCAAGTCCAAGGGCGACAATGCCACCGCCGTGAAGTTCCAGACCAGCGCAGAGCTGACTGTGCCCCTGCCCAGCCTGCTCAAGCTGGCCATCAGCCCGGTTATCAAGCACGAGTTCAACAGCCTCGTAGACACTTACATGAACAATCTGAAGAAGGCTTTCTGACAAAGCCCTTTCTGCCATATACCCGAAGTTCGCTATCGTAGCGATTAAACCGGTTGTGGGACTCCAGCGGACATAAAAGGTATAATCGCCGGATAGAATTTTTCCGGCGTTATGCCGCCCAATTGTCACGGAGTCCCCATGGCCGAACGTAAGGCTCGGGTAGAAAGAAATACCCTTGAAACCCAGATCACCGTTGAGATTGATCTCGACGGAACCGGTAAATCCAGTTTCGATACCGGCGTGCCGTTTCTGGAACACATGATGGACCAGATCGCCCGCCATGGTCTGGTGGATCTGAACATCGTTTCCAGGGGCGACCTGCACATTGATGACCACCACACCGTGGAAGACATCGGCATCACCCTTGGCCAGGCCTTCAAGCAGGCGGTTGGCGACAAGAAGGGGATTCGCCGCTATGGCCACGCCTATGTTCCGCTTGATGAGGCGCTCTCCAGAGTCGTTATCGATCTGTCGGGCCGCCCGGGCCTGATGATGGATGTGCCCTACACTCGCGGTGCCGTGGGTGGCTTTGACGTGGACCTGTTCGAGGAGTTCTTCCACGGCTTTGTGAACCACTCGATGGTGACCCTGCACATCGACAATCTGAAGGGTAAGAACACCCACCACCAGATTGAAACCGTGTTCAAGGCCTTCGGCCGTGCCCTGCGTATGGCGATTGAAATGGACGAGCGGATGGCCGGCATTACACCGTCCACCAAGGGTTCTTTGTAAACGCCTCGTTACCAGAAGGCTCGCTTTAACCGGTCATTTTTTACCGGTCAATCAAGGACACCGCAACAACCATGAAAACCGTTGCCATTATCGACTACGGCATGGGCAACCTTCACTCTGCCAAAAAAGCAGTAGAGCACGTTGCCCCGGACACCACCGTGCTGGTCACCGACAACGCCGAAAAAATCCGTGAAGCCGATCGTGTCATCCTCCCTGGCGTTGGTGCCATTCGCGACTGTATGGCCGAAATGCATCGTCTCGGGGTAGTGGATCTGGTTCGTGAGGTCTCTCAGGATCGCCCGTTTCTTGGCATCTGCGTGGGCATGCAGGCCCTGATGTCCCGCAGTGAAGAGAACGGCGGTGTTGACTGCATCGGCCTGTTCCCTTCGCAAGTACGCTATTTCGGTGACCACCTCACGGAAAACGGCGAGCGCCTGAAAGTGCCCCACATGGGCTGGAACCAGGTGCAGCAGACCATTGATCACCCCCTTTGGCATAACATTCCCGAGGGTGACCGTTTCTACTTCGTGCACAGCTTCTACGCAGAAGCCGAGGGCAACGCTGATATGGCAGGCCGCACCCGCTATGGGGTGGACCTTGCGGCATCAGTCGCGCGAGACAATATTTTTGCAGTGCAATTCCACCCGGAGAAAAGTGCCCGGGCGGGCCTGCAGTTGCTCGAGAATTTTACAAACTGGACTGGAAAATGCTGATAATTCCTGCAATCGATCTGAAAGACGGCAAATGTGTACGCCTGCGTCAGGGCCGGATGGACGACTCCACGGTGTTTGGTGACGATCCTGTCGATATGGCCACCCGCTGGGTGGAAGCCGGCGCCCGTCGGCTGCACCTGGTTGACCTGAACGGCGCCTTTGCCGGTGAGCCGGTCAACGGCGAGATTGTCCAGGCCATTGCCCGTAAATACCCGGATCTTCCCATCCAGATCGGTGGCGGTATCCGGTCTGCAGAAACCATTGAGGCCTACCTGAAGGCCGGTGTGCAGTGGGTCATTATTGGCACCAAGGCGGTGAAGGAGCCGGAATTTGTCACTGAGATGTGCAAAAAATTCCCGGGTCACATCATCGTCGGCCTGGATGCCAAAGACGGCCGCGTGGCCACCGATGGCTGGGCGGAGGTCTCGGAAGTGATGGCTACCGATCTTGCCAAGCGCTTTGCCAACGACGGCGTGGACGCGATTGTGTACACCGATATCAGCCGAGACGGCATGATGCAGGGCGTCAATGTGGAGGCGACTGCTGCACTGGCAGAAGAGGGTGGTATTCCGGTTATCGCCTCTGGTGGCGTGACCAATATGGATGATTTGAAGCGCCTGGCTACCGTGGCGGACAAGGGCATCCTTGGTGCCATCACGGGCCGTGCGATCTATGAAGGCACCCTGGATGTCGCTGAAGCGCAGGCTTTCTGCGACGGTCTGAAGGGGTAAGGGCGGCTTATGGCTCTGGCGAAACGCATCATTCCCTGCCTCGATGTCGATAAAGGCCGCGTGGTGAAGGGCGTCAATTTCGTTGATATCCGCGATGCCGGCGACCCGGTGGAAGTGGCCCGCCGTTACAACGAGCAGGGTGCCGATGAAATCACCTTCCTCGACATCACGGCCAGCCATGAGAGTCGTGACACCACCTACGAGACCGTTGAACGAATGGCGGCGGAAGTCTTCATTCCGCTGACTGTCGGCGGTGGTGTGCGTACCGTGGATGACATACGCAAGCTCCTGAATGCTGGCGCAGACAAGGTGTCGATCAATACCGCAGCCGTGTTCAACCCGGAGTTTGTCCGGGAAGCGGCGGATCGCTTTGGCAGCCAGTGCATCGTGGTGGCCATTGATGCCAAGCGGGTGAGTGAAGAGGGCGAGGAGCCCCGGTGGGAAATCTTTACCCACGGTGGCCGCAAGCCCACCGGGCTGGATGCCGTAGAATGGGCCCGCAAGATGGTGGAAATGGGCGCTGGTGAGTTACTGCTGACCAGCATGGACCGGGACGGCACCAAGATCGGATTTGATCTCGGGCTGACCAAAGCCATCAGCGATGCTGTGATTGTGCCGGTGATTGCCTCAGGCGGTGTCGGAGAGCTGCAGCACCTGGCCGATGGCGTGACTCAGGGCGGTGCCGATGCGGTATTGGCGGCGTCAATTTTTCACTTCGGACAGTACACCATTCCTGAAGCGAAGGCCTTCATGAAGGCTCAGGGCATAGAAGTCCGCGATTAATCTTTCTTTGCAAAAGCAGGTCGAATGGCCTGCTTTTCTCCTTCCGCAAACATCCCCCGATTGCCGTTGCGCATGGCCCAAAGGCCGCTGACGGTTGCAATGGCGATGCCCTGCTCATCCAGTTTGGGCAGGTGCTTCTCCAGGTAGTCCACGGTGACTTTGTGAGGATGGCCAATGCCGATGGCGCTGCCGTTTTCTTTGGCGCGCTTGATCAGCAGTTTGAACTGGCGATCCACAAACTCTTCGGTCTGTTCGTGGTCGAGAAACACGTCCCGGGTCATGGTCGGAATGCGGTACGCCGCTGCGACATCACCGGCCACGGATGAGGCGATGGTGCGGCTGTCGATAAAGTACACCGGGTAGCGGAACAGCTCTTTCATGACCCAGTCCATGGGCTGCAGTTGCTGGGTCAGCAGGCTGCCCATGTGGTTGTTCACGCCCTGGACATGGGGAATCGACTGCAAGGCACGGCGAAGGGTGGTCACCATGCTCTGTTCGTCCATCTCGGGGGTCAGGCCGCCCGGACCCAGGCCATAGTTGCGGGTGTTGGCCATGGGGGCGTGCAGCATGATTTCCTTGTGCTGCTTATAGGCGAGCCGGGCCAGGCTGTCCGTGTGTGGACGGTAAGGTAGAAAAGCCAGCGTGAGCGGCTGATCCAGATTTGCCAGTCGCTCACCTTCAACAAGGCTGTGGCCCATGTCATCAATAATGATGGCAATGGTGGGTGGCAGTGCTTTTCGGGCCGGCTCCGCGGACACCGTGCCGGCGGTAAAACAGAATGCTACGGCCAGCAGAGTACTGACTACTCTCACTGATCGCTTCCTTCTGCCTTGGCGCTCTTGTTCGGGTTCAGAATCCGGATTCCCTTGAGCAGGTTCAGTGCCGAGCGTAGCTGATAATCCCGGTCGGCAAGAGAACCGGTTGCGTTCTGGGCATCATCGTTTCCATCTTGGTCCTGCCCCTCGTTCTGTCCTTCAAGGTGCCCGCTCAGATCCGCTTCGGTGAAGAACGGCTTGCTGTCGAGCTCCTTGAGTTCCGCCGGACGTACTTCAATATCGGGTTTGATGCCGGTGGCCTGGATGGAGCGGCCATCCGGTGTGTAATAGCGCGCGGTAGTCATCTTGATGGCGTGGGTCTCATCCAGCGGAATGACCGTCTGGACACTGCCCTTGCCAAAGGATTTGGTGCCCATCACCACAGCGCGCTCATGGTCCTGAAGCGCGCCGGCGAGGATTTCTGAAGCAGAGGCGGAGCCGCCGTTGATCAGCACGACAATAGGCGTGCCTTCCATGATGTCGCCCGACCGCGCGCTGAAGCGCAGGCGGGAACTCTGGATGCGGCCCTCGGTGTAGACGATCAGTCCGTCATCAAGCAGGGCATCTGCGGTCTCTACGGCCGCCTGCAGCACCCCGCCCGGGTTGTTGCGCAGGTCGATAACAAGGCCGTCAAGATCGCGTCCGAGTTCGTCTTCCAGTCCGTTTAGGGCATCCTTGAACTGCGAGCCGGTATCCGCCTGGAACTGGGTAATGCGAACATAGCCGTAACCATTTTCCAGCATTCGGGATTTCACGCTGGTGACCTTGATAACGTCCCGTTCCACTTCGATTTCGATGGGAGCGCTTTCGCCCTCACGCATAATGGTGAGCGTCAGGATCGAGCCGGGTTTGCCCCGCATTAGCTGGACAGCCTCTTCCAGGCTCATACCTTTAACCGGTTTTTCATCCAGCTTGATGATCAGGTCCCCCGCCTGAACGCCTGCCTTCTGCGCAGGCGTGTCGTCGATGGGGGAAATCACTTTCACAAAGCCGTTTTCCATGCCCACTTCAATGCCCAGCCCGCCGAACTCGCCCGAGGTGCTCTCTTCGAGCTCTTCGTAGTCCTTGGGTGCCAGGTAGGTGGAGTGAGGATCGAGGTCTGACAGCATGCCTTTAATGGCGCTTTCGAGGAGTTTGCGATCGCTTACTTCCTCGACGTACGCATCCTTGATGCGGCTGAATACCTCGGTGAACTTGCGGAGGTCTTCGAGTGGCAGCTGCTTCTCGGGATCCGGCAGGCTTATTTCCACACGTTCGCCGTTCTGGATGCCTTCCAGCAGCTGCTCGCTGGCGGCATCTTTATCCTGGGCCCAGGCCAGTCCGGAAGCGGTTGCGAAACAGGTAGCGAGAGCAATGCTGCGTAATGGCAAGGCGTGGAGTGTACTTCTGACCCGTTTCATTCACATATCCCGTTTTTATTCCGATAGTTGGTCTGGTTTCCCTGACTCTGGACAGTATGGCGTTACCTGCGACGTTTGTCAGCCCTCCCGGGGGCTCTCAGTTTGCCAGCCATCGGCCAGGATTGTCGGGTTTACCATTGTGCCGGACTTCAAAGTAGAGCGCCGGGGAATCTGTGCCGCCGGTGCGGCCCGCCTGGGCAATGGGTTCGCCGGCAGCCACCCAGTCGCCTGGGCTGGTGAACAGGCTGCTGCTGTGGCCGTACAGGGTCATGTAGCCGTCGCCGTGGTCGATGATGGTGATCAGGCCAAAGCCCCGAAGCCAGTTGGCAAATACCACCCGGCCATAGTGTATGGCGCGGATCTCCGCTTCGTCCCCGGTGCCGATCAGCAGGCCGTTGCGACGGAGTTTGCCGTCGGCATAGCGCTCTCCGTAGCGGCTCAGGACCTGTCCCTTTACGGGCCAGGGCAGTTTGTTACGTAATGAGGCGAAGGGCTGGGATTCATTGGGTGAGGGGATGTTGTTGATCGCCTGCTGGACTTCCGCCAGCAGGTTTTCAAGCCGTTTGCGGTCGGATTCCAGTTCTTCCCGTTCGCTGCGTCGGTTCTGGATGTCGGCATTGAGGGCGGCCAGTGTCTGTTGGCGCTCCTTTCTCGATGCCGTCAGTTCCTGCTGGCGTTTAGCGACGTTTCCCTCAGTTCTGGCCAGTTCAACCCGGGTTGATTGCACGGCAGCCTGTGTGCTTCTGAGTTCTTGCAGGCTTTGTCTGAACGCCTCCAGGCGGTCGACTGTGTCCTTGCTGAGGTATTCGTAGTAGGTCATGGTCCGGGCGATCTTGTCCGGATCAATTTCGTTAAGCAGTACCTTTACGGCTGGCGCATCGCCTTCCATCCAGGCGGCGCGGATCTGCTTCTTGAGACTGTCCCGCTGGCGGTCAAGGGTTCGGGTGAGCTCCTGCGCCTCGCTTTCCAGTTCACGGAGCCTCCGCTGCTGCTGTTCGGCCTGCTGGCGCAGGGAGCGGCGTTCACGGGTCAGGCGGCTGATATTCTTTTCGGTCGCGGCAAGTTGCCGCTCCAGGGAGGAGCGGTCCTCTTCGGCGTCCTCCAGCCAGTCGTCGATGTCCTCAATGCGTTCCTTGAGTTCCTCGATCTGAGCCGGGGTTACATCCTGCTGGGCTGTTGCCGGCGCTGCGCCCAGAAGGAGGGCGAGCGCCAGAATCGCGTGGAGTTGCAAGGGTTGGTTCCGATCCCGGATCAGCCGATCTCAACCAGGCTGTGCCCGGTCATTTCCTTCGGTTGCTCCATTCCCATCAGGGCGAGCAAAGAGGGTGCAACGTCGCTCAGGCTGCCGTCGTTCTTCAACACAACTTTGCGGTGGCCGGTGTATACCAGCGGCACCGGGCCAATGGTGTGGGCAGTGTGAACCTGGCCTGAATTCGGATCGGTCATCTGTTCGCAGTTGCCGTGGTCAGCCGTGATCAGAGCTTCGCCGCCTACCTCATCCAGGGCATTGACAACGCGTTTGACGCATTCGTCCAGGCATTCGGCCGCCTTGATTGCCGCGTCCAGCTTGCCGGTGTGGCCAACCATGTCGCCGTTGGCGTAGTTGCAGACCACCAGATCGTACTTGCCGCTCTTGATCGCTTCCACCAGCTTGTCGGTTACCTCTGGTGCGCTCATTTCGGGCTGCAGATCGTAGGTCGCCACCTTGGGCGAGGGCACAAGAATGCGCTCTTCACCGTCGAACGGTGTTTCCAGGCCGCCATTGAAAAAGAAGGTTACGTGGGCGTATTTCTCGGTTTCGGCGATGCGCAACTGGGTCTTGCCCTGCTTCGCCATATATTCGCCAAGGCCATTGGTGAGCTGCTCGGGCGGGTAGGCGCAGGAAGCTTTGATGTCCGCCGCATACTCGGTCAGCATCACGAAGTCGGCCAGTTCCGGGTGCTTCTTGCGCTCGAATCCGTCGAAGTCCTTCTCCACAAAGGTGCGGGTCATTTCCCGGGCACGGTCGGCACGGAAATTCATGAACAGCACCGTGTCACCATCGTTGATCGTTCCCTCGGGCTCGCCCGGAGCGTGGATCCGGGTTGGCGTTACAAACTCGTCGTTTTCCCCGCGCTCATAAGCCTGTTCCAGCCCGGATACCGGATCGGCCGCAGTGAACTCCGCGGTGCCCTGGGTCATCAGATTGTAGGCCGCTTCCACGCGGTCCCAGCGGTTGTCGCGATCCATGGCATAGTAGCGGCCCACAATCGAGGCAACGCGGCCGACGCCGAGGCTCTTCAATTTGGCCGCGGCCTTCTCCAGGGATGGCTTTGCGCTACGGGGCGGCATGTCACGGCCATCGAGGAAGGCGTGGATGTAAACTTCCTTCGCGCCACGTGCGGCGGCAAGTTCGGCAGCGGCAATAATGTGGTCTTCGTGGCTGTGTACACCACCGGGCGACATCAGACCCATGAGATGAACGGCTCGGCCGCTCTGAACAGCCTTGTCGATCGCTGAGCAGAGCACTTCGTTTTGCTGGAAAGTGCCTTCCTCCAGATCTTTGTCGATACGAGTAAGGCTTTGATAGACCACGCGCCCTGCGCCCAGGTTCATGTGGCCAACTTCCGAGTTACCCATTTGCCCCTGCGGCAGCCCAACAAACATACCCGATGTGTTGATCAGGGTTTTGGGCTGGTTTTGCCAGAGTTTGTCCCAGAACGGGGTGCTGGCATTGCTGATGGCATTGTCTTCAGCCGGGTCGCGATGGCCCCAGCCGTCCAGGATAATCAGTGCAGTCGGCTTGCGCATTGCAGTCATCATTAAGTCCGGGAGTAAAATGTTAGTAAATTTACTAAAACGAAAACGAAGTTTATCTATTTTCGCATTTACTGGCCACTTTCGTCACCTTCTGTCCGGGGAGCAGGCTGTGTATAATCCCGCCAAACTCATTATCAGGGTAAATTCATGGACCGGTTGTTTGAATTTGTCGTTAACCACTACATTCTTGTGTCGCTGTTCGTGGCATTCCTGGTTGCCATTCTCATTCTGGAGTCCCGTCGTGGTGGTGCCAAGATCTCGGCCCAGGGTGCGGTCAATCTGATTAACAAGGATGAAGCCGTTGTAGTCGACATCCGGGACCGCAAGGAGTTTGGTGAGGGCCGCATTACCGGCTCGATCAACATTCCCCTGAACAGCCTGAAGAGCCGGGTTGGTGAGCTGAGCAAGTTCAAGGACAAACAGATCATCGTTGCCGACAAGATGGGCCAGCATTCTGCCATGGCGGTTAAACAGCTGAACGCTGAAGGCTTCAGCAATGTGGTTCGCCTGAACGGCGGTGTTGCCGACTGGAAAGCCAGCAATCTTCCGCTGGTGAAGAAATAGAGCGGCCCTTGATCTGAAGATCATTCTGCCGCACTGTTTCACATAAGCCGGCCCGGAGCCAACGTAGAATGTCCCGGCAGCACACTTCATAACATCCCATAACAACGGGCCCCGAGCCCATGATCGAGAACGAAAGGATTGAAAATGGCTGAGAATCAGCAAGCCGCAGCAGGCAGTGACAACCAGAACCAACCCCAGTTTGCCCTTCAGCGCATCTACGTGAAGGACCTGTCTTTTGAGTCACCCAACTCTCCGCTGGTATTTCAGGAGCAGTGGAAGCCGCAGGTGAATCTGGATCTGAATACGTCTCACAATAAGGTCAGCGACAACCAGTACGAGGTTGTGCTTTCCCTGACCGTCACCGCGAAAGTAGGTGAGAAGGTAGCTTACATCGTCGAGATCCAGCAGGGCGGCGTGTTCCTGGTTCAGGGCATCGAAGGCCAGCAGTTGGGCCAGATGCTGGGCGCCTACTGCCCGACCATCCTGTTCCCGTATGCGCGCGAAGCGATCGACGGTATTGTGAGCAGGGGCAGCTTCCCGGCCCTGATGCTGGCGCCGGTGAACTTCGACGCCATCTATGCCCAGGCGCTCAAGCGCAAGCAGGAAGAAGCTGCTGGCGAGGCAAGCGAAGAGCAGCAGACTCACTGATCCGAACCACTGTGATCGGATATAAAAAAACCGGCTCAGGCCGGTTTTTTATGTCGCTCCGTTAAACCCCAGCTGCCGCCAGGCCTCGTAAACCGCCAGGGCTGCGGTATTGGAGAGATTCAGGCTGCGGCTATGCGGTTGCATGGGAACCCGCAGGCGATGCTCAGGCAGCAACCCCTCGCGGACATCAGCGGGAAGGCCGCGGGTTTCCGGGCCGAACATCAGGTAGTCGCCATCCTGGTAGCTCACTTCGTGGTAATGGGCGCTGCCTTTGGTGGTGAACCCGAACAGGCGTCCGGGTTGCTCGCTGGCCAGGAAGTCCTGGTAACTCTTGTGGAGCCTGACCGTTGCGTACTCGCTGTAATCCAGCCCGGCCCGCCGCATCTGTTTGTCTTCCAGGTTAAAACCCAGCGGTTCAATCAGATGCAGTTGGCAACCGGTGTTGGCGCAGAGCCGGATGATGTTGCCGGTGTTCGGCGGTATCTCCGGCTCATACAGCACAACGTGGAGCACAGGACCTAGCGCTCGACCGCCAGGGCAACGCCCATGCCGCCACCGATGCACAGTGTGGCCAGGCCCTTGTGAACGTCACGGCGAACCATTTCATGCAGCAGGGAGACCAGGATACGGCAGCCGGATGCGCCGATGGGGTGGCCCAGGGCAATGGCGCCGCCGTTCACATTAACCTTTCCGGTGTCCCAGCCCATGTCGCGATTCACGGAAATGGCCTGGGCTGCGAAAGCTTCGTTGGCTTCCACCAGGTCCAGATCATCCGTGCTCCAGCCGGCAAGCTTGAGGCAGCGTTGACTGGCGGGAATCGGGCCGGTGCCCATGATGGTCGGGTCCACGCCGGCGTTGGCGTAAGCCTTGATGGTGGCGATCGGAGTCAGCCCCAATTCTTTCGCTTTCTCGGCACTGCAGACCATCACGGCTGCGGCGCCATCGTTCAGGGATGAGGCGTTGCCGGCGGTAACGGTGCCGTCTTTCTTGAAGGCTGCACGCAGTTTGCCAAGCCCCTCGGCAGTGACGCCGTCGCGGGGGCCTTCATCGCGGTCAACGACGATCGGGTCCCCTTTACGCTGGGGAATGGAAACCGGAACAATCTGGCCATCGAAATAACCGGCTTCGCGAGCGGCCGCGGCCTTTTGCTGAGACGCCGCAGCGAATTCGTCCTGCTCTTCACGGCTGATGCCGTATTTTTCTACGATGTTCTCAGCCGTGATGCCCATGTGGTAGTCGTTGAAGGCATCCCACAGGCCGTCCTTGATCATGGTATCGACCATGGACCAGTTGCCCATGCGCTGGCCGTTGCGGCTGTTGGGCAGCACATGCGGTGCCTGGCTCATGCTTTCCTGGCCACCGGCGATCATCATCTCGGCGTCGCCACAGCGGATGGCCTGCACCGCCATGTGAACCGCTTTCAGGCCGGAGCCGCAGACCTTGTTGATGGTCATGGCGGGCACCGACGCTGGAATGCCGGCGTTAATGGCAGACTGGCGAGCCGGGTTCTGACCACAGCCGGCAGTAAGAACCTGGCCCAGTACCACCTCGTTGATCTGGTCACCGGCAACGCCGGTTTCTTCCATTAGTGCCTTGATGACGGCGGTTCCCAGCTGGTCTGCGCTCAGGCTGGAAAGACCTCCGCCAAAGGTTCCGATAGCAGTACGGCGGGCGGCAACAATAACGACATCACGCATGGGAATTCTCCGGATCAGTGGCGCGCGCGGGATTGGGGCCGGCGCGAACAGGATTGAAAACTGCTGGCATTGTATCCGGAAAGCGGTCACCGGCCAAAGAACAGGTCCGTCATGCGCGGGTTGTGCTACATGTTCAGGCTTCGGCCTCCATCAACAGAGACGATCTGCCCGGTGATAAAGGGCGCATCGCAGATCAGGAACGCGACGGTTTCGGAAATATCGTCAAGGTTGCCGGTGCGGGCCAGTGGCGTCTTCTGAAGGATTGCCTGCTGGGCGGATTGATCCATTTCTGCTTCGCCTTCTGGCCATAGGATTGCGCCTGGCGATACGCCGTTCACGCGCACGTCCGGCGCCAGGTCTTTTGCCCAGGAGCGCGTCAGGGCAGCCAGGCCGGCCTTGGTGGCGCAGTACAGCGGGTGATCATCGATGGGCCTTTCACTGTAAATATCGATCAGATTTACGACGCTGCCGCGGTTTCGCCGAAGTTCGGCCAGGCATCCCTGAAGCAGGAAAAATGGGGCCCGAAGGTTGGTGTTCAGGATTGTGTTCCAGTCGTCTTCGGTGGCCTCTGAGGTCGGGGTGGGGTAGAAGACCGATGCATTGTTCACCAGTGCGTCCAGTCGGCCCCACTGTGCGACGGCGTCACTCGCCAACCGGTCCACTCCAGCTAACTGGTTCAAATCCGCCTGTAGGGCGCAGGCGGAGTCGGGCCGTTGGCGGTTCATCTGCGCAATCAGTGAGTTCGCCTGCTCTTCCCGGCTTCGGTAGTGAATCACCAGGTTCCACCCTCTTTCGTGAAGTGTCCGGGCAGTCTGTGCGCCAAGACGGTGGGCTGCGCCGGTGATCAGGGCGACAGGCGTTGTGGACGGCATGGTGCCTCCTCAGTGGTTGGTCGGTGCGACGGCGTCGCCGATGCGTTTCAGGCGTTCCGTGCGGATCGCACTGCCCAGTTCCTTGCCTTTGTACCCTTGCGCCAGGAGGCTTCTCGGCTCAACGCCGGTAGCTGCTTTCGAGGCGGCTCGCAGCAGGTCCAGTGTGCGGGAATCGCCCGGCAAGGCACACTCGAGCACGTTCAGGAGTTGCGAAAAACGTTCCGGGCGGCGCCAGACGTCCGCTTGGTCGAGAAGGTCCAAAAGCGTTTCGGCGTCCGGGCGTTGCGCATCAATGTCCCGGATCTGGGGTGTGAAGGCAGTAACCAGTCGCGTTAGATTCTGACAGTCATTGGGTGCCTTAAGGGCTTTTGCCCGGTCCTTTGCAACAGGGGCATCCAGGGGGGAGAGCAGGGCCGCAAAACGCTCCTCCGTCTGGGCGTGCAAGCGGCGGTGGACGCAGCCAAGTGCCGCCATCGCGAGTTGAAAAACTTTTTCCGAAGCTAATTCCGGAATAAGAACCTCAAGGGCGCCGCAGTCACGAAGAACTTCGAAAAAGGCCTCGGGCGCCTGTTCATGCAGCGCCCGCTGGAATTCTTGCCAGACCCGTTCGGGCACCAGGTGGTCTACTTCTCCGCTATCCACCATGCGCTTCATCAGGGCCATGGTCTGGTCGCACACGGAAAATCCCAGCGGGTGAAAGCGGGCTGCGAACCGGGCCGTGCGCAGAATTCTCAGGGGGTCCTCCGCGAAGGCCTCCGAGACATGCCGAAGCTTGCGATCTTCCAGATCTCTGCGGCCTTCAAAGGGGTCGACCAGATCGCCGTTTTCAGCTTTTGCCATCGCATTGATGGTCAGGTCCCGTCGCTTCAGGTCCTGCTCAAGGGTGACGTCCGGTGCGCTGTAGACAGTGAAACCATGGTAGCCGTGGCCCTGTTTTCTTTCGGTGCGGGCCAGGGCGTATTCTTCCCGGGTTCGGGGATGCAGGAATACCGGAAAGTCCGAGCCCACCTGCTTGAAACCGTTGGCAAGCATTTCCCCGGGGGTTGCACCGACGACCACCCAGTCCCGGTCCTTCACCTCAAGGCCGAGTAATTCGTCACGAACGGCACCGCCAACCAGATAGGCCTGCATGAAATCTCTGATTCCTTTCGGGAGTGTGTCGGTGGATTATCCGGTTCCCGGGCGGGGCAGGCAAACCTCTGACGCCGCTTACCATAAAAAAAGCCCGCCCGGGACTGCCCGGGCGGGCTTTAACAGAAGTTTGCTTCAGAACGCGGTGCCAAGCTCCAGAGCCGCGCCTACATCGGCATCGCTGTACAGGGCACCGATATCGAGGCGGACGCCGACTATGTTCAGTCCGAGACCTGCAGTGAACTGGGTTTTCTCTTCAATGCCGTCGTTGTCATCGTTGCTGGCCAGGTTGTGGCGAACACCCACCCGCAGCTGGGCGTAACGGAAGGCGTCGAATTCGGCGCCAAGGGCTGCCCACTGGGTGTCGTCCTCGAAGCCGAAGGCTTCTTTCTTGGTCAGGTCAACTTCTGCAGTGACTACATGGTACTCACTCTTGTGGGCGATGCCGACGGTGGCCATGGGGTTGAGTTCCAGTGTCCGGACTTCTTCACCCAGCTCGGGACGGCTCGCTGCAGAGTCCAACTCCATCGGGATGAGGTTTTTGACCACGATACCGGCATTCCACTGTTTCTCTTCGCCGAATGCGTAAGCTGCGCCGATATCCAGGTTAAAGCCGCTCTTGTCCGTCTGATACTGGTCGCCGTCGAAGTCGTCATCCTCGAAGTCGGAAATGGTTTCCGTGTATTGGAATGTTTGCAGATTGATGTACTTGGGTGAAACCCCTAACTGCATCGCTTGACCATTGGCCAGCTGGAATTCCCGGGCGAAGCTGATTCCGACTTCGGAAACGGCGGTGGCAAGAATCTTGCCGCGGGATTCAAGGTCATCTGTGATGCCGGAGGGCGGCAGGGTGTTGCCATTCTCGATAGCTTCAAGAATGGCATCGTCGTTCTCATCGTATTCACCTCGAACGGTTGCCGTAAGGTTGCCATTGGCGAACACCCCTACCGAAAGTTTCGGCCCGGGAAAGGCGAGGGAAAGGCCCAGGCCGGCGTTAACCCGGGCAGTATCCTCGTCGAAGGCCTGCAGTTGATCACGGAGTTTGGCGGCCTGACCCTGTGCTTCTGATTGATTCAGGTTGTCGATGGCTTGCTCAAAGTCATCAATGGTGTCCTGAATGTCATCGACCTGATCAATAGTTTCCTCTTCGTCCGCTGCCCGCACATTCACGGAGGGCAGCGTAAGCCCGAAATCATCGTTCCAGCTGTGATGATCCGCAGCCATCATGGCCGGGTTTTCCGCAGGGGCGTCAGATGGCGCTGCAACCGCCACTCCAGTGCCACCCATGGCAAAAGAGCGGGCAGACATAAACGACTGCGGGCTGGCCAGCGCAGAACTGGTGGCAACGGAAAGACCAATAGCCAAAGAAAGTTTGGTCAGGCGATATCCGGTCATGAAGAATCCTGTCAGGTAAAAAGGCAAAATAGATGTTACGTACCTGAAAGGGTAAGGCAGAACCTTATCCAGCTCATGACGCATGGGGTAACGGTTTGTTTTGGATGTGTAAACAGAGGCAGTTTTTTGCCGCATAGGGATTGCAAAACAATACGGTTGGGAGTTGTTGATCGGAATATCAGGCAGTTAGAAAAACTGGCGTAGTTTTTTCATGGCAAACCGGAAATGACGTTTTCTGGAGACACGCAATGAACCTTCGCTGGATACTTATGCCTCTTCTGGCAACAACGGTGGCTGCTTGTGCGCCGGTTGGCAGTTATCAGGGGGATAACGGCAACCAGTCCCGTCAGGATACGATGCTGGAGCCAATTACTGTGCGGGTGAGCGGTCTGGGTACCTATGAGGATGTTGCGGCCGACCGTTCAAATACCCGCAAACGTCTGATGGCCCGCCGGGCCTCTCAGTTGGACGCCTACCGGAATCTCGTTGAACGGGTCTACGGTACCGTCGTGTACGGTAGTTCCACCGTTAATGATTTTGTGCTGCGCAACGACACCTTCAGAACCTATGTGGACAGCTATATTCGCGGCGCGAAGTTGGTCGCGGTCAACGAGCACAGCGACGGTGTCTTCGAAACGGTGATGGAACTGAAGCTCGAGCCACGTTTCCGGGCCTGTGTGGCCAAGGTTGCTGATGATCAGGTGCAGGATCTCTGCCCGATTCCCATGCCGCAAGAAAATGACAGCGTGGGCGATGTACAGAGTAAAGGCGTGGATTCCCTGTATTACCTTGATTGATCGAGAGTATAGAGAGTGTAGGGAGTATCGAGAATTATGAAACGCTTGCTGTCACTGGCTGTGCTCGGAGCTCTGGCCCTTTTCGTGGTTTCTGCCGCCCATGCGGTAGTTCTGGAAGGCGTGGGCCATGCCAATATCCACAATGGCAACCTGGAAGCCGCCCGGGCTGAGGCCCGCAAGGCCGCAATCCGGGACCTTTCCCTGCAGTATGAAGCCAGGGTGAGCACGCACGACACCATGAAAAACGGCGTAATCACCGAGTCACGGATGGACCTGGCCTCAAGCGCCCGGGCCAGGAATGTGCGGATCGTGGATGAGTACCAGAGCGGTAACCTATTGCGGGTGATTGTACGCGGAGATATCAGCGAGAGTCGCAGCCAATGCGGATCGGGAGATTCCGGACGCCTGAAAAAGCGTGTCGCAGTGACCGGGTTTCCTGTGCTGTATCCGGACCAGGCCAGGGTGGGGCGGATTGATGACGCCGGCGAAATTTTGCCGCAACAACTCCAGCAGCGTTTGGTGGCTCAGGGTGGCTTGCAGGTTTTTGGTGCGACAACCTCACGGATGTTCACGGATCTGCTGAACGCGCCTACGGTACAACAGGGCGACAATCGGTTGACCAACGTGCTTGAGCTGGCCCGAGAAATGGGCGTTCAGTTCGTAGTGACAGGTGTGATTCGGGATCTTGGCGTTGCTGATCCGTCGGCGTGGGGCACGTCGGTACTGGATAGAATGCAGAGGGGCATTGGCGTAGTAGATCAACGGCGCCGGTTTGCGGCTGACCTTGTCATCTTTGATGGCTTCAGCGGCGCGCCGGTATACCGCCAGAGATATGAAACCGCAGCCGATTGGGATGCCGGGCCTGGCAGTTCAGCAGGGTTCGGCTCGGCCGGCTTCCAGAAAACAGCCTACGGCCAGTCCGTCGATGGTGTTATCGGAGAGATGGCAGCCGCGGTAACGGAGGCGCTGGCGTGTCAGCCCTTTATTACCAGAATTGCGCGGGTGGACGGCTTTTCTGTAACCCTGGAGTCGGGCGCCACAGCGGGCCTTCGGCCGGGTGACGAGCTAAAGATCTATCGCAGCAAACGCTATCTGGAGTCGCCAGACGACTCACCCGAGCTGCAGGACAGCGACTTGTCAGTGACGCTCGAAAAAGTTCAGCCGCATTTCAGCCGGGGTACCATGCCGCAACTGGGCGGCATCGTGAATATCCAGAGAGATGATATAGCGATTATCTGGTAGGGCTGACGGGCATCAATTGCTGGCGTTGGCCACCTCGGCGGCCGCAATGTCGCGGATCTTGCCAACCATCGCCCTGAGCCCGTTGCCGCGGGTCGGGGAAATGTGCCGGAACAGGTCCAGTTGCTCGAATAACTCATCAATGTCCGTGGCCAGAAGGTCTCTCGGGGTTTTGCCGTTAAGGGCGACCAGAATGATGGCAGCGAGCCCACGAACAATCATGGCGTCAGAGTCAATCAACAGGTAAAGCCGGCCACTATCTTCATCGTAGTGATGAATCAGCCAGACCTGGCTCTGGCAGCCATGAACATAGTTTTTTTCAACCCGGGATTCCTCGGGAAACGCAGGAAGCTGCTTGCCCAGATCAATGATAAAAGCGTAGCGCTCTTCCCAGTCGTCCAGCAGCTCGAAGCCATCGAGAACGTCATCCAGGGTGGTGTCTTTACCCAGGGGGTTGTTCAGAAAGTCCTGTTCACTGGCAGTCATTTACAGCATTCCCAGTTCGAGTTTGGCTTCGTCGGTGAGCATTTCGTTGCTCCAGGGCGGATCGAAGGTCAGTTCAACGGTCACCTTGTCCACGTTGGGCACATGTTCGAGCTTGGTTTTCACATCTTCGGTAATCACCGGGCCCATGCCGCAGCCGGCGGCAGTCAGGGTCATCAGCACGTACACATGGTTGCCGTCTTCGGTGCCATTTTCAATCCTGCACTCGTAAATCAGGCCCAGATCCACCACGTTCACCGGAATTTCCGGATCGTAGCAGTTCTGCATGGCTTCCCAGACCTGGTTTTCGTTGACGGTGCCGTCTTCCGGGGTTTCGAAGCTGCTTTCCAGGGGTTTCTTGCCGAGCGCGTCGGCATTGTGGCCTTCAATCCGGGCAAGGTTACCGTTAACAGCGACCGTAAAGGTGCCACCCAGTGACTGTGTGATGGTCACAAAGGTGTCCGACGGAATCATGATTTCGGTTCCGGAAGGAACAAGGCGGGCTTCCACCTCGCGTTTGGTCAGGACCACTTCCCGTTCTTGCATGCCTGTTCGGGCCTCGCTTTTTCAATCTTTGATGTCTGTTAAGAGGGGGTCAGATGAAATTTTCATCTGACCCCAATTTCATCTGACCCCAATTTCACGCTACGGTAAAGCTCTCGCCGCATCCGCATTCTGCGGTGGCGTTCGGATTGCGGAACTGGAACATGGAGTTCACGCCCTCCGTCACAAAATCGATCTCGATGCCGTTCACCAGCGGCAGATGCTCTTCTTTCACGAAAACATCGACGCCATCAATGTGAAACACCTTGTCGTCGGCGGCGGTGTCTTCCACCCATTGGGTTTCGTATTTGAAGCCGGAGCAGCCACTTTTCTTGATGGCCAGCCGGATGCCCTTGGCGTCCGGCTTTTTCTCCAGCTGTTTGCGTACGTGCTTGACCGCGCTGGGCGTCATGGTGACGGCAACGGTCGGGGTGAAGACTTCGGCTGTCATGATTCGACCTCCATCAGGCAAACAGACGCTGGACTTTTTGCAGGGCGGTAAACAATGTATCCACCTCGTCCAGGGTATTGTAGAACGCGAATGAAGCCCTTGCTGTACCGGGAACTCCATAGAAATCCATCAGCGGCATGGCGCAGTGGTGGCCGGTGCGGATTGCGATACCCTGCTGATCCAGCAGCGTGCCTATATCGCTGGGGTGCAGACCGGCAATTTTAAAGGATATAACCGGCACTTTCTGTTTTGCGGTACCGATAATCTCCATGCCGGGTACGGTTTCCACCAGCTGGTTGGCCCGATCAAGCAGGGCGATCTCGGCTGCTTCCATGGCGGAACGATCCAGGCCGTTCAGGTAGTCGATGGCCGCTCCCAATCCAACTGCCTCGGCGATGGCCGGGGTGCCGGCTTCAAATTTGTAGGGCAGGGTGTTCCAGGTGGTCCGCTCAAACGATACCCGTTCAATCATCTCGCCACCGCCCTGGTAAGGAGGCATTTCCTCCAGCAACTGGGCCTTACCGTAAAGCACACCAATACCGGTGGGGCCAAACAGCTTGTGCGATGAGAACACGTAAAAGTCGCAGCCCAGTGCCTGAACGTCCGGCTGGTAATGAGGTACCGCCTGGGCTCCGTCCACCAGGGTTATGATTCCGTGGGCCTTGGCCTGCTCAATCAGGGCCGCCACCGGGTTCACGGTACCAAGCACGTTGGAAACGTGGGTGATTGCCAGCACACGAGTCTTCTCATTGAGCAGGCTGGTGAAGGACTCGAGGTCCAGCTCGCCTTCCGGTGTTACCTGGACAGGTACCACCTTCGCACCCGTGCGCTCGGCAATCATCTGCCAGGGCACGATGTTGGCGTGGTGTTCCATGTGGCTCACCAGTATCTCGTCACCAGCCTTCAGGCGCGGGGCGAGGCCGTTGGCAACCAGGTTGATGGCCTCAGTAGTGCCGCGGGTCCAGATAATTTCCCGGGTGCTTTCGGCGTTCAGGAAGTTTCGAACCGTCTCGCGGGCACCCTCGAAGGCGGAGGTCGCACGGTCTCCCAGCGTATGGGCGCCCCGATGGACGTTGGAGTGCATCTCACGGTAATACCGATCCATGGCATCCAGTACAGCCTCCGGCTTCTGGGCCGACGCACCGTTGTCCAGATACACCAGGGGCTTTCCGTTTACCTGCTGAGACAGGATCGGGAAATCCCGGCGAATCGCGTCCACGTCGAAGGTGGTGCGCTTGGCGGTGCTTGCCACGGACAGATCGGTCATAACCGGTTACGCCTCCTGAAATGTCTGTTCGAAGAAGTGGTTCAGACGGCCCTGGACCGTCTCCCGCACTGCTTCAACCGGAATCTGCTCGACCAGCTCGTTGATAAAGGCCATGGTGAGCAGAACGTTCGCCTGACGCCGGCCGATACCCCGTGAAACCAGGTAAAACAGCGAAATTTCGTCAAGCTGGCCGATGGTCGCGCCATGGGCACATTTCACGTCATCGGCGTAGATTTCCAGTTCCGGCTTGGTGTCAATCTCTGCCCCGTTGGACAGCAGCAGGTTCTTGTTGTTCATATCCGCATTGGACTTCTGGGCGTCCTGATGGATATGAATCCGGCCATTGAACACGGCGTGGGACTGGTCCGCTGCGATATTGCGATAGGTTTCTTCGCTGTTGCAGTGGGCAGCTACGTGCTCGATGGTGGTGTGGTTGTCGTAGTGCTGTTTGCCCTGGGTAACAACTACCCCGTTGAGCTTGCACTCAGCGCCTTCACCCTGAAGCCGGACCTGAAGGTCGTGCCGGCGCAGGGGGCCACCAAAGCCAACGGTATGGCTTTCAAACCGCGAGCTGCGCTGTTGCAGGACGCCGGTGGAGCCAATGTGCTGGACGTTCTCGCCTTCCATGTTAAGACGAATGCTGGTGATGTTGGCGCCGTCGGCCACATTGAATTCCGTAACGGTGTTGACCATGACCTGCGCCGAGCCGCTGGAGATGTACTCCTCCACGAGCGTAATCTGGCTATGACGGCCGGCATCCACGAAAATGCGCGGGAAAGCCGAACCGCTGGCCTCGGCCGTTACCTCGTGAACAATGAACAGCGGCTGGTCGAGCACTGCGTCTGGCTTCAGGCGAATCAGCAGGCCGTCTTCAAACCGGGCGGAATTCAACCGGGCCATCTGAACCGCCTTGTTGTCCAGGGTGCTGTCCAGGCGATCCGCCAGATCGCTGGCTTCCTCATCGCTCAGGTCGCCGAAGCTCTTGATGCTGATGCCGTCCAGATCCGGATATTCGCAGGCCTCCGGCATCATTACACCGTTAAGGAACGCAACCTTGTAGCCGGGCACTGCCAGGCCGCTGCCGGTCTTGCCATTCGCCGGCAGGGAGATGGCCATGTCGTCGGTCAGCTTCAGGTACTTGCTGGAGTATTTCCAGTTTTCGGTTTTCCGGGTCGGCAACGGCATGTCGACCAGAGCGGTTCCACGCTGCTTGCGCAGGGCGAGCAGGGGCTCCGGCAGGGACTGCCCGGCCGGGTGCAGGAACGCGGTGGAAAGCGTGGGTGCTGGTTTCATTCCGCGACCTCCCGTTTAGTTGGCAGAACTTGTGGCTGAACTGTCGGCAGTTTCTTCATCCTTGATACCCAGCCAGCCGTAGCCGCGTTCTTCCAGCTCCAGCGCCAGCTCGCGGCCACCGGATTTGATGATCCTGCCGCCTGCCAGAACGTGCACGTAGTCCGGCACAATGTGGTTCAGCAGACGCTGGTAGTGGGTCACCATCAGGATGGCGCGGTCTTCCGCGCGCAGAGCATTCACGCCGTCAGAGACAACCTTCAGGGCGTCGATATCGAGCCCGGAGTCGGTCTCGTCGAGAATCGCCAGCTTCGGCTGCAGCAGCAGGGCCTGCATGATCTCATTACGCTTCTTCTCACCACCGGAGAAGCCTTCGTTGACGCCACGCTTCAGGAACGCCGGATCCAGATCCACCTGCTTGGAAATTTCTTTGGCGAGTTTCATGAACTCGGCCGCGTTCATCTCGTCCTGGCCTTTGTGCTGGCGCATGGCGTTCACGGCGGTGCGCAGGAACTGCAGGTTGCTCACGCCGGGGATCTCCACCGGGTACTGGAACGCCAGGAAAATGCCTTCGCGGGCACGCTCTTCGGTTTCAAGTTCCAGCAGGTTGTCGCCGTTCAGGGTGATTTCACCCTCGGTGACTTCAAATGCTTCGTTGCCTGCCAGCACCTGCGACAGGGTGCTCTTACCAGAGCCGTTGGGGCCCATGATGGCGTGAACTTCCCCGGCCTTGATTTCCAGGTTGATGCCCTTGAGGATTTCTTTGCCCTCAACGGATGCGTGCAGGTTCTTGATGCTCAGCATTTGTAGCGTCTCTCTCATTTAACCGTCTGAATTCTGTTGCCTGCCCCTAACTGGGGGGAGTCAGCCATCGGGCAGGCCCTTCCGGGATACGCTGTAAATACGTCCCTGTACGCTCGACGAAATCATCCCTGATTTCGACGATCCCGGAAGGGCCTGCCCGACGGCTTCTGCGATACTTTTGTGCTTGCCGTCCTGTTAACCAACGGACCCTTCGAGGCTCACCTCAAGCAGTTTGCCGGCTTCGACAGCGAACTCCATGGGCAGCTCCTTGAACACTTCCTTACAGAAGCCATTCACGATCATGGAGACCGCCTGTTCCGGGTCGATACCGCGCTGGCGGCAGAGGAACATCTGCTCATCGCTCACCTTCGAGGTGGTTGCCTCGTGCTCGACGATGGCCGACTTGTTCTTGCTCTCGATGTAGGGGAAGGTGTGCGCGCCGCAGCGGTCGCCGATCAGCAGCGAATCGCACTGTGTAAAGTTACGTGCGCCTTCCGCCCCAGGGCCAAATTTCACCAGGCCGCGGTAAGCGTTGGAGCTCTTGCCGGCGGAAATACCCTTAGAGATGATCGTGCTGGAGGTATTCTTGCCCAGATGGATCATCTTGGTGCCGGTGTCGGCCTGCTGGTAATTGTTGGTCAGTGCTACGGAATAGAACTCACCAACGCTGTTTTCGCCTCTCAGGACGCAGCTCGGATACTTCCAGGTGACCGCGGAGCCCGTTTCCACCTGGGTCCAGGAGATCTTGGAGTTCTTGCCGATGGCGGCACCGCGCTTGGTAACAAAGTTGAAGATGCCGCCTTTGCCTTCTTCATCACCCGGGTACCAGTTCTGTACCGTGGAGTACTTGATCTGGGCGTCGTCGAGGGCTACCAGTTCAACAACCGCGGCGTGAAGCTGGTTTTCGTCCCGCATGGGCGCAGTGCAACCTTCGAGGTAGCTCACGTAGCTGCTGTCTTCGGCGATAATCAGGGTGCGCTCGAACTGGCCGGTGTTGGCCGCGTTGATGCGGAAGTAGGTGGACAGTTCCATCGGGCAGCGAACGCCCTTGGGTACATAGACAAAGGTACCGTCGGAGAAGACTGCGGAGTTCAGTCCGGCGAAGAAGTTGTCACCAGCCGGCACGACCGAGCCCAGGTATTTTTTGACCAGCTCCGGGTAATCCTGAATTGCTTCGGAGATAGAGCAGAAGATCACGCCGGCTTTGGCCAGTGGTTCCTTGAATGTGGTTGCTACAGAAACCGAATCGAAGACTGCATCAACAGCCACGCCGGCCAGCTTCTCGCGCTCGTGCAGGGGGATGCCCAGCTTTTCGTAGGTCTTCAGCAGCTCCGGATCTACCTCGTCCAGGCTCTGGGGCATGTCTTCCGGACGCTTGGGCGCGGAGTAATATGAAATCGAGTTGTAGTCGATTTTCGGGTAGCCCACATGGGCCCAGTCCGGCTCGTCCATCTCGAGCCAGCGACGGTAGGCTTTCAGCCGCCACTCCAGCATCCATTCCGGTTCTTTCTTGAGGCCGGAAAGGCGGGCGATAACGTCTTCATTAAGGCCGGGTTCGAATGTGTCGGATTCAATGTCTGTTACAAATCCGTATTCGTATTCCCGTTTGATCAGCTCGTTCACCTCGGTGTCGGTGGTCGCCATGATCGTCGCTCCGTATTCTCTCATCGCGGGCTTGCGCCCTTGGTGTCGCCGGCAGCCTCATGAATGGGCTGTCGATCGGATGTCATCAGTTTGGGTGTTGCAGTGGTCGCTCATCCTGTGAGTACGCCCTGCAATCGCTTTTTGGATGACGGATTTCCAAAGCTGATGCTGAAAAATAAGTAGAAAACCCGTTCGTATCCATCGCTTCTGGGCAGCGATTATACAATACCAGAGTAAAATAGTCAGGTATTAATTTGGGCGTGGGGTGATTATACCTTAATCGGCCTTTGGGGCACTAAGGGGGTGGTAATGAGGCTGATAGTCTGGCTCTTGTAGGTCTGGGGCTTTTGAGGTGAGTGCATGGCAGGGTGAGCGGGAAGTCTCCCCAGACACGCCGTGAACCCATCCATGGGGGCTTGGTGTTGCCATCCCTGGCAACACACAGTCTGGGGAGACTTCCCCCTCACCCCGCCTCAGACTAATTGCTAGGCGCCGAGGGCAATATTCTGGTGAGGTAGCTGTGGTCCAGATTCTGAGGAAGATCAGCAGGTATCGGAATCCGCACGATATGCCCGCTGCCCGGCGCATAGTCCATGGCCTGGCCGTTTCGGTTTTCCATGACATTAGCCGAGAACCGGATGTTGCCAGCCGGGCTGATCAGTTCCAGTTGGTCGCCGGGCGCGAATTTGTTTTTCACGTCTATGGTCAGCCACTGGTCATCCTTGTCGGTAATGGTGCCAACCACCTGCTGGGTGCCGAGGAATGAGGAGCCCTGTTCGTAGGTCTGGTATTCCCGTGGCAGGTGGCGGCGGAGGAAGCCTTCGGTATAGCCACGGTTGGAGAGGGCTTCGAGTTCGTCCATCAGGTTCATGTCGAACGGCTTTCCTTGCATCGCCTCGTCGATGGCGCGGCGGTAGACCTGGGTGGTGCGGGCCACGTAGTAGGTGCTCTTCGTGCGGCCTTCGATTTTCAGGGAATGAACGCCCATCTTTGCCAGTTCAGCGACGTGTTGGACGGCTCTCAAATCCTTTGAGTTCATGATGTAGGTGCCGTGCTCGTCCTCATAGGCGGGTATGAATCCGCCCGGGCGGTTAGGCTCTTCCAGCAGGATTTCTTTCGGTTCCACCTCCTGTACGCCGCCGCCGCAGGTGGCGATCAGGTCGCCGGTCTGGTCGTGGCTGTGCTGGACCTGTTTGTAGTTCCAGCGGCAGGCGTTGGTGCAGGCGCCCTGGTTGGCGTCCCGGTGGTTCATGTAACCCGAGAGCAGGCAGCGGCCAGAATAAGCCATGCACAGGGCACCGTGAACGAAGACTTCGAGCTCCATCTCCGGGACCCGTTCGCGGATCTCGCGAATTTCATTCAGGGCCAGTTCACGGGAGAGGATGACCCGGCTGATTCCCTGACGCCGCCAGAACTCTACCGTGGCCCAGTTCACCGCGTTGGCCTGTACTGAAAGATGGATGGGTTGGTCTGGCCATTTTTCCCGCACCAGCATGATCAGGCCGGGGTCCGACATGATCAGCGCGTCGGGTTTTTGTTCCAGTACTGGCGCCAGATCTCTCAGATAGGACCGCACCTTGTCGTTGTGAGGTGCTATGTTGGAGACAAGGTAGAACTGTTTGCCCAGTTCGTGGGCCCGTTCAATGCCCGCGCCAAGCGCTGCAACGTCTTTGAAACTGTTGTTTCTTACTCTCAGCGAATAGCGCGGCTGGCCGGCGTAGACCGCATCGGCGCCATAGGCAAAGGCGGTTTCAAGGTGTTCGGGGGTGCCCGCGGGGGCGAGCAGTTCCGGGGTGTTCATAGTGGCTCCGGGCGATTCTGAAAACGGGCCATTTTGCCGCATGCGGTCGGCCGCTCCCTTGATCCTGCTCAAAGGTCTTATTGATTATTTTCGGCTAACATGTGTACGCTCACGGTTCGGGCTTTTCGGGCCGAAGCGTTGCAAAGGAGGAATTCCAGATGGCATCAAAGCCTCTGACGCCAGAGGTGGCGCGGGCTTCGCTGAGTGTCAGGGTCAGTTCCCTGATCAGTGTTCAGCTTGCTCGTGGCAAAGTTGGTGTGGAAGTCGTGGCGTCGCAGCTGCATATGAGCCGCTACACGTTGCACAAGAAACTGAAGCGTGAAGGGCTGACATTCGCCCGTTTGCTGGAGGATGTTCGCCGCAGGCAGGCGCTGACCTACATGCAGGACAGGACCAAACCGCTGGTGGAGATTGCCGAGCAGCTCGGTTTTTCGGAGTTGAGCGCATTCAGCCGGGCTTTCAAGCGCTGGATGGGGACATCCCCGGCTGAATACCGCTCTGTCAGGCTATCCTGATCCGGATCAGACTTTTTTGAACACCAGTGAGGCATTGGTACCACCAAAGCCAAAGCTGTTGCTCATCACCAGGTCCAGTTTCTGGTTATCCATGCGTTCCCGAACGATCGGGTAGCCTTCGGCCCCTTCATCAAGGTCCTGGATATTTGCCGATGGAGCAATAAAGCCGTCACGCAGCATGATCAGGCTGTAAATAGCCTCATGTACGCCCGCCGCGCCAAGAGCGTGGCCGCAAAGGGGTTTGGTGGAGCTCAACGGCGGAATCTTGTCGCCAAATGTCTCTTTCAGGGCTTTCAGCTCGGTGATATCGCCGGCCGGGGTGCTGGTTCCGTGAGTGTTGATGTAGCTGATCTCACCATCCAGGTTTTTCATGGCCTGCTGCATGCACCGTACAGCGCCCTCGCCACTGGGGGCGACCATGTCAGCGCCGTCGGAAGTGGCGCCAAAGCCGACCAGCTCAGCCAGGATGTTTGCGCCTCGGGCCTCGGCGTGTTCCAGGGCTTCGAGTGCCAGCACACCACCACCACCAGAGATAACGAAACCATCACGGTGCGCGTCATAAGTACGTGACGCCAGTTCCGGCGTGTCGTTGTATTTCGTCGACAGGGCGCCCATGGCATCGAACAGCAGGCTCAGGGTCCAGTGGATATCTTCGCCACCGCCAGCAAACATGACATCCTGGCGCCCGAGAGCGATCAGATCGGCGGCATGGCCGATCGAATGCGCGCTGGTAGCGCAGGCAGAGGTGATGCCGTAGTTAATGCCGCGGATGCCAAAGCCGGTTGCCAGTGACGCGTTGATCGCACTGCCCATGGTCCGGGGCACGCGATAGGGGCCAACCCGGCGGATACCGCGGTCGCGATGGGTATCGATGGAATCCAGCAGTTCAACCGTTGAGGCACCGCCCTGGCCAAAGATGATACCGGTGGTGTCGGCCTTGATGTGCTCATCGGTCAGCCCGGCCTGCTCGATAGCCTCAAGCATCGCCAGATAGGTGTAACCGGAAGCGGGGCACATGAAACGCCACAGTTTCCGGTCAATCAATTCGGGCAGGTTCAGGTTGATCTGGCCGCAGATGTGGCTGCGCAGACCATTGTCCCGGGCTTCTTCGCTAAAGCCGATGCCAGAACGGGATTCCCTGAGTGACTGCGCGACTTCCTTCTGGTTGGTACCAAGGCTGGAAACAATGCCCATACCGGTGATTACAACACGACGCATCCTGTTAACTCCTAAAAATCATCGGTCGAGGTGAACATGCCGACCCGCAGGTCTTTGGCTGTGTAGATTTCCCGGCCGTCTACCTCCATCCGGCCATCGGCAATTGCCATGGTCAGTTTGCGCCTGATCACGCGTTTGAGATCCAGGCGGTAGGTGACTTTCTTGGCCGTCGGCAAAACCTGGCCGGTGAACTTCACTTCACCGGCGCCCAATGCGCGGCCCTTGCCTTCACCGCCACCCCAGGCGAGGAAGAAGCCTACCAGCTGCCACATGGCATCGAGGCCGAGGCAGCCCGGCATCACGGGATCGTCAACGAAGTGCACCTTGAAGAACCACAGGTCCGGATTGATGTCGAGCTCCGCTACCAGGCTGCCCTTGCCGTATAGGCCGTCGTCGTCCGCAATGTGCGTAACGCGGTCAAACATCAGCATCTCGTTGATGGGCAGGCGCATGGAGCCGGGGAAGAGCTCGCCATGGCCGCATTTGATCAGGTCTTCTTTATCAAAATGATCCGGGTTCATAGTGCCAGTGTCTCTGTTACAAAATGATTTCCTCATACTTTAGCTCGAATTTCGGGAGCTGCTATTGACCTTTAGTGGATGATTGCCGGTTTCAGAGCAAGCCAAACCATACCTGCTTGCCGACAGATTGCGTACAATGCGGCAAAACGCCTGTTAACAAGGGAATTTCCATGACCGCGTACATGATCCTGAAACACCTGCACGTGACCACCGCGTACCTTACGATTATCCTCTTTGCCCTGCGCCTGCTGCTCGACGCGGTCGGAAAACCGGGCTGGCGCGAGACACCGTTGCGGTTTATTCCCCACATCAATGACACCATTCTGTTGGTGGCAGCGATCTCCCTGGTGTTTGTCGCCGGGTACGCGTCGGCCATGCCGGGGTGGCTGATCGCCAAAATTGTCTTGCTGGTCGGCTATATCATTGCTGGCGTGTTTGCCCTGAAAACCACCCTCGGAAAGCCCGTTCGAATTTCCGCTGCGGTACTGGCCCTGGTGCAATTTACGGCCATTCTTCATCTGGCCCTGGCCAAGCCGTTCTGAGTCAGCGCTTTTCGCTGATCTGCTTCGTCAGCTCCGCCAGTTGTACCTGAACGGCCTGGAGCTGGCGGGTAATCTCGTCCCGCTCATCATGGGCCTGTTGGGCCTGCTGGGCGTTCTGCTCCTCGCTCATGACCTCAAGAATCGCCCCGATCATCATATTCAGGAAAACAAACGCCGTCAGGAATATGAAGGTGATGTAGAAAACCCAGCTCAGCGGGTACTGTTCCATGGTGGCGTACATCACATCCGTCCAGTCCTCGAAGGTGGCCACCCGGAAGAGTGTCAGCATGGCAATGGCCACGTCGCCCCACAGCTCCTCGTCCACGCTGGCGAAGAACATCGAACCCATGGCCGCGTATATGTAGAAAATGATGAACATCAGCAGGGCGATATAGCCCATTCGCGGAATCGCTTTTAGCAGCGAGTTGATCAGGAACCGGAGCTCCGGAACCACCGACACCAGGCGCAACACCCGGAATACCCGCAACAGACGTCCCAGCAGAACCGCCTCGGAGTTGTCCAGAGGAATCAGGCTGCCGATGACCACCAGGGTATCGAACAGGTTCCATCCGTCGAACAGAAAACGTTTCTTGTTGGTGCACACACCGAATCGGAACAGGATTTCCAGCAGGAAAAACAGGGTGATGGCGTTGTCCATCACGATGAGCGACTTCTCCACCAGGGGAGGCAGATCATAGGTTTTGGCGCCAATGGTCAGTGCCGACAGGATGATGATGGTGATGACTGCGCCCTGGAAAACCTTGCTGGACTCAATGCGGCGGAGTTTCTCGAAACCGGAGGCGGGGTTTAATTGGGAAGGCATGGCAGACGACGGCTCCAGATAATTCGGGGAAGGCCGAATTCTAAAGGCCAGGGAAGGAATTGGATAGCCTCAACAAAAGGGGATCCTTGGTGCATAGTATGCGGCTGCACGTAATTAGCAGGATTTATTCAGGCTGATCAGAAATATTCATTCGTGCGATTCGCAAACCCTTCCCATAATCAACTTGCAAACAAAAAAATCAAAAAGCGAGTGACATTCCATGGAAGATAGACCGGAGTTAGCCGGCTGGCGCTGGGGGCCGTTCACGTTCCGCGTGCCGTTCTACCATACGCGCCTTTGCTGGTCCGAGTTCTTGCAAGGGCTGTTTGTTTCGGCCGCCACAGGCCTGGCCCTGATCCCCGTGATGACTGCCTTTTTCGGCCTCAGTTTTGAAGAAGCCGTTGCATTGTCGATGATTCATGCCTCCTTGATTGCCTCGGCGGTGATCGTTTTCGGCGAGCCCTACGCGGGCGGCTGGATTACTCCCGCGTTGCCCCTGATTCTGGCGTTTGTGATAGGGGGCTACGAGGACCCGGTCAGCCGGTTCCAGGCGATGACCGCGCTGAGCCTGGTGTTTGCCTCGCTTGTCCTGTTTCTCGGAATAACCGGCCTGGGTCGTCGCTTTGTGATCTGGCTACCCGATACGCTCAAGGCCGGCATTATTCTCGGCGCCTCAATAGCCGCGCTCAAGCGGGTGTTCGTGGACGATGCCGAGCGCTTTCTGCTTGAACAGCCCATCGCGACGGGCCTTGCCTGTGCCATCTGCCTGATATTCACGTTCTCCATTCCGATGCAGAAGCTCAAGGAGCGCAGCCGGTTCTTCTTTATGCTGGGAGCCCTGGGCCTGCTGCCGGGCTTTCTGGCTGCGGCCATCGTCGGGCCATTGGTCGGCGAGGTGAATTTCGATATTCAATGGGGAATCCTGGTGCCCCCACTGGGCGAGGCATTGGCGAAGGTTTCGCCGTTGGCCATAGGTTGGCCGTCCCAGGAAATGATTCTCCAGAGTATTCCGCTGGCACTGATTTCCTACATTATCCTGTTTGGCGATCTGGTCACCGGGAATGAAGTGTTGCGGGACGGCTTGAAGGTGCGCAAGGACGAGCACGTGGATATTAACCTGAACCGCACCCATTTCTCCCTGTCGATCCGTAACGCCATCATGGGTATTGTGGCGCCCTTCTTCCCGACTCAGGGAGCGGTATGGACTGGCGTACATGTAATTGTGGTGCAGCGCTGGAAGCAGGGGCCTAAGGCCATGAACAGCTTGCACAGTGGCCTGGCCTCCTACTACCTGATGGGCCTGCCGTTCATCTACTTCCTGTTGCCGCTGCTGACCGGGCTCAAACCGCTGCTGGGTGTTGCGCTGTCGCTGACTCTCGTACTGACCGGTTTTGCCTGTGCTTACATCGCCATGTCAATCCCGAGGGACAATGCCTCAAGGGGTACGGTGGTTCTGATCGGCGCTGCTCTGGCGTTCTTTGAGCCATGGATGGGGCTGCTGATAGGCGTGGTAGCAACCCTGGCTCTCGTGGGCTGGGATCGCAGCCCGGACCCGATTCCCCACGACGAGTGACGAGCCGATGGCAGATCCCCGGTGTCAGCCAGCCTGGCCCAGGATTATCTGCCACTCCTCCTCGCTCACGGGCATCACCGAGAGCCGGTTACCCTTGCGGACCAAAGGCAGGTCTTCGAGCCCGGCCATGGATTTCAGCTCATCCAGCGGGATCAGTTTCGGCAGCGTGCGAATGTACTTCATGTCCACGGCTTGCCAGCGAGGCTTCTCAGCGGTGCTCTTGGCATCAAAATAGGGTGATTCAGGATCAAACTGGGTTGGATCTGGATAGGCGCTGCGAACGACCTTTACGATACCGGCTATCCCGATGTGTTTGCAGCTGGAGTGGTAAAGAAAGACCTCGTCACCCTCTGCCATGCGCGCCAGAAAATTCCGGGCCTGGTAGTTGCGCACGCCATCCCAGGGGATCACCCCGTTCGGGGCTTTCGCAAAATCCTCAATGCCGCATTCTGCAGGTTCTGATTTAACCAGCCACTTCGTCATCAATTACTCCAATTGTCTGCGGGTACCGCAAGCATCGGTAAATAAGGACAGTACTCGGTTCAGCCGCTGAAAGGCAGCACGCCATAGTAGATGGCACTGAAGTGGCAGGCGCTGCCGCCGATCACGAACAGGTGCCAGATCGCATGCATGTAAGGTATGCGGTCAGCCAGGTAGAAGGCGACGCCGGCGGTGTAGACAACGCCGCCGGCAATCGTCAGGTTCAGGGCGGTCTCACTCAGGTTGGCTACCAGATCGGAAGATGCGAAAGTGATCAACCAGCCCATGGCGATATAGATGCCGACCCTCGCCAGTTTGAACCGGTTCTTGAAAATAACCTTCAGCACCACCCCGGTAATCGCCAGTGACCAGATCACCGCAAACAGCGTCCAGCCCACTGTGCCGCGCATGTTTACCAGGAGGAACGGCGTGTAGGTACCGGCGATCAGCAGGAAAATGGCGCAATGATCCAGGGTCTTGAAGGCGCTTTTCAGTTCCGGTCGCCTGGCACTGTGATAAAGGGCGGAGGCCAGGTATAGCAGGATCAGCGAAGCGCCAAAAATACTGAAGCTGACTATCTTCCAGATATCCCCGAACTGGCTGGCGCCAATGATCAAGGCCGCGGTTCCGATAACGCTCAGGATGGCGCCGAGCCCGTGGGTGGCACTGTTCAGCCATTCCTCAATGCGGTGATGGGTATTGGGTACCGGGGATGGAGTTGCTGTCGCTGTCACTGAATGGTCTTCCTGATGTGTCATGGCAATAAAATACTTGAGCGTACACGTGTACGCAATGGCCGAGAGTGACCATCCTGAGGGGCTGTTCAGAAAAACTGAATAACCTGTCGGAAAACTTCCGATTTCTCTCGAGTCTGCCTCTGGTTAGCATTCGTATATCGATTTTAAGACACGGGAGGTTCTTCTCATGGCAAAAGTGCTTGTGCTTTATTATTCCATGTATGGCCATATCGAGACGATGGCAAACACCATTGCCGACGGCGCTAAAGGCGTTGACGGTGTCGATGTGACCATCAAGCGCGTGCCCGAGACGATGGGTGACGAAGCATTTGTCAGTGCTGGCGGAAAGTCGGATCAGGAAGCGCCAGTGGCTGATCCGAAAGAACTGGCAGAATACGACGCGGTGATTTTCGGCACGCCCACTCGTTTTGGCAACATGGCGGGCCAGATGCGTACCTTTCTGGACCAGACGGGCGGCTTGTGGGCTGAAGGCAAGCTCCACGGCAAAGTAGCCAGCGTGTTCACGTCTACCGGCACCGGGGGCGGGCAAGAACACACGATCAGCTCTTTCTGGACCACCCTGGCGCACCACGGCATGGTGATTGTGCCCCTCGGGTATGGCATTCCCGAGTTCTTCGATATCTCTGAAGTAAATGGCGGAACGCCGTATGGCGCTTCAACCATCGCCGGTGGCGATGGCTCCAGGCAACCGAGTGAAAAGGAACTCGCCATTGCCCGCTTCCAGGGCAAGCACGTTGCCGAACTGGCAGTAAAGCTGCACGGATGATACTGAGGTTTTAGCAAAGCGTTGAGCGTTTTTCAGGGCGGCAGGCGAGAGCTTGCTGCCCTTTTTTTTTGCTAAACTCCGGCACCTGTCGCTCTAGTTTCCCCTTTCCTCACGGAGTCCTGATGGCCGCAGCCTTTGCTCTCTTCTTCAAACTTATACCGCTCTATGTAACGGTGGCCCTGGGCTGGGTGGCCGGTCGCTATCTTGAGGCCAGTGGTCGCCATATAGCCGGCATCATGCTCTACATCGTGACACCATCCGTGGTGTTTTCCGGTGTTATGGCAGCGCCGCTTTCTCCCGAAGTCATCCTGCTGCCCTTTCTGGTATTCGGGATTTCTTCTGTTCTGGGAATTGTGCAATTAAAGCTGGCAAAGAGGGTGCTCTCCGACGGCAGTGCCAACATCATCCCCTTGTGTGTGGGTTCCGGTAACACCGGGTACTTCGGGGTTCCGGTTGCGTTGTTGCTGTTCGGTGAAGAGGGGCTCGGGCTCTACATCGTGTGCATGCTGGGCACCACGCTGTTCGAGAACTCCGTGGGCTTCTATTTGGCGGCAAGGGGACGCTACAGCATCAAGGATGCGCTCTGGCGGGTGCTGAAACTCCCGTCTGTCTATGCCTTCCTGGCGGCGATTGCCCTGAATCTGGCGGGTGTTGGGATTCCTGATATCTTCGTGCCACTGTTTGAGAACCTGCGCGGGGCCTACAGCATTCTGGGCATGATGATCATCGGCATGAGCATCACCAGCTTTCGTGGGCTGGCGGGCAATGTCCGTTTCACCGCGCTGGCGTTTTTCGGGAAGTTCGTGATCTGGCCACTGGTGGCGATTGTGTTCTGGTGGGTTGATTCAGCAGTGCTGGGCATATATGAGCCAGCGGTCCACAAGGCCATGTTCCTCATCTCGATCACCCCGATTGCCGCTAACACCGTGGTTATCGCCACGCTGCTGGATACCTCGCCGAGGCAGGCAGCGGGTACGGTGTTGCTTACCACGCTGTTTGCCCTGGCGTTTATCCCGGTAATGATCTCCCTGGCGTTCTAGCGGCTGCTCGATGCTGTAGCTGCTGGTTGCGCTTCACTGGCCCTGGCTTGGGCAATGTCGCTGCGGGCATGGCGCATCACGCTGATGCCGGCTGTAATCGCAAGGGTGCCCATGATGGCCGCCACAATCAGGTCGGGCCAAGCGGTTCCGGTACCGAACACGCCGAGCGCAGCCACCATAACGGCGATGTTGCTGATGGCATCGTTTCGGCTGCACAGCCAGACCGAGCGCATGTCCGAATCCCCTTCACGAAATTTGAACAGCATTGCGGCCACGCTTACATTAGCGGCCAGTGCCAGCAGGCCAACCGCGCCCATGGTCAGCGGCTCTGGTGTTATGCCCGCCTGCACCACCCAGACTGCCCGTGCCCAGACCACCAGGCCGAATGCCGTCATGGTAATACCCTTGACCATGGCTGCCCGGCCGCGCCACAACATTCCCATGGAGAGCACGGTCAGGGACAGGATGTAGTTGGCGCTGTCGCCAAAGAAATCGATGGCGTCCGCCATCAGTGAGACAGAACCGGATGACAGGCTGGCGATGCCCTCGACAAAGAACATGCCCAGGTTCACCCAGAGCGCAATCCATAAGGCCTTGCGAAAGCCGGGAGCAGGGGATTTGGGTTCGGGGGCGGAGCAACTGCACGCCATAAAGACCTCCTGTGATCGACTGTCTCTATTAAAAACCCTGTAGTAGCTACAGGGTCAACAGTTGCAGTGCAAATTCTCAGGACGCGTCAGTGCTGGCCCGGCCCATGGGTGCCGGGAACGTGATTGTGGCGATCCTCGGGCTCCGGGGTCTCGAGCACCGAGCTAAGCCCGCCGAGAATGCCGCACTCACGCACGGTGCGCCCGTCTGTACAGGCTTCCTGAAGCTGCACGAGCGTTTCTTCCAGGCTCTCCAGTTCCTTCAGGCGTTCGCGCACGTGATTCAGATGGCGAGCCAGCAGAGCGTCCACCTGGCTGCAATCGGCTTCCGGTTGCTCGGCCAGTCGGATCAGCTCGCGAATCTCCTCTTGGGCCATATCCAGATTGCGGCAGCGTTTGATAAAGAGAAGACGGTCCAGATGGACAGTGCGGTAAGAGCGGTAGCCACTGTTGTCCCTGTCCGGTTCTGGTAGCAGACCGATCTTTTCGTAGTATCGGATGGTTTCAACGGGAATAGTCGTTGTCTTGGCAAGTTCACCGATTTTCACTGCCTTATCCCCCCGGTGGTACCCGGAACATGGACCGTTGCCTTGAATCCTCCGGTCGAGCCTGAGCTGAAATGTAGGGTACCACTATAGCGTTCTGTAATCTCTCTCACGATGGCCAGCCCAAGGCCGTGACCAGGCGTTTGTTCGTCCAGACGCAGACCGCGGGTGCCAAGGGTGTTCAGCGCGTTGGGAGGAATTCCGGGGCCATCGTCCTCAACCGTGATGATAAATCCTTGCCCATCCTCTTCCAGGCCAAGTTCAACAAATCTGGCGGACCACTTGCCGGCGTTGTCCAGAAGGTTGCCCAGCACCTCATTCAAGTCGTGCTCTTCGATAGGCCAGCGTCGTTCTTCGGTCAGTACGGTCGACATTTCAAAGGATTTTGCCGGATACAGCCGGCCGAGCATCCAGAGAAGGTCCCGGGCCTGCTTCAGAGGATAGGCGCTTTTGCCAACCTGTGGACCAGCGAACCGGCTGCGCCGCATTTCTGCTTCAAGTTGTCTGTCGATATCATCGAGCCTGCCGGCCATTTGTTGTCTGAGGTTGTTGGGGAGCGGGCGGTCAGTATCTTCCAGAATCTGGCGAACGGCAGCGATGGGCGTTTTAACGCTGTGGGAGAGATTTGCCAGCGCATCCCGGGAGCGCTCCAGGCGCTGGTCCAATGAGTCGAGCAAGTGGTTGAGCTGCAGTACAAGAGGTTGGAACTCCTCGGGGGCCCTGACATCAATCCGCGATATCTCGCCATCCTGCAGTCGCTTTAATGCGGCCTTGAGGCTCACCACGGGGCGCATGGACAGGTTGATGCCCAGCCAGAGAACGCCAACCAGCAGCAGGATCAGCAGCAGGGAAACAACGGCCGTCCAGGCGTGAAGCTCGGCCTGGCTCCGGCTCAAGGCACCAAGGTCTTCGGAAACGATCACCACGATGGGCTGGTCGTCCACGCGAAAGGACTTCCTGTAAGCAAGGATATCCGAGGGCGCCTCCGCAATTTCGGCGCCACTGACGCGCAGTGTACCTTCCTCGCCGGACTTCACCAGTGGCATCAACAACGGCGCCCAATTCTCGGGGGAGATAATGGTCCGGGTGTCGGAATGGATAACGAATGCGTGGTGAAAAACTTCCTGGAAATAATCACCGGTCTGTAGGGTGTCCAGCCGACCACTGGAATCGCGAATCTGGTGTTCCAGAAAAGCGACTTCGTCTTTGAGCCGGGTTTCCACAAATTGGCGGGACATCCGGTCAAGTAGGAGCCCGTGCACCAGCCATGCGAGAGCCATCAGAAGAATGCCGGCCGGCAGCAGCAGTGCCAGTAGCGTTCCCTTGACCGATACCGGTTTTTTAAACCAGATCATTAAACAGATACCCCTGGCCACGTCGTGTCGAGATGGTGTCGGTGCCTACCAGTTTCCGGAGCCTGCGAATGTAGGCCTCAATGACGTTTTCGCTGGGGGTGTCGTTCAGGCTGTACAGCTGTTCCATGAGCTGTTCTTTCGAGAAAACATGCCCTGGCCGGCTCATCAGGCAACGCAACAACCGGAATTCGGTTCCGGTGAGGCTGTGCTCTGTGCCATCGGCCAGTTTCAGGCTTTGGCGATTCTCGTCCAGTTCGAAATGGCCGGCCTTTACCAGTGAATGCACCCGCCCCTCGCTACGGCGAACGATGGCGTTCAGCCGCGCAATCAGCTCCTCGGTCTGGAAAGGTTTGGCCAGGTAATCGTCGGCCCCGGCCTTCAGACCGTTCACTTTGTCCTGCCAGTCACCGCGGGCGGTCAGAATCAGCACCGGAAAGCTGATGCCACGCGTTCGCCATTTCCGGAGCACGTCCAGGCCATTTCCGTCTGGCAGTCCGAGATCCAGAACCACGGCGCGATATTCCTCGTGATCGGCCAGCGCCGACGCTTCTCTGGCGGAGGAGGTGGTATCCACGCTGAATCCCGCCTTTTCCAGCTGGCTGGTCAGGCCGTCCGCAAGCAGCCGGTCATCTTCGACGAGCAGTAAACGCATTCGTGTCCCCTTGCTGCAGGTATGGCAGAGCGTGCCAGTGTCCCGCTTTTACCTGAACCCAGCCTGAACGCTAAATAATTCGTCATTTTCAGAAAGGATTCAGGTTGGTGAGCGATGGTACTTATCGATTCTGGATATTGCTCAAGTTTCAACGGAAATAATCGGGCATATATATCCCATTATTCCATAGGAGAAGACGAGATGAATGCATCAAAGTTTCTGGTTCTTGCGGCCTCAGTGTCGATGTCCGCGACTGCTTTTGCTGCCGGTGCCCACAGCGGTGGGCATGGAACAGGCAGTGGTGAACCCGGGAAGGCAGCTGAAGCCACCCGAACCATCAACGTGAAGATGCACGACAATTACTACGAGCCGGAGTCCATCGATGTAAAAGCCGGTGAAACCGTTCGTTTTGTTGTGCAGAACAAGGGTAGGCTCGTGCACGAGTTCAATATTGGTACACCGTCGATGCATGAAGCCCACCAGAAGGAAATGCAGATGATGGTTGAGCACGGCGTGCTCAAGGGCGATCACATTGATCGCGAGATGATGGAAATGGACATGGGCGACGGTCACTCCATGAAACATGACGATCCCAACAGCGTTCTGCTGGAGCCGGGTGAGAACAAAGAGATCGTTTGGACCTTCACCGAAAAAGCCGACATCGAGTTTGCCTGTAACGTGCCTGGGCACTATCAGGCCGGTATGTACGGCGACATTGATTTTGAATAAGCAGGCCCACTCCATGAAAAAGCGAATGCTGGCCGCCATTTTTGGTGGTTTATTCTCCATGGCGGCCAGTGCCGCTGAGTACAATATTTCGGTGGATCGGGTACAGATCGATACCGGCGATTTCGTCAAGGAAGGCATTGGTTACAACGGCGCCTCACCCGGACCGGTACTGCGGTTCAAAGAAGGGGAAGAGGTGACCATCAATGTAACCAACAATCTGGATGAGATGACGTCCATCCACTGGCACGGACTGATCCTTCCGTTTGAGCAGGACGGCGTGCCCGGGATCAGTTTTGCAGGTATCAAACCGGGCGAAACCTTCACTTATCAGTTTCCGATTGTTCAGGCCGGCACCTACTGGTTTCACAGCCATTCCGGGTTCCAGGAACCCAATGGGGCCTACGGCGCCATCGTGATTGAACCGAAAGGTCGCGAGCCGTTCCGCTACGATCGGGAATTCGTGGTGCAACTCACCGACAAGCATCCCCATTCCGGTGATCGCATCATGCGGAACCTGAAAATGTCTGCCGATTACTACAACCGCCAGCAGCAGACCGTAGGGGACTTCTTCGCGGAGTCTGGCGAGAAAGGTTTCATGGCAGCGTTGCGGGATCGGATGATGTGGGGCGATATGCGCATGATGAAAGCGGATATCGAAGATGTGCAGGGTTTTACCGCACTGATCAACGGCAAGGGGCCGGAGCAGAACTGGACCGGGCTTTTCGAGCCGGGTGAACGGATCCGTCTGCGCTTCATCAACTCTTCCGCCATGACCTATTTTGACGTTCGCATTCCCGGTTTGGAAATGACCGTGGTCCAGGCCGATGGCAACAATGTCCAGCCGGTGAACGTGGACGAGTTCCGCATTGGCGTGGCGGAAACCTACGATGTGATCGTTCGCATCAAGGATAGGAAAGCGTACACCATCTTTGCCGAATCCATGGGCCGCTCGGGCTTTGCCAGGGGGACTCTTGCGCCGGAAGAGGGAATGACGGCAGAAGTGCCGGAACTTCGAGAGGCGCCATTGCTGACCATGGCCGATATGGCCGGGCATATGGATCACGGTGGCATGGACCACGGCGCTATGAATCATGGCGACATGAGTGAAGACGCCATGGCCGGCATGAACCAAGACGACATGAACGGTGGTGAAATGGCCGGGATGGATCACAGTGCCATGGGCCATGGCAGTATGGGCGGGGGCGATGGAGCTTCCATGCCGGAAGATCCCTTTTATGCCAGAGGCAGCGGGTTGATGCCCACCGCCAGCAATGGTGGAAAATTCCTGTCCTACGCCGATCTCAGGGCACAGAACCCGTTGTACGAACACCGCGAGCCAACCCGCGAGATTGAACTGCGCCTTACTGGCAACATGGAGCGCTATGAGTGGAGCATCAACGGCATCAAGTATGAGGACGCCGATCCCATCGTCCTTCAGTATGGCGAGCGGGTCCGCTTCAAGTTCGTCAACGAGACCATGATGACCCACCCCATGCACCTGCACGGTATGTGGTCGATCCTTGATGTGGGTGAGGGCAAGTGGAACCCGTTGAAGCACGTGATCAGCGTGGCGCCGGCCACCACTGTCCATATGGAAACGGAGGTGGATGCACCGGGTGAGTGGGCGTTCCATTGCCATCTTTCCTACCACGCCGCCTCCGGCATGTTCCGCAAGATCGTGGTTGAAGGTGGCCCGGACAGCACCGTTGCCGAGGGCAAGCCAGGCGGCACACAGGGAGGTGAATCATGAGTCGGTTGACAGCCTCTATGTGCGGTCTGGCTCTGGCCGTGACTGCCATGTCCACACCAGCGGTTGCCCAGGACGATCCGGCCAAAAAGACCCAGACGGCGAAGACCTTCTGGGGGGTGTCCGCCGAGAAGCTTGAGTACCGGTACAGTGACTCGAGCGAGGAGCTGGCGGTCATTGAAGGCGATGCCTTTTATGGCACTGATGAACTGAAATTCCGCTGGTTGTTCGAAGGCGAGTGGGAAGAGGCTCACAATGCCTGGGAAACCCTGGAAAACCAGTTTGTTGCCCAGACTCCGGTGGATGATTTCTGGGATGCCAAAGCCGGGATTCGCATAGATACTCCGGAAGGTCCGGACCGCGTCTATGGCGTGCTTGGGCTCACCGGGCTGGCACCCTACTGGTTCGAGGTGGACACCAACCTTTACATCAGCGATGAAGGCGACGCCTCCGCGGACTTTGAGGCGGAATACGAGTTGTTGGTCACCAACTTCTGGATTCTGTCTGCTTCGTTCGAGACCCTTGTGGCGTTTTCCGAGGATCGGGAGATTGGCGTCGGCAAAGGACTCAATTCCACCGAGCTGGGGCTGAGGCTGAGTTATGACCTGATTGACCGTGCCTTCTCTCCCTACGTCGGCGTGGTACACGAGCGCAAGTATGGCGACACCGCGGATCTGGCAGAAGCCGGAGGCGGAAGCACGGAAGACTGGTTTGCCGTGATTGGCGCGCGAATCGCTTTCTGATCTTCTGGATAGCCTGCCGGGGCAGAACTCGCCCCGGCAGGCTATGAAGTCCGGCTAAACGTGCAGATCCCTGCACGTTCGCGCCTCAGAGTACTTTTTTCAACTGTCCATAATCACCGCCAGTGCGGAGCACCAGGGTAATCTCGTTGTCGTTGCGGTTCCGGAAGAACCAGCCGTGGTCGCCGGTGAAAGCGGCTTCAAGCTCTCCTTCATCTTCAGGAACACCTCGCCCTTTCTCGTAGGAAATGGATTGTCCGCTGCCGTTGCCGTGGGTGTCGTAATTGATCGGGCCACCCTCAGATACCCAGGAGAAACGGGCCACAGCACCTTCTTCCATAGTCAGTTTGAATTCGGTTCCCTCGCCCGGCGTCAGAACCACGCGCACTTCATCTTGCCATTGCGGCTTCGCAACTTCTGGTTCAGTCGCAGGCTCTGGCTCGGCCGACGCAGTCTCGATTTCGGGCGAGGGAGCGGGCTCGTCAATGGCTTCGGCCACGACAGGCGCCGACACTTCCTGAGTTTTCTGATCGGCCGACGATTGTACGGCAACCATCTCAGCTGCCGCGTCAGCGGCGGCTTCCTCGGCGAGCTGCTCCTTGATTTCTCCCATTTCGGTCAATCCGAGCAGTTGGCCCGCGCCGGTAGGGTCCAGGGCGTACTCAGCGGGCATTACCACGGTAACCAGGAGGACCAGTGCCACGATGGCAGCAATGATTGTCGATCGAATCAGTTTGGCAGTACTGGGCAATGCTTCACGGTTGGGTATATCGGTGTTGTACATAGCGAATCTCCAGAATTAAGCGACAAAGTAACCGGTGAGCTGATAACCGAAGAGCAGGAAGCCTGCGCTCATCATGGCGACATTGGCGGTGTAAGCGTGGCGGAAAAAGCCGTCGGTTTTGCGCCAGAAGCTAATCACAATCAGGATCATGGCGAGGGCGATGAGCTGTCCGATTTCCACACCTACGTTGAAGGCAAGAAGGTTCGGGATCAGCCCGTCCGGCGAGATGTCGTATTCGATGATCTTGGTGGACAGCCCAAAACCGTGGAAGAGCCCGAAAATAAGCGTGGCGGCCTTGGTGTCGGGCTGAAAGCCAAACCAGCGCTGATAGGCGCCGATGTTGTCCAGTGCCTTGTACACTATCGACAGGCCGATAATCGCATCGATGATGTAGCTGTTAATGCCGACGTTGAAGTACACGCCCAGCAGCATCGTGGTGGAATGCCCGAGGGCAAACAGGCTCACGTAGATAGCGATGTGCTGCATGCGGTACAGGAAGAAAATGACCCCCAGCAGAAACAGCAGGTGGTCGTAACCGGTAACCATGTGTTTGGCACCGAGGTAGGTAAAAGCAATCAGGTTTATGCCGGTAATCTCCTGAATGTATCCCTTGTCGCCCTGGGCGACGGCATGGGCCAACGCATCAGCGCTGAGGCCGAGCAGGCCCAGTGTCAGGAATATCCAGAAAAAACGGTTTCCGCCGGCAGCAACCCACGCCCAGTGGCGAGGTTTGCCAAGCAAAGTTGACAGCATAGTAACTCCGTAGAATGGGTTTTCGTTCAGCTGCTAAGGCAGCATTGCTCAGACAATCTTGTAGAGCTTCGGAGGGCGGTCGAGCCGGTAACGAAAACTGCGGGGATTCTCTTTAGCAAAGGGAACAGGGCGCCGGAGTGAAGGTGTCAGGTTGGAGAATACCGGCATTTTCAACCTGTCTGCAGACTCGTGGGAGTGATTGCCAGAGTCATGATGAGAGTGTCGGTCTTGATGGTCTTGCGCGCTCTGGCTGTGATGATCATGACTGTGGCCGTGAGCGCCTTCGTGCAGGATGTTGGCTTCAGTCAGCTCCGGTACTCCATGGGATAACGTTTCTCCCATGACTGAGAAGGTCAGGCCGATGAGAGCAATCAGCATGACAATAATCGGTATTCTTTTTTTACGGTTAACGGCCGTAATCATAAGAACCAGCTTCTGAACTCAAGCTCCGTAAGTGCGTTAATCCGCAACGGGGCGATGCAATGGTTGGTAACGAGAGAATACCATTCCCAGCCAGTTTTTAAGGAATTAAAACAATGAAATGTGATTGCTCTTAAACGTTTGCGGTTCAACTGGATGACCCAGATCAATCTGTATGCTGTTAACCACTCTTGATGGATACTTTTCAGTTTCAATTCAGTTTCATGGTCTTTACTCATGGTGATGCACATTGTTGCAGCCAATAAGGAGGATCTCATGAACAGATTAAGTCGTTTCGTTGCCTGTTCCGTGTTCGTTGCCTTGCCTGCCTTTGCCTTTGCTCAGGGCAACTCAGGGCAAATGCCAGGTGCTGGCATGATGAGCCAGGAACAAGTGCAGCAGATGAATGAAAACATGGCACGCATGCAGGCCATGATGCAGGAAATGCGAAACGCCAACTCCAACGCTGAACGACAGAGACTGCGCCAGCAACACATGGAGTACATGCAGGAGCACATGCAGATGATGCGTGGCGGCATGATGGGGCCCGGTATGATGGGCCAGGGCATGATGGGCAACGGTCAGGAAATGATGGGTAGTGGCCAGGGCATGATGAACAACCAGGGCATGATGAACAACCAAGGTCAGGGTAAAAAACAGTCCGGCAATGCCCAGGGCAATCGTTCGGGTGGTCCGGGTATGGACAACGAGCAGCGTCTGGAGATGATGGAGAACCGGATGAATCAGATGCAGCTGATGATGGAACAGATGCTTGAGCACCAGCGGCAGATGTACCGCAAATAAGGTTCCGGCGCCGGTTAGTCAAACAGGGATAGCTGGTCTGATTGGCTCTTCGATGGCAGATCGGGTCGTTTCTGCACGGGGCCTTTGCGGCTGCCATGACGCTGCAGCACCCGATCTGTCTCTGCCCGGCTGACGCTCTGTTTCCTGAAGTCGCCCACCGCCTTGCGGGCTACACGGGCTGCCTGCTCGTGGTCGCTGACAGGTGCGATATAGGTGTTACCGCCGTATCGTTCCTTTTGCAGTGGCGTCATTAACCAGGGCGTGTGGATCATTTCGCTGGGCACGCCGGCCAGCTCGGGAATCCACCGCCGGATGAACTCGCCCTCCGGGTCCAGTTTCTGGCTCTGCAGCACCGGGTTGTAGATTCGCAGGGCGTTGATGCCGGTCAGGCCGGACTGCATCTGGGTCTGGGAGTAGTGTATGCCCGGCTCGAAATCGGTAAACAAGCGGGCCAGGTGAAGGGCCGGATCGCGCCAGTGCAGCCACAGCTGGTAGCTGGCGATTGCCATCAGCATAGCTCGCATCCGGAAGTTGATCCAGCCGGAGTGGGCCAGTGCACGCATGCTGGCGTCCACCAGGGGCCATCCGGTCTGGCCTTCCTGCCAGCGTTGCAGTCGCTCGGAATCATTGGGCCCGGTTTTCAACGCCTCCATTTCCCGGTGCATGGCCCGGAACTCCAACTCCGGCTCGTCTTCCAGTTTCTGGATGAAGTGGCAATGCCAGTGCAACCGGGAGCGGAAGCTGGTCAGGCTTTTCTTTTTTCGGGGCAGGGTGTTGCGGTGGTTGCCGGTGGCCTTGGCCTCCTGGTAGATCTCCCGCAGGCTGACGGTGCCGTAGGCAATATACGGACTCAGGCGCGAACAGGCCCTGACGGCGGTGTTCGGGCTGGAAATGTTGTACTGGTAACCGACGCAGCGGCGATCCAGGAAGGAGCCGAGGAGCTTTTCTCCTCTTGCGCTGCCCCCCATCTGGCGGTCCGGGCATGAGTCTGGCACTTCGAAACCCTGGCCATTGTCGGCAGCCCAATCGGTCTTCAGGGTATCCGATGTCGGGATTGCAGTCGGAGCCTCCAGCACTGGCTGGCGCATCAGCTCGGTCCACGCCCTGTCCCAGACATCCCGGTCGCTCAGGCGGCGAACCACACCGAACTGGTTCCACTCACGGAATTCCACCTGGTTTTCCGAACACCAGCCAATTACCGCCCTGTCTCGCTCGAAGGTCCAGTGTCCGCCGGTTTCCTGATGGCAGAAGATGCGGTTGATGCCCTGGCGGGCCTGAAGCTGCTTCAACGCATCGGTCACCGACCCTCGAATCACCAGCAACTGGCTTCCGGCCTTGCGCAACTGTCGGTCCAGGTCGTCCAGAGAATCCCGGATAAACGCCCACTGCCGGCCGCTGGTATCCGGCAGTTGCCAGTACTCATCCTCGATAACATACAACGGAATGACTGGCTCTCCCAGGCTGGCTGCCGCCGCCAGGGGGGCATGATCCCGTGCACGCAAATCGCGCTTGAACCACACAACGGTCGTCATGTGGATGCGTTCCTCTCGCGCCGGCAACGTTCGCTGCAGTAGCGGACATTTTCCCAGTCCTTTGCCCACTTTTTGCGCCACGCGAAGGGCCGCTGGCAGACCGGACAGGTCTTTTCAGGGAGATTCAGCTTTTTGTGGGGCACCAGGCTCTTCCGTTCGGGATGAATGGTTTTCGATGTATGGCTTTCTACGTCTGCGTCGCAGGGCGGGATCAGCGCCCATGGCTGCGGGGAGTATGAGCCTCAGGAGTTTGATTCCCGGGCCAGCTGGGCCAGATCTTCACTGATCTGCTCGGGCGACAGGCCGGGGCGTAATAGCAGCCGGGCGTTGCCACGGCGATCGAACACGTAAACGGCGCTGCTGTGGGAGACGTTGTAGTTGCCTCGGGCGTCGGGCTTGTCGTAACCGAAGGTTGTTCGATACCGTTTGGTGAGCTCTCGAAGCGCGGGTTCTTCCGCGGTCATGCCAACAACCCGATCACCGAAAAAATCCACGTAGCTGGCCAGGCGTTCCGGCGTATCCCTGCGCGGGTCAACGCTGACGAACAGGGTTGTTACATCGTCCCGATACTCTTCGGGCAGCTGACCAACGGACTGGCGAAGATCGGTCAGCGTGGTCGGACAGACATCCGGGCAGGAGGTGAAGCCGAAGTACAACAGCCGGATGGTGCCCCGTGAGTCAGCGGGAGTCACGGTATTCCCATCAGTGCCCTCGAGCTGGAACTCAAGCTCGGGCATCAGGCCTGAGATGTCTTTGCCATGCCAGCTTTCATCATTCCCGGTGCAGCCGGTGAACATCAGTACCACGAAAATCAGCCAGAGTAGCCGTATTCTGCTCATGCGTTACCTCCCGCCAGAGAGCGGCTTTTCGGGAATTTGCCATCTTCATGCATGGCCCGGCGAAGCACAATCAGGATGCCGATGATGCTCATCATGGCCGGTGGAATCCAGGTCAGCAGGCCGCCCAGCAACTGGTCCGTTTCCGGAGGCATCGGCCATGCCCGGCCGCAGACCTCGTATACGTCATACACCATGCCCCTGGAAAATACGATCCAGGCGCCAAGAATCATCTGGGGTATCGCCACCAGCGCCAGCAGCAGGATACGTTTCCCGTAGCCAAGCGCATTCGTGACTGCAGGGCTACGGGGATCGAAGATCAGCCACCAGAACAGCAGGCCGTCCAGCAGCATGCTCCAGTTCATGATCCAGTAAAGCTGCCGGCTGAGCATGGCGTCAAAATGGATGGGCGGCCAGAGCCAGAAGTAGATCAGTCCCACGAACAGAACCGAGGCGATCAGGGGTTGCTGCAATAGGCGGTAAAGCCACCCCAGAGGTTGCAGCCAATAACGCACAGACGGGGAGATCCTCTGATACCAGAATCGCATCACGGGCAGCGGATTGGACAGCGCAATCAGAATTGGCCCCAGGTGGTGAAGAATCAGGTGTTGTCCCCGGTGAACGAAAAACATGTACTGGGAGTAGTAGTCGAACCGGGTCTGCATCACCGCATAGCAGAGCATAACGCCAAGTGTGAATGTAACGATCCGGCCCGATCCCGGCCGGTCCTGCTCTGGCATCCTCAGTAGCGCAACACCATAGAACCCGAGCACCAACATATAGCTGAGCAGAGTCAGGGGAGAGAAATCGTAGGGCAGCAGGTAGCTCGATACTGGCATGGATCAGACTCGATGCGTGCACGCAGTGGAAACCGGGTTTATCTTTCTTGTCAGTACCGCTGAGTTTTGCCGGCCCGGCGGCGGATTTCAAGGTCGACTTAAGGCAACTTCTGATGGAGGCGGAGCATGGCCCGATTTTGCGATTCCATTTCAGCACCGTCGGTGTTGATCTTTGACTGGCACGGCACCCTCGTAGACACCCACGATGCCATGTTCAGTGCCATGGAAGATATGCTGCCGCAACTGGAAGAGCTGGGGCTCGTGGAGCGGCTGCTGCCGGAGGATAAATGCCGTACCGGCGACGACGCGCGTCTGGTGCGCTACATCCGGATCTTCCGGCGCCTGCATCCGCGTATTCTGGCAGAGCGGCGGGTTTCAAGAACGGACATTTTCAATGCCATCTTTGGCGACGACAAAGAAGCCAAGCTGATTGCCCACAAGGCCTACAACGAGGCCTACCGCCGTTATTTCGGGCAGGTAAAACCGTTTCAACCTGGCGCGTATGAGTACCTCAGCGCCCTGAAAGCGATGGGTATCCGCCTGGCGGTTTCGACCAATCGGAACCGCGAATTCCTGGACCGGGAATTACAGACGGTTGACGAAGGCCGATGGCGACGCCTGTTCGATGCCACGGTCTGTGCCGACGACGTAACCGAGTACAAGCCCGACCCCGAGGTGATTCTCAAGGCGCTTGAAAAACTCGGTCTGCCAGCGGATGAAAAGGCCTGGTATGTGGGCGACAGCTACGTCGATATGCTCACCGCCAACAATGCTGGCGTGTCGGGCGTGTTCTACAACGGCGCCTGCTGGGAATCTGGCCGGATCGACAGCTGGTTCTCGCACCGGGACGCGCCCGCAGCCATTCTGGACAGCTTTGAGGACCTCATGGACCTTTTAGCCCTGCTTGAGCGGAGCCAGCCGGAGGCCTTCGAACAAACGCCTGCTGAGGTTCGCCCCCGGCCGTTTCCGCCGCCACAGCGACCCGAGCCGAGGATTGAGCCGGACTGGCACCCGGCGGTGGTCAAGCTCATCCGTCCGGCAGTCATCCTGTTCGACTGGCACGCCACCCTGGTAGACACCCTCGACGCCATGTACCACGCGGTGGACGACATGCTGCCGGATTTCCACAAACTCAAACTGATGGACCGCATGGTGGCGCCGGAAGACAGCAAAACTCCGGAAGATGTGAAGCTGGTTGCCTACGTGCGGGAGTTTGCGAAGCTGCATCCGAAGGTGAAGGCAGACCGAAAGATTTCCCGAACCGATATCTTTGAGGTGTTGTTCGGGGACGATCAGGAAGCCAAGCAGATTGCCCATCAGGCGTTCAATCACCATTACCGGAAACACTACGGTACCGTGAAGGCGTTTGAGCCTAAGGTGCGGGAAGTTCTGGAAGGGTTACGGCGGCTGGGCATCCAGGTGGGTGTCATTACCAACCGGGACCGCGAGTTTTTCGAGCATGAACTGGCGGCGGTGGAGGATACCGGGTGGACGCATCTGTTTGATGTCAACGTCTGCGGCGACGATACACCCCTGCGCAAGCCCCACCCGGATCAGTTGCTGCTGGCTGTCCAGAAACTGGATTATCCGCCTGACCCCAGTGTGTGGTACGTGGGCGATAGCACGACTGACGTCATTGCCGCCAAGCGCGCGGGCCTGACCTCCGTATTCTTCAACGGGGCCCAGTGGGATCTGCCCTGGCTGAACAAGATTTTTCCGGGTACTCACAAGCATCCGGACAAGCCGGATGTGGTGGTCAATGACTTCTCGGAGTTCTGGGCGTTGGTGTTGGCCTGCGAAGTCGGGCCGCCCTGAGGAAAAGATCAGGACGAAAATGTTCTGACCTAGAGCTTTTCAATCGTGGCGATCAGATTCTCCGCGCGCCGGAGCAGCGCTTCCCGTTTCTCGGGCTTCTGCTTGTCCCAGTTCCGGTACATCATGCCCATGCGCGGGTTTTTGGCAAAGTCGTCCCGATGCCGATCGATGAAATGCCAGTACAGGGCGTTGAACGGGCAGGCGTCATCTTCGGTGGCCTTGTTCACCTTATAATGGCAGTTGGCGCAATGGTCCGACATGCGCTGGATATACCTGCCGCTGGCGGCGTAGGGCTTTGAGCCCAGGTAGCCGCCATCCGCGTGCATGACCATCCCCAGCACGTTGGGCAGTTCCACCCAGTCATAGGCATCGGCGTATACCGCCAGGTACCAGTCACAGATTTCCTCCGGCTTGATGCCCGCCAGCAGCGCGAAGTTGCCGGTAACCATCAGGCGCTGAATATGGTGGGCGTACGCGTTGCGGCGGGTGGCATCAATGGCCTTGTGCATGCACCGCATTTTCGTGTCCCCGGTCCAGTAGAACCAGGGCAGGGCACGGGTGTTGCCCAGACGGTTTTCTTTGGCATATCCCGGCATGTTCATCCAGTAAATGCCCCGCACGAACTCGCGCCAGCCCAGTATCTGACGGATAAATCCCTCCACCGCATTGATCGGTGCACGGCCTGAATACCACGCCTGAGCGGCCGCCTCGCAAACCGCCACCGGATCCAGAAGCCCGGAATTGATGTAGGGCGACAGTATGGAATGAAATAGCCAATCCTCGTTGTCCGAAATCGCGTCCTGATAGTCGCCGAAGCAGGGCAGGGCATAATCGATGAAGTGCTCGAGCGCCGCCTGCGCGTCTTCGGCGGTAACGGCAAAATGGAAATCGTCGGTGGTGCCGAAGTGATCGCTGAAGTGCTCATCCACCCGGGCGATAACCTCTTGGGTAATGGCATCGGGCTCTATCCGGAATGGTGCGGGGGCTGGCGGCTTGCCGGTCCATTTCTTTCGGTTGTCCGCATCGAAATTCCACTGGCCACCCTCGGGCTCGCCGTCGGATGTCATCAACAAACCGGTCTTGCGCCGCATCTCCCGGTAGAAGAATTCCATCCGCAACTGCTTGCGGCCTTCCGCCCAGTCGGCAAATTCCTGCTTGGTGGCAATGAACCGTGCATCTGGCCGAATCTCAACTGGCACGCCAAGGCGTTCGTGCCAGCCACTGATCTGTTCATGCAACCGCCATTCGCCACACTCCGTGGTGATTACTTTCTCTGCACCGATCCGCTTGAGCTGTTCGCCAACCACTGCTTCAAGGCTCTGGTGTTCGTTGTCCGGGTGATAGGTTTGGTAATGAACCTGCCAGCCATCGCTCTCCAGTTGCCGGGCGAAGTGACGCATGGCACTGAACAGCAGCACGATTTTCTTCTTGTGGTGATTGGTGTAGCTGGCTTCCTCATGGACTTCGGCCATCACCACCAGATCCCGGTCCTTGTCGGCGTTGTCGAGAGCGCTGATGTTTCTCGTTAACTGGTCGCCGAGAATCAGAATCAGGTTAGCCATGCTGGGGAATCCTTCAATCAGTAAGCTGCGGGCTATGCCCACAAAGGGGTAAACCAAGTACGCCAACAGCCCAAGGGTGGTTCATATGCAGCCTTGGTAAACTGAAACCAACGTTCAGCTGACACGCATCAAAAAGAGGCGACAGGGATTGCCTTAGAATGGCCCCGATTTTATCTAACCCCGAGTTTGACATGACCCCCACATCCGCACTCAAAGCCCAAGACGCTACACTGCCAGAATTCATCTGGGATGACGCCCTGATCCGCCGCTACGACTTGAGCGGCCCGAGGTACACCTCCTATCCCACGGCCGTCGAGTTCAACCAGAACTACCCTATTGAAGATATGGTCAAAGCCGCGGCTCGCAGCAAGGCCAGTGGTCGTCCGCTGTCGCTCTACACCCATCTGCCGTTCTGCGCGCACCTCTGCTACTACTGCGCCTGTAATAAGGTCATCACCAAAAAGCGTGACAAGGCCATGCCCTACGTGGAGCGGGTGCTGAAAGAGGCGGCCATCCAGTCAAAACTGTTCGGGGCCGACCGGCCAGTGACCCAGCTGCACTGGGGCGGCGGTACCCCCACGTTTTTACCAAAAGATGTGATGGAACACCTGATGGCGGGTTACGGGGAGCTGTTCAACCTGCAAACCGGTGAGGAGCGGGATTACAGTGTGGAGATTGACCCGCGGGAAGTGGATCAGGATACCCTGCCAACCCTTTGGAACCTCGGCTTTAACCGGATCAGCCTGGGGGTACAGGATGTAAACCCGGAGGTTCAGAAAGCGGTCAACCGCATCCAGCCCCGGGCCATGACCGAAACCGTGCTTAACGAGGCCAGACGAATCGGCTTTCGCTCTATCAACCTGGATCTGATCTACGGCCTGCCGTACCAGACGCCGGAGAGCTTTGCGGAGACGCTGGAGGCGGTGATCGAGATGTCGCCGGACCGGCTGTCGGTGTTCAGCTATGCCCACCTGCCGGAGCGTTTTTATCCGCAGACCCGGATTCAGGGCGATACTTTGCCCAGCCCCCAGCAGAAGCTGACCATCCTGCACAACACCATCAACCGCCTTCTGGAGGCCGGCTACGAATACATCGGTATGGACCACTTCGCCAAGCCGGATGACAGCCTGGCCGTTGCGCAGCGGGAGGGACGCCTGCACCGTAATTTCCAGGGCTACACCACCCACTCCGAATGCGATCTTGTGTCCCTGGGTGTTTCCGCCATCGGTCAGACCGACGACGCCTATTTCCAGAACAATCACGACCTGCCTTCCTGGGAAGCGGCCATCGATGCCGGCCAACTGGCGATCATCAAAGGCGTGAACCTGTCCCGGGACGACCGCATCCGCCGCTGGGTGATCGGCCAGCTGATCTGCCAGTTTCGTCTGGATCGCCAGCTGTTCGCAGACGTCTGGAACGAAGATCTGAACCGTTATTTTGCCGATGAGCTCAGCCGTCTGAAGCCCATGGTTCAGGATGAATTGATTGCCGATGATGGCAATGCACTGCAGGTTCAGCCCGCAGGGCGGTTGCTGATCCGGGCGATCTGCCAGATTTTTGATCTGTACCGCAAAGAGGGCGCCAGCCAGCGGTTCTCGCGGATTATTTGACGTGGTTGGTGTGCGGAACAGGTTGGGCGGACGCGGCCTGTTCCGGGTTTGTTGACGTTTTTAGCCGCCAGTCATGTTCATAAAGCGGAGAATCTGCACATCGCCATTCGCTGAAAAGTGATGCCGCTCCGGCTTCAGATCCATGGCGTTGATGATGGTCTCACGGAGTTTGTCATCGGTCACCGGGTTGCCACGCAAGACGCGCATCAGATCGACTGAATGCTCGTTACCGAGACAAAGGAGCAATCGACCCTCAACGGTTACCCTCACCCGATTGCAGGTGGAGCAGAAGTTGTGGGAATGGGGAGAAATGAAACCAACTCGGGTCTCGCTATCCTCCATCCGGTAGTAACGGGCTGGACCGCCGGAGTCCTCGGTTGCCGGAATCAGCTCGTGGTGCTTGCGGATAATGTCCCGCACTTCCTCGCTGGTGCACAGCGCCAGACCCCGATCGTGCTCGGAAATCTCGCCCAGGGGCATCTCTTCAATAAAGGTAATGTCCACCTGCTTTTTCCGGGCGAACTCGACCAGCTCAGGCACCTCTTCATCGTTGCGGCCTTTCATGACCACAGTATTGATCTTGATGCCCCGGAATCCGGCCTCCCGGGCAGCATCAATACCGTCCAGAACCTGCGAGAGTTTGCCGGTGCGGGTGATGTTGTGGAATTTGTCGGGGTCCAGAGAATCCAGACTGATGTTCAGGCGGTGCATCCCCGCCTTGCGCAGAGGCTCTGCCATGGTCGCGAGCTGGCTGCCATTGGTAGTCATGGCGAAGTCGCGCAAGCCGTAGGTACCGATTTCCTTGACCAGCTCCAGAATGTCCTTTCGGACCATCGGTTCACCGCCGGTCAGACGGATTTTTTCGGTACCGAGGTCTACAAAGCTACGGGCAACGCGAGCGATCTCTTCGAGGGTGAGAACCTGCTGACGGGGCAGAAAGGTCATATCCTCGGCCATGCAGTACACGCAGCGGAAGTCGCAACGGTCAGTGACGGACAGACGCACGTAATTGACAGTGCGACCAAAACGGTCTGTCAGCTTGTTCTGGGACATCGGGAGGGTCCTGTTGCCGATTGTTTTTTAACCTCAGTATAGCCCAAGTATTGCAGATTGGATCACCAATTCCGATACCCTTCGGGCGTAAGCCTGAGAGTTCCTGTTTGCTAGAGACCCATTGGTTCTATCGTTGTAGACTAAATGCAATTATCAACAGTAGTGAGAGCGCCGTGATGGGCGATCGTATCGGGAAAACCGGATTTCGCATTCTTGCGTATATATCAATCGGTCTGGCATTTGCCGGGGTGGTTTTGCCGCTTATGCCCACGACGATCTTTGTTCTGTTGGCCGCGTTTTTTGCCAGCAAGGGATCGCCAGCCTTTGCTCAGTGGCTTGAAGATCACCCGAGGTTTGGGCCGGCCATTGATCAGTGGCGCACACGCAGGGCGGTGCCGACAAGGGCAAAGGTGTTGGCGTGCAGCATGATGGCGCTCAGTTGGTGCATGCTGTTTGCGTTGGGCGCTTCCGGTTTGGTGCTGGGGATTTCTGGCGTGTTTTTATGCGGCACCGCATGTTACCTGGTGACCCGCCCTTCTTACTGAACGATTGTCATAACGACTGGAGCTTTGAATGCACATCACCCGTTACACGGATTATTCACTTCGAGTGCTGATTTATCTGGCAGTACAGGGTGATCGTCTGGCGACCATACAGGAAATCGCCGACAGTTATGATATTTCCAAAAACCACCTTATGAAGGTGGTGCACCAGTTGAACAAGAAAGGCTATATCGAGACTATCCGTGGCAAAAAGGGTGGCATGCGTCTGCATCGTTCCCCCTCGGATATCAGCATTGGCATCCTGGTACGGGAAACCGAACAGGATCTGAGCATCGTGGAGTGCTTCTCCTCCAAGAATGCGTGCAAGATAACGCCGGTGTGCGGTCTCAAATCAATGTTTGGGGAAGCGTTGAAAGCGTTTCTGGAGGTGCTCGACAAGTACACGCTTGCCGATGTCATTCAGGAACAGCACAGACCCCAGCTTTTGAGATTGCTTCAGATAGCCTGAACCGGCCAGGTCCCCTTTCGCTTGCCTGGCCGGTTAAACCCGGTCAGGCAGCTCTGGCAAGCCCAGCCATCTTTCCGGGCAGGGAGTGCCTCAGTATCCTCTTGATGACTGTTCCGTACTGACTGGCAAAACTGCCGGTGTTGTAGTGTATGCCGTGCTTTTGACACACTGCCTGCACTTTCCCGGAAATTTCCGGATATCGGTGGGCAGGCAGGTCAGGAAACACGTGATGCTCTACCTGGTAACTGAGGTGCCCACTCAGGATGTGCAGCCAACGGCCACCTGTGAAGTTTGAAGACCCGGTGAGTTGGCGCAGATACCAGTGGCCTTTGCTCTCGCCCTCACACTCCTCCTCGGTAAAGGTTTCCGCGTCCTGGGTGAAATGGCCGCAGAAAATCACGGTGGATGACCAGAGGTTGCGGATCAGGTTGGCGCCAACATTTCCCGTCAGAACGACAGGCGCCACCGGCAAGGTGAGCAGCGGAAAGAACACGTAATCCTTGAAGGCCTGGCGGCCACCCTTACGTGCGAATTGCTTCAGGAACGGCAGTTTTTCCCGCCAGCTGATTTCCCGGCTCCGCAGTTTCTCGGTTTCCAGTTCGTGCAGCCCCACGCCCCACTGAAAGAACACGCTCAGCAGAATGTAATTGATGAACTGCAGCGTGTGCCAGGGTTTCCAGGGCTCGTCATCGGTCAGTCGCAGCAAGGCGTAGCCGTAGTCACGGTCCTTGCCAATGATGTTGGTGTAGGTGTGATGCTCATAGTTGTGGGTGCGGCGCCAGGAATCACCCGTGCACACCGTATCCCACTCGTAGGTCTGAGAGTGCAGGCTCGGGTCGTTCATCCAGTCATACTGGCCGTGCATGACATTGTGGCCGATCTCCATATTTTCCAGGATCTTGGCAATGCCCAGGGTCGCCGTGGCAGCAACGAACACCGGCGGCAGGAAGCCGAACGGCATCATGATCCGGCCACCGGCTTCGAGACTCCGGTGCAGCCGGACCATCCTCCGGATGTAACGTGCGTCCCGTCCGCCGAGGTCCGCCAGAACCTCATCCCGGATTGCGTTCAGATCTGTTTCAAGTTCTGCGAGTTGCGCTTCGGTCATCTTTTTCATGGTCATACTCCCTGCGGTGCACTCAGGCCCCGCGATAAAATCGGGTGTGGGTTCTTAAAGGTCGAGTGAGACCGGGCCGCGGGGAACGGAGATACAAAGTTGGACAGTCTCCTCGCCGGGGCCGGAAGCCTGGCCGGTCAGACGGTTGATGACGGTACCCGTGGTTTTCCGGCAACTGCACTGGTGGCAGATGCCCATGCGGCATCCGTGGCGCGGGGTCAGTCCGGCGGCCTCGGCGATTTCCAGCAGGGTGGTATCGCCCTCGGAACCGACCATCATCTGGCTGCTCTCAAACTGAACCTCACCACCGAGTGTTTCTTTTCCAAGATCGGCAACTGGCACGGAGAAGAACGTGCTGTGGATATCCGCGTCAGCAAAGCCCCTCTCGGAGAGTAGGCCGTGGGCCAGATCCATCAGGCCTTTGGGGCCGCACAGATAGACCTGCCGGGCCTTGATGCCCGGCACTGCATCCAGATCCTGGTCACGCAGGTAGCGAGGTTCCCTGGACTCGTTGGTGGCGATGATGTTAAGCGTGAGGGCGCTATAACGTGCCTCCAGGGCCAGCAGTTTCTCCCGGGCGATAACGTCATCACGGGTTCTGACGAAATACAGCAATGTCACCGGTGCCCGGTAATCCCGGGCCGCCATGGTCTCAAGCTGGCTCAGCACTGGCGTGATGCCGCTGCCACCGGCAATGAACAGCACCGGTCGGGCCGGTTCGGGTATCTGAAACTCGCCAAAGGCCTCACCCAGACCGATGACCGCACCCGTGTGCAGGTGATCGTGGAACCAGTTGGTCACCAGGCCACCGGGAAGGCGTTTGATGGTCAGCGTGACCAGTCCCTGTTCCTGCCAGAGCAGAGGTGAGCTCGAGAGACTGAACGTACGGTTTCGGCGGATTCCATCAATTTCAACACAGATGTTCACATGTTGGCCCGCGCTGAAACCCGACCAGCGTCTGGCGGGTTTCAATACCAGGGTTTTGGTGTCCCGAGTTTCAGAGAGGATCTGCTCCACTCTGGCTGGTGTGTACTCTTGTACCCACATGGGGTTGATGCGTTCCAGCAGTGGGTCAAAAAACGCTTGCGGGTCATCCCGGTTGAATAGCTGCCTGCCGAGCCAGTGAAGAGCTTTTTGCTGGGTCTGTTTCGCTAACATGATCATTGCCTCCCTGAGGCTTGCTTCTGTCCTTGTGTACAAGTGTTCACTAATGTGTACGAATGTACACACGACAACGGGGGCTGACAACGGCAGAGCTCGTAATGGCTCAAAATGACAAGCATTCTGTACTTTTATTTTTACGACTGTGTACACTTGTGAGCCATTGGCTAATGGCAGGCAGTACGGACCCGAGATGGCGGAAAAACAGCGAAGAAAGCCCGGTGAAACCCGCGAGAAACTGATGACCGCGGCGTTAACCCTGGTAGGCAAGGGCAGGCATTTCGCCAGTCTTGGTATCCGGGAGGTGACACGTCAGGCAGGCGTGGTGCCCACCTCGTTTTACCGGCATTTCCGCAATATGGACGACCTTGGGTTGCAGCTTGTGGATGAACTGGGCCTGGTGCTACGCAGGATGATGCGAGAAGCCCGGGCGAATGTGTTGCAGGCGGACAAACTGATTGAAGAGTCGGTGGCCATCTTCATAAGCCACGCGCAGGCCAACCGGAGTTTCTTTCTGTTCATGGCCCAGGGGCTGGCCGGTGAGAGCAGGGCGGTGCAGGAAGGTATCCGGAGCGAGATGCGTTTCTTTGCCAGTGAGCTTGCCAATGACCTGCGCAGGTTGAGGCTGGTGGACCATCTGACCGATCAGGATCTGGACATGACCTGTGATCTGGTGGTGCGCAGTGTCGCCTTCAGCCTGACCGATCTGCTCGGCGTATCCGCCGACGACGACTACCAGATTGAGCAGATCAGGAAGCGGACCACCCGCTTCCTGCAACTGATTTTCGTGGGCGCCGCCCACTGGCAGAGCGCGGGCTGATTGTCCGTTGTATCAGTCCGCTTTATTCTTTTTCGTCGGCTGTTTGCGCGGCGCGCTGGGCTTGGCCGCAGCTTTCGGTTTGGCCTTTGGCGGAAGAATCAGGCTTTCCAGTTCGTCCAGTGCTTCACCCGTGTAAACCGCAAGTCTCTGCATGCTTGGCAGGGTATCCCTGCAACCCGTGTACCCGAAGTTCAGTGAACCGTCATAGCTCAGGCAGGTGATATTCAAAGCGCCCCCGTGAGTGATCAGCGAGACAGGGTACATGGCCTCCAGTTTCGCTCCCTCGTAGTACAGCGTTCTCTGGGGCCCCGGCACATTGGAAATCGTGACGTTGAATACCGGCCGCATGCGACCGCCAAGGCCGGACATCAGCTGAAGTATATAAGGCGACATCAGGAGCATGGTGTACTGGGTGAGCGCGCTTTTGGGCAACTTCTGGAGATGCTCTTTCGCCCTGCGGGTGGATGACTTGATGTTTTGCAGGCGGGTCAGTGGATCCGCTTCGTCGGTCGCAAGCGAAGAGATCATGAAACTGATCTGGGTGCCTGTCCCTTCGTCATCGGACGGCCGGATGTTGACCGGTATGCCAGCGGTGAGGGGAACGTCCGGCAGTTCATCCTGTTCCAGCAGAAAACGCCTGAGGGCAGTTCCGCACAGGTACAGAACGATATCGTTAAGGGAAGCGCCGGAAACGTGGGCAAGCTCCTTGATCCTGTCGAGCTGATAATGCTGGGTGGCAAACCGGCGCTGGCCGGTAACCCGGTGATTGATCTTGGAGACGGGCCCGGTGAACGGCGCCGTCAGACCGTCCTCGGGGTGGCGGACCGAATGCACCAGCCGGTTGCCCGCCTGCAGCAGACGCGGTGCCATATCTGCCTGCAATTTCAGGGCATCCATGGCCTGTGAAACCGCACCGGGCACGCTGGCCTCGGAATCGGATTTGCTGCCGCGACGGCGCTCCGGCCGAACCGACCAGGGTGGCGGCATGTCCCGTTTGTCGGGATCGGTTGTCAGTACCCGTTGCATCAGGCGTACACCACTGATGCCATCAATCATGGAATGATGCATCTTGGTGTAGAGCGCAAAACGGTTGTTCTCGAGGCCCTCGATAACGTGGCATTCCCAGAGTGGGCGGGCAAAATCCAGGGGGTTGGAGTGCAGGCGCGATACCAGTATGCCCAGTTCCCGTTCACCGCCGGGGCGCGGCAGTGCTGAGTGACGCACGTGGTAATCTAGATCGATTTTCTTGTCGACTTTCCAGCCCGGCGCCAGTACCCGACCCAACAGCCCGGCCCAGGCAAGCTTTAAACCCCAGGGGGGCGCGACATCGCCGGTTTCCTTCATGCGGGTCACCATGTCCCGGAGGAAGGTTTCAGGCGCGCCCTCCGGTAGCGAAAAGATCTGCAGGTTGCCCACATGCATGGGGGTGTCTTCAGATTCTACGGCCAGCCAAGAGGCATCCAGCGTTCCCAGGCGTTTCATTCCTTGCGTGTCTCCACCAGTATCCACGTATTTTAGTTATCTGTTGCAAGTATACTTGCAACTGCTTCGTGACACGATGTTTCAGGTCATAAAGTTCCCCGGTTTTGCAGTGCCTTATCGCCTTTAACCTTTGCCGTTTTAGTCTCCCGAAAGAGGCGAGTGTGTGCTACTTTTCATCGGTTGGTTGCAGTAAAAACAAAAACATCCGGAGGCGTTGTGGAATCCAGCCCGCTTATCTCGGCAGGTCTGCCGATTGCTCTGTTCATCATAATGATCGGTATCGGCATGACCCTGACGATACGAGACTTCCGCCAGGTGGCGGTGTATCCGAAAGGGATGATCGTCGGCACCATTGCCCAGATTCTCGTCATGCCCCTCATCGCCTTCATGCTGGCCACGTTGCTGGCGGTTCCGCCGGCCATAGCGGTCGGACTGGTGATCATCGCCGCCTGCCCTGGAGGCACCACCTCGAATCTGTTTGTGCTGCTTTCGCGGGGAAACATTGCCCTCTCCATAGTACTGACCGTCAGCGCCAGCCTGATCACCATTCTTACCCTGCCGCTGTTTACCAATATTGCCCTTCAGCACTACATGGGAACCGAGGAAGACATTGTGCTGCCGGTCTGGAAAACCGTGGGCATGCTGATTGGCATCGTGCTCTTCCCGGTCGCCATCGGGATGGTGGTTCGTACCCGTAAGCCGGAAGTTGCCCGCAAGGCCGAGGGCATTGTGAGTATCTTCGGCGGCATTGTTCTGGCGGTGCTGATTGTGGCGCTGGTGTACGGGGTTCGCGACCAGATCTGGGAGCTCCTGAAGCAGGCGGGGCCGGCAACCATCCTGTTGAATCTGGCCGGTATTGGTCTCGGTCTGGCGGCCGGCCGGGTGGCGGGTCTGACCCAGCGGGAATCCCTGGCCGTCGCGGTGGAGCTGGGTGTAAAGAACGGCACCATTGCCCTCATGGTCACCCTGACGCTGCTGGAATCCAGCGCCATGTCGATCCCGGCTGCGGTCTACGGAGTGCTGATGTTCCCCATCGGCTTTGTTCTCGCCATGTATGGTCGAAGCATCATTCCCATTTCGACGGTACAGAGCAAAAACTGACTGGAGTCCTGCGTTATGCAGTTCCTGAACGGCATTACCCTTCTGCTTGTCTACCAGTTGGTAGGGGAGATTACAGTGCGATTGCTCGGTGTTCCCATCCCCGGGCCCGTACTTGGCATGGTGATGCTGTTCGTAACTTTGATGATACGGGGCAAGGCGCCGGAGTCTGTCGATCAGGCGTCCACGGCCTTGCTCAGTCATCTCTCGCTTCTGTTTGTTCCCGCTGGCGTGGGCATGATGGCGCACTTTGGCCGCATCGCCGACGAGTGGCTTCCGATAACCCTGGCGCTGTTGTTAAGTACCGTGATTACCATGGTTGCCACCGCGCTGATCATGCAGGTAACCACCCGCTGGTTTGCCAAGCCGCTTGCTGAAAAGGAGGGCGGCGATGAATGAGCCGGGCCTGCAAGACATCTGGGTATATCTCTCCGCATCACCGCTATTGGGGCTCACGATCACCCTGGTCGCCTATGGCCTGGCCTACCGGCTGTATCTGAAAACCAACTCCAACCCTCTGGCCAACCCGGTGGTCACCTCCGTCGCCATGCTCATTATCCTGCTGCTGGCAACAGGCACCTCCTACAGCGATTATTTCGAAGGCGGCCAGTTTGTTCACTTTCTGCTGGGGCCGGCCACGGTGGCGTTGGCCGTCCCCCTGTATCAGCAGTTTTCCAGGCTTAGGCAGCTGTGGTTGCCGGTGACCATTTCGCTCTTTTGCGGCGTGGTGATCGCCGCTGGCAGCTCCATTGGCCTGGCCCGTCTTCTGGGCGGCTCCACGGAGATCCAGATGTCCCTGGCCCCGAAATCGGCAACGGCGCCGGTGGCCATGGGGATTTCCGAAAAAATTGGCGGCCTTCCATCGCTGACTGCCGTATTGGTTGTTGTCACGGGCATCACGGGCGCTGTTCTGGGCACCAAGCTCTTTGAGTGGATCCGGGTTCGTGATGACACCGCCAAAGGTATCGCCATGGGTGTTGCGGCACATGGTATCGGGACCGCCCGGGCGTTTCAGGTAAGTTCGCAGATGGGTGCTTTTTCCGGGCTTGCGATGGCGCTTTCCGCCTTCGCTACCGCCTTGCTCGTGCCCTGGCTGGTCGATCTGCTTGAAGCCTGGATCCCCGCCTGAGCCGGCTCTTCCGATGGATTCAATGGGATAACTCCATTTCCCCATCGCTGGCGTACCCGTTATCAAGAGAAACCTTGATAAGCGAACCCTGAGGAGGCCCCTTGAGCAGGAATAACTACCTGGCAGTGCTTGTTCTGTCACCGGTGTGGATGTCGAGCTCGCTTCCAGCGATTGCACAGTCGTCATTGCGCAACGATGAGGAGCTGGTGCTTCAAGTAACGTCACCAAGACTGGTTCGGGATCTGTACGAAACGCCCGCGGCGGTCTCTGTCATCAACGCACCCGATATCCGTGAGGGCCAGCAGCGCCTGCAACTGGATGAATCACTCAATACCGTCCCGGGCCTGTTCTTTCAGAACCGCTACAACTTCGCCCAGAATCTAAGATTGTCTACTCGCGGATTTGGTGCCAGAGCGCCCTTCGGTATTCGGGGTATCCGGATTCAGGTGGATGGCATCCCCTACACGCTGCCCGATGGTCAGTCGCAGATTGATGCTATTGATCTGGATTCCGCTCAGCGAATCGAGGTCATTCGGGGGCCTGCCTCGGTTCAGTATGGGAACGCCGCGGGCGGTGTGATCGATATTTCCACGGCGTTGGGTGATGAGTTGCCCCAGGGCGGTCGCCTGCGGCTTGATGGCGGCAGTGACGACTATCGCAAGGCCGCGATACAGGGAAATGGCGTTGATGGTGATACCAGCGGTATAGCCACGCTTTCCTGGCTGACCTTTGATGGCCATCGGGAACAGAGCAAGGCAGAAAAAGCCCTGTTCAACGCCCGTGTGGCGCGGGATCTGGATTTTGGGCGGCGGGTGACCGCCACATTCAACGCGCTGCATAACCCCAAATCCGAAGATCCGGGCGGGCTCACCCTGGCCCAGGCCGAAGAAGATCCGGAGCAGGCCACCGCATTGGCCAAGAGGCTGGACAGCAGCCAGACCGTGAACCAGCAGACCCTGGGTGTAAGATTTGAAGACTCGGGCGTCCTTCCCGGCCAACTCACCCTCGACACCTTCTACACCCACCGGGATTTCGCGCAGCAGTTGCCGTTTCCCGGAAGCAGCCGCATAGCCTACGACCGGCACTTTTACGGCATCAGTTCCCAGTACCAGCAGGAATCGACTCTGGCCGGATTGCCCCTAGTGTGGGTTACCGGCCTGGATGTTCACCATCAGTCCGACGACCGGCGCCGCTATTCGGTGTCTATCGATGGCGATATCACCGGCCAGACCCAGGCGGAAAACCAGAGTGCTACCAATGTGGCGGTGTTTGGCCAGGGCGACCTGGCGCTGAGCGACGCACTCAACGTCTCCCTTGGCGTGCGATTCGACCGGTTGCGTCTGGCCATTGATGACGACTGGCTGCAAGACGGTAACGATGATTCGGGCAACCGGACTTTCCGGGAATACAGTGGCGTTGCCGGTATCAGCTACAAACTGGCACCAGCGCACCAGGTATACGCCACCGTCGGTACGGCGTTCGAGTCACCCACCTTTACCGAGTTTGCGAATCCGAATGGCGGCGGCTTCAATCCCGAGCTGGAGCCGCAGCAGGCATTGAATCGTGAGCTGGGTATGCGCGGCATGCTTGGCCGTGGCCTCAGCTATGACATGGCCCTGTTCTCAATCCGGGTGGAGGACGAGATCCTGCCCTTTAACGTGGGCGATCAGACCTTCTACGAAAACGCCGGTGAAACCCGTCGCAATGGCTTTGAACTGGGTCTGGCCTGGGACCTTTCTTACGCCTGGCGGGTAACCAGCGCGCTGACCCTGGCGGATTACGAGCTAAGGGACTTTGTGGATGAGCAGGGCAACGACGCCAGCGGCAACGCTATTCCGGGTCTGCCGGAGCAGCTCTGGGTGAGCGAGCTGGAGTGGCGCGGTTCAGCCGGTCGTTTCGCGGCTCTGGAGTGGCAGTATGTAGGCGAGTTCTACGCCGAAAACAGCAACCAGACCCTGGTGAGTGACTATTGGCTGGTCGGTATACGTGCCGGCAATTCAGTACGGATAGCGGATCAGACCCTGAACCTGTATGCCGGGATCCGCAATCTGCTGGATCAGGACTACTTCAGTAACGTGCGGATAAATGCCAATGCGAACCGCCCTGTGGAAGACCGGGGCTATTTCGAACCTGCCCCGGGAAGAACTTTTTATGCGGGCCTGGAATGGGTATTCTGAGGGGCGATAACAACACAAACAGTAGGGATTTTTAATTCATGCAAACCAAGTTCCTTCTCGAAGAAAGCCAGATGCCGAAATACTGGTACAACCTGCAGGCGGACCTCCCCGAGCCGCTGCCGGCCGTCTTGCACCCGGGTACCCAGCAGCCGGTGGGCCCATCGGATCTGGAACCGCTGTTTCCGATGGCGCTGATCGAACAGGAAGTGACCACCGAACGGGAAATAGAGATTCCTGAGCCGGTGCGTGATGTCTACAACCTCTGGCGTCCGGCGCCGCTTTATCGGGCCCATCGCCTCGAGAAGGCACTCGGCACGCCGGCAAAGATTTTCTACAAATACGAAGGTGTGAGCCCGGCCGGCAGCCACAAGCCGAACACCGCGATTCCGCAGGCCTTCTACAACCGCGAAGCGGGTATACGCACCCTCACCACCGAAACAGGAGCAGGGCAGTGGGGCACATCGCTGTCCTTTGCCGGCTCCCTGTTCGATATCGACGTTACCGTGTTTCAGGTTCGGGTTTCCTACAACCAGAAACCCTATCGCCGGGCGGTCATGGAAACCTACGGCGCCAAATGTGTGGCCTCGCCCTCGGAATTGACCGAGTTTGGCCGCAAAGTGCTGGCTGAGACACCGGACCATAACGGTAGTCTGGGCATCGCCATTTCTGAAGCGGTGGAACTGGCGGTCCAGGACCCGAACACCAAGTATGCCCTGGGTTCGGTGCTCAACCACGTATTGCTGCACCAGAGCATCATTGGCCTGGAAGCCATGCAGCAGATGGAAATGGCGGACTGCTGGCCCGATGTGATCGTGGGTTGTACTGGCGGTGGTTCCAACTTTGCCGGAATTGCTTTCCCGTTTATGGGGCACGCCCTGAGAGGCGGCGAGAAATCCCGGATTGTGGCGGTAGAGCCCTCGGCCTGTCCCACGCTGACCCGCGGCAAGTACGCCTACGATTACGGCGATACCGCCCACATGACCCCGCTCACCAAGATGCACACTCTGGGCTCCGGGTTTACACCGCCGGGATTCCACGCTGGTGGTTTGAGGTATCACGGTATGGCACCGCTGGTGTCCCACGCCAAAGAGTTAGGGCTGTTCGATGCGGTGTCTTACACCCAGCGTGAGTGCTTCGAGGCGGGTGTCCTGTTCGCCAGGAACGAGGGTATTGTCCCGGCTCCGGAAGCCAACCATGCGGTCAAGGGCGCCATTGATGAGGCCCTGCGCTGCAAGCGGGAAGGCAAGGAAGAGGTGATCCTGTTCAACCTCTGCGGTCATGGCCATTTTGATATGGCGGCCTACACCTCCTACTTCGCCGGTGAACTGAGCGACCATGAATACGACGAACAGGAACTGGCCATGGCCCTGTCCGGGCTGCCCTCGGTCAACGCCTGATCAGTCGTCTTTCGCCCGCTGTTTGAAAATCGTACCCCCGCCTCCGGCATTCAGTTGCCGGATGGCGGTGGGTGCGCCCTCGTCGTTCAGTCGCACGTCTCCGATGCCCGCGCCGTTCCACAGCCGCTCGCCGGCCTCCCGGCCCTCGGGCAACCTGGGTGAAATCCACATGCGACGTCTCTTGGTGAACCAGTTGAGGGGCGACCAGGGCGCGAACAGCCAGCGATTGAGTCGGTCGAGCCATTCCAGCAGGGCGTTGGGGAATTCATTCTTGATGCCGCTACTGGTGATCTGCCAGACGCGGGGGCCGTTCTGTTTGTGGCGCACCCTCACATCGTAGGCAAACGAATAGTGAACATCGCCTGAGAGAATCACGAAGTGTCTGGGCGTTCGGGGGTGGCCGAAAATATTCAGTAGCACACTGGCCGCGCCCCGATGCGCCATCCAGTTTTCAGCATCCACCAACAGCGGCTTGCCAAAGAAGGTAAACACCCGCTGGATCATCTCGATGAGCTTTACCCCGAACATCGGCGCCGGCGAAACCACCACGACGGCATCCTCGCCCATGATTTCGTGTTGGAAATCGGTCAGTGATTCCCAGTCCATCAGTCCGGAGGGGTGACTGCGCCGGATTTCACTCCGCCAGCGATGGGTGCGGGTGTCCAGCACCACCAGTCTGGGTGATGTTGGCAGGCTGTAGTGCCAGTGTTGAAAGTGGAACAGCTGGTCGATCAGATCATCCTGAATGGCCGTATCCAGCTCGTGTTGCCCGTTGCTGGACTCGAAAAGCCTCTGACACTGTTCGATAAGCTGCCCGAAATTGCCAGGCTGGTTGCCCCAGCCCTGGCACAAAAGATAGCCCAGCAGGGCATTGCCAATAATGCGTCGGGAAAAGGGGTGTTCGTAAGCGGTGGTTTCCCAGAGCGCGGAGAGATTCCAGTCGTCCGTCACGTCATGATCGTCAAAGATCATATAGACGGGCACGTTGGCCATGGCCCGCGCTGCCTGCGGAAGGCTCTTGCGGAACTCGTTGATGGCGGCCTGTTCTTTCCGATAGCGCGCCAGCTCGTCCGGGTCATCGACCGGCTCAGCACTGGTCACACAAGCCCACGGTTCCGGGGACCAGACCAGCAGATACATGGCCATCACCTCGGCGAAGGAAATCAGGTGATTGCCGGCATTGGCGGTGGTGAACACCGGTTTGCGGACGCCACCGAAGAAGCGCTCGGTCAGGTCTTCATTGAATTCGGATTCCGGCAGCAGTTCATCCCGGTGGTAATAGGCATTCGCCACCGAAGTCAGTTCCTTGCTGTGCGACAGCGAGGCGCCTTCCAGTACCTCCTGGTAAAGGCCCAATTGGTGAATGACACACTGGATGGCATGCAGCATAGGGCCGGCCACATCATCGGCGTAAACCTGGTCGCCGGTCATCAGGAGCAGAGACGGAACGTCCTCAAGCTTCTGTGCCATCTGCAGTTCTTCATCCACTCGAACCAGCCCGTCAGGAGAGGGGTGGTGGGGTCTTCGGCAGGAGCCGTGGAGTATTCGGTCCAGCCTGGATTTCAGGGTAAAGCCCGGCCTCTCCCGGCCCTCGGGGCAGAGATGTGGAGCCCACGTCCGGATCCATTGGCAAGCATCTGAGCCGTCGCTGGTGAGCCCCAGGTCGTATTCCAGCCGGGTGTCCTGTGGAAGAGCAGTTTCAGGCGTAATGGTCAGCAGGTTTAACCAGGCTCGGGTACCCATTCGCAGCCGGATCACCTCTGAATCGGCTAGCGGCCGGTTCAGAAGAGTCTCTGAGTCATGGAACACCAGAGCGGCAAACTCTGCCGGCTCACTGGTTACCAGCCACAGCACCAGTGAGTCCGGTGCTGCATGTCGCAAGACCGGGCCGGCTAGGACCGGCCCCGGCGTTGTTTGTTTCATGGCTGTGTGCCCGTCAGTCAATTTTAGTCATCCCGTTCAATCCTGACCGGCGTCAGGTCGCCGACGCGAAAATCAATTTCGAGTTCCTGGCCGGAAGGGTCATTACCTTCCACTTCAATATAGCCCCGGGAACTGACCTTGAGCTCCTCGAGCCTGTCCATTCCTTCTGCCTGTGCTGCCTTCAGGTAGTTGCGGACCTCTTCCGCAGTCAATCCGGAAGGCTCTCCGCCGTGCTTGCGACGCTGCTCTCGTTCTACAGAGCCATCGTCGTTCATGTCCAGCTCAACATACCAATCGTTTTCGACCCAACCTTCCAGTTCTATATCGTCGTAGCCTTCATACTCAAATTCGAGACTTCGGAACTGGGTGATGCCATAGTCGCTGCCCGCCTTAAGAATACGTTCAGCATCCTCAAAAGAGCCCATTGCCATCGCTGCGGGAGCGGAAATCATGCCGCCGGCCAGCGCAAGCGCTATGATCGTCTTCATAGTAATCTCCTTAGTGCCGTTGAAAGTTTTGAAAACAGGATCGGAGACAGGAAGGGTTTTCCCGTCAACCTGAGTGCATCCTAGGCGGGATGTGCTTACCGCAGCGTGAGTGCTCCGTTCATGATTCGTTCATCCGGGCTTTGACAAAATGACGCCATGAAAAATGCCACGAAAGCCGCAAATCACTACCTCCGTCTCTCGGTGCTCACGGTATTGCTGGTGCTGGTGATCGCCTCGGTAGCTGGCGTGCCCAAGGCTCTTGCCGATGACGATGAGGATTGGCACAGCCTGCACCGGGAGGTACAGGCGGGTAGAATCAAACCTCTTGGCGAGATTCTCGAGAGCCTTTCGAAGGACTGGATCGGTGACGTAATCGATGTGGACCTGGATCACGATGATGGCCGGCGGATATACGAGATCGAGCTTCTTGGGCCTCAGGGACAGGTCGTGGAATTCGAAGTGGATGCCCAAACCGGTGAAATAATTGAAATGGAAGGTCGTAATATCCAGGGGATGAGGCGCCGATGAAAGTATTGCTGGTGGAAGATGATAGGGCTCTTGCCGAGGGCCTTGCCGCTGCGCTGAGCAATGCCGGGCTCCTGGTGGAAGTGGCAGAAGATGGTCGCAGTGCAGATTTTCTGGTGAGCACCGAACGCTACGACGTGGTGATTCTGGACCTCGGATTGCCTGATGGTAGCGGTGTGCAATGGCTTGCGGGTTGGCGGGAGCGAGGAATTGACCTGCCGGTCCTGATACTGACAGCCCGGGAGCGATGGTCCGACAAGGCCGCCGGTTTTTCTGCCGGGGCGGATGATTATGTCACCAAACCGTTCGAAACGGCGGAGGTCCTGTTCCGGCTTCGTGCGCTGATGCGCCGGGCCCATGGTCATGCCCATCCGATGATTACGGTCGGCGAAATTGCCCTGGATACCCACGCAGGACAAGTCACGCGTGCCGGAATGCCGGTTGCCCTGACCGCCCAGGAGTTCAGGCTGCTGTCCCGCCTGATCCACGCCGCCCCGAGGGTAGTGAGCCGTACCGAACTGTCCGAACATGTGTATGACGGTGATCAGGAGCCGGATTCCAATGTGATTGATGTCCAGGTCAGCCGGTTGCGTCGGAAGCTTGGCGGAGAGTCGATCGAGACCGTTCGTGGCCAGGGTTACCGGATGAATGGCGGGAAAGCTCCAGCATGATCTTGTCGGGCTTGAAACGCTGGGGCATTGCCACACGGATGATGGTGTCCGCCCTTGTGCTGATTCTGCTGGTTTTGCCTGTTGCTGGAGGGCTGCTGGCCTGGAATTTCCGCGAGGCCGTGAATACATCATTTAACAACCGGTTGGGTTCCCTGCTGAATGTGGTGATCGCCGGTGTCGCCTATGACCTTCCCAACGATGCATTGGTCCTGGAGCGCCAATTGGGCGACCCGCGGTTTGAGCGGGTTTTTTCAGGTTGGTACTGGCAGGCAACTGATGGTGCCGAACGCGTGATCACCTCACGATCCCTGTGGGATCAGCGGCTTCCAGTTGTAGAAGGTTCACAGGTTGTCTATCGGCAGTCAGCAGGCCCCGGGGGACAAACGCTGAGAGTGGCGGCGCGCACGATCCAGATTCCGAACCTGCCGGACCCGTTGCATGTATCAGTGGCGGCCGACCTGACCGAAGTTCGAGCCGAGGTCGCTCGTTTCCACAGGTTGCTTGCTGTGTCTCTGGCAACGCTTGGGGTTCTCTTGTTGATCCTTATCGGGCTCCAGATACGCTGGGGTCTTGATCCCATGAGACGCGTCGAAAAAAGCCTGAAGAGTGTCGAAGCCGGTCGACAGAATAGCCTCGCAACCGATCTTCCTGAGGAACTTGCCCGCCTTGCGCGGGCGATTAACCTGGTCCTCGAGCGGGACCAGACGCTGATTGAACGCGGCCGTTCCGCGGCCGGCAATCTCGCTCACGCGCTGAAAACGCCGCTGTCTGTGCTGAGCACGTTATCCGAGCAGTTACCCGCGTCTCAACAACAGGCTTTCCGTGCGGAATTGCAGCGCCTGAATGCTGCTGTCAGGCATCATCTGGCCCGGGCGTCGGCGGCGGGTCCGGTCGGTTTGGGCCGGAAAACGGATCTGGCCGAGGCCCTGACTCCGGTCTTTGCCGCACTGGAGGGGCTCGCCTCGCGTAGGGGCGTTCAGTTTGAAAAGAATCTTGGACTGGCCGGGCCTGTCAGGTTCGAGCAGCAGGATATTCAGGAAATAGTCGGTAATTTGCTGGAAAATGCTGTCAACTGGGCAGAAAAACGAGTTGAATTGGTTCTTGAGCAATCGCCTGAGAGCCTCTCCATCGTTGTCGAAGATGACGGACCGGGAATGTCCGAAACCCAGTGCGCCGAAGCTCTCAGCCGGGGTGCCCGCCTTGACGAAGAGCGCTCGGGATCGGGACTCGGACTTTCGATCGTGAACGACCTTGTCAGAATCTATGGCGGGACCCTCACGCTGACACGTTCAGGCCTCGGGGGCCTGAGGGTCAGCGTTGAATTGCCGGCTTAATCCTCCTCAACTTCCCTGGGCGGGCAGTGGTGGTCTTCCACAACCGTGCCATCGTCCACGCTCTCGAGGTGCACATCAAAGCCCCATAGCCGGTGCACGTGCCGCAGGACTTCATCAGTTTCCTTGCCCAGGGGGACGCGGTCCACGGGAATATGGCGCAGGGTCAGTGAGCGATCGCCGCGCACATCCACATTCCATACCTGGATGTTGGGTTCGCGATAGCTGAGGTTGTACTGGCGCGCCAGTTTCTCTCGCAGGTCCCGGTAGCCGGGGTCATCGTGGATGGCGGTTACCCGGTACACGTCTTCCTGGTCATCATTCTGGATTGCGAAAAGTTTCAGATCCCGCATTACCTTGGGGGAGAGGAACTGCTGGATGAAACTCTCATCCTTGAAGTTCTTCATCGCAAAATGCAGGGTCTCCAGCCAGTCGCTGCCAGCGATGTCCGGGAACCACTCACGGTCTTCGTCTGTCGGGTTTTCGCAAATCCTGCGCAGATCCGTAAAGATGGAGAATCCCAGGGTGTACGGGTTAATGCCCGAATACCACGGGCTGTTGAATGGCGGCTGGTACACCACCGCCGAGTGGCTCTGGAGAAACTCGAGCATGAAGCCGTCGGTCACCAGCCCCTTGTCGTACATGCGATGCAGCAGGGTGTAGTGCCAGAAGGTGGCCCAGCCTTCATTCATGACCTGGGTCTGGCGCTGGGGATAGAAGTACTGCCCAAGCTTCCGCACGATGCGGATGATTTCCCGTTGCCAGGTTTCCAGCAGGGGCGCGTTCTTCTCGATGAAATAGAGAATGTTTTCCTGGGGCTCTTCTGGATAGCGTTTGCGACGCCTGACCGGGTCATCGTCTTCGTCAAGCTTCGGTATTGTCCGCCAGAGGTCGTTGATGCGCCTCTGCTGGTATTCTTCCCGCTCTTTCTGGCGTCGCATTTCTTCCGACGCCGATATCGGCGCTGGCCGCTTGTAGCGGTCTACCCCATAGTTCATCAGGGCGTGGCAGGAATCCAGGATCTCCTCGACGGCGTCCACGCCATAGCGCTCCTCGCACTCAGCCACGTAATGGCGGGCAAACACCAGGTAATCGATGATCGCGCTGGCGTCGGTCCAGGTGCGGAACAGGTAGTTACCCTTGAAGAAGGAGTTGTGGCCATAAGAGGCATGGGCAATAACCAACGCCTGCATCGGCAGGGTGTTTTCCTCCATCAGGTAGGCAATGCAGGGATTGGAGTTGATCACGATCTCGTAGGCCAGGCCCATCTGGCCGCGCTGATAGCCCTTGGATGTGCTGAGAAACTGTTTGCCGAAGGACCAGTGATGGTAGCCAACGGGCATGCCCACGGAGCTGTAGGCGTCCATCATCTGTTCTGCGCTGATCACCTCGATCTGGTTCGGGTAGGTGTCCAGGCCGAACTCGGCCGCGCACTTGGCAATCTCGTCATCGTATTCCTGGATCAGCTCGAAGGTCCACTCAGAGCCCGTGGAGATCGGCTCCTGGGCCCTGGGCTGGTCGCTTTCGGGCGGATTGGGTCGGTCCATGAGGTTAGTCATGCGGCTTTCCTCTCGAACAGCTGGCGGAATACCGGGTAAATTTCACCGGGGTCGGCGATCTGCTGCAGGGCAAAGCTCTGGGGGAATTGCTCCTGGATCTTCTCGTATTCATACCAGAGCATCTGATGGTCCTGCGGCGTGATTTCCACATAGGCAAAGTACTGAACCAGCGGCAGGATATTGTCGGCCAGGATCTTGCCGCACACCGGTGAGTCATCGTTCCAGTTATCACCGTCGGACGCCTGCGCAGCGTAGATGTTCCATTCAGCCGGGGAATAACGGGATTCAATAATCTTGTGCATCAGCTTGAGGGCGCTGGAGACAATCGTGCCCCCGGTTTCCCGCGAATAGAAGAACTCTTCCTCGTCCACTTCCTTGGCGCTGGTGTGGTGCCGGATGAAGACCACTTCGATCTTCTTGTAGTTCTTCTTGAGGAACAGGTACAGCAGGATGAAAAATCGCTTGGCGATGTCCTTGTGCATCTGGGTCATGGATCCGGATACATCCATCAGGCAAAACATCACGGCGCTGGTGGCCGGCTGCGGTTTTTTCAGGTGCTGGCGATAGCGCAAGTCGATTTCGTCAATGAAGGGAATGCGGCGAACGTTTGCTTTCAGTCGCGCGATTTCCTCCTCCAGAACCTGTATCTGGTCCTCGTGACTGAACGCCGCGTCCAGATCCTCTGGCGCCGATTTCAGGGCTTCCAGTTGTTTCTCCAGATCCCGGATCTTCTTCTTACGTGCGCCTCCCAGGCCCAGACGTCGGGCGTGGGCGCCTCGCAATGAGCGCACCACATCCAGCTTGGCCGGCACCCCATCGGTGCTGAAGCCAGAGCGGACATATTTGAAGGCCTCGGTATCCTTGAGTTTCTTACGGGCCAGATTGGGCAGTTCGAGATCGTCGAACAGAAAATCCAGGAATTCTTCCTGGGTTATCTGGAAAGCGAACTCATCCATGCCTTCCCCGTCCGGGCTGGCCTGCCCCTGCCCGGAGCCCTGGCCCCCACCAGCATCGGGCTTGGGAATGGTGTCACCGGCCACAAACTCCTGATTGCCCGGATGCACCATCTCCCGCTTGCCGCCCTGGCCATGGTGAAAGATGGGTTCTTCAATGTCGCGAGACGGAATACTGACTTTCTCGCCCCGCTCTATATCGGTGATCGAGCGTTTCTGAACAGCATCCGACACCGCACGTTTGATGTGGTGTCGGTAACGGCGCAGGAACCGTTCACGGTTCACTGCGCTCTTGTTCTTACCGTTCAGTCGCCGGTCGACTATGTGGGTCATTCCCATGGCGTTACTCCAGCTCAGTGAATGGTCACTGACTTAGTGAGACTTGCGAACCCGCAGGTACCATTCAGCCAACAGCCGCACCTGCTTCTCCGTGTAGCCTCGGTCGACCATACGCTCGACGAACTGCTTGTGCTTGTTCTGATCTTCCTGACTCGCTTTCGGGTTGAAAGAAATCACTGGCAACAGATCCTCGGTGTTCGAGAACATCTTCTTCTCGATCACGGCGCGCAGTTTCTCGTAGCTGAGCCAGGACGGATTCTTGCCACCGTTGTTCGCCCGGGCCCGCAGGACGAAGTTGACCACTTCGTTGCGGAAATCCTTCGGGTTGGAAATGCCCGCCGGTTTCTCGATTTTTTCCAGCTCTTCGTTGATTGAGGAACGGTCGAGGATTTCGCCGGTATCCGGATCCCGGTATTCCTGATCCTGAATCCAGAAATCGGCATAGGTGACATAACGGTCGAACAGGTTCTGGCCGTATTCACTGTAGCTCTCGAGGTATGCGGTCTGGATTTCCTTGCCGATAAACTGCACATAGTGCGGTGCCAGGAATTCCTTGATGAACCGGAGATACTTCTCATGAGTTTCAGCAGGGAACTGCTCCTGTTCGATCTGTTTTTCAAGAACGTAGAGCAGATGAACCGGGTTGGCGGCCACTTCGTTGGTGTCGAAGTTGAACACCTTGGACAGGATCTTGAAGGCGAAACGTGTGGAGAGCCCGTCCATACCTTCCATCACTCCGGCAGCGTCACGGTACTCCTGGATCGATTTGGCTTTCGGGTCGGTGTCCTTGATGTTCTGGCCGTCATAAACCCGCATTTTGGAGAAGATGCTGGAGTTTTCCGGCTCCTTGATGCGCGACAGCACCGAGAACTGGGCCAGCATGTCCAGGGTGTCGGGCGCGCAGGGAGCCCCTTCCAGGGAGCTGTTGCTCAGCAGTTTCTTGTAGATCTCGATTTCTTCCGTCACCCGAACACAGTAGGGCACCTTGACGATATAGACCCGGTCAAGGAACGCCTCGTTGTGTTTGTTGTTGCGGAAGGTCTGCCACTCTGATTCGTTGGAATGGGCCAGGATCACGCCATCAAAGGGCACCGAGCCCATGCCTTCGGTGGTGTTGTAGTTGCCTTCCTGGGTCGCTGTCAGCAACGGATGCAGGACCTTGATGGGAGCCTTGAACATCTCCACGAACTCCATCAGGCCCTGGTTGGCTTTACACAGGCCACCGCTGAAGCTGTAGGCATCCGGATCATCCTGGGAGAAATCCTCCAGCATGCGGATGTTGACCTTGCCCACGAGGGCGGAAATGTCCTGGTTGTTGTCGTCCCCGGGTTCGGTCTTGGAGACAGCAACCTGATCGAGTACCGACGGATACATCTTCACAACGCGGAACTGGCTGATGTCGCCGCCGAATTCGTGCAGCCGTTTAACGGCCCAGGGCGACATGATGTTGTTCAGGTAGCGGGCGGGGATGCCGTATTCTTCTTCCAGAATTTGGGAGTCTTCGGCCGGATCGAACAGGCCAAGTGGAGATTCGTTCACTGGCGAGCCCTTGATGGCGTAGAAGGGCACTTTTTGCATCAGTGACTTGAGCTTTTCCGCGAGGGAGGATTTACCACCGCCCACGGGACCAAGCAGGTAAAGAATCTGTTTCTTTTCTTCCAGGCCCTGGGCGGCATGGCGGAAGAAGGAGACGATGTTTTCTACGGCGTCTTCCATGCCATAGAACTCGGAAAACTCGGGGTACCGCTTGATGACCTTGTTGGAAAATATCCTTGAAAGCCTCTGATCTTTTGAGGTGTCGACGAACTCTGGTTCGCCGATGGCAATTAACATTCTCTCAGCGGCCGTGGCGTAGGCCGTTGGGTCCTTTTTGCAGATCTCCAGGTATTCCTCAAGACTGTATTCTTCTTCCTGAGTACTCTCATACCGGTCTTTGAAGTGCTGCAGTATGCTCATAGATCGCCCTCGCTCGCTGTATCTTCAGCTTTCAGTTCACGCAATTTCCCCGTTGCAGTCAGTTCCGCCCGTCCGGGCGGTTTATTTAGTTATGGGTGGAAGGAATGGATACTTACAAGCCTGTGCACGCTCTTGTCGAGGTCGGCTTGCTTAATTTGAGCTTAGTTCACGGTTCGGGAGTTGGACAGTGTGTGAGTGGTTAAGGTTCATTAAATTATGTTAGGCGGGTGTGTTGGTTTTGTAGTCTTTTGGCGGAGGGGGGCTGGAGTGCACCGGGTGGCTTTCTGACAACGAATTGGCAACTCGCTTCGCTCAGACATCAAATTCGTTGTCAGAAAGCCACCCGATACACTCCGATCAGGCCACGGAGGCGACCGCCTGAAGGCAGGCTAGAGTTTGGTTAAACGGAAGACGCTTTCAGAGGCGTTTTCCAGGCCTTTTCTCTTTGTAAACGGATGATCCTTGGCCAGGGTGTTGGTCAGGATGTGCTCGATCTTGTAGTCATCCTGGTAGAGCTCCTGCACTTCTTCGTTGCTGACGTTGAACGGCGGGCCCTTGATTTCGGTGTCGTAGTCCAGGGTGATGAGCAGGATTCTGGTGCCGTCGGGGATGATGGCGGTCAGGTGGTTCACATAGTCTCTGCGCATGTGGGGCGGCAGGGCGATCAGGGCGGCCCGGTCGTAGACCAGTCGAACGTGTTTGAGGTCTTCCGGTACCAGTTGGAAGAAGTCGCCGCACCAGAGCTGCAGGTTGTCATGTTTGAAGGTTATGAAGGGTTCGCCGGGATGAACTTTGGCTTTCTCGCCGGCTTCTTCGAAGAAGTCCTTGCAGGCCAGTTCGCTCAGCTCTACACCGATGATCGGGTGGCCGCGGTCGTGGAGCCACCACATGTCGTGGGCTTTGCCGCAGAGGGGCACGAAAACGGCGTCGGTGCCTTTGCCGGCCAGTTCGGGCCAATGGTCATAGAGGTACTTGTTAACCGTGCCCTCGTGGAAACCGATTTCTTTTTTGGCCCAGCGTTCGTGCCAGAATTCATGTTCCATGGTTCATACCCTGTTCGTGCTTGGACATGTTGAGTTTTGGACGTTTAACCAAGTCTACCCTAATCTGTGGCCATCTGGATTCAGGAGAAAAGTATGAAAGCGGTGTTTCTTGATGCCAAAACCCTTGGCCACGATGTGGATCTCTCGCCCATCGAGTCGGTGACCGGCGGGTTGGAAAAGTATGATCGGACCGCGCCGGATCAGATACTGGAACGCATCCGGGGGTTCGATACCGTGCTGGTCAATAAAGTCGTGCTCACCCGTGAGCATTTCGAGGCCTGCCCCGAACTCAAGACCATCGCCGTGGTGGCGACTGGATTGAATAACATCGATCAGGCGGCGGCGAAGGATCACGGCATCAAGGTGATGAACGTGACCAACTACGGCCGCTCAACGGTGGCGCAGCACACCATGGCGTTGATGTTGGCACTGGCCACTCGGCTTCTGGATTACAACCGCGATGTCCAGGCAGGGCGCTGGGGCAAAAGTGACATGTTCTGCCTGATGGATCATCCGATCATGGAACTGGAGGGGCGTACACTCGGTATTGTCGGCTACGGCGATCTGGGCCAGGGCGTGGCGGAGCGGGCCGCGGCCTTCGGTATGAAGGTTCTTCTTGGAGCTCGGCCCGGGCAGGAACCGGGTGTGGTCGATGGCTATTCGCGAATTCCACTGGACGAACTGCTGCCCCAGGCAGACGTGGTCTCGTTGCACTGCCTGCTGACCGACGAGACCCGGGATCTGATCAGTGCCCGTGAATTGAAGATGATGAAATCAGACGCGTTGCTGATCAACACCAGCCGCGGTGGCCTGGTGAGCGAACAGGCGTTGGCGGACGCGCTTCGCGCTGGCGAGATCGGCGGCGCCGGTTTCGATGTCTTGACCGAGGAACCGCCCCGCAACGGCAACCCCTTGCTGGCGGACGATATTCCCAATCTGATTGTGACCCCGCACTCGGCCTGGGCCAGTCGGGAAGCGCGGCAGAGGATCGTCGGCATCACCGCTGTCAATCTGAAATCTGTGCTGTAATAGCAAAGCCCCGGCGGATCCGGGGCTTTGCAGACTGGCTTTAGGTTCAGTACTTCCAGGCCACGCTCACCGAGGCGCCCAGCTGGTACATTTCCAGATCAATGGTCTGGTTCGGTGCCAGCGGGTTGGGACCGGTCACTGTCTTGGCCGGGGAATAAAAGGCCATGCCAGAGACATCGAGGTTTTCGCTGAAGCTGTGGGTGAATCCTCCAGTGAAGTGCCACTCCTGAACGCCCGGCGCCAGAATGTTGAACAGCACATCTTCGTCGGAGATAGGATTCTCTCCATAGCTGACGCCGGCCCGCCAGGCATGCGCCGGTGTTTGCTGCCACTGCCAACCCAGCTTGACGATGGTCATGTCGTCCCAGCCAAACCCTGCGCCGTTACCATCGCCGAGCTGTGCCGTCTGCAGATTGGGCAGCAGCGGGTTGCCCACGCTGTTGATCTCGCTGTAACGGATGTGCTGGATATCCAGCAGAAACCAGTGGTTTTCAAGTCCGGACCAGGCGATGCCCGCGTTGAACATCTGGGGAATGTCGAAGTCGCCCTGTTCCGCAAAAAGGCCGCGGTATTTGTCGAACTCGTTCATCTTCAGAATGTTGCGCCAGCTCAGGCCGCCGCGGAGGGTGTCGGTGATTTCACCCTGCCAGCCGATCTGGTAACCGTAACCCCAGGCATCGTCGGTGCCGTTGTTGGAAAGTGCCCCCGGGTCTGACGAGAATGGCGCGAAGCTCTGCAAGCCTTCAGCTTCAAAGCGCTGATAGGCAATGATTGGTGAAATGCCGAAGGCCTGGTTGTCGGAGAACTCCCAGGACCAGGTCGGGGCAATAAAAAGCTGTTCGAGGTTTACGCCGGTACGGCCTGCGTAGAAAGGCCCGCCACTTCCACCAGAGTAGTCGGTGTTCATGCCACCATTGGCAAACACCGAAACGCCGAAACTTGTGGTGTCGGAAAGTTCCCGATTAAAGCCAAGGTGGGGGATAACGAAACCGTTGCGGCTGCTTTTATAGGTGCCCGGCTGCAACGAGAATGCAGGGGGAGGAGAGACCGGACCGTCCACTGAGTATTCCCGCCGTGGCGAAAAAACTTCGAAACCGCCATCAATGCGATTACCGACAAAAGCCATACCGGCCGGGTTGGTTGCCGCCGCAATGCTGTCCTGCGACAGCGCTGTACCTACGCCGGCCATGCCTTTACTGATGGTGCCGTAGCCGTGACTGAAGTAGCCGTTGGTGGCCAGGGCCGTCACCGGTGAGACGGCGGTAAGTGCAGCAACGCCCAGAGCAAGTTTGATTCGCATGAGAATATACCTGATCAGAAAATACCATTTCTTGAATAGCGGCCTTTTTACAGAAAACCTGTTATAAGAGGAAGTAATAAATGATGATATGGTTATATTAGATCCGTAGGCCTCGCAAACTGCCGTTAATCGGCCATACTCTGTTTACATCGGATATCTGACTGATAATCTGAACAAAACATGGAACGATAGGACCTAAAGTGGCTTCATTCCAATTAAAAGACCGGATTCAGGCAACTGAGCGCTGGATTCTGGCAAATCCCAATCCGCCCCAGAGTTGGCCCTGGACCTGGTTGTACAAGGTCGGCCGCACTGCCTATGCGATGGCCCGGGATGTTCTGAGTGGACAATTGACTCTCCACGCCATGAGTCTTGTGTACACAACCCTGCTGAGTATCGTGCCTCTCCTTGCCCTGAGCTTCTCGGTATTGAAGGCGCTGGGAGTGCATCAGCGGATGGAGCCGTTCCTGTTCCAGTTCTTTGAGCCGCTGGGACCGCAGGGGATTGATCTTGCCGAACAGATCCTGGGCTTCGTCGATAATATGAAGGTCGGCGTTCTGGGATCGGTGGGCCTGGCGCTGCTGGTTTATACGGTGGTGTCACTGCTCCAGAAAATCGAACGTTCCTTTAATATGATCTGGCGCGTGCCAGACATGCGTTCCATGGCGCAGCGATTCAGCAATTATCTGAGCGTGATCATGGTGGGACCGCTTCTGATGGTTTCGGCTATTGGCGTCAGCGCGACCATTTTTTCCTCAACCATCGTCCAGAAGCTCATCGAAATCGAACCGTTCGGCTCGGTGATTCTTGTGGCCAGCCGGTTCACCCCGTTTTTCCTGGTGGTTGGCGCTTTCACATTCGTTTATGTATTCATGCCCAATACCCGGGTCAAGCTCCGTTATGCGGCCATCGGCGGTCTGGTGGCCGGGGTATCCTGGCAGGCGGCCGGCATGCTGTTCGCCTCATTCGTTGCCGGGTCTGCGAAGTACGCGGCCATCTATTCCAGTTTCGCCATCGGCATTATTCTGCTCATCTGGATCTATCTGAACTGGATGATTCTCCTGCTGGGTGCCAGCATCGGTTTCTATCTGCAGAATCCCGGCTCCGTGGCCAAGCGGCGCGAGGTGCAACTGGCACCAGAGCTGCAGGAAAATGTGGCGCTGGCGACCATGTGGCTGGTGGCCAAGCCCTTCAGCGAGGGCAAGCCTGCACCCCAGCAGGAATTACTGGAATACGAGCTGAGGGTGCCGGGTGAGGTAACCCGGGCTCTCAGTGACAAATTGATCCGTGCAGGTTTACTGAGCCTGGCCGGGAGTCAGGGCGATCGACTGGTGCCCGGACGGGCGCTGGATCTGATAACGATCGGCGACGTTCTCAGGGTTGTTCGCCACGACGAGGACGGAATTGTTGATCGGCTCCCGAAGGTGATTCCTGCCGAATTGGTGGGAGCCCGTAAGGTGGAAGAAACACGAACCTTTGCGGAGTTATTGCGCGGCGACGAGGCAAAGGAAAAACCAGGAGCCGTGGCGGAGAGGGAGCCCGTCTCAACTTCTGACAGTTGAACGGCCGCCTTCCCGAAGCATCTTCTGCAGCGCGTTGCGAATGTTGCTGATCTGATCCGGGGTCAGGCGCACCACTTTTGGCAGGTCCTCTTCTGCGAGGTTGCGCTGATGGGCGTGCCTCAGCACTTCCCGGGTGCCAATAAGCATGCCGTCCGTCAGCGGAGTGTGCTTCTGTTTTGGTGCTGGCCGTTCCGCGGCCAGAAGGTAGGCATGGTACTTGGGGGGAAGGTTCCATTCGTTCGCCAGGAGCTGACAGGTAGCCCACTGGTATCTCGCCAGAGCATGCCGAATAAGCGCCGGCTCCGGTTCGCCGATTGCTGTGCGCGACCGGCAGATACGCTGAAGTTCACGGCGGATCGTGATATACGCCAGTGAGGGCAGCAGGCCCACCATAAAGTGTGCACTGGTGTCTTCGCCCTGGGTTCTGGCAATGAGTTCTGCGGCTCGCGCGCAGGTCAGTCCCCAGCGCCAGCCGCGCTGACCAAACAGCGCTTCCCGGCTGTTCCTTGCGGCCATCATGGGGCGCATAACCGCCGCGGAAATGACGTTCCGGATGCCATCTACCCCCAGTACAAATACCGCCTGGTCCACCGATTCAATGGCGTGGTCGCTGGTTCGGAAGTAGGGGCTGTTGGCAATCTGAAGCAATTGATCGGTCAGGGAGGGATCACCAAGAATGATCTCCGTGAGCCGCTGGCGGTCGGTGGACTCGTCGGACAGGGCCCGCATGAGCATGGGCAGGCTCATGGGTTGGCGGGGCAGTTCCTCCATTTTATTGCTGGTGAGCCGCTGATAAAGCTCCTCCAGCACTTCCTCGTAGGAAGAAAGATCAGCGCGCAGGGCTGCCGGCTCGGCATCCAGCAGCCAGCAGAACAGATGTTCCTCAAGCTGTTGGGCAAGCTCCGGGCTGGTGTCAGGGGTGGCGGTGGCCGGTTTTTCCGGGGATGGATTGAACAGCCGCGCTTCCGGAGCGGGTGGTTCTGATTTCTTGCTTGGGAATAATCCTGAAATCCAGGAGAGAAAACCTGGCATCCGTTGCCTCCGGGTCGAACCTGTTCGAAGTAATGAACCTCCGTTTCCGAGAGTATAGATGTACGACGCATCCTTGCACAGGTTTCAAGCCGGTGAATTATGGCAGGAATTTACAGGAACGACTCCCCGAACACGAACACCAGCTGGCAGATACCGGCGCCAAAGCCGAGGAATGCGCCCACCAGGATCAGCTTGATTTCATCCTCCTGGAAACAGGGCCGTAGCAAGTCCTGAAACTCTTCGGATGACAGCGCAATCATCCGCTCGACCATGATCGATTCGACAGCTCTGGCCCGGTCCTTCTCGAACACCGGGTTGTTGAACGATGTCTGTGATATTTCGATGGCCTTCTCGCCAACCTTGTTCTTGAGCGTTGCAAAGCCGGTGGGTCCGAAGGCCATCTGGGTCAGCGCCTTGCCCATGCCGGCGGTTTCATCCACCAGCGGTTTGATGTGCTTCTTGACCATGTTGCGGGCGCGGTCGCCCCTGGGGCCATCGAGAATCGCGTTGATGATGTTGCCAACGGTGAGTATCTCGTGGGTCACGATGTGGCAGAACGACTCTGCCACGGCCGGCTGGCGTTTCAGGAACAGACCCTGAATCCGGAAGGGGCCGACTTTTTTGGCGTGCAGCGGCCGGAAAATCACATTCAGGGCAATCCAGTTGGTCGCCCAACCCACCAGAAGACCGAAGAACGGCAGCACCCACCAGCTCGGATAGACATACCAGACTGCCATCTGGATCAGGCCGAACAAAAAGCCGAAGTAGAGCCCCGAGTTGATGATGAACCGGAATTCCACCTCACCGCACTCGATAAAGATCCGGTTCAGCAGCTCCTTGTCGCTGGCCAGGCGCTCGATGACCATGCCCTTGATATCCAGCAGGTCTTCAATGTTATCGGAGACATCTTCCACCAGGTTGTCCACGAGCTGGGGCGTGGATTTGCGGACGCGATCGTAGACCATCTTCCTGGCCGAGGCCGGCAGGTTTTCCCAGAAGGTGGGGTACTCCTTGAGCATCATTTCGTCCACGTATTCCTCGATGCGTGGTTCGACGGAGTGAACGATATGGGTGGCGAGAACTTTCGGATCGATCTGCTGGAAGATCTCCCGAACGGTTCCGATCTTGGAGATAGTGGCGTCGACACTGATGGCCGCCATTTTGCGGGCCTTCGAGGGAATAATACCCTGCCAGCCAAGCAGCGGTGGTTTGCCGATGAATTCCAGGGGGTAGAAGGTCATCTTGATGGCAAGCCAGTTGGTGGTCCAGCCAATCAGGGCGGCAATGACCGGAATACTGAGGTATTGCCAGAATTCTTGGGTGCTTAGCAGGCTTGTCATCCCGTTACTCGCGTGTGATCGTTTTTTTGCTTCCGGAGTCGACAGGGATAATGTTGTTGGCACCCCGTTATGTCAATGACTTGCGTGCCAACATGAGACGGCGGTACGGTCGGTGTCGGTCAGCCGCCGATGTCGCCCCACAGCCATTGGCAAAGCGCCATGGCCGCAACCGGGGCGGTTTCCGTTCGCAGTACCCGGGGGCCGAGGGCTACCGGCAGGAAGCCTTCCTTTTCTGCGTGTACGATTTCCTCGGGAGAGAGGCCGCCTTCCGGGCCGATCATGAGAGCCACCCGCTCTGGGGGAATGATGGACTTCAGGGCGTGTTCGGTGCGGTGGTGGAGAACCAGGCGGACTTCGCAATCGCGGCTGTGTTCCAGCCACTCGGAAACCGTCATCACCGGCAGGATCTCTGGCACCCGGGCGCGTCCGCACTGCTCGGCGGCGCTGATGGCAACGGATTGCCAGTGGCGCAGGCGCTTGTCTTCCCGGTCGCCCTTCAGTTTTACGTCGCATCGTTCGGTGGTTAGCAGCACGATACGGGTAACACCCATTTCCACCGCTTTCTGCACTGCGTAGTCCATGCGGTCACCCTTGGAGAGGGTCTGGCCGAGAACGATTTCCAGTGGGGATTCAGTGGTGTTGGCTTCCGGGGTGCCAACCTGGACTTCCACGTTCTTCTTGCTGGCACTGGAAATGGTGGCGGGGTAGTCGTTGCCATCACCGTTGAAGAGCAGCAGCTCCTGTCCTGGCTGCATGCGCAATACCCGGCCCACATGTTGTGCGGCGTTGTCATCAAGTTCGGCAGTGCTGCCCTGGGCGAGGGCAGAATTGGTATAGATGCGGGGTATGCGCATGAGCTGGTCTCTCAGGTTCTTGGCGGTTGTCAGTCGCGAACCGCGATCTCTATGCCTTCCGTTGCAACCTGGGCCAGGTGGCGGATCTGTTCTTCGGTGATCACGTAAGGCGGCATGAAGTAAACCACATTACCCAGGGGGCGAAGCAAGGCCTGGCGGGTCAATGCATGCTGGTAAACACGAATGCCACGGCGTTCCTGCCAGGGAAAAGGCGTTTTCGACGCTTTATCTTTCACCATTTCCACGGCCAAAGTCATGCCATGCTGGCGAATGTCGCCGACATTGGGGTGGTCCGCAAGGTGGGCGACGGATTCGGCCATACACGTGGAGAGCGCGCGGTTGCTCTCAATCACATTGTCATCCCGGAAGATGTCCAGGGTCGCCAACGCCACGGCGCAGCCAATGGGGTTGCCCGTGTAGCTGTGGCTGTGCAGAAACGCCTTGAGGGTTTCATAGTCGTCGTAGAAGGCGTTGTAGACATCATCGGTGGTCAGTACCACCGACAGAGGCAGGTAGCCGGCGGTGAGCCCCTTGGACAGGCACATGAAATCCGGAGTGATGCCCGACTGTTCGCAGGCAAACAGGGTACCGGTGCGGCCAAAACCAACGGCGATCTCATCCGCAATCAGGTGCACGCCATAGCGGTCGCAGGCTTCCCGCAGCTTGGTGTGGTAGATGGGATGGTGCATCCGCATGCCGCCGGCGCACTGGATCAGCGGCTCCACAACCACAGCGCAGATTTCTTCATGCTTTTCTGCCAGCAGCTTTTCCATGGCTTCAAACTGGCGCAAGGCATAGGCTTCGTCGGTCTCACCCGGCTCCTTGTTGAAGGCGTCCGGTGAGGGGGCTGTCAGCACTTCCATCAGTAGCGGCTGATAGGTGTCCTTGTAGAGTGACACATCGCCGAGGGCGAGGGCGCCAAGGGTTTCACCGTGGTAGCTGTTGCTCAGGTTCACGAAGTTTTTCTTGCCCGGTTTGCCGTGGTTCTTCCAGTAGTGGAAGCTCATTTTCAAGGCGGCTTCGATGGCGGAAGAGCCGTTATCGGCGTAAAAGACCTTGTTCAGACCGGGCGGGGTCACTTCAATAAGGCGCTCGGACAGATTGACCACCGGCTCGTGGGTAAATCCGGCGAGGATAACGTGTTCCAGCTCGCCAATCTGCTTCTGGATAGCCGCGTTGATTCTCGGATTGGCGTGGCCAAAGAGATTGACCCACCAGGAGCTGACGGCATCGATAAATCGATTGCCCTCAAAGTCCTCAAGCCAGACACCCTCGCCACGCTTGATGGGCACCAGAGGCACGGCGCCTTCGTGGTCTTTCATCTGGGTGCAGGGGTGCCACACGGACTTGAGGCCACGGGTGACGAGGTCAGCATTGCGCATGGTAATTCTCCGTCAGACGGTCTGATTCTGGGTTGTCGCTGTTAACCTGTGCGGATATTACAGTTAACAGCGGATGTCGGCCACCCGGATTTCAGGTTGAGCTGACACGGTATTGCCCGACGTTTTCCGCCTGTCTGATTCCATCACACTGTGAGATCTAAGGGTTTGGCTGGAAGAGTGCTTCAGTATAAACTGCCGGTTTACAGCTAAAGAGCCAGGATGGCTCTGCAAAAACGCAAAGGACGCGACATGAGTAAAGCGATTGTTCTGCTTGGAGACCTCGGCTCCGATCACGAAGGTTTCCCGCCCACGCCGGTGATTGCTGGTTCCCCCGATGTGCTGATTGATGGCAGGCCCGTTGCCCGGGTAGGCGACCCGCTGGCACCTCATTCCAAACCCAAGCATCCACCTCATCCGCGCACCATCACCGGTGGTTCGTCCACCGTCATGATCAACGGCAAACCGGCGGCGGTGACAGGCGGGGCTATTTCATGTGGCGGTGTGACTATTGGGTCGGGGTCTGTGGTGATTGGCGACAGTTAAAAGCCCCCTTGGGCGGGGGCTCTCGGGGCTGGTCTGGCTCAGTGAGCCAGGACCCGCGAAAGAAACGCCTGGGTGCGCTCGTTCTGCGGGTTGTCGAACACATCGTCCGGTTTGCCCTGCTCCACAATCGCACCTTCGTGGATGTAGATCACGCGGTCGGCCACTTCACGGGCGAAGCCCATTTCGTGGGTCACGACCATCATGGTCATGCCTTCCTTCGCCAACTCCCGCATAACGTCCAGCACTTCACCGATCATTTCCGGGTCGAGTGCGGAGGTAGGTTCGTCGAACAGCATCAGGCGCGGTTCCATGGCCAGGGCCCGGGCGATCGCGACCCGCTGTTGTTGGCCGCCCGATAGCTGGCTGGGGTACTTGTCGGCCTGGTTGCCGATGCCTACCCGGTTCAGCAAACGCTCCGCGGTGGCGTTGGCGACGGTTTCCGGAGCATCCTTGACCTTCTTGGGCGCCAGCATGATATTCCTCTTCACCGTGAGGTGAGGGAAGAGGTTGAACTGCTGGAATACCATTCCAACTTCCTTGCGGATTTCAGCCAGAGCTTTGGGATTGCCGCTCTTGGGCGCGAGCTGCTGGCCGTCCACTTCCAGTGTTCCGGATTCATATTCTTCAAGGCCGTTCACACAGCGAATCAGGGTGGATTTGCCGGAGCCGCTGGCGCCGATAATAACCACCACTTCGCCTTGCTCAACAGTAAGGTCAATATCTTTCAGGACATGCAGTTTGCCGAAGTACTTGTTCATGCCCTTCATTTTTACAATCTGAGTCATGGGTAACGTTCCTTCAGACAGAAGCCAGTCCGCGCCGCTCGACGAAGCGGAGAATGATGGACAGGGACAGGGTGATGGCGAGGTAGAGGATTGCGACCACGAAGTACACCTCGAACGCGGTAAACGTGTTGGCAATATAGATCTGACCCTGGCGTACCAGTTCGCCCACGCCAATCACCGAGAACAGGGATGTGTCCTTGATGCTGACGATAGCCTGGTTGCCCAGCGGCGGAATCATCCGGCGGAACGCCTGAGGCCACACGACAGACCAGAAGGTCTGGGTACGGGACAGCCCCAGAGAGAGACCGGCCTCGGTCTGGCCTTTATCGATGGACTGAACACCACCGCGGACCACCTCGGATATGTAGGCGCCGGAGTTCAAAGCGATGGCCGCGATGCCGGCCGTCAACGGATCAATGGGACCGCCGATCAGGTCGGGCAGGCCGTAGAAGATAAACAGGACCTGAACCAGGATCGGAGTGCCGCGAAAGATTTCGATGTAGGCGGTTGCCGGCCACCGCAGGAACCACTTCTTGTTGATGCTCAGCAGGCCAAAGAAAATGCCCAGAGCAAAACCGATCAGAAGACCGCCGAAGGAAATCAGCAGGGTGTAGGGGATCCCTTTTATCAGAAAAGGGATAGAGTCGATGGCTGCCTGCCAGTCGAACTGAAACTGGAATTCCACAGTGAGAGTCTCCGCAGAGTTTTGGAGTCACGAAGTGCCGGGGCAGTGAAGCCCCGGCAAAGGGAATCAGACCTCTGGGGTCCGGGAGCCCTTACATGCCTTCGGGCATGGGGCCAAACCATTTTTCGTAGATGGTTTTGTAAGTACCATCTTCCTTCATTGCGGCAAGGGCTTCGTTTACATCATCAACCCACTCACTGCCACTCTTGAGGGCAATGCCATACTGCTGGCCTTCGTACAGCGGGCCGACGGTTGTCACCTTGCCTTCGCCTTTGGTGCGGGCAAAGTAGCCTACGTTTGGCGCATCGTAGAACACTGCATCAATGGCGCGGGACATCAGCGCCATGTACATGTCAGAGCTGCCCGGGTAGGGGGTTACACCGTCATCGGCCTCAAGGTTCTTGACCAGGTAGTCATAACTGGTGCTACCAATCTTGGTGCCGATTTTCTTGCCTTCGAGGTCGTCGAATTCGCTAACGTCGTCATTACCCTCGCGAACGAGGATTCGCAGACCCGAATCGTAGTACGGGTCGGAGAAATCGACGATTTCTTCACGCTCTTCAGTAATCGTGATGCCGGCAATGGCAATGTCGACGTTGCCAGTTTGCAGCGCCGGGATGATGCCATTGAAGTCCATGGTGTTGAGGTCAATTTCGAAACCTGCACGGTCGGCTACCTCGCGGATGATCTCCATATCGAAACCGATCATCTCACCGGTTTCCTGGTCCATCATTTCAAACGGAACGAAACTCGGGTCAGTGACGACGCGCAGGGTTTCTGCGCTCACGGTTCCTGCGGCAACGGTCAGTGCCAGACTGGCGCTTACGGTCTTCAGCCACTTCGTGCTCATACATTCTCCTTTTCTTTCTTATGAGGCTCCATTTGCCCGGTAAGGCAAGCCGGACCAATCACTGCTGTTGACGGCGATCTCCGGGGAGCGTTGATGGAACTGCATCGCATACACTTTAGACTATTACGCAGATGTATACAGGAAATCAAATGCTTGGCGGGGAGGTCCCGCCGGACGGGGAATAAAAAAGGGGTCAGATGAAAGCGTTCATCTGACCCCATATTCACTGCGAGATTTGGTGCTTCCGTGCCTCAAAAAGCAATCTTCTCCCGCTCACTGATGCCCAGATTCTTCCAGATGCTGATGCTGGGCTCTACCTGATTCAGGGTGTAGAAATGCAAGCCCGGCGCGCCTGCTGCCAGGAGCTTCTCGCACATCTCAGTAACCATTTCCTCACCGAACTTGCGGATGGAATCGCTGTCGTCGCCGTAGGCTTCGAGCTGTTTGCGAATCCAGCGAGGAATTTCCGCGCCGCACATGTCCGAAAAACGAACCAGGTTGGAGAAATTGACGATGGGCATGATGCCCGGTACCACCGGAATGGTAACGCCCATTTTCTCCAGCCGGTCGATGAAGTAGAAGTAGCTGTCTGCATTAAAGAAGTACTGGGTGATGGCGCTGTTCGCACCGGCCTGAACCTTGCGTGCAAAGTTCTTCAGATCTTCTTCGGCGTTGCGGGCCTGAGGATGAAACTCAGGGTACGCGGCTACTTCCAGGTTAAAGGTATCGCCGCTGTGCTCGCGGATAAACTCCACCAGCTCGTTGGCATAGCGCAGCTCACCGGCGGCTCCCATACCCGAGGGCATGTCGCCCCGCAGGGCGACAATCCGGTTGATTCCGTGCTCCCGGTACAGATCCAGCAGCTCGCCGATTTCCTGGCGGGTGCCCCCGACGCAGGAAAGATGAGGTGCCGTGGAAATGCCCTGGCTATGCAGGTTGAGCACGGTCTCGATGGTACGGTCCCGGGTGGAACCACCGGCGCCGAAGGTAACCGAGAAAAAGTCCGGGTTCACCTCGGCCAGCTGGTTGCGCACGTTCTGCAGCTTTTCCTTGCCCTGGTCCGTCTTGGGCGGGAAAAACTCAAAGCTGAAACGGCGCTTGAACTGTTTCTGGGATTGCATCTGTTTACCCGATCAGTACTTGTAGCTTTCTGGCTTGTACGGGCCTTCGACAGGTACACCGATGTATTTGGCCTGCTCCGGCGTCATCTTGGTGATAACACCACCAAAGCCTTCCACCATGGCCCGAGCCACTTCCTCGTCCAGGTGCTTGGGCAGAACCTGAACGTATACGCCTTTCTCGCGGGCATCTTCCGGCAGATCGGCGAACTTGCGCTCGAACAGATACATCTGGGCCAGAACCTGGTTGGCAAAGGAGCCATCCATGATCCGTGACGGGTGACCGGTGGCGTTGCCCAGATTCACCAGACGGCCTTCGGACAGCAGGATCAGGTGGTCGTTGGTGGCCTTGTCGCGGTAAACAACGTGCACCTGTGGCTTCACCTCGTCCCATTCCCAGTTCTTGCGCATGAAGGCGGTATCGATCTCGTTGTCAAAGTGACCGATGTTGCACACCACGGCACCGCTTTTCAGGGCTTTGAGCATATGCGCGTCGCACACGTTCATGTTGCCGGTGGTGGTGACCAGCAGATCGGTGTTCTGCAGCAGGTCGCGGTTCACGGCAGACTCGGTTCCGGTGTTCACGCCGTCAATGTACGGAGACACGACTTCGAACCCGTCCATGCAGGCCTGCATGGCACAGATGGGGTCGGCCTCGGTCACTTTTACAATCATGCCTTCCTGGCGCAGCGAAGCCGCAGAGCCCTTGCCGACATCACCATAGCCGATCACCAGGGCTTTCTTGCCTGCCATCAGGTGGTCGGTAGCGCGCTTGATGGCGTCATTCAGGCTGTGGCGACAACCGTATTTGTTGTCGTTCTTGGCCTTGGTGACCGCGTCGTTCACGTTGATGGCCGGCACCTTCAGAGTGCCCTCGCGCAGCATTTCCTGAAGACGATGCACACCGGTGGTGGTTTCTTCGGTCACGCCGTGGCAGTTAGCCAGGATTTCCGGGTACTTCTCATGGAGCAGGGCGGTCAGATCGCCGCCGTCGTCCAGAATCATGTTCGGTTCCCAGCCGTCCACATCGGCTCCGACCGTGCGCTCCAGGCACCAGTCGTATTCTTCGTCGGTTTCGCCTTTCCAGGCAAACACGGGAATGCCCTGCGCGGCGATGGCGGCCGCGGCCTGGTCCTGGGTGGAGAAGATGTTGCACGAGGACCAGCGTACGTTCGCACCCAGTTCAACCAGCGTCTCGATCAGCACGGCGGTCTGGATGGTCATGTGGATACAGCCCATCACATTGGCGCCTTTCAGAGGCTGCTCGGCTTTGTACTTCTCGCGGAGCTTAATCAGGGCCGGCATTTCGCCTTCAGCGATGTTGATTTCCTTGCGGCCCCAGCCGGCCAGGGAAATATCGCGAACTTTGTAGTCATCAAAGCTGTTCAGCTTTTCTGCGGGAGTGCTCATGGTGTTCTCCTGTCATTTCAATCAGTTTGGCTTGGGCGTATGCCTGATGACATACGCCCGAAATCGATTTAGATACCAGCCGCATCTTTCAGGGCCGCGGCGCGATCGGTCTTTTCCCACGGGAAGGCGGTAAAGGTCTTGCCGCCGACCGTCATTTCGTAGGGGTCGCGACCAAAGTGGCCGTAGGCGGCCGTTGCCCGATACATCGGATGCAGCAGGTCGAGCATGTTGGTAATCGCATACGGACGCAGATCGAAGTTCTGGCGTACCAGTTCAATGATCTTGTCGTCGCTGATCTTGCCGGTTCCGAAGGTGTTCAGGGAGATCGACGTCGGTTGGGCCACGCCGATGGCGTAGGACACCTGGATCTCGCACTTGTCGGCCAGGCCGGCGGCGACGATGTTTTTGGCTACGTAACGGCCGGCATAGGCGGCGGAGCGGTCCACCTTGGAGGGATCCTTGCCCGAGAACGCACCGCCACCGTGGCGTGCCATGCCGCCGTAGGTGTCGACGATGATCTTGCGGCCGGTCAGGCCACAGTCACCAACGGGGCCACCGATCACAAACTTGCCGGTCGGGTTGATGTGGAATTGAGTGTCCTTGTGCAGCAGCTCAGGCGGCAAGGCGTGCTTGACGATCAGTTCCATCACCGCTTCTTTCAGATCTTCCTGGGTCACGTCCTCATCGTGCTGGGTGGACAGAACCACCGCGTCGATACCGGCAACCCGGCCGTTTTCGTAGCGGCAGGTCACCTGGCTCTTGGCGTCCGGGCGCAGCCACGGCAGCAGGCCACTCTTGCGGGCCTCGGCCTGGCGCTGCACCAGACGGTGAGAGAAAGTGATCGGTGCCGGCATGAGTACGTCGGTTTCGTTGCTGGCATAGCCAAACATTAGGCCCTGATCGCCGGCACCCTGGTCTTCAGGCTTCTGGCGATCAACGCCCTGGGCGATATCGACGGACTGCTTGCCGATAATGTTGATGATGCCGCAGGTGTCGCCGTCGTAGCCCACTTTCGAGGAGGTGTAGCCAATGTCCTTGATGACGCCGCGCACCAGGTCTTCCAGATCCACCCAGGCGCTGGTGGTGATCTCACCGCCAACGATGGCAACACCGGTTTTTACCATGGTCTCGCAGGCAACACGGGCATGGGGATCGTCGGTCAGGATGGCGTCCAGCACGGCATCAGAGATCTGGTCTGCCAGTTTGTCCGGATGGCCTTCAGAGACCGATTCGGAAGTGAAGATGTTGTAGTCAGCCATAGCACATGCTCCTCTGTGAGCGATTCAAATTCAGGCCGGTAAGCGGTTTTCTTAAAGCGCTTTCCGGTATCCGGTTTGTTGATCTGTGTGAGGATACGTAAAACTACGTATCCGTATATCAAAATTTGTTGATATTGCGATCCAGGTCGTCAAATCTGACCGCTGTGTTTCCAGAATTCCCGAACCTGGATCTGGAACCCGTTCCGCAAGCCGATAAACAGCTGTTCTCCGGCAACCAGGCCGGCGTCCGCGGCCCAGGTGGTAAGTTCTTCCGGCTCAAACCCAAGCCAGAGATCACCGCAGTTCGCCTTTGCCCAGTCCTGGTCGTGACTGCACAGGTCGCTGATTACGAAGCAGCCACCGTTGTTTATCAAAGCCGCGGCATCAAGGAAGATGTCAGCGGGGCTGGGCACGTGATGCAGAACCATATTCGCAACGACCAGGTCGAAGGCGTCGCCCCTGGCCAGCAGGGTGTCGGTAACACCTTCTATCAGGTCGATGTTGTTCAGCCGTTCATCAATGCAGGTGCGGGTGGCCTTGGCCAGCATGTCCCGGCTGTTATCCAGAGCAACCACATGCCCACAAAGCTCTGCCAGAACCGGCAGGAAGGCACCTTCGCCGGGGCCGATTTCCAGTGCGGCCTGCCATTGATGTTTGCGGGACCTTTTGCGGATCATTTCCGCGACCGGCTCCGCGTAAAGATCAAAGGCGGCGATCAGTTCCTGCTGCTCGCGGAACTGCTCCGCATGCCGGGCGAAAAAAGCCTGGGACTGGTCTGCGCGTTGTGTGCGGATGGACTCAATGCGCTCCTGCAGATGTGGAGGCAATGGCACCCGGTCTACCGCTTCAAATATCTGCCGGATGGTCTGGTCGGTTGGCTTGTCGCTGTCCAGGTGCAGCGGGCGGCGATAGAAAATCGCATTGCCTTCACGCTGGGGCTCAAGCAGACCAGCCTTGTTCATTACCTTCAGGTGGTGACTCATGCCGGACTGGCGCATATCAAACAACTGGCTGAGCTCCAGAACTCCGAACGTATCCCGTCTCAACACACGCAGAATCTCCAGGCGCAATGGGTCCCCGCCCGCTTTGAAGATCGGGGCCAGTGCGTCTACGGAGGACAGGTTATCGGCGTGTGTGTTCATGGATGTCATGGAAACGAAGTGTAGGGGGCTTCGGGTGGTCAATCAATAGGCATATCAAAAAATTTTGATATAGATTTATCGTTCTTTGAAATCAGACCTTTCGGAAATCCACAGGCAAACAATCGTGAAACAGGCACATGCCGATTTGCCCCGGCACATACTAATCGGCGAAAATACGCGCCTCATTTTGATCGCCCTTTAATCACTACGAATTCTTTTCCTGCAAAACACTGGAGAAACGTCAATGCCGTCTCGTAAAGATCTCGCCAACGCCATTCGCGCGCTGAGCATGGATGCGGTTCAGAAAGCCAAGTCCGGCCACCCGGGTGCGCCCATGGGTATGGCGGATATCGCCGAGGTACTGTGGAACGACTACCTGAGCCACAACCCGGCCAACCCTCAGTGGGCCAACCGGGACCGCTTCGTGCTGTCCAACGGTCACGGCTCCATGCTGCAGTACTCCCTGCTGCACCTGAGCGGGTACGACGTTTCCATCGAAGACATCAAGAACTTCCGCCAGCTGCATTCCAAGACGCCGGGCCACCCCGAGTACGGCTACACCCCGGGTATTGAAACCACCACCGGTCCCCTGGGCCAGGGCATTGCCAACGCCGTTGGTTTTGCCATTGCCGAGAAGTCCCTGGCAGCGCAGTTCAACCGTCCGGGCCACGAGATTGTTGATCACTACACCTACGCGTTCCTCGGCGACGGCTGCCTCATGGAAGGTATCTCTCACGAAGTGGCTTCCCTGGCGGGCACCCTGGGCCTCGGCAAGCTTGTGTTCTTCTACGACGACAACGGAATCTCCATCGATGGCGAAGTGGATGGCTGGTTTACTGATAACACCCCGCAGCGTTTCGAGTCTTACGGCTGGCAGGTGATTCCCGCAGTCGACGGCCATGATGCTGACGCCATTCGCGCCGCGATCGAAGCCGCTCGCGCCAACACCGAGCAGCCCACGCTGATCTGCTGCAAGACCATCATCGGCTTCGGTTCCCCGAACAAACAGGGCAAGGAAAGCTGTCACGGTGCCCCCCTGGGTGACGACGAAATCACCCTGACCCGCGAGCAGTTGGGCTGGCAGTACGGTCCGTTCGAAATCCCGGCCGACATTGCCAGTGCCTGGAATGCCCGTGAAAAAGGTGGCGCTGCCCAGTCCGAGTGGGAGCAGAAGTTTGCCGTCTACGAAAAGGCGGAGCCGGAACTGGCGGCTGAGTTCAAGCGCCGCATGGCTGGCGACCTGCCTGCCGACTTTGCCGAAAAAGCCCAGGCTTATATCCAGGAATGCCAGGACAAGGCCGAAACCGTGGCTTCCCGCAAGGCGTCCCAGAACACCCTGAACGCTTACGGCCCGCTGCTGCCGGAACTGATGGGCGGCTCTGCCGACCTCGCCGGCTCCAACCTGACCATCTGGTCCGACACCAAGGGTCTGACCAAGGAAGACGCCAGCGGTAACTACATCTACTACGGCGTTCGTGAATTCGGCATGGCCGCGATCATGAACGGCATCGCCCTGCACGGCGGTTTCGTCCCTTACGGCGCAACCTTCCTGATCTTCATGGAATACTGCCGCAACGCCGTGCGCATGGCAGCTTTGATGAAGCAGCGCTCCATCTTCGTGTTCACCCACGATTCCATCGGCCTGGGCGAAGACGGCCCGACCCATCAGCCGGTCGAACAGATGGCCAGCCTGCGCACCACGCCGAACATGAGCATGTGGCGTCCGGCGGATACTGTTGAATCTGCAGTGGCCTGGAAAGCAGCGCTTGAACGCACCGATGGCCCGACCGCCATGGTCTTTTCCCGTCAGGGGCTGCCGGCACAGCCGCGCGATGCCCAACAGTTGGCGGACGTAGCCAAGGGCGCCTATATCCTGTCAGACAGCGAAGGCACGCCGGACCTGATCCTGATTGCCACCGGCTCCGAAGTCGGCCTGGCGCAGGACGCGGCTGCCCAGCTTCGTGATCAGGGCAAGAACGTACGCGTGGTTTCCATGCCGTCCACCGACGTGTTCGACGCCCAGAGCACCGAGTACAAGCAGCAGGTCCTGCCGCTGGATGTCACCAACCGCATTGCCATCGAAGCCGGCATTGCCGATTACTGGTACAAGTACGTTGGCCTGGACGGTCGCATCATCGGCATGACCACCTTCGGTGAGTCCGCGCCGGCCGGCGAGCTGTTCAAGGAATTCGGCTTTACCGTCGACAATGTCCTGGAAGTGGCTGCTGAGCTGCTGGACGCCTGATGACGGACTCTGCGCCTTTTCGTGTCGCCATCAACGGGTACGGCCGAATCGGCCAGTGCGTGTTGCGTGCGCTTTATGAAAACGGCTTCCGCGACCACCTGCAGGTGGTCGCGATCAACGAGTTGTCGGATATCGACACCATTGCCCACCTGACCCGATACGATTCCACCCACGGGCGTTTTCAGGGTGACATTTCGGTATCGGGTCAGGACCTGATGGTCAATGGCGATGCCATCCGCGTGTTAAGTCACGCTGACCCGGCAGAGCTGCCCTGGCGCCTGCTGGATGTCGATCTGGTACTGGAATGTTCCGGCGCCTTCTCGGATCGTGCTACGGCAGAGAAGCACATCGATTCCGGGGCCAGCCGCCTGCTTTTCTCGCAGCCGGCCGAGTCCGATGTGGACCGCACCGTTGTCTACGGGGTCAACCACGCCGATCTCACACCGGAAGATGTGATCGTTGCAGCCGCTTCCTGCACCACCAACTGCCTGGTGCCTGTGATCAAGGTACTGGACGACGCCTTTGGTGTGCAGCAGGGCAGTACCACCACAATTCACGCGGCCATGAATGACCAGCCGGTTATCGATGCCTACCACCACCAGGATTTGCGACGAACCCGCAGCGCCCTGCACAACATCGTTCCGGTGGAAACCGGTCTTGCGAAAGGTATTGAGCGGTTGTTGCCGAGCATGGAAGGCAAGTTCAGTTCGGTCGCCATGCGGGTTCCGACCATGAATGTCTCCGCCATCGACATGGTGGTGAATGTGGGCAAAGCCACCGACGTGGCAGCGGTGAACAGGCTGTTAAAAGAGGCCGCTTACGGCCCGTTAAAGAGCATACTCGGCTATACCGACGAACTGCTGGCCAGCTCCGACTTCAACCACGACGCCCATTCCGGCGTGGTGGATGGCGGCCAGACCCGGGTAACCGGAGGCACTATGGTGAAAGTGCTGTGCTGGTTCGATAATGAGTGGGGGTTCGCGAACCGGATGCTTGATGTCAGCAAAAGCTGGTTAACCAAGACTGAAAACGGGGTCAGATGAAAGCGTTCATCTGACCCCAAGTTCATGCAGACATAGGGAAGATTGTTATGGCCATCAAGAGAATGACCGACCTTAACCTCGCCGGTAAGCGAGTGCTGATCCGCGAAGATTTGAACGTGCCGGTCAAGGACGGCAAAGTCTCCAGTGATGCCCGCATTCGCGCGTCATTGCCCACCATCAAGGCCGCTAAAGACGCGGGCGCCAAAGTCATGCTGATGTCCCACCTCGGCCGCCCGGAAGAAGGCGTTTACGACGAAGCGTCCTCCATGAAGCCTGTCGCCGACCACCTGACCAAGGTACTGGGCCAGGAAGTTCGCCTGATCAAGGACTACCTGGATGGCGTTGAAGTGGCCGATGGCGAAGTTGTCCTGTTTGAGAACGTGCGCTTCAACAAGGGCGAAAAGAAAGACAACGAAGAGCTCGCGAAGAAGTACGCGGCTCTGTGCGATGTTTACGTGATGGACGCCTTCGGCACCGCCCATCGCGCCCAGGCCTCCACCCACGGAGTGGCCAGGTTTGCCCCCGAAGCCTGCGCAGGCCCGTTGCTGGCGGCCGAACTCGAAGCCCTGGGCAAAGCCCTGGATAACCCGGCCAAACCCGTGGTGGCCATCGTTGGCGGCTCCAAGGTCTCCACCAAACTGGACGTGCTCAACGCCCTTGAGAAGGTTTGCGACTCCATCATCGTGGGCGGCGGCATCGCCAACACCTTCCTGGCCGCGGCCGGTCACCCGGTGGGCAAGTCCTTGTGCGAGCACGACCTGATCGACACCGCCAAAGACATCGCCAGCCGCGTCAAAATCCCGCTGCCGGTCGACGTGGTTGTTGCCAGCGAGTTCGCCGAAAGCGCCACCGCAACGGTCAAGAACATCTCCGACGTCACCGACGACGACATGATTCTCGATGTGGGCCCGGAGACTGCAGGCGAATTCGCTGAACTGCTGAAAAACGCCAAGACCATCCTCTGGAATGGCCCTGTGGGCGTTTTCGAGTTCGACCAGTTCGGCAACGGCACCAAAGCACTTGCTCAGGCCATCGCCGATAGCGACGCCTTCTCCCTCGCCGGCGGTGGTGATACCGTCGCCGCCGTTGACAAGTACGGCGTTGCTGACAAAATCTCGTATATCTCCACCGGTGGTGGCGCGTTTCTGGAATTCGTAGAAGGCAAGACGCTCCCGGCAGTAGCGGTGCTGGAAGAACGCGGCGCGTAACGAGTTACTGAAAGAATCCAACTATCCCTAAAGTCCAAATGAAGGAGACGACCCATGGCCCTGATTTCGATGCGGCAAATGCTGGATCACGCCGCCGAGCATGGTTACGGTGTGCCAGCCTTTAACGTCAACAACCTGGAACAGATGCGCGCCATCATGGAAGCCGCCGACAAAACCGATTCGCCGGTGATTGTCCAGGCCTCCGCCGGTGCCCGTAAGTACGCCGGTGCGCCATTTCTGCGCCATCTGATCCTGGCGGCCATCGAGGAATTCCCGCACATCCCGGTGGTCATGCACCAGGACCATGGCACCAGTCCCTCCGTGTGCCAGCGCTCCATCCAGCTGGGCTTCAGCTCCGTGATGATGGACGGCTCCCTCGGTGAAGACGGTAAAACCCCCACCGACTACGAATACAACGTCGACGTTACCCGTCGCACCGTTGAAATGGCCCATGCCTGTGGTGTCTCCGTGGAAGGCGAGCTGGGCTGCCTGGGTTCTCTCGAAACCGGCCAGGCCGGTGAAGAAGACGGCATCGGTGCCGAAGGTACCCTGGATCACAGCCAGATGCTGACCGACCCGGAAGAAGCGGCGGACTTCGTCAAGAAAACCCACGTTGATGCCCTGGCCATCGCCATCGGCACCAGCCACGGCGCCTACAAGTTTACCCGTCCGCCCACAGGCGACATCCTGGCCATCGACCAGATCAAAGCCATCCACGCCCGCATCCCGGACACCCACCTGGTTATGCACGGCTCCAGCTCCGTACCCCAGGAGTGGCTGAAGATCATCAACGAATACGGTGGCGAGATTCCGGAAACCTATGGTGTGCCGGTCGAAGAAATCGTAGAGGGCATCAAGCACGGCGTGCGCAAGGTCAACATCGATACCGACCTGCGCCTTGCCAGCACTGGTGCCGTTCGTCGCTTCCTGGCTGAAAACCCGGCCGAGTTCGACCCGCGCAAATTCCTCAAGGAAACCATGAAGGCCATGACCGAGGTGTGCATCGCACGGTACGAGGCCTTCGGTTGTGCCGGCAACGCCAGCAAAATCAAGCCGATGAACCTTGAGCGCATGTTCGAGCGTTACGCTTCCGGTGAGCTGGATCCGAAAGTTAAGTAAGTTCTGTCATTCATTTGGGGCGGATCTCCGCCCCAAATGCCTGACCCACCTCAAGTACGAACGACCTTCCCCTTGTAATTTCCCCAATCTCATCAAATATAGTGGTTAGTAAGCGGGCATACGCCCAGCAGAATAACCAGTGGTGAGGATCCTGATGGACTTCAAAGACTATTACGCCGTACTCGGTGTGAGTGAGTCTGCCTCCGCCGAGGAGATAAAAAAAGCCTACCGAAAACTGGCACGGAAATACCATCCGGATGTCAGTAAGGAAGAGGACGCCGACACCAAATTCAAGGAAGTGGGTGAAGCCTACGAAGTACTGAAAGATCCCGAGAAGCGCGCGGAGTACGACCAGCTACGTAAATACGGCGCCAGGGCGGATGGTTCTTTCGAGCCGCCTCCGGGTTGGCAAAGCGGTGCCGGTTTCGGTGGCGGAGGGTATACCGATGCCGACGCGCGCCAGTTCAGCGACTTCTTCGAGGAGATATTCGGAGGTGGCCGGCAGGGCGGTTTCTCTGGGGGCCACGGTGGTGGCGGTTTCCGCCAGAACATGAGAATGCGCGGTGAGGATGTGCATGCGAGGCTCGCCCTGTTCATGGAAGAAGCGTTTCACGGCTGTGAAAAGCAGGTTTCTTTCGGGGTACATGAGGCCGATGAGCATGGCCGGGTGATACCGCGGCAAAAGACCCTGAAAGTGAAGATTCCCGCAGGCATGCGCGAGGGCCAGCATATTCGCCTCAAAGGCCAGGGAGCGCCGGGCATTGGTGGCGGAGAACCAGGCGATCTGTTCATTGAAGTGGAACTGGCACCCCACCCACATTTCGCGGTGGAGGGCCGGGATGTGCTGGTCACGGTGCCGATTGCTCCCTGGGAAGCGGCCCTGGGAGCAACGGTGACCGTGCCAACCGTTGGCTCAAAGGTGAATGTAAAAGTGCCGAAGGGTTCCACTAGTGGACGGAAGCTGCGCCTCAAGGGTAAGGGTTTCCCGGGCAAGCACCCGGGCGATCAGATTGTCATCCTGCAGATTGCCATGCCCGAGAAACACAGCCCTGAGGCCGAAAAGCTCTACGAGCAGCTGGCCGAGGCCGAGAAGCAATTCAATCCACGCAGCAAGCTTCACGTGTGAGCGGGAGTAAGGTATGAGCAATAAAGATCATGTGCTGACGGTAGAGGTACTTGACCAGAGTGGCAGCACCTTCACCCTGCGTGAAATCTGCGAACGTGGCGAGTGCCACGCAGAGTTCGTTATCAAGCTGGTCAATTTCGGCATCATCGCCCCGTTGGAAGATTTGCCCGAGACCGTTCACTGGCAGTTCGACATTGCGGCCCTCAGCCGGCTGCGCAAGGCCCAGAGACTGCAAAGGGATCTGAAAATGAATCTGCCGGGGCTGGCCCTGTCGCTGGAACTGCTGGATGAAGTTGAAACCATGCGCAGGAAGGTCGCGCGCCTGGAACAGCGGCTGGCCCAGCTGTCTCCGGATCAGGGCACTGGCTGAGCGCTGAAAATCCTTTCGAGGGTGCCTTCATCGCGCATGTGGGCGATGGCCTGGTTAAAACGTTCCAGCTCGAAGATCACGGGTGATGCCTTTGACAGCCCTATATAAAACGGCAGGGCTTCGAAAGGGCCATCTGCGTAAGTAAGCCGCTGTCGCAAATCGGGGAATTCAACCATCGAAAATTCGGCTGCAGGTTTGTTAACCAGGAATACGTCTATACGTCCCAGGTCGAGGCGCCGGAGGTTGCTCAATATGTTCGGCGCCTCTTCAACCACTAGATCGAATTCATCAACGGCTTGGTTGAACCTTTCACCGTAGTTGAACCCAGCTGTTACACCGATACGAACACCCTTGAAGTCGGCAAAGCTTTCAAAGCTGTGACCGAAACGCCTGTCTGCCTGATGCCAGACCAGGTTTTGGTCTTCATGAACGGAGTCGGTAAATGTCAGGTAGGCTGCCCGTTCATCGTTCCGGGTCAGCAGCATGACGCCGTCGTAGTCGCCGGTTTCTGCCCACAACAGACAGCGTTTCCACGGTAACAGCCTCAGCTGGAAGTCGACCTCCAGCCTTTCTCCGAGTTCCTTGAATAACTCGACGGCAATACCGCCTTCGGGCACAGAGTCAATCTCTCCCAGTGTGTAGGGGGCCCAGGGATCTTCGCAGAACCTGAGCTGCGCGCGCCGCTCCGCCGAAGCGGACTGGGCGAAAAACATCAGGGCTGAAAACGTTAACAGGAACCCTGTAAAGACACCCGGGAGAACTTTCATGGTTATGCCAATTTGCCAGTTGCGCTTTTGATGACAAATTGTAGAACCTGGTGGACTTCTATGCCGCTGTTATTTTTCCTGTGAAGAAAGCTGTTGTATCTCGGCATAGATTTTCTCGGCCTCCTCCATGAGGGTTCCATGGGTCCGCAGGTCGCCATTGCGCTGTGCGTCCAGTGCTTTGGCAAGTTTCGCCTCGTATTGTTTCTGCAGTTTTTTCTTCGGATCGCCTTTCAAAAATCCCAACATCTTAATGAACCTGTTTTGGTTTAACGTTCAAAGATTTACGTTTTTTGCTCCATAAAGTTCACAAAATTTTCATGATCGAAAACTGGACAGCCAAAAATAATGGGATTAAATTCCCAATTACAGATATGGGAAAAAATTCCCAATTTATTGTCGGGTGCTAAAACGTGGTCGCCCGGGGACGCAACAACAAGCCTGGAGAAGAACGATGAATCGCAAACCTTTAGCAATAGCAGTGAAACTGGCCATGACCGGCGCTCTTGCTGGCGCGCTCGCCGCTTGCGGAGGCGGTGGCTCTGGAGACGCCTCAACAAGTGATGCTTCATCGGGGACCAGTGTCGGGGCGGTATCCGGTTTCGGCAGTGTTTACGTGAACGGTACCCGATTTGAGACCAACGGCAGCGTTAGCAGCGACGATGGCCTGGAACGCGAGGATCAGCTCGAAAAGGGCATGATCCTCAAAGTTGAGGGCGATTGGGATGACAGTGGTCAGGGGCGGGCGGACAAGGTCAGTTATGACGATACCCTGCGCGGGCCAATTTCCGGCATGAGTTGGGATGAGGTTACCCGCACCGGAACTCTCACCATGCTTGGCCAGAGCATTGCCCTGGATGGCAAAACCGTTTTCCGCGGCGCAACACCAACGGCTCTTGCCGACAATCCCCAGGGCTACCGTGTAAGAGTCAGCGCATGGCGCCTTGAGGATGGCAGCTTCCGGGCAAGCTTTGTTGGTGCCCGGGCCATTGGTCTGGAATTCGATGACAACAACGAAGTAGAAATTGAAGGCGTTGTTGCCGATCTGGACACAAGCGCCCAGACCTTCACCATCAACGGTTTCCTGGTTGATTACACCAGCGCTGTCGGCGATGACGGCTTCTCACTGGGCGATCTGGCAAACGGAATCGGGGTGGAAGTGGAAGGCTACCTGGACGGCAACACCATCATGGCCGAGGAGATCGATGATGAGGACGACCTCTTCGACGATGATGACGATGTCGAAATCTCCGGAAGCATTTATGACTATGACGCCGCCAGTGGTCAGTTCTCGGTAAATGGAGTGCGCGTCCAGATTGATGGTGGCACCGAGTTCGACGATCTCCGCGAAAGCAGCCTTGCCGATGGCCTGTTTGTGAAAGTGGAAGGGGATTTCCGCAATGGCGTCCTGGTGGCTGAAGAGATCGAAGGCCGGGATTCCGATGCCGAGCTGGATGGTCGCATCGAGTCTCTTGATCTGACCAATGAAACCATGGTCGTCAGTGGCGTCCGGGTCCAGCTGACCGGCAATACCCTGATTGATGACGACGACGATGACGAAGATGACCTTCGCAGTCGTGTCCAGGATATCCAGAGCCTGCAGGTGGGAGACTATCTCGAAATTGAAGGTCGCCAGCAGAGTAGTGAAGGCGGATTCCTCGAGGCCATCAGCATTGAACGCGAGGATGACGACGATGATGACGATTTTGAGCTCGAGGCACGGGTGAGTGCCATCGGAGCCGATTCCATCACCATCATGAATCTTGAGGTGCTTCGCAATGGCTACAGCCTCTCCGGCGCCCAGGTTGGTGATGAAGTGGAAATCGGGTACCGCCAGACCAGCGGTGGCCTGTATGAGCTGACCGAGAACGTCGAGGTCGACGACAGCAATGACGACAGTGACAGCGATGATTGATCAGTGACCCACCGGAGCGGGCCGGGGTGTTGTCGGCCCGCATTCTGGCTTTCGAAGTCGCTATGGGAATACAATCCCAAACATGAAAAAGCCCAACCCCCTGCATCAAGCGCTGTTTCGCATTCTGCGCCCTCTGGCGAGGTTGCTGTTGCGCAATGGTATTCCTTTCGGTGAGTTCTCCGAGCTGGTTAAACGTGCCTATGTGGAAGCCGCCCTGGAGGACTTCACCGACGACCGGAGAAAGCCCACGGACTCACGGGCTGCAGTCATGACCGGGCTGACCCGCAAGGAAGTCAAACGCCAGCGGGAGATCCTGGCAGGGGAGGATGCTGGGAGCCGCGACGTGCTTCATACCAACCGGGCGTCCCGTGTGGTATCGGGCTGGGTCCACGATGCGGTGTTTCAGGCCGAGGACGGAGAGCCTGCAATGCTGGCTTTCGACGGGCCTGCAAGCTTCAGCGAGCTGGTCAAACGCTACAGCGGTGATATGCCGCCCCGTGCCGTGCTGGATGAGCTGCTTCGGGTGGGCGTGGTTTCTGTAGACGGGGAGTCCGGCGGGCTGGTACTGCAGCAAAGGGCCTATGTTCCTGCTGGAGACAGCGAGGAAATGCTCCAGATCTTCGGCGAGGATGTGTCGGATCTCATCGCGACCATTGATCACAATCTGGTCAGCGACGAATCCGGGCAGCCACCGCTGTTCCAGCGAACCCTGACCTATAACAACATCCCGCCGGAAGTGATGGAGCGCTGGCGCAGGCACGCAGCCGCCCAGTCCCAGGCGCTTCTGGAACAGCTGGACCAATGGCTTGGGCCCCATGACCGCGATATATCCGGGCAAACGTCCAACAGTGAATCCGGAGAGTCTATCCGCACGGGTGTGAGCATCTTCTTTTTTGAAGAGCCGGCCGGTAAAGATCCGAAAGGAGAATAACCGCTATGAGTCTCACGAGGCAGCCAAACATTTGTCGCTGGGAGCCAACGGAGCTTGCGAGCACGATACTCTCTTGGCCTTCCAGGCAGGTAATCCACTCATGGATCAGCTCCAACGAATTCCTCGATGAGCATCACGACCCTGTCATGCTGATGATGAACAATCACGCCACGAATTCTTTCCGCAATCTGGTGCTAACAACTAACCCCGATTTGGCACCAGCGGTTGTTCTCAATGAGCTGCTTCGTAAGGGGGTGGTGAGACCCTGGATAGCGGATATCTGATGTTAAGACGAAGTGTCTACGCGCCGTCGCAGCCCCGGCTTGCCCACAAGCCCCGACTCGACCAGGAGTTTGAAACCGAGTTTGAGATTCCTCGCAGGCGCTTTGATGATGCTATATAAGAGATACCGGTCAGGAACGTCGGTAAGGGAGAAAAAAGGCATGAAACGGCAACTTCGCAATCGTGTTTTCGGGCTGGCTGCCGGTACGGTGGCCTTCGGTGTGATTTCCGCCTGTGGCGGTGCCGGGGGCGGCGGACTGGATGTGGCCGATGGAGGTATTCGGGGCACGGGCTCAAGCGTTGGACCCGTTTCGGGGTTTGGGAGTGTGTTTGTTAATGGTGTGGAGTTCAGTACCGATCGCAATGTCGTTGGTGATGACGGTATCGCTCGGGAAGATCGGCTTGTTGTCGGTATGATCCTGCGGGTTGATGGCGAGTGGGCAACCACTGGCCTCGGTGATGCGGAAAGCGTTGAGTACGACGATACCCTTCGTGGAATCATGCAAGTCACAACCCCCTGGGATCCCATCAGCAAAACCGCGACGGTTCAGATTCTCGGGCAGACCGTGAGAATTGACGCCCAGACTGTGGTCAAGGGAACGACCGTTGAGACTCTCAGCAATTCGGGTGGCGAATTTGTGCGAATGTCCGGGTGGCGTCTGCCGAATGGTGAGTTCCGTGCCAGCTATCTGGGTCTTCGGACACAGAATAACAGCGACGATTTCGGTGATCTGAACGAGGTAGAGCTCGAGGGTGTTATCTCTCAATTCTCCGGGACGGATTTCCGGATTGGATCGCAGCTAGTGAATTACTCTGGCGCGATACCTGATGGACTGGCTCTCTCTGACCTTGGAAATGGCGTTGCCGTGGAAGTAGAAGGCTATATTTCTGGTAGCACGCTGATGGCAGAGGAAATCAGGCCAGACGATTTCCGCCGGTACCTTCCCGGCACCGATGAGGACATTGAGTTCGTAGGGCCCGTCTCGGCTGCGTACAACCAGGCAACCGGCACCTTCACGGTCAATGGCATTACTGTTCGCGTGACCAGTGCAACCGAGTTCGATGGCCTTTCCGGTCCTGATGGTTTGGTTGAGCGAGCTCTCGTGCAGGTTGAAGGTGACTTCGAGGCCGATGGTTCCGTAACCGCTGATGAAATTGAGTTGCGTGAAGCAGATTCTGAACTTGAGGGGGGGCCAGCGCAGGAGATTGATCTCACTCTGGGTCAGTTCAGAGTTGGCGGCGTTCTGGTGAAGGTGACACCGCTGACCATCATTGCCGGTGATGACGATGATGTCCGGCTTTCGCTCAGCGATCTTGAGTTGCCGCGGCAGCTGGAGGTCGAGGGAATAGAGAGATCAGAAGGCGACGGCAGGGTTTACCTGGAGGCTCTGAAGATCGAGCGGAATGATGATTCTCCAGCGGGGCAGTTCGAGCTGGTTGGTCGAATCTCGGAAATGGTTAACGATCGAATTCGGGTGTTGGGAGTAGATATATACATCGTTCAGGACACTGACTTCGATGGCATTTCGCAAAGTGCGCTCCAAGGCCTTGTTGATGCTAGCGAAAGGCCACAAGTAGAGGTTGAGTACGAATTTATAGGAACTCGCTATGTGATCGATGAAATCGAACTCGAAGAAAACGATAACGACTGACTACAAAACCCGTACATAAAAGCGCGCTATTCAGGCCCGGGTTTTGCTATACATACGGACACGCCAAGCAGGGACGCTGTTGCCGACTGTGCAGGATGCATGAAGCACACATGCTAGCGGAGTCCGTATGTCACTCAGTTTTATCCGGCGGCTGATTTCTAGCCGCCTTCTCCGACCGGTTTTTGTTGTTCTGGTCGTTGCCGGTCTGGTTCAGGTCCTGGTCAGCCAGTGGCTGATTTCCAGCCAGGTAGAGCGCCTGGTAGACACCGCAGGGTCCGCCCTTGAGGCCAGCAGCCAGCAGGTCAGTGCCTCCTTCGGTGATACCCGTGAGGATGTCCGATCCCGCCTGGAGACCATGCGGCAGAAGACCACCGAGGAACTCTCCGCCGAACTCACCCGCCAGCAGACGGCGCAGCAGGAACGCGTTGCCGGCAACGTTCGCACCGCTGTCATGGCGGAAGCCCAGGGTCTGGCTGATGTCCTCGCCGCTGTTGCGGCCCCGCTGATCTGGGATCGGGATGTCCCGCGCCTCACCGATCTTGTCGAACTGGCCGACGCCCGTGAATCGGTTCTGTTTGCCGTGTATTACGACCAGTACGGTGAACGCCTGACCCGTTATGTGGACCGCACCGATGACCGGGTGCGCACCTTAATGGAGCAGGGGGAAGGTCGTGGTGCGGCAAATCGGGTCCTGGATGCGGCAAGTCGCGACCCCAACGTGGTCATCATTACTGCCGATATCGCTCCCCAGGGTTCCGCCATTGGTCAGCTGAAGCTGGGACTGTCGCTCGAAGGCATCAATCAGGACCTGGCGGCTCTGGAGCAGGAATTCAGCGCTACCATCACCGGCAGCATCGACGCGCTGCATGACACCCTCGAATCAGAAACCGAGCAGGTTAACCAGCGCCTTCAGCAGCAGTTGGCGAGTATGGACGCTGACACTCGCTCCAGAATCCAGAACACTGTGGAGGCGTTGAATACCGAAGCCTCGAGCCTCTCCGCCAATTTGAGCATGTTGGCAATCGGTTCCGTGGTGGTTCTGATCCTGCTGGTCGCCCTGGTGCTCGGCGGAGGCTTGCTGCCCAGAGTTTTCCGTTTGAGCTCCGCGATATGGGGAATTGCCGATGGTGAGGCAGATCTTACCCGCCGGGTATCCATGAAAGGCAAGGATGAGCTCACCGAAATGGCCCAGGGCGTGAACCGGTTCATTGCCCGTATCCAGGAGCTGGTTTCCGACGTCAAGGAGTCGGCCGAATCGGCCGCTGGCCAGGCCCAGGCTCAGGGGGATATCAGTCGCAGTGCGGTAGCGGCGGTGAATCGTCAGGAGCAGGAGGTGGCAGAGGTGTCCGGCACCATGGACGCCATGTCCCGGAGTATTTCCGAGGTGGCTGAAAACATTCAGGACATCGCAGGCTCGGTCAGCAACGTCAGTTCCGAGAGTGAGGCCACCGCGGGGATTTCCCGGGAAGTGCGGAACCGGTTGGATCAGGTAGTCCGTAATGTTGAACAGGCGGTGGAAGCGGTCAATCAGCTGGATCACCAGAGCAAGGAAATCGGATCGGTGCTGTCAGTGATCGGCGCCATCGCAGAGCAGACCAACCTGCTGGCTCTCAACGCCGCCATCGAGGCCGCTCGCGCCGGAGAATCCGGCCGGGGCTTTGCCGTGGTGGCCGATGAGGTCCGCACTCTGGCGAGCCGGACCCAGGAATCCACCACCGAAATCCAGTCCATCATTGAACGTCTGCAGCAGGGCAGCCGGCAGGCTGTCAGCGCCATTGGCAAGGTGTCAGGGCAGGTTGCGGAGTCGTCGTCGGAGTTCCGTCGGGCTGACGAGCATTTCGACCGTATCAACCAGTTGCTCAGCAGCCTTCAGGATCGGGCTATGGCTATTTCATCCGTGGCGGAAGAGCAGGGCCGGCATGCCAGTGAAGTCAGTGTGAGCGTGAGCGATATTGCAGGCTCCTCCCGCGAGACGGTGGAAGCCATTGAGCGCTCCGACGAGGCCAGCGGCCAGATTGCCCGGACACTGACCTCGTTGAAGGATAAAGCCTCACAGTTCCAGGTTTAGGAACCTGTCGATAACAGGCGCTCCCGGGCGTTTCTGTACTCCTCGGTCAGACGGCTCACCAGTTCCGGGGCGGTGAGCACGTCGTGGATCTGGCTGACGCCCTGGCCGGCCGACCACACGGTTTTCCAGGCCTTGGCTTCATCATCAATGGGCTTCAGTTTTTCGCCGTAGTTGATCTCGCCGGCCTGGTTAAGTTTGTCCATGGGGAAGCCGGCCGCTTCCAGGCTTTGGCGCATAAAGCTGGCGGGCACACCGGATACCGCCGGGGTATGAATTATGTCGCCTGACACCGCTTCAATGATCATGTTCCGGTAGGCCTCATCGGCCTCGGACTCGAAGGTGTTGATAAAGCGGGTGCCCAGGTAGGCCAGGTCCGCACCGAGGGCCTGGGCCGCCAGCAGATCCTCACCATGGGACAGCCCCCCGGCCAGCAAAATCGTGCCGTCAAAGACTTCCCGGATTTCATGCACCAGAACGAACGGGTTGATCGTGCCCGCATGGCCACCGGCACCCGCTGCCACGGCAATAATGCCGTCCACACCGGCTTCGGCCGCCTTGCGGGCATGCTTCTGGTTGGTCACGTCATGGAACACCACCCCGCCGTAGCTGTGCACCGCCTCCACCACCTGGCTGGCGGCACCCAGAGAGGTAATGATAATGGGCACCTTGTGTTTAACACACAGTTCCAGGTCTGCCTGCCAGCGCGGATTGGTCCGGTGCACGATCAGGTTCACGGCGTAGGGCGCCGTTTTTGCTTCCGGATTGGCGCTTCGGTAAGCGGCCAGCTCTTCGTTCATCTGGATCAGCCATTCCTCAAAGCCCTCGCTGGTGCGTTGGTTCAAAGCCGGGAAACTGCCAACGATGCCCTGCTTGCAGCAGGCGAGCGCCAGTTCGGGCCCGGAGATCAGAAACATGGGTGCGGCCACCAGGGGCAGTGAGAGAGAGTCTGTCAGGGAAGCGGGCAATGGCATGAGGATTCCTTAATTTTTGTTGGAACTTTTGTAGGATATAAAGGATCTTAGCGTGCCGCGCCCGATCTGAAAACGGTCGCGAGCTAATTAATTCCGGAAACCAGAAACACAATAAGGAGTCCCTCCATGGGTGAAGCAAAACGTCGCAAGGAAACCGGTGCGCCGCCGCCCCAAAAAGGAAAATCAAATAAGCTTTTGTATGCGGGTATCGGACTGCTTGCGCTTGCGGCAGTGCTTCTTGGCGTATTTTTCCTGACCGCTCCACCAAAACCCACGTCTGACGGGCTGCCTGTGGCCGCTCCGAATGCCGAGGACTTCCCCGCCCAGTTGGACCAGTTCGGTGTCTCCGTGGGTCCCGAGGATGCACCGGTCGTGGTGCGTGAATTTGCTGACTACCAGTGCCCCGCCTGCGGCAACTTTGCCTCTGCCAGCAAGCAGTTGAAGGAAGAGTATGTGGCTGCGGGCAAGGTTCGCTTTGTCTACTTTGATTTGCCGTTGCAGCAGCATCAGAACGCCATGCCAGCCGCCCAGGCAGCACGCTGTGCCGGAGACCAGGACGCCTACTGGGCCATGCACGAACGCCTTTACGATTCCCAGACCGAGTGGAGTGGTTCAAACGATCCGGTTGCCACCTTTACCCGCTACGCCGGTGATCTGGGCCTGGAGGAGCGTCGCTTTCGCCGTTGTATGACCACGGAATTGCACCGTGAAGCAGTCGAACAGAGCCGCCAGGTGGCCATGCAACTGAGAGTCACCAGTACACCGACGGTTCTGGTGGATAACATCCGCCTGACACGTCCCGGCTGGGGGCAACTCTCTGCTGTAGTTGAACGTGAACTGGCCAATGGGGCGGAGTGACCTGTTGAGCCCCGGGTAACCCCGCACTTGATCGTGAGCCTGAGTTGGTTAAAATTTGCGCCCTCTCAGGCTCCCGCCTCAGATGAACCCCGAAACCATGCTCCGGATTTACGGTCCGGCCCGCAGGAGAACATGATGAGCAACAACGTTGTTGTCTGCGCACTGTACAAGTTTGCAGTCCTGAGTGATTACAAATCCCTCCGCCAGCCGCTGCTGGATCTGATGCTTGATAAAGACGTGCATGGCACTTTGCTGCTGGCGCGCGAAGGCATCAACGGCACGATTGCCGGCAGCCGCGAAGGCATTGATGCCGTGAAAGCCTGGATCGCCAGCGACGAGCGGTTCGACGGCATTGATTACAAAGAGTCCTTTGTGGACATCCAGCCGTTCAAACGCACCAAAGTGAAGCTCAAGAAAGAGATCGTCACCATGGGTGTGGACGGTATCGATCCGAAGCGGATTGTTGGCACGTATGTGGATCCAAAAGAGTGGAACGATCTGATTTCCGATCCGGACGTGGTGCTGGTGGATACCCGCAACCAGTACGAAGTGGAAATCGGCACCTTCAGGAATGCCGTCAATCCGGCCACGGATACCTTCCGGGAGTTCCCGGAATACGTGAAGCAGAACCTGGATCCTTCGAAGCACAAGAAGGTGGCTATGTTCTGCACAGGCGGTATCCGTTGCGAGAAATCCACCGCCTATCTCAAGGAGCAGGGTTTCGAAGAGGTTTATCACCTCAAGGGCGGCATCCTGAAATACCTGGAAGAGGTACCGGAAGAGCAGAGCCTGTGGCACGGAGAGTGCTTTGTTTTTGATGACCGGGTAACGGTTAACCACCGGCTGGAGCGTGGCGATTACGACCAGTGCCATGCCTGCCGCAGGCCGATTACGGAAGAAGACAAGCAGCGCCCCGAGTATGAACAGGGTGTGAGCTGCCATCAGTGCATCGATTCGCTGACCGAAGAGCAGAAAGCCCGGTTTGCCGAGCGTGAACGCCAGATGCGCCTGGCGGAGGAGCGGGGCGAAGCCCACGTGGGCGGGGAAGCCGCGCGCATCATTGCCGAGCGCAAGGCGCGGAAAAAGGCTGAAAGAGAACGTCAGGCCCGGAAAAGCCTGGATGGCGAGAGGGCGAGAAGCACCGACGGGGCCTGACCAACCCAGAAAGGAGACTTCATGGATTTACGACAGGCTGTAGCCATTACCGCAGTTGTTATCGCGCCCTTTGCCAGCGCGCAGGACGCCGATAACTGGAAGGGCGAAACCGAACTGGGTGTGTTGATCACCTCGGGCAATACCGAAGAGACTAACATCAAGGGTCGCCTGGGGTTGGTCCATGAAGTCGAAACCTGGCGCAACACCGGCGAATTCCGCACCAACTATTCCGAGACCGAAGACGAAACCACTGCCGAGAAATATCAGGCCGCCCTGGAGACCGACTACAAGTTCGCCGAGAACCAGTACTGGTTTCTCCGTGGCTCCTATGAAGACGATCGCTTCTCCGGCTACGACTTCGAATCAACCGTAACCACGGGTTACGGCAACCGGGTCTGGAACTCTGGTGAGCGGTCCTTCCTCGACCTGTCAGCCGGTGTCGGTTATCGGTATAACAAGCTGGATATGGTGAATGCCGAAGGCGAGGACACCGAGGAAGAGGCCATCGCCCGCCTTGCTGGCCAGTTTGATTACGCCCTTTCGGAAAATTCCCTGTTCCGCCAGAAGTTGAGCACGGAAATCGGCCTGGATGAGAACAACACGGTGACCGAATCGGAAACGTCGCTGCAGGCGAACGTGGTGGGGAACCTCTCCATGAAGGCGGCTTTCCGGGTCAAGCATCTGTCGGATCCGCCCGCAGGATCTGAAGACACCGACACCGAAACGTCACTCTCGCTTTTGTACGGTTTCTAACTGCGTGAATTCGGGGTCAGATGAAAATTTCATCTGACCCCAACTTTATCTTCAGACGTTGTTCCGCAGCCCCAGCTCATCTGGGTAGGGCGTCAAATACTGCTGCGCATGCAGGTAATCCACCGGCTCCCTTCTCTGGGCCATACGCAGCAGCGTCATGGGAACCACCAGCGGTACCTCGCCACGATGGTAGGCTTCCATCTGCTCCATCAACACCTTGCGGTCTTCATCGCCCATGGAATTCCTGAGATAGCCCATCAGATGCTGCATGGCGTTCATGTGTGAACCCCGTCTCACCTTCTTGCTCATGGCCTCCATGAACTGGTGGATATAGCGTTCAGCAATGTCTTCCAACGGCTCGGACTTCAGGTCTCCAAGCATCGGACCAAGCTGGCGGTAGATCTTTTCGGAGTGCGCCAGAAGCTGGAACTTGTGGCGGGTATGGAATTCAATCAGCGCCCTGGCCGAGAGCTTGTCTCCGGCCACGTTCTGCATCCAGTCGTCGTAGGCGAAAACCCTCTCAACGAAATTCTCCCGGATCATGTTGTCATTCAGTCGGCCTTCCTCCTCCACCGGCATCAGCGGATAGGCCTTCAGCAGCGCCTCGGCAAACATGCCCCGGCCATCCCGGCGGGTTACATTGCCATCCTCGTTGTGTACCTTGATCCGCTCCATGCCACAGCTGGGGGACTTGGCCATCAGGATGTAACCACGAAGGTCTGCCAGGGTCGGCATCACCTGTTCGATAAAGCCCTGCATGGCGTCGGTGTGGTCCGCAGCGCCCTTGGTCTCGATCAGGCGCAGGCCATCACTGTATTCGCGCAGGTGGATCGCCGGGCGTGGAACGCCCAGGCCCGCTTCCAGCTCCGGACAGATGGAGCGGAAATCAAAGTGTTTTGAGAGCACCTGGGTGCAGTAACGGGAATGTTTATGGCCGCCATCATGGCGAACTTCCTTGCCCAGCAGGCAGGTGCTGATTCCGACGGGGATGCCGCTCACGTTAGTCTCCGATAATTAACCAGGTCTTATAGCTAAAACTGTCTTTGTAATACGTGAATTCAGTCTAGCCCGATCAGGCCGCTGCGGAAAACTGTAACCCCACCTATTCAGGATGGATTATCGAGCCTTTTCGTTTCTTCGCGGCCATGGCGAGTGTGGTGGCGTAAATGGTGCGAACGTCATGGGCGAACTGCTCTACGGAGTAGTCACTGGCAAATTCCAGAGCCTGTTCGGAGAGTTTTTCGCGCAGCTCGTCGTCTTCCAACAGTTTTTTGACCTGCGCCCGCCACTGGTCCTGTTTTTCCGGCGTCTTGAAGCCGTTGAATCCGTGTCGGACCACGTCTTCAATGCCACTGGAGCGAACCGCTACGACCGGCAAACCGGCAGCCATCGCCTCCAGAATCACCATGCCCTGGGTTTCGGAGATGGAGGCGAACAGGAAGGCATCCCCCAGTCGGTACCAGATGGCCATTTCGTCCGGCGGCACGGCACCAACAAGGGTGAAGTGTTGTTGAAGTCCCAGGTCTTCGATCTTCTTCTGCAAGCGATCCTTCTGGTGGCCATCGCCGATCATCAGGAACCGGAAGGGCACATCGGTTTCCCGCCGCAGGGCATCAATGGCCTCAATCATGAAGTCGATGTTTTTCTCGTTCGAGAGCCGGGAAACACTGACAAACACTTTCTCATTCCTGAGCTTCAGCTTCTCCCGGAGTTGTTCGACGTCCTTCTCCTGAACCTCCTGGAACTTGTGATATTCAATGCCGGTAGGCTGCACGAAGGTCGGTGTTTTAACCCCGATCATCCGCAGGTATTCCTCCGTGGAGTACGTAGGCACGATCACACCGTCGCACTTGTTGGCAAAGCGTTTGATCAGCGCGTGGGAAATCAGGTTCCGGAACAGCATGCCCGGCAGCGGCACGAAGTGGGCGTAATGCTCCAGGCGGGTATGGTAGGTGTATATGGCCGGGATATTCATGGTGCGAGCCACAAACAGGCCCAGCGACCCCAGCCAGAATGGATGGTGCAGATGGATGATATCCGGCTTGAACGCCCGTACCCGTTTGCGAATCCGCCCGAGGAAAATATTGGCCAGCCGGAATTCCCGCTTCTCGCCCATTGCCAGTAGCGAGGGCACTCGCAAAACGTGGGATTCGGTTTCCGGCTGCCCCTTGTAGCGGGGCGCCACGACCAGCAGTTTATCGCCAAGCGCTTCCAGGCCCCGGCGCAGGCGTTCAATGGAAATGGGTACCCCGCCGATGAAGGGCAGGTAGTTGTTGGTAAACATGGCCACCCGCATCGGTTTGTCCAGCCAGGGCGAGGGGTCCAGGTCGTAGTCCGGGTAATAATCCTTGCCGATGAAAATGGCGCCGTACAGCTTGATCGCAATGGCCGCAAACACGGCGACGATCAGAATAAAGTTCAGATACCCGGTATAAAACAGCGAGTAGATAAAGAACCACAGGCTTTCCAGGCGCTTCAGGATCGGGTGCTGGCCCACCTTCAGGCGCTGGAGGCTGTGGCTTACCTCGCCGTCGGCGTCCACGTTCACCCGCACGTAGTGATAGAAGCTGGTGTCATTGTTCATCACCAGGCCACCGGCACCGCCGGTCGTCACAAACGTGGTGTCACCTATCTGCTCCTCGGCATAGAGCGAAAGATTGGCAGAAAATACCCGGTCAACGCCATGGTCCCTGATTGCCGCCAGCAGGGCATCCCGGAACTCGGGGGGCGCAAGGTAATCGTCCTTCTGATCGAACGGGGCATTCTCGTCCGGATGAAGGGGAGGGTGGCCAATAAACAGTATCCGTGCCCGGGAGGTGTCCTGGGCCAACAGGTCTTTCAGCCAGCGGATCTGCCAGCGCCAGGGTGTTTTGCCGGTGCTGTCCAGGAAAATCAGCCGGCTGTTGCCGGCCTCGATACTGAAGAAGTGCGGGCCGAAGTGATCGTAGAATCGGAAACTGCCAAAATCCTCGTACTCGTGGGCACCGAAGGTGAGCAGGTAGGGGATCTCCAGGTGGCTCAGGGTGCCGTAAAGCGCCCGGTACTTGTCTTCGCCGCCACCACTGACCGCATTCCCCGCCGAAACCAGAAAATCGAGCCCGGATCGATTCAGCTCCGGAATGATGCGGTCTTCGAAGATTCCCACCGAGTTGTTGATGTTGCCCACCACCGCAAAGCTGAACGGCCCACCGGGTTCAAGTTCACGATAAATTCGCTCGACCTGCTCGGTATGAACCGCCTCGAAATCTTCCGTGAACAGATTCAGGTAGGTTTTGTAGCCAACCAGCAAAAACACCACCAGAAGACAGAGGTAAAACAGCAGCTTGCGTGGGTTGCGGAAAATCATCCGGCTCTCCTGCGATTGGCAACGAGTTCCTTCTGTAGCACTACCAACCCGATGATCATGCCGAGGTAAATGGTTAACAGGCGCCAACAGACAATGACCAGTATCAGGTGGTTTCCCGAGAGGATATCCCGGAAGAAGCTCCCGAAAACACCCTCCGAGATGCCTGAGGCGCCGGGCGTGGGCGAGAAGTACATCACGAAGGTGGTCACAACCAGCAGGCCCACGGACATCACATAGTCAACACTGTAGTCCAGACTGTGCATCAGCAGCGCCGGGAAGCTGAACAGGCTGAGCAGAAACAGGGCGGTGAACAGGATAGACAGCCAGACGAAAACCGGAGCACCACGCAGGTAATCACCAAAGCTCCGTGACAGCCGCAGCATCTCCCGGCGCGCCTTGAACTGCCAGCGCCGATGGCGGGGTTCACTGATCAGACGGAGCCGACGCGCGGTGCTCAGCAGCCGGGTCAGGGGGGCGATCAGCCAGCAGGTCCGGAACAGGAGAACCAGGAAAAAGCCGAGGTACAACACGATCAGAACTGCCAGAGCGGTGCCGATATCGCCAGTAATGGAATTGCCGTCCAGGGGTTTGAGTGTGAGCAGGAATACCGGTGTCAGCGAGAATATGAACAGCACCGCCAGGATCGTCCGGATCGTGGTCGCAGCCGTGGCACGCCCAATCGGAACGCCATGGTGGCTCAGAAACCAGATCTGGGCGAAACCGCCCCCGGTTGCCATCGGCGTGATGTTGGAAAAGAACAGATTGATAAACACCAGCCGCACCATGGCCGGCAGGGGAAGCCGGTGCCCCAGGGCCCTCAGGGTAAAATAGAGCCGAAGGCCATCCGAGATGAAATAAACCAGCAAAAGGCCAGCTACCGATAACAGGGTTCCCGGAGCGATCAGCCTGGTATCGAAAGTAAGGGTGCGCTCGGCGAACAGATGGTAAACGGTATACAGCCCGGCAGCGGTGAGCGCCAGAAACAACAGACTGAACATCGCCAGTCTTTTTCCTGAAGCGCGCTTTGAATAGCTGGTTTCAGTGGAGTCAGTCATGGGCTGCCCGTCAGAGTGAGACGGGCAGTTTACAGGGTAGGGTGTGGTCGGTGTCCAGTGTCTCAGTGCACGAGATCCAGGGCTGGTCAGATTGTGCCTAAGAAGCCAGAGCCTGCTGAATGAGCAACTTCTGGTGCTCCGCAAACTCCCGAATCAACGCCTGCGCCTTATCAGAATCCCGCGCCAGAACAGCCTGTGGCAGATTGGCAAAAAACTCACTGGTCTGCGTCAAACCCCGACGATAGCGATCGGCACTCAGATAATAGGCCCGACTGACCGCCGGCTTGAAATTCGACAGCGCCTCCGTGAGATAAGGGTTCCCCACCACCTCACAACAGGCATCCATCACACCAAAACTCGCCTCAACCACCCCGGAGATGTCGGCAGAGCCATCGTTTATCTTTTCAACAACCTTGCTCACCGCCCCAAGCACCAGAGGCTTGTCGCGTTCCTGCCAGCGCTCGCACAAACGCACCGCCATCATCATCAGCAAGTGCATATAAACGTCGTAGAGCTCCGACGCGTGGGCCGCGTCCAAACGGGTTGCCGAAGCACCCTTACGGGGCGTGATCTCCACCAGGTGCCACCGCTCCAGGGTGTAAAGAGCCTCCTTGACTGACGCCCGGCTGACCTTCAGCTCACCCGCCAGCGTGGCTTCCTGAATCCGCTCACCGGGCCGAATCTGCCCGGTCATGATCCGTTCTGCCAGGTAATTGGCAATCTGCTCGGCCAGAGTGTTCGGCACCTGAAAATCCATAAAGGCTCTCTGAACAGGTCTTAAAAACCGGTCGGCTGCTGCGGATATCCGGCCGGAGTGGGAATGTGTGCGCATGAGTTTATCACAGCCTCCGAGTCTGACAGTCACAACGCCTTGATCCACGGGGACTTCCTGACAATTGCCAAAAAAACTCATCCCGAACGGTTGACGACTGATGTATTGTAGGACAATAATGCAAAAAAAACAGGTGATCAGAGTTTCACCAACAAGCATTTGATGGAGAGAACCCAATGAGCACAACGCAGTTATCGGTAAATCGCGAGGCCACCCGTCGGCGAATATTGCTGACCCTCAAGAAGTACAGCTACCTGATCGCCATGGTGCCCCTGTTGCTGCCGCCTCTGCTGCTGGCCGCCGGCCAGGCCACTGATCTGGTAAACCTTTTCTCCTGGGGCGTCCCCGTGGTCGTCTTCGGGATCATCCCTGTCTTGGACATGCTGCTCGGCAAGGATTCCCTGAACCCGGATGAAGAGACCGACGTGCCGCGGATGGTCGGCGAACGGTTCTATAAAGCGATTACCCTGGGCTGGGTGGCAGGCTTTGCAGCCTTACTGGTCTGGAGCATGCTGGAACTGGCTTCCGGCACCTTCAGCCTGGTGGGCAGTATTGGCTGGATCGTCTCCATCGGCATCGTCGGAGGCCTCGGCATCAACGTCGCCCACGAACTCATCCACAAAGACGAAAAACTCGAAACCCGGGCTGGCGGCTTCCTGCTGTCACTGGTCTGCTACGCCGGCTTCAAGGTCGAACACCTGCGCGGCCACCACGTACACGTATCCACCCCGGAAGACGCCTCCTCGTCACGCTATAACCAGTCCCTCTACAACTTCCTGCCCCAGGCCTACATGCGCAACTTCCTCAATGCCTGGAAACTGGAAGCCGAACGCCTGCAACGCAAAGGCCACAAAGCCCTCAGCTGGCGCAACGAACTGATCTGGTGGTACAGCATCAGCGCCCTGGCACTGACTGGTTTCACCATCGCCTTCGGCTGGCTCGGCGCCGTCTTCTTCCTGGGCCAAAGCTTCATCGCCTTCACCCTCCTGGAAATCGTCAACTACCTCGAACACTACGGCCTGCACCGGAGAAAACTCGAAAACGGCCGCTACGAACGCACCGGCCCCGAACACAGCTGGAACAGCAACTACTTCCTCACCAACGTCTTCCTGTTCCACCTGCAGCGCCACAGCGACCACCACGCCTGGGCCAAACGCCGCTACCAGATCCTCCGTCACCACGACGTAGCCCCCCAGCTCCCGGCCGGCTACTCCGCAATGATCGTCCTGGCAATGTTCCCCCCACTCTGGCGGCGGGTAATGAACCCAAGGGTAGAGGCTTATTACGAAGGAGAAGAACACCAGTTGGCATAATGTCTGCGGGCAAACCCCCCAAGCGGCCCAAACGAGATGCCGGCAACAAAGTGAGCCGGCCGGGGTATGAGGGGTAATTTCTGCAGGGAAACGAATGTCTGAGCAAAGCGAGTTCGGCTTCCCGAAAGAAATTACCCCTCATGCCTCGGCCAGCCCCCAAACCCAGATCGGCCTGAACCGATAGGCCACAAAAGCTTCAGAGCGTCTCTGAAGAAACGCCGGCCTAAAAAACCGGCCCTCAAGACCCCGGCGGTTCGTCTCTGGCCCCGGGGTCTTTTTTCACGCCCTTGAAATCCCCCTCAAACGCACACAGGTATAACCTCTGAATCCTGCGAAAAAAAAGGGAAAACCAACATGCCCAAGCATTTCGAACAGGCCCCTGGCCTACACGAAGAACCCGTTCCCGAAACCGAAGGTTACGTCTTCAACCAGACCATGATGCGCATCAAGGAACCCGAGCGCTCCATGGACTTCTACACCCGAGTGATGGGCATGCGCCTGGTTCGCAAACTGGACTTCCCCGAAATGAAGTTCACCCTGTATTTCCTTGGCTACCTTGATGATCGTCAGGCCGGCCTGGTGCCGCAGGACGATGCCCACCGCACCACCTACACCTTCGGCCGCGAAGCCATGCTTGAGCTGACCCACAACTGGGGCACCGAAGACGACAACGACTTCGCCTACCACAACGGAAACGACGAGCCCCAGGGCTTTGGCCACATTGGCGTAGCGGTGCCAGACGTTTACGCCGCCTGCGACCGCTTTGAAAAGCTCGGTGTGGAGTTTGTGAAAAAGCCGGACGACGGCAAGATGAAAGGCCTGGCCTTTATAAAAGACCCGGACGGCTACTGGATTGAAATCCTGCAGCCGGACATGCTTGAGAAGCAGCGCAAGGATGACTGATCTTCCTTACTCCGCACCGGCCTCCTGGCCGGCTGCGGGTTTACGGCCGTAGCGGGAGGCCACCACCACCGCTGCGGTCAGTATCAGTGCCCCCGCAATACCAATCGGCCCCAGAATCTCCTCCAGAAACACCCACGCCAGCAGTGCCACAAACAGCGGTTCCAGAGTCACGATGATGCTCGAAAGCGTAGCCGGTGTCGTCTTCATGCCAGTGAAGAAGCACACATACCCGATACAGGTTGGCACCACCCCCACATAAACCACCATCAGCCAGTGCCCGATACCAAGGGTTTCCAGCCCCTCGAATCCGCCAGACAGGGCGACCACCGGCAACAGAATCAGCGCCGCCGTGAAGAAACAGATAAACGCCGTGGTGAACACCGGAGTGCCGGCAGAGCTGTAACGGCTGGTGAGCGTGAAACCGGTGTACACACAGGCGGCCAGTAACGCCACCAGAATGCCCGCGAGTCGAAGTGTACCGGTGGTGTCCATATCGCTGAGAACCAGCATGCCTGTTCCCGCGATGGCGGCAAACAGCGACAGAACCGTCAAAAGGCTGGGCTTCTCTCCCAGAAGAGGCGCAGCAAGAATTGCCACCAGCACTGGCGGAAGGCAGAGCGTGATCAGGGTGGCGATGCCGGCACCGGTGAGGTCCACGGCCAGAAGGTAGCTGCCCTGATAGAACGCCTGGAACAGGCCAAGGGCGGCCAGCGGAATCAGGCTCTGGCGGGTCAGGCTTCGTAAGGAACTGCCGGGCACTTTAGCCCCCGGATTGGCCCGCTCAAGGCGCGCCTGCTCCCGTCGCATCAGCAGCCAGAAAAACGGCAAGGCCACGGCCAGTCGCAGGAAGCCCAACGTAATGGCCTGCAGTTCGGTACCGGTAAACAGAAATTTCGCAACAATGCCCGTGGTCGCCCATAGCAGGGCAGCCAGGGCGATCAACAGGGCGCCTTGGATCATTCAATAATCAACACAATCAGCTCTTTGGGACCGTGAACACCGTAAGCGAGGGTTTGCTCGATGTCGGCGGTTTTGGAAGGGCCTGAGATTAGCAGGGCATTGGTCGGCATGCCAGCGGCCCAGTTCTGGGCCTTCATGGCTTCATGGAAGGTGGTATAGAGCTCCGAGGCCTTGAGCACGGCAATGTGCACCGGGGGTACCAGGCTCATCAACCTGGGTTCATCCTCGTTCGGCCACAGGATCAGCGAGCCGGTCTCGGCAATACCGCCGCGGGTGGACGTAATGCTGGCGTCCACCTCGTTGAACAGGTGCGCCTGCCAGCTTTCGATCGGTTCGTCGTAGATTAACAGTTCCGGCAGATCGTCACGGCCGGCATCGCGAAGGGCCTGGCCGATTTCGTGCTGCTTCGGAATCAGCAGATTCCTGGCACCGCGAGTGTTCAGCAGCTCGGCCAGGCGATCCATCCACATGTCTTCGGTGCAGTGGTGCACCTCGCCGTGAACCGATTCGATCATCTTTTCAAACCGCTCGATCCGCTCCTTTGTCGACCAGTCATCCCGTACCAGAACAGAAAAGTCGCATTCCGGCACCGTCAGTTCGCCGCCGGTGCGATTGCGAAGACGCTGAAGAATCGTTTCCCGGGAACTCATTGGCCACGCTCCTTCATCCGCTGGTGCAGGGTTTTGGCCGCCAGTTTGGGCGCCGTGCGGTAATCGGTCCAGGCGCCGGCTTTCGAGGGCTGCAACGCCCTGAATTTGCTGGCGGTACCGGTGCCAAATCGGTAAATGCCGGGGCTGGCATGCATCCAGGCCCAGCCTTTCCAGATCATCGCTTCCATGGAGCTGCGCTTGGCCCCGTGGCCGCGTACCTTGGCCGGATGAAGTTTGTCACCATCCACCGATTCCTGGCGCAGCCGCACCAACAGATCGGGTATGGGAATCTTCACCGGGCAGACCTCACCGCAGGCGCCACACAGGCTGGAGGCGCTGGGCAGATGCCGGCCTTCGTCCAGGCCAATCAGGTGCGGCATCAGGATCTTGCCGATGGGCCCCGGATAGGTGGTGCCATAGGCATGGCCGCCTACCCGTGTGTACACCGGGCAGTGGTTCATGCAGGCGCCACAACGGATGCAGCGCAGGGTGTCCAGCAGCTCGTCGTCCTGGTAGATCGACGAACGGCCGTTATCCACCAGCACCAGATGCACTTTTTCTGGCCCGTCCAGCTCCTCGGCCTTGCGGGGGCCGGAAATCATGTTGAAGTAGGTGGTGATGTGCTGGCCGGTGGCAGACCGGGTCAGCAGGGCGAGCAGGGCAGAGACGTCCTCCATGCTCGGCACCACTTTCTCGATACCGGTAACGGCAATATGGCACTTGGGCACCGTGGTGGTCATCCGGCCGTTGCCTTCGTTCTCCACCAGGCAAAGTGTGCCGGTTTCGGCCACCGCAAAGTTAACCCCGGAAACGCCCACATCAGCATTCATAAACTTTTCCCGCAGCTGCTGGCGGGCGCTGGCGGTGAGGTATTCCACATCGTTGGAGAGATCCGTGCCGGTTTTGTCGTGCAACAACTGGGAGATCTCACAGGTGTTCTTATGAATCGCCGGCATGATGATGTGCGATGGCGTTTCATCCGCCAACTGCACGATGTACTCGCCCAGGTCTGATTCCAGGGCTTCGATCCCCTGTTCCTCAAGGTAATGGTTCAGTTCCATTTCCTCGGAGACCATGGATTTCCCCTTGATCACCGTCTTGGCATCCCGGGCCTTGCAGATATCCCGCACAATCCGGCAGGCCTCATCACCATCCACCGCCCAGTGCACCTTGATGCCGTTTTCGATCAGCTTTTTTTCTAGCTGCTCCAGCAAATCTGGCAGATTGGCCAGGGCGCGGAGGCGGACGTTGGCACCGAGATCACGGAGGGTTTCCAGATCCCAGCCCTCGAACGCCGTCTTGCGCTTGGACATCAGCCCGTCCATGGCGCTGCGGAAATTCTTGCGGATCTTGGGGTCGTGAATGGCCGCCTGAGCCCGCGGGTGGAATTGTTTTACGTCGATGTGATGGCCAGTGTGCTCGGCTGTCTCACTCATGACTGCTGCCCCCCTTTGCCCTGGGTGCGCGACCACAGGAAACTGAGAATGTGCTGGCCTTCAACAGGCTTCTGGTTCTTCTCGGCGTAGCCGGCGATGTTCATCAGGCAGCCGCAATCGGTAGTGACAAACTGCCGGGTGCCGGTATCCACCAGTGCGTCCACCTTCTCGCTTACCATGGCGCTGGAAATCTCCGGGTGGCGAACCGCAAAGGTGCCGCCGAAACCGCAGCATTCCTCCGGCCGGATCTGCTCTACCAGGTTCACGTTTTTGAGTTGTCCCAGCAGTTTTGGTCCAACTTCGGCCACGCCCATTTCCCGGCGGGCGGAGCAGGAGGTGTGCATGGCCACGGTGGTAGGCTCACCCAGGTCTTCAAGTTTGATGTGGCACACATTGAGCAGAAAATCCGTCAGCTCCCAGACCCGGCCCGCAACCTCAGCGGCTTTCACCTCATCCGTGGTGTCCTTGAACAGGTCGGGGTAGTGCTTGCGCATCATCCCGCCACAGGAGCCGGATGGCACCACAATGGGCCAGTCGCCGGGGAACAGGTCGAGCTGGGCCCTGGCTACTGATCGGGCCTGGTCGTGGTAACCGGAGGTGTAGGCTGGCTGGCCACAGCAGGTCTGGTTCTGGGGAAACAGCACCTCAATGCCTTCACGTTCCAGGAGTTCCACGCCGGCAATGCCCGCATCGGGGTAGAAAATGTCCACCAGACAGGTGCCGTAGAAATAGACTTTCGCGGGTTTTGCAGGATAAACCTTGATCGGATCAACCATGTGCGGGTGCTCAACGGTTTTTGAATTGTTATCCAGCAATAATAGGGTGGCGAGCGCGGTGTTGCCAGACGACTTTATGGGCAGCCGGAAAGAGGAAGGAGGGGGATTCAGAAAGAAGAGGGGCAGCGGCAGCGCGCCACTGCCCGGGGTATTACTTCACGGTGAGGCGCGAGGCATTTTTCTCGATGGTACGTTCGCCAATGCCCTTCACATTCGTCAGGTCTGCGGTAACCGCAAAAGGACCATTCGCTTCGCGATAGGCAACGATGGCTTCGGCCTTGCTCTGGCCAATGCCGTTCAGGCTGGCGAGGGTAGCCACATCGGCGGTGTTGATGTTGATAGCGGCGTCCTGGGCGTAGGCAAAACCGGTAACCAGGCTGAACAGCAGAACAAGTGTGGCGAAAAGCGGTGTGCGCTTCATGTAATTGAGCTCCTGAGACAAATTTGCGTTATTGGTGTTGTGCCAGGGGCGCAAAGCAGCTGAAGCGAAATGTAAGAAGAGAGCAGAAATGTCTTGGGGATGGGGAGTGCACGGACGGGACCACATTCCTTGTGATCCCCGATTCCGTGGCTGACCCCTGCCTGTTCCCTCAGGCGTGCGACTCATCCTGAGCGCGTCTTCCCTGTGATCATCCCTGTAAGCCCTGATCCTTCGGGCAACTCCCGAGCCGCGGAGGGCTCTTCCCTGGAGTTCTCATCCTTGAGCCAACGTTCCTTGCTGGCTTGTCATCCCTGACACTGACCATTCTACTGTGGTTCGAATTCCTACCTATCGGAGAATCGCTCCATGGTTTGTACGATATGTCTTACAGGTATGTAAGCATGCGGGTAACATGGGGTCAGATGAAATTTTCATCTGACCCCGCTTTCACTGGGCCTGAGAGGCAATTTATTGCTCATTGCGGTGTGCAGCAGCCGCCTCACGGATTCGCTCCATGGTGATTTCCCGCACGGCCTTCTGACTGGCACGGATATGACGGGTGAGACGTTCCGCCGCCTCGCTTGCCTGCCCGTTGCGCAGTGCCTCCAGAATTGCGGCATGCTCCACGTAAGTGGCATCAATACGCTCGTCCCGGCTGAAGTCCAGGCGCCGCACAATTCTCAGCCTGTCGGTGATCTCACGATGAATTCGTGTCATCTCCCGGTTTCCGGCAGCGGCCACCAGATCGCAGTGAAAGCTCTCGTCCAACATCCTGACGGTGCTGCCCACCGCGCGCTCGGATGGATGGTCCGGGTTCCAGAGGGCTACCAGGGTTCGCAGTGCTTCAGGCTCTTCAGGCAGGTTGCAGATCTTGTGCACTGCCGCCCGTTCGAGGGTGATGCGCAGGTCATAGAGTTCCTCCACCTGCTGGAAATCGAATGGCTTTACCTGCCAGCCACTGCGGAACAGCACCTCCACATGGCCCTCCCGCTGCAAACGGTAGAGCGCCTCCCGAACCGGGGTCCGGCTGGCGTTCAGACGGCTTCCTACATCCCCCTCGCTGAATCTGTCACCGGGGATCAGACGGAACTCGAAGATGTCCGCTTTCAGGGCCTCATACACCCTGTCTGCCACGGACTCTTTTCGTCTAGGGTTTGCCATTGGCTCCGTTTTCCCTCTTAGGGCGCCAGATTGCCCCGTTATTTTTTGGCTCTTGAGGCGATATAGGCGCGCCAGCCACCGAACTCAGTCACGTCCTCTGCGCCTTCGAAACCGTAGCCCTCGCAGATAAAACCGTTTACCCATCGGCCATCGGCCAGTTCTACGTTACCAATGCCCAGCGGAGCGGGTATCAGGTCTATAAAGGAGCCAAAAGCCGAGGCGGGCATTTCCCAGACTTCCACAATGATTTCCCTGCCTTCGCCAGGGGCCGCCCGTTTCAGCCCGGGCTTCGGCGGTGTGGTGTTTGGCAGGGCGAACAGCCGGTAGTTGGCAGACGTTGTGGTTTGCTCAAGCAGTACCGAATAGCGCTCGCTGAGCTGCGTGTTCAATGGCATGCCACTGAGATGGGCGCCGACAACAGCCACCTTGATGGTGGGCGTGGAAATGGCGGCCCCGGGTGTCTCCTCGGGGCGGTCTTTGCCGGTAGCGCCCAGGGGTGTCGGGTGGGAATTCAGCCACTGGCAGGCCAGGCGTTGCAGCTCAGCGTCTTTCCAGGCGCCACTGATCAGGGTAACGCCGAAAGGAAGGCCGTCGTCCCGGAAGCCGGCAGGAATAGCCAGCGCGCTCATTTCGGCCAGATTCACGAAATTGGTGTAGGTGCCAAGTTGGCTGTTGAGGACGACCGGATCGGCGTTTACCGCCTCGATCGTGGGCGCCGTGGGTGCGGTGGGCACTAAAAGGGCATCCACCTCAGCCAGCAGCTGGTCGATCTGGCGCTGCAGCTCTTCCTTGCGATACTGGGCCTTGAAGGTATCGGTAGCACTGAAGTTTCCGGCTTTGCTGATGATGCCTTTAACCACCGGATTCATATCATCGCCGTGGGTGGCCATGAACGATTCCACCGCCGCATGACGTTCAGCCACCCAGGGGCCTTCGTAAAGCAGCGCGGCCAGTTCCAGCATAGGGCTGAAATCAAGCGGGACCAGTTCCACATCCTGCTGACGCCATTGGCTGATGGCGGTGTTCCAGGCCGCTTCCGCCTGCTGATCGCCGTACCATTGCGGGTGTTCAGGAATCGCCAGCCGCTTGATGGGGCCGGGCCGGCGCAGGGCGGCGCCATCCAGAGGCAGCGCGTAGGGGGGCTTGCGAGAAAACGCATCGTCGGCGTCGAAACCCGCCATGGTATCCGAGACCAGCCCGGCGTCATTCACGGTGAGCGCAAAAATGGACACGCAATCCAGTGAACGACAAGCCGGCACCACGCCGCGAATGCTGAACAGGCCCTTGGTTGGTTTCAGCCCCACCAGATTGTTCAGCCCGGCAGGCACACGGCCGGAGCCGGCGGTGTCGGTACCCAGGGCAAAAGGCACCAGGCCTCTTGCCACCACGGAAGCCGAACCGGAGCTGGACCCGCCGCTCACGACGTCCGGTTTGAAGCTGTTGGGCACGGCACCGTAGGGAGAGCGAGTGCCCACCAACCCGGTCGCGAACTGGTCCAAGTTGGTTTTGCCAATGACGATTGCGCCGGCGGCCTTGAGTCTGGCTACGGTGGTGGCGTCTTCTTTCGGGGTGTAGGCAAAGGCCGGGCAGGCCGCGGTTGTCTCGAATCCTGCCGCATCAATATTGTCCTTCGCGGCAAACGGAATGCCGTAGAGGGGCAGGTTGTCGATCTCGCCACCGGCGCTCTGGAGATGCAGTTCCAGCTCGGCAAGCGCCTTATCCAAACCCTTTTGATCCAGAAGCGAGATCCAGGCGACGTCTGTTGCGTCCAGGCCGGTCAGCAGCTCACCCAGCAATGACTCGGGCGTAGCGCCCTCTTTGTAGGCGTTCTGCCAGTCCTTGATGGTCCATCCAAGCGTTGAAGGCATTGCATATCCTCATGTGCATTATGAACTTGTATACATGTGCTTTCGCAATGCTTGTGCCATTCGCGGGATTTTCTTGATAGTGCCTTGAAAACAGATATTTATGAGCTGCTTTGAAGCACATCCGGGGTCTGGAGTGCCCGGGCAGGGTGCGCCCGCACCAATTGGGGGCCGTGAAGGTGTCCGTTTCAGGGTCGCCGGGCACTCTCGGGGCTGAAGATGGCCCTTGTATACTAGATAAAGCATTGTTTTTACGTGAGATGTGAGGTTTCTGGAACAGCTAATGCAGAGGAGGGAAGCGTTTTAAGACGAATGGCACAACCTGACTAAAAACGAAAAGGATGACGATAATGAGCTTCAAAAAACACGTGAAACTTGGCCTTTCTGCACTCGCTCTCTCCATCTCTTTTAACTCCGTGGCGGCGGAAGATCCGATCAAAGTGGGCATTCTGCACTCTTTGTCCGGCACCATGGCAATCAGTGAAACCGTTCTGAAAGACACCGTTGAAATGCTGATCGAACAGCAAAACGCCAAAGGCGGTGTGCTCGGTCGTCAGATGGAAGCGGTTGTTGTAGACCCCGCCTCCAACTGGCCGCTGTTCGCCGAGAAAGCCCGCGAGCTTCTGGCCCAGGAAAAAGTTGACGTAATCTTCGGTAACTGGACCTCGGTTTCCCGTAAGTCCGTACTGCCGGTAGTGGAAGAGCTGAACGGCCTTCTGTTCTACCCGGTTCAGTACGAGGGTGAAGAATCCTCCGAAAACGTTTTCTACACCGGCGCTGCGCCCAACCAGCAGGCGATTCCTGCGGTTAACTACCTGATGAACGAAATCGGTGTCGAGCGCTGGGTACTAGCAGGTACCGACTACGTGTACCCGCGCACTACCAACAAGATCCTTGAGACTTACCTGATGGACATGGGTGTGGCCAAGGAAGACATCATGATCAACTACACGCCGTTTGGTCACTCCGACTGGCAGAACATTGTTTCTGACATCAAGCGCTTCGGCTCTGCCGGCAAGAAGACCGCGGTCGTTTCCACCATCAACGGTGACGCCAACGTGCCCTTCTACCGTGAACTGGGTAACCAGGGCATCGCTGCATCCGACATCCCGGTCGTTGCTTTCTCCGTGGGCGAGCAGGAACTCTCCGGCATCGACACCGGCCCGCTGGTTGGCCACCTGGCAGCCTGGAACTACTTCATGAGCGTGGACAACGACGCCAACTACGACTTCATCGACCAGTGGATCGAGCACACCGGCAATGATGAAGCGGTTACCAACGACCCGATGGAAGCGCACTACATCGGCTTCAACATGTACGTGGAAGCGGTCAAGAAGGCCGGCACCACAGATGTTGACGCGGTAAAAGACGCCATCATCGGTGTGACTGTACCCAACCTCACCGGTGGCTACGCCGCCATGATGCCCAACCACCACATCACCAAGCCGGTGCTGATCGGCGAGATCCAGGACAACGGCCAGTTCTCTGTGGTTTGGGAAACCTCTGGTCTGGTCGCGGGCGATGCCTGGTCTGACTACCTGCCTGGTTCGCGGGACATGATTGCAGATTGGCGCAAGCCGTTGTTCTGCGGAACGTTCAACACCGCAACCGGCACCTGTGGCGCGTCTGCGGGCGAAATGGCCGCTGAAGCCGAGTAAGGCGATAGTGGCATAGCACCATGGACAACCGGGGGTGGCTGACGTTGCCCCCGGCTGTTGCCCCGCAACACGTTTTCAACAGACAGGACACTCTCATGAGCATCTGCCGATCGCTCACATTGCTGCTTATCGCCCTGTTTTCCCTGTTATCGCTACCTGCAACGGCGCAGGAAGACGACCCTGGCAAGGCTCTGCTGATCAACCTGGCAGAGGCGCCGGCCAGCAAAGTGGAAGAGGCGATTAACGCCATTGTCAGCAGTGGTGATGAAAGAGCCAGGGGCTGGCTCGAAGCCTACGGAAGCAACCGCCTGAGCCGGATAAAAGACACCGGGCAGGTGGTATTGGTACTGAACAACCGGGGCAGGGACTGGGAAATCGCAGATCCGCTGACCGGAGAGAACATGGGTGAAATGTCCCGCCGTGAGCTGGACAGAGTCGCCATCAATAACCGTATACGGGGCCAGCTTGAAGGCATACTCGCCATGCTGGACCTGAATGCCAAAGACCCGGATGTGCGTGAAGCCTCCGCACAGGACATGATGGGTAAAGTGGATGCCTCGCTGGTGGAGCCGCTGGAAGCTCAGCTGGCGAAGGAAGAAGACGCCGGCGTACGCAACCGCATTGAAGAAGCCATTGCCATTTACCGGGTAGGTGAGGGCAACCTGGAGGCCGTGGATGTGCTCGCCGGCAGCCTGCACCCCCGCGCCCGCGCAGCCCTGAACGAAGCCGTTCGAGGTGACAACGAGGCGCTGGCCGACCGTGCCGCCAAGGCCCTCGAAAGCATAGAACAGAAACTCCAACTGAACCGCGCCGCCGAGACCCTGTATTTCGGCCTCTCCCTTGGTTCGGTTCTGGTACTCGCCGCCATCGGCCTGGCCATCACCTTTGGCGTTATGGGCGTGATCAACATGGCCCACGGCGAACTGATCATGCTGGGTGCCTACACCACCTGGGGCATGCAGCAACTCTTTCCCGGCCAACCCGGGCTGGCGCTGATCCTGTCGATTCCCGCCGGGTTCATGGTTGCCGCCACCGCCGGCATCATTATTGAGCGAAGCGTCATCCAGTACCTCAAAGGCCGGCCGCTGGAAACCCTGTTGGCCACCTTCGGCATCAGCCTGATCCTGCAGCAGCTGGTGCGCACCGTGATCTCTCCTCAGAACCGTACCGTGGTAACGCCGGACTGGATGAGCGGCTCCCTGGTGATCAACGACGCGCTTTCGCTGACCCTGAACCGCCTCTACGTATTGGCCTTTGCATTGATTGTCTTCGCCGGGCTGATGCTGATCATGCGCAAGACCCGCCTGGGCCTGGAAGTGCGCGCCGTTACCCAGAACCGGGCCATGGCCCGATCCATGGGCATCCGCGCCACCCGGGTAGACATCATGACCTTTGCCCTCGGCTCCGGCGTGGCCGGTCTGGCCGGGGTTGCGCTGTCCCAGCTCACCAACGTGGGCCCGAACCTGGGCCAGAACTACATCATCGATTCCTTCATGGTGGTGGTGTTCGGCGGCGTTGGTAACCTCTGGGGCACGCTCATTGCCGGGCTCTCCCTGGGCACCATCAACCAGCTGCTCGAACCCTGGGCCGGTGCCGTACTCGCCAAGATCATCGTGTTGGTGTTCATCATCCTGTTCATCCAGAAACGGCCGAAGGGGCTCTTCCCCCAGAAAGGCCGGGCAGCGGAGGGTTAAGTTATGTGGTTAACAAGACCCTTACAGGAACGTTCAACCCAAATCTTTCTCGGCGTGCTGTTCTCGGCCGTGGTGCTGGTGACCTTCCTTCACCTGTTCATGCCCCAGGACAGCGCCCTGCACGTGAGCGCCTTTACCGTCACGCTGCTTGGCAAATACCTCTGCTACGCCCTGCTGGCGGTGGCGGTGGACCTGGTATGGGGTTACCTCGGTATCCTCAGCCTGGGCCATGGCGCCTTCTTTGCCCTCGGCGGCTATGCCATGGGCATGTATCTGATGCGCCAGATTGGTGATCGCGGCGTGTATGGCGACCCGATCCTGCCGGACTTCATGGTGTTCCTGAACTGGCAGGAGCTGCCCTGGTTCTGGCACGGGTTCGACATGGCCTGGTTTGCCTTCATCATGGTGCTGCTGGCCCCGGGCCTGCTGGCGCTGGTGTTCGGCTTCCTGGCGTTCCGCTCACGAGTAACCGGGGTATACCTCTCCATCATCACCCAGGCGCTTACCTTCGCGCTGATGCTGGCCTTCTTCCGAAACGAGATGGGCTTTGGCGGCAACAACGGCCTCACTGACTTCAAAGACATTCTCGGCTTTAACCTGCGTACCGACGCCACTCGCCTCGGGCTGTTCATTGCCACCGGTATCGCCCTGGCCATTGGCTACGTGATTTGCCGGGGCATTGTGACCAGCAAGCTGGGCCGGGTGAGTGTGGCCTGCCGGGATGCCGAAGCCCGAACCCGCTTCCTGGGTTACCGGGTGGAGCGGGTGCAGCTGTTCGTGTTCGTGGTCTCCGCCATGCTGGCGGGTGTGGCCGGCGCTCTGTATGTGCCTCAAGTAGGCATCATCAACCCCAGCGAATTCTCGCCGCTGTTCTCCATCGAGATCGTGGTGTGGGTGGCCCTGGGTGGCCGGGCAACCCTCTACGGCGCGGTGATCGGGGCCATTCTGGTGAACTACGCCAAAACCGTGTTTACCGGCATCATGCCGGACGCCTGGCTGTTCGCCCTTGGCGGCCTGTTCGTGCTGGTAACCGTGTTCCTGCCCAAGGGCATTGCCGGGCTGCTGCAGAAGCGCCGGAAAGCCAGGGAAGATGACGATACCCCCACCGCGCAGGAGGCGACTGTATGAGCTTTTTTCAGGAGCTGACTGACCGCGAGCATGTGTTCGAGTTTCTGACCCAGGTGCAGTCCCCGGTGGACGTGCGCCACGGGCCGATCCTGTACCTGGAAGACGTGAACGTGAGCTTTGACGGCTTCAAGGCCATCAACAACCTCAACCTCACCATCGACGATGGCGAGCTGCGCTGCATCATCGGCCCTAACGGCGCGGGTAAAACCACCATGATGGACATCATCACCGGTAAAACCCGGCCCGACACCGGCTCGGTGTGGTTTGGCAGCCGCCACAACCTGCTCACCATGAACGAGCCGGACATCGCCAGCCTGGGCATCGGCCGCAAGTTCCAGAAACCCACGGTGTTTGAAGCGCTCACCGTGTTCGAAAACCTGGAGCTGGCCATGGCGACGGACAAGCGGGTGTTCCCCACGCTCACCGCCATCATGAAAGCCGAATACCGCGACCGCATCGACGAAGTATTGGAGATGATCGGCCTGGAATCCCTGCGCGACCGCCTTGCCGGCATCCTCTCCCACGGCCAGAAACAGTGGCTGGAAATCGGCATGTTGCTGATGCAGAAACCCCGGCTGTTGCTGGTGGACGAACCGGTGGCGGGCATGACCGAGCAGGAAATGGAACGCACCGCCGAACTGCTCACCAGCCTCGCCGGCAAACAGTCGGTGGTGGTGGTGGAGCACGATATGGGCTTCGTGCGCTCCATCGCCCGCAAGGTGACCGTTCTGCACCAGGGCAGCGTGCTGGCCGAAGGCTCCATGGACCAGGTCTCCAACGATCCGGAAGTGATCAAGGTGTATCTCGGGGAGGAGGCGTGATGCTGAAGATTGAAAAGCTCAACCAGTTCTATGGCGAAAGCCACACCCTCTGGGATCTGGACCTGGATGTGCCCCAGGGCCAGTGCACCTGCGTGATGGGCCGCAACGGCGTGGGCAAGACCACCCTGATGAAATGCATCATGGGTGAGGAAACCACCAAAAGCGGCAGCATCGAATTCGCCGGCGACGTGGAACTCACCAAAAAGAAAGTGGAAGACCGCTCCCGCCTCGGCATTGGCTACGTGCCCCAGGGCCGGCAGATCTTTCCGCTGCTGACCGTGGAAGAAAACCTGCGCACCGGCCTGGCCGTGCGCAAGGACGGCAGCAAGAAAATCCCCGAGCGGGTGTACGAACTGTTCCCGGTGCTGAAGGAAATGCGCCACCGCCGCGGCGGTGACCTCTCCGGCGGCCAGCAGCAGCAACTGGCCATCGGCCGCGCCCTGGTGATCGAGCCGCGCCTGCTTATCCTCGACGAACCGGGTGAGGGCATCCAGCCCAACATCGTGGCCCAGATTGGCGAGGTAATCCGCAAGCTCATCGAGGAAGACGGCCTGACCGTGTTGCTGGTGGAACAGAAGCTTCCGTTCGCCCGCAAGTATGCCGACCGGTTTGCCATCCTCGACCGGGGTCGCCGGGTGGCGGAAGACGAGATTGCCGGCCTGACCGATGAACTCATCAAGAAGCACCTGACGGTATGACGGTTTTTGAACGCATCGAACCCGCCCACGACTCCGGCCACCGTTTCGACGCTGGTCGGCACTGGGCCGCGTCCATTGCCCTGGGCTTCGACGCCCGGCCGGATGGCAGCAACACCGCCACCCGGATGACCCACGTGCGCCATAAAGGCCCGTTGCGGGTGCAACGTCCCTTCTATCCGGAAGGCCGCCATGGCTGCTGCCACGTGTACCTGCTGCATCCGCCGGGCGGATTGGTGAGTGGCGATGCTCTCAGTATCGAGGCTCGGGTAGGTAAAGACTCACACACCCTGCTGACCACGCCAGCGGCGGCCAAGCTCTACAAGGCCGACAGCCACGGCGTGGCCTGGGCCCAGCACACCCGGCTGAAGGTGGAGCAGGGCGGCATTCTCGAATACCTGCCCCAGGAAACCCTGGCGTTTGATGGCTCCCGGGGCGAACAGAGCACCACCATCGAACTGGAAGCCGGCGCCCGATGCATCGGCTGGGAAATCCTCGCCCTCGGCCGCCCGGCCAGCAATCTGCCGTTTGTCTCGGGCCACCTGGAGCAGAAATTCCGCCTGCTGATGGACGGCCGCCCCCTGTGGCTGGAACGCCAGCTTATGGAACCGGACCACGCCAGGTTCAAAGGCCACTGGGGCCAGGGCGGCGCCACCGTACAGGCAACCCTCTGGGTGGTTGGCCTGGACGACGAAGCCGCCGCCATTGAGCAACTCAGGGAAACCTTGCCGGAAAGCCACCGCTGGGCGGTGACCCGCCGAAGGGGTGTGGTGCTGCTGCGCTACCTGGGGCAGGAACGAAACGAAGCCTGGGCGCTGTGCCAGCAAGCCTGGGAACTGATCAGACCAAGACTCACCGGCCAGCCTGCCAGCGTTCCCCGAATCTGGCTGACCTGAATAACAAGCAGAATGCGACGCGATCAACGGAGCAAACAACGATGGAATTAACGCCAAGAGACAAAGACAAACTGCTGCTGTTCACCGCAGCCCTGCTGGCCGAGCGCCGCAAAGCCAAAGGCCTGAAGCTCAACTACCCGGAAGCCGTGGCCCTGATCAGCGCCGAAATCATGGAAGGCGCTCGCGAGGGCCGTACCGTGGCGGAGCTGATGACCGCCGGCACCGAAGTCCTCACCCGTGATGACGTGATGGACGGCATCGCCGAAATGGTCGACGAAGTGCAGGTGGAAGCCACCTTCCCCGATGGCACCAAGCTCGTCACTGTCCACAACCCGATTGTCTAAGGAGCAGACGCCATGATTCCAGGTGAATACCAGCTCAAAGACGGCGACATCGAACTCTGTGAAGGCCGTGAGCGCATCCAGATAGAGGTGGCCAATACCGGCGACCGCCCGATCCAGATCGGCTCTCACTACCACTTTGCCGAAGCCAACCCGGCGCTAGATTTCGACCGCGCCAAGGCCCGTGGCTACCGCCTGGATGTGGCGGCCGGCACAGCCATCCGCTTCGAACCCGGGCAGAGCCGCGAAGTAACGCTGATCCCGTTCGCGGGCGGCCGTGAAATCTACGGTTTCCGGCAGGAAGTCATGGGCAAACTGGAGGGCCAGAAATGAAAATTACCCGACAAGCCTACGCCGACATGTACGGCCCAACCACCGGCGACAGGGTACGGCTCGGCGACACCGACCTGTGGATTGAAGTGGAAAGCGACGCCGCCCACTACGGCGACGAAGTAAAATTCGGCGGCGGCAAGGTTATCCGCGACGGCATGGGCCAGAGCCAGCGCGCCGATTCGGCAGTGATGGACACCGTGATCACCAACGCCCTGATTCTCGACTGGTGGGGCATCGTCAAAGCCGACGTGGGCATCCAGAAAGGCCGCATCGCCGCCATTGGCAAAGCCGGCAACCCGGACACCCAGCCGGACGTGACCATCGTGATCGGCCCCGGCACTGAAATCATCGCCGGAGAGGGCAAAATCCTCACCGCCGGCGGCATTGACGCCCACATCCACTTCATCTGCCCCCAGCAGGTGGAAGAAGCGCTGATGAGTGGGATTACCACCATGCTCGGTGGCGGCACCGGCCCGGCCACGGGCACCAACGCCACCACCTGCACGCCGGGCCCCTGGCACATTGGCAAGATGCTCCAGGCGGTGGATTCCCTGCCCATGAACATCGGCTTCCTGGGCAAGGGCAACGCCTCCCTGCCGGAATCCCTGGAACTGCAAATCCAGGCCGGCGCCATCGGTCTGAAACTGCATGAAGACTGGGGCACCACCCCGGCCAGCATCGACAACTGCCTCACGGTGGCGGACAAATACGACGTGCAGGTGGCGATCCACACCGACACCCTGAACGAATCCGGATTTGTGGAAGACACCTTGGCCGCGTTCAAGGGGCGCTGCATCCATACCTACCACACCGAAGGCGCCGGCGGCGGCCACGCACCGGACATCATCACCGCCTGCTCTAAGGATTACGTGCTGCCGTCGTCCACCAACCCGACCCGGCCCTACACCGTGAACACCATCGACGAACACCTGGACATGCTGATGGTGTGCCACCACCTGGACCCGAACATCCCGGAAGACGTCGCCTTCGCCGACTCCCGCATCCGCCGCGAGACCATCGCCGCCGAGGATATCCTGCAGGACATGGGCGTGATCTCCATGATCGCTTCCGACTCCCAGGCCATGGGCCGCGTGGGCGAAGTGGTGTGCCGCACCTGGCAGACCGCCCACAAGATGAAACAGCAGCGCGGCCTGTTGCCGGAGGACGAAGACCTGGGCGCCGACAACCTGCGCGCCAAACGCTACATCGCCAAGTACACCATCAACCCGGCCATCACCCATGGCATCGCCCATGAAGTGGGTTCCGTGGAAGTGGGCAAGCTGGCGGACCTGGTGCTCTGGAGCCCGGCGTTTTTCGGCGTGAAGCCGGCCACCATTCTCAAGGGCGGCATGATTGCCGCCGCGCCCATGGGCGACCCGAACGCCTCGATTCCCACGCCCCAGCCAGTGCATTACCGGCCGATGTTCGGCGCCTTCGGCAAGGCCGCCAGTGCCACCCGCCTGAGCTTTGTGAGCCAGGCGGCGATTGATGCCGGTGTTGGCAAAGAGCTTGGCCTGGACAGCCCGTTATCCGCCTGTAAGGGCGTGCGTGACGTGCGCAAGGGCGACATGAAACTGAACGACGCGTGCCCGCACATCACTGTGGACCCGCAAACCTACGAAGTGCATGCCGATGGCGAACTGCTCACCTGTGAGCCCGCCACCGAGCTGCCGCTGGCTCAGCGCTATCATCTCTTTTAGTCAATACAGCTCAAGGCTGTTCTGAGCCGGGGATAAGAGGACATTGTTATGTTGGAACTGATTGAACGCATCGGTGACGTGAAATCCACCGGCATCGATACCAGCGAGATTCTGGACAACCTGATCCTGCCTTACGAGCTGCGTATCCGTGGCCGGCTGCGCGCCACCACCGAAACCAACGTGGACGTAGGCCTGTTCCTGGATCGCGGCCCGGTTCTGAGGGACGGCGATCTGCTGCAGGCCAGAACCGGCGAGATCGTACGCATTCGCGCCGCCGAAGAGCAGGTAGTGACGGCGCGCATCAAGTCCGGCCAGCCGCTGGCCCGCCTGTGCTATCACCTGGGCAACCGCCACGTAACGCTGGCCATTGGTGAAGACGAGCAGGGCAGCTTCGTGCGCTTCCCGCCGGATCACGTGCTGGAAGAGCTGGCTGAACGCCTGGGCGCCACCGTGGTACACCACACCGCCCCGTTTGATCCCGAGCCCGGCGCCTACTCCCAGGCTGGCCATTCTCATGGGCACGGCCACGGCCATTCACACGATCACGACCACGGGCACAGCCATGGCCACAGTCATAAACACACCCACTGAGGCCGCCACCCCGCAGGTGGACGACCTGGCATTGCTGGGCCTGATGCAACTGGTCAGCCCCGCACTGCCCATCGGCGCCTTCGCCTGGTCCCAGGGCCTGGAAAGCGCCTTTGAACTGGGCTGGGTGAATAACGAAGCCGAACTGGCCCAGTGGATTGAAGGCGTGTTGGAAGACGGCCTCAGCCGCTGCGAACTGCCCCTGCTGGTGCGCTTGCAGACCGCCTGGGCCGAAGGCGATGCCATTACGCTGGCAAAGTGGAACGACTGGCTGCACGCCACCCGGGAAACCGCCGAACTGAGCGACGAAGACACCCGCCTTGGCGGCGCCCTCGTCACGCTATTGCGCAACCTGGAGCTGCTGCCCGAGCCACACCTGATTCCGGAAGAGCCCGGCTACATCACCATGTTCGCCTGGGCCGCCCACAAACGCTTTGTGCCCGTGCGCCAGACGCTGCTCGGCTTTGCTTGGGCCTGGCTGGAAAACCAGCTTGCGGTGGCCTGCAAGGCTTTGCCCCTCGGCCATACCGCCGCACAGCGCATTATCGAACGTCTGCGGCCGCAACTCGCTGTGGCGGTGGACACGGCCCTGGAACGAAACGATCACGAACTCGGGCCCATCCTGCCGGGACTGGCGCTCGGAAGTGCCCTGCACGAAACACAGTATTCACGGCTTTTCAGAAGCTGAATAACAATTGAGGAGATCTGCCATGACACATTGTCTGAGAGTTGGAGTGGGTGGCCCGGTTGGTTCCGGCAAAACCGCCCTGTTGCGCCAGTTGTGCAAAGCCCTGCGGGACCACTACGACATCGCCGTGGTGACCAACGACATCTACACGCGGGAAGACGCCGACTTCCTCCTGCGCCACGAAGCCCTGGCCGCAGACCGCATCCTCGGCGTGGAAACCGGCGGCTGCCCGCACACCGCCATTCGTGAGGACGCCTCCATGAACCTGGCGGCCATCGACGACCTGCAAAACCGCCACCCGAACCTGGAACTGGTACTGGTGGAATCCGGCGGTGACAACCTATCCGCCACCTTCAGCCCGGAACTGAGCGACCTCACCCTGTACGTGATCGACGTCTCCGCCGGCGACAAGATCCCCCGCAAAGGCGGCCCCGGCATCACCAAATCCGACCTGCTGATCATCAACAAGATCGACATCGCCGAACAGGTGCACGCCTCCCTGGATGTGATGGAGCGGGACAGCAAGAAAATGCGCGGCGAACGCCCCTTCGTGTTCACCAACCTGTACGACGGGGTAGGGCTGGAGACGATTATCAGCTTCATTCTGGAGCGCGGCATGTTGCCGGAGCGCCGGCCTGAAAAGCTTGCTGAGACCGCTTAAAGACACCGGATTTTGAGATTTAAACGAACGACGGAGAGACAACCATGAAACTGACTAACCGAATGACTCTGACTGCCTGCCTGCTTCTGATCTCTGGCGTTGCCTTTGGCCATTCCGGCCACGAAGCCCTTGGCGATGGTGTGCATTTTGAATACTTCCTGGCGGCCGGTGCGGCTGTGGCTATTGGCATCTATGCGCTGATGCGGCACAAGCGGGACCGGCAAGACTAACGCTCACATTGGCGGCGCCCAAGCAACTCAGTATTGGGTCGGCCGAACAAAAAGTAACAATAAAACAAAAAGCTGCGAGGCGTTGCCTCGCAGCTTTTTTTGCATCGTGTTTGATTTACTTTTCTATGTGGAGAAGACATGGAGAGCTGAGGTAGGCTAGGGTAAGTTGTATTTCAGTCGGCGAGGGACGCATTTACTATCAGAAAGCACTACTAATCGACGCCAAAAAAGGTCTAGGTTCTTTCAGACTCAGGCTCCTCGAGCGCCTTGTATTTTTGAAGACGGGAGTTTGCCCTCGTTTGCCTGCCTTTTGGGTGATTATAGTTTTATAGGAAACTTCGATTAAAAATTAAACTATAGGGTTTTTTTAAATGGAACTTCATGGTGTTTTACCTAGTATAGAGTCTTTAAAGATATTCAATCTTCATGGGGAGAGAGATATTACCCTTACAATGACTGAGGGTGTAAAAATATTAGTTGGTGATAATGGGTCTGGTAAGACGACAGTTCTTCACTGTCTTTATTCACTATTGTCAATGAATTTCCACAAGCTTTCTAAAATCGAATTCGATTCCATTGAGCTTAGGTTTTCCTCTGGTGATTCTTTAACAATTGATAGTGAAGAAGTCTCCTCTGGATCATATTTGGAAGTGGTCGATCACCCCGCGATTGACGATTTTACAAGTGTTATCAGTCCCGACGATCTAGTTAGTTTGTTGAAGCTGTCGGATACTGAGTCTTATATTAGAGTAAGTAGGCATCCCGCATTTTTACGTCTAACTCGAAAATCACATCATAGTTCTAGAGATATTTATCACCGGCTCCGTCATGTTGTCCGTCGTAGTCGTCCGTCACTAAATGCCGGTTTGGATAAGCTGGACGAAAAAAAAGAGTTAATTAAGAAAAACTTTCCTTTTCCTGTATATTATCTGCCAACTTATCGTCGTGTCGAAGAAGATCTTAAAAATCTTGGATATTTTGATGAGGATTTTGAGAGTAAAGAGCAGTTGATTCAATTCGGTATGAGTGATGTAAAACATCGATTTGACAGGATAAGAAATGAACTGAGGGAGTCCGCTGTTAGTCTTTACACGAATCTAAACGGAAAAATGCTTACTCAGTTAACTACAGACTTTCAAGCTACAGAGGAGCAGTTTTCTAAGATATTTAATACTGAAGCGCTTAGGATCGTATTGGCGCGAGTAGGCGATAGCATATCTTCGGAAGTGAAGGATCGAATTCTACTTCTTATTGAAAATAAAGCTATAAAGCAAGAGCGTTATCATCCGCTTGTTTTTGTTTTGAGTAATTTGATTGATGTGTACGACGAGCAAAAAGAGATGGATGACTCTATAAAAGAGTTTGTAAAGGTAGCTAACAGTTATCTTGTTGACAAAAAGTTTTTATATGACGAGAATAAGGTAGAAATCAAAATAATAAATAAACGAAACGATAGCTCTGTGGGGCTTGAAAAGTTATCGTCTGGTGAGAAGCAATTGGTCTCTATTTTCTCCAAATTGTATTTGGAGCAATCTGAAAAATATGCGGTCATATTTGATGAGCCAGAGTTGTCACTTTCTATCGAGTGGCAGGAAACACTTCTTACCGATATTCTGAAATCCAATAAGTGTTCATTTTTATTGGCAGCCACTCACTCTCCATTTGTTTTCGATAATGAGTTAGATGATTTGACCGGCAGCTTGAAGATCGAATACAAGGAAGGTGAGTGATGAGTAGCAGGGCTGAAAATATGAGAGAAAAACGCTCAGCTACTGCTGTTGGACTTGCTAGGCTGATTAAAGCACACTCAAAGGCAGAGGATGTTTTAATATGCGTTTTTGAAGGGGAAGATGCGAAATATTACGGCATTAGGGTTGATAGCATAGTTAGTCCTGAATATCGGACCAATATTTCCTGTAAAGGCAAGGAAAACTTGCTAAAACTTAGAGAAAAGGTTAGCTCAAATCCAAATTTATCCTCGGCGAAAGTATTATATTTTATCGATAGAGATTTTGATTTTGATGATGTTGGTGATGAGTTTACGTACGTTACCCCGTGCTACTCAATAGAAAATTTATATGTGTCTGTCGAATCTTTGCGGAAGTTCTTGGTCGATGAGATTGGTATGTGTGAAATCGATAATTCTGAGGATGTCGACTTCATTGTTGATAAATTTTTATTTTTGAAGTCGCAATTTTTAAATAAAACAAAGGAGCTTAATGCTTGGATTCTTTGCCAAGTTAGAGAGTCTTACATTGATGATTCGGTAAAGCTTAATCTTAATAATTACGACATAAAAAAGTTCGTTAATATCTCTCTGGATTCAGTTGTTAGTAATTACAACATGGATAAGTTGGTAGAGCTGTTTCCCGATTCGGCAGAAGTAAAAGTTGATTCGGTCGAGTCTGCAAAGGTGGAAATCGAAGCTCGTGGGGGGCAAGAATATGTACGAGGAAAATATTATTTGGAATTCTTCAGAGAGTATCTAGGTTTGATCTGCAATGAGATTCAGGGTGATAGTCAGATAGTGTCCTATAAAAAGAAAGTAAGGGTGAATCTTAGTAAGAGTAATGTCCTATCAGATCTTTCTCAGTATGCTGACACCCCCGTGTGTCTTGTAGATTTTCTTCGCAATGCCGCGGACAGGTTTGGGTACGCGTAGGAATGTAATTATTTCCGATATCTAGGCAGGTTTCTTTCTGGCGTCTTTGGTGACTCAAAGCCAGGTTGGGTCACCACCGGCGTTATACTTTAGGCTGGGTTTGACTGTTTGGCTTACAATCAATGGCATTAGTAAGTATGACCGCCGTGTCATCCTGATAATTGATATACCTTTTTGACGAACCGTCCTTTTGAAAACCTAGGCAGATATATTTTCCGAGACACTTTTGCCTAGAAAGCAGTTTTAGCCCGTTGATGGCCGTTTAATCACCGCCAATGCTACTGTTGCCAAGCGCTCCAAAACAAGCACAAGGAGACAGCCACGAGAGGTAATAAGATTAAGATGGTCGCCGGTGATTTCACTGAAAGCTACGAAACGATGTTGGTGTTTCGGGCACTGTAGGGGGCCATCACCAGAGTCCAGCGAGAAACCGGGACAGATCTATTTTTCCGGACTTTTGATATAGAGAACGTTCTTATCTCGTATTGTCATCTCGAAGAGCTCACTGGCCCGGATAAGATCGCTCAGCTTCTTGTACCCGTAGTTCACGGGGGAGAAAGAGCTGTTATTGGAAATGTACTGGCCAACCTTGCCCAGATGGGCCCAACCATCATCATCAGCCGTCTGTTCCACCGCAGTTCGTAGGGTCCGCACCAGCAAGGTGTCGCCCCTCAGTTTGTTCCGTCCCCACTTGGTTTCGGCGGTTGGTTTTGGCGTGCCGCCGTTGCTGACGTTATCGGGTTCCTCAGTATCCTCGCGAAGGTTCTCTGTGTAGATGAATTGCGAGCAGGCGTTCACGAAGGGCATTGGGGTTTTGCGCTCGCCGAAGCCAAAGACTGGTAGGCCGGCCTCAAGGATTCGCATGACCAGGGGCGTAAAGTCGGAATCGCTGGTCATGAGGGCGAACGCATCGACGTTTCCGCTGTAGAGCAGGTCCATGGCGTCAATGATCATTGAGGCATCGGTAGCGTTCTTGCCGGTTGTATAGGCAAACTGCTGAACCGGTCGGATGGCGTTAGCGTGCAGCTTTTCGATCCAGCCACCCAGCTGGGGACCGTTCCAGTTTCCGTGGGCGTGGCGCACGTTCACAGCCCCGTATTTGGCGAGTTCCTGAAGTACCCCTTCGATGGATTGGTGACTGACGTTGTCACAGTCGATGAGTAGAGCGATTTTGTAGTTGCTGTTCATCGTGCTTGAGCTGTCCTTGTCTCCGATGGTGATTCTGAATACTAGCAGCAAAGCCAGAACCGCGGAAAACCGGGACAGATCTATTATTGCGGTTATTTGGGTAAGCTGGCGCGCTTTTCCGGAGACATTCCCTTTTCCCACTCAGCCTCATCGCCCGGCGCCGGCAAAAACCGCCCAAACTCGATCATCTGGGTGGCCGGAATGTCCTGCAGATAGATCCAGACATCTTCATTTTTGATGTCCGCGATTTGGGCGATTTGTTCAAGCATCTGGCTCATCAGGGCCTGTTTGATCTCAATGCTTCTGCCATCCCGCACCAGGCCGTGAACATACACCTGAGGCGCTGTGCTCATTCTGCCACCCACAAAGTGGTCGCCCTCATTGGCCGCAGAAAACAGAACCTGGGCAAAGAACCGGGGAGCGCCGGTTTGGGCGCTGTGGGAAGCTGTGATGGCCTCGGCGATCTGTGATTTCTGCTGCGGCGACAGAGACAGATTCGCGACCGTGACGGTGTAAGTGGGCATGGGAAACTCCTGTCATAGGTTGTGCGTTTGCACTGGATCTCGCCACTATTGGAGTGAGACGGGCTTGTTTCACTATAGCAACGCTTATCTGCCGGGCCCCGGCGATTTATGCTGCCGATCACGGTGGGGCGGTTGCAGGTGAGTGAAGACGGTGTGGTTTGTGAGATTATTGAACTGCCGGTTAGATCGTGAAGCAATGGGCTATCCTGAGACTCTCGACCTTCAAGCATGCGAGCCAAACAATGATCGAAACGCCCCTGGAATTTCAGAGCGATGGTACAACCTGCCGCGGTGTTCTCTATACGCCGGATGCCGACAGTAAAGGTTTACCGTGTGTCGTCATGGCTCATGGTTTTGGACTGACTCATGCCAGTGGTCTGGCACCTTTTAAAGAAGCCTTCTGCAATGCGGGTTATGCGGTCTTTGCCTTTGACTACCGCCATTTCGGTGACAGTGATGGCCAGCCACGGCAGACGCTGAGCCCTTGGAAGGAAGTGGCAGATTGGTTGGCGGCACTGACTTTTGTGCGGCAGCTGGACCGTGTCGATGGCAGCCGTATTTGCCTGTGGGGAACGTCGTTCTCTGGCGGGCTGGTGATTGCGGCTGCGGCAAAGGATGGGAACGTAAAATGCACCATCTCCCAATGCCCGATGATGGATGGTCTGGCGTCTTTGCTGGGGGTTGTCGGCTACGCCGGTCTAATGCAGGCAATGCGCCTGACCTGGCACGGAACGGTCGACTGGCTTCGTCGTGGGCTGGGGATGTCTCCCCGGTATATTGCATCTGCCGGCCGTCCCGGCGAGTTGGGCATGATGACCGCTGAGGACTGCCACGAGGGGTATGTTCCCTTGCTGGCCGATAACGCGTCGAATTACGTCGCAGCGGGTGTGAGTTATGCCATTCCTCTTTTCCGGCCCATCCGGTTGGCCAGCAAAGTCGCCTGCCCGGCACTGGTGTTGATTTGCGACCACGATACGGTCGCCCCGGCTAGTGCTGCGGTCAAAGCGGCCGAGAGAATGCCGAACGCGGAAGTGAAGCACTATCCGGTCGGCCATTTTGATGTCTATCGGGGCGAAGCTCTGGATCGGTCCATCGAAGATCAGCTGGATTTCCTGGCCCGGTTTTTACGGTGACAGCGAAAACCGGGGCAGAGCTATTTTGGATGGGGTTAAGGGCATAGAATTGGCGAATGGTATCGACTGGGTGCGGATGCGCACTCAGATAACAACCGCAGCGACAGGCCCTCACTATGAATGTGGATAAAGCGAAAAAGCGTATTGCGAAGCAGGTTAAGAAGGGCTTTCACGGCTATCCGTTGGTTTCGCTGGAGTACTTTGGTAAAGCGAACTCTGGCAAAACGCCCGGTTCAGCCAGCGAGGTTGTGATTTCTTATACCGAGGAAGAGGGCGCGGAGCCCCAGAAGCAGACGTTCGCAAGTGGCGGTGATGCCAGGGAAGACGAAACCATTCAGTCCACACTCCTCAAAATCATTGAACGGGCGGATGCAAAAACGGTTACTGAGATCGACGGTATTTCCACTGTTCGTGAAAGCTGAAGCTCGGGAAACCGGTTTTCTGAGGATGGGTAATGCATGAGTAGAAGGCTGGCATGAGTGTACCTAAATAGGTACAATTGGTTTGCTCCAAGGAAAGGGGTTGTATGACAATGAAAACGGTTAACGTCGTATTTATGGCAGCAAAAAGATGACACAGCATAAACACGTTGGCAGCTCTCTCGATGATCTGCTTGAAGCTGACGGCACCCTTGAGCAACTAGAAGCTGAGGCGCTGAAGCGGGTAATCGTCTGGCAGATTCAGCAGGCAATGGGGCAGACCGGTGTGAACAAGTCTCAACTTGCCCAGAAAATGCACACCAGCCGCACAGTGGTTAACCGCCTTCTTGATGAGAAGGATACCGGTGTCACCATCACAACGCTTGTAAAAGCGGGACGCGCTTTAGGCATGACCTGGACCTTGCAGGCAGGTGAGGATAATGGATCTGGTCGCGCGGCTTGACCGAGGCTGGGAGCTTTGAAAACCGTGAAAACCGGGACAGAACTATTAATGCACCTCAAAATCATTGAACGGGCGGATGCAAAAACGGTTACTGAGATCGACGGTATTTCCCCTGTCCGTGAAAGCTGATGCCAAGACAGGCCAGGGTGATTGTGCCCGGTTTCCCAGACGAGTCGGAGCTCGAAGTGATAAAACCCAGTTGTTACAGCTGTCGGAAAAGGTTTGAGCCGTCTGAGCTCCGGGTCTCTTACTCGAAAAACTACTGTGAGCGGTGCGGTGTTGGGCTGTTTGGTGAGGATTATTTCAGTTTCAACGCCAAGCCCGCCCCAACTGTCCGCAAGAACCTGGCGGTCCATTTTGCAGTGCTTCTTCTCGGGGGCGCTGGCTTGTTGTTATGGCTTTTGACGGGCCGGTCGTGAACGTTTTACGGATTCCCGACAACGCTGCGCGGGAGGTGGCGATCTCACCGGTTGAGCGGGAAAGCTCCAGGCGCAATGTTCAGCAGTGCTTTGCCTACTCGGAGTCCGGTACTGCGTCGTCATCCGATCTTGATGATGCGTTGCGGAGGCTCTGACTTGCTCAATGCCGACGTGCTGGCAATGCTGCTCGTACCCAGTTGCCGCTCTCTATTTCGAACAAGTGTACAAAAAGCGCAACAAACGCCTCTCGCTCGTTAACCTGTGAACGCCGGCCAAAAATCGCTGCACGCCCAGAAAGTTCTCTTCACCCTCACAGGCGATAAGTGCCTCTTTTCGTTTTTCGCGCGCATCGTGCCAACGTTTGGACAACAGAGCACAGTTCGCGGTGGTATCGCGAGCTTCAAGCAGCTTGAGGCCGGATTCTTGTATTAATTGCTCGTTGACGCCGGGAGGGCTGAAAAAATACAGACCGTCTGGGCATCGATTCTCAAGCTCTTCATAGGAAAGCAGTCCCCCAATCACCAAAGCGTCGCTAAAGACGAATTTCCCATCAGGTTTGAGCAACCGTTGTGTGTTGGAGAGAACTTCTCGCCGACGAGGGACATGACACAGGACATCCGTGGAATAGATGGCGTCGAACGAATTATCTTCATAGGGCAATTCTTCAGACGCATCGTGTTGTTCGAATTTCACGAGGTCGCTGACCTTCTCATCTTCGGCCAACGCATTCGCCGTTTTCACGCCTGACGCATTTAGCTCGAACCCTAAAACCCGACAGCCTATACGCTTTGCCAGGCCGACAGCGTAGCCGCCAGATCCACACCCTATGTCCAGGACCGATGAATCTGATGTCAGCTGAAGCAACTCGGGTATCTCGTGGGATTCTTCAGTCGAAACCCAGCTGGTTTGCCCATAGTCCTCGCCATAGGTCTCCAGCCGGACCTGGCTGTAGGTTTCCAGCGAGTAATTGCTGTACGAGCTACTGTAGAGATCGATCTTTTTGCTCATGGGTTCTTCCCTTCCTGTGCTGCTGACTTTTGCTGCTAGGTAATGGATACGGGAAACCGGTGGTCTTGTTTCACTGTAGCAACGCCTGCACTTCGTCACCATGAGCTAGCTTGGGGGAAACCGGGACCGATTTATTTTTTTATCGCCCTCACGCAACGGCGGAACAGCTCGGCCGCAAAGTACCGGTGTTCGCCGGGCTGCTCTGCCACGAAGAGCTGGCCACCTGAACTGTAGATTCCGCCCTCGATCATCAGGTTGTCGCTCATTTCAAAGTCTTCAATGGTATGGCCCAGTTCGTCCAGGTCGGTGGCGCCTGCTCGTTCCCGGTAATATCGGCTTTCGAGGGTAAACCCGAAGGCGGGTTTACCCTGTCCGATCATATACCCCACCTCAAAGACGGTGCCCGGGTCCGCGCTGATGCCGCGGAAGGGGGTCAGGTTGGCGATGATGGCCTGGCAGCTGTCCATCAGTTCCCGGTTGGCCCGGTAGATCCGATGCCCGCGCCTGAATTTCGCCTCGTTGGCGGACAGCGCCAGTTCAGTATCCAGCGGGTCTACGCCCTCCAGTCCGTTTTCCTGAAGCAGGCGTTTTTTCTCGGCCACGATGGCCCGATGTTCAGCTGCGGGGAAGAAAACTTCCGGGCCGGCGAGGTAGATTCGTTTTGGCTTCGTCATGGGTGCCTCATAGAGCTGATGAGACTGCAGGATAGCATCCAGTATTTTGGAGGTAGCAGAAATGGTGCAGCGTGGTCATACTCGCCAGCCTGTTTTCACGTTCCTTTGCGACCGTTCGCATGAGTGAAAATCGGGACAGACGTATTTTGTGCACACTGGTGTTTTGCCTTGGGCGGTGTTTGTCGAAAAATATCTATCAAACAAGAGCTATCAAACAATCATGACGAGAAAGACATTAGGTTTAACCGGAACACGAAAAAAAGATCCTAAACCAGTGGCCACGGAAACCGAAGCTAAGGTTGAGGTTGAAAGTGAGGCTGATCCACAAAAACGTTTTTTAAATGCTGTGGCTATCAATCCCGCGCCGGGGATTCGCCTGGAGTTGGGTTCCGAACAGCTCACGGTGCGCGCGATGGATTTGATCACGCCGATTGGCATGGGGCAGCGAGGTTTAATCGTTGCGCCGCCGGGGTCTGGAAAATCGACGGTTTTAAAACATATTTGCCAGGCGGTGGGAAAGGCGTATCCCGAGATTAAACTCTACGCGTTATTGATAGATGAGCGACCCGAGGAGGTCACTGATTTCAGGCGTAGCGTCCCGGCTGAGGTACACGCTTCTTCTTCGGATGAAAGCTATGCTCATCACGTTCGCGTTGCCGATGAACTTCTTGATATCGCTCGCCAACAAGCGGGCGAGGGTCACAACGTTATGATTGTGATTGATTCTCTCACGAGGCTTTCGCGTGTGCATAATGCGGAGCGAAAGAGCAGCGGTCGTACTATGTCTGGCGGGGTGGATGCTCGAGCGATGGAGATCCCGCGGAGGTTGTTTGGCGCTGCACGAAACCTTGAGAATGGCGGCTCGCTGACCATTCTGGCAACCGTTCTGGTGGATACGGGCAGCCGCATGGACCAGGTTATCTTTGAGGAATTCAAGGGCACGGGGAACATGGAGCTGGTGTTATCGAGAGACGTTGCGAATCAGCGAATTTTTCCCGCGCTGGACATTTCTAAAAGCAGTACACGCCGTGAAGAGCTGCTGTTGGATCCAAAAGATTTAGACAAAATAAGAGCATTGCGACGGGCGCTTGGCGGTCTCAAACCGCTAGAGGGCACAAAAAAGTTGGTGGAGCTGCTTGAGAAGTACCCCACAAACGCCGAGCTTCTGAAAAACATCCCCCATTCTTTTGATAAGGCGTAAGCGTAGCGTTCAAGACAGGGCGTTTTTGAGGAGTAGGCATGTTCCACATTCACGTCGAGCGGGTGCTTGAAAAGGATATTGATACGGTTTTTAAGGCCATGGAATCGGCTTTTCCTTTCGGGCTCTTTCGAGCCGAAGATGAATCCGGAGATGCCAACGATGCAGTCCTCGGCGCCAATGTCGCAGAGGTTTTCTGTGGTTTCTTCAGCGACAGTTTAAGAGAGGTGCTTTTCGACCCATTTTGGGTATAATTGTACCTTAATTGGGTATTTCGGGGTTTGTATGGGAAATCAACAGCTTTCGAAGCAAATGGGAATGGCGGAAGCGCTTTTCCCCGCGACCCGGCAAAAGGTTTTAAAGCTTTTTTTCTTGAGGCCCGATGCCGAATTTGCTCTACGTGAGGTAATTGATGCGGTTGGCGCAGGGTCTGGTGCAGTGCAACGAGAGGTAGCGCGGCTGGTCGATTGCGGACTCGTTTTTCAAGATCATCGAGGCCGGCAAAAGCGCTACAGAGTAAATCGGGAATCCCCGATTTACTTTGAGCTCGCCTCTCTGGTGACGAAATTGCTCGGCCCAGAATCTCAGATCGATGCTGCGTTGCAACCTCTGTACCCTGAGATTGATATCGCGTTGCTTTACGGCTCGGTGGCGAAGGGTGTTGATCACGCGGGAAGCGATGTTGATCTCTTGCTAGTATCCGACACTGTGAGTCTGGAAGATATTTTCGAGACCCTTGATCCGGCAGAACGTTCGCTCGCTCGGACCATTAATCCTACGGTGTATACTCGAAGCGACTTCAGAAGCCGTATTGTGAAACAGCAATCTTTCCTTACCAGGGTCCTGGATGGGCCTTACATCCTACTTAAAGGGAATTTGGATGAATTCGGAATCTCTCGACAATCTGGTCAAGATTAATAAGCTCCATCGGGAGCCTCCCGATGCAGAAGAAATCCAAGGATTGATACGCTCTGGGACCGTTCGTTTGAACGATGCACGTTTTGAATCGCTTAGCATCGAAAGCCGTTTTGATCTCTCGTATAACGCTGCACATGCGCTGTCACTCGCCGCTTTACGGCATTGCGGTTATCGGTCGGACAATCGCTATCTCGTCTTTCAATGTTTACAACACACCCTGGGGTTGTCGGCGGCGAAATGGCGGGTGCTTGATCAAGCCCATAAAAAGAGAAATCTGGCGGAATATGAAGGGGAGATCGACCTGAGCCCTGCCTTGGTTCAGAGTGTTCTCAAAATTGCAGAAGAGATCGAGGAGGCCGTTCTCAGGCTAACGGGCGATTGAAGAACGTATCGTCAAACTCTTGCATCGAATCCAGGGCTGCTCACCCAGCAGTTGGGCTTTGATTTGTCGAAGTCTTTGCAGCCGCTTATCTGGTAATCGCCACTGGTTTCACGATCCACTCAGGCAGTTCGCCTGATCAACTGAGCACAAACTCTCGTAGCTCTACAGGGAGAACGATAACGGGAGCAAGAAAATGAGCTTCAACTTAGCCGTCACCAAAAAGCGCACCGTTCTGACGTTGATGCTTTTAATCATCACACTGACTACTCAAGGGGCCGACATGAACAGGCTGGACGACTACCAGTGGAAAAACCGGCTTATCCTGGTTCACGCCACCAGTGAAAATAGCAGTGAGATCGAAACGCTCAGGAGTGCCCGGGCCGAGATCGATGACCGGGATATTGTCTGGTTTGTGAACACCGGGTCGGATGTGGTTTCAAATCAGAAAGCGGTTTCGAGCAGCCTCGAAAGCGACATCAAGGCTGTTCTTGATGAGTCCCGTTCGTATGGCCGGGTCCTGTTGATCGGCAAAGACGGCGGCATCAAAAGCCGCGAATCCAGTCTCGACCTCGACGCTATTTTCCGCCGTATCGACGGCATGCCGATGCGCATTCGGGAGATGCGCGCTGATTGAAGCATTAGACCCGATCAATAACCTCACACAGCGCATCCAGCCCCTCGGTCAGCACTCCAGGTGTCTGGTTTCCCCCGTTTCCACATCGGTGTAAGTGACCTTCACGGTTTTGAAGTTCAGGTCTACAAACAGGTGGCAGTAATAGTCGCCATGACGCCAGGCCATGGCCACGCTTGAGTTGTTGGAATAGTTCAGTTCGAAGTGCCCATCAAAGGCCGGGTAGTTGCTGCGGAACTTCATCAGGCTTAGCAGGCGTTGCACCACCGGTTTCTGGATGTCCTGCTCCACCTCTTCCAGGCTGTAGTAATGCCGATTGATGTCCCGCAACTCGCCACTTTGTTCCATCAGTTCGTGATCGTTACAGCCGGCCAGCAGCCCCACGTAGTAAACCTGTGGGATGCCCGGGGTGAAAAACTGGATGGCCCGGGCGGCGATGTAGGCGTCGTCGTTTTGCATCAGCGCGTCATAAAAGGTGCAGGTGAGCTGATAGATGGCACCCACGCTGTGAATGTTGGCCGCCGAGCGCCTCATGATGGGGTCCGCGCTGCGGGCGTCGATGTTGTCGATCAGTACTTTGATTTTCTCATCCGGCAAAACGCCTTCCACATCGGGAATGCAGATGCCGTCATGGGTATCCAGCACGGTGACCATGTTGCGCGGGCACATGCGCAGCCAGTTCTTCAGATACACACTGTTAGCGTCCAGCAGTGAATAGAGCAGCAGCGGCGGCAGGGCAAAGCCGTAGGGGTGCATGTTGCGGCGGCCGATGGCGTACTGGTAGCTGGTGTTGTCGTGTACTTCCGGCAGGCATTCCGCCCCGTGTTTCAAGGCAACCTGGTTGACCCAGTCGAGGATCTGATACACCTCCGGTTCCACCAGAAAGCAGCTTGTGCCGATCCGTTTGGTGGTGTATCCGAAGGCGTCCAGCCGCAGCAGATTAACGCCTTTTGAAGTCAGAAATCCGATGTAGCTTTCCATCAGCTGATAGGCCAGGTCGGATTCGTAATTCAGGTCGATCTGCTGCTCGGTGAAGGTACACCACACTCGGGTTTTGGTGCCGTCGGACAGGGTCACTTCCCGAAAGGGTTCTTTCTCCTTGCGGATGTGAATCTTCGCCATGTCGTCCGGTGAGATATCGCCGAATTTGTCCACGTGCACAAACAGATCGGCGTATTCCGAGTCGAAGCCGTTGGCAATGAAGTTGGTGAACTCCGGCGATTCGTCCGAGATATGATTAACCGTCAGATCCACGCACAGATCGTACTTTGCCGTAAAGGCTTCGATGTCGTCCCAGGTGCCCACCTTCGGGTCCACTTCCTTGTGGGTCAGCGGCGAGAAGCCGCCATCGGCGTTGGAGGGAAAAAACGGCAGGATGTGCAGCCCGCCGATGGCTTCGGACAGATGCGTGTCCACCACGGTGTAAAGGTCTTTCAGATCGTTGCCGATCCGGTCCGGGTAACAGATCAACTGCACTGCATTTTTGAGCAACATGGTGTGGTTTCCTCCGTTCAGGCGGCGCAGTGACCAATGGGCAGAATTTTCTTCAGTTTGGTCGCGCGGCGCTGCTCGGCGGTGTCGATGAATTCCCGCCCCCAGTAATCGATGTCGTAACGGCTGACCACTTCAAAGGCCTCGCTGAGCCGATTCTGTGCTTCGCTGCGGCTCATGGCCAGGGCGTAGTAGCAGGTGTCGGCAAGGTCCTGGGGGTGATGAGGATTGGCCAGGATGGCACCGCGCAGTTCGGCGGCGGCGCCGGCGAATTCCGAGAGCACCAGCCTGCCACTGCCCTGGGTCAGGCCCTGGGTGGCGATGTATTCCTTGGCCACCAGGTTCAGGCCGTCCCGCAGCGGTGTAATCCACATCACGTCCGCCATGGTGTAGTAAGACACCAGTTCCTCGAACGGCAGGGCGCGGAAGAAGAATTGCACGGGCGTCCAGCCCACCTGTGCGAACTGGCCGTTGATGCGACCGACCGTCTGCTCGATCTGGGAAAGCAGTTCCTCGTAGATGGTCATCCCGGCGGCCGCCGGCACGCAGACCATCATCAGGGTAACTTTGGTTTTCAGCTCCGGGTGCTCGTTGAGCATGCGTTCGTAGGCATCCAGCTTTTCGATGATGCCTTTGGTGAAGTCCAGGCGCTCGACCGACAGAATCAGCCGAACGTCCATCAGTTCGTTACGCAGGGTTTCCATGCGGTCAATCACGCTCTGGTCTGCCAGGGCATGTCGCACCCGGTTCAGGTCCAGCCCCACCGGGTGGGCGCCCAGGCCGATCTTGCGATCATTCACCTTGATTTCGGTGCTCATCTCATCAAGGCCCACGGCACAGCCGTAGGTCAGGAACCGGGGCGCACAGCCGGCTTTCTGGGTGACTTCCAGGGGCGTGACACCGCGCGCCACATCGACAAAGTTTTCCGCCTGCCTGGGAATATGGAAGCCGATGTGATCGCACTGCAACAGGCTGCCAACGATTTCACGGCGCCAGGGCAGCACGTTGAACACGTCTGCTGAGGGGAAATAGGTGTGATGGAAAAAGGCAATGGTAAGGTCCGGGCGAATCTCGCGCAGATAGGCCGGCACCATCCATAGATTGTAATCGTGAATCCACACCACCGCGTTCTCGGCGGCTTCCTCGGCCGCGCGCTCGGCAAACTGCTTGTTGACCTTGAGGAACACCTGCCAGTGATCATCGTGGAAGGTGGCCCGTTCCCAGAAGGTGTGCAGGGTTGGCCAGAAGGCTTCCTTGGAGAACCGCTTGTAGAAAATCTCGACGTCGTCTTTGCTTAGGGGCACCCGCGCGGCCACCAGTTTTTCGTAGCGATCGGTATCTACTTCGGTGTGGGTCTGGAACGGGCCCAGGTCCGGGTCGTCAATGGACCAGGCCACCCAGGAGCCGGCTTTGCCGTCGGCAAAGAAGCTCAGCAGCGTGGGGATGATGCCATTGGGGGATTTGGGGCGACGGCGGATCAGTTCGCCGTTTTCCACCACTTCTTCGTAGGGCAGGCGGTGGTACACGATCACCAGGTCGGACTTGCCGCGATTCATGAATTCCGGCGCTTCGGCTTCGATGCCCAGATGGCCGAGGTAGCCGAAGTGCTCAAACGCTTCCAGAATGCCGCCGCAGCCCGCTGCCTCGGCGTGGAAGACCCGGGCTTTGTGCTCTGTGGCCTCAATCAGGCCGGGTTCCGACTCGCCCACACACACGCCTTTGAAGCCGTGTTCGTACATCGACAAGTCGTTCAGGGTGTCGCCCGCGACCAGAACGGATTCGGGGTCCACGTTCAGGTGCTTAACCAGCCGTGACAGGGTGCGCCCCTTGTTCACGCCCTGGGGGAGAATGTCGAGGTATTTGTGATTGGAGAACAGCGCAGTGCAGTACAGGGTCTCGATGCGGGCGACCAGCTCATCGGTGACCACGTCGCCGTCGCAGAAGTAGGACACCCGGCGTTCCTGTGGCACTTCCTGGCGTTGCAGGCCTTCAAAGGGCAACAGAGCGTCCTCAATGATCTGTTCACCCGGCCAGAGTTCGTCGATCTCGCCTTGCAGCGGTTGGATGGCCTGCTGCGACTCGCCGTGCACCACCGTGCAGCCAACGTCGCAGATGATGTAGTTCGGCTGTGGAATGGTGGGGTCCGATAACAGGGGCAGCACGGATTCCAGTCCTCGACCGGTCACGAACACCAGGTCGATTTCGGGATGGCCAGCGATCAGTCGGTAGAGTTTAAGCCGGTTGTCGGGGTCGCCTGCGAGAAAAGTACCATCGAGATCGGTGGCCAGTAACATAGTCTGCTCCTATCGAAACTTTTGCTCAGATAAGGAATGCGTTGCAGCTTTCATACCGGAATCGGATTTAACAGCGTCACCTATGGCGCAGCGATTGCAGGCCAGTAAGCAGTGGCACGGCGATCAGGGCGATACAAAAACTGAACAACACTCCCCAAGTGCTTGCTGTCTGAGGCAAACAAGCCCTTTCATTTCAGGGCAGGGAGGTGTGTATCTGGACTTTAATGCGCCCTATTGGTGCAATTCTCGCGAGTGTCGCGCTATTACAGCTCGGCAGTGGCTTGTTGAATACGCTGCTGGCGGTCACGGCCAATGAACAGGGTTTTTCCACGGCGCGGATCGGCGTCATCATGTCCGGCTTTTTCGTGGGGTTCGCCTGCGGCATCTTTATCAGTGGCCGTTTGATCCGCCGCATGGGCCATATCCGTACCTTTGCGTTTTGCGCGGCGGTGTGCGCGTCCATCGCGCTGCTGCACTCCCTATGGGTTGATCCCTGGGCATGGATGGCGCTTCGCTTCCTTTACGGATTGTCCCTGGTCACCCTGATGACGGTGACGGAGAGCTGGCTAAACGCCCGCGCTGAGAAGCACGAGCACGGGCGGGTCTTCGCCATGTATATGGTGGTCAACCTTGGGGGAATTGCCCTGGCTCAGCAACTGCTCAGGCTGAGCCCGGGCGAGCTGTTGGTGCTGTTTTCGGTGTCGGCCATCCTCAGTTGCTGGGCGCTGCTGCCCATCACCATCAGCAGTCGCAGCCAACCTCACATTCCCGAGCGGGCCAAGAGCAGTCTGAAGAAAATCATCGGCTTTGCGCCGCTGGCCGTTGCTACCTCGGCGCTCTCCGGCCTTGCCATGGGCGCTTTCTGGGGGATGGCACCGCTGTACGCCAGCAAACTCGGCTTCAGCCTGTCTGAGGTTGGCCTGCTGATGAGCTTGACCATTGTGGGTGGCGCGCTGCTGCAGATCCCGATCGGCCGGTTTTCCGATACTCAGGACCGTCGGAAGGTGCTGGTTGTTGTGGCGGCGCTGGCGGCCGGAATGTGCCTGATGATGCCGTTGGCCTGGAGCAACACGTCACTGATGGCCGTATTCTTTGTTTGGGGTAGTCTGTCGTTTTCGCTGTACCCGCTGGGTGTGGCGCAGCTACTCGATCAGCTACACCCCGACGAGGTGGTTTCCGGTTCTACGGACATGCTGGTACTGCACGGAGCGGGCGCTGCCCTGGCGCCTCTGCTCGTGGGTTTGATTATGAATCTTGTGGGCCCTCATGGCATGCCTGTTTACATGGCGGTTGTTCTGGGCTTGCTCGCCACCTATGCGATCTATCAGGTACGCCATGTCTCCGTGCTCACCGCGGGCGAGCAGGCGCATTTTGAGCCGATGGCGCAATCGTCCCATGAGATTGTTGAAATGATTGAGCGGTAGACAGTTATCGCACCGGCTCACCGCTCCAAGGACGCTGAGTGACCCGCGTTCGAGCTTCCGATAGCCGGGAAGTCATTGGCTCTGTAGCTGCCCTACATAGGCGGAAACGAAGACCGCTTCCTGGAAGGCCTTCAAACCCGTCTCTGCAAACGCAATGGGCAGCGGGTTGGCTGCCAGGGTGGACTTGATGAGAGCGGAGGGCAGCAGGGTCACCGTCAATTCGATGTCGGCGATCAGTTGAATGGCCGCTTCCATTTTAAAGCTGACAGCACCACCGGCAAATTTGCCTTTGGGCATCCGCTCTTTGATTGCGACGTGAGTCACGCCGTACTCGGCCATTAAGGCGGCAAAGGCCGCCTGGAATTGCTTCAGGTCTTCACGGCTATGGTTTTTTGGCAGTGACAGTTTGCGCACCTTGCATTCCGGCAGGTTGAACTGCCCCCGGTCCATATTCAGCAAACACACCACTGCATCACTGCCGGTAAGCTCAACGCCGCACACAATCATAGCCATTTCCCCCGTGCCCGCCTGTTATCAGCCGCAGCACTTCTTGAATTTGAGCCCGCTACCGCAGTTGCAGATATCGTTACGTGAAGGCGATTTTACCGTGGTAACTGTGCCGCCTTTGGTCAGGATAGCAGTGAGCTCGGTAATGGACTCAACGGCGCCCTCGCGGGTATCCACCGAGATGTTCGCGTACAGCTTTGCCCTGGCCACTTGCGCTTCGACTTCCTGCTTGCGCGCGTCACTGGTCACCACCAGCGTAAGCGGGTATTTCTTGCTGCCACTCTTCTGGCTGGCGTTGGTCTGAAAGCCGCCGTAAGCGGTGTGGTGCTGGCGTGCGTCCTGCCGGCCTTTGAAGAAAAATTTGTCTGACATGCTGAGATCCTGATGGGGAGAATGCCCGGGCTGCTGCCGGGAGCAGTCTTTTAGCATGCTTTCGGAGGCGGGGATATAGGGAGATACGAAATCCGCCCGCTCCCCTGTGACGGATTTGTGACCTTTCCTTGATCGACTTTTTACCCAGCCGTGACGGCCGCGTAAGCGTTCCTGCTTAGTCTGCATTCTGATGCTGCTGGTCTTCAGGTATGGGGTCGGCAGTGTCCAATAGACACTATTTCCAATAAGGAGAATGCACAATGAAAAGCCTGACAGCGACGCTTCTGGCACTCGGTACCACCCTGGCCCTGATGGCCCCGGCCCATGCAGACGACATGGTCAAGGGCAACAAGGGAATGGACGACACCATGATGCAGGACGACATGAAAGATGACGGTATGACCAAAGACTCCATGAAGTCCGACACCATGGACACCATGCATGACGGGATGAAGACCGAAAGCATGATGGAGGAGGACATGAAGAAAGAGGGAATGGAAAAAGGCGCCATGAAAAAGGATGGAATGTCCGAAGAGGATAAAACATCCATGTAATGGCCGGAAATTTTCCAGAGTGGCGCTCTATTGAACGCCGTAAACCTCAATAATCGTTTTGGCCAGCTCCAGGTCGTTCTGGTTCGCCAGCGCGAGCTGGTTCAGTGCCCGGATGGTGGTGTCTTTCTGGGAGGCATCGACACCCAGCAGTTGCACGATGGTGTCCACCTTTTCACCGCCACCGCTTGCCAGCTGGTGGCGAAACTCTCCGCTGAACGCGATGATGATCTCCTTGATCTGTCGCGGCTTGGAGGTGGAGATCCCGGTCGGGGTGTCAGGCTTTAGGGTGACGAAGTACTGGTCCGGTGAGAACTCGTGAATGGCCCCTGAAACACCATCGGTAGTGGAACCCAGAAGCCCGCCGATCACGATGTTCCCGAAGAACCAGGGGTTGGTTGTGGTAGAGAGCTGAGCGGTGTAGGTCTCGTAGCCTTCCTTCTCAAAGGTAATGGACTGGTTGGAGCCCCGGTCCACTGGCACTGTCAGTGGCGTTTTACCGAGCACTCGGCCGGAAACCGTAACGGTGGCTTCTTCGGGCTCGCTGTTGAAGGTGAGCTTCTGGTCGGTTCCTGAGACGACCGACGCGCAACCGGTCGACAGAAACGCGATTGCAGCGAGTGTGAGGAGTAGGGAGTACTTCATGATTCTTCCTTGTTGTAGAACGTGGTTCCAGAAACGTTATTGCGTGAGGGAGACGTCACCGGGCTGGATTTGCAGTTCGGCGAGTTTGTCGAGCAGACCCTGAATGTTGGCTTTGCCGGAGCCTTCGTTGGCCAGTCTCAGGCGCTTGATAGCGGCGAATGCATCGGCAATGGTGGCGGTGTAGGGGGCGACAACCGTTTCATTCAGAACCACGGCACCGTTGTTATCGCGGTCAGTGAGGATGTATCTCACGTGGGTGGTTACCTCGAAGTCCAGACCGAACATGGGTTGGTCAACTTCCAGCAGGAGCGCTTCGAGCTGGTAGCGGCCGGAGCCTGCGAGCAGTCCCTGTTTTTGCAGGGTTTGCTTCAGGGCACCAGCGAACGCGTCGTTGTCGATTTCAGAAGTCCAGGCGGGGTTTGTTTTTTCACCGCCAGATACGTTGGTGACATCCACATTGTCTTCCAGGGCTGTGTCGTAGGCCTTCACTGGCCCCTCATACACCATGTTGCCCATTTTGGCGCCGGAGGCGCAGCCGGTGAGGTACAGCAGAGCAGCCAGCACTGCCAGGATCCTTGCGTTTCGCACAGTAGATTCCTTCTTACTTAATTGATTATTTTGAGTTATTCCCTGCCGACACGCCGGAGCTTATGGCGGCGCGCCATGGTAGCTGAGCCTTGGTGAGCTTGCTATGAACTGAGGGGCTAACCGGAGTAAAATCTCGTGAAATGTCACGGAAAGTCCGCTCTGGAGTCTGTTCCAGTGCTGCGGGCTTTTTGTGTCAGGCACAAAACTTACTATTCAGGGAAGAAATAAGTGAATCAAAAAGGCTCTCTCACCTCATGGAACGATGCCAAGGGCTTCGGTTTTATCACACCGGAAAACGGGGGTGAGCGACTGTTTGCTCACATCAGCGCCTATAAGGGGCGGGGCAGGCCCTTGGCCAGCCGTAAGGTCGTTTACTCGCAGACCAAAGACGAGAAAGGGCGGTTAAGAGCGGCCAGTTTCCAGTACGCCGGCGTCGCACGTCAACGCGCAGCGGTCGCGCCCGGAGTTTGGTTTGCGCTGTTGATTGCTGCAGCAGTCGGTGGGGCGGTGTCGACGTTGTATCTTTTGGGCTATGTGCCGGTTCTTTTGCCGGTGGCTTATGGGGTGATGAGCCTGGTTACCTTTTTGATGTACGCGATCGACAAAGGAGCCGCCGAGAGTGGCAACCGGCGCGTGCCGGAGGGACGGCTACACCTTTTTGAGCTTCTATGTGGCTGGCCGGGTGCGCTGGTGGGCCAGCAATTCTTTCGTCATAAAACCCGCAAAACCTCGTTTCAGGTGGTCTTCTGGGTTTATGTGATCCTCAATCTTGCGGTGCTCGGCTGGCTGTTGTTCTGGCCGGATGCCGAGTTTGCGCGGCAGGCGCTGGAGATTAAACCGGTCATGCTCATCAGGATGTAGTTATGCAGAAGGTCTGTTCAGAAGAGGCTTTGGCGGACTTGTTGAAGTCCAGCCCTGCGGTGCTGCTTCTATATGGGGGAGCAACCTGTGGCGTCTGTCAGGCCATCAAGCCTCGGTTGGAGGCGCTGGCCAACGAGGAATTCCCCAAGCTGGCCATCGCTTACATCGATTGTCAGGAGGCCGCCGGTCCATTATGTGCGGCGCAGGGTATTTTTTCTCTGCCTGTTGTCCAGCTTTGGTTTGACGGGCAGCGATTCGCGGAATTCGCCAGGGTGTTTTCTATTGGCGATGTACGTTCTGCGCTGGAGCGGCCCTATGAGCTTATGGCGCAGAACTGAATCGGGCATACGATCTGCTTCTGAGTTGGTCACGCAACACGTCAAAGGCTATTCCTTGAGCCGAACGAGCAACCGCCCATCCTGGACCTGGATATAGTCCACGCCGGCTGCAAAGGATTGCCAGAACCCCGGGTTGGCACCGAACTCGTTGACCAGATCCACGTTCTTGAGGTTGCCTAGCCAGGCATTCGGGATGGGAACGCCCATCAGGCTCACTCCCTTTAACTTAACCAGCGGGCGACCGTTGGCAAAGGAGAGTTCAACTCCTGCATTTACCCGCACCGTTCTGCCGCCGAGTACAGGGAAACCTTCTTCAAAAGGTACGAGAAGCACCGCGCTCAGAAGATCGTCCGAGAGATCGACGGAAAGTCGTTGAGCCAGATCCGTGTTGTTGGCGAGCATGCCATTGAGTTCCCGCTCGCTGAAGCGTACCTCCCGGCTGGCACCTTCCTCACTGTAGGGCTCTGGCTTTAACGGGCCGGCAGATCCACCACCTTGGGTGTCAATCCCCAGGGTGTTCAATTTGCTGTTGAGTGAATCCTGTTCACTGGCATTCAGGGTTACGGGTTCGAAGTTGTCTGGGAACACATAGTGGCTTAACCACCAGTAACCAATGCCGACAGTGACAACGATGGTAAGCAGGACAATGCCAAAGACATGCAGGCCACTGAAGCCCTTCTTTGCGGGTGGTCGCGCGGATGTTGGTTTATCGTCGGTTGTTTCATTCATTGCCAATGCCACCTGATTTCCATTTGAATTCGTTCCGTTAGTTCCGTGCAGCCTTCGGCTTTTCTGCCACCGCCGTCAAACCCTCCCGGAATGTTGTTACGCGAAACTCCGGAAACCGTTTCTTGAACTTGTCAGACACGAAAATGTTGTCCACCTCGTAGCGCGGCAACAGCTCCGCTGCATCCCGGACTTGCTGGTTAAGAAACCCAGCCAACTTCAGTTGCCAGCGTTTGAGTATCTTGTATTGGCTGTCGGTATGGAAGATCTCACTCGCCAGCTGAATGAACTGTCGGTAGGTCAGGCGCTGGTCATCGCAGGGCAGGTGCCAGGTTTGTCCATAGGCGCCGGGCGTATTGCCCAGCAGGGCCATGGCACGGCTGGCGTCCGGCGTGTAGATCAGGCTTCGTAGCGTATCGTCGCGAAGAAAGACGGTTGGCTTCTTGCCGGCTTTCAGCTTGTCGAGGATCGTCGCATTGGTGATGCTTTGAGTTTTTCCGGGGCCGTAGAACTCCGGGGCGCGGCAGGTCATGGCATTCACTCGCCCTTCGTCCATCGCTTGCATCAGTTCTCTGGCGATGGCGGCTCGAACTTCCCCTTTCGCGCCATTGGGCTGAAACGGCGTCTCTTCGGTTTGGGGTGTTGCCGTTTGCGGATACATGTAGGTGTTATCGAAAAACACGAGCTTGGCGTTGTGTCGCTCACAGGCCTGAAGGATGTTGCGCATCAGGACGGGCCATTGCTCCACCCAGCGCTGGGTGTCCATTGGCAAACCCACGGTTACGTAAACGATGCTTGAGCCCTCAACCGCTTGCAAGGCGTCATCGGCATTCAGCAAGTCCGCGCTGACCAGCTGGTCGGTATCGTTCACCTTCTGAGGCTTTCGACTGACCATCCGTATGTCACTGGTGAAGTCGCGTTTCAGGCTGAGCGCGAGTTCCCGCCCAATCTGGCCGCTGGCGCCGAGGATGGTTTGCATAGGTTTGGCTCCGTAGCTTGTCGAAGGGCAGTGTATACGGAGTGGAAAGATTATCCCAAGCGCAGAAAACCCTCGAAGACCAGGCCAGACCTATTCTTCGGGCTCCTTTACATCGAGGAATTGCCCCCGAACTCGTCTACTGACTCTGCTCACGGGTCTCATTCAGGAGCTTCCGCTTGATCAACAGCCAATAGCTGTCCTGGCTGACAGACTTGATCATGATGATCCGCACTTTGGTCGGCTCCATCTGGTAATCGAACACATACTCAAACACGGCGTTGAATTCGCCTGTTTCGACCCCTTTGAAGAAGCGCCCGGAAAACTCGTCGCTGTTGGTGCACGGAGCAACGTCGTTGAAGAAATTCCGGCCAATCACCTCGTCGGGCTTTCGGCCGGTCAGTTCGGATTCCGCAATGTTGTAACGCAGGATGGTGCCCTCTGCGTCCAGCTCAATGGCGCCGAACATGAGGTTATCGATTTCGGAGTCGCTCAGGCTGGACATCGCGTTTTCGAGGTCTTCCACTTCAAACTTCACGCGTTTCACTTTCATTCGGTGCACCCCTTACAGCAATAGATAGGTTGTCAAACCTTACGTACAAGGCGGGAAATCGGTGCATGGATAAGCGGCTGCTGACAATTTTTTACATAAGCCGCAGCCAGGCGAACGTCGTTTTTTAACAAATCAGCGTAACCGTTAGTAATTAGGTTCATAAGCATTCTTAGCGCCAGACCTGTATTAAACGCCGTTGAGTACTGACCATGCCGCTTTCCCGTTCTAATTGCATCGCAACCCTGCAGCACTTGGTGGCTGCGACGCTGGCTGCCGACCGTGGGGTAGCCGTAAACGAATTGCTGCTTGATTTACAGGCCAGCGACCATTTGCGAGATGGCCCAGCCGCTCTGGATTCTCTGGATGAGTTGGCGGTTGCCCGTCGTGTGACGGAGTTCTTTGAGCTTGAGAAAACCAGCGCTGAGGAATGGCTGTTGCGGCGCCATCGATTGAGCGAATGGAGTGAACTGATTTGTAACAACCTCAACGATGGCACGCTCGATCAGATCTGGTTCCGTTCTGGCGGGACCACGGGCGAACCAAAGTTGGTGGCCCAGAGGCTTGCTCACCTTCTTTCGGAAGTCCGGGAAATCAGAGAGATTGTTGGTAATGCCCGGCGCATCATTGCCCTGGTGCCCCTGCATCATATCTATGGATTCATCTGGGGGCCGCTGCTTAGTGAGGAACTGAACCTGACGCTTATCCACGGTGGAGAGGCTGTTGAAGAAGCCCATCACAACCTCCAGCATGGCGACCTGCTGCTGGCCGTTCCGGAGTGGTGGCAGTATCTGGGCAGTGCCCGCCATGCGCTGTCGCCGGGAGTGATCGGCGTGACGTCGACAGCGCCTTGCCCACCGGAGGTTGTTCGGGCGGCTCTGGCGAAGGGCCTGGCGACGATGATTGAGGTGTATGGCGCCAGCGATACCGGCGGCATTGCATGGCGCACGGAGACCGGGCGTGGCTTTCAGCTATTCCAACATTGGAAGAGGCAGGATGGCGACCATTTGGTGTCTGATGCGGGCACTGTCGGCCTGCTCCCCGATCACGTTGAATGGCAATCAGAGCGTACCCTGATTCCCCTGCGGCGGCGAGATGAGGCCATTCAGGTAGGCGGCGTTAATGTCTGGCCAGACCGGGTCAGGGCCTTTATTGAAAGTCACCCCGAGGTCGAGAGCTGTTCTGTGCGTCCGATGGCGACCGACCATGGCAAGCGCCTGAAAGCTTTCATTGTTGCCGAACATCACGCAAATGATGGGTTGAAAGCCGAACTGCGTGACTGGCTGAAGGCGAGTCTTTCTGCCGCCGAACGCCCCATCAACCTGACGCTGGGCGATGCGCTGCCCAGGAACGCCATGGGAAAACTCTGTGATTGGTAAGTGTGTGGAACTCACCTCCGCGGGTTTGTCGCTGAACCAGCTTGAAGCCGTTGCCCACGGATTGCCGTTACTTCTGACCGAGGCGGTGGAACGGAATATTGAGTCCAGCCACGATCGCCTCTCTCGTTACCTGCAGGAAAACCGCCGCATCTACGGTGTGACCACCGGTTACGGGCCGCTGGCCGATACCCTGGTGGGCAGTGATTATTCCGGAGCGTTGCAGAGAAACCTCATTGCCCACTTGAGCGCCGGCGTTGGCGCACCCCTGAGCCGCCTGCAAACCCGCGCTACGATGGCGGCGCGCATCAGTGCCCTGGCGCAAGGCCATTCGGGCATTTCTATCGCGGCTCTCAATACGCTCCTGCAGTGCCTGAACCGCGACGCCGTTCCGGTGGTGCCCTCCATGGGCACCGTTGGTGCCAGCGGCGACCTTACCCCGCTTGCTCACATTGCCGGCGCCCTAATGGGGCAGGGCGAGATGTGTCTGGCGGGCGGTGAGCCCAGGCGGGCCGACGAGGTGTTGCGGAGTATTGGCATCAAGCCGTTTGAGCCTGGCGGGAAAGATGCCCTGGCGCTGGTGAACGGCACGTCTGCAATGACCGGCATTGCGGGTCTGAATGGTACAGGCGCTGATCGGGCGCTGCGCTGGAGCACGCTGCTCTGCGCAGGCCATGCTGAAGTGCTTGATGGCCGGTTGGAAGCCTGGCATCCGGCCTTCGGTGAGGTTCGGCCTCATCCGGGCCAGCAGCGCCTGCACCGATGGTTGAACCTTCTGGTCAAGCCAACAGATCGAAGGTCAGAAGATTCACACACGGTCAGTCCCGGCGAAGTGACCCGCCTGGACAGCGCCATCCAAGACCCCTACAGCCTGCGCTGTGCACCCCAGCTTTTAGGCGCCGTCAGCGATCAGATCGACTGGCACAACCAGACCGTTCATATCGAACTGAACAGCGTGACCGATAACCCGATTCTTCCGGACGACCTGGACGGCGTGCTCCATGGCGGCAATTTTTACGGCCAGCACGTGGCGTTTGCCTCAGACGCCCTGGCCAACGCTGTTATCACGATGGCCGTGCACGCGGAGCGGCGGATTGCCCGTCTGTGCAACCCACGGCTGAACAAAGGCCTGCCGGCGTTTCTGCAGCCCGGCAACACGGGGCTTCAGAGTGGCTTTATGGGTGCCCAGGTGACGGCCAGTGCCCTGCTCGCGGAGATGCGCACCAAAGCGATTCCGGCGTCTATCCAGTCGATACCGACCAACGGCGATAATCAGGACGTAGTCACCATGGGAACGATTGGCGCCCGCCGCACCGCAGAGCTTTTGGCGTTGTTGAAGAACCTGCTGGCCATTGATGCGTTAATGGTGGCCCAGGCTGTGGACCTGAGATTGGAGCAAGCCCCGGATTACGCTCCCGGCAATGCAGTTGCCGAATTGCTGGCCTGGGTTCGCTTGAGGGTGCCCCGGCTGACCAACGACCGCCCTCTGAATCGAGATATCGCCGACCTTGCGCAGAGCATTCAGTTGCCGGGCACTCTAGCGGATAATCAACTCCAGGGGTGATTTCAGTTCCCTTTCTTGAATTTCGCTTTGCAATTCCCGCTCATGCACATGGTGCAGTAATGCTCACGGTCCTCGTGCTTGGTGCCCTCTGTGATCTTGATGCCACAGCCGTTGCAGAGCAGAACGGCAACGTCGCCTTCAAATTTCACAATAGCGTGTTCGTATTCCATAAGACACCCCGGTCCTGATTTAAAATGCATCGTGAGTAGTACGGTATTTGCAGCGGGGCAGACCGCTGGCGGGCTGCTACCACCGGCGTGTTTGAGATTAAACCGAGACCCATTCTATTCGTTATTCCAGAACCTTTGGCCAGTTGGCGTCTGCCTGTCGAATGAAGCCCTCTGTGTCCTTCAGCCATCGATCCTGAACTGACTCATTATAGTTGAGATACAGCCGGCCATCGCGGATGGCCCAGTGTTGAGGGTCGCCTTTGGCGAGGTAGCCCTGGGCAACCGCCCAGGCGCAGTAGCCGCCGTAGGCAGGCAAGTAGCGTTCAGGATTGGCTTCGAAGCGCGTCAGGTTCTCTGCACTCGCGAATCGCCAGGTTACGCCCAGGTGCTCTGTGGTGTAGTCGCGCGAGCCTTTGGCTGGTTTTCCCGTTTCGAAGTAGCTGACTGTGTCGTAGCCGCCTGCTCCTGTGTTGCTCAGCAGGCCGGTGTAGACGGCAGGTTGAGAACCCCATGCAGCAGCGGTAAAGAAGAGTGCGAAGGTGATGAATGCCAGTCGTCTGTTCATGTCGGTGTCCCCCGAGGGATTTGGTTCTTCAACCGAGAAGCCTGTGCAGCCTTTTGCCACAAAACACAGCCATGCTGCGCTGGCGATATTGGCGCATGCTGAATCGTTGATGTTTTCTCCCACTCTATGGACACAAACGAGGTGGTTTTGTTTCGCGCCCTGAAACCTGCGGGTCATAAAAAGATGTGCAGAAGCTGCTTTGCCACTTTCCGTAGCCACAAAATCGGAGGCGGTGAGTAGGGCAAGACACTGACTCTACTGTCGAATAAACGCTTCGGTCAGAACACTCAGGTGGTTTCCCAGTGTGTCGGAGAATTCCACCTGAAACACTGTCAACGGTTCCACCTGCATGGCTTTGCGGGCCGGCTCCGGCGGGTGGGACATATGCCAACAGCCAATCAACGCCTGCTGGCACTGCATCAGATACCGAAAACAGGCCGCTTCCTCCTGGCCTGTCGCTGCAGCGAAGACGGCCGTCAGACGCCGGGACTGTGACAGCAGGAACAGTTTGAACTCCCGGGCCTCCTCTTCGCTCAGGCCGGTTTCAAGAGCAATGTGCAGGATGGCGGTGAGACCGCAGAACACTGGGTGGGCCAGGATGCGGTCTACAAACTGGTTGGGGAAACTGTCCGGGCCAACGGCTTCAACGTCTGAAACCCAGCCTGACATTGCGCGGCGATAAACGGCAATGAACAGCAGTTCCTTGCTGCGGAAGTAGCGATACAGTGCCGCTTTGGTGAGCCCGGTTTCGCGGGCCACATCCGCCAGGGTCAGGCCGTGGAACCGGTGCTCCAGAAACAGCCTTTCCGCCGCATCGAGTATCTGCTGTTCCCGTAGCGCCTTGTCTGACTCGGTCCGGGCGCGTTGTTTACCACCGCATAGTCTGTGCTTCAAAACCACCTCAAAATGCTCGTTTGTTGGCCCACATCAGGCTTGCAGCCACCCGGCCAGCCGTCGTGTTACGGCCCGGGGCGAGAGTTTACCAGACCAGATCATCAGCAGGTTGCGCAGCCCCGGAATCACAATGGCGTTTCTGCGCTGGGCCAGGGATTTCTTGACTACATCCTCGGCTGTCATGGTACCGGCTTTGAAGAGTTTGGTGTCAGTCATGTGTGCTTCCTGGGCAAACTCTGAATCAGTGGCACCTGGGCACAAGGCACTCACCGCAACACCTGCTCCTTTGAGTTCCTCATGAAGCGCTTCGGAGAACGACAACACAAACGCTTTGGTGGCGTAGTAAATGGCCATGTTCGGCCCGGCCTGGAACGCCGCGGTGGAAGCCACGTTGATCACAAAACTGCTGCTCTGTTTGCGCAGGGCTGGCAGCAGCTGCCAGGTGAGGGAGACCAGCGAGGTGATGTTCACCTGGATCATTGCCAGCTGTCGTTCCAGGGCCAGATCGGCAAAGGCGCCGCGGTCGCCAAACCCGGCGTTGTTGATCAAGCCGGCAAGCGGCCAGCCGCCCTCGTTGATCCGCCGGGCCAGTACGTCGGCGCCGGTCTGGTCCGCCAGGTCGGCTTTCAGGACGATGGCCTCAATTCCATGCTGTTTCTTTAATTCTGCGGCCAGAGCATTCAGGCGCTCTTCCCGGCGAGCCACCAGAATCAGATTCTGTTTTTCCGCGGCGAGTGCCCGGGCGAAGCACTCGCCAATGCCGGCGCTGGCGCCAGTAATAACCACGTACGACATGATTCTCTCCATTTAAATGAACGATGGTCACTTAATATACTGCGGCGTTTTCTGTCTGTAAATGACCGGTGGTCACTTATTTGTGTTTCCGGTGCTGAAATTGAAAATCCGTTTGATCAATACGGCCTTGGGGTTGCCTGATAGTGCGATGTGAACTGCGAGGTTTATCGGGCCTCAAATTTGGGATAGGCTTTCAAGTCCCTCAAATCAGGGACAAATTTTCAAACATAAGGAAATGGAATGACGGCTCAACGTTTCACCGAATACAAGATGGTCCATATTTCGGAAGGTGGCTGTGGCACGCTCCTGCTCGGCTCCTCTGGCCTGCCTTTGAAAAAAATCGAAGCAGAATTGAATCGGTATGCCGCCGAGGGTTGGCAGGTGGTATTCCAGGTTCTGGAGATGAAGCGTTTCTGGCTGTTCTGGCAGCGTGAATCCGTCATTGTGACCCTGGGGCGCTAACCGGTGCTGCAGGCGTTAGCACTGAAGGCCATCGGGTTTTATCGTCGGACAGGCGGTGGTACCCGATGGTTTGGCATCGACTGCAACTTTGAGCCGAGTTGCTCGGCTTACTCTGAGGAAGCTATCCGCCGGTTCGGTCTCTCTAAAGGAGTGAGATTAACGTTTCACCGCCTTCGCAGGTGCAACAGGCCGGACGCGATCTGTAAATGCATTGAGCCGGTCACGGGGGATATCGGGCATGCTGACACAAGAAGAGGTTGATGCCGAGGAAGAAGCCCTCAGAAAGGCGATTCGAGAGCTTTCAGAAGAACAGCGGGCGGAATTCTACCGGCAAGCCGGGAAGGCGGTGAAGGACCCGGACACCTACGCGGCACTTAACTGGTTTTTTGTCACCGGGTTGCACCATTTTTACCTGGGGCGCTGGCAATGGGGGCTGATGGATATTGGCGCCTTGCTTGTTGCTATCGGGTTTTTCGTGGCTGGTTTGGTTTTGCCCGGAGTTATCCTGCTTGCGATCGTTTATTCCTGGGAGTTGTGGCAACTTTTCAGGTCTCAGATTATTGTCCAGGACTGGAATAACCGGCTTTATCGGGATTTGTTGCAGCGCTACTAACCGATGAAAAACGGATCGGTAAATCGCTAAATGTGTTCAATAAAAAAGGCAGCCCTGGGGCTGCCTTTTTTGATCACGTATTGGCTGCTATTTACAGACCAATAACGTTCTCTGCCTGCGGGCCTTTCTGGCCCTGAGTCACGGTAAACTCAACTTCCTGGCCTTCGGCCAGAGTTTTGAAACCGCCACCCTGAATGTTGCTGTAATGAACAAAGACGTCTGCGCCGCCTTCACGAGTAATAAAACCAAAACCTTTTGCTTCGTTGAAGAACTTAACGTTGCCGGTAATTGTAGACATAAATAGTTATCCTGAAATTAATCAATAAGGTGCCGTCAAAGGATCGTTGTGATCATTGATCAGCGATATGCGGGAAATAAAAAAACGTGCAGGATCAAAAACAGGACAAAAGGTGTGGCAACACAAGAGGTCTTATTCGTGAAATGCTTTGCTAAATCTTTCCAACGACGAAGACAGTACGCTAATTAGGAGGCCTTGCATAGCAAAGTTTTCAACTGTTGCGAAAAAATCGGGACAGATTTGTTTGCTGGGCAAAAATCTGTCCCGGGGCGTATTCGCTTCCTAACGTCCTTTTATATTGCCGTCCGCATCGGAAATCACTATCTCGACCCGCCTGTTCTGTTGGCGCCCTGCGGATGTTTCGTTCGTCGCAACCGGGTATTGTTCCCCGAATCCCTGCACTTCGATCCGGGCGCGATTAATACCTCTATCCATCAGGGCCTCTCTTACCGCCTCAGCCCGACGCTCTGACAGTTGTTGGTTGTAAGATTCTGCTCCGGTGCTGTCCGTATATCCTTCCACGCGCACGCGACGGTTTTCATATTCAGCCAAGAAGTCGGCCAGGCGGCCTACTGTCGTTTCCCCGGCCGGCTTCAGTTCAGCACGATTCAGGTCGAACAGAACGTCACCCAGGGTAAGTACCATGCCACGGTCTGTCTGTTCGGCCTGCATGGCTTCCATTTGACGGCGCAATTCAGCGGCTTCCTGCTGGGCAGCCTGAGCCTCTGCAGAACGAGCCTGCAACTCCAGTTCCTTACGTCTTTCTTCGGCGGAGTTTATCTGTTGCTGTAGCTTGGCTCGTTCGGCCTGCTCCCGGGCAATCTCGGCATGGCGATTAGCCAGGTAGGCCGCATGCTCGATTTCCGCGGTGCTGGCGCCTTCTGCCATTAACTGCTCAGCGCGGGCCAGTTGATCCCTGGCGCTTCTCAGCTGGCGGTCGCCACTCCGGGCAACGTCTGGATCGGTTCGAATGTCCTCATAGGCCGCCCTTGCTTCGTCGACCATTTGATTGTCCTTAGGCGTACTGGCACATCCCGCTAAGAAGATGGAAAAGCCGACGAGCATGCTCAGAGTCATGTATCGCTTGTTCATATCAATCTCCTGTTTGAGCTGGCGCCCTTACTGGCTTCCGTTCATGCGTTGGCGAAGAGACTCGATGTTCCTGTTGATCTCCTCCACGGCCTGTTTGGCTTTCGCAGTATCGGCACGCGCGCCGGCTAGCTGAGCATCAACGGATGCTTGTTCCAAAAGGTGCAGTGCTTTCTGATAATTCTCCTCGCTCATTTCATCGTCTATCAGCTCTTCGGCATCGGCAAGCTTGTTCTGGGCCTGGTTCAGGAGCACAGGCTCAAAGTTTCTTGCGTCGGATGACACCGCTTGTTGAACGGAAGATTCGGCGGCTCGCATTTGAGAGGTGGGGGGCTCGACGGAGCCTGCGCAACCGGTGATGGCGACGGCTATGCCGGCAATCCCGACGGCGCCCAATATCGACATATAATTGCTCATGCAATATCTCCTTATACTGGAAAACGGAGGCCTGACTGATTCCTTTTATCCAGTCAGGTTGCTGATCTGTGGTAATGGACCTGGAGGAGAACTCTGGGTATCTGTCAGCTCAAATGCCTCTACTTCCTCAATTCAAAGATAGCAGCCTGAGGAGGTGTGCACATGAGCGTTTATCAATGTAGTTTAAGAGTGGAAACACACTGCCTCGTTGAACGGTAACGGCTTCGTTATTTGCTAGTATGGTGGCCCGGTCACGATGAGAACGATTAAGCCCTCCTAAATGAACGCTCCTTTCAAACTTCGGCCTTACCAGCAGGAAGCGGTTGACGCCACGCTGGCTCATTTTCGGAAAACCGATGAGTCCGCCGTTATCGTGCTGCCAACCGGTGCGGGGAAAAGCCTGGTTATTGCCGAGTTGGCGCGTCTCGCGAAGCGAAAGATCCTGGTGGTAACCCACGTAAAGGAGCTGGTGGAGCAGAACCACGCCAAGTACCAGAGCTACGGGTTAACCGGCGGAATTTTCTCCGCCGGGCTGAAGCGGAAGGAAAGTCACCACCAGGTGACCTTTGCCAGTGTGCAGTCGGTATCGGCGAACCTGGATCAGTTTCGGGACGAATACTCGCTGGTTATTATCGATGAATGCCATCGGGTCAGCGGGGAAGAAACCAGTCAGTATCAGCGCATCATAGAGCTCTTGCGGCAACAGAACGATTCTCTGAAAGTCCTCGGGCTGACTGCTACGCCATACCGTATGGCCATGGGCTGGATCTATCGCTATCACTATCGGGGCTTTGTTCGGGGCGAGGATGACAAGCCCTTTCAGCACTGCATTTACGAGCTGCCCCTGAGTTACATGATCAACCGGGGGTATCTCACCCGGCCGGAGCTGGTGAACGCGGCAGTGGCGCAATACGATTTCTCTGCGCTGCCCCAGGACCGCTTTGGCGAATACGCCGAGAGGGACGTTAACCAGCTGCTGAGCAAACACAAGCGCGTGACCCGGGCGATCATTGAGCAGGTTGTGGAGGTGGCTGCCGAGCGTCAGGGCGTGATGATCTTTGCGGCCACCGTGGAGCATGCGCGGGAGGTCGCCGGGTACCTGCCAGAACACGAAACTGCCCTGATAACGGGCGCCACCGATCTGAAGGATCGGGACTTGCTGATTCAGCGCTTCAAGCAGCGGCAGTTGAAATATCTGGTGAACGTGTCTGTGCTCACCACGGGCTTCGATGCGCCTCATGTGGACTTCATTGCCATTCTTCGCCCCACGCAGTCGGTGAGCCTGTACCAGCAGATTGTGGGCCGTGGCCTGCGTCTGGATGAGGGCAAACAGGATTGTCTGGTGATTGATTACGCGGGCAACCATGTGAATCTCCATCACCCGGAAGTGGGGGAGCCGAAACCGAACCCGGACAGCGAGCCGGTGCAGGTGTTTTGCCCCGGCTGTGGGTTTGCCAACATTTTCTGGGGCAAGACTGACGGTGAAGGCCTGGTGATTGAGCATTACGGGCGTCGTTGTCAGGGACTGCTCAAGCCTGTTGACGGGGTTGAGGATGAACGCCCGCAACAGTGCGATTACCGATTCCGCTTCAAGGAGTGCCCGCATTGCGGCGCCGAGAATGATATTGCAGCCCGCAACTGCCACCAGTGCCAGAAAGCCATCATCGACCCGGATGACCAGCTCCGGGATGCCTTGAAACTCAAGGATGCCATGGTCATCCGCTGCGCCGGGATATCGCTGGTTGCTGATGGCAGCAAGTTGAAGATCACCTATCACGGGGAAGATGGGGAAGAACTCGGCGAGTCGTTTGATTTTAGCAAGCCGGGCCAGCGTACCGTTTTTAACAGACTGTTCGGGCGTCGTTTTGCCAATAGCCGGGCCCCGAAAGCGTTCAGCTCAGCGGATGAGGTGCTTGAGCGGGAGGCCTTATTGCCGGCACCCGATTTCGTGATTGCGCGTAAGCAGAAGCACTATTGGCAGGTGCAGGAACGGGTTTTTGATTATCAGGGGCAGTTTCGGAAGGCGAATGAGGTGTGAGCCCGGTTTTCCTGTCCTGCTTTTACTTGCCTGCAGTCAGCTCCACTGCTCGTTATAATGGCGTACCTCAAATCATCAAAGAGAACCCTATGCCAATCGAAAAGAATCAGGTGGTTTTGTTCCACTACAGCGTGCGTGATGAGCAAGACAACGTTGTTGAAGACTCCCACGGCGGTGAGCCGAACGCCTACCTGCATGGCCATGGCGGCATCATCAAGGGCCTGGAAGAAGCCCTGGAAGGTCGTGATGCCGGCGATACCTTCAGTGTGACTGTCACTCCCGATAAAGCCTATGGGCCCCGCAAGCCCGATGCCATCCAGCGAGTGCCGATCAAGCATCTGATGGGGGCCAAACGCTGGAAGGCGGGCATGGTTGCTCAGGTACAGACCGAGCAGGGGCCTCGCCACGTGGTTGTTGCCAAGGTGGGCCACAAATTTGCCGATGTCGACACCAACCATCCGATGGCGGGCAGAACCCTGACCTTTGATATTGAGGTGATTGACGTGCGCGCCGCGACCTCGGAAGAAATAGCCCACGGCCACGCGCATGGCCCGGGCGGGCACCACCACTAAGCATCTGGGGGCAGGCATGCAGATCGGCGTGATTGCAGATACCCATAGCAAAATGCGTCCAGAAGCCCTGGAAGCCTTGAAGGGCTCGGAGCTCATCCTTCATGCCGGCGATGTCGGGCGGGACGACGTTCTGGACGCGCTCGAGGCGATCGCGCCGGTCATTGCCATCCGCGGTAATATCGATAAATCCGGCCGTGCAGCCGAGCTTCCCGATACTCGAGATCTGGAGTTTCTCGGCCAGGCCCTTTACATGCTCCACGATGTCAAAACCCTCGACTTCGATCCGCAAGGCCGCTACCGCGTGGTGATTGCTGGCCACTCCCACAAACCCCGTAACGAGTGGATTGGCGATGTGTTGTACTTCAATCCTGGTGGCGCAGGCCCCAGGCGCTTTACTTTGCCGATTACGGTGGGGCGGCTTGTAGTGAATGAAAACGGCGTGACTGGTGAGATTATTGAACTGCGTTCATGATCGAAAATGGCGCTACACTTCATCTAGCGGTGTTGGCGGCACCTTTCTTTCGCCGAACCGTGTTGGGTTTCGAGACCAATTTTCAATTTTGATCGGGTAAGGCGCAGTGTTTAAGAGGTTAAGGAAAGCCGTATATCCAGTGGTGGTTTTAACGCTGTTTATGATCGCCGCGGGCCCGGTTTCTGCAAAGATCTACAAATGGGTGGATGAAAACGGCCAGGTGCATTTTGGCGATCGGCAGGATCACTCGGTCGCGCAGGAAGTGGTCAACGTTAAGCCAGGTGCCTCGGAATGGTCGCGGTTTGAGATCGATATCAAAGCTGTTGATGTTGAGCTGAGCGAAGAGGAGCACCGGCAGATCGTTGAAGGCGTTAACAACGTCTATGAGTTCTTCGACCGGGTGATGTCTTTTGATATGCACAAGACGGTGCCGGTCAATATCCTGATTCTCAAAGACAGCGGGGCGTACCGGGACTACCTCGTCCGTCGGAACAGGGGGATGGCTGTTGCCTCATACGGGCTTTACATACCTTCCGAACACCAGATCGTCGTCTATGTTCGTAAAAACAGAAACCTCACCTTTAAAACCATCAAGCACGAAGTGAGTCATGCGGTTGTCGATACCATCGTTCCCTATGCGCCAGCCTGGCTGAACGAAGGGTTGGCAGAGCAGATGGAGACCATCGAGCGCGATGAATCCGGCTTGTATTTTGAGCGCCACCGTGAAAATCAGTGGATGGTTGATCAGGCACTCGAACAGGGCCGTCTGGCGGGCATCGATCAGCTATTGAAGCTGCCAAGCAACAAGTGGCGACATTCGGATCTGTCGGGGCGCGGAAGCCTGCGGGCTCAGTCTGGCCAGTTCGTGTATTTCCTGATGTCCAAACCGACCCGACGAAACTTTTTGGTGCGACTGATGCACAACTTTAATCGGGGTGATCGCACCATCTCCTATTATCTGGTCAACGACAATTACATTGGTGGTGTAAGCATGCTGGCCCTCGACTGGCGGCGCTGGTTGCACGATCAGGGAGAGGGCGTCGTCAGGTTATAAGTTCGAAGCCGGCGACCAGACTTCCCCGTGCTGCATCACTCGAAAGTCCGTTTCGTTCAGCACTTGTCGCTCCAGGGCGGCCCTTAGCCGTCGGGGCGGCTCGTCCATGGGCTCGTCGGTGAGCACGAACGTCCCCCAGTGCATCGCCACTGACTGTCGGGAACCGATATCCTGATGAATGCTCACCGCCTCTTCCGGGGCTACGTGCACCGGCGCCATGAACCAGCGCGGGTCGTAGGCTCCAATGGGGAGCAGCGCCAGATCAATGGGCGAGAACAGCTCGCCGATTTTCCTGAAGATTCTCCCGTAGCCCGTATCGCCGGCGAAATAGAGCCGGAAACCGTCGATCTCCAGCAGCCAGCTGCACCAGAGTGAGGTGTTGGTATCCGTGGGGGTCCGGCCGCTGAAGTGCTGGGCCGGGAGGCAGAACACTTCTCGGTTGCCAGACAGGGACTCGGATTGCCACCAGTCCAGTTCCATCAGGTTATGGATGCCCCGTTTCTCGAACCATTGCTTAAGCCCTCGGGGAATGCAGAAGCGCAGGTTATCTCCGAAGCGCCGGTGTAACTGGCGCACGGTGTTCTCATCAAGGTGGTCGTAGTGGTTGTGGGAAATCAGCACCAGCTGAATCGGCGGCATGTCTGCTACCGTCAGGGCCGGCGGTGTGTAACGCTTCGGCCCGACCAGTTGAAAGGGGCTGGCGCGTTCCGACAGTACCGGGTCGGTGAGCACGTTCAGACCACGATACTGGAACAGGAACGAGGCGTGACCCAGCCAGACCAGTTGTGGTTCTTCGGGCGGACTCATCAGGGAATGCGTATCTGGCCGCAGCAGCGTGAAGCGTTTTCCCTTCGGGAAATTGCGGCCCGGGGCCAGTTGCCAGCGCATAAAATCGCCAATGCCATGTCGGGGGACTGGCTCCAGGTTGCGGTACCTGCCCCGATAGAAATGCGGTTCTGCAGCGAGAGCGGCAAGGCGGTCACGATCAACGGTCATGGATCGAACTCTCATTCTTGTCAGGGGCCAATGCCAGTAGCTCCTGCAACATGCTGTAGCTTAATCCCCAGATGCAGGCATCCTGGTAACGGCAACAGGGCATGTTGAGTGTCCCTAGGGGAGTGCGCCAGGAAAGTCGGCCCTGGTTCGCGTCTGCGCGGAGGTAGCCCATCGGCACCCAGACCGCTCGCTCGACTTCGTGATTCGTTGAGACCGACTTCGGTCCCCGCCACTCGAATACATAGGGGGTGACCACCATCGGGCGCCAGCGGTTGTGATGGCGGGTGACCAGGTCGGAAAGCCGGGTGAGAAAGCGGCCGTGGCGCCTCAGATCCATGCCGGTTTCTTCCAGTGTTTCCCGCTCGGCAGCGGCCCGTGCAGATGCATCTTCAGGTTGCAGGCGGCCGCCCGGGAAAGCCATGTCGCCAGACCAGGGGTCACCCTCCCGACGGGCCCGCTGGATAAAGAGCAACTCCTTGACGCCGTTTTCCGTGCTTCGAAAGATAAGGGCGACGGACGCTCGGGCAAATCGGCGCCGAAACGGTATCTTGTGGGGGCGCAAATGGCTTAGCCAGGATTTCGAGGTCACGAAAGCCTATCCTCTGGTAATGGTTGGTTATAGTTAAACACATCCTGCACAGGCAAGACGCAATCCCAATATTCAAAACTTCAATCTGACGGCTCGCTGGCCATTGTCGGTTCCTTCGCCGTGCGCAGAACCGCTCAAAATTTTCTGGCTTTGGTCTACATTGTATTGAAGCGAGTGGTAACCCACCGGTTATCGCACCAATCATTGACACGTTGGCGGTGGATTGATGGAGCTGGAGCAGATCAATGCCATAGAGCGGGCAACCCGTTATGGGCGCGCCGAGGTGCTTCGCATCGGCGTGGCCGTGATCTTCATTGTCGGCATCATGTTGTATGTCCGCTCAATAGGGGCAGATGCGCCAAACATGGTCATGCTGGTGGCAGCGGCCATGATCGGCGGCTACATGGCGATGAATATTGGCGCAAACGATGTCGCCAATAACGTAGGCCCTGCCGTCGGCTCCAAGGCTCTTACGCTCGCCGGTGCAATCGCCATTGCCGCGATCTTTGAGGCCAGTGGCGCGCTTATCGCCGGTGGCGATGTGGTCAGCACGATAAAAAAGGGGATTATTGATCCTGCCCTGATTGGCGATGCCGACACCTTCATCTGGCTCATGATAGCCGCCTTGCTTGCTGCCGCGCTGTGGTTGAATGTCGCAACGTACGTGGGCGCGCCAGTCTCCACGACACACTCAATTGTTGGTGGTGTTATGGGAGCGGGCATCGCTGCCGGTGGCTCGGGCATTGTTGATTGGGGACAGTTCGGCCAGATCGCTGCCAGTTGGGTTATTTCCCCGGTGCTTGGCGGTGCCATCGCAGCCTTGTCTCTGTACCTAATCAAGCGCCGGATTACCTACAAGCGGGATATTGCGCAGGCTGCGAAACACAATGTTCCCCTGTTTGTTGCAATTATGGCCTGGGTCTTTTCGACCTATCTGGTGTTAAAGGGATTAAGCAAGATTGTGGAGATCGGGTTGCTTCCCGCCGTTGGATTGGGGGCAATCGTCGGAGTAATCGTATGGTGGCTTACAAAGTGGTTGATTCACCGCCACTCGGCCGAGGTAGCAAACAGCAAGGCGGGCGTTGATGGCCTTTTTACTATCCCGCTGATTTTTGCGGCCGCGCTCCTGAGCTTTGCCCACGGCGCGAATGACGTTGCCAACGCAGTCGGCCCGCTGGCCGCGATCAATGAAGCCGTGCTTCAGGGCGGAATAGCGTCCAAGGCCACGATTCCCAGCTGGGTGTTGTTGGTGGGTGCACTCGGCATTGCGCTTGGCCTGGCACTGTTTGGCCCCAAGCTCATACGCACGGTTGGTTCGGAAATAACGGAGCTCGACCGGATGCGGGCTTTCTGCGTGGCGATGGCTGCGGCGGTTACGGTTATCGTTGCCAGTCAGTTAGGCCTTCCGGTGAGCTCAACGCATATTGCGATAGGGGGTGTGTTTGGCGTTGGCTTTTTGCGCGAACATCTCAAAACGACCTACCGCCAGAAGATCGATGAGATCGAGGCGCACTATGCCGGAGAGGACCGGGAGAAAGTAGAGCGGGTGCTGGAAGAGTTCCAGGAAGCTTCCTTTGAGGAGAAGGGACAAATTCTACAGAACCTCAAGAGGAATAATGGTGGCACGGCACCGATCTCGAAAAGCGATCGCAAGGGTCTGAAAAAGGTTTATCGCCAGGAGCTGGTAAAGCGATCAGCGGTTTTCAGGATTGTGGCTGCCTGGATTGTCACCGTTCCATTATCGGGACTGTTAGCGGCTATGCTTTTCTTCACGATCAGAGGGATGCTTCTTCCATAAGTTCCCTCAATTTGGCAAGTTGCGCCTCAACGACTCGCAGGCGAACTTCTGTTTGAGCGGGTGTTTCCCCCGGGGCGCCGGAAGCCAGTCGGTCGCGGTATTTCTCCTGCTTCTCCACCAGCCGCTCTTCAAGCCGCTTCAGTTCTTCAAGCTCCAGGGATTTACCCTTGTCATGGTCGCCCAGAATATCGTCAAGCTTCGCCACAAGATCCTTGAAACCCACTGTTCCGTCCCCTCTGTTTAAAGCTTAATCGGAATTCGTCATGGCATGACCTCTGCCCCACCTGCGTCGCTCACCGACAGCTCCTCCGTGGTTCGAGCGGCTTGAACATCCATGGCAGTCAGAAGCTCGCGGGTTCCTGTCAGAATAGCATCGACGGTTTCACTGGCGTAGGCAGAATCGTTTAGCAGGGAAGTAGCCATGGCGGCATCAATCCGTTTTGCACCCAGGAGTTTTGTGACACGACCGACCATCGATTCGCGGTCTACTCGTGCACGCACAGCGATCTCGTCGAGCTCCAGTATGGCTGTGCTGGCATCCTCAAACCGACCTTCGTAACAACGATGGGTCTCACGCAGTACCATCGCGACTCGCAGCCGAAGCTCGTTGTATTCTTTACGAATCGTGGCGTTATCCGACGCCATATAGATTGTGAGATTCTTGCGCAGGTGTTTGACATGTTTGATGGCTTCAACCATTTCCGCGGCCGCATGCTGAAGACGATAAAGCGATTCGGTGGAGTTTGCCGGCGATTCCCGGGTCATTCGCCCGGAAATAAAGTCGAGAATGGCGTTGTATAGCTGCTTTACCCGCTGTCGGTAGATCAGGTCGATGTCGATATCGATGCGTTCCCGGGAATTGTTAATCGTCGCTTCAAGATCATCGCTCAGGCGAATACTTTCACGGTGCAGGTGGAGACCATGTGCAAGGATAACGAAGGCTTGATCGAACAGGTGCCAGACCTCCCTGCGTACTGCCGCGTTTGCACTATCGGGTGAGTCCATCGCAGCCTGATTCAGGTACCTTGGCTGTGCGGCGAGCTCTTCCTCTCGCTCAGGCAGCCAGCGTTCGAGTGCTCGTGCCATTCTCGAGATCAGTGGCAGCATGATGGCAACACCAAGGCAGTTGAACAGGGTATGGAATACCGCGAGCTTGACCGTATAGTCATCGTCGGCGATCGACATGAGGGCTGACAGGGCATCCACGGACCAACGCAGAGGCTCGATCAGCGCCAGGGCGATCACTGCCGTTGCCGCGTTAAATAGAAGATGGGCACCTGCCAGACGCTTGCCAGTGATATTTGCACCGAGACCACCGATCAGCGCGGTGACTGTTGTGCCGATATTCGCACCAATGGCCAGTGCCAGGGCGTTTTCGTAGGTAATCTGGCCCGTGGCCAGACCGGCCAGAGTGAGCGCCAGCGTCGCATGGCTGGATTGCATCACGACGGTCGCCAGAATTCCGAGGCCTGTATAGACAAGAAGTCCAGCGACACCGTCCATTGCGTACTCGCGCAGATCGACAGCCGACTGATAGCTTTCGAAGCCCGCCTTCATGAAATCGATACCGAGAAACAGAAACCCGAGCCCTGCGAGAATTGCACCTAAGGCTTTCCATGCTCGTGGTTGCTGGAAATTCAGTACCACGCCAAAGACAAGCATCGGCAAGGCAAAGGCCGAAAGGCTCATTTTCATACCGATGGTGGCGAACAACCAGGCGCCGGTGGTGGTACCGAGATTGGCGCCGAAGATAATGCCGATACCCGTGATCAGCGGAAGCAAGCCGGCGCTCAAAAACGAGATCGTGATCACCGATACCAGAGAACTGGACTGCATGATGGCGGTACTGACGATGCCAAAACCGAGGCTTTTCGGAATCGTATCTGTTGTACGACGCAGCACGCTCTCGAGAAAACCACCGGTAAACTGGCGAAACCCGTTCTCCAGCGAGAGCATGCCGAACAGAAAAATGGCAACCCCGGCGGCAATCTGTTTGAACTCGGGACTCATCCAGAGTGCAAGGGCGAGAATTCCGAGTATAAGAGCAAGAAAGAGTTGGCGATAGTTCACTGGGATTCAATTTCCCCTTTTATGAATTACTTGACTATCAGTTTGCACTGGAACCATACCAGTGATCATCCTTTTGAATTGTAGGCTGTTTACTTTTAAACGCGTACCCGAACCCTGAATCGAACTTTAATACCCCGGCATTAATCGCACAAAAGCGAGCGATTGAAATTGTGCCTTGCGATGGCCCGGGAGTAGAGGCGCTGTTTCAGAACAAAAAGCTGGTGAGCCAGATGCAAGGTTCAGACTGGAGGTGGAAATGCAGTTTGTAATCGGTGGAATTTTTGTACTTATCGTCGCGTTTTTGGTCTGGCGGAGTAAAAATAATACCGACCCTGTCGATCAGGCCTGTGCCTCTGAAATAGGCGCGCTGTTCAAGTCGAATCGGGATCCCGCGCCGCAGGCCATAGCCGATATTTTTGTAAAACATCATATTCCTCGTTCTCAATGCCCCAGGGTAGGGCGAATGGTGATTGCGCAACTGAACAAGAACGGTTTGGAACCAGACGATTCCAGGATCGCCATGATCAAGGTCAGGGAGGCTTATACGCGGGTTCCGTAAAGGCCAAAGGGCTGGCACAGTGTTGCGTATAGCACCCGACAGGAGGCCAGATGACGTTCGAGCATATCGTTCAGATAAACGACCTGACCAAGCCCGAGCCAGGGGTATTTTGATTTCCAATGGCAGCTTTTGCAGACCTGGTTCAGTTTTAGCGCCTTGAAGAGTTCCGGCGAGATAGACCCGTCTGGGCGTTTGCATGATCGGGCTTCCTGAGGTGAACGTGAGACCGTATCTTGTTTGTGATCCCGCAGTTGAGGAGTAGCCATGTTTCGCATTCATGTCGAACGAGTTCTCGAGAAGGATATCGAGTCAGTCTTCGAAGCCATCTCCGACCACGCTCGCTATTCTCGGTTTCCAGGGGTTAGTACGTCGTTACTGATTGAAGAGGGTAGAGGCGAGAAAAATGGCACTGGCGCCCTGAGAATTATCGGAGCTGGCCGGCTTGAGCTCACTGAGCGTATTACCCGGTTCGAGAGGCCAAACCGAATGCACTATCAAATTGAAAAATCGAGCCCGTTCACCGTTCAGCACACGAAGGGAGAAATTGTTTTAAAGCCAGAAGGGGAACAGACCCGGGTTACCTGGGTTTCTGAAGGGCACGTGCAAGTGCCGCTGCTGGGCCGGGTAATGGACCGTTTGGCTGAGCGCAGCTTTTCGAGGGCTTTCAATTCTCTGCTCAAGTCTATTGAGCGGCTCTAGGATTTCAGCTCAGCCGGGACGACATGCTGGCCTGCCAGTCAGTCACTCTTCGATCATTTCCCGTTCAAACCGGCCCAGCACAACCATGATAATGAGTGCCAACACGGTCACCATGCTGGCAAGAACCAGCGTGCCCAGACCGCAGGCGACACCGATTGCTCCGCAAATCCAGATGGAAGCGCCGGTGGTAATGCCCTGAACGCTTCCGCGGCTTTGAATAATGCAGCCGGCGCCGAGAAACCCGATACCGCCGATCACACCTTCAACGATCCGCGACGGGTCTATCCGTGCCGAAGGGTCGCCTTCTGCGGTCGTCATCAGGATATGCAGGCCAATCAGAATGAATGCCGAGGCTCCTACGGAAACCAGCATGTGAGAGCGGAGCCCCGCGGGTTTCCCTCGCAGTTCCCGCTCAAGCCCGAGTGCCAGCGCCAAACCGGCGGCCATGAGCAGGCGGACAATGATGTCCAGTGGTGGGATTTCACTCTCGAACATGCGAGGTCCCCAACGGAAAGGTTAAGTGTATTTTGGCGTTCGGGACATGCCCTAGACTTTGGGGCCCTTGCCCCGGAAGACGTTCACTATTAAAGATACAACCAGCAGTACCAGAAAAATGAAGAACAATATCTTCGCAAAGCCGGCGGCCGTTCCTGCAATACCTCCAAAACCAAGAACGCCCGCAATGATCGCAATTACCAGACAGACGATAGCCCAATAGAGCATTTGCCATCCTCCTTTTCAGGGTTGTGTTCTAACCGTGGCACGCGGAGGGGCAGTGCGCAACTTTCAGGCGTCTTTGTGAAGGGATAGTAACGGGGCATTAATCCGGCATCAGAGTTCGACAAACCGTGGCACAACCATGAGCCCAACACCCACTGCCAGCATCTCCCAGGCGCTGCTGGCCAGGTAGGGATACAGGATCATGGCAATGCCGCAGTATCGGGTGACGATGTTTTTCCTGCGCCGGCCATACATGAAATAGGCGAAACCGATGCAGCCGAACAGCAGCGACAGGAAGATGTCAGCGGTTTCCATGCGGTGAACTCCTCCGGTAAGTTTACCCGTATAGACTAATTGTAGAGTTTTAAAATAGGGAGCAAGTTGCTTATGAAAGTGTCTTTTTCAGTGAAAGCGGTGCTAATCCTGTTATCACTTGCGCTGGCACCGATAGTAGCGCATGCGAAGCCCGTGTGGATCGATGTCCGCACAGAGGCGGAACATCGGCAAAGCCACATAGATGGAGACCCGCTGATTCCTCATGACCAGATCGTTGCGGAGGTTACCGAGAGGTTCCCGGACAAAGACACCGAGATTAATCTTTATTGCCGCAGCGGCAATAGAGCTGGTGTCGCAAAATCGGCTCTGGAGCGTGCCGGTTACACCAATGTTGAGAACAGGGGGAGCCTGGCCGAGGCGCGTGGAGCGCGCAGTCTATAGGGAGCGAACAATTTTTAGCCACTTCAGGTATAATGGAAAGCTTACGATATTAATTAAGCCATCCCGACCTGGATATCACTATGAGCAAGAAACCCGAGAAAGTTACCCTGACCTCTGCTGCGATTGAAGAACAGACCGCCGCCTTTTTGAAAGCGGGCGGATCTGTGGAATACGTCGGCAAGGGCAAAAGCGGACAAGTATCCCCCACGGGCTCAAAGCAGATCAGCCTGAAAAAGTAACGCCCATCTCAGTGACGAGGATTACTCTGATCGGGGGAGGACTCGTCATCTGAGGCGTTGTCATTCGATGTGAGGTAGTAATCTTTCTCATCGAATGTTTTCACGTCAGGATCTTCAATATAGTTTTTGCGTTTGCCCCGATACAGCCAGACGGCGATGATCGCGACAATTACTGCGAGCACAATCCATTTCATTGTTATCTCCTCCACAAGGTCGTCGTTCTTATATTGAGCACCTTGCAGAGTGATCCGTCAATGTAACTTGCACAGACACTTCAAAGAGGCTCGGATCGGCATTTGAGCAAAATGCCATTCGCGCCTTTACTTGATGTATGGACAGCAAAGGTGTCGTGCAGATCATGATGGAATCATTCGGTTCAGATTTGATTGAGCAACTCCGTCGAAATCTTGGCGATGCCTTTCAGGCAGTGTCAGGCGAGAATCTCGACTGGGGTGCGTTGCTGGTACAGGTACTTGGCCAGCTGCTGGTCTCTGTCATCTACCTTGGCGTCTTTCTGGGCGTTTATCTGATTCTGATCGCTGCCATCAGGCTGGGCCTGGGTGAGCGGCGAACCAAAACCGCTCTTTACATCCAGATGCGCAGCGGCCTGCGCTATCTGGCCGGGTTGGGTGCGCTGGTAGTTATTCTTGCGCAATTCGGGGTTTCTCCTGAGGTTCTCAAGGCGATGGCGAGGGCGGGTTTCATGGTCCTCGGTTTCTACGTGGTCTGGGTAGTTTTCCGGCGTCTGATCAAGGAAGGCACTTCACGCTATCGAATGGATCCTTCCATCCGGCAACTGGTCGAGAATCTGTTTGCGGTTATCGCCGCAACCCTTGCGGTGGTATCGGTGCTTGCCCAGTTCGGTTTCGATGTGGTGTCGATTATCGCCGGTCTGGGCATCGTCGGTATTGCCGTCGGTTTTGCCGCGCAATCCACGCTCTCCAATTTCATTGCGGGTATCACCCTGCTCATTGAAAGGCCTTTTCGCATCGGTGATTGGGTCACCATCAACGGACAGGAAGGCAAAGTGGTGAAGATTGCCTTGCGAACCACCTGGCTGCGAACTCGGGATAATATCTTCACGATGATTCCAAACGACAGTGTTGCCTCCACGGATATCATCAATTACAGCGGAGAGGGCGTGACACGCCTGAATATTCCCGTGGGAATTGCTTACAAGGAATCTGCGAAGGCCGCGAGGGAAGTGTTGATGCCGGTTTTGCTGGCGCATCCCGAAGTTTTGCAGGGCGCTGGCATGGAGCCCCGTGTTTTGCTCAAAAGCCTCGGTGATTCGTCAGTGAACCTCGAAGTCAAAGTGTGGATAACGCCGGATAACCTGGATGTGCGACCCAGAATCATGGCCGATATTCTCGAGCAGATGAAAGAAGCCCTGGATGCCGCCGGTATAGAGATTCCCTTCCCGCATCTGCAGCTGTTCATTGACGATGCAAAAGGATTGAAGCCGGTTCTCGAACCCTTCTACAGGTTACGGGGATAAAACGGAAAATCTTTGCAGGCAGGCCTTTGGATGCTTGCATCTTGTGACTCCAGATCCTTTCGTAATCGTCTTGATAGTGGAGGGACAGGCTCGCTTCGTGGCGTGTAAGGGTCTAGATTGTTGGGTATGGAAACTAATTTCCGCGTCTGGCTGGGACACTCTGGTCTGACGCATCGGGTTGTTGCCAATGCCCTTTGCGTTATTTCGAATATAAAGGGTTAACTTATGGCGATCACACCGAAATCCAAAATGTCGCAGGAAGTGCTGGCCTGGCGCGATCCCTCCATGGACTCGGTTCTCGGAACGGAAACACCCAAGGACCCAAACAAGGGCTATATTGCCCTTCTGGGCTGGAGTATTAATGCGATCAAGGCGGCTCAGAAGTTCGATCGTCGCTATATCGTGGTTGCCCCGGATTGGGCTGCCGATTTTTGCACGGCCAACAATATTCCCTTTATCCCCTGGGATTTTGTTCGCCTGAACGATCGGTCCATGGAAATCGCTGAAAAGCTGAAAGCCGAAGGCGTGGACGTCGCAATCCCATTGTTCGAGGAAACGGTGGAATGGTCAGGCGCGATCAACTCTGTTCTTCTGAATAATCCGCGTATGTACGGTCAATCCATTCTGTTCCGGGACAAGGCGCTGATGAAACGTCGGGCCCAGCTTGGTGGTATTCGCGTCGGGATTTTCGAAGAAGCCCACGAAAAGGATGACATCATTCGCTTCATGAAGCGGGTTAACCAGACGCTGCTCAAACTGGATGGTGATCCTGACGATCCTATTCACGTAAAGGCCTTCGATAAAGCCGGTTGCCTGGGTCACCGCATGATCCGCACGCTGGAAGAAATCGATACGATTCCGGACGAGGAATACCCCTTGCTCATGGAAAGTCACCTGAGTGGCTGGGAATTCGCCGTTGAGGCCTGGATCCACGATGGCAAAATCAAGTTTCTGAATATTTCAGAGTACGTCACCCTGGGTTACTCGGTGTTTGTTCCTGCCACGAAGGAACTTGAAAGCTGGCGCGAAGCTATCACCAAGCAGATCGAGTTGCTGGTCAAAACATTTGATATCCAGTTCGGCCTGATTCATCCGGAGTACTTCGTGACCAGCGACGGCACCATGTACTTTGGCGAAGTTGCGTATCGTCCACCAGGGTTCAAGGCCTTCGAATTGATTGAACGCGCGTATGGATTCAATGCCTACCAGGCTTCCATGCTGGTGTTTGATCCCAAGAGCACCAAGGAAGAGGTGGATGCCTTCTTCCCCCGCGAAGTGGTCGATGCCAAAGGTTATGCCGGCTGCTTTGGTGTGTATCCGAGACGCCGCGTGGTGAGCAAGCTGGAAATGCCCAAAGAGTGCATTGAGCATCCTTACTTCGAGTCTCACGAGCTGGTGGCCCCTGCCGAGGAAACAGTTCCGGACCGATCCGCTTTCGGTACTCACTGGGGGCTTGTGTTCTTCTTCGGTGACGACCCGATCAATATGCGGGATCTTCTGAAATCCCAGGAGGAGCTGGACTTCTACGTCTAGGAACGACAGGAGCCGGCTGATACCCGGCTCCTGATAGTCCGACACAGCTTTTCCGGGGCGTTACCAATTCTCTGAGAAAGGCCGCGCATCGAGCTCGAAAGTCCAGGCTGAGCGTGGCTGGTTGTGTAGCTGCCAATAGATTTCCGCGAGGTCGTCGGGCTCGATAATGCCGTCCTCGCCCTTGCTCGCATAGAGGTCCGGCAAAAATTCTGCCGTGGCTTCATTGCGGATGAGGCCATCCACCACCACGTGAGCGACGTGTATCCCTTGAGGGCCCAGTTCCCTTGCCATGCTTTGCGCCAGGGCGCGCAGCGCATGCTTGCCGCCGGCAAAGGCCGCAAAGCCGCGTCCGCCGCGGAGGCTGGCGGAGGCGCCGGTAAAGAGGAGTGTGCCTTCATTGCGTTGCAGCATTTTCCTTGCGACCTCGCGCCCGACCAGAAACCCGGCCAGTGCGCACATCTCCCAGACTTTCCGGTAGACCCGGGTGCTGGTCTCGCAGATATCGTATCGAACGTTTCCGCCCACGTTGAAGACGGCTACCCGTATTGGGCCATGCTCTGACTCAACGCGTTCAATCAGCTCAATGACCTGGTCTTCGTCCCTTGCATCGGAGTGGATGCCTGTCGCGCTCGAGCCGAGAGCCTGAATTTCCGAGCTGAGAAGATCAAGATCCCCGCGCCGGCGGGTGACCACAAGGTGGAAGCCTTCCTTTGCAAAGCGCCGGGCGATGGCAGAACCCAGGTGGTCGCCGGCCCCGATGATTAGAGCAACTGGTTTGTCTTTTGTTGTCATTTTGGCACCTGTAGTGAGGCCTTTATCCGTCGGTTCGAATCGTATCGGCGATCTTTTCAGCAATCATGATCGTCGGGGCGTTGGTGTTACCACCAATCAAAGTCGGCATGACTGAAGCGTCGACCACCCGTAAACCCTCAAGTCCGTGAACCTTGAGGCTGGAGTCAACCACGGCCAGATCATCTATGCCCATCTTGCAGGTGCCTACCGGGTGATAGATCGTATCCGCGCGGGCGCGAATGTGGCGTTCCCATTCCTCATCGCTCATGTCGTCGTGAACGCCGAACATTTCGGATTGTCGGTACGGCGAGAGTGCAGGCCCTTCTAAAATTTCCCGGGTGATTTTTGCGCCTTTGATAGTCAGATTCAGGTCGTCCGGGTCGGACAAGTAGTTGGGGTCGATGCCGGGATCGGCCATTGGGTCGGAGCTTAACAGGAAGACACGCCCTCGGGATTTCGGCCGCAGGTTGCAGACGTGGCAACTGAAGCCGTGTCCCCAATGCAGTTTACGGGCGTGATCCTCCACGATGGAGACGACGAAGTGCAGCTGCAGGTCCGGCTTGTCGTGCTCCGGGTCAGACTTTAGGAATGCCGCCCCCTCTGCAAAGGGTGAGGCAATCATACCCGTCCCATCCGTTCGCCATTGGAGGGAATGGCGAAGCATGTTTTTCATGCCCGTTAAACTGAAGCCAAAGTTATCGGTATCTGCAGACTTGTAGGCCAGAATGAAATCCAGATGATCCTGCAGATTTCGGCCGACGCCCGGCAGCTCGTGAACCATGGGAATTCCATGCGGGAGGATGTCGTCGGGATTTCCCACTCCGGATAGCTGTAGTAATTGCGGGGAGCCGAAGGCACCGGCGGATAGGATGACTTCGCGGTTTGCTGAGGCCGTGAGCGATTGGCCCTTGAGCCGATACTCAACGCCTGAAGCACGTTTTCCGTTAAAAAGAATTCGGGTCGCACGGGCACCGGTCACAACCTTGAGGTTGTTGCGCTGTTTCATGATCGGATACAAATATGCCGCAGCGGTGGAACAGCGTTCACCATTGCGTTCGGTGTCATGAAACTGGGTAACTTCATACAGGCCAACGCCCTCGTTGTCGCCGGTATTGAAATCGTCGCTTGCGGGATAGCCTCGCTCTTTAGCCGCCTCGATAAAGGCTTCGGAAATGGGCCTTGGTGATCGCTGTTTGCAAACATGCAATGGGCCATCGGCCCCATGGTATTCGCTGGCTCCACCTTCATGGCATTCCGCTTTGCGGAAGTAGGGCAAAACATCATCCCATCCCCATCCGTCGCAACCCAGCTCGGCCCATCCATCATAATCCGCCCTGTGTCCACGCACATAAAGCATTGCGTTGATCAGGCTGGAGCCTCCCAGCCCACGGCCTCTGGGCTGAAATCCTCGACGCCCAGCGAGCTCCGGCTGCTGCTCTGTATTGAACGCCCAGTTATTGATCTTGCCATGGCCGGGCATGATCGCGACCACACCAGCTGGTGCGCGGGTTAACAAGTGATCGCCCTTGCCGCCTGCCTCCAGAAGACAGACGCTGACATCAGGGTCCTCACTCAATCGCGCCGCCATTACAGCGCCAGCCGATCCGCCACCTACAACGATGTAATCAAAAATCATACAGTCCCCAGTTCCTGTTCTTGTTTTGGCTGTAAGCTTTCCCGAGCCAGAAAAGCGAGCAGTTAACGAGATGCAGGATCAAGGTTAGACCATCGGCTGGCCGAGCGCCTCTTGGCAGATGGACAGACTGCTAAGAGCATAGGATGCTATGCTGATCCGACAACAAACAACAAAAGAGGATGTGTGATGGCTTTCGCCGAGGTAAATGGCCAAAGGCTTTACTACGAGGACACTGGCGGGACTGGACCGGTTGTGGTGTTCTCGCACGGTCTGCTGATGGACCACGAAATGTTTGCTCCGCAGGTGTCGGCGTTTCGCGACCGTTTCCGATGCATCACCTGGGATGAGCGTGGGCATGGGCTCACCGCCGTTGCCCAGCCCGAACCCTTCAGTTACTACGACTCGGCAGATGACCTGGCTGCACTGCTCACGCATCTGGGCGTAGAAAAAGCCGTTCTGGTAGGGATGTCTCAGGGTGGCTTCCTGTCACTACGGTGTGCTCTGACTCATCCTGATCGGGTGGTCGGACTGGTGATGCTTGATAGCCAGGCAGGTACCGAGCAGGAAGAAAAGCTGCCCCTTTACCAGCAACTGATCAGTTCTTTTATGGAGCAGGGGCTGACCCCGGAAGTGGGTACCACCATTGCCAACATCATTCTTGGGAGTGATTACCCTGACAGTGAACACTGGAAGGAAAAATGGAAAACGATGTCGGCGGCAAACATCGGCAACAACTTCCAGACGCTGGCAAGCCGCGATGACGTCACGGAGCGTCTTTCAGAGGTTTCCCAGCCCACGCTTATTATCCATGGCGATGCTGACATTGCGATTCCGATGGAGCGGGCACAGGTGATGGCGGACAAAATCCCGGATGCCGAACTGGTCGTGATTCCCGGTGCCGGGCACGCCGCAAATCTGTCGCATTCGGACGCCGTTAATCAGGCGTTGGATAATTTTTTGCAACGGCTTTTACCCGGAAGCCAGTAGACCGGGTGGCCTACACTTCTCAGGTTTCCAAACCGCCGTCACTGGACGGCGGCAATCAGATTGTCGTGACCTTCAGGCGAAGTCGTAATCACCGCCTTTCTCGAGCGCCCTCTGATAAGCCGGTCGGGCATGAACGCGTTTGACCCATCCGCTGATGTGAGGCTGGTTCCTGCCGACGATGCCCCTGGCTACGGAAGCCTCAAGCGGGAAGCTCATCTGGATGTCCGCCGCGCTCAGTTTGTCCCCCAGGAACCAGGTGTTCTTCGCCAGATGGCTTTCCACGAAATCCAGGTGGGTCTTGATCATAGGGCCGATAAACATTTCGTTGGTTTTGTCCGAAATGCCCTTGGCGACAGGTTTCACAAAGAACGGCATCGGGCTGGTTTTTACCTTTTCGAAGACAAGTCGCAACACCAGAGGCGGCATCAATGAGCCTTCGGCGTAGTGCAACCAATAGGTGTAGTCGAGCCAGGCTTGCCCCCCGCTCTCCGGGAGCATGGTGTCTTTGCCGTAGGTGTGTGCCAGGTATTCAATGATGGCACCGGATTCGGCCACCACCAGATCGCCGTCTGTGATCACCGGGGATTTTCCGAGCGGGTGCACCTTTTTCAGGCTTTCGGGGGCCAGCATGGTCTTGGGATCTCGCTGGTAATGCTTGATCTCATAGGGAACACCCAGTTCTTCCAGCATCCAGAGAACGCGCTGTGAGCGGGAATTGTTGAGGTGGTGAACTGTAATCATGCGCAAGCTCCGTTCGCATTGAAAAATGGTCGGGTGTGAAGAGTAGTCTGCAAAGAGCGTTTTGGTTCACCGCTGGCGGTGATTAAGTGGCTAATGACGATTGCGCACCGCAAAGCCGTGGCGCCTGAGCTCCTTCAGAATCTCGGGCACCTTGAAGGGCATCAACGTTCGGGTTGTTTTCAGAAGACTGATGGCAACATGCATCCGTTTGTACCAGAGTACCTGGCGGATCTTCTTCTTCATCGGGTGATAGCCTTCCCGATAAAGCTCGTCAACGCGGTCGGCGTTATTGGTAAGGCTGTAGTCGCTCAGGTCCAGAGGTACCGATATGTCGGCATGCTTCAGTTGCTTGCGGGTGTTGAAATCGATGCCAATGTTGATGGCGTTGGAAATGACATCGAAGGTGTTGTCCGGCTTCGGATAACGGCTGACATGGCTGAGATCAACGGCCACCGTAATACCAGCACCCATTTTGGCCAATGGCGAAATGGGGACGTTTTCCACCAGCCCCCCGTCCACCAGAATCCGCCCATCGATTTCAACAGGTACAAACAGGCCGGGAACCGCCATTGAGGCGCACACGACATCCGCCAGATTGCCTTCCCGGAAGATCAACTGTTCGCCGGTTTCGATATCCGTGGCACAGATGGCCAGCGGAATCTCGGCGTCCTCGATCCGGACATCGCCCAGATCGCGGTGAATCATCTCCCGAATGGCGTTGGTGCTGAACAGCCCTCCGCGCTCAAAGGTAAAGTTGATGATTTTGGAGAGGTTCAGCGTTGAGCAAATGCTGAGGATGGATTCCGCCGGGCGGCCGAAAGCGTAATAGCTCGCGATAAGCGCGCCGGCGCTCGTGCCCGAAATGCAATGAATCTTGATTTGCTCTTCTTCAAACGCTTTCAGCACACCAATGTGCGCAATGCCTTTGGCAGCGCCGCCTCCCAGAGCCAGACCGATGCGGGTGTTAAAGGGGTTGAGTTTCATCAGCGGGAACCTTCAGGCGTTGCGAGGATTCGTAGCGCACAAGTCTAACAGAGTTGGAAATTTTAATTCTTAGAGTTCAAAATATTGGGGTGGCACTTAGAGAGGTAAACTTTCCAACCGACTGCCGGGTTATGCAGTCATAGGAGTCCTCACATTGGGTGACGTCATTTCAGACGATTATCAGACCGACTACGTAGCCGGTCAGGATAATATCGAGAAGTTCGGCTTCGATATCCACAACATCGTATTTCCGTTAACCGCAATCCTGATTGTTGCCTTCGTTGTCGGAACACTTATTTTCCCTGCAGGTGCAAAGGAGTTGCTCGATAGTGCCAAGAATGGTGCGATCGCTGTGTTCGACTGGGGCTTTCTTCTCAGCGCAAACCTGTTTGTTATCTTCTGCCTGGCCCTTATTTTTATGCCGGTGGGCAAGATTCGCATTGGCGGGCTTGATGCCAAGCCCGAATTCTCTCTGCTGTCCTGGTTTGCCATGTTGTTCGCAGCTGGTATGGGTACAGGGCTTATGTTCTGGTCGGTTGCCGAGCCGGTGGCCTATTACACCGACTGGTATGGAACACCCCTGGGTGTTGAGCCAAACACTGCTGAGGGTGCCCGCCTTGCGATGGGCGCAACCATGTACCACTGGGGTCTGCATCCCTGGGCAATCTACGCGATTGTCGGGCTCTCGCTGTCGTTTTTTGCCTTTAATAAAGGCCTGCCGCTAACCATTCGTTCCGCTTTTTTCCCAATTCTGGGAGACAAGGTCTGGGGGTGGCCCGGCAATGTCATCGACACCGTGTCGGTACTGGCGACCATCTTTGGTCTTGCAACCTCGCTGGGGTTTGGCGCCCAGCAAGCGGCATCCGGTATCTCCTACCTGTTTGATATTGAGGGAGGCCTGAATATTCAGGTAGGCGTGATCGCCGGCGTTACGGCGGTCGCTACCCTCTCCGTGATTCGGGGGATCCACGGTGGTGTCCGGATTCTCAGTAACGCGAACATGATCATGGCCGGGCTGCTGCTGCTGTTTGTAATATTTGCCGGCCCCACACTTGCCGTGTTCCAGTGGCTTTGGGATACGTCGGTCTCCTACGCGTCCAATATGTTCTCGCTCAGTAATCCCTTTGGCCGCGAGGAAGACACCACCTGGTTCCATGGTTGGACCGTCTTCTACTGGGCCTGGTGGATTTCCTGGTCACCGTTCGTAGGTATGTTTATCGCGCGGGTATCCCATGGCCGCACGGTGCGTGAGTTCGTCACGGCGGTTCTGATCATCCCGACCATCATTACTCTGTTCTGGATGAGCGCATTCGGAGGCGGGGCGCTTAACCAGGTTCAGAACGATATTGGCGTGTTGGGTTCCGATGGTCTTACCGAAGTGTCGTTGGCCATGTTCCAGATGCTGGAAAATATCTCACTGTCTGGAATCACCTCTTTTATCGGGATCACTCTGGTGTTGACCTTCTTCGTCACATCCTCGGATTCAGGTTCCCTGGTGATTGACAGCATCACGTCTGGCGGCAAGACCGATGCCCCGAAAGCCCAGCGCATCTTCTGGGCGGTCACTGAAGGGACCATTGCCGGGGTGCTTCTGTTCGTTGGCGGTGAACAAGCCCTCAACGCTCTGCAAGCTGGCGCCCTGAGTGTCGGGCTGCCGTTTACGCTGGTGCTGTTGGTGATGACCTACAGCCTGTTCAAAGGCCTTCATCACGAACGCCGCTTGCTGATTGCCGAAGGCAAGATGGTGTAACCCCAGGCTGATATCAGGTAACGCTGGAAGGGCCCCTCATTGAGGGGCCTTTTTTGAGCGAGAGTATCCGTTCAGGACGGGTAGAATTTCCGGATGGCCGTCAGCAGGGTGTCCACATCCTCACGGCTGACATCCTGATGGGTCACAAAGCGGATGGGGTCGCCGGCCGTAATCAGGATGCCCTGTTCGGCCAGGTAGTCTTTCAGCTGTGACGCCTGGCCCGCCTTGCACCTTGCATAAACGATGTTGGTCTGGGTGCTGGCCGGGTTGACCTCAAGTGCCGGAATCTTTGCCAGGCCGTTGCTAAGGTATTCGGCGTTTTCATGGTCCTCGAACAGTCGAAGAGGCCCCCTTTCGAGCGCGATACGTCCCGCGGCGGCCAGAATGCCGGCCTGGCGCATGCCGCCTCCCACCATTTTGCGCAGCCGGGTGGCCCGCTTGATGAATGATTCCGACCCCAGCAACAGCGATCCGACCGGTGCGCCCAGGCCTTTGGACAGACACACGCTGACGGAATCGTAGTGCCGGGTTATTTCGGTGACATCGCAGTTTGATTTCACGGCGGCATTGAAAATACGGGCGCCGTCCAGGTGCAGAAGAAGCCCGTGTTCGTCGCAGAACGCACGGGCCTGCGCTTGGCACTCAAGGGGCAGTACTTTGCCTCCGATGGTGTTCTCAAGGGAGAGCAGACGGGTGACGGCAAAATGAAAATCGTCCGCCTTGATCGCGGCCCGGGCTTTTTCCAGATCAATGCTCCCGTCCGGCTCGTTCTCGATCGGTTGGGGCTGGACACTGCCGAGCACCGCGGCGCCTCCGCCCTCGTACTTGTAATTGTGAGCGGACTGGCCACAGAGATACTCATCGCCACGGCCACAATGGCTCATGATGGCAAGCAGGTTGGCCTGGGTGCCTGTGACAGTAAAAAGGGCCGCTTCGAAGCCAAGCCGCTGGGCGGCGTAGGCCTGCAGGCTGTTAACCGTAGGGTCGTCGCCATAGACATCGTCTCCCACCTCGGCGCTGGCCATGGCTTCGCGCATCTCGGGGGTAGGGCGGGTCACAGTATCGCTGCGGAAATCAATCATTGTTCCTGGCGCCTTTTTCTTTCCTCGGGTGTCTGCATTCTACAGTGCAGCATGAATCATGGAATTCCCACCCTTTGCATTATTCCCGATTCGTCCCCATAAAGCAGAACAAAGCGAAACAACAGGAGATCAGCAATATGACGGCACCAACCCTTAAGGAACAACTGAACAGCGCAGTAAAAGAAGCAATGCGGAACAAGGATAAAACCCGCCTGGTTACTTTGCGCATGGCCCAGTCTGCCGTGAAGCAGATTGAGATTGATGAACGCCGCGAGCTCAATGACGAGGATGTTCTCAAGGTGCTGGACAAGATGCTCAAACAGCGCCGCGACGCTGCCAGTCAGTACGACGAAGCCGGCCGCGAGGAACTGGGCGATAAAGAGCGAGCGGAAATGGTGATCATTGAAGAGTTCATGCCTGCGGCCCTCAACGAGGATGATCTTGACGGGTTGATTCGGATGGCCATCAGTTCAACGGATGCCCAGGGCATGCAGGACATGGGTAAGGTGATGAATGAATTGAAACCCCAGGTGCTTGGCCGCGTTGAGATGGGGCATTTGAGCAAGAAAGTGCGAGCCGCGCTGGCGGGTTGAGCTTCAGCGTTTGCGTCTGTTCTTGAATATGAATGGATTTTTTACCAACCGAGCCTGAGGCTTGCCAGCAGGGCATCCCCAAGCCTCAGATCCTCGGTACCCGTGTTCAGGTCCTTGTATTGGATACGGGTAGCCAGACTGGCTCCTATACCAAGAACGATGGTTGGCCAGGATTGTCCCCCCTGGTGCACCCGATAAGTCAGTTGGGTTCTCCACTCGCGTAAATAGAGCGCGCTTTCTACTTCCCTCTCCTTGTCCAGCGTGGCCCAACGGTCCCCGTTTCGTTCCACCCGGAACGCCCAAACCTGCCCCGGGCTCTGCCACTGCATCAGAACGGGCAGGTCTACCAGCCAATGGCCGTGTGCGTTGCTTTGTTCCCAGCGTGCTCTGGGGAGCCAGCGGAAAGAGCCAAACCTGTGATCGCCTCCGATACCCAGGCTCAGGGCGCTGGAGCTGTTAACGGCCCGGAAGAATGCAACACGGCCGTTAAGGACATCGCTGTGAAAATCCTGATATTTGAACATATTGGAGGTGCCGGCGATGCCGGCCCGCGCTTCCAGGCGGTAGAGCTGATGCCGCCATTCGCCACCGAAGGTTAACCGATGCAGGTGCCCGTTGTGGGCCGGCTCGCCTGTACGGATGCGTAGTGGCTGGTAATCGTAATCAATACCGAAGACGCTGGCAGAGCCCCGGGCTTGCCAGCCGAGTCCTCGCTGCGAGCGGGTGACCTCGTTGGCAGATGGCACATTCTCGGGCCAATCGTAAGGCTGCCATTGGCGATAGAGCAGGTAATACGTGTTTGACGCCTGCACCGCGCTTGGCAGCGCAATGGCGGTCAAAAAAAGGGAAGCCAGGAGCAAAGGCCGGAATCTGGCGGCACTCCTGATTCGGTACCAACGCCCTGTTTTCACCATGCGTTGCCCTCGCCAAACCTGTGAATTGCGCGATCTATGCCCTACTATTTTAGCGTCAGTTTTTTCAGCCGCCGTGATTTTCAGGAGCCTATGTCCGATAAAGAGCTACGCACCCGATCCGACAAACAGGCGATCGACCAGTTTATCAATGAGGTTCGCACGTTGCCCAAGCAGGGTGGCGGGCAGGGGCGGCTGATTTTCGCGCTGGACGCGACTGCAAGCCGGGAAGCTACCTGGGACCAGGCCTGCCATCTGCAGAGCGAACTGTTTATAGCAACCCGGGATCTGGGTGGCCTGGCCATTCAGCTCTGCTACTACCGTGGCTTCGGTGAGTTCAAGGCCACGGGGTTTGTGACCGAAACCGGGCAGTTGCTGAATCTGATGAACGGCGTTTCGTGCCTCGGTGGGCGCACCCAGATCAGCCGGGTATTGGCCCACGCGGTGAAAGAGACCCGTGCAAAGCCCGTCAAAGCTGTGGTGTTTATCGGTGACTGTTGCGAAGAACCGGTGGATGAGCTCTGTCACACCGCCGGGGAACTGGGAATGCTGCGCACACCAGTGTTCATGTTTCATGAGGGCAATGATGCCCATGCGAGGGCGGTATTCCAGCAGGTGAGCAAGCTTTCAGGGGGCGCATACGCACCCTTTGACCGTAACAGTCCTCAGGTGCTCAAGGATCTTATGGCGGCAGTTGCGGTCTATGCTTCCGGGGGAGCCAAGGCGCTGCAGGATTTTTCCAGCCGCAGTTCCCCGGAAGTGAAGCGCCTGACCAGACAGATCCGATAGTGCTTGTGAGAATCCATTGATGGGCCGGTGTGCCCGGGGTATTTGAGTGCCGTTAACGCTTGTTGCCATCGTTGTCGCGGTTGTGGCGTGGGTGTGGTTGCGCAATCAGCCTGCCAGTCAGCGCAATGCCGCCATTCTCAAACTGGCTCTGCTGGCCGGTATCGGCATTGTCGTACTGCTGGCCATAACCGGGCGACTGCATTTTGTCTTCGCCGGTTTGGCCTTTCTCTATCCTCTGTTGCGTCGCCTGCTGCCATCTTTATTGCGTGGCGGGCTCGGTGGCGTGACCGGTGGTGCCGGGGCCAAGTCGGGCAACCAGTCCCATGTTTCCAGCGATATTCTGGAAATGACTCTGGACCACGACTCGGGAATCATGAGCGGCAAGATCATCAAGGGCCCGATGGAAGGGAGAGAGCTGGCGGAGTTAAGCGAAAGCGAGTTCCTTGAGCTATTACGCTATTGCCGCGGCCAGGACGAGGATTCTGCCCGGCTCCTTGAAACTTACCTGGATCGCCGGTTCGGAGACTCCTGGAGAACAGACGATGAGGCGGCCTCTGAAAGCGATCCGTCGGGTGACAGTGGCAATACGGGCGGCCCGCTTACCGAGAGCGAAGCGCTGGACATCCTGGGGCTTGAGCCCGGAGCCAGTCGGGAAGAGATCATCAAAGCTCACCGGAGGATGATGCAAAAACTTCACCCGGACCATGGTGGCAGCAATTACCTGGCGGCGCGCATCAATGAGGCCAAGGAGTGTCTCCTGGGCTGAGGTGCATCCTGGTTTGCAGGCATTTGCTCAGAGTGATTGCCTGCACGCCGGGATGAGGATATTGTTCAAAAACTGAACTTTTAGCCCGAGATGAGAAGACAGCGGTTTGAAGATTTCAACGCTCGCCCAGTGTTTTTTATTTCTTCTGTCAGGATTGCCGCTGGCTGCGAATTCGGAGCCACTGCCGCGGCTGACAGTTCTTGCTGCTGAGATACCGGGCGCAGCGGAACCAAATCTCCAGGGGCGAGATATTGAATTGGTTTTGGCGACCTTCGTTGAGTGCGGGTTTGAGGCTGAATTCATCATGCAGCCCTTTGAGCGCCATGCGCGGACCTACAGGGATCGTCAGGACTTCGATGCTGTTGCCACAGTACCTTTGCACTGGCGTCTTCCCGGTTATTCCACATCCGCCTACATCTGGTACCAGAACGGTGCCTTCTACAATCATTCTCGTGTCGGCCCGATCGAGAGGATCGCAGACCTGGCCGGTCTTGACGTGGTGACCTTCCGCGAAGGGGTCGATGTGCTGGGAATCAGCGACAACGTGCCCGAGTTCGCCTCCCTCACCGAGATCGCCGATCAGACCATTCACTCCCGGCTACTGTTTATGGGCCGTGTCGATGCGATCCTGGCCGACGGATTCGTGGTCGCGGAAGTGAATCGTAGAATCTTCAACGAAAAGCGCCGTGGTGAAAGCTGGCCCTCGCAGTCTGATGCTTTTCGTTTCGCGCCAATCTTCAACCCGGCGCCGCACAAGATGGTTTTTCGGGACGCCGCACTCGCGGCTGCTTTTGATCAATGCTTCGACGACGTGCGCCAGTCGGGTGTGATTGGTCGCATCAATCAGAAATACATCGACAAGTATCAGAATGTACTGCGCTTCAGATACCTGGGGCGTTAAGGACAGGCTCCTGAAGACATGAGCCTGGCGATTCAAAGCCGTCGCAATGGTTTTTTAGTGGGTAACTTTTTCGGGAGATCTCGCTTTCGGCTTATCGGAAGCCGATTTCCTTTTTGACGGTTGCCTTGGTTTCCTGGCTACCGGGGCTGGCGGTGCCGGCTCGTTGCGCAAGTAAGCCCCGGGCGCCGGTTCAATCACCGGCAGATTGCCCTCTCCCGGAATGCGAGCCTTAACCTCACCGCCACCGAACTGCTCGGCCCAAGCCACCCAATCTGGCCACCAGGAACCTTCAAACTGCTCGGCACCTTTCAGCCATTCCTCTGGATTGGCCGGGTTGTCTTCGTTGAGGCGATAACCGTACTTCTTTTTCTCGGGCGGATTGATGATGCCGGCAATGTGCCCTGAACCGCCGAGGACAAAACGCAACGGGCCGCCCAGGTTACGTGCGCCTTTGTAGCAGGAGATCCAGGGTGCGATGTGGTCCTCAATCGCAGATGCAAAGTAGGCGGGGGCCTTCACCTTTCTCAAATCGATCGGTGTACCCGCCAGTGTAATACCCCCGGGCTCACGCAGCCGGTTGTTCAGGTACATATTGCGGAGGTAAAAGCTGTGCATGGCCGCTGGCATGCGGGTGGCGTCCGAGTTCCAGTACAACAGGTCAAAGGGCGCAGTGTCGCGGCCGAGAAGGTAATTATTGACGAAAAAAGACCATATCAGACTGTTGGCCCGCAGCATGTTGAAGGCCGTTGCCATGGAAGCGCCTTCAAGATAGCCCTGTTTGTTCATGGCCTTCTCGATTTTGGCAATAGAGTCCTCGTCGATGAAGACTTCGAGATCGCCGACTTCCGAGAAATCCATCATGCTGTTGAGAAACGTCGCGCTTTTTACGCGATCATCCCCGCGAGCCGCCAGCCAGGCCAGTGTGCAACCAAGCAGGGTGCCACCAATGCAGTATCCCACCGTGTTGATTTCTCGCTCACCGGTTGCCTGTTCAATGGCATCCATCGCGGCGACCGGACCTTCGAGCATGTAGTCTTCAAAGGTCTTGTGTGCCAACTCCGGGCCGGGATTTACCCAGGAAACCACAAACACGGTGTGGCCCTGTTCCACCCAATAACGGATGAAGGATTTTTTCTCGCCAAGATCGAGGATGTAATACTTGTTGATCCAGGGCGGTATCACCAGTAAGGGCCGGCGATGGACGGTCTCGGTGGTCGGCCGGTATTGGATGAGTTGCATCAGGTCGTTCTGGAACACCACGTCGCCAGGTGTGTTGGCCAGATTGTCGCCCACTTCAAACGCATCCGGATCGGACATGCGGAAAGGCATCGGGCCCTTGCCCTCGTCCAGATCACGCAGCAGGTTGGCGAGGCCTCGCAGGAGGTTCTTGCCTCGTGTCTTGACGGTTGTGCGCAACACTTCCGGATTGCTCAGAATGAAGTTGCTGGGTGCGAGGGCGTCGGTCATCTGGCTGGTGAAAAAACGGACTTTCCGTCTATCGTGATCATCCAGATCCCGGACATCGTCGATGGTGTCCATAACCCAGCGACTTGACAGTAAATACGCCTGCTTGAGGGCGTTGAAGGCGATGACGTCGTTCCAGGCCTGGTCACGGAAGCGACCGTCGCCAGGCTCGGGTTCGGCTACGGTCAACGGTTTCTTGCCAATACCGCTGGCCAGAATGCCAGACCAGAACAGACTGGTGTCTTTGAGCAGCCGCATCTGTGCAAACAGAAGCGTGTCTGGCTGGGTAGCAAGCTTGCCGGTCAGCGTCACGAAGGGCCTGGTCATGCTGCCTACGCTGGCCGGATTGGGTGGGCCACCGCGCAAACGCCGCATTATGGAGCGCTTGAGCAGGTGACCACCATGGACACCCACTCGCGCCAGAGAGCGGCTTACCACATTGGGTTCGAAGTCAGGCGTTGATTGCTTTTTTATTGGTTTGTCAGCCATTTTTTCGCCTTCTGTCTTTCAGGTGTTACATGTAAACGCCGCCGTTAACGTTGATCTGCTGGCCGGTGATGTAATCGCCTTCTGCGGCCAGGAAGACCACGGCGCGGGCAATTTCCTCCGGCTTGCCAAAACGACCCATCGGAACCCTGGCAATGATCTGTTCACGGATATTTTCCGGGACCTGGGCCAGCATTTCGGTTTCAGTGAAGCCCGGGGCAATGGCATTGACCGTGATGTTGTACTTTGCCATTTCCAGTGCCAGGGTCTTGGTAAACGCAATAATGCCCCCCTTGCTGGCCGCATAGTTGGCTTGCCCGAAGTTGCCCGCCTGCCCGACGAAAGACGTGATGTTGATGATGCGACCGTATTTCTGATCCATCATGATCTTCAACACTTCGGAGCATGTGGCGTAGACGCTGCCCAGATTGGTGTCGAGAACGTCGTTCCAATCATCGTCGGTAAGCTTCTTCATGGACTTGTCTTTGGTGATGCCGGCGTTGTTCACGAGGATATCGATGCGGCCCCACTGTTCCTGAACCTGGCGAACCAGGCTGCGCGCTTCCGGCATTTTTGACAGGTCTGCTTTGAAGGAGAGTGCCCGTACGCCGGTTGCCTCAATTTCTTTGGCGACTTCTTCGCCTTCAGACTGGCGTGAACGGTAATTGATGGCGACGTCGGCACCGCGTTGGGCAAGTTGCAGTGCGATGTGACGACCGATGCCGCGTGAGGCACCGGTTACGAGGGCGACCTTGCCCTTGAGGTCTTGCATGACATCCTCCCTGGAGCGATAGCTCGCTTTGAGTGTTAATTTTTATTATCGATAACCTCATTCAAGCTAGCAGAGCACCTGAGTCGCGACAAGAAAATGTGATTCCCGTCACGCTTCCCGTATGAACGTCTTGAGCCGAGGCGCAATGGATTCGCGCCATTGGCTGCCGTTGAAGACGCCGTAGTGGCCAACCCCCTTTTGCAGATGGTGCAGACGCCTGGCATCCGGGATGTTCACGCACAGGTCGTGGGCGGCCCGGGTCTGTCCTGGACTGGAAATGTCATCTTTCTCGCCTTCGATTGTCATCAATGCCGTGTTTTCAATGGCGGCCGGGTTCACTTTTCGGCCCCGGTGCATGAAGCAACCCCGGGCAAGGTGGAACTCCTGAAAGACACGTTGGATAGTGTCGAGGTAGTAAGTGGCCGGCAGATCCATGACAGCGAGGTACTCGTCGTAGAACTCACGATGGCGCCTGATTTTCTCGACTTCCTTATTCCGCATGGACTTGAACAGGCCCCGGTAGGCGTCAACGTGGCGGTCGAAGTTCATGTTCACGAAACCGGTCAGCTGCAGAAAGCCGGGATAGACTTTCCGCATGGCTCCCGGATAAGGCGCGGGCACAGGGTGAACCAGATTGCGCCGGAACCACGCCAGATTGTGTTTAGTGGCCAACTCGCATGGCGCGGTGGGGTCGACGCGTCCATCTATGGGGCCGCTCATCAGGGCGAGTGAGCGTGGTGTCGCGGGGTTATTATCCTCGGCCATGATGGCGGTAGCAGCGAGCACTGGCACGACTGGTTGGCAAACCGCCAATACATGAGTGTCCGGCCCAAGCTCTTCAATGAAATCGATCACGTAGTCGATATAGTCGTCCAGCCCAAAGTCGCCCGCGGAGAGAGGAACCCTGCAGGCATCACGCCAGTCGGTGATGTAGACGTCGTGGTCTGGCAGCATTTCCTTCACAGTGCCGCGCAGCAGTGAGGCAAAGTGCCCGGACAAGGGCGCAACGATCAGGAGTTTCGGGTCATCGGGGCGAGATACGCTGCGCTGGAAATGCTTGAGCTGGGCAAAGGGTTTGCGTTTGACGATGACTTCACTGATGTCGACCTCCTCCCCATCGCACACCGTTGTGTGCAGATTGAAGGCCGGTTTCGGGTAGCGTCGGGTCAGGTCGCCGAACACGCCGTAGGCGGAAGCAATACTGCGAGCGCCAGGTAAGCGGGACAAAGGGCTGAGAGGATGCCTGAGCAATTTGCTCTGTGCGTCTGTCATCATGCGCAAGGGCATCAGCGCGGCACGGCTCATTTCATGGGCAAAATACATCATGATACTGTCCTGCTTGAGTTATGGAGTCCGGAAGTCAACGCAAAACTCAACAGCCATCGATTTCCGCGCTCGATCTTTGATACCCGATGCTCATAGAGATCCGGGCGAAACAGATACAATCTTCCAAAAAGGTTGAAAATATTCTTGTCGCAGATGAATTCGCCACCGGCTTTGGGTTTCGCCAGAACCCAATTGAGTTTGTAGAGCCGGCCCTCGGAAACCATGTCCACGTGCGGCCCTACCTTGTGGCCTTCTGGATATCGGACCAGGTATATATTCAGGCGTCTGGAATGAAAGAGAATCCGGGTTTTTACTTTTGCAGGCATGGTAGTGGCATACGCTCTAACAGAATCGCTATCAGCAGTTTGCGCGCTGTGCGGCCCGTTGGTCAATTATGGCCGGGAACTCGCTCGTACAAAGATGAGGATTTGAACTGATGGCCAGAGCATCAGGTGGTCGCAAGCTTTTGCGATGGTTTTTGCTGCTATGCGCTGGCGCTATCGTGCTGGTGCTGTTGGTGGTTCTGATGTTCCGGTTCGTAAATCCACCCACCTCGGCCTTCATGCTGGGTTATCAGCTTCAGGGCGCGAACAAATCCCTCGCCCACGAATGGGTGCCCATGCGCGAGATCTCTCCCTGGATGCCGCTGGCGGTGGTTGCCAGCGAGGACCAGCGATTCCCGCACCATATCGGCGTGGATTTTGAGGCGGTTCGCCAGGCGCTCTCGGAGTATCGCGCCGGCGACGGGCTTCGAGGAGCCAGTACCATCACCCAGCAAACGGCCAAGAACCTCTTTCTCTGGAACGGTCGCAGTTTCATTCGCAAGGCCATCGAGGCGGGGTTGGCGCTTGTAATAGACGGCCTCTGGTCAAAACAGCGGGTACTGGAAGTTTATCTGAATATTGCCGAGTTTGGCCCCGGAATTTATGGCGTTGAAGCCGCCAGCCAGGCCTACTTCGGCAAGCCTGCCCGTCACCTTACCGAGTACCAGGCCGCGCTGCTCGCGGCCGTACTCCCGAATCCGAAAGTCCTGCGGGTCAATTCGCCATCGTCGTATGTTATGGAGCGAGTGGCCTGGATTCGGGGCCAGATTGCACAGCTGGGTGCTGGATACCTGCGAGATCTCTAGTCTTGCAGATGAGCAGATTTATTGGCGTGACCCCTAGCGCGGACTCGTTGATACTAGGGGTATTGCAGGACCACTTATTTTTAAAGGATTGCACGAATGTCTCTCTTCCCCGACGACAACGGCGAGAACGATCTGTTCATGTCACGAACCGACCCGGAAAACCCGCTGGGCACCCATGCCCCCTACAGTTTCGAGTTGGAAGGCAAGATCTGGCCAACCGTGGAACACTATTTCCAGGGAATGAAGTTCACCGACGACAACCGCCAGGAAAAGGTGCGCAACGCCGATACTCCCGGTAAGGCAGGAAAGCTTGGGCGCAAGCGCCACAAGAGCCTGCGTCGGGATTGGAAACAGGTGCGCGAAACCGTTATGACGCGGGGGATCTACGTGCGTTGCCGAACCCACCCCGAGCTGGCGGAGGCTCTGCTGGATACCGGCGATACGAAAATTGTTGAAAACAGTAATTTCGATTATTTCTGGGGTTGTGGCCGGGATCGGCGGGGTGAAAACCGGTACGGGAAAGTGTTGATGAATGTGCGGGCGAAGTTGCGGGAAGAGCAAGAATCCGCGAGCTGATCCCTGCAGATCGGTGCTATTTTTTACGGTTAGGCATGTAGCTATTTTGGACGTGTTTTCTTGCGAAGAAGGTCAGTTCGTATAAAGTATAGGTGTGGGCACGTCGTTCTTTCTAGCCAACCCAACAAAGAGCCTTGCAGGGAAGATTTGGCTTTTGCAACCCATCAAGCACGGACGGTAACCGAGATTCTGGTCTTGAACGTTTATCGTCAACCAGCCTTATTTCCGCTTGTTGTGGGCCTGCTCTACTATCTGGGTGCCTGGGTTGGTGTTCATTATGCTGCTCTGGAGAGCGGTATCGTGGTGCTTTGGCCGCCGAACGCCGTACTGCTCGCAGCGCTGCTGAGTCAGCCGAGGAGCCGCTGGTGGCTATTTGTCCTTGTTGTTATGGCTGCAGAGGTTGCGGCCGATATCTCGGTATTTTCTCTATTCCACGCGCTGCTATTCGGCACTATCAACATCGCCGAGTGCGTGCTTGCCGCCAGCCTGATTCGGTGGTTTCTTGATCGAAATCTCGATTGGAGTGAGCCCAAGGACCTGAGTCTCTTTCTGATTACCGTCTTTTTTATTGCGTCGCCTCTCGCCGCACTCGGTGGGGCGTCGATCTACTTTTTCCTGCTGGAAAGAGATACTCCCTTTCTGACGTTGTGGCGGCTTTGGTGGGTCGGAGACGCGACCGGCTTAATCATCTTGACGCCTTTTCTGCACATGATTTTCAGTTCGGGCCTTTTGAAACAAGCGGTCAACAGTAACTGGCGTGTACGTCTGGAACTTGTTGCCGCGTGGGTAATCGGCCTCATAGTCTGTTACCTGATTTTTATGTTTGACCTGGCTTCGGAGGATTACCTGGCGCTGTCCCCTCTGGCAGTTGTCGTGGCGCCCGCATGGGTTGCTGTCCGTTTTGGGCCGTTCGCCGGTTACCCTCTGGCTACAGCCGTGGCAATGTTCGTTGCTTTTGCCTCTGCTTCGGGAGTTGGCCCTTTTGTTGGTGAACCACAGGACCACAGCGCCTTATTGACTCAGGAATTTATTATCATTTTTACCGTCCTATTGCTTTTCGTCGCTGCCTTCGTGGACCAGAACCGTCGAAAATCTGGCGAGCTCAAAAAAGCTCTGGTAAAAGTCCAGCACCTGAACCAAGAACTGGAAGAAAGAGTCCAGCAGCGCACTCAGGAGCTATCCGATGCTAATCAACAACTCCAGGCACTTGCACTTACAGACGAACTGACGGGCATCCCCAACCGACGACGGATGCGAGTGCTGGGGGAAGAAGAGGCAAGGCGCAGCGAACGATCGGGCAGGCCTTTCAGCGTGATGCTGATGGATATCGATCACTTCAAGCAGGTTAATGACCAGCACGGGCACGCGGTTGGTGATGAATGCCTCAAAGCCTTTGTCCGAGCCATTTCACCTTCTCTGAGATCTATTGATCGCTTTGGGCGCTGGGGTGGAGAAGAGTTCATGATTGTCGTGCCGGATTCCGATCATGTGGATCTTCTTAGCCTCAGTGAAAAAGTGCTCGAATGCACGCGGGATATCGTGGTTGACGTCGATAATCAGAAAGTAGGCTTTACAGTATCGATCGGTGTTGCCGAGTGGCACCACGCCACCTTTGATAAACTGGTGTCGGAGGCCGACGATGCTCTCTACCGGGCAAAAGCAAAAGGCAGGGATCGCGTAGAGATCAACTTGCGGGGCCTCCGTGTGACCGAGTAGCAAGGCGGCAGTGGGCTAGGTGCTAAGATTCAGGCCCATTTCCCAGAAGTCAATCTCAAGCCGGGTGGCGTCGCTAAAAATCCGGCTCAGCTCTTTGAAGCGGGCAGGGGAGACATGGGCCAGTCGCTCGTTGAGCCACTCAATCTCGGCCTGCATGGCTTCCTGGAACTCCTCGCTTTCATACATCGCTATCCAGGCGTCATAGGGATTGCTGTCGCCTCGGATAGTCTCCGCTCGGCTGTTAAGCCAGTTGGCGATTTCACCGTATCCCACCATGCATGGTGACAGGGCGACGTGCAGATCCAGAAGGTCGCCGCGGTTGCCGGTATCCAGAACGTAACGTGTGTAGGCCAGTGTGGCCCGGGCTTCCGGCAGTTCGGCCAGCTCTTGTTCGGAAATACCCCATTCCTTGCAGAAGCTGACATGCAGATCCAGTTCCACATCCAGGATGGCCTGCAAACCGTCCTTGGCCTGGCGGAGGTCCGACAGTGTCGGGCTTTTATAGGCGGCCAGCGCAAAGGCACGCGCGAACTGGATCAGGAACAGGTAGTCCTGCTTGAGGTAATGCTGGAACGCTTCGGGCTCCAGCGACGCATCACCCAATTGCTGCACGAAGTCGTGCTGGATGTACGCCTGCCACTCGGACTGGCAGCTTCGTTTCAGATCGTCAAACTGGTAAGGCATGGAGTCTCCCGAAAACACTCTTGGTTCAGTAGCACGAATTGGGGGATGAGTCCGGATTGATTTCGCCGGCGACTTCTTCCGGGTCAATGCCGTGACGGGTCAGCACTTCCCGCACAAAGTTCACCTGAGAGAGAATTCTGTCAGCGTCATCCCCGTATTCAAACCGGTTGATCTCGACCGGCTGGGGCATGAAGGTGAAGGCGGTTTTCAGAGCGGTGAGTGTATCTTCATCGACCATTGGCATACTCCTCATGCGGTTTGAGTGACTCATGAGGAGTATACGCAAGTCTTCCAGTAAAGACCGCTGTCCCTGACCAAGCGGGCTTGCCTTACGGTATGGCCTGTTCAAGCTTTCCTGCGGCTTGATGCCACCAGTGAGCCCAGCACCACAAGTACTGCTGCCAGGGGCAGCCGCCAGTCCGGCGCTGCAATTCCGGCGAGCACCAGGAAAAGGGCCGCCAGCACTGGTACCGCGTAGGCGAGACTGCCCACCAGGGCTGTGGGCCCCTTCCGGAGAGCCAGGTCCCAGGCCACCATGGCCAGCCCGTATGGCCCCAGACCGAGGGCGACGCCTGCGGCGAGAGCCGTTCCTGACGGCACCACGGCGGCAGAGCCGGAAACGGTATCCGCGGCCGCTGCCCCGGCACCGGCGAGAAGGAACAGCCCGGGCATGACAGGAGCTACAGCAACAGGTGTGGCCTGGCAGATCCATGAATACAGCGCCCAGCATCCCCCGGCCACAAGAGCTAGCCCGTAACCCGTCAGATTGCCCGAGAAACCATTATTCAGGGCCTCCGGGCCCAGCAGCAAAGCCGCGCCGGAAAAGGCAATCAGTGCCCCCGCAATAACCGGGAGGGCGATCCGCCGATGAAAGGCCCACTGGCTGATCAGGATGAACATGACCGGCCAGGTATAGGTGATCAATGACGCCTCTGCGGTGGGTGCCATGCCAAGCCCGGCCAGGTAGGCGCCGACCGCCCCCAGAACCAGCAAAGGCACAAGGCCGAAAATCACCAGTTTCCATTGCCAGGACACTTTCACAGATTTACGCGCTTCGCGGCCCCGGAAACTCATGGGCAGCACGGCCAGTGCGCCACTGATCAGGGCGATGGTCGTAAGCTGAAAGGGCGGGATGGAACGCGCTGCATCGACCAGCAAAGGGGCAACAGCCCAAAGAACGACGGCAACCAGAGCCGCGATGATGCTCAGGATGTTGGGCAAACGTATGGGCGCGTTGACAATCCTCATGGGCAGTCCTCCTTTAGCTGGTGTGTTGTGATCTGACAGCGGGAGGATATACTCGCTTGAGATATCACAAAAACAACGTTTAGTGATTAAAAGCATCACAGGAGTTGATGAATTGCGTCCCCGTATTCTGGATCTGAACGTGCTGCAAACACTGGTGGCCATTGCCGACACGGGAACGGTAACCGCGGCGGCTGACCGGCTTGCCTATACCCAGTCAACCGTCAGCATGCAGTTGCATCGCCTGGAAGCCCTGTTGGAGGTGTCCCTTCACGAGCGAGAGGGCCGGAGTATTCGGTTTACCGCGGAGGGCGAGCAACTGATCGGTTACGCCCGGAAGATGCTGGCCCTTAACAACGAGGCACTGGATTCGCTCAGGCAGCGGCAGGTATCGGGGCAGCTGAGCCTGGGTATCCCGGAAGACTATGCGTTTCTGCTGACCTCCGTTCTCTCCCATTTCAGCCAGCTGTTCCCGGCGGTTCAGCTGCAGGTTATCTGCGGATCAAGCGTCAGGCTGCTGGAGCAGGTGCAGGCTGGTGAGCTGGACCTGGCGGTTGTGACCCGTCAGACCCGCTCTCCCGGGGGCGAAGTGATTCGCCGGGAGCCACTGGTGTGGGCGGTTGGCGCCGAGAAACAGCCGTCCCTGACAGATCCCATTCCTCTCGCGCTTTACTCGCCGGGCGCTGATGTGTTCAGAGAGGTGGCAGAACAGGCGCTGTTTTCTGCGGGTCGGCAATGGCGCCTGGCATACTCAAGCCAGTCGATGACAGGATTGATGCCCGTTGTCGTGGCCGGATTGGCGGTGGTGCCCGTAACCCGCGATATGCTCACGCCCCAGCTGCGGGTTCTGGACGAACGAAGCGGTATGCCGGCCCTGCAATCCATTGAGATGGCCCTGCATCGGCCGTCGGGCCGTCCGACTGAACCGGCCCGGCAGATGGCAGAGCTGATCCGGGAACATCTGGCGGGAGATGGCTGATCTGTCTCCGTGTTAGGCTGGCAGTATCGTGTCTAAACGCAATGAACGGGATACCCCATGAAAACGATCAACATCGACATTGTTTCCGACATCGCCTGCCCCTGGTGCGCGATTGGTTATGCCCGTCTGGAACAGGCCATGAAACAGTTGGCGGATGATTACGAATTCGGCCTTCAGTGGCATGCCTTTGAACTCAACCCGGATCACACTGGCGAGGGCGAGCCCATCCTCCCGGCTCTGGCACGCAAGTACGGCCGTAGTGAGGAGGAAATGCGCGCCACCCAGAACCAGATGATGACGATTGCTAGGGATCTCGGACTTAATTTTGAAAAGATGCAGGAGCGTTTCACCTGCAATACCTTCGACGCCCATCGGCTGGTGAAGTGGGCGGCTGAGCAGGGCAAGCAGACGGAAATGAAGCAGGCGCTCTTCGAGGCTTACTTTGGAAAGGCGGAAGACGTTTCAGACCAGGACGTGTTGCTGGCCTGTGTCGAGAGCCTGGGGCTGGACCGCGCGAGGGCAAAGCAGATTCTGGATTCCGATGAATTCGCCAACGTGGTACGCGAGGATGAAGCAACTTATCAACAGGCTGGTGTTTCTTCGGTGCCGGCCTTCATCGTGAACGGCAAATACCTGATCTCCGGCGCCCAGGAACCCGACACCCTGGTTCAGGCATTCGAAGAAATCAGCGCAAAGCCTGAGTGAGCACCTTCGTTGGAGAGAGAATGCCGAAACCATCCGAAGCCCGGCAACGGGCCATTCTGGCACGGCTGGATAAGTTCAGCCGTTTTACCGATAGCAACATCGCTATTCCGTTCACCAATGTACGGATTGGCGCGGAGGCCGTGATTGGCCTGCTGCCCGTGGTCGGGGACGCCGTGGGCCTGGTCCTGGCCGGATACGTACTGGTGGAAGCGCAGCGAGCAGGCGCCACCAAGGCGGTGAAGATGCGCATGTTGCGGAACATGGGCATCGACTTTCTCGGCGGTCTGTTGCCAGTGGTAGGCGATGCCTTCGACGCGGTTTACAAAGCCAACACCCGCAACACCCGTCTGCTTCGTAACTACCTGGAAAAGGAGTTGGCGATTGAACCTCCGCCTCCGCCTTTCCCCTGGCGGACCGTGATTGGTTTATCCGTGCTGTTCGCTGTGGTGACCGGCGGCCTCACGCTTTTATTCTGAGCCGCATGCTGCTCTTAAAGCATCAGGCCGGTTTCCGGATGGGAGGCCTCCCGCCGGACCAACACCTTCCCGTCCCTTACAGACGCCAGCACCGGTCGCTGCCCGAGCAGCACTTCATAGGGCGTGGCCCCCTGAAGAACCACGCATCGTGCTGGCATCCCTTCGTCAATGCCATACTCATCAAGGTCAAGCGCAGCCGCGCCATTCTCGGTGATCAGCTCCAGTGAACGGTCGATCCAGCTCATACCCAGCATATGGCAGGCGTGCAGGCCGACATCAAGGGTCCGGAGCATGTTGCCGTTGCCCATTGGATACCAGGGGTCGCGAATTGAGTCCTGGCCAAAGGCCACCTTCAGTCCGGCATCAAGCAGCTCGGGGACCCGGGTGATGCCACGGCGTTTGGGATAGCTGTCGAATCGGCCCTGCAAATGCAGGCTTTCAGTGGGCATGGAAAGAAAGCGCAGGCCGGACTTTTTCAGCAATCGAAACAGGCGGCTGCAGTAGGCATCGTTATAGGAGCCCATGGCACAGGTATGGCTGGCGGATACCCTGGAACCGTAGTCGAGTCTCAGGGCCTCGGCGGCCAGAACTTCGAGGAACCGGGATTCCGGATCATCAATTTCGTCGCAGTGAACATCCACCAGTCGGTCGTTTTTATGGGCAAGCTCCATCAGCCAGCGAACCGACTCCGCACCGTAATCCCGGGTAAACTCGAAGTGGGGAATGCCACCAACCACATCAGCGCCGAGACGCACGGCTTCTTCCATGAGTTCACGCCCGTTTTTGAAAGACCAGATGCCCTCCTGGGGAAACGCGACGATCTGCAGGTCAATGAAGGCTGCGGTCTGTTCGCGAACCTCAAGCATGGCCTTGAGGGCAGTCAGGTTCGGATCAGTCACATCCACGTGAGTACGCACGTACTGGATGCCATGGGCGGCAAAGAGCTTCAGCGTCTGGCTGGCGCGACTGATCACATCGTCGTGGCTCAGGGTTGTCTTGCGCTCGGACCAGCACTCAATGCCTTCAAACAGGGTGCCGCTCTTGTTCCATCGCGGTTCCCCAGCGGTCATCGCGGCGTCGAGATGGATGTGTGGCTCCACGAAAGGGGCTGTGACCAGATTGCCCCCGGCATCCAGTTCGCCTTCATTGACGGTGGTATTCTCGGCTTGGGCGGTGATACCTGAAAAGCGTCCGTTGCTGATCTCAAGCCGGAATAGCCCATCCCGGCCCTGTAGACGTGCGTTCGCTATTGCGTTCAATGGTTTAGTCATTTTATCTCCGGTCAGTGGCTAACCCGCATCTATGGTTTCAGTAGCAGGTGTGCCAGTAACAGTGTTCTGAATTGTTCTGTCGGGGTGCCCTGGCCAGGCATTGATTCACTGAGCTGGTTCATTCGGTTGCGTATTGTGTTTCTGTGGCAGCGTAATGCTTCTGCCATGGCACTCTGGTTGCCCCGGCAGGCGATCCAGGCATCGAGCAAGTCGGCAGAATCGGCCAGAAGGTCATGGTCCATCTGCTCGACCGATGTATGTTCGGACCAGACAATGGCCCTGCCGATGGCCTCTGTGACCTCCACCATGGGCAAAGAATAGGGCTGCTCAAAAAGTGGTATGGCAAGTTCGTCGGCCAGCCGGCATAACGTGTTCGGTAGTTGACCGATGTAAGCATCTCCGGTCAGGACAACGAGTCCGGAGACATTGCATTCCTTGCCCTCATACAGGCATTCCGCCAGATTCTGGGGGCTGCGATGTCGGCTGATGCCGGTAACAAATACCAGTTCGCCACCTTTGACCCAGCTTTTGAACGAGCGGTTTTCCGCTACATAGGGCCAGCGTACCGGGTTATCCCCGGCGGACTCCCCGCCCCGGAGCCGAATGGCATCCAGGCCGGGGAGGTGTGGCACGTTCCGGCATCGCAGCGTCACTCAGATCGCTCCCATCACCTGGGCTTTGCGCTCACGGACCGCTTCGCTGACAACCAGAATGAGGCTGTAGCTCAGGGCCGCGACGAGAACACCCACAATGGGCGCAATCCAGGGAGAAGTATAGGCGGCTGCGGAGCCGATGGCGTAGGCCGCGAGCCCAGGGAAGTTGAAGGCTGGCAGCGTAACCGTAGTCAGGTCCGGATACTGGCGTTTATAGCCGACAAAGTAGCTTGACATGATGACGCCACCGATCGGCGGGATAAAGGTGCCAAGCAGAACAAGGAACGGTATCAGCCATTCGTACATGCCCAGTACCGCCAGAACGGTCCCGATCGCGGCACCAGCAATGGTCACCGATTTGCGGCGGCGGGTACGGATCAGATTGCAGCCCGCGACCGCAAAGTTGTAAACCGTGTTGTCCTGGGTGGTCCAGAGATTCAGGAAGAGCATCAGGATACCAAGTGTGGCGAGGCCCTGGGCGACCATGATGTCGACGATGTCGGCCTGCTGGTAAACGAGGGCACCAAAGGCGCCGATCAGGGTCATCAGACCGTTACCAAGGAAGAAGGCAAGCAATGTGGCGATCACAGCGGTTTTGCCGGATTTCGCGAAGCGGGTCCAGTTCGTGGCCTGGGTGCCGCCACTGACAAAGGTGCCGAAGACCAGCGTGATTGCCGCTGCAACGCTCATTTCATTGGTCGGGGTAATGGCCAACAGCCCGGACAGGCCGCCGGCATCGGATGTGGCGATGGACATACTGACGGCGACCAGAATAATCATGGCCGGGACGGCAAACCTCGATAGCCACTCCAGGCCTTGGTAACCGATAAACGCAGTAACACAGAAGGCAAACCCGAACAGCACCATCAGCGGCGTTGTCATCCCTTCCGGCATTCCGGTGAGTTTGACCAGCAGAATTGCCATGGTGGCCGTGCCCCAGGCGTACCAGCCAATCTGGGTGAAGCCCAGAATAAAGTCGGACAGCTTGCTGCCCAGCTCGCCAAAGGTGAACCGGCTCATCAGGGCTGTGTTCAGACCTGTCTTCGCAGCAATATAACCCAGCCCTGCTGCGTACAGCCCCAGCAGCAGATTGCCGGCCGCCAGTACCAGCAGCATGGTGGAAAAGTCGAAGGCAACGCCAACGCTGCCACCAGCCCACATGGTGGCGGTAAAGAAAGTAAAGCCGAGGAGCACCAACCCCATGGACCAGACGCTTTTGCGCTGATCCATGGGGACCGGGCTTAGGGGATAATCCTGTTCTTTGGGTGTAGATTCAGTGGTCATGACGATCTCTCCGTGTCGTAGGTAACACGAAGAGAGTTCGCAACGTTTGTGCCATGGCTATGTTTTTGGGGTGGGTGTATGAGTTTGGCTTGGCCTTGATGTGCAAAATGCACAATGTTTGCTTTCAAGACCGTGATGTTCGGTATGGTTTGCGCTGAAGCAGTGCATTTTGAGCCCGTGATCGCTGATATGGTGCGCAGAGGGTTGGTCGGGATCTCATTAATTGATTCAAGCCCTTTCTGAGGGTTGTACCCCTTTTGAATCGGACAAAAACTGGTGGTGCAGGCTGAAATCTGCTTAGATTCGGCATGTACAGGGAATAAAGTGCGCATCGAGTCCTATTTTTATGCCGACTCCCTCGGTTGAAGCGAATAAGGTATCCCCACGCGACATGCTCATGCTGCGACTCTCCATCGTGGTGGGTGGCATTCTGATCTCCCTGTTCATGATTGGTGATCTTCAGTTGATCCCGCCGGATCTGGCGAGCGCCTACATAACGAACAGAGCCCTCATTCAACTTCCGATTCTCGCAGGCCTACTCGCCTTCACCTTCGTTCCGCAATTTCTTCGCTTTGCCCAGACCGCGTTTTTGGCGACTGTTCTGAGCATTACCTACGCCAATTACTACCTGATCCACGTGGCATGGGAGCAGGCATCATTCAGCTTTCCTTACGAAGGGACGTTGCTGTACGCCTTCTTCGGTTTCTTTGTTTTTGGAATGAAATTCCATTACGCGCTGGCCGCGATGGTGCTCAGTTCTCTGGGCTTTGTCGGCTTGATGCTCATGGATTCCGTTTACGGCGAGCGAACCTGGATGAACGTCGGGTTCGTGGCTGGCTCACTGTTTATCGGTGTGATCGGCCGGCACAGGATTGACCGATTGCTGGGGCAGCTTCAGGAGGCTAACGAGCAGTTGATTGGCCTGAGCACCATCGATGAACTGACCGATCTCTTCAATCGCCGGGCATTGATGAGTGAATCCGGGCGTTTGTTTGCCCGGCAGCGGCGCTCCAATCAGAGACTCGCTGTACTCATGATGGATCTTGATCATTTCAAGCAGTTCAACGACCACTACGGCCACCAACAGGGTGATCAGGCTATTCGACAGCAGGCTGACATCATGAGGCAGGTATTCAAACGACAGACCGATATCCTCGGGCGATACGGCGGTGAGGAATTCATGGCCGTGATCGAGGGCGAACATGCCGACCGGTTTGAACTTCTTGCTGCAGCGGTTCTGGAACAATGGCAGGACCGCGCGGTGCCGAATGAGGATAGCCCCGATAGCAAGGTACTTAGCTGTTCCATTGGAATCTGTCAGGGCCTGGCCACCGAGTTTGATTCCATCGATGAAATGATTCGAAGGGCCGATGAGGCATTGTACCGCGCGAAAAAACAGGGTCGCGCCAGACACGTAATGGCCTAGTGGGCGTCGAGTAGCGATGGATAGCCGCTGGTTACTGATCTTTGCTGATACGCTCCTGATCCTGCACACGATGCTGGTGGTTTTTGTCATCCTTGGGCTGGTCGCAACCTTTGCCGGCTATTTCTTCCAGTGGCGCTGGGTTCGCAATTTCTGGTTCCGTCTCAGCCACCTGATTGTGATTGTTGTAGTGGTTCTGCAATCCTGGCTGGGTGTGCTATGCCCGCTTACGACCTGGGAAATGGCGCTTCGGGCAAAGGCCGGGGAGGCGGGCTATGAGGGATCGTTTATCCAGCACTGGCTGCAGTCCATTCTGTATTACAGTGCTCCGGACTGGGTGTTTATTCTGGCCTACACGGTTTTCGGAGCGCTCGTCCTGGCCAGCTGGTTTGTGGTCAGGCCCGAGCGGTGAAAAACAGGCAGGATTATTTCTTGAAAAATGTCAGGAAAGCGCCGGCTGCAGCAGCGGCCGCCCCGCCGATCAGATACCACATGGTCTGGTCTGTAAAACGCCCCGTCACCGTTTCGGACAACTGGTTCCCCAGTGACTGGGTTGATTGGTAGCCGAAATACAGCAGCCCGACGCCAACCACCAACAAAACGATACCGACCAGCTTTGAACTTCCCATTGCATTCTCCTTTTAATTGGCTCTCACAGTCAGCTTGCCACGGGCTCAGGCGCTCCGAAAGCTAATTCTAAAGCGTCTGGCACTGCCAACATGGCAGGGGACACTGCCATCAGGGGCTTAATACGTTGGCATATGTACTGAGCGAAACAGGAAGCAGGGACTACACTTCAATTGAATATACAGTGAATCATTTTCAGGGGCTAAGCCCGAGGCCAATCATGCGTATCGCAAGTATTGCAGCCTACACCGCAGATCTTGAGTACACCGGCAAAGCCTATGCTTTTGCCGGTGGCCGCTCCCATCAGGTCTTCACCAGCACGGTTGTGGTTTTAACGACGGATACGGGGCTGGAAGGTTACGGCGAGGTCTGTCCATGCGGCCCCAACTACATGCCGGCTTTTGCCGAAGGGATTCCTGCCTGCCTCGCTTTGCTGGCACCGGCGGTTATTGGTGAGGATCCCAGGGAAATCTCATGCCTCCATGAGCGGATGAATCAGGCCCTCACGGGCCAGGCTGTTGCAAAGGCGGCCATTGATATCGCCTGCTGGGACATTCTTGGAAAGGCGACAGGCCTTCCGGTTTACACCCTTCTTGGTGGTCTGCAGACACCTTCTATGCCCTTACACCGGATTGTTCCTTTGGCAGACCCGATCGATATGCAGGCGTCTCTGCGCCAATACCGCTCGGAGGGATTTCGCCATATCCAGATCAAGCTCGGGCACGATGTGGAGGAAGACATTGAACTGGTTCGAACCCTCAGCAAGCTGAAGCAACCTGACGAGCTCTGGATTGGAGACATAAACGGGGCGTGGCGGCGGGGTCAGGCCTTGCGTTTTTCGCGTTCTGTTGAGGATGTAGACCTATACCTGGAGCAGCCCTGCAGAGGATACGAGGAATGCCTGTCGGTGCGCCAGCGGGTCCGACACCCTGTCAAACTGGATGAGAGCCTGAATTCTCTCGGCGATTTGCAGCGTGCTTTGCGGGATGACGCCATGGATTCCATCGCCCTTAAAGTCAGCAAGTTTGGCGGGCTTACGCCATCCCGCATTATTCGCGATGTGTGCGTGGACGCTGGAATATCCATGACGATCGAAGATGCCTGGGGCAGTGGCATTGCAACGGCCGCCTATGCGCACCTGGCTGCAAGTACCCCAACAAGGGTATTGCTGAATACGACTGACCTCCATAACTACAACACTACTCAGCTTGCGACAGGCGCGCCGGATGTGTCCGGCGGGCGAATGACACTCAGCGATCGCCCTGGACTCGGTGTGGTTCCGGACTTCAAAATGCTGACCTTGCATGATGTCTATGAATAACCTCAGCCTCGATACCTCAAGGGCCAGCCTGATCTTTGGGAGCCATCTTCAAAAACAGGCCCAGGGATGCCAGCAGCAGGGCGGTGCTGACGATTATGGCAACGGGATAATAGAGGTTGCCGGCGAGTTCCAACTGACTGTATTTGATGATCATGATCAGCCCTTCAAGCGACATGGCAACGCATACTGTTCCAATAAAACGCGGCAGAGTGCGTCTCATCATGGTTATGACGTCGTGGGATTCTGACCGCCCGCTATACTCGGAGCGTATCACCATGGCCAGTTCGTAAACTGCGAGAGCGATAATGCTGCCATTAACGCCCTTGATCAGGGCCTGCATAAGTTGCTGGCCAGACTGGAGCGCGTCGATCACTTCCATAACGGTGGCACTGACCAGAGTGAAAGCGAGCACGAAGAAAACCAGAGAAAATAATCGGGCGAATAGTGCCCTGACCGGAATTGCTGCCAGCATGTTGACCATAGTGTATAACCCCCAGCGTTGATCAAGTCAGACGCAGGCTACTGACAAGAGCCGTTGATTTCGCTTAAGGATTGCTCATTCTCTGGTAATCTGGTGGGCCAATCCTGACGACCCCCGGAGCGACTCGAGCCCAATGTCTGAAGATCCCCTGAAAACCCTGTCCGACCTTGCCAGCGATGCCCATGCCCGCATCCAGGCAACCCATCAGCACATCAATCCGGTGGTAGAGGTGCGCCGTGGTATGCGTGATGCCGGTATACCGGCGGATGTGATGACCATTGACTGCCTGCGTACCCGCCGAAGGATTACGCTGATCCTTCACGACGAACAGCCGGGCACTCTTCTATACCAGTTCGTGACCATAGAAGACGAAGTGGGGAACGACTTTCAGCAGATGGCGCTCAACGACATGACAACCACCAAACTGTTCGAGTGGATTCAGGAGTATTTTGGCTAATTTGCACGGATCCAGGCCCACCCTGAAGTAAACTTGGGGTAACCAACAACAATAGACCGACAAGGTTTCCCCATATGCCACTAACCCGAACGCTTCTTTTCGCTCCTTTGCTGGGCATTACCCTCGTCATGACGGGTTGCGATTTCGGCTCCGATTCTTCCGCAGCCAACAGCGCCGGACACACTGCGCCGACCGCCACGACCGAGCAGGCCAATCGGGATGTGTTGGATCAGCGACCCTTTGAAAACCGTGACGATTTCGAGAACGCGCGACGCGGACTGATTGCCCAGGACCCTGAACTGGTCATTGATCATCTTGAAGGCGGTGAAGTCTGGAACATGCCGGCCTATGGATTTATCGACGAGGATGGAGAAAACGCCCCTGCCTCGGTTAATCCAAGCCTCTGGCGCCAGGCTGCCCTCAACAACATTCACGGGTTGTTCAAGGTCACCGACGGTCTCTACCAGATCCGGGGTTACGACCTGGCGAACATGTCGATCATCGAAGGCGAAACCGGGTGGATTCTGGTGGATCCTCTGACCGCCCGGGAGACGGCCAGCAAAGCCTTCCTGTTTGCGCGAGAACATCTGGGCGAAAAGCCGGTGCGGGCGATTCTCTTTACCCACAGCCACATTGATCACTTTGGCGGCGTGCAGGGCATTCTCCAGCACCTTTCGGACGAGGAAAAAGCCAACCTGCGGATTATCGCGCCAGAGGGCTTTGAGGAGGAGGCAACCAGCGAGAACATCATCGCCGGCCCTGCCATGACACGCCGGGCCATGTTCATGTATGGCAAGCGTCTGGATCGGGACGAACGCGGCCATGTAGGCACTGGTCTGGGCAAAGGCCCGGCTTTTGGCACCTTTGGCTTTGCCCCGGCGACAGACCTGATCAGCGAAACCGGCACGGAGCTGGAGGTGGACGGCGTGCCGATGATTTTCCAGATTGTCTCCGGTTCCGAAGCGCCTGCAGAGTTCACCTTTTACCTCCCCGAACAAAAGGCCTTTTGCGGTGCCGAGCTGGTCAGCCGCAATATGCACAACATCTACACCCTGAGGGGCGCGAAGGTTCGGGATGCCCGTCTATGGAGCGGCTTTATCGACGAAGCAAAGGCTCTGTTCGCCGACGCCGATATCTACTTCGGCAGCCACCACTGGCCGCTGTGGGGGCAAGAGAATATCCAGGACTTCCTGGCTGTTCAGCGGGATACCTACAAGTTCATTCACGATCAGACGGTGCGTTTGATGAATCAGGGTGCGACACCGCGGGAGATCGCCGATCAGCTCAAGCTGCCGCCGGAGCTGAATCGGGCGTTCCATAACCAGGGGTACTACGGCACCGTGTCTCACAACGCCAAAGCGGTGTACCAGCACTACCTGGGGTGGTTTACAGCGAACCCGGCCCAGCTAGACCCACTTCCGGAAAGTGACTCTGCCCAGCGTTATGTGCAGATGATGGGTGGGGTTGAAAAGGTTCTGGAAAGAGCCCGCGAGGATTTCGAGGCGGCCTCTGCCATGGGGGCTAGCGAAGGGCGCGACACCTACCGGTGGCTGGCTGAATTGCTCAATCAGGTGGTCTTCGCCGAGCCCGGGAATGACGATGCAAAACAGCTTCTGGCCAACGTCTATGACCAGCTTGGCTATCAGGCAGAATCCGCACCCTGGCGGGACTTCTACCTGACGGGGGCATACGAGCTGCGCCACGGCTCGCCGGAAGAGGGCATCAAACCGGCGATGATGAGAGAAGTGCTGCTGAACACGCCGGTATCCCTGTTCTTCGACAGCATGGCGGTGCGGCTGAAGGCCGAAGACGCAGAAGGGGAGAGTGCCGTCATCAAGATTACCTTCACGGATCTGAAGGAAAGTTATCTGCTGACTCTGAAACATTCCGTGCTTCACAACCGTCTGGTTAATGAGGACACTCCCGCTGACGCCACATTGAATCTGACGCGGTCTTTGTTTGTGGATCTGTTGATCGGCCGTGCGGGGCTGAAGGAACTTCTGTTCAGCGACGAGATCAGCTTTGAGGGAAGCCGGCTCGACCTGATAGGCTTTTTCAGTATGCTGGACAAGCCTCAGGGCCGGTTCAATATCGTTACACCCTGATGAGTACTTTATGAAATCTGTTGCACTTCTCGATGGCGGCCTGGGCCAGGAAATCTACCGCAGGGCCATGAATGTTACGTCACTGCTCTGGTCAGTGGCGGTAATGCGGGAGCAGCCGGACGTGGTTACCGATGTCCATGCTGACTTTATCAGGGCCGGCGCCCGTACCCTGACACTGAACACCTATGCTGCAACGCCGACGCGACTGGCCAGAGAAGGCCTTGGTGACGAGATTGGTGCAATCCATCAACGGGCTTTCGAGGTGTTGGAGCGCGCCATCGCGTTAACGGGTGCCGACGTTGATATCGCCGGCTGCCTGCCGCCCCTGGTCGGAAGCTATCGGAGCCAGCCTGACCGGACGTTCGAGGATCTGAAATCGGAATTCGACATCCTCGTTAAACTGCAGAGTGGGGCGGACGTCTTCCTCATCGAAACCATGACCAACTCGCTGGAGGCGAAAGCCGCCTGTGCTGCCGCCAGTGAATCAGGCAAACCCTTTGGAGTGGCATTCAGACTGGAAGCAGATGGCAAGCTCCGGTCAGGGGAGACCCTCGCCGAGGCTGTTGAAGCGGTGAAGGCGTCAGGGCCAACAGCGATTATGCTCAATTGCTGCGACCCGGAAGTAATTTCGCAGGCAATGCCTGAACTGGCCGGCCTTTACCCCTGCACGGGTGGCTATGCAAACGCGTTCAAAACAGTTGAGCCAATGGCCGGCGGAGCGCTGGTGGATGAACTGGAAGTCAGGCAGGACGTGTCACCCGGGGTGTATGGGCTTCAGGTGAAACAGTGGTTGGATGACGGCGCAAGTGTTGTTGGCGGCTGTTGTGAAATCACGCCCGAGCACATCAGCCACCTGGCCGATGTGCTGACAGGCGAGTATAACCTGATACGGTTCTCGGAATTGCCGCGCGGTTAGCCGGCGAGCCGCGGAGTTTTGGCTCTGCGCGCTTCAACAGCACGTCTGGAACGACGTGCCTCGATGTATTGCATTGCATCGTTCCGGATGGGAAGGTGCAAGGCGCCTTCCAGATCATGGCGGTCGTAACCAAGATCCGAAAGCGTATCATCTTTTTCTTTCAGCAATGACTCTGCCATACGGCGGAATTGCTGGCGTCTGGAATATCCCTCAATCCAGGAGGTGATCGGCTGCATTGCGGAGTGTGCCTGATGCTCTGTGCTCTTCAACATGTCTACGGCCCCGACTGTTGGTGAATGACTTGCAGCAGCTCGTTTGGAGACGTCTTGTAACTCGCTTACGGGTGCCCACAGCCGCTATTCTGGTATTCTCCCTGCCTTCAATCAAACGAAAAGAATTTAAGATCTTGTTAAGTTATGCTTAAGGCAATTGCCGGCTATAAATCTATCCCCAAGGTCCGCCCATGAACATGCCTCTGCTTGATAACGATGTGCTCCGGAGTTTTGTTGCCATTGCGGAACATGGCACGTTTACCAGTGCCGCCAAAGCCGTTCACCGGACACCTTCCGCCCTGAGCATGCAGATCAAACAGCTTGAGAGGAACCTTGGGAAAACCCTGTTTGTTCGCGAACCCAGGCGCGTCACGTTGACCGCAGAAGGTGAGGTTCTTCTTGATTATGGGCGCCGATTGCTGCGCCTGAATGAAGAGGCCGTGCAGTATTTCGTTTCGCCAACCCTTGAGGGGAAAGTGGGTATTGGCACTTCTGACGATGTGGGTACCCGGATTCTGCCGGAAGTTCTGGCAGAATTCGCCAGATCCTATCCCGCCGTACTGGTGGACGTCGTGGTTGGTTCGAGCAAACAGAATCTTGCTCGCCTGGACGCCGGTGAACTGGATATGACCCTGGTAACTGTGGCCGATGAGGGGCGTATTCCCCGCGGTGAGGTAGTGCACGAGGAACCGCTGGTCTGGGCCGGACGAGAGGGTTCATCGGCCTATCAGCGTTCCCCGCTGCCGATTGCCATGGCCCATGAAGGATGTGCCTGGCGGCGTATGACCCTCCGGACACTGGACAAAGCGGGTATACCCTACAGGATTGCCTACACCTGTGAGCATTGTTCCGGCCAGGAGGCCGCTATGCTGGCGGATCTCGCCGTGGCCCCGTTTCCGCAAAGCCTGATTCGTCCGCCTCTGAAAGAGGTTGCCGGTGACAGCCTGCCGAAAATCGGCTTCTATCAGCTGGCGTTGGTACGCCGGGGTTCAAATCCCCTTAATGATGCGCTTGCCTCTCATGTCAAAGAGGCATTCCTCGGTCTACGCTAAACAGAGCTGCAGGTAATAGTATTCCGCATATCCTCTAGCCGCCCGACTTTGAATCAAGGAAATCATTGATGACAGTTTATTTCGTCCAGGCCTTTATCTACCTGGTGGCAGCAGTCATCGCTGTGCCCCTGGCAAAACGCCTGGGGCTGGGCTCTGTCCTCGGGTATCTCGTGGCCGGTGTGGTTATTGGGCCGGTCACGGGGCTGGTAGGGCAGGAAGCCAATACCATTCAGCATTTTGCCGAGTTCGGTGTGGTCATGATGCTCTTCCTGGTGGGTATGGAACTCGACCCCAGGGCGCTCTGGGCCATGCGTGTGCGCCTGGTCGGGCTGGGTGGGCTTCAGGTGGTGCTGACGGCGGCTGCAGGCATGGCAGTGGCCGCATGGTTGGGACTGCAGTGGCAGACAGCCATTGCGGTCGGTCTGATCTTTGCCCTGTCGTCCACGGCGATTGTTCTTCAAACCCTCAACGAAAAGGGATTGGTCAAAACCGAAGGCGGTCGCAGTGCGTTCTCCGTCCTGCTGTTTCAGGACATCGCTGTCATTCCAATGCTCGCCCTTATTCCCTTGCTGGCACTGCCGGAACTCATGGACGCCACGGCAGGATCCGACGCCCAGCAAGGTCACCTCAGCCTGGTGGACAATCTCTCGGGATGGGCTCACGGGCTGGTTGTGGTGGCGGCCGTTGGTGCAGTGATTGTTGGCGGCCACTATCTGAGCCGGCCCCTGTTTCGCTATGTGGTGCAATCGGGCTTGCGTGAAGTATTCACCGCCACGGCGCTGATGCTGGTCATCGGGATTGCGGCTCTGATGAGTCTGGTAAATCTGTCCCCGGCGCTTGGAGCCTTCCTGGCCGGTGTGGTTCTGGCTAACAGTGAATTCCGGCATGAGCTGGAAGCGAACATCGAACCGTTCAAGGGACTGTTGCTGGGCCTGTTCTTCATCACCGTTGGCGCGGGCATCAACTTCGATGTGTTGTCTGAGCAATGGAGTACGGTGGTGTCACTTGCGGTCGCGGTGATCGCAGTCAAGGCCGCAATCCTGCTCGGCCTGGCGTTGCTGTTCCGGGTTCATGGCAGTAATGGCTGGCTGTTCACGCTGTCCCTGGCACAGGCCGGTGAGTTTGGCTTTGTGCTTCTGACCTACAGTGTCCAGAGCAAGGTGATCCCCATGGAAACGTCACAGGTCCTCTCACTGGTGGTGGCGCTGTCGATGTTCCTAACGCCGTTGCTGTTTATCGTGTATGACCGGGTTGTGTTGCCCCGTTATCGTCGTTCACAAAACGACGAGCGGGAGGCGGATATCATCGATGAACAGGCACCGGTTATCGTCGCTGGTGTCGGTCGTTTCGGCCAGATTGTCTGCCGGCTGTTGCGGGCCAATAATGTTCCCATCGTTGCATTGGACCATGAGATCGAGCAGATCGAGAACCTCCGGCAGATCAACATCAAAAGTTTTTTCGGAGATGCGAGTCGCCCGGATTTGCTGGAAACCGCAGGCATCGAACAGGCCCGGCTGCTGGTCGTGGCGATTGACGACCGTGACCGTTCGGTGCAGATGGTGGAGCACGTGAAGCAGTTCTTCCCCGGTGTCTGGGTGCTGGCCCGCGCTTTCGACAGAGGCCACGGATACCGACTGCGCGAGGCCGGGGCCGATGATGTGGTCAGTGAAACCTATCATTCGGCACTTGAGCTCGGTGGTCATGCTCTGACCGCCATGGGTGTGCACCCGATGCGTGCCCGTCAGATGACCTGGGCCTTCCTCGACAATGAAAAAGCCCACGAGGATGAGCTGTTCGACGCCTGGAAGGAAATCGAGGAAGGCATCCGGTTCAGCCCCCGCTACGGTGAGTTATTCATGAAGCTGGAAGAATCACTCAGCAGTGCCATGCAGAGTGATTGGGATGAGCCAAAGCAGGAGGATGTCCCTGTCTGGAGACCGCCTGAACGCTGACACGGGGGCATCGCTGGGCTAAATTATTGTCTGGGCGCCTCGAGAGGTCAGTATGGTTTTCAGGAAAACGCTTTTTGTTTCAGGAATGGTTTTTGCGGGATCCTGCCTGGCCGCCGAATCGGGCCAGGGCGATTGCATTGCCAGCAGTACCCAGCCGGAAGCCATTGATCTGGACAAACCGAGAGATCAGCTCGCCCGCCAGAACGATCTGGTGATTCCCGAGGATGCGCGCATCGCCAGCATCCGAGTTCTTCGCCGTCCTATCTTTAATACCACCGACCCTGAGCAGGACAACGCGCTCTATCGAACTCTGAACGCGCTCAACACACCTACCTGGGAGTCCGCCCTGCGTGCCCAGTTGGTGTTTGAAGAAGGAGATGTCTACGAGCCGGAGCTTATCTCCGAATCCGAGCGGGTGCTGCGCCAGCGTGAGTATTTGACCGCTGCCTGGGTAGGCGTAACCCGGGTTTGTGGCAACGAGGTTGAGGTAAGCGTGCTTACCAGAGATACCTGGACACTGTTTCCGAGCGTGGGGGTATCGCGATCCGGGGGTGAAAATACCACCAACTTCGGATTGTCTGATCCCAATTTTGCCGGATCAGGCAAGAGCCTCGGCATTGGCTATGCGAAGGACCCGGACCGCACAGAAACCAGTCTGTATTTTGATGATCCGAACGTATTGGGTTCGCATTGGCAGGCGGGGTTCTCGTTCGACGAGAGAAGCGACGGCCGGGGCCGAGGCGCCTATCTTGAGAGGCCTTTCTTCAGCGAGACCACCAACTGGCGTTTTGGCCTGAGCGGCATCGACGACGTAAGGGAGGAATCCCGATATGTCGGCGCGGAGGCTATTGCCGATTATCGGCGCAGCCAGGAGTTCTTCAGTATCGATGGAGGCTGGCGGCTGGCGGAGAGGGACAGCCGGCAACTGAGGTTGCTCGCCGGCTACCGCTACAATGCACTCATGTTCGACCGTTTGCCCAACGAACCCGATCTCGACATCCTCCCGGACGACAGGACCCTGAGTTACCCCTGGGTTGGCTTTGATTACCGCCAGAACCGTTTCCGTGAAATGACCAACCTTACCCGGCTCCAGCGGGTGGAAGATGTGCGGGACGGTTTCGTTTGGCGAACCGAGCTGGGCTATTCGGGCAGCGGGTTGGGTGCCACGGAAGATCGGGTGGTTCTCAATATGGATTTCCAGGATGCGTTGCATGCCTCGGAGACCAACTACGCCAGCTATTCCCTCAGCCAGAGCGGCACCTACCGTCTCGACGAGGATCGGGTGGAAAACCTGCTGGGCACAGTGAGCGTTCAGTACTTCCATGGCGGATCGGAGCGCTGGAACAGTTGGTACACCAACCTCGCGTTCACCGCAGCGCACAATCTGACAGCCGATCAGCAACTGCTGATTGGCGGGGAGAACGGCCTGCGTGGCTATCCCAGCGAATACCAGCAGGGTAACCGCCGGCTGCTGTGGACCCTGGAGCGGCGCTATTTCCCGGACTGGCACCCATTCAAGCTGTTTCGGGTTGGCGGTGTAGTCTTCACCGACGTTGGTCGGGCCTGGTTCACTGACGACCGGAACAGTGGGCCGGACGAAGGTGTTCTGAAGGATGTTGGCTTCGGCATGCGGCTGGCGTCCAGCCGCATCGAGGTGCAGCGCATGCTGCACCTTGACTTCGCCTTCCCCCTGGATGGCGACGACAGTATTGATGATGTTCAGTTTCTGTTGAGGGGTCGGAGCCAGTTCTAAGGCAACTTGATATTGATCAATTGGCCAATCCATGATCACATTACTAATATGTAATCAGGTCCTGATGTCGCAAAGGTAAAAAAAATGAAGTTGTTGTTGGGTTTCCTGCTATTTGCCTTCTCGTCGGTTGTATTCGCATCTAACTCTCTTGTTCGCATTGATTGCCAGGAAGATACAAACGGTGCGGCCGTCTACCTAGACGGTGCCTATCAATTCGAATGCGAGGATTACGCAAAACTTCCGATTCTGACAACCGCTGGCGCCCATGAGTTGCGAGTGGTTCGTCCGGTCGGTCGGGAATTTGAGCAGGTATTCGTCAAACGAATTGAGCTTCGTGCCGGAGTGCCTGAGCGGGTTCGTGTTTCCCTGCCGGATAAAACCCTGACAGCTTATGGCCAGAAGCAGGAAGCCTTGCGCAAGGAAGAGGCGAGAATGGCCGCAGAAAAGGCAGAACAGCGACGTCGGGAACAGGCCCGGATTGCCGCTGAAAAGGCCGCGCAGGAGCAGCTGGAGAAAGATCTGGCGAGTGCTCGGGCGGGAAATGCCGCCGCAATGGAGCGCATGGCACAGAGGTATCGTTCCGGGGATGGTGTGCCCGCCAACGCACAGGCAGCGTCCGACTGGGAAGTGAAAGCGGAGCGTCAGAAAAAGATCGATGATCTCGAGGCCAGCAAGATGGAATATTTTGCGATGTCTGAGTCCGCGCTTCTCGGGATCTATGGTGATGATCCGGGCTCTTCTCAAATTATTTCGGCGCCATGGATTGTAGCTCCAACATTTACAGCTGAACTGCTTTCAACACCGGTGACGACCACGGACCAGCAGATCAAGGACAGCAGGCTGGAAACATTGCGTCGCCAAACGGCTGCGGCACGCTGGGCGAACCCTGACTCTCTGGTCGCGAGGGCCGCGGACAAACTCTGACGCTTCTTCGCCGTGAAATTCCGCCTGTTTCTTTCTGGCCTGGCGCTTTTGGCGTTGGGAGGCTGCTCCAACTTGAGTACGCTTGAGTTGGATGGCGATCGTGCCGCATCGATAGAACCTGATGACCGATTTTCGGATCTGAGCAGGCTGGTGACAGGAGAGCAGGGCAGCGATGCAGAGTTCCTGATTGAACTCACGAAGTACCGCTCCGATACGTCCTATAAATGTCGGCACCCGGCCTATGCCTACTATTTCTCCCAAAGGCTGGGTGAGCCCCTGGACTATGGAGAGTGTCCTCCAACCGTGCCTTTTTATCTGCTGGATCGTGAGAAAGGCGGATATCAGTTCTCCGTAGCGCCGGATCTTGTCCGCAGCATACACATAATGTTTGCCTCACCTGGCGAGTCGGTTGCCTCGCAATTCGGTCATCTTTCTATGCGACTCATCGTCTGCCCCTCCGGGTCCTCGAGCGATGCCGAGTGCAACGAAAACATTTTCGATCATGTAGTTCTTGGCTACGTTGCCCGAATCAATGAACTTGAGATGAGCCTGATCAAAGGCGCGTTCGGCGGATACGACGCCCATCTGACCGGCTTTTCCTTTATGGAAGCCTACCGAACCAACACCTTGCTTGCGGACAGGAACCTGTTTTCAATACCCCTGAATTTGCGCCCTGAACAAACCGAACAAGTGGTTCGGGAGTTATCGGAGATTCACTGGAGCTTCAGGGGTGATTACCGCTTTTTCACAAATAATTGCGCAACGCTACTGCAAGAAACTCTGGCTGGCTTGCTGGAACCGGCGGAGGGTGAACGGACAGTGCCCGGTAACCTGGAAACCGGGTATGTGCGCCCCGACTCTTTTTTCAAAGCGCTCAGGCGCAGCGAACTGGCTGATGACCGTGTTCTCGACTCTCTGGAAAGGGCGGAGCAGGAAGGATTCTACTTTTCCAGCACTCGTCCCTATTACGAACGGGCGTTCGAACTGGTCAGCCAGACTGCGGACTGGAATTCGCCCTCATCACTTGATGAATACTTAAGCACACCGGCCAACAAGCGCCTGCTGACCGCTTTGAGATCCGACGAGCTGTTGGAAGTCTACGCCCATGACCAGCATGCCAGGGAGGCTCATTTGCTGCTGGAGGAAAGGGCGCTGATCAGCCTTGAACAGGCCCGGCTCCAATCACTGATGAGCCTTTTAGGCGACCCTGAAATTATGGCGTCGCTTCAGAACGGTTTGAATGAGATGGAGCCCGATACCCATCGGCGGTGGTTTGAACAGTGTGTCCTTCAGCCGGTTCGGAAGCTCCAGGGGCGTTTGCCGGTGTCGAAGGGAATACCGGGCCCCGAATTCATGCAGCTGTTTCCATCGGTCGGGACAGGCTGCGATCAGCCAGAATCTCAAGTTATTGCCAAACGGCTGGTAAATGACTGGCTGCCCGAGGGGCACGGGAGTGTCCGGGCGTTGAGAAATCTCAGCCTTGAAATCGAACAGACCCACGAAAACCTTGCCTACCTGAGGACGCTTTAATGAACATCGTTCGCCAGCCACCTTTTCTTCTCGCACTTGTTTTGGCTGTTTTCGCTCAGTCAGTGGCAGCCAATCAGCCACAACCTGGTGTTAACAACATGGATGAGATGTTGAAACAGCTTGAAATGCTTGAGCAACTGGACCAGCTGGATCGTCAGGATTTCAGCGCTGCCGTCGACAAGGCCTATGAATGTGCGGACGCAGGGAATTTTTCGTGTGCGGATCGGCAGCTCAAAGAGGCGGAGAGACTGGCTTTCGATGAACCGTCCCGAACACGTCTGGCAGAAGTCCGTGACTATCGACAGGAAATGTACAGAATTGCCGAGGAAGAGAAAAAGCGCCTGGCGATGGAGCGCCGGATTCAGGAATGCAGTGCGAATTGCCCTATTCGGGAAGAATACGAAGATTGCGTCGACGGTTACCAGAATCCGAGGTACTGCCGTGAGCCCTCTTATGATCAGCCCTCCAGTTCCAGCTCCAACAACACGATGCTAATGCTCAATCAGACCGTTCAGCAGTTCAAACAGTTCACCGAAAACCAGTTGGCCCAGCAGCGACAGCAGCTGGAGATGCAACAGCGGATGTATGAAGAGCAAAGGCGCCGTGAGGAGGCCATCAAGCGTCAGCAGGAGCAACAGCGGCGAGAGATGGAGCGCAGACGCTCTCAACAGCTTGCCGAGGCAGAACTTAGGGAAGCTGAGCTGATCGAAAGACGACAGCGTGCGGAGGAGGAGCGGCGTCGGCTTGAGGCACGCCGACAGGCTGAGGAAGAAGCCCGTCAAAGAGCGGAAGAACGTCGTCAGGCTGAAGAGGCGCGGAGACTGGCTCGCCAGCAAGAAATACTGGAGCGCCAGCGTGCGCGAGAGCGCGAAAAGGCAGAACGTGAGGCTCGCCGGGCGGCTTATTTGGCAACAATGCAGCAGGGTATAAAACTGTATGGCCGATCTTGTCCGGGCCCCTCGAAGCACGTTTTCGGAACTGTCCCAAACATCAAGCCGGAGGAGGTGGGATGCCTTGATGTCTATTTCGAAGTCTATTGTCCAGGCTCCGCAAGTGTTCAGCATCGTGGGGTCATGGACACAATGTTGAACAATGTGAACGGTTGCTACGGTGACACGGAGGAAGTGCCCGAGACCTTGCCGTGTGCTGCGAGCGACTTTCGTGTCAAGGTTACTCAGGTCACAAGTTGTTGAGATCGACGTTTACCACGTGTCCACAAATCGCCCATTTCCACGTCCGCCAGGGTCTCCGGCGGTCGTGGAATTAAGCCCCCTGACCAGCCAGGCCCGCGTTTCCTGCGGGTCGATCACCGCATCGATCTCCAGGTAGCTGGCCACGTTGAGTGCCTTGCCCTGCTCATAAGCTTTGGCGACCAGGGTGTCGAACATCTTCTGCCTTGATGCCTCATCGGGCTGGGCGGCCAGCTCTTTGGCAAAGCCCAGGCGCACGGCGCCTTCCCAGCCCATGGGCCCGAACTCACCGCTTGGCCAGGCGGCCGTAAAGAAGGGGGTGAGCATGCTGCCCGCTGCCATGGCCTGGGCGCCAAGACCGTATGCCTTCCGCAGAATCACGGTGAAGAAAGGCACATTGAGCTTGGCTGCCGCCACGAACATACGCGAGATGTGGCAAATGGTGGCTTGTTTTTCGGCGTCAGGCCCCACCATGAAGCCCGGTGTGTCACACAGTGACAGGATCGGAAGGCCGTGGGCGTTACAGAGCTGCATAAAGCGGGCAGCCTTGTCGCCTGCTCTGGCATCGACCGCTCCGCCCAGGTGGGCCGGGTTGTTGGCGATCAGGCCCATGGGACGACCTTCAATACGGACCAGCGCCGTGATCAGGCCTGGCGCAAACTGGCTGCGGAGTTCCAGGACACTGTCCTGATCGGCCAGGGTCTCGATAACCTGGCGGATGTTGTAGACCCGCATGCGGTTTTCCGGAATCAGGTGGCGTAGCCGTCGTTGATCGTCGCACTGCCAGTCTTCCAACGTGCCCTGAAAGTACGACAGATATTTCTTCGCCACACTGACCGCTTCAGTTTCGTCCTCGACCAGGACATCTATCACACCGTTGGGCCCCATGACGGAAACCGGCCCCACTTGTTCCGGGCTGAACCGCCCAAGGCCGCCGCCTTCGATCATGGCGGGTCCCGCCATCCCCAGATTGGCGTCTCTGGTGGCAATGATGGTGTCGCAGCAGCCAAGCAGCGCCGCGTTGCCCGCATAGCAACGGCCGGACACAATACCGAGCGTGGGCACGACGCCGGAGAGCCGTGCCATGCCGACAAAGGTATGACAGTCCAGAAATGAAACGCCGTTGGCGTCGGTGTCGGATGGGCGACCCCCGCCGCCCTCCGCGAATAGAACCAGTGGGATTCGCCATTGCTCGGCCAGAGCGAGAATTCGGTCTGCCTTGCGGTGATTCGTCAGCCCCTGTGTGCCTGCGAACACCGTGTAATCGTAGGCCATGGTGGCGCAACGCCCGGTTTCGGGGCCAAATTCGGGCGCGTTTACGGTGCCAATGGCGGTAATCAGGCCATCCGCCGGGCTCATTTCTGCCAGTTTGTCCGCCGAACGTCGGCGTCGCTGTGCCGCCAGTGCAAGAGCTCCGTATTCATTGAAGCTGTCCGGGTCGAGCAAGTCTTCAACGTTCTCACGAGCGGTTCGCTGAGCCGTTTTACGCCGCTTTGCGACCGCGTCCGGTCGGCGCTGGTCAGTCAGCAGATCATGACGCTCCAGAACCTCGGCGAGATCGGCCCGGATGTACTCCAGATCAACCGTCTCTTCATTCTGAATGCCGCCGGCCTCGACATCGGCTGGTTCCAGATAGACCAGTGCCTGCCCGTCGTTCACCGTTGTCCCTGGTTCTGCGGCAATAGAGTGGATGATGCCGGAGTTGGTTGCCTTGACCACAAACTCCATTTTCATCGCTTCAAGCACCGCTACCGGGTCGCCGATGGCGACTGAATCTCCTGGTGTCACATCGATACTGACAACCGTGCCGGAACTGGGCGCCTCAATGCCGATGGTGCCCGCCGGTGCGGCGATGGCGCCCGGGCTTTCGTTGACCTCCGAGGCAGATGCGTTGCCAAAGTGCAGGTGCGGGTGAGCGGTTTTGGTCGCTTCCGGGATCAAGTGTTTCAGGTTGTCTTCGACAAAGCGGGTGGTAACAGCCCAGGTTTCCACGCCGGAATGGCGGACCAGATTCTGTAGCAGACCAATATTGCTGCTGACACCGGTTAGCCGGAATTCGCACAGGGCGCGATACAGCCGCCGAAGTGTTGAAGGGTAATCGCTACCATGGGCAACCAGCTTGGCGAGCAGGGAGTCAAACGAAGGGCTGATGGTGTAACCGGCGTAACCGTAGCCATCGACCCGTAAACCCGGGCCAGACGGTGGCTCGTAGGTGCTCAATGTGCCGGTAGCGGCGGTGGCATGACCATCGGCGTGGAGTGTTTCGCTGTTGATTCGCGCCTGAATCGCGAAGCCCCGCACGGTGGGTGCCGACTCAAGAGCCAGATCAGTGAGGCTTTGGCCGCCAAACAATTGCAGCTGGGTTTGAACGAGATCAACGCCGGTAATCTCCTCGGTGATGGTGTGCTCTACCTGGATGCGGGGATTGGCTTCCATGAAATAGAAACGGCCGGGGTGATCCTCGTCCACCAGAAACTCAAAGGTGCCGAGACCACGGTAGTTAACGGCGCCGGCCAGTTTCAGGGCGCAGTTGATCATGGCATCCCGGATCGAGGAGTCCAGTAAAGGACTCGGTGCAATCTCGATCAGCTTCTGATTTCGCCGTTGCAGGCTGCAGTCGCGCTCCCAGAGGTGACTGACGGCTCCGGTACCGTCGCCGACTATCTGGATTTCGATGTGCTTTCCCCGAGCGATCAACTGCTCAACGTAAAGTGAGCCGTTGCCGAACGCCGCCTGAGCCTCGGACTGGCATCGCTGGAAAGCCTGCTCGAGCTCTGTTTCGGCGTGAACCGCCCGCATGCCGCGGCCGCCGCCACCGGCAATCGCTTTGATCATCAGAGGGCCGTGCTCGCCCAGGAAGGCGCGAGCCTCGTTGAGGCTCACCGATCTGTTGATTCCCTTTATCAGGGGAACCTCGCAGCGCTCTGCCAGGGCCCGGGCAGCCGACTTGTCACCAAACGCCTCCAACACGCCGGGCGAAGGGCCGATAAAGATCAGCCCGGCCTGTTCGCATGCGCGGGCAAAACTGGCGTTTTCCGCCAGGAATCCGTAGCCAGGATGGACCCCCTCGCAGCCATGGGCCTTTGCGGCGTTTATCAGTTGCGCTCCATCCAGGTAAGCCTTTATGCCATGGCCCGTTAAAGCCACCGCCTCATCGGCCATACGGGTATGCAGGCTGGCGTCGTCGTCTTCAGAGAATACGGCCACAGACCGCAATCCCAGTTCGTTGCAGGCTCGGGCAATGCGGATCGCGATTTCGCCGCGATTGGCAATCAGTACGGAGCGAAAAGTCATGGTGCCTTGTTCCCCGGGGTGTGATTTTTATTTTGGGCGACAGAAGCCACCATCCTAGAAACGGCATCCGGATCAGGCAAATGAATTTGTTTGAGGGTTGGTCATGAATGACCTTGATGACTCAGGTTTCAGGGCTCGTTCGTTTCGTTCTGTTGCTTATCCTGAGCCCCAGGATAACCACGAGGGCGCCAAGCCAGATGCTCACTGAGTAGTGCTCTTTGAACCAGATTACGCCAATCAGTAACCCGAACATGGCGGCGACTGCGCCGAGCTGACTGTAGAAAACCGGGTTGGAGCGACGCTGAAGCTCAAAGGCGCACAGGTAGGTCAATGCGGTTAGAAGCCCCTGAATACCCACGATGCTGACCAGTTGCAGCCCTGTTGTTTCCGGGAAGATGGAGGTGCGCGTCAGCCCTGCGAACAAACCAAGCGTCGCTGCGGACGCCAGCAAGGTTCCTGATGCCAGGATCATGGGCTTTACACCGAAAGGCCAGGCCACCGACCGGTAAACATTACCAATAGACAGCATGGCCGGGATGAGCAGGCCCATGGCAAACCAGAGTGCCATCGACAGCTTCCTCCGCGCCTATCCTGAAATCGACATCGACCTACAGCTCAGTGATCGAATGGTGGACCTGGTGGAGCAGGGCGTCGATATCGCTATTCGGGTTCGCAGCTCCCTGGCCGACTCGAGTCTTCTGGCCAGACCACTCAGAAAGTCCAGAAACATTGTTTGTGCGTCACCGGGGTATCTGGAGTGTGTGCCAGAGATTAAAGCCCCGTCGGATCTGGCCCAACACAACTGTTTGACGTTCAGTCTCCACGACCGACCAAGGGTCTGGGAGCTCGGTGATCAGGAGGTGGTGGTCAGCGGTAACTATCGAACGGACAGCAGCCTGGCGATCCGCCAGAGTCTTTTGAGGGGAGCCGGCGTTGGTTTGGTGCCCCGGTTCCTCGTCCAGGAAGATATTGAAAAAGGCGCATTGGTCCACCTGCTGCCTGCCTTTCCGCCTAAACCCTACAGTGTGTTTGCCCTGTTTCCACCGGGGCGCAATCAACCCACCAAGGTTCGGCTGCTGCTTGACCATCTGGACCAGTATCTTGGAGAGAAACCCTACTGGGAATAGTGCTGGTCCCGTGGCTTTTCTTCTGGCTATTTCCATTCTGGAAACTATGTAGTTCTATTCTGTCCGTTTTTCAGGGTCCAGAAGTTCCATAGAGTTGCTACCTCAATGCGAAGGAGACAACTCTATGAACATTCACGAAGCCCTGGACTGGCGGTACGCCGTCCGTGAATTTTCGCCCGAGAAGCTTGGTGCCCAAACGGTGGAAACACTGGTTGATGCGGCCCGCAAGAGCGCCTCTTCCTATGGACTGCAGCCCTATAAAATTCTGGTCGTCGAAAGCAAGTCGGTTCGACAGGATTTGCTGGCCTACTCTTTTGGCCAACAGAAAGTGTTGGACTGCTCTCACTTGATCGTTTTTGCGGCGCAAACGGATATTGGTGACCACACGGTCGACAGGTATGTCACGCAGCTTGTGAAAACCCGCGACATACCTGCCCAGGATATCTCCGGCTATGTGGCACACATGAAAGAGGCGCTTGCAGCCAAATCCCGAGAAGAAAAACGGGTGTGGGCGCACCAGCAGGCCTATATTGCCCTGGGGACCCTGCTCACTGCGGCAGCTTCAATGCGCGTAGATAGCTGCCCGATGACCGGTTTCGATCACAAAGCCTACGATGACGTACTTGGACTGGCAAAACTGGGCCTTGAGACTACTGCCATCGTTGCTTTGGGTTACCGCAGTGCCCGTGACCGAAGTTCAGGCTTACCGAAAGTGCGGTTTGATTACGGCGATATGGTGATCAGCGTGTAAGTGATACCCGGTCGATTTGGTGGTCTGGCTGGTGTTCCTTGTCTATAGGGTATAGGTTCGGAAGAACGGCAACACATTTTCGAGCTTACTGCCGTTCAAAAGGAGCACCAGCTCTATGAAGGTTTTTTCCAACCCGGTTGGTTCCGGAAATCTGTGGTTTGACAATCTCACCACGGCACAGGGCACACCGGTCGCCTACGATCCCCAGGCGCGGTCTTTCGTTCCTATGCCGCCGTTTTGTGCCAATCGTGACATTATTGGCTGTAACTGGATCGCCCCGGAGCAGGGGGCCTTCTGCCGTTCTTGTTCGATGACGGCCCTGGCCCCTGATCCCAGCATTCCGCATGCCATGCCGAACTGGGCGGCAACCGAGGCAGCAAAGCGTTGGGTACTCGACAATCTCGGTCGGTGGCACTGGTTCCGGCCGGAAGATCCCGGCACGCGCCCGATGTTTCACATGTTGGCCGAGGGGTTGACCCCAGTTGCCATGGGGCACGCAAACGGTGTGGTGACGATCAGTGTCGCCGAAGCTGATCCCGTGGTTCGTGCCACCCGGAGGCAGGCCCTGGACGAACCCTATCGAACCATGGTCGGCCATATGCGCCATGAGATTTCCCATATGCTCTGGTGGCGCCTGAGTTTGCGGGAGGATTTTCTGGATGCGTTCCGGGAGATGTTTGGTGATGAACGCGCTGATTATCCTGCGGCGCTTGAGCATCACTACCATAACGGCCCGCCGCAAGACTGGCGACTGTTTTACTTGACCAGCTATGCCTCGGCACACCCTCACGAGGACTGGGCCGAGACCGCTGCGCATCTGCTGCACCTGACAGACATTACAGACAGTCTTGTGTCATCCGGTCTGACATCGCCGGAGGTGCCTCGGCATGGATGGGATCCCTACTCGGAACCCGATACCGCAATGCTGATAAACGTAGCTGCGTCGCTGGCTATTCGGGTTAACCATGTGAACCGCTCCATGGGGCTGTCTGACCTGTACCCGTTTGTCCTCTCCGAAACGGCGCAACGCAAGCTTGCGTTCGTGCACGATTGGTTGCGCCGTGGAGCCCAGGGGCTTTAATCCGTTTGAGTGCCGGTCGTTCAGACCGGCGCCACGCCAAAGAGCCACTGGTGTGCCCAGACCACCATGATCACATACACCGCAAGGCCACCTAAGACGGCAATCACGTCATTGGCTTTGGTGGCTGGTAACGTTGTGATGGCGCGCTGAGTTCTGCGCTTCATGGAGATCCTGTCGGCCACCGCCCAGGCAAGGAAGGAGCCGAACAGCAGAAGGTCGTGGAGCATCCCGTTCGCCAGAAGGTGAGCCAGAGCCCAGAGTTTGACGGCAATGAGCATGGGGTGCTTCAGTTTTGCCTTGATCTTACCCGGGAGGTAGGTGGCGAACAGTAGCGGGAATACAGGCACCAGAAGCAGGAATGACACGTGCTTGAGCCACGCCGGCGGCATGTAGATCACCGTCGGATCCATCCGGGCGGCGCCGTAACCCCAAACGATCAGAACCAGACCGACGAGGGACACCACGGAATACAGTCCCTTGAAGGCTCCCTCGCCCATGGACGCGTTCAGCCTGTCACGCAGTGGCTCGTTAATAATGGAAAGCGAATGCACGCCCAGAAACAGAATGAGACCAACGATCAGTGTGGTCATTTACAAAACTCCTTTTGGCTTAAGTAGCAGGGTTACCTGATTGGCTAGGGCGCTTTCTTTGGAAAGCCCATTTATGTGAAATCCAGATAAGTATAGGAAACCGGGACAGCAGATGCCTGAGCGTTTATGATCGGCGTTCTGATTCACCGGATTGAAAAGGCGCCCATGAAGTTTCCCAAGGTCACTGTTGTACTGGTATCTGCCGCCCTGCTGTTTGTTCTATGGGACCAGACCCGTGAACAGCCCGACCCAATTGATGCAAACCGCCTGACCAATCTGCGGGCCAATCCTGTGGAACTCAGTGCCGCAGTCGACTGGATTTTCACCCAGATTCCGGACTTCTGTTCAGATGCCACGAGCGAGGGCAGTGGCACGAAGGTTCACGCTGATTGCGTCGAAAACGCCGAGGCAAGAACCTCTACTTGCCGTCGGATGCTTTACGATCGATTCCCAAGTGTTGTTGCTTCAGAGGCGACTTTCCGGGATGTTTCGCTCACGGCGATGGCGTGCCTTGTGCCCCGTTCAGGCTTGGTAAAGTAGGCCGCATTCAAGCGATTTTCGGATAAGACGTGTGTCAGCATTCCGAGGTTATCTGGGTCACCGTGCATTCCGGATCGCCGAAGGAATCGTACTCGACATAGCAACCCGGAAGACCTGGGGCCGATCCTGAGGGAACGGAGAATCCCGCGCGGGTATATTGGTTGTTGACGAAAGTCTCAAGCGAGGAATCGTTGGCGTCCACCGAGATGTAATCCAGCATTGTTAGCGAGTCTGCGGCCTCGGCTCGGCTCTCGGGGCAAAGATTGCGCCAATCCACCTCTGAACGGCCTGCTTCCGTTTCTATTACGTAACCAGTCTGCTGATTCCCGCCAGGATTGGTTGCTGCAGGTGACAGCCCCTGAGCATAGGCCTTGCTTCTTACAATTCCGATGGTGCTTTTCATCGTGCCTTCCAGTGAATCCAATGCGGCTAGGCGGGCATCGGTGGAGAGGTCCGAGAAACGGGGTAGCGCAAACGCGGCCAATACCGCAAGTATCACGATGACGAGAACCAGCTCGATCAGGGTAAAGCCTTGTGAGTATGAGATGTTCTGATGCGATAAAAGCATGAGTGGCTTCGTTCGATGGATTTGAATTTGCGCGCATTATCCCATTTGACAGGTCATGACGCCACGCCCTCTCTGACGGGGTCATCAGACTTGCATATCATTTCCTTAAAATCATTAACGTCTGAAAAATCTCGGATTTCTTTCAATAAAAGAGTCAATCCAGCGCTCTAAAAAGGAGCGTTTGTCAGGGTTCTTCAGGTAGCGCCAGCCTAATACGGAAATAACAAGAGCCCCTGTCGCATCGACGATCAGGTCCCACATGGTATCCGTCAGCCCGGACGGGTCACCAAGCATGGGCTTTTGCATATTCATACCAAATAGAGAATCCATGGTGAACTCGAAAACCTCCCACAGTGCGCCCACACCCAGTGCAAACATGAACGCGAAAAATGCGACAAAGCCAGGGTTCATGTGCACGTGAATTTTTTCGGTCTCGTTCATGATGTGCACCAGGAGGAAACCCAAAATACCCAACAAGAATCCTGACGTGGTGTGCAGCGCCATGTCCCACCACCAGAATCGCGTGTAGTAATCGCGGATCTCTCCGAGAAACAGGGAAGCAAACACAAACCCGATGGCGGCCAGCTGTAACTCCGGGGGAATGTGGATACGGAAACGGCGTTCAAACAGTAGTGGGAAGAACGTGATGGCGATAATCATTGCCGTCAAGAAAGCGGTGAACCATCGTTGGCCCCAGATGGCAAACACTGCTTCACCAAGCAGTATCAATTGCAGAGCAAGAGTAATCCGTTGGTGCGTTATGCGAATGCGCATAGGTCTCCAGGGTCAGTGGTTAAAGTGGGCTTCTGCTCGGCAGGCCGATGGCGTTATTCCAAACCTGGATTTGAATGCCCGGCTGAAATGACTGGAATCATTGAACCCGCATGACAGCGCAATAGCCGTGATCTTGTCTCTACTATTTCCAAGCCGTTCTCGGGCGTGGACCAATCGCTGTTCCTGAACATATTGATAAGGCGCACAACCGAACGTTGCCCTGAAAAGCCTGGCAAAATGATAGGGGCTCAGGTTGACCCAACTGGCCATGTCGGCAAGCGTTAATGACTGATCCAGATGAGCGTGGATGCGTTCCTGCAGCATTCTGCGGTATCGAAGTGACAGCTGCCCTGTGACTTCCGGCAGTGTCTGTCGGACACAGGAATGGCGACTGACAACCTGGAGAAGAAGCCATTGTGCGAGGTGGTCCATGGCCATGGTCTGGCCGGGAGCCTGCCAGTCGCTGAGCGCCAGTAGCTTGCCGGCCTGAGCGAGAACCGGGTCCTCGGCGTGGTACAGCTCGGAAAGCTGTCGCTTGTCCGGATCGATATCCCAAGTCTGTTCGGCGCATCGGGCGACGTCCAGATCATTAAAATAGAGATGAAAAAATTCGAACTGTCCGCTGATTTGCCAACTTGAGCGGCTGCCTGCCGGGAACAGGCAGACGGCGCCCGGAAAGCCCTGGCTTACAACCTTTCCGTTCAATACCCTTCGGGCCTGCTCGCCCTTGTCTATGTAGATGCTCAAAGCATGGTGTCTGGGCCGCTCGTAACGCACCTCGCCCTGACGATTCTGCCATTGCGCCAGAGCCCGCCCCTGATCCAGTTCAAGCATTCGCTGCGGAGCGACGCCAGCCGTTCTCAGGGTATCGACAATGTCGCGATTGGCCGGCTGCAATTGCTTTGGGCATTCGGGCATGGGTTCGGAATCAGTCTGCATAGGGAGCCTCCGCAAGAATCATCCATGGTTCAGCAGGATCTGACAAGTTTTGGTGTGGTTTGAGCCCTATGCTGGTCGCTGCTCAACGATTGTTCCCGATAGCAACAGGAATCAACGCCATGCCCATCTCTGTTCACTATGGTTTGACGGTACTGATCTGGGGGCTCACCTGGACAGCGATTCGTTTGCAGGTTGAAGCGGCGCCTGTCGATCTATCCGTTTTCTACCGATTCGTCATGGCCTCTGCCGTCGCATTGCTGGTGGTAGCTCTGGTGCGCAGGCTGGAAAAACTGACCCTCAAACAGCACGGTTGGCTGGTGCTGCAGGGGGCAACCCTGTACAGCATCAACTTCCTGCTGATTTATCGTGCGGCTGAATCCATGACAAGCGGTTTGCTGGCGGTGGTGTTTTCTTTGGCCGCTCTGTTTAACGCCCTGAATGGCTGGCTCTGGTTGCGCCTGAGACCGACTGCCCGGCTCTATCCGGCAATTTCTCTGGGTATTACGGGCGTGGCCCTTCTGTTCTGGCATGATCTGCAGCTTGGCAATGCCACGGCGACCAGCATTCTGTTCGCAATTGCCGGAACCTTCTGGTTTTCCATGGGTAACCTGGTCAGCATCAAGGTGCGGATGTCAAAGGTGCCGCTCTTCCTGGCAAACGCGTGGGCCATGGTTTACGGCGCGGTGATTCTTGGCATCTGGTGCCTGGTTCAGGGTGTGGAATGGGTGGTTCCCACTGCGGCGACATTCTGGGGGGCAACCGTCTTCCTGGCGGTGCCCGGCTCCATCATTGCCTTTTATTGCTACATCACCGTTATCCAGACTCTCGGGGCCGACAAGGCCGGCTACGCCACCGTGCTCTTCCCGGTGGTGGCCCTGAGTGTGTCGACCTGGCTCGAGGGTTTTGAATGGACAGCAACCGCGGTGCTGGGCGCATCCCTGGCCCTGCTGGGAAATTATGTTTTGTTTCGATCAGCCAAAGCATAACGCTGGTGTAGCTCGCGCACTGCGTCTGCCAGCGCGGGGAAGGGGCCCTCGGTGGGAACGCCCGGAACCACCTGGTTGATTGGCAGGGTTGCAACGGGCGGTGGCGCCACGTGCAGTTCGTCCAGCCAGGTTGAAAGCTGCTCTGAAGAGCTTGCGTAGACGATGCGGCCGAGCCCCACCCAACCATGGGCAGCCGCACACATCGGGCAGTGTTCGCCAGAGGTATAGACCGTTGAAGCTGCTCGCTCGTCCGGGGTCATGTTGGCAGCCGCCCAACGGGCTATTTCGAACTCCGGGTGGCGAGTCTCATCACCGCCGGCGGTTTCGTTGTGTCCTTCGTATCTGACGGCACCGGTCTCATCCACCAGCACAGAGCCAAACGGCGGATTCCCGCTATCAACGGCCATTGAAGCCAGTTCTACGCAGCGGGCAAGGTGTTTCATTTCAGTTTCGTAGATCACAATTCCTCCTTCACTGACCTCGGGCGTCCAGGTAATGCATCCAGAGCATACGAGCGGCTACCGCGCGCCACGGCGCCCATTGTTCGGCAAAGGCCAACTGCTCATTGTTTGTCGGTCGGGCATCGAGCTTTTTGATGTCCTGTATTGCGGATGCCAGTGCCAGATCGCCCTGGGGCCAGACGTCCGGCCTGCCCAAGGCCATCATGTAATAGATATCGACGGTCCAGGGGCCCAAACCGGGTATGTCCAAAAGGTGGCTTCGGCCCTCGGCATCGTCAAGTGTTGCGAGCCTGGAGAGGTTGAGCTCGCCATTCGCTATCCGGTTGGCCAGCCCCACACAATACCGGGATTTCTGCCGTGTGAGCCCGACATTCCTGAGCCCGGACTCGCCGGCGCCCCTCACAGAATCAGGCGTTACTGATTCAAGGTGGGAGGCGAGCCGCTGGAACATGGTGGCGGCGGCTTTGATTGATACCTGTTGTTCAAGAATGATGTGGACCAACGATGCAAACCCGGGTTCGCGAGTCCAGGTTGGCGGGTATCCAAGTCGGGCTCGCACCTCATGAAGGTCGGGATCTTTCTCAGCCAGGACGTCAACGCCCATCCTCAAGGTTTCGTCAGTGATCGTCTTTTGTTGCATAACCCCCTTTTTGCCTAATGGCGAGCCGATTCCCGGTCTCCGTTCAGAATTTGCTGTTGCACGAAGGAGCGAGCTTGCTCCGGCGGTAGAGACTCCATTGCAAAGGTCAGTGCCGACCAGACCAGAGCCATCATGACAGTCTGGAGCGAAACGCTGCCATCCGCGGGCAGTATCTGGTCGTCTGCCAATAAGGCGTTGATGACCTGCAGTAGCTCGGGAGAAGAGCAGCAATCCTCAACAGTTGCAGAGTCTGATGGTGCATCCGGGGAGACGTGTTCAAAGAAAAACGTTTGGGCCGCTCGGGCGTAACCGGCACGAAAAGGCTCCTGGTTCGAGCGTTCGATGATGTTTCCCATCGCGCTGCAGATGGAAGCGGCGATCACGATGCCCGAGAAGCCGCCTGGTGTGTCGTGGCGAAGCTGGCGTTTCGATCGGAATTGTTCGAGCCGTTTCGAGATGGCAGTGCCGTACTGGGCGATCTCGTCCACCATTTCAACGCCGCTGTCATCGAAGGGTTTGGATATCAGGCTCATGGAATGACTCTCAAATCAGTCGGGCAAACTGGACAGCCGCTTTGGAACCGGCCCCCACGAGCCCTGTCCATAGCCTCAGAAGAGGACTCGCTTCAGCAGATCGATTCTGCCCGGCTTCGTCACGATGGTGGACTTCGTCGAGTCTGCATTTCTCGAACCCTGCAAGTATAGCCCGCTCCGACTCGCGCCATGCATAGGGAGAAAGCGTTTTGATCTGCTCCTGGTAGTGCAGGTCAACGAAGGTTTCCACGGCTTCGATCGTGGCGAAAACCGCCTGTTTTCCCATCAATGCCGGGATAAGACCCGTCAAAAATCCGGCCAGGCGCCACAGTGGCAGCAGCAGGCTCGGGCGATAACAGCACTGAAGCTGGTTAAAGAAGCGTAGATGCTCGCCCTCCGAGGCCAGGTGCTCCGTTGCGAAATCCAGCAGCTCTTTTCGGGGTCGCGTCGCCAGGATGCCCCGGTAGATCCACACGGCACCGGTTTCTCCCGCATGACTGCAACGCAGCTCTTGCTCAAACTGCCTGCTTACTCCAACCAGGGAGAGCTGCTGGTGGTGTATGCCGTCGATCTGTAGTTCCGCCATCATTCAATATCCGCAGACATGATGACGTTTGTACGAAACAGACCCTCATTGGTTCTCAGGACCGAGCCTTGGCGAACGAGGAGTGTCATTCCCATAAGGATATGCCCTTAGAGTCGAAAGGGATCCTGATGTGGGTAGGATGCGTAGTACTTAGTGCTTTCAATGACCAACCAATGAGGTGAAGTCACTATGAAATTAACGCTGAAACACACCGTTGCTGCAGTCGGGCTTGCTCTGATTTCCGGGGTTGCGATGGCGGCCGAACATGTCGTTGAAATGAAGAATTCCGGCGCTGACGGTGCCATGGTCTTTGAACCGGGATTTGTTAAGGCCGAGCCTGGAGATACCGTCAAATTTGTCCTTGTCGATCCAGCACACAACTCAGCGTCCGTAGAGGTGCCTGAGGGTGCTGAAGGCTGGCAGGGAGCCATGAATGAGGGTATCACGGTGACCCTGAACGAAGAGGGCGTATACGTTTACAAATGCACACCTCACGCTGCGTTGAACATGGCCGGTGTGATTCAGGTAGGCGAAGCGGTCAATTACGATGCTGCGAAAGCCGCGGTGGATAAGCTCACGGCAGCCGCTGCAACGAATAAGGACCGGCTGACCGGTTACTTCGAGCAAGTGCAGTGATTAGAGAGTCCGATCATAACCGCGCCTTCCGGGGCGCGGTTTTTTTGTGTGCCTCAGAAAACTGTCTGTAGTCGACAGCAACGGGACTATGAGGCGTTTTGTCAGGAGATGATGTGATGAGCGTTGATTCCAACTATGTATCCCGGATTGCAAGCGCACTGAAAACACAGTTCGTTGCTGATGCCCTCGCCATGCCCGTCCACTGGTATTACAACCCCATGGACATTGAAAAGGCTTTTCCCGGCGGAGTCCAGAAATTCGAGGCCGCACCGGAGTTCCATCCTTCTTCGATCATGTCTTTGCACTCCACCCGCCGTGGTGGTCGCCGTTATGGTCATAATGCTGAGGCGGAGCCGCAAATTGTGGGCGAGGTTATCCTCAAGGGCCGCGACCAGTTCTGGAATGTGCCCAACGTGCATTATCACCATGGCATGGGTGCGGGAGAGAACACCCTGAATGCCCATTGCAGCCGCGTGCTCATGCGTTGCCTGGCGGACGGGAAAGGTGAATACAGTTCTCAGGCGTTTCTTTCGGCGTACATCGGCTTTATGACCGCCGATCCACCGGCGCATCCGGATACCTATGCTGAATCCTACCACCGAGGGTTTTTCGCCAATTATGCGAAAGGTTTACCGGCGCAGCAGTGTGCCATGGTTACCCACGATACGCCGTCCATCGGTGGCCTGGTGACGATTGCTGCACTGGTGTTCGCAGAGCGACTCCGTGGCAGGGACGTAACCGGTATTCAGGCCCATTGTCGGGACCATCTTGCGCTGACCCATCCGGATGAGAGCTTGATGAGGGTATGCGACCGCTACGTGAAACTTCTCTGTGGTCTGCTCGAAGGTCCCGATGACGAGGGTATCAAGGCGCTGCTTTCAGAGGCTGGCAAGGGTGCTGGCGGGCTGGATGTCGCCGGATTGGTCAAGCGGAACCTGCCCGACAACCAGATCGTGGGCCGGATGTATTCGCCAGCGTGTTATATCTCCGACTCCTGGCCGGTCGTTCTTTACCTGGCCTACAAGTACCGGAACGATCCGTGGCTGGCGCTTCGCATGAACACCAATCTCGGTGGCGATAACGTTCACAGAGGCATCGTGCTGGGGACGCTGTTGGGCCTGACGACCGAACAAGTGGCCACCAACTGGTTCGATCAGTTGGTGGACCACGAGGCGATCAGTGAGGAGATCACCGCGCTGATCAGCGCGGCAAGCGCTCCCAGATAGTCACTTCAGACAGGGTATGCTGGAACTTGTGTTGGGTTTCGCGGATAACGAAAGGCACCTTTTGCGGCTCACTGACTAACCGAAAATGCTGTGAGAGGTGTTCTTTCAGGCCATCCAGCGTGGTGTGATTCTCACCATCCTTCTTGAAACCGCCAATCCACTCTTCTTTCGGCGTATGTTCTTCCAGCCAGGTGTAGGGAGAGGCAATAACCAACAGGCCACCGTCGTTAATGCGCTCGTGAATGCTGTCCAGGAAGCGCCTGGGGCGGTAAAGGCGATCAATTAGGTTGGCCGCCAGAACAAGGTCGTAGCCCGAGTACTGCGGTTTCAGGTTACAGGCATCGCCCTGGTAGAAGCTTACCCGATCTGAGCATTCCTCAAGACCCAGCTCTTTAAGTGTCCGGGTGTGATAGCTGACCAGTTCACCTTCCTCTGCCAGCGCATAGCGAATGGAGCCCTGCTCGGCCATCTCCACGCCCAGCCTGATAAAGTTGGCCGAGAAATCGACACCTTCCACCTCGTCAAAGCGCCTTGCCAATTCAAAGCTGGACCGGCCGCAGGCACAGCCCAGATCCAGGGCTTTTCCGGTTGGCTTGCCCGTCATCGCATCCAGGGCAAGATCCGCCAGGGCTTTCGGGAAGTTGTCGACACCAAACCAGGTGTCACCGAAGTGGAATTCGGCGTATTCGGTCAGCAACCGGTCGCTTTCATAGTAGGCGTTGGGTTGCACGGCCTCGCTTTCGGAGGCGATGTAGCGGAAGCCGGCATGCTGGAAGAAGTGCCTGCGGAAAGCATAACGAGCCGACAATCGGGCTTCGTTGCCGCAGGAAATCCAGGAGCCGCCCTTGATCAGGTTGTGTTGCCCGTCGAACGTCGGCGTTGTGAAATCGTCGTACAGCGGATGAACCTTGAAATTATCGAACGGATAGGTCGGTGTTTCCGTCCATTGCCAGACGTTGCCAACAACGTCGAACCACTGACCGTGCCGGAACCGGGTAACCGGGCATGAAGACGCCCCGTGGTCCAGGTGCAGGTTGGCATTGGCGGGGTCATGGCCGACTTCCTCGATGCCGGCCTCGTCGCACAGGCGGTACCACTCGTCCTCGGTTGGCAGGCGGATGGGCTGGCCGGTTTGCTCCCGTTTCCACTCGCAAAAGGCTTTGGCCTCGTGGTAGTTCACCTCGACGGGCCAGTCCCAGGGCATCTCGACCTCTTCGGTCATAAGGCGCAGATGCCAGCCGTTCTGCCAGCGCCAGAAAGTCGGGTGCTTCGCCCTGGCGAATTGCCGCCAGGCACACCCCTCTTCACTCCAGAATCGATCTTCCTGGTAACCACCAGCTTCAACAAACTCCAGGAATTCCTGGTTGCTGACGAGATACTGACTGGCCCTGAATTCATCAACCTGGGCCTCGTGTTCGCCGTACTCATTGTCCCAGCCGTAGAAGGCGTCGTCGTAGGGTTTGCCAATGGAAACTGTGCCAGCCGGCACGGTGAAAAGTTCGTTTTCGGGTGCTTCCCCGGTCTCGCGAATCGGCTCCCATTCTGGCTGAGGCCGCACCTTTGAGAGGTCGTGTTGCCGGATCAGCACGGACGATGTCTCAAGGTGGATGCGTTCGTGCTCAACACCCATAACGATCGGCCACCAGGGATTCTCCCAGTTGATCGGCAGGCTGAGCGGGAGTGTTTCAATCAGCTCCAGAACGGTGGCGCGGACTTTAGCGCGGTAATCCAGCACCTCGGCAACGGTGGGCCAGTCGTAATGATCTTCGTCCAGATCGTCCCAGCTCATCTCATCAACGCCAACTGCAAAAATCGACTCCATGTGAGGGGCGATGCGCTCGGGGAGGAGTTTGGCCAGCACCAGTTTATTGACGAAAAAAGTTGCGGTGTGGCCGAGGTAAAAAATGAGCGGGTGCCTCAGAGGAATCGACTTCTGGAAATAGCCCGAATCACCGGCGAGACAGTCGAAGAGGCGGGTGTAGGTGTCGAAGGTGTTGGTGAAGTAGGAAGCGATTTCGACGCGCTTATCCTCCACAGACCCAGCACTCAGTTCCGGCGTTCTAAGCAGGCCGACTCCGGGTTTGAGGGCTCGGCTGGGGGACTGCACTTCCGGTATTGGCATTGTCATTTCTGGACACGTCCTTTGTTGTGTTAGCTAACAGCAATACGTTTCGTGGGTGGGGGATGGTTCAATTTCCCCCTAAAACTAGTCAGACGGTTCCTTTGCTGAAATTGTTACAAGCCGGATTCTTTGGCCAAAGCTACCGCCCGGGGCGCGCCCAGTGCAAGAAGAACGGCACCCGATGAGCAGACAAGCATTGAAACTGCGATGCTCAGGAGTGTCTGGCCTCCAGAGAGAGAGGATAGGGTGCTGACTGCCCCGGCAATGGTGAACTGCGATGCGCCCAGAAGAGCCGCCGCAGTGCCGCTGAGATTCGGGAAGAACTCCATGGCGTTCGCCATGTTGTTGGGCACGATGCCGCCCTGGCAGCCGATGGCAACGATGATGCACCCTGCTACCAGCCAGAGAGGCCCCTGGAACTGCACGCTGGCAACCAGAGCGACAAGAGCCAGGCATTGTGCAATAACCTGGGCACGCACCAACTGCACCGAGGAAAATCGCCTTAGCAGCGGACGATTAGTCAGGTTCAGGGCAGCCATGAATGCAATATTGGCGGCGAACAGAATGGCGAAGGTGCTGTTGGAGAGCCCGTACCATTCCTGGTAGATAAAGGAAGAGTGGGTGATGAACAGGAGCATAGTGCTGAAACACAGAACCTGAATGCCGATGAAACGCATTGTGGTTTTGTGTCTGAGCACCAGCAGGTAATTGGTCACCAGGGAGCGAATGGGCGTGGATGTCGGTGTGCGCGGTTGAAGCCTTGGGAAAAGCGCCAGCTGGAGAGTCAGCACAAGAAACGCGGCATAGCCGGCCAGCATCAGGAATATCCAGTGCCACTCACCCAGTGCAAGCATCAGTGAACCCAGCGACGGCGCCGCAGCGGGCGCTATGAACATAATCAGGCCAATGAGCCCGAACAGCCGGGCAGCGTCCTGTCCGCTGACTTCGTCGCGAACAATCGCAGGAACCGACACCGCACAGAAGGCGCCACCAATGCCTTGCGCGATCCGCCAGAACACCATGTCGGACAGGGTGTCAGCCAGCGATACCATGACTGCGCCTGCCATAAAAATCAGCAATCCACCGAAAAGCACCGGTTTGCGACCGTATCGGTCAGACAGGGGGCCGCCCACCAGCTGGGCAAGCCCCAAGGTGGTGACATAGGCGCTGAGCGTGAGCCCCACGTGCCCATGATCAACGCCCAGACCATCGGCAATCTCCGGGAAAGCGGGCAGGTAGGCATCGAGTGCCAGTGGCCCGAGTGCCACGGTCATGCCCAGCAGTATGGCCAGGTGCAGATGCGACAAGAGTGATCTCCTTGAAAGATAGAATCCTAACAATACGGTGGCATATTTCATCAGACCATGCGTATTTTCAGAAATCCCCCGTGCATGATCCATTCACTTCCTGTAGCCTGCGCGGCTTTTTCTTCCGGAGGCATACCTTATGACCGTTCAATCCCAATCTCTCCCGCGAACCAGAAGCGGGCCGCTAACAGACAGTGATCCCGTTGTTCTCGTGCTCACGATCGGCTTCATACTTCTGTTCGTGGGAGCTTCGATCGTCGACAGCGGATACGTGGCCGACCTGATCGGAGCCGGGTTTGCGTGGACTGCAACCTATCTGGGCTCTTTTTTCCAGGTGCTGCTGCTACTCACGTTTTTCATCGCTATAGGAACAGCCCTGAGCCGTGCCGGCGCTGCCAGAATCGGCGGACTGGATCGGCCGGAGATCGGCCGGTTTCGCTGGTTGTCGATGATCATGTGCACCCTGCTGGCCGGGGGCGGAGTGTTTTTTGCTGCCGGGGAACCGGTTTACCACTTCGTCGTCACACCGCCGGCCTTTGATACCGAAGCTGGCTCAGCCTCGGCCGTTGCTCCTGCAATGGCCCAGTCGTTCACTCACTGGGGTTTCCTGGCCTGGGCCGTGTTGGGCTCCCTCACAGCGCTGGTTCTGACCCGGGCCCATTACGGTCAGGGCAAACCCCTGCAGCCGAGAACCCTGTTATACCCGGTGTTTGGTGAGAAGGTCATTCAGGGGCGCCTTGGCGGTGTTATCGATGCCTTCTGTGTGATTGCCGTGGTAGCGGGGACGGTTGGCCCCATCGGTTTTCTGGCCACTCAGATGAGTTTTGGGTTGCATGAGCTTTTTGGCGTATCGGATGGATATGGCACCCAGTTGACGGTATTGGTGGTGCTGGCCGGCGTCTACATGACCTCTGCCATGACCGGACTGCACAAGGGCATTCAGTTGCTGAGCCGTTTCAACGTGATTCTGGCTCTGGTCATTGCCGGGGTGATCTTTGTCTTCGGGCCAACGCTCTTCCTGGCCAATACCTACACCCAGTCGATGGGCGAATACGTCACCTCGTTCTTTGCCATGGCAACCATGACCGCTGAAACCGCCCCGGCCTGGTGGATGAAATGGTGGACGGTGTTCTTCTTTGCCTGGTTCATTGGCTACACGCCGTTGATGGCGGTCTTCGTTGCCAGAATTTCCCGGGGCCGGACGGTTCGGGAAATGGTTCTGTCGGTGGCTGTTCTGGCGCCCATCGCGACCACCATCTGGTTCACACTGCTCGGTGGTTCCGGCATTTACCACCAGCTTGCCGGCACCTTCGACCTGACCGAAGCACTGAACAACTTCCGCTTTGATGTGGCCACACTGACCGTGGCACAGGCCCTGCCCGGCGGCACCTGGATGGCGGCTGCGATTCTTTTGCTGACAACCATTTTCGTGGCCACCACCGGCGACTCCATGAGCTATTCCATTGCCATGGTCGGGGCAGGCCATGACGAACCGAACCCGTGGATCCGTGTCTTCTGGGGGGGTGCCATGGCATTGATGGCAGCGATCCTTCTGTACATGGGGGCGGGCCAGATCGGTGTGCTCCAGCAGTTCATTGTGCTGACGGCGATTCCGGTTTCACTGATCATCCTTCCCTCGCTCTGGACCGGGCCGAAAGCGGCCATGGCAATGGCGCGTGAGCAAGGGCTGGTCTAGTCTTTTAGGAGCGGAGTGAAACACAGGGATGTGTCCGCCTGCTGATTTTGCTGACTGAGCGCTCCGGGAGGGCAGATGCTGGAATCGTTTGAAGCCGGTTTCACGGTATGGCTGTGGCCGGGGTCTTCGGCGATTCTTGCGGTTGCCGCTACTTATGTTGTTTATCGCCTGGCTCTGGCGGTGTTCCGGCATTTCTCAGAGTCCAGAACGGTCATCCGGCTGTTTCTGGATGCCGCTGCCCGGGCTTTGGGTGTCGTTTTCTGCCTGCTTACCCTGGTCGGTTCGTTGGCTACCGCGCCATCGGATCTGCCCCTGATCTCAGCCATTCAGCAGGTCGCCACCCTGCTGCTCATCCTCGCCATCACTTGGGCGGCAGTGAGACTGACCTCGGCCATTGGCGAAGTCATTGTCGCGCTCAATCCGGTGCTGGAAGGGCAGTGGAAGCGAGCCCGGAAGGTCGAAACCCAGACCCGATTCCTGGTCCGCGCTCTTAACATTCTCATCGTGATCATCGGTCTCGGCGCTGCCCTGATGACCTTTGAATCGGTTCAGCACATGGGCGCCAGCCTTCTTGCCTCCGCGGGTGTCGGTGGCCTGATTCTCGGTTTCGCAGCCCGTCCTGTGTTGAGCAACCTGCTGGCCGGCATGCAGATTGCCCTGACACAACCTTTCCGTATAGACGACGTGTTATATGTGCAGGGCGAGTGGTGCTGGGTGGAAGAAGTAACAGCCACCTATGTGGTCTTGCGGGTCTGGGATCTGCGTCGCCTCGTAGTACCACTGCAATGGTTTATCGAAAATCCGTTCCAGAACTGGTCCAGGAATACCGCAGAGCTGCTGGGGACAGTCTTTATCTGGGTCGACTACACCATGCCGGTTGAACCGCTCCGGCAGGAGTTCACTCGTCTGCTCAATGAGTCGGGGCTCTGGGATGGCGAATTTTCCTCAGTGCAGGTGACCGATTCCAGTGATCAGGCCATCCAGGTGCGTTTTTTGATGAGCGCCGCCAATTCCAGCAAGAACTGGGACCTGAGATGTGCGGTCCGGGAGGGCATGGTAACCTTCATTCAGGAACACTACCCGGCTCAGCTACCCAGGCTTCGGGCCCGGATGGTGGAAAACTGAGATTTCTCGAGGACCCTGCATGTCTGCCAAAACCGTCTGGATAACTGGTGCTTCCTCTGGCATCGGTGAAGCACTTGCCTTGCAGTTTGCGAAGAATGGCGACCGTCTGGTGCTTTCAGCTCGCCGGGAAGATGAGTTGGAGCGTGTTGCCGAACGTTGCCGGGCTGTCGCCGGGACAGCAACCGGGCAGGTACTGGTACTCCCGCTGGACGTTACCGACTGGGATTCACTTCCGGGCAAGGTTGAGACGGTTCTGGCACAGTTCGGTACCGTCGATCTGCTGGTGAACAACGCCGGCGTTTCGCAGCGATCCCTGTGCAAGGACACCGACATGTCGGTCTACCAGAAACTGATGGATGTGGATGTCATGGGCCAGATTGCCCTGACCAAAGCGGTGCTTCCCCATATGCTCGAGCGTGGCTCCGGCCACCTCGCCGTGACCTCCAGCGTCGCCGGTAAAGTCGGCGCCCCCATGCGTACCGGCTATTGTGCCGCGAAGCATGCCGTTATGGGGTTCTTTGATGCATTACGGGCCGAGGTGGAAGGCCAGGGCGTGAGTGTCTCGACCATCACCCCCGGTTTCATTCGCACGGATATTTCTCGCAATGCCCTTGCCGGTGACGGCTCAGCCTACGGCAAGGAAGATGAGGACATTGCTGCCGGCATGGACGTGACCGAGTGCGCCGAGGTGGTGTTCAAGGGTCTCGAGGCAAAGAAGCGCGAAATCCCGGTGGGGAAGGGCAAGGAAATGGCTGCCCTCTGGATCAAGCGAATCTCGCCAGAGGCCCTGTTCCGTATGGCGAGGGCTCGATCCTAGGGTTCAGCCGAGTAAAGCCGGGGCTGATCAAAACTTGTAGTTCAGCCCCACTGCAAGCAGGTACGAGGATTCATCGTAGAAGGTCAGGTTGGACTGGGTGTCGCCGTAACCTGCAAACGAAATAAACGACCAATCCTTCCAGCCCATGAACTGTGGGTACTCGTAGGCTGCGAAGAGACTGAACTCATCATCCGAGCGCGTCTTCTTGAACAGGGTGCTGGCGCTGTCGTAATCCCGTCTTGTGAATCCTGCGGTCAACACCAGTCTGTGCCGGTCCAGAATATTGAACCAGCTGACTTCGGCTCCATAGGCGTCGAAGCTGCTGGCACTGCCATCGGCATCGTGCTGGATGTAAATAATGGAGGGTGAAACAAAGCTGGTCGGCGAGACGGTAAAGCGGTAACTACCTTTGGTGTAGTAACTGTCCGCATCGCGGGCCAAGTCTGATCCGGCCGTCAGATCATCTTCAACATCCGTTGTTGCAAAGGCGAGATCCAGGCTGAAGCCGGAGCCGGAGATGCTGTTAAGTTGCAGACGGTAGGCGTTGCCCGAGACGTCTGTTTCTTTCCTCGGCGTGTTGAGCTGATAAGGGTTTTGCCAGGTTTCTCCCGAAATCACCGTGGGCAAAAAGGAAACATCCACCACGGTGCCCGAGCTGAGACTGTATTTATACCCGAGTTGCACGGCCAGGGTGCCGACCGCAATATCTTCCCTGGTGGTACCAAAGTAAGTCTGCTGATTCAGTCCATCGCCGAAGGTGTAGGCAACATTGCCAAGGGGCGCGATCAGGCCCTCTGACTCGCTGTCTGCCTTGTTCTCGAGGGAACTGATGGTTCGGTCGCCATCGACGTTAAAGTTGGACGTGGAAGAGATGATCCCTGCATTCAGCGAGATTTCACCACTGAACCCCTTTTGAGGAGGCGCCGGTTGTGCGAAGACAGGCATCGCGATGAACAGGATCGGGAGAGAAAGGTGTTTTTTCATGCTTGAGCTCCGGGTTAGCGACTCGTCGGGGGCTATGTGCTTCAGGGTACACAGTCGGTTTCCTTGCCACCTGATATGACTACAGCGGCAAGGCATAGTTCGATTTCAGACAGGCGTTGGTGAGAGATACGATCACTGTTTACCTGAAAGGCAATGGTAATCCCACTCTCGGCATAATAACGGAGGCTTGAGCTGTAGCCAGGAATCCAGCCACCATGACCGAAAACCGGAGAAAGCGGACCCGATCGGGAAATAGCCACGCCAAGGCCATAATAGGTTCCGGGCATGTCTTCGCCGATCGGAACAGACTGGAGCATTGGGTTCAGGATCTCCTCTGACACTCCTTGTCCGCCAAACAGGGCAGCTCCCCATTGTGCCAGGTCACGGGAAGAGCTGATCAGTCCGCCGCCGGTCCACTCTAGCGCTGGATTCCAGACCATAACGCCGTTCTTATCTGTTGTTTTTGCCGGGAAGCCAAAGGGATTGTCGACAGCAACATACCCGGCAGCCAGACCCGCAAGCCAGCGTTTGTTCGATGCTGATGTCGCCGTCAGCCCCAGTGGTTCGAGAAAACGGTCATTAACCTCTTGGTAGTAAGTTCGCCCAGTGATGGCTTCAATGGCAAGTCCGATAAGAATATATCCGGTGTCTGTGTAAGCCCATTGCTCGCCCGCTGGAAACAGTGCCTCTGAGTCCAGAACGAAACCGACAAGTGTTCCGGGTGTAAATGGGTTTCCGGGTTCCGACCAGCGTTGTGAGACTGCTTCTGCAAAGGCTGGCAGATACACATGGTTCGGCAAGCCCGATGTGTGGTTAAGCAGCTGGCGAACGGTCAGGCCCTGATGGTTGGGAAGCCGCCGGAACCAGCTGTTCCGGGCCAGCCAGGCCGATACGGGGTCGTCCAGATCAATGTCCCGTTCCTGTGCGACCGACACCATGGTGGCGGCAACAAAAGTCTTGCCGATACTCGCGGCCAGCATTCTCGACTCCGGCGTCATTGGCTCGCGAAGTTCTGCATCGGCCCAACCCGCTGCTGTCGAGTGCGAAGAACCATCAAGAAGCACGTAACTGGCGGTTATGCCGGGGAAATCGTACTCGCTCTGAAACCGCTCCAGTGCATCTGAGAATGCGGCTTCCAGGGGCGTATTGGCTGTCCGCTGAGGACTGGCCAGGCAGGCGGTCAACCAGAGCAGGCTCACCAGAATTAAAATTTTGAGGCCGAAACCCGGCCCTTTTCGCAAAGTCATCAATGCGTTCACTGTTTGTCCGGGACGACCTCGGTAACGCTATTGGTGCGCGTGAACATACTGTCCCGATGTAACCAGACGATGACAATGGCAATCAACGCGAAAATATAGGTGTCATAGGGTTGGGCGTCGGGCCAGACTGGATTGATGAGCATGAAGTGAAAGAGTGCGGGGAGGAAGATGCTGCCCCGGGAAGCATTGAACAGTGGGGTGACAATCACACTCAGTGCAATGGTGCCCGTAAAGAATGGCAAAAATGACCAGGCGCTCTGCTCGGTACCGCTCAGTAGAAAAGCCGGGGTGTGCCAAAGGCCCCAGATCACGCCAATGACAAGTGCGGCCCATATTGGCGTCATCTTGCGTTGCAGGAGGGGGAGTGCCAGGCCTCGCCAGCCAAACTCCTCAATCGGGCCTTTTATGGCAATGAAAATAAGCGCGACTATGAAGGATGACATTGAAGGGAAGGGAAAGGCAGCCTCCGACAGGTTCCCTTTGAAGAATGAACCCGCAAAAAACACCAGGGGGACACCAAGGAGCAGAAACGCATACCAGGACCATGAACAGCGCCACAGCAGGGCGCGCCCCAAATGCCGTCGCAATCCTTCCAGCCCGGACCACTGAAAAATCACAATGAACGCCGAGATGGCCGGGGCCCAGACCGCGAGATAGAAAAGCGGGTGTTCGCCGGTGATTTCGCCGAACAGCCCAACCATGGTTTCCGGAAAAAAGATGAAGGCAGCCAGGATCCCCCAGGCGATGCCAAAGGTCAGCAGAAGAAACAGCCCTATCGACCGAAAAGGAATGGCATCGGGTTGCGTGCTTTGATTTGCAGATGGCATTCTCGGGAGTTCGCGTTGTGGGTGGCTGAGGAGTGAGCCGAATCCATCGACCCGTGATGATACTCAGGTCAAAGGGGGCGAGGAAAGTGTGAACTCCTTCCGTCACCAATGACTTGTTGACCCCTTGATATATATCAACAAAGCTTGGTGGATTGAGGGGATACTGCCCGGAACGATGACTCACGGAGGGCAATGCCATTGATCCGGCGACCGTTAATAGCTTTTCCCCTGGTTTATCTGGGTTGGGCGTATATCTTCTGGATACCGGTGCTGCTCTCGGATTCCTCGGTTTGGGCATTTCCAAACCTGATCTGGTTTTTGATTGGCGGGGCCAGCCCTGTCGTTGCCGGTCTTGGCCTTGCAGCGGCGAACGGTGGAAAAGAGCAACTGGAAGACCTTTGGCGGCGCCTGACAGCATGGCGTCGTATACCCGGCCGCTGGTGGCTCATCATCCTGTTGTTCTGGCTTGCTTACGATCTTGCCATGGCCGGCCTGGCAATGCTTCTGGGCGTTGCTGGCGAGCCCCTCGATACGAACTGGCAGTTGTTTGTTAATCCCGGGCCCTTGCTGTTCTTGTTGGTTCTTTCCTTTGTGTTCCCGGCAGTGGAAGAGGTGGGGTTACGCGGCTTTTATCTGGAGGCCCTGCAACAGCGCTTCAGTCCCCTTTTAGCGGGCCTGGTGAACGGTGTGGTCTGGGCGCTGTGGCACGCACCCTTTGTCTTTTTCCCCGGGTATTACGCCAACACCACGTTTCACCCCGAGCTTTACTGGTGGATGCCGATGATCATCTGCCATACGTTGTTGATTGTGCTCGTTTATAACCGCACTGGTCGAAGCATTCTGGCGGTCCTGATTTTCCACGCCATGATGAACTTCACCGGTGAATGGTTGCGAATTTCCCCTGAAATGTACCCCTTCATGCTCTTCGGCAACTTGGCCCTTGCAGCGCTGCTGGTCATGTTTTGGAAAAGCGGTCGCCAGTCTCTGCCAAATACGTGTTAGTCTCCGGCAAATACCCAAAAGCAAACGACTGGAGTGGCGTACCTGACATGAGCGGTGAAGACCTCAATCAAGTAATGGAAATGGATGGTGAAGAGCGGTACGACTACTTCCTGAGCCAGGTGGCCGAAGAGCGGGAAATCTGGATTCTGGTGAACGGCGAGAGCCAGTTCCTCAAGATCGCCTCGGACGATGGCGACGTGGAATATCTGCCCGTGTGGCCGGCTTCGGGATTTGCCGCCGAATACGCCAACGGCGGCGAGGAGCTGACGCCCCGCAGTATTTCACTGCCAGACTTTTTCCGGAAATGGGTTCCAGGCTTAACCAGGGACGGCCTTGATGTGGGCGTGTTTCCCGGCCTCGATAAAACGGTATGGATCACCGAACCTGCAGAGCTCAAGCAGGATCTTAAGGATGTAATGTCCGATTTCTGAAGACGGATTTTATCGCCTGGCCGGAGCAGAGGCGCTTCCGGCCAGTATGCCCCCGTCGATGTTCAGCTCAATGCCGGTGACGTAGTTTGATTCGTCAGAGGCGAGGTAAAGGGCGGCATAGGCAACATCCTCGGGTTTTCCCATCCTTCCGATTGGAACGCCAGCCTCAACCTCGGCTATCGCTGCCTCTCTTGCTTCTCCCTCTCCAAGCATCGCTTCCCACATGGGGCTCATGATGGCGCCGGGATGAATGGAATTACACCGGATCGGATAGCCTTTTTCGGCGCAGTACAACGCGACTGATTTGGTATGATTCCGAACGCCGGCCTTGCTGGATGCGTAAGCCGCCGCCCCGGGAATGCCAACAATCCCGGATCGTGAGGAAACGTTGATGATGCTGGCGGACCTCGAGGACTTCATCAATCTGATTCCATATTTACAGCCCAGGGCAACGCCATTCAGGTTCGTGGCGTGGACTGTCTCCCAGGAAGCAAGGTCGAGGTGCTCCGGATCGTGGGGGCCAGCACTTTCGAGGAAACCGGTAATCCCGGCATTGTTCACCAGAATGTCCAGCCCTCCGAACTGATCTTCGATAGACTTGGCGCAGGTTATCCACTGGGACTCATCGCTGACGTCCAGGTGAAGATAGTGCATGTCCAGTTTTGAGCCATCAACCAGTGCCTGTCCCATTTGGTCATCAATATCCGATACGATGACCGTTGCTCCCTGCTCAGCGAACTGAATGGCGATTGCTTCACCAATGCCGCGGGCCGCGCCGGTGATCAAAGCGGTCTTGCCATCGAGTCTTTTCATCCTGAACCCCAGCTTGATTTCTTTTCGTCTGCCCAGATCATGTATACCAGTATACAACCTGAAGGTAATCAATCATGACTGACATCCGACACCTGGTCTGTCCCCACTGTCACAAGGTTAATCGCGTACCCGTGGATAAACTGTCAGCGGGCGGCAATTGCGGTGCCTGCAAACAGCCGTTGTGGCCGGATCAGGTCCTGGAACTTACGGACCAGACCTTTGCTGCTCATACCGGGCGCAGTGATGTGCCGGTACTGGTGGACTTCTGGGCAAGCTGGTGTGGCCCTTGCAAAATGATGGCGCCCCAGTTCGAGCAGGCTGCTAGAGACTGGCGGGGCAAGGTACGCTTTGCGAAGCTCAATACAGAACAGGCCCAGGGCCCGGCCGGCCAGTTTGGCATTCGCAGCATACCTACCATGATCCTGTTCCAGAATGGCCGGGAAGTCGCCCGCCAGAGCGGCGCCATGAACCAGGCACAGATCAGTCAGTGGCTGCAGTCCAAGGGTATTCGCTAGCCTGATAAGGCCATTTATTCGCTGGCCGGTCATTAAAACGCCACAATTGCTGAAGCCCTGCCATTGCAGGGCTGAAGGCACCTATCCGAGCAGTTCCCACAAAGTTATCCACAGTTTTTGTGGGTAAAGCTGACGTTGCAGCGATGTCGACTTTTTCATGGCGTGTGGCCAGAATTCGAGCCAAACTGTCTGTAACGAGCAAGGCATAGTCGGGCAAGCGACGGCCTTATCCGAGTGATCACTCCACCGAGGACCGAATGAGAGCAGTCCTGTTTACGATCATGGCATTCTGGCTCCTCCCAGCTTCTTCCCAAACGCTCAAGATTATGGGATCGGACGAGGGCTTTCTGCCGTTTTATTACGGCAACGACCTCAACGAGGGCATTTTGGTCGAGGTGATCAATGAATTCACCCTGCAGACCGGTATTGCAGCCGATTTCCTCCCGATGGCGCGCAAACGCCAGCCCTGGGCTCTGGAGCGGGGGCTAGCCAACGCGGTTTTCGCCAACCCGTTATGGATGCCTTCGCCGGACCAAATGCATGCCGTAGGGCCGCTGTTGACCTGGCGTGACCGAGTGTTCGCGCAACCTGGGCGGCAACCGGACTCATTCGATGACCTCAAGGGAGGTATCTGCCTTCGCAGATGGTTTGTCTACAGTGATCGACTTGAGGAGCGGATCGGGAACCAGCTGGTTCGCCATGACGCTTACAACGCCGAGCAGATGCTACTCATGTTCTTGCACAAACGCTGCGATTACATCGTCATGAACGAAATGGAGTTCCGGTTTCTTGCACAGCTAGGGGACGTCGATCCAGAGCTTTACAGCACGGAACTGATAGACGCCGAGTGGCCGGTCTATCTCGGGATACTTAAAAACGAGACTGCTTTAATTGAAGCGGCGGAAGCTTTCTTCTCTACCTACACGATTGACGTGGAGGCCATGCTACCCAAATTGCCGCGGCCGGATCGTTGAAGAGATTGACGGTCGATTTGTCCATACGCCATTCAATCCAATACAACCTCATTCAATTGTGTTTGCAGGTTTCCATTCTGCTTGTTGGCCTGGCCGTTGCCTTGGGCCTATTTGGATAGTGGTTTTCTTGGCCTGTTACTCGATTCCCGCAATCAACATCTACATGTAGATGTTGAGACAGAGAAAAAAAGCATCTTCCAAGCTGCGAGAGTTAGCGCCAAGTTTGAAGAACCTGAGATCTCTGGTTTTCAGTTGCGGATATTCCTGGAATAAAGAAGCTGTGCTTCTCCCAGGGGAAGGGGTGGTTCATCCACCTGAATGTCTACTTTGCGACCAGGCCGAGCTTCCCCAGTTTTTAAACAAAAGCGGACATTGGAACGGCTTTCGGGACACTGTAGGTTGACTCAAAACGCTCTCGCTGTTGACCCGTCTATAACTTCATAGTTTACCTTATATCTGTCGTAGCAAAGTTGGGGGTGTCATGTATCGAATCTCAGAGCTGGCTGCACAGCTCAGTCTAACCCGATCGACTTTGTTGTATTACGAAAAAAAAGGACTCATCAGTAGTAAGCGTCAGTCGAACGGATATCGATTTTATGGGGAAAAGGACCTCCAGCGGCTTCGACTATTGCAACAGCTACAAGCCGGAGGGCTGAGCCTTCAGGAGTGCAAGGACTGCCTCAATGGCAAGCTCGACAGAAATATGCTGCAACGCCGAGTGGTGCAGTTGAATGCTGAGATCGAAGCAAAGCAGAGAGCCAGTCGCCTGCTTACCGCACTGCTCGGTAATGACTCATTGCGTTCTTGGCATGAGATAACTGATCGGCTCGCCCCCGATGCCCACTTGGATTGGCTTAAACAGCAAGGCTTCAATGAGCAGCAAGCCCTGCACTTAAAATGGTTATCTAAAGATATGAATCAACATGATCAATACATGGCCGATTTTATGGCCGTTTTCGAGGGCCTTGACCGGTGGGGACCAGGTTCTGAAGAAGATACTGTTAAAGCTCTGGCGCAATTGCCTATCGTACCAACCCAAGTGGTTGATATCGGCTGTGGCAAGGGCCTTACCACTATCATACTTGCCGAAAAGACCCAGGCTCAGGTCGTAGCCGTAGACAATGAAGCAAGCGCACTAGAGGCGTTAAAACAACGGCTTGTTGAGCAAGGCCTTCAAGACCGAGTGAGAACCAAATGCGAGAGTATGACGGATTTGCCATTCCAGACTGGCAGCTTCGATCTCATCTGGGCAGAAGCTTCAGCCTACGTTATGGGCTTTGAGAAAGCGCTTACAACTTGGAAAAAACTCTTGAAGCCAAAAGGCTGCATCGTGGTGAATGATTTGGTCTGGCTGACAGACACGCCAAGTCAGACCGCCATGGACTTTTGGCATCAAGAATATCCTGACATGCAATCAGTTTCTTTACGTGAGCAACAAATCCTGCGGGCGGGATATACGGTAATTGATCATTTTTCCCTGAGCCAGAAGGCATGGGCAAATTATTATGAACCTTTACGCTCACGCCTCAATGAATTGAAGCCTCAGATGGCAGAACCGATGGCACTGAACGACATTGATCGAGAGATTGGAATTATTGACCAGTATCTCGGTGAGTTTGGTTATGAGATGTTCATCTTGCAGGTCGATTAGACAGAACGGCTTGCTCCATCTCGAATGTCCGCTTTGCGACCGGGGCATCGTCTGAACCCAGCTAAACAAAAGCGAACTTTGGATAGCCCCTTGCACTATGTGCGCTTCCATTGGAGGGCGGACCTTTTGAGCTGTTCACAATTGGCCAACTCCCAATAGACTGAGAAGATTCTGAATAAGTCCCAAAACCGGCGATAATACGCTCATCGCAAACCGCACGGGACTCGTTCCACTATGCTTCAGATCACCTTCTCAGAAGCCGAGTAGCAGACCAAAGGTACGCTGATTGGTGAAAATATCTTCTGGCATAGGGTAAGTGCTCTTGGGTTCCGCCAAAGTGGCTCGGAAAAGGCGTTAATCAGAGCTTCCCTATGGTTATGTACTGCTTAAGATAACTCTGTTAACGACGCCCGCTTTTTGCTCGCTCAAGGAAATTGCCTGTGAACGCCGAGATTTTTTTCGTCCTCACACTGCTTGCGGCCACTGTCGGTCTTTTTCTGATCGACAGAATCCGTATGGATATGGTCGCGCTCCTGGTGGTCGCTGTGCTCGCCCTGTCCGGCTTGATCTCACCCGCCGAAGCGGTCTCTGGCTTCGGTAACCCGCTGGTGGTGATGATCGCTGCCCTGTTTGTGGTAGGGGAAGGGCTTTTTCGGACCGGTGTTGCTGCAGCTGCAGGGCAGTGGTTGCTGCGGGTTGGTGGAACTGACGAGACCAGCCTGCTGGCTGTACTTATTCCGCTCATTGCGCTGCTCTCAGCCTTCATGAGCTCAACCGGCGCCGTAGCGCTATTGCTGCCTGTAGTACTGAGCATGGCCCGACGTTCAGGTATGAACCCGGCCCGCCTGCTGATTCCGCTGGCCTATGCTTCCCTGGTAGGAGGTATGCTGACGCTCATCGGAACGCCGCCCAATTTGGTGGTCGCCAGCCAGATGCGCGAATCGGGCATGACCCCTTTCGGATTTTTTGACTTCACGCCGATTGGCCTTGTCGTGCTGCTGGTGGCGGGACTCTACCTCATTTTCGTTGCCCGTCACTTGCTGCCCAACCGCGCCACGGAAAAACACGGTGCAGCCCACCCTCCTCTGGCAGAACTTGCCGAACGCTACGACATTGCCGATCAGCTGCACCTGTTGAGGGTGCCGGCCAGCTCGGGGTTGGCCGGCAAAACCGCGGCTGAGGCGGGCCTGCGTACACACTACGAGGTCACGCTTTTTGGCATCCGGCGGGCGGGCAGATTGCTTTCCACTCTGGTGCCGGTTTTGTCTGAAACCCGCGCGGAGGCCGGCGACCGGCTGCTGGTGTATGGTTCGCCTGAAGCCGTTGAACAGTTGTGTCTAACGCAGCGCCTGTCGTCCCTGGGTTTTCCTGAGGGTGAAATGGAGCGGGTCCGGAAGGAGTTCGGGGTGGCAGAAGTAGCACTGCGACGAGGTTCGTCACTGATCGGGAAGACCCTCAAAGAGGGACGCTTTCGTGAGCGGTTCCGGCTCAGTGTTATTGGTGTACGGCGGATGGGACAGCCGTTAGCTACGCGGTTTGGTGCCACACGCCTGGAAGAAAACGACACACTATTGCTGGCAGGTGGCTGGAACCGACTTCGTGAATTGCAGCAGGAGCGTGATTTTGTCCTGCTGGACACGCCCGAGGAAATGGAAGACGCGCCCAGCCACGGCCAGCGAGCCCCGCTGGCGCTGGCGATTATGCTCGGGATGCTGGTGCTGATGGTCAGCGGCCTGACATCGAACCTGACCGCTGTTCTGCTGGCTGCGCTGGTGATGATTGGCAGTGGCTGCCTGACACTGCCGGAAGCCTATCGATCCCTCAATGCCACCAGCCTCGTCCTGATTGCCGGACTGTTACCGCTGGCGCTGGCGATGGAACGAAGCGGTGCCCTGGCACTGATTGTGGACCAGCTTGTGGCGGGCCTAGGCGACGCCGGTCCCCGAGCCCTCTGCGTCAGCCTGTTTGTGCTGACATCTGTTTTCAGTCAGTTTATCTCCAATACTGCTACCACCGTGCTGGTGGCCCCCATTGCCATTGCCACCGCGCAGCAAATGGGGGTCAATCCCGAGCCGGTGCTAATGACTGTAGCCCTGGCGGCGTCCACTGCCTTTGCCACCCCCATTGCTTCGCCGGTCAATACCCTGGTGCTTGCGCCGGGAAACTACCGTTTTCTCGATTTCGCCAAGGTAGGGGTGCCCCTGCAGCTGCTTGCCATGGGCGTGGTAATTTGGCTCACGCCGCTGTTTTTTCCGTTTTGAAGTCTCTCCCTTAAGCCTTCTTCATCTCTCCCAAAGACGCCCTCGCAGTGAGCGCGGGCGCATTCGCGACGGAAAGTTGGGCTTGCATCAGGCCTTCCGTAATTTTTGAGTTCAGCCTTTTTTCGTTGCGTCATGCGTGGAAGTTACACCCTATGAATTCAGACCTTTTGCGACAAAGATAGCGCCTGCTCTGAAAAGACCAGAAACACGATAATTAAAATTGAATAGCGTCAAGCAAACCCTTGAGTGACTGGTTGTAAAAAGAACCTCTAGTTCGGACAGTCAGTGCAAAGCGCCTTCGGAACAATAGTTCCAGTACCGAAGGCGCGGATTTGGCTAGTTATGACTCATCTGCGTCCGCCTCTCCTTTGGTTTCATGCTCGGTTCCAGGCGCATGTTCGGGAGGGCAGTAGGTTGTATAGAGCTTGAGCATTTCACTGCCCGTGTTGCGGAAATTATGATAAACCCCGGACGGCACAATGCTGACATCACCCGCTTTAACACGCACTGTGGTTTCTCCGATGTTGGCCTCGCCGTTGCCCTCAACGAAGTAGAGTAGCTGGTCATGCCCCTCGTGAACTTCCCCACCGATTTCTCCACCCGGGGGGATAGCCATAAGCACGAGTTGGGTGTTTTCTCCCGTCCAGAGGACCTGTCGGAACTCTTCGTTTTCCTTTGCCATTTCCACGATGGGAAGGGTGGTTTGTCTAACTTCTTTCATGATTTTGGCTCCCGAATGAGATTGATGATTCGATGTTTTGACGAATCGGATAAAATTTAATCTTTAGGCCTCATCAGTGATATCCCTCGCCGGCACGGACCTTGCCCCGGAAGACCCAGTAGGTCCACGCGGTATAGGCCAACACGATCGGGATTACGAACAGCAGGCCCAACAGCAGGAACAGCTGGGATTCGTAGGCAGACGCGGCGTCCCAGAGGGTGTATTCCGGCGGAACCACATACGGCCAGCGGCTGACCACCAGGCCCAGGTAGGTGGTTATGAACAGCCCCATGGTGGCGACGAACGGCATGCCGTCCCGGCGATCACGCACCGAACGATAAATCTGGATAGCGCACAGCAGTGTAAGAACCGGCAGAATCCAGATAATGCTCAGGTTAGAGAACCAGCGCTCACGGACCATTTCGTCCACGAACGGTGTCCAGACTCCAATGATGCCAAAGACAACCAGCACCGCCAGCAGCAGAGGCACGGTGATCTTGTAGGCCCACTGCTGCAGGTAACCCTCGGTTTTCATGATTAGCCAGGTGGAACCCAGCAGGGCGTAGCCGGCCAGCATTCCCAGACCCGTCAGCACGGTGAACGGCGTGAGCCAGTCCAATGCGCCACCTACATAAACGCCGTTGGCGGTTTCGAAACCCTGGATATAGGCGCCGACGACAGCGCCCTGAGCGAAAGACGCAACGGTTGAACCGCCTGCAAAGGCCCAGTTCCAGAGATACCGCGAGGTGCGGGCCTTGAACCGGAACTCGAACGCCACGCCCCGGAAAATCAGACCGGCCAGCAGCAGGAACACACCAATGTACAGTGCCGGCAGGAAGATGGAATACACCATCGGGAAGGCAGCAAGAAGGCCGGCACCACCCAGCACCAGCCAGGTTTCGTTACCGTCCCACACCGGCGCCACCGAGTTCATCATGGTGTCCCGGGCTTCCTCATTCGGGGCGAAAGGAAAGAGAATTCCGACGCCCAGATCGAAGCCGTCCATCAACACATACATGATGATGCCGAAGCCAATAATGAATGCCCAGATAAGAGGCAGATCAAACAGTTCCATAGTCAGTGCGCTCCCTGTCCCGTGGTGTTACCTGGAATTTCGTTTTCTTCTGGTTCGAGCGGTACATGAGCGGCTGAGAGGGGTCGCTTGGGACGTTCCGCTTCGTGCTCATCTTCGTCGTGACGATCCTCCAGACCGACGTAGAGTACTCGCATCAGATAGTACACGCCGGCGGAGAACACCAGAGCGTAGACCACGACATAGCCGATAAGTGTGAACAGAGCCATACCACCGGTCAATGACGGGGTTAGGGCTTCGGCCTGGGTCATCTGGCCGTACACCAGCCAGGGCGCCCGACCTACCTCGGTCACAAACCAGCCGGTCAGCACCGCAAAGAAGGGTGCAATGCTCATAAAGCGCATGCCCTGAAGGAACCAGTTGGTGCGCCAGTATCGACCGCCGGCACGAAGAACCAGTCCGGTAACCGCGAAGGCGATCATCAGCAAGCCAATGCCCACCATGATGCGGAACGACCAAAACACGATTGCGACGGGCGGCTGCTCTTCAACCGGCACCGCGCTTACGCCCGGTACTTCACCGTCCCATTCGTGGGTGAGGATGAAACTGGCAAGACTCGGAATGCCAATCTCAAACAGGTTGCGCTGGTTTTCCTGATCGGGAATGGCAAACAGCAGCAACGGCACATTGCGGGAGGTTTCCCAGTTGCCTTCCATGGCCGCTACTTTGGTCGGCTGGTGCTCCAGAGTGCTCAGGCCATGGAAATCCCCCAGGACTGCCTGTGCAGGGGCAATGAACAGCAACAGCCAAAGACACATGGACAACGCTTTCTTGTTCGCCTCAACCTCGCGGCCGCGCAGCAGGTACCAGGCGCTTACACCGGCCACCACAAAGCCACCGGTCAGGAAGGAGGCCAGTGCCATGTGGGCGAAGCGGTAGGGGAAAGAGGGATTGAAGAGCGCCTCGCTCCAGGAAGTGACGTAGAACACCCCATCACGGAGCTCGGTGCCCGCCGGAGTCTGCATCCAGCTGTTGGCCGAGAGAATCCAGAACGACGAAATAAAGGTGCCGGTGGCAACCATGATAGCGGCAAACAGGTGAACACCAGCGGGCACCTTGTCGCGACCAAACAGGAGCACCCCGAGGAACGCCGCTTCCAGGAAGAACGCGGTCACCACCTCATAACTGAGAACAGGGCCCAGGAAGTTGGCAGACGCCTGGGCAAAGTTACTCCAGTTGGTTCCGAACTGGAACGACATCACGATGCCCGAGACCACCCCCATGCCAAACACCACGGCGAACACCTTGGTCCAGAAGGCCGATAGCTTAACCCAAACCGGGTTCTCGGTTTTGAAGGCCAGCCCTTCGAGTACCGCAATGTAAGAAGCAAGGCCGATGGTAAACACCGGAAAAATGGCATGAAAGGACACTACAAACGCGAACTGGATTCTTGAAAGAATCAGGGGATCTAATTCCATAGCGCGTACTCCAGTAGACACATAGGTGGTAAGACTATTGGGTTGAGGTTGCAGCCAGGTGTAGCTTGTCTCTTCCCAAATATGGTGAATGAGCGAGTGCTTTCCACGCGTGGTAAGTACTCATGAAGATCTGTCCAGACAATTCTTCGCAGAAATGCGTTCGGCTCAGGCTATCCATAACCGGCCCCTTAACCTCAGCCAGATGAAGCACGATGCCTGAATCTTTCATCCGACTGTTGATTGCCTCCAGGCTCTCCAGCGCGGATGCGTCAATCACGTTCACGGCCTGGCAAGCCAGAACCAGATTCTTCACCTGAGGGTTGTTGGCAATGAGCTCCAGTATGGTTTCTTCCAGGTAGCGGGCATTGGCGAAGTAGAGACTCTCATCGACGCGAAGTACGACCGTTTCATCATCCGTCTCGACCCGGTGGCGCTCAACGTTCCGAAAATGTTCGGTACCGGGTACAAGCCCAACCACGGCACTGTGAGGGCGACTTGTACGGTAAAGGTAGAGGCCTATCGAGAGCCCGACACCGGCAAGGATGCCAGCCTCAACGCCTTCAACCAGCGTCAGGAGGATGGTTGCAAACATCGCCACGAAGTCGGCTTTCGAGTAGTTAAAGGTCCGACGGATTGCGTCGATATCGATAAGCGTGCTCACTGCAATCATGATGGTCGCTGCCAGCGTCGCCTTGGGCAGAAACGCGAGAACTCCTGTGAGCGTTAGGGTCGCCAGGGCAATGCCGACCGCTGTGAACATGCCGGCCAACGGTGTTTGTGCACCCGCCTCAAAGTTCACGACAGAACGTGAGAAACCACCGGAAACCGGAGACCCACCGCTGACGCCGGCGCCCACATTGGCCAATCCCAGTGCAATTAGCTCGGAGTTAGGATCAATTCTCTGGCGTCTTTTGGAGGCCAGCGTCTGCGCGACTGAAACAGATTCCACGAACCCGACCAGACTGATCAGAATGGCGGCCGGAACCAGGGTGGCCCAGATGTCGAATTCCAGTGGCGGAAGGCTGATGTCGGGAAGACCGCTTGGCACCTTGCCAACCAGATTGACACCGGCACTCCCTAGGTTGAGTTGCCAGGCCAGGGCGGTCGTTACGATCACGGCAGAAACCGGTGCCGCTTTTGCAATCAAATCCGCTGACCGCGTAGGCAGGCCAAAGCCGGAAAGAGTCTTTTTGAGGTATTTCCGGCAAAGAAAAAGGTAAAGCAGCGTGCCACCACCGATCGTCAATGTAACAAGGTTGGTTGCAGGCAAATCTCTGACGAGATTGCCTACCATTTCCAGGAGCGTGTGACCGCCGCCCTGAATGCCCAGAATATGGCCAAGCTGGCTCCCGGCAATGAGTACGCCTGATGCCGTTACGAAGCCGGAGATCACAGGGTGGCTCAGGAAGTTGGCCATGAACCCCAGCCTCAGAAGGCCCATGGCAAAGAGGATCAGCCCGGAGAGTGTGGCCAACACCAGAGCTGCGCCAACATATTCCGGAGAGCCAATTACCGCGATACCGCCAAGCGCCGACGCTGTCATAAGAGACGCGACCGCCACGGGACCTACCGCGAGAGTCGCGCTGGTGCCAAATATGGCATAGACCACGAGGGGGATCATGCTGGCGTAGAGGCCAACTTCGGGCGGCAGCCCGGCCAACAAGGCATATGCCAGAGCCTGGGGGACGAGCATGAGCGTTACGATAACCGCCGCGAGGCCGTCGCTGATCAACGCATCCGAACGATAGCCTTTCAGCCAGTTGATGATCGGCAGGTAGGCACCAGGATTTTTCACAATTTACCTCCCTTAAGCATCACGGACGGCCGGCGCAGCCATCCATTCGCGCCCTTTTAGCATCCCGTTCCAATAGAGCCATGGAAGCTGTTTGGCTTTCAGGAACCAGGCCATCCTTGTGGCTTTGGTTCCATCATTGATCCATTTCGGAAAACTGGGCTGGAGCGTGCCACCGTAGCCAAACTCAGCAAGAACGATTCGGCCCCTCTCAACGGTCAGCGGGCAGGACCCATAACCGAGGTAGGCTGCAGTTAAAGGACGATCATGAAGGGTTTGCACGACGTTCTGCGCAACCACCGGTGCTTGTTTCCTTACCGCCGCCATCGTCTTCGAGTTAGGTGTACCGCTTGCGTCGCCGAGGCCGAAAATCGTGGGGAACTGTTTATGCTGCAGTGTTTCCGAATCGAGGTCTAACCAGCCTTCAGAATTGGCCAGACCGGATTGCTCGATAAACGAAGGGGGGCATTGCGGAGGCACGACATGAAGCATATCGAACGGAACCTCGATTTGGTGCTGTCCTTGGGCCGTAGTTTTCAAGAACCGGGCAATACGGTTCGGGCCGTCAACGCTCAGTAGTCGCTCGTCAAAGCAAAGATCGATCCCGTAAAGGTCTATGTATCGTTGTAGCTCGGGGACGTAGTCCTCGACGCCAAAAAGTACCTTTCCGGCCGAATGATAAGAAACTTTGATATTGTCCAATCGATGGTTACGGCGCCATTGATCCGCCGACAGGTACATGGCCTTTTGTGGTGCCCCGGCGCATTTGATGGGCATCGGTGGCTGAACGAAAACGGCGTTACCTTTCTCTAGCTCCTGTACCAGTGACCAGGTGTAGGGTGCGAGATCATAACGGTAATTCGAGGTGACACCGTGTTGACCAAGGGTATCCTCAAGGCCTTCTATGGCGCCCCAGTTGAGAACCAGGCCGGGTGCAATAACAAGGCGACTGTAACCAACCGAGTTACCGTCTGACAGCAGGACCGTTTGTGCCTTGGGATCAACGATTTCGGCAGCCGCCCGATACCAGGTGCAGTTTTTCGGGATAACCGATTCTGCCATCCGACGCGTGCTCTCAGCAGAAAAAACACCACCGCCAACCATGGTCCAGCCCGGCTGGTAATCGTGAGTTTCGCTGGGATCAATAACCGCGATATCCAGGTCTCCCTGACGTTTCAAAAGGCTGGAAGCGGTCGCAATGCCGCCGGCTCCAGCACCGATAATTACAACGTCGTGGTGTCTGTGATTTGTTGCGGACTCAGGTTTGGAAAAAGACATGTAAGGATACTCTCCGTTCGCTTCGAGGACCTCCTTGTCCGCATTAGTAAGTCATGACTGGCATCATTGCCCCAGCAGATCCTTGATCGGCTGAGGATCATGTCCGGCTTCATGGGCCGCTGTCAGAAGATCCGGGATGTTGCACGTTGGGCTCATTGCGCGGCTCTGAGCCCACATGTGGACCGCTCGGCGACCGGTCCTGCAGAACGCCAGAATGGGCGAGGCTGATGTATCGAGGGCTTTTCCAAACGCCTCGATATCGCGTTGCGGGTACTCACCCGATGCGACGGGAATGCTCACCCATTCCAGGCCCTGGGCCTCGGCAGCTTCGGCGTAGGCTCGTTCGCCCTCGTAATCCTCTTCACTCTCCCTGCGATTGCATATGACAGTCCGGAATCCTTGCTCTTGGACTTCGCGCATGTCCTCGGGATAGACCGCGTCTGCAACGGCAAATTCGGGTTCAAGAAATTGAATTTTCATCTCGGTGCTCCGTTTAGAACAGGTTAATGGGGACCTTCAGATAGACCTGGCCGTTTTCCTCGGGGACCGGCATTTCGCCCGCACGCATATTGACTTGAACAGACGGCAGGATCAGGCGAGGCATGTTCAGCGTGGCATCTCGCTCTGTTCGGAGAACGACAAAATCCTGCTCGCTCATACCCTCGCCAACGTGGATGTTATTAGCCCTTTGCTCAGCCACGGTCGTTTCGTGCACAAACTCATCACGACCCGCGGCTTTGTAGTCATGGCAAAGAAAAATGCGGGTTTCTCCCGGCAGCGCCAGCACCTTCTGGATAGACTGATACAAGGTATGCGCATCGCCTCCCGGGAAATCACACCGTGCTGTTCCGGAATCCGGTGCAAAGATGGTGTCGCCAACAAAAGCAGCGTCGCCGATCACGTAGGTCAGACAAGCCGGGGTATGGCCAGGTGTGTGCAATATTTGGGCATCAAGATCGCCAATCCTGAATGTATCGCCTTCCTTGAACAGGCGATCGAACTGGCTGCCGTCTCGGGCAAACTCTGTTCCGGCATTGAACGCTTTACCGAAAACTTCCTGGACCTCAACGATTTTCTCGCCGATGCCTGTTTTCCCGCCAAGCTGTTCGTGCAGGTAGGGGGCCGCTGAGAGATGGTCGGCGTGCACATGGGTTTCGAGGATCCATTCAACGGTCAGCTGGTTGTTCCTGACGTACTCGATAATCTCATCGGCGGAGCGAACATCGGTACGCCCGGCGGCGTAGTCGAAATCCAGAACAGAATCGATGATGGCGCAAGCCGAGCTGTCTGGATCCTGAACAATGTAACTGAATGTGTTGGTTGGTTCGTCAAAGAAATGAGTGACTAAAGGATGCTTCATGGTCATGACCTCCACTAAGGGGCTTGTTGAACCTTGGAAGAGACTTTAACAATTTAATGGTTATAACGATAGAGCTAAAAGGTATATCAATATTAATTGATCCTATAGGGTTAAGCGATTGATTCTTAATTCGTTGATTTTACCGTTGTTTTTCAGGGGGTGGTCAGAGAGAGGCGCTTGAAAGTGACTTTGTCACTGAACAAGTCGTTTGTGAGCGGTAGGGTTATAAATTCTGTCGATCGCTATTGATTGATCGACATCCGACTGGTGAGGATCTGATGAAAATAGCCGTAACAAGCCAGAATCGAAAAACCGTCACCCAGCATGCCGGCCGCTGCAGAAAATTCTTAATCTTCCACATTGTCGAAGGGCTAGTCGTGAAAAAAGAGCTGCTCGAACTTCCCAAAGAGCAGTCATTCCGGGAGAGTTCGTCGCAGTTACCGCATCCATTGGATGATGTTGATGTTCTGATCACTGGAGGCATGGGCTCTGGGTTGGCAATGCGCCTTCAAGAAAAAGGCATTGAGAGTATAACTACCGAAGATGATGACCCTGAAGCGGCTATCCGAAGATATCTGAACATGTCATAGATAGCTTTTTGTTGCGATGCCCTTTCGATTTGATAAGTCTATTCGTTCTATAGATATAACTATATTGGCTAACGGCCTGCGGACGGGTTACTGTAAGTCCGACATCAAGAGGCAGACAGCCTCCACCAGCAAAACTCGATAGGAGATATATTATGAGCTTACTTCTTGGCGATACCGCCCCTGATTTCACCATCGACAGCACCGCCGGCCAGATCAACTTCCACGACTGGGCAGGTGATTCCTGGGTATTCTTCTTCAGCCACCCGGCCGACTTCACCCCGGTGTGCACCACCGAGATGGGCCGCACAGCTCAGCTGGCGAAAGAATTCGAAGCCCGCAACGTGAAGCCCCTGGGTCTTTCCACCGATACCGTGGAAGAGCACGTAAAGTGGATTGAAGACGTCAACGACACCCAGAACTGTGACCTCCAGTTCCCGATCGTTGCCGACGCTGATCACAAAGTGGCCGAGCTGTATGAAATGATCCACGCCGGCGAGAGCGAAACCGCAGCCGTGCGCAGCGTCTTCATCATCGACCCGAACAAAAAGATTCGTCTGACCATGACTTACCCGATGGCGGTAGGCCGTAACTTCGACGAGATCCTCCGGGTCATCGACGCCCTGCAGTGTGGTGATGAGAACAAGTGCGCCCTGCCGGCCGACTGGCGCAAGGGTGACGACGTGATCATTCCGCCCTCCATTTCCAACGAGGAAGCCAAGGGCCTGTTCCCGAATGGCTGGAATGAAATCCGTCCGTACCTCCGCACCACCAAGCTTTAATCTGGTTCGCGGATAGACAAAGGGGCTTGCCGTTTGGCGGGTCCCTTTCGCGTTTTGATCTCGGTCAAACCAACGCTTATATGCTTATAACTCCTGTTGAGAGCAGTACTCGTACGGGCGTATGTTGAAGAAAGAACAGGTGCCACCCGAATAGAGGAGGAATTCATTATGAAACAGATACTGACAGCCCTGCTTGTCACCTTCGCCATTGGCTTCAACGCCCAGGCGGAAGAAGCACTTTCCCTCACCCCACAGGAAACCTATGACATGGTTCAGGAGCAGGGAGACCAACTCCTGTTTGTAGATGTCCGGGATCCGGTTGAAATCATGTTTATCGGCTTTACCGACGTGATCGACAAGAATATCCCGTTCAAACTCGCCGACCGCTCGACTTTCCTTGATGACAAGGGTCGATTTGCCATGAACACCAATCCGGAGTTCGCTTCACAGGTAGAGGAAGCCCTGAAAGAAAAAGGCCTGACCAAGGATGATCTGGTCATCACCATGTGCCGTTCCGGCTCCAGCCGTGGCAAACCGAGCGCGGAATACCTGCTGGAGCGAGGCTTTACCAATGTGAAATACATTGACCACGGGTTCCAGGGCAGTGGTGCCAAAGAGGGCGAGAAGAAAGGCATGAGAATCGTGAACGGCTGGCAGAACGAGGGGCTGCCATGGTCCATGACGCTAAACCCCGAAAAAATCTATCGTCCTTAATCCAGATCATCAATCTTACCGACTCTGAAGTCGCGTCAGCAGGGAGTCTCTGGAAACCGATTTGGCCCTTTACCGGGGCCGGGGAGTCAGGAGCGTGCAGGTTTTCGCTCTCGACCGCTTCCCCTATCTGTTTGGGAGGCTCTCTGCCCGATTAGCTCTGGCCGGGGTACTGGATTGCTCCGGTTTTTCTGTCTCCGGGGTGGAGCGGCCACCCGCCACAGCAAATTCGAGGCCCTTCAAGGCCTTTTGGAGAATGCTCAGGAGGTCACTGAGGCCTGCCTGGGCTGCCATACCGAAGCGGGCAAACAAATCCGCCCAACCACCCATTGGACCTCGAAGAACACCGGTAGAGAGCCTGCGGCTATTCCTCAATGCAGATCGCCCGGCAGTGAACCGCTTGGGCGGTCTTTCCAATCAGAACCGCGATAAGCACTGTGAGCAGGCCTAGCAGGAGGAAACCGAGACCTTTGAAGAACACGAGTTGCAGCTGCTCGTACATGACGAACGTGGCGATCGTCATGGCCGCCATCGGGAACGAGTAGGCCCACCATGAAAGAAAGAACTCCAGCCGAAAGAACCTGGAGGCCTGAGTTATCAGCATCAGGGTAAGAAAGATCGCAACGTAGTAAAGCACCCGTCCAAAGGCGTTTACCTCGCCAACCAGCTGAAACCACGAAATAAAACCCACGGCAGGCGGCGCGATGAGGATAAACAAAGTGGGCAGGAGTTTGGCCGGGAGCGGCTGATGAAAAAACATCCGGTAGAAAATGATGGTCAACAAAACCAGCCAGAAAACCAGACCAATGCTGAAGAAGAACCAGGAAATTTCCGGGGAGGCATGCTGCACGCCTGCAATGGGTACAAGGATGTTGCCCACGATTGGAATAAACCAGGCCGGGTTGATGTGGGCAACTTCAAAGTGGGTCTGGTGTAGCCAGGCTGATAGAACGTAGAGAGTGAAGCCAAGATGAAGGACCGTGCCCAGGCTCCAAAGGATGAGTGACACCGCAGTGCTATAGGGTAACAGCGCGATACTTAACAGAATCAGACCAATCGATATGGTGGGGAAGAAATTTAGTTTGACCGGATGAGCAAACTCCGCTTTTACTTCGCCCGGATATTTCATGATCTTGGCCAGATAAAGCATCAGCAGAGCAACAAATCCGATGATGGTCAGCCCGAGCAATACGGGGCTAGGTTTCCAGGGAATTCCAAGTAAGCCCTCCACACGGTGCCAGGCGATGGTAAACCCGGTCATTCCCATCACAACGGCGAACCATGAAATCGGAAAGTTCTGCAATCGGGAAGTCCGCACTTCCGTCATCCGTCTACCTCCTTTTCGTAAGACTCAGCAAAGGTTGCCCCGTACACCCGGGGCAACCCGATCCTCAATGCTCAGAACGTGAACGTACGCATCTTTGAGTTCAGCATCTGGCCGGCCATTTCCGGCGGCATGGCAACGCCCACGCCCTCAATCAGATCGTCCTTGCCGTAGTCGCTGTTCGGAAGATACAGCGCACAGACCTTCGCCTCACCACCATTTTTCAACAGACCGCGCAGCATCTGCCCCGGAGTCACATCTTTGGGTTTGAGCGCGGGCGCTTCGTAGGACTTAAGTGCCAGGTCACCGGCTTTGTCGCACAGCAGCACGTTTACCTTGGCTCCCTGCTGGGCCATGGTGTTCGAAAGCACCATCGCCATGCCCTGTGTCTGCAGCGAATCGCTGGACAGGATCACCAGCACTTCTTCAACACCCCCTTTATGACTGTCGGCATGAACGCTGAAAGGTACGGCTGCAATCACCGCTGCCGCGGCGATGGCTTTGATTGACTTGATCATGGGAAAAGCTCCTTTTTGGTGGATCGAATAACTTCGAAGCTAATGTATCCGGCCAGGGAGTGGCCTTCAGTGACAAAGTCACTCAACTCTGGCCAGCAGTTCTTCACCCACAAAAAAAGCCGGGCTTTATCGGCCCGGCAAAGGGGTTGTGTGCTCGCTCTCCAGGGTTATTCCCAGGCAGCACCCTCAAGTGCGTCCAATGGAATCTTCAGATACCGTCTGCCGTTGGCTTCCGGCTCGGGAAGGCGTCCACCCCGGGTGTTGACCTGCAGCGCATGCAGAATCAATTTCGGCATCGGCAACTCGCTGTCACGGGTGTTCCGGAGCTCCACATACTCGGCTTCGGAGGTTTCAGCCAGGTGCTTGTTCGCCTGCTTCTGCTCGCCAACGGTGCTTTCCCATTCAGGTTCACGACCACCGGGCATGTAATCATGACCGGTGAACAGGCGGGTCTCGTCCGGCAGGGCCAGAATGGCCTGGATGGAATCCCATAGCTGATGGGCGTCTCCCCCGGGGAAGTCCGCGCGGGCAGTGCCGAAATCCGGTTGGAAAATGGTGTCGTGCACGAACGCCGCGTCACCGATCACATAGGTAACAGAAGCCAGTGTATGACCGGGTGAAAACATCACCCGGCCCTGCAGATTGCCAACCCGGAACTCGTCCCCGGCACGGAACAGATGGTCCCACTGTGAACCGTCGGCCGGAAAATCGGGCCAGTTATAGATGCCCTTCCACAGTTCCTGAACGCCAGTCACATAGCCACCGATCGCGGTCGGAGCGTCGGTCTTTTCTTTAAGATACTGGGCTGCCGAGAAGTGGTCGGCGTGAGGGTGGGTATCCAGGACCCACTGCACCTCAAAGCCCTGATCGCGCACGTAATCCAGAAGTTCGTCGGCATGGTGTGTTGCCGTTGCGCCTGACTTTTCATCGTAATCCAGCACTGGATCGATAATGGCACATTGTTTCGTTTCCGGATCGCTTACTACGTACTGGACACTGAACGTTCTTGGATCAAAAAACCCGGCCACATTCGGTGTGCCGGCGTGTTTTGCAGGTGATTGCTGGAAAGTCCTCATAAGTGAGTCCCCCTCAACGCTAAAAACGCGCCTTCGGTTAATTTGGTTATAAGGTTATATCTGAATGCTTTAGAAGGCTAATTGAGATGAGGCATTGAGCTAATGAGCAAAACCTAACGTTGCCGAATTTGAGTGGGCGATGCTGCGTGGAGTCGATGAATTCAGTTGGAAAACATATGGACTTATCCAGATGCGCGTGACGGACCCCATCCCCAAACGGAGTTTGGTTTTTGGACATTGACTGATTAATTCGAATGCTCGCTATGAGGCCGTACCGGCCAATTTATTGAGTCCATTCCCGGTACTGTCATAGCGACATGACCATCTGATATTGAAACTCGGCCCGGCGTAACACACAATCAGGCTCACTGAAGTAAACAAACGCTCACTTTAATTTCGGTAGAGAGGTAGAACAGGTGACTGATCTGGTAAGTTATGATTTGAAAGACGGTGTTGCGACGATTGCCATCAGCAATGGCAAGGCCAATGCCCTGAGCCAGGAAGTGTTCGAGGGGCTCAATGCCGCGCTGGATCGGGCAGAGCAGGATAAGGCCGTGGTGATCCTGACCGGCCAGCCAGGCGTGTTCTCTGCCGGATATGACCTGAAAGAAATGCAGAAGGGGCCGAAAGAGGCAGCTGCGCTGGTCAAGACCGGCTCCACCTTTACCCGCCGTCTGGCGGCGTTCCCGTTGCCGATTATCGGTGCCTGTAGCGGTCATGCCATTGCCAAGGGCGCGTTTATTCTGCTGTCAGTGGATCACCGAATTGGTATTGAGGGGCCCTTTAAGCTGGGCCTGAATGAAGTGGCCATCGGCATGACCATGCACCATGCCGGGATTGAAATTGCCCGCCATCGGCTGGCGCCGGCTCACTTCTACCGTTCCGTTGTGAATGCCGAAATATACAATCCGGAAGGCGCCGTAGAGGCGGGCTTCCTGGATGAGGTTGTTGCCCAGGACAAGCTGGTGGAGCGGGCTACCGAACTGGCGCTCCATTTCAAAACCCTGAACATGCGCGCCCATCGTGAAACCAAGGTGAAGGCCAAGGCGGACTATCTGGCGCTGCTGGATCGTTGCATCGAGCAGGACGCAGAGCACCTTGGCCTGAACGGCTAGTTCAGGTTTCCGAACTGAACTGCGGCGCTTCACGAAAACGGAACAGCTTTGCCAGGATCACGTCCGGGAACGACTGGATCCGCGTGTTGTAGATCATGGCACTCTCGGTAAAGCTGTTTCGCAGCAGTGAAAGGTAGTTTTCCGTCTCTGCCATGATCGACATGAATTTCTGAATCACCTCATTGTTTTTCAGGTCCGGATATCCCTCGATCCGGGCCTGAAGTGCAGTTGTTACCTTCTTTTCAAACTGCATCAACTTGTCTGCCTGCCCTTTCGAGCTCATTTCGACAGGGTCTGCGCTGCGTAACTGGGCAATGGCTTTCAGTAGTTGCTTTTCATGGGCCAGAGACGCCTTGACGACTTTCTCGAGGTTGGGCCAGAGCTCATGGCGTTGCTGGAGAATGGTGTCGATATTGGCGGCTGCCCGGTCCACCCGGTTTTTCAGGAACACAATGTCGTTGTAGTGCAGTATTCCGGTGTAGATGAGCAAGATGATCGGTACCGTAAGAGCCGACAGAATCAGATTGTCCGGGCTGAAACCGCCGTCTGCAGCAAACAGTGCGGTGGTGGAGAACAGGAACAACCCGAGTGTCAGGGCGATGCCCGCGAAACCCCGTGCCCCTCGGTCCAGCACAATGTCTTCCTCTTCATTACCGCTGATCAGGAAGGGTGAGGCTTCGTCCTTCTGGATGGTGAGACGGTCTGGCTGATCGCGATCCAGGCCGGCAAAGCCCAGGCAGTAAACGTTCACGAAGGTATCGAGGAAGCGCACGGTGTAACGCCTGTCGCCCTGGCGCTCTGAATGGTACTGCGGATATTCGATCTTCGCACCGTCTGGCTGGACCAGAACCTTTCCCTCGCTGTCTTCCAGCCAGAAAGGTGCTCGTTCTTCCCGATGCTCGATGACTCGCCATTTCTCGTTTTTTCCGGAGCCACGCTTTTCCTCCACCTTGTAGTCGAAGGCCACGCATTTCTCGTTTTTCAGTGGATCCCGGAGAGGAGGGTGCTCATCATCGACATCCACCATCGCCTTGAGCTCCGAGAGACCAAAACTGAGTCCCCGGGTGCTGCTGGTGGGCACCGCTTCGATCAGGCGCTTGAATTTGACGGTGCGGATGGACAGCCACAACAGCAGCAGGGCGGCGATAATGCTGGCCACTGCAAGCCCTCGGCTCGTCCAGGCATGCTGGTACCGGCCAGCAGGCTGGCTGGCGACAATGGATCGGGCAATGCTGGCGGTCTGCTCGTCAAGCTCAGGGACTGGCAGGCGATTCTGAACCACGCTCCGGAACATCCAGCGGTCCAGCCAGCCACTGGTGCTCTGGCGGATCAGTTGCTGTAAAGCAGCGACGTCGGCAAGCACGATTGAGCGCGCGCTTGTTTCGTCGATTTTTTGATAGCGGGCTTCATACAAGTTGGCGATGGCAGACCATTCCTGCCGGAGTTTGTTGATACCCAGTACCGAAAGTGTTCCAGAGACCGCAAAAGTCATCACCAACACGTACACCCAGAACCGGTGAATCCTGATAAGCGGAAGTATCAGTGCGATGCCCAGAGCCAGCAGACCCGTTGCTATGGAAATGCGGATGGCAGCGTCGAAGAACCGGTCGCCACTGTCCGCGGCCAGGGTGTTCCTGGATACCATGGCTGGCAGGCTGAAGTCCTCGAGGCCAGCAAAGTCAAGCGATGTGCTTTCGCTGCTGTATTGGCCGATCACCCGAGCTGTGTGGCCGGGAACCAGCGCCCACTCAGAATAGATTCGCCGGCCGGACTGTTGGCGATAGGTTCGGTCCAGTATCCATTCCGCTGCGTCAGGATTGCCGCCCGCTGCCACAGTGACGGAGCCGGTCTGGTCCCTGAGCAGGAAATTGCGACCCCGAGCTCCGGAATCCAGGGTGCGGATACGCAGATCACCGTCGGAGTCGCGATATTCCTCTTCCAGTTTGTACCGGTAGTAGACCGCTTCGGTTTTGGAATAGGGCGTTTCCAGAGTTCCCAGCTGATCCGTGATTTCTCCCGCGATCACATAAGGCCCGGTGGTCAGAGCCCCGACGGGCGTCTCCGGGAGTCGTTCCAGTTGCCGGGCCTCAGTGAGCTTGCCGAGACCTGTTGTCATTGCGTAATAGCTGCCGGCCAGGCAGGCGACCGCAATAATGGCGGTAATAATCCGGCCGGGAATGCTGGCGATATTGAAACGCCTCATGGCAAGAGGGTCCTTATGATGATGGCTTTCAGGGGCACGAGTATAAAGTATCGGGCTTCGCCATTCCGCCGATCCGGTGGCAACCGGGTGATTGGCAAGTTGGCAACGGCTGGCGGTTCCTATAACGTTAAAGGCTTTCCTTTCAGTTTTCAGGAGCGGTTGTGTCCCAGTCCGAGCAGTTTGCCAGCGACAACTACAGCGGTGTTTGCCCGCAGGCCTGGAAAGCCATGGAAGCGGCCAATCGGATGGATGAACCGGCCTACGGCAAGCTGACACCGGAGGAGCTGAGGGTTATCCGGTCGGTCGCCGATCGCCACAAGCTCAATGTTCATATGGACGGTGCCCGCTTTCTATCTGATGTGAGAGCTCTAGTAGGCTAAGAGCTATCGATTCCGGGGCGAAGTCGTGATATATCAGCAGCCCCAAAACCCCAATTATTTTACGGAAACAGAAGACATGCCCAGAGCCAGTGAAATCAAAAAGAACTCCGCCGTTGAATACGATGGTCGGGTGTATTTTGTTAAGGACATCGAGCGTTCAGTACCCCAGGGCCGGGCCGGCGGCAGTCTCTACCGCATGCGCATGTACGATGTCGTGACCAACCAGAAGCTGGACGAGACCTTCAAGGATTCGGACATGCTCAACCTGGCCGATCTCACTCGCCGGGAAGCCACCTTTTCTTACGCCGATGGCGATGAATACGTGTTCATGGATACCGAGGATTTCACCCAGTACAGCCTGAACCGCGAGGCCATTGCCGACGAGCTGCTGTTCATTTCCGAAGATACTCAGGGCGTCATGGTCATCCTGTTGAAGGATTCGCCGGTTTCGCTGGCTCTTCCGCCCACGGTTGAACTGGTAATCGAGGAGACGGACCCGTCTGTGAAGGGCGGCTCTGCGACGGCCAGAACCAAACCCGCCCGTTTTGCCACGGGATTGGTCGTTCAGGTTCCCGAGCACATCTCCACCGGCGATCGCATTCGCATCAACGTGGAGGAGCGCAAGTTCCTGGGTCGCGCCTGATCTGAAGTCGTTCCTAAGTAAGGAAACCCTGTGAAGCCAATAGAAACGATAAAGGTGCTGGTCGCCAGCGTGATTGCTGTTGTGGTCATGGTTGGAATTGCCCGGTTTTCCTACACGCCCATGATCCCGGAGATGGTGGCTGCACTGGGGCTGAGCAAATCCGTTGTCGGCATGCTGGCGACGGTTAACTACGCCGGCTATCTGACTGGTGCCGTGCTGATTACCCGCATCAGCGATCTCGGTCTCAAGGTCAGGCTTTACCAGCTCGGGCTGGTGGTCGCTGTGGTTTCGACGGTTCTCATGGGGTACACCACCAACGTGTGGCTTTGGTTCATCCTGCGTTTCATCTCAGGGCTGAGCACCTCCGCGGGCATGTTGCTTGGCGCGGGTCTGCTGATGAGCTGGTTGATCAAGAACAACCAGAAGTCCGAGCTTGGCGTTTTCTTTTCCGGCATCGGGCTCGGGATTGTTCTGACCGCTGTTACCGCGGAGCTGATCAAGGATCCGTTTACCTGGGATCAGCAATGGGTGATCTATGGTCTGGTGGCCCTGGCGTTGCTGGTCCCCGCCTGGCGCTGGATGCCCGATTACCGGGCCTGTGCCTTGCCAAAAACGGGGACAACCGATGGTGGCGACGAGCGCAGCCGGTTCATACGTATCCTGCAACTGGCGTATTTCTGCGCCGGCGTTGGCTATGTGGTCACGGCTACTTTTCTGGTGGCTATTGCTGAATCCATGCCCGAGCTTCAGGGGCAGGGCTGGCTGGTCTGGCTGATTGCAGGTCTTGCCGCCACGCCCGCCTGCTGGCTGTGGGATGTCTTTTCCCGTCGATGGGGGCAGTGGTTGGCGCTATACCTGGCCTACACTCTGAACTCCGTCAGTATCCTGATGCTGATTGTAAATACCAGCCTGGCCAGTGTGATGGTCAGCTCGGTGATCTATGGCGTCAGCTTCATCGGTATCGTCAGCATGATGCTGGCGATGGTGGGGCGGGCTTTCCCGGAGAATCCCTCGCGGCCCATGAGCAGGCTTACTTTCAGCTATGGTATTGCACAGATGGTGGCACCCGCCGTGGTCGGCTATCTCGCTGATGTGGAAGGCAACTACACCAACGGTCTCTGGCTGACCCTGGTGGTGATGGCATTGGGGGTTCTTGTTCTTCACTTGGCTCGTAGAGCCCAGGCGAGGGGAAGTGAAAGAAAACCTGCGGAGGTCACATGAAAGTTTCAGTCATTGGATTGGGGAATGTCGGGTCGACGCTGGCTTTCGTGCTGACGTTGAAAAACATCATCGATGAACTGGTTCTGGTTGGCCGAAGCAAAGAATCCGTGCTGGGTGATGTGCTTGATCTTCGGCACGGTCAGTTGTTTGTAAATACACCTGCGCAGGTTACTGCGGGTACGATTTCCGATACTGCCGGCTCGGATGTGATTGCCGTCTGCGCATCCGTTCCCACACCGAAAAACATGAGCAGTCGTCTGGAACTGGCGCAGGGGAATGTCCAGTTGATGAAGGAGCTGATGCCAGAGTTGGCGAGGCTGTCGCCGGACTGCAAGATCGTGATGGTGTCGAATCCGGTGGACGTTCTGGTGCATTATGCGCTGGAGTTTGGCGGTTTTCGTCCAAATCAGGTTATCGGAACCGGCACGTTGGTGGATTCGAGCAGGTTTCGCCAATTACTGGCAGAAGAGCTTCGCATCCACAGTGAGGATATTCGCGCTTACATTCTGGGTGAGCACGGAGACAGCCAGTTTCCCGCCATGAGTTGCGCGGATGTTGGTGGCGAAACACTCGATGCTACGCCCGGCCGGTATGCTTTGTTCGAGAGAGCGTCCCGTGCGGGTTTTGAGGTTCTGAAGCATAAGGGCTGTACCAATTATGCGGTTGCCCTGGCGGCGGCAGAGATCATTGAATGCATTGCAAATGATTCGAAGCACACGCTACCGGTCAGTCTTCGCGTTGACGGTTTTCTCGGTGTGGATGATGTTTGCCTGAGCCTGCCTGCGGTTGTTGGCCGTAATGGCATTGAGCGAGTTCTGCATCCGCGATTGGATGAAAAGGAGCAGGCGGCATTTTTGCACAGTGCGAATGTCGTCAGAGAGGTAATTGCTTCATCGGCACCGGAAAAAGAGGACCATTAATGACGGACAAGCCTTCAAAGCCCGTCTCAGCATCTGCAATTGAGAAGCACGTTTACAAGGTGTTTCCGAACGACATGAACTCCCACGACACGGTGTTCGGCGGGATGATTATGGCGAAATGCGACCGGTTGGCGCTGGTTGTTGCAGAACGACATTCAGCCCATGTCTGTGTGACCGCTGCCGTGGACTCGATCCATTTCAGGGCGCCGGCGAAGGGAAATGACACGCTGTTGTTCAGCCTGTCGCTGAACCGGAGTTGGGGTTCGTCTATGGAGATTGGCGCGAGGGTTGAGGCCGAGAACAGTTACACCGGCGATACCCGGCATATTCTCTCGGCCTTTTTCACCTTTGTTGCGCTGGACGAACATGACAGCCCTGTGGGGGTACCGGATGTGATTCCGGAGACGGAGGAGCAGCGGCGCCGATTCAAAAACGCACAGATCCGTCGGGAGGGGCGCCTGGCAACCAGAAAGCAGCTCTCTTCCGCTGACGGTCGATCACTTGACTGACCCTCGGTTACAGCACCTCCGGTTCAGTCGTCCGGTCAGTCTGGGTAGCGGTATCTCTCAGGCCGCCAAAGCGCTTGTAAAACTTCTCACCGGGCCCCGGAAGCGGCCCAGAGGCGTTCTCGAGGTTCGCGTCCAGCCACTGCTCGGCACGCGCATAGATCTGCCGGTAAAGGTTGCGGCAAAGCTGTTTGGCGCTGCGACCCTCCCAGTCACCGGGTAACAGTTCATCCGGCAGCAGCGGATCCCTCAAAAGGATCTTGCGGTATTCGTGGATCAGCAGGATCCTGAGGATCAGGCACTCTTCAGCGCTAAGGGTGTCTTCAGATTGCAGTTCGCGCCACAGCGGGCGGAACTGGCTCAGAAACCGCCTGTATCGACCACCCAGTTCCTCAAGGTTCCAGCTCTCCCTAACCTGCAGCCTCAGAGCTTTGGGGCTTTTCTGTTCCATAGGCATGGTCTGCATGACGATGGTGTCGTCCAGGGCACCCCATTCCTGGAGCATCGGGATCAGTTCGCTACGCGTAAACCGCGGGTGCTCCATCAACCCGGGCGCCATGCTGCCAAAACTGAGCCATTTCAACTCTTCACGGACTTTCTGTCTGAGCTCCGGTGACAGTTGGTTCAGGTAAACCAGGCACCAGCTGCCGCTCCATTCTTCGGTATCCAGATTGTAAACGTGCTGAAACGCCTGCTCGAACCGACGCAGTCCGGGGCCGGTCAGGCTGTAATAACTGCAACGGCCCACCTTCTCGGTCTGCAGCCAGGATTCCTGAACCAGTCGATACACCGAGGTGCGGACCAGTCGCTGGCTGATACCCATGGGTTCGACCAGCTTCATCAGGCTGCCCAGCCATACATTGCCGCCGCGGGGAACGATGGCATCACCGTAAATGGTGATGATGAGAGAGCCGGCCCGGAGGGGTCGCTTCTTCTGGAAGTTTTTGACGAGCAGTTCTAGCTGGCTTTTTGCAGTCATGGCCTGAGTTCGCAAATAAGAATCAATGAAACATGTTCCACGTATTATGCGGTTCTTACGTGTCAGGTAAAGGTTTGTCTTTCGATCAGCGGTGCTGGCGTGTTCTGCCAGTGTCGGCTTTACTGAAAGAGCCGCGTTGGCACTCCCGGAAATCAGTTGACACGAGCGTTATGATACAATAACTTCATTTGATATTCGTCAATGGTATCGAATCATACCGGGAGCGAAGAAACAAAAACTCAAGCCCCTGCAAAAAACGGGAGAACAAAAACAATGTTTAAAACAGTGATTCGTCGCGCAGGCAAATGCGCAGCCGTCGCAGCCGCCGGCCTCATGATGATGAGCGCACAGGCAGCTGAACCCATCAAGATCGGTTCCTTCCTGTCTGTGACAGGTCCGGCATCCTTTCTAGGCGATCCCGAGCTGAAAACGCTTGAGATGTACGTCGAAAAAATCAACGAAGAAGGTGGTGTACTTGGTCGTCAGCTGGAGCTGATTCACTACGACGACGTTGGCAACGCCTCCTCTGCACGCAACTTTGCCAGTCGCCTGATCCGTTCGGACCGGGTTGATATCATCGTTGGCGGCAGTACCACCGGCGCCACCATGGCGGCGGTTCCCCTGATTGAGCAGGCCCAGGTGCCGTTCATCTCCCTGGCCGGTGCGGTCGTTATTACCAACCCGGTCAAGAAGTGGGTGTTCAAGACCCCCCAGACTGATCGCATGGCGGCGGAACGTATCCTGAGCGATATGAAAGACCGCGGTATCACCAAGTTCGGCCTGATCTCAGGCACGGGTGGTTTCGGAAGCTCCGGTCGCACACAGACTCTGGAAGTCGCCGAACAGATGGGCATGGAAGTTGTGGCCGATGTTACCTACAGCGGATCTGATACAGACATGACCGCCCAGCTGACCAATATCCGTAACACAAGTGGTGTGGAAGCGGTGCTGAACTTCGGTTTCGGTCAGGGCCCGGCCATCGTAACCCGCAACTATGCCCAGTTGGGCATGGAACTCCCGTTCTATCAGTCCCACGGTGTTGCATCCGACAGCTTCCTCGAACTCGCCGGTTCGTCTGCAGAAGGCCTTCGCCTGCCAGCGTCCCCGCTGCTGGTGCCGGATTCCCTGCCGAACGACGATCCCCAGAAAGAAGTGGTTCAGAACTACAAGGCTGAATACGAAGCCCGTTGGGATTCCAAGGTGTCCACCTTCGGTGCCTACGCCTACGATGGCCTGATGCTGGCGGTCCGCGCTATGGAAGAAGCCGGCTCTACCGATCCGGAAGCCGTTCGTAACGCACTGGAGAATATCCAGGGCTATGTCGGCGTAACCGGTGTATTCAACATGTCACCGGAAGACCACAACGGCCTTGATCCAGACTCCTTCCGCATTCTGGAAGTCCAGAATGGCGAATGGAAACTGATCGACTGATAGCCCTTTAACCTGTCTCGCGGCTGGCGACGATCCCTTTTCCGGATAAGTCGCCAGCCGATGTTCGACCGGAACCACCGCTATGCTCGCAGAATTCTTACAGTACCTGTTCACCGGGATTACTATCGGTGCGACTTACGCCCTGATAGCCCTCGGCTTTACCCTCATCTACAACGCCAGTCACGTCATCAACTTCGCCCAGGGCGAGTTTCTGATGATTGGAGGCATGGCTACGGTTTCGCTTACGGCCATGGGCGTGCCCATGATCCTGGCGGTCGTGTTGGCGGTCATTCTGGCCGGTATTCTTGGCGTCGCCCTGCAGAGGTTTGCGATTGCACCTGCCAAGCAGGCCGATGTTGTTACCCTGATCATTATCACCATCGGGGCGTCGATCTTTATCCGTGGTATTGCCCAGGTTGTCTGGGGCAAGGAATACCACGTGATGCAGAATTTCAGTACAGACGAGCCTATTGAAGTGTTCGGAGCAGTATTGAATAGCCAGAGCCTCTGGGTTCTCGGTGTTGGCGCGATCCTGGTGGTCGGCCTGGTTCTGTTCTTTACCAAGACACTGATTGGCAAGGCTATCCTGGCGACATCCATGAACAAGGAGGCTGCACGCCTTGTCGGTATCCGGACTCAGATGGTTCTGATGCTGGCATTCATGGTCTCGGCACTACTGGGCTCTGTAGCCGGTATTGTTGTTGCCCCGATCACGTTCACGTCCTACGACATCGGCATCATTCTCGGGCTGAAGGGCTTTGTGGCGGCTGCCATTGGTGGCCTGGGGAGCGGCGTTGGTGCGGTGGTCGGTGGTCTCTCGCTGGGTATCGTTGAAGCCATGGCGGCCGGCTACATCTCATCGGACTACAAGGATGCCGTGGCATTCTCCATGATCCTGCTGGTGCTGTTTTTCATGCCCCGCGGATTGTTCGGTGCCAAGGTAGTGGAGCGCGTCTGATGTTGAATACGTTTATGCAGTCGCGCCTGCGGGGACTGGTGATCCTCGCCCTTATTCTTGTCATTCTGCCCGCGTTTCTGGGCAACCCGTTCCACTACGAACTGGTTACCCAGATGGCGATCATTGCCGCTACGGTTGTTGGCCTGAACCTTCTGGTAGGTTTTGCCGGCCAGATCAGCCTGGGGCATGCCGGCTTCTTTGGCCTCGGCGCTTACTTTACCGGCATCGCAACCGGTACTTATGGCTGGTCATCGGTACCTGCTCTGGTGGTTGGAGCCATCGTTGTGGGCGCGATTGCCTGGATTGTCGGCCGTCCGATTCTGCGTCTGAAAGGCCACTACCTTTCCATGGCAACTCTTGCCGTTGGTTTTATTATTGCCATCATCCTGAACAACGAGCGTGCGCTGACCGGCGGGCCAGACGGTATGCCGGTGCCGGCCTTCGAAATCTTTGGCTGGGAGCTGAGCGCGTTTGGTCGCTATTCGCTGTTCGGTATCACGATCGAAGGTTTCCAGGCCTGGTATATCTTCGCCAGCGTGGTGCTTCTGGTAGCGGTTTGGTTTGCGCTGAACCTCATTGAATCGCCGATTGGCCGGGCGCTGCGTTCGGTGCACGGCTCGGAAGTGGCTGCCAGCGTTGTCGGTGTGAACACCGCGAAATACAAAAGCCTTGTGTTCGTGATCTCGGCGATTTACGCCAGCCTGATGGGCAGTCTTTATGCCCACTTCCAGGGCTTCATTACGCCCGCGGTAGCAAGCTTCGAATTTTCCATCCTGTTCATCACCATGGTTGTTCTGGGTGGCATGGGCTCGACCTTCGGTGTCATTCTTGGCGCCGTGGTGCTGAAGCTTTTGCCTCAGGTTCTGGCAGATTTCCAGGAGCTGGAACATGTCATGTTCGGCCTGATCCTGATGCTCACCATGATCTTTATGCCAAAAGGACTGTTGCCCACACTGACCGCGTTTGTTTCCAAGAAAATGCGCAAGAAAGCGGGAGGTGAAGCATGACAGCACTGGTCGAAGTAAAGGGGCTGGATAAAGCCTTTGGTGGTGTCCATGCGGTCGAAGGCGTCAGCTTTTCGGTTGAAGCCGGACAGGTCTATTCGGTTATCGGCCCCAATGGTGCCGGCAAGACGACGCTGTTTAATCTGATCACAGGGCTTTATACGCCGACCAAAGGCGAGATCCTGCTGAACGGTGAGAGCACCGCCAAGCTGGAGCCCAATGAACTGGCAGAGCGAGGCATGTGCCGCACGTTCCAGCAGATGCAGATCTGCATGAACATGACCGCTATCGAAAACGTGATGCTGGGTCGGCACTTGCAGCTCAAAAGCAGCCTGTTTACGACCCTGTTCCGCTTGCCTTCCCTGCGTCGCAATGAAGACGCAGCCCGCAAGCGTGCGGCGGAACTGATGGAATACGTGGGTTGCGGTGACTACCTGGATACCGAAGCATCGGCGATGTCCTATGGCGCGCTCAAGCGCCTGGAGATTGCCCGGGCATTGGCCGCTGAGCCCAAGGTTATCCTTCTGGATGAGCCGGCCGCCGGTTTGAACGCGGTTGAAACCGCTGCCCTGGAGGAACTGATCCGGAAAATTGCGGATCAGGGCACCACGGTAATGCTGGTTGAGCACGATATGAAACTGGTGATGGGTATTTCCGACCGGTTGCTGGTGCTTAACTATGGCCGTGTTCTGGCGGAAGGGACCCCCGAGGAAATTCGCCAGAACCCGGATGTTATCGCCGCCTATCTGGGTGGCTGAGCAAGGAGACATTTCAAATGAGCGAGCAAAATACTGAAATGGCGCCTGCCCAGTCACGCAGTGAGCAGGCCGTACGGATTATTGTTCATGAGCACCAGGCGCTGTGGCGGATTCTGGATCTGCTGGACCAGTTGCTGAGTGATATGAACCTTAACGATCAGCGCCCGGATGAGCGGCTGCTGAAGACCATTTTTGATTACATCCAGCACTTCTCCCAGCGGGTGCATAGCACGCCCACTGACATTGAGCTCTACAAACGGCTCAGTGAGAAATCCCCCGAGACAGCACCTTTGCTGGAAAAGCTGGCCAAGGGCTACGTCATCGGTCACGAAAAGCTGGTGGAGTTGCGCCAGTTGTTGGCGGAGTGCGAAAAAGGCTGGCCGGAAGGTCGCGAAGAGTTCAGTCATGCTCTGGCCCGTTTCACCGAAGCCTTGCGCAAACACATTCGCAAGGAAGAGGGCGTGGTTATTCCACGGGCCCGTAAACTCCTGACCGAGGAAGACTGGCAGCAGATCATTGAAGCGCGGGACGTGGAAAACGATCCGCTGTTCGGTGAGCGCGTCCGGGAGGAATTCCGGGAATTGCGGCACCAGATTGTCAGCTATACACCCGAGAAATTCGGTGGTCTTGGCCTGAAGCACGCAGACCGGGTGACGGCGCCTCATGCCAAAGAAGAGATGCTGTCCATCAAGGGACTGGTAACGTCCTACGGCCAGATTGAAGTGCTGCATGATGTGGACATCCACATCAACAGTGGTGAGATCGTGTCACTGGTAGGCGCCAATGGTGCTGGCAAATCCACACTGTTGATGACTATCTCGGGACTTCAGCCCACAGACCGGGGTGCCATCACCTTTGAAGGCAAGGATCTCTCAAAGATCAGTGCCGATCAGAGGGTAGCTGATGGCATCGTCCAGGTGCCTGAAGGCCGGCAGGTGTTCAAGGACTTGAGCGTTCATGACAACCTGCTGCTGGGCGCCTACACCCGTGGCAAAACGCCCGAGGTAATGGACGATCTGGAACGGATGTACACCAAGTTTCCAATTCTGCGACAGAAACGCCATAACCTGGCAGGCGAGCTCTCCGGTGGCCAGCAACAGATGCTGGCGATGGGCCGCGCCCTGATGGCGAAGCCGAGACTGCTGCTTATGGATGAGCCCAGCATGGGTCTGGCGCCCTTGATCATCGAGGAGATCTTCAACATCGTCAAGGAACTCAAGGAAGAGGGTATTACCATCTTCCTGGTAGAGCAGAATGCCTCCCAGGCGCTGGCTCTGGCGGATCGCGGCTACGTGCTGGAAACCGGCAAGGTGGTGATCGAAGGGACCGGTCGTGAGCTGCTCAGCAATGAGAAGGTGCGGGAGGCCTATCTGGGCATGTAAGCGCCCGCGTTTTCCTTGCACCAATAAAAGGGGGACAGGTCTTGCGACCCGTCCCCCTTTTATTTGCCTGACGCTTTCTCCCTGGGGTCCAGGACAGGGAGAAAACAGGAAAGCCCGGTGTTACTCGGGCTTCTTGGCAACCAGTGTCAGGATGTCGTAGCTCGCAACCATTTCGTCGTTCTGGTTGTGAACCTGGACGTCCCAGACCACCACACCCTGAGGATGCCCGTCCGGAGATGTCCGACCCTGATCGATCTTGCGCTTGCAGGTCAGTCGTGCCCGGATGGTGTCCCCCGGGGCAACCGGTTCAATGAAGCGCAGTGTGTCCAGACCATAGTTAGCCAGCACGGGGCCCTCGCCGGGATAGACAAACAGGCCGGCAGCAGCGGAAAGCACGAAATAACCGTGGGCAATACGCTTGCCGAACTGGGAGTCCCGCGCTGCGATTTCATCAAAGTGCATGTAGAAGTGATCACCGGACAGGCAGCCGAAGTTGACGATGTCAGCTTCGGTAACGGTGCGTCGGTGAGTCAGCAGTGATTCGTTGATCTGCAGGTCTTCGAAGTGGCGACGGAACGGGTGCACGTCGGTTTCGATCAGATCAGCACCGCGTACATACTCGCGGGTAACCGCAGCCAGCATGCTGGGTGAGCCCTGGATCGCGGTGCGCTGCAGGTAGTGGTGAACCGCACGGATACCGCCCAGTTCCTCGCCACCACCGGCGCGACCGGGGCCGCCATGCTTCAGCATGGGCAGGGGCGAACCGTGGCCTGTAGATTCTTTTGCGGCTTCGGCATCCAGCAGGTGCAGGCGGCCATGGAACGCGGCCAGCAGCGGGGCGACCCTGCCAGCAATGGCGGGATCACGGGTGGTCAGAGTGGTAACCAGGGAACCGCGGCCCCTGGAGCAAAGCTCAACCGCGTCCTCGATGGTGTCGTAAGGAATGACGGTAGCAACCGGGCCAAAGGCCTCGATATCGTGGGCACCACAGCCGTTTTCCGGGTTCCGGCAGAGCAGCAGGTGCGGCTCGATGAACGCGCCCTTCTCGGTGCCATCGCCGGTAGCCTTGAAGTTGTCTTCGCCACCCACAACCAGCTCACTGGTCTTGAGCAACTCCTGGATGTTGGCTTTCACATCTTCCAGCTGGTCGATGGAGGCCAGTGCACCCATGCGAACGCCTTCGACAGACGGATCACCTACGGTGATCTTGGAGAGTTGCTCTTCCAGTTTTTCGCAGACCGCGTTCACCTTATCTTTCGGTACGAAGATACGACGAATGGCGGTACATTTCTGACCGGCCTTGGCAGTCATCTCGCGGCGGATTTCCTTCACGAAGATGTCGAATTCTTCGTGCTCCGGAGTGACATCCGGCGCCAGAATGGCACTGTTCAGTGAATCGGCCTCGGCGTTGAACGGGATCGAACGATTGATGATGTTCGGATGGTTCCTGAGCTTTCGTGCCGTTGCGGCCGAGCCTGTGAAGGTCACCACATCCTGCTCTTCCAGATGGTCAAAAAGGTCGCCGGTGCTGCCAATGATCAACTGCAGACTGCCTTCCGGAAGCGCGCCGGATTCCTGCATCAGGCGGACGGCGAGTTCGGTCACGTAGCAGGTTGAGGTGGCCGGCTTCACGATGGACGGCATGCCCGCCAGGAAGGTGGGTGCAAACTTTTCGAGCATGCCCCACACCGGGAAGTTGTAGGCGTCAATGTGAACCGCAACGCCACTGCGGGGCACCAGGATATGGGTGCCTGCAAAGTGGTTGTTCTTGCCCAGCGGAGTCACCGGGCCTTCGTGAACCACGTTGCCCGAGGGAAGTTCGCGGCGGCCCATGCTGGCGTAGGAAAACAGCGTGCCGAAACCACCGTCGATATCGATGCCGTTATCGCCCTTGGTGGAGCCGGTGTGCATCGACAGCGCGTAGAGTTCTTTCTTGTGTTCCTGGAGGTACAGGGCCATGGCTTTCAGGGCCAGGGCGCGTTCCTGGAAATCCATCGCCATGAGGTTTTTACCGCCAACCTTACGGCCATACTCAACAGCGTTTTTGAAATCGAGGGTGTCGTCGTGGGTGTGAGCAACGATCTCGCCGTTAACGGCGCTTGGCAGAGCCTTGGCAGGCTTTTCGCCGACCCACTGGCCGGCAATAAAACTTTTCAGGACTGACATGGGGAACTCCATTCGTTTCTGAAACGCGAAGGCAAGCCCCGTTGTTGCGGGACTTGCCTTGCTCTTGTCTTGTTTTGGGGGTGGAAACTACATCTCGTCGTAGTCCAGAACCACCTTGTCGCTGATCGGGTAGCACTGGCAGGAAAGCACGTAACCGGCTTCCACCTCGTAGTCTTCCAGAGCAAAGTTCTGGTCCATCTCCACTTCGCCTTCTACCACCTTGGCGCGGCAGGTGGAGCAGACACCGGCCTTGCACGAGTAAGGCAGATCAGCGCCTTCTTCATTACCGGCATCAAGAATGCTCTTGGTGTCGCGCACCAGCGGGAAAGTCAGCGAGCGGCCATCAGCGATCACCGTTACTTCACTGATTGACTGGGGATCGACGTGTGCGGGATCCCTGTCCTTGCGGGCCTGGGGTTTGCCACCGGCCGGGGTAAACAGTTCGAAGTGGATCCTGCTCTTTTCCATGCCGTGGTTGAGCAGCGAGTCGCGCACGGTCTCGGTCATCATCTGCGGGCCGCAGATAAAGGCCGCCGTGAGCTCCTTGGCATTGATCCAGTGATCGAACAGCTTGTCGCACTTCTCGTGGTCGATGCGACCGTTGTAAAGGTCGATGTCCTGTTCTTCACGCGTGAAGATGTACACCAGGTTCAGGCGGGACATGTACTCGTTTTTCAGGTCCTGCAGCTCGTCACGGAACATGGTGCTGCTGGTGGCCTTGTTGCCGTAGAACAGGGTGACCTCGCTCTTGGGCTCGGTTTCCAGGGTGGTCTTCACGATCGAGAGGATCGGAGTAATACCACTGCCGGCAGCTACCGCCAGGTAGTTGCCTTCACGCTCGGGGTCCAGATCAACCGAGAAATGGCCCTGCGGTGGCATGACTTCCAGAGTCTGGCCGGGCTTGAGCTGCTCGTTGGCAAAGGTGGAGAAACGACCGCCCGGAACCTGCTTGACGGCGATGCGAAGCTCCTGGTCGTTGACACTACGGCAGATCGAGTAGGAGCGGCGAACTTCCTCGCCATCCAGCTTGGTGCGCACGATCAGGTGCTGGCCCTGCTGGTAATGAAACTTGTCTGCCAGATCTTCCGGCACGTCAAAAGCAAGTGATACGGCGTTTCTTGTTTCAGGTCTGACCTCTTTGAGGGTCAGTGAGTAAAATTTGTTCATGATCGTATCGGCTCTAGATGCATTTGAAATAGTCGAAGGGCTCGAGGCATTCCTTGCAACGATAAAGGGCTTTGCAGGCGGTGGATCCGAACTCGCTGACCCGTTCGGTGTCTTTGCTGCCGCAATGAGGGCAGGCAATGACTTCCGGTTCTCCGAGCAGGCTCATTTTGCTGGAGCTGCCCTCGGGTGGCGCGATACCGAACGCCCGAAGCTTTTCTTTGCCTTCGTCTGTGATCCAGTCGGTGGTCCAGGCAGGGGTCAGCACCTGTTTGATTTTCGGATCGCGGAAGCCGGCGGCGCGTAGCGCCTCGGCGATCAGCTCCTCAATCAGCTCGGTTGCCGGGCACCCGGAGTAGGTCGGGGTCACGTCAATGGACAGTTCTTTGCCGTCCCAGTGAACCGCCCGGACAATGCCGAGCTCCACGACACTGACGGCCGGCACTTCGGGGTCTTTGACCTCTTCAAGAAGTGCCCAGATGTCGTCCTCTGTCAGCAGATCGGGGCGGGCGTTGGCCGGCACCCGATCACTGGCAATCAGAATGTCGACAGCTGACCGGCTGTCTGAATCACCATGTTGTGGCATCGGGATAGGCCCTCTGCAGGAACTGCATTTCTGCCAGGATGAAACCAAGGTGTTCGGTGTGCTCGCCGTGCTTGCCACCCATGTACATCCAGGCGTCTTCCGCGCCAGGAGTCAGGGTTGCCTGGGTGAGCACCTCGTTGACCATGCCGCGCCAGTCTTTGGCCAGCTGGTCCGTATCCGGGCCAATGCCCGTCTCGGCCATCACACGATCGGTGTCGTCCGGCGTAATAAGCTCGCCGGTAAAACGCCAGAGGATGTCGACGGCGTCCTGCATGCGGCGGTGGCTTTCTTCAGTGCCATCACCAAAACGCTTCACCCACTCTGAGGAGCGGCGCAGGTGGTAGGTCACCTCTTTCAGCGCCTTGGCAGCGATGCCGGCAATGCGCTCGTCGCTGGATTCCGTCAGGCTCTTGAGCGTGAAGTAGTGATACACGTCGAAGAAGAACTGGCGGCCCATGGTGACGGCGTAGTCCTCGTTGGGCTGCTCGGTCATCAGCAGGTTGCGATACTCGTGGGCGTCCCGGCGGAAGGCCAGCTTGTCAGCATCGCGGCCATCGTCGATCAGCTCGGCTGCATACTCGTACCAGTTGCGGGCCTGGCCGACGAGGTCGAGGGCAACGTTCATCAGTGCCATCTCTTCCTCAAGCGCCGGGGCCTTGCCACACAGCTCGCAAAGGCGCTGGCCAAGGATCATGTCGGAATCTGCAAGGCGCAGCAGGTATTCCTTTAATGCTTCTGTTTGTGTCATGGGTACCGCTCCTTACATGTGTCCGACTTCATCGGGCAGCTTGTAGAAGGAAGCGTGCCGGTAAACCTTGTCTTCCGACGGATCGAAAAGCACTTCCTTCTCGTCGGACGCGGACGCCGTGATCGCGTCGGAGGGAACCACCCAGAGACTTACGCCTTCGTTACGGCGTGTGTAAAGGTCACGGGCGTTTTCCATGGCCATCTCGGCGTCTGCGGCATGCACGCTGCCCACGTGTTTGTGGTTCAGGCCGTGCTTGGACCGTACAAAGACTTCGTAAAGGCGCCATTCAGACATGTTGTGTTCCTCCGGTATCAGGCGGCTTGTGCGCGCTGTTTTTGTTTTTCGGCATAGGCGACGGCCGCTTCACGGACCCAGGCACCTTCGTCAATAGCGTTCTTGCGAGTCTTGATGCGCTCGCGGTTGCAGGGACCGTTGCCCTTGAGGACGTCGTAGAACTCCTGCCAGTTGATTTCGCCGAAATCGTAATGGCCGGTTTCTTCGTTCCACTTCAGGTCCGGATCCGGTGCAGTGCAGCCAAGGAATTCGAGCTGCGGCACGGTCTGGTCAATAAACATCTGGCGCAGTTCGTCGTTGCTCTTGCGCTTGATCTTCCAGGCCATGGACTGCTGGGAGTTCGGCGACTCGTCGTCATGCGGTCCGAACATCATCAGTGCCGGCCACCACAGACGGTTAATGGCGTCCTGCACCATGGCTTTCTGTTCGTCGGTGCCTCCGCGCATCATGTCCAGCAGGATCTGGTAACCCTGACGCTGATGGAAGCTCTCTTCCTTGCAGATGCGGATCATGGCGCGGGAATAGGGGCCATAGGAGGTACGCTGCAGCACCACCTGGTTAACGATGGCGGCGCCATCCACCAGCCAGCCAACGGCACCCATGTCCGCCCAGTTCAGGGTCGGGTAGTTGAAGATGCTGGAGTACTTGGCTTTGCCCTGGTGCAGCTTTTCGATCTCTTCGTCACGGTCAGCACCCAGGGTTTCCATGGCGCTGTACAGGTACAGGCCGTGGCCCGCTTCGTCCTGAATCTTGGCCATCAGCTGGAGCTTGCGCTTGAGCGTAGGCGCGCGGGTAACCCAGTTGCCTTCCGGCAGCATGCCGACCACTTCGGAGTGGGCGTGCTGGGAAATCTGGCGAATCAGGGTCTTCCGGTAGCCTTCCGGCATCCAGTTTTTGGGTTCGATTTTGGTTTCGGCGTCGACCTTTTCCTGAAAGTCGCGCTCTTCGGGCGACATCTCTTCTTTGGTCTTGAGGCGCTTGGCGCCGGTTTCAACGAGCTGGGCGTACATAAACAAATACCTCCGGATCGGGCTTGTTGTTCTGTTGTCCGTGAACAGAGAACCCTCAATAACAACTAAGGGTCAATGACTCCATATTATATGATACTGAATAAATATCAAGAACAGTCTTTGTGTGTCATGTTATATCTAAAAGCTTCCTTATGAGATCTTATAGTGCTGATTTGCATAATAAAAAAAGTGATACGTGAGCAAATGCTATTGAGATCATCAAACGGAAAGCAATTTTAAATCGGTGATTGCGGGGCCTGGTGGTGGGAAAAGCAGCGAGAGTCAGCGGCATCCGCTGCGTGCTGACTCTCTGCTGGTCGGTCGGATTTACTGGTTACGGCGATCAAATACGCGCTTGGCCTTGCCTTCCGAGCGTGCCAGACGGTTGGTTTCCACCACCTCGACACGGGTGCTGATGCCGATGTAGGACTTGATGTGGTGCGCCAGTTCCTTGGCCGCCGCAGCGCGACTCTCGGGGGTGTCGGTTACGCCGGGTTTCAGTTCGGTCCGGATATCCACGCAGTCCAGGTTACCTTCCTTGTAAACCTCGATCTCGTAGTGCGGTGCCAGGGCCTCGCACTTGAGCACCTGCTCCTCGATCTGGCTCGGGAACACGTTGACGCCGCGAATGATCAGCATGTCGTCGCTGCGGCCGGTAATCTTGTCAATCCGGCGCATCGGGCGCGCTGTACCCGGAAGCAGGCGGGTGAGGTCGCGGGTGCGGTAGCGCAGAATCGGCAGGGCCACCTTGGTCAATGACGTGAAGACCAGCTCACCGTATTCACCGTCTGGCAGCACTTCACCGGTTTCCGGGTTGATGATTTCCGGATAGAAGTGATCTTCCCAGATGGTCGGGCCGTCTTTGGTTTCAATACATTCCATGCCCACGCCCGGACCCATGACTTCCGACAGACCATAGATATCAAGAGCCTCGATGCCGAGGCGCTCCTCGATCTCTGATCGCATGGCGTTGGTCCATGGTTCTGCGCCGAAAATGCCGAGCCGCAGGGGCAGTTTATGGGGATCAATGCCCTGACGCTCCATTTCATCGGCAATGTTCAGCATGTAGGACGGCGTCACCATGATGATGTCCGGTTCGAAATCCTTGATCAGCTGGACCTGCTTCTCGGTCTGGCCGCCGGACATCGGAATAACCGTGCAACCAAGGCGTTCGGCGCCGTAGTGGGCGCCCAGACCGCCGGTGAACAGGCCATAGCCATAGGCTACATGAACCTTGTCGCCACGGGAGCCGCCGCCGGCCCGGATAGACCGTGCCACAATGTCGGCCCAGGTGTTGATATCACTCTGGGTGTAACCGACTACGGTTGGCTTGCCGGTGGTACCACTGGAGGCGTGCACCCGCACCACGTCGGACATGGGGGTGGCAAACATGCCAAACGGGTAGTTGTCCCGCAGATCCGCCTTGGTGGTGAATGGCACCTTGGCCAGGTCTTCCAGCGAGTTGATGTCCATGGGCTTCAGACCCTGGTCACCAAACGCTTTGCGGTAGAACGGCACGTTGGTGTAGGCATGGACAACGCTCCAGCGCAGACGCTGCAGCTGTTCGTGGCGCAGCTCATCAATGCTGGCGGTTTCCATGCGGTCAAGTTTGCCAAGTTTTTGCAGTGGTAAGGTCATGGTTCTGTCCTGCGTTGTTCTTGTCGAATAAGGGTCTTTGTTCTTGTTGGCGGGTGGCTTCAGGCCACCGCATCCATCCGTTCAATGATCAGTGCGATGCCCTGGCCAACGCCGATGCACATGGTGCAGAGGGCATACCGGGCTTTCTGGCCCGCGGCGTGGCGACGCTCCAGTTCGTTCAGGGCGGTGGTTACCAGCCGGGCGCCGCTCATGCCCAGGGGATGGCCGAGGGCAATGGCGCCACCGTTCGGATTTACGTGCTCGGCATCATCCGGCAGGCCGAGATCCCGGGTAACCGCCAGGGCCTGCGCAGCAAATGCCTCGTTCAGCTCGATAACATCCATATCTGCCAGTTCCAGACCGGCGGTGGCCAGAACCTTGCGGGTGGCCGGTGCCGGGCCAAAGCCCATGATCCGTGGCTCCACGCCAGCCGTTGCCATGGCAACGACCCGGGCGCGGGGTTTCAGGTTGTACTGTTTGAGAGCATCGGCTCCCGCCAGAAGCAGTGCGCAGGCTCCGTCGTTCACGCCGGACGCATTGCCCGCAGTTACCGTGCCGTTTTCACGGAACGGGGTTGGCAGAGAGGCGAGTTTTTCCAGGCTGGTTTCCCGGGGATGCTCGTCGGTGTCCACCACCAGCGGGTCCTGCTTGCGGCGGGGAATCGTCACCGGTGTGATCTCGGCGGCCAGTCGGCCTTCTTTCTGGGCAGCCGCGGTGCGCTGCTGACTGCGCAGGGCGAACGCGTCCTGATCTTCCCGGGAAATGCCGAAGTCGGCCGCAACGTTTTCCGCCGTCTCGGGCATGGAATCAATGCCGTACTGCTTTTTCAGTACCGGGTTTACAAAGCGCCAGCCGATGGTGGTGTCAAAAATCTCCGCCTTGCGACTGAATGCAGAGTCGGCCTTGCCCATAACGAAGGGAGCACGGGACATGGATTCGACGCCGCCGGCAATCATCAGCTGTGTTTCGCCGGTACGGATGGCCCGGGCGGCGCTGCCGACTGCATCCATACCGGAACCGCACAGACGGTTGATGGTGCTGCCCGGTACGTCCACCGGAAGACCTGCCAGCAGCAGGGACATGCGGGCAACGTCGCGATTGTCTTCACCGGCCTGGTTGGCGCAGCCATAAAGAACGTCGTCAATTTTCGACCAGTCCAGATCCGGATGGCGTTCGGTCAGGGCCTTGATAGGAATGGCGCCCAGGTCATCTGCCCGCACGGCGGAGAGAGCACCGCCGTATCGACCGATGGGGGTGCGGATGGCATCGACGATGTAGGCGTCTTTCAGGATATTGTCGGCGCTCATGCAGTTTCCTCCGAATTGCGTACCGTGCCACGAACCTCATAGGAGCGGCCCCGGAACAGGGCAACCTTGCGGCCGTCCTGATTGGTTAGTGTGATGTCGTAAACGCCGGTGCGGCCGCCGCGGGCCTGCTCTTCGGCGGTGGCGGTCAGCCGGTCGCCCTCTTTGGCGCCGTACATGTAATCAATGCTGCAACCGGAGGCCACGGTGGCGCGGTCATAGCTGTTACAGGCAAACGCAAACGCCGAATCGGCCAGGGTGAACAGGTAACCGCCGTGGCAGGAGCCGTGGCCCTGGATCATGTCGCCGGTGACCGTCATGGTGAGCACTGCTTTGCCCGGGGCAACGGACTCGATGTTCATGCCCAGTTTCTGGCTGGCGCGGTCCCGCGCGAACATGGCCTTGGCGCATTCTTCGGCGAGTACTTGCGGATCCATCTCGCTCATGAATAAAACCCCTTCTTTGCAAATGCGTTCTTCCGGAGCAGCAGGGCAGGGCGATAGCGGTCCTCTGCGTAGCTGGTCTGGATGTTGGTGAGCACCTTGAACAGGTGGCCCGCGCCCAGGCGGTCGCTCCAGCTCAGGGGGCCGTCGGGATAGTTCAGGCCCGCTTTCATTGCCAGATCGATATCCGCGACCGTTGCAACACCGTGAAGAGCCGCATCGGCTGCTTCATTCGCCAGCATGGCGACGGTACGCATGATGACCAGCCCCGGCCGGTCCGCGATCAGGCTGACTTCGATACCCGCTTTTTGCAGTAAAGCACAGGCACAGGAAACCGCTGCGTCGGAGGCCTGATCGGCCGGCGCCAGGGCAAGCCGGCTTGCTTTGCTGTAGTCAAAGGCAAGGTCAAACAGCACCAGATTGGCGACGCCCTCACTGGCGGCACGCTCGGTAGCCATCCGGCCGTCGGTAAGTGCCAGTACCGCATCGCCAAAGCGAATCTGGCCCGGGCCGTCGCGCTCGATAATGGTCAGGCCGGCTGCCTTCAGTCGCTCTAGCAGCGGTGCGTCTACGCCGGGATTGCCTTCGGCAATGACCACGGACTCATCGGATTGATGTGCCGGCTCGGTCTTTGGCTGCGGCTTTTCCGCACTCTCGCCATAGGGATAGAACCCCTGGCCGCTCTTGCGTCCCAGGCGACCGGCTTCCACCAGTTCTTTCTGGATCAGTGACGGCAGAAAGCGGGGGTCCTGGTAATAGGAATTGAAGACAGAGCTGGTAACGGCGTAGTTGACGTCGTGGCCGATCAGGTCGGTAAGCTCGAAAGCACCCATCCGGAACTCGCCGGCTTCGCGGATGATGGCATCCAGCGTGGCGGCGTCGGTGGCCTGTTCCTGCAGCAGGCGCAGGCTTTCTGCGTAAAACGGACGGGCCACGCGGTTCACGATGAAGCCCGGAGTCGACGTGGCATACACCGGCTTCTTGCCCCAGGCGGTGGCCGTGGCATGGACGGTATCGGCAACGGTCTTGCTGGTCGCCAGCCCCATGACCACTTCGACCAGCGCCATCAGCGGTGCCGGGTTGAAGAAGTGCATGCCCACCAGACGCTCCGGTTTGCTCATGTCAGCACCGAGGGCGGTAACAGAGATGGAGGAGGTGTTGGTGGCGAGGATCGCATCGGCGGTACACAGGTCTTCAAGGCTCGCCAGCAGCTGACGTTTGATCTGGAGGTCTTCGATGATGGCCTCGATCACCAGCCCGGCGTCTGCGACGTCATCAAGCTTTGCAACCGGGTGAATCCGGCCGATAACATCGTCCAGCTCCTGCTGCTGCATCTTGCCTTTGTCGACACGACGCTGAAGCTGTTTGGCGATACCGTCACGGCCCGCCTCGGCGGCACCCTCTCTCTGGTCGTGCAGGTAAACCTGATGGCCTGCCTGGGCGGCCACCTGAGCAATGCCGGAGCCCATGGCGCCGGCGCCGACGACGGCAACTTTGGTTTGAGTATCCAGTGCCGGCATGGCTTATTTCCCCTTGAAGTTCGGCGTGCGTTTTTCCATGAAGGCGGCAACGCCCTCACGGTAGTCTTCGGTCTGTCCCGCCATGCGCTGCAGATCGCGCTCCAGATTGATCTGCTCTTCAAAGGTGTTGCTGGCGCTGGCGTGCAGTGCCCGCTTGATCAGTGCAAGACCCTTGGTCGGTTGGGTCGCGAAATGGCGGGCAAGTTTCATGGTCTCTTCCATGAGTTGCTCGTTATCAACGCAACGCCAGATCATGCCCCAGTTCTCGGCCTGCTCGGCGCTGATCTTGTCGCCCAGAAGCGCCATGCCTTTGGCACGTGCCATACCGGCTACCCGGGGCAGAGTCCAGGTGCCGCCGGAATCGGGTACCAGCCCCAGTTTGCAGAAGGCCTGAACGAAATTCGCAGAACGGGCTGCCAGGGTAATGTCGCAGGCCAGGGCAATGTTGGCGCCGGCGCCAGCGGCCACCCCGTTTACCGCGCAGAGCACGGGCATCGGCAGATCCCGGAGGCTCCGCATGAGCGGGTTGTAATAGTTCTCCAGAGAGGCGCCCAGGTCCGGCATTTCCTGATCTGGTGAGACGCTGCGGTCGGAAAGATCCTGCCCCGCACAAAAACCTCGGCCGGAGCCGGTGATGACCAGTACACGGACAGACTCATCCTTGCGCACGGTGCTGATGGCCTCGCGCATACGCTCATGCATTTCAACGTTGAAACTGTTCAGGTTGTCCGGACGGTTCAGGGTAAGCAAAGCCACGCCCTGATCGATCTCAAGAAGAATGCTCGGCTGAGTCATGGCGGTATGTCCTGTTGTTTGTTGTAGGGGGGATAGCGCGAAAGGTGTGTTAAATCGGCACACTGCTATCGAATGTGGAAAATGAGTATATCTTAGAATTGATACTCGTCAAGGATTGTGCTGGCTTGGTTCTGTATCACTTTGGTCGGATCTAATCGCCTGCTTTGTCTATATTGCTGAATATCCGGTAAAAATTCATCAGCGCTCTCAGGTTTGAGCCATTGCAGCGGTGGATTCTCGTCTCAAAACAGGCGCTAAGGTATGAAAAATCTCCCGGAAAAGGATAATGTGATACAGAAAATGAATCACAATGAATTTTCGGGTCCCACGTTCAGCCTGTCGTTTGGCGGAGCGCTGCCAGGCCCGTCCGCGAAGGAGACCGTTATGCCCAGCTACAGTATAGAAGGCGTTGTTCCTGTTGTTCATCCGTCCGCCTATGTGCATCCAACCGCCGTTCTCATCGGGGATGTCTGGATCGGACCGGATTGCTACGTGGGGCCTGCGGCTTCGCTGCGTGCAGATTTCGGGCGGATCATTCTGAAACAGGGGTCCAATGTTCAGGACACGTGTGTGATGCATGCCTTTCCCGGGATGGATACGGTTGTCGAGAAAAACGGACACGTCGGCCATGGCGCAATCCTGCACGGCTGCGTTGTCGGCGAAGATGCCATGGTGGGCATGAATGCGGTGGTGATGGATGAGGCGCACATTGCACCCCGCTCCATTGTTGGCGCTTGCGCGTTCGTGAAGGCGAAGTTTACCTGTGAGCCGGGATCGCTGATCGTTGGCTCGCCGGCCAAGGTGATGCGCATGCTGAGCGACAAGGAAATCGCCTGGAAGAGAAAGGGTACAGAAGAGTACCAGCGACTCACGCGTCGTTCTCTGGCCAGCCTCGAGGAAGTCCAGCCGCTGGCAGAAGCCGAAACGGATCGGCCCCGGGTGGACGCCAGCGGTTACAAGCCCAAGTACGAGCAGTCCGAATAGATGGTTTGGCGCCGGATTCGGGGAGATCGCTCTTAGAGTCCGGCGTCCTTGACGTTCTCCATAACCACAAACGTGCTGGTTTGCAGCACGTGGGGCAGAGCTGAGATTTCCTCCCCAAGAACCTGCCGGTATTCCTGCATGTTGCGGGTTCGGACTTTTAATAGGTAGTCGAAGTTGCCGGCAATCATGTGGCACTGCTCCACCGCCGAGACGCTCTGAACAGCTTTATTAAAGGCAGTAAGGGCGCCGCTGCTGGTGTCGTTCAGGGTGACCTGTGCGAAGGCAATGTGGCTGAGACCAAGTTTGGTCTGGTTAACCAGGGCCGTGTAGCCGGTAATATAACCGTGCTCCTCAAGCCGGCGCATCCGCACCTGGCACGGCGTTTTGGAAAGGCCCACCCGGGACGCAAGCTCGGTTACCGTGATTCGGGAGTTCTTCTGTAGCTCGCGAATAATGGATTGGTCTATTCGATCCAATTCGGCCATGTTGTCTGTTCCAGGTTAAATTAACGGCTAAATCATATGGCAAATATAATCGAAACTCCTCTAATCCGAAACTATATGGTCTAAGTGACTTTCCGGCCTTGCGTATACTGGTAGGTTAATCAGCCCAGTAAGAACGTATACCAAGTCCGGAGAGTTTCGATGACCGATTCCCGCGCATTACAAAAACAAACCCTGCTGGAACAGCTTGCCGATGTCCTCCAGAACCAGGCGTCCGATAACGACGACTCCCTTGAACTCCGGGAGATCGTGGCCCGGATGGTGGAGGAGTCCCGATCCTGGGATGACGACCTCCACGGCGAACTGGTCCGGAGTTTCGGCGAGTCGATTGGCGGGCGCTATGCCCAGGTGTTCAGTGGCGGGTTTCCTTCGGCCTACCGGGCGAGGTTTCCGGTGTCAGAGGCACTTGCCGATATTGAGCAGATTCAGTCCATTGCCGTCAGCACCGATGTGCCCATGCGGTTCTACCAACCCAGAGATCCTTCCGAAACCGGATTCCACTTCAAGCTCTACAGCGAAGGCCAGCCGGTTATCCTGTCAGATGTGATTCCGATTCTGGAGAACCTGGGGATGCGGGTTCTGGGCGAGCACCCCTACCGGGTTCGTCGACGGGATGGCGAAAATTTCGGCGTCAGTGATTTTACCGTCGAACTCCACGACCGGTGCCGGCAAGCCGACCTGAGTACTGCAAGGCCGCTGATCCAGTCGGCGTTCCGGGAGATCTGGAACGGCTTTGCAGAAAACGACGATTTCAACCAGCTGATCATGCTCTGCGGCCTGAGCTGGCGGGAAGTGGCGCTGATCCGAGCCTATGCCCGTTACGTGAAACAACTGCGATTCGGGTTCAGCCAGCCGTTCATTGCAGAAACCCTGGCCCGGCATCCGGATATCACGTCGCGGCTTGTGGCGTTCTTTTTCAATCGGTTCGAGCCCGGGGTAAAAGGACGTAAGTCCAGGACAGAAAAGCTTGAGGCAGAGCTGCGGGATTCGCTGGAAGCGGTGGCGAGCCTCGATGACGACCGCATTCTGCGGCGTTTCTTCATGCTCATTCGGGCAACGCTGAGAACCAACTATTTCCAGGTCCGGGAGGATGGCGGGTTTCCGTCCTATCTGTCGCTCAAGCTGGATCCGTCGTCGATTCCTGACATACCGCGCCCAAGGCCAAAGTTCGAGATTTTTGTGTATTCGCCCCGAATCGAAGGCGTGCATCTGCGTGCCGGGCCAGTCGCGCGGGGTGGCCTTCGCTGGTCCGACCGGATTGAGGATTACCGTACGGAGATCCTTGGCCTGGTGAAGGCCCAGCAGGTCAAGAACTCGGTGATCGTGCCTGCAGGCGCCAAGGGTGGCTTCGTGGTGAAGCAGCCGCCCAGGGATGGCTCTCGGGAGGCCGTTCGTGAAGAAGGGGTTGCCTGCTATCAGACCTTTATAAGGGGGCTGCTGGATATCACTGATAACCTGGATGACGGCCAGGTGGTCCCTCCTGCCAATGTCGTTCGCTATGACAGCGATGACACCTATCTGGTGGTCGCCGCCGACAAGGGCACAGCCACGTTTTCCGATATCGCCAACGCATTGGCGGCAGAGTACAACTTCTGGCTGGGCGATGCCTTTGCCTCCGGGGGCAGTGAGGGCTACGACCACAAGAAAATGGGTATCACCGCCCGGGGCGCCTGGGAGTCGGTGAAACGGCACTTCCTGGAAAAAGGCACCGATACCCAGAGCGATGAGTTCACCGTGGTCGGTATTGGCGATATGGGTGGCGATGTATTCGGCAACGGCATGCTCCTATCCGACCGAATTCGACTTATCGGTGCATTCAATCACCAGCATATTTTTGTCGACCCGGATCCGGATGCTGCGGCCTCGTTTCGCGAGCGAGAGCGGCTTTTCAAACTGTCCGGCTCATCCTGGGCCGATTACGATACCCAGCTGATCAGCGACGGGGGCGGTGTTTTCTCCCGGTCCATGAAGTCTATTCCTGTGTCGTCGCAGATGCGCAAGGTGTTGGGCATCAAGGCACGCAGCCTGTCGCCTGCGGATCTGATCAGCGCTTTGTTGAAAGCGCCGGTAGACATGCTCTGGAACGGTGGTATCGGGACCTATGTGAAGGCGCCTTCGGAGTCCCATGAGGATGTGGGCGACAAGACCAGCGATGCGCTTCGAATCGACAGTAACGAACTGCGATGCAAGGCATTGGGAGAAGGCGGGAACCTGGGTGTTACCCAGAAGGCCCGGATCGACTTCGCCCGTCGTGGCGGCTCCGTGAACAGTGATTTTATCGATAACGCCGGTGGCGTCGACTGCTCGGACCATGAGGTGAACATCAAGATTCTGCTGAATGACCTGGTACACCGACAGCTGATGTCGCTTCCGGAGCGCAACCGGATGCTCAGGGCCATGACGTCTGAGGTGGCCGAACTGGTGCTGCGCAACAATTACCGACAGGCGATGGCGCTGAGTCTTGCCCAGAACCCCGCAGTTGCCACCGCAGACCAGTACGAACGGCTGATGCGCAGGCTGGAGACAGAAGGCAAACTGGACCGCAGTCTCGAATTTCTTCCGTCGGATGAAGAATTGCAGGCTCGCCGTGAGCACGGCGGCGGCCTGACACGCCCTGAACTGGCGGTACTGGTTTCCTACGCAAAAATTGAACTCAAGCAGGCCCTGGTCGCATCACCGATCGTCCATGACCCGCGATTCAATTCTGCGCTGCACTCGGCTTTCCCGGCCTCTCTGCTGGCCGCCTTCCCGGAAGCGGTGGGGGCCCATCCCCTGCGTGCAGAAATCTCGGCCACCCAGATTGCCAACGACATGGTAAATCGCATGGGGATCACCTGGTTTGACCGGATACGCAGCGCTACCGGGGCTGATGCTGGACGGATTGCCTCGGCCTACCTGATCTCCCTGCGAATACATGACGTAGACGCCCATTGGGAGAGTATGGAATCACTGGATGGAAAAATTGACGCCGGCGTTCAGGCAGACCTGTTCGCCGATGCCATCCGGTTGGTGACCCGAAGCACCAGCTGGCTCTTGCAGAACCGCCGGCAGGCGCTGGACCCGGTTTCCTGTATCGACCATTACCGGGCTCCCATGGCGGATGTGCTGGCTTCAAAAAGCCGACTTGAATCGGTGATTCCTGCAAGTCGCTGGTATGAACGCTATGCTGAATACTGTGAGCGGATGGTCCCGGAAGATCTTTCCGCCTGGTGCGCTTCCGCGGAAAGCCGTTACTGGCTGATGGACATGGTCGAGATCGCCCGTCAGCTGGACGAAAAGCTGGAGTCGGTGGCCTGGGTGTATTTCACGCTCGGTGAAAGCCTGAACCTGACCTGGTTGGACCGGCAAATGCGGGCCTTCCGGGCAAATGGCCACTGGCAAGTGTTGGCGACCATTCATTTCAGGGACGAGCTGGATCATCAGTTACGGAATCTCACGCTCAGCGTGTTTTCCGAGCCCGTTGATGGCGACGGAACGCCTGAGCAGCGGATTGAGGCGTGGCGGGGGAACAAGCGGATGTTACTCGCCCGCTGGGAGCGGATGCTGAACGACATGCAAGCCGCCAATGATGTGGATTGTGCCGTTTTCTCGGTGGCTCATGGAGTGCTCAGAGAGCTGGCATTGAAAGCCGCATAGCAGGACTACGACAGGCAAAGTGACCGAAAATCACGTTTTTTGGAGAAAAATATTAATTTTTTGTGATGTATTAAAGACGTAATGGCACGCTTGCCTTGAATTTATAGCGAAATAGTCTTTGTCGATCTCGGTAGAATGCCGGAGAGACAAACAACTAAGAGGGTACAACTATGAGACCGCAGCAATCACAGACGCCCGAGCTTGTCGATAGCCGGCAGGCGATTCGTGATTATTATCTCGCTGACGAGCACAAGGTTATCCACGAGATGATTGCCGGTGCCCAGTTGTCCCAGGCCGAGCGCGACGCCATTTCCGCTCGTGCGGCTGAACTGGTACGCAGCGTTCGCAAGAATGCCAAGTCCACCATCATGGAAAAATTCCTGGCGGAGTATGGCCTGACGACCAAGGAAGGCGTTGCCCTGATGTGTCTGGCCGAGGCGCTGTTGCGCGTGCCTGACAACACCACCATTCACGAGCTGATCGAAGACAAGATCACCTCCGGTGCCTGGGGCACGCACGTGGGCAAGGCGTCCTCTGGGCTGATCAACACCGCCACCGTTGCCCTGCTGATGACCAGCAACCTGCTCAAGGATTCCGAGCGCAACACCGTGGGTGAAACCCTGCGCAAGCTGCTCAAGCGCTTCGGCGAGCCGGTTATCCGTACGGTGGCCGGTCAGGCGATGAAAGAGATGGGGCGACAGTTCGTTCTGGGTCGCGATATCGATGAAGCCCAGGATGAGGCCAAGGAATACATGGCCAAAGGTTACACCTATTCATACGACATGCTGGGCGAAGCTGCCCGCACCGATGATGACGCCAAGCGTTATTACGACTCCTATTCCAACGCCATTGACAGCATTGCCAAGGCGAGCAAGGGCGATGTCCGCAAGAACCCGGGCATCTCGGTCAAGTTATCCGCCCTGCTGGCCCGTTACGAGTACGGCAACAAAGAGCGCGTCATGAACGAGTTGCTGCCGCGGGCCCGCGAACTGGTCAAAAAGGCCGCGGCTGCGAATATGGGCTTCAATATCGATGCCGAGGAGCAGGATCGTCTGGATCTGTCTCTGGATGTGATTGAGGAGCTGGTGGCGGATCCCGAGCTTGCAGGCTGGGATGGCTTTGGCGTGGTTGTTCAGGCCTATGGCAAGCGCTCCTCTTTCGTACTCGACTGGCTCTACGGGTTGGCCGAGAAGTACGACCGCAAGTTCATGGTGCGTCTGGTAAAAGGCGCCTACTGGGATGCTGAAATCAAGCGTGCCCAAGTTATGGGTCTGAACGGGTTCCCCGTGTTTACCCGCAAGGCCTGCAGTGACGTCTCTTTCCTGTCCTGCGCCACCAAGCTGTTGAACATGACGAACCGGATTTACCCACAGTTCGCCACCCACAACGCGCATTCAGTATCTGCCATTCTCGAAATGGCCAAGACCAAGGGTGTGGACAACTACGAATTCCAGCGCCTCCACGGCATGGGCGAATCCCTGCACAATGAGGTTCTGAAGGTCAGTGGTGTGCCCTGTCGCATTTATGCGCCGGTTGGCCCGCACAAGGATCTTCTGGCGTACCTGGTGCGTCGTTTGTTGGAGAACGGTGCCAACAGCTCCTTCGTGAACCAGATTGTGGACAAGCGCATCACACCGGAAGAGATCGCCAAGGACCCGATTGTCAGTGTTGAGGAGATGGGCAATAACATTTCCAGCAAGGCGATCGTGCACCCGTTCAAGCTGTTTGGCGATCAGCGTCGCAACTCCAAAGGCTGGGATATTACCGATCCGGTCACGGTTAACGAGATCGAGAAAGGTCGCGGAGCCTACAAAGACTATCGCTGGAAAGGTGGTCCGCTGATTGCGGGCGAGGTGGCCGGTACCGAAATCCAGGTGGTACGTAACCCGGCCGATCCGGATGATCTGGTTGGCCACGTCACCCAGGCCTCCGATGCTGATGTAGACACCGCGATTACCTCAGCGGGGGCCGCGTTCGAGAGTTGGTCCGCCAAATCGGCTGAAGAGCGTGCTGCCTGCGTTCGGAAGGTGGGCGACCTGTACGAGGAGAACTACGCCGAGTTGTTCGCGCTCACTACCCGTGAAGCAGGCAAATCCCTGCTGGATGCGGTTGCTGAGATCCGTGAAGCGGTCGATTTCTCACAGTACTACGCCAACGAGGCCATCCGCTATAAAGACAGCGGCGATGCCCGCGGCGTGATGTGTTGTATTTCGCCCTGGAACTTCCCGCTGGCGATCTTCACCGGGCAGATTCTGGCCAACCTCGCGGCAGGTAACACCGTGGTGGCGAAGCCGGCTGAGCAGACATCCCTGCTGGCTATTCGCGCCGTGGAACTGATGCATCAGGCGGGTATCCCGAAGGATGCCATCCAGTTGGTGCCGGGTACCGGCGCAACCGTGGGTGCAGCCCTGACCTCCGATTCGCGGGTGAGCGGCGTGTGCTTTACCGGTTCTACCGCTACTGCCCAGCGCATTAACAAGGTCATGACCGAGAACATGGCGCCGGATGCGCCGCTGGTGGCAGAGACCGGTGGCCTGAACGCGATGATCGTGGACTCCACGGCATTGCCGGAGCAGGTTGTCCGTGACGTGCTGGCGTCTTCGTTCCAGAGTGCCGGTCAGCGGTGTTCCGCCCTGCGTATGCTCTATGTGCAGAGAGATATTGCCGATGGCCTTCTGGAAATGCTCTACGGTGCAATGGAAGAGCTCGGCATCGGCGATCCCTGGTTGCTGTCCACGGATGTGGGCCCGGTGATCGACGAGAACGCTCGCAAGAAGATCGTGGACCACTGCGAGAAGTTCGAGCGCAACGGCAAGTTGCTTAAGAAAATGAAAGTCCCCGAGAAAGGCCTGTTCGTTTCGCCGGCAGTTCTCAGCGTCAGTGGTATTGAGGAGCTCGAAGAAGAAATCTTCGGGCCTGTCCTGCACGTGGCCACGTTCGAGGCGAAGAACATCGACAAGGTGGTGGACGACATCAACGCCAAGGGCTACGGCCTGACGTTTGGCATCCACAGCCGTGTTGATCGCCGTGTCGAGCGTATTACCAGCCGGATCAAGGTGGGTAACACCTATGTGAACCGTAACCAGATCGGTGCCATCGTGGGCTCCCAGCCCTTCGGTGGTGAGGGCCTCTCCGGCACCGGTCCCAAGGCCGGTGGTCCGCAGTACGTCCGTCGTTTCCTGAAAGGTGAAACGGTCGAGCGCGAGGCGGATTCCAGTGCCAGGAAGGTGGATGCGAAGCAGCTTCAGAAGCTGATCGGCCAACTGGACAAACTGAAGGCGTCCAAGCCCGAGGCCCGTATGGAGGCCATCAAGCCCATCTTCGGTGATGCTCCAGCGCCGCTGGACGCTCACGCGGAGGAGCTGCCGGGGCCAACGGGTGAGACCAACCGCCTGTCCAACCATGCCCGTGGCGTGGTGCTGTGTCTGGGACCAGACAAGCAAACCGCCCTGGAGCAGGCCGGTACCGCGTTGTCACAGGGCAACAAGGTGGTGGTGATTGCACCGGGCACCCAGGATGTGGTCGATCAAGCGAACAAGGCCGGGTTGCCGATCGTTGGCGCCGAGGGTCTGTTGGAGCCGGAAGCACTGGCAACCATCGATGGCTTCGAGGCGATAGTCAGCTGTGGCGATCAGCCCCTGCTGAAAGCCTATCGCGAGGCACTGGCCAAGCGTGATGGTGCGTTGCTACCGCTAATCACTGAGCACACGCTGGATCAGCGATTTGTGATCGAACGCCACCTGTGTGTCGACACAACGGCAGCGGGCGGTAACGCCAGCCTGATTGCCGCCTCGGAATAAGCGGCGACAATCGGTGCCAAACGCGCCCGGCGTCAGGTCTACCTGACGCCGGGCGCGCCTGTTTTCAGTCTCTGGTTAAACAGCATTCGGCGGCCTTCGGCCTCGGCAACGTCCGAGAGGAAGAAGCTCACCGATGATCCCGGCCCACGCTGGGCCAGAAGACCTGCATCCAGGGCGCTCAGGCAGCCTATTTTCGGGTAGCCTCCGATGGTTTGCCGGTCTTTCATCAAAACGATTGGCTGGCCATCTTTGGGCACCTGAATAGCACCGTAAGCGATCCCTTCCGAAATAATCCCATCCAGATCCGAATGAATCGCATCGCCCTTCAGGCGATAGCCCATGCGATCGATATTCTGGCTGATTTCGTAATCGCACGAGAAAAACTTCTCCCGCTGAACTATGGGGAAGCTCCGATACTGATAGCCGGGAATAACCCCCAGGCGCAGGTGTTGTTGATAATCGGGGACTTCCGGCTCGGGAAGAAAAGCGTCAACAAATGATGCGTTTTTCTCAAACTCCAGCGTATCGCCCTTGGCCAGTTTCGCGCCTTTGCCATCCAGGCCGCCCAGGCCCTCGCGTGCCACGGTGGCGCAACTGCCCAGCTTCATGGCTGGCTTGAATCCGCCGCTGATCGCCAGATAGGCCCGCAAGCCGCTCACGGGCGCGCTGAAGTCCAGTCTGTCACCCTTGCTGATGTGATGGGTGCGCCAGGGCGCAATGGCCTGATCATTGATACGGGCCCCCAGATCGCCGCCGGTAATCGCAATGCAGGCCTCATGGTTCGCCTTCAGGCTGAACCTGCCAAAGGTGATTTCGATCTGTGGGGCATTGAGATCATTGCCTAGCAGGCGGTTTGCCCAGAAAAATGCAAACTCGTCCATGGGGCCGCCGGTGGTCACGCCCATATGCTGATAGCCGTGTCGGCCGGCATCCTGAACAAGGGCGAGCATCCCGGGTTCGAGAACTTCAAAGCTCATCGAGGTTGCCTCCCAGCTCGAGGAATTCGTCCCGGCTTACGGCGCGAAAGCGCACCTGATCGCCTACCTGCACCAGGGCCAGAGAGTCGCTGTCCCAATCCACCATTTTCTGCGGCGTGCGGCCAATGATTTGCCAGCCACCCGGTGTGCAGCTTGGGTAGATTGCGGTTTGGGTGCCTGCGATACCGACGCTGCCGGTAGGGACTTTCAGTCGGGGCGTGGATTTCCGCGGAATGGCAATCCGCTCGTCGGTACTTCCCAGGTAGGCAAACCCCGGAGCGAAGCCGATGGCATACACCTGATAAAGCTGTTCACTATGAATCCGAACGACCTCGTCCCGGGACAGGCCGGCATGCTCGCAGACATCCTCCAGGTCCAGACCCACTTCGGGATCATAATAGACGGGCAGCTCGACGATGCGGGCAGAGTCGCCCCCGGTGGAACCATCATCCTCGGAGTCGATCGCTGCGCGCACTCTGCGGACGATGGCAAACCGGTCAGCCTGTTCCAGATCCCAGGTCACCAGAATTGAGGTGTATGAGGGGACCAGGTCAACGATGAGGTCGGACATGTCGCGCCGCAGCCGGTCCGTGGCCCGCTTGACCAGGCCCGCGGATTCCGCACCGATCTGGTCGCCAAAATACACCATGCAGGTGTTTTCGTTGACCGACTCGATCCTCATAGCGCTTCCACGACCTGTCGCATATGCCGTGCAGCGTCGACGGCATGATAGCTGTCGCCGTGAATACAGATGGTATCGGCCTTGATCGGAATAGGCTTGCCCGAGATCGAGGTGACCGTTCCTTCGCGGATAATCTGGGTGACCTGCGCCTCAATGGCTTCGGTTGTCTCGTGCACGGCACCACGAACCGACCGTTTTACCAGTCTGCCCTCGTCGCTGTAGGCGCGATCAGAGAACGCCTCGAACCAGACCTCGATGCCGTATTCGTCTGCGCGATCCTTGACCTGTTGCCAGTCCGGCGTCGCCATGACCACCAGGGGGCACTTTGGTGCGTAGGAGCGAACGGCGGACATAACCACGGACAAGGTGGTGTTATCGACCATCATCCGGTTATACAGGGCGCCGTGGGGCTTCACGTAGGAGATGGAAGTGCCATGTACCTGGCAGATGCCATTGAGCGCCGCCATCTGGTAAACCAGGATAGCCTTAAGCTCGTCCGGGCGGCAGTCCATGTCCCGACGGCCAAACCCCAGCAGGTCCGGGTAGCCCGGGTGGGCGCCGATGGTCACGTTCTGGGCCAGAGCCAGCTTGACCGTGTGGTCCATGGTCAGCGGGTCGGATGCATGAAACCCGCAGGCAATACTGGCCATATCAATGTAGGGCATGACTTCGGCATCCATGCCCTTGGTCCAGGTGCCAAAGCTCTCGCCCATGTCGCAGTTGAGTTTCATTGTGTACCTCCGAAAAACGTTGTGTCCTGCATTACCCCTGGCTCATGGTCTGGGGCAGGTAGGTGACAATCTCCGGGAACCAGCCGATCAGGAAAAGTGCTGCCATGATCAGCAGGAAGAACGGCAGGGCTGCCCGAGCCACGTACAGTATGTCTTTACCTGTCAGAGCCTGGATGACAAACAGGTTGAAGCCCACCGGGGGCGTAATCTGTGCCATCTCTACCACCAGCACAATAAAGATCCCGAACCAGAGCAAGTCGATGCCGGCCTGCTGAACCATCGGCATGACAACCGCTACGGTCAGAACCACAACCGAAATCCCGTCCAGGAAACAGCCGAGGAGGACGAACAGCACTGTCAGGCCAACCAGAAGTTCGAACGGTGACAGGGACATGCTGCCGATCCAGGCGGCCAGTTCCCGCGGAATACCCAGGAAGCCCATGGCCAGGGTCAGAAAGTGGGCACCGACGAGAATCAGGCCGATCATGCAGGAGCTTTTCACAGCGCCCAACAGGCTGTCCTTGAAACTCTGGATGCTGAGTGAACCGGTTGCGGCCGCGATGATCAGCGCGCCGAACACGCCCAGTGCAGCGGCTTCGGTTGGCGTGGCAAATCCGGTGTAGATAGAACCGAGTACGAAAATGATCAGGCCAACGATCGGAAGCAGCATCTTCAGGGCCTTGATCTTGACCGAGAACGCCAGGTTTTCCTTTTTGGTGGTTGGGAGTTGATCTTTGTTGAGCTTGGCCCAGATCATGGTGTAACCCATGAACATGGCAACCAGCATCAGTCCGGGCAGAGCACCGGCAATAAACAGGCGGCCAATGGAAACTTCCGCGGCCACGCCATAAACAATCAGAATAATGGAGGGCGGAATCAACAGCCCCAGCGTGCCGGAGCCGGCCAGGGTGCCCACCGCCATCTTGTCGCTGTAACCCTGGGCCTTCAGTTCCGGCAGAGTCATTCGCCCAATGGTTGCGGCCGTGGCAGCCGAGGAGCCGGAAACTGCCGCAAAAATGCCACAGCTCAGAATATTCACATGGAGGAGCTTGCCGGGCAGTCCGCCCATCCAGGGCGCCAGCCCCTTGAACAGATCCTCGGAAAGTCGGGTACGAAACAGAACCTCGCCCATCCAGATGAACATGGGCAGGGCCGTCAGGGACCAACTGGTGCTTGCGCCCCAGCTCGATGTGGCGAACAACAGGCCGATCTGATCATTGCCGGAGAGCAGCAGGCCCAGAACGCCAATGCCAACCAGCGTCAGAGACACCCACACGCCCACCGCGAGCATCAGGATCATCGCCACGGCCAGTACAATGGAGAGAAACGCGATATCCATTACACGTCCTCCAGGTTCAGCTCGTCTTCATGCTGCTGATAGGACGGTGTGCGCTTGCGAATCACAGCAACCAGATCGTCCAGGATGGCAATGTTGAGTGCGGTCATCCCCAGTGCAACCGGAACCTGCGGGATCCAGATGGGAACGGGAATATAGCCGTGGGAGACCTCCTCGAAAATGTAGGATTCCCAGACCATGTGCCAGCAATAGAATGTCATATAGCAGGCGAGTGCGAACCCGAAAATAAGTACGACCAGCTCCTGCCAGAATCTCGGCCGTGCCGACCACTTCTGGATAACCAGGGTGACCCGGATATGGCCGCCGTTATGAAAGGTGTAGGCAAGACCGAAGAAGGTGGAGGCTGCAAGCGCCCAGCCGGACACGTCTTCCGCTGATGGAATGATAAAGCCGAACAGGCGGCCGACGATCTGCGCCAGGATGACGACCATGATCAGGGCGATGCAGAAACCAGCAGCGTAGCCGGATGCCAGATAAAATTTCTCTCGAAGAGAGTTCATAACGGATGCCTCCCGGAACAGCCTCCCGATACTCGGGAGGCTTCCGTTGAGTGAACTTTTAGCGGTAGTTGGAGAGGATAGCGCCGACTTCTTCCGGTGCTTCCTGTTTCCACTCTTCCACCATGATGTCGCCGATCTTCTGGAGTTCGGCCATCAGTTCATCAGACGGTTCGGAGACCGTGATGCCATTTTCCGCCAGAGTGGCGGTGTCTTCCGCGGCGGTCTTGCGAACGCCTTCCCAGCCTTTGGCCTCGGCAGCAGCGGCCGCATCCAGGATCACCTGGCGCTGTTCATCGCTCAGGCGACGGAAAGCACGCTTGTTGACGACCACAACGTTCTTGGGAATCCAGGCCTTGATATCGGTGTAGTGGGAAAGGTAATCCCAGGCCTGCCCGTTGGCGCCTGTCGACGGTGAGGTGATCATGGCATCGATAATGCCGGTGCTGAACGCCTGCGGGATCTCGGGCACCTGAACCGTTGTCGGGGTTGTGTTCATCAGGTCAGCGAGACGCGAAGTGGAAGGGCTGTAAGCCCGCATCTTCAGGCCTTGCAGGTCTTCCAGGGTGTTGACCGGGGCTTTGGTATACAGGCTCTGGGCTGGCCATGGCACGGTGTAAAGCAGGGTCATGCCTTCCTTGTCCAGCTGCTTTTCGATCTGGGGCTTGGCGGCTTCCCAGAGTCTTTTGGCATCTTCGAAGCTGGTTGCCAGGAACGGAATGTTGTCGTGTTTGAACACCGGATGGGTGTTGCCCATGATGCCGATGAAGATTTCACCCAGCTGCACCTGACCGGTTCTTACTGCCCGGGGAATTTCCGGGTGCTTGACCAGGGAGGCACCGGAATGAACGGTGATGGTGAGGTCACCATCGGTGCCGTTTTTAATGTCCTCGGCAAACCCGTAGGCAATCTGGGTAGGCAGGTTGGCATCGCCGTAAGGCGTTGGCATGTGCCATTGCTGAGCCTGGACGGATGAAGTCAGCAGCGCCCCGGTAACCAGGGTGGCTGTGGCGAGTTTTTTGAACATAACGAATCTCCCGTGTTTCTGTTTTTTTATCGTTTCAGTTGAACGGCGGCTTCAGAGTACCGCCAGTTCTTCATTCAGCCGCTCGGTAAGCAGCATTTTTCCCGGTACATGGGTTATTGCGAAAGGCAGGCGAGCGTTCTCGAGGGCCAGTTGCGGGGTAACCCCGCAGGCCCAGAACAGCGGAAGTTCGCCCGGCCTGATCGTTACCGGATCTCCAAAATCAGGCTGGTTAACGTCCTCAATGCCAATGAGCGCCGGATCGCCGATATGAACCGGTGCACCGTGGGCCTTTGGCAGGCGGGTCGTAATCTGTATCGCGCGGATTGCATCCGCACCATTGAACGGGCGCATGGAGACCACCATGTTGCCACTGAACGGGCCGGCGGGCCGGGTAGCGATATTCGAGCGGAACATTGAAACGTTCCGTCCCTCGTCCACGTTCCGCACCGAGAGCCCGGCCCTGATCAAGGCATCCTCAAACGAGAATGAACAGCCCAGGACAAAGGTCACCAGGTCGTCCCGCCAGAGGCTCTTGAGGTCTGTGGCTGTCTCTGCTCGCTCGCCATTCCGGAAAACCTGGTATTCAGGCACATCGGTCCGGATATCCAGATCGTGTCCAAGGTCGGGAAGGGTCGGGTCCCCGGGTTGAGACATGCCGATCAGGGGACAGGAAACCGGGTTATTCTGACAGTATAGGAGAAAATCCCCGGCCCATTCGGACGGCAGGATGACCACGTTCCCCTGCAAGAGGCTGTTGGCCAGGCCACTTGTGGGCGCTGTGTGGGCGCCCGAACGAATGCGAGCGCGTAATTCTGAGGCCTGATCAAGCAGGTTGTTCTTGAAATCGGAATACGCACCGGTGTGCATGACGGTAACCCCTGATTGAAATTGTTTTTTACAACTAAATTTCAGGGTATACCGGCTGGTGAAAAAGTCTAATTATCGTTTTTTAGGTCTGGCGATAAGTTTTCGTGATGTGTTGTCCGGTCGTATTCGTCAGAAACCATCACACCAAGGTTTGCTGCGAGTTCGGCAATCGGGTTGAAAGGGGCACCGGAATAAGACGCGGTGAAGGCGAGCTCGGAGGGCGACCACGAGGTGTTGAGCTGGACCAGACGACCGCTTTCCAGTTCATGCTTGATCACGCTCAGCGGAAGCGTAGAGATACCAATGCCATCCAGGGTCAATTGCCGGCAGGCTGCCAGCGAACTTGAGGAATAGAAACGGGCAGGGAGTTCATCCATCTCGCTGAATTTCTGGCTGATTTCAGCAAAGGGTTTGGTGTTCCTGGCATAAGTAATGATGGGCCATTCGGCCAGCTCCTTGAGAGCCAGGAGCCGATCCGGGAGGTTGAGCTCGGGACTGGCGACCCAGATCAGTGGGAAACTGCAAAGCGCGCGGTTTTCAATTTTCGGCTCAGATACGGGCCCCATCAGGAAGGCCAGATCGAGGCTCCGGTCCAGCAAACCGGATCGGAGGTTGCCGGAGACATCCACGGTAATTTCCACATCCAGATTGGGGGCCGTTTCGTGCAGTTCCCGGAAAAAACGCGGCAGCCAGGAGTGCACAATTGTTTCGGAGACCCCGAGCCTGAGAATGCCGGAGAGCGACGCCCCCCGGTCTGCGCGCTTGCGCAGCTGCTGGGCCATGAAGACAATTTTCTCGGCATAGGGCAGCAGCTCCTGCCCCTTGCTCGTAAGCTTGCTGTGCCCGGATTCCCGCTCGAACAGCCTGACGCCAAGCTCGTCTTCAAGCGCGGCAATTCGGTTTGAAATGGCTGGCTGGGTGGTGTGCTGGTGCTCGGCGGCCTTGCGGAAGCTGCCAAGCGTTGCAACCCAGATGAAGGTCTCCAGACGCTTGAAATTCATTGGTTATCGGACCTCTGAGGGGCCTACAGAGCGGCGTAGCGCTCGTGAAGGATGCCAACCCTTTCGACATAGGCCTTTGTTTCGGCGTAGGGCGGTACCCCCTGGTATCGACTGACGGCGCCAGGCCCCGCGTTGTAGGCGGCGGTGGCCAGCCGGATGTCACCATTGAACCGGTCGAGCATCTTGGCCAGATAATGCACCCCGCCACGGATATTCTCGGCAGCCGCCAACGCGTTCCGTACACCCAGTTCTTCAGCCGTGCCGGGCATGAGTTGCATCAGCCCCTGGGCTCCCACCGGGGAGAGGGCTTTTTCATTGAAGGCCGATTCGGCGTGAATCACAGCGCGGACCAGCGCGGGATCAACTCCGAACTCCTGTGCCGCGGTCTGGATTTCTGAATTGAAGGGTTTGGTGAACAGCGGCGTTTTGCGCCAGTCGACGCTGGATTCCGGGTCGCAGGCGTAGCAGTGGAAACGGATAACGTCGAACTCGGCAGCAGCCGGCTGAATACTGCTGTAGGCAACCACGCCGTTGTCATCCGTATAGCGGTAGACGGTGTCGTTACCGCTGGAGGCTCTGGGCTGGCCGGCACTTTTTACGTTGGTGAATTCGACGGTGCCATCCGGGTGCACGATACGCTTGATGCCGTCCGCCAGGGCGGATGCGGACAGGGCAAGCACAAGAGCTGCGATGGATGGGATCAGAAGAGATCTGCCGATGTTCATTACTCACTCGCGAAAGATGCCGTCTGTGGCCGGCTTCAGGTATTCTTTGAATACCGCCGTTGGCTGAATTATACGGGCTTGCGGGTCGGAATAAAGCGCGCGCTGTGTCGTAAAAATGTTACGTTCTGCGTTTAATGCCGGCCAGTTCTCATTCTATGAAGAGGTCCCTCCAGAGCATCATGGTTAACCCGACCGACACACGCAACCTCGTTCTCATCGGCATGCCCGGCAGTGGCAAGAGCACGGTGGGTGTGCTGCTGGCCAAACGTCTGGGTTTCGGGTTTGTCGATACCGATTTGCTCATTCAGGAAGAAGCCGATCGTACTCTCCAGGCAATTGTAGACCAGGATGGCTACGAAGCCCTGCGTCGAATAGAAGAACAGGTGCTTCTCAAGCTGGATGTCCGGCACAAGGTTATCAGCACGGGAGGCAGCGCCGTCTATAGTGAACGTGCCATGGAACATCTCAAAAGCAACGGCACCGTCGTGTTTCTCGACATCCCGCTTGAACTGGTTATCGAGCGAATCGGCGATCACAGCATGCGGGGCATTTCCCGGAGGCCGGATCAATCTTTGGACGCCCTGTTCGAAGAGCGTTTTGAACTGTATTTCCGGTATGCGGACGTGACGGTGAAAGGGGAGGGTCTCAATCAGGATCAGGTCTGTGAGGCGGTGGTCGAGAGCCTTATTTCGCCGCAATACTGAACTCCAGTATTAGCTCAAGTTAAGGTGCATCCAGACAGACCTCGCTGCTACAGTCCCATGATGTGTTGGGAGGACTTGATGATGAAGAACTGGACTTACGCACTTGCGATCGTTTTTGCTGGACTGTTTTCAGGAACGGCTTTGGCTGAAACATCACCCGAGGATTCTTCCGTGGAGTCGCTTAAGCAGGAAACCCGTGAGTTGGGTGAGGCGCTTCAGGAATATGGTTCTGATCAGAAAGAGCAGGCCGAGGATTCGATCAACAAAACATTGTCGGCCCTGGATAAACGCATCCAGGAGCTTGAGCAACAACTCTCGAAAAACTGGGACGATATGAGCGATACCGCCCGGGAGAGGTCCCAGAAGAGCCTCGAGTCGTTGCGGGAACAGAGGGCGCGTGTCCAAAACTGGTATCAGGAACTGAAAGACAGCTCGGCATCCGCCTGGGAGAAGGCTCGAAAGGGATTCTCCGATGCCTATGAAGCGCTTTCAGAGCAATGGAACAACACCGAGGAGGAGTTGCAGGACTCGGAAAAACGCTCCGACAGCATCTGAGCTGGCCCAGCGCTGGTCAAGTCACCTCCGCCCGATCAAGACGTTTCTTCAGGTACTGGTTCGGGCGGCAGTCTCTTTCCCGCCAGATTCTCCATCAGCCGGCAGGTCACCAGGTCGCCCGTCACGTTGATGGCCGTCCGGCACATATCCAGGATTCGATCCACGCCCATGATCAGTGCGATGCCGCTGGGAGGAATGCCCACGGTTTGCAGCACCATGGCAAGGATCACGATGCCTACCCCAGGTGTGGCCGGCGAGCCGATGGACGCGCCCACAGCCATGGCGACCACGAGCGCCATACTGCCCATGCTGAGATCAATGCCGTAGACCTGTGCCAGAAAGATGGTAGCAACGGCCTGGTAGAGTGCCGTGCCGTTCATGTTGATGGTGGCGCCCAGGGGAATCACGAACTGGGAAACCGACGGCCGGACACCGAGCTTGTCTTCGGCGGTTCTTATGGAAAGCGGCATGACGGCCGCCGAGCTGGATGTGGAAAAGGCCAGCAACAGCACATCCCGGGTGTCTTTCAGGAACCGGACGGGGGATTGGCCGGCGAGCAGCTTCAGGATCAGCATGTAAACGCCCAGAAGTACCAGCAAGCCCGCAATGACGGTTGCGACATAGGATGCCATGCCCAGCATTGCCCGGAATCCCAGGGTGGTTGTGAGTTGGGCCATCAGGCCGAACACGGCAATGGGGGCAAGGCGCATTGCCCAGCGTACGACCGTCATGCAGATTTGCTGGAGGGAATCGAGCAGGTCCAGCATGGGCCTGGATTTTTCCGGGGCCATGCTCACCAGGGCAATGCCGACAATGATGGAGAAGATCACCACCTGGAGCATCTGGCCTTCAACCATGGCATCGAGCGGGTTGCCCGGTAGCAGCCCGATCAGGGTCTTGGGCAGTTCATCCACACCCGGCATGGAGGCAACAGGCACACTGTTTTCCCCGGCTGCAACGGGAGTGCCGAGCCCTGCCATCATTCTGCCGGGGTTGATCAGGTCGCCGATCCAGAGACCTATCGATGCTGCCATGGCCGTCGTGATTACGAAAAAGCCGGTTACCCTCAGGCCGAGCTTTCGCAACTGTTCAAGGTCTTCACTGGCGGCGAGCCCGCGAACCACCGAGGCAATTACCAGGGGGATTACGATCATCTGGATGGTGGCGAGGAAGAGTTGCCCCGGGAAAGCCAGCCAGTTACCGATCAACGTCCCGGTTTCCGGTTCCACGAGTCCCACCGACGGTCCCAGGAGCGTGCCTGTAATCAACCCGAGGAACATGCCAATGAGCACCTTCAGCCAGAGCTTTCCCTGCACCAGCCCCGAGAGGTAGCTGCTGAGATGACGCAGTGGCCGTGGGTAAAAATCGCTCGTCTGGTTTGGCATTGCCTTGAATCTTCCCTGTTTCTGTTGGAGCTACCCTGAAAGCATAGCCCATGCTGGCTCTGCGTTTGTGAGGCAGATCAATCCGGCATCAGGTTGATTTCTTCAGCAGTCAGTGAGCGGTATTCGCCGGCCGCCAGGTCTTCGTCCAACCGGATATTCCCCATCCGTTCCCGGTGCAGGGTCGTTACGCGATTACCGACGGCATGGAACATGCGTTTCACCTGATGGTAGCGGCCTTCGTAAATGGTCACTCTGGCTTCACAGGGGCTCAGAAGATCCAGGTCAGCAGGTGAGGTGGTGAGTTGCTCGAACTCAAACCAGATGCCCTCCGCGAATCGATGAGGGGTCTCTGGAGAAATCGGATAGGCGGTGCTGACCCGGTAGACTTTCGGGATCTTGATTCGGGGCTCGGTGAGCTGGCGTGACCAGCGGCCATCATTGGTGAGAATAAGCAGGCCCGTGCTGGCACGGTCGAGTCGTCCGGCAATGTGCAGCTCCTCGCGCAGTTCTGGCGAGATCAGCTCCATCACGGTCCGATGGGTGTCGTCGAGCGTTGCACTCAGAAAACCTGCAGGTTTGTGGAGCATGAGGTAATGGCAGGCTTCAGCCTCTTGAATGATATCGCCGTCCATCCGTACGCATGAAAACCGATCCACCTCGGCAGCAGCATCGCGGCAGGTGACGTCATTTACGGCCACCCGACCGGAAGCAATCAGAAAATTGGCCTGACGGCGACTGATGTCATTCCGGTTGCTGAGAATTCGTGAAAGCTTCATGGTGTGAATCGGCTATGCTGAATGTAAACCCCCGATAATAATACGAGGAAATGCCATGCCATTCTCTGTTGATCACCTTGCCGAACTCAATTTGCTGGGCCAATTTCCTTCCACCTCGACTCAGGAAGGGCTCAAGGTTCATGCCCATTCGGCGGCTCCGGAAACGGTGAAGGCCGCCGAAAACCTTCATGCCAAGGGGCTGATCAGCCAGAAAGATGGCGGCTATCTCACGCCGTTGGGGGCAGAGGCAGTCGATCTGACCCAGAAACTCCAGTCGATTCTCAGTAGCTCATAAAGCGCGGATGACCTGTCCGGCCTTTGAGACCCGGTGCCCTCCCGCGTTAGGGTGAGGCCATGAGCAACTGGAAGAAGTCGCCCGTCCTCTGGATGGGCGGGAGCATTGCCGCCGTTGGGCTGATAGTCGGTCTGCTTTACGCCTTCGGTGTGCATCAGCAGGTCGTCGAGCTTCTGCGCTGGTTTGATACCCAAGGGGCCTGGGCGGCTCTCTTGTTTGTCGGCATCATGGTGCTGGCCATGGTGCTGCTTCTGCCAGGGGTGTTGTTGACCACCGGAGCGGGTTTCGTGTTCGGCGTGCTGGAAGGCACAGCCTACGTGGTGGTGGGCACTACTGTGGGTTCGGCCATTGCCTTTCTGGTTGCCAGGCATTTTCTGGGTGAGCACGCCCGAGTGTACATTCGCAGCCGCGCGCGATTGTCTGTCGTCAGCAACGAAATGGCGCCTCACGGCTGGAAAATCGTACTCCTGACCCGTCTGATCCCTTTCTTCCCCGGCAAGCTGTCCAATTTTCTGTTCGGTCTCACCAATTTCTCGTTTGGCGGTTTCGTTGTCGGCACCTTTTTCGGTGTGATTCCCTTTTCCCTGCATAACGTTTATCTCGGCTCGCTTGCCGCCGACCTGTCAACTCTGGGTGTGCGGGAAACCGGCCGTTCACCCCTGGAGTGGGCCATTTACGGAGCCGGTTTCGTAGGCACGGTACTGGCCGTGGTGTTTCTCAATCGTCTCGCCCGGCGGGCACTCGCCCGTTACAAGGTTGAGACTGAGCCAACAGAACAGGAGGCAAACGAATGAGCTGGATGACGTGGCTGCCCTGGCGTTACCTGGTAAAACGCGTGGCCCACCGCCATGGTTTCCTCGATCCGATCGCGCTGCTCGGGAAACTTCACAGTTTTGCCCAGCCTTCGGAAGTCGGCGAGCCCATCGAACTGCTCAGGGCCGGCGTGGTTTTCCATGCGCGGGGGCTGATCAACAGTCGGGTCATCCAGCACAACCTTGATTGGGTCTGGCCATACTGGGTGGAGCGCCAGTTTGACCCCGAAGACATTGCCTTCATTCCCCGGGCATTCTCGATTACCCACATCAATCTCAGTAACCGTAACTGGACGGCCATCGGACAGCCGGATGTGGATGAATTGCCCGTGGTGGATCCCCGGGGGTTGCTGACACCGTTCCATGACGGCTGGTCACTGGATGCGTGGCTGCTGGCGGACGATGGCCGGTGCCTTCTGCCCTCACGTTGCAAGACGGCCCGGCAACTCCAGGAACTTGAGGGTGGTCCCTGCGTGGTCACAGAGTCCGAACTGGACGGGCTGGCCCTGACCAGTCGTTCCCGGGTGGTAGTCGAAAACGGCCGGGCGGTTTGCGAAATGGTCGTGAAGGCCCGGGCCGAGACTTCCGGCTCTCTGGTCATATCCTTGCGCCCCGCCAATCCTGAAGGAATCAGCTTTATCAACAAGGTCCGGCTGTCCGAGCAGAGAGACGCCTGGACCATAGATGGCAAGCAGGCGGTGTTTTTCAGTCGCCCGGCAGAGCGTCATCATGTGTCGAACTATCGCGAGGGTGATGTTCGGATTCATCTGCAGGACAAGGAAGACCAGAGCGAAGGGCAGTGCGACGTCGGAATGGTCACCGCAGCGGCCCTGTTCCGGGTCGAAGCAGGTGAGGAGTCGGAGCTCAGGCTCAGAGTGCCGCTGCAGGATGAGTCGGCGCCAGTCATTCGATCTGACGGCTGGGCGGCCGCCCTTCATGGCTATGCCCGCCTGGAGTGCCCCGACGAAAACTGGCAGTTCCTCTATGACGCCGCCCTGAATTCCCTGGTGCTGCACTCTCCGGAAGATGTGTACCCCGGGCCCTATACTTACAAGCGTTTCTGGTTTCGCGATGCCGCGTTCATTATCCATGCCTTGCTCTGTGCAGGTCTGACAGATCGCGCTGAGCGGGCGCTCTACCAGTTCCCGGCGCGGCAACTGAAAAACGGCTATTTCCGCTCCCAGGAAGGGGAATGGGATGCCAATGGAGAAGTGCTCTGGATTCTGAGGCGGTTCCATGAGCTTACGGGTCGACCTCTGCACCCGGAGTGGCAAGAGCCGGTGCGCAAGGGCGCTCGCTGGATCGAGAATAAACGCCTGAGTGAAAATATCGAAGGGCCTCACGCTGGCCTTTTGCCCGCCGGATTCAGTGCCGAGCACCTGGGGCCCAATGACTATTATTATTGGGACGACTTCTGGGGCATCGCCGGCCTGAAGGCCGCCGAATCATTGTTTGCCCCGATCGACCGGGAAACCGGCGAGCATTTTGGCGCCGGTGCCCGGGAGTTCAGCCAGACGGTGGATCGCAGCCTGGCAACCTGCGAGCAGCGACTCAAACGACCGGGAATGCCGGCCTCGCCCTATCGCCGCCTGGATGCGGGCGCCATAGGCTCACTGGCGATGGGCTATCCGACCCAGCTGTGTGAGCCGGATGATCCCAGGTTGCTGGACTGTGCCGAATTCCTGCTCGAAAAATGCTTTGTAAAAGGGGCGTTCTATCAGGACATGATTCACTCGGGCCTTAACGCCTACCTCACCCTCCATGTGGCTCAGGTTCTCCTGCGTGCGGGCGATGCTCGATTCCTGGATCTGGTGGATGCGGTGGCCGGCCTGGCATCGCCCACCGGGCAATGGCCGGAAGCCATACATCCGGCGACCGAGGGCGGCTGTATGGGCGATGGTCACCATGTCTGGGCGTCGGCCGAGTGGGTGTTGATGGTGCGCAACTGCTTTGTCCGGGAGGAGGGAGATCGTCTCATTCTCGGAGCCGGTATCCCTCCCCGGTGGCTGGAGCAGGACAAACCAATCCGCTTCGGGCCGGCACCGACCAGTTTCGGATCCGTGTCCGTCACCATTACGCCCCGGCCGGGCGCAGCACCCGAAGTCACCTGGAAGGGTAACTGGCACGATTCCGAGCCGGCGATCGAAGTAAGGCTGCCGGAGACCCGTGCCTGACAAACTGTACCGGTCACGAAACCGGATTTCTGTATCTGTTTTGTTTGCCTGCTAACTTATAAAGTAAGCTGACTGACAAATACATCGAATCCGGTTGAGTTTCATGCGCTCACTGTTTTACTCGTTTTTCGTGCCCGCGCTGTTCGTCTGGCTGTGGAGTACTGGTTTTATCGGCGCCAAGTACGGTCTGCCCTTTGCGGAGCCGTTCACGCTGCTGCTGATCCGCATGCTGCTGACACTGGTGGTGCTTGGAGCCCTGGCCTGGGTCATGAAAACCCGCTGGCCGGGCTGGCGAGGTGCTGGGCACCTTGCGGTCACCGGGATGTTGGTGCATGGCTGCTATCTGGGCGGCGTCTACTACGCGATTCAGGACGGAATGGCATCCGGAATTGTTTCCCTGATTGTGGGGCTGCAACCCCTGGTGACGGCTGCGGCGGCGGTGGCAATCCTCAAGGAAACAGTCAGCGGACGTCAGTGGATTGGACTTATTCTGGGGCTGGTCGGTGTGGCACTTGTCCTCCTCGAGAAGTTCGGTATGAGTGGTCAGGCCTCCGGCTTTTCTCCCTGGAGCCTGCTTTGGGCGGGTTTTGCCCTCGCTGGAATTTCCATGGGCACGGTCTACCAGAAACGCTTCGGCGCCAGCGCGGATCTGGTGGCCGGCACACTGATCCAATTTGCGGCAGCGGCCGCCCTGTTTGCCATTGGAGCCTTCGCCCTCGAAACCCGAGAGGTTGAGTGGAGCCTGCAGTTGCAGTTGTCCATGGCCTGGCTTGTGATTGGGTTATCCACCGGCGCCGTCCTTCTTCTGATGTGGCTGATACGCCAGGGTGCTGCTTCCCAGGTGGCCAGCCTGTTCTACCTGGTGCCTCCGGTTACCGCGCTGGAAGCGTATCTGCTGTTCGATGAGCGCCTTGGAGGACTGGCAATGACAGGCGGGCTCATCGCTATCGTTGGTGTGGCTCTGGTTGCCACCCAGAAAAAACCAGCCTAGGAAGGGTGTCCGGGAGTGGCGAATACATGACGGATGCGACCAAAGGGGTCTGGTATGGCCTGAGTGCCTACACGATCTGGGGCTGTTTTCCTCTGTTCTTTGCCCTGTTTGAGGGTGTGCCGGCTTTTGAAATCTTGATTCACCGGATCATCTGGTCCTGTGTTTTTCTCGCTGTGGTCATAAGTGGCCTCCGTCGCTGGCCTGCTGTGAGAGCGGCATTGGCGAATCCGAAGCAGCTCTGGCGCGTTCTTGCCTGTGCGCTGCTCATTGCCGCCAACTGGGGCATCTACATTTATTCCGTGGAAACCCGCCATGTTCTCCAGGCCAGCCTGGGCTATTTCCTGACGCCACTGGTGAATGTCGCCTTGGGCATGCTCGTGCTTCGCGAACGCATGGGGCCGTGGCAGATGGCTGCGGTGGTGCTCGCAGGCGTTGGTATTCTGATCCAGCTTGCGATGCTTGGTGAACTGCCGTGGATTTCACTCGCCCTTGCCATGAGTTTCGGTACTTATGGCCTCGTTCGAAAACAGGTGGTGCTCGATGGGCTTTCCGGCCTGTTCGTTGAAACCATGCTGCTGTTGCCGGTCGGCCTGCTGACCTTTGGATGGCTGGCGAGCGAGGGAATGTCGCACTTCGGCGACAGTGCCTACATTGGCAGCCTGCTGATGGCCAGCGGCATCGTGACAGCCATTCCGCTGCTACTTTTTGCCGGTGCCGCCCGGCGCCTGCGGTTGGCGACCGTCGGCTTCCTGATGTACATCAATCCCACCCTGCAGTTCTTTATTGCCCTGCTCGTGTTCGGCGAGCCTTTGAGTGACGCCCAACTGACGAGCTTTGTGGTGATCTGGATTGCACTGGGCCTGTACAGCTGGTCTTCCTGGCACTACCGGCCGCGGGTGCCGGTAGGCCAGGATTGAGTTTGCCACGCTCGGGACTAGACCACTCAGGAGAGTGTCGCGAGCAGATCATTGATGGCCCGGGCGAAGGGCACGGGTGAATCTTCCTGAAGAAAATGACCGCCCTTGAGGGTTACGTGGGGCTGGTCTTTTGCGCCTGGAATCCGCTTCTGCATATAGGCGTCGCCGCCCCGGGTGATCGGATCGCCATTGCTGAAGGTGGTCAGAAATGGCTTTTCCCAACGTTCGAGCACTTTCCAGGCGTTCCGGTTAGCCTCACTAGCGGGATCGTCCGGGTGCATCGGTACCAGTCTGGGGAAGGCCCGGGCGCCGGCTTTGTACTTTTTGCCAGGGAAGGGGGCGTCGTAGGCCCTCATTTCATCGGGGCCCAGCTTGCGGAAAGAGCCGGTGTTGATGATCCGTGCAATGGGAAACCAGGGACTGTGCAGGGCAAAATTCTTCCAGATCTTGAACGCCGGCGGGGCTTTCTGATCGCCGGTTGGTAACATGCCGTTGCCCACCACAATGGCCCGGAACCGCTCCGGATTCTCCGCCGCCAGCCGCAGCCCCAGCAATGAGCCCCAATCCTGGCATACCAGAGTGATGTTGGTGAGTCCGAGCTGATCGAGGAATGACTGCATCCAGTCCATGTGCTGCTGGTAGGAATAGTCGTCAAGGGACGTGGGTTTGTCGGACTTGCCGAAACCGATCAGGTCCGGGGCGATAACCCGGTGGCCGGCCGCCGCGCAGATCGGAATCATATGCCGGTAGAGGTAGGACCAGGAAGGTTCGCCATGCATCATCAGAACGGGACTTGCGTCGGCCGGCCCTTCATCCACGAAGTGCATTCGCAGCCCGTCCACCTCCACGTAGTGGGGCTCAAACGGGTAATCCAGGAGTCGTTCAAAGCGTTTTTCCGGGGTTCTGACAAAATCCATCGAGCTTGCCTTATTGTTCATTATTGTGAGGGAATGGTCGAAAGGATTGTGCTGGAGCAGGGGAGCAGAGACAAGCGCCATGGCTTATTGGCTGATATGCAATTCCGGTGCTGGCGATGGTGAGCGAGGCCGGGACTTCTGGCTGGAGCACCTGGCAACTGCAGGTATCCACGATCCTCGATGCCGTGACTTTGAGGAATCCGACTGGAGCACCAGGCTCGACGACCGGGACACGCTTATAGTCGCGGGCGGAGACGGTTCGGTAAGCCGGGCCGCCGCCGTTTGCCGGGAGAAGGGGGCCACCCTTGCTGTCCTGCCGTCTGGTACAGCCAACGACTTTGCCCGGAATCTGGGGCTTCCCCACCAGCCGGGAGCGCTGTGTAAGTTGATTGCCAGCGGCCGAACGCAAATGGTGGATGTCGCGGATTATGGTGACGGTATGTTTTTGAACGTTGCCCATGTCGGCATGGGAACCCTCCCTGCACGGGAATCCCGCAGTACCGAAAAAAAGCTCTTCGGGCGTTTCAGCTATGTGGTCGAATTATTACGCCGGCTGAATGCGAAGCGAGGCTTCAGGGCAACCATCCGTTGCGATCGGGGCGTTGTGAAGGGCCGGTGGCTTTCCATCGCGGTGGCCAATGGCGCTTTTTTTGGCGGTGGCAACGAGATTCCCGAGGCATCCGTCAGCGATGGCCAGCTGGCTATTGTCGCGGTCCGGCCACGCCCCATTCTTCAGCTTTTGTTCACGTTTCTGATGGTTCGCCTGAACCGGCAGACTCCTCGGCGCACCAGCACGCTGGTCCATATCAGGAGCCAACGCTGCCTGGTTCACACCGGCAAACCTAAAACCGTTACGGCCGACGGAGATGTGGTCTCCAGAACGCCTCTCAACGTAGGCTGCAAGAGCGGCTGCCTGCGTGTGATTGGTGACAGGATTGTCAGTACTGCCGACGGTGACGCCGGAGACGTTATCTCTGGTGGCACCTGAGCTCTACAGAAAGATGGCAGGTTTTCCAGATACGTTTTGTCACTGACTTTTTCTGCAGGAAACGCAATCATGGGTTTTGCTGGCATAATCAACCAAGAAGGCTGACATTAAATGCCAGTGTGTCGCTTTTGCAATCATATCCCTGGTTTATGGCCACTCAATGCGGCCGCCTGACTTCCGTTCCAGCTGAATCGTCGAAAAGGACTAGAGAATGCCCACAGAAACTGCACCGGTCTCCTCGAAGTTAATCACAGGCATTAAAACCGGCCTCATCGCGTTGACCCTCTCGGCCATTGGCCTCCCGGCCCTTGCGGCCGAGCGCCTGTATATCTTTACGGAAAACTACCCTCCCTATAATGCCTCTGAAACCGGGAAAGGGTTCGCCCACAATGAAGACGACATAACCGGCATCTGTGCGGATATGGTCAAGGCGATGCTGTCCCGGGTCGACTATGACTACGTGATGAAAATGCGGGACTGGAGTTACGCCTACAACTGGGTACAGGATCGCGAAAATCATGGTCTGTTCTGCACCGCGCGCACCGACGAACGGGAAGATCAGTTTCAATGGGTAGGTCCCCTGGCATCCATCAAGTGGACGTTGTTCGCCGCGCCAGACTCCGATATCACTCTGGACTCCCTGGAAGAAGCCAAAGACCTGAGAATCGCCGGGTACAAGGGCGATGTGATGTCCGAGTACCTGGTTGATCAGGGATTCAACGTGGTGATGGGGGTTTCAGGTGATGTGAACACTCGTCGCCTTACCCTCGGCCAGGCCGACCTGTGGGTTACCGACGGCCTGGTGGGCCCCCTGATGGCAGAGGAAGAGCACGGTATCACCGGGCTGCAGCCGGTGCTGGTATTCCGGGAGACGCCCATGTATCTGGCATTCAGCAACAACACCGATCCGGCTGTGATCGAGGATCTCCAGCAGGCTCTGGACGAGGCTCGTGAGGCTGGAGAGATCGAAAGAATCGCTGCCAGCTACGAATAAGCAATCAGGGATGGGCGGAATTTTCAGAACCAGAGCCCGATCTGCGGATCGGGCTCTTTGCGTTCGATCAGCAACCCGTTCTTCTCAAGCATGCCAATGAGCTTTTCGGTATCCTCGATGTTCAGGAAGCCGCCAATTGATACTTCGGTATCCCGATGGGTCAGAGAGAGCTTCGCCGGTGTGAACGGGTGCGGCGGTGAGGCAACCCTGAGCCGCGCATAACGGGTGGGAAGGGTCCACTCGGCCTGCTTGCGCTTTCTGCCTTTTTCCAGATGAATGTCCTCGTCGTCGATGGACAGCACCTCCTGCCGCTGGCACTCCCGCGAGGTCAGGTAGATGCCGCAAGCGAGCGCAATCAGCTCCAGCCCGGCAAACGGAATAATCACCCAGGCGCCCATAAGCGTAAAGCCCGTTGCGATAAGGGCTGAAAGCACGAACAGGGCGGCCCAGATCCGGACATTGCCATGCCAGCTGAGGGAACGGTTAGGTGTCAGGACCAGCCGGAAACCATCCGGATGTGGCAAGCGTTCCACCATGGAATCTGCCTCAGTTTTAACGCGCCGCTAGATTTGATGATAGTCAATTATACGGTGAGTGCGACTTGATCAGATCTGACAGTCGGCTGGAGGAACCGTTTCAAAAACCGAGCGGGCAGTCTCCAGCTGATTTTGCAGGGAGGCAATGCGGGTGTCGTGATTCGGATGGGTGGACAGAAATTCCAGCGGTTGTGCGCCCGAAGCCTGCGCCATGTTCTGCCAGAGCCTGACACTCTGGCCCGGTTCAAAACCGGCCCGGGCCATGATTTCCAGGCCCATCAAATCGGCCTCCTCCTCATGGGCACGACTGAACGGCAGCGTAATACCCAGTTGGGCGCCAATGCCCAGAGCCTGCTGTATCTGGTTCTCCGCAATTTCACTTTCGGTGAACAGGCCCACCAGCAGCATTCCTGCTTGCAGGCCCAGTTCCTGGGTCAGGCGTTCATTGCCGTGGTCGGCAAGAACATGGGCTATTTCGTGACCAATGACCGTGGCCAGTTGGGCCTGGTTTTCGGCCAGTTCAAGTAGCCCTGAATGCACGCCGATCTTGCCTCCGGGGAGGGCAAAGGCATTGGGCGTGGCATTTTCAAAGACGGCAATCTCCCAGGACTGGGGCATTGGAGCGTCCGGATATCGGGTGTGGGCGGCGCTGACCAGGGCCTCCGTAATGCACTGCACTAAGCGGTTGATGTCAGGCCTTGTGATTACGGCATTTTGCTGCTTTATCTGCGCGAAGCTTTCCTGGCCCATATCAGCCAGAACGGCATCGGGTACCAGAGCCAGCCGGTTCCGACCAGTGGGGGATTCCTGGCAGCCGGTCAGGAAGGTGACAGTCACGAGGATAAGCAAAAGCGATTTCAAGCAGGTCTCCGTTACCCGTAAAGTAAAACTCTGATTTTATCGTTAGTATCCGCGGTCGGGGAGACTTACGCCATCCTGTCAGCGTTTGTTGCGGGTCTTTGGTAGGATGGTAAGTCGGTTATGGGGGAAAAACGGTTATGAGGGTGATGTTGCTGGGCGCTACCGGCCTGACTGGTGGCAAAGTGCTACAGGGTTTGCTGGGCAGAGAAGAGGTTACGCAGGTGGTGGCGCTGGTGAGGCACAAACTGCCGACGCTGCATGACAAACTGGCACAGCATGAAGTCGATTTCGATCGCTTGGAGGATCACGCCGAACTGTTCGATGTGGATGTGATTATCTGCTGCCTGGGCACCACCATCAAAAAAGCGGGCTCACAGGATCAGTTCCGGAAGGTGGATCTGGGCTACCCGATGAAAGCGGGTGAGCTGGGTCGCTCCCGTGGAGTACGAGCGTTCATCCTGATGTCTGCGATTGGAGCCTCGTCGTCGTCGACTATTTTCTATAACCGGGTAAAGGGCGAGCTTGAAGACGCCCTGAGAGATCTCGACTATCCCTACCTGTCCATCTATCACCCGAGTCTGTTGTTGGGCGATCGCAAAGAACAGCGCACCGCCGAGGCCCTGGGCATAAAAGCGATGCCACTGGTGAACCGTCTGCTGATCGGTCCCCTGGATAAGTACCGCGGCATTGAGGCGCAAACAGTGGCCAGTGCCATGGTCAATGAGGCCTGCCATCTGGCGGCAGAACCCGCCGCCGAGCAGGTGGTCCAGACGCGCGAGTACGATGAGATTGTCCAGCTGGCGGGCTGAGCCGGTTATTTCCCGTTCAGAATGCCGACAACCAGACGGCCGGCCAGGCCAATGAGAATGGCCCCGAAGATACGCTCGAACCACACGGCTTTCTGTCTGAGCAGGGTCAGCCATTTCGGGTTGGAGAACAGCCAGGCAACGATCAGGTACCAGCTGGTATCAATGACAAGGGCGGTTGCGGCATAGCCGAACTTGGCCATCAGACTGGTGTCGGTGCCCACGACCTGACTGAACAGGGCCAGGAAGAATACCGCGATTTTCGGGTTGAAGAAGGCAATCAGAAAACCGTCACGGGCAGCACTTTTGGTGGTGGGCGGCTCGGGCAGTTCGTCATCCGCCTGCCGCTTTGCCATCAGTCCTTTCACGCCCAGCCAGGCCAGGTACAGGGCGCCGCCCCATTGCAGAATTGAAAACGCCGTTGGCGAGGCGGTGATGATGGCGGCGAGCCCGAGGATGCTCAGAAAGGCATAGATGCCGACACCGATGCCATGGCTAAGAGCGGTGATGATGCCGTTGCGCCGACCACCGGTGAGCGTCTGCTTGAGCACCAGTGCCAGCGAGGGTCCCGGGGACATAGCGCCCAGAATGCAGATGGTGACCACGGTCAGCCAGGTTGCAAGCGTCATGGTGGGTCAGTCCTTTGCAATTGAAACAGGCTGCCGATTCTAGCAGTCTGTCCGCCGGTAAAAACCTGGAAACTGCAATCAGTTCAATGCTCAATCACCCGCCAGAATCCACCTTGCGGCCTTCTCGGCAATCATCAGGGTTGGCGAATTGGTGTTGCCGCTGGTGATGGTAGGCATTATCCCGGCATCCACCACGCGCAATCCCGCCACACCCCGGACCCTCAGGTGTGGGTCCACCACTGCCTGTTCATCATCGGCTCGCCCCATACGGGTAGTGCCCACCGGGTGAAAGATCGTGGTGCCGATGTCGCCCGCCAGCTTCGCCAGCTCGTCGTCGGTCTGGTACTCAAGTCCGGGTTTGAATTCCTCCGGCTGGTACTGCATGAAGGCCGGCTGTTCGGCAATACGGCGCGTCACCCGCAAAGAGTCTGCCGCAACTTTCCGGTCTTCCGGCGTGCTCAGGTAATTGGGGGATATCGCCGGCGCCTGTTTTGGATCGTTGCTGCGGATGCGCACCGTACCCCGGCTGGTGGGGTTCAGATTGCAAACGCTGGCGGTGATGGCCGGGAAATTGTGAAGCGGCTGCCCGAAGGCGTCCAGGCTAAGGGGCTGCACATGGTATTCGATGTTGGCGTAATCGTATTCCTCGGAACTGCGGGTAAACAGACACAGCTGTGAGGGCGCCATACTCATCGGCCCCGAGCGTGTAAGCAGGTATTCCAGGCCGATCCTGGCCTTGCCGATCAGGGAGTTGGCCATGGTGTTTAGCGTTGTAACCCCTTTCACCTTGTACACAGACCGGATCTGCAAGTGATCCTGGAGATTCTCGCCAACGCCGGGCAGGTCGGCAACCACATCAATGCCGTGTTCCTTAAGGAGGTCGGCGGGACCAATGCCCGAGAGTTGCAGCAGCTGCGGGGAGCCAATGGCGCCAGCGGACAGGATAACTTCCCGTTTTGCCCGGGCGATAACGTCATCTCCGCCAGACCGCTCGACCCGAACGCCGACACAGCGAGGTCCGGAACCGGCGTTTTCTGTCTCGAGCCCTAATACATGGGTTGAGTGCCACAGGGTCAGGTTGGAACGCTTTTCCGCGTTCCTCAGGAACGCTTTGGACGTGTTCCAGCGCCAGCCGGAGCGCTGGTTCACCTCAAAGTAATCCACGCCCTCGTTGTCGCCACGGTTGAAATCCCGGGTCCGGGGTATGCCCGCCTCGACGCAGGCAGTGGCAAAGTCCTCCAGCACTTTCCACTTCAGGCGCTGATGTTCCACACGCCATTCCCCGCCGTGACCGTGATACTTGCGGTGCTCCGGATCGGCATCGCCGCCCTCATCAAGTCGGTAGTGATCCTCGTGGCGCATGAAATCGGGAAGGCAATTGTCCCAGTTCCAGGCGTCCTCGCCGGTAATTTCGGCCCACTGCTGGTAATCCCGGGCCTGACCACGAATATAGAGCATGCCGTTGATGCTGGAGCAGCCTCCCAGAGTCTTGCCGCGGGGGTAGATGAGGGATCGGCCGTTCAGGCCCGGATCGGGCTCGGTACGGAAACGCCAGTCTGTTCGCGGATTGTCGATGCAGTACAGGTAGCCCACTGGGATATGAATCCAGTGATAGTTATCCCGTCCGCCAGCCTCGATAAGCAGCACCCGATTGTCCGGGTTTGCGCTCAGCCGGTTGGCCAGCAGGCAGCCGGCAGTGCCGGCGCCGATAATGATGTAATCGAACTCCTGATGTCCCGTCGCATTGTTGTTGTCGGACATGGCGTTTTCTCCGCTGCTGGTTCTGTTGTTACTTGGCGGTCGGCATCACAAATTCCGCACCGGCATCAATGGAATCGGACCAGCGCTGCATGATGGATTTCTGGCGCGTGTAGAATTTCACGCCCTCTTCGCCGTAGGCGTGGGTGTCGCCAAACATCGAGCGCTTCCAGCCACCAAAGCCGTGCCAGGCCATGGGTACGGGAATGGGTACGTTAATCCCGACCATGCCGACCTGGATTCGGCGGCCAAATTCCCGGGCCACGCTGCCGCTCTCGGTGAAGCAGCTGACACCGTTGCCGAATTCGTGGTCGTTGATCAGGCGAATCGCCGTGGCGATATCGGGTACCCTGACACAGGCCAGAACCGGTCCGAAGATTTCTTCACGATAGATCGTCATATCGGGCGTGACGTGATCAAACAGTGAACCGCCCATCCAGAAGCCATCAGCACAGCCTTCGCCGGTGTTCGATGCGTCGAATTCGCGACCATCTACCACCAGTTCGGCACCTTCGGCCACTCCCTTGTCAATGTAGCCGGTTATGCGCTGATGCGCCGCGGCCGTGACAATTGGCCCCATCTCGGCATCCAGCTGTTCGCCGTTCTTCACTTTCAGGCTTCGGGCCCGCTCGGCCAGTCTTGGCATGATCTTGTCCGCAACGTCGCCCACCAGCACCGCCACACTGATGGCCATGCAGCGTTCGCCGGCACTGCCGTAAGCGGCACCGATCAGGGCATCGACCGCTTTGTCGAGATCGGCGTCCGGCATCACCACCATGTGGTTCTTGGCCCCACCAAGGGCCTGAATGCGCTTGCCGTGCTTGGCGCTTTTCTCGTAAAGCAGGTTGGCAATCGGGGTGGATCCGACAAAACTCAGGGCCTGGACGTCCGGGTGCTCGATCAGCGCGTTCACCGCTTCCTTGTCGCCCTGAACCACGTTAAACACGCCATCGGGCAGGCCGGCCTGTTTCAGCAGGTCGGCGATCATCAGGGAAGCACTCGGATCGAGGGGGCTGGGCTTCAGGACAAAGGTATTGCCAGCCGCGATGGCTACCGGAAACATCCACATGGGCACCATCGCCGGGAAGTTGAACGGGGTAACGCCGGCGACCACGCCCAGGGGCTGGCGGGTGGTCCAGTTATCGATACCCGTGCTCACCTGCTCGGTGTAATCGCCTTTCAGAAGCTGGGGAATGCCGCAGGCGAACTCGACGATGTCGATGCCCCGGGCCACTTCGCCCTGGGCGTCCGTGAATACCTTGCCATGCTCCGCGGTGATGGCGCGGGCCAGGTCATCCTTGTGGGTGTTCAACAGTTCCAGAAACTTGAACATGACCCTGGCCCGGCGAATGGGCGGTGTGTCGGCCCAGGCGGGGAATGCAGCATCGGCGGCAGCAACAGCAGCGTCTACGTCCTCACGGCCGGCCAGCGCTACTCGGCCCGTGACCTGTCCGGTGGCCGGATTGAACACGTCCTGGGACTGACTGGATGTGCCGAGAGATATTTCGCCATTGATATAATGCTGGATGGTTGCGTTGGTCATGGATGCCTCTGTCTTTTCGCGATTGGCCGCTCGAAATGGCAGAAATGCATTCTGCTAAGGGCCCTTAAGGAGCGTTGGGTAATTTCTGACCATACAGGTTAGGTGTGGCAAAGGGGGAAAGCAATTGAGATTTTCAAAAGCCAGATATAAGGTAATCTTATATCTGGAACCTGAAACGAGACGCTTATGTACCCCCTTCAGAGCCTTCGGGCGTTCGTTACTGTCGCCCGTGAGGGCAGTGTAAGCCGCGCCGCCACTCGCCTCCATCTGACTCAGCCCGCCGTCAGCCTCAAGCTCAAGCAACTGCAGGACGAACTGGAACTCAAACTGTTCCTGCGCAAGCCCCAGGGTCTGGTGTTGACCCCCGATGGCCAGGCTCTCTTGCCTTCGGCTGAAAAAGCACTCGCTGCCATGGCGGCGTTTGAGCAGAGCGCCCGGGCATTGCATAACACCCTTCGAGGGCGTTTGCGGATTGGTACCATCGTGGATCCGGAATTTATCCGTCTCGGGGCGTTTCTGCACCGCCTGGTGGAACGGGCGCCACAACTGGAAACCGAACTGCGTCAGGGTATGAGTGGCAGCGTGTTGGAGCAGGTGCGGGATGGCCGCCTCGATGTCGGTTTTTTTCTGGCGCCGCCAGGCGTCGGGCCAGGTGCACTGGCGCCGGACGTGGTTCACCGTGAGCTGACCCGGTTTCACTACTATGTGGTTGCGCCGGCGGGTTGGGGGCCGAGGCTTCGGTCGGCCCAGTGGTCCGAATTGGCAACTATGCCCTGGATTGTGACTCCAGAAGACTCCGTTCATCACCGGCTGCTTAAAGGCACTCTGGAACCCATGGGGTTAATGCCCCGGGGCGTAGCCCAGGTCGACCAGGAGGCGTGCATGCTGGATCTGGTCAGGGCAGGTGTGGGTTTGAGTCTCGCGCGGGATGCATTGGCGATGGCTGAGCGCCAGGAAACCGGCCTGGAAATTGTTGACGGGTTACAGTTGCCTTGCGCTCTCAGTTTCGTATGGCACCAGGACCGACAGGGCGAGCCTCTGATCGCGGAGGCTCTGGAAGCCCTGGCGGGTGTCTGGGCGGTTAGCCCAACGTAGCATCCAGGAACATCATCACGGCAAAACCGCCCATCAGGCAGAAGGTGGACATGATTTTCCACTGCCGGTGATGGGTTTCGGGGATGATTTCGTTGCTGATGATGAACAGCATGGCGCCCGCTGCGAAGCCCAGGGTCCAGGGCATTATTGGCTCGGCAAGCCAGACAAGCGTCGCTCCGAAGAGACCACCCAGTGGCTCGGCCAATCCAGTCATCAGGGCAATGCTGAAGGCCTTGATTCGCGAGTAGTTGATGGCCAATAGCGAAAAAGCGACGGCCAGCCCCTCTGGAATGTTCTGGAGTCCGATACCGGTGGCAAGAACATAGCCATTATTGACATCGCCGCCGGCGAAACCGACGCCCACCGCCATGCCTTCGGGGAAGTTATGGAGGGTTATAGCGACAATAAAGAGCCAAATGCCACGGATGTAAGAAGCGTCCGATCCTTCCCGGCCCAGCTCGAAGTGCTGATGCGGCAGCTTCTGGTGCACAAAGTAGAGGGCAGCGGCACCGGAGAGCAGACCGAAAATGACAATCAGCGCGGCGGTCCAGGTTTCGCCAGTAATCTGTTCGCCGTACTCGAGACCAGGTAGCAACAGAGAAAAAAATGAAGCCGCCAACATCACGCCCGCGGCTGAAGCCAGCATACCGTCCTGCAGTTTATGGGTGAGGGTACGGACAAGAAACACACCCAGGGCGCCCACGCCACTGGCAAGGCCCGCCAGCAGGCTGGCAATGGTTCCCAGCCAGACAATACTGATGTCAGAAGTCATTCAGTCTCCCGTTGGCTTGTAATGTCAGCATAGCAGCTTGAAGTAGCTACGCCGGAGGCCCCGCTGTGGGTTCCTCCGGCTGCATTTCTCGGGAGAGAAAGACGATCAGGCGGCGTTCTGCTTGCGCCAGGCCAGCTCGTTGGAAATGGTGGCCTTCGGTTGCAGCATCGTGAAATCAATGTCTGCAATCTCTTTGCCGTCTTTGAGGCGCTGCACAAAGTCCGGGTTTGCGAGCGCCTTCTCTAAAAGCGAGGAATATCGACACGGCCTGTCAGTATTTTTGAATAATTATTCTGAGGTGCCGGTTTTGGTGTCGGAATGGCCAAGGGAGCGTTCCGGTGCAACCTGGTCGCGAACCAATTGCTTGAGTTTGGTAATTTCCGGGAAGCCGCCGTCTTGCTTGCGGGACCAGACCCTCTTGCCATTGACCCATACCTCGAAAATGCCGCCAGTGCCGGGGTGCAGGCTCAATTCACTGATCTCGCCTTCGAAGGTTGTCAGCAGCTCCTGCGCCATCCAGGCCGAGCGCAGAAGCCAGCGGCAACCGGTGCAATAGTGGATATCGATTTTGTTGGTCATGAAAAATCAGTCCGTGTCATTCGTGGGATAGACCGAGCGCGACAGGGTGGGCTCACAGCCGACAACTCTGCGGGCCTGTTTGTGAGCGTGGAGATACCAGCGTTGGCCGGCTTTTGCGAACGTGTTTTTGCTCACGGCAAAGTCTACGTTTTCCATGGTTGCAGGAATAGGCGAGCCGTCGGCGTGTCGATAAACGCAGCTCACGCCAATGGTTAGCGCTGTCGCTGCCGGTAGTTCAATGAATCCGTCTTCTCTTACAGCCGGCTCATTGCCATTTATCGCAATGACCTTGAGACAGGGACCGTAATGAACCTTCTCAAGATCATCCAGGTATTCGTTGAGACAATGGTTGGCGCTGACGAAAACGGTGTCTCCGTCAATTTCGTCTTCGGCGGGTGGCAGCGACTGACATCCCTGCAGTAAGAGTATCCCGAAAACCAATAGCAGGGTCTGTTTCATGATATCTCCTCAACTGATGCGCGTATCCTGTTTCAGAGCTTGTCCTGTGCCGGGCCCGAGCCGGCTACCGGAGTATTGTAGCGCGTATCTCCCTCGGCGGTTCCACGGAGCTGATCAATCAGGCGGGCATCGCGGTTGTACAGATCATTGCGGAACTGCAGCCTGCCCTCGTTATCTACCCAGGAGGTCCAGTATTGGATGTGCACAGGCACCGGCTCCGGGAGCACGACAGTCTGGGGTTGTGCCTCGGAAACCACCCGGTCAATCTTTTCCCGGGACCAGTCGGGCGCCGACGCCAGAAGCCGCTCTGCAAGATCAAAAGGTTGCTCAACCCGGATACAGCCAGAGCTGAATGATCGCTCGGCCCGGGAGAACAGGCCGCGCCCCGGCGTGTCGTGCAGGTAAACATCGTACTGGTTCGGAAACATGAACTTGATCTGCCCCAGGGCATTCTGGGGGCCGGGTTCCTGCACCAACTGGTACGGGAAGTTGTTCCGATTCAGTGATGGCCAGTCAACGTCCAGCGGGTCCACTCTTTCCCGGTCAGCGCCCCAGCCACGGTAAACGCTGATGTTGAGTCGGGAGAGATAGTCTGGATCGCGGAGAATCCGGGGCAATTGATCCTGAATCATCAGCGTTCGCGGTACGGTCCAGGTGGGATTGAACACCAGATACCGGATGCGATCGCTGAACACCGGCGTTTGGCGGAAGGGCTGGCCGACGATCACTCGTTTGCGCAGTACTTCTTTGCCGTTTTCCACCAGCTTCAGTTCAAATCCGGCAATATTGACCAGGACATAGGTGTCGCCAAGGGATTCCGGCAGCCACCGCCATCGTTCGAGCGTGGCGTCAATGTGGCGCAGGCGTTCCACCGGAATCAGGTTCAGCGCTGTCAGGGTGTCCTTCCCGATAAGGCCATCGGGTTCAAGCCCATGTCGGGCCTGGAAGCGCATGACTGCAGATTCAAGCTCCGCGTCGTAGTCACGCGGATCTGAAAACGTTGCCGGTGATTCTGCAAGCTCTCCCAATAGAGAGAGTCGTCGGCGGACCTCATTGAGCCGCTCATCCCTGTCGCCGGGGCGAATGGTCGGGCTCAACGCCAGAGGTAACCAGGGCTGGCCCAGCAGTCTGGTCAGGTCCTGCCTTGCAGCCATCAACTTCCGGTAAGCGGGATCCGCCGGACGCAGCGAATCCAGCGTGCCGGTGATATCCGAGCGCTGCAACGCATCCTTCAGAACGGATTCCATCTGGCGCTGGCGCCTGTTGGCGGTCCATTCGGCGTGAACCGTCTGCGGGTTGACCTTGCCGACCAGCATGTGTGAGCTGAGCATCAGAAAAGCGTCAGAGAACAGCAGGTCCAGATCGGCCCTCAGGTCTTCAGAGAAATCGCTCATGGGTCTGAGTGCCAGGCCCGAGAGAATATCTGCGTGATAGTCAGCCGGGTTCAGACCGTCATGACTGGCTTGTTCAACCGAATCAATCAACTGCCGGCGAAGCTCAGCCGATTTCCATGCTGGCTGGTATCCGTTGGCCCCGTAAAAGGCTGACAGTGCCTCGTGGGCCATTAACCGGCTTCCGAGCACCTGAACCGGGAAGCCGGCTTCCATGGCCTCAATCCTGGCAACAATGGCTTCATCGGCTGCCAGGCAAGCGGGGTGCCAGACGGTGCCCAGCAGGGCAAACAATGTTGTGGCGAAGGAAAAACGTCTGATTCCATGCATGGGTGTTCTCCACCTCATCCCTGAGAGGCCTTATTCGCGGTGGTAAGGTGCAATAGTCTGATGCTACCACAGCGGCATTTGTTCCCCACCTGGCCGCCGGAAAAGATCACTTCGCAGCGGTTCTTCTGCATGGAGCTTCAGCCCCAAACGCCGTGCTTTTTTGGTGAAACGCTGGCGAATCAGGTCCGAGTAAGGGCCCGTGCCCGTCATTCTGCGGCCGAAGGTGGCGTCATAACTCTTGCCGCCCCTGAGGTCGCGCATTCGGTTCATCACATGCTCGGCCCTTTGCGGGAAGTGCCGCTGCAGCCAGTCCTGGAACAGCTCGTCCAGTTCATGGGGTAACCGCAGCATAATCCAGCTGGCACGGGTGGCGCCCGCCTCTGCAGCGGCTTCCAGAATCGACTCGATTTCGTGATCGTTGATGAAGGGGATTACCGGCCCGAGGATGATACCGGTGGGAATGCCGGCCTCCGAGAGCTGCCTGATCATCTTGAGGCGGGTGGCTGGTGCGGCTGTCCTCGGCTCCATGCGTCGTTTCAGATCGTTGTTCAGGCTGGTGAGGCTGATCCGCACAGAGCAGAGCCCATCAGAAGCCATTTCGCGGAGCAGATCAAGGTCTCTGAGGATGAGAGCGCCCTTGGTAATGATCGACACCGGGTGGCGATATTCGGCCAGAACTTCCAGCACCTGGCGGGTAATCCTCTGGGTCCGCTCCAGTGGCTGGTAGGCATCCGTATTGACGCCCAGGGCGATGGGCGACACCCGGTAGCCGGGCCTGTCGAGCTCCTCTCTCAGGCGGGCGGCGGCGTTGGGTTTGGCGATCAGCCGGGTTTCGAAATCCAGCCCCGGTGACATGTCCCAATAGGCGTGGGTAGGGCGGGCGAAACAGTAAATGCAGGCATGCTCGCAGCCACGGTATGGATTGATCGACTGGTCGAACGGTACGTCCGGTGACGAATTTCGACTGATTATGGATTTTGCGGTCTCAAGGACGACTTCCGTAGCGAGCGTATCGGGGTTCAGGTCGTCTTCGGGGTCGTGATACCAGTCATGGTCTGCCTCCCGGTCAGTGACAATGGGCTGGAACCGGTTGTGGGGATTCAGGGCCGTGGCGCGAGTTTTCATGGGCATGCTCGATACTGTTTAAATGTACAGTATAGAGCATGCTAACGCCTGGAACCCTGCCGTGCAACCTGTCCAGGGCCCGCTGTTACAGACGGAAGCCCTGTGAGGCCTGGGTCAGGGTGGTTACCTGGGATGACAGTCGTCCGATATGGGCGTTGAGCTTCTGGCGGATATCCGAGGTTTCCCGGGTGTGCCCGTGGATCTGTTCCACCTTCTGGGCGATCTCCTCGGTGGTCGTTGATATCCCCTCAACAGAGGACACCACCTGATTCATGTCGCCAGCCAGTTGTTGTATCGAGCCGGTGATCTGTTCGATCGAGTGCGCCGCCTCTCTCGAGCTTTCCTCTCCTTCACCTGCGGAAGTCAGGCCTTCTTTCATCAGTCTGGAAATGGCCTGGGTTTCATGGTTAAGCGATTCCACGATCTCGGCAATCCCGTTGGTTGCCGATACGGTTTTCTCTGCGAGGGACCGAACTTCGTCGGCAACAACCGAGAAACCGCGTCCTGCATCACCGGCTCTTGCCGCCTCAATCGCAGCATTCAATGCCAGCAGGTTGGTCTGTTCAGCCAGGCCGTTGATTACGCCAACGATGGAGTTGACCTTCTCGCCGGTTTTGCTCAGCTGGCTGACCTGATCGTGGGTTTTCTGGATTCTTTCGGCCAGTTCGGTCATGGTTTTTGCGCTTCGCCTGACCACCTCGGCACCGGAATGGGCGGCACCGTTGGCGCTCTGAACAGCGTCATTGACTGACTGGGTGTACTGGGCAATATCGACCGCCGTGTGGGAGATTTCCTGAACCGCAGTGGCGGTCTGCTCGGTCTCATCTTCAACCTGCTCGCCGTTTCTGCCCATTTGTTCTACCAGAGCATCCAGTTCAACCTGAAGCGATGACAGCGTGCGGTTACCCTCGACGACTTGCCCGATAACGTCCGAGACATCGTCCAGCATCTTGTTGGCCGCTTCGCCCAGGCGATTGAATTCATCGTTCGGATTCTTGCCTGGCTCAAGGCGCTGACTGAGGTCACCGCCGGCGACCCGGGTGAGCAGGTTTACGGTCTCATTGAGTCGTTTCACCAGGGTTCTTGAGGCGGTCGTCAGGGTCAGTGTAAGGATAATGACCACCGCAGCAGCGGTTGCAATGATCAGCCAGGTTGAGGCGGCGCGGGCCTCTTCGGCCTGCTGGCTGGTTGCCACAATAATGTCCTGGCGGAGCAGGGTGTTCTGCTCGGCAATCAGATCGCGAATACGGGTGCCGGTGGCTGACAGTTGGTTCTCAATGGCAGACAGGTTGGCGATGAGCGATTCGGCATCGGAAAAGGCATTGGCGAACGCCTGGACAGCCTGGCCGATGTCAATTTCCTGCCAGTCCATCTCCGTGACGGTGGTCTGCATCCGCGCCAGGGCCTCACGGGTTGACTCGGCGTAGGTCGCATCGAAGGTAGACAGGTAGTCGCGGTAGGTGGAAGCGATGGTGTTGATGTCGTCGTTAAAGATGGAAATGCTGATTTGCCGAAGCCTGTCGTTTATGGCTTCGGACATTGTTGCTCTCAAACCGCTGGACGGAGTGAGGCCCAGCTGTTGATTCAGGGCCAGCCATTCGGTGCGAAGTCGGGTATACTCCGCAACCTGCTCCTGGATTTGTTGTGCAGTGGTCTTTACCGCGTCACCCGGCAGGGTTCCGGCGGATTCACTGAGCGCCGACGACTGGGCCGCGAGCGACGCCAGTCTCTCCTGATAGTTCTCAACCTGGTTAGGTTCCAGATTTTCACTCGTTCTCTCGAGTGCCAGCCAGTCGTTCAGCAGAGTCAGGGACGCGGATTCATAGGCTCTTGCTTCGCTTCGGGCCTCATAAGCGTCAGATACCTTGCCGAGCCCGCTCAGGGAGGCCAGAGTGGCAATCGCCAGACCAATCAGCGTTGCAACAATCAACAGCAGGAACTTCTGTTTCCATGACAGGGCCATTCACATCCTCCGGGGAATGTTGTTTTTCTTCGCAACTAACTGAGCTTAGACCAGTTCCGGATAAACGACGGCCCTTTTGACGACAACCGGGAATCCATGTCTGATCTCGCGATTTACCAATATCTGCTGATTGCCCTGATTTTCGTCTGGAGTGGTTTTGTCCGCTCCGGGCTGGGATTCGGTGGCGCCGTTCTGTCCCTGCCATTTCTGTTGCTGGTTCTTGATCAACCGCTCGTCTTTCTGCCGATCATTGCGGTCCACCTTCTGGTGTTTTCATCCCTGACAATCTGGATGAACAATCGCACCGGGGCAGGGAAGCGACGTGAGGCGGGCTCGGGCACTGTCGACTGGCAATACCTGTGGCGGATCCTCGCCATCATGATTGTGCCCAAGCTGATTGGTGTATTCGGGTTGATTACCATGCCCAGTGACATCCTGAGTGCCATCATTTTCGTTATCGTGGCGCTGTATTCTGTTTCCTACATCATCAACCGACCGTTTCGCAGTGGCAGCAAAACGGTCGACGCGATATTCCTCATGGTGGGCGGGTACATCAGTGGCACTTCCCTGATCGGTGCGCCCCTGATCATTGCCGTGGCAGCCCAGCACCTGCCCAAAGAAAAACTGCGGGATACCTTGTTCGCGCTCTGGTTCATTCTGGTGCTGATCAAGATGGCCGCTTTTGTCTGGGCCGGCATCGATCTGCAACTTATCCATCACCTCTGGCTGCTGCCATGCGCAGCCGTCGGTCACGTCATCGGGCTCTACGCCCATGACCGCATTCTCCAGGCTGAGACTCCGGTGTTCTTCCGTCTGCTGGGAACCGTGCTGCTGCTTGTGAGCAGCGTCGGTATTGTCAGCGTGCTCTGGTAGCAGCCAGGGCGCGAGGCTCAGCCTGCGCGCCCGAATACCCGTTCAAAGAAACCGGTCACCCGCACGTCTGGTATCGGCAGGCTGTCGACTTCGTCCATGGCCCGTCGCCAGAACTTCTCGGGGTCGTCCAGATGCGCAACTTTAGCGCGCTCGTCCGGACTGTAGTGGTTGTGCTCCCCGGCAATGCCCTCGGCCATCAGTTCCTGGGTCCAGAGGTAGATTGCAGCCCGAACGGTCCTGAGGAGCCGGCAATAAACGTCGCGACTCAGGTTGATGGCCAGCTCGGCGGTCAGGTTGATCTGCTTCTGCAACACGGCCATCTCGTCTTTTTCCAGCAAAACCCGGTTGCCGTTGCCCTTTTTGCAACTCACACAGGTTTTCTCAAGAGCTTTTACGCCCTCGAGCAGATCCATGTAGCCGAACTCCTCTTTTTGCTGATCATCTACTGGAGCGGGGATCCAGCCATACTGGGGGGATTTGGCAACAATGTGCCCGTGTAGCTGCCTACGATAAGGCGGTGCGGCAGCAACATCCTGATATCCATCAAATTCGGTGCGTAGCCAGGCAGCCATTTTACGGTGACGAAGCATCATGGCCAGGGTAATGGCAGAGGGCATGATCTCTTCGAGCAGCTCTGCGGAGTCCCGCGTGCGTTCGTCGAGGTGGTCTACGGATGTCGACATTTCTCCTCCTCGGCAACGGGTTGGCCGGTTCGTGGACCCGTTGTCCGTTTGTTGTTTTTGGCATTCGGTGGTTGTATGTGTCATTACCGATGTTTAAAAAGTAGACAGATAATCTCGAGCGCGCCGTTGTAAAAAAGTTACTGCTTTGTAACGGCCGGTAAGCAGCCAGACCAGGGGAAGGAAGAGCGCCATGAATCAGGACAATGGCTTCGAGTTGCAGAGAGCGTCCATGGTGGATTATCAGCTTCGAGCCCGTGGAATCGGGTCGCCGCTGGTGCTGGAGGCCATGGGTCGGGTGCCGCGTGAGCGCTTCATTCCAGAACGTATGAAGGACTGCGCCTACGATGATGGTCCTCTTCCGATAGGCGCGGGGCAGACCATTTCGCAGCCTTACATCGTGGCGTTGATGACGGAAGCCCTGGATCTGGAGGGTGGAGAAAGGGTTCTGGATATCGGCACAGGTTCGGGTTATGCGGCTGCCGTTCTGGGCTGTATTGCAAGCGAGGTGTTCAGCATCGAACGGGTTCAGGAACTCGCCGATCGCGCAGCCCGAACGCTGGCCGCCGAGGGTTTTGACAATGTCCGGGTTCGCTGTGGCGATGGCACGATAGGTTGGCCCGAGCACCAGCCTTTCGATGGCATCATCGTGGCTGCCGGTGCGCCAGCGGTGCCGGAATCATTGAAGCATCAGCTGGCGGTTGGCGGGCACCTGGTCATACCGGTGGGGTCGGAGCATTCGGTTCAGTCGCTGGTACGTGTTACCCGGCTGACGGATAACGAATTCCGGACCGAGGACCTCGGCGCAGTCCGGTTCGTTCCCCTGATCGGTGAACAGGGGTGGTCGTGACCGCGAGTCTTTGCACGCAGACTCAGCTGCCGGCGTTCGTGCTCTCGAAGATCTTGTCGGCCGATGCCGCTACGAAGCCCGAGTAGAGCCGGCCATCCGGTTTTGGATAACGCAGGGCAAATTCGTAGAAACAACTGGGTATGGTTACCGTCTCGTCGGTAAAGGTAAACGGCACCCGGTCGGCCATGGTTGAGGACTGCTCCAGCAAGTCTTCCGGGGAGCCTTTTACTTCACCGCCGGATGAATTCACCGTATAGCCATGATCTTTCAGCAACTGATTGATTTCCGGGACCGAACCGAACTGTTCCAGATGGTTGATGCTGACCGTGAAATGGTTTGCGCGGTAGCCCCAGGCGGCCATCCAGGCGGCGTACTCGCTTTCCTTCATCAGCTGGCGGTAGGTGTCGTAGCCCACCTCCCAATGGCGTCCCGAATAGAGAAAATCATCGGCAGTAACCGCCTCCGGCTTTACCTGGCCGACAAGATTCTTCACCACAGATTGCAGCTCCGGTGAGCATTGCTCGACAAGCAGCTCGGAAATAAACACCTTGGGCAGTTCCCGGGAGGGGTGCTCATAGTGGCGGGCATAAAGCTTTTTGGCCTCGAAGTGGTATTCGCCGCCTTCTTCATAGCCGAGGCTGAGAAAGTGCTCTGCCAGAGCGTCCAGCCGAACAGGGTCCAGGTTGAAGGTGCGAAGCGCAATGTGGTCGTTGACGATAGCCTGCCCCTCTTCGGCGCCGAGGATTTTACGTATGCGATCGGCCGAAGGGGTTACCTGGCGGTAGGACTCCCAGAGTCTCGCAAACAGGGTGTCCGGATCAGTGTGCATAGCGAATCTCCTCAGTAACCGGTTTTTGGCAGGGCTGTTGACGCCCCTGTGACTCTTCCCTGGACTGGCTCAGTGGGAGATAGCAGGCCAGGCTATATCCGCCAAGATTCAGTTCGTTCGCCAGTTGCTCTGGCACTGACAGGCTATTGGCATCGGGGGTCGGCAGGACCTGCTCGGTTACCGTAGCCCTGAAGCCTGAACAGCCAGCATTGGCAACTATAGCGGATCCCGCTGTGTTTCCAGCAATATTCCGGGGACTCCGGTTGCCTTTCTGTGGCCTTGCCCGGGTAAGAAGGGTATCGCGCACGCTGGCGATGTCCGATCTGGCGCACTCCAGTGTTGGCCCTCCATCCAGAACATCCACGAAGCCCCGGTGGCGAAAACCTTCGCGCTCCAGCATGTGTCGGGCAGGGCGCGTATCTTCATGGACCTGGCCGATAACCGCCCTGGCTGCATCGGTCATCTGCCGGGTGAACAATGGCGTTGCGGGGATAAAGCGTTCAACAAAACCGCTCTGGCCACAGCAGGCCAGCTGTGTGGCCGACATGAAATCAAGGTCTGCTGCGTGATGTTTGAGCCAATCCCAGAACGGGGATTGGCCGGCATGGTCTGAAACGCCGCGCATTTCTGCAATAACGGTGTCCGCAAAACGCTCCGGGTGCAGTGCCATGAACAGAAAGCGAACCCGTGACAGGAGCTTGCCCGCATTGGCCCGGCGAAATCCGGGCCGAAGATACAGTGAGCATACCTCGGTGCAGCCGGTGTAATGCTGGCATCGGGTAAGGCTTTCCTCGGCGTGACGTTTCCGGGGATCTTCCTCGTGATGGATAACCGCGTTACGGCGGAAATGCACGAGCGGGCGGGACAAGCCTGCAGCGGCTTCAATGCCGGTGGTCCCCATAATCTGGCCGGTCGCACTGTCTTCAAGCACAAAAAGATAATGCTCATCGCCGGGCTTGGTCACAGTCCGTGCAAAGCTCGCGACTGAATGATCAATCTTGCGGCTCAGGGCATCGCGATCCGGCATCAGTGAGGTGAAGCCGGGGCCGGATTCCACTGCGATCGTCATCAGGGCATCAAGATCGTTGGGGGTAATCGGTCGAATTATCATGGCGATCTTCCTGGGCATTGTTTTGGGCTCAGTATGAAAGCCGTCAGCGCCATAATGCAGCTGCAGAATGATCGAAATGATCTATAATGGATGCAAATTGTAAAGCAGGTATGTCAATATGATCAGTTCACGGGACCAGAAACTGCTAATGCTGCTGCGGCAGAATGCCCGGGCCAGTGTCACCGAGCTAGCCAAAGCCATGCATGTGTCACGGTCGACGGTGCAGAACCGTATCGCGCGGCTGGAGGCCAGCGGTGTCATCCGTGGTTACTCGGTTCAGTTGGGGGGTGAGTTTTCGGCGAACCAGGTGGAGGCTCACGTATCGATCAAGGTGTTCCAGAAGCTCACCGGCAGAACCAATGCAGCCCTGGAGCAAATCAGCCAGGTATCGCAGCTGTTTTCCGTCAGTGGAGAGTACGACCTTATTGCCATTGTCCAGGCCCAGTCCCTTGAGGAACTGAGCGCCGTGCTGGATGCCATTGGCAACCTTGAGGGAGTTGAGAGAACCAACTCTGCCGTTGTCCTCGAAACCCGGTTTCGGCGTTAAAACGGTTTTCCGGGGTCAGGTGCCCAGCATGCCCGCATAGGCGCTGTAGAAAAAGCCACCGGAACCCAGAAGAATGATGCCCCAGGCCGGAAAGATTAAAAACGAACGTTTTGGTTTGCTCATGGCTACATCCAATTTGCTCGAAAAGGAGGGTGTACACCCTTCACACTAGCTCAAACTTGAAACTTATTACGAAAAGTTTTGAGCAACAGTTCTCGGACGAGGATTAATTTGCCAATGGCGCGGGCACTAATTGCTATTGAGCAGGTCTGAAATGACGCTAGTATGAATCGCAATGGCATGACCTAAACACGAAGTACAATAACAAAAAGGAGCCGTTTATGGCGGTAGACCCCCGGAAGCAGACCTCACTCCACTGCCTGTATTACTGGGCAGAGGAAACCCCCGACAACGTTTACCTTACCCAGCCTTACCCGGATGGCCGGGTGGAAGATATTACCTGGAGGGAAGCAGCCGATCAGGTATCCCGCATGGCGGCTTACCTGGACAGCCTGAAGCTTCCGGAACCCAGCAATATCAGTATCCTTGGCAAAAACAGCGCGCACTGGATCCTGGCCGATCTGGCGATCTGGGCGGCAGGCCATGTTTCGGTGCCACTTTATCCCACGCTCAACGGAGATACTGCTGCCTACGTTCTCGAGCACAGTGAGGCAAAGCTCCTGTTCCTCGGGAAACTGGATGGCACCGCGGACGGCTGGAACGACATCAAGAACCACATTCCAGCAGATTTGCCGCTCGTTTCGCTGCCCCTATCGCCACGGGATGATACGCCCAAGTGGTCGGAGATTGTGGCCGAACAGTCGCCTGCGCAGCCCAAGTTGCCGGATCCGGATAACCTGGCCACGATTGTCTATACCTCCGGCAGCACCGGCCGCCCCAAGGGCGTCATGCACAGCTTCCGGACCATGATTTCAGTTGCTGATGGCCTGCAGCAGTTGTTCCCGGTTTCCTCTGACGAGCGCATGCTCTCTTACCTGCCACTGGCTCACGTGGCTGAGCGGGCAGCCGTCGAAACGCAGTCCCTCTACTATGGCTTTCATCTCTATTTTGCGAATTCCCTGGACACCTTCCAGGAGGACCTGCAGCGGGCAAGGCCGACGCTGTTTTTCTCGGTGCCGCGCCTGTGGATGAAGTTCTATCTTGGTGTAAACGCCAAACTGCCGCCAAAAAAGCAGAAGCTGCTCTTCAGTCTTCCCATTATCAGCGGCCTGGTGAAGAAGAAGGTTTTGAAACAGCTGGGGCTGGATTATTGTCGGGCAGCCCTGACCGGCGCAGCGCCGCTGTCAGCGGACATCGTTAACTGGTATCGCAACCTTGGGCTGGAGCTTCTGGAAGTGTACGGGATGTCGGAAAACTTCGGCTATTCCCACGCCAACCGACCAGGCCAGGCTCGCGCCGGTTCGGTAGGTATGGCGAATCCGGGGGTCGAGCACCGCATCGGAGAGGGCGGAGAAGTCCAGGTGAAAAGCCCGGGCCAGATGCTGGGTTACTACAAGAATGAAGAGAAAACCAAGGAAGACCTCACCAAGGATGGCTTCCTGAAAACCGGAGATATGGGCGAGATCGATCGGGACGGCACCCTCCGCATCACAGGCCGGGTAAAGGATCTGTTCAAAACCTCCAAAGGCAAATACGTGGTGCCGGTGCCCATCGAAAACCGGTTTAATCATCCAAAGGCCGAAGTGGTCTGTGTGGCCGGTGCCAACCAGCCGCAGCCTTGCCTGATGGTCCTGCTGTCGGAAGAGGCCAGGGATGAACTGGAGACCGGAATGGATCGCGGTGAGCTCGAGCAGGAACTTGCGGCCGAACTGGAGGCGGTGAACGCGGAGTGCGAGTCCCACGAGAAGGTCGCTTTTGTCGTGGTGGTTCGGGAGCCCTGGACTATGGAAAACGGCATGCTGACGCCGACCATGAAGATCAAGCGGAATGTGATAGAAGATTTCTACAACCAGAAGATGGACGACTGGTTCAGCCAGAAGAAAAAAGTCGTTTGGGAATTCTGATCCGCTAACGTAAAACGCCGTTGGTTCCCTGGGAGCCAACGGCGTTTTCAAATCCTTATGTTCTTTCTGTTCTCAGCCTGAGCGATCTCCCCGCTCATGCCAGATTCAGCTGCCGTTTTAGTGGCCGCCCTGCATCTGGCTCATGTCCGGAGCAACGTTTGCTGCTTTCCGGTTGAAGCTCCGCACCTTGCGACTGAAAAACTGTACCGCCTGCTTTGCCGCAGCACGGGTATACTGGCGCCTGACCTCAGCACTGTTGTGGAGGATACTGGACGGCAGCGGGTTTACGGTTGCGATATGGTTCTGAGTCATAGCGCCTTCCTCCTTTTTAATGAGTGTATTGATTTTGGTAGGTAGGTTAGTTAGGGATCTACCTTTAATTTAAAAGCGATTCTAAGGGTTCTTATTTGCAGTTTGAATACGTTAAAATCCGTACTCACGTTGCAAATATGCAGTAACTATGGATTGGGATTATCTTCGATATATACGGGCGCTGGCAATAGGCGGAACGCTAGCCAAGGCCGGCGAATTACTGGGTGTGCACCAAACCACAGTTTTACGGCGACTCGACCAGATGGAAGAGTCGATGGGTGTGCAGTTTTTTGAACGCAGCCGGGATGGACTTCAGCTCACCCCCGTGGGGGAGACCGCGTTCCGGGAGGCGGATCGGCTGGCCATCGAGATGGAAAATCTCGAGCGCAAACTGGTCGGGCAGGATTCGGCGCCGGTGGGTAAAGTCAGGCTGGCGGCGGAAGACGCAATGATGAGCGCGTTGCTCAGCCCGATCCTGGCCGAGCTGGTTCGGGAGTTCCCGGATATCGAGCTGGAGACGCTTACTGATAACGATGTGGCGAACCTCAGCCATCGGGAAGCGGATCTCACCTTGCGGCCCGAGAACAAGCCGCAGGCAACTCTGGAAGGCGAGCGAATCGCCTCCATCGAATCCGCCGTTTACGGGGCGGCCCGCTATTGCCGGCGGCATCGTGACATGGACGTGGAAAACCGTCCGGAAGGTTGCCTCTGGATCATACCGGATGAAACCTTCAGCCATCTGGCGACGGGCCGGTGGTACAGAAAACAGTTGAAGAACGTTACCTCTTTCATTCGCTGCAACAGCCTGCAATCCATGCACGCGCTGGCGAAAGCCGGTGCCGGCCTGGCGGTTTTGCCCTGCTATCTGGGGGAGAGCACTCGTGAACTCCGCCGCCTGTCGGACCCGCTGGAGGGTGAGAGCGTGGATCTCTGGCTACATGTAAACCAGGATACCCAGCAAATGGCCCGGGTCCGTATCGTTATGGAGTATCTGGTGGAACGCCTGCAGTCGCTGGAGTCCCAGATGGAGATTTCTTCCGCTTTCTGACGAGCGTCAGCCGCAGAACGGCCAGAACTGGTACCAGCGCCAGCACTGGAATTCCTGCTCGCAGGTTTTCAGCTGATTGTCGTATCGGAAAGCCCGGGTCTGTACCCGGGCGGCCAGATCCATCACGTCCGGTTTCTCTTCGAAGCTTCTGCGGGCATATCCGCCCCGGCCTTCGTGGTAGGCAAGGTACAGCTTTCTGGGCGCCGAGAAGGGAATGCCAAGCTGCCGGTGGCTTAGCTGGTTGTACCAGCCCACGAAATCCAGCGCGTGTTCCATGTCGGTGCGAACGGTGAACCAGCCTTCGCCATTGGCCTGCAGATATTCCCGCCAGGCCGGGTCGAGGGCCTGGGCATAACCGTATGCGGTTGTGGGCCTGGTCCAGGGAATAAAGCCCCAGAGCAGTGTGCGTGGTGGACGCGCATGGCTGCGGAATGACGACTCGTAATAGACAAACGCTAACTGGGTGGCGATGGGTGTGCCCCAGCGTTGCCTGGATTCGTTGGCGTAGTCATACCACACCGGGTGTTCCCGGAAGATTTCACAGATGTTCTCCGGGTTTGCCGGAGGATCCGGTGCCAAAAGGCTGAAGCGGAGCGTTGCCCAGAGTCCCATCAGCAACCCCAGCATTGGAAGCCCATACCATCTTGCCCGGCTTTTCCAGGTTTCCAGAGCCAGTTGCCGACTTTTGGTCTTACGGGGACGTTTCTTTCGCATTCCTACCAAACCGTCATCTCCAGGGCCGAGGGATTGCTTGCTGCCTGCCTCGAACCCATGGCATAAGGGGATCAATGATTCACTCGGGATGATAGGTAAATGACGCGATTTCCCATAATTAAACCTCTTTTAATCACAGCACTTCTTGTTACTGGTACTGCCCAGGCAGCGCCGGACGCGCGCCAGGTGCTGGAAGTATCGCCTGTTGACGATATCGTGGCCCGTTACCCGGCCATGATGAGCCAGGGAATCCGGGAAGGGCTCAAACAGAATGGTCAGCTTCCACCAATGATGGCCAATACCATCGGGAACATCGTGAGCAGCGGTTTCAATTCCGTGGATATCGAGCAGCAGATCATTAACGATCTGCAAGCCAAACTTACGGATTCGCAGCTCCAGGCAGTCCATGACTGGTACGAAACCCCTGTGGCCAGAAAGATTTCTTCGGCCGAGATTAAAGCTTCGGAACCCTCGGCCTGGCCGAAAATCCAATCCAGTGCCATGGAATTGAACAGCCGTTACAAGGGCACGCGCAAAGCGGAAATGTTCGATCGGTTTGATCGGGCTGCGCGGGCCACAGAAAGCGCGGTGGATACAACGATCGCAGTGCAGCTCGGCCTGGCAACGGCAATGGCGGCGTTCAGCAGTGATTCGGCCAATTACGAGCAGCTGCGCCAACGCATTGAAAGCCAGCGCAGCATGCTCAGGGGCGTGGTGGGTCAGCAGGTTTACGACAGCTATCTGTATACCTACCAGAACATCGGTGACCAGGAGATGGATCTCTACCTGGAGTTCCTGGAGAGCTCTGCCGGCTCGGCTTTCTCGAAAGTTGTAACCAACAGCATCCAGCAGGCGATTACCGAGCCGGTGGAAAGCATAGGCAAGCAGATGTCGCGGTTCCTCAGTCCGGAATCACCAGGCGGTCAGTGAATCCCTTCAGTTCACGGTAAACTTCTTCCCGCTTTCGGTCATAACGATGTGAGAAGTGGAAGGCAATCAGTTGCCGGACCTGTCCCGCTTCAGCGATGCGCGCGCAGGCCCTCGTGGTCAGGTGATGGGTGTGCCGGGCCTGCGCTTCATCTGCCGCCATGAATGAGGCCTCGCAGAACAGCGTGTGGGCACCTCCCGCCAATTCCGTCATTTTTCGGATGTTCTCTGGCGTATCGGCGAAATCCGTTCCGTAGACCACCTTTTCCCCCGGCGCCTGAATCAGCAGCTTCCTGGCCAGGTCTTCGGCGCGCAGCGTGCGCCCTGCGTCCGGCGAGATCAGTTCGTCCGGCCGCTGGCGCAGCACAGCCATTTTCAAATCGTGCAGCCAGGCGCCGGGTTTCAGGCCCTCAGCCTGCAACTGGTCGTTGCGAACCTGAAGCTTGCCAAAGGGTTCCCAGGCGAAAGCGAGAACAGGCGTGCCGTGGTCGAGCATGGCTGCACGAATCTGGAAGTCCCGTTCCCGGAGCAAAACTCCGTCTGGTGTGGCCTGGTCTTCCAGAGGCGTGGGAGCAGTGTCGCCAGCGGTGATTTTCCAGCGTTTCAGGTGGTCGCCATGGCATTCGTGCACCACGAATCTGGGGCCACGGTCTTCCACACGATCCCACAGGATGCCACTGATCATTCCGGCAATGTGCCGCATCAGGCCGGGCGGGCCGAACAGCCGGCAGGGCGGAAAGTAGCCGATCCTGCTGCGCAGGAACCACATGAAACCGCCAATGTGATCGGCGTGGCAATGGGTGATGAAAATGTCGGTCACCTGATGCGCGGACCTGAGCGGCATCCGACCGGTATCTCCCAGATCAAACAGCAGGCTGCGGGATTGGTGCAGAAGCCGGAGCTGCAACAACGGGTCGCCACACACACCGTTCACCAGGGAGGCAACCACGGGGCCGACACGGACTGCCACTTGCGGGTCGTTGGCAACGCTGGTCAGCGCTCCCAATTCAACACTGACCTGGACGGCACCGTTACCCTGTTGCTCGCGGTCCATAGGCTCTCCCGATTGTTGAATTATTTGGTGAGTGCGATTTGTGCAAAGCCAGAATAGGGTCCAATCTCCCTAGTATATGCGAGTGAGGAGTGTCGTTATGGATTTCAATGCCTATCAGGAAGCCTTGTCCTCACAACTGAGGGGGCTGGAGTGTCCGTTTCCGGAGCAGGAGTTCGACGAGCGTCTTGCTCGTGTCCGGGATGGGATGGCCCGGGAGGATTTTGGCGCCCTGCTGTTGACCGATCCTTCGGATATTTTTTACCTGACCGGCTATAGCACTTTTGAAGTATCCGTTCACGTGGCCCTGGTGGTTACCCAGGAGGACCTGCTTTTGCAGGTGCCGTCTATCGAGATGGGGCCTGCGATGATGACAACCCGGGTCGCCCGGGTCAGCGGATACCGGTGGGAAGGCATCGGCGAGGTATTGGAACCACTGGTTCAGGCCTTGAACGACGGCGTGGAGACCGTGGGTATTGATGCCTGGCATGGCTCTCTGCGCCAGGGCGTGCTGGAAGGCCTGCAAGCTCGGATGCCCGGAGTAAGATTTCTGAATAACGGCGGTCTGTTGAAGCAGATCCGGATCGTCAAGTCCGATGCCGAAATCCGGTGCCTGCGTGAAAGCGCCCGGATAACAGCCGAAGGTTTCAGGGCGGCCGTGGCCGCGGTCCAGCCGGGCGTCACTGATAATGACATTGCCGCCGAAGGCGCGAGGGCGCTGCTGGCGGCCGGCAGTGAATTCATGAGCATGCAGCCCATTGTTGTTACCGGTCGTCGCAGCAGCGTGATCCACTGCAATCACAAACGTACGGTGGTGCAGAAAGGCGACCCTGTTTTTCTGGAATTCGGCTCAGCCTGGAACCGCTACACGGCACCCATGATGCAGACCGTGGTTGCTGGTGGCGAGCCGTCGGCTGAAATGCGTCGGGTCCATGACGGCTGTCGTCGGATTGTGGATACCCTGCTGACGTCGATCCGTCCGGGAGTCACTTTCGACCAGGCCGCCCAGGACGCCGAGAAGTCGCTCCAGCCATTGGCCGGAAAGGTGTTTTTCTCCGGGGTATTTGGCTACACGGTGGGCGCCCAGTTCCCGCCATCCTGGGTGGAGGGCTCGGGCTTCATTGCCAGGGGTGGCAATGTGGAATTTCGACCGGGAATGGTTTTCCACCTGCCCATCTGTTTGCGTATTCCCGGGCAATGGGGCATTGGGTGTAGCGAAACGATTCTGGTCACCGACGCTGGCGCCGAACCGATAACTGATAATCCCTGGACGCTCGGTTAGTCCAGTCTCAGATCCAACAGATAAACAGTGCGGGGCTCGGGCAGGCGAACCGAAAAAAGCCCCATTCTTCTGACTTGGGACATATCCATGGACCGGCCATCGGGAGCGTTTTCGATGTCGGCCAGTTTCCGGGTGAAGGTATTGGAACCAGGGCTCAGGGTCAGACGGGTGTTGTAGCGGTCGTTGTAGGCATGATCGCTGCGGTCATGGGCTACGTCATTGATTCGCAGCGTCAGCGTCAGGGGAGCGGTTGAGGGATTGAACAGGGTAATGCTCAGTGTTTCGTAATCACGCCAATCGGCCGGGAGATTGTTGAGTGAGACCCCCGAGTAGGTTTCAGTGCCGAGATCAAGTTTCAGGCTCTGCGCATTATTCAGCGAGTGGTCGGCAGAGACCGTGAGCCTGCCGGTCCAGAATGCGCCGGGATTCTGATGGGTGAAATCGTATAGCAGAGGGAGTTGTTCGTGTACCTGCCATTGCCGGGCAGCCACCATGCCGGTAGCTCCCAGCTCAAAACACAGTAGCAGCGCAACGGATGCGGCCACCAGGCCTTCGCCGAGAGAGTTTCGCCGCTCTGATGTAAGCAAGGGGCGCCATGCGATAACCAGCCAACTGCCAATCAGGTTGCGCAGGAGGTCCCGCCCATCCATGTCGCGATTGTGTCCGCCCTGGATCAACTCGATACCAATTCCGAGCACCAGCAAGACGACGGTAACCGCGAGCCATAGACGCCAGCCACTTAGCCACTGCCAGGGTCTGACCGCCAGAGTGAGTAGTGCAAACAGAAGGATGTGGCCAAGGTTCCAGGCCGATTTGAGAAGTGGCCCCGAGGCCCAGTCAGGCCCGCCGACAAACAGAAAAGGCGCGATGAGCAGAGAAGCGGCACCGGCCAGCAGCGGTAGCCGCCGGCCAGTGGTTTGCAGTCCCGGTATGGAACCAGGAATCATTAGCTGCGGCTGGTCACTTCCAGCAGGTGATAACCAAACTGGGTCTTGACCGGACCGATAACGGTGTTCACTTCACCGTTGAAAACCGCTTTGTCGAACTCGGGAACCATCTGGCCCGGGCCAAAGGAGCCAAGATCTCCGCCGTTGCGACCGGAGGGGCAGGAGGAGTGCTGCTTTGCCACTTCGGCAAAGTCCTGTCCGCCTTCAATCGCTTTTTTCAGTTCTTCGCATTTCGCTTCGCTGTCTACCAGAATGTGGCGCGCTGTAGCCTGTGCCATGATCAATGTCCTTGTGTCGGATGAATGTATACATCAGAACCGGAATGCTGCCCTCAGAGCTCGCCAGAGGCAAGCCCTTTTTATCCGTGTTTCTGCGGCCTCACAGTCCACCGGGCAAACCTGTACAATGCCGGCTTTCTTTTCGCCGGCGCATGCCCGGCCCCACATCGACAGGTTTGTTTCTTGATCTCCACCGCCAATATCACCATGCAATTCGGGGCTAAACCCCTGTTTGAAAACGTCTCCGCCAAATTTGGTAACGGCAACCGCTATGGCCTGATCGGGGCCAATGGCTGTGGCAAGTCCACACTGATGAAAATCCTGGGTGGCGATCTCGAGCCCTCCGCCGGCCAGGTCATGCTGGAGCCCAATGTCCGTCTGGGTAAACTGCGCCAGGACCAGTTTGCCTATGAGGATTGCTCGGTTATCGATACCGTGATCATGGGGCATGAGGAGCTCTGGCAGGTCAAGAAAGAGCGGGACCGGATCTATTCCCTGCCCGAGATGAGCGAAGAAGACGGGATGGCCGTCGCGGACCTGGAAGTCCAGTTCGCTGAAATGGACGGCTATACCGCGGATGCCCGCGCCGGCGAGCTGTTGCTTGGCCTGGATATTCCGCTGGAGCAGCACAACGGCCCAATGAGCGCGCTGGCACCGGGCTGGAAGCTGCGGGTGTTGCTGGCCCAGGCGCTGTTCTCCGATCCTGATGTGTTGCTGCTGGACGAGCCCACCAACCACCTGGACATCAACACCATCCGCTGGCTGGAAAACATACTGGTGGCCCGCAACAGCACCATGATTATCATTTCCCACGATCGTCACTTCCTGAACAGCGTGTGCACCCACATGGCGGACCTGGACTATGGCGAACTGCGCCTGTTCCCGGGCAACTATGACGAATACATGACCGCCGCCACCCAGGCCCGCGAGCGTATGCTGTCGGACAACGCCAAGAAAAAGGCGCAGATTGCCGAGCTGCAGCAGTTCGTCAGCCGCTTTTCGGCCAACGCCTCCAAGGCCAAGCAGGCCACCTCCCGTGCCCGCCAGATCGACAAGATCCAGCTGGAAGAGGTGAAGCCCTCAAGTCGGGTGAGCCCGTTTATCCGTTTTGAACAGGGCAAGAAACTTCACCGCCAGGCGGTGACTCTCAAGAACATGACCAAGGGCTTTGATGATAAGCCCCTGTTCAAGAATCTGAACCTGCAGGTCGAAGCCGGCGAGCGAATCGCCATCATCGGTCCCAACGGCATCGGCAAAACCACGCTTCTGCAGTGCATGTCAGGGGCCTATACGCCCGACAGTGGCGAGGTGAAGTGGACCGACAGTGCGGAAGTGGGGTATTTCGCCCAGGACCACACGGCGGACTTTGCCGAGGATGAAACCCTGACCGACTGGATGGCCCAGTGGACCAAGGGCGGCGAACAGCTGGTGCGCGGTACCCTGGGCCGCATGCTGTTCTCGGGTGACGATATCGGGAAATCGGTGCGTGTGATCTCGGGCGGCGAGCAGGGCAGGATGCTGTTCGGCAAGCTGATTCTGCAGAGGCCCAATGTGATGCTGATGGATGAGCCCACGAACCACCTGGATATGGAGTCCATCGAGGCATTGAACCTGGCGCTGGAGAACTATCCGGGTACACTGATTTTCGTCAGCCATGATCGGGAGTTTGTTTCTTCCCTTGCGACTCGAATTATAGAGCTTAAGGCCGACGGGGTGACCGACTTCAGCGGTTCCTACGATGATTATCTTCGGAGCCAGGGGTACTTCTAATGCTCAGGGTTGGGTGCAGGCGGTCATGTGGGACTGGCTTTCCAAAACACGCTCCTTGCGGCACATCCATGTGACGCTTGGGCTCCGCCATCCCTGGCTCCGCACAGTTTTGGAAAGCCAGTCCCACACGCCCGCTCTAACCTGTGAGTGAGCCTCAAACAAAACAACGGATACGGAAAAATGGGCGAGACTGAAGTCATTAGTGCTACCCGCAAATGGGTTGAAGACGTCGTCGTCGGCTACAACTTGTGCCCGTTCGCAAAACGGGAACTGGTCCGGAACCGGGTTCGGTTTGTGGTGTCGGAAGCCGAAACGGAAGACGAGCTCTTACAGGCCTTGCACTCGGAGCTTCAGCGTCTGGAAGATGAGCCGGAGATTGAAACCACGCTGTTGATCCATCCGGGCGTATTGCAGGATTTCGGGCCCTACAATGAGTTTCTTGATGCGGCAGATGGTTTGTTGGCGTATCTGGAGATGGAAGGGGTTTACCAGATCGCCAGTTTCCACCCGGATTACCAGTTTGCGGGCACCGAGCCCGATGCGGCGGAGAACTACACCAATCGGTCGCCATTTCCCATGCTGCACCTCTTGCGGGAAGCCAGTCTGGAAGCGGCGATTGACAGTTATCCCGATGTGGATGCAATACCCCAAAGAAACATCGAGTTGATGGAGAAACTGGGAGCGGAGAAGATGCAGCGGATTTTAAAGTCGTGTCTTGAGGTGCCTAATCCATAGCGGACTTGGGAGTATGCGGTAGGAGCGGCTGGGAGGACCCTTTCAAAACTGTGCGGAGCCAGGGATGGCGGAGCCCAAGCGTCACATGGATGTGCCGCAAGGAGCGTGTTTTGAAAGGGTCCTCCTAGCCGCTCCTGGCACGGACTTTAAGGCTGGTAGCGACGAACTCAGGTGTATCGTTTTCAGCTAAAACATAAGAGTTGGAATTAATGGGACTGCTTTTCGAGCAAATTGACAGCCAACCGTCGGTCATCGGCGAGATTACTCTGCGCCGGCGCCGGATTCCGGCGATTGGCGACAGGGATATCTACGAGGTGAAGCTGGGCGAGGAATTCCTGATGTCCAGCATGTTCGTGGATGCCGAAGTGGCTCTCTCTGATATCGGGCTGGGCGAAACCGAGGGCGATGATCTCCGGGTGGTTGTTGGTGGCCTGGGCCTGGGTTACACCGCGGTGGCGGCGCTCCGGCACGAGCGTGTTGCCGAACTGCTGGTGGTTGAGTATCTGAAACCCGTGATCGGATGGCATCAGCAGGAGCTGGTGCCTCTTGGTAAAGATCTGAATGCTGATCCCCGGAACCGCTACGTCCATGGCAGTTTCTTCGACCTGGCGATTGCCGATCCGGCAGAGGGTGGTTTCGATCCTGAGAACCCCGGCAAGCCATTCGATGCCATTCTTCTGGATATCGACCATTCCCCCCGGGCGCTGCTGCACGATTCCAGTGCCAGCTTCTACACCGCCAACAACCTGAGGCTGATGGCCCGGCAACTGAAGCCCCGAGGGGTTTTTGCCATGTGGTCGAACGAGGGCGAAAATGACGAGTTTATGGCCGTTCTCAACGAGGTGTTCACCGATGTGGACTGCCATGTCGTATCCTTCTTCAATCCATTTCAGAACAGGGAATCGTTCAACACCGTGTATGTGGCCCGTAAGCCGGGCTGAGAAACCGGAGTCTGTATGTCTTTAACCACGCACCGCAGCCGACCTTTCAGCTCCAGCCAGCGCCTGCCCGAGCCGGAGCAGCCGCCGGTGTTGCATGAGCCGGAGGAGGCCGGGGCGTTGCTGGCGGAGTTTATCCAGCGCCATCCTCGCTTGCTGATCCTGACTGGCGCAGGGGTCAGTACCGATTCGGGCATCCCGGACTACCGGGACGGCGATGGCGCCTGGAAGCGCAAGCAGCCAGTTCAGCACAAGGCGTTCATGGAAGACGTCTACACCCGCCAGCGCTACTGGGGCCGGAGCCTGATTGGCTGGCCGGTCATGCGTAATGCCAGACCCAATCCTTCCCACCATTACATCTCTGACCTGGAACTGCTCAACCACAGCAGTCTGGTGGTTACCCAGAACGTGGACCGCTTGCACCAGAAGGCAGGCACCCGGGCAGTGACGGATCTGCATGGGCGGGCCGATGAGGTGGTGTGCATGAGTTGCGGCTACCGTTGCCCGCGCGACGAGGTGCACGATCGATGCGCCGATTTGAATCCGGGCTTCCAGAAATATACTGCCGAGACAGCGCCGGATGGCGATGCCGATCTGGATGTGGATTTCGAGGATTTCCGGCTGGCGGATTGCCCGAAGTGCGAAGGGATTCTGAAGCCGGATGTGGTGTTCTTCGGAGATTTCGTCCCCAAAGACCGGGTCTACTCCGCCCTGGACACGCTCAAGGCCAGTGATGGCCTCTTGGTAATCGGTTCGTCGTTGATGGTGTATTCCGGGTTCCGTTTCTGCCGGTACGCCAACGAGTGGAACAAGCCCATTGCCACCCTGAACCTGGGGCGGACGCGGGCTGAAGATCTGGTGGATTTGAAACTGAATGCCCGTATCGGGGAGACGCTGGCGTCGGTTCTCAAGCAACTTTGACGAAGACGGGGTCAGATGAAAGCGTTCATCTGACCCCAAGTTCACGCTGTTCACATCAGGTTGTAGATAAACACCACTGCCACGGCAACCGGAGTGATGAAACGCACGGTGATCAGCCACAGGTTAAACATGGCCGGTGACAGTGCCAGTTCACGCTCCATGGCCTGACGTGACATCACCCAGCCCGCGAACAGGGCCACCAGCAGTCCGCCCAGGGGCAGCATGATGTTGGCGGTGAAGAAGTCCAGCAGGTCGAAAATGGTCTTGCCTTCCAGCATGGGGACAAAGCCAAGCGGTGCGAAGTCGGACCAGAGGTTCAGGGACAGAATCGAGGCAATGCCCAGGCCCCAGCAGACAAAACCGGCGCCCAGTGTGCTGACGGTGCGGTTCATGCCTTTACGTTCTTCCAGCCACTCCACAATCGGCTCCAACAGCGAAATCCCCGACGTCCAGGCGGCAAAGATCAGAAGTACAAAGAACAGGGTGCCGAACAGGGAGCCCATGGGCATCTGGCCGAAGGCCAGCGGCAGGGTCTGGAAGATCAGCCCCGGCCCCGCTCCCGGCTCAAGGCCGTTCGCGAACACAATCGGGAAGATGGCCAGGCCTGCGAGCAGCGCCACGCCGGTGTCGATGACCGATACGGTGATCGAGGTCTTGGCAATGGAAATGTTCTTGGGCAGGTAAGAGCCATAAGCCATCATGACCGCCATACCAAGGCTCAGGGTGAAGAACGCGTGCCCCAGGGCTACCAGTATTCCGGATGTCGTGAGCTTGGAGAAATCGGGCTGGAACAGGAAGGCGGCGGCTTGCCCGAAGTGCCCGGTTGTCATTGCATAGCCGACCACGATCAATAGCAGCACGAACAGGGCCGGCATGAGAATGCTGACAGCCCGCTCAAGCCCCGAGCGAACGCCTCGCATTACCACAACCATCACCATAGCCATGAAGAGGGTATGCCAGGCCAGCAGTTTGGTGGGATCGCTTAGAAGGCCCGAGAAGATGGCGCCTACGGCGTCGGCAGACTGCCCGGCAAGCTGGCCGCTGGCGGTTGTGCCTACATAGGAAATGGCCCAGCCGCCGATGACCGAGTAGAACGACAGAATCAGAAAACCCGCCAGAATGCCGATGGCACCAACCAGCTTCCATGCCGGCTTGAGTCGGTCATGCTCGGCGATCAGGCTCAGACTCTTGACGGGGCTCCTGCCACCGCGACGACCGATCATGACTTCCGCCATCATGATAGGAATCCCGACGACCGCGATGCACAGCAAATACACCAGCACGAAGGCGCCGCCACCGTTCTCACCGGTGACATAAGGAAATTTCCAGATATTGCCCAGGCCGACGGCAGAGCCGGTAGCGGCGAGAATAAAGGCCAGACGTGATGACCAGAGCCCGCGTTGGGCGTTTGAACCTTCAAGCGCCCCGGAATAAGCGGCGGAATCTGAAGAAGTGACGGACATAACTATCTCCCGAAGTATTTGTTTTTGTATCAGGGTTTAAGAGGGAAGCCGCAGCTGTCTGCAGCTTCCTGGGGGTGCGCCGGTGTCAGCTCAGCCGGTGCGGGCCAATCGCTCGGACGCCTGTCCGGCTCCGGCGGTGTGCTTTTTGAACCGTTCCTCGGCAAGCTCGTTGGCAATCTCCCCGGTGGGGCGACCCGAGCGGTCGGAACGGTTGAAGATTTCGGTCAGGGTATCGCCGATGGTATCGACGTGGGCGCGAACGGTTTCCGGTGTGGCGCCGGCGCGCTCGTAGAACACATCGATGATGCCACCTGCATTGATGGCAAAGTCCGGTGCATAGAGAACGCCCCGGTCCTGCAGCATGGCATCGTGCTCAGGGTGTTCCAGCAGATTGTTGGCGGCGCCGGCGACGATCCGGGCCTTCAATTGGGGAATGCTGTCATCGTTCAGTACTGCCCCCATGGCACAGGGCGCTACCACGTCCACAGGCAGTGACAAAATGTCTTCGGCAGCCGCTGGCTTGGCTCCCAGCTGGTCCACGGCCCGCCGCATATTGTCGTCATGGATGTCATAGATCCAGAGATCAGCGCCGGCATCCTTAAGGTGTCTGGCCAACCGGAAACCGACATTACCGATGCCCTGAATGGCTACCTTCAAACCGTTGAGGTCGTCCCGCCCAAGTTTGTGTTTTACTGCTGCTTTGAGGCCGATAAAGGTGCCGTAGGCTGTCGCCGGTGACGGGTCGCCGTTGCTTGGGTTGCCGTCGAAACCGGTGCGCGAGGCGATTCCCGCAACGTGGCCGGTGTGTCGGCCCATGACCTTGAGGTCGGGTACGCTGGTGCCCGAGTCTTCCGCCGCAATGTACTGCCCGCCAAGACTTTCCAGATGGCGGCCCATGGCCTCCATCAGCGCTTCGGTTTTCTGTTTGCGCGGGTCGCCAATAATCACGGACTTGCCGCCACCCAGATCCAGGTTGGCGAGGGCCGATTTGTAGGTCATGCCCCGCGAAAGGCGCAAGACATCGCGAACTGCCTCTTCATCGGAGGCATAGGGAAACATTCGGCAGCCTCCCAATGCGGGGCCGCGGGAAGTGTTATGGATGGCAACGATGGCCTTCAGGCCGGTTTCGGGATCGCAGAAAAAGGACAGATGTTCGTGGTTATCGAACTCGGGATGGCTGAATAGCATTGTGAAATCCTCTCCCACCGGCCGGATCTCGGCATGAGCGGGTATCTTGTTCTTGTCTGCCGGCTTGTGGCCGGCGTTCCGATTTCAGGTGTCCGGTATATCCGCTGGGGGGTGGCCCACCGAAAGTGCCCTTTTGGGGCTGGACGAAAAACAAACTAGCGGCAATTGACGTTAACGTCAACATGCGAAAGTGAACTATCCGATACAAGGCTCATCCCCGGATTCAGGCGCCTCCCCGGTAAACATTTGAGTCAATCATGAGGTTAAATGCCGTCATGCGTTGCGCGGATCTGGTCCATTAGTCGCAGATGTGCCCCATTCTGCGGAAACTACCTATACGCGGATCGGGGAAACTGACCTAGTTTCCCCGGATGTCTGTCGCTTCCTATTCTTATCAGCTTCAGCCGGCCCGGGTACGGGTGGAGTTTTTCCGGCTGCTTCCCATCTCGTTATTCGTGGTGGCGTTTGGCGCTGCCTTTGGATTGGCAGCTACCCAGAAAGGCCTTGAGCCGCTTCAGGCGGTGCTGATGAGTGCGACGGTGTTTGCCGGGGCCTCCCAGTTTGCCGCCGTCGATATGTGGGGCACCGAGGTATCTGTACTTCCGATGATCGCGGTGGTCTTTGCCATCAATTCCCGCCATCTGCTTATGGGCGCTTCGCTGTACCCGATGTTGAAAGATGTCTCGCCGGGCAAGCGCTATGGTCTCTTGCTGTTGCTGACCGATGCCAACTGGGCGGTTTCGGCCCAGGAATACCAGAGTGGCCGACGAAACCTGGAGGTTATCCTTGGTGGCGGGTTGGCTCTTTGGCTGGCCTGGATCATCGGGACCGGTCTGGGCGTCTATTTTGGTGGCCTTCTGCAGGATCCCAAATCCCTGGGCCTGGACATGGTTCTCGGCTGCTTCCTCCTGGCCATGGCACTGGGCGGCAAGAAATCCCCGAGAGTGCTCGTGGCCTGGACCGTTGCAGCGCTGGCTTCATTGGCGGCCTGGAAATGGTTGCCGGCGAATACCCACGTCGTCGTGGGCGCGCTCGCTGGTGGTGCGATCGGGTTCTTCTGGCTCGAGCGAAAGCCTGCGCCCGCTTCTGACGCGGAGGACAGCACCCATGACCGTTGAGACCACCACAGCCGGTATTCTGTTCCTGATTGCGATCATGACCGCCGTTACACTGGTAACCCGTTTTGGCGGCGTGTTCATCATGTCGTTCGTGAAGATCAATCCTCGTATCGAGAGCTTTATCAACACCATGGCCAGCTCGGTCCTGATTGCCATCATTGTGCCCATGGCAGTGACGGGGGACGCTGGTGCGCTGGCGGCCCTGACCACGACGGCGGTTACCATGCTCGCGTTGCGTAAACCTCTCCCGGCCATTGCCGCCGGGATTGCCGCTGCCGGAATCGTGCGGTTTCTGGCCTAACCTCTCGAATCTGAAGTGATTAAAAAGCGCTCAAGTCCGGGGGGCTGCGGCCGATATACCTGTGTAGTAATTACAGGTGCCCAGAGCCATGATTTCCTCCAGCCAGATTTCGCTTTTCCAGGACAGTTCCCGCCAGGTATCGGCTTTTGAAAGCACGCAGCTCCGCATCAACCGGCAATCTGCTGCTGCGCCGCAGGCCAATGAGAACGCGGTTGGCTCAGAGTTTACGCTCATGCGCCAGGCTGCCTATCGTTACAGCAGCCAGGAGCAGCTCGCCTTCAGCGGCAGCAGCACCGTGACGGATGGCGGTCAGCAGAGCGTCTTTACCAGTGCGCAGCTTGCCGAGAAAACCTCGGAGTTGTTTCTGATGGGCCAGCAGGCACTGAGCGTTAGCCGTGCCGCCCTCGGTGGTGATGCGGGTGTCGAGGGTCGGGGCAGTCTCTCGGTTTCTGCCGGACGCTATATGTTTTACTCGGAGAGCGAATCCAGAAGCTTTGCTTCCACTGGCACCATCGCATTGGAGAATGGCGAGACCATCGACTTCACCCTGTCACTGCGACAGTCCCAGTCCCGGACCTACGAGTACTCGGAACTGGTGCAGATTCAGGAACGGCCACTCACCGACCCTCTGGTGATCAACTTCGGCACTGCCACAGCCCGCCTGACCGATACCCTCTTCGAGTTCGACCTGAACGGTAACGGTGAAACCGGGCAGTTTGCCACCCTGGGCAGCGGTAGCGGCTACCTGGTGCTGGACCGAAATGGCAACGGCAAGGTGGACGATGGCTCTGAACTGTTTGGTCCCCGGAGCGGCTCCGGCTTTGGGGAGCTGGCCCGTTTTGATGACGACGGTAACCGCTGGATTGACGCCAACGATGAGATCTTCGCGTCGTTGTCCGTGTGGGTGCAAACTGCGGAGGGCTCACAGGCTCTGAAATCCCTCTCAGAAGTCGGCGTTCAGGCGCTTTATGTGGACAATGTAGAAGACCGCTTCACGCTGGCCAACAGTCAGGGTGTGCCGCTGGGCCAGATCAAGGGTTCCGGCATCTATCTGAGCACCGACGGCGAGGTTCGCACCCTGGAAGAAATCGATCTGGCCGAGCAGAACACTGCCGATGCGCCGGCTGTCGAGACCGTGCTGAGCAATGATCGTGGCTCACCCGACCGTGGCGCTAATGGTCTGGTAGAAGCGCGGGTGGAGGCAATACGTTCGGCGCTCGAGAAGCTGAACGAGATCCGCGAAAAGCAGAAGGCGTTTATCGAAGAATCGAAAGACGCCGGCAAGCCTGAATCACCGCTTGATGATTACCTGAAACTGATCGACAAGATGCGTCTGGAAATGCTGAACAGCCAGGACGAGAAGAAGCAGGCGGCGAGCCGGTATCTGGAGTTTGCCAGTCTTTGATGTCTGGATTTGGAGCACGAAACAGGCGGGCAGGAGTTCCCAAAAAACGCTGTAAATACGTCCGTGTACGCTTGGCTCCGCCATCCCTGGCTCCGCACATTTTTGGGAACCCCTGCCCGCCTGTTTCCCGAACCTAAGGGGAATTTTCAGCTATCGGGTTGGGGTTTCTAAGCGCTAACTCGCCGATGCCTGGCAGTTTGATCCCCAAAGCCAACGGGTTGATACCGAAGGATAGGCCCAGAAGGTTCAGCTCCAGTCCCTCGCGGACACCCGCCAGCACACCAAAGTACCCACCCAGTGAGACCTGATAACCCGCACCACCCGGAACCTCTGCGATAATACTGTCGCCGAGGTAGTCCTTGCCGATCGCGTGGTTCGGCAGAGCCACATCGAGACCCTCAACCTCCCTGATTACCCAGGCCACGAAGGTGTTGCTGTTGGGGCCGGGCCAGGCTTCGTATTCGGTCGGGTAGGGGTAGGACGCCACTGCCTGGTAGATGTCGGGAATCAGCTGTTCGGCTTCTTCGCCGCGGATGTCGGCATAGAGGTTCGGCTTTGAGCCGTACCAGTGTCTATCGGGCTCACCGGGCCGGGAATTGACCACGTAGCTGCGCCAGCCGGTCACTTCATGAACCCGATAATGGCTGGCCCCTTTTTCCTTGGTGGCTATCCAGGTATGGACGGCAAAGTAACCTCGCCAGCTCCAGGCCCGGGCGCCGTATACCTGGACGATGGCTTCCTCGGCCTGTTCTGGCAGAGGGGCAATTCGGGCGCTTTCCCGGGTGGCTGTTTGCCAGCTCTCGGCTCCCTGCAGGCTGCCACTGGTGGCAAGCAGAATCGGGCCAACCAGCAGCAGGAGCACGGCGCCGAAGAACCAGCCGGTGTATCTGAAAAATCGTTTCATGAACTCAGTCCGAAGCATGGGGTAGACGGGACCCTCTGAGTGACAGAAAGTTCCGCACGACTACCTGGATTATAGGGGACAGATACGCCAGCCGTGGGTTGGCGGATGAGGCTTGTAACGGGCTGTGGTTTGCCGTGAGGACGCTTGTCTTCTAGGCTCAGAAATACAAATCGCAATTCCCAGGAGGCTTTAATGTCTGACCATCACGTGTACAAAAAAGTGGAAATTGTCGGGTCTTCCAAGAAAAGCATTGAAGACGCCATTGAGAATGCACTTGAGGAATGTGGTAAAAGCGTTCGCAACATGGAGTGGTTTGAAGTCACCGAAACCCGCGGCCATATCGTTGATGGCAAGGTGGGCCACTACCAGGTGGTAATGAAAGTAGGGTTCCGTATCGCAAACAGCTGAACCGATACCCCTCAGTTGCTTCGGATTGCCCGGTGCCGAATGGATGAAACCAGCTGGTTCATCAGCTCCCGGGCTTCGCCCTCATGCAGGCTGTGGCATTTGTCCTGCAAGACCCGGCGGTCGTGATTGGAGGAGTCACTGGGGACATCTTTTAGCAGTTCCAGATACTGGCAGGCCGAAAGGTGCGCCTTGATCTCGGCATCAATCAGCCGGGTAACCAATTCATCGACGGACTCTGTGCAGAAGGGGCGGTTCCGGTTAAGCAGCTCTCGGGCCTCCAGGGCGGCATTGCGAGCTTCCAATCTCAGTTCGCCCGGCGCCTCGCCGCCTTCAACCGCTCTCAGGAACATGCCGAGGCGTTCATGTAGATTCCATACCAGGGGCCAGATCTTGGCGTAGGCTTCTACTTCTGTTTGATAACGGGCTTCTTCAACTGGAGAACCCGAAGCGCCATTGCCGGACTCACCCGGTCGATTGAATTGTGCCACCCGTATGTCGTCAACTTCCCGCCACAGCGTATCGGAACGCTCTCGCAATGCGGTCAACTGGTCCTCGCTACGCCGGCGAGCGCCCGATCCGATGAATAGGGCAATCACGGCCAGGCCCAGGGCTGCCGCCGAAAGCAGAAGCGGCAAGCCACCTGCCGATAACATGCTCCACAATGGGTCCGTATCCATAGTGTCTGACCCCCGCGTAAATCCGGTTTGGGTCTATCAGTATAGAAGTTAATCCGGCGTCTGCTGTCTGAAGGGCAAGGCGGATTCCGCATCGCTGAAATAAGCACGCACGTGGTCTGCCTCCTCTCGGGTGAAGTTTTCTATGGCTTCGCGGAAGCCGGGGTGCAGAACACCATGCCAGGAGTGGGTGATGACTGGCTCAAACCCACGTACCAGTTTGTGTTCGCCCTGGGCGCCGGCATCAATATGGCTGAGGCCGAGGTCCATCGCCAGTTCGATCCCCTGGTAGTAGCAGGTTTCAAAGTGCAGGTGGTTGTATTCGTCAAGGCAACCCCAGTAACGCCCGTAAAGGGTGGTTTTGCCCGCCAGGAACAGGGCACCGGCAATCATTTCGCCCTCGCGCACTGCCATCACCAGATGTACGTGTTCGGGTAGCTGTTCCAGAAGCAGCTCAAAGAATCGCTTGTTGAGGTAAGGTCGTTGGCCCCGTTTCAGATAAGTCGCCTGGTAAAATACGTAGAACGCGGAAAGCACGTGCTCGGGAATATCCCGGCCATGAAAGCGCATAAAGGAAATGCCCTGGTCCGCAACCTGGCGACGTTCCTTGCGAATGGACTTGCGCTTGCGGGAAGTCAGCGCCGCCAGAAAGTCCTCGAAATTACGGTAATCATGGTTATGCCAGTGGAACTGGCATCCGATGCGGTGTAAGGCCTGCTCGTGGTGAAGCAGCTTCTGATCCTCTTTGCCGGGAAACAGCAGGTGCCAGGAGTGGGCTCCCAGTTCATCGGTCAGCCTGTCCAACAGGTGATGAACCTGTTCCGGTACCAGCTGTTGTCGAATTTCCGGATCCAGCAGCAGCCTTGGCCCTGCGGATGGCGTGAAGGGAATGGCGATCAGTAATTTTGGATAGTACGTCAGCCCATGCCGTTGGTATGCCTCGGCCCAGGCCCAGTCAAACACATACTCGCCCATGGAGTGGCTCTTCAGAAAAGCCGGCGCAAGGCCGACGATTTTGCCAGCCTTTCGGAACACGAGGTGACGTGGCGACCACCCGGTCTCTGCAGATGTGCAGCCGGAAGCTTCGAGTGCCTGGAAGAACTCGTAGCGAAGAAATGGATTGCTATGCCCAGCCAGCCGCTCCCACTCAGGGGCGGGAATGTCGTTGATGCTGGTGCAGGTTTCCAGTGTGAGAGTCGCTGGTCCGGGTTCTGACATGGTGAGGGAAAACTCCTTTATGTACCCGATACCATACGTCAGAAGACGGCATTTGATCACCCCGGAGCCAGTGTAAAGGTTCTGCAAAGTGGCCTGGCCCGAATCAGTGGCTTGCGGCTGACGTGTTAGACTTCAGGCAGCAACCGTGGCCGGCACGACAGGTGGAGAAGCAACATGCAGAACAGGGTGTTACTGGTCGAGGACGATGATGAATTGCGGGAATTGCTTGCCCGTTACCTGACCAATCAGGGATTTACCATTCGGGAAGCCGCCAATGGTCGGGACGGCCTCGCCCTGGCGCTGGGTCAGGACTGCGACATTGTGGTGCTCGACATCATGCTGCCGGATATCAGCGGCCTCGAGGTGTTGCGGGAACTGAGGGCAGAGACCCATCTGCCCGTGGTACTGCTGACTGCCCGGGGCGACGAAACGGATCGGATCGTCGGTTTCGAGGTTGGTGCCGATGACTATATTCCCAAACCCTGTAATCCGCGCGAGCTGGTGGCCCGGCTGCAGGCGCTTTTGCGGCGGATTGCCTGGGACCAGAAAACCGAAGTCAATGCGGCCCGGACCTATGGCGACCTCCGTGTCGAGCCGGGTCATCGCCGAATTTACCAGAATGATGTGGCGATGGAGCTGACCGCCACCGAGTACGAGGTTCTGCAGGTTCTTCTGGCACATGCAGGCAGCGTGGTCCGCAAAACCGATCTCATGCAATGGGCGCTGGGCCGACGCCTTGAAGCTTACGACCGCACCCTTGATATGCACATCAGTAACCTTCGCAAAAAGCTGGGCAACGACGACCCGCCCCGTATCGAAACCGTTAGGGGGCTGGGTTACAGCTATAGGGTGCCGGAATGAAACAGCGGCCCATGTTCCCTCTGTTCTGGCGGATCTTCCTGTCGATCTGGCTGGCTATGGCGGTCACCGTGGTGGCCAGTAACCTTGCAACCAGGATGCTTCTGGACCGGGAGCGGGAAGCCATAGAGCGCCAGGCAGGTCTAAGGGATCTGGCCGAAGAAGCTATCGCAATCCGCGACGCCGGCGACCGTGGCGAAGCCTGGCGCTTTCTGCGGGACGAAGGCGAGCGTCTTGAACTGTTTCTGGTGTTGCTCGAACAGGATGAAAACGATGGCAAGCTGCCCTCGTTCATCCGCGACCGCATGAAGTCTGGCTGGTACCCGCAGAAACCCGCGGTACTGGACGTTGGCGGCGGTTACCGGTTGGTGGCCTGGCCACGGGTGCAGGGCGCAGGCTGGCTCAACCCGAGATTCTTCAGGGCCATCGAGCTCGGGCTGGCCCTGCTGATGATTTCACTGGCGTGCTGGTGGATCGCCCGCCTGGTATCGCGACCGTTGAAACACATGGAAAGCACCGCCCAGGCGATTGCGGCCGGTGATAATTCTCTGAGAGTCAGCGAAAAGATCGCCCAACGCCGGGATGAGGTGGGGCAACTGGCCACGGCTTTCAATGCCATGACCGAACAGCTCTGCAGTCTGCTGGAACGCCAGAAACATCTGCTTCGGGATATTTCCCACGATTTGCGAACGCCGCTCACCCGCCAGCGTATCGCCATTGAGCTGGCAAACGAGGCCGGTGCAGATGAAGAGCTGATGGCCAGCATTCTGCGCCAGAACGAACGGCTTGAAACCATGACTGGTCAGATACTGACGTTATACCGGGTTACCGAAGCCGGCGGCGATATCGAGCGCGAGCCCCTCCGGCTGGTGCATGTGATCAATCAAGTCCTCAAGGATGCAGCGGACTATGCCGAACACCAGGGTGTGGACTGCAAACTCGTGGTGTCGCCGGAAAGTTCAAGGGCGTCGGTGCTGGGTGATGAAGGGCTTTTACAGCGAGCCATCGACAACATCCTGCAGAATGCCCTCGACCACACGCCACCTGGCAGGGCTGTTCATCTGGCCGTGACGGTGGCCGATGACTGGTTGACGCTAGCGGTTGATGACGAGGGGCCGGGCGTTCCGGATGAGCTGATCGGCCAGCTTTTCGAGCCGTTCTTCCGCGCAGACAAGTCTCGCGGGGGCACGGGCTGGGGGCTTGGCCTGGCCATTGCCAGAGACATCGTAGCGGCCCACGATGGCATGATCGGGGCAGCAGCGGGAGAAACTGGCGGCTTACGGGTGACGATTCGCCTTCCGGTGTTTTTCGGGGGCGGCTGACTCCGGCTCCGGGTCGGAAGGTTTCAGTTTTTCGGCGCCGGAAAAGTCGATACCCTCCTGCAGCTCGTCTTCGTCAAAGCGGATTCCGCAGGCCGCTTTTCGAATCTTCGCGGGCTTTGCCGTGCCCGGGTTGTTGTATTCGTCTTCAGAGGCCATAGGTCGTTGTCCATGAAAAAAGATTACCCCGTTCCCGCAGGATACCTTGAGCGTGAAACGGAAGTGAAGAAAAGCCGGTTCATTGCCCGGGTAGCCCCGGTGAGTTCGCGGGAGGAGGTGAAGGACTGGCTGGAACAGGCTCACCGGGACCATCCGGATGCCCGGCATATCTGCTGGGCCTACCAGATCGGGCGTCCCGGTTCTGCCGCCGAAGCTGGCATGAACGATGATGGTGAACCGTCCGGAACGGCCGGGAAGCCGATTCTCAACGTGATTCAGCACAAGGATATGGGGGATGTGCTGGTGATGGTGATCCGGTACTTTGGCGGCATCAAACTGGGTGCCGGTGGCCTGGTGCGAGCCTATGCCGGAGCTGCAGAGAGCGTGCTGTCGGCTGTTGACCGGGTGGTCCAGAAACCCTTGGTGTACGCGCTGGTGCTCCTGTCTTTTGCTGACGAGCAACCGCTGCGGCACTGGTGTGAGATGAACGGGGCATCGGTTGAATCGGTGGATTACGGGGCCGCGGTGCGGGCTGGTGTTCTGGTTCCCGAGGACCAGGTCGAAGCATTCGGAGCTTTCTGCGATGCCCATAAACTGGATTACAGTTTTGAAAGGTGACGGATCCCGGGGGCATCGTTGTGCGTCTGCGAGGCGTATACTATTCGTAAATCTGAGTCTCAATCGAGGACAGGAATCATGATGCGTTTTCTGATGTTAGCGGTTGTTGCACTGGCCATGACCGGTTGTGCCAGCAACGTGGTGACCGACTACAACTCTTCCGTAGTTTTCGGTAATTATTCCTCCTGGGCGTTTGCCGGAGGCACCGATTCGTCTTCCTTTACCTCACTCGACGGCACTCGGGTGCGCAGTGCCGTTGAGCGAGAGCTGAATCGCAAAGCGCTGAAACAGGTCCCTGAAGCAGAGGCCGACTTGCTGGTTAGCTGGCAGATCGTGCCCGAAGAGCGTCTTGAGCAGACGGGGGTGGGACTCGGATTTGGTTTTGGTAGCGGGAATTTCGGCTGGGCCCTGTCTGCGCCGCCACCGGTACGTGAAATTAAAGAGGGCAAGCTGGTTGTAGAGCTGGCAGACAGCAAGTCGAAAGAAGTTGTCTGGCGAGCCGCCAGCCGGCGCTATCTCAATGAAAACCAGTCACCCGAGACTCGAAGAGAACTGATCGACGAGGTCGTGGCCGAAATGTTTACCAAGTATCCTCCTGGTCTCGATTGAAGGCGTTACAAGGCAGGAATAGCACGGAGACAGAATGAAGAAGCGATCTGAGGGCGGTCTGGTTTTTTCGACCGAGCAGGGGCGCATGTGCCCGGATTGCCGTAACCCCGTGAATGAATGTACCTGCGGTACATCATCACGGCCTGTCGGGGATGGCATTGTCAGGGTAAGCCGGGAGACAAAGGGCCGCAAGGGCAAGGGTGTCACCCTGATTACCGGCATTCCACTGGACGACAAAGAACTGAAAGCCTATGCCAAGGTGCTGAAAGCCAAATGCGGCACCGGTGGCACAGTAAAAGATGGTGTGGTCGAAATCCAGGGTGACCAGCGGGACCTTCTGGTTCCGCTGCTTGAGCAAAAGGGGTGGACGGTGAAGCGCGCCGGTGGCTGATGGTATAACACGCAAATCCCCCACGCTCACGTTACAATAGAGCCCGCATTAACAAATCCCGAGTTTCATACCAACCGGAATCTGGCCAGAAATCCCTGCAATTATGCCGTTGGATGGCGGATTCTGTTCGACCGGAGGCAAGCATGCATATACTGGTTTTGGGCGCAGGCGTTGTGGGCACTACCACGGCCTGGTATCTGCAGAAGCAGGGGCACCAGGTAACTGTGGTTGATCGTCAGAACCAGGCCGGCCTGGAAACCAGTTATGCCAACGGCGGTCAGATCTCCGTTTCCCATGCTGAGCCGTGGGCCAACCCGTCAGCCCCTCTGAAAGTCATGAAATGGCTGTTCCAGCCCGACGCGCCCTTGCTGTTCCGGCCAAGACTGGATCCCGCCCAGTGGCGCTGGGCGCTCTCTTTTCTGGGGCAGTGCACCTCGGCGCGGGCTGCCCACAACATTCGCCAGATGGTAAATCTTGGCACCTACAGCCGCAGCCAGTTGCAGGCCCTGCGTAAGGAAGCGGGCATAGAGTACAACCATCTCGAGAAGGGCATCCTGCACTTCTACACCAATCCTGCAGAGTTTGACGGTGCCATGGAGCCGACCCGGATCATGCAGGATCTGGGATGTGACCGTCAGATTATCGATGCAGACCGGGCGGTAGAGCTGGAGCCGGCACTCAAGCCGATCCGCAACCGGATTGCCGGGGCAACCTACACCTCGGAAGATGAATCCGGTGATGCCCGGCTCTTTACCCAGAACCTCGCAAAACGCTGCGCGGAGGCCGGCGTAGAGTTCCGGTACGGCACTGAAATCCTGAGCTTCGAACGCGCCGGCGAGCGGGTACTTGGGATCCAGACCCTCCGTGACGGCCATCATGAGACGCTGCGCGCGGATGCCTATGTCCTGAGCATGGGCAGCTTCAGCGCGGCGCTCGCCCGGCAGCTCGGTATTTTCCTCAACATTTACCCGGCCAAAGGCTATTCAATTACGGTACCGGTGAAGAACGAGGAGGCGGCGTTCAATGTCAGCCTCACTGACGACGAGTACAAGCTGGTTTATTCCCGCCTGGGTGATCGTATGCGCGTGGCTGGCACGGCCGAACTAAACGGCTACAGCCGGAAACTGAACTACACCCGCTGCCGCGCTATCGTGCGCCGCACAGCAGAAGTCATGCCCGAAGCAGGATATTGGGATCAGGCCGAGTTCTGGACCGGTTTACGGCCTGCGACGCCCTCCAACGTGCCGTACATCGGAAAAAGCCACTTCGCCAACCTCTACCTGAATACCGGACACGGTACCCTTGGATGGACCCATTCCTGTGGTTCCGCCGCGGCCCTTGCGGATATTATTGACGGCCGCAATCCTGAGGTGGATTTTACGTTCTCCGGTCTATAAAAAAGGGGCCAGATGAGGTGTGTCATCTGGCCCCTTCCCAAACGCCTCACTGATTACTGCAACTGATCCCGAATCAGTTTCTTGTTGATCTTGCCAACACTGGTCTTCGGAATATCTTCCACGAAATCAATATGCTCCGGGATCGCCCATTTATTGATCTCGCCGCTTTCCACAAACTGCTTCAGATGGTTCTGGATATCCTCGGCACTGGCTTGCTCGCCCGGCTTCAGGGTGACCAGAGCATGCGGGCGTTCGCCCCATTTCTCATCGGGCACGCCAACCACGGCAGCACCGGCGACAGCGGAATGCTGGCTGATCAGGTTTTCCAGATCCAGTGAAGACAGCCACTCACCACCGGTCTTGATCACGTCCTTGATGCGATCCTTGATGGTGATGGTGTTGTCCGGCTCCATGGAAGCCACGTCGCCGGTGTGAAGCCAGCCACCTTCCCAGAGCTGTTCGCCTTTCTCGGGCTCCTTGAAGTATCCCTGGGTAAGCCATGGCGCACGGGCCACGATCTCTCCCTTGGCCTCGCCATCATGGGGGACCGGGTTGCCTTCGGGGTCCACAATTTCCAGCTCAACCATGGGCGTCGCAATACCGGTCTTCACCCGGATCGCAGTTTGCTGCTCAAGAGGCAGTTCCAGGTCTTCGGGTTTCAGGTGCGACGCGCAGAGCAGCGGACAGGTCTCAGACATGCCGTAGGCGGTGTAAAGTTTGATGCCGAGCTTGGCCCCGGCGTCGCAAAGCCCTTTGGTGAGTGCGCTGCCGCCGATCAACACGTGCCAGTTGCTCAGGTCTGCCGTCTTGATGGATTCGGTGGCCATCATCATCTGCATGATGGTGGGCACGCAGTGGGAGAAAGTCACTTTGTGTTCCTTGAGCAGATCGACCAGCAGCTCGGGCTCATATCGGCCGGGGTAGACCTGCTTGATGCCCATCATGGTGGCGGCATAGGGCACACCCCAGGCATGAACGTGGAACATGGGCGTTACCGGCATGTAAACGGACGAGGAACGCATCAGCGGCATCTCATCGAACGACGCCACGGTGCCCGTCATGGCAAGTGTATGCAGGACCAGCTGGCGGTGGCTGAAGTAGACGCCTTTGGGATTGCCGGTGGTGCCGGTGGTGTAGAAGGTGGTCGCTACACTGTTTTCGTCGAAATCGGGGAAGTCGAACTTGTCATTGGCCCTGGCGAGAAGGTCCTCATACTCCCCGACAGCCTCAACGGGTGCCTGTTGTGCGGTATCGCTGTCGGTGAGCTGGATCCAGGTCTTGACCGTTTTGATCTCGTCTTTGACGGCCTCGATGATCGGGAGGAAGTCGTCGTGAACCAGGACAACATCGTCTTCGGCGTGGTTCATGGTGTAAACGATCTGGTCCGGTGACAACCGGATGTTGACGGTGTGCAGAACGGCGCCAATCATTGGAATGGCAAAGAAACACTCCAGGTACCGGGGGGTATCCCAGTCCATGACCGCAACGGTATCGCCCGGTTTCACGCCGGCATCGGTCAATGCGTTTGCCAGGCGGTGAATGCGCTCGACGAGATCGGTATAGGTGTACTTGCTGCGGTTGGAGTAGACAATTTCCTGGTCGGGATTGTACCTGGGGCCCGAGAGTAGGAGTTGTTTGATCAGCAGCGGGTACTCATAGGCGTTTTCAGCCGGGGGTAGAATGCGGGTCTGTGCCATTGCTTGTTTCCTCTTTCCCAGTTGTTTGTGTTATCACGAGAAACAGGAATAAATCTGACACAGATTGGCTGAAACAGGAACCGGTAAGAGTGAAAAAATGCAGAGCGAACGGTGGCTTAGATGCAAGCTCCGTTTCGCTCTGCGGACGTGTCCGTCAGGCCGGCAGTATTACTCGTAAGTGCAGAGGTAAGCGGTATCGATGTCGGTCTTTGCCTTGAAGCTGGCCTGGCCCGCTACGTCAAAACTCTCGCCGGCACCGTAGGTCATCCACTCTTCCATGCCCGGGAGCAGGACTGTGAGCGCACCGCTGATGACAGTCATGGTTTCTTTCTTGCTGGTGCCGAACTCATACTCGCCCGGGCTGATCACGCCAACGGTGGCTGGCAGGGTCGAGGTCTGGAAGGAAATGGATTTGGCCTGGCCTTCGAAATATTCATTTACTTGCAGCATATGCTGGCTCCTCGAATAAGTGGGCAGCCTACTATACGGGAATTTCGTGCACTTCCAATGACAAAATGATCAGCCGGGACGGTCTTCCTCCTCCTTCTGAGGCTCTATCTTTTCCTCGCTGGTATCGAGTCCACTCCTGAGCTCATGGCTGTCGGAGTCATAGCGCTCGCGCAGCTCATCTTTTACGGTCCCTTCCCAGAGTTCTATGCCGGTGAAATACCCGGCCCTGCCGATGACATGAGCGGCAATAGGGGCAGTCAGAAGAATAAACACGACAATGGCGATCGCTCTTGCCACCACGGTGCTGTCTGCAAAATAGAATGCAACGCCACCCATGGTCAGCATTGCCCCAAGAGCACCCGCCTTGGTGGTGGCATGCATTCGGGTGGGAAGGTCCGGCAACCTCAGAATCCCAATAGCTGCCAGAACCATAAAAGAAGCGCCCGCAAGCAGCAGAACGGAAACCAGCACCTCAGTCATCTTTGACTCCTCCTCTTTCCACGAATCGGGCAAAGCCAATCGCTGCGAGGAAGGCCGTAAGCGCGATCACGATCGCAACGTCGAGGAGACTGGCGACGCCAGTTTCAATCGCATGCACTCCGACATAGCCAACGACAACGGATGCAATCAGTTCCAGCGCAACGACCCTGTCTGGTAAGGAGGGGCCGCGGGTTAGCCGTATAAAGGCGAAAAGCAGCGCCAGCGACAACATGAAGTAAACGATATTAATCGAAACGGCAAGCATGGCGATCCCCTAGCGCATAACCTTCAGAATGCGACGTTCCAGTTCTCTGAGATCATCCCTCAGCTGCTCCTCATCATGAAGAAACATGGCATGGATGAACAGAACCTTCCGATCATCCGATACATCCAGACTCAGTGTGCCCGGAGTGAGAGATATCACACTGCTGACAAACAGAATTTCCATGTCCGTTTCTGCACGTAAAGGAAATGCAATCACACCGGGCTTCATATGCCAGACAGGTGTGGCAACGTCGTAAGCAACTTTAAAATTGGATTTGATCAGTTCTTTCAGAAAAAAGATCAGGAAAGCGGCAACGCGGGGAATCCTGCGAGAGTAACCCTTCAAAACCGGTACCTGCTTCTGCAGCACCATGAGTGCGCCGTATCCGAACAAGAAACCCGCCAACAGGTTCATCGCAGTTACGCTGCCGGTCAGGGTCACCCAAGCCAGAGCCAACAGCAGATTCCAGAACAGACCGATCACTGCGACTGCCCTCCCAGAACCGCCTCAATATACAATTGGGGGTTCATTAACTGGTCAGCGGCCGTTTCGGCCAGGATGTAAATAGGCTGGCCATAAAGACCGATAATCATCGTACATATCGCGAGGCCTACAACAGGCACGTAGAAAGCCCAGCTCTGCTTGTCCCGGACTTCGCCGTTTAGCCTGCGCGTATCGGTCACGTGTTCTGGCAGCTTCTTCCAGAACACTTCCGCCCAGATCTTGATCATTGAATACAGTGTCAGCAGGCCAACCAGCAGAGCGATCCCCGAGACGACGTATTCACTGGCCTCCAGGCTTGCCTTTACAACAATGAACTTGGCGAAGAAACCCGATAAGGGCGGAATCCCGGCAAGAGACAGGGCAGGAATCAGGAATAACAGAGCCAGGTAGGGGCGCTGGCGATAAACGCCTCCAAGATCTTTCAGCTCGTAGCTGCCGAGCAGGCGATAGGTAATGCCGCTGACCAGGAACAGATTCGTTTTCACGATGATGTGGTGCATGATGTAGAACACCCCGCCGATCAGCGCCAGGGGTGTGAACAGGGCTAGCCCGAGAATCATATAGCCGATCTGGCTGATGATGTGAAAAGAGAGTATGCGCCTGAACTCGAACTGTGCCGCGGCACCAAGCACCCCTGTCAGCATAGTCAGGGCGGCCGCCCAGAGCAGTATCGTGTGGGTATAGCCGACGTCCTGCGTGAAAATCAGTGTGAAAACCCGATAGAGCGCGTACACCCCCACCTTGGTGAGCAGTCCTGCGAACAGTGCCGAAACGGCAACCTGAGGGGTGTGATAGGAAGCGGGAAGCCAAAAAAACAGCGGGAACGCTGCCGCCTTGATGCCAAAGGACACCATGAACAGCAGGGAAACCACCGTAACCATGCCGGGGTCATCGACGCTGTTTACCTTTTGAGCGATGTCCGCCATGTTCAGGGTGCCGACCATGCCGTAGAGCAAGCCCACTGCCGAAAGGAAAATGGCCGACGAGAACAGGTTCAGGGTGACATACTTGATAGCACCCTCCATTTGCGCGCGCTCTCCCCCAAGGGTTAGCAAAGCGAAGGAAGCGAGCAGCATCACCTCGAACCAAACGAACAGGTTGAATATGTCGCCGGTCAGGAAGGCGCCTGCGACGCCGGCGAGCAACAGATGCATCAGGGGATAATAGCCGAATTTTTCATGGCCTTCCGGAGTCGAGGCCAGGGAATAAATCGCAATGGCCAGCCCGATGATGCCGGTAAGCAAAATCATGATGGCGCCCAGCACATCCGAGACAAACACGATGCTGAAGGGCGCGGGCCAGCTGCCCATTTCAACAACCAGAAAGCCATGCTCGACGGTCAGGCGCATCAGCCAGATGCTCGCCGCCAGCAGCAATCCTGTGCCAGCGACGGCAATGACCCGCTGCATGCGTATGGAGCGCCAAAAGGCCAGGGAGAGTGCCCCGGCCACCAAGGGGATCAGAATCGGGAGAACAGGTGCCAGGTTCAAGTATCGGTATCCTTCATCTTGTCCAGGTCATCGGTTCCAACCACTTCGTAGGCGCGCCGGATCAAAACGACGGCAAAAGCAAGAACGCTGAAGGCGATTACGATGGCAGTGAGGACGAGTGCTTGTGGCAGGGGGTCTGCCACTGCGCCTACGATCTGGTCTGCACCCTCTGGAATCAGGGGTGGGGCACCTCGTGTCAGGCCTGCGACGACGAAAATCAGCAGGTTGGCTGAGTTGCTCAGAATGATCAGGCCTATGACGAGTTTCACGATAGATCGCCTCAGCATCATGTAAATGCTGGCGGTAAACAGCAGACCGATTACGTAAGCCATCAAGGTTGCCATTAGTGGCCTCCCTCCCTACAGATCAATGATCGAGTCATTCTTCGGCCTCCATCAAGCCGATCACAAAGGTCATCAGCGTTCCCAGCACAGTCAGGTATACGCCGATGTCGAAGATCAATACTGTCGACAGTTTCAGATAGCTTTCGCCGGGCAGGGGAAGTTCCCACCAGTGAGCGGTAAGCATTGGCTGACCGGACCAAAGGGCGGGAAGCGTCGACGCCAGGGCGAACAACAACCCTGCAGCCAGAATATCGCGAGGGGTGACCCGCAGAAGTTTGCGGGTTGATTCGGCGCCGAAGGAAAATGCATAGAGCACGAAAGCGCTTGCGGCGACCAGGCCACCGATAAAACCGCCGCCCGGCTCGTCGTGGCCGCGCAAAAGCAGGAAAATCGAAAACATCAGTTGCAGCGGGACGATCGCCAGTGCTGCGGTGTTCAGGATCAGGGTGCTGGACTTCATGATTTATTCTGATCCTCCGCCTTCAATTTGAGCATGGAGTAGACGCCGACAGCAGCCAGGGCCAGAACAAAAATTTCCCCCAAGGTATCGAGCTGCCGGAAATCCACCAGAATCACGTTGACGATGTTTTTGCCAAATGCCAGTCCAGCGCTGTTCTCGACGTAGTAGCTGGAAATGCTCTCAAAGTACTGGATATCCAGCACTGCGAGGATGAGGAATGTCATTACAATGCCGGCAAACACTGCGACCGCCAGGTCCCGGTAGCGTTCCCACGGTGACGAAAGGTTAACGAAGGGAGGCAGTTTGAAGAGCACCAGGACCAGAAGTATGACTGTGAGCGTTTCAACGAGCAGTTGAGTGATTCCCAGGTCCGGAGCGCTGAAGTGGATAAAGATCAGGGCGACGCCAAAACCGAGCACGCCAACGGAGGCAACGGAGCCCAGCCGGGATTTGGTTGCGCAGGCGAAGATGGTTGATGCGACCAGCAGAAGGGCGATGCCGAACTCGTAGAAATAGCCGTCGCTGAAATCAAAATCCAGATGAAATCCTTCCCGGCTGAACAGGGTGTAGCCCGTGAGGCCGAAAGTAACCAGCACGAGGATCAGCAGATAAATGCCAAGAACACCATTTTGAAGTAGCCGGGTTTGCCAGTCTGCAACTTGCGTGATTCCCAGCATAAACCGGAAATACCCTGCTTCCGGACCAATCCGGCTGCCTGCGCTGTTTATGGCGTAAAGGTTTGGCTGCAGCCGCTGCCATTTGTAGAACAGTAGCGACCCGATCAGAAGGCTGGTCCCAGAAAGAATCAGCGGAATATTTATGCCATGCCAAAGCGCCAAGGCTGTCTGGACGGAGCCGCCGTGGACTGAGGAGATTGCAGAATCCAGTACAATGCTGGCGGGTACAAAGGGAACGACACCGAAAATCAGCGCTAACAGGGAAAGCACTGCCGGGCCGACCAGCATTCCAAAAGGGGCTTCGTGCGGTTTTTTCGGCGTTCTGCGAACTTCCCCGAAGAACGGTTTTATTGCAACCAGACCTGCCACCGCGACCACCAGAATGGCAGAAGCGACGGCCATGACCAGCAGGCCCATGGACCACAAGGGCGCCTTGAGCAATGACTCAAGCATCAGTTCCTTGGCGACGAAACCAAACAGGGGTGGCAGGCCTGCCAGCGAGAGTGCGGCCAGGCAGGTGATTGCCGCGGTAAGAGGCATGCTTTGCCTGAGACCTCCCATCTTTGTAATGTCCTTGGTGCCGGTCTCGTGGTCCAGAGCACCGGCGAGCATGAACAAGGCGCCTTTGTACAAGGAGTGGGCAAGCAGGAAGCAGATGAAAGCGGTGATGGCCAGCTCGGTACCAACACCGATCAGCATGGTCAGGGTACCGAGGGCCATCACCGTGGAGTAGGCCAGCACCTTCTTGATGCCAGTGCTGCTGAACGCCAGATAGGCTCCGGTCAGCATAGTTGCAGCCCCGAAAAGCATCAGTGAGCCACTCCAAAGCGCGTCCCCGCCCATGGATGGATTGAGACGGGCCAATAGATAAACGCCTGCCTTGACCATCGTTGCCGAGTGCAGGTAGGCAGAGACCGGTGTGGGGGCCGCCATGGCATTGGGCAACCAGAAATGGAACGGCACCTGAGCTGATTTCGTGAAAGCGCCGATGAGAATGCAAATTGTCGCTGCGGTGTAAAGGGCGTGTTCTTGAATTTGCAGATCGGAAGCAAGGATCTCAGCGAACGAATAGCTTCCGGTCATAAAGCCGAGCAATATCAAGCCGGCCATCAGGACGAGGCCGCCCCCGGCGGTTACGAAAAGTCCCTGGAGTGCACACTTGCGTGCTTCCTCGTCCTCGTGGTTGAAGCCAATCAGCATGTAGGAGGTGATGCTGGTTAACTCCCAGAACACAAAGAACGCGATGAGGTTATCGGATAAAACCAGCCCCAGCATCGACGCCATGAACGACAGCATGATGACGTAGAACCGCCCCAGATCCTTGTGACCTTTCAGATAGGAGCCGGCATAAATCAGGATGAACGTACCGATGCCACTGATAAGCAGGGCAAAGACCAGAGACAGACCGTCAACGATGAAATCGAGGCTTATATCGAGGCCAGGCATCCACTGGTACTCGATCAGGAGCTTTTCACCATCGCTGATTGCGGGAATCAGGCTGGCAAAATAAACGGTAAGTGAGGCGGGCAGAAGCGCCAGAAGCCATCCGATGTGCTGGCCGGCCAAGCGGCGGAGCGCCGGCACCGCAAATGCCAGTAAAAAACCAGATAGTACAGCCAGTAACATCATTTAAGGGTGCTCCGTTAGAACCCGGTTCTCAGTGTTATGCAGTTATCAGACTCCGGCCTTTGCACTTAGATCATACGCTGCTAAGCGAAAATCGATACAACATGTTGCGGCAGCGAAAGCTTCATTGATCCCAGGTTTGGCCGCGGGTGTTTTTGGTAGTCTTGACCTCCAGGTGCATGGCGGCTTTGGCCAGGAAGTTAGCGCTTACGGGCGCTGTCATGAACAGAAAGGCAGTGATCAGGACCTCTTCAACGCCGATGCCCTTGCCGAGGGTACTGAAATAAATCACCGAGCTGACAACAATGGCGCCCACGCCGACGGTGGTTGCCTTGGTCGGGCCGTGCAAGCGGGTGTAAAAATCCGGCAGGCGGGCCAGGCCAATCGCCCCGATAAGAGTAAAGGCGCCACCGACAAGCAGCAAAGCGGAAATGGCGTATTCTGCGAAGGTGCTCATCAGGTTTTCTCCGGGTTATTCAATGACGCTGCCGCGCTTGAGGTATTTTGCCATTGCAACGGTTCCGACGAATCCCATCACCGCAATGAGCAGGGCGGACTCGAGGTACATCCGTGTTTGTAGCGTTATACCAAGCAGCACGATAAGTGCGATGGCATTGACGTAAAGAGTGTCGAGTGCCAACACTCTATCGGGCGCATCCGGCCCTTTGATCACGCGATAAACGTTCAGCAAGGCTGCCAGCGTGACCATGGCGATGGTGATGTAGAGCGCAATAAGAATCATCGGAACATCTCCAGCAGTGGCTTCTCATAACGGGCTCGAATCGTATCGATGACTTCCTGCTCATCCTCGGCGTCCAGTGAATGGATGAGGATCAGTTTGTTGTCATCACTGACATCGGCACCTACCGTTCCGGGCGTCAATGAGATAGTGCTGACCAGAATGCTGATGGCGAGGGGGTGATCCAGTTCCAGAGGATAACAGATGAACATCGGGCGCGGCTGCCGGGGGCTGAGTATGAGCTTTGCCACTTCAACACTGGCAACAATAATATCCCATAGAACTCGCAACGCGTAGGCTGGCGCCCGCCAACCCCTGATTACAGCGGGGCGGTCGGGCCAGAATCCCCGGGTCAGTTGGGGTATCCCCCAGGCAAGTATAATGCCCATTACGACACTGCCCCCGCTTATGCCGTCACTCAGAAACTGCCAGGTGACGAACAGGGTCAGGCTTAGCCAGGGCTGAGGAAAACTGAGGCGATCAAGCATTAGTTGTCCTCCCCGACCATGGGCGTCTGCAAGATTTCGATGTAAGCGTCGCTGTTGTGCAGTTGCGCTGCCGTTGCATCGGTATAGTTCATAATGGGGCCGGCCAGTACAACCATGACAATGGCCATGGCAGTGAGTGCTCCCGCTGCCACGGAAATTCGGCCATTGAGCGGATCCGGTTTTTCCAGATGACCATCCACGGTGCGCCAGAACACGATGCTACCAGCGCGGCTGTAGGCAATGAGGGTCAGGAAGCTGCCGATCAGCAGTACTGACCATAGCCAGGCCATCTCGGCTCCCGATTCAACAGACTGCAGAATCAGCACCTTGCCAAAGAAACCACTCAGAGGCGGCAGACCGGCCGCAGCGACGGCACCAACCAGGAACAGAACACTCAGGAAGGTCCGGCTCTGCATTTTAGGCGCTGTAACAATGCGGTCTTTCGCTGAACCTCGCTGGTTAGCGACCAGCTCAGCAACAAGGAACAGGCCGCCCACCGTCCAGGTCGTGCTTAGAAGGTAGAAAAGGGCGGCAGACAGTCCGGCTTCGGAGCCAAGTGCAATTGGAGCCAGCAAGGTGCCTACCGAAATGATCACCTGCCAGGCAACCAGTGTCTTCAGAGTGCCGGACCCCAGTGCCCCGATAACGCCCATGGCCAGGGTAGCCAGGGCAATCGGGAACAGCCAGTCCATGCCGAGGTTGGCGAGCTTGCCTGCATCGTCGCCGAAGACCAGCAGATAGACTCGCAAGATGGCGTAAATGCCAACCTTGGTCATAACCGCAAACAATGCCGCAACCGGTGCCGTCGCTTTTGAATAGGCCCTTGGGAGCCAGAAGCAAAGGGGCAGAATGGCGGCTTTAAGGCCGAAGACTACCAGTAACATCATGCCTCCGGCTTTGACGATGTTCAGGCCTTCTCCGGAGATTTGGGGAACCTTCACCGCGAGATCCGCCATGTTCAGTGTGCCGGTGACGCTGTAGATCATGCCGACGCTGATCAGGAACACCGCAGAACCGATCAGGTTCAGCACGACATAGTGCAGGCCCGGAACCGTTCTGACTGTTCCGCCGCCATGCATCAGTAGACCATATGACGCGATGAGCAGAACCTCGAAAGCAACAAACAGGTTGAACAGGTCGCCGGTGAGGAAAGCAATGTTCAGCCCCATGAGCTGGAACAGGAACAGGCCGTGGAACTGGCGGTTCCCTTCATCGGCACCGCCTATTGCAAAGAGGTGACAGAAAAGGGCCAGAATGGCGGTCATGATCAGCATCAGGGCAGCCAATCGGTCCAGCACCAGCACGATCCCGAACGGGGGCTGCCAGTTGCCGAATGCATAGATCCGATAACTGTCATCGCTTGCCATGACCAGGAGCACGATGGCGGATACCAGCATCAGTACCGTTGTGGCCAGAGCCAGCGTCCGCCTCAGGCGGATAGGCGCGTAGCCCATAAAGGCCTGGAGAATGCCGCCGAGCAGGGGAATAAGAATAGGAGCGGTAAGCCAGTGGTTCATTTACCGGTAACCTCCGATTCTTCCTCCGGTGCGGGTGATTTGTAGGGCTGCTTGCCATCCACATGATCGTCCTCATTGTCTGCCAGGTTGCGCAGGGACAGCACGACAACAAATGCGGTCATGGCAAAGCCAATGACAATAGCGGTAAGCACCAGCGCTTGCGGCAGCGGATCCGCGTAGCTGCTGGCAGTACCGATGATCGGCTGCTGGCCTGTAGCCAGGCGGCCACTGGAGAACAGAAACAGGTTGACGCCGTAAGACAGCAGCGTCAGGCCAACAACCACGGGGAAGGTGCGAGCGCGCAGAATCAGATAGACGCCGGAAGCTGTCAGTGCGCCGATCACCAATGCGAATACCAGCTCCATTACGCACCCTCCTGTTTGGGCCTGATCGCAGAATGAGGAGACAGACGCCCGACCGTCACCAGTGACAGCAGCGTGGCACCGATGACCGCGAGATAGACGCCCAGATCAAAGATCAGCGCTGAGGCGACCTCGAATTTGCCCACTACCGGCCAGGTTATGTAATCGAAGGTAGAGGTAAGGAACGGGTAACCGAAGGCGAAGCTGCCCAAACCGGCAATCGTTGCAAATAACAGGCCCAGACCGATGACGTTATGGTAGCGGAGTCGGATTCGATCCTCTGTCCACTCCATGCCGTTGGCGATGTATTGAAGAATCAGGGCAATGGAGGTGATCAGACCGGCGATAAAGCCACCGCCTGGCAGGTTGTGGCCGCGCAGGAAAATGAAAGCGGACACCATCAGGGCAAGCGGTAGCATTGGCCGGGCAATCAGACTCAGCATCAGAGGGTGAGCATCCCGTGCCCATGCGTGACCGGCGCCGTCGCTTGGTGGTGGCGTCAACGCGGTGTCCCTGAGCATGGCGTAGATGCCAAGGGCGGCAATGGCGAGGACTGTAATTTCACCCAGGGTGTCGAAGCCACGGAAGTCGACGAGAATAACGTTGACCACATTGGTGCCACCGCCACCGGGTTTACTGTTCTCCAGGAAGAACTCAGAGATAGAGCTGAATGGCTGAGTCAGCATGGCAAGCGTTACAAGGGTCATTCCAATACCCGCGACTGCCGCAATAGCAATATCCCGCATACGACGCCCAATCGTTGCTTCGATGGGCGTCCAGGGGCGCATGTAATAGATTGCGAGCATCAGCAGGACGATGGTGACAACTTCCACAGAGAGCTGGGTCATAGCCAGGTCCGGCGCCGAAAAGCGGGCGAAGGCCAGAGCCACGACTAGCCCGACAACACTCAGGAGAACCAGTGCATAGAAGCGCTGTCGATGAAGTCCTGCTGTGGCGAAAGCGCAGAGTATCAGTACCGCGGCCGCAATCGCCGTTGGGGCGTCCACCGGGCTCAAGCCGTTTTCACCGATAAAAATCCCGAGATCGAGCAGCGGCATGGCTGCAACGACGATCACGCTGAGTAACAACAGTAATGCGTAGCGTTGCAGCGAACCATTCTCAACGCGCGATGTGAGGCGGTTGGCAAGGTCGACGACCTTCAGGACAACGCTCTCGAATACGGCTTTCTCATCGATTTCCTTGAAGCGGGCGTGGAAATCGAAGAAGCGCTGACGTTGGCTGTACATGAGCAGGCCGCCAAAGAATGCGACAAAACTCATGAGCAGCGGAAGGTTGAAGCCGTGGTAGACAGAAAGGGTATATTCGGGCACATCGCCGCCAAGCGTGGCCGAAGCGGCAATATAGAGTAGCGGTCCCACCGCCACCGCAGGGAAAAGGCCAACCATAATGCAGGCGAACACCAGGATCTCCACCGGAAATTTCATATAGCGGGGAGGTTCATGCGGCGGGTAAATGGGAAGATCCACGGGCTTGCCGTTGAAGAATACATCGTGGACAAAACGTGCTGAGTAAGCCACAGCGAAAATACCCGCGAGTGTTGCAACGATCGGTGGTAGCCAGGCCCAGAGCCCTGGCAGGTTCAGCTCCAGGGATTCGGCAAAGAACATCTCCTTGCTCAGGAAGCCGTTCAGCAGTGGAACGCCTGCCATGGATGAGGCGGCCACCATGGCCAGGGTTGCGGTGTGTGGCATGTAGCGCCAAAGGCCATTGATGCGCCGCATATCCCGGGTGCCGGTTTCATGGTCGATGATACCGGCGGCCATAAACAGGGAGGCTTTGAAGGTGGCGTGGTTAATTACGTGGAAAACCGCAGCCACGGCGGCAAGCTGGGTGCCCATGCCGAACAGCAGGGTGATCAGGCCCAGGTGACTAACCGTTGAGTGGGCAAGCAGGCCTTTCAGGTCGTGCTTGAACATGGCCACATAGGCACCAATGAGCAGGGTGGCCATGCCGGTAAAGCTGACCATGTAGAACCACTGTTCAGTGCCTGCCAGGGTGGGATATAGCCGGGCCATGAGAAAAATACCGGCTTTGACCATGGTGGCAGAGTGCAGGTAGGCCGAGACCGGTGTCGGTGCCTGCATGGCGTGAGGCAGCCAGAAATGGAACGGGAACTGGGCCGATTTGGTGAACGCGCCCAGCAGAACCAGGGTCAGAGCGACCGGATACATGGCATGAGCCTTAATCTGGTCTCCGGCTGCCAGCACGTCATCAAGTTCGAAGCTGCCAACAATGTTGCCGATGATCAGAATGCCGGCGAGCAGTGCAAGGCCGCCGCCGCCGGTTACCGCGAGTGCCATTCGGGCACCACGGCGGGCGTCCTGTTTATGGGTCCAGAAACTGATCAACAGGAACGAGGTCAGGCTGGTCAGTTCCCAGAAAATCATCATCAGGAGCAGGTTGCTTGAGAGCACGATGCCGAGCATCGAGCCCTTGAAGCAGAGCAGCAGGGCATAGAACTTGCCAACGTTCTCGTATGCCTTCAGATAATAGCGGGCGTAGAGAATGATCAGCAGCCCGATAATCAGGATCAGCAGCGCGAACAGTAGCGAGAGGCCGTCCAGCCGGAAACTCAGGGACAGGCCAAGTGCCGGCAGCCACTCGTAGCTATGCAGGACCACGCCGCCATCGGCCAGTGTTTCCCAATGAGGAAAAAGGGCTGCGAGCGCGATCAGCGCGGGTACAGAAGATGCAACGGCAATCGCCGTTCTGCCGCCTTGAGCGAAAAGGGGCGCGGCTATGGCACCCAGAAAAGGCAGTAAAACAACCAGCGGTAGCGACATCGCAACCTCGTTATTGGTTTTCTTTTACGTGAGTATCGAAGGCATGTTTGCCTGAGTCTAGTCTCCGGCCGGCCACCCTGCCTGTTAAGCACCGATGCTCCTTCGGCATCGAAGTTGGGGTGGATCAGCGGAGAGCAGGCGGGTCCGGAAAGTACGGTAAACGGCCCCGGTGCCGCGCGATGTCAGCGGTAACAGGTGGGCGGGTAACTCTTGTGCAGCCGAAGGACCTTGCGGTCATGGTTGCTCCGTCAGTCAAACTTGATTGCCGATGATACGTGGCCCGTTCGTAAGGTCAAGTCAACATGCCATTGATCAGGTGTATACTCGCGATAAATATTTATTGAGAGACTTCCATGAGCGATACCTATCCCAACCTTCTGAAACCCCTGGATCTCGGCTTTACTGAACTCAAGAACCGGGTGCTGATGGGGTCCATGCACACGGGCCTGGAAGACAGGTTCTGGAACATCCACAAGTTCGCGCGCTATTTTGCCGAGCGCGCAGAAGGCGGCGTTGGGCTCATGGTGACGGGCGGTTTCTCGCCCAATCTGGTTGGGCAGCTGGCCCCCCTTGCCTCCACCATGAACAACCGGGCTACGGCTCTTTTGCATCGGCATGTGACCGGCGCGGTGCATGAGGCAGGCGGTAAGATCTGTATGCAGATCCTGCACGCAGGGCGTTATGGCTACCAGCCTCTCATTGTCTCGGCGTCGGCAACCAAAGCGCCGATCAGCCCGTTCAAGGCCCGCGCCCTCTCCTCGAAAGGGGTAGAGCGGCAGATCAACGATTTCGTCAATGCCGCAAAACTTGCAAAGTTTGCGGGTTATGATGGCGTCGAGGTGATGGGCTCCGAAGGCTATTTCATCAACCAGTTTTTGTGTGAGCGGACCAACAAGAGAACGGACAAGTGGGGTGGCCCTTACGAGAACCGTATGCGCCTGCCCGTGGAGATTGTCCGCCGTATGCGCGAAGCTGTTGGGCCTGAATTCATCATTATCTACCGGTTGTCCATGCTGGACCTGGTCGAGGGTGGCCAGACCTGGGATCAGATTGTGACGCTGGGCAAGGCCATTGAGCAGGCAGGAGCCACCATCATCAATACCGGGATCGGCTGGCATGAAGCCCGGGTGCCCACCATCGTTACCTCGGTTCCCCGGGGCGGCTTCGCCGATGTCACCGCCAAGTTCTACGGCGAAGTGGATATCCCGGTGTGTACCACCAACCGCATCAACACCCCCGAAAAAGGAGAAGAGATTCTTGCCGCCGGAAAGGCGGATATGGTGTCGATGGCCCGGCCTCTGTTGGCAGACAGTGAGTTTGTTCGCAAAGCCGAGCAGGGGCGCAGTGACGAAATCAACACCTGCATTGCCTGCAACCAGGCGTGTCTTGACCATGCCTTTCAGGCCAAGCGGGCATCGTGCCTTGTAAACCCGAGGGCCTGCCACGAAACCGAGCTGGTGTTGACGGTAGCGCCGGTTGTGCGCCGGGTGGCAGTGGTGGGGGCCGGACCTGCGGGGCTGGCAGCAGCGACCACCGCCGCGAAACGGGGCCACAAGGTGACCCTTTTCGACGCGGACGATCGGATTGGCGGTCAGTTCAACTACGCCAAACGCATCCCGGGCAAGGAAGAATTCTACGAAACCCTTCGTTATTACCAGCGCCAGATAGAGCTGTTGGAGATCGACCTGAAGCTGGGCACACGCGTGGACGCGGACTCACTCAAGGCCCACGGATTTGATGATGTGGTGATCGCCACTGGCGTGAAGCCGAGAACACCGGCAATTGAAGGCATCGATCATCCCAAGGTGCTCGGGTACCTCGATGTGCTCCGTCACAACAAACCGGTTGGTGAGACTGTGGCGGTTATTGGTGCCGGCGGTATAGGCTTCGATGTCAGCGAGTTCCTGACACACGACTTCAGCCACCATCCCGAAGGCGAGCAGGTCAGCGTTGCCGACTGGCAGGCGGAATGGGGCGTCGACCCGGACTTCGATGGCCCCGGGGGCCTGGCCGAGCGCCAGCCAACACCGTCGCCCCGAAAGATTTACCTGATGCAGCGAAAAACCGGCAAGGTCGGCGGCGGTCTGGGCAAGACGTCGGGTTGGGTGCACCGCAACAGCCTGAAGCACCGTGAAGTCGAGATGCTGAGGGGCTGTCGCTATGAGCGGATTGACGACCAGGGGCTGCATATCTCCCTGACCGACAAAGATGGCAAGGTCACGGAGAGTCGGGTGTTGGCTGTGGACAATGTGATTATTTGTGCAGGCCAGGAACCTTATCGGGAACTTTTCGACGAGTTATCGGACTCTGGGGTGACCGCGCATCTGATCGGCGGTGCAGACATCGCCGAAGAATTGGACGCCAAACGGGCCATCCGGCAGGGAACGGAAGTCGCAGCCAAATTATGACATTACTAATTGCCTTCGCAGTGCTTTCGATTGGCTTCTCCTTTTTATGCTCCATTCTAGAGGCGGCCTTGCTTTCGGTGACTCCGAGCTATATCGCCTCACTAAAAAAAGAGAAGCCGAAGCTTTTCGCGCGCTTGCGAAAACTGAAAGATAATGTGGACGATCCGCTGTCTGCAATCCTTACACTGAACACGGTTGCCCACACCGTGGGCGCGACCGGCGTTGGCGCCCAGGTGACTGTGGTTTTTGGGGAAGCCTGGCTCGGCATTGCCTCTGCGGTAATGACCCTGGCTATCCTGATATTCTCGGAAATTATTCCTAAAACCATTGGCGCCAAATACTGGCGGAGTATTGCGCCACGGCTGCCAGCTATTCTGGGGTTCATGATCAAGGCGCTGCTGCCGTTCATCTGGTTGTCCAAACAGGTCACCCGCCGAATTGGGTCTGGTGAGGCCGACGTTGATATCCGTGCGGAGATCAGCGCCCTGGCGGAGATAGGCAAGGATCAGCAGGCCCTGGACGAAGAAGAACGGCGCATGATTCACAACGTCCTGCGATTCCACGAGATCAAGGTCAGTTCTGTGATGACACCAAGGACGGTCTGCAAATACGTTGATCCGGGCATCACTTACGACCAGTTCCGGGAGCAGGTCAGAAAATCACCGTTCTCCCGATACCCGGTAATCGATGAGGAAGGCGAGGCGCTCGGCTACCTGCATCGGGCAGATCTGATCAACCTCGATTCCGATGTCGACCTGCTCGATCACATGCGCAAGATCAAGCGAGTGAAAGGCAACACCAACATCGAATTCCTGTTTTCAGACATGCTGCGAGAGCGGCAACACCTGGCCGTTGTCTATGACGAATTGGGAACCTGGCTGGGAATAGTGACGCTGGAGGACATACTGGAGACACTTTTGGGCACGGAAATCATGGATGAAACCGATAATGTCTCGAACCTCCGCCGGTATGCGAAGCAGCGCTGGAGCCGCCGTCTGAAGAAGTATGGCTCCGGATAGAAGGGTTTAGTTTGGTTAGCGGGCGGCTTTCAAGGCATTTGAAATCGCCTCGGCTTCAGCTTCAAGTACCTGACTTCGAAGGCTGTTTCCCTGTTGCAGTGCCTGCTCGATCTGCTTGCGCTTCATGTCGTACAGCCTGCTCAGAATCTCTGCCTGGCTTTGTCTGATCGGTGCATTCATGGCGGACCTCCCCATAGTGACACCTGTCGGTATTCTTTACGTTTAAGGCCGAACATTGGCCTTGATTGGAAACCGATGCATAACCCGGGCCATGCAGGACCGACCGGACATTACCTGACAAAGCGAGAGCGGTAGGCACCGGGTGAAAGCCCGGTATGCTTGCGGAACAGACGCGTGAACGAACTCACGTCTTCGTATCCCACCAACTGGGTGATTTCATCAATCGGTAACCGCGATTTCTCCAAATGCTGGCGTGCCACCTCAATCCGTAGAAGTTGCAGATACCCGGTGGGCGTGTCACCAGTGGCTGCCTTGAATCGGCGAATCAGAGAACGCTCGGTGAGTCCGCTGAGTGAAGCCAGGCGTTGCAGGGTAACAGGTTTGCGGTAATGACTGTCCAGCCAGTCCTGCAGCTTCAGAATAGCTGCGTCAGAATGGTAGCGGCGCGCCTGCAGGGCGCTGTAAGGCGCCTGACTCGTCCGCCCCGCATCAATCACAAACGCCTTCGCCAGCTCCCGCGCCACCTGAGCCCCCGCGTAACGCTCGACAAGATAGATCCCCAGATCCCACCAGGCCATGCCGCCCCCGGCACAGGCAACGTCACCATCCACCGTTACCAGCTTGTCCGGCTGAAGGTTCACCGCCGGAAAGCGCTGGCGGAACTGATGGCTGAAGCCCCAATGCGTCGTCGCCTGACGACCATCCAGCAGCCCCGCCTCGGCCAGCATGAACGCACCGGTACAGTTACTGGCTACCCGGACCTGCCCGGCGTCTGAAGACCGAAATTCGCTCAGCCAATCAATAAGCTCCGAATTCCCGGCCAGAACGACTTCGATAGGGCCACCAATAGTCGGTATCACCACCAGATCGCTGTCGTTGCCACCCGGTAACAAATCGTTCCAGGCTCCGTCTGGCTGAATGGTCAGTCCGTTAATGCAACGGCAGGGCGCTCCGTCCTTCGTCAGAAGCCGGGTTGTGAACCGGGGTGTCGGGGCTTCATCGTTAATCCGCGCCCAGGTAACGCCGGCAAGACGGAAAAGATCAATAATGCCAGTGATAGCGCTGGCTAAAGCGCCATCAAAACCGATAACAGAGACCGTTCGCATACATTCTCCAAATTAGGCCACCAGTGGCAATATTGACCATAATTATGTCATAAACGCCGGTTTCCAGAAAAAACCAGTTGTGAGAGGCTATCGACAACAAACAGGAGACCAAGCATGACCGACACCCTGATCGACCGCCGCGACCTGGCGTTCCAGCTCTACGAAGTTCTCGATACCGAAAACCTCACCACCCGCGAGCGCTTCAGCGAACACAACCGCGACACCTTCGATGCCGTCATTGAAACCGCAGACAAGATGGCCCGGGAAAAGTTTGCCACCCATAACAGCGCCGCCGACAAGGACGAACCAAAGTTCGTCAACGGCCAGGTCGAGATGCTGCCGCAGGTGAAGGAAGCCTTCGACGCCTATGCGCAAGCCGGCTTTATTGCAGGACGTTACGACTATGAATTGGGTGGCATGCAGTTGCCTGAATCGGTCATGGCCGCCTGCAACGGTTTCTTCACAGCTGCCAACCCTGGTACCGCCGGCTACCCGTTTCTGACCACAGCTGCCGCCAACCTCATCCGGGTTTTCGGCAACGAACAGCAGAAAACCACCTTCCTTCCGAACATGCTCAGCGGTCGATTCAGCGGCACCATGGCCCTGACCGAGCCTCACGCCGGCTCCTCCCTCGCGGATATCCGGACATCGGCATCGCCCACAGATGAAGGGCACTACCTGATCAAGGGCGCGAAGATTTATATCTCCGGTGGCGAGCAGTCCATCACTGACAACATCGTTCACATGGTGCTGGCCAAGATCAAAGGGGCGCCGGCGGGCGTGAAAGGTATCTCCCTGTTTATCGTGCCCAAGTTTCTGGTGGATGACGAAGGCAATCCCACTGAACGCAATGGCGTCAGCCTCGCTGGCCTGATTCACAAGCTCGGCTACCGTGGCACCACCTCCACCGCCCTGAGCTTCGGTGATGATGCTCCCTGTCACGGCTATCTGGTTGGCGAGCCCCACCAGGGCCTGAAGTATATGTTCCAGATGATGAACGAGGCGCGGGTAGGTGTGGGTTTCGGCGCCGCCGTGATCGGGTATCGCGGGTACATGCACAGCCTCGAATACGCCAAAGATCGCCTACAGGGCCGTAAGGCCAGCGAGAAGAATCCGGAAAGCCCGCAGGTGCCGATTATTGATCACGCCGATGTCCGTCGCATGCTGCTGGCCCAGAAAGCCTACAGTGAGGGAGGCCTGGCTTTGTGCCTCTACGGCGCCCGACTGATGGATGACCAGCACACCCATCCCGATGAGCAGAAACGCCAGGAAGCCGGAAAGCTGCTGGACCTGCTCACTCCGGTGATCAAAGCATGGCCTTCCGAATACGGCCCCAAGGCTAACGACCTGGCTATCCAGGTTTACGGCGGTGCCGGTTATACCCGAGAGTATCCGGTAGAGCAGTGCTGGCGTGACAACCGCCTGAACCCGATTCACGAAGGCACCAACGGTATCCAGGCCATGGACCTGCTGGGCCGTAAGATCTGGCAGGATCAGAGCCACGGTTTGCAGCTGCTCATGCAGGAGATGCAGGTGGATCTGCAGGCAGCCACCACCGATCGTTGCCAGCAATGGGCCCTGTCCCTGAGTGAAACCCTGCAGCAGGCAGTGAAGGTTACCCAAAGCCTGGGTAAATCCCTGATGGAAGGCGATCCCGACAAAACCCTGGCCAATGCCTCGTGCTACCTGCACCTGTTCGGGCACATTATGGTGGCCTGGATGTGGCTGCGTCAGGCCAATGCGGCCTCCCATGCCCTGGGTTCCGCGAATACCGATGATGAACGCAATTTCTACCAGGGCAAACTGCAGGCGGCCCAGTACTTCTTCCACTGGGAATTGCCAACCGTGGCTCAGGATCTGGTTCTGCTGCGCAATCAGGACGATACCTGCCTGAACATGAAATCGGAGTGGTTCTGATGGCTCTGGTAAATGTTGAGAAGAAAAACCACATCTTGCTGATCGGGCTAAACCGCCCTGAAAAAATGAACGCCATGAACCGCGAGATGTACCACCAGATCGCGGCAGCCTATTACAAGCTCGAGAACGACCCGGAGCTACGGGTCGGGCTGATGTACGCCGAGGGCGACCACTTCACCAGCGGCTTGCAACTAGACGACTGGGCAGGCGTGTTCGCTAACGGGAAGGGCATCGAGCCGGGTGAAGGCGAACTGGATCCGTTTCACATCACTGGCAAGGCTCTGAGCAAACCGGTGGTCTTTGCGGCACAGGGCATCTGCTTCACCTGCGGCGTTGAGATGATGCTCAACACAGACGTGCGCGTCGCTGCGAAAGGAACGCGCTTCGCCCAACTGGAAGTGAAGCGGGGCATCTTCGCCTGTGGTGGTGCCACGATCCGCCTGCAACGGGAAATTGGCTGGGGTAATGCCCAGCGATACCTGCTGACCGGCGATGAGTGGACCGCCGATCAGGCGTATCAGTGGGGTTTGATCCAGGAACTGGTGGAACCCGGCGAGCAGTTCAACGTCGCGTTGGAAATTGCCGAGAAAATTGCCAGGGCGGCGCCACTGGGTGTCCAGGGCAGTCTTAAATCCTCAAAAATTGCTGTCAGCGAAGGGCAGGAGGCTGCGAAGCAGCGTTTGTTCCCGGACCTTCAGCCGGTTATGGCCAGTGAGGATGTAAAGGAGGGAATTCAGTCATTCCTGGAACGTCGAGAGGCCGCTTTCAAAGGTAAGTAACGGCTCAGCTTGGTCAGAAATCACGGGTTTTAGCGCTTATAAAGAAACCTGACTATATCGCCAGAGCTCAGGGCAGCTGACCGGGGTCTTCCTTCCGGGAGTGTGAGCAGCAAGGATGCTGCGATCAAGCCCCCATGGATGGGTTCACGGCGTCTCCCGGAAGGAAGACGCCGGTCGGCCGCCTGCACTCGAGCCTGAAGGTTGGGGCCCGAGCTGGCAGGCGGCAATATTCAGGCAGCCTCGGAATTCGCGAATTCTCGGCGAGCTTTCGCTTCAGCAGCTACCTCAGCAGCGTAGTCCGCATACCTGGCCATCAGCTCCTCTTTCCGGTCCGGATCCCAGTTGATTTTGCTCAGATCTCCCTCGTAGTGATCAATCACACGCTTATCCATGGTTTCATACCACCACTGGGGCAGATAGGCCGGCAGAAGCATCGAGGCATAACCACCTGGTAATTGTGGAGCCTTCTCGAAATGCCGCAAAGCCTGGTAACTGCGCTGCGGATGCGCGTGATGGTCTGAATGCCGCTGGAGCTGATACAGGAACAGATTGGTCACAATGTGATTGCTGTTCCAGCTGTGCTCTGGTTGGGTGCGCTCATACTTGCCGTTCTTGTCTTTCTGGCGCAACAGGCCGTAGTGCTCGATGTAGTTCACACTCTCGAGCAAACTGGCACCGTAAACCGCCTGGGCCGCCAGAAACGGAACCGCCCTCGGGCCGCAAACCAGCGTTGTGGCGCCAAAGAACCCGGCGCTCATGGCCCATCCCTGCAGCAGCTCGTTGTCCAGGCTCCAGAAGCTCTTGCCCTTGCGGGCAAGCCTCGCCTTCTCGATCTTGATGGATGATTTGATACCACCGAGCACCGTGCGTGGCAGGAATTTCCAGAAACTCTCGCCCATACGGCTGCTGGCAGGATCCTCCGGCGTGGCTACCCGCTTGTGATGACCAAAGTTGTGCTCAACAACGAAGTGGGTGTAGCCGGTGGGCGCCAGGGCTGCCATGGCCAGCAGCTTGTTCAGTCTGTTGGATTTGTGGCCGAGCTCATGGGCGGTATTGATCCCGACGCCATTGATAGCGCCAACCGTCAGCGTGAGCCCTATCTTGTCATCCAGGGGTGTGTTTTTGCGGCTGGCAAGCCAGGCACCCATGAAGGTCATGGCGTACTGGGTCGGAATAAATGCTTTCACAATCCGGTCGTAGTACTTGTCCTGCTCGAGTGTCTTCACCGCCGATTCCGGTGGATTGCTCTTATCCTCGCCGATAGCCCGATCCAGGGCAGGAATGATGCCGTGTACCAGCGCCGGGCCAGTCCATGCCAGGGCTTTCAGTTTTTTTGGAGCCAGGGCATAGCCGGTCAGTGCGGCCAGCCCGATTCCTGGCAGTGCGGGACCGAGTAGCCACATGTAACGCTTCGGGTCTTTCCAGTTGCCAGAGGCGTCTTTTGCAGCGGGCGCCGAGATTTTGTGTGATTGCAGGTTATCCGGGGTTTTGGCGTTCATTGTTGTCTCCCTTGCAGTGCGCGTACCTGCAATTTATGTCGGACAATCCAACAATGCAACGGGCGTCGACAGCTGTCTGGAACCTTGGCTCAAAATGACAATTACCATTTCTTTGGCAGAAAGCCGGTTTCTGGACCAAACTCATCTGAACAACAAGAGTCTGATCACAAGGAAGAATCAGCCATGCCCAATCCGTCGTCTGCGACCGCCTCATATTCTGTTCAGGGAATCATTCGGGAGTACTTGTCTTCCGGCAGGCTTACCGAAGTTGTTTACCGTGACAGCGCCGGTCAGATTTGTCTGGTTCATGATGTTATTCGCGATCTTTTCAGTCGCGCCGGGCAGGATTTTCTGCTGCTCGGGCGCGGAACCATGCTCCCGTTCGATCACGTTATTACCATCGATGGCCAGTTGCTCTCGGACAGTGCCGGTTAACGAAAGGGTAATGGGCCGGTAATTGCCCCGGGGCCAACCGCGCCGTACCCTGTGCACCGTTGTAAATGCTTACCAACAGAGGGATATGGTATGAACAAGCTCACACTGAGTGCACTTTTGATGGTTCTGACGCTCGGCCTTGCAGCCTGCAGTTCGGAAGACAACGAAGGCGTGGATGTCGAGCAGGCTGCGGATAACGCCGGAGAGATGATGGAAGACGCGGCGGATTCCACCGAGGAAACCCTGGAAGAAGCCACCGGCCAGGATGAAAGTGCCATGGGCGAGTTGCAGGAAGGCGCAGAGGAAGCTGGTGATGCCATGACTGATGCCGCCGAAGAAGCCGGCGATTCCATTGAAGAAGGCTACGAAGAAGCCACCCAGCAGTAACCGGGTGGGCTGACCGCTTCGCAGCAACAGTCTTTGCGAGGCGGTCGGTGTTCCAGTGGCCGCCCTTGTAAAGCAATGTTAACGAATTTGTCTTTTAAACTTACCCTTACTGTCATATTTCCCGCCGAAACTGTCCTCTCAACAACATCGACCCGCTGTTCTTCGAGAGAGGCAAAAACATGGCTAAGCACGACCTTGATCCCAATTACCTGGATCCCAACTACGAGCCGGTAGTTAACCACACTGAAAACACCCCCTTCCACCAGGTCCTTGCCGCTCGCATGCAGCGCCGTACCGTGATGAAAGGCAGCGTTGGTGCTGCCCTTGCCAGTGTGATGGGACTGGGCCTGGCAGGTTGTGGCAGCGACAGCAACGACGGCACCACCAGCAGCAATGTTTCAAGTACCGATATCGGCTTCAAGGCGGTACCGACATCAACGGCCAACGAGGTGGTTGTTCCGGAAGGCTACTCCTCCGAAACATTCCTCCCCTGGGGCACTCCTATCACCGGGTCTTATCCTGCTTACAAGCCGGATGGCACGAACACCGGTGCGGAGCAGGAACAACAGATGGGCATGCACCACGACGGCGTGCACTTCTTCCCGATTGACCAGAAGGCTGGCGGCAACAGCTCAACCGAAGGCCTTCTGGTGATGAACCATGAGTACATCAATCAGGGCGCTCTGCATGCCAATGGTGCCACCAAGGCATCGGATAACGGTGGCGTACGTCCGGCGGATGAAGTCCGTAAGGAAATCGCAGCACACGGTGTTTCCGTGGTTCACATCAAACGTGACACCAACGGCAAGTGGGACATTGTCTTTGGCAGTCCCTTCAACCGTCGGATCACCGGCAATACCGAAATGGACATTCGGGGTCCGGTTCGTGGCTACAGCAAGCTGATCACCAAATACAGCCCGGACGCCACCGAGACCCGCGGCACGCTTAACAACTGTGCGATGGGGCCGACACCCTGGGGCACTTACCTGGCTGCTGAGGAAAACTGGCACGGCTACTTTGCAAACAGCGACGCCACGCAGCCCCGGGAGCAGACCCGCCATGGTGTTGGAAGCTCCAGCCGTTATGACTGGGAACTGGCTGATAGTGGTGAGGATCAGTACGTTCGACTCAATGTAAGCTCTATCGGCGCATCCGCTGCCGATGATTACCGAAATGAAGCCAATACCTATGGCTACATGGTCGAGATTGATCCCTTTACCCCGGAAAGCAAGCCGCAGAAGCGCACTGCCCTGGGTCGTTTCGGTCATGAGGGTGTCATCTTCGCGCCGGCCAAGGAAGGCGAGCCGGTGGTATGTTACTCGGGCGATGACTCCCGTTTCGAGTACATCTACAAGTTTGTATCGTCGAAGCCTTACTATGCCGCCACAGCCGGTGGATACCTCCTCGACGAAGGCACTCTGTATGTAGCCCGCTTCAATGACGACGGCTCCGGCGACTGGTTGTCGCTGGACCTCAATGATGCTGAATTCAAGGCCAAGGTTGATGCTGCCGTGGGTACGACCGTTGGCGACATTGCCTTCGACGGCTTCGAGAACCAGGCTGACGTTCTCCTGAATACACGCCTGGCTGCCGATATCGCGGGTGCAACCCCGATGGACCGTCCGGAATGGGGTGCGGTTGACCCGAATTCAGGCCAGGTTTATTTCACCCTGACCAACAATTCCCGTCGTACTGAAGATCAGGTTAACGCGGCCAACCCCAACGCGAATAACCGTACAGGTCATATCATCCGCTGGAGCGAGGAGGGTAATGATCACACCGCGACCAGTTTCGACTGGGACATTTTCGTCTTTGCCGGTGAGCAGGGTACGGAAACCGTAGTGGGTGACGAAGTTATCGTTTCGCTGACCGACGACAATATCTTCAACAGCCCGGATGGCCTCTGGTTCGACTACAACGGTCGTCTCTGGATCCAGACCGATGGCTCCGACGCTGCACCCTACCAGAACAACATGATGCTGGCTGCCAATCCGGAGACTCGCGAAATCAAGCGTTTCTTCGTAGGTCCCCAGGGTTGTGAGGTGACGGGGGTTGTTTCCACGCCGGATGTGAAAACCATGTTCGTCAACATCCAGCATCCGGAAGGTAACTGGCCGGACTCCAGTGATCCTCGCCCCCGCGATGCAACCGTGATCGTTACCAAGGACGACGGTGGCGTGATCGGCGCCTGAGCCAACGCCAAAGTAGTCATCTGAACACCGCAAACCCGGCCCACTCGGTTACAGAGTGAGTCGGGTTTGCGGTTTTTTGTTTCAGAAACGCTATTCCCCGCCGATAGGGTTATTAAATACACTAAAGTATGAGTTATAAACTCATGTCAATTCTTTAGTCTCCACAATGGCCTTTAATAACAAGATGCTTGCAGAAACAACAAAAAAGAAGAGGTTTCCATGGGGTTACTGGATAGGGCTTCAGTTTTATGGGGGATGGCGGTTGCCGGACTTCTTGCAGTCGTCTGCGCAGCGGTGGCGCCGTTGCTAGGTCTTGAAATTACCTCAATGCTCATCGGGCTTGTCGTAGGTCTCGTTGCTGCCGGCGGGTTCATGATTGTTCGTGTCCTGGAGCCGACTGAGCGTGGCCTCAAGGCCTTGAATAACGGCACCCTGGCTGAAGATCATCCACTGCATGCGCAATGTCATCAGTTGCTAGCTGATGCGAGGGCGGGGCGCGCGCTCGTCGAAACGCTTTCCGGTAGCGCTGACAGGAACGCGATTTCCGCCGCCCAGGTGTCTTTCGCGGCCGACCAGTTGAAGCTGCGGCTGGATCGCCAGGTTGAAGAAACTGCACAAATGGCCGATTACGCGGGGCAGATTACCGAAACCGTGCGGGAATCCTCGGAGCAGGCCACCGATGCAGCCACCATGGCGCTGCAGAACAAACAGGTAAGCACCGAGGGTCGTGAAGCCCTGATCTCCGCCATCGACAGTGTTAGGGAGGTGCACCAGCAGTCCGGGGAAAACCTGCGGCTGATCCAGGAGCTGAACGAGAAGTCCAACAAGATCCAGGGTGTGACCACCACCATCCAGGGTATCGCTGAACAGACCAATCTGCTTGCACTCAATGCCGCCATTGAGGCGGCGAGGGCTGGTGACCAGGGGCGCGGGTTCGCGGTCGTCGCCGATGAAGTACGCCAGCTCGCTGGTCGGACTGCCCAGGCAACCGGTGAAGTTGCAGAAACCCTGGAGGAAATACGCTCGGACACTACGCTGATCGTTTCCCGTATTGAAGACCTGGCCCGCAGCATCGAGGCGGGGCTGACTTCTGTGGAGAGCGTTGGAGAGAGGTTGGAACAGATCAGCGATCAGTCGGAACGTGTACAGCAGCAGGTTGCACGGATAGCCGAGATTGACCAGAACAACGAGCAGAGTCTGGCCCAGGTTTTCTCCGCGATTGAAACCGTGCGCGACCAGATCTCCGAGAGTGATACCAGCGTTTCATCGCTTGCGGAGCAGGCGGCTACGCTGATGGAGCTTGCAGAGAAAGCTAACGCGTCATTCGCATTGAACAGCGAAGCCAGTTATCACCGGCCGTTCTTCGATCAGGCCCGGGCCGGCGCGGACCAGATTGGTCAGATGTTCGAGCAGGCCATCCGCGACGGCAAACTCTCCGAAAGCGCGCTGTTCGACAAGTCCCGTACGCCGATCCCGAATACTCATCCGCCAAAGTACTCCAGCACCTTTGACAAGTTTACCGACCAATATCTGCCTGCTATTCAGGAGCAGGTGAAAAATGCTCACGAGGCCATTGTCTTTGCCATTGCCGCTGCCCCCGACGGATACGTGCCCACCCACAACCGCGATTTCGCCCACGCGCCAACAGGCGATCCCAAGGTGGATCTGGTCAAGAGCAGGAGCAAGCGGCTGTTCAACGACCGTACCGGTATTCGCTGTGGCCAGCATACCGAGACCATGCTCTTGCAAACCTACCGTCGGGATACCGGCGAAATCATGCATGACCTCTCCGTACCAATCTATGTGAATGGCAAACACTGGGGTGGGTTCCGTTTGGGTTATCGTCCGGACAATCACTGACCGCCCGCGGATTTCCGGCGATGGGCGCTGTGGTAGACTCCGGTTAATCGTCAAATAGGAGACCTGCTTTGACTGAACCGGAGTTTATTCCTGCCGACGCGGACCCCGCGTCCCGTCGCTCAGAGCCTGCCCGGAACCTGGCGGTAGTAGTCTACATCCTTCAGGCGCTTTCATTCTTTGTTGGAGGCATTACCGGTCTGGTGGGCGTGATCATCAATTACGTCAAACTGGATGACGTGCGTAATACCTGGGTGGAAAGGCATTTCCGCTGGCAGATTCGTACGTTCTGGATAGGCCTGCTCTGGACCGTGATCGGTATTGTTACCACGCCACTGATCATAGGCTGGTTTATTCTTCTCGGTATTTCGATCTGGATTATCTACCGGATTGTAAAGGGGGCGCTCGCTCTGAACGATGGCAAGGCGCCCTCCTGACTGCGCGCCTCGATCAGTCCTCCGTAACTTCTTTGAGTCGTATCGCACTGAACATCCCGGCCAGGCCCATCAGGCCGAGAACCATAATGACCGCGACTGGGGAGATCATTGATACCAGAGCGGTCAGGCCGCCTGTGACAAGCAGCAAAACGCCAATGACCGTGTTGCTCACGGCAGTGTAATCGGTGCGCTTGTTGCCCCCGGCCATATCCACCAGATAGGTTTTGCGCCCCAGCCTGACGCCAGCATGTGCGATGCTGAGCACGAAGAAAGCCACCGGATAAAACCACACGCTGCCCAGGTCTTGCCCCAGGGTAAGTGCTGCAGTGCCGACGATCAGGCAGGTGCCACTGGCCATTGCCGCGCCACGGATCATCACCCTCCGGCTGGACGTGTCCGCCGCCCAGCCCCAGAAACTGGCACTCAGGGAACTTGCGAGACTGCTGGCGAGCAGGAAAATGCCCAGCATCCAGCCGATATCCGACTCCTTTTGTGCCAGGACCACGAAATAGGGAGATGCCAGGGCAGAGCAGAGAAGCAGGGCCCGGGTGATCACGAAATGTCGGAAGGGAACATCATCGCGGAGCAGAGAAAGGCTCTGAAACGCCTCGTTGATGGCGTTTCCACCGCCACCGGTTTCGCCTTCATGCTCCTGAACTCCGGCAAACAGAAAACCGGCAATTACCCAGAGTGCCCCTGCCAGAAGCAGCAACACGGTGTAGAAGGCAATCGTGGGGTCGCCACGTTCCCAGAATAAAAGGCCGGTTAAAACGACGGTTGCCGTGCCACCGATGGTGGACGCCAGTCCGCCAAGCCTTCCCCGGCGGGTCTTGGGAATGCATTTGCCCTGAACGTCTTTCATGGAGACGGAGCAAAAGCCGCGGGCCAGGGAAAACACAATGAGAGCGGCAATGATCCCGAAGCCGGCTGCATAACCCTCGAAGAACCAGACACTGGCTGCCATCGCCACCACGCTGGCGGCCTGTCCGAAACTGCCCAACGTCCAGAACCACTTGCGAACCGGTTTGCGGCGCACCCAGGCCGCGATGACCATTTGTGGAACGAGAGAGCCGGATTCGCGGATCGGAACCAGCCAGGCCACCAGGGCGGGAGCACCTATGGTACTCATCAACCAGGCCAGCACGGTTTTCGGGCTGATCAGCAGATCGCCCAGCTTGGTCAGTACGTTACTGGCGAGAATGAGGAAAAAATTGCGGGGTACCTCGCGACAGGCCTCCTCAGGAATATCCTTGCAGACCCGGGCATCTTCTTCGTTGGCAATCAGGCCATAAAGTTGTTCGATGGTGTCCTTTCTGCTCTCAGGCAAACCGCTATCCTCCGAAAAATGTGTCGAAAGGATACCAGTGTGGCGCGGTATCCTTAAGTCCGGATTACGGCAACTGCGAGCGATCAGACCAGATGGTGGTCCCAGTGAACGGATAGATCTGCGAGTTCTCTGGCGGGTTTGCCGGCGCCGAGCCGGATAAGTTTTCCCCGTCCAGAGGAAACAAGAAAATCCCCTCCGGCAAGGGTCTGGATGCCCGCGCAATCGGCGATGTGTGCGCGGCTGACCAGCTCACCGGTCTTGCCCCGAAAGATAATGGCCGTTCCACCAATCGGCGAAGCCGCAGCCACGAGGTCGTTTTCCGGATGCGCAACCACGCTGGAAATATAGTTGGCCAACGCTGTCCGGGTGTCCTCATCGAACCGGTACTCCCGCAAAGTTCCCTCTTCAAGACGTGCCAACAAAGGCGGCGTTTCGTAGAGTGGGCCCTGGTGCTGATAGGCCACATACACGCGGCCATCGCCGCTGACGCTGACATGGCGGGCGCTTTGCTGATGATGAGGCGGCCTGAAACGGCCAACGATTTTGCCGGAGTGACGATTCACAAGTACCAGGGCTGGATCCATGGTGTCCAGATTCAGTTTCATGCGGTCGTAATCCGGGTGAGTGAGGATGCCTCCGAGACCGATCACCAGGGTTTCGCCGTCGGGGTGCAAGGTCAGCTCATGGGGGCCGATTCCCGCCAGATCAAAGGTTTTTGTCCGCCGATAACCCTTTTCGGCATCGTAGACTGCGATGATCCCCGCGCCCTGATCGTACCGGCTGGCGGTGACGTAGAGGCGTCGGCCATCGGTCGAGAACACACCGTGGCCAACAAAGTGTTCGCCCGGCTCGGCTGAAATATGGTGTTTCCGGGCACCTGTAGTGCTATCGAAAACGTAGAATGACCAACCCGGGCGGCGCTCGAAAAACAGGGTCTCTTGCTGGTGCGGTCGGTTGCAGCCGCTATGGCAGCGGGAATCGACAGGCGCCTGCCACACTATCCGGCCGTTGCGGTTGAATGCGCTGACTCCAAAACTGCCATCCGGGAACCCGACGGCGCCGGCATAGCCATCAGGTTGGACTGACGCTTTTCGGGGCAGCAGGGAACAGCCGGTCAGGCCCACGGCAACGCCGCCGGCAATGGACACCTTGAGAAGGGCTCTCCGGTTCAAAAGCATAGGATCAGGTTCCTCAGTCGCCATCGCTCGAGTTGAAGCCTCGTACTACGCCAAGTGCCACTGCCGCCTGGTCATTCACCAGCGTGGTCAACTGGGAAATATCAACGTAAAGGCTCTGCAGAGCCCGGAACTGGTCTTCTTCTTTCAAAGCCGTTGCCAGGGGTAGGTGGGCTCCGGGAAAGTTCTGCTGAACCTCGTTGAATTGTTTGCGAATGCGGTCTGCCAGGTCGGACGCCCCCTTTGCTTCCAGCGAAATTTCGAGCCCTGGTAAAAAGTACCGGTTCAGGCCGTCGACAGTCGCCGCGACAGTCTGCAGGCTTTTGCCGCTGCGCCAGGCGTCCGCGATGTAAGGATTGCGTTTGTTACTGCCGCGAAGACCCATGGGTTGGGCCAGCCTTCTTTCTTCCAGAATTTCCAGTGTTGCCATACCCGCTCGGATAGTGGTGTCGAAGTACTGCTCGGTCTCCAGATAGTGCGGTCTGAAAGCCTGCCAGCCAGCCATCAATGCGTCACTGTTGCTTTTCAAGTGTCCCGCGACGTTCGTTAGCAGCTCGCAGGTCCGGGCGACTGGGAGTGAAGTTTCCCCGGCATTGAACTCTTGGTCGAACAGCAGATATTCGATCATCGGGAAGCCTTGCACAGCGACACCGGACTGATTGATCACGCTCGCGGTGATCGGTTCGTCGTTTCCGATCAGGTAAGCCGCTTTCCGTGCGATCAGATTCTTCGGATCCGGCCAGAACTGGAACTGCCAGGAAAGGTTGTTGTTTTCGACCGGGCCGAAATCGACTAAGCGCACCTTCTGCCAGGCCAGGAAGGCATTCAGCCAGGCGGCTTCCACGTGTTCCCGGCTTCCCTCGGCTGGATTCTGGCAGTAGTCACGGGCGGATTCAGCCAGCTCTCCCGCTTCTGTGGTCAACGATTGATAGCCGGTCGCAATGCCTTCATACCACTGCTGGCGGGCCTGGGTGTTGGCATCGCTTGCCCACGCCAGGGGCGAGGTTAGAGCCAGGATAGATGTGCACAGCAGTCTGGTGATCCCTTGCATGACTGATCCTCAGAGTGAATTCAGGAAATCGATCAGAGCGGAACGATCTTCGGGCGACATCTGGCGGTATCGGTCGGCGGCCGCCTGAGCCTCGCCTCCGTGCCAGAGCACGGCTTCTTCCAGAGTGCGGGCGCGGCCGTCGTGCAGGAACCCGGCTTGTGGATTCACCACTTGGGCCAGGCCAATGCCCCAGAGCGGCGGGGTTCGCCATTCATTGCCATTGGCCTGGAATTCATCGCGGCCGTCGGCCAGGGCAGGACCCATGTCGTGCAGCAACAGATCCGAATAGGGCCAGATAGTCTGGTTGCTAAGGTCCGGGCGATCGGAAACCTCGCCGGTCTGATGTCTCGGCGTATGGCAGCCAGCGCAGCCACTTTCGTTGAACAGCCTTGCTCCCTGCCGGACGGATTCAGACCCAATATCTCGACGCGCGGGTATTGCCAGACTCTTGGCGTAGAAGGTCACGAAGTTGGCGACCTTGTCGCTTACCTCCGGTTCACCGCCATGGGTAAACCGCTCACAATTCTGCTCGGGCATGCAGTCGGTTTTAGGTTTCAGAGTAGAGGTCAGCCCCATATCTCCGGCGAACGCTCCCATGCTTTGCTGGTGGACATCGGGCTCGGCTGCCTTCCAGCCGAATCGACCGGGCACTGTCTGTTCCGTTGCCAGATCCCAGACCTGGTTAAGCTTTCCGGAGATGCCGTTTCCGTCCGCATCGTCAGGGTCATGGCGAGCTTGTAAGTCTTCGATGGGGATGGCTTCCAGCAAACCCATTCCGATCATCTGGGGTGCTACCCGGGGTGACACCAGCAGGTTTTCCGGCAGTGGCCCATAATTTGGGTTCTCAATGCGGTATACAGGCTTGCGCAGTTTCACCACCGTCCCATCCGCAAGAGTTTCCTTCACTGACGTCCATTCGACGATCAAATCAGCCTCTGGTTTCGCTGCAGGAAGCGCGGCTGTCTGGAGCTGGCTGCCATATACTGGCGCCGGTTTGAAACCGTGTTTGCGCAGAATATCTGCGTCCAGCTCCGGATCAGCAGGGACTGCCAGTCTCAAAAACAGGGAGACCGGCGACTCGTCGACACCGGGTGGGTGTCCGCGACCATCCTTGATATGACATCCCTGGCAGGAGTTGGTATTGAACAGCGGGCCCAGGCCGTCACGGGCGTCAGTGCTTGCCGGGGCTTCGACCCAGGGGTTCCGGAAGAAACTGTTGCCGACACTGAAATCCAGACGTTTGGTCATGGACAGATTGCCCTGGGGAAGCGAGTAGGCATTGGTATCTGACTGTTGTACGGTGCCCTCACCACCGGAGGCCGGAGATGTCTGGATCGGATAGCCCGCGTGAGTCTCGGCGCAAACGTGGGCGCTGGCAATCGCCAGCGCCCCGATTAAGGCAAGCGGTTTCATCATGCTCAGAACGCGTGGCCGGCATCATTGGGAGACAGGGCTTCAATACCCAGGTCGCGCGCAGCCTGCTCAATGGAACCGGTCTGTGCGACCAGCGCCATGATAGCGCCGTTGACGATACGAGTTCCCTCGGCATTCCCGGGTGCAATCATGGTGTCAAAAGCCATGGGATTTTCGCTGTTATCCGCGCGAGCCTTCATTAGCGCCAGGGCTTCCATGGAGGCGTCCAGCTGGTTGTTAAGACGGGCGTCCAGCTCTGGGTCGCTCTGCTGAACCAGATCAGACAGGGAAGGGCCGGTCACCAGGCTGCCATCCACGCGACGATAGGTGCCCGTGTAGACGTTCTGGATACCCTGGCCGTTATAGTAGTGCGAATTGTGGGTATTGTCGCTGAAGCAGTCGTGCTCGTCCTCATAGGAATTGGCTTCCAGAGCAACCTTCATTCGCTCGCCGGCCAGCTCGCCCAGAGACAGTGAACCCATGCCGAACAGCATTTTCTGAACACCCTGATTGGCGTCTGCAGCGGTCAATTGCGCCCGGTAGTTGTCACTGTCGCCCGGCGCCCACTGGGCCACCATCCACTCCAGGTCGGATACCAGAAGGTCTGTTACCGCATCCAGGTATTCGCCACGACGCTCACAATTGCCATTGGTGCAATCAGCGCCCTTCGCGTAATCCGTGACCGGACGCTCACCGGCGCCGCTTTCAAAACCGTGGAGATCCTGACCCCACAGCAGGAATTCAACCGCGTGGTAGCCGGTAGCAACGTTGGCTTCAGAGCCGCCAACTTCGTTCAGATCTGCGAGCAGTGCAGGGGAAAGAGATGCCACATTCAGTGTCTCACCACCCACATTGATACTGTTGCTTGCGATGATGTTTGCGTTGGCACCGGCGTTGCCCAGCTCGTGCTGGTACCCGTCTGCCTTCACATAATCGATCAGGCCTTCATCGAGCGGCCAGGCGTTCAGCTGGCCTTCCCAGTCATCGACAATAGCATTGCCGAACCGGAACACTTCTGTTTGCTGATAAGGAACCCGCGCTGCCAGCCAGGCTTTTTTTGCGGTCGCCAGATTGGCTTCGGTCGGATTGGCGATCAAGCGGTCAGTTGCTTCGTCCAGCGCGCGGGCGGTGATCAGCGCATCTTCGTAGTTGGCATGAGCCAGATCGGCGTAGTGATCGACCACTGAGTCTTTGGTTGCCGGCTGATGATCCTTGGTGGACCAGGGATGATTAGCGCAGCCTGCAGTGAGCAGAGCGGTTACTGTCAATGCCAGGGGGGCTGGGCGAAACATGGACGTCATTCCTTTCTCCAAGTTCTGTTAATAGTAGTAATAATAATAAACATTCTCATTAAATATTATGAGTTCCGTTTTATCGAAACGCAAGCGGGAAACGGACTCGATCGATCAGGATTGACGATAGTGCTCTTGCCCCGGGCAACCGTGATCGGGCTTAATGGCCCCGTCACCAGGAGCTATTCTTGTATGTTGAGTTATTTGCACGCCTTTCATGCCGGCAATTTCGCCGATGTCCAGAAACATGGAGCCCTGGCACTGGTCCAGACCATGATGCGGGCGAAGGCCTCCGGTATTGCCTGTTTCGATACCCATGCCGGGAGTGCCATATACGATTTGCGGAGTGAGCGGGCCCGTAAGACAGGGGAAGCCGACCACGGTGTCCAGAGACTTTGGGGCGCCAGAGATCGGCTGCTGTCTGAGGATTGGAAACCGTTTCTGGACGTGCTGACAGGATTCAATGCCGGCGGTGGCGCGCTGTCTGTTTATCCCGGTTCTCCTGCGTGGTTTCAGCATTTTCTCCGGGCTGGAGATGCGCTGACGCTCTTTGAACTTCATCCGTCTGAGGGAGAGCAACTGGCGGGCTGGGCTTCCGAAGCCTCGATTCGTGTGCTGAGACAGGATGGCCTGGCAGGTCTGCTACGGCAGTTGCCTCCCAGACAGCCCCGCCTGCTGACGCTGATTGATCCCTCCTACGAGGTCAAAACCGACTATATTGAAGTGGCGAAAACTCTGGGGAAAGCATGGCATAAGTGTCGTCATGGCATTTTTCTTGTCTGGTACCCGATCCTGACCAGTGGCCTGCAGGAACAGTTGAAAGAGGCGGTCAGGGGCACCGATGCGCGAAAGATACTCTGCAGTGAGGTGCACCTGAATAATCCGCCGGAGCGAGGCATGGTCGGATCGGGCATGCTGGTGGTGAACCCACCCTGGGGTTTTGACTCCCGGTTTGCCGCAATGATGAGCGATGTTGCCGGGCTAGATGTTCTGAATCTGGCCCATGATATCGGGTGGCTGGTGCCGGAGTAATCCAGAAGCCTACTCAGGTTTGTTGGCTTCCATCTCTTCGATCAGCTGCTGCAACCGATCAAGTATAAGTCGGCCACTTTCTCCTGTGCGTTCCAGATAGATGTCGCGCACGGGCATGCTGACCTCCTGAAACGCTTCGCGTTCTGAAGCGGTAAGGCGGACCACCTTCATGTGACCCCCTTCCAGCATTTGTTCAAGCCGGCTCTGATTCAGCTCCTCCTGAGTCTCCCAGGCGATCTGCGCGACGTCATTGAGCCCGTTGTCGAGCCATTGTTGCTGGTTTTCGGGCAAGGCGTTGTACCAGTCAAGATTTGAAACCACGGAAGCGACGAACTGGGCCGGTCGCGCCAGGGTCATGGTGGTCTGCACTTCGTAGAAATCCATTTCCTCGATGGCGAAAACCGGATTGCTCTGGCCATCGATCTTGCGCAGCTGCAGGTCACTGTATACCTGGGAATAGGGGATCTGGCTGGGCTCGGCACCATAGGCCCGGAAGGTTTCTTCCGCCATGTCGGAGGTCATGGTTCGGATTCGCTGTCCGGTGAAATCTTCCGGCGACCGCAGCGCCTTGTTAGCTGTCCAGGCCATCCAGCCTTCAGGCACGAAACCCAGCAGTTTCATGTTCTGGTTGGCATAGGGTGATTCAAACAATTCGAGCAATTCTGCACTGGCCAGAATCTCTCGTGTAACCTCGGCGTCGTCCGGAAGAACATAGTGCAGCGTGAAGAGACCGACTTCCGGGATGGTGTTGGCAAGATGCCCGGGGGAGGCGAACGCCAGGCTTATGGAACCATTGCGGACCAGTTCAGTAAGCTGGGCCGAGGTTCCCAGAGAACCGTAGGGAAAAATATCGATTTCAATCCTGCCGTCGGAACGCTCCTCGATCCGTTCCTTCAACGCTTCGGCATAAGCATGCTGAACGCTACCCTCAATCTCCTCAAGGGCAAAACGCCAGGTAACCGGGTAATCGGGGGGGCCGGGACATCGGCGGTCTCGTCCCCACCGCTGGTCTGGCTGTCTGAACAACCGGTCAGTGCAATGGCCAATGCCAGGCTCAATGGCCAGAACCTGAAACGGACGGTGGGCATAACGGGAACTCCAGTTTTCTCGATCCTTGGTTGATATTGCCATACAAGGTAACACAAGAATGCGCACTGCCGTGGGTTACGGGGTTGGATTGAATTACACTGTCGACCCAGACGATCAAGTGCATATAGGAGACAGTTCATGGAGTTTCAGTGGTGGGCAGGAGGCCGGGAATGACAAACCAGAAGCAGGCGATGCTCTATGGCCTTGGCACGGTGCTGTTGTGGTCTACCGTGGCAACCGCGTTCAAGCTCTCGCTCAGAGAGCTCGCGCCCGTTCAGATGCTGCTGATTGCGTGCAGTGCGTCGGTGGTTGTGATGGCCGTCATCCTGATGCTTCAGGGGCGCTGGCACCTGGTGTTCTCGCTCAGTCGCAAACAGTATGCCCAGTCTTTTGGCATGGGGCTGATCAATCCCTGTCTGTACTATTTCCTGTTGTTCGGTGCTTTTGACCGACTGCCCGCCCAGGAAGCGCAACCGCTGAACTACACCTGGGCTCTGGTGCTGGCCTATATGTCGGTACCCTTTCTGGGGCACCGGCTACGCAAACTGGATATTGTCGCGGGCCTGATCTGTTATGCCGGGGTCGTGGTGATTGCCACCCGCGGGGCTGTCACGTCGCTGAGCTTCGAGGATCCACTTGGCGTTTCTCTCGCCCTCGGAAGCACAGTGGTCTGGGCGTCCTACTGGATTATCGCCACACGGGATACCCGGGATCCGGTGGTTGGCCTGTTCCTTAATTTCCTGTGTGGATTGCCGGTGATTCTGCTCATTTGCTGGTGGACAGAGGGGCTCAGTTTTGCTCCGGGCACGTCGCTGGCTGCAGCGCTCTATGTAGGCGTGTTCGAGATGGGCATCGCTTTCGTGCTCTGGTCCTATGCCATGAAAAAAGCGGAGAACACTTCGAAAGTCAGCAACCTGATTTTTATATCTCCGTTCCTTTCGCTGGTATTCATCTACTTTATTCTGGGCGAGCATATCCTGCCCTCCACATACATTGGCCTGGTTCTGATCATGATGGGGCTATGGATTCAGCAGAAAAAAGTGAAGGATCGGGAAGAGGCCCTGAATCTTGGCTGACTGGTTTGTCTACATGGTTCGAACCGCCAAAGGTTCGCTCTATACCGGCATAACCACTGACGTTGGGCGGCGTTTCAATGAACATCAGGTAGGCGCTCCCCGGGGGGCGCGTAGTCTGAGGGGGAAGGGGCCACTGGAACTGGTGTTCAGCGCGCCAGCCGGAGACAGAAGCCGGGCTTCACGGTTGGAGTGGCGCATCAAGCAATGGCCCCGGCCCAGGAAAGAGGCCCTGGCCCGGGGCGAGCTCAGTCTGCCAGATGACGTTTGATGTGTTCGCCTGCGGTTTCCAACGCGGCAGTGGCTCGATCCAGCTGACCACTGTGTACCTGGAAAACGTGCCAAAGACTGTTATAGACCTCAAGGCGGGTTTCCACATCGTTCCGGTTTGCGGCCTCGGCCAGCCGTTCGGCGTCGTTCAGCAGGATTTCCTGGCTGCCTACCTGGATCAACAAGGGTGGCAGGCCGCTCAAATCCCCGAAGATCGGCGAGATCAACGGGTTGGTAAGGGGTTCCTTTCCGGCGTACAGCCTGGCGGCCTTGCTGGTCCAGCTGGCCTGAAGTACCGGCTCAATTTCCGGCGCATAAAGCTGCTCCTGAGTGAGGTCTATCCAGGGTGAAAACGCCGTGAGCGATGCCGGAAGCTGCAGGCCCTTATCTCGCAGTCGCATCGCGAGGGCAACGGAGAGCCCCCCTCCAGCGGAATCGCCGGCGACGGCAATCTGGTCCGGTTTCAGGCCAGCCTCCAGAAGCCCGTTCCAACAGGCTTCGGCATCATCCAGCGCAGCGGGAAACGGAAACTCGGGCGCCAGCCGGTAATCCGGCGTAACGATGGCGCAGCCGGTTGTTTTCGCCAGATGCCCGGTTATGCCACGGTGGGTACTCGAGGACCCGATGATGTAGCCTCCGCCGTGGAGATAGAGAACGGCGCCCCGGGGATCATTGCCGAAAGTTGTCCTGGTTGCTGGCACTCCCCCAATGGTTATGTTCTCGAATTTCGCGCCTCTCGGTGGTGTCGAACTCCGATAAGCCTGGCGCACAATGCGTCGCTGAAGTGGCACCGGTACCGCCGGGTTGAGAACCGGTCTGACCAGCCGGTTCATGGTTTGGCGCAACGCACTCTCTAAAACGTGTTGCAACATCTGTGTCTTTCCCTTGCTATGGGTTAGGCCCGCTATAGGTTAGGATTGAAGCCCCAAAATAGATAACTCATTCATGACAGGCGTTTAACTCTACGTGTACTGGAAAACGGATACCATAGAAATACCGGATTGGGACAGGCACTCACTCCTGGACAGGCTCGAACCCTTCGACCCGACCTGCTCGCGTGATCTCAGTGATGAGATGGTGGCCTATTGTCGTTTTTATGGGCTGGATCTCTGGGTGGAACATCCTGACGTCGCTTATCATCAGGGTTACGTCAAAGCCTGCGGTCATGAAGTCATGGTGCATTATTTCCGATTGCCGGACCAGTCAACAGAGCGTGGGACGGTGTTCATTCTGCACGGCTATTTCGACCACGTCGGGTTGTACAGCCAGTTGATCGATCGATGCCTGGGAGCCGGGTTTGATGTGCTGGCCTACGATCAGCCCGGCCATGGCCTTTCCAGCGGCACGCCCGCAGCCATTGGCAGTTTTCTTGAGTATCAGGGCGTTCTGTCAGACGTGATGGCTCAGGTCAGGGACAAGTTGCGTCAGCCCTGGTTCGCGGTTGGGCAGAGCACCGGTGGAGCGATCCTGATTGATTACCTGTTGTCCAACCAGCACAGCCAGCAAACCTCCGACTTCCGGAAAGTGGTGCTTCTGGCTCCCCTGGTGAGGCCGGCCGGCTGGTTGGGCGCAAAAATTCTGCATAGCATGGTGAAGCCGTTTATTTCCCGCTGGCGCAGGGTGTTTGCAGAGAACAGTGGCAACGGTCGATTCCTCAGGTTCTTGCGGGAGTACGACCCGCTTCAGGCGAGGGCAGTGCATGTCGACTGGGTGAGTGCACTCCGAAAATGGGTCCCCCATATCGAATCTGCGCGGCCGGTCGACTTTCCGGTGACCGTCGTGCAAGGTGAGAAGGATCTGACAGTCGACTGGCAACACAATTTGCGTATTATCCGGAATAAATTTTCCTCGGTTGAGGAACGGAAAATCCCTGACGGACGTCATCATCTTGTGAACGAAGCTCAGGATTTGCAGGCAACCGTATTCAATACCATTATTGATACATTCACGAACTCGGCGGAAAAGACCCGTTAAATCGGGTTGGCTGAAGAAACCAGGCACAGGAGAAAGCTGTGAAGAAGATGATTCTTGTATTTATGGTGGCAACTTTCGGTCTCGGCGGTTGTATGACCTATGACCCCTACACCGGTGAAGAGAAGACTTCGAATGCGACCAAGGGAAGCATCATCGGCGCTATTGGCGGTGCGGCTATCGGTGCGGCAACCTCCAGCAAGAGTGACCGCGGGAAAGGTGCCCTGATTGGTGCGGCCAGCGGCGCGGCCATTGGCGGTGGCGTTGGTTACTACATGGACAAACAGGAAGCCGAGCTGCGTCGCCAGCTGGAGGGCACTGGTGTTCGCGTGGTGCGCAACGGCGATGAGATTGAACTGGTGATGCCAGGCAATATCACCTTTGATCTGAATGAATCGAGCATCAAGCCGTCATTCAGCGGAACGCTGGAGTCTGTGGCTCTGGTTCTGAAGGAGTATGACAAGACCATTATCCAGATCGAGGGTCACACCGACAGCTCCGGCTCAGACAGCTACAACCAGCTGCTCAGCGAGCGTCGTGCTTCTTCAGTGCGTGACTTCCTCCTGAACCAGGGTATCGAGCCGAAGCGTACTCGGGCTGTTGGCTACGGCGAACGCTACCCGGTGGCCTCCAATGATACCGCGGCCGGCCGTGAGCAGAACCGTCGTGTTGAGCTGACGCTGGTGCCCATGCAGTAAGCAGGGCGTTCGCAGCCATAAAAAAACCGGAGCAAAAGCTCCGGTTTTTTTGTTTCCGTCAGTGAATCAGAACAGTACGCGGCAGCGAATGGTCCCTTTTACTTTGAGCAGCTTTTCCTGTGCCAGTTCGCCGTACTCTTTGTCCACGTCGACGACAACATAGCCGATGTCTTCCTTGGTCTGCAGATACTGGCCACAAACGTTGATGCCATTCTCTGAAAACACCTGGTTGATCTCTGACATCACCCCGGGAACGTTCTCGTGGATATGCAGCAGACGGTGCTGATTGGGGTGTGACGGCAGAGCGACTTCCGGGAAGTTCACGGAAGAAACCGAAGTGCCGTTGTCGCTGTACATGGCCAGTTTTTCCGCCACTTCCCGACCGATGTTTGCCTGGGCTTCGATGGTGGAGCCGCCGACATGCGGGGTCAGGATGACATTGTCGAACTCCCGCAGCGGAGAGACAAATTCTTCGTCGTTGGATTTGGGCTCAACCGGGAATACGTCAATGGCAGCACCCAGCAGTTTACCGCTGCCCAGAGCATCGGCCAGGGCTTCGATGTCCACCACGGTGCCGCGGGAGGCATTCATGAGAATGCTGCCGGGTTTCATCTGGGCGAACTGCTCGGCCTTGAACATGTACTTGGTGGCCGGGGTTTCCGGTACGTGCAGGCTGACCACATCGGCAATGTTGAGCAGCTCCTGGAGCGTACCTACCTGGGTGGCGTTGCCGATCGACAGTTTCGAGACGACATCGTAGAAATACACATCCATGCCCAGGCCCTCGGCCAGGACGCTGAACTGGGTGCCGATGTTGCCGTAGCCGATAATGCCCAGTTTTTTGCCACGGATTTCATAGCTGTCCTTGGCGGATTTCAGCCACTCGCCGCGATGGGCCTTGGCGTTTTTCTCCGGGACACCGCGCAGGAGCAGAATGGCCTGGGCGAGAACGAGTTCCGCGACGCTCCGGGTGTTGGAGAAAGGCGCATTGAAAACGGCAATGCCGCGCCGGGTGGCCGCCTGCAGATCCACCTGGTTGGTGCCAATACAGAAGCAACCCACGGCCACCAGTTTCTTGGCGGCTTCAAATACTTTCTCGGTCAGCTGGGTGCGGGAGCGGATACCGACGAAGTGCGCATCGGCAATCTTCTCGATCAGCTCTTCCTCGGCCAGCGAGTGAGACAGGTACTCAATGTTGGTATAGCCCGCAGCATTCAGCGTATCAATGGCAGATTGATGCACGCCTTCCAGCAGCAGGATACGGATTTTGCTCTTCTCAAGAGACGTATTTGACATGGGCTTGCTTCCGAACCTTTCGTCACGTGAAATGACCCGTGGCCAGTGATCGTCGGGGCTGGCTCACAGAACAGGGGCGGTATGATACCATAAACAAAGATTTTCACAGCGCGCCGGTTTGCCTGAATCAACTGTCTGTGATTCCTGTTGCAGGATGCTCCGGCCCAAACCTGACGAGACCGAAAAATTCATGAATTCTGAACAGATCATTGCTTCCCTCAAAGACCTGATGGCCACCGGCGACGCGCCCGGCAAGGTGCTGACCGACCCGGCAGATCTGGATACCTACGGCAAGGATTGGACCAAGATCTACCCGCCCAAACCCCTGGCGATCGCGTTACCCAAGACCACCGAGCAGGTTCAGGCGCTGGTGAAGTTCGCCAACGAGAATCAGGTGGCACTTGTGCCCTCTGGCGGCCGGACAGGTCTGAGTGCCGGTGCTGTGGCCGCCAATGGTGAGGTGGTTGTGGCGTTCGACAACATGAACCAGATTCTGGACTTCAATGCCAGCGACAGGACGGTTCGGTGTCAGGCCGGTGTTGTGACCGAGCAGTTGCAGAATTGTGCTGAAGACAACGGTCTTTACTATCCGGTTGATTTTGCCTCCGCCGGTTCCAGCCAGCTCGGTGGCAACCTCTCTACCAACGCCGGCGGGATCAAGGTAATTCGCTATGGTATGAGCCGGGACTGGGTTGCCGGCCTCAAGGTTGTGACCGGCAAGGGCGATATCCTGGATCTGAACAAGGATCTGGAGAAGAACAACACGGGTTACGATCTGCGTCATCTGTTCATCGGCGCGGAGGGCACGCTGGGCTTCATTACCGAAGCCACCATGAAATTGTCCCGGAAGCCGGATAACCTGACGGTGCTGGTGCTGGGTCTGAATGATCTGACCAACACCATGGATGTGCTGCAGACTTTCCAGAAAAAGATTGATCTCACCGCCTACGAGTTTTTCTCCCATCAAGCCATGGGACACGTGCTGGCCCACGGTCAGGTTCAGGCGCCGTTTGAAACCGAGGCGCCGTATTATGCGCTCCTGGAGTTCGAATCTGTCTCCGATCAGGTGATGGACGATGCCATGGCTCTGTTTGAACAATGCGTGGAGAACGGTTGGGTGCTGGATGGCGTGATCAGCCAGAGCGAAACCCAGGCCCAGAACCTCTGGCAGCTGCGCGAGCGCATTTCCGAGTCCATCGCACCCCGCACGCCCTACAAGAATGATATTTCCGTGGTCGTATCCAAGGTGCCGGGCTTCCTGCAGGAAATTGATGCCGTGGTCACCGAGCACTATCCGGATTTCGAGATTATCTGGTTCGGTCACATTGGCGATGGCAACCTGCACCTGAATATCCTCAAGCCAGAGGACATGGCCAACGAGGATTTCTTCGAGAAGTGCCAGCAGGTCAACAAATGGGTTTTCGAGATTGTCGAGCGCTACCAGGGCAGCGTGTCTGCCGAGCACGGCGTGGGTATGACCAAGAAGCCGTATCTGCAGTACACCCGTAGCGATGCAGAAATCGCTTACTTGAGAGGTATCAAGCAGGTATTCGATCCCAACGGAATCATGAACCCGGGCAAGATTTTCGACTGATGCAGGATCATATCGTAGTGCTGACAGGCGCGGGCATAAGCGCCGAAAGCGGTCTCTCCACCTTCCGGGACAACGGTGGGTTGTGGGAGCAGCACAGCGTCTACGATGTGGCCACGCCCGAGGCGTTTGCGCGCAATCAGGAGCTGGTGCTGCGGTTCTACAATGACCGCCGCCGCCAGCTCGCCTCTGCCCAGCCGAACCGGGCCCACCAGCTCCTGGCGGAGCTTGAGCAGCGCTACCGGGTCACCGTGGTCACCCAGAACGTGGACGATCTTCACGAACGGGGTGGCGCGAGCAACGTTATTCACCTTCACGGAGAGCTTACCAAGGCGCGCAGTTCAAAATATCCGGAGCTGGTTTATGACATCGGTTATCGTGATATTAACCCGGGCGACACCTGCGACCGTGGCGCCCAGCTTCGTCCTCATATTGTCTGGTTTGGCGAGGAAGTGCCCATGCTCGACAAGGCTGCCGAAGTTGTCCGCACGGCCGATCACCTGCTGATCGTGGGAACGTCTCTGCAGGTATACCCGGCTGCAGGGCTGGTTTATGAAGTGGACAGAGATGTCCCCATCACCGTGATTGACCCGGGCGAGCCGGCGTCAGTGTCGAGGGCCCGGTTTATTCGCAAGGGTGCCGTCGAGGGTGTTGCCGAATGGGTTGCCACTTACCTGTAGTGCTCAGGCTTTCAGGTACCTTTCCAGTTCTTCCCTGAAAGCGGCCTGAACACCCAGCCGCTTCAGCATCCAGTAATGACCGGCAATCATCCGGTCGATAAAGATGCTTTCCACCGGCGGCTTGAAGTAGTCGAGGTATTTGAACACGGTGCTGGTTTTCTCGGCCACGCGCTTGTGGATGTCGGCTTCTGCGAAGTTATAGGGCACCTCCCGATCCTCGAAGGGCACCACCAGAATGTCCCGCCACATAGCGTAGTAGGCTTCATCCACGGCTGGCTGGCTTCCGACACGCGCGCCCAGATCAATCAAATGACGGTCAAGCGCTTCATAGTCTTCCTCCAGGGCAGAGACCAGGGCGTTGCGGTAGGCGGCGATGATTTCCGGTTTCAGCTTCTTTACACAGCCGAAGTCGTACATCACGATGGAGCCATCAGGCCGGTAGGCGAAGTTGCCGGCGTGGGGATCGCCATGGATGCACTGGAAGCGGAAAAGCTGGTCCGCCATGAGCATGAAGATCCGGTGCCCTATCAGGTTAATGGTGTCCTGGTCGTACCGGTCTCTCGTAACCTTGCTGACGTGATCTCCCTCAACCAGTTCCATCGTCAGGACACGTCGGGTTGAGTGGCTCGTCGCCACGGATGGGATGAGCACCCAGGGCTGATCCTTGTGGAACTCCCGAAAGAGTTCGATATTTCGTGCTTCGTTCTCGTAATCCAGCTCTTCTTTCAGTCGCTCCCGGATTTCGGCGAACAGCCGGTCGACCGACTCCTTGGGCATTTTCAGCAGGCCGCCCAATCTCAGTGCCATGCGCAGTTGCTTGAGATCTGAATCGCAGGATTCGTCCACGCCGGGGTACTGGATTTTCACAATGACATCGGTGCCATCGTGGAGTCGGGCGCGATGCACCTGGCCGATGGAAGCCGCGGCGTAGGGTGTCTCCTGCAGGTACTCGAAGAGCTCGGAGACCGGTTTGCCCAGTTCCGATTCGATCTGCCCCACAATGACCTCAAAAGGCATGGGTGGGGCTTCTTTCTGAAGCTTCTCGAGCGCGTCCGAGAATTCTTTGGGCAGAAAGTCCTGGGTCTGGGAAGCGATTTGCCCGACTTTCATGACCGCCCCTTTCAGCTCGCCCAGGGTATCGGCGATCTGGTCGGCCATGCGGGTATAGCTTTCGCTCTGGGCGCCCTCGTCATTTTCTGAGCGGAACAGGCGGCGCGCACGCTGGCCGGCATATTGCCCTGCCACAGAGGCAGTCATGCCAGCGAGCTTGAAGAAGCGACCACGTCGGGAGGTTACCGGTTTCTTTGTCATAAACAGATGTACGCCTTTGACCGGATTTGGGTTTAGCCGGCCCTGCACGTTAAACCACTTTGGTCTCCACGAACAGCAGGTCTTCCAGTTCAAGTGACAGGGTCTGGCCAGAAATCAGCGGGCCCACGCCTTTTGGTGTTCCTGTCAGCACCACGTCGCCGGGCAGCAGCGTGAACTGGCTGCTGATGTGAGCGATCAGGGGAATAATGGGGTTGAGCATATCGCCGGTATCGCCGATTTGCTGGCGGTTGCCATCAATGTCCATTGTGAAGTGAATGGGAGCATCGGGAAACTTATCGGCCGCGACAAACGGCGAAAGCGGACAGGCACCATCGAACCCCTTCGCTCTCTCCCAGGGCTGGCCCTTTTCTTTGAGTTTGCCCTGCAGATCCCGCAGAGTCAGATCCAGTGCCAGACCGTAGCCCAGTATCGCGGATTCGGCGTCGCTGGCTGAAGCCCGGGTCAAGGGTCGACCGATCAGAACCGCCAGTTCGGTCTCGAAGTGAACCGCCCCCTGGTCCCTTGGAAAATCCAGGGGGCGGGTGATATGCACCGCCGAGGTTGCGGGTTTGATGAACAGTAGGGGTTCATCCGGCACCGGGTTATTGAGCTCCCGGGCATGCTCGGCGTAGTTGCGACCAATGCAGACGATTTTTCCCAGTGGCAGATGGATGGGTGTGCCATCCTTCCAGTGGTGTTGGTAATCCGGCATGGTCGCCTCCTGATTGCTGTCGACTATTCCCCTTCAAACGAGCAAACAGTATAAACCTGAAGGCCTTCGTCCTGCAGCTTGCGGGAGCCGCCGAGATCGGGCAGATCAATCATGGCTGCCACTTCCACAATTTCCGCGCCAATCCTGCGGATCAGACGGGTCGCGGCGAGCATCGTGCCGCCAGTGGCAATCAGATCATCTACCAGAACCACGTTGTCGCCCGGCTTGAAAGCGTCCTTGTGTAGCTCCACGGAGGCGGTACCGTATTCAAGCTCGTAGTCCTCCACCAGCGTATCGAACGGCAGCTTGCCTTTCTTGCGTACCAGTACCAGGGAGGCGTTGAGCTCATAGGCCAGTGCCGAGCCAATGATAAAGCCGCGCGCATCCACCGCGGCCACGGCATCAATCTTGTGGCCGTGGTAGCGGTGTACGAAGGCATCAATCAGTTTCCGGAAGGCAGTCTTGTCCTGCAGTACCGTGGTTATATCGCGAAAGGCCACGCCCGGCTTTGGCCAGTCTGGGACCGTGCGAATGGCCTTTTTGATGCTTTCAGAAAAATAATCCATAAACGTTCCGGTTAATGCCCTGGAGGCGGATCAGGCCGCATCCAGGAAAATGAATTTCAGAACAAACACAACCGCAATGATAACAACACTGGCGTTCAGATCTGCCCAGCGGCCACTGAGTGCCTTCAGGATGGCATAGGTAATGAATCCCAGCGCGATGCCGTTGGCAATGGAAAAGGTCAAAGGCATCATCAGTGCGGTGACCACAGCCGGGGCTGCGTCAGTGACATCGTCCCAATCAATCAGTTTGAGGCCGCTGGCCATGAGAACCGCCACATAAAGCAGTGCCGGGGCGGTGGCGTAGGCGGGGATGATGCTGGCGATTGGTGATAGCAGCAGACACGCTAGGAACAGTGCGGCAACAACCACAGCGGTCAGGCCGGTTCGGCCGCCGGCGGATATGCCCGCGGTGGATTCGATGTAGCTGGTGGTGGTTGAGGTACCGAGGGCGGCACCGGACATGGTCGCAACCGAGTCCGACATCAGGGCCCGGCCGAGGCGCGGCAGTTTGCCGTCTTTGTCGAGCAGGCCGCCGCGCTGTGCGGCGCCGATCAGGGTGCCGGATGTATCAAACAGATCCACGAACAGAAACGCAAAGATCACGCTGATCATGCCGATATTCAGGGCGCCCGCCAGGTCCAGCTGCATGAACGTCGGCGCTATGCTCGGGGGTGCTGAAACCAGACCATTGTACTCCACCATTCCCAGTGCCATGGCAACGCCGGTAACCGCAATAATACCAATCATGACCGCGCCGGTTACCTGGCGGAAGGACAGTGCGCAAATCAGCACGAAGCCGCCGAAAAACAACAGGCTCTCCGCAACCTTCACTTCGCCCAGGCCCACAAGCGTGGCCGGGTGATCCACAACAATGCCAGCATTCTTCAGGGCGATCAGGGCCAGGAAAAAGCCGATGCCCGCAGAGATGCCGAACCGCAGGGACATGGGAATGCTGTTTATGATCCATTCCCGCACCTTGAAGATGCTCAGCAGGAAGAACAGGAAGCCGGAAATGAAGACCGCTCCGAGCGCTATCTGCCAGCTGTAGCCCATGCTGCCGACGACCGTGAAAGAGAAAAAGGCGTTGAGCCCCATGCCTGGTGCCATGGCGATCGGGTAATTGGCCCATAGCCCCATAATCAAGGTGCCGATCACGGCTGCAAGGCAGGTAGCAACAAAGACAGCCCCGAAATCCATGCCGGTCGATGACAGGATGCTCGGGTTGACCACGATGATGTACGCCATGGTCAGGAAGGTGGTAATGCCCGCAACCACTTCTTTACGAACAGTGGTGCCGTGGGCCTGGAGTTGGAACAGTCGTTCAAGCATGACGGGTGTCTGCCTCACAGGATGCTGAAAGTTTGTGTTTGGGGATCTGGTCTGGACGGAATTCTTGAATTGCGTGAAAAAACGGCAATATTACCGGCTCAGCCTCCTGAGGCCAAGGGATGATTGACACTTCGTCAAAGCGAATGAGGCGTTAGTTGCTGTGAGAGTCACGCTGGAGCCGGATATCGAAGCGGACCGCCAGCATCCGCACGATGACGATAAAAAGCAGGCCAACGGTCAGCGGCAGGACCTCGTTGTCGAGGAACCACTGGCAGACAAAATACAGCCAGCATCCGGCAAAGGAGATCGAGGCGTAGATCTGGTCTTTGCGAAAGATATACGGGACCTCGTTACAGAGGGTATCCCGCAGGGCGCCGCCAAAGGTGCCTGTCATCACTCCCAGCAGGGAAGCGACAAACCAGGAATGTCCCAGATCCAGGGCCAGTTGGGCGCCAAGGATGGAAAAAACGCCGAGCCCGATGGCGTCGGGGAACACAATTCTTGACTCCCGCAGCCGCTCTGCCTTTTTCCAATAACTGAAGACAACCGCCATGGCCAGAATCAGCATCGGTTGCTCTTCGTGCTTGATCCAGTAAAGAGGGTGGTTGTCCATGATCAGATCGCGCAGGGTGCCACCCCCGAGTGCCGTGATGAAGCCGATGGTAAATACGCCCACAGGATCCATATTTTTGGAGCGCGCCACGATCATGCCGGAAATCGCAAACGCGACGATTCCAACCATTTCAAGCACGTAGATGATGTCGATCATGGCGAGCCCCGAGATAGGCCAGGAGTGGCCGGATGCCTATAGTCAAAGCGCGCAGGATAGCGAAAAAGCGGATGGCTTTCACCTGAGGCCAGATAGGTGTTAGAAAGCGCGGGCCTCCGGACTGTGATCCATAGCGACAGTTCTGAACGTATCTTGCATTCAACTTACCTGTATCCTGTTGTACGGAGTTGCTATGTCCTTGATGCGCCTGGCCTATGCCAGTGAAGCCACGTTTGAAGCCAAACCGGTGGAAAAGGGTGTTGAACCCCACGTTGCACGAATTCTGATGACCTCCCGTAAGAACAATGCCAAAGACCAGTTGGTCGGTGGCCTCTACTACGGAAACGACCGGTTTTTCCAGTATCTGGAAGGTGAAGAGGACGCCGTCCGTCGCACGTATGACAGGATCCTGAAGGACGATCGCCACCGCAACATCGTCACCTTGATAGAGGAGCCCCTTAAGAGCCGAACGTTCAGTAACTGGTCCATGAAATACGTGCCGCTTTCGAGGGACGTTCGGGCATTTCTGGATGATCAGGGACTTGAATCCTTTGATCCGGCCGCGTTCACCTCTGAACAGTGTGAGAAAATGATCGAGCTCGTTCGCAACTCCAGCCAGGAACAGAATCTGGTGAATCGGGCAGATTCCGAGTCCGTCGGTGATGCGCCGCAGGTACTCTCCTCAGGAATGAAAACGGGCCTGATTGTGGCCGGGGTGGTTCTGGTTGGCGCTCTGGTGATCGGCGGAACCATGCTCTGAATGGACTCGCTCTGAGAAATAAGCGCCGCTTATGCGTTTAGATAAAAGAACTTTATTTGCTTCATGATAAGACTCTGTTTAGCTTGACGGATAACAATCACAGGCGCCTGCCGCCTGGAATCCGATCAAACAAAAACGGAGCGCTCATGAAAGCCATCCTCTGCAAGGAATATGGTCCGGCCGAGAAGCTGGTCATCGAAGAAGTCCCCAGTCCCGAAGTGAAAGGCCGCGGTGTCAAAGTGCGCGTTAAAGCCGCCGGCCTGAATTTTCCGGACACCCTCATCATCGAGAACAAATATCAGTTGAAGCCGAGCCTGCCTTTTTCTCCGGGTGGCGAAATGGCAGGTGAGGTTATCGAGGTTGGCGATAAGGTAACCCGCTTCAAGGTAGGCGACCGTGTGGCCGGGCTGACGGGTTATGGCGCCTTTGCTGAAGAAGTCATCGTGCCGGAGCAGAATCTTCTACCCGTCCCCGATGGCATGTCCGACGAGAAGGCTGCGGCCTTCACCATGGTTTATGGAACTTCCTATTACGCCCTTAAGCAGCGCGGCAACCTTCAGCCTGGCGAATCGCTTCTGGTTCTGGGCGCCAGCGGTGGCGTGGGCCTGGCAACGGTTGAGCTCGGCAAGGCCATGGGCGCGAAGGTTATTGCAGCCGCCAGTTCGGCTGAAAAGCTAGCGGTTGCCAAGGAAGCAGGCGCCGATGAGCTGATCAATTACGCCGAAGAGCCGCTCAAAGACGCGGTGAAGAAGCTCACTCACAGCAAAGGCGTGGATGTCATCTACGACCCCGTTGGCGGTGACTTCACCGAACAGGCCCTCCGCGCCATGGGCTGGAATGGCCGCCACCTGATCATCGGTTTCGCCGCCGGCGACATTCCAAGAATCCCGGCAAATTTGACTCTTCTGAAAGGTTGTTCCGTTGTTGGCGTATTCTGGGGCAGTTTCACACAACGCGAGCCGGAGGCCAGTGCCCAGAACATGATGGAACTGATGAAGCTCTATGCAGAGGGCAAGATTGATCCGAAGATCAGTGCTGTCTATGACTTTGAGGATTACGCACAGGCCTTGGGGGCTTTGACCGAGCGCAAGGCGACTGGGAAGGTTGTGCTAAAGGTTGGCTCCTGAGGCATCGGTCGCACTCTGCCCCTAACCTGCCAGACCCGGGGGTGGCAAGGATGGGTGGCCCCTCCCAAAAACCGCTACGAGCACATCCATGTGCGCTTGGCGTCGGCCATCCATGGCCGCCGACATTTTTGGGAGGGGCCACCCATCCTCGCCGTCCAACTTTGGAGAAATAGGCGAGGGGTTTTTTAGGCATTAGCATGAATGAGTCGGGTGGCTTTTCACGCGATATCTAGACTGTGCGAATGCATTGGTGGGGAACACCGCCCAAAAATGTAGAGGGCCAAGGATGGCCCGAAACAAGCGCACATGGATGTGCTCGTAGCGGTTTTTGGGCGGTGTTCCCCACCAATGCAGCCCTCAAAGCTTCAAGGCTAGGTCAGGACTAAAAGCCAAGCGAAAAAGTCAGAACCGGACCCCACCTGTGTCAATCTCGGAAACCAGCTCCCGCGTCAGCAAGGTGTACCCGTCAGCCCCGGGGAGCCAGGCGTATACTTCCTCGCCGTCCCGAAGCGAATACCCGAGCTTCTGGATGTCCACCTTCCGGTACTTGAACGTCCCCGTTTTCTCGATGGCGTGGGTTACCCTTACGAATACCGGAACCGCATAGGTCGGCAGATTGTCCCTCAGATAGGCGAACAAACTGTTCACGTCGAACTCTCGGCCATTGCTGTGGGGAACCAGTGTCACCATGCCAGCCTTGCCGTTGGTGCCCGGAATCTCGACGCCGTAGACGATGGCTTCCTCGACCATTCCCGAGCCGTCGATGATGTTTTCCACTTCCGTCGTTGAGACATTCTCGCCCTTCCAACGGTAGGTATCGCCCATACGGTCGACGAACTGCAGGTGGCCGCACCCTATTTCCTTCAGGACATCGCCAGTGTTGAACCAGGCGTCGCCTTTCTTGAAGGCGTTGCGGAGGATGGATTTTTCCGTGGCCTCTTTTTGGGTGTAGCCCTCGAACGACCATTTTTTGGTGATCTCGCCGATCAACAGGCCGGGCTCGCCTTTAGCCACTTCCTGCATGAAGCCTTTTTCGTTACGAACTGGATCCCGTGTGCCGTCGTGGAATTTCACCAGTTTGTAGGGGGCGGTAGAGAAGCCTACCGTGTTGTCCATGTTGAAGAAGTTGCTGAAGCCGATGTTGCCTTCGCTGGAGGCGTAGAGCTCTGCGACTGTCTCTATCCCGAAGCGCTGCTTGAATTCCTTCCAGATGGACGGGCGGAGGCCGTTGCCGATCATTTTGGTGAGGCTGTGGTTCCGGTCCTGTTCGCTGGGTGGCTGGTTCAGCAGGTAGCGGCAGAGTTCGCCGACGTAGCCGAAGGTTGTGGCGTGGTAATAGCGAACGTCGTCCCAGAAGGCGCTGGCGGAGAACTTGCGGCGCAGGGCAATGGCGGAGCCGCCGGCCAGGACGGAGCCCCAGCAGACCAGCAGTGCGGTGCCGTGATAAAGGGGGAGCGTGCAGTAAAGAACGTCCTCCGGCTTCATGGCCAGAGACATCAGGCCAAATCCGCCGTAGGCCATTATAAATTTGCGGTGTGAGCCCGGGGCGGCCTTGGGCAGGCCGGTGGTGCCGGAGGTGAACAGGTAGATGGCGGTATCGCCCATTTTCGGCGCATCGCTCAGAACCGGGGCGTCGCTGTTGAAGGTGCTGACCTGCGCGGCCATGTTGGCGTAACCGGTCGGTGCGTCCCCAAAGGCGTTCAGCGTGTTGGTGTCTGCCAGAAACTGGAATGGCTGGGGATGGGCGGTCTTGAGATCTGTCTTTATGCCGTCGAACGCTTCGATCAGTTCCTCGCCAACCACCACCATTTTGGGCTCGATCAAGTTGATGCTGTGTTCGAGTACCTTGCCTCTCTGGGAGGTGTTGAGCATGGCGCAGGCGACGCCGAGTTTGGCTGCGCCGGCTACCACGGCCAGCAATTCGGGGCGGTTTTCAAGGAAGATCGCAATGGCATCCCCTTTGGCAAGCCCCTGGTCCTGCAGGTAGCGGGCGATGCGGTTAGCCCAGCCATTCAATTCGCTCCATGTGATCGAGCGGTCTTCAAACAGAATGGCGGGCCGGCTTCCCAGGTTCCGGGCGTTGTTCTCGATGAGTGTGCCGAGCGTAAGCTCACGGTTCTCGTTTTTCAGGGCATAGTAATACAGCCCCCGGGTTATGGCCGGCAAGCGCCGGAATATTCCGGGCAGGCTGCGGGCAATGTCCAGTGCGGATACGTTGTCTTGGCTCATGGTGTTTCCATTGGTCCCTTTTATTGTGTGGACGTTGAGCCCGGAACAACGCATGCCTCGGGTTCAGTCCAGAAACAGGTCCGGCATCAGGGGCTTATCGCCCGGCTCATACCGGTAATGATCGAAGTCGGTGATACCGTCCTGCCGTAGCAGCTCCTCGTCGATCAGGTTCTGACCAGTCATGGTCTCAGACGACCGGTTGAGGATGCTGACAGCAGCATCGGCCATGATGTCCGGCTTCCTGCCCTGGGCCATCATCTGGGGCCCGCCAACCTCAAATTCGATGGCTGCCGTGGCAATCAGCGTTTTTGGCCACAGCGTGTTAACCGCAATGCCGTACCGCCTGAACTCCTCCGCCATGCCCAGGCTCAGCATGGTCATGGCGTATTTTGTGGTGGTATAGGGGCCATATTGGGCGAACCACCGGGTATTCAGATTCAGAGGCGGCGACAGGCTCAGGATGTGAGCCCGGTCCGACTGTTTCAGCCAGGGCAGTGCGGCCTGGCTGCAGGCCATGACGGCCCGGGCATTGACCTGATGCATCAGGTCGTACCGGCTGACCTTGAGGTTTTCCACACCGGTTAGCCGAATGGCGCCCGCGTTGTTTACCAGTGCGTCGATGCCACCAAAATGCTCGCCGGCCTCATCAATGCGCTGGCGGATCTGCTTTTCATCCCGGACATCCAGAACCAGCGGTAGCGCTTTGCCTCCAGCATCCCGAACTTCCTCCGCCACCGTATGGATCGTGCCTGGCAGCTTCGGATGAGGCGTGTCTGATTTGGCAGCAATCACCACGTTCGCGCCCTGACGGGCGGCAGCGAGGGCGATGGCCCGGCCGATGCCACGGCTGGCGCCGGTGATAAAAACGGTACGATCACGCATGGTACTCATGCCTCGTTCTCCTGTTCGGCCGTCTCGTTGGCGGTTATCTGGACCAGTAACTGACTGCGCTTCACCTGGTCGCCCTTGCTCGCAAGAATCTCGGCGACTCTGCCGTCGCGGTCTGCTTTTACCGGATGCTCCATCTTCATGGCTTCCAGTATCACCAGCGTATCGCCCTGGTGAACGCTCTGACCAGCCTCAACTAACACATCAATGATGGCGCCATCCATGGTCGCCTGGATGCGACCGCTGCCCGCGCCGCCAGCAGTCCTGGCTGGTTGGTGGGTAACATCGCGCACCGACCAGGATTGCCCGAACGCCTGCAAATATAGGGAATCGCCCTGGCGGTGATATTGGCAGGCCTGACGAACGCCGTTGTCGATAATGCACAAATGGCCATCCCTCTGGCTTTCAAGTACCAGGGAATGCCGGGTTTCGCCCATACTCACAGACAACCGGCTGCCGCTGCGGGTCACCAATAGTTCGACAGTGGTGTCGCCGGTTTCCAGCTTGATCGGCGTCATGGTGGCCGGCGCATTGCTCCAGGCGCTCTGGCCCGAAATGCCATGGTCGAGCACGCAGGCGGCCAGGGCCAACTGGCGAATGGTCAGGTTTTGCGGCTGAAGGGACGGATCGTCCTTGAAGGCCTGCTGAAGGAAGGCCGTGGTCGCCCCGCCGGCCCCGAAAGTTTCGTCTGCGATAATCCGGCTCAGGAAATGGCGGTTGGTGGTCACACCGAACACGGTCGTGTCCTCAAGCGAGCGGATCAGCCGCCGGCGGGCTTCATCTCGGTTCTGGCCCCAGGCAATTACTTTTGCCAGCATCGGGTCGTAGTGGGGAGTGATAGCATCTCCAGATCGTACCCCGGTATCAAACCGTAAACCTTCGCCTTCGGCTGGTTCAAAGGCGTATAGCGGTCCGGTCTGGGGTGTGAATCCGTGGGCAGGGTCTTCTGCATAGAGTCGAACCTCAATGGCATGGCCATTTAGGTGAATATCGTCCTGGCCGAGCGGCAGCAGGCGTCCCTCGGCCACGTTGAGCTGCCAGGCCACCAGGTCCTGACCGGTAATGAGTTCGGTGACCGGATGCTCTACCTGCAGGCGGGTGTTCATTTCCAGAAAGTAGAAGTTTCGGTGCTTGTCGACCAGGAACTCGACGGTGCCGGCGCCTTCGTAGTTGCAGGCCAGAGCCGCTTTGACTGCAGCCTCACCCATGGCCTGGCGGAGTTCCGGCGTGACAAAGGGGGAGGGTGCTTCTTCCACTACTTTCTGGTGTCGGCGCTGTACCGAGCAGTCCCGTTCGCCGAGGTAGACCGCATTGCCGTGGCGATCCGCAAACACCTGGATTTCCACGTGGCGGGGCTCCATCACGGCTTTCTCCAGGATCAGTTCGTCGTCGCCGAAAGCCTGTTTTGATTCGGAACGGGCCCGTTTGATGTTGTCGGCCAGTTCGGATTCACTCTCAACCAGGCGCATGCCGCGGCCACCACCGCCGGCGGAGGCTTTGATCATGAGGGGGTAGCCGATGTCTTTGGCGGCGGCGATCAGTTCGTCGTCGTTGGCGTTGTCGCCTTCATAGCCAGGCACCACTGGCACGCCGGCTTCCTGCATGGCGATTTTGGAGCGGCGCTTGCTGCCCATGAGCTCGATAGCCGAGGCGGGAGGGCCAACAAACACCATACCGGCGTCTTTGCAGGCATTCGCGAAGCCGGCATTCTCGGAGAGGAAGCCGTAACCCGGGTGGATGCAGTCGGCGCCGGTTTTGCGGGCGGCTTCAAGAATTGCATTGCTGTTCAGGTAGGAGGCGGATACCTGTGCCGGGCCAATGCAGACGGCCTCGTCGGCGAGTTCCACGTGCATGGCCCTGGCGTCGGCCTCTGAGTAGACGGCCACGGTGCGGTAACCCAGGGCTTTCGCAGTGCGGATCACCCGGACTGCGATTTCGCCTCGGTTGGCTATTAACAGTTTTTTTAGCATGTTCTTGTTTTCCCCTGTGGAGTTCGCCGCGAGGCCGGCAGCCGTCTGGCTTCCAGAAAACCGCTACGAGCACATCCATGTGCGCTTGTTTCGGGCCATCCATGGCCCTCTACATTTTCTGGAAGCCAGACGGCTCACAACCTCGCTCCGCATCATTCGGATTCGCCTGCCCAGGCTGGTGGACGTTTTTGCATGAAGGCCATGGTGCCCTCCGTTCCTTCGCTTCCCCGGATGGCTTCCGCAAATTTTTCAGCCGCGCTGTCCAGCAAACCGCTCATAGGTTCATGGCCAACCCTGTGTAGCAACGCTTTGGTTTCTGCCGTGGCAACCGGTGCGCAGTGGCGGACACGATCCAGAGCGCTTGTCAGCATCTCTTCCAGTTCATCCTCTGAAGAAGCCGCCTGGTGAACGATGCCAAGACTGCATGCTTCGTTCGCATCGATTCTCAAACCGAGCAAGGCCAGTCGCCGGGCCTGAGTGAGGCCGATTCGTTCAACCACAAACGGCGCAATCTGGGCGGGAATCACGCCGAGAGAGGTTTCCGGCATGCCGAACTTGGCGCTCGGCCCGGCGATGGCGACGTCGGAAACGCAGGCCAAACCGAATCCACCACCCATGACAGCGCCTTCGGTGATCGCGATGACCACTTTCGAGGATTCGTTGACCTGTTGAATCATCTGGCCGAAGGCGCGGTTCAGACGATAGAACGGGTCCGCCTCACCCTCGGCCGCTTTCTGGCCGCGGGCTCCGGCCATGTCTTTGATATCACCACCGGCGCAGAAGTGCCCACCGGCGCCCCGGATGACGACGGCGCGAATGTGCAGGTCGTTTTCAATCTGGGTGAACACCGCGGACAGTTCCGCCACCATCTCGAGGCTCATGGCGTTGCGTACGTCCGGTCGGTTGATGGTGATAAACAGGGTGGGACCCTGTTTTTCCAGAAGCAGTGTTTCGCAATGCGGTACCTGGTCCATAAGTGACTCCACCGTCCATTTGTTAGTCGCGCTTCTTACCGGGAAGAGTCCCCATCATCTTGCAGATAATCCCGAGCATGATTTCGTCGGCACCACCGCCAATGGACACCAGCCGAACATCCCGGTGTGCTCGGGAAATCGGGTTGTCCCACATGTAACCGTTACCGCCCCAATACTGCAGGCAGCTGTCTGTAACCTCACGTCCAAGACGCCCGGCTTTGAGCTTGGCCATGGAGGCCAAGCGGGTGACATCCTTTCCATCAACGTGCAGCTCACAGGCTTGATAGGTGAGGGCTCGCAGTGCCTCGACTTCGGTTTGCAGTTCGGCCAGTCGGAAGTGTATTACCTGGTTGTCGATCAGTGGCTGACCGAAGGTCTTCCGCTCGCGGCAATACTCGATGGTCTTGGTGATGCAGTTCTCCAGCGCCTTGATCACGTTTGCAGCACCCCAGATCCGCTCCTCCTGGAACTGCAACATCTGCATCATGAAACCGGTGCCCTCGGCGCCGATCCGGTAGCGCTGGGGCACACGGACGTCGTCAAAGAAGATCTGGGCGGTTTCGGAAGAGCGCATGCCGAGCTTGTTCAGATGCGGGCTGAAGGAGATGCCCGGCGTTTTCGTGGGCACGATGATCAAAGACTTGTTCTTGTGGGGCTTGTCGTCCGAGGTGTTGGCCAGCAAGCAGATGAAGTCGGATTTGGGGCTGTTGGTAATCCACATCTTGGAGCCATTGATGATGTAGTCGTCGCCGTCTTTCTTGGCGGTTGTTTTCATGCCCGCCACATCAGAACCTGCGCCAACTTCACTGACGCCAATACATCCCACCATGTCGCCGGCAATGGCCGGCGCGAGAAAGCTGCGTTTGAGTTCATCGGAACCAAACCGGGAAATGGCCGGGGTACACATATCGGTCTGGACCCCGATGGCCAGCGGCACACCACCACAATGGGCCATGCCAAGCTCTTCCGCAGCCACCAGGTTGTAGCTGTAATCCAGCCCCATACCGCCGTATTCTTCGGGCTTCTGGATACCCAGGATTCCGAGGTTTCCGAGCTTTTTGAACAGTTCATGAATCGGGAATTCCCCGGCGGCTTCCCATTCGTCGCAGTGAGGATTGATTTCCTTCTCCACGAAATCGCGGACGGTTTTTCGAAGGGCTTCGTGTTCGGCTGTGAATTTCACGTTTTTGTTCTCCTGCTGGTAGAGAGTCCGTGCCTTCTTGGTGTTGGTGCACGTTTGTTAGCTTGGAACGCGGCTGTGTGGGATCGGTTTCAGAAAACCGCTACGAGCACATCCATGTGCGCTTGGCGTCGGCCATCCTTGGCCGCCGACATTTTCTGAAACCGATCCCACACAGCCGCTTATGTCTGCAAACTGGTTGCTGCCTGCTGGCAGTTTTGTTGTTTTTGTAGGTCGGGTTAGCCAAAGGCGTAACCCGACAGATTGGCGGGGTGGCCTGGCTTTTTTTGTCGGATTACGCCTTTGGCTAATCCGACCTACGTTTGTTTCTCGCATACTTCTGAAAAGCGCTCTCACTGAAGGCGTTAACTCCGAATCCTGAAGAATCGGTTGGGACACCCTGTCCAAAAATGTCGGCGGCCATGGATGGCCGACGCCAAGCGCACATGGATGTGCTCGTAGCGTTTTTTGGACAGGGTGTCCCAACCGGTTCCTCCCGCAAAACAAGCAGACCTACAGGCGGGCCACACCAAAGGTATTGGGCCGCAACTGCCGAGCCTCGGCTTCCCGGCAAACGTCCAGAACCAGTGCCAGAACGCGCCGCGTATCCCGCGGGTCGATCAGCCCGTCATCCCACAATCTGGCCGTTCCAAACAGCGCCGTTGAGCCTTCCTCCAGTTTCTTCGCCGTGGCCTGCTCCAGAAAATCCAGTGTCTTCGGATCCGGCTCCATGCCGCCGCGGCGCTGCTTGTCTTCGGCTACGATACGCATCACCTTGCCTGCCTGCGCCGGCCCCATAACTGCGGTTCGGCTGTTGGGCCAGGCGAAGATGAACCTCGGGTCCAGACCCCGCCCGCACATGGCGTAGTTACCTGCACCATAGGAACCGCCGATGACAATTGCGACCTTTGGCACCCGACAATTGGCCACCGCCTGGATCATCTTCGAACCGTGTTTGATGATGCCGTTCTGCTCCGAGTGAGTTCCCACCATGAAACCGGTGGTGTTATGCAGGAACAAAAGGGGCGTTCCGGCCTGGTCGCAGAGCTGGATAAACTGGGCGGCCTTGGCGGAGCCTGCCGGTGTAATCGGGCCGTTGTTGCCAATGATGCCAACCGAGTGGCCTTCGATGCGGATGGTGCCGCACACGGTCTGGTCGTCGAAATCGTTCTTGAAGTCCATGAACTTCGAACCGTCGGCGATTCGGGCAAGAATTTCCCGAACGTCGTAGGGCTTCTTGGAATCTGCCGGAATCACGCCCAACAGTTCGTCAGCCGGGTAGAGCGGTTCCTCCCATTGAAGCTCGCGCCGGGGCGGCAGCTGCTCGTTCCAGGGCAGGGCTTCGAGGATATTTCTGGCCTGGCGGATGCCGTCGGCGTCGTCTTCGGCCAGGTATTCGGCGGTGCCCGCAACAGTGGCGTGCATCTCGGCGCCTCCGAGTTCTTCGTCGGTGGCGACTTCGCCGGTCGCCGCCTTGAGCAGTGGCGGGCCTGCAAGGAACATCTTGGCCTGCTCGCGCACCACGATGACGTAGTCGGACAGACCGGGCTGATAGGCGCCGCCGGCAGTGGCATTGCCGTGAACCACGGTGACCTGGGGAATGCCCGCAGCCGACATCCGCGCCTGATTGGCAAAGCCCCGGGCGCCGAGCACGAAAATATCGGTGGCGTAGTTCAGGTTGGCGCCGCCGCTCTCGGAAAGAGATACCACCGGCAGCTTGTTTTCCATGGCGATCTGCTGCAGGCGCAGCGTCTTGTCCAGGCCGGCAGGGGTTATAGTGCCGCCTTTGATGGCGCTGTTGCTGGCCACCACCAGACAGCGGATGCCGCTCACATAACCGATGCCGGCGATGATCCCGCCGCCGGCAAGGCTGCCGTCCTTGTCGTCGTGCATCTTGTAGCCGGCCAGGGAGCAGAGTTCCAGAAAGGGCGTGCCGCGGTCCAGCAACCGGTTAATACGGTCTCTTGGGAGCAGCTTGCCCCGTTTGGTGAACTTCTCCCGGGCGGCTTCCGCCAAATCCAGAACCTTTTGCTCAACGTTCCGGAACGTGGTGATGTGGGCGTCCATGGCTTCGGCGTTGGTGCGGAAGTCCTCGGACGTGGAGCTTACCGTGGATTCAAGTACCTGCATGGTCGGCTCCTCAGTCGTCGCTCAGAACTTTCGGGGTGATGGCCCGGTGAAAGCCGTTGTAGGGTTCGTTGTTCTTGGCTTTCGGTAGCGGCCAGACTCGACCTCCCTGTGACGCACCGCCGTCGATCCGCAGACAATCCCCGCTAATGAACGCCGCGCCCGGGCTGAGCAAAAAGCAGATTGCCGAGCTGACTTCGGATTCGGTGCCCATACGCTTGATGGGCACGTTATCGCCGAGACTGCGGATCCACTGCTTCATGTGTACGGGGTAGTTATCCATGCCACTGGAGGCAATCCAGCCCGGAGCGACCGCGTTTACACGAACCCCGGACGCGCCCCACTCAACGGCAGCTGTCTGGGTAAAATTCACCATGCCGGCCCTGGCGGCGCCAGAGTGTCCCATGCCGGGCATGCCGCCCCACATGTCGGCGACAATATTGACGATGGCGCCCCCGGTTTTGGACAGCGCCTGGGTGTAGGCTTCCCGTGCCATCAGAAAGCCGCCGGTCAGATTGGTTCGAACCACCGTCTCCCAGCCCTTCTGGTTGATCCCGGTCAGCGGCGCCTGGAACTGTCCGCCGGCATTGTTCACCAAACCATTCAGGCCTCCGTGTTCGGCAATGATCGCCTTTACCGTGGCCTTGACCGATTCCTCTTCCCGGATATCGCAGACATGGGCGGACGCAATGCCGCCGTCCTCGGTGATCTCTGCTTGCACAGATTCCACTTTCTCGGCCTTGCGGCCCACCAGAGCAACCCGCGCGCCCAGGGCAGCGAGTTCATGGGCCGTACACCGGCCGATGCCAGAACCGCCGCCGGTAACAATAAACACCTGGCCTTTGAACAGGTCCGGATGAAAAACAGATTGATAGCTCATATCTCGAAGACCTTTCCCAATTTTCGGGCGCTCGGGCCGCTGGCCCCTCCCGGGACTGTGAGCAGCAGGGATGCTGCGATCAAGCTTACAGGGACGTATTTACAGCGTGTCCCGGGAGGGGCCAGCGGCCCGAGCGCGTGCTCCATGGTTTATTCGTTGATGATTTTTGACGGAACAGGCACCGGAAACTCCAATAGCTGCTGCGCAAACGCCTTTCCCTGGGGATCAATCCGCAGGCTGGCCACGCCACCGCCGCCAAGGCTGTGCTCCAGCAGGAAATTGATGGCCTGCAGCCCGGGCATGGCCCAGCGGGTCACCCGGCCGGTGTCCGGATTCAGGGTATGGGCCATCCAGTCCGCAACCGCCGCTTCCGTTAGCGCGGTTTCAATGAACGGCAGAAATTCCGGTTTGCGGGCGATCACGCCAATGTTGGTGTGGTCGCCCTTGTCGCCGCTGCGGGCCCAGGCAAGCTTCACCAGCGGCACAGTGGTATCCGTGTCGCCTGTCTCGTGTGTGAACGATTGGGGCTGGAGGTCGCTTTTATCGAAACCGCCGCTTGTCTCAACCTCAATGGTTTGCCGCTCGCCGCCCAGATCCACGGACACATCGACTTCCGTTTTCGGCACCAGGCATGAATACAACCGGATCTTCGGCCACACGGTCGGCCGGCCACCCACAATCCCGGTGATGCCCGGTGCCATACCCGTGGCTGCCTGGGCAATCTCGCGGGAAAACAGCACAAGGGCCTCTTTCTTGGCATGGGCGGTGCTGATCTTGACCACTACTTCGCGGCAATCCTCGCCACGGCCATGTGCACCGTAGGTCGTTTCCGTACCCAGAAGCTCAATGCTGGTTTCGCTGTAATCAGGCAGGCCACGTTCGCTGAACATGCGTGAGGTCTTGGCCAGAATGGCCTGTGCGACAGTCTGGGCCTTGGCCCTGGCATTCATGCCTGCCAGCAGGAAGGTGACCGTGCACTTGAAACCATCCGGCCAGGTGCCCGATACCTTGTAACTGTCGGTGGGTGGCAGCCCCCGTGCGCCCCGCACCTGTACACGGTCTTTACCGGTTTCCTCCAACTCTACACCTGTGAAATCGCAGGTAACGTCAGGCAGCAGGTAGGCCCTTGGGTCACCGATTTCGTAGACCAGCTGTTCCGCAACTGTGCCACGACTAACCAGCCCGCCGGTGTCTTCGGGCTTAGTGATAAAAAAGTCGCCGTTGGCACTCACTTCGGCTATCGGGAATCCCATGTTGGCGTAGCCGCCAGCTACCGCTTCCCAGTCGGTGAAGTTGCCGCCGGTGGCCTGGGCACCGCACTCGAGCAGATGCCCGGCCAGGCTGCCCTGGGCCAGTTTGTCGTAGTCTTGCCAGCTCCAGCCGAATTCGTGCACCAGCGGTGCCAATACCAGGGCACTGTCCGCGACCCGGCCGGTAATAACGATGTCCGCTCCCTGTTCCAGAGCCGCAACCAGACCTGGCGCTCCCAGATAGGCATTCAGGCTGACCATCATTGCCGGCATCGGTTGGCCGGAACCCATCTCCTTGACGCCCATATCGGCGAGATTTTTCTTCTTCATCAGTAGGTCGTCGCCCAGAACCAGGGCGATCTTCATGTCCACGCCGGCTTTTTCACAGAGAGCCTGAAGGGCGTCACGACAGGCCACCGGGTTGACGCCGCCGGCGTTGGCCAGCACCCGAATGCCCTTTTCCTTGATGTCTCCGAGCAAGGGGCCCATGACCGTCTGTACGAAATCCCGCGCATACCCCTGGGACGGGTCCTTCATTTTCTGGCCCGCCATGATCGACATGGTGATTTCGGCCAGATAATCGGCTACCAGATAGTCGATATTGCCCTTGCGGACCAGCTGCGCGGCAGCCGTTTCCGTGTCGCCCCAGAAGGCGGCGGAGCATCCGATGCGAACAGTGTTGGGGGATTCAGCCATCTTCCTGTGCCCTGTAAATGATTGCTGATTGAAAACGGGAGCGGTGGCGGTTTTGCCACATGATGGAGATGACAATACCAAGCAAGCGCTTGGTTTGTAAACAAGCATGTTTCAGGTAGAATTACAGGCCTCTTATGCCAACCGGGTAGCCGTAGTGAGCCAGAACCAGATCCTCCAGTCCCTGATCGCAGAAAACCTTGTGTCAGACCCCAAAGGCGCTCGCGGCCGTCTGCTCACTGAGGCTGCACGGCTTTTCCGGGAAAAAGGCTACGAGCGCACTACAGTTCGTGATCTTGCCGCTGCCGTGGGTATTCAGTCTGGCAGCCTGTTCCACCACTTTCGAACCAAGGAAGAGATCCTCAAGGCAGTGATGGTAGAAACCATCCGGCTGAACACCGGGCTCATGCAGGCGGCTTTGGAGGCCGCCGATACCAGCAGGCAGAAGCTTCGTGGACTGATCCGCGCGGAACTTGAATCTATCAATGGCCAGACCGGCGAAGCGATGGCGGTCCTGGTATTTGAATGGCGGAGCCTGTCGGCCCCGTCCCAGGGCGACGTGCTGGAGCTTCGGGACATCTACGAGAAACTTTGGCTGGATGTGCTGGAATCATTGAAGCGCGAGGGCGCGCTGGAGGCGGATCCCTTCGTTGTTCGACGGATGTTGACTGGCGCTCTCAGCTGGACAGTAACCTGGTACAAACCGGAGCGGGGAGGGCTGACACTGGATGGCCTGACCGATCAGGTAATGGCGATGATGGCTCTGTAAGCGGATTGGCGTTTTCAAAAGTCATTGTTTTATATCAACAATATTCTGGCCAATTTCTTTCCTTCCGGGCCATTGGCCCGATCGGCATAACAAAATCGGCATTCGAGCCATTTTTGTAGGACAGTTTTCACCGCATTCTTGCACCCGTTGACAAAAACCGAGTTCAGATCGGGCAAACAAAAACAACGTGATGCAGGGTGAAATATGATCTCCTCTCTGGCAAAGCTCGGACCGCATGTCTTTGCGGCTCGCCTCAAGGCTCTCTCGCTGGCAGCCGTTGCCATACTCACAGGTTGCTCGGCCAACCCCATCTACACCACCACCGGCGTTGTGCTCTCCAATTATTCGGAGGGCGAAGCCACGCCCTACGTGTTGCAGATGTCCGACACCCAGATGGCGTGTGCGCTGGGGGAGGGCGTGGATCCGCTGCTCTATTCCTTCTCGCGGGTCACCGATGCACCTGACAGCACCGGCTCTCTTTTGATGCTTCTGGCAGGCAATTGTGCGGAGTACGAGGCCTGGGAGGCTGAGCTCGCCTATCTCAGAGCGGATTATGAGGGAGATGTGGAAGCGGCCAAGGACGCCAGGGAAGTGGCAAAACGATTGAATGCGCTGACCGCGAAGCGCCGGTATGCCTCCTTCAAACGAGCGATGGCCGCCTACGAGTTTGAGCCCGCTGCTGAACCCCTTGAGTGCCCCTTTCTGTTCACCGAACAGGACGAAATCACCTTCCTGCTGGGCTTGCTGACCGGTATGCAGGCAATCGTAAACGATGCCAATTCCGGCGCCATCGCCGGAGTCCCCAGGAACATCGCTCCTCAGGCCGAGCGTGCCGCCACCTGTCTGGACAATGAAAAGTGGGGTGGTATGCCAAACGCCATCCGTGCCCTGGTCTGGCTGCTGCTGCCCGATACCCGTCCGGCTCTGGCGCCGGACCCCTGGCAGGTGCTTGAGCACAGCCGGGAACTGGGGGTTGAGAAAGGCATGCGGGTTCCGCACGCGCTTCAGGCGGTTGCCGCCGAAACCTTTGGTCGGCCGGAAAAGCTTGAGCAAGCCATCGCCAGTTTCGCTGAGGCCGATGCAACTATGGAGGTCTGGGACGATTACCGTCTGGTGGATGAAGTTGCGGCGGGTGTGGTGCGCTTCTCCTCTGACAAACACTGGACCGCCAATTACGGCTATCGGACGCCGCAATCCTTCTTCGGCAGGATGAGCCCTGAGCGGCAAACAGAGAACGTTGAAACCATGAATCTGGACGACCTGCTGTAACGCAGGTTGCCGACATCCTCTGAAAACTGACAAACACAAGAATGACCCGGAGGTCGATATGATCCGCAAATCCCTCGCTGCCATGGCCCTGGTGGCCGCCGCTCCGCTCGCATCGGCGCAGTCTGTTTCCATGTGCGTGTTCGATGTGATCGGCGCCAATGGGGACTTTTACAACTTCGTCAAAGATTATGCGCTTGAGATGAAGGGCCACGGCGTGGATTTCGAGCTGAAACCCTACACCGATGAGGGCGTGGCGATCGGTGATTTTAACGCCGGACAATGCGATGCCGTTGCCGCCACGGACATCCGGATTCGCCCGTTCAACAAGTTCACGGGCAGCATCAGTGCCGTCGGAGCGCTGCCCACCTACGACAACCTGAAAACCTTGTTGGCCACGCTCGTCCAGCCGAAAGCCGCGCCATTGATGAAAGATAACGGGTACGAAGTGCTCGGGATCATACCGGTGGGTGCCGGTTACCTGTTTGTAAATGATCGCAGTATTGATACCGCCGGCGAGCTGGCGGGCAAGCGAATGGCGACCCTCGACTATCAGAAAGACGCGATTCACATGGTGAACTTCGTCAAGGCCACGGTCGTGCCCTCCGACATCACCAATTTCGCCGGCAAGTTTAACAACGGTTCGGTGGATACCGCCTATGCGCCGGCTTTTGCTTACGAAGCTCTGGAACTCTATAAGGGCATCGGCGAGAGCGGCGGGGTTGTGGACTATCCGCTGGCACAGCTGACGCTTCAGATGGTTGCCCGTGATGACGTGCTGGACGACGACACCGCCCAGAAAGCCCGTGAAGTTGCCTGGAATATGTTCCCCCAGGCCATGGGGCTGATTGAAGGTCAGGAAGCAGCCATTCCCGAAGAAAAATGGGTGCGCATTCCTGAAAAAGACATCCGCGGCTATCAGGAAATGTTCCGGGAGAACCGGATCGAGATGCGCGATGGCCTGAACGGTGCGCCGGATGTGTATCACCCGAAAATGATGGGGCTGCTCAGCAAGATCCGCTGTGCAAGTAACCCTGCTGCAGCCGAGTGCACCGCGGCCAACCGCGAATAACAGGGCGGAACCATCATGAACTGGCGAGCAATTACCGCTCCGGCAGCACGGACCCTATACCCCGTACATCGCATGTACGGGGCGGTTCTGCTGCTTCTCCTGCTGTTTACCCTGCTGCTGGGGATGGGCAACTCGCTCCATTCCCGTTTGCTTTGGGTCGGAGAACAGACCTGGCCGAACTATTATCTGCTGAATCCCGATGCGACCGAGCCGTCCTGTCAGCTGGAAATGGATGTTGATGCCGAAGTTGAACGCCGGGTGGCCAATTACAAGCCCGACCCCGATGATTTGTTCAGCTCACCACCCAATCCCGATGCCATCCGCAAATCGCTGCAGAGCAATCTGGAACTCTGCCAGCAGCAATACGACGTCTATGAACAGAACCTGGCCCACGCCACGCCAGCCCTTGGGGTGTTCAAGACGGTAGAGCAGGGATTCGCGAACTTCCTGCTGGAGAACATTGAGCTAACCAAGTACCTGTTCATTGCGATGTTCGCGATGGCGGCGGCAATCGCTGCACTGGACACGGACCACATAGCGCTGCGCCTGCCCCGCAATCGAGCTGAATGGCGGCTGAGCCAGGGTGTGCAGTTTGTGGTTAATGGTCTGATGGTGCTGTCGCTGAACGCTTACCTGGGTAAGCTTTCCACGTCGCCGGGTTCGGACGGTACGATGAGCCTTCAATATGCCTGGGGCGGGGTCTTCGGCCTCTTCATGGTGATCAATGCAGCGCGCTTCCTGAACGTTCCGGAACGTATCCGCCCCGGCGGTCTTTCCGTCTCGTCCGGTCTGGTGATTCCTCTGTACTGTGCCATGGGCCTGATCGCCATGAGTTATTTCTTCCTGGTAGACGGGTATGCCTCGGGCCTCGCGATCTACTTTGGAATGATGTCCAACCTGTCATCCATGTTCATCAATATCGGCCTTTATGTGCTGGTGGGCATGATGCTGAAGCAGACCAGGATTCCCGAGCTCCTGCTCAATCTCATCAAACCTTTTAATCTGCCAGCGCCGATGCTGGCTTCGGTGATTATCTTCGCAACGGCGTTTCCGACCGCCTTCACCGGCGCATCGGGCATTTTCATCCTGGCCGTGGGTGGTGTTGTGTATGACGAGCTGCGCCGGGCCGGGGCAGGGCGCCAGCTTTCCCTGGCAACGACTGCCATGTCGGGAAGCCTCGGCGTGGTTCTCAACCCATGCCTGTTGATCGTTGTTGTGGCGGCTCTTAATAAGGAAGTGACAACCACTGAGATGTACAGCTGGGGTTTCTGGGTCTTCATCATGTCGGCGACGCTGTTTTCACTGATCGTCTGCAAGACCCAGGGGAACTGGAAGCCCCGTCCGGCGCCGGGCGCTTTCCGTGCGGCTCTCTCGGAAAGCCAGGCTCTGCTGCCTTATGTGGCCGTGGCAGCTCTGGTTATCCTGTCGATCTGGGGTGTTCTCGGCTTGAAGTTCAACGAATACAGTGCTCCGCTGATCCTGCCACTGGTTATGTTGGGTCTGGTACTGCTCGATTCCGGTCGGAGCAGTGCGGAGCAGGGCCAGAGCCGTTCCCAGGTGTTCTGGGCACGCAGCTCGGCCGCTGCCAGCGATTCGGCAGTGCACATTGGCGCGCTGCTGGCGTTGATCGGTTTTTCCATCTGCCTGGGGGGAATCCTGGAGCGTTCCGATATCGTTCATGCGCTCTTCCCGGAGGACCTGACCAGCCCTTGGATCGCCATGCTGGTGATCGTCGTGATGCTCACCATCATAGGCATGGTTATGGACCCGTTCGGCGCGGTCATCCTGGTATCGGCGACCATTGCCCAGCCGGCGATCCAGCTGGGTATTGATCCGCTGCACTTCTGGATTGTGTGTCTGGTGGCATTCGAGCTCGGCTACCTGAGCCCGCCAGTGGCGCTGAACCACCTGCTCACCCGCCAGGTGGTGGGTGAGACCGAAGTGCTGGCGGCAGAGCGCACTGGGTCTTTCTGGCATCGCTATGAGCGCTTGCTGCTGCCTCTGGCAGTAATGGGGCCAACACTCTTGTTCGTTGCCTTTGTGCCGATGTTGTTCTACGCGTTTTAATATCAAATTGAGAGGATGAGGGCCGTCTGGGGGGAACCTCAGGCGGCTTTTTGCATCTGGAATCCAAAAGGAAGCGTAGTTTGAACGAAACTGCACACTTAATGGGTGCGTGTTTGTTATACCCTATGGAATAAAATCGATCTGCTGCCAGTGGCCTGAACTATGAATTCACATGCCCCCTCAAAATTGATCCCGCTTTCCTTTGTTCTGCTTTCCCTGGTGGGTTGCGGCGGAGGTGGAGGTGGCGATGTTCTGGATGCTCAGGAGCCCGGTCTTGGCGGCACCATTACCATCGAAAGCGGCACGCGAGTGGACTCGGATACGGCGGATGACAGTCGGCTCAATGAAGCAGTGTCCAACGATTCTTTCAGTACCGCCCAGTTAGTGCCTTCAACAGGTATTCTGGGCGGCTATTTGAGCGCTACTTCAGGCATCTACCCCGATTCCGGCGAGTTTATCTTCGAGTATTTCGCTGACCAGCAGGATACATTCCGCGCGGATCTCGCAGCGGGAAGCACGATTACCGTTCAGGTTTTCGGGGATTCTGATTTTTTAGCGCCCTCGATTAGCCTGTCGGTTGATCAGAGCGGCGTTTCGGACTCAGACTCCGGTGCCGGCGATACAGCTTTGATGGTCACTGCACGCGCAGAAGGGCCCGCGGAGATAAGCCTCCGAACAGCCGGTGGCGGTCCATTCCGGTACGTGCTGTCTGTTTCGACAACCGGCGTCACCAATTTTCCGAGCTCTTATTACAGCCAGCCGGAGTTTGTTCCGGACGAGGCCATTGTGGTGATGTCGCAGCAAGAACAGGGGCGCCTGGATCCGCAGGGCCTCGCGGGAGCCTTGTCGGCCTCCTCTGCGAAATCACTGGGGCAGGGGGCCTGGTTAGTAAGGCGTGAGCCTGTTGGTGTCGTCGCTTCCCAATCGTCCAGCGCTTCCGGGGCCCTGCGGGACCAGACGCTTCGTTGGATTACCAATCTGAAGTCGCAGCCGGGCGTGCAGGTGGCAGAGCCAAACTATATCTACCGGGCTCAGGCGGACCGGGATCTGTCATCTTTGCAATGGAATCTGCCTCTCATCAGTACGCCCCTTGCCTGGCAAGCGGCGCCGACCCTTGGTAACTCGGTTGGAGTGGCTGTGATGGATACCGGCCTGTTCACATCCACTCCGCAAACCTATGGTGATTGGCACCTGGACCTGAACACTAATGTCATTCCGTTCAATTCCGGACGAATTCTCGATTATGTGTCTGCTGAAGTGGACATCGATCCACAGTTCAATGACCCCTTGGGCTACGACAACAACCCGGCTGATCCGGGTGACGGTAAACCTCAGAGCAGTAACTTCCATGGAACCCATGTTGCGGGCATTGTAGCTGCGCTGCAGGACTCTGCCGGCGTGGAGGGCGTTGCGCCGGCAGCAACACTCTGGCCCGTCAGAGTGCTTGGGCGTGATGGGGCGGGCACGCTGGATGACCTTGTCGCAGCGGTAAATTGGGCTGCTGACAACCCCGATATCGATGTCATAAACCTGAGTCTCGGAGGGGTTGGTCCGAGCACAGTATTGGAAGCAGCCATAAACCGGGCTGATGAAAATGGAAAGCTGGTTGTCGCTGCGGCTGGCAATCAGGGTACAGATGAGTTGACCTATCCAGCGGCCTTTGAGCGAGTTATTGGCGTTGGCGCCGTCGATGCGGGGAAGGTGCGCGCCTCATACTCCAATTTTGGTGGTTCAGTGGATCTTGTTGCGCCGGGCGGGGATGCGACCAGAGACGCGAATCTGGATGGTAACGCCGACCTGGTCATCAGCACCTGGGGGGTTGATGATGGTGGTGACTTTATCCGTTCCTATGCAGGATTACAGGGTACCTCAATGGCTGCTCCGCACGTTGCAGGCGTTTATGCCTTGATGAAAGGGGCAAACCCTGAGGGAGTTACTCCCGGCCAGTTTCGGGCCTGGATGGTCAGTGGTGTGCTGACAGAGAACTTAGGCAACAGTACCGAATATGGTGCTGGTTTGATAAATGCGCTCAAGTCAGTTGACGCGGCTCTGGACGGATCCGTGAGCACGATAGTCCTTTCTTCGCCTTCTGCCATCGAGTTTGACCGTGCACGCTTCAATAGCGAGCTTGATTTTACCGTTTATCCCGAAGGCGAATCGGTCGTGGTTGATAACGTTGCCTTCGATCCAAATTTGATCTCTCTCGATCCGGCGCTTTCAGCTGGCAACTCTCTGCCGAGCTCGGTGGCCGTCTCGGCATTGGAGGAAAATGTCGTTGACGGGCAGAGTTATGCGACGACGATTCAGATTGACTACAGTGCTGGTGGCGAAACCGGAACCCTGAAGGTTCCAGTTTCGATAGACCTCAGGGAATTGGTTGATGAGCGAGACGCCGGTCGCCACTATGTACTGCTGGTAAGCCCTGATGAAAGCCGCGAAACCATCGAGCAGCGCGTGGTGACGGCCCGCGATGGAAGTTACAGCTTCTCCTTCGACGACATAGAACCCGGGGAGTATTTCCTGGTGGCCGGAACGGACATGGACAACAATGGCTTTATTTGTGAGAGCGGCGAGGCTTGTGCCGAGTACCCGGTAAATGGCTTGCCAGAGAAGATCGTCATCGGGGAAGAGCGGGTCACCGGCGTCACCCTGAGCACAAGCTTCCGGCGCCCGACCATTGCTTCCATGGGTTTGCCCCGAATCGGCTTCGAGGGCTATCGTTTGAAAAACCGTGGGAGCACAGCTGCTGAGCCGGTGAGAAACCTGGAGGTCAATCGTTGATGCCCATTCACTTTCGCGCTATCTGTCTTCTGACAGTAATGCTGATGCTATCCGGATGTGCAAGCAGTCGTTCGGAAACCGCAGAAGGTGGGCCGCTAGCACGCCAGATCACGCAGTCGGCGCACTGTGGCCTTACGGCTCCCGGCCATGTTCATCTGGCAAGCCGTCAGGACGTTCAGAAGCTGGAAGCGTTGCCCGGGCGAAACCTCTCTCTCGAGGCGCTCAAAACTATTGAGTTTGAAAGAGAACACATCGTTTTGGCTTCAATTGGCCAGAAGCCAACCGGCGGCTACAGTGTCACCCTTGACTCCTCTGAGATCCGTGGCGGAACCCTGGAGCTGAGGGTCAGAGTCGCTGAACCCGCCCCCGGCACCATCGTCACCCAGGCCCTGACCACCCCCTGCGCGGTCATCGCGGTGACCGCTGAAGGCTGGGATGATATCCAGATCACCCGCGCCGAAAACAACCGTTGATCTTTCCTCACGAATCCCTAAGCTATGGCTCAGCTTTTCATATCAATCGCGGAGTCAGTTCCTGCCCATGAGCCAGCAACAATATAACGCCGATGCTATTGAAGTACTGAGCGGCCTGGATCCGGTGCGAAAGCGGCCGGGGATGTATACAGACACCAGTCGGCCGAATCACCTGGCGCAGGAAGTTATCGACAACAGTGTGGACGAGGCGCTGGCAGGGCACGCCAAACGCATCGACGTGGTGTTGTACAGCGATGGCTCGCTGAGCGTTGAAGATGATGGCCGGGGCATGCCGGTGGATTTGCACAAAGAGGAAGGCCTGCCTGGCGTTGAACTGATCCTTACCCGCCTGCACGCCGGCGGCAAATTCTCTCAGGGCAACTACAACTTTTCCGGTGGTCTCCACGGTGTCGGTGTATCCGTAGTAAACGCACTGTCCACCAATCTGGAAGTAACCATCAAGCGCGATGGCCAATTGCACCGGATGACGTTCGCCAACGGCGACAAGGCGTCTGAGCTTGAAGTGGTCGATACCGTAGGCAAGCGCAACACCGGTACCCGCCTGAAGTTCACGCCCGACGTAACCTATTTCGACAGCCCCAATTTTTCCGTTAGCCGGCTTCGCCATAACCTGAGGGCGAAGGCGGTTCTGTGTCCGGGCCTGACGGTTACCTTTCTCCAGGAAAAAACCGGCGAAAAAGACGAATGGTTTTACGAGGACGGGTTGCGGGACTACCTGCGCACGGCCCTGGCCGATATCGAGGTTGTGCCGCTTGAGCCGTTTACCGGCAGCTTTTCCGGGAACAAGGAAGCGGTGGACTGGGCCATCCAGTGGCTGCCCGAGGGCGGCGAAGCGATCATGGAAAGCTACGTAAACCTGATTCCCACGGCCCAGGGCGGCACCCATGTGAACGGGCTGCGTACCGGCCTGCTTGAAGCCATGCGCGAGTTCTGCGAGTTCCGCAACCTGCTACCCCGCGGCGTTAAGCTCTCTCCGGAAGATATCTGGGAACGGGCAGCCTACGTCCTGTCCTTCAAGATGCAGGAGCCCCAGTTCTCGGGGCAGACCAAGGAGCGTCTGTCTTCCCGTGAGGCCGCGGCGTTCATCTCCGGTGTGGTAAAGGATGCCTTCAGCCTTTGGCTCAACCAGCATACCGATGTGGCAGAAGCGCTGGCCGAACTCTTCATCAGCAATGCTCAGCGTCGGCTGCGAGCCAGCAAAAAGGTGGCCCGCAAGAAAGTCACCTCGGGCCCCGCACTCCCGGGTAAGCTGGCGGACTGTTCCGGTGGGGATACCGCCCGGTCCGAGCTGTTCCTGGTAGAAGGTGATTCTGCAGGTGGTTCCGCCAAGCAGGCTCGGGACCGGGAGTTTCAGGCGGTGATGCCGCTTCGGGGGAAAATCCTCAATACCTGGGAGGTTGATTCCGGCGAGATCCTGGCGTCCCAGGAAGTTCACGATATTGCCGTTGCCATTGGTGTAGATCCCGGTTCTGACCAGCTGGATGGCCTTCGGTACAACAAGATCTGCATCCTCGCTGATGCGGACTCGGATGGCCTCCACATTGCCACGTTGCTGTGCGCGTTGTTCGTCAAACACTTCCGCCCTGTGGTTGCCGCCGGCCATGTGTTCGTTGCCATGCCGCCGCTTTACCGGGTGGATCTGGGCAAGGAAACCTTCTACGCCCTGGATGAACATGAAAAGCAGGGCATTATCGACCGTATTGCCGCGGAGAAGCGCAAGGGCAAGATTTCGGTGACCCGCTTCAAGGGTCTGGGTGAGATGAACCCGCTGCAGCTGCGTGAGACCACCATGGCCCCGGACACCCGTCGCCTGGTCATGCTGACCATCGAAGACGGGGATGATACCGATAGCCGCATGGACATGTTGCTGGGCAAGAAGCGCGCATCCGATCGAAGGGCGTGGCTCGAGACCTACGGCAACATGGCGGACATCGAAGTTTAATATTCGATAAGATGCTATAAAAAGTATCCTTTATTCTTTCTCTGTCTTCTGCAAAGTCGTTATCCTGCCAGTTTTCTGATCGGGAAGAACCGTTGATGGACTGGCAGGGCTGGTTTGCGCTGGGCCTCGCAGGCACCGCGCTGATACTGATGAGTGCAGGGCGATTTGCGCCCCATCTGGTGATGATGGGGGTGCTCGTGGTGCTCAGTGCCAGCGGGATTGTGTCCGCGGACCAGGCGCTCGCCGGGTTCAGCAACAGTGGTCTGATCACCGTGGTTGCCATGTTTGTGGTAGCTGCGGGCATTCATCATTCCGGCGGTGTCGATCTGCTGGTGCATCACCTGCTTCGCAATCCCAAGACCGTTCGTTCTGCCCAGGCACGGATTGCCCTCCCGGTATCCCTTCTCAGTGGTTTTCTCAACAACACCCCGGTTGTCGCCACCATGATTCCGGCGGTGCATGCGTGGTCCCGCAAGATCGGTATCTCACCGTCCAAATTGATGATTCCCCTGAGCTACTCCGCCATTCTCGGGGGTACCCTGACACTGATCGGCACCAGCACGAATCTGGTCGTCAACGGCCAGTACCAGCAGCTAACCGGCGAGGAGGGCTTCTCCATTTTCTCGATCACGGCGGTCGGGCTGCCGGTGGCGGTCATCGGCGTGGCCGCTTTGCTGCTGGTTATGCCCCGGGTGCTTCCGGATCGTAAGGATCAGCAGAAATTTGGCTCCATGCGGGAATTTACCCTGGAGGTCGCGGTGTCGTTCGACGGACCGCTGGTCGGCAAGACTGTCGGTGAAGCCGGGCTCAGGGAGCTTGAGCGATTGTATCTGGTTGAGATCGAACGCGATGGCAGCGTGGTTACGGCGGTGCCCTCGGAGGAGCGGCTCAGGGGTGGCGATCGTCTGGTGTTTGCCGGTGATACCCAGGCCATTTCCGACCTCCTGCGGATCAACGGTATCGTCCCGTCAGTCCATGAAGACGAGCCGAGTTTGAGCAAGGATCGGGCGGAACGGCGTCTGGTTGAAGCGGCATTATCGCCCCAGTCCGATGTGTTGGGGCTGACCATTCGCGACGCCCGGTTCCGGGACCGTTACGGTGCTGTTGTGCTGGCCGTTGCCAGGGGTGGGGAGCGTGTTTCCGGCAACCTGGGGAATATCCGCCTCAAACCCGGCGATGTGCTGCTTCTCGAAGCCCGCCCCGCGTTTGTCAGCCGGCAGCGCTATAACAAGGACTTCCTGCTCATTAACGACCTGGAAACCGAGACGCCCCGGCATGACCGGGCGTGGCTGTCCTGGGGCATCCTGTTGGTGCTGGTGGGTCTCGCTGCCTGTGGCACCTTGAGTATGCTTAACGCGGCCCTGCTGGGCGCCGCAGGAATGATTCTCACCGGCTGCTGCTCGGTCGGCCAGGCCCAGAAGTCCGTGGATGTGCCGGTGATCCTTACCATTGCGGCCTCCTTTGCCATGGGCGGGGCCTTGGAGCAGACCGGAGCGGCAGGCTTTGTGGCTGCAGGCATCCTTGAATTCAGTCAGGGCGACGTGCTGTTAACGATCCTGCTGGTTTATCTCGTGGTGTCGGTCCTGACCGAGGTTATTACCAACAATGCGGCGGCGGTCCTGGTCATTCCCATCGTTTTGTCGATGACGAACAGTATGGGTGTGGCCGCGGAGCCGTTTGTGATCGCGGTGATGATGGCCGCGTCCGCCAGCTTTGCCACGCCGCTGGGGTATCAGACCAACATGATGGTATTCGGGCCTGGTGGTTACCGGTTCAGTGATTTCGTGCGGGTCGGTTTACCCATGAACGTGTTTGTTGGTGCCGTTACCGTTGTGGTTATTGCCTTGGTCTACGACATCACTCCCGGTCTATGAGCGCTGTTCGGTCGGGTTGGCGAGAATGTCGCAGCAAAGCACCTGAAGATTGCCGTCCTGAAAGTACCCCAGTGACAGGGTCACGCACATGTAGGCTCCGGTAACGCAAAGGTAGGGGGCGGTTACGTGCAGACTTTCCGGTTGAGCCAGCGCCTGGCGAAGGTACTGCTGGCGGTACCAGTCGGCGCTGCTGGTGCTCTCCAGGGGTTTGAAACGCGGGTCCATACTGCGTGTGCCCGCATCGGAAACCAGGGTGTCGTCCATCTGAACGCCCTTGTCGTCGACCAGATAGCAGCGGGAAACGGCTGGGTGGTTCAACAATTCCAGACAGGATTGCTGCATGCTCATCCCGCTGCGGAGCTTTGTGATGGCGTGGTTGAAAAAGCCACTGAAAAAGTCCACCAGTTGCCGGGTAGGGTCCAGGGTAACCTGGTTGCGGGTTTTGTATTCCTGCAACAGATGATCGAAATCGGCGGGTGAGTGGGTCAGTTGGTCGAGGTCTGTGCTCGGTCTGCGGAAATAGAACCCCTGAACGAAATCCACGCCCGCATCGATCGCAATCATTGCCTGATCCCGGGTTTCCACGCCTTCCAGAAGAACCAGGCAGCCGGACTGGTGCAGTAGTGACACGATGCCGTTCAGAATCTGGCGTGCCTTGTGATCGTCTGTCGCACGGGTAAGCAGTTTTCGATCCAGTTTCACGATGTCGGGTGACAGGTTCCAGATTCGCTCGAAATTGGAGTGGCCGGCACCGAAATCATCAATGGCCGTCAGACAGCCCAGTTTCTTGTAGTAGGCAACCGTTTCCCGAAGCCTTTCGGCGTCGTCTGTGGGTTGCTCAACAATTTCCATGACAATCCGGTGTGGAGGTAGGCCGGTTTTGGCCAGAAGCTGTCCGAAGAACGAATCGGCCTGGCTGCCGCTGGTTACCACCTGCGGCGAAACGTTGAGGAACAGCCAGTTCAGCTGATCGCGGATGCCGCTGTAATTGCGTATGTGCAGATAGCGGCAAAGGCGGTCAAGGAGAAGGTTCTCCGCCTCGGAGGCCGGTAGCTGGAACAGGTGCAGCGGCAGTACCGCGGAGTTATCCGTATCAAAGGCCCGGATCAGGGCCTCATAGCCGACGATACGCTTGTGTGAAATGCTGTAAATCGGCTGGAGCGCTGTTCTCAACGTCAGTCCGCGAAAATCTGCGGTCCATGTGTCACCGTTCCTGTTCAGCATAGGAGACAACAGGTCCACTTCCGGAGCTGTCAGCGTTTCAGGGAGGCGTCTCGACATAGATGATTCTGGTTGATTTAACGAACGCATCAGTCGCCCTAGTCTGGCGCCCGAACTGTCTTTTATCAGTACAGGTTTCGCCAGAAAATTCGGGGAGTTACTGATAGTGGGAAGGAAGATTGCCAAAAAAACGCATTTATTACCACTGTTTCATATAGAAACTGGAAACGGTTTGTATCTTCGAGGGTCTGCAAGAGGAAAGAAGAGAGGGGAGCCCAGCGGTCCGGACGGACCGCCAGAGAATCAGTTATTACTGGGTACAACCACGCTTTCGTCGAATTCGAGTTCCATGTCCTGTCCTCTCGGTCAATGAGGCCCCAGACGGGGCATTCAAGTATGGGCTAAGTTTATCGTTGCTATAATTTTGAACAATCCGTAAAACCCCTATGCGACCAAAGGCAAAAGCCCGGGCGAATGGTCAGAATTTCTGATGTAACGCTGCAAAAGATTTTGATTTTTTTCACACGACCAAGTTTCTAGACTTGGCTTCAACGATGTAACCAGGGAACAGGGTGAATTCTCATCATGCAAATCAGGAATACTTCAGCCAACTACGGTCTTGTAACCATCGTGAATCACTGGGTCGTTGCTCTGGCTGTTTTCGGCCTGTTCGGCCTCGGCTTCTGGATGGTGGATTTGTCCTACTACGACGACTGGTACCGCCGCGGTCCGGATATTCATCGAAGCATTGGCATATTGCTGTTTTTATTGATGCTTTTCCGGGTGGTCTGGAGATCGGTGAATGTTTCGCCGGATCCGCTGGACGGCCACAAGCGCTGGGAGATTCGAAGCGCCCATGCGGCCCACCTTCTCCTGTACGTGCTAATTTTCGTCGCCATGGTCAGCGGCTACCTGATATCGACCGCCGACGGGTCTTCGATCAGCGTGTTCGGCTGGTTTGAAGTGCCATCAGTTACTGGCCAAATAAAGGGAATGGAAGACACCGCCGGAACCGTTCACTACTGGTCCACCTGGGCCATTGTCGGTCTTGCTGCCATTCACGCGGCTGGCGCCTTCAAACATCATCTGCTTGATCGCGACCGCACATTACGGCGTATGTTAGGGAAGTGACTGGCCGGCCGTTTAGTTATCGTTTTACGCCCGGAAGTCGGGCACCAATGCAATAAGGGAGATAACCATGAAAAAAGTTCTGCTTGCCTCGGCCGTGTCGATGGCGCTTGTAGGTGCAGTCAATGCTAACGAACACAGTGGCACCTATGCGTTTGATAAAAAGGGCGCCCATCAGTTCATAACCTTCAAGATTTCTCATCTTGGCTACAGCTGGCTTTACGGTCGATTCAACGACTTCGACGGCGAATTCGTGTACGACGCCGAGAACCCGGAAAACAGCACCGTTAACGTCACGATTGACACCGCGAGCGTGGATTCCAATCACGCCGAGCGGGACAAGCATCTTCGAAGTGAAGATTTCCTGTACGTCGACGAGTTTCCTGAGGCTTCCTTCAAGAGCAAGCGCGTTGTTCTGGATGAAGAAGGCGAGGCCGACATCATCGGCGACCTGACCCTCCGTGGTGTGACCAAAGAAGTGACCCTTGACGCGGAAATGCTGGGCCACGGGGAAGACCCGTGGGGTGGCTACCGCATGGGTTTTGAAGCTGAAACCGAGCTTCGCCTCAAGGATTTCGGTATCCCGATGGATCTCGGAAAGGCCTCCGAGACCGTCGAGATCATCATTTCTGTCGAGGGTATCCGGCAGTAATACTGGCTGACCCTGCCACTGTCAGATTCCGGGCCTAGACCCGGAATCTGCCGGTCTGAGTCTCCAGTTCTCTCGCATAGCCTTCCAGGGATTCACTAATTCCGTCGATATCCCTCGACCGGCTCGCGCTCTCCGTAGCCAGATCGTTGATCTCGGTGATACTGCGGTTGATCTCATCCACGACCTGAGTCTGTTCCTCGGTGGCTGACGCGACACTGGTATTCACGTCTGCAATATTGGCCATGGCTTCAAGAATGGCCTTGAGTTCAGACTCCGCATCGGTGGCCAGCTTCTCGGTTTCGCTCGCCTCTTTGCTGCCCGTTTCCATCACCGACACGATATCGGCAACGCCAGCCTGCAACGTTGTGATCATTTTCTGAATATCTTCCGTCGACTGGCCGGTCCGTTGTGCCAGGGTCCTCACTTCATCGGCAACCACAGCAAAGCCGCGTCCCTGCTCACCGGCTCGCGCCGCCTCAATGGCAGCATTCAGCGCCAGCAGGTTGGTCTGTTCTGCGATGCCCCTGATAACGTCCAGCACGGATGTGATGTTGTCGGAATCGTCAGATAGCTTACGGATAACCTCCACAGCTTTTGAAATCTGTGCGGCCAAACGATGCACCTGCTCTGAGGAGTTGCGGATAATTCGTGCGCCGTTCTTGCCTTTTTCTTCGGCGTCGCGGGTAATCTCGGCCGCTCTTGAGGCATTACCGGCAACCTCTTCGATCGCACTCTGCATTTCGTTTATGGCTGTGGCGACCATGGAAATGGAGTCGGTCTGTCGAGTCACGCCATCATTATTGTCCTTCGCCGCCCGGGCGAGATCTGTAGCTCCGGTGCCAAGCTCCCGGGTCAACTGCTGGATGGAACCAATCATGGATTGCAGGTTCTCCAGAACCAGGTTGAAGCTTTTTGCGAGTTTGCCCAGATCATCATCCATCTCCACAGGGATCCGCTGGGTCAGATCGCCTTCACCCTGGGCAATATTGTCCAGTTGATCCCGAAGCGCCGCGATAGAGCTGATGATCATTTTCAGGAACACGGCAAACAGCCCAATACTGATCAGGATAGCGACGGCTGTGATTAGCAGGATGGTGACCGAGCTGCTCTGGCCCTCTGCAGAGGCTTCACCCGCGCGAATCTGGGCCTGGGCATCTGCGTGAGCGCCGACCTCGTCGAAGTAATTCCTGAGATTGTCGAAGAAGTTGTTGGTTTCGCTGGCTGCCAGGGCTCTTGCCTGCTCCGGGTCTCCTGTTTCTGCCAGCTCAAGAACCCGTAGGGCGGATCCCAGCCAGCGCTCATAGGCAGCGTCGAATCCTCGAGCAACGTCGGAGACGCCCGTACCCTCAAGTCTGCCAACTGCTGTGTTGAAGCGGTCCAGGGCCTGGCCGGCATTCTCATCAAAACTGGCCAGGTAATTCTCACCATCTTCATTATTGGACTGGGCGTCCACATAGGCCATCTGGGCAACCAGCGCCTGGTAGAGATCCCGGTCGCCGTTGAGGATTTCGCTGACGGAAGGCAGATAGGTGTCGGCAATATTGTCAGTGTCGGATACCAGGTTTCGGACAGTACTGACAGCGAACAGTCCGATAATAACCAGGGCGACAGCCGTGATAACGAAAGGCAAAGCAATTTTTACCCGGAGTCCCAGGCGCTTACCAAAATCCATACGTCTCTCCCGCATTGCCAGAATGGCTTATTGCCAAATATAGCACTGGGAAGACGGTTGATTTGAGAAACATTAGAGAAATTGCTCCCGATCAGTTAGAAGTGACTCGCCGGGAGCATGGACAGGTTATCTGGAAGGGTCTGGTGATTCCCGGTGAGTGTCACCGGATCGGCAAAGGTGCCTCTGGCGCCAGAACTGTCCCGCGAAAATAACGACCCAGATCAGTAACCCTGCCCAGAGATAGGTCTCCGGAACCTGGAAACTGCCGCTGATTGCAAACTCAACCAGTAGCATCAGCGTCACCGCCAGAACCGCATTTACCAGGGCTGTCACCATGGCTTGCCCGCAGGCTTTGATGTTGGGTTTCATAGTGTTCCGCTTGTTAGAGAAGTAAAACGGTCTTCTATTTACTGAAATGCAGAATACGGCTCACCTTATGGACTCTCCATGCGGGAATTCCGCTATTGGAATCAGTCGTCTGTGCGACAGCCGACCGGTTTTGGCCAATAAATCCGCAGGTTGTTGGTGTATCGGCGCCTTGCTCCATATAATGTGCGCTCCTGTGAACCGGTGATTATTCCGGGCGCAGGGAGTAGCATCACGGACACCATTCAAATCAGGCAATACAGGCAATCAAAGAGGCATCCATGCCAGAGTTTCAGACAACGGATGAAGGTTTCGAGCGGGTTGCGCTCCGGGATTACACGGAAAAGGCCTATCTCGATTATTCCATGTACGTCATTCTTGACCGGGCACTTCCCAATGTCGGCGACGGTCTGAAACCGGTTCAGCGACGAATTGTCTATGCCATGTCGGAGCTGGGGCTAAAATCCACCTCGAAGTACAAGAAGTCTGCCCGTACCGTTGGCGATGTGCTGGGTAAATTCCATCCCCATGGTGATAGTGCTTGTTATGAGGCCATGGTGCTGATGGCTCAGCCTTTTTCCTATCGCTACCCTCTTGTTGATGGGCAGGGTAACTGGGGCTCCCCGGACGATCCCAAGTCCTTTGCTGCCATGCGTTATACCGAATCCCGCCTGGCGCCGTTTGCGGAAGTTCTGCTGGGAGAGCTGGGGCAGGGAACTGTGGACTGGGTGCCCAACTTTGATGGCACCATGGATGAGCCGTCAGTGCTTCCGGCCCGGTTGCCCCATGTTCTGCTTAATGGGACCACCGGTATCGCCGTTGGTATGGCCACGGATATCCCGCCGCATAACGTTCGGGAAGTCACGGCAGCCTGTATACGCCTGCTGGACCAGCCGGAGTCGACGGTTGATGAACTCTGCGAGCACATCAAGGGCCCGGATTTTCCGACCCAGGCGGAAATCATTACCCCGCGCAAGGACATCCGGCAGATGTACGAGACCGGTCGCGGGTCGCTGCGGATGCGGGCCCGCTGGATCCGCGAGAGTGGTGAGATCGTAGTTACGGATCTGCCGCATCAGGTCTCTGGCAACCGGGTTCTGGAGCAGATTGCCCATCAGATGCAGACCAAGAAGCTACCGATGGTGGCGGACCTTCGTGACGAATCCGATCATGAAAACCCGACCCGCCTGGTGATCGTGCCCCGATCCAACCGGGTTGATCTGGATGGTTTGATGGCGCACCTGTTTGCCAGTACCGATCTGGAGAAAACCTATCGGGTGAACATCAATGTGATCGGCAACGATGGCCGACCGGGCGTTAAGGGATTGCACCAGATCCTCACCGAGTGGCTGACCTTCCGACGCACCACTGTCATCCGCCGGCTCCAGCACCGTCTGGACAAGGTTCTCGCTCGCCTGCATATCCTGGAAGGCTTGCTGATTGCTTATCTCAATATTGATGAAGTGATCGAGATCATCCGTACCGAAGACAAACCCAAGGCCGAGCTGATGGCCCGTTTCGGGTTGTCCGCCGATCAAGCCGAAGCCATCCTCGAACTGAAGCTGCGTCACCTGGCCAAGCTTGAGGAAATGAAAATCCGGGGCGAGCAGGATGAGCTCGCGGCTGAACGGGATGAGCTCCAATCCATTCTGGGTTCCGAGGATCGCCTGCGAGAACTTATCAAGAGCGAGATGCAAGCCGATGCCGAGACCTTTGGCGATGATCGTCGCTCACCGATAGTCGAGCGTGAGGAGGCCAAGGCATTCAGTGAAGTGGACCTGATCTCGAACGACCCCGTTACGGTTGTGCTGTCTGAAAAAGGCTGGGTTCGCGCCGCCAAGGGGCATGACATTGAGCCGGAAGGTCTGAGTTATAAAGCCGGTGACCGTTTCTCCCTCGCGGCTCGGGGACGGAACAACCAGCAGGCGATATTCCTGGATTCTACCGGGCGCGCCTATTCCTTGATGGCTCACAGTTTTCCATCCGCCAGAGGCCAGGGTGAGCCGCTGACGGGGCGCATCAACCCGCCCTCCGGTGCCAGTTTCTCAGGCCTGTTGATGGGAGATCCGTCCCGTAAGGCGTTGCTGGTTACCGACGGTGGCTACGGGTTTGTTACGTCGCTGAACGACATGATCAGCAAGAACCGCAATGGCAAGGCAGTAGTCAGTGTCCCCAAGGGCGCGAGGATCATGCCCCCACTGACCATACCGACGACCGAGAAAGCGCTGTATCTGGGGGCGGTGTCCAACGAGGGACGGATGCTGGTGTTCCCGCTGAGCGAATTGCCGGAACTGGCCAAGGGTAAAGGCAACAAGATCATCAGCATTCCCTCTGCCAGGGTTCAGAGCCGTGAAGAATATGTGGTGGCAGTAGCAGTCTTTGCCGAGGATGACCAGCTGGAGATACGCGCTGGTAAGCGCAAGATGGGGCTACAGTTCAGTGATCTTGAACACTACCTCGGTGAACGAGGCCGTCGCGGCCACAAGCTGCCCAGAGGGCTACAGCGGGTGGATGGCATTGACGTGATTCCCTCTGCCGCCCGGGCCCAGGAAGAGGCGGGCTCTGATAGCGAGGGTGCCGACAGTGAGTGAACTGGTCCTGATTAATGTCTCCGGGCGTGACAAGCCGGGTCTGACGTCGGAAATCACCGGCATCATGGGGCGCTACGATGTGCGTATCCTGGATATCGGCCAGGCGGTGATCCACGACCACCTGACGTGGGGCATCCTGATCGAGATTCCGGATGAGTCCAAATCCTCGCCCGTCATTCGTGACCTGCTGTTCCGGCTACACGCTCTGGATCTGCAGGTCAGGTTCGCTCCGATCACCGTCGAGGAGTACCAATCCTGGGCCGCGGCCCGGAACCGAGCCTGCTATATCGTGACGCTGCTTGCCCGGGATATCAAAGCCGAGCAGATTGCCCGGGTTTCCGCCATCACGGCGCGTCATGGTCTGAACATCGATAACATCTCACGCCTGTCTGCCAGGCCCTCGCTGAATGCCGCAGACAATCGTATCGCCTGTGTCGAGTTTTCGGTAAGAGGCACACCATCAGATCTTGAGAAACTTCGGGCGGATTTCCTGCACATCGCTGGCGAAATGAATGTGGATATCGCCTTCCAGGAAGATTCCATCTTCCGCCGCAATCGTCGGCTGGTGGTCTTTGACATGGATTCCACGTTGATCGAGGCCGAGGTGATCGACGAGCTGGCTGCGGAGGCCGGAGTCGGGGAGCAGGTAGCAGAAATTACCGAAAGGGCCATGCAGGGCGAGCTGGATTTCAGCCAGAGTTTTGCCGAGCGCCTGGCACTTCTGAAAGGCCTGGATGAATCGGTCCTCGAGGGAATCGCCTCGCGGTTGCGGATGACCGAGGGTGCAGAGCACCTGATCCTCAGTCTCAAGGCGCTGGGATATCGCACCGCAATCCTGTCGGGCGGCTTCACCTACTTTGCGCGCCACCTTCAGCGCAAACTCGGTATCGATTACATCTACGCCAATGAACTCGAGATTGAGGATGGCAAGGTCACAGGCAAGGTTTCCGGGCAGATTGTCGACGGCAAGCGAAAGGCAGAACTGCTTTTGGAAATCGCCGGGAAAGAGCATATTTCCCGGGAACAGGTTATTGCTGTCGGTGATGGCGCCAACGACCTTCCGATGCTGAGCCAGGCCGGCCTGGGTGTGGCTTTCCGCGCCAAGCCCCTGGTCAAGGAGTCAGCCCGCCACGCGATCTCGACGCTGGGGCTGGATGCAATCCTGTATCTGATTGGTTTCCGTGAGAGCGAAACCAACCAGAGTCTGGAAAACGCCGACTTCTGAGCCGTTCAGGCTCAGTTGTCGCCGAAGTCGTAGTTCATTTCAGGTACTGGTGCCTGCAGGTAGTAGCCCTGAATATAGTTCACGCCAGCCTGCCATAGGGTGGCGAGAACGCCGGCATTCTCCACCAGCGGGATGATGGTGAGCTTGCCGCTGGACTGCAGGCTCTTGACCATTTCCTTGACCTGTTCTTTGGCCTCGTCGCTCTTCTGGATTTCTTCCGTGAAGGAGCCATCGATCTTCACATAGTCCGTATCGATGTGTTTCAGGGTGTTGAACGGATTGAGGGCGCAGCCGAACTGGGAAATGGATACCTTGCAGTGAAGCTCGTGAACCGCCTTGGTGAAGTCTTTCGCCTGCTTCATGTAATTGTTGGCATCGCCTTCCCGGATCTGGAAGATCAGGGAATCGCCCGGCAGCCGTGCGGCTTTCAGGGCAACGCTCAGCCAGGGAGTGAAGGTTTTATCCTGCAGGGTTTCGGCCGTCACATTGAGGAACAGGCGGGTATCGTGGCCCCGTGAGCGATGGCTGGAAAGCTGTTTGATGGTCTGCAGAATGACCCAGCGGTCAATCTTGATCGCGGTGTCACTCGGGCCTGTTGGCGGCAGGAAGTCATAGGGCGAAACTTCCTCATCGTCCTTGTCGAGCATGCGCACGAAGGCCTCGTAATGTTCTTCGCCTTCGCCACGCAGGTTGATGATTGGCTGGAACAGCAGCCGGAAGCGGTTTTCTTCCAGGGCCTTCTGAATCGCTTCCACCGAATTGCTTTGATCCAGAGCCTCGAAGTCGGCGGGGTTGTAGACCACCACACCGTTGCCCTCGGCATGACCCTCGAGCTTGCGCACTTCCGCCGATGCTGTATGCGCCCTGGCCATGAGTTCCTCGGCCTTCGGCGAATTCTCGGTAATCGCGGCGACACCGATACTCACGGTCAGCTGGACCGTGCGCCCATTGATATCAAAAAGATGGTCCTCAACCGCCTTGCGGATGCGCTTGGCGTGTCCTGCCATGGTAGATTCATCGCAGGGCTGACTCAGCAGACTGAAGGCATCATCGCTCAATCGGGCCAGGGCAAGGTCGTCACCGGCCTGCTCCTTGAGCAGGTTTGCGAGATCGCCAAGCAGAAGGTCTGCGCCGGAAATGCCCACCTGGCCCTTCATGCTCATGAAGTTATCGAGGGCGATGTAGGCGAGTGCACCGGTTTCATTCTTCTTGCCGGCGTTGGCAATTGCTTCAGCGAGTGCATCCATCAGGTACTGACGGTTATACAGTCCAGTCAGAAGGTCCTGGCTGCTGATCTGGCGTAGCTTTTCTTCCAGCTCCGCATCGCTGTGCTCCGGCTGCAGAACGATCTGCGTGCATTCCTCACCGTCGTAGGTGGCGGCCGAGACCGACATGGTCACGTTCAGTTCGTGGTCGTCGCTGCGTCGAGCCATGCAATTCATGGTCATGCCGTCTTCGCCCTTTTCGGCAAACGACTTCATGAACTCCTTATACTTCTCCTGGCTTTCCGGATTGAGGGTGTCCAGCACCGGAACGCAGATGAGATCGTCGATGTCATCGTACCCGAGAAACTCCATATACGACTGGTTGGCGTAGATGTGCATGCCATCATTGATGTAGGCAATTGCATCCTTGGAACTTTCCAGCAGCAACTGGCACCGCTGTTCCGCTTCCCGCAGATGGGACTCCAGAACACGGCGCCGGCGACGTTCGTCAAGAGCAGCCAGCTCACGATTGACCTTCAGCACAATAAGATCGGTGTGCTCGAACGACACCGTATCCTGGGCGCCTGCCTTCATTATCCCTACTGTGCGCTCCCGGCTTTCTTCTTCCGTCAGCAGAATGAACGGAATGTCCTTGTCCATCCGGCGGATCATGGCGAGGGCGTCGTCGGCCGAAAACTCCTGCTCCAGGTCGCGGGCCAGAAGCAGATCCCAGTTTCCAGCCTTGAGCGTTTCTTCCAGATCTTCTTCCGAGGTGATTCTGTGGGCTCGGGTAGCCTTGCCGGAGTTACGGAGCAGGCTGACCAGTGATTCGGCATCGTTTTGCGATGGATCCAGAATCAGCAGGTGTACGGTCGCGTTCTTTTTCTGCATTCGAAGGGCATCTCGTGATACACGGTTCATTCACTAACGCTGAATGATGCAGGGGTTGCCGATCAATAACAACCCTCTGAGGGCTTCCGGTGTCTCAGTTTGGAGACCTTATAGAGATGGCCAGAGCGAGTCGAATTCGTCCTCGCTGGCTCCGGATGATGCAGGCGGCGCGCCAGCATTCAGCGTTGCCGCGTTCTGCAGCTTGAGTTCGAACTGGCTGATGCTGCCAGTGGAGGACACCTTGCGAGACAACTGACCCTGATCTTCCCGGCCATCATGGAGCAGGGAAATGCGGCTCCCCGACTGGAATGGCAGGCGAGGTGTGATCAGTGTGGCTGACTGGTTGACCACGCTGATTTCCGGTAACAGCAGGCCGCGCAGGTATTCACTGCTGTTGCCCACTTTCTGGATCAGGCGCACACCGCAGGGTGAAGCGCTCGGTGCGAGCAGCTCAATGCCCACCTGGGTGCCCTGATTCTTGATCTGTCGAATCCAACGCACCACCGCCACGCTCCAGGGATGTGAGCTTTGCTCACGAACGCCCAGAACCTCGCCCGCCTGCAATGACGGAGGCACATTGCTTTCCCACGCAACACAGTAGCCACCGGGGCTGGTATTGATCAGGAGAGAGTGGTGCGACTTTGGCCGGTTCCGGTCGGTCGACGGGGCCTGGGAGTTGCCGTAGGAACCCTTGAAATTGATCGGCGTGTCGCCGGCGTGGAGCCGTTCGTCGCTGGGACTGGCGTCGTGGGCGCCTGACCAGGCGTCCTGCTTCTGGCGCGAAGACCGGACGAACAGGTTCTCTTCTTCATGAAGGCCGCTGTCGTTGCCATTCACGAATTCCGTAAAGGTTTTCTCGCCGGCAATGAAGTAATGCGCCGCTGTTAGGCCCACGCAGACTTCAAGGGACCCCTGGCTCGCGATGCGGTTGAAGTTCCGCTTCGCGAGAATGCCAAGGGCCTGGCTGAGGTGGGTGAGCAGGGTGTCGCTTACCTTTGCCGGTACCTGAAGTTCGTGATCGGTTTCTTTGTGCTCGCGACGGGCATGGAGCGTCTCCGATAGCATCGCCGAGAGATCCCGGGTATCAAAGCCGAAGCTGTCGTCACCTGGCTTCTGCTCCAGAAGGCTGCGGTAAACCGGCGGGTTGTCCCGTTCCATGTTGATTACAAACAGGCTGTCGTCCTCAACATCCGGTCCGCATCGGGTATGGTCAGTCCAGGATTCGAAGAGTTCATAGACGTGCAGAAGCTCAGCCTGTCGCAGCTGATTCGGGCGCGCACAGCCCAGCAGGAGGATGCGCTTGTAGCTGTCGGCGACCGAGCTGGTGCGGCGATGCTGAAGTGTGTCGTCCTCTACTTGAGCCACTGAGAGCTTGTTGCGGTGTGCAAAACGGAATAGACGGTGACACTCCAGCCAGCTCTGGGCAGGGCTCGGGCAGTAGAGCTGGTGCGATCTCAGAATGGTTGCCGACAGCTCGGAAATGGCCCGATGCGCGGCTGTGGCAATCTGGCGCCGATTCTTGTCCAGTCCCCCGTGGTCGATAAACTCCAGAACGCTCAGCTTGTAGCCGCCGGCCAGATGTAATTGGAGCGCCTGGGACAGATTGGCGATCTTCCTTTGTTTTTCGGGCAGCGCCACGGCAAGACCGAGGTAGTGGCGGGAGAGCTCATTACAGACAAAATGAATCTTTTCGCGAATCAATTCCAGGAACTGCATGCGCTGCTGGGGCGCCAGGAAAAGGTGATTCAGTTCGATAATGGCGTGGTAAAGCTGTCGTGACACCTCGCCGATATTGGCCATTGGCAATTGGTCTATCCAGACCCGGAACGCCTTGGGCGTCGTGTCACAGAACGACAGGCTGGCCGTTTTCTGTTCGGGAACGCGGAGATCAGGTTTCAGGGTCTTACCTTCCATGAATGCATGCCAATGTCTGGACCACAGGTGGTATTCCGGGGTTCGCCCTGCCTGGCTGGCGGTTACCAGGTGTCCGCCGGCCTGTCAGGAAAACGCCGTAAATACATGTTTTTATCAATAACGGTACTGGACTTTAAAGTAGCAAACCAGTCGTAAAAAGCGAGAAGATCATGAGTTGACAATCTTTGACAAGTGAATTTGGGCCGTTTTTTGTGAGGCCGGTCACGGGAACAGGTTGATCGGGGTCTTGCTTTCCTTGCCAGGCTCTTCTCTCACCAGCTTCGGCACCAGAAAACCGGGCAGGCGCGCCAGCAGCTCACGCACCAGATTTCGGGCCTCATCATCGGATACGTCGAAATGGTGAGCGCCTGTCACCGGATCAAATGCATGCAGGTAATAGGGCAGGACGCCCGCATCAAACAGGGTCTCGCTCAACTCTTCAAGCACCGCCGTTCGATCATTTACACCCCTGAGGATCACGCTCTGGTTCAGGAGCGTTGCGCCTGCGGCCCGGAGGTATCCGAGCGCACGGCGAGTGGGGCCGTCGATCTCTGCCGGGTGGTTGATGTGCAGGACAATCACTACCTGGAGCGGAGTCGTCGACAGCCACTTCAGTAACTCGTCGCAAACCCTCTGGGGAATCACAACTGGCAAGCGGGTATGCAGGCGCAGCCGGCGGATGTGGGGTATGCCGCTAATAGCGCTTGCCCACTGACTGAGCAGGCGATCATTGACGGCCAGGGGATCGCCGCCGCTGAAGATGACTTCGTTGATTTCCGGGCTGGCGACAAGGGTATCAATTACCCGCTGCCGGTCGTGAGGGCTCAGGCGTTGCTCCTCGTAGGGAAAGTGCCTGCGGAAACAGTACCGGCAGTTGATCGCGCACTGTCCGGTTACCATGAGCAGGGCCCGGCTGCGGTACTTTCGGATGAGCCCGGTGGTGGCGATCGCGCCGGATTCTTCGAGAGGATCGCTGACAAAACCGGGCGCGTGGCCGGCTTCGTCCGCCAGCGGAAGCACCTGTCTGAGCAAAGGGTCGGCCGGGTTGCCCTTCTCCATCCGGTTGAGGAAGGGTTCAGGTACCCGGATCTGAAAAAGCCGGTGGCCTTGTTCTGCCCCTGAAAGCCATGGTTCCTCGGGCAGTTCCAGGCGGCGGAGCAGCTCCTTCGGCAACGTAATAGCGCCCGACAGCAGTTGCTGCCAGCTGCGTTGTTCGTGGTCGGAAAGGTGGGCTTCTATACGGGCGGGGGTTCGCTGTATCATAACGCCCTTCGAATTCTAAACAGCATTTTGTCAGGTGGACATTTCATGGCTTCATATTCTACCAACGAATTTCGCGGCGGTCTTAAGGTTTTGCTGGATGGCGACCCCTGCATCATTCTCGAGAATGAGTTCGTCAAACCCGGGAAGGGTCAGGCCTTCAACCGGGTAAGGCTGCGTAACCTCATGACCAACCGGGTCTGGGAGCGCACGTTCAAATCCGGCGAAAGTCTTGAAGCTGCGGATGTCATTGATCAGGACATGGAATATCTCTATACCGATGGTGAGTTCTGGCACTTCATGCTGACTGACGGTTCCTTCGAGCAGTACCCGGCTGATGCCAAAGCGGTTGGCGATGCGCTGAAGTGGCTGAAAGAGCAAGACGTTTACACGGTAACGCTCTACAACGGCGCGCCGCTGTCCGTAACGCCCCCCAACTTCGTTGAACTTGAGGTGGTTGATACCGATCCGGGCATGAAGGGTGACACCGCCCAGGGTGGTTCCAAGCCGGCAACACTCTCTACCGGTGCGGTTGTCAACGTACCCCTCTTCATCACCATCGGCGAAGTCCTGAAGGTGGATACCCGCTCTGGCGAGTACGTGAGCCGGGTAAAGAGCAGTTGATCCGGTCATGACCCGCGAACCTGTCTGGCAGCCTTCTGCCTCGCAGGCTGCCCTGAAAAGCCGCGCACAACAACTGTCGTTTGTGCGCGGCTTTTTTGCGAAGCGAGAAGTGCTGGAAGTCGAAACCCCGGTGCTTGGGCGATGTGGCGTTACTGATGTCAATCTTGACGGCATCCCCGCGCAGGTTTCTGCCGGCACACGCGAAGGCGGATGGCTCCAGACGTCTCCCGAGTACCACATGAAGCGCTTGCTTGCGGCCGGCTGTGGTTCCATTTTTCAGATCTCCAGGGTGTTCCGTAATGGCGAACAGGGGCGTCGTCACAACCCCGAATTCTCCATGCTCGAATGGTATCGGACAGGCTTTGATGATGTGACGCTCATGGCTGAGGTGTCGGACCTTGTCTGTGGCTGGCTGGGCTGCGAGCGACCGGAAGTCATTCAGTATCGCGATGCACTCAGGCGATGGGCGCACATTGACCCGTTCGCAGCGACGGACCGTGAACTGATGCGCCGCTGTGAGGAGTGGCTGGAGCCAGAGCAATTGGCTGACCTTGGTCGGGATGGCTGCCTCGATCTGCTAATGAGTTTTGTCGTGGAGCCGAATCTGGGACGGGGCAGGCCCGTGTTTATAACGGGATATCCAGCCTCGCAGGCTTCACTGGCCAGAGTTTCGAAGTCTAGCGGCTATGAGACCGCGCATCGTTTTGAACTCTATGTTGATGGTCTGGAGCTTTGTAACGGTTACTGGGAATTGACCGATCCAGGAGAACAGAGGTTGCGCTTTGAGACCGATAACGAGCTGCGCAGGCGATCCGGAAAGCCTGAAATGGGGCTGGATGAGGCTTTTCTCGCTGCGCTTGATCAGGGCTTGCCCGAGTGCTCCGGTGTCGCACTCGGGCTGGACAGGCTGCTGATGCTCAAGCTGGGAGTCCAGGACATCCGTGAGGTTTTGGCGTTTCCGTTCGAGCGGGCTTGACCCTGCAGAACGTGATCACGCCAGGGCGCCGAACGCCTCGCCCATGCGAACGGTCTTGCCGGCCACCTGATCGCTGTTCCAGCTGACGGAGGCTTTTGGCATAACCATAATCACAGTGGAGCCCAGGCGGAACCGGCCCATTTCTTCACCCTTATCGAAGCTGATGGCCTGCTCGCCTTCGTACCGTGTTGATGTGACCTGCCGACTGCCGGGCACAACAACGCCTGCCCAGCGGGTTTCCACGCTGCCGACAATCATGGCGCCAACCAGTACCAGTGCCATGGGGCCGGAAGCGGTGTCGAAGATGCAGACAACCCGCTCATTGCGGGCGAACAGATTCGGGACATTTTCGGCGGTTACCGGGTTGACCGAAAAAAGCTTGCCGGGAACATGGATCATCTGTCGAAGCGTGCCCGCCATCGGCATGTGGATCCGATGATAGTCCTTGGGCGAGAGGTAGATTGTAGAAAATTCGCCATTGGCAAACGGGGCGGTGGTCGCTTCTTCGCCGCCTAGCAGCTCACTCAGGCTGAACGACTGGCCCTTGGCCTGGAAAACCCGGTCTCCGGTGACCTGGCCGAGCTGGCTGATGGCGCCGTCAACGGGGCTGACCAGGGTTTTTTCGCCGTCCGCCAGGGGGCGGATGCCGGGCTTCAGCTCCCGGGTGAAGAAATCGTTGAACGTGGCGTAGGCTTCCGGGTTCGGCTCGGCGGCTTCGCTCATGTCAACGCCATAGCGGCCGATAAACCATTTTATAACCCGGTTCTTGAGCGCAGGGGAGCGGTCATTGTCCGCCAGACGGCCGGCGAGGTTGGATACCCCCAGTTGCGGCGTGATGTACTGGCTAAGAACAAAAAGCTTGTCGAACATTAGATGTGATCCTTTGCGCTCAAAGGCGCGAAGTTTACCAAAGACTGCTACCTGTATAGAAATTGTTTCATGGCTTCGCGGTTATGGCGCGGCCTTGCTATTATCAGTTCACTTTTTGCATGACAGCTTCCGGCCCCGGCCGATAACCAAAAAACGAGGCGTGCTAAGACTTTATGTTGCTGATCGTCGGTTCGATTATTGTAATGGCCAGTGTGCTCACCGGCTATGTACTGCATGGGGGCAATCTGGCCGTTCTGTGGCAGCCAACTGAGGTGCTGATTATTTTTGGCGCGGCTCTGGGCTCTTTTATCATTGCCAACCCTGTGCACACTGTTAAAGAGGTCTTTGGAAAAAGCCTTCAGCTGCTCACAGGCTCGCCCTACAAAAAGGCTTTCTACATGGATCTCCTGAGTCTGCTCTACGAGATCTTCGATAAATCCCGTAAACAGGGAGTCATGGCGATCGAGGAGGATATTGATAATCCTGAGGCGAGCCAGATTTTCAGTCGATATCCGGCAGTCATGAAATCCAAAGAATTGTTGGCATTCATCACTGACTACCTGAGGATCATCAGCTCCGGAAATATGGCGACCCACGAACTGGAAGGCATGATGGAGAATGAGATCGACAGTCGCCAGCACGAACTTGAAGAGCCGGCCCACGCGGTCAACAAGATTGCAGATGCGCTGCCGGGGCTCGGTATCGTTGCTGCGGTGCTGGGTATCGTAATTACCATGAACTTTCTCACTGAAGGGCCGGAAAAAATCGGTCTCAGTGTTGCTGCAGCACTGGTCGGTACCTTTTTGGGTATTTTCATGGGGTATGGTTTTGTGGGCCCTGCTTCTGTTGCCATGGAGCACGCTGCGAAGTATGAACTGAAGGCTTACGAGTGCGTCAAATCAGCGATTGTGGCGACGGTTTCCGGGCAAGCGCCGCAAATGGCCATTGAGTTCGGCCGCAAGGCGTTGCCCACGGATAAGCGCCCTGGGTTCCAGGAGCTTAACGACCACGTTCGTTCCAAGTAATACCGTCCTTATCTGAACCCGGAGCCGATTCGTGGAAGAACAGCCGATCATCATCAAACGGAAAAAGGTTGTTGCGGGGGGGCATCATGGTGGCTCCTGGAAGGTCGCGTTTGCCGATTTTGCCACTGCGATGATGGCGTTCTTCCTGGTGCTCTGGTTAACCGCGACGGCATCTCCGGAACAGAAGAAAGCGGTAGAGGGTTATTTCCGGGATCCTGTCGGCTTTACCGAGGGCGGCTCGCCCAATCCGGTGGATCTTGAGGGCAGTGCTTCGGTGGTCAATGAGGCAAGCCCGGATATTGAATCCAGTCAGATCCAGATTGAAGACGAGATGGTCGACGAGCTTTCCGAAACCCTGGAGCAACGCCGGATGCGTGAGCTGTTCCAGGAGTTAAAGGAACAGATCAAACAGGATGCAACCTTGCAGGAATTCAAAGACCAGCTGTTGCTCGATATTACCGACGAAGGCTTGCGCATCCAGGTTGTCGACCGTTCCAACCGTCCCATGTTTGACAGCGGGCGGGCAGAACTCAAGTACTACTCCCAAGACATTCTGTTTGAGCTTGCGAAGACTCTGGGTTCAGTTAACAACAAGCTTAGTATTACCGGGCACACCGACTCCACGCCATTCAGCGGCCGGCCGGGTTACACGAACTGGGAATTATCGGCAGACCGGGCAAATACCGCCCGAAGAGCCCTTGTTGCAGGGGGTGTGCGTCAGCAGCAGATTGCCCGCGTTGTGGGGCTGAGCGATTCCGTGCTTTTCGACAAGGAAGATCCGAATGCGCCGGTGAACCGCCGCATATCCATCATCGTCCTGAACAAGAAAACTGTCGATAACATACAGACCAGTGCTGGCCAGTACGATGAACCGCTCATCGACCTCACGAAGCCGGCAGAAGACGAGCAAGAGGAAGCACGTGAGCGCCTGGAAAGCGGCGAATGGCTGGAGGAACAAGAAGAGCCGGCGCCGGGCGAGCTAAACTGGTAAGGCCGTTCGGGTCCGTCAGTCCAGCTTCAGCCCGCGGGCCTGCTGCTCCGTCATATCCTGAAGTATCCGGTGGAAGCTTTTCAGCCGCTCCGGGCTGATTTTCCCTTCCTCCGCAGCTCTGTCGATGGCGCAACCGGGGTCACCCATGTGCCGGCAGTTGCGGAACTTGCAGGTGCCGATCACCTCCCGAATTTCCCGAAAGCCATACTCGATCTCCTGCGCTGTCATATGCCAGAGCCCGAACTCACGGATCCCCGGCGAGTCAATCAGATCGCCTCCGAGCGGCAGGTGGAAAAGTTTAGCCGTGGTTGTCGTGTGAATCCCCTTGCCGGTGCTCTCCGACACAGCTCCCACGCGAATGGCCTCATCGGGCATCAGGGTCTGGATAATGGATGACTTGCCCACCCCGGATTGCCCCACAAAGACACTGGTCTGATCCTTCACCAGTGCCTCAACCTCTGGCGAAGGTTTATCACCGGACTCAGCGGCAGACGTTCGAACCACCTCATAGCCCAGTGTCTCATATCGGCCCAGAAGCGCGTCGATGTACTCCCGGTTGCTGTCGGTGATCAGATCGGTCTTGTTCAGCAGAATCACCGCCGGAATGTCTGTGATCTCGGATGCCACCAGATACCGGTCAATCAGGTTATCGTGAGGTTCCGGCTCCGGCGCAATCACAAGAATAATATGATCAATGTTTGCGGCCACCGGCTTGAGGGCACCAAAATTATCCGGCCGCTGCAGCAGATTGCGGCGCTCACTGCGGGCAACGATAACCCCCGTCTCATTCTTCCCCGGCCGCCAGACAACCTTGTCGCCAGTTACCAGGGAATCGATATTGGCCCGAACAAAGCAGCGAACCACATTGCCTTCCTGGTCGCCTTCAAGCGCTTCGACATCCAGCTGTTGCCCATAGTGAGCAATGACCAACCCTTCCTGCTCAGGCCCGAGCTCACCGGCGTCGGCCTGCTCCTGAACCTTCTTCTCCTTGCGCGCCGCCCGGGCCGCACGCTCTTCCTGGACTTTCTTGATGCGGAATTGTTGCTGTTTGTTCAGTCGCCGTTTTGCCATTTATGTCCCGGATAACCAGATGAAAGTTTCGCCCTTGGTGTGCCATCATACGGCAATCGTAGCTACTCGGCTTGGGCAATGCCGAGACGTTGAGGGTATATCACCTGATTTCGCAGTGGGGCTGGGTCCGGCTTTCCGGAAATGTCGGCGGCCATGGATGGCCGACGCCAAGCGCACATGGATGTGCTCGTAGCGGTTTCCGGAAAGCCGGACCCAGTCCCACTACCACCGCACTTAGAGGGCTGGTAACAAAATGGCAGAAAGCAATCGCCTCGTATGGATCGATCTGGAAATGACAGGCCTGGATCCGGAAAAAGAACGGATCATCGAAATGGCCACAATCATCACCGATTCGGAACTCAATATTGTCGCGGAAGGACCGGTTATTGCCGTCCATCAGCCACAATCCTTTCTGGATTCCATGGACGAATGGTGCACCAGAACCCATGGTGAAAGCGGACTGACCAAGCGCGTTCAGGAAAGCGATATCTCCGAGTCTGAAGCCGAACAGCAGACCATCGAATTCCTGAAAAAATACGTAGAAAAGGGCCAGTCACCCCTGTGCGGCAACAGCATTGGCCAGGATCGCCGGTTCCTCGTCAAATACATGCCCGAACTGGAAGACTTCTTCCATTACCGGAATCTTGACGTATCCACAGTGAAAGAACTTGCCCGCCGCTGGCGCCCGGATGTCCTCGCCGGCGTAAAAAAGAAAGGTAGCCACCTTGCACTCGACGACATCCGAGACTCCATCAACGAACTGCGTCATTACCGGGAACAGTTCTTCAAGCTATAGGCCATGCCGCTTCAGCGCCCACTGGACGTGCTCGCGGACCATCTCCGAAGGGTGGTCCGCCCGCTGCTTCAGGGCTTCAATCACCGGGATGGTTGACGGCGCGTTGCCCAGCCCGACCGCCAGGTTGCGCAGCCAGCCCTCGTAGCCTGTTCGCCGAATCGCAGAGCCCTCGGTGCGTTTGAGGAACTGCTCCTCGGTCCATAGAAAAAGCTCTGCCAAGGAACTGTTGTCCAGCCCGTGCCTCGGTTGAAAGTCCTTCTCGCTGGTTGGTTTGCTGAACTTCTGCCATGGACACACCAGCTGGCAGTCATCGCAACCGAAAACCCGGTTGCCCATTAGAGGTCTCAGCTCCTCTGGGATACTCCCTTTCAGCTCGATGGTGAGATAGCTTATGCAACGTCGGGCATCAAGCTTGTGCGAGCCAACAAAGGCGTCCGTCGGGCAAAGGTCGAGGCAGGCCGAACAGCTGCCGCAATGATCCGTTTCAAAGGGTTCATCGATGGGCAGGGGGGCGCTGGTGAAGATTTCCCCGAGGAAAAAGAACGAGCCGGCCTTCGGGTGAATCAGCATATTGTTCTTGCCGATCCAGCCGAGACCCGCTCTCTGCGCCAGTGCGCGCTCCAGCACCGGAGCGCTGTCTACAAAAGCCCGGTAATCGTATCCGCTCACGGCCTCATCAATCTTCGCTGCCAGCTGTGCAAGACGCTTACGGATCAGTTTATGGTAATCCCGACCCAGCGCATAACGCGTGACATAAGCACCCTCCCGGTTAGTAAGCGCTTCTTTCGGACTGTCTGGTGAGGGCAAATAATCCATTCTCACGGATATAACCCGCGTGGTGCCCGGCACCAGAGAGTCAGGCGTATAGCGCTTGTCCCCGTGGTGGGCCATGTAATCCATTTCGCCCTGGTAACCTGCCGCAAGCCAGTCCTTCAGGTGGTCGGCGTGCTCGCCCGTGTCCGCGTTGGTAATGCCCACATCGGCAAACCCGAATTCAGCTGCCCACTGGTGGATGAGCGACGGCAGATCCGCAAGTTCCGGGTGTGTCGTGGTCCAGGTTGCTGTGGTGCTCATAGTGACTGCCGATGCTGGAGTTCGGTGCTGAACCCGTGTACGGATATTTAATCTGATTAAGTTATGACCTTTTCTACTGTTTTGCTATGCTTTACAGATAGCTGGCCAATTTTCTTAAACCGGTTTCTGTAACGGGAGCAAAGCTTCATGCCGCCGTCCGCTGGGCACAGTCTACCAGACGCACTGTTTTCCGCCGATGCGGTGAGGCAGATCGATCGCTATGTGATTGATCAGCAAGGTGTTGATGGTTTTGAGCTGATGCAGTCCGCCGCCCACGCCGCTTTTCGTTGCCTGGTACGGCATTGGCCAAACTGCGGCTCGGTGCTGGTCCTGTGCGGTGCGGGTAACAACGGTGGTGACGGTTACCTGGTCGCGGCAAGTGCGAAAAGGCACGGTCTGGACGTCAGCTGTGTCGCGGTTGCGCCGACCGGCAAATTGTCCGGCGACGCCCGTAAAGCCTGGCAAAAGGCCTTGGCGGACGGTGTAGATGTTCTTGACCTCGAGGCTCTCGGCGAGTCATCGCTGGACGATCTGTTTGCCAGCGCGGGCCTGATTGTTGATGCCATGCTCGGTACTGGCGTGTCCGGTGCCCCCCGGGAACCGTTTACGACTCTGATAAGCCGGTGTAACAGCGCTTCAGCGCCTGTCCTTGCGGTGGATCTGCCCTCCGGGCTTAATGCGACCACGGGAGCGGCCGAGGGGGATGTGGTTAATGCGGCCAGGACAGTGACCTTTATCGGGCTCAAGGCTGGCTTGTTCACGGGGCAAGGTGCGGCAGTGTGCGGCGAGGTGGTTTTCGAATCTCTGGATACCGACGAGGGTATCGCCGGTAGCGGCCAGAAGCCCGTTGCCCGCCGTCGTGACTGGGGTTCTGTGATGCCCTGGCTACCACCCCGGCCTGCCAACGCTCACAAGGGAAGATTCGGGCATGTGCTGGTGGTTGCGGGTGATCGCGGATTCGGTGGGGCCGGTCTGCTGGCGGCAGAGGCTGCGGCGCGATCGGGTGCCGGGCTCGTGTCGTTGGCGACCCGCCCCGAGCATTTGACAGCGGCCCTGGCAAGATGTCCATCCGTCATGGTTCATGGCCTGATCCATGGCTCGGAGTTGCCGACGTTGCTTGATGCTGCCTCGGTTGTCGTGTGTGGCCCGGGTATCGGGCGAAGCGCCTGGGGCCAGCAGATGCTCGAGCAGGTGGTTGCCAGCGGCAAGCCGAGGGTGCTGGACGCGGATGCGCTGAACCTTTTGGCTGGTCGAGTAGCCATTCCAGCGGATAATCACATCCTGACTCCGCATCCGGGCGAGGCGGCCAGGTTGCTGAATTGCCTGGTGCCCGAGGTTGAGGCAGACAGGATGGCCGCCGCCAGAAAGCTGCAGGCGCTGTATGGCGGCACGGTGCTTTTGAAAGGCGCCGGCACCGTTGTCGCGTCTGAGGACGGCGGCCTGGATATCATCAGTGGCAGCAATCCCGGAATGGCGACTGGCGGAATGGGAGATGTCCTCTCCGGTATTGTTGCGGCTGTTTTGGCTCAGATTGGTGACGGACAGAAAGCGGCAGTGCTGGGTGCATCCGTGCACCTTGCTGCGGCTGACCGGGCTGCGAGAACCACGGGGTTTATCGGACTGATACCGACCGATGTCATCGATGCGCTGCCGTTGGTGTTTCGGGAATCTGAAAGGAGTCCGGGGGCTGAATCGTCATGAGCATAATGGGTAACGAGCGTCGGGTTTTTCTGGAGAACGAGGCCGAAACCGAGCATCTCGGTCGGGAGCTGGCCAGGACCGTCGTGGAGTCTGGCCATGGCCTGGTTGTTTATCTGGATGGTGAGCTCGGCATGGGGAAAACCACCATCAGTCGGGGCGTTATGCGCGGATTGGGTCATGAGGGGGCAGTAAAAAGCCCGACCTATACCCTGGTAGAGCCCTACGAGACTCTGAATCCACCGACATACCATTTTGATCTTTATCGCCTGGGCGACGCCGAAGAACTGGAATACATGGGCATCCGCGATTATTTTTCCGCAGGAAACCTGTGCCTGATCGAGTGGCCAGAGAGAGGCAAGGGGATATTGCCCGAGCCAGACCTGGAGGTTCATCTCGAAACTCGGGGGGAGGGGCGGTCTGTGGTCCTCAGGGCCCGCTCAGAGCTGGGCGCTGGGGTGCTGAACGAACTGGAGTTAATTGGTCCGGCGTCATAGCGAGCCCGGAACCGGGAATAAACTGGCAGGTAAGCTTTATGAATTGTGCAAAGCTGAGTAAACAACTGGTCTGGCCGATTGCGCTATTGCTTGTGACATTGGCGTTTCACGGTTCGGCGGCGACACAGGTCGAGAGTGCCCGTATCTGGCCCGCGCCCGATCATACCCGGCTGGTTCTGGACACTGGCGGGCAGGTGGAGCACAACATTTTCTCCCTGAGCGGCCCGGCGCGGCTGGTGATCGATCTCAAGAATACCAACCTGAAGACCGACTTTTCCGGTTTGGACCTTTCCGGCAGTCCGATCAAGCGAATCCGCAGTGCGCCGAGGAACGGCAACGATGTTCGCGTCGTTCTGGACCTGAAGGCAGACATCAAGCCGCGGAGTTTTCAGCTTGAGCCGAATCAGCAGTATGGCCACAGACTGGTGGTCGACCTGATTGACGAAAGCGGCAGTCGGCTGGAAAAGGCGACCACGCCCACAGTGACTCAGGACTCGAACGGAAAGCGGGACGTTATCGTCGTTATCGATGCCGGGCATGGTGGGGAAGACCCAGGTGCCATTGGCCCAAGAGGAACCCATGAAAAAGATGTGGTTCTGAAAATGGCGAAAACTCTGGCTAGCCTGATCAATGAGCGGCCCGGATACACCGCTAAACTGACGAGGACGGGGGACTATTACATTGGCCTTCGCAATCGAACGATTTTGGCCAGGAAATACAATGCCGACCTGTTCGTATCGGTACACGCCGATGCCTTCCGAACGCCGCAACCGAGGGGAGCCTCCGTGTTCGCTCTTTCCCAGCGGGGTGCAACCAGTGAGACGGCCCGATGGCTGGCCAACAGTGAGAACCGGTCGGATCTGATCGGCGGGGCCGGCGGGCTGTCCCTCGATGGCCGGGACGACATGCTTGCCGGTGTTCTGCTGGACCTCTCCATGACGGCCAGTATCAACGCCAGTCTGGGGGTTGGCAGTTCGGTCCTGGGCAAATTGGGCGGCGTGGCCAAGTTGCACAAGCCTGGCGTTGAGCAAGCCGCTTTTGCGGTTCTGAAATCACCGGATATTCCCTCCATCCTGGTGGAAGCGGGCTTCATATCGAATCCCCAGGAAGAGAAAAACCTGGCCACTGAGTGGTATCGCAACAAGCTGGCCGGCGCGATCATGAAAGGCATTGATGACTACTTCCAGAAAACGCCGCCGCCTGGAACCCTGCTGGCGTCGCAAAAACAGAATCGCCAGGGTGGAAACAGCATCAGCCACTACCGGATACAGCGTGGAGACACGCTATCCGGCGTGGCCAGGAAGAATCAGACGACCGTCAGTGAGCTGATGCAGTATAACGACCTTCGGGACGACCGTGTTATGGTAGGGCAAACCATTCGTATTCCCGCGTCCTGATCAAGAGGTTTTTCCGTAACATGCCCCCCATTCGATTGCTGTCACCGCGGCTCGCGAACCAGATTGCCGCGGGTGAGGTGGTTGAGCGCCCCGCGTCTGTCGTCAAAGAGCTGGTTGAAAATGCCCTGGATGCCGGCGCCAACCGCGTCGATGTTGAGGTGGAGCAGGGCGGCGTCAAGCTGATTCGAGTTCGGGATGACGGCAGTGGTATTGAGGAAGACGATCTTCCCCTGGCGCTTAGCCGCCATGCGACCAGCAAAATTGCCAGTCTGGACGATCTGGAAGCCGTGGCGTCCCTGGGTTTTCGGGGAGAAGCGCTTGCCAGTATCAGCTCTGTCTCCCGGCTTACCCTGACCTCAAGGACCGAGTCCCAGGAAGCGGCCTCTCGGGTCGAGGTCGAGGGCCGGGAAATGGATGCGAGAATTTCGCCCGCAGCGCATCCGGTCGGAACGACCGTCGAAGTGCGGGCCCTGTTTTTTAATACCCCGGCTCGCCGCAAATTTTTGCGTACTGAAAAGACAGAATTCAATCACGTCGAGGAATGTGTGCGGCGTCAGGCACTGAGCCGCTTCGATGCCGGCTTCACGTTGCGCCATAACCAGCGCGTCGTACAAAGCCTCAGGCCAGCGGAGTCGGCCCTGGATCGCGAGCGTCGGATTGGTTCACTTTGCGGCCAGCAGTTTATCGATAACGCCGTGGTTATTGATGCGGAAGCCACCGGGTTGCGACTCTGGGGCTGGGTCGCTCTTCCCACGTTTTCGCGCAGCCAGGCCGATCTCCAGTATTTCTTCGTCAACGGCCGCGTTATTCGTGACCGCCTGGTAGCTCATGCCGTGCGCCAGGCCTATCGGGATGTGCTCTACAATAACCGGCATCCGGCGTTTGTATTGTATCTGGAAGTCGACCCCGCCACCGTCGATGTAAACGTCCACCCGACCAAGCACGAGGTCCGGTTTCGGGATGGTCGGCTGGTTCACGATTTCATCTTCAGAACCCTGCACAAGGCGCTGGCCGATGTCCGGCCGGACGATCATTTCCGCGGCGCAGTGGCGCAGTCTTTTGGTCGCGAAGCAGCCACCCAGGGTCAGGAAGCAGTACCGGCCACCGGCGCCTCTGCCGAGGGGGGCTGGAACGGTCAGCCATCGGTATCCAACTATGGTTACTCCGGCGGCTCAGGCGCCGGCTTTGGCGGGCAGTCGCAGCCGCAACAGGAGTGGCGCGCCAGCGATCAGATGGCCTTTTATCAGTCCCTGAATGCCGGTGGCGGAAGCGATGGACAGCAGGCCATGCCCGCAAGCGATCGCGCCGCCACGCCAATGCCAACACCGCCTGCAGACAGTGACCAGGAGCCGCCGCTCGGATATGCCATCGCCCAGCTGCACGGGATCTATATTCTTGCCCAGGGGCGGGCGGGGCTCATTGTTGTGGACATGCACGCGGCCCACGAGCGCATTACCTATGAGCGAATGAAGCGGGCGCTTGCCGAGCAGGACCTGAAAAGCCAGCCGTTGTTGGTGCCGCTGTCGCTGGCGGTCAGCCAGAAAGAAGCAGCCCTGACCGAGAGTCACGGCGAAGAACTGCAGAAGCTGGGTCTCCAGATTGAGCGGATTGGTCCGGAAACCCTCGCCGTGCGGCAGGTGCCGGCGCTTCTGCGTGGTGCTGACACAGAACAGCTGGTGCGTGACGTTCTGGCGGATCTCATTGAGCACGGCCAGAGTGACCGCGTCGAGGCGGTGACGCATGAGCTGCTCGGAACCATGGCATGCCATGGTTCGGTGCGTGCCAACCGGCAGTTGACCATTCCCGAGATGAATTCGCTGCTCAGGGACATGGAGGCGACCGAGCGCAGTGGCCAGTGCAACCATGGCCGGCCGACATGGACCCTGGTGACCATGTCTGAGCTGGACAAGCTGTTTCTCCGGGGGCGCTGAGGTGTCACTGCCTCCCGCCATCTTTCTGATGGGGCCTACGGCTTCCGGTAAGACAGACCTGGCAATAGCGCTCTGCGAACACCTGCCTTGCGAAATCATCAGCGTGGATTCCGCAATGATCTATCGGGGTATGGATATCGGAACTGCCAAGCCGACTGCCGCAGAGCTTGCGCGGGCGCCCCACAGGTTGATTGATATCTGCGATCCGGCGGAAACGTACTCCGCTGCGGATTTCCGTCGGGACGCGTTGGCCGCGATGGCCGAAATAACGGCCGCAGGCAGGATCCCGCTTCTAGTCGGCGGCACCATGATGTATTTCAAAGCGCTGCTTCATGGAATGTCCGGTCTGCCATCGGCCAGCCCCGCTGTGCGACGGGCGCTGGAGCAGGAGGCTGAAGAGCGGGGTTGGGAGGCTTTGCATGAAGAGCTGCGGGGCAGTGATCCGGTGGCAGCCGAGCGGATCCATCCGAACAACCGGCAGCGTCTGATGCGGGCCCTGGAGGTATTGCGCCTTACCGGCAAGCCGATTTCGGAGTTCTGGCGAGCCGATCAGGGTGGCTGTGAGCAAACAACGGGAGTGGCGCAGGACGGCGACATTGAGGATTACACCTATTTCACTCGCTGGCAGGCAGACGAAACATCTTTGCTTCCGTATACTGTTATTCAACTTGCTATAACACCGCCTGAGCGGCGGGTGCTCCATGAGCGGATTCGCCTGCGGTTTCTGAAAATGCTGGAGGCGGGGTTCGTTGATGAAGTTCGGGCACTGATGATCCGGGACGACCTGCACCCTGATCTCCCTTCTATGCGTTGTGTCGGATATCGCCAGGCCTGGAGCTATTTGTCCGGGGAAGACGACTACGAGACATTTGTCAGCAAGGGAGTGGCAGCAACACGCCAACTGGCGAAGCGGCAGTTGACTTGGTTGCGTAAGTGGTCAGATGTGGACTGGCTGGACAGCGGCGACAAACATATCGCTGAGGTAGCCTTGAAAAAAATCCGACTTCGCACCACATTTAATTTTAACAAATGACGATCTGCATTTACTAAAAACAGGAGAAAACACATGTCAAAAGGGCATTCGTTACAAGACCCTTACCTTAATGCATTGCGCAAGGAACGCATTCCGGTTTCCATCTTTCTGGTCAACGGTATCAAGCTTCAGGGCCAGATTGAGTCTTTCGACCAGTTCGTGATTTTGCTGAAAAATACTGTCAGCCAGATGGTCTACAAGCACGCTATTTCCACTGTGGTTCCTGCCCGAAATGTCCGCATTCCGCAGCAGGCTCCGGGAGGAGAGGGCGAGTCTGAAGACTGATCCATCCGATTCCCGATCTTGCCACCCGCGTTCCAGAGGATCCCGACAAGGGGTCTTGTGGCCGCGGGTGTTTGTTTTTATGACCCTCATCATTTGTTTACCCCGGAGTTGATGCCAATTGTTTGAACGTCCTGATGTCGGTGAGCGCGCGGTCCTCGTCCACATCGATTTTACTGCCCACGATGGTACCGAAGACCCCGGTGAGTTCCGGGAGTTGGTCACCTCTGCCGGTGTTGAGCCTGTCTCAACCGTTACCGGGTCCCGCAAGCAGCCCAGCCCCAGATTTTTCGTTGGTGAGGGCAAGCTGGAAGAAATTCGTGATGCAGTAGCGGCGAACGAAGCGGATGTTGTGCTGTTTAACCATGCTCTGAGCCCTCGCCAGGAGCGGAATATTGAGCATGAGCTCAAGTGCCGTGTACTGGACCGCACCGGCGTCATTCTTGATATCTTCGCTCAGCGGGCACGGACTCACGAAGGTAAGCTTCAGGTAGAGTTGGCGCAGCTCGAGCATATGTCCACTCGACTGGTTCGGGGCTGGACCCACCTTGAGCGACAGAAAGGCGGTATCGGGCTTCGCGGGCCTGGTGAAACCCAGCTGGAAACCGACCGTCGGCTCTTGCGGGAGCGCATCAAGTCTATCCACAAGCGTCTGGAAAAAGTTCGTCGCCAGCGCAACCAGGGCCGCAGGGCCCGTCAGCGGGCTGACATTCCCACGGTATCGCTGGTTGGATATACCAACGCGGGTAAATCCACTTTATTCAACCGTATTACTACTTCCTCCGTATATGCTGCAGACCAGCTGTTCGCCACGCTGGATCCGACGTTGCGGCGGCTGGAACTTCCGGATGTCGGGCCGGTCGTAATGGCGGACACCGTGGGCTTCATCCGGCATCTGCCGCACAAGCTGGTTGAGGCGTTCCGGGCGACGCTTGAGGAAACAACGCAGGCGACGCTGCTGCTTCACATCATCGACAGCCATGACCCGCGCCGCGAGGAGAATATTGAGCAGGTTGAGGAAGTGCTTGCGGAGATCGGGGCGGATGACATTCCCATGCTGCAGGTGTTCAACAAGATTGATCTGCTCGAAAATTTCACGCCTCGGGTTGAGCGCAACGAAGAGGGTATCCCGGTGAGAGCGTGGGTTTCCGCGGTGACTGGCGAAGGCCTGGACGGGTTGTTCGATGCGATCGTGGAGCGGGTGGCCGAAGATGTCGTTCACCACTTTGTTCTGCTGGGTCCCGCAGATGGCAAATTGCGTGCACTGTTGCATGAGGCAGGATCGGTGATCAGCGAGGAATACCGGGATACCGGCGATACGGTCGTTGAGGTGCGCCTGCAGAACCGGGATTGGCATCAGCTGCTGAGCCGCGCCGGTGTGAATGAAAAGTCAGTCAGGCTGGACGTGGGTCACGCCTGAAACCGCTGCGGCTATTGCCGGGGCGGAGATAAATCCCTAGTATTTGCAGCCATTCTATTTATAAGTCAGTAACGGAGAGCACTATGGCCTGGAACGAACCGGGTGGAAACCGCAACGACAATGACCCCTGGGGTACCGGTGGTGGTCGACGCGGCAATGATCAGGGGCCGCCAGACCTTGATGAGGCGCTGAAAAAAGGTCTCGACAAGCTCAACAAGATGCTGGGCGGCAAGGGAGGCAAGTCAGGCGGCAGCGGTGGCAGTAGCGGCGGCAGCTCCGGTGGTTTCGGGGCGATTCTCGCACTGGCGGCCATACTGGTAGTCGGCTATGTCATCTTCCAGTCCTTCTATACGGTGGACGAACAGGAACGGGCGGTGGTTCTCCGGTTTGGTGAATACCACCAGACCGAGAATCCCGGCCTGAGATTCAAGGTGCCGTTGATTGACAGTGTTACCAAGGTCCGTGTCACTAACGTGCGTACTGCTGAGTCCAGTGGCCAGATGTTGACCCAGGACGAAAACCTGGTAACCGTCGACTTGCAGGTTCAGTACCGCGTTGGCGACGCTGAAGCCTACGTGCTGAATGTGCGTGACTCCAACCAGGCACTGGCCTTCGCGACAGACAGCGCTATTCGTCACGAGGTCGGCAGTTCGACACTCGACGACGTGCTGACAGAAGGACGAGCGGAACTGGCTGTTCGGGTAGAGCAACGGCTTCAGATGTTCCTGCAGGACTACGGTACAGGTCTGGAATTAGTACGGGTCAACGTGGAGAGCACCCAGCCGCCGCCAGCGGTTCAGGACGCATTCCGCGAAGTCCAGCGTGCCCGGGAAGACGAACAGCGGGTGAAAGAAGAAGCCGAAACCTACCGTAACAGGGTTGTACCTGAAGCGCGTGGTGAGGCTCAGCGCATGATTGAAGAAGCCAATGCCTACAAGCAAGAGGTGATTGAACGGGCCCGTGGTGAAACTGCCCGTTTCCTTGAACTGCTGGCCGTCTATCAGATGTCTCCGACAGTTACGCGGGAGCGTTTGTATCTGCAAACGGTCGAGCAGGTCCTGGCCAACAGCAGCAAGATCCTCGTGGATACAGAGAGCAGTGGCAACATGATGTATCTGCCGCTCGATCGACTGACCCAGGGTTCGCTGCCCCGTACCGGTGGATCATCCTCCGGCAACAACCAGGGCAACGTGGACATCCAGACCCTGACTGATCAGGTTCTTCAGGAACTGCGAAGCAGGCAGGATACTACCGTTCGGAGGAGCAGATAATTATGGGACCTAAAGGTGTAGTGGGCCTTGCAGGCGCCCTGATCGTTGTCCTGCTGGTACTGTCCAGTGTGTACATCATTCCGGAAACCCATCGGGGTGTTCTGCTCCGGTTCGGTGAGCTGGTAGAGACCGATATCCAGGCCGGTATCCATTTCAAGGTCCCGGTCATCGACCAGGTTCGTGAATTCGATATCCGGGTTCTGACCATGGATCTGCCATCCAGGCAGTATCTGACCGTGGAGAAGAAGCCGCTGGATGTGGATTCCTACATCGCCTGGAAAATCCGGGACGTGGATCAGTTCTACCGGGCGACCGGCGGTGATGAGTTCCGTGCTCAGTCTCTGCTTTCTTCCCGTGTTGATAACGGGCTGCGGGACGAGTTCGGTATTCGGACCATGGTCGAAGTCGTTTCCGGCCAGAGGGATGAGCTGATGCACACCCTGCGGGATCGCGTAAACCAGACTGCCCAGAATGAATTCGGTATTGAAGTCCTCGACATTCGCGTTAAGGCGATCGAATTCCCGGGTCAGGTGAGCGAAAACGTTTATCGTCGGATGGCGACCGAGCGCGAAAAGCTGGCCCAGGAATTCCGTTCACGGGGCCGGGAGCTCGCAGAAGGTATTCGTGCCGACGCAGACCGTCAGAGAACGGTTGTTCTTGCGGAAGCTTTCGCTCAGTCAGAAGAGACTCGGGGTGAGGGAGACGGTCAAGCAGCCAGAATCTACGCCGATGCCTACGGCTCCGACGCGGAATTCTACAGCTTCTACCGAAGCCTGCAGGCTTACCGCAATACCTTCATGAGCAAGGATGACATCATGGTGATTGATTCCAACAGCGCGTTCATGAAGTTCCTGAACGATCCGCAGGGCGCCCGTTAACCCTGCACGTTGAGACCAAAAACCGGAATACCTCTGTATTCCGGTTTTTTTGTGCCCGGCAACCGTGTAAAATTCTGCCGGTTTTGTGTCGGGCTTTTGCCGAGTGCCGCCTTAAATCCTGTGTGATCCCCCAGCCGACTGTGCCGGAGCGGATATAACGGACAACGGAATCTCATGACAGTATCTGATCGCTGGTTACTGCCAGACGGGGTAGAGGACATTCTTCCCCCGCTGGCCGGACGGATCGAATCCCTGCGTCGGGATGTAATGGATACCTGCCAGCGCTGGGGCTACCAGCTGGTAATCCCACCGCTCATTGAATATCTCGAATCCCTGTTTACCGGAACCGGAAACGATCTGGAGCTTCAGACTTTCAAGCTCACCGATCAGTTGACCGGGCGGATGATGGGTGTTCGCGCCGATATGACACCTCAGGCGGCGCGCATTGATGCCCATACCCTGGGTCAGGAAGGGATCACCCGTCTTTGCTATGCCGGGCACGTACTCCATACCCGCCCAAAGCACATGCTGACAGGTCGAACACCGATTCAGGCTGGCTGCGAACTATTTGGCAGTGGCTCCGAAGCAGCCGATATGGAAGTGATCAGCCTGATGTTGGAAACCCTCAGGGTGGCCGGCTTGCCACGTATCCATCTGGATCTGGCCCATGTTGCCATCTATGAGAGTCTGATCGGCGAGGCGGATTTTGATCGGGATACGGAGAGCGCAATTTTTGACGCCATGGCTCGCAAATCGGTGCCGGAGCTTGATCAACTGCTAGGCCAATGCCCTCCAGGCTCTGCGGGTGCTCGTTTGCGTGAGCTTGCCCGGGTCAGTGGTGGCCCGGAAGCCCTGAACGAGGCCCGTCGGATCCTGCAGGGTGCGTCTGACAGCCTGGATGCGGCACTCGACCAGCTTGGGCGTGTGTCCGACATGCTGGGAAGGGATTACCCGGATATCAGCTTCGGATTCGATTTCTGTGAGCTTCGTGGCTACAACTACCACACGGGCCTTGTGTTTGCAGCCTACGTGCCGGGCCACGGTGATTCCGTGGCCAAGGGTGGCCGTTACGATGCCATCGGAAGTGACTTTGGTCGGGCCCGCCCTGCAACTGGGTTCAGTCTTGATATTCGCTCTCTGGTCTCGCTTGGCGAGCGCGTGACTCGCAGTGCCGGCGCTGTCTGGGCGCCGGCGGATGACGACCCCGCCCTGGAAGGCGTGATCTCCGGTCTGAGAATGACGGAAACCGTTGTTCGTGCCCTTCCCGAAGACCAGGGCGTTAACCCTGCTACCAGAGGCTGTGACCGTAAGCTGGTCAAACAGGGTGGCCAATGGGTTGTGCAGAAGCTGGGCTGATGCCTCCGGGGCCTCGGTGAATTCATTTACAGGTAAACTTGCGAAACGCCTGTCCTGCGGGGCAGCCGCACTGAGAGAGAATCATGGGTAAAAATGTTGTTGTGCTGGGCACCCAGTGGGGTGATGAAGGCAAGGGTAAGATTGTTGACCTGCTGACCGACAAGGTTGCAGCGGTTGTCCGCTTCCAGGGCGGGCACAATGCCGGTCATACCCTGGTAATTGACGGCAAGAAAACAGCGCTTCACCTGATTCCTTCCGGCATACTGCGGCAACACGTCTATTGCCTCATCGGCAACGGTGTTGTCCTGTCGCCCGAGGCTCTGCTGAAAGAAGTGCGTGAGCTGGAAGCCAATGACGTGGCGGTTCGCGATCGCCTCCGCATCAGTCTGGCGTGCCCGATCATTCTGCGTACTCATGTTCGAATCGATCAGGCCCGTGAAAGGGCTCGTGGTGTCGACAAGATCGGCACAACCGGTCGCGGTATTGGCCCGGCCTATGAAGACAAGGTTTCCCGCCGTGGCCTGCGCCTGGGCGATCTGTGCAATCCCGCCGACTTCGAAATGAAGCTCCGGGAGATCATGTCGTACCACAACTTCATCCTGACCGAGTATTTCAAGGAAGAGGCTGAGGACATTGATGCCGCACTGGAAGAGCTGAAGCAGATGGGCGAGGAAATTTTGCCCATGGCGGCAGACGTGACTGACATGCTGCATGATTTCCGCAAGCGTGGAGAGAATATCCTGTTCGAGGGTGCCCAGGGCTCGCTGCTGGATATCGATCTTGGCACCTATCCGTACGTGACCTCTTCCAACACCACCGCTGGCGGCACGGCCACCGGTTCGGGCTTCGGCCCGCTGTTCCTCGACTATGTGCTGGGGATCACCAAGGCGTATACCACCCGTGTAGGTTCCGGACCGTTCCCGACCGAACTGTTCGACGATATGGGCAACCACCTCGCAGTGAAGGGCAACGAAGTCGGCACCACAACCGGGCGTGCCCGCCGTTGTGGCTGGTTCGATGCGGTGGCTCTGCGCCACGCTATCCAGATCAACAGTGTGTCCGGTATCTGTCTGACCAAGCTGGATGTGCTGGACGGACTGGAAACCGTGAAGGTGTGCGTTGGCTACAAGACGCCTAACGGCGAGATCTTCCGGCCGCCCATCGGCTGCGACAGCTACAAGGACATCGAGCCGGTTTATGAGGAACTGCCCGGCTGGAGCGAAAGCACCGTTGGCCTCACCAGCGTCGATCAGTTGCCGGAGAACGCCAAGGCCTACATCCGTTTCCTGGAAGAGCAGATCGAAGCGCCGATCGATGTGATCTCCACTGGTCCGGATCGTATCGAGACGATCACATTGCGTCACCCGTTCGGCGAATAATCGCCAACGTTAAAAAACCGCCCTGCCGAAAGGCACGGCGGTTTTTTTGTGTTCAGGGCTTCTCGGCAATCACGGTAGCACGCAACGGCCCAGGGTATCCTTCCACAGTTTTTGAGGGGTCGTCCGGATCCAGAAAGTCCTGGAGGGAGTTGAAACGCATCCAGTCGGTGCTTCGCTGCTCGTCTGTGGTCGTAGGGGTGACATCGACCACCCGGGCATTCCGGAAGCCGGTGCGGTCCAGCCAGCGCAGCAGTGTGTCGCAGGAGGGCAGGAACCAGACGTTCCGCATCTGCCCATAGCGATCCTCGGGCATCAGGCTGAAGCCCTCAGGGCCCTCAACGACAAGTGTTTCCAGCACCAGTTCCCCGCCTCTGCGAAGCGTTCCCTTCAGTTCAAGCAGATGATCGAGCGGTGAGCGCCGATGATAGAGAACCCCCATGGAAAAAGTGGTGTCGAAGGTTTCAAGGTCGGCGGGGAGGTCTTCCATCCGAACGGGCAGCAGGTCTATCGGGACATCACCGAGGTAGTCCTTGACGCTGAAGAACTGGAACAGGAACAGCAGCCCCGGGTCGATGCCGATCACCCGGCCCGCGCCCTCGCCCAGCATCCGCCAACAGTGATATCCGGAGCCACAACCCACATCCAGTATGCGGCGACCGGAAAGGTCTGAAAGGTAGGGCGACACGCGGTCCCACTTCCAGTCAGAGCGCCATTCGGTATCGATGTAGGTACCGAAGAAGTCGAAGGGGCCTTTGCGCCAGGGCATCAGGCCGCGTAATCCGAGTTCCAGTTGCTCCCGTTGTGCTACGGTCAGGGGCTGTCTGGAGGTCAGCGTTACCGCGGATTGGTCGAGTTGCGCGTCTACCTGAGCCAGGCCGGGTAGCTGGTCAAGGGCAGCTTGCCAGCGATCAAGATCGCCGTGGGGGCGGTCCTCAAAGCGGTGGGTGAGTTGTTGTTGGAGTTGCGTCGCCCAGTTATCCAGGCCGTCTTTCGCAAGTTCATTGATGATAGGCCCGAACCGGGCTTTCCAGTCAAAGTCTGCCATGGTCATTCGGTGGTTTGGTTGGCCTTTATGGCGAGCATGGAAACAAAGTTGAAGCACTGATACCACACCACCACGTCATCGAAGCCTGCCGACAACAAGCGCGCCTTGTGCGCAGCCAGTGTTTCGGGAATCAGCACCTGCTCGATCGCTGTGCGTTTCTGGCTTATTTCAAGATCCGAATAGCCATTGGCGCGCTTGAATTCGTGATGCAGTCGGGTCTGAATGGCTTGCTCGCCGTCAGATTCAAAGCGAACTTTCTCCGACAGGATCAGGACACCGCCAGGACGAGTGGCATCAGCAATGCGCGCAAGCAGGCCGGCCCGCTTCTCCGGATCGACAAACTGCAAGGTGAAGTTCAGAGTGGTCACCGAGGCATTACTCAGCTCGGTGTCCAGAATATCCTCGCACCTGAGGGTAACGGGGAGCGCACTGTCGTCCAGGGCAATGTAATGCTCGCAGCGTTCGATCATGGCGCTCGAGTTATCCACTCCGATCAGGTTGCAGTCCGCATGGGCGATACCATGGCGCATTGCCAGCGTGGAAGCGCCCAGTGAACAGCCCAGGTCATAGCAGTTGGTGGCGGGCTGGGCATATTGCTCCGAAATAACCTCGATCATCGGAATGATAGTGGTGTAGCCCGGCACCGAGCGCCGGATCATGTCCGGAAACACCCTGGCCACCGATGCGTCGAATCGGAAGTCCTCCGGCCGGCGCTCTGTGGCAAACAGCCGGTCCGTGATCTGCTCGGGTGCCTCAGACGGCTTGCGGGATTTATTCATTGGTGTCCGGAGTCTCGGGAGCGGGCAGAACGGCAGGCCCGGTCGGGGAGGGCCTGGAGCAGCGGACGCCGCGATTTTTATAGTCCACCAGGATTCCCCGGAACGAGGGATCCACATCGGCGGCAATCGCCAGGTAACCATTTTCGCAAACGGCGTGCAGTTCCGAGGCTTTGGGTGACATGCGAAACGGATCCTCCTCGGTTACATGGATGGCCTGGAAATCGCCAACAGGCATGTGATCCTTGTTCTCGCTATGGCTGATCTTGCCGCTCATTTCCAAAACAAGAACGGTGCCAATAGCCGCAACCACGGCGGTTACGATCAGGCTACGGACGGTGTAACTGGCCTCATTCTGGCTCATGCATACCTCAAATCAAGCGAATTAAAAGTGTTGTTCAGTATTGTCCCGGCACCGTGATGGCCGGTGACTGCAAGGCTGATAACTGCTCCCGGAGCGACAGAATCTGATCTGACCAGAACCGTGGCTGGGCAAACCAGGGAAAGAAGCGCGGAAATGCAGGGTCATCCCAGCGCTTTGCCAGCCAGGCGCAATGGGCAATCTGCCGGTAGCAGCGTAGCGGCTCAATCAGATGGCGCTCGCGGCGATTGAAATCACGGAACATTTCATAGCCTTCCAGCAACTCTCCCAGCTGGGCGCCGCGCTCGAAGTCGTCTCCATTCAGCAGCAACCACATATCCTGAATGGCGGGTCCGGTGCGGCAATCGTCGAGATCCACGAACAGCATCTGTTCGTCACGGCAGAGAATATTGCCGGCATGGCAGTCGCCATGAAGTCGCAGGGTTTCCACCGGACCGGCTTCGTCAACCCGAGCGGCGCAGAGTCTTTGCAGGTCAGGAATCAGGCTGTCCCAGGCTGGCCTGAGATCCGTCGGAATCCAGTCACCCCGTAACAAAAGCCGATTGCTGGCTTCGATGCCATCCAGCAAATCCATGCCCGAGCGATGGACAAACGGTTTTTTGGCGCCAATATTGTGGATCTGACCCAGCCATTGCCCCAGCCGGTAAAGGGTATCAGTGACACTGGTGTCTGGTGCTTGCCCGCCACGCTGCGGAAATACCGCAAACAGGAACGCGCCATGACGCCCGAGCGTGTCTTCGGTCGCCAACTTCATGGGTGCGACAACCGGAATGTCCGCTTCCAGGAGCTCAAGGGTGAACGTATGCTCCTCACGGATTTCCGCTTCGCTCCATCGGCCCGGCCGATAGAACTTGGCAATTACCGGGGCGCCTTCATCCAGGCCTACCTGATAGACCCGGTTTTCATAGCTGTTCAATGCGAACAGCCGGCCACTTACCGCAAACCCTGCCTCGTTCATCGCATCCAGAATGATATCCGGCGTCAGGGAATCGTAGGGGTGGGTGGATGCCGCAAGTGAGGGGTCATGGGTCATAAAGGGCGTTTTAGAGCCTTGTGTCGTATTTGGATTTCATGGTTTGCAGATGGTACCAGTTTTCGTCCAGCTCCCAGCGGATACGACTGATGCCAGAGACCCCAAGAATAACGTCTCCGGCACGGGCCTGAACCTGTGCAAGCTCGCGCTCTGCGCGCTGCCAGTCGCGATGACTGTCCCCAAGATTGCGCATGCTCGGAAATACCGCGCTCAGCGCTTTGTGGGTAGACGTGGTGTGGGACCGCAGTGAGCTCATAATGGCCGTGTCGCCCTCCACCCTCAGTACCCGGTGCTTGTAGGGGTAGCTGGCAACCACATCATCCGCTTTCAGGCGCTCGTTCAGGCTGATTACTTCAAAGCCCCGCCAGCCTAGCCACCCGACAAAAAGGGCCGCCACCACCATTACCAGAACAAACTGCTTTCTGTCAGACATCATGAGCCTGGCTCCATGCACTACTTTCCGGAGGCAAGTATAACCGGTATGGGCTCTTGAGTAATGTATTGAGCCTGCCGGCGCCCGTTTTCGCCGGGCTGGCGGTATAGGATATGCTCAATGTCTTGTCAGTGGAGCAGGGACAACCATAAGTGTCGACAGAAGTGCTGGAAATCCAAACCGTTGTAATCGGCGCCGGGGTCATTGGGCTGGCTATTGCCCGCGCTCTGGCGAGAGCCGGGCATGAGGTCATCGTTCTCGAAAGCTCAGACCGGTTTGGTGAGGGCATCTCCTCACGAAACAGCGAAGTCGTTCATGCCGGCATTTATTACCCGCAAGGGTCACTGAAGGCGGAATTGTGTGTTGAGGGTCGACAGCAGCTTTATGACTATTGCTTGACGCACAAGGTTGGACACCGTAAATGCGGTAAGTGGATTGTTGCCGTCGACGAGGCACAGAATGACAAGCTCTGTGATATTCAGGTTGCGGCAGCCAGCAACGGTGTTGAACTGGACCTGTATGATGGCGAAAGAGTCGCCCGAGGCGTTCCGGGTATTTGCGCCAGCTTGGGGCTCTGGTCCCCCGAAACCGGTATTGTCGACAGCCACGGGCTGATGCTCTCCTTGCTTGGCGAACTCCATGATGCCGGCGGCCAGCTCGTTCTGCGCTCGCCGGTAGCGGCTGCTGAATCGGATAGCCAGCGGCACCGTCTTAACGTGGCAGGGGAAATCCCGCTAATTCTGGAAGCGAAAAATGTCATTAACGCCGGCGGGCTCGGCGCCGTCCCCCTGGCAAAAAACTGGGCAGGTCTGCCCGACAACTGCATTCCCCGGCAATGGCTCGCGAGGGGCGTCTACTTCAGCTACAGCGGACGAACACCTTTCAGGACCCTGATCTATCCGGTTCCTGAACCTGGGGGCCTGGGTATCCACCTGACTCTCGATCTCGCTGGCCAGGCCCGTTTCGGTCCGGATGTAGAGTGGATCGAAAAGGAAGACTACACCGTGGAACCCAGTCGCCAGGAAAGCTTCGCCAGAGGCATCCGCCAATGGTGGCCAGGACTCGACCCGGCCCGACTTCAGCCCGCCTATGCCGGCATCCGACCGAAGCTGAAAGGCCCCGATGGCGGCTTTGCGGACTTCCGTATTGATGGTCCAGAGATGCACGGTTTGCCGGGACTGGTTAATCTGTTCGGTATCGAATCGCCGGGTTTGACATCCTGCCTGGCAATTGCTGAACGTGTAAAAGCTTTGCTGTCTTAACCTGGCGTCCGGGCTAGTGCCCAAACCTGAATGTCCCGGGCCCCGGCCTCCCGAAGTGCTGATGATAAAACCCTGACGGTCGCGCCGGTGGTCACCACATCATCCACAATCGCTATTCGCTCTGGCACTGGCGGGATGACCTCAAATACCCCGCGAAGATTCGCCAGTCGCGCCTCCCGGTTCAGCTCCCGTTGCGACCGGACACGGCGAACCCTTCTGACAAGTCCGTTGGCGACCGGGAGGTCCAGGGCGCTGGCAATCGTCTCGGCAATGTCCTGGGCCTGATTGAATCCGCGTTGCCGGCGTCGCCGCGCATCCATTGGCGCGGGTACCAGTACCTCTGGCATTGCGATGGCACCATCGAGCCGAGCCTTCTGCACCAAGTCAGCAAAATCCGCGATCAATGGTCTTCCGAACTTGCGTTGGCCCCGATACTTGTATCGGCCAATCATGCCGTCGAGCGGGTACTGGTAGCGCCAGGGTATAAAAGAGCTATCGAAAGCCGGCGGATGTTTCATGCAGTCACCGCAGAGCAGCTCCGACGACGGAAAAGCCAGGGGCAGGGCGCAGCAGCGACAGTGCCAGCGGTTCACTGGTAGGTCGCCCCGGCAGGGCTGGCATAAGCCGTTGAAAGCGTGCGAGGAAAGGCAGGCGACACACAGTCCGCCGCGCCTGATGCTGTTAACCTTTTTATCCATGAAGGTTGACAGCCAGTTCAGTCCCTTTATCATCTGATTCATCCGTAAACCCAGAGACCGGGAAAGGTTAACAGGACTTTTACATGACCGCTACAGAACTCCGCCACGACTGGACATTGCAGGAAGCTCGCGAGCTTTTCGAACTCCCTTTTAACGATCTACTGTTCCGTGCCCAGAGTGTGCATCGCCAGTATTTTGATCCTAACGAGGTGCAGGTAAGCACCTTGCTGTCGATCAAGACCGGCGCCTGCCCGGAGGATTGCAAATACTGTCCCCAGAGCGGTCATTACAACACCGGCCTCGAGAAAGAGAAGCTTCTGGAAATTGAAAAGGTGGTGGTTGAGGCCAGGGCTGCGAAAGAAAAGGGGGCTTCCCGGTTTTGCATGGGCGCCGCCTGGCGCAGCCCTTCGAAGAAGGATATGCCTTATGTTCTGGACATGGTCAAACAGGTCAAGTCCCTGGGGCTTGAGACCTGCATGACCCTTGGCATGCTCAAAGAGGAGCAGGCGGCAGAACTGGCCGATGCCGGGCTGGATTACTACAACCATAACCTGGATACCTCTGAGAAGTACTACAGTCACATCATCACCACTCGAACCTACCAGGATCGACTGGACACTCTCGACAATGTTCGCAAGGCCGGAATGAAGGTTTGTTGCGGTGGCATTATGGGTATGGGCGAAGACGAGGATGACCGGGTTGGGCTGCTGGTTCAGCTCGCGAACTTGCCCCATCATCCGGAAAGTGTGCCGGTGAATATGCTGGTGAAGGTGAAAGGCACGCCTCTGGAGGACGTCGAGGACCTGGATCCGTTCGAGTTCATCCGGATTATTGCGGTGGCGCGGATCTTGATGCCGGCCTCCCACGTTCGCCTGTCGGCTGGGCGTGAAAACATGAATGAGCAGATGCAGGCTCTGTGTTTCATGGCTGGTGCCAACTCGATCTTCTACGGCGAGAAGCTGCTGACCACCGCCAATCCGGAGGCCGATGCAGATATGCTGTTGTTCAAACGCCTGGGTATTCGCCCAGAGCAGCGGGAGCAGTGTGCGTCGGAGGAGCAGGAAGAGGAGGCGATTGCCGAGGCCGTGGAGTATGAGGCGACCCGTCACATGTTCTACGACGCTACGCGGGAATCTGCCTGAGTACTTGATCCTGGGGAAGCAACGAGCGGGTAAGGCTCCCCGGGATACGCTACGAGCACATCCATGTGCGCTTGTTTCGGGCCATCCTTGGCCCTCTACAATCCCGGGGAGCCTTACCCGCTCGTTACCCGGACCGTTGAGTTAACCTCCAGGTGCTATCGTGCGGGATTTTGCCCTTGAACTTGAAGAGCGGAAACAGGCCGGTCTGTATCGGACGCGTCGGCATGTAGCCGGTCCTCAGAGGCCCTCTCTCATTGCTGACGGCAAACCTTTGTTGTCGTTCTGCAGTAATGATTACCTTGGTCTTGCCAATAACCCTGCCAATATCGAGGCCCTCCGTGATGCGCTTCCGGAGACAGGCCTTGGGGGCGCGGCTTCCCATCTGATTTGTGGTCACCATGATGCCCATCACCAGTTGGAGCTTCGTCTGGCGGAGTTTACCGGACGCAGTTCGGCGCTGTTTTTCTCCACTGGCTACATGGCGAATATGGGCGTTATTTCGGCACTGGCCGGGCGGGGCGATACGATTTTTTCGGATCGGCTGAATCATGCATCCATCATCGACGGCTGTATCCTGAGCCGGGCCCGGGTTCGCCGTTATGCCCATGGCGATGTCGCGGCACTGGAGGCGATGCTGGCGGAGACGTCCGGGCACAAGTTGGTGGTGACCGACGGGGTCTTCAGCATGGACGGCGATACTGCGCCCCTGGCGGAGCTGTCCCGGGTCTGCCGGTTCCACGATGCGTTACTGGTGGTTGATGATGCTCACGGAATTGGCGTACTCGGACCTGAGGGGCGGGGCAGCGTCGCTGAAGCGGGGTTGTCCGAAGAGGATGTCCCCGTTTTGATCGGCACCCTGGGCAAGGGGGTCGGAACCAGTGGCGCATTCGTGGCCGGGCCATCGCTGCTGATGGATTATCTGGTTCAGAGGGCCAGAACCTATATCTATACGACGGCGATGCCGCCGGCTCTTGCCATGGCAACCATGTCGAGTCTGGATCTTATTGAGCGGGATCAGGGGCGCCGCGAGCATGTATTGGGTCTGGTTTCGCGGTTTCGTCGGGAGGCCTCGGCCATGGGGTATGAATTGATGCCTTCACGTACTCCGATCCAGCCGATCATGGTTGGCGACAATCACGACGCGCTGGCGCTCAGTCAGGCATTGGAGGAGCGCGGTTTGCTGGTCTCGGCCATTCGCCCGCCGACGGTTCCCGCGGGGGAGGCGCGTTTGCGGGTTACGTTCAGTGCCGCTCATTCCCAGGCGAACCTGGATTGTCTGTTGACCGCGCTGTCAGACTGTCGGCATCTGGTTCAAAAAACGGACATGGCGGTATGAGTTCCTGCAGGGTCTGTCCGCGTCTGTTGGTGGTTGCTGGCTGGGGCGTTCGTGCAGAAATGTTATCTGGGCTCTATGGTTATTGGCCGGGGGAGGTGGTTCCAGTGTCTCTGGACGATGAGCTGCTGAGCCGCTGCCAATCGCTCTCGGAGGTGACTGACGAGCTGTTGTCACTTTATCCGGAGCCGTCAGTTTGGATGGGTTGGTCCCTGGGCAGTCAGGTTGTGATGGAGGCCGCCGGGCGTGAGACCGGTGCAGTGTCCTGTGTTATTACCCTCGGTGGTTTTCCGAAGTTTGTGGCCGACGAGCGCTGGCTCAGTGGTATGGCGGAAAGCGACTTTCGGGCGTTTGCCCGTGGTATCCGCCGGGACCCACAGCGCTACTGGCTGCACTTTCTTTTGTTGATGATCAACGGTTCTGCGGACGAAAAACAGGAGCGGCAGAGGCTCAAACCGTGGCTTGAGAAAGGCACTCTGGTCTCGCACGAACACCTCGTCAAGAGTCTTGCCTGGCTCGAAAGCGGGGATCAGAGGGCGTTATGGCGTTCACTCGCCACGCCGGCCCTCCATGTGATGGGTGAGAACGATATTGTGGTCAGATCGTGGACGGATGATCTCGCTGTCCCGACGTCAAGCGGTCATGCGGTCGTACCGGGTATGGCGCACTGGCCGGGCGGCTGCTCGGCTTCGGATTGCTGGGAGGCGATCCAGGCGTTTTTTGCCACTCAAAAGGCGTTGTCATGGGCGTTATGAGCATCTCGACCGACCAGATAGCCAGGGGCATTTCCGACACTCGCAAGTCTGATATTGCCCGGGGCTTTGGCATTGCCAGTGGCACCTACGAAAGTGCCTCCAGACTGCAGCGCTTCATGGGCAATACCATGCTGCAGAAGTTTGAGTTCCGGGAAAGTCAGGATCTTGATCTAACATTACTGGACCTCGGGTGTGGCACGGGTTGGTTTACCCGAAAGTTTGCGGATTTCGGGCAGATTGAATCGTTGAGCGGGGTTGATCTGTCGCCTGGAATGTTGGAACAGGCTCGCAAGAATGGGCCTGCGGGAATCAGCTGGATCCTGGGCGATGCCGAACACCTGCCTTTGCCGGATAGCAGTGTCGATGTGATTTTCAGCAATCTCATGATTCAGTGGTGTGATGACCCCGGCGCCGTGCTTCGGGAATGCCGCCGGATCTTGCGTCCAGGTGGGGATCTGATGGTCTCTACACTCCTTGACGGTACGCTCCGTGAGTTGAAATCGGCCTGGCAGGCGGCGGATCCTGGCCACCTGCACGTAAATCGCTTCGAGACTGGCCTTGCCTTGCAGGCCAAGGTGCGTGCCGAGTTACCGGATGCCGTTGTTGAAGAGCGCACTATCAGATTACCCTACGCATCGCCGATGGCCCTGGCGGGTGAGCTTCGCCATCTTGGCGCGGGTTTCCGCGGCGCTGGGCGTCGACGAGCGGCCACGGCACCGGGGCGGATGCGGGAAATGTGCAGGCAGTACCCCAAAGAGCCGGACGGCACTATCATGGCAAGCTATGAGGCTGCCTGGGTGTACTGGCAAAAACCATAAGAGTCGTTAACTGGAAACACACATGGCCAAGCAATCCTTTTTTGTAACGGGCACCGACACCGGGGTTGGGAAAACCCTGGTATCCGCAGCCATTCTTCAGGCGGCAAAGGCCATGGGTAAGCACACCCTGGCGATGAAGCCCATCGCCTCGGGTTGCGATCGGACGCCGGAAGGCCTTCGCAACGAAGATGCCCTTATTCTGCAGAACGCCATTACTGAGCCACTGGCCTACGAGTTGATCAACCCGGTGGCGCTGGAGCCTGCCATTGCACCGCATGTTGCGGCTGAACAGGCTGGGCGACACATTACGTCTGATCGTCTGGTTGGATTCTGCCGCGGATTGCAGATTCGTCCGGCGGACCTTCTGCTGGTTGAGGGAGCCGGCGGCTGGCGGGTCCCCCTCAACGATCGGGAAACCTATTCAGAGTTTCCGAGACAGCTGTCCATGCCGGTCATTCTCGTGGTTTCACTGCGCCTTGGCTGTATCAATCATGCGCTTCTTACCGCAGAGGCCATCAGAAGTGACGGTCTCAGAGTGGCAGGGTGGGTTGCCAATCGCGCAGAGCCTGAGCCCATGAGTTGCGAACAGGACACCCTGAACTACCTGGTCAACCACATGGGAGCGCCCTGTCTGGGTATTCTTCCGTGGCTGGAGCAGGCGCGGCCTGAAATGCTGGCTGGTTATCTGAATATTGATGGGCTGTTTGAAAATTGACCAGGTTTGTGGCTTAATAAAGTCAATTTATGGTCATCGGGCAGCGCAGTTATGATCAGTAACACTCTCTCAGTTGGGATCCAGGGCATCCAGGATGGCATGGTCGGTATGGAAAATGCCGCCCGCAAGATTGCGCGTGGTGGTACCGATGGTCCCCAGGGAACCGCGGAAGGCGCGGGTAGCCTCGTTGAACCCATTGTTGATCTCAAGATTTACGAGCGAAGTGTCGAAGCGTCCGCACAAGTGGTGAAAACCGCCGACGAAACACTCGGAACGCTGCTTGACATCATGGCCTGAGCACTGAAAGGGCGCCCGGCTCGTGCTTTCATCTCTCCCCCCTGTTCCCCCACCTATCCCAGCGGCCTCGTTTCAGGGCCAGGCTTCTCCGCGAGTCCAGGCCACGGGTCCAGTATCGGCAAAGCCGGAGGCGCCGACCGCCGGAGCCAGATCTACTGAGGCTGCAGGCAAAGCCGAATCTGCGCGGGAAAATCCCGACTCCGGGCCCAGAAGCGGGGAAGCCGACAATCCTCAGGGACTCACAGACCAAGAGCTGAAACAACTGACCGAGCTGAAAGCGCGGGATCGTGAAGTTCGTGCCCACGAAGCCGCGCACCAGGCGGTTGGCGGCCAGTACGCCGGCGCCATGTCGTTCACCTACCAGCGGGGGCCGGACGGCGCCCAGTATGCGGTGGGAGGTGAAGTCTCCATTGACCTGTCCCCGGTGCAGGGTGATCCCCAGGCCACTATCGAGAAAATGCGAATTGTCCGGGCGGCGGCCATGGCCCCGGCGGAGCCGTCCGGCCAGGATCGAGCGGTGGCTGCCCAGGCGATGCAGATCATGCTCCAGGCCCAGTCGGAGCTGGCCGCCGAAACGGGCGCTTCGTCAAGAACCGCGAGCGATGCTTATCGTGAGGTCTCCGCCATGGGAGAGTCTGATCAGAACGGTGACGAAAACCGCGTTTCCTCTTTCCAACCGGTGTCTGCCTGACCGGTTAATTTTCAACATCCAGGTCCTTCCATGGATATCCGGCACTTAAGGTGCGATCCGGCTCCATGCGCTGCTGTGGCGCGTGATCCGGTGACAGATCGCAACACAAATTTTGCATCCGGCTATTGACAATTCTGTGCCTCTAAACGTATGTTTCAAACAAGTGTTTAATTAAGGCTGCAGCGCAGAGCGTTGCGGTGTCTGAGCAAACCCAAGGCCAGAAGCTGTCAAACCTGATTCAGCTGAGACCGAGAACCGAGGTGGATTCCATGCCTGAGTACAAAGCGCCCCTGCGTGACATCAAATTCGTAATGAACGAGCTGCTGAACAGTGAGCAGCACTATGCCAACCTGGAAGGTGCCGAAGACGCTACTCCGGATATGGTGGATGCCATTATCGCGGAAGGTGCCAAGTTCTGTGAGCAGGTTCTGTCTCCGTTGAACCAGGTAGGTGACAAAGAAGGCTGTACCTGGAGCGAAGACGGTGTGAAGACACCGACTGGCTTCAAGGAAGCCTATCAGCAATACGTCGAGGGCGGCTGGCCGTCCATGAACGCTGATCCCAACTATGGTGGGCAAGGGTTGCCGGGTTCCCTGGGCATTGTTATGAGCGAGATGGTTGGTACTGCCAACTGGTCTTTTGGCATGTACCCCGGCCTGAGCCACGGCGCAACCAACACCATTGAAGAACATGGCACCGAAGAGCAGAAGCAGACTTACCTCACCAAGCTGATCAGCGGCGAGTGGACCGGCACGATGTGTCTGACCGAGCCGCACTGCGGTTCCGATCTTGGCACCCTGCGCACCAAGGCGGAGCCGAATGCCGATGGCACATACGCTATCACTGGCACCAAGATCTTTATTTCTGCTGGTGAGCACGACATGGCCGAAAACATCGTCCATATCGTCCTGGCACGTCTGCCGGGTGCTCCGGAAGGCACCAAGGGCATCTCCCTGTTCATCGTGCCAAAGTGCCTGCCGAACGAAGATGGCTCGGCCGGTGAGCGCAACGCCGTTTCCTGCGGTTCCATCGAGCACAAGATGGGTATCCACGGCAACGCCACTTGCGTGATGAACTTCGACGGTGCCAAGGGCTGGCTGATCGGGCCCGAGAACAAAGGCCTGAATTGCATGTTCACCTTCATGAACGTGGCCCGTATCGGTACTGCGATCCAGGGTCTGGGTGCCGCAGAGCTGGGCTTCCAGGGTTCACTTGCCTACGCCAAAGAGCGTCTGGCCATGCGTTCACTGAGCGGTCCGAAGAATCCGGAAGGTATTGCCGATCCGATCATTGTTCACCCGGACGTTCGTCGGATGCTGCTGACACAGAAGGCGGTTGCCGAAGGCGCCCGTGCCCTGATTTACCTGACTGCGCAGCAGGCAGACGTTGTTCACAGCGGCAAGACCGAAGAAGAGCGCAAGGCGGCCGATGAGGCGCTGGGCTTCCTGACACCGATCGCCAAGGCGTTCCTTACCGAAATCGGTTACGAGGCAGCGAATCTGGGTATGCAGGTATTTGGTGGCCACGGCTTTATTGCCGAGTGGGGCATGGAGCAGAACGTGCGTGACGCCCGTATCGGCATGATCTACGAAGGCACCACCGGTATTCAAGCGCTGGATCTGTTGGGCCGCAAGGTCCTGATGACCCAGGGCGAATCCCTTAAAGGATTCACCAAGCAAGTGCATCTGTTCTGCAAGGAAAACGCGGAAGACGAGCAGCTGAAGGAATTCATCGAGCCGCTGGCGGCGATGAACAAGGAATGGGGCGAGCTGACCACCAAAATTGGTATGTCTGCCATGAAGAACCGTGAGGAAGTGGGCGCGGCCTCTGTAGACTACCTGATGTACTCCGGTTACGCAGTGTTTGCCTACCTGTGGGCCCGTATGGCCAAGGTTGCCCTGGACAAGATGGTTGAGGGTACTACCGAGGAAATGTTCTACAACGCCAAGATCCAGACTGCGCGCTTCTACTTCAAGCGTATGCTGCCCCGGGCCAAGGGCCACGCAGAAAGCATGCTGGCTGGCGCTGACAGCCTGATGGACATGCCGGAGGAAGCCTTCGCCATCTAAGGCGCGGGCACCGAAGGACGGTTCCAGAGGACAGAAAGCCCGCGCTCCCCGGAGGCGGGCTTTTTTCATGAGTTGCGGTCCGCTTTTAGGGTAGAATAGGCGCCCATAAAAATAATCTTCAGCGGACACATAGCCCGAGCAGGTGTGACTGGCCCAGACTGAGGCCCTATTGCCACCTGAACAGACTGACAGAATTTTTGGAGAGTTTTAGATGGCTGATTATCAGGCACCCCTACGTGACATGCGCTTTGTTCTGAATGAGGTTTTCGATGCCCCCGCACTGTGGGCCTCACTGCCCAAGGTTGCCGAGCATGTGGACCCGGAAACGGCGGACGCCATTCTTGAAGAAGCCGGCAAGATCAGCAGTGGTGTACTTGCGCCCCTGAATCGCGAAGGTGATGAGCAGGGCTGCAAATGGAACGACGGTGAGGTGACGTCTCCGGAGGGCTTCAAGGAAGCGTACCAGACCATCGTTGAAGGCGGCTGGAACGGTCTTGGCGGCAACCCGGACTTTGGCGGCATGGGCATGCCCAAGACCCTCGTCGCGCAGTTCGAGGAGATGATGCAGGGCGCCAACATGGCATTCGGGTTGGCCCCCATGCTTACGGCCGGCGCCTGCCTCGCGCTGGACGCCCACGGCAGTGATGAGCTGAAAGAAAAGTACCTGCCTAACATGTATTCCGGTGTCTGGTCCGGCGCCATGGATCTGACCGAGCCCCACGCCGGCACAGACCTCGGGATCATTCGCACCAAGGCGGAACCGAATGATGACGGCTCCTTCAACGTTACAGGTACCAAGATCTTTATCACCTGGGGCGAGCATGACATGGCGGAGAACATCATCCACCTGGTGCTGGCCAAACTGCCGGATGCGCCGAAAGGTCCCAAGGGCATTTCCATGTTCCTGGTACCCAAGTTCCTCGTGAATGACGATGGTTCCCTTGGCGAGCGCAACAGCTTCAGCTGTGGTTCCCTTGAGAAGAAAATGGGCATCAAGGGTTCTGCGACCTGCGTAATGAACTTCGATGGCGCCAAAGGCTGGCTGGTCGGCGAAGAAAACAAGGGTCTGGCGGCGATGTTCACCATGATGAACTACGAACGCCTGGGCGTTGGTATCCAGGGCATCGGCGCTGCCGAAGCCTCTCTGCAGAGCGCTCGGGAATACGCCCTTGATCGTATCCAGAGCCGTGCACCGACCGGTGCTCAGGAGCCTGAGAAGGCGGCAGATCCAATCCTCGTGCACCCGGATGTCCGGCGCATGCTGCTCACGATGAAAGGTTATGTGGAGGGCGGTCGTACTTTCTCAACCTACGTAGCCCAGTGGCTCGATATCGCCAAGTTCGCCGAGGATGATGAGCGTCGCAAACACGCCGAAGGTATGGTGGCGTTGCTGACACCGGTGGCCAAGGCATTTCTCACGGATCGCGGCCTCGATACCTGCATCATGGGTCAGCAGGTCTTTGGTGGTCATGGTTTCATCCGCGAGTGGGGTCAGGAGCAACTGGTTCGTGACTGCCGCATTACCCAGATCTACGAAGGAACCAATGGTATCCAGGCACTGGATCTGATGGGTCGGAAAGTGGTCGGCACCCAGGGCAAGCTTTACGAGCTGTTTGCCCAGGACGTCGCAAACTTCCTGGAGGAGAACAGTGGTAACGAACATCTGCGCCCGTTCCTTGAGCCGCTTGCTGCAGCGGTCGAGCGTCTCGACGATGTGACCGAGCATGTAATCAGGCAGGCTGGCGATAACCCTAATGCCATTGGCGCAGCGTCTGTGGACTACCTCGATCTGTTCGGCCTGACCGCCCTGGGCTATATGTGGGCGAGGATCGTCAAAGCGGCTGCGCCCCAGGCGGATTCAGATACCTCCGGATTCTACAGCGGTAAACTGAAAACAGCGCGCTTCTACTTTGACCGCCTGCTGCCCAAGACCGTTTCACTGGCTGAAGGTATTCGCAGCGGTAGCGACTCCATGATGGCGCTGACGGCTGAAGAGTTCTGATTAGCCAGCAAGACGCAGGCACAAAAAACAGGCCCTCGGGCCTGTTTTTTTTTATGGTTTATTGTTGGTCAGCATGGTTTCCCGGACCCTCAAAGTCGCTCCATTCTCTCCGGATTGGTAATAAAGGGATTGGCATTACCCTGGATTTCGACAATGCGCCCATGACGGGTCAGCTCGCCATCATCCGGCGGATCCAGCCTGTTCCAGCCCTTGAACACCGCTGCGGAGCCAAGCCAGGGTAAATCATAGGTGTCCACCATGTAGGCCACCGTGCGCGCCACATCTCCCTTGACCCGCCCCGGGGGCTCAAAGAACTGGGCGCTCTGGCGAATGCCGCATTCGTCTTCGCTTACTGACGAGCCCAGGTCCTCGTAACGAGCGTTTCGCCGGCCCATCTCCGTCCGGCTGCGCACCGGTACCATGTTGTGCATGTCGGACGCGATCTGACGGTATCGGTTATCCTGTTCGCATTGACGCGAGGTGCCACAGTCGAGTGCGCTGCGGACATCGGCCAGTGGATAGACATAACCGTCCGTCAGAACGAATCCTTTGCTTGTAAAGGCGATGTTGCAGAAGAAGGAATTGCCGCCACTGGCGTAAAGGTCACCCCAGAAATGATCGGAAACAACGGTTTTGGGATCACTGAAGCGGGTATTCTGGCCAATCACGAGGGTAGTGGTGAGCAATAGGCCAAGTGCTGTGGGTATCAGTAAGAATGGTTTCATACGCCTTTTATACCTCGCAGTGTGTTCAAGCACCCTGTCAATTCGGGCCTCACTGGTCAGGATCTGATCAAGCGGGTCAAAACTATGACGCTTTGTTCACGGATACTGTGAAGTATGGCACAGAGGCTCCAAATCACGGAGCCTCCAGGCTAGAAATTTGTGGCGTAATGTTAACGGGTTAACGGTATTACTTCAGTTTGTTGCGAATGTTCTGGTAACCGGTTTTCAGGTCTTCGCCAAGTTTTGATGCGGTCTGACGAGCTTCCTGGGACGCGTTGTCGGCATCGTGTAGAACTTCATCGATCTTGCTTCTGAAACGATCCCAATCCTGCTCGAGATCCTCCCATTCGTCTTTAACGTCTTCACGGGCCAGATGCATCTGGACGCGCGCCTCATCCCGGTATTGCTTTACTTTCTCCGACAGCTTCTTGAGTTCTTCTTGAAGACTCATATCAAGCACCTCCTTGGATTGTTGGAGTGCCTACAATGCGCCCGATCGTAAAAAACTGTCAAGGGGCTGGCAGGGCTAACAGGGCACAACGACGGCTGAGTTTGATTCAGATCAGGAACGGCCGGCGAGCAGGGCAGACATATCCCGCAAATAGTGCCAGGGGGAGAGGGAATCGAAGCCTTTCGCCGCGCGGTCGATCTGGCTGCACAGGGTGATGGCCTCATTCAGTTGGTTCCGGTTCAGCCGGCGAGCGGCCTGTTCCATTGCTCGGGCACGTTGCGGCTGGAATACGCCCCGTTTTTTCAGGAATGCGGCAGGATTTTCCGACTGGCCGGCTGCAGACTTCAATTCGAGAAGCAGGTTCAGATCACGGCTGAGAACCGACAGCAAACCGAGTGGGTTTTCTCCCTCTTGCTGAAGCACAGTGATCATCTTACCGGCGTGGGGCGCCCGGCCACTGATCAGCTCGGTCACGAGTTCAAAGCCATTGAATCGGGAACTGTCCTGGACCGCCTGTTCAACGGTTTCCTCATCAATGGTATTGCCGTTTGCGAGCAGTGACAGCCTGTCGAGCTCCTGGCTGGCGGCGAGCAGATTGCCCTCAAGGCGTTCGCTCATGATGGCCAGGGCCCCCCGGGTCAGGCTGAGGCCGCGGTTGCTGGCCCTCTGCTGTAGCCAACCCTGGAACTTGTCGGCATCGACGGGCCACACCGGTACGTGCACGCCCTTTCCCTGAAGCTCCTTGTACCATTTGCGGCGGGTTTCCGCCGCGTCCAGACGGGCACTGATGAGCACGAGGATGATATCATCGGGAGGGTCGGCCAGGACTCGTTCCAGTACGGCGCGGCCGTCGCCCAGCTTGCCGGTTGGCAAGTGAATCTCGATGCGCCGTTTTTCCGCAAACAGGGACATGGCACTGAATTCCTCGCCAACGGCGTTCCAGTCCAGTTGGTGGTCAGCGTGAAAGGTCAGGCGGTCATGAAAACCGGCGTCTTTTGCGGCCTTGCGAACCTGATCACAACATTCCTGAACCAGAAGAGGTTCGTCCCCGGATATGAGATAGACGGGCGAAAGGCCCTTTTTCAGCAGCTGGGATAACTGGCCCGGATTGGTCTTCATGGCTGGCCTGTGGCTGGGGCGTCGGCTTCCTGTTCACGCTGGTAATCTGCCCGGATGGCGTCGATTCGCTGCGGGGTCAATGGTGCCAGCCGGAATATCACCTGCTGCGCAAGACGATCGTCCATTTGCTGGCGGAGGGTCTCTTCTTCCCGCTGTCTTGCCAGCACGTTGGTTTCGTCGTAGCGGTAACTCTCGCTGGTGGTCAGGCGTGTCGTGCCCACTATGGGAACCCGATCAGCGCTGATTACTTCAAGATCGACAGAGTGACGCAGCGTGTATTCCGCGGCTGCGGCCTGGGCGGTAATGGCACTTGCGCGACGGTCACGCTCGAAATTCTTCAGCCGCAGAATGTAGTCGGCCTCTGCCACTGGCGCCACCCGGATATTGCCCAGGTTCAATTGTTCACGCAAGGAACGGCACAGCGTGTCGGGCACCTGTGAGGAGCAATCCACGGCAAGAGGCTCGAGGGCAGAAGAAACCGGTGGCGCACCCCGCAACTGGAATCCGCAACCACCAAGCAGCGCCGCCATTACAGCGGTCAGCATAAGGCGTGCTGACGATTTCAGAGCGGAGTGCCGGTACATATCAGTTGGCCACCACGTTCACCAGTTTGCCGGGGACCACGATAACCTTGCGCACCGTCGCTCCCTCGGTAAAGCGCATGACATTCTCGTTATCCAGGGCCAGCTTTTCGAGGTCCGCTTTACTGATGTCGGCAGGCACATCTTCCTTGGCTCGCACCTTGCCATTCACCTGCAGTACCACCTGGATCTGGCTGCGAACCATGGCGGCTTCATCGGCTTTTGGCCAGGGTGCATCAACCACGGGCTCCTGGTGGCCGAGCGCCTGCCAGAGGGTGTGGCAGATGTGGGGGACGATCGGCGACAGCACAAGCACTGCGGTGTCCAGCGCTTCCTGGCGTACCGCCCGGGTCTGGGGTTCGTCACACTGCAGTTTGCCGACCTCGTTAAGCAGCTCCATCACCGCGGCAATGGCCGTGTTGAAGGTCAGCCGACGGCTGATGTCGTCACTGACTTTGGCAATGGTTTCGTGAGTCTTGCGCCGCAGGTTTTTCTGGTCATCGTTCAGGCTTGCCGCGTCCAGAGCGGGTGCCGGGCCAGCGGCGGCGTGTTCGTTCACCAGACGCCAGACCCGCTTGAGGAACCTGTGTGCGCCTTCGACACCGCTGTCCGACCACTCGAGGGACTGTTCTGGCGGGGCCGCAAACATCATGAACAGGCGAACCGTATCGGCGCCGTGCTCATCAATAATAGCTTGCGGATCGATACCGTTGTTCTTGGACTTGGACATCTTGGTGACGCCGCCGGAAACCACCGGCTCACCATCTTCCCCGTGTACTGCTCGAACGGGCTGGCCCTTTTCGTCACGCTCAACGGTCACGTCGGCGGGCGAAATCCATACCTTGCCGCCTTTGCCATCGTCGCGGTAATAGGTCTCCGCCAGAACCATGCCCTGGCAAAGCAGCCGGTTGAATGGCTCTGAACTGGTTACCAGCCCGACATCCCGCAGGAGCTTGTGGAAGAAGCGGGCGTAGAGCAGGTGCAGGATCGCGTGTTCAATGCCACCAATGTACTGATCCACGGGCAACCAATAGTTGGCCGCAGACGGGTCCAGCATGCCCTGGTCGTAATTGGGGCTGCAGAATCGCGCGTAGTACCAGGAGGACTCCATGAACGTATCAAAGGTGTCGGTTTCCAGCGTCGCCTGCTGGCCGTTGAACTCCGTCTTGCACCACTCAGGGTCGGCCTTGATGGGGGACTGGACACCGTCCATTTCCACATCTTCCGGCAGACGTACCGGCAGCTTGTCATCGGGCACCGGCATCTCTGTGCCATCTTCCAGGGTCATCATCGGGATCGGTGCACCCCAGTAACGCTGGCGGGATACGCCCCAGTCGCGCAGGCGGTAGTTGACGGTGCGTTTGCCGATATTCTGTTCTTCCAGGTAGCAGGCAATCTCGTCGAAGGCTTCCTCGCTGGTCAGGCCGCTGTATTTGCCAGAAGACACCAGCGTGCCTTTTTCGGTAAACGCTTCTTCCTGCACATCAATCTCGCGGCCATCGCGGGCGGCAATAACCTGCTTGATGGGCAGCTTGTATTTGCGGGCAAACTCATGGTCCCGCTCGTCGTGGCCCGGAACCGCCATCAGGGCACCGGTGCCGTAGTCAGTCAGCACGAAGTTGGCGACCCAGATTGGGATCTCTTCCTGGGTCAGCGGGTGAATCGCCTTGAAACCGGTGTCGATGCCGCGCTTTTCCATGGTGGCCAGCTCGGCCTCCGCGGTCTTGCTGTTGCGGCACTCCTCGACAAACTCAGCCACGTCCCGATGGCGCTCCGCCGCCTCTTTCGCCAGCGGATGTTCTGCGGCCACGGCCATGTAGCTCACACCCATCAGGGTGTCGGGGCGGGTGGTGTAAACGGTCAGGCCACTGTCCCGGTCTTTCAGCGGGAAGGTCAGCTCGGTACCTTCAGACTTGCCGATCCAGTTGCGCTGCATGGTCTTGACCTGCTCGGGCCAGTCTTCCAGCTCATCCAGATCGTTCAGCAGCTCTTCGGCGTAATCGGTAATGCGGATAAACCACTGGGGAATTTTCTTCTGCTCAACCAGCGCCCCGGAACGCCAGCCCCGGCCGTCGACTACCTGCTCGTTGGCCAGAACCGTCTGGTCCACCGGGTCCCAGTTCACCGTGGACATCTTCTTGTACACCAGGCCCTTTTCGTACAGGCGGGCGAAGAACCACTGCTCCCAACGGTAGTAATCCGGCTTGCAGGTCGCCAGCTCCCGATCCCAGTCGTATCCGAAACCCAGCTGCTTGAGCTGGTTCTTCATGTATTCGATATTGGCGTAGGTCCACTTGGCCGGCGCGGTCTTGTTGGCAATGGCGGCGTTCTCGGCGGGCAGACCGAATGCGTCCCAGCCCATGGGCTGCATCACGTTCTTGCCCTGCATGCGCTGATAGCGGGAGATCACATCGCCGATGGTGTAGTTACGGACATGCCCCATGTGCAGCTTGCCACTGGGGTAGGGGAACATGGACAGGCAGTAGTACTTGGGCTTGCCCGGCTCTTCCTTGACCATAAAGGTCTTGTTCTCTTCCCAGAAATCACGGGCATTCTGTTCTACGTCACGGGGATTGTATTGCTCGTCCATTCCTGCCATTACCGAAATTACCTTGTGTGGAAAAATAAAAGCCTGTATCAAAAATCACGTCCGGAGCGGGCCGGACATTCTAACGCACACTAGCCTTTACAGGTAGTCTGCCAATTTTCTGTTCTTGTGCCAGACTTGCTGATATGGGGGTAGCGCTGGCGGCGATGACTCCCCGGGACACGCCGTGAATACGTCCGTGTAGGCTTGATCGCAGCATCCATGCTGCTCACAGTCCCGGGGAGTCATCGCCGCCAGCGCCCCAGGCATAAGCAGTGGAGTCGGCAGGTGTTTTCCCAAGGTTTGGGAGACGGGCTTCGACCTCTCTTTCCGGGACTGTCTGCAGCATGGATGCTGCAGTCAAGCGTACAGGGATGTATTCACAGCGTGTCCCGGAAAGAGAGGGCGTAGTCCGGCTCTTGCACCCAGATTTGCGGTATCAAGGAGTCAACATGACACAACCAGAAAGAAGTCATCTCTCAGGCAAGGCACTGGAAGTTTACGACCGTATGCTGGAGCGGGTAAAAACGCGTCTCCATGACCTGGAAGAAACATCGCTCCAGAACCTCGAAGAAGAGGTCCAGAAAGCGGTGGAGTTCGAGTACGAACTCGAGGAAATGACCCGGGATGAGGCAAACCTCCTGGGGGCTTATCTGCAGCGGGATCTTGAACACCTGCTGCATTTTGTCGAGGAGACTGGTGAGGGCCTGAGCGAATGGTTGCAGCTTGATATTGCGCTGCTGGAACACCAGTTGGCGGACAGTTTGTTCTCGGTTGCTGATAAAACCGTCGTCGACTTCCTGGAACTCAGACAGAAACTGGAAAAAAAGGAAGTGGGCCAGTACATCTCAGGCGAGGTGGCCACTGCTGGCATGTTCCAGTGCCTGAACTGCGGGCATATGCGCTGCCTGACAGCCACCAGCCACCTGGAGCCCTGTGAAGCCTGCGGCTCCCACTACTACGAGCGGGTTACGAGCCGCTGGCCGAAACAGGAGGAATGATCCGCTCCCGGACAAAAACGATCAGAATGACCGCCAGGGTCAGGACAGGCCACGAGCCAGTCTGCATGTAAGGCGTGCTGCCCGTGGCGGTAAACACTTCGCCGGTCAGGGTGGCGCGCTCGAACTGGGGAATGGTTTCAGTGAGCTCGCCCCGATTATTGATAATCGCGGTCACGCCATTGTTGGTGCCGCGGAGCATATAGCGGCCAGTCTCCAGTGCCCGCATTCTGGCGATCTGCAAGTGCTGCAACGGGCCAATGGAATCGCCGAACCAGCCGTCGTTGCTGATCGTGAGCAGCAGGCCCGCGTCCCGGGCATTGAAGGCGACAAAATCCGGGTAGGCGACCTCGTAGCAAATGAATGGCATCACATTGATACCATTGGCCTCGAGCGGATCTTGCCAAGCCGGCCCCCGGCTGAAATCGCTCATGGGCAGGTCGAAGAAACCGATCAGGCCCCGCAGCACGCTTTGCAGTGGCACGTACTCGCCGAAAGGCACGAGTTTCTGCTTGTGGTAGATCCCTTCGCCATTGCCGATGGCCATGATGCTGTTGTGGAACGTGAAATCTTCAATACGGTCGCTGAAGCCGTACCAGGGTATTCCGGTAATCAGCGTACTGTTGTCGCCCAGCTGTTCACTGATGTGATCAATGATCTTGCCAGCCTGGTCCTGGGGGATCGGAATGGCGGTCTCGGGCCAGAGGATCAGGTCTGTGTCCCAGTGGTCTTCGGTCATCCCAAGGTAGGTGACGATCTGGTCCTTCAGGAATTCCGGATCCCATTTGATCTGCTGGGGAATATTGCCCTGCATGGCGGCAAAGGTTGTGGGGTCTTCGCTAAGATCCGTCCAGTCGAGGCGATTCATGGCTGGCGCAACTAACCAGGGAATCAGGGTCACAGCAAGAGTGACGCCTGCAGCGACTGGCTTGGCGTGTTTCAGGAGCCACCAACTCCCGTAGAGTGCGGCCCCTGTGGCCGTTATCCAGAAAGTAATGCCATGCACGCCGGTCAGAGGTGCCAGTCCGGCCAGGGGGCCGTCCGTGTGCGCCGTGCCCAGATACAGCCAGGGAAAGCCGGTGAGCAGCCAGCCCCTGAGCCAGTCGCCCAGAATCCAGATAGCCGGAAACAGGATCAGGCGCCGTGCCGGGCTGCCCTTGGCCAGTTTGCCCCAGAACCAGAACGCCAGACCGTGGAACAGCGCCAGCCCCGCGACAAAAAGAACCGTCAACAAGACGGCAATCGGAATGGCGGTATTACCGTGTTCGCTGATACTGACGTAGACCCAGCTGGCGCCGCTGCCGAACAGCCCCAGGCCAGTAAGCCAACCGGCCCGGAAGAGCTTTTCTGGAGCCAGCGGAATCGTCACAAGGAGAATAAGAAGGACCGAAACCGGCCCCAGCCACCAGAGGTGGAACGGTGAAAAGGTCAGGGTTTGCAGGGCGCCGGCAACCAGAAGGGTTGCCGCGCCCAGCCAAGCGTTGGAGGAAAACGGGGTTTTCAGCGCTCTGGTGTTTGTCGCGTTAAGGATCACTTCGGGTTACCTGCAGCAGACGGATTACGCGGTTATCGGCGTTGGCAATGGTAAAGCGCAAACCGCCGAATTCAACCGATTCGCCCCGTCTGGGCAGATGTCCGAATTCCTTGAGAACCACTCCACCGATGGTGTCGAATTCCTCTTCGTCCAGTTCGGTCTCGAAGAACTCATTAAAATCATCAATGGGTGTTACCGCTTTTACGGCATAGCTGCCATCGCCCCGGGCCTTGATGTGGGTTTCTTCATCAAAATCGTGCTCGTCTTCGATTTCGCCCACAATCTGTTCCAGCACGTCTTCAATGGTGATCAGGCCGGCCGTACCACCGTATTCGTCCACCACAATGGCCATGTGGTTACGGTTTTCCTTGAACTCCTTGAGCAGCTGGTTCAAGCGCTTGCTCTCGGGCACGAAGGTGGGCGGGCGCAGAATTTCCCGGATACGATTCCAGTTGAGGTCGTTGTTCAGAGCCAGGGGAAGCAGATCCTTGGCCAGAAGAACGCCAATCACGTCGTCCTGGCTGTCCCCGATGACCGGGAACCGGCTGTGTGCAGAATCCATGATTTCGCCCAGGAACTCCTTGGGCTCCTGGGATGCCTTGACGGTGACCATCTGGGAGCGGGGAATCATGATCTCATCCACCCGCATGTCGATCACCTGCATGGCACCTTCGATGATGCTCATGGCATCAACATCGATGATGTTCTGGGACTCGGCGTCCCGCAGGATTTCCAGCACGTCCTCAACGGACTCAGGCCCGCTGGAGAAGGCCTGGGATATACGTTCCAGCCAGGACTTGCCGCCCTGGCTGCGACTCGACTGATCGTCGCTCATGAGTCTTGTTCCGTTTCCTCTGCTTCGTAGGGATTGCCGAATCCGAGCTGCGCAAGCAGCCGGACTTCGAGGGCTTCCATGACCTCGGCATCTTCGTCTTCAATATGATCAAAACCCTGGAGATGCAACATGCCGTGAACCACCATGTGCGCCCAGTGGGCGACCAGGGTTTTTTCCTGTTCCATGGCCTCTTTCTCGACAACCGGTGCACAAATCACCAGATCTCCGGCCAATGGCACCGTTATACCGGCTGGCGCCTCAAATGGGAAGGACAACACGTTGGTTGGATAGTCCCGCTCACGGTACTGATGGTTCAGGGCCTGGCTTTCTTCGGTTCCGACAATACGGACCGTCACCTCGGACGGATCCTCGCCCTGCCAGGCAAGTTGCGCCCATTTTTGAACCTGCGTCTCCGAAGGTATCCCTGGCGCCTCAAAAACCTGCTGAAAATCCACAGTCAGCTTATTCACTGGCCAGTTGCACTCCCGTCGTCAAAGGAATCGTAGGCTTCAACAATCCGCTGTACCAGCGGGTGCCGAACAACGTCCTTTGCTTCGAACCGTGTGAACCCAATACCCGATACCTTGCTCAGAACCCCGGCAGCGTGAATAAGCCCCGAATTCTGACCCCGTGGCAGGTCTACCTGAGTGGTGTCGCCGGTAATCACAGCCGTGGAGCCAAAGCCGATCCGGGTCAGAAACATCTTCATCTGCTCCCGGGTGGTGTTCTGGCTCTCATCCAGAATGATGAATGAGTTGTTCAGCGTACGGCCGCGCATGAACGCCAGCGGCGCAATCTCGATCACGCTTTTCTCAATCAGCCGGGTAACCTGGTCAAACCCAAGCATTTCATAGAGAGCGTCGTACAGCGGGCGCAGGTATGGGTCGACCTTTTGTGCGAGGTCGCCGGGAAGAAAACCAAGCTTCTCGCCGGCCTCGACCGCGGGCCGAACCAGCAAAATCCGCTTCACCTGCTCGTCTTTCAGGGCTTCAACGGCACAGGCCACCGCCAACCAGGTCTTGCCAGTACCCGCCGGCCCAATCCCGAAGTTGATATCGTGGGTGCGGATATTGTGCACATACTTCTGCTGATTCGCGCCCCGCGGCTTGGCCTGAAGCTTGGGTGTCTTGATGACCGTCACAGCGCCATCGTAGGGCACGTCTTCGGGCAGGCGTTCAAAACCGGTTTCCCGGATAAACAGATGCACGGTATCCGGAGGAAGGTCATCGGTGGCCTCGGTTTCCCGATAAAGATGCCGGATAACCTCAACGGCCGCCGCCACATGCTCAGTCTCACCCTCAACTCGGAAATGATGTCCGCGCCTGCCGACTTTCACGTGCAGGCGTTTTTCAATCATTTTCAGGTTTTCATCAAACTGGCCACAAAGCGTCGCCAGCCGACGCTGGTCCACAGGGTGCAGGTCAAATTGTCTGTGATCGTTGGCGTTCAAAAGTGCTCCGTTTTCGTTTACTCCCCTGGGAGTACGTATTTTCGATATTCAGTTAACGGGCAAGGGCCGGGAGGACTTTCCAAAAAGCGCCCGCAAGTACGTCCATGTAGGGCTCGGTCGCGCCATCCCTGGCGCTCCACGTTTTTGGAAAGTCCTCCCGGCCCTTACCCTGATCATTCTATGTGCAGGCCCGAATGTAAAAAAACAAGTAGATCGGGGTAGCCGGAGGTGTAATCCGGCAGCTTTCTTCATTACAGGCATATTGTTGGATTACGACTTCGTCTAATCCAATCTACGAATGCGGAGCTCACATCGGGCAGACGGCTGTGGTGCTGACGGAGATTGGTGGGGCTCCCCTCCCAAAAATGTCGGCGGCCAAGGATGGCCGACGCCAAGCGCACATGGATGTGCTCGTAGCGGTTTTTGGGAGGGGAGCCCCACCACTCGCCCTACACCAAGCCTCAGACGAATACGAAACCAGGCCTAAAACAACTCCGAGTTAACAGGCACCCCGCGAAGTGAATTGGGATAGGCCTCCACAATATCGACATCAATAAAGTGCCCAACAACCTCCGGATTCTCATGCCGGAAATTCACAATCCGGTTGTTCTCGGTACGCCCTGCGTATTCGCCAGGGTCCTTCTTGGACAGACCGGTCACCAGAATCCGCTGGGTGGAACCCACCATCTTGCGACTGATATCCATCACATTCTGATTCAGGCGATCCTGCAGGATGCTCAGACGCTGCTTCTTCACATCCAATGGCGTATCGTCCGGCAGGTCTGACGCCGGTGTGCCCGGACGGGCGCTGTATACGAAGCTGAAGGACATGTCGAAGCCGATGTCGTTGATCAGCTTCATGGTGTCTTCAAAGTCCTTCTCGGTTTCGCCCGGGAAGCCGATGATGAAGTCCGACGAGAAACTGATATCCGGGCGGATCTTGCGCAGGCGGCGGAGTTTGGATTTGTACTCCAGTGCTGTATGGCCGCGCTTCATGGCCGCCAGGATGCGGTCGGAACCGCTCTGAACTGGCAGATGCAGGTGGCTGACCAGCTCCGGAACCCGCTCGTACACGTCAATCAGAGCATCCGAGAATTCCACCGGGTGGGACGTGGTGTAACGGATGCGATCAATGCCGTCGATGGTGGCGATCAGCTCGATCAGTTCCGCCAGGTCCATCGTGTCGCCGTCGTGGGTTTCGCCACGGTAGGCATTCACGTTCTGGCCCAGCAGGTTAACCTCGCGAACACCCTGGCTGGCGAGGTGGGCCACTTCGGCGATCACATCGTCTGCCGGGCGGCTGACTTCTTCCCCGCGGGTGTAGGGCACCACGCAGAACGTGCAGTACTTGCTGCAGCCTTCCATGATTGAAACAAACGCGGAAGGGCCGTCTGCGCCGGGCTCGGGGAGGTTGTCGAATTTTTCGATTTCCGGGAAGCTGACGTCCACCACGCCAACACCGTTACCCTTGGCGCGCACTTCCGTAATCATGTCCGGCAGGCGATGCAGGGTCTGGGGGCCGAAGACCATGTCCACGTAGGGTGCGCGGTCAATGATCGCCTGGCCTTCCTGGGAAGCCACACAGCCACCCACACCGATGATCATTTCCGGCTTTTTGCTTTTCAGCTTTTTCCAGCGGCCAAGCTGGTGGAACACCTTCTCCTGGGCTTTTTCCCGAATGGAGCAGGTGTTCAGCAGCAGGATGTCGGCGTCATCGGGTGAATCTGTCATTTCGACGGTTTCACCGGTTTTGAGCAGGTCTGCCATGCGGGCAGAGTCATACTCGTTCATCTGACAGCCGTGGGTTTTGATGTACAGCTTCTTGGCCATGGGTCTCACGTAATCTGATGGATGTTGCGCCGGGAACTGGTGTTTGAAACGGGGCGCCAGCAAAAAGGAACTGCGTATTATAACGGGGTGCTTAAACTTCAACCACCTTTGTCTCGGCTAGTTGCTAGTTCGGTTGTGGTACTATTTGGCGCTTATGGTTTCGACGAGCCTCACGATAAATCCTTCAACCTAATTCCCAAACACCAAAATGACCCCCGAACGCCTCTCCCGGATCAAACAAACCTTGAACACCCGGCAACCGGATCTGAGCGTCCTCACCGACCAGGTTCACAAACCCCGGAACCTCTCCGCCATCATTCGCTCCTGCGATGCTTTCGGCCTGGCCAACATGCACGTGGTCTGGCCCAAGGAAGGATTTCGGGCTTTCCGGAAAACCGCCGGAGGCAGCTACAACTGGGTCACCACCCACACCCACCGGAGCATGGAAGAAGCGATCCAGAGTCTGAAAGTGCAGGGCCACAAGCTCTATGCGGCGCAGCTCTCCGACCGGGCTATCGATTTCCGGGATGTGGATTACACCCTGCCTTGCACGATAATCCTGGGTAACGAAGTGGATGGCGTCAGCGTCGATGCCGCGGCTCAGGCTGACGAGCACATCGTTATCCCAATGATGGGGATGGTGGAGTCGCTGAATGTATCGTCTGCCTGCGCGATTGTCCTGTCCGAAGCCCAGAGGCAGCGGAAGCTGGCCGGCATGTTCGATCAGCGCCGGATGCCGGATGACGAGTACAACCGCCTTTTATTCTGTTGGTGTCAGCCCACCGTCAAACGCTACTGCGACGACCGCAATTTGCCGTACCCGCCGATAGACCCGGAAACGGGTGAGTTGGTCGACGGTGTGGGCTGGATGCAGGAAGTAAGAAAGTTAAGGGCGAATCGCCCACGGTGGGATGACGAACCCAAAGTCACCGCAGATGAGCAATAAAAAAAATTACTCTTCTGTGAGATCGGTCCGGGGGTGGGAGGTCTTTTCTGTCGGGAAAAGATGTCTGAGCGAAGCGAGTTGCTTTTCCCAGAAGAAAAGGCCTCCCACCTCTGGACCAGCCCCCAAATCGAGCAGGCTACTTAGCAAAAGCTAGAGCCCATCACTCCTCGCGAGCCTCAAGATACCGCTGAAGCTGCTCCCGCAAAGCCTTGGGAAGCCGGGTAATGGTCAACGCGTCTTTGTCGCGGTCATAGTAAACCGCCTGATTTACCAGGTCGGAGGAGAAGGACACGCTCATTCCGCCTCCCGAGCCTGCAATCCGTACCAGCTTTTTCACTTTCCGGTGGTCCGGGTGCAGCACGCCGCTTTCCGGCAGTTCAGCGGTTTTTGAGGCAAACTCCTTGAAGCGTTGCGGCTCACTCTCGTCCAGGTAGCCGGACAATGCCTCGATTTCGACCGGCTCGCCCAGGGCATGCTGCTCCTTACAGAACTCATAGGCCTTGGTGCGAACCTCGCCGGCTTTATCAGGCTCGGAGGACTTGGCAAAAGCTTCCACCGCATCCAGGAAGGTCATGGTTTCCTTTTCCACATCCACCTGATTGGTAAACCCGCACAAACGGATAAACAGCTCTCCTGGCTCGCCGGTCCCGCGCCCGTGGACCAGTGTCAGATAGTTTTCGGCCGGGTTGTTACCACGCCAGTCATCCAGCTCGATGCGAACGGCCAGATTCAAACGGGAAAGGCTCAGGACGTCGGTCGCATCCAGTGACTGGTTGCCATCGAACCGCATGGCGCTGTCGGTTTCCAGGATAAACAGGTAAACCACCTCGGCGTCCGCCAGGGCATCATGGACGATCATCAGATGGCCATCGAACTCTTCCTGACTGCCGGTCAGGAGCTCCTGCCACTGTCCGAACAGGCGGTCGGTCATGGCGCCGAAGGTTTGCTTGTCTTCCAGGTAGTCTTTCAGCCAGGCGCTGAACGGGCACTCGCCCAGATCTTCGGAAAAGCGGCCGTATTTCTTGCCGGGCTTGCTGTTGAACAGGCGCTTCATCTGCTTGTGCAGGCCCTCGTAATCGCCACCGGGCTCCTGCAGGGCCTCACCCGTCACAAGGCGGGCAGGCTGGCCCGGCTGGTACTGGCTGGCGAAGGCAGTGCGGAGGTGTTTGATGGCCATTTTTGGCTCCTGTTCGTTGTTTCGGTTAACTCAGAGAGGCGGGATTCTGCCATGTATTGGTGATGGATTCATTCCTGGTCTGCGGGTTCCGGGGTGGGCCGCAGGGCAGGTGATTCTTTTTCTTCCGAAAAAACAACTCGCTTCGCTCAGACATTTTTTTCTACAGAAAAAGAATCACCTACCCCACGTCCACGGGCAAATCAGTGGCCCGCCAAAAAAGGAATGCATGCTCTGCCGTACTTTTGCTCTGGGGATTAACGCCAGAGTTTGCCGGCGGTGGGGTGGGGGTATCTTTTTCTGCAGGGAAAAGATGTCTGAGCGAAGCGAGTTGCTTTTCACAAAGAAAAAGATACCCCCACCCCGGCGCCAGCCACCGAAGCAGGGATATCTCTCGTGTACTCAGAAGTCAGGAATCAAACCCGCTTGCTGCGAATCAACTCCTGAACAAGTTTGCCAACAGCCTCAGGAATCTCCTGCTCGTTGTCGGCGGTTGTTGCGGCGTTGGCGATGTCAGTGCCCAGGTTAACGGCAATGGCAACCAGGCCGTGGGAAGTCAGAAGCTGGGCCACGCGGCGGCGTTCGTCGGCATCGCCGGCGTTTTCTTCGGTGACCACCACGGCGGTTTTGCCCTGGTCGAACAGCGCACGCTCAAGGGCGAGGGCCAGCGCTGGCGCCTGGCGACCATTACAGGCAATGATGGCCGGTTTCTGGGCCAGTCGGCGCTCGCGTTCTTCTACTGAAACCGGATCGAGCGATTCGCCGGAATCTGCCAGGCCGGCCACCATGCCTGCACCAATGGTGACGTTGGACAGCCGGTCGATCACGATGAAGCTGCCTGTGGCGTGGTTGCGCTGGTAGGCGTCGAAGGCGATCGGCTGGTTCAGGGTCAGCTCGCACAGGCCGATTTCGTTCAGCTGGAGCTGGCTTGGGTTGGCCTGCTGTTCCAGGGTGTTTACGTCAGTCTGGTGGTGGATCTTTTTCACCGTGCCAGAGGTAAAGGTCGGTCCCAGCTTGATGTCGTACAGCCGGCCGGTTTCCAGGGGGGCGTCGGTCATCCAGACGATATTGGCGTTGAAGCGGTTGCCCACTTCGGGCTCATCTTCCACTTTGACCAGCATATCGCCGCGACTGATGTCGATTTCATCGGTCAGGGTGAGGGTAACCGCCTGGTCGATATAGGCCTCTTCTAGATTGCCATCGAAGGTGACAACTTCCTTGATCGTGCTGGTGCGGCGCGAGGGCAGGGCCATCACTTGTTCGCCCGGGCGGATCACGCCGGAGGCGATGGTGCCGCAGAAGCCCCGGAAATTGAGGTTCGGGCGGGTAACGTACTGAACCGGGAAGCGGAAATGCTCCAGGTTCTTGTCCCGGCCAACTTCCACGGTTTCCAGAATCTCCATCAGGGGCTGGCCGGTGAACCAGGGCGTGTTCTCGCTTTTGTTTACCACGTTGTCGCCTTCCAGGGCGGACAGCGGCACAAAACGGATATCTTTCAGGCCGAGCTTAGCGGCAAACGCCAGGTAATCGTCTTTGATTTCGTTGAAGCGCTCTTCGCTGAAATCCACCAGATCCATCTTGTTCACGGCTACGACAATGTGCCGAATACCCAGCAGAGACGCGATGTAAGAATGGCGCCGGGTTTGGGTGAGAACACCGTGGCGGGCGTCGATCATCAGGATCGCGACCTGGGCGGTAGACGCGCCGGTGGCCATGTTACGGGTGTACTGTTCATGGCCCGGAGTGTCAGCGATGATGAACTTGCGCTTGTCGGTGGAGAAGTACCGGTAGGCCACATCGATTGTGATGCCCTGTTCGCGCTCGGCCTGCAGGCCGTCGACCAAGAGGGCAAGGTCGAGTTTCTCACCCGTCGTTCCCATCTTGGCGCTGTCGGTTTTCAGGCTGGCCATGTGATCTTCGTAGATCATCTTGGTGTCGTGGAGCAGGCGACCGATCAGGGTGCTCTTGCCGTCATCCACGCTGCCACAGGTGAGCAGGCGAAGGAGTTCCTTGTTTTCGTGCTGCTTCAGGTAGGCCTGAATATCTTCTGCAATCAGATCAGACTGGTGTGACATCTTAGAAATACCCTTCCCGCTTTTTCTGTTCCATGGAGCCGGCTGAATCGTGGTCGATTACCCGGCCCTGGCGCTCGGAGCTCTTGGCCAGCAACATTTCCTGGATAATGTCCGGAAGCGTGTTGGCTTCGGATTCGATGGCGCCCGTCAGCGGGTAGCAGCCCAGGGTCCGGAAGCGAACCGATTTCATCATTGGTTTCTCGCCTTCCTTCAATGGCATGCGGTCGTCGTCCACCATGATCAGGGTGCCATCGCGCTCAACGACCGGGCGTTCGGCGGCATAGTAGAGCGGAACGATGTCGATGTTCTCAAGGTAGATGTATTGCCAGATATCCAGTTCCGTCCAGTTGGACAGCGGAAACACCCGGATACTCTCGCCCTTGTTGATCTTGCCGTTGTAGATATTCCACAACTCGGGACGCTGGTTCTTGGGATCCCAGCGATGGTACTCATCCCGAAACGAATACACGCGTTCCTTGGCCCGGGATTTTTCCTCGTCTCGACGGGCACCGCCGAAGGCTGCATCAAACTTGTACTTGTCGAGCGCCTGTTTCAGGGCTTGGGTCTTCATGACATCGGTATGTTTCGCGCTGCCGTGAGTGAACGGCCCGATTCCCTGATCCACACCTTCCTGGTTGGTGTGCACGATGAGGTCGAGGCCGAACTCCTCAGCGACGTTGTCCCTGAACTTGATCATGTCCCGGAATTTCCAGGTGGTATCAATGTGCATCAACGGAAAGGGCGGCGTACCCGGGTAAAAGGCCTTCAGGGCCAGGTGAAGCATTACCGCGGAGTCCTTGCCGATGGAATACAGCATTACCGGATTGTCGAACTCGGCTGCCACTTCCCGGATGATGTGGATGCTTTCCGCTTCCAGCTGTTTCAGGTGCGTGAGGTTGTATGTGGTCATGGTAATCCGTTGCCGCCGTGCGGGCCGTGTTGGCTTTGCGAATGAATACGGCAACTATACCAGAGGGGGTAAGGGCATAAGAAGACGGCCAACTAGACATTGGCGTTATAACAATATAGCAGTGGTTGGCCTTGGTCGTGCGTCAGTCGGCAGGTCGAGCTCAGGCCGGATTGCGGGAGTCGGCCAGCAGTTTAGCAACGTAGCGGTCGACGTAATCGAAGCCGTTGCCTTCAAACTCAGCGAACTGGATGCCCAGCTGAAATTCGTCCCTGGCGATGCGTCGCATGTGAACGATGTTGCCGTCGGCAATAATGGAAACCGGTTGCGTTGCAACCACCGGCACGGAGAATCGGGTCTTCACGGCAATCCAGTGTCCTGGAGCCGGGGCTTTTTGCTCGGGAATGAGTTGTTTCACCGTTTCCTGATTACAGGAAATCATGACGCCCGTGCGGGAGAGATTGGATACCGAACAGGTCAGGCAGCAGCCGTCCGATTTCTCAATAGTAATGTCGGTGGCTACGTCCACTCGCTGTTGGTTGCGCAAATTCAATTTGGCGGCGACAGGTTTCATGTTGACTCTTCTGGCGTGTCTGGTTGCGAATGATGCTGCCTTTCCCATAAATCCCTTCCAGAAAAACACTTAAACGCATGATAAGCGAATGAAAGTGTAGTTGTTTACTTTGTGATCAGCAAGAAGCCTGCCGCCTATAGTGGCAGATTTGTTAAATCTTTCTGAACAAGCCGTCACAAATTTCGACGTCCGTCAGTTTCCATCGGTTCCAATACTCGTCGGACTTTTGCTGCAGGCGGTCCCTGAGCTGGTGTAAAATATCGCCCTTCATTCATTTGTGGGCTCGCGCTGAGCTCCGGGAATTCCAAGCCTTCTATGACAGATAACACCCAGACCCCCGCCTCGTCCGGCAACGGCAAAGTCGGTTTCATCAGCCTCGGTTGTCCCAAGGCTCTCGTCGACTCCGAGCGCATTCTCACGCAGCTCAGGCTGGACGGCTATGATGTTGTCCCGACCTATAACGACGCCGACATTGTTGTGGTCAACACCTGCGGATTTATCGATGCCGCCAAACAGGAGTCGCTGGATGCGATCGGTGAGGCTATCAGCGAAAACGGCAAGGTGATTGTCACCGGTTGTATGGGGGTGGAGGCCGACAAGATTCGCGATACTCACCCGGGTGTTCTGGCGGTTTCCGGGCCCCACGCCTATGAGGAAGTGGTCGGCGCGGTACACCAGTTCGTTCCGCAGAAAAAACAGCACGACCCGTTCACCGATCTGGTTCCGCCGCAGGGAATCAAACTGACCCCGCGGCACTACGCCTACCTCAAGATCTCCGAAGGTTGTAACCATCGCTGCACCTTCTGCATCATTCCCTCCATGCGCGGTGATCTTGTCAGTCGGCCCATTGGCGATGTAATGGACGAAGCCCAGCGCCTGGTGGATGCCGGTGTAAAAGAGCTGTTGGTCATTTCCCAGGATACCTCCGCCTACGGCGTCGACACCAAATACCGCACCGGCTTCTGGCAAGGGCGGCCGCTCAAGACCAAGATGCAGTCACTGTGCGAAGCGCTTGGCGAAATGGGCGTGTGGGTACGCCTGCATTACGTTTACCCCTATCCCCATGTCGACGACATCATTCCCTTGATGGCCGAGGGCAAGATCCTGCCGTACCTGGATATCCCCTTCCAGCACGCCAGCCCGAAAGTGCTCAAGGCCATGAAGCGCCCGGCCCACGACAGCAAAACCCTGGAGCGCATCCGCAAATGGCGTGAGATCTGCCCCGAGCTCACCATCCGCTCCACCTTCATCGTCGGCTTCCCCGGTGAAACCGAGGAAGACTTCCAGTACCTGCTGGACTGGCTCGACGAGGCTCAACTGGATCGCGTTGGCGCGTTCAAATACAGCCCGGTGGAAGGCGCCAAAGCCAACGAACTGGAAGGTGCGGTTCCCGAGGAAGTCAAAGAAGAGCGCCTGGCCCGTTTCATGGAAAAACAGGCAGAGATTTCAGCAGCCCGCCTACAGGCCAAAATCGGCCAGACGATCGACGTGCTGATTGACGAGGTTGACGAGGAAGGCGCCATTGGTCGCTCCAAGGCAGACGCGCCGGAGATCGACGGTATGGTTTATCTCAACGATGAAACCGACCTGGTGCCAGGCGAAATCGTTCAGGCCGTTGTTGAGCATGCTGATGAGCATGATCTTTGGGCTCGGCTTCTTTGATGTCGTCTGGCTTGGGCTCCTAGCCTTCATGGTCTGGTGTAGGGCTTTGGCGGGCGGCGCTTCCCAAAAACCGCTACGAGCACATCCATGTGCGCTTGGCGTCGGCCATCCTTGGCCGCCGACATTTTTGGGAAGCGCCGCCCGCCAAAGCCTCAGAACCCTCGGGGATAGCAAGCAATCAGGACGGATAGACGAGAGGAACAGGTCGGGTTACGCTTTGCTAATCCGACCGACGATTCTTTTGTGCAGGCGTTTTCTGAACAGTATCAAGCCGTGGCAGGTCACTTCTCCCGAAAATGTCTGTGGCCATGGATGGCCACAGCCAAGCGCACATGGATGTGCTCGTAGCGTTTTTCGGGAGAAGTGACCTGCCACGGCTGACCCCAAACCAACCAGGCTAGGGCCGAAGCCAGAAACCACGACCCAAGCCAAAGGGGTCACCCCCCAAGCTTGCGAACAAGAATCTCGTTGAAAAGCTTCGGGTTCCCCTGGCCTTTAGAAGCTTTCATCAGCGGCCCCATAAAGCCACCAAGCATCTTCTTGCGCTTCTTCGGATCTTCCTCGTTCTGGTACTGCGCCACCTGATCCGGCATGCCCGCCAGAACCTCATCTACCATAGCTTCCAGGGCGCCGGTGTCCGACACCTGCTTCAGCCCCTTGGCATCGATGATGGCGTCAACGCTGTCGTTCTCACCAGACCACAGCGCCTCGAACACCTTCTTTGCGCCGGCGGATGAGATCGTATTGTCTGCAATCCGTACCACCATATCGCCCAGCTGAGCGCCGCTGATGGGCGAATCGGCAACCGATTTCTCCTCTGCATTAAGGCGCGCAGAGAATTCGCCCTGGATCCAGTTGGCGACCAGCTTTGCGTCTTTGCCCTGGCTGGCCGCTTCTTCAAAGAAAGTGGCCAGTTTCGAGTCGCCGCTTAGCAGGCCGGCGTCGTAGTCATTCAGACCGTACTGCTCCATAAAGCGGGCTTTGCGAGCGTCGGGCAGTTCCGGAAGGCTGTTGCGAGCTTCCTCAATAAAGGAATCATCGATTTCCACCGGCAGCAGGTCCGGGCAGGGGAAGTAGCGGTAGTCGTTGGCTTCTTCCTTGGTGCGCATGGAACGGGATTCGTCGCGGTCACCGTTGTACAGACGGGTTTCCTGCACAATTTTGCCGCCGTCTTCCAGAATGTCCATCTGCCGCTCGACTTCGTGGGCGATAGCCTGCTCCATGAACCTGAATGAGTTCAGGTTCTTGGTCTCGGTACGTGTGCCCAGGGTGTCGGAGCCCTTCGGCTTCAGCGAAATATTCACGTCAAAACGCAAGGAGCCTTGGGACATATCGCCGTCGCAGATGCCCAGTGACGTCACGATGCTGTGCAGCTTCTTGGCAAAGGCAACGGCTTCTTCCGCATTATTCATGTCCGGCTCGGTGACCACTTCGATGAGCGGGGTGCCGGCTCGGTTGAGGTCAACGCCGGTCATGCCATGGAAATCCTCGTGCAGGGACTTACCGGCATCTTCTTCCAGGTGTGCGTGATGGATGCGAACACGCTTGGTCTTACCGTTCGGCAGATCAATATCAACGAAACCCGGGCCGACAATCGGGCGTTCCAGCTGCGTGGTCTGGTAGCCTTTGGGCAGATCCGGGTAAAAGTAGTTCTTCCGCTCGAAAACCGACCGGCGCTCGATCTCGGCGTTCACCGCCAGGCCAAACATGACCGCATAGCGGAAAGCCTGCTCGTTGGGCACCGGCAGGGTGCCGGGCATGGCCAGATCAACGGCGTTGGCTTGGGTGTTGGGCTCGGCGCCGTAAGCGGTGCTTGAGCCGGAAAAAATCTTGGTCTTGGTGGCGAGCTGAACGTGAATTTCCAGCCCGATCACAATGTCCCACTGCATAATCTTTCTCCTGTCCCGGGCTTATTGCGGTTCACGCTGGTGCCAGTCGGTCACCTGCTGGAATTGATGGGCGGCATTCAGCAAACGGGCCTCGGAGAAATAATCCCCGATAATCTGAAGACCCACCGGGAGACCGTCCACGAAACCGGCCGGTACCGACATGGCCGGAACACCCGCCAGGTTGATGGCGATAGTGAATACGTCTTCCAGGTACATGGTCACAGGATCGCTGGTTTTTTCACCCTGAATAAATGCCGGCGAGGGTGTGGTGGGGCTCATCAGCACATCCACTTCCTTGAAGGCATTTATGAAATCCTGCTGAATCAGCCGCCGAACCTTCTGGGCCTTGAGATAATAGGCATCGAAATAGCCGGCGGAGAGAGCGTAGGTGCCCACGAGAATCCGACGTTTCACCTCTTCGCCAAAACCCTCCGCGCGGGAGCGGGTGTAAAGATCCATCAGATCCTTGGGATCCTCGCAGCGGTAGCCATAGCGAACCCCGTCAAAACGGGACAGGTTGGCGGACGCCTCTGCTGGAGCAATTACATAGTAGGCAGCAATCGCGAGCTTCGCGTTTGGCAGCGACACCTCTTTAACCGTGGCGCCTAGTTTCTCGTATTCCTTTACTGCGTTGCGAACCTGCTGCTCCATCGCCGGGCTTAGCTGATCGCTGAAATACTCCTTGGGCAGGCCGATCTTCATACCTTTAAGCGGTTCGTTCAGCGTCGCGGTGTAATCCGGCACCTCGCGGTCAATAGACGTCGAGTCCTTCGGATCAAAACCTGCCATCACATTCAGCATCAGCGCATTGTCTTCTGCTGTGCGAGCCATGGTACCGCCCTGGTCGAGACTGGACGCAAAGGCAATCATCCCGTACCGGGACACCCGGCCATAAGTGGGTTTCAGGCCAGTAACACCACACAGTGCCGCTGGCTGACGGATTGAGCCACCTGTATCCGTGGCGGTAGCTGCCGGAATCAGTCGAGCCGCAACCGCCGCAGCCGACCCGCCCGATGAACCGCCCGGCACCCGCTTATTACCTTCACTAAGGCCCCAAGGGTTTGTCACTGCGCCAAAATAACTGTTCTCGTTGGACGACCCCATGGCGAACTCATCCATGTTGGTCTTGCCCAGACACACGGCCCCTGCCTCGCGGAAATTCGCAGTGACAGTCGCATCGTAGGGGGGGACAAAGTTTTCCAGCATCTTGGAGCCGCAAGTAGTGCGAACGCCGTTGGTGCAGAAAATGTCCTTGTGCGCGAAAGGAACGCCTGTCCAGGGGGTCGCGTTCCCTGCCGCCCGCTGCTCATCCGCCACGCGGGCATCGGCCAGCGCCTGCTCTTCGGTCACGGTGATAAAGCTGTTGTACTTCGAATCTTCCCGCTTGATGCGGTCGAGGAACTCCTGGGTCAACTCCACGCTGGAGGCCTGGCCGCGATCCAGGTCCCGGGAAAGCTCTGCTACGGATTTGTTATGCATGACGTGTCCTTTCACTCGATCACTCGGGGAACCAGATAAAGCCCGTTCTCGGTTGCCGGAGCAATCGCCTGGAACGCTTCCCGCTGATTGGTCTCGGTTACCTCGTCAGCGCGCAGGCGCTGGACTGCATTCAACGGATGGGCCATGGGCTCAACCGAATCGGTGTCGGCGGCCGCCAGTTGATCCACCAGATCCAGAATATTGCCCAGATCCTTCTCCAGAGCCGAAACCTGCTCGTCATCCACACGAATGCGGGCGAGTACAGCGACTTTCTCAATGTCCTCACGGGAAATGGTCACGCATTGCCTCCCAGATAAATGAAATGTCGGTAATAAATCTTTAGAGATTGAAGGCATTTCCGAGGTGTGGGGTCGCTCGGAGATTGCCTTTCAAAACTGTTGAGGGCCAGGGACGGCCCGAAACAAGCGCACATGGATGTGCTCGTAGCGTGTTTTGAAAGGCAATCTTCGGGCGGCCCTCCACCCAAGCCAAAAAATTAAAGCGACATGGTAACAGATTCGAACAATGGCGGGAGGCCCCAGCCCATAAGGTAAATGTGTGAACCGTAAGGCTTGAGGCCCGTTAGCGCCTTGCCTGCAGGGGTGCTCACTGCTAAAGTTGCCGCATCTTTTCTTTGCGACTGCAACTCTCAGGTTGAAACTACACGAATGTTGATAAAAAGACTCCGAGGCATCTTCTCCAGCGATCTGTCCATCGACCTGGGCACCGCCAACACCCTGATCTACGTGCGTGAGCGCGGAATCGTGCTGAACGAGCCCTCGGTAGTGGCCATTCGCACCAACAACTCCCAGAAAATGGTTGCCGCTGTTGGCGCTGAAGCCAAGCGCATGCTCGGCCGTACCCCGGGCAACATCACCGCCATCCGCCCGATGAAAGACGGCGTGATTGCAGATTTTGTGGTAACCGAAAAAATGCTCCAGCACTTTATTCATAAGGTGCATGAGAACAGCTTCATTACCCCGAGCCCGAGAGTACTGGTGTGCGTGCCCAGCAAGTCTACCCAGGTAGAACGCAAGGCCATTCGCGAGTCCGCACTTGGTGCCGGCGCCAGGGAAGTCTTCCTGATCGAAGAGCCCATGGCCGCCGCCATTGGCGCCGGTCTGCCGGTGGAAGAAGCCAGCGGCTCCATGATTGTCGACATTGGTGGTGGTACCACCGAGATTGCTATTATTTCCCTGAACGGCATCGTCTATGCGGAGTCGGTCCGGGTGGGCGGTGACAAATTCGACGAAGCCATCGTTACCTATGTGCGTCGCAACTACGGCAGCCTGATCGGTGATTCTACCGCCGAGCGTATCAAGCACGAAATCGGTTGCGCTTACGAAGGCCTCGAAATCCGTGAGATCGATGTGCGCGGTCGCAACCTCGCCGAGGGTGTGCCCCGGGCGTTCACCCTCAACAGCGAAGAAATTCTCGACGCGCTGCAGGAATCCCTGGCGCAGATCGTTCAGACCGTCAAGAGTGCTCTGGAACAGTCTCCGCCCGAACTGGCGTCCGACATTGCCGAGCGAGGTATTGTTCTGACCGGTGGTGGCGCACTGCTGCGCGGGCTGGACAAACTGATCAGCGAGGAAACCGGCCTGCCGGTGATTATCGCTGAAGACCCGCTGACCTGTGTGGCCCGTGGTGGCGGCAAGGCGCTGGAAGTGATTGATCGCGGTGGCATCGGAATGTTCTCCCAGGAGGGATAATCCTGTGGGGAGGGCTCGCCATTAAAACCATCTTTGTCCAGGGGCCTGTTCCCGGCTTCAGACTCCTCATTGTTCTTCTCGTATCGGCAGCCCTGGTGGTTGCCGATGCGCGTTTCGACAAGCTCTCAACGGTGCGAAGTACCATTGCAACCGGTCTGGCACCCGTGTACTGGCTGGGGAATGCGCCCTACGAATTTTCCGACTGGTTCGCCGGTCTGTTTGAAAATAAACAGGATCTTCAGCAAGAGAATGAAGATCTCCGGGCCCGTTTGCTGATCCTCGAGCGTCGCGCCCTGAAATACGCCGCTCTTGCTTCCGAGAATAACGAGCTGCGCCGCCTGATGAACTCATCAGAAGTGTTGGATGACCGCGTCATCGTTGGCGAGGTGGTCGGTGTCTCCCCGGATCCCTTTTCCCACGAGATCATTATCAATAAGGGTCGCAGTGATGGCTTGTCGCCAGGCCAGGCCATTCTGGACGCTCATGGTCTGATGGGGCAGGTGGTGCAGAGCAGCCAGATTACCTCCCGTGTCTTGCTCGTCTCCGACAGCAGCCACGCCGTTCCGGTGGAGGTTGTGCGTAACGGTTTGCGCGCCATCCTGCTGGGTACCGGCGATACGGATACCCTGGATCTCGTTCATGTGCCGGATACGGCGGATATTCGCGAGGGCGACCTGCTCGTCAGTTCCGGTCTTGGTGGCCGTTTTCCGAGGGGCTACCCGGTTGCGGAGGTCAGTCGAATATCCAAGGAGCCGGGCGAACCTTTTGTCTCCATTGAAGCCACACCCAAGGCGCAACTGAACCAGAGCCGTTTGGTGCTGGTAGTATTCCCTCCGGAAAATGCCACGCCGATCGAAACCGACGAGGGTGAGGGCGCATCCGCTGCCAACGTCGCCGAAGATGCCAGCCAGGGAGGGCAGGACTGATGTTGTCCGTAATCAGCTATCCGGTCTTTTTGCTTTCCGTGATCGTTGCCCTGGTGTTCAGTATTTCGCTGTTTCCTGTGGGCTGGTTCGAGTTCCGCCCGGAGTGGTTGGGGCTGGTGGTTTTCTACTGGACATTCCGGGCTCCGGCCCAGTTCGGCATCCTGCTGGCCTGGTGTCTGGGCTCGCTTCTGGATGTGCTGGAAGCCACGCCTCTTGGCGTGAACGCCATGGCGATGGCCTTGATTGCTTTCCTGGTGCTCACTATCCACCAGCGTTTGCGCATGTATCCAATGCCCCAGCAGTGCCTGATGGTGTTCCTTTTGTTGGGCATCAATCAGATGTTGGTGCATTTCGTAAAGCAATTGCTGGGGGCTGATGATGCTGGCTTCAGCTACCTCTGGCCGGCCCTGACCAGCGCCCTGGTATGGCCGATATTCTGTATCCTGCTGGACAACATTAACCGCAAACTGGGTTAGCCATGCCATCAATCATTCTCGCCTCGGCTTCGCCGCGCCGGGCGGAGCTGTTGCAGCAAATCGGCCTGAATTTTTCGGTTCGTCCGGCGGACATCGACGAAACACCGGAGCCCGATGAAATCCCGGAACACTATGTGGAACGTTTGGCCCGGGAGAAGGCGCTGGTTGTGGCTGGGTCCTCGCCGGAGTGCCTGGTACTTGGGTCGGATACCTCCGTGGTGCTCGATGGCGAGATACTCGGTAAGCCGTCAGACTTCACCGAAGCCCGGGAAACACTGGCCCGCCTCTCCGGCGCCACCCATCAAGTCTTGACTGCCGTGGCGTTGGCCTCAGAAGGGCAATGCCAGTCTGTTCTGGTCATCACCGAGGTTTGTTTCAGGCAGCTTTCTACCGCAGAGATCGACGCCTACGTGGCCAGCGGCGAACCCATGGACAAGGCCGGGAGTTATGGAATTCAGGGCCTTGGTGGTATTTTTGTTAATGAGCTCCGGGGTAGCTACAGTGCCGTGGTTGGTCTGCCGCTGCAGGAAACCGCCGCATTGCTGGCTGGTGCCGGTTACCCGGTCTGGAAAAACTGGCCGCGCAGTCTGGAGAGCCAAACATTATGAGCGAAGAGATTCTGATCAACGTCACCCCGGTGGAAACGAGGGTGGCCCTGGTTGAAAACGGCATGCTGCAGGAAGCCTACATAGAGCGCACCAGCAGGAAAGGCATAGTCGGCAACATTTACAAGGGCAAGGTGGTGCGCGTTCTGCCGGGCATGGAAGCGGCGTTCGTCGATATTGGTCTGGAACGGGCTGCATTCATCCATGCGTCCGATGTGGTTCCGAGTCAGTCCAATGGCGATGAGCCCGCCGATACTCCGAAAACCGTTCCCGATATTCGAAGCCTGCTTCGCGAAGGGCAGTCACTGGTCGTCCAGGTTACCAAGGATCCGATCGGCACCAAGGGAGCCCGCCTGACCACCCAGCTTTCAATTCCGTCGCGGTATCTGGTGTTTATGCCAGGCGTCAGCCACGTTGGTATTTCGCAGCGAATTGAGGACGACACCGAGCGGGCCCGCCTGAAAACCCTCGTTGAGGAGGCTGCCGCCGAGGATCAGGATGTTCAAGGCGGCTATATCATCCGGACGGCCGCGGAAGCGGCGTCACCCGAGGATCTGATTGGCGACATGGCTTACCTGCACCGGTTAAGCCAGTCCATACACGAGCGCATTGCCCGGGTTCAGGCGCCGGCGGTTGTGTATCAGGATCTGCCGTTGTTCATTCGAACCATCCGTGACCTGATCCGGCCCCAGACCGAAAAGGTGCGTATCGACAGCCGCGAGAGTCATCAGCGGGTGATGGAGTTTGTCGAGGAGTTCGTTACGGAATTTGCTGACAAGGTCGAGTACTACCCGGGCGAGCGTCCCATTTTCGACCTTTACTCGGTCGAGGACGAAATCCAGAAGGCCCTGAGCCGAAAGGTCCAGCTCAAGTCCGGTGGTTATGTGATTATCGACCAGACCGAAGCCATGACCACGATTGATATCAATACCGGGGCGTTCGTCGGGCACCGGAATCTGGAAGAAACCATCTTCAAGACCAACCTGGAAGCGGCTCGGGCCATCAGTCGTCAACTGCGTCTGCGAAACCTGGGCGGCATTATCATCATCGATTTTATCGACATGGAAGACCCCGAGCACCAGCGCCAGGTCCACCGGATGCTGGAGAAGATGCTGGAGCGGGACCACGCCAAGACGAAGATCACTGGCGTCTCCGAGTTGGGTCTGGTGGAAATGACCCGCAAACGTACCACCGAGAGCCTTGGTCAGGTGCTCTGCGAACCTTGCCCCATCTGTGATGGACGGGGTTTTCTGAAAACCACCGAGACCGTTTGCTATGAGGTTTTCAGGGAAATTCTCCGGGTAAATCGAGCCTATGATGCTGAGAGCTATCTGGTGATGGCCTCCCAGAGCGTCGTGGATCGCCTGCTGGATGAGGAATCCGATAACGTGGCCGATCTTGAAACCTTCATCAGCAAGACCATTCGCTTCCAGGTGGAGCCCTTCTACAGCCAGGAGCAGTATGATGTTGTTCTGCTCTGATGCCGGGAAACTGCGCCGGTTACCGGTTTAAGGGGTCTGAATGTCCTCCGCTGACCACGAACCGCCGCTTCCGGAGAACCTGCCCGAGAGCCCTCCGGTTCGGCTTTTGGCGCGGCTCGCCAGCCTGATCTGGTGGATGCTGCTGACACTTCTGGTGCTGCTGGCCCTATACGCCGGTCTTGGCCGCCAGCTGACCCAGAACGTGGACAGCTTTCGCGATGATCTGGCTCGTGAGCTGTCAGACCGACTGGGCCATGATGTCAGCATCGGTGGCCTTTCATCCCAGTGGTACTGGCTAGACCCCGCCTTTACGGCCAGCGACATTCAGGTCACTCACCCTGACACCCGAATTGTCGTTGCCAACCTCCAGCATCTGAATATCCGCTTTGCTGCACTGGCCTCGCTGATGCGTCTGAGGATTGTTTTTGAGGACTTCCAGGCAGACGGTCTGGAGCTGACCGTGAATCAGGAGCGCGGCGGTGATGTTGCGGTGAGAGGCGCAGAAATACCGGAACCGGTCAGCAATCAGTTGCAGGTGTGGCTGGAGCTTGCCGGTGACTGGCTCTCTGATCCTTACGTCAAGATTACCCGCGTCAATCTTAGTATCCGGGATAACCAGGGCAACCTTCGCCATCTGGATATCCCCCAGCTTGATCTCGACTACCGCCGTGGATTGTTCCACGCATCCGGCCGTGCCATGCAGTCTGGTACCACCCAGCAGCTGGCCACTTTTGCCCTCGTGGGCCAGCATTTTTTCCGGGGCGACTTTACCGGCCAGTTGTACCTTGGCGTCGATTCCGGCCGCCTGTTCGACGGACTGGTTGACGAGTACCAGTGGCGATCCCTCCGGGTGGAAGGCTTCGATCTTGGCGGTGAAGCCTGGCTTACGTTCCGCAACGGTTTGCTGCAACAGGTGACCGGTACGGTGCGGACCCCCTATCTGCAGTTGGGTGTTGGCTCTCAATCCCTGGCGCCACTGGAAGACATCCGCGCGCGATTTGGCTGGCGTCGCCACGATACGGTGATGACCGACGAGACTGTGGTCGAATCCGGGGCCTTTGCCCTTGGCGAGTGGCATCTGAAGCAGCTCCAGTGGACCTGGGACGGCGATGTGGTTTCACCTTTCAGTCTGAGGCTGGCGCCCTCGGAGGGAGGCATGTCCGTCATTGCCGACGCCCTTCCACTTGCGCCCACACGTCGCCTCGCTGCGCGGCTTCCGTTATTGCCGGATCGTGCACTCCGGGCCCTCCAGGACTATCGGCCCGGTGGCTTTCTGGATCAGTTGAGAATCTTCTTCCCCGAGGGCTTCCCGGAAGACTTTCAGCTTTCCGGTCGGTTGCGTGACGTCAGTGTCCGGGCCCACGGCGGCGCGCCGGGCGTCACCTCTGTAAACGGAGACATCGCTCTGGACCGGCAACGAGGCTTTGTCCGGGTTGCCGCCGGCGAGTCGCCCGTTTCTCTGGATTTTCCCCAGCTTTTCGGGGGCGCCTGGTCATTCCCCGTACTTGAGGGCGAAGTGGCCTGGCTGCTGGATGGCGCTATTACCCGTGTGTTTTCGGATGGCGTCCGGATGCGTTACGGCGAGGCCACCGAACTGGACGGTGCTTTTGATCTCAGGATGGATCGAGAGGGAGAGGACAATCTGGGGCTGAAAGTGTCGGTGAAAAACGGCAACGCCGACATGCTGGCAGATTTTGTTCCGGCAAAGGCGGTAAACCCCGGGTTGTATGATTGGCTTACGACCGCCATTCTCGAGGCCGATATTACCTCAGGGACGTTTTTTGGCCATGGCCAGATAGGTTCTGGGGCGCCCCGGGGCTCCTTCGTTACCTCAATGATCTATGAATTCGATCAGGCATCTGTCCGCTACGATGACGCCTGGCCGGAGGTCACGGGTGCCCGGGGCAGTGTCAGGGTTCACAATGGCGACACGCTGGTCCGACTCGAAGCAGGTCAGACCGGGGGGCTGGATCTCGATCCCGGGACGGTTCGCGTGGTGCCCTCCGATCAAGGCACACGGATCAGGGTGGATACCTCGGCTCGGGTGCCCGGCGAATCGGTCGGGTTCTGGATGGAAAACAGCCCCCTGGGTGGTATGGCAGGCACAGAGGCCCAGAAGCTTGAATATGGTGGTGAGTATCAGCTGGATCTTGGTATCGACTTGCCATTGGGGTCGGAGCAGCACCCCGTGGTTGAGGCAAAGATTGCCGCTCAGGAAGGCTCCGTCTCCTACCCCTCGGCAGGGTTAGCCTGGCGGTCGGTTCAGGGTGAACTGACCTACCACAGCGAAAACGGCTTCTCCGGTGGTCCTCTGACTGCCGAATTCTTCGATGAACCGGTAACCATTGCCTTCAGCAAATCCCGGGCGGGCAATGCCCTTACCATCCGGCAGTCGGGAACGCTACCGGTGCCAGGGGTGTTTGAGCAGGCGGGACTTGGGACCAGTTCGGGTTTTGGTTTACAGGGCAATGTTACGTATACCGCGGACCTGGACGTGGGGGCGGGTTCAACGTCGGGCATCCGCGTGCGGTCCACTCTTGAGGGGCTGTCGGTTGACTGGCCAGAGCCACTGTCAAAAACGGCGGATGAGGCAGCACCGCTGCGGGCAACCATCAATCCCTCGGCCGCCGGTGGTCTTGGTATTACGGGCGACTGGGAAAACCGCGCAACGTTCGATTTGTTATGGAAAGAGACCGGGTTTGATTTGCGTCTTGGCCGCCTGCACATTGGCCCGCAGGTGTTGAACGATATTGATATCAATGCCCTCGATCTTGGTGACCGGTGGGTGGTGACCACCAGCTCGCAACGCGCCGAAGGCCGACTGACAATTCCGCAAAATGGCGACACGGTGAAGGCCGATTTTCAGGTGTTACGGCTCGTACGCAGTGAGACACCCCCTGAGGATTCGCCGGAGTTATTGACCTTGGAAGAGCAGCTTGAGGCGTTCCGCGCGCTGGATATGGGAAACTGGCCGGATATCGACGTTTCGATTGCGGAACTGCAACTGAACGACGAATCTTTGGGACAGTGGGCCTTCCAGCTCCGCCCTGAACCCTTCCGGTTGCAGGTAAATGACATCGAGGGGCGCCTGAATTCCCTGACACTGCTGGGCGACATGAGCTGGAGCATCGTCGGAGACCGGGAAACCAGCCGGTTTACAGGGTCCATCAGCGGGGGTGCGCTCGCGGATCTGAACGAGCTCCTCGACACTGAAATGCCGGTCACCAACGAGGGGACCAATATAGAGCTGGATCTGGACTGGCCCGGCCGTCCGGATGAGCTTTCCATACCGGAGCTCAGTGGCTCGGTCAGTCTCAGGCTGGATGAGGGTGTGATCCTGGAGCGAAACAACACGGCCCAACTGTTCCGGGTGTTCAATCTGCTGAACTCTGACACCCTGTGGCGCCGGTTGAAGCTCGATTTTTCCGACCTGTATGAACGGGGGGTGGCTTTTGACGCGATCTCGGGCAAGGCGCAGATAATCAATGGCTTGCTGACCATGGATCCGGAACTGCAGATAGTGGGCCCATCCGGCGCCTTCAAACTCAGTGGTACGACCAATATGGCCAGCGAGGAGCTGGATATGCGGCTTGTGGTTGTGTTGCCTCTGACTCAGAATCTGCCATTGGCGGCGCTGCTCATGGGTGCCGGTGCGCCGATCGGCGGCGCCTTGTTTGTGCTGGACAAGATTCTGGGCGATCCTTTGAGCAGGCTGACAAGCGCAACCTACAGTGTGACCGGCACATGGGACGAGCCGGAAGTGAATCTGCAACGGGTTTTTGACACCGGCGAATAACTTTTCTGTTTGGCAATATCGGAGGCAGTCATGAACAAGCGTGTTTCCAACCGGGTCGCAGCCATCCAGATGGTCAGCGGTCATGACATCGACGCCAATCTGCGCGAAGCGGAACAGCTGCTGGCCCGGGCTGCCGAGCAGGGCGCCTCGGTCGCCGTACTGCCCGAGAATTTTGCGGTTCTGGCCACCAGTCAGATGATTGATCGTGGTCGCCAGGAAGCGGGGGCCGAGCCTGTCATAAGAACCTTCCTGGCCGAACAGGCCCGGAAACTGAGGCTCTGGATCGTTGGCGGATCGATGCCAGTGGCCAAACGACCGGACGGCTCAGATCTGGAGGATCGGGTCAGGGCAACCTGCATTGTCTTTGATGACCAGGGTAAGGAGGTTGCCCGTTACGACAAGATTCACCTGTTTGATGCCATGGTGGAAGATGCCCATGGTCAATACCGTGAATCGGACACCTTCGAGCCCGGCGAACAGATAGTGACCGTGGATACGCCCGCGGGCAAGCTGGGGTTGGCGATCTGCTACGATCTTCGCTTTCCAGAGCTGTTCAGGCTGCTGCGTGAGCAGGAGGTGGACTGGATTTGCCTCCCGAGCGCTTTCACCTGGCAGACCGGTGATGCCCACTGGTACCCCCTGATCCGGGCGCGCGCGATCGAGAACCAGGTATGGTTAGTGGCACCTGGCCAGGGTGGCCAGAACAGCGAGCGCCGTCGCACCTATGGCCACAGCCTGATCTGTGATCCCTGGGGGCGGATCGTGACGGAAATGGGGGAAGGCCCGGGCCTGGTCACCGCCGAACTGGACGGCGATCAGGTAGTCAACCTGCGCACCCGGATGCCGGTGTGGGAACACCGTCGGCTCAAAGGCTAAAGGTGGGGTCAGATGAACTTGGGGTCAGAAGAAAAGTTCTTCTGACCCCAAGTTCATCTGACCCCGAATTCACATTGCTTCAGCGTCGTCGATGCATTCCCGAAGGTAGCGGAAGAGTTTTCGGGCCTGCCCGGTGTTCTTCTGCTTCTCCACATCCTTGCGGGCGTTGCGGGCAAGGTTGCGCAGGTGCTGCATATCGGCACTGGGGCAGTAGCTGAAGAATTCGCCAACAACAGAGTCGCCTTCGGCAATCATCCGGTCCCGCCAGCGTTCCGCCAGGTGATGTCTGCGGGTGTGTTCCTCACTACCGGCATCGAAGGCGTCGATGGCTTTTGCCAGGGCCTCCGGATCGTCCTCCTGGCGGATCACTTTGCCGATGTACTGCAGGTGCCGTCGTTTGGCCTCGTTCTGGCGGATACGCCTTGATTCTTCGATGGCAGCTCGAAGAGTCTCGCTGATCGGCAGTGTTTCCAGCTGGTCGTTGCTCAGTTCCAGCATTTTCTTGCCAAGATCCTGTAGGGCGTGCATTTCCCGTTTCAGCTGGGATTTGCTCGGGCCGTCGTATTCCGGCGCGTCGTTGTCTTGATGGTCTTTCATAAATCCAGTAGCCGTAAAGTTGGGGTCAGATGAACGCTTTCATCTGACCCCGTGTTCGCCCATCAGGCGTAGAAAATCGTCGCGAGGCCAAGAAAGGCCATGAACCCGACCACATCGGTCACAGTCGTGAGAATCACGCTGCCTGCCAGGGCCGGGTCAATATTGCGAGATTTGAGAAACAGTGGCAGAACCGTACCAACCAGTGCAGCGGCGACAAGATTGATCACCAGAGCGGCAGCAATGATCGCGCCGATCATCACATCCTGGAACCAGAGCATGGCGGCACCGGCAACAACGGCGGCCCAGAGTATTCCGTTCATGATGCCCGAGAGGAACTCCCGGTTCAGCAACCAGCGGACGTTGGCACCACTGATCTGCCCCACAGCCATGCCGCGGATGACGAGGGTGAGGGTCTGGCTGCCCGCAATGCCGCCCATGCTTGCGACGATGGGCATTAGTACCGCCAGGGCCACGACCTTGGCGATAGTCTCCTCGAATAATCCGATCACACCCGATGCGATCAGGGCGGTGATCAGGTTGATCCCCAGCCAGATGGCACGGCGGCGCGATGTCTTCCAGACCGGTGCGAAGGTGTCCTCGTCTTCATCCAGGCCCGCCATGCTCATCAGGGAGTGATCCGCATCCTCCCGAATAACGTCAACCACGTCATCGATTGTTATGCGCCCTAGTAGTCGGCCTTCCTCATTCACCACCGGCGCCGAGATCAGGTCGTAGCGTTCAAACAGTGTCGCTACCTTGGTGTCTGAAAGGCTTACAGGAATAGGCTCGATGTCGGTATCCATGACTTCCCGCACGGTGGAGGCGGGGTTGGAGACCAGCATTTTGGTAATTGGCAGCATGCCAATGAAATCATCCCGCCGGCTCACCACGATCAGGCTATCCGTCATGGGTGGCAGGCTGCGGTGCCGCCGAAGGTAACGAAGTACGACGTCTATGCTGATGTCCGGGCGCACCGTAATGGTGTCGGTGTTCATCAGACCGCCGGCGGTGTCCTCCGGATAGGAGAGAACTTCCTCCACCCGCTGGCGGTCCTGCTCGTCCATGGTCTCCAGGACTTCCCGGATGACCGTATCCGGCAGCTGCTGCAGCAGGTCGGCCAGGTCGTCTGATTCGAAATCCTCAATGATATCCGCCAGTTCCTGAGCATTAAGCTGGCTCAGGAAGTAACCTCGGATATCGTCACTGAGATACTGGAGAACCTCGCCTTCGAGGTCTTTGTCCACCAGGTTCCACAGCAGGGCACGCTGTCGGGGCGGCGAGGATTCAAGCAGGTGAGCAATATCACTGGGGCTCAGGCCACCGTTCAGGATGCGGGCAACCTGCTTCAGTGCGCCACTGTCCAGCGCTTCGCTCAGGGAGCGAAGGCGTTGGCGGGCCTGGCTTTTTTCCAGAATATCGGTCATGGCTCTAGTTTACTCACCCTCACCGAAATAGTCGTTAATCAGTTCCACCAATGCTTCGATGGCCTGTTCCTCGTCCGGTCCGTCGGCAATGAGCTCCACATCGGTTCCTTTGCTGGCGGCCAGCATCATCACCTGCATGATGTTCTTCGCATCCACATCCCGGCCTTTGCCACTGATACGCACGCTGCTGTCGTATTCGGATGCCGTGTTGACGAGCTTCGCAGTGGCGCGCGCATGCAGGCCAAGTTTGTTGATAATGGTAATGGGGCGGCGAATCATGGCTCGATCAGATCTCTTCCCGGGTCTGCAGGTGTGGCAGCTCGGTGTGCCGCACTTGCACATTGCTGTACCGTTGCCGGAAGTACTCGCCCAACTGCTCGCACACATACACCGACCGGTGCTGGCCGCCGGTACATCCAATGGAAATGGTCATGTAGCTGCGGTTGCTGTCTGCAAAAGAGGGCAGCCAGGTATCCAGAAATGATTTCAGGTCCTCGATCATCTTCCGGCTTGCCGGTTCTTTTTCCAGAAACTCGATAACCGGCTGATCAGTACCGACATACTTGCGGAGGCTGGTATCCCAGTAGGGGTTGGGCAGGCAGCGGACATCGAAAACGTAGTCGGAATCCAGCGGCACGCCGTGTTTGAAGCCGAATGACTGAAACAGGAGAGCCAGTTCCTGATCTTTTCGACCGACCACACGCTGCTTGATCATGTCCCGCAGCTCGTACATGGACATGCCGGTGGTATTTACGTAAAGATCGGAAAGCTTGGAGAGGGGCTCCAGCAGTTTCTTCTCGCTGGTAATGGCTTCCCGGAGCGAAGTCCTGTCGTCACTCAACGGATGTTTTCTGCGGGTGGCGTGAAAACGCTGCAGAAGCGACTGCTCGTCGGCGTCCAGGAAGATGATTTCAACGGTAACCCCGGTTTCCTGGAGGCGCCGGTAGATCTCCTCGAAATTGGCCAGCTCCCCGGAAAGGTTCCGCGCATCGATACTGACGGCCATCTTGCCCAGTCGACCAGGCCTGGTCTGGCTGGCGGCTTCCCGTGTGAGTGGAAAGAGCAGGCCAATAGGAAGATTGTCGATGCAATAAAACCCGAGGTCCTCCAGCACATGAAGTGCGGTACTCTTGCCCGAACCGGACCTGCCACTGACGATAATCAGCTTCATGACCACCTTACCTCCACTGCAGTGAATATCAGCCGCCCGAGGCGGTCATGCGCTGGTACAGCGTGCTGGCGTCCTCGCATTGCCGGAGGCGATCGCAGAACGACCGCTCGTTGAACTTCTCCGCCAGTTGGCTCAGCAGCTCAAGGTGCTCGCTCGTCGCCTCTTTTGGCACAATCAGGGCAAAGATCAGATCGACTGGCTGATTGTCGATAGCATCGAACTCCACGCTTTCTTCAAGCGTCATCAGCACACCCACCACGTGATCCAGTCCTTCCAGGCGGCAGTGGGGAATGGCAATTCCCTGGCCAATGCCGGTGCTGCCCAGGCGCTCACGGGAAATCAGGTTGTTGAAGAGCTGGGTCTCGCTGAGCGTGTTGTCCTGATGGTTTATTTGCTCGGCAATAAACTCCAGGGCCCGTTTCTTGCTGGACGCAGCTACCCTGCAGAGGGTGAGCTCCGGAGCAAGAATGTTGTCTATGGTCAGGGATGTGTCGCTCATGGATCGACTGCATTTCCGTTAAAAAAAAGGCTGCGACACGTTACTCATGTCGCAGCTCGATTAGATGAAGTGCATGAAAACAGCGCGTTAGCGAGAGCCGTTTCCGTGCATCCGTTCTACATTCTTTTCCTTGTGCTTGAGGATCTGACGGTCGAGCTTGTCGATAAGGGCATCAATGGCCGCGTACATATCCTCGTTTTCTGCCTTTGCGTGAATCTCACCACCTACCACGTGCAATGTGGCTTCCGCAATCTGGCGCACCTTTTCCACTTCCAGGGTCACCTGGCAGTTACTGATGTGGTCAAAGTGACGCTCGAGCTTCTCGAACTTCTCTGAAACGTAATCCTTCAGTGCGGGAGTCAGTTCTACGTGATGGCCTGAAATGTTGAGTTGCATAGGCGTCTCCTGTTGTCATCATGCCGGCTCCCGGGAGCCGGTCTGGGTGCTGGCGCATTGTGCGCCGGCGAATACGGTGTTGCGTCCCGTCCCGGGGTATTCAGACCAGCCGCTTGCGTTCGTTGGACGGCGGAATGTGCATGGCCTCCCGGTACTTGGCAACGGTGCGTCGCGCAACCTTGATACCCTGTTCCCCTAGCATGGCTGCAATTTTACTGTCGCTCAACGGCTTTTTGGGTGTTTCGGCGGCAATCAGCTTCTTGATCATCGCGCGTATGGCCGTGGAAGAGCATTCTCCGCCCTCATCAGTGCTGACATGGCTGGAGAAGAAATATTTCAGTTCGAAAATACCCCGGGGGGTATGCATGTATTTCTGGGTGGTTACCCGTGAAATCGTTGATTCATGCATTTCCACCGCCTGGGCAATGTCCGAGAGAATCAACGGCTTCATTGCTTCCTCGCCGTAATCCAGGAAACCCTGCTGGTGCTCGACAATACGGGTCGCCACTTTCAGCAGGGTCTCATTGCGGCTCTGCAGGCTTTTGATAAACCACTTGGCCTCCTGCAACTGATCGCGGAGGTAGGTGTTGTCTGCACTGCTGTCTGCGCGCCTTATAAGTGAAGCATAGCTGGCATTCACCCGGATGCGCGGTGCAATTTCCGGATTCAGCTCAACACGCCAGCGGCCATTGTGTTTGCGAACGATGACGTCCGGAATCACGTAGTCGGGCTCGGCGCGATCAATCACGTCGCCCGGGCGCGGATTGAGGCCTGTAATCAACGCAAGGACTTCCCTGAGTTGATCTTCTTTCAGGCGGCTGCGACGCAACAGCTGGGCGTAGTCCCGGTTGCCCAGCAGGTTGATGTAGTGGGTGATCACCAGGCGTGCCTGGGCTAGCCAGGGTGTGTCCGGCGGCAGCTGGTTAAGCTGTATCAGCAGGCATTCCTGCAAATCCCGGGCAAACACGCCAGGGGGATCGAAGTGCTGGAGGCGATGCAGGACGGCTTCCACTTCATCCAGTTCAAGGGGGTCTTCTTCGTTCTCGTCCAGCAGCCCGGCGTGGATTTCTTCCAGAGGGCTGGTGAGATAGCCCCGCTCGTCCACGGCGTCCATCAGGGCGTGGGCAATGGCCTGGTCCCGCTCACTCAGGGGAGTCAGGTTGAGCTGCCATTCCAGGTGATCCTGAAGGGTCTCGGTGGGCGAGTTGCGGGTCTCGAAATCGTGATCGTTTTCGTCGTCGTTGCGGGCTGCCGGGGCGGGGGCGGACTGGTAAATGTCATCCCAGGCCGTGTCGACCGGCAGGTCGTCCGGAATGTTATCCGGAATCTCGTTTTCCGACGCCCAGTCCGGACCGTTTTCGGATTCGTCCCAGTCGCTGGACGGTTCTGGCGTGGTCTCCGCAGCAGACTCGGCCGCGTTGGCCTCGCGCTCGTCGCTCTCGGTGGCCGTGTCGGTCTGATCGTCGTCCTCGGATGTCTCCAGCATGGGGTTGGATTCCAATGCCTGCTGGATTTCCTGTTGGAGGTCGAGGGTAGAGAGCTGGAGAAGTCGGATCGCCTGTTGCAGCTGGGGTGTCATGGTCAGGCTCTGACCCAGCTTTAACTGTAAGGAGGCTTTCATAACCATGGTTCAGGATCCGTCACTCATCAGCGCTTTGTGTCATAGGTCTTGAAAAAATCTTTATATGCCGGTTACTTGCCGCGGTTTTTCTTTACCCTAGCAAGTTCTTTGCCGAGTTTACTTGCAACAGATCATCAAAACAATGAGCCATTCACTGTCACAGCCTGAATTCGTCCCCGAGGTAGACTTCCTTGACCTGTTGATTTGCCAGGATCGCATCGGCATTGCCGGAGGCGATGATGTGCCCGCCGGAAACAATGTACGCGTTCTCGCAGATATCGAGAGTCTCGCGCACGTTATGGTCGGTGATCAGCACGCCAATCCCTTTGTCCCGCAGATGCCGGATAATGTGTTTGATGTCGCTGACGGATATAGGGTCAACACCGGCGAAGGGCTCATCCAGCAGGATGAAAGCCGGCTCCATGGCCAGGGCCCGGGCAATTTCCACCCGTCGCCGCTCACCACCGGACAGGGCCATACCAACGCTGTCCCGGATATGGGTGATGTGGAATTCCTCCAGCAGCTCCTCGAGCTTTTTCTGCCGGTCTGCCTTGCTCAGGCCTTGCCGCGTCTCGAGGATCGCCATAATGTTGTCGCGCACAGACAGCTTGCGGAAAACCGAGGCTTCCTGTGGCAGGTAGCCGATGCCCTGACGGGCCCGACCGTGCATCGGCAGCGGCGTAATATCCCGGCTGTCGATGGTGATCCGCCCGTGATCGGCAGGTACCAGCCCCACGATCATGTAGAAACAGGTGGTTTTCCCGGCGCCGTTGGGGCCTAGCAGTCCGACAATTTCCCCGCTTCGGATTTCCAGGGATACATCGATAACCACTTTTTTCTGCTTGTAACTCTTTGCCAGGTTACTGGCTCTCAGAACTGCCATCGGTTTCCTGTTTGTCAGTGCGTCTGTCGGCGCTGCGCGGCTGGATCACCATTTCTACCCGGCCAGTGCCTTCGCCGGTCTCGGCGCCGCCTTCTGCGGTTACAACGCGGCCAGCGGTATCATAGTGAATCACGTCGCCGCGGAACAGGTTGCCATTCTGCTCAATCACCGCTTCCCGTTCAAAGGTCAGCTGGCTGTCGGTGGCAGACCAGGTAATATTCAGGGCGCGGGCGTCGGTTTCACCTTCACCTTCGCGTGCCGGCTGCCTGTACCTTGCGGGGGTTCCGGAAGCTTCGATGCGGCTCAGGCCGTCTTCTGTACGGTACAGGACCACACGCTCCGCGTTCAGGCGGGTGTTGCCCTGTTCAAGCTCCACATCGCCGGTGTAAGTGGCAATGCCCTGGCCATCGTCCAGGCGGGCGTTGTCGGCGGTAACCTTGATCGGGATGTCGGAATCAAGGTCGAAAGCCGCCACCGGGCCAGCCATTGCGACTGTCAGCAGGGCGGCCAGCAGGCTCCGGTATCGGTTAGTTTCCGGTTTCATAGCGTCCTTCCACCTGGGAGTTCAGTTCCAGAATCCGCTCGTCAATCCACGCTTTCATGCCCGTGGCCCGGGTAACTCCGGTAACGTCGCGTATTTCTACGGGTGCGTCGGTATATACCATGCCCCGGTCATTATCCAGCGTCAGTGTTGATGTTGTCAGAGTGGCGTTCCGTTCACCAATACTGCGCTGAATCCGTACATTGTCAGTGAGATAGACCAGGTTCTGGTTCTGGAGCAGACTGCCATTCTCGGCTTCAACAATCCAGGGCAGAACATTGTCGCCGCCATACAGTTCGGCACGGGGAGACTCCATGGTGGCCAGGTTACCTTCTTCAAACTGTTCAATGCGGGGGCTGGAGAACCGGATTTTCAGCTTGCCCGACTCGTCGAATGACGTGTAATTGCCATTGACCACGAAGCCGTCCGGTTCGGCATCGCCCCGCAGTGCGGCTGCCTCATCATCAATGACCGGCGGTTCATCGCTTTGCCAGAGCAAAAAGACCGCGGCCACCACGGTGCCAGCCAGCGCCAGTGTTCGCAGCCAGGGCCGGTCCGGGAGCCAGCTCACGCCTCGAGCTCCAGGTAGGGTGCAAGCGCAGCATCCAGCTTACCATGGGCAGTCAGCAGCAAGTCGCACGCTTCCCGAACCGCGCCCTCGCCACCCCGGGTTCGGGTGCAGTAATCGGCATGTTGCTGCACCAGCCAGTAACCATTGGGCACGGTGATTCCGAGCCCGGCAAACCGGAGCGCAGGCAGGTCTGGCAGGTCATCACCCATATAGGCGATGGCATCAGGGCTGAGATCCATGGTGCTGACCAGTTCCTGCAGGGCCACTTTCTTGTCCTCACGCCCCTGCATGAGATGGGGGATGCCCAGATCCCGCATGCGCTTTTCGGTCAGGGGTGACTTCCGACCGGTAATAACAGCCACAGTAATGCCGGCTGCCATGAGTTGTTTGAGTCCCAGGCCGTCCAGAATGTTGAACGCCTTGAGTTCATCACCGTTGGCGCTGAAGTAAAGCTTGCCATCGCTCATGATGCCGTCTACATCCAGTGCGATCAGTCGGATTTTGGCGGCTTTTTCCAGCAGTGGCTCAGGCCATTGATGCTTCATGTTGAAAAACTCCTCATGGCCCATCAGATGACGCCGGCCCGCAGCAGGTCGTGCATGTTGATGGCGCCGATCAGAGCACCGCTATCGTTCGTCACGGGCAGGGCATTGATCTTCATTTCCTCCATGATATTCAGCGCTTCCGCCGCCAGATGATCAGCCTGGATGGTTTTACCATTCCGCGTCATCACTTCATTGATGGGCGTATGATGAATATCAACCGACCGGTCCAGAGTCCGGCGCAGGTCACCGTCCGTAAATATCCCTGTAAGCGTGCCTTCCCCGTTTACGACGGTGGTCATACCCAGACCCTTGCGGGAGATTTCAAGGAGAGCGCCGCTCAGGGGTGTTCCCTCATTAACAACGGGAATCTGATCGCCTGTATGCATGATGTCGGAAACCCGAAGCAGCAGCCGGCGGCCGAGGCTGCCTCCGGGGTGGGAGAACGCAAAATCCTCGGCACTGAAGCCGCGGGCCTCAAGCAGTGCCACTGCCAGCGCATCCCCCATGACCAGGGTGGCCGTTGTTGAGGAGGTGGGCGCCAGGCCCAGGGGGCAGGCTTCCACCATGACGCTGACGTCCAGGTTGGCCACGGCTTCCCGGGCCAGGGTGGACGCGGCATTGCCAGTCATGCTGATCAACGGGGCGCCCATACGTTTGATCAGGGGCAGAATCGTGACTACTTCGCTGGTGTTGCCACTGTTGGAAATGGCGATGACAACGTCCTGCGGTGTGATCATCCCCATGTCGCCGTGGCTTGCTTCTCCGGGGTGCACGAAAAACGACGGTGTACCGGTGCTGGCAAGGGTGGCCGCTATCTTGTTGCCTATGTGGCCGGATTTTCCCATGCCGGTCACGACAACACGGCCCTTGCAGTTCATGATGACTTCGCAGGCACGGGTGAACTGGTCGTCGATCCGGCTTTCAAGTGCATCAATGGCGTCACGCTCGATGCGAATGGCGCGGATGGCAGAAGATCGGAAATCGTGGGCAGTCTGTTCGGTCATCGGGCTAAGGGCCTGGCTATCGGGACATTGAAAATGTTGGGCAGAGTATACCATTTTCCCCCGGCAACGATGCCCGGTTACAGGAAGTTCAGTCAAACTGATCATTGCTATCAGTACATTTTGCGCTCTTTGGATTGAGCTCCGGCGCTCCATGGCATAATGTAGCGCCTCTTTGAAAGGTAGGGACTATGGATTCACCGGCTTACATATCGCTCAAGGATGTCGTGTTCTCCCGTTCAGGGCGCCGTATCTTCGACGGTGTCAGTCTGGATATTCCCCGCGGCAAAATTACTGCCATTATGGGGCCCAGCGGAACCGGTAAAACCACGCTGCTGCGTCTTATCGGTGGTCAGCTCAAGCCAGATTCCGGCAGCGTCGTGGTGGACGGCCACGAGGTGCCAAAGCTCAAACGCAAGGCTCTTTACAGTCTTCGCGAACGGATGGGCATGCTTTTTCAGAGTGGGGCGCTGTTTACCGACCTGAATGTCTTCGAGAACGTTGCCTTTCCGCTCCGCGTGCATACAAAGTTGCCGGAAGACATGATCCGCGACATTGTTCTGATGAAGCTGGAAGCTGTTGGCCTGCGCGGCGCCCGCCAGCTGATGCCTTCGGAATTGTCCGGGGGGATGACCCGCCGGGTTGCACTGGCCCGTAGTATTGCCCTGGATCCCGAACTGATCATGTACGACGAACCCTTTGCCGGCCAAGATCCGATTGCCATGGGCGTGCTGGTCAAGCTGATACGGGATCTGAACAGTTCCATGGGACTTACCAGTGTGCTGGTCTCCCACGATGTACCCGAATCCCTGAGCATATGCCATTACGCCTGCATTATTTCTGATGGCAAGGTAATCGGTGAGGGCACACCGGAGGAGCTGCGAGCGCATCCTTCCGGGAAGGTTCAGCAATTCCTGCAGGGGCAGCCGGATGGCCCGGTGCCGTTCCATTATCCGGCCGAAGGCGCTGCCAGGGATTTCGGCCTATCGGGAGGTGCGTCTTGATAGACAGAATAGCGGCATTCGGGCGCCTCGGGCTGGATATCGTCTCGTCATTCGGCCGTTCCGGTCGCTTTCTGGCGGGTGTTTTGGGCGGTGTTCCCCGGCCGGCAACCGGCTTCCCGCTTCTGCTGAAGCAGCTTTACGCCGTTGGCGTGCTTTCTCTGGTCATTATTGTGGTGTCGGGCCTGTTTATCGGCATGGTGCTGGGGCTTCAGGGGTACACTATTCTTAGCGACTACGGCTCGGAAGCGGCAATCGGCCAGATGATTGCGCTTACCCTGGTACGTGAGCTTGGTCCGGTTGTGACCGCATTGCTGTTTGCGGGCCGCGCGGGTTCGGCTCTGACGGCAGAGATTGGCTTGATGAAAGCAACTGAGCAGCTGTCCAGTATGGAAATGATGGGTGTGGACCCGCTGCGACGTGTCATTGCGCCTCGCCTCTGGGCCGGGTTTATTGCCATGCCGGTACTGGCGGTGATTTTCTCGGTAGTCGGCATCTGGGGCGGTATGCTAGTGGGTGTGGACTGGCTGGGCGTATTCGAAGGCTCGTTCTGGGGCAACATGCAGTCGTCGGTGGATTTTGTGGATGATGTCCTGAACGGCGTCATCAAAAGCGTTGTTTTTGGCTTTGTCTGCGCCTGGATTGCGGTCTTCCAGGGCTATGATTGTGTGCCGACATCAGCAGGTATCAGTTCGGCGACCACCAAGACAGTGGTGTACTCATCGCTTGCGGTGCTGGGGCTGGATTTTGTGCTGACCGCTGTCATGTTTGGCGATTTCTGAAACATCGATCAACGAGATATTACCGGAGCCTGAAATGGCACAGAGAACCACTGAAATCGTAGTTGGCCTGTTCATGATCGCAGGCTGCGCAGCGCTGCTTTTCCTGGCGCTGCAGGTTAGCGGGCTGTCGCCGAAGTCGGCTGAGAGCACCTATACCATTTACGCCAATTTCAACGATACGGGCGGGCTCACGCCCCGCGGTCGGATCTCAATGGCCGGGGTAACGGTTGGCACCATCGAATCCATCAGCCTGAACACGGAAACCTTCCAGGCGCGGGTGGAGATGTCGATTCATTCGGATGTGGACAATATCCCGTCAGACAGTTCCGCAGTTATACGTACATCCGGCCTGCTCGGCGAGCAGTACATTGATATATCGATTGGCGCGGAGATGGATTCGCTGAAAGAGGGCGATACCTTCTATTCGACACAGTCGGCCATGAACCTGGAGCGGCTGATTAGCAACTTTGCCTCGGGCCGTTGACTCGGGCCGGGAAGATCAAACAGGAGATCCTGATGTTTGCACTGAGACACCACATTCTGATCGGCCTCTTCATGGCCCTGGCTCTGGTCGCGCCGACTCAGGCAAGTGAGGCCGAGGAGCTTCGCAAGTATGTGGACGCCAATACCCAGCGGCTGGTGGATAAGCTGAACGAAGAGCGCGGACTCTACGAGCGGGATCCAGAGGCTTTTTATAAAAGCATGGATGAGGCTCTAACCGATTTTGTGGACTTCCGCCGCATTGCTGCCAGGGTGATGGGTCGCTATGCTCGCCAGACAACGCCCGAGCAGCGGGATGCTTTTGTGGTCAAGTTCAAGCGCAGTCTTTTCGACAGTTATGCTCAGGCGCTGGTTAATGCCGAGGAATTCGAAATCCAGGTGAAGGAAGCAACCATTAACCCGCAGAGTGACGATCGAGCTTCTGTGCAGATGGAAGTGATTAGTGCCTCCGGTAATCGCTACCCGGTAACCTATTCGATGTACAAGGCAGCAGAAGGCAAGTGGCTGATGGAAAACGTCATTGTTGAGGGCGTCAACATAGGTCTGGCTTTCCGGGATCGATTTGGTCAGGAAATGGAAGAAAATCGCGGCCAGATCCAGGCGGTGATTGATGGTTGGAGCGACGCTGTTGAAAGTTTGAACTTCGATCAGGAAGTCGACAAATCATGACCAGCGGCTCGCCTGTGGTTCAGCTCCTGGACGGCGTGCTCGTCGTTACCGGTGAAGTGGACACAGAAACCGTGGTCGGCTTGAGAAAGCAGGGTGAGAAGCTGATCCGTTTGGCTTCTGCTGATCTGGTTGTCGACCTCGATGGACTGGTGACGGCCCACAGTGCTGTTCTGTCCATGCTGCTCTGCTGGCAGCGTCTGGCGCATCAGGCGGGCGTTGCCCTTTCGTTTCGTGGCGTCAGCGGCCGTCTGGCCTCGCTGGCAGCCCTGAGCAATCTTGATGATCAGCTTGAGGGGTTTGGTCCGGAAGCCGTCCATCCCGCCCACTGATTATTCCGGCCTCGCTCCCTTTGTTGACCGGATGCTAAAGCTGACCCGAGCGCCGGAATTGGTTACAATCTCGCCCCTGATTTCAAAACACCCGAGGATTTTCTATGGATGCCGCCCAAGTCACCGAGCTGGTCAAAGAAGCGTTGCCCGGCTGTGAAGTTCAGGTACAGGTTGATGGTACCCATTACCTGGTCGTCGTGGTGGGTGACGTATTCGAAGGCCTGCCGACTATCAAGCGCCAGCAGTTGATCAACAAGGCGCTGTTCCAGCAGATCATGGATGGCTCGATTCACGCCCTTCATCCAAAAGCATTTACTCCGGCCGAATGGGCTGAGCGCCAGGGCTGAACGGCCCGGACAAAACAGGATATTTATTGTGGATAAACTTCTGATCAGAGGTCGCAAGCCTCTGGATGGTGAAATCCGGATTTCCGGTGCCAAGAACGCCGCACTGCCGATCCTGGCAGCAACTCTGCTGGCGGATGAGCCGGTAACCGTCGGCAATCTACCGCACCTGCACGACGTAACCACCATGATCGAGCTTCTGGGTCGCATGGGTGTTGAAGTGATCATTGATGAGAAAATGAGCGTGGAAATCCATGCCAACACCATCAAACACTTCCATGCCCCTTACGAGCTGGTGAAAACCATGCGGGCCTCCATTCTGGTGCTGGGTCCTCTGGTCGCTCACTTCGGCGAAGCAGAAGTATCCCTGCCCGGCGGTTGTGCGATCGGTAGTCGCCCGGTGAACCTGCACATCCATGGCCTGGAAATGATGGGCGCGGACATCAAGGTCGAGAATGGCTACATCAAGGCGAAGACCAACGGTCGTCTGAAAGGCGCGCACATCTTCCTGGATACGGTCACCGTAACCGGTACCGAGAATCTTATGATGGCGGCTGCCCTGGCCGACGGAAAAACCATCCTGGAAAACGCGGCCCGCGAGCCGGAGGTTGTTGACCTCGCCGAGTGTCTGATCGCCATGGGCGCAGACATCAAAGGTCACGGTACCGCCACGATCGAAATCAACGGTGTTGAGCGCCTGCACGGTTGCCATTACAACGTACTGCCAGACCGGGTTGAGACCGGGACGTACCTGGTGGCTGCGGCGGCCACCGGGGGCCGGGTCAAGCTCAAGGATACCCGTGAAGACCTGCTCGAAGCCGTTGTGCTCAAGCTTGAAGAGGCCGGCGCCCACATCAACACCGGCCCGGACTGGATTGAACTGGACATGAAAGGCAATCGCCCGAAAGCGGTTAGCCTGCGTACAGCGCCATATCCGGCCTTCCCGACCGACATGCAGGCTCAGTTCGCTGCAATGAACGCCGTGGCCGAGGGCACCGGTACCATTGTGGAAACCGTGTTCGAGAACCGGTTCATGCACCTTCAGGAACTGATCCGCATGGGAGCGGATATCACGCTTGAGGGCAACGCCGCGATCATCAAGGGCGTGGACCACCTCACCGGTGCGCCGGTTATGGCCACGGACCTCAGGGCCTCGGCAAGCCTTGTCATTGCCGGCCTCATGGCCGACGGCGATACCATCGTAGACCGCATCTATCACATAGACCGCGGGTACGAATGTATTGAAGAGAAACTGCAGTTGCTGGGTGCCACCATCCGCCGCCTGCCAGCGTGAAAGACATCTATCCAGACACTACGGGAAACCGGAAGAATCCATGACAGATTCCATAACCATCGCCTTGTCGAAGGGACGAATCCTGGAAGAAACCCTGCCGCTGCTGGCGGAAGCAGGAATCGAACTGATCGACGACGTCAAAAAGTCGCGCAAACTGGTGTTCCCGACAACGGACCCCAATGTTCGGATTCTGATTATCCGGGCCACAGACGTGCCGACTTATGTTCAGTACGGCGGGGCGGACCTTGGTGTGACCGGCAAGGACGTGCTGATGGAGCATGGTGGGGAAGGGCTGTATGAGCCACTGGATCTGAACATTTCCCGGTGTCGCCTTATGACCGCCGGCCCAAAAGATCAGACTCCGCCATCCGGTCGTATCAAGGTGGCAACAAAATTCGTGAACCTGGCCCGCCGATATTACTCGGCTCAGGGCCGTCAGGCAGACATCATCAAATTATACGGCGCCATGGAGCTGGCTCCGATTCTCGGGCTGGCCGACGAGATCGTCGACATTGTCGACACCGGCAACACGCTGAAGGCGAACGGCCTCGAAGCCCGGGAACTGATTGAGCACATCAGCAGCCGGCTGGTTGTCAATCGTGCCTCCATGAAGATGAAACACGAGCGTATTAACCCCATAATTGAGAAAATGTCGGCAGCTGTTGAGAAACGCCGGCTCTGAGTGTGAGTCGGTTTTCAGTGAAGTAGGGGTCAGAAGAAAGCGTTCTTCTGACCCCGGTAACCTAGAGCAGGATTTGAGTTATGACCGCCAAGATCACCCGATTGAACGCTTCCCAAAGTGACTTTAATGATGCGTTGGCCAAACTTTTGGCCTGGGACGACAGCGTTGATCATCAGGTGAACGAGTCGGTGCGCCATATCCTGCATGAGGTGAAAACCCGGGGTGACCAGGCGGTTCTGGAATTTACCGAGAAATTCGATCGCCTGAAGGTTGGGTCCGTCGCCGAGTTGGAAATGGACCAAAGCCGCTTACAGCAAGCTCTGGACGCCATTCCCCAGGACCAGCGGGTTGCCCTTGAAAAAGCGGCTGAGCGAATTCGTGACTACCACGAACGCCAGAACCAGAAGTCCTGGCAGTATGAGGACGAAGACGGAACCGTGCTTGGCCAGAAGGTAACGCCATTGGACCGGGCGGGCTTGTACGTGCCCGGCGGCAAGGCTGCTTACCCGTCATCCGTGCTCATGAACGCTATTCCGGCAAAGGTAGCCGGCGTCAGTGAAGTGGTGATGGTCGTTCCAACGCCGGATGGTGTGGTGAACGACATGGTATTGGCCTCAGCAGCGATTGCCGGAGTCGACCGCGTATTCACCGTTGGTGGTGCCCAGGCCGTGGGCGCGCTGGCCTTTGGTACAGAAACCATCCCGGCCGTGGATAAAATCGTCGGCCCCGGCAATATTTTCGTTGCCACCGCCAAGCGTGAGGTGTTCGGTGTCGTCGGCATCGATATGATCGCTGGCCCCTCGGAAATTCTCGTGATCAGTGACGGAAAGACCGATCCCGACTGGATTGCCATGGACCTCTTCTCCCAGGCAGAACACGACGAACAGGCCCAGTCCATCCTGATCAGCCCGGATGCCGAATTCCTTGACGCTGTCGAAGCCAGTATCAACAAACTGCTTCCCACTATGGAACGTGCCGACATCATCCGCACCTCCATGACCGACCGCGCCGCATTGATCCACGTCGCCGACCTGAAACAAGCCGCCGAAGTGTCCAACCGCATAGCCCCGGAACACCTGGAGCTGTCGGTTGAAGACCCCGAGGCCATGCTCGATGACATTCGCCACGCCGGCGCCATCTTCATGGGCCGCTACACCGCCGAAGCCCTGGGTGACTATTGCGCCGGTCCGAACCACGTGCTGCCCACCAGCGGCACCGCACGGTTCTCCTCACCTCTGGGCGTCTACGACTTCCAGAAGCGGTCCTCCATCATCGGCTTCAGCGCTGCCGGTGCAGACCGCATGGGTCGGGTGGCGTCGGTTCTGGCCCGTGGCGAGGGCTTAACCGCTCACGCCCGGTCGGCGGAATATCGTATTAAAGATTAAGACGACTTTACCCCCTATGTATGCAGGGATGGTGGTGGCTGCCTTTTCGGGAATGTAGAGGGCCATGGATGGCCCGAAACAAGCGCAAATGGGTGTGGCAGAGCGATGATGAAGCGGAGCTTCATGCGATAGCCACACGACAGCAATCTGCGATTGCTGGCCGGACCCGCCTGCGGGTGCTTGTAGCGTTTCCCGGAAAGGCGGCCACCACCAGACCGTTAGCTCGGAGTTTAAAATGAGCAAATTCTGGAGCCCCCTGGTAAACGACCTGGTTCCATACGTCCCAGGCGAACAGCCAAAAATGGCCAACCTGGTGAAGCTGAACACCAACGAAAACCCCTTCGGCCCCTCACCAAAAGTCATCGAAGCCATCCAGGCCGAACTGAACGACGGCTTGCGCCTCTACCCGGATCCAGAAGGCGAAAGCCTGCGCGAGACCATTGCGGCTTACCACAAGATAACGCCGGAACAGATCTTCCTTGGCAACGGCTCCGACGAAGTCCTGGCACACATCTTCTTCGGTTTGTTCCAGCACGGCGAACCGATCCTGTTCCCGGACATCACCTACAGCTTCTATCCGGTTTACTGTGGCCTCTATAACATTGAGAGCCAAAAAGTCCCGCTGACAGAAAGCTTTGAAATCAACCCGGAGGACTTCAAGCAACCCAACGGCGGCGTGATTTTCCCGAATCCGAACGCGCCAACCGGTCGGTATCTCGGGTTGCAGCATGTCGAAGAGATCTTGGCGGCCAACCCGGACCGCGTCGTGGTGGTGGATGAGGCCTACATTGATTTCGGCGGCGAGTCGGCAATCACCCTGGTCGACAAATACCCGAACCTGCTGGTCTCCCAAACGCTCTCCAAGGCGCGTTCCCTGGCGGGATTGCGCGTAGGTTTTGCCGTTGGTCATCCGGACCTGATCGAGGCCCTGAATCGTGTGAAGAACAGCTTCAACAGCTACCCGCTGGACCGCCTGGCCCTGGCCGGTGCGAAAGCAGCCTACGAGGATGAGGCCTGGTTCCGGAAGTGCTGCGATGGCGTGATCTCCGAGCGGGAGCGCGTAGCGGCTGCTCTCGAGGGGCTGGGTTTTGAGGTGTTACCCTCGAAGGCAAACTTCATCTTTGCCCGTCACAAAGAGCAGCCGGGTGAGGTTTTGGCGAAAGGCCTTCGTGAGCAGGGCATTATCGTTCGGCACTTCAACAAGCCCCGAATCAGCGAGTTCCTGCGCATCACCATCGGCACTGTTGAGCAGAACGATGCTTTGATTGCTGGGCTCGAATCACTCTAGCCTGAGTATTGGCGGGCAGAGCAGGGTAGGCGCCCCTCTCCGGGAACCGCTACTAGCACATCCATGTGCGCTTGGCGTCGGCCATCCCTGGCCGCCGACATTCCCGGAGAGGGGCACCTACCCTGCTCATCTAGCTTCCATGAAATAGTCGGAGCGTAGCTTTATGGCGAATCGAAACGACATCCTTAAGAAAATCGGCGAATGGCTGCAGCCAGAGAATTTCCAGGATTACTGTCCGAATGGCCTGCAGGTTGAAGGCACGTCCGAAATTAATACTGTCATTTCTGGCGTAACTGCCTCAAAAGCGCTCATCGAAGCCGCCATTGAAGCAAACGCAGATATGATCCTGGTCCACCATGGTTACTTCTGGAAAGGTGAGGACCAACGAATCCAGGGCATGAAGCGTGAGCGCTTGAAACAGCTTCTCGACAACGACATCAATCTTGTCGCCTACCACCTCCCGTTGGATGACCATCCCGAATACGGCAACAACCGTCAGCTGGCGGATGTTCTCAATATCAAGAATCCGCGCCCGCTCGGCGGTCTGGTCTGGGAAGGCGAGCTTCAGGAGGCAATGTCTCCAGATGAATTCAGTCTTCACATCGCCAGACAGCTTCATCGCGAGCCGCTCTGGGTTGGCGACGGCCCGGCTGCGATCAAGCGGGTAGGGTGGTGTACCGGTGCTGCACAGGGGTTTATTAACACTGCTCTGGACGCTGGCCTCGATGCCTACATCAGCGGTGAAATCTCCGAGCCGACCACGCATACAGCAAGGGAGTGCGGCATTCATTACTACGCTGCCGGGCATCACGCTACTGAGCGGTACGGCGTTCAGGCTCTCGGAAAAGCGCTAGTGAAGGAGTTTGGGGTAACCCACAAGTTTATTGACTGTGACAACCCGGTTTAAAGGTTAGTACGGACTGAGATTGAAACCTTCATCTGAGCGGTGATTCATTCTCGAGGCGAATTGCACAGGATCTGACTGGGCGGGGCGGACACCCCTGTCCGGGAATGTCGGCGGCCAAGGATGGCCGACGTCAAGCGCACATGGATGTGCTCGTAGCGGTTCCCGGACAGGGGTGTCCGCCCCGCCCGTTCACCGAAACTAGAAGTCTTAAAATGGCCCGAGCTCCAGAGTAAGGTCGGGCCTTCAATAAATCAGGCCTGCTGAGCCTTATCACCCTTCTTGAGCCCAAAGTCCTCAGCAAGCGTGCCTGAATCCTTGGGATCAGTCTTGGGCGCATAGTCCCGTGGCGGCTCGGAAGCGTCCTCGCGAACCTCCTCCAGGCGCTTCTTCGAAGTCTCCTGCGCCAACTCCTCCATCCAGTCTTCGTCATTGCAAAGACGGTTGGCTCCGCGTGCCATATGCTGGTTCACATCGCGGTAGGCATCGTTGAAGCGGCGCAGCAAATGGGCCGACTCCATGAAATGCTCGTTCACCTGGGCCTGGTAGCGGGTATATTCGCTTCTCAGTTCCTCAATCTGCTGTTCCGCCCGGCGCTGCCGAAGCGACGTTCCCTGCCCGGAACGGCCAACAAATACCCCGATGACAATGCCAACAACCAATGCGGCAATCGCTGCCAGAATCAGGTTTGTCATATGCTGTGTCGTCCTTTTACCTAGAAGTGAGCAAAGCCCCTGTTCGACGAGTATAACGCCCCAGGCTCCATCATCCCATGATTGTGGCCTGCGCCAATCGTCGTATTGCTGCCCAGGCGGCCAACGTGGCGAAAAATCGCCAAATGCGAGACAATATGGCGCCCAAATTTACGATCAACTTCCGGGAATGCCTTGATGACAGCTGCGATGTCCTCCGAAACCAGTGCGACCATGACCCCTTGGCAACGTTACCAGAAGGATCTTGAACGCCCGGATTTCCAGAAGGACTCGGCCCAGGAAGATGCGGTCAAGCGCCTTCAGTCACTGTACGACAAACTTGTTGAAGCCGAAAGGGATCGCACTAAGCCCAAAGCCAAACTTTTCCGCAAGCTCAAAAAAGGCAAGGAAGAGCCGGTCAAGGGCCTGTATTTCTGGGGTGGGGTAGGTCGCGGCAAAACCTACCTCATGGACACCTTCTACGAGTCGCTGCCTTTTGATCGCAAGATGCGGGTTCACTTCCACCGTTTCATGCAGCGAGTCCACAGCGAACTCAAATCGCTCAAGGGCGAGAAAAACCCTTTGGAGCTGGTGTCCAAGAAGTTTGCCGATGAAACTCGCGTTATCTGTTTCGACGAGTTTTTCGTGTCCGACATTGGCGACGCAATGATCCTCGCCACACTAATGGACGGTTTATTCAGTCGCGGCGTAACCCTGGTGTGTACCTCCAACATCGTCCCGGATGGTCTCTACAAGGATGGTCTCCAACGCGCCCGGTTCCTGCCCGCTATTGAGCTCGTCAAAAAGCACACCGATGTGGTTAACGTTGATGGCGGCGTAGACTACCGGTTGCGGAGGCTCGAGCAGGCAGAGCTGTTCCATTCGCCTCTCGATGAAGATGCGGATGTCAGCCTGCGCAAAAGTTTCGATGCTTTGGCGGTTGAGGCCGGCAAACACAGCAAATCCATGGAGATCAACGGCCGTAAAATTCCGGCCCAGGCGCACGCAGACGACGTAGTCTGGTTCGACTTCAAAGACGTCTGCGACGGCCCCCGAAGCCAGAATGATTACATCGAGATGGCCAGGCAGTTCCACGCCATCATCGTCAGCAACGTGCCCGTCCTGGGAAAAGAAAAGGACGATCAGGCGCGCCGGTTCATTAACATGATTGACGAATTTTACGACCGCAACGTCAAAGTCATCATCTCGGCGGCGGCACCTATCACAGAGCTGTACACCGGCGGCCGCCTCGGCTTCGAATTCGAGCGCACTGAATCCCGACTGCTGGAAATGCAGTCCCGGGAATACCTCGAAGCACCGCATAAACCATAAAACTGTGAAATCGGGGTCAGATGAAATTGGGGTCAGAAGAATTTTTCTTCTGACCCCAATTTCATCTGACCCCATCTTGAGGAGAGATGGAATATGAGCACAGACAACGTCGTTATCGTGAGCGGGGTTCGCACCCCCATGGGTGGATTCCAGGGTAGCCTGGCCAGTGTCAGCGCAACCGATCTTGGAGCGATCACCATCGCCGAGGCTGTAAAACGCGCCGGTCTGCAGCCCGCAGACGTGCAGGAAGTCATCATGGGCAACGTCCTGCCCGCCGGACTCAAGCAGGGCCCGGCGCGCCAGGCCATGCGTAAGGCCGGTCTTCCGGACCACACCGGCGCCACCACCATCAATAAACTCTGCGGCTCCGGCATGAAAGCCGCCATGTTCGCCCACGATCTGATCAAAGCCGGCAGCAACGACATCATGGTTGCCGGTGGTATGGAAAGCATGTCCAACGCTCCCTACATCCTGCGGGGTGTTCGCAGCGGCTACCGCATGGGGCCGGGCCAGGCGCCGCAGGATCACATGTTCCTGGACGGCCTCGAAGATGCCGAAACCGGCCGCCTGATGGGTGCCTTTGCCCAGGAAATGGCTGACAAGAAAGGCTACACCCGGGAAGAAATGGACGAGTACGCCATCACTTCTCTCTCGCGGGCCAAGAAGGCCATTGAAGATGGCCTGCTGAAAGACGAAATCGTTCCTGTAACCGTGAAAAGCCGCAAAGGCGACGTCGTCGTCGAAGACGACGAGCAGCCCCACAACGCCAACATCGACAAGATCCCGAGTCTCCGCCCGGCCTTCGCCAAAGACGGCACGGTTACAGCCGCCAACGCATCTTCGATCTCAGACGGCGCTTCTGCGTTGCTCCTGATGCGCGAGTCCGAGGCTGAAAAACGCGGCCTCAAGCCGCTGGCCCGCATCGTCGGCCACAGCACCCAGTCCCAGCATCCGTCCGAGTTCACCTGCGCCCCGGTTGGCGCCATCGAAACCCTGTTTGGCAAAACCGGTTGGAGCAAAGACGACGTCGATCTCTTCGAGATCAATGAAGCCTTCGCCATGGTCGCCATGATGCCCATCCGCGAACTCGGCCTCGACCCCGAGAAAGTCAACATCCACGGCGGCGCCTGCGCGCAGGGTCACCCCGTCGGCTCCACCGGCTCACGCCTGCTGGTCACCCTCATGTATGCCCTTCAGCGTTACGGCAAAAAGAAAGGCATTGCAGCTCTTTGCATCGGTGGTGGCGAGGCTACTGCCATGGCTATCGAGATGCTGTAAGTTCCGATAGCTCTTTGCTCTGGTGTTCCGGCAAGGGGCTTTGGCCTTTCTGAAACACGCCGTGAATACGTCCATGTAGGCTTGACGGCAGCATCCCTGCTGCCGACAGTTTCAGAAAGGCCAAAGCCCCTTGCCGCCAGCATTTGAGAATGCTTTTCAAAGTTTTGTCAGCAGAATCCCGCTTTTCGTCCCGATTTGAGGAGTGATAATTCACGGCTTGTGAACTAGGTCTGGGCGCTGCCGTCGGGGGGCTCTTCCCGGGAATGTCGACGGCCAAGGATGGCCGGCGTCAAGCGCACATGGATGTGCTCGTAGCGGTTCCCGGGAAGAGCCCCCCGATGGCAGTGCTTGCTCCCACGCCACGGTTATCCCACTGATGAGAAAAAACCACCAAAACCAAAGTGGTTGCATCTAAATTTGTTGTCTATAGTGATTCTGTGCGACGAAACCCGGCGGCAAACGGCGTTTGCAGAGGGATGATAGCAAAATCATACTTTTGACTGATCAAAGCGCCCGAAGGCGTTAGCTATAGTGCCAACATCACGAGCACTGTGCATGAAGCCTCCAATACATCGTGAACACCAATAATCAGAGCAGCGACTCAGAACAACAATGGAGTAGCCTTCCAATGACAAGAAAAACACATCAATGGCAGCGTTGGACCAAATTACCGCTGGCCGTGGCAGTTGCAGCCGGCATGTCCGGCCAAGCGACAGCCTATTCGTTTTATGTGGGTGATGTGGAAGCCCAGTTCAACACCACGCTGTCCGCAGGTGTAGGTTGGCGGGTAGAGGACCGTGACAAGCGTCTGATTGGCCAGGGTAATCTTGGTCCCGAATACACTCCGGGTCAGCCTCTTGCAAATATCGGCGCATCCACCAACAACTACGATGACGGCAACCTTAATTTCGAAAGTGGCGATACCTACTCCAAGATCGTCAAAGGCAACAGTGAACTTTACCTGAACTACTATGTTGATAACCCCTACCTGACAAGGGTCGGTGGTCTTCTGCGTGGTCGTTACTGGTATGACTTCGAGCTGAAAGACGAAAACCGTGCCGTTGATTTTGTCGGCCAGCAGCGTGAGCTGAACCCTGAAGCAAAAGCCAACGCCTCCGGTGGTGAAATCCTTGACGCCTACGTGTTCTCCGATTGGTATTTCGGCAATGTCCCGGTCAGCCTTCGTTACGGCAAGCAGGTCGTGAGTTGGGGTGAGAGCACCTTTATTCCAGGCGGCATCAACGTCATCAACCCGGTGGATGTGCCCGCCTTCCGGGCGCCGGGATCTGAACTGAAAGACGCGCTTCTCCCGGTTGAGATGTTCTACATGTCTGCCGGTATCACTGAGAACGTAACCGTCGAGACGTTTGTGCAGGCAGATTGGGAACCGATTCGCCCTGATGACTGCGGAACCTTCTTTTCTACCAACGATTTCGCAGCCGATGGTTGCGGTCCGGTACTTCTCGCTGGTCAGCTCCCGGATTCCCAGGCGTTTGCCCAAGGCTTTATTGCGCCCCGCATAGGCGATCAGGAAGCGGATTCCAAGGACCAGTTCGGGGTGGCTTTGCGTTGGTATGTGCCGGAGCTGAATGATTCCGAGCTAGGCTTCTACTACATCAAATATAACAGCCGCCTGCCGTACGTCAGTGGTCTGGTGAACAACCCGGCCAGCCCGACGTCGACACAGCAGAACGATCCGAGCTTGCCGTTCGCCAGTTTTCCGAGCTACTTCATCGAGTATCCGGAGAACATCAATCTGTACGGTATCAGTATCAATACCACGACTCCCGGTGGATGGTCACTGGGCGCCGAGTATAGCTTCCGAGACAATGTGCCACTTCAGTGGAACGCGTTTGAGCTGATCTTCGGTGGTCTGCAACAGCGTGACCCAGCAGGAAATCCACTCAGCAAGCTTGAAGCACAGCGTCTTGCAGAGAATCCGGGTGCCAACCTGGCAGGCAAGCCAGTCGCGGGTTACGATCGCTTCAACGTCTCTCAGGCTCAATTCACGTTGATCAAATTCTTCGATCAGGTGATGGGTGCGAGCCGACTGTCGTTGATCACGGAGTTTGGCGCGACATACGTGCATGACCTGCCTGATTACGATGAAGCTCGTTACGGTCGTTCAGGGACCTTTGGCATTGGTACTCTCCCGTTCGGCCCTATCGACATCTGCTCCGACGGTGGTGCTAACATCAACACCAACTACTGCAACGACGAAGGCTTCACAACTGACTTCTCCTGGGGTTACCGTACCCGACTGGTTTGGGATTACCCGAACGCAATCGCTGGTGTGAATCTGTCACCGCAGTTGGCCTGGAGCCACGATGTGCAGGGTTACAGCCCGCAGCCGGGCGGTGCTTTCAACGAAGGCAGCAAGGCTATCGGTCTGTCTCTGCAGGCGGTGTACCAGAACAAGATTACCGGCAACATCGGTTACACAAACTTTTTCGGCGGCAAGCCGTATAACGAGTTGACTGACCGCGATTTCGTGAGTGCTAGCGTTTCATACTCATTCTGAACCCGGAAAGAATTCGTTGAACGAGGGAATTTAAATGAAACTTAACAAGAAACTACTGGCCACAGGCGTCCTGGCAGCGAGCATGTTTGCCGGCCAGGCCTGGGGTGCGGTTTCTGCTGAAGAAGCGGCAAAGCTGGGTAACTCGCTGACACCGATGGGTGCAGAAAAAGCCGGTAACGGTGGCGCCATTCCTGCCTGGACGGGTGGTCTGACAACCCCCCCTCCCGGCTACAACAATGATGGTATCTACGTGAATCCGTTCGCGGATGAGCAGCCCAAGTTCACCATAGACCAGAGTAACGTCGAGCAGTACAAAGACAATCTGTCTCCGGGCCAGGTTGCGATGATCGAGCGCTACGATAACTACTTCATGCCGGTGTACGAAACCCATCGTACTGCTGCCTATCCTGACGAGGTCATGGAGCAGACCGTTGCAAACGCCACCACGGTCGAGCTGATCAAGGACGGTAACGGTCTGGGCAACTACCAGGCTGCCACCCCGTTCCCGATTCCCCAGAACGGCCTCGAGGTTATCTGGAACCACATCACTCGGTATCGTGGTGGGTCTGTTCAACGCACAGTTGGTCAGGTGACGCCCACCGAGGGTGGTGATTTCTCCGTTGTGAAATTCCAGGACGAGCTGACCTGGCGTGCATACCTGGCGGACTACGACCCGAATGAAGATGCCAACGTCCTCTTCTACTTCAAGCAGGCCATTACCGCTCCGGCACGTCTCGCCGGTAACGTACTGCTGGTACACGAGACCATCGATCAGGTTGCCGAGCCTCGCCGTGCGTGGGTTTACAACGCCGGTCAGCGTCGGGTTCGTCGGGCACCGCAGGTAGCGTATGACGGACCGGGTACCGCGTCTGACGGTATGCGTACCTCGGATAACTTCGACATGTTCAACGGAGCGCCGGATCGCTACAACTGGGAGCTGGTTGGCAAGAAGGAAATGTACATTCCGTACAACTCCTACAAGCTGACCGATCGCAGCCTGAGCTACGACCAGATCATTCAGGCTGGACACATTAATCAGGATTACACCCGTTATGAGTTACACCGTGTGTGGCACGTAAGGGCAACTCTGAAGGATGGTCAGCGTCATATCTATGCCCAGCGTGACTTCTACATTGATGAGGACTCCTGGCAGGCGTCTGTCATCGATCACTACGACGGTCGTGGCGAACTCTGGCGCGTTGCTGAAGCCCACTTCATGCAGTTCTATGATCAGAACGTGCCCTGGTACGCCATCGAGACTCTGTACGATCTGCTCTCTGGCCGCTACCTCGCGCTTGGTCTGACCAACGAAGAAGAAAATCCGTATGAGTTCGGAGTTGATCGCCGCTCCAGGGATTACACGCCGGCCGCACTGCGCCGCGCCGGTACCCGGTAAGGGTTCTGCAGAAGACCGAAAAACGGCGGGCCTTACGGCCCGCCGTTTTTTTTACACCTGGGAAAACCCTTTCACGTCAAAATTTTGCAGCCCACCCCTCAATTGGTTTAACCTTCTTATCATACTAAAGGCGTACCCGATGTCGGTCGCCATTGAAAAGTCAGTGCAAGATCCACTTTTCCGGCGGTGCAAGGCAGTGCGAGCCGGAGCTAAACGGGGCAGTGCGTGAAACCATTCAATGATGGCTGTGCAGCCAACGACGAATTCCAGTCAGCGAACAGTGGTCTTCAACGGGGCGAGTTAATCAGGGACCTGCTCAGACAACGGGTTCATATTCCCCCGGTTCCCTCCGATTCAATGGTTCGGCCAAAGCTTGATACCAGGATTTCCGACGCACTGACTTCCAGAGGTGTTCTTTTTCTGGAGGCGCCGTGTGGTTACGGTAAATCCCACGCTGTGGTCAGCACCTTCGTCAGCGGTGAAATGGCTACCGATCAAGTACGCTGGATTACGCTGAACTCTCAGGATAATGCACCATCCCGCTTCCTGACCCTGCTTGCCATTGCCCTGGATCTACCTGAAACCCCGGAGCAGGGGATCCAGAGCGGCGCCACCTTCTCTGACACCCTTTCGATGATGCAGGTCGCTTTGGCGCGTGAGGGTTCCGGCCAGCCACGGGTCCTGGTACTGGACAACCTCCAGAATCTCAGCAATCCCGCCGTAGTGGACCTGCTTCAACAGCTGGTGATGGAATTTCCGCGTGGTTCGTCCATCGTTCTTATCTCTCGTAAGGCGCTGCCTTTCGAAACACATAGCCTCGAGCTGGAAAACCGATTCACCCGCATCGGGTCTGAAACGCTTGAGTTTTCCCGTTCGGAAACCTTCGAGTTTTTCCGGGCCGCCACGGAGAAGAGCGAGCTCACCAGTGTTGCTGTCGATAATCTCTACTATATGACCGAGGGTTGGGCGACGCCTTTGGCGCTTTATCGCCGGGAGGTTGCTCAGAATATCGAGCGCAAACCCGTTCAGGAAACAGCAAGCGTTGAGAGGTTTTTGAAGGAGTCGGTGCTTGGCAATTTTACCCCGGGGCAGATGCGGTCCATGCGGGGAATTGCAGAGCTTGAACTGTGCTCCGATGAACTGTTCCTGGCCCTTGAGCCACTCCTGCCTGAAGCTGGCTTTGTTCCCTCTCAGGCTGCCGAGCGGGGGCTGCCCCTGAAGCCGATGCCGGGCCGTGGTCGCTGGTTCCGGATAAATCCGTTGTTGCAGGAATGGCTGAAGTCGCCCGTAATGGCCGGGTATTCGGAGCGGATGCTGCAGGCGAGTCGTTGGTTTGGCGTGCGCGACCAGTTCCCCGAAGCATTGAAATACGCGCTACTGTCTGGAGATGCCGAGGAAGTCATCCGGATCGCCTCTGAGGGATCAGAAGCTTTGCTGTTGGGTCAGGATACGGCATCGCTCCTGCGCCTTCGCAAGAGTTTGCCGACCCAGCTCCTGGAACGGAGCGTACGCCTCAGAATTGTCTATAGCTGGGTTCATGCAATTGGCGGCCAGTTCCGCCAGGCGCGAGCGCTGATTGATGGTCTGGCTGAGGCCGACCGCCAGGAACAGGCTGCAAGGATTTGTGCCTTGAAAGCCTTTATCCTCCGGGGCGAGGGCAGTGTTGGGCCGGCTTTGGAAATGGCTGATCAGGCCCTGGCTGATGGTGGACTCAGCACTCAGGGCCAGCTTGTCACGCAGATGGTCCGTTCCAGTGCATTGTGCGCAGAGGGTCGATTCCCGGAGGCCCGGGAAGCGAACCGTGCCGCGTCGAGACTCGCAAGGGAGGCGGGCGATTCCGGTTCGGAAGCATTGGCGGTTTATGCCCATGCCCGGATTGAACTGGGCAAAGGCGCCCTGAAACATGCAGAGCAATTGTTGCGCACCGGTCTCGATACTGCGATGCAGGAACTCTCGCGTCCTGCCCGGATTGGTGAAACTCGCCTGCAACTGAATCTGGTGCTTGTGCTCTGGCATCAGGGCCGTGAAGCGGAAGCAGACCGCCTGTTGGTCACCTGCGGGCGCCATGCTGAACAGACGAGAGATCTTGGTCTGCTGCTGGCGATGACCATTCGTGTCTTGATGTGTCGGACGCAGGGTCGACTCGAGGATGCGTTTATCTGGATTGGCCGGGCCGAGCGTACCATGCATTCCTGGCAAGTCGACGAATCATTGTTCGTGCCCGTCCTGGAGGCCTTGAAAGCCAACTGCTGGTTGTCTCAGAACCAGATCGACAGTGCCGATCAGGCGGTTCGAAAGCTGGCTCCCTACAGGGAAGCCGGCTGCGTGCCGGAGCTTTTCCCCATGATGCCGGGCCTGCTGGACTGCCTTCAGGTTCGGGTCGACCTGGCCCGCGGTGACCTGATAAAGGCCCGGGAAACCCTTCAAGGTATTCGTGAACGTTATGAGGGAGCCATTCCATGGGGCGTGGAGCTACACATGCGCTTGCTTGAGGCTGTGATCGTTCTGGATGAAAAGGGACCGGTGGTTGCCCTGAAGATGCTATCTAGCGTCGTCAATGAGGCTGCTGCAGAGCACTTCATCAGTCCTTTCCGGGAGCTTCGGAATGAGTTGCAGGAGTTAATGACGAAGGGCTTTGGTCAGCTTCCTGAAAGTGCGTTCAAAGAGGCGTTGGGTGAGGTGTTTGAGCTCCGTGAGGTCGCGGGTACTCTGGACACCCTGGCCGAACCTATCAGTGAGCGGGAGCAGGGTGTGCTCGAGCTGATTGCAAAAGGGCTTTCAAACCAGGAAATAGCTGACAAGCTGCATATTTCCCTGCACACGGTAAAAACCCACGCGCGCCGAATCAATGCCAAGTTGGAAGTGAAATCCCGAACCCAGGCTATTGTGCGCGCCAGAGAGTTAGGCTTGCTGTGAAAAGGGGTCTGACCCCACGGGGTCAGACCCCATGTTCAGACTTTAACTCCTCAATTCGCTGATCCTTTTCAGCCCAAATCTCACCCACCCAGCGCTGGAACGCAATCCGGGTTTCCCGGTTGTTTTCGTAATCCATTCCCAGAAACTCGCCTGGAATTTCCCGCGTCCGCACGTCAATAATAATCCTTCGGATTCGCCCGCAAAGGTAATCCCAAAAGCCGGCCCTGCCTTCAGGATAAACGATCGTGACATCCAGCATGGTGTGAATCATGTCGCCCATCGCGCCCAGTACAAAAGCCGTTCCGCCTGCTCTTGGTTTCAACAGGTGCTTGTAGGGTGAGTTCTGGCGATCATGCTTCTCGGCTGTAAACCGGGTACCTTCCATAAAGTTGAAGATCGTCACCGGGGTATAGCGGAACTTCTCGCAGGCAGCCTGGGTGGCCTCCACATCCTTGCCCTTCAGCTCCGGGCGTTTGGCGATCTGCTCCTTGGTATGGCGGTGCATAAAGGGAAAATCCAGCGCCCACCAGGCAACCCCCAGAAACGGCACCCAGATCAGCTGTTTCTTCAGGAAGAACTTCAGCAGGGGAATCCGGCTGTTCAGCACATACTGAATGGCCGGGATATCGGCCCAACTCTGGTGATTGCAGGTGACGAAATACCAGTGTTCCCGACTGAGACTCTCCACCCCCCGCACATCCCAGTGGACCTTGTGTAGCAGATCCATCAGCAGGTTGTTGAAGCCGATCCAGACCCACGCGATGTTGTTCAGAATCACTGTGCAGGCTTTACGAACGGGGGTAAGCGGCAGCACGAGTTTGAGCAGGGCGAATGCCAGAAGAACCGGAAACAGCACTAATGTGTTACACAGGATAAGCAGGGCCGCCAAAGTCCCCTTCAGCGGCGCGGGGAGAAAATCAAGCATGGGGTAGGGTCTCTAACCTTCAGCCGGGTTGGTTTTCAGTGATGATTGGCGGGGTAGCAAACCGGTTTCCGCTTCGGTAGAAGCCAGCTGTTCAAGGCTGCCGGGTTCAAGGTTTCTAACCACGCTGCGGAAATCGTCGTCGTAGAACTCCAGGTTGTTGTAATGAATCATCGCCCGGATCTCTTCTATATAATCTTCGCCCCGTTCGGAATAGCCAAGCAGGCCTTCGGCGAGCTCCAGACCAGACAGGGGGGCGTTGTTGCGACGGTCTTTTAGCCGAACATCCCGCAATAGCTGGTAGGTGGGGTGGCGATTCAGATTCTGGATATAGGCCCGAACCGACCGGTAGGGTGAAGAGAACTTCGCCACTTCATGGCTAGCCCCATCCGCCCGACTGAGGGGAACCAAGCCGCAGCCTTTGGAAAAACACCACTGGCCGAACAGGTTGTTGCCCTTGGTCGCAAACCGCGAGGTGCCCCAAGCGGATTCATTGGCGGCCTGGGCCAGGATCAGAGACGGAGGAATCACATCGAGACGCTTGCGTAGCAGGGCAAACTGCTCGTCGCTGCCGGGCTCGGCATCCACTCTTAGTCGCTCGGACTGTTGGGCCAGCCAATCATACTCCTTGCTGGTCAATGTCTCCTTCGCAGCGAGGCTATCCAGGTAGTCGCGCTCAATCAGAATCCGTGAGTTGGCCAGAACAATCCGTGGATAGAGAAACGAGAAGAACGCGGCCTTTTTCTCCGTGGTGTCCTGATACTGAGAAAAATCCGGCAGGTCGTCGTTGGCCCAACTTGGGAGCGGGGGCAGAGAAGACAGTGCGGGTTCGGAGCCTGTGTTATCGGAGTTGATCCGGTCAATACTGGCCTGTGGCGTATAAAAGCCACCGCCGATCGCAAATGCAATCAGGGGGAACATCAGTATGACGGCCCGTTTACCCGCAGACATAAAACCTCTCGTTCCAATCGATATAGCAATGATTATAACAGGTTATACGAGAGCGTTTGCCAGTTGGCTTTTGTGGGATGCCACTGCCCTCAGGGCAGTCGTGTTGCAACCAGCAAACCGATCTGTTCCTCACCACCCTCTGTGGTTCGGAACCGCAAATAGAGCTGGTCTTGACTGGCGGTGTGAAAGCCCTCAAGTACAAGATTGCCGGCGGTGAACTCTACCCTCCCGTCGCCCAGTTGGGTGAACGCCAGGTCAATGTCCGCCAGGCTCTCCAGCGCAGGTTTTGTCACGGTCTCGTTACCAACGGAATGGGTGCTGGTCAGCGAAATCGGCGAGAGTGTTGCCGAGCTCGAGGATTCGATGGTCAGCAGGGCATTGTCAAAATGTCGGAGGCTGTTCGTCTGCGATGTCAGGGCCAGGGCCACGCCCTGAAGCCTGAACTGTCCCGTAGCCGGTGCGTTGTTCGCGGTTTGCTCCGCGGCAATCAGAATACCGTCGCCCAGGGGACTATCGTCCAGGTTGAATGCCATCAGGGTGCCATCCGGGGTGCTGGCACCAACACCGATATCGGGCCGCTGGAAATCACCGGAAGCGGTTGTTATGTCAAGGTTCAGCCGGCCGATATCCACATCCCCTTTGCTGAGCCGCGAGGTTCGGTTGCTCAGGGTCCAGGATTCTGTTCGGGTACCGGTGGAGTCCGTCGAGACAGTGCCTGAACTGTCTCGTTGTAATGACGTAAAGCTCTGGGATTGGTTAACTGTGCCGCCAGAAATCTGCCATTGGCCAACGCCTGCTTCAATGGTGAGAGGCGTTGTCGCATCGCTGAATCGGGTTCCAAGATACAGCATGTTGTAGTCGCGGCCATTCAGACTGTCGGCGTCGAATCCCTCCTTCCTCAGGAGGTTGACTTCAAGAGCCGACAGATATTGATCCTCCAGAGTGCCCAGCCGCCGCAACTGGTCGCCGTCTGCTTCCAGCTCAATCGCTTTGCCAGCGGTGAAATAGCCGCTGATCACCCGGTCGGCCCCCGTGGTTTCCTCCTCAGGCGCGCTAGTGAAGGCGTCCAGATAGTAGGGATTGCGAGTCCAGCCAATAATTTTCGAGCTGCCCCGGCCGGTAATGCTCTGATATAGGGCCCGGCCTGCCAGCAGGCGAGTGTCTTCCAACAGCGTGGCTGCTCCAGGGGAGGAGGAGTGGGTATTCCGTTCCCAGTATTCAGAGCCCCGCACGAAGAAGTCGTTACCCTCCTGGTGAATCAGAGCCTCGCGATCGTATGGGATATCGTTGGCCAGAGAGGTCACTCGGATGTTGAAGGCATCAAAACTGGTCAGGGTCAGAGCCGGATAAACATAGCCGGTGCCATTATCATCGGTCAGCACCTCTTCCTGGGCCGTTCGAACACCCCATTGCCCGGACCCGCTCAGGGTAGACTCGAGAAAGGTCTGCCCCAACTCGATGCCCAGAAATACTGAATTGTAGTCCGCTGAACTGGCGCTGATTTTTCCCGAGGACGTTTCATCGAGCACTGCGTAGTCGGCCATGGCACTCACGTAACGGGCAAAGTCGCCCCGATCTTCGAGAATATCCAGGGCACTGCCGAGGCCAACATTGGAAGGAATCTCAATTTCAAAGTCGTGCACCTGATCGGCGAGGGTCGACCACACATACTTGTTCAGGCATAGCTCGCCGCCTTCATCGGCAACGCAATCCAGAATGGTCTGGAACTCACCGGCCGTGTAGCTGCTGAGCGTGTTACGCACCAGATACTCGGAAAAAGGATTTACCTTCACATCCCGGTCCGCATCGGCGGCGAGGGCTCGCATTCGGGTGTTGCCATAACTGGCATCGATAATCACATCCGGTCCAAGGGGCAGGCCTTCTGTGAATTCGATAATGGTGAAACCTTCGCTGTCGGTGCGGCTGGAAATGGGAGGCTCGCCCAGGTTCTGCAAGGCCGGGTTGGTGTAGTAAACACTCACCCTGTCCGGTGGCACGATTCGCAGGTTGCGGCGGGTAGGCTCGCCGTCGCTGGTGACACCACCCGGTACTTCCATGGTTACCCGGACTTCATTGCTGGCCAGGCCGCCTGTATTAGAGGAATCGCCGGTACTGCCGGAACTGAAATCATCGACCGGGTTCTTGTTTCCCGCGAAGTCATTGGGCTGGGCGGCCGCGCCGGCAATGGCATCTTCGCCGCTTCCGCATCCCGCGGTGAGCACCAGAGTCGAAGAGAGGAGTAAACCGAGTGTGAATCGCATGCCTGGCTATCCGTGCAGAAAATACAGGCAGACAGTCTAACAGTCGGATTCTCGGGAAAGCGTGAGGAAAAGCACGAAAGAGTCAGGGAGGGAAAGTGAAACAGGCCCGAGAGAACGGGCCCGTTTCAGATGAGGCATGAATCAGAAGAAAATCTTCATGCCGGCCATAACGCCCTCATCGAGATTGACATCTCGTGATGAGTTCTCGATATCGGTGTTCAGGTAACGGTAGCCGGCGAAAATCTCCGCGTTGCGGATCACACGATAGCTGCCACGAAGCTCCAGACTGGTCATGTCATCGGAATCGCCGAACGAGAGAATGCTGGGCGCGTAATGCAGGCCGCCGGTGAACGACAGGCCCGGCACGTTCGGGATGTTGACGGTTGCGAAACCGCCCAGACCGAGCGCTCCACCATCGGCACGGCTCTGATCCCAGAAGATGCCGCGCATACCAATGCCCGCGGTCGTCGGCAGGTTACCGATAGCCGTGCGGCCCTGGGCATGGAAATCGACGTTGAGAATGTCGCGGCCACCTTCGTGGTAGGTGTAACCGGTGCCAAGCTGAATGTCGTTGTTGGTGTCGAAGAAGTTTACCTGGCCCTTCACCGAGTCGTTTGTCAGGCTTAGATCCACGTCACCTGCGAAGGCAGGCGCGGCAGCCAGTGAGAGAACCATCAGGGAAATCCGGGACGCTTTCATAGTTGTGCACCTTCGTTACGTTTTTAGCAGAATTGGCGGTATGTTAACGGGACGCACCGGACCACTCAACTTAAATGCCAGTAAGTCCCCGTTAACTTTCATTTTTCGCAGATCAGTGCCGGGTGGTCTCGCCGCCCTGGTCCAGATCCTCCGGTGATGCGTTCTCTGCGGGTACCCGGTATTCCTCGTTGGCCCAGGCCCCCAGATCGATCAGTTTGCAACGCTCGGAACAGAAAGGGCGCCAAGGGTTGGACTCGGTCCATTCCACGGACTTTTTACAGGTTGGGCATTCAACGTTCATGGTTGCCTTCGGGTATCTGAAACGTGTCTGGATGTCTGTGCCCGTATTTCGGTAAGCCGTTCTCAGGAGGCAGCAGACGCCTGACAATATTGTTCCAGCACTGCCCGTAGCATTTCAATATTGACAGGCTTGGCAACAAACGAATCCATGCCGCATCGGCGGCAGCGTTCCTCGTCTTCTTCCATGGCACTGGCGGTCAGGGCGACCACAGGGATGTGCGCGCGGTTGTGGGTTTTCTCCCACTCACGGAGACGTCGGGTGGCTTCGAAACCGTCCACGCGGGGCATCACGCAATCCATGAACACCAGATCGAACGGGTGCCACTGCCATAGGCTGGCCGCAGCCTCGCCATCGTTGGCGGTCATCACGTCGCAACCGAGTTTCTCCAGCAGCCGACGGGTCAGGGTGCGGTTCACAGGATTGTCTTCCACCAGCAACACCTTCATGCGGCCGCAGGGAAGCTCCCGGCGCCGGGCGGTATCGGTGGTAGCCTGCAGCGAGAATCGGGTCAGAAAGCGCCGTTCTTCTTTGGCGGCATCGGCAAACAACTGGTTAAGGATGGGCGTCAGGCAAGATTCCCGAAGGGATTTGCTCAGGAAGGCATCGGCACCGGCCTGGCGGAAATGTTCGGCGTCGCCCCGTTGGGGGTTGGACGACAGGATCAGCAGGCGCATATCCGACCAGAGCGGGTTGCTACGGATCTGCCGGCATAGCAGGTCGCTGTCCATATCCGGTACAAAGCCATCCAGAATGATCGCGTCGAACGGCTGCTGGCCATCGAACGCCGTGCGCAGGGACGTCAGCGCCTCGCCGGCGGATTTCACCGCTTCGATGTGCACTTCGTGCCGGGACAGCATTTCCAGGGTTATCTTGCGGGACAGCTCGTAGGAATCCACCACCAGAATCCTGCGGTTTTTCACCATCCGGGTATCCGGCCGAACCCGGGCAGCGTTCTCGGGGGCCACGGGCAGGGTGAGTTCCATCCAGAAGGTCGAGCCTTCACCGGGGCGGCTTTCAAGATCCATGGACCCGTCCATCAGGCCCACCAGTTGGCGGCAGATGGTGAGGCCAAGTCCTGCACCGGGCAGTTGACGCTGGAACTGTTGGCCAAGCTGCACGTAGGGCTCGTAAACCAGGGGAACATCTTCCGGGTTGATACCCACGCCGGTGTCTTCCACGGCAATGCGAAGGCGAGCCTTGTCGTCCCGGCGACCCAACACCTCAATACTGATCAGCACATGGCCGGAATCGGTAAACTTGATGGCGTTAGAGGTGAGATTCAGCAGGATCTGGCGGATGCGCACCGGGTCGCCCTTCAGGGCCCAGGGCAGGTTCTCGTCGATTCTAAGCTCCAGTGCGAGGCCCTTCTCCCGGGCCCGGGAACCCAGCATATGCACCAGATCGTTGAGGGTTTCCCGAAGATCAAAGGGAATGTCCTCCAATACTAGCTTGCCGGCTTCCATGCTGGAGATGTCCAGCAGGTCATTGATGATGGCGGAGAGGCTCTCGGAGGCGCTCAGCAGTGTCTGAACATACTCCCGCTGCTCCTGATCCAGGGGCGTGTCGGTCATCAGGTTGGCGTAACCCAATACGGACTGCAGCGGAATGCGCAGTTCATGGCTGACATTGGCCAGGAACTGGTTCTTGGCGTGATTGGCACGAACCGCCTCGTCCCGTTCACCCTGGGACTGGATCGTGGTCTGGCGCAGGGAGCGGGTGTCCTCAAGGATTTGCAGGCGCATCTTGTTCAGGGCCTGCTCCAGCTCCGAGAGCTCATCTGGCGTTTTTCGGGGTTTGCGCTTGAGCTTCAGCGGGTCTACCAGCGCGTCGAGGTTCAGCCGCGCGGCGTAATCGGCCATGGATTCCAGATGCCGGGACAGCGTTAAACGAACGATCACCAGCAGGCCCAGGGTGCCCAGCATGACAACAATGGATTGAAACAAAAGGTTCAGGAGCGCGCGGTTACGCAGGTCTTTGTAGATCTGGTCTATGGAGGAGGTGACGGTGAGCGTGCCAACGTTTTCAGGACTGCGGTTGTTAGAGCGGTCGAAAACCAGTGGAAAGGTCTGCGATATTACCCGGCCCTCAGGGTAAGTGCCGGTGCTGAAGGTTTCGCCGGTGCTGGTCACCACCCGCCCGTACTGGACAGCGGGTACTGCTTTCATATCATCCAGGCTATTGGCCACCTCGCTGAAATTCATCAGCCAGATGTTGTTGCTCATGCTCCCGGAAACCAACTCGGCGGCCCGTGTCTGGTCATTCAGCAGATCGTTCTTGCGCCGCTCGAATTCTCCGATCAGCTGAACGCCCGTTGCCACCAGAGACAGAAAAAGGCTGAACAGCAATACGTAGGCGAGCAACCTTGCCGCCAGTGGTCGTATTCCCAATCGTTTGAAGAACCGCTTTGAAGGCAAGGCACATATTCCCTGTGTCGACTACAAAATCACCAAAAGCAGTTTAACAGACCGTCAGCACTTCGACACGTTTCCGTGAATGATCATTCACGAATCGAAAGCGCACGTTCAGATCGTATAAATGTGCGCCGTAGATCCGCTCCTCTTCCCGCCCGCGCCGAAAAGACGGGCGGGGATCGTAAGCCACCACATCCTCGATCAGCGGGCGCAGTTCCGGATACTCTTCTGGTGGAAGCCCGCTGATCTGGGCCTCTGCCTCAGGCAGAAAAACCACTTCCAGTCTTTCCGTGGGCGGGGAGTCTGCCCAGCCCAATGTCGCTTCAGGAACGGAATCGGCAAATGGCAGGTAGGGTTTGATATCCAGTATCGGTGTGCCCTCGATGAGGTCATGATCACTGATGCGGAGAATGAGCTGTCCATCTTTGCGCACCAATCCCTCATTGCGAACGACCGAGAGGCCGAGGCTGTTTGGGCGAAACGGAGAGCGGCTGGCAAACACACCCATCTTGCGATTGCCGCCCAGGCGGGGAGGGCGCACCACGGGCCGCCAGTCTGCTCGCACCGCCTCGTGAAACTGAAAGGTCAGCCAAAGGTGGCTGGCGGTCTCCAGCCCACGGAAGGCATCTTCGCGGTCAAACGGTGGCTGGATAATCAGCTCGGCCCGGGCATGCCGGGTCAGCCCCGGCTGGCGCGGCACCCCGAACTTGTCCTGAAAGCATGATCGGGTAATGGCGATAGGCGTGAGAGTGAGGGCCTCGGAAGGCGGTTTAGACAAATGTCGTGGCATCTATAAACTCCGGGGTCAGATGAAAGCCTTCATCTGACCCCATTTTCAGCATTTAACCCGGGGTCAGAAGAACGCTTTCTTCTGACCCCTCCTTCACAGGCGATCATCTTCAATAATTCCTGAGAAATACATTTCTATCCTAAAAACCACAGAAGCACGGTCTTTAAAGCTCTCCTCCCGGGGGAATTCCAGCGCTGGAATCAGCTCCGCATAGAGCCAGTTGCTGTGCAGTCGGTAGCGAAACGTGAGATCGGTGAACGCGGAGGTGGTGCGCCAAGAAGGTTTGCTTTCCCCGAGGACGCCCATTCTTGGCGTTACAATCAAGCGGTTATTCATGCGCTTGCGCGTGCTGAAAATCTGACCCGCCACAAATTCCTTGTCGTTGTGTACCCACTCCAATTCCGAAGACGAGCGGAAATACCAGCCATTGCCAACCGGCCGCCCGGCACCAATCCAGGTTCGCTCGCCCCAGCCGTCCTGATGAAAATAATAGAACCGCTGCTGGGCGTTCAGGATCCACTTGTCGTCCAGGCGCCAGCGTTTCTCCGCCGTTGCTCTCCAGAAGGCATCTGGAGGGAGCCGCAGGCGAACACCCACATCGTTGGAGAAATTGATGGCATCGCCAATCTGGGTCAGGTAACGCAGTGCACCTGTGGCTTCCGTATCTGAACGCTCGGGCTCCGTGAGCTGCCGGTCCCGCTGGCGCTCCCCGAGAGGAATCAGGTCTTCGCTCTCGCTTTCGATCACCAGGCGCAGTTTCCGACGGGTGGTGGGAATGTCCAGCCGGAACCGAGCCTCTGGCTCAAACTGTGCCGGATCGCCGTATTCGGATTCCGTCGCAAAGCCAACTCGCAGATAGCTCTCATTGTTGGGCAGGCTTTGGGCGCTGCCGGACAAGGTGCGGTCTGCCCATTGGCCAACAGACTGGATCTTCTGCCCGTGCAGGCGTTCCTGCCGCAACACCCAGTTACTGAACTTCAGCCAGTAGGAATCCCGTGGGTCCGCCCAATATTCATCCGGCTCAAAGGTATAGAACCCGATCGGCAATTGAGCTGGAGACAGAATCTCCGCCACAGACCGCTCCCGAACCTCAAACACCGGCTCGATGCTGTAGCTTGGAGAAGAGACCGTCAGAGAAAGAACAGCCGCAAGGGCTGTCATGCGATAGCGGGAAAACCAGTCAGCCAAAATCCACCAGCAACCTTTCATGCAGCTCCCGCACCTGACGTGTTACTTCATCCAGAGGCCGGTTATTATCAATCACCTCATCCGCCCGCGCCAGCCGATCTTCGCGCGACACCTGAGCCGCAATGATCCGCTCAACCTGCTCCCGGGAATTGGTGTCCCTGGCCATGGTGCGCTCAATCTGGGTTTCTTCGGGCACGTCGATCACGATAATGCGGTCAACCAGTTCGTGCTGGTCGGTCTCGAGAAGGAGAGGGGAGACCAGAAGCACGTAGGGAAGCTGGTAGTTTTCCGGGTTCAACTGCCGAATCAATTCCTCGCGGATCATCGGATGCAGCAGCGACTCCAGCCAAACCCGCTCTTCCGGCTTCTCAAAAACAATCCCACGAAGCTGCGCCCGATCCAACGCACCCTCAGAAGTGAGGATTTTCTTCCCAAAATGCTCTGAAATCCGTTCCAGTGCAGGCGTTCCCGGCTCAACCACTTCCCGGGCAACATCATCGGCGTCCACCCAGTGCACGCCGTGCTCACCAAACAAGCGAGCCACAGTCGATTTTCCGGAACCAATCCCGCCAGTCAGGCCAACCACCGGGGTCTGACCAAAATCGCCCCGCGATTTTGCTCTGACCCCATCTTCAAGTGATCTCTCCGTCATATGCCAAGAAACCCAAACCAAAACGCCTGAATCTCACTCCCAAACCACAAACAAATCAACCCCGCCGTAGCCAGATAAGGCCCAAACGGAATCGGAACTTCCCGACCATGCTTCTTGAACACCATCAAGCCGATACCGACAGCGGCTCCTACAACCGAGGAAAGCAGAATCACCGCTGGCAACAACTGCCACCCCAGCCAGGCGCCGAGTGCGGCAAGCAGTTTGAAGTCTCCGTGGCCCATGCCCTCCTTGCCGGTTACCAGCTTGAAAAGCCAGTAAACAGACCACAACGAGAGATAACCTGCCACCGCACCCCAAAAGGCACTGCTGAAGTCCGTCAGCACGCCAAAATAATTCAACACGAGGCCCAGCCACATCAGGGGCAGCGTAATGCTGTCTGGTAGGAGCTGGGTGTCTAAATCAATCACGGTCAGGGCCACCAGAGCCCACACCAAAAGCAAGGCCCAGAGGGCGGATTCGTTCGGTCCGATGACTGCAATGGTCACCACCGAGAAAATCGCCGTTACCGCCTCAATGATTGGATAGCGTGGCGAGATAGGCGCCTTGCAGGATGCGCATTTGCCCCGAAGAACCAGCCAGCTGACTACAGGGATGTTCTCCCAGGCGCGAATGCCATGGCCGCAAGAAGGGCAGGTGGAGGCCGGTTTGGACAGGGTAATCCGCTCTTCATCCCTTCGCTTTGTTTCAGGCAGCTCCAGGAATTCCTCGCACTGGCAGCGCCAGTCCTGATGCATCATTTTGGGCAGTCGTAGAATCACAACATTCAGGAAACTGCCGATGCAGAGGGAAACGAGGGTGACAGAAAGGAAAAGAAGCCAGGGCGTGGCGAGAAAGGCGTCCAGAGTAATCATCAATTATCCGAGAATCAGGCGGGGGAACTCGGAGCCAGAAGATACCTTTCCTCTGGCTCCACTTTGCGGTCGGGCGGCCGGCTTTTAGCCGATAACCTGACCCATCTGGAAGATCGGAAGATACATGGCAATGATCAAACCACCAACCAACACGCCCAGAACGGCCATTATCATAGGCTCCATCAGGGCAGTAAGGTTGTCGACCATATCATCAACAACGCCCTCGTAATGCTCTGCGACCTTACCGAGCATTTCGTCCAGGTTACCCGATTCTTCGCCGATGGCTGTGAGCTGAACTGCCATTACCGGGAATACATCCTGCTGGCGCATGGAAGCCTGCAGTTGTGTACCGCTGGCAACGTCATTCTTGATTCGATCAATGGCATCCCGGTAAACAGCGTTGCCGGTGGCACCGGCCACAGAATCGAGCGCGTCCACCAGAGGCACACCGGCCGCGAAGGTTGTGGATAAAACCCGGCCAAACTTCGCCACTGCGGATTTATCCAGAATCTCGCCAACCACGGGCAGTTTAAGAACCACCTTATCCATGAGGTCGGAGAACTTCCGCGATCGTCTTTTGGATTCCTTAAACAGGAAGATTGAGCCCATGATGGCGAGCAACACCACAAACCACCAGGATTGCAGCCACTCGGAGAGCTCTACGACCATCTGGGTGAATACGGGAAGATCAGCACCGAACCCGGTGAACAGTTGCTCGAACTGAGGCACAACCTTGACCAGAAGGATCGCCGTCACGATCATCGCAACGATAATAACCGCAATCGGATAGGTCATCGCCTTTTTGACTTTCTTCTTCAGCAGTTCGGTTTTTTCGAGGTATGTGGCAATCCGATCGAGCATTGCTTCCAACGCACCGGCCTTTTCACCCGAATCCACCAGGTTGCAGTACAAGTCGTCAAAGTGCCTTGGATGCTTTCTAAGAGCGCCGGCAAAGCTTGTACCGGAAGAAATGTCATTCCGGACCGTCATTACAAGGTCTTGTAGACCTTTGTTTTCAAGACCATCGGCAACAATGTCGAAGCTCTGGACCAGCGGCACACCCGCTTTCATCATGGTTGCCAACTGCCGTGTTAGCATTGCGATGTCGAATGGCGTGATTTTTTTGCTGCCACCGAAGAGCGGCTTGGGCTTTTTCTTTACTTTATCCGGAATAATGCCCTGCTTACGCAGTTGCGCCTTCACCAGAGCCAAGTTGGCGCCGGTCAGCTCACCCTTGGACTTGTTGCCTCTCCGGTCTTTGCCTTCCCAGATAAACGATTCGAGCTTCTGTGCTTTCTCTGCCATGCTTAATCCTTCGTCACGCGGTTGGCTTCCTCAAGGCTGGTCACGCCCTCCATGACCTTCAGTAGGGCGGATTGGCGCAAGTTGCGGAAGCCCTCTGCCTGAGCCTGCTTTGCAATTTTAATGGAACTGGCCTCTTCCATAATCATGTTAGCCAGCTCGTCGGTAATCTTGACCACCTCGTAAATACCAACGCGGCCTTTATATCCTCCATTGCATTTATCACAGCCCTTGGGGCGGTACAACGTGAAGCCTGTATCAATTTGTTCCTGTGTGAACCCTTCCGCCAAAAGCACGTCCTTCGGGATGTCTGCAGCTTGTTTGCAGGCACTGCAAAGCCGGCGGCCTAACCGCTGCGCAATTATCAGGCTCACTGACGTGGCAATGTTGAACGAGGGAACACCCATGTTCATCATTCGGGTAAGCGTTTCCGCAGCACTGTTGGTGTGAAGTGTTGACAGAACGAGGTGGCCGGTCTGCGCCGCTTTGATGGCTATGTTGGCAGTCTCCAGATCCCGGATCTCGCCCACCATGATGACGTCCGGATCCTGGCGCAGGAACGCTCGCAGCGCTTCGGCAAAACCCAGTCCCACCCTCGTGTTTACGTTCACCTGGTTAATCCCTTCCAGGTTGATCTCTGCCGGGTCTTCCGCTGTGGAGATATTGATTCCCGCCGTGTTCAGGATGTTCAGGCCTGTGTACAGCGAAACTGTTTTACCGGAACCGGTAGGCCCGGTCACCAGAATCATGCCCTGAGGCTGGGAGAGGGCATCCATGTACATCTTCTTCTGATCTTCTTCATACCCGAGAACATCAATACCCAGTTTCGCCTGGCTGGGATCCAGAATCCGAAGCACGATTTTTTCGCCCCAAAGTGTGGGGAGCGTATTTACCCGGAAATCAATGGCCTTGGTTTTGGACAGCTTCATCTTGATGCGGCCATCCTGGGGGACGCGCCGTTCGGAAATATCGAGCTGAGCCATAATTTTGACCCGCGCCGAAATTTTCGGTGCAAGCTTGATGGAGGGTCTTGATACCTCCTTCAGAATGCCATCAGTCCGGTAACGAACCCGATAGATTTTCTCGTAGGGCTCGAAATGGATGTCAGATGCGCCGCCTCGAATCGCATCCAGAAGCATCTTGTTGACATACTTTACAATCGGCGCGTCGTCGATCTCGGTGACAGATACTGCCCCCTCATCGTCATCGGCCTCGCCACCCTCCGTTTCCACGCCTTCCAGGTCGGCATCCTCAAGGTCCCCCATGGTGGTGTCATGGGATTCCAGGTATTTGTCAATGGCGGCCCGGAGTTTGCTGTCGTCCACCAGAACCGCGTCAGTGCTCAGGCCAGTGTTGAACTTTATTTCGTCGAGCGCCTGTATGTTGGTCGGGTCTGACACAGCTATAAAGAGACGGTTGCCCCTCTTATACAGCGGCAACGCGTTGTGTTTTCGAATGAGTTTTTCGTCAACCGCCTTCTCCGGCATCATCTCCGGCAAAAAGGCATCGAGATCCAGTACTGATATCCCGAACTCCATGGCTGCTGAGAAAGCCAGTTTGGAGCTGTCGGCAAGCTGGTTCTGGGTGAGATAGGTGATGAGCGGGATGCGGTTCTGTGATGCCTGAACAAAGGCGTCCTTGGCGGTATCCTCATCCAGGAGCTTGTCGTCCACAAATCGCCGAGCGAGGCCCGTGAGCGTTATATTCCGGTTGTTATTCGCCATAAATGTCTGCAGAAATCGTCTGTAAGTAGCTGAATCGCGAGTTGATGACTACAGAGTTTAGATGTGCAGACCGGCTTTGGAAAGGCATGTTCGTCTTATCCTTTCGCTTTCTTGATAGTTCGTGTTATCGCAAAGGTTGGCTGCTCCTGCATGCAAGGTGACAAAAAATGTCAGTGTTCGACGCCATGCGACTTCTTTCTGGTTGAGCTCGGCGTCTCTGAAATCTTGCCAATAACTGTTAACTCATTGTCCTGTCGATGGAATTTATGTTTTTCCTGAACTTGGCACGCCGGATGCTGAGGCAACAACAAGCTCGAAGCGGTAAGGGGGAAGGCACCACCGCCCCCGGGCTGAAAACACGAAACGACAAACCAGAGGTCGCAAAAATGAAAGAGATTCAAATGAAGAAAGGTCAGAACGGTTTTACTCTTATCGAACTGATGATCGTAGTTGCCATCATCGGTATCCTGGCAGCGATCGCTATTCCTGCTTATCAGGACTACGTTGAGCAGAGCCGCGTTGACTCCTGCCTGGCCGAGCTGAAGGCCCAGACAAACAACTGGCTGATTGAGTACTCACAGGATCCGTCCAACCTCTCCACTGCGGTTCAAGGTGCCTGCGCTTCAATTTCCGCCCCGGCATCGGGTTCTGCACCGACCAATGGTTCTGGTGTGCCGACAGCTAACTGGGCAACTGCTACAGCGTCAGATTCTGCCAGCACTACTCTGACTTGTGACGGTTCTGGTACCTGCACCAGCAGCTGATCATTATCAGGTTCTAGCCTGACGTAATAGAAAAAGGTCTGGTGCTCAAAGCCCCAGGCCTTTTTTGTTTCTATTCTTAATCTTTCTGGGCAAGCTGAAATGACGAAAACCCAGACCTTTTTTGTTTCTCTACTGACGTTAACGGTGCTCCTATCCGTATTGTTTGCTGATTTACTGCCTAAGCCAGTTGGAAGTTATGCATTCCAGAGGTTTTTACAGGTTGGTATCCTCACAATTACCTGCACCGCGGTCGGCGCCTTCTACATTAGCCGATACGGCATCGAAACTCTGAATAAACTCTGGCCAGCGCTGATTGTTGCTTCAGGCTTTTTACTGTTGACTTTTCCTTTTCGCGAATCCCTCTATGCCTGGGTTGAGCCAGGTCTCTACGCAGTCTTCTTCTTTGGCTTCGTTGCGATGGGCAACCTCGCTGGTAGCGACAGGACAAAACACCAATTAGCAGTCATTCTCGTCTATTGCGCGGCAGTCGCTGTCGCGTTATATGGCGCAACAACCATTATGGTTTACCTGTTCGCACTCTCCGATGAAGTCAGCCAGCTCTCTGCGTTTATTCCCTGGGGTTTCGTCAATATCCGTTATTGGAGTCATATTGCGACGTGGCTAATGCCGTTGTTGCCGCTTGCTGTTCTAATTGGACCTCTCCAAAACCAACGCCTTTGGCGATTTTTCTGTGCCTTGGGTGCAGCAATTTGGTGGTGGGTTATATTTCTCTCCACTTCACGGGGCACAATGTTGGGGCTGATTTTTGGTCTATTTATAGTCCTCGTTTTTGTCGGACGACCGGCGTTACCCTGGGTAAAAGTTTTTTTGCGCTATCTCGGTTATGGCCTGTTTGCATGGCTGGTTCTGTCGGTACTGATTCCGTCCATTTTGATTGATGAATTGACTGTTCGTGCACTCCACGCGGGATCCGCGGGCAGAATGCCTTTGTTCATAGAAGCGTGGCGCATGAGCTTTGAAAACTTCCCGCTTGGAATGGGCCCGCTGTCTTGGTTGACCCATGAAACTCTGACTGACGAGTACTTGAAGTCATCGAAATTCGGTCACCCACACAACATGTACCTGATGTGGGCCGCTGAATATGGCTGGTTGGTGATTTGCGCCTTGCTAGCTTTGGTTGTTCAGGCTATCCGGTTGTTTTGGGAGCGGCGGCGGGAGCTACGTAATGAAACGCAGGGAGCTAGTGTTTTGATCCTCGCGGCGTTCACAGCATCTGTGTCTGCTGCGCTTCTGCATGCTGGTGTTTCCTCAGTGTTTATCGCCCCGGGCTCGATGCTGATAGGTTTTCTTGTCCTGTGTGTCTTTTGGGCGTTGATCTCACCGAGCTGGGTTGTTTCCTCTCAGGGTAGCGGCGGAAATAAAGCTCTTTATACCGTGGCGTTTATTGCGATCGGTTTTGTGGCCTGCCTCTGGCTCAGAGAAGTGGTGATTTACTACGACGCCATGCTCGAAGACCGAAATTACCGCTTCGAAACAGCACCTTACGGCACGCCTCCCCGTTTTTGGCATTATGGTATGTTTCCCAGGCCTCCCAGCCAGATGATTCAAGGCTCTTCTGGTTCATCCCCAGATTGAACGACTATCGCTTTATCATTTGGCCTCAATTTTGCTCGTTTTATCCTCAGTTTCCATGTCGAGTGATAGTGCTATGTCCAGAACGTCTGGCGGTTTTACCCTTATCGAATTGATGATCGTTGTGGCCATCATCGGTGTGCTTGCTGCAGTCTCGATGCCCTTGTACCAAGGGCATATGTTGCGAACGCAAGTAAATCAGGTTGTTAGCGAACTTTCCGTTTATCGGACTACGTACGAGGTGAATCTGGCCAACAACAATTCAATTGATAACACGAGCCTCAAATACAAGCCTTCGCCATATACCAACGGCAGTCTTGCCACCCAGATTTCTGCGTCAAATGCTGACGGATCCGGTCACCTGCAAGTGACCATGGGTGGCAGTGCTCACCCTTCTCTGGCAGGAACCGTTGTCCGGTTTGAACGATCTGCGCAGGGCATTTGGAGCTGCCTGATCGATCGGTCCGCTGCCTCCGACTGGCACGGAAGCTATGAACCACCAAACTGCACAGCAAATTAATTGGCTGATGTAGTTGAGCGTGCTGTTTTAGAAAGTGCTTCTCGGTCCGGGAATCCCGCTCGAAACCTATTTTGAGTTAAGCTGGGAGAATCGTTAAACGGAAAAGGATTTACGCCGCTATGAAACTGCGCTTCCTTGGTGGTGCCGGCACGGTCACTGGCTCACGCTATCTGCTCTCGGACGAGCGCCATCGATTACTGGTGGACTGTGGTATGTATCAAGGGGTGAAAACCCTTCGCCGTAGGAACTGGGCGAGGTTTCCAGTCGATCCGTCCTCTGTTGATGCAGTCGTTCTCACTCATGCACATATAGACCACTCCGGTTACCTTCCAGCCCTGGTCAAGAATGGCTTCAAGGGAAAGATCTACTGCACGAAGGCCACGCACGAGCTTTGCAGGGTGCTACTTCCTGATGCCGGTTTCCTACAGGAGGAGGACGCCAAGTATGCTTTTCGGAAGAAGTTTTCGAAGCATGAAAAGCCCGAGCCCCTGTTCACCGAGAAAGATGCCTGGGAAGCATTAAAGCACTTCGAGTCGCTGCACTATCACGAGGCATTCGAACCAGTGAAGGGTTTTGAAGTGCAGTTCACTCCGGCCGGCCACATTCTTGGCTCATCCTGTGTGCACGTTACTCACAGTAGCTCTGCTCGAAGCGTGGTTTTCAGTGGTGATGTGGGTCGCCAGAACGACATCATCATGCGACCACCGGAGCCCATCAACCATGCGGATGTGCTGGTTTGTGAGTCTACCTATGGCAATCGCGTGCATGGGGAATCGAACCCCGAGGCAGAGTTGGCAGATATCATCACGAAAACCGCCGGCCGTGGGGGTATTGTGCTTATGCCGGCGTTCGCCGTGGGGCGGGCCCAGATGCTTCTCTATGTCGTGCACAAGTTAATGGGCGAGGGAAAAATTCCCAAGCTTCCTGTGTACCTGAACAGCCCTATGGCAATCAAAGCCACTGAGATCTTCTGCAGACATCATAAAGAGCACAAGCTAAGCGGTGCCGACTGTGAGCTGATTGATGACAAAACCGAATTTGTCCGCACTGTCGAAGCGTCGATTGAGCTGGATGCCGTGCGTTATCCCTGTATTATCATTTCGGCCAGCGGTATGGCCTCCGGTGGGCGGGTGCTCCATCATCTCAAGAGCCTGCTTCCGAACTACCGGAACAGTGTTGTCTTTGCCGGATTCCAGGCCCCGGGGACCCGGGGGGACGCTCTTGTTAATGGAGCCGACAAGGTCAAGATCCATGGGGAATACTGGCCGGTAAAGGCAGAGATTTACAGCCTGGATTCCATGAGTGCTCATGGCGATTACAAGGAAATTCTGAATTGGCTCGAGCAGGGCAGTCTGAAGCCGCAGAAGGTTTACATCACCCATGGCGAAATGGTTGCCAGTGATACAATGAGAAAACACATCGCAGAAACGTTCGGTTGGGATGCTGAAGTACCCGAGTTGTTTGAAGAGGTGGAAATCTGACATGCACTACAGCTCAATACTGCCGGATGTTATCAAAGTGGCGGACGAGGCTAGCGAGAGAGTCCTGCACATATACCAGTCAGACTTCAAGGTAAGCTACAAGGCAGACGAGTCACCCATTACAGCTGCGGATACTGCGGCCCATGACATCATCACCCGCGGTTTGCGCACAATAAGTCGAGACATTCCCATTCTTTCCGAGGAGGGCAAGGAAGTTCCCTGGGAAGAGCGTAAACACTGGCGTCGGTTCTGGCTGGTGGACCCTGTCGACGGTACCAAGGATTTCACTCAGCGTACCGGTGAGTTCACCGTCAACATCGCGATGGTTGAGGACGGTGAGCCGGTTATGGGTGTGGTGATAGCTCCGGCTCTGAAAGAAGCGTACTGGGGTGTGGCCGGTGAGGGCGCCCACATGCGCGACCGCACCGGAAGAGTTCACCGAATTCGGGTGGCGGAGCCCAAGGATGTAAAGCGCGTGGTGGCTAGCAAGAATCACTTAAACGCGGAAACCAGAGCGTTTATCGATGAACTCGGCGAGCATGAACTCGTGCAGGCCGGCAGTTCGCTCAAGTTCTGCCGTATCGCAGAAGGTCACGCCGACATTTATCCGCGATTGGGGCCGACGTGTGAGTGGGATACAGGAGCAGCGCAAGCTGTGCTGGTGGCAGCTGGCGGCAAAGTGCTAACTCTGGAAGGGAAGCGGCTTAAATATGGTAAGCAAGATGTGTTAAATCCGTATTTTATCGCGGCTGGCGGCTGGTACAGTACACAGGCATGACATGGTACGCGCTTCAATATAAACCTGCGCAAGGTGACAGGGCTCTGCAGCATCTGCACAATCAGGGCATAACCTGCTTCTTCCCAAAAATCACAGTCGAGAAGATTCGGGCTGGCAAACGGGTGAAGAAGCTTGAGCCACTGTTTCCCGGATATCTGTTCGTGAATCTGGAGCAATCCGACCCGATGTGGGCAAAGCTTCGTTCAACCCGAGGTGTTCTGAAAGTCGTTGGTTTTGCGAACAAGCCCACCTCGATCTGCGATGAGGTAATAAGGCATATTAAAGTCAGCCCGGATTCCGTGGCGGAGCAGGGTGGTATCAAACCCGGTCAGGCAGTCTATCTTAGCGAAGGCCCATTTGAGGGTATCCATGCAATATTTCAGGCATATGACGGCGAAGAGCGGGCAATCGTATTAATCAACTTTATGCAGAAGCGGCAGAGTATAAAAGTGCCGGTCTCTGGAATAACAAGGTAAGAGCTGAATGGCAGAAAATAACGAAAAGTCACGACCGCCATACGACGATGAAATCAGTCTGGTGGACTTGGCCTCGACCTTTTTAAGGCGCCGCCGGGTCTTTTATGCAGTGTTTCTTCTGACATTGCTTACCGGGGTCGTTTACGCACTCGTGATGCCTCAGAAGTATGAGTTTGTCAGTCTGGTGAAGCTTGCTGAACGGGGTGCCGGTAATACTATTGAGAAGCCCGCCCTGGTTATCGCAACCCTGGAGAATCGTTGGCTGCCTGATTATCGCGCTGCCTATAGTGATGAGTATGAAGAACAAATGCCCATGGAGGTGCAGTTCGAGAATCCGGAGAACACAAGCTTTGTCCGGATTGTCTCTGAGGCTCCTCAGGCCGAGGTCGTATTCGTCAAGGAGATTCACTCTTCACTGATTGCGCAGCTTGAAAAGTCTCAGGCATTAGCAGTCTCGAATCTCAGCCAGAGCCTGAAAGCGCAAATGGAGTCGCTTTCCTCAAGCATTGAAATGCTAAGGGGTACGCAAGATGCAGGAGCCGCTATCGCAGCTGCCGTCGAGAAGCGGCTCTCGCTGGAGTCGACGCTCAAGTCCATTCAGGCTACGGAGACTCTGGCGCTAGCTCGGCAAGCTCTGGAGCCTGCCGGGCCTGCACGCAGCCTGATCATTATGTTGTCTGGCATGCTGGGACTGATCGCGGGAGTCTTTTTCGCGTTTTTCGCCGAGTTCGCTAGCCTGGTAAGAGCTCAGATGATCGATAATTAAACGTTTCACTTGCAACTTCAAAGCTTCAACAATTCTTTACCCTGCTATCCCTCTGAAAACCAATGTGTCAGACTTTTTGTCACTTGCTTGTCACATGCATTGCCGTAGAATCGTCACGCTTCTGAAACAGTTCATTCATCTACCGGCAAGGATACAGTTGGGAGTCAGTTGTCCCCTTCCTTTTGCCTGTTTCCTGTCGTTTTTCAGATAATTTTATCCTATGACCTTAAAACACTGGGCCTTGGTCGGTGGGGCGGTAGCGTGTCTGACAAGTGTTTCCCTCCCCGCGGCCCCCTGGCTTGAGCCGGGAGACTCGCGGGCGCGATTTGCGGCCCAGAAACTGGCAGACCGAGGCCATATGGATCGCACTATCAGCACTTGGCCAATGATGTGGAGTACGGTCTACAGTGGCCTGGAGGACAGCGTCAGCGCTGACCAGGCTTCCGTGGGCTCCGCTGCTGCCTACCTGCGCTTCGAAAAGGAACAGCAGGGTCAGCAGGGTTTTCGGGGCGAATACAGCCTCTATGGCAGCAGCGAAATACCTGGCGTTCGCGGTTTTGATCAGAATCCACTTGCGAAAGCTGGCACGGCGATCAACCTCCAGTGGCAGGGCGAAGTCTGGGCCTTGGGACTCAAGCCCGCGTACGCCCATGAAAGCGATGATGACGAAGAGCTTCGGCAGCTGCGGGATGCAAAGCGGGAGAAACTATTGCCAGGGTTGTTGAAGCAGCTTCGCATCCAGGCAACGCCCCTTGAGCCTGCTTCGTTTGTCACCATTTCCGGTGAAGTTCGCTATCCGGGCGAATACCCCATCCCTGAGAACGGCGGGCTCGCGGATGTTATTGCTCTCGCTGGAGGCCTGAAAGACTCAGCATCCCTGTTTTCGGCGGAACTGGCCAGATCGGAGCTTGCAGAGGAGGGTGACCGCAGAGTGACCACCCGCCAGATTGCATTGGCGGATGTAATGGCTGGCGAAACGCGGCAAACACTTCAAAGCCGTGATTCTATCCTGATTCAGCCCACTCCAGATTTGACAAACAATACCGAATCACCCTTTCTGGTGAGGTACGCTACCCGGGAGAGTAAACCTTTGGTGGAGGGGAGACTCTGAGGGATGTCATTCTCCGCGCGGGCGGGCTGACTGAGAACGCATTCCCGAAAGGAGCCGTGTTCACCGGTCAGAAGCTTCGCCGGTTGGAGGCTCAGCGCCTGCAAGAGGCTGAAGAACGCCTGCAAGGTTACCTTCTGGGTGTCCAGCTCCAGGGCGACACCTTCGGTGGGCAGAACGCCCAGCGGGTGCAGCAGGTTCAGGGCTTGTTGGAAGACGTTCAGAACAGCCATCCTGTAGGTCGCATGGTGATCGACCTTGCTGCCGTTATGCAGGATGAAGGGTATCAGAGCATTCGCCTTCAGGATGGCGACACCCTGAGCATTCCGAACACACCGCAGTCGGTTTCGGTATTCGGGGAAGTACAGTTTCCTACCAATCATTTGCATCAGGCCGGTTTGAGTGTGGATGATTACTGGAACGCTCCGGCGGCCCAACCCGGCAGGCGGATGACAGCAGAGCCTACGTTGTGAAGGCAGACGGTTCCGTAATGCTGCCCGAGAAAAGCCGCTGGTTTGGTGGCCGCAGCCAGCAACTGGAACCGGGAGACGCGATCATCATGCCGATCGATGTGGACCGTCTGAATCAACTCGAACTGTGGAGCAACGTAAGTCAAATCGTCTACCAGATGGCGTTGGGCGCAGCTGCAGTAGGGAATTTGTGATGAATCAGGTGCTCCACAACCGAGACCTTCCCAGCGAAGAGATGGATCTTCGAGAACTTTTTTCAGCCTTTTGGGAAGGAAAATGGATAATTCTGATAATTTCCGTGAGCTGCATCGTTGGGGGAGCGATCTACGCGCTCAAGCTTCCAAACGAGTATCAGGCCACTGCGCTTCTGGCCCCGGCGCAGAATGAAGATGGATCGAGAATTTCCGGCCAGCTTAGCGGCCTGGCAAGCCTTGCGGGGGTCACCCTCGGAGGGGGCGACGCCAATAAAACAACCATTGCCAAGGAAGTTATGCTATCCCGTGCATTTCTTGGGGACTTCATTACTCGTCACGAGATAGCAGTGCCTTTAATGGCGGCTAAGAGCTGGAATACAGGTGGTGGAGAATGGGTCTACGATAGAGCACTATACAGCGCAGAGAGAAACGAATGGCTTCTGGACGAGAATGGAGAAAGTCTTGCGCCATCAACCTGGGACCTGGTGAAAGCGTTTCGTGAGCAACTTACGATAAGCGAGAACAAAGACAACGGGATGATTACCGTTGCACTTACGGGCCTTTCACCAAACGCAGCCGCAGCCTGGCTCAGATGGCTTCTAGAAGACATAAGCGAGCATATGCGGGCGCAGGATATCAGTGATGCTGAATCGAGCGTAGCCTACCTTGAAGAGAAGCTTGAAGAGACCAGTATAGCGGGAATGCAGCAGGTCTTTTACCAGCTTATCGAGCAAGAAACCCGAACGATCATGTTAGCCAATGCTCAGCGCGAGTATGTATTCAAAGTGATAGATCCTCCCCTGGCGCCGCAGGAAAAGGCGGGCCCAAAGCGAGGTTTAATCGTTCTTTTGGCAGGGATGTTGGGGCTGATGTTGGCAACTATAATTATCTTTTTTCGTGTTGTGCTTAAAACAGGCAGGACAACCAGTAATCAACAGGAACTATCTGGCGAATAACTCATGTTGGAAAACTCTACTATTCTCGTAACCGGCGGTACTGGCTCTTTTGGCCATAAATTCATCCCTTTGACGCTGGAAAAATACAATCCCAAAAAAATAATAGTGTTTTCTCGGGATGAAATGAAACAGTGGGAAATGGCTAAGCTGTTTCAAGGAGATGACCGTCTACGTTTCTTTATAGGCGATGTTCGAGACAGGGATCGCCTGTATCGGGCACTTGATGGCGTTGACTATGTTGTGCATGCAGCTGCCACGAAGATCGTACCTACCGCTGAGTACAACCCTTTTGAGTGTGTAAAAACAAACATTCACGGCGCAATGAATCTGATAGATGCCGCTATTGATAAAGGCGTTAAAGGCGTCGTTGCGCTCTCAACTGATAAAGCCAGCAGTCCTATCAATCTCTACGGTGCCACCAAGTTGGCCTCAGACAAGCTCTTTGTGGCTGGCAACTCGTATTCTGGTGGACATGAGACCAAATTTTCTGTGGTGCGATACGGTAACGTCATGGGGTCTCGCGGCTCGGTGATACCCTTCTTCATGTCTATCAAAGAAAAAGGCGTGTTGCCTATAACCGACCCGCGCATGACACGCTTTATGATCAGTCTGGAACAAGGCGTAGAGTTGGTCTGGCATGCATTCGAAGACATGGTGGGTGGCGAGATTTATGTCAAAAAGATACCGTCCATGAAGGTAACGGACCTCGCGCAAGTGGTTGCTCCGGATGCAAAGCAGGAAGTGGTTGGAATTCGCCCGGGTGAAAAACTGCATGAACAGATGATCGGTGCCGAGGATTCCTACTTCACGTATGAATACCCCGAGCATTTTAAAATTTTGCCCAACATTAACGATTGGGGAACATGCGAAAGCCGAATCAAGGACGGTAAGAGAGTGCCCGAAGGCTTTGTCTATTCAAGCGACAATAATTCGGAATGGATGACTGAAGAAGAACTTCAGGCTTGGATTGATCGTCATAACAACGAAATTGGAAAGATCTGAAAATGATTCCCTACGGCAAGCAAGATATCACTCAGGCCGACATTGACTCTGTGCTTGACGTGCTCCGGTCGGACTTTCTGACTCAAGGCCCGAAGGTGCCGGAGTTTGAATCAAAGGTAGCTGAACATGTAGGTGCCAAGCATGCGTTGGCCGTGAACAGTGCAACCTCGGCCTTACACATTGCTTGTCTGAGTCTGGGGTTGGGGCCGGGTGACTGGCTGTGGACATCGCCCGTTACGTTCGTGGCATCTGCCAATTGCGCTCTTTATTGTGGAGCAAAGGTCGATTTCATTGATATAGACCCGAAAACCTACAATCTTTGTCCCCAGGCATTGGCTCGCAAACTTGAGAAGGCGGAAGAAGAAGGCCGACTTCCGAAGGTCGTGGTTGCCGTTCACCTTTGTGGTCAACCCTGTGCGATGTCTGAGATTCATCAGCTTAGTAAACGTTATGGATTCAGGATTATTGAGGATGCGTCGCACGCAATCGGAGGCAAATACAAGGGTGAATTCATCGGGGCCAACCGTTACGGCGACATCACGGTTTTCAGTTTCCATCCGGTAAAGATCATTACCACCGCCGAAGGTGGTATGGCGCTTACCAATGATGATGACCTGGCAAGCCGTATGAATCTTCTCCGGAGTCATGGAATTACCCGAGATTCCGGCCTGATGACTCAGGAACCTGACGGTCCTTGGTATTACCAGCAAATCGAGTTGGGATTCAATTACCGCATGACCGAGCTACAGGCCGCAATGGGTGTCAGCCAGATGGATCGGCTTGACGATTTTGTGGCTCGCAGGCACGAGCTTGCTCAGCGCTACGACGACATGTTGGCGGATTTTCCAGTAATCACACCCTGGCAGCGCCCTGACAGTTACTCCGGTTTGCATTTGTATGTGATCCGATTGAAGCTGGACGATATCCGTGCATCTCACCGAGAAGTATTCGAATCGCTTCGTCAGTGCGGCATAGGAGTCAACCTGCACTATATTCCAGTCCATATCCAACCTTATTATCAGGAAATGGGCTTCCAGGCTGATGATTTTCCACAAGCCATGTCATATTACCGGGAAGCTATCAGTCTGCCGATGTTTCAAGGAATGACCTGTGAGCAGCAAGACCAGGTCATTGAAGCACTGAAGCTGTCGCTGGTATGAAAGTCAGGTTGTGTTTGCAGGCGCGAACAAACTCATCGCGTCTCCCAGCAAAAATCCTGCTACCGGTAGGCGGGATCCCTCTTATCGTTCTGGCAGCGCTGCGTGCTGGTAATACTGGCCACCCGGTTACGGTTTTGACCTCTCGTGAGGCTTCGGACGATTTATTATGTGACGTGCTGTCGAGATGGAATATTTCCTACTACAGGGGTGATTTGACGAATACCCTCAAACGTTTTGTCGATTCCACAGAAGAGCTCGATGATGAGCATGTGGTTGTTCGTCTGACTGGTGACAATGTGTTCCCGGACGGCGAATTCATTGATGAGATGCTTGCAGATTTTCAGTCCAGAAACCTACCGTATCTTGGCTGTGGTGGTGAAAAATCCGGGCTTCCTTATGGCGTAAGCGCGGAGATTACCAGGGTTGGCTATCTCAGGGAGGCCAAGGAAGAGTCCGAGTCTCCGTTCGACCGGGAACATGTTACGCCGTGGATTATTGAAAAATATGGCCGCTCCACCTTTGAGAAGTATCGCACGCTTGGCATGTCTCACTATCGGTGTACCGTTGACACCCTGGACGACTATCTGAGGGTTGCTCAATTATTTGGGAGTCTGGCTGTGCCGGAAGAAACACCTCTTGGGACTCTTCTGGATAAGCTGAAGAGTGAGTCTGGTGACATTGTGACGCACAGAGCGGCCAGCAGGCTTGTTCTGGGCACCGCACAGTTCGGTTTGAACTACGGTATTGCCAACAAGACCGGCCGGCCCCATCAGGATGTGGTAACAGATCTGGTGCAAACCGCTATCCGCAATGGTGTCCAGTTTCTTGATACTGCTCGAGCCTATGGGAAGAGTGAGAAAGTACTGAAAAGTGCGCTAGCGGGAGGTTGGTGCTCCAGAGCGACCGTAATGACCAAGCTGTCACCAATGGATGACTGCCCAGATGACGCCTCGCCCGAGGTAGTGGCGGCATTCGTGGAACGAAGCGTATTCGAATCCTGTACCTCCCTGGGTGTGTCAAGGCTTGATGTTTTGATGCTACACAGAGCCTCACACTTGACCGCTTGGAACGGCGGCGTCTTGGCTAACCTGGATCAGCTCAAGAATAGCGGGCTCATCGAAAAGCTGGGTGTTTCGGTGCAGTCCCCTGAAGAGGCCATGAGCGCCCTCGAGTATGATGCGGTTTCGGTTCTTCAGATGCCTTTCAACATACTGGATTTCCGCTGGGAATCAGTGATCGCCCGGATCGCTGAAGTGCGCAGGCAACGCAGCCTGACTGTGCATGTTCGCAGCGCACTCTTGCAGGGTTTGTTGACGACAGCCCAGACTGGCTTGTGGAAGAGGGCCAAGTGTAAGAGCCCGAATAAGGTGATCGCCTGGCTCCACCAAAGGGCCAATCAGCACTGCGATGGCGATGTGGTGGAGTTATGCCTGCGTTTTGCCATCTCTCAAGAGTGGGCGGATGGAGTTGTGCTTGGTCTGGACACGAAGAGCCAACTGCTTCAAAACCTGAAGATTGTTGAAAAAGACAAGTGGCCGGCCGATCTATTAAGAGAAATGGTAGAAAACCGCCCCTCTGTCCCAGCAGAAACGCTTGATCCTGCTAAATGGGAAAAAACCAATGCCTGATATGCAGAGAAAGCTATCCCTCGAAGGTAAGAACGTTTTAGTAACAGGTGCAACTGGGTATCTCGGGCGAGCAATGGTTCTAGGATTGTCAGAGCTGGGAGCTCGAACCTTCGTCAATGGCCGGGATCGTTCAAGCGTTTCGAGACTTGTTGAAGAGTTGCGAGCTGCGGATTTGGTTGCGGAGCCGGCTGTGTTCGATATCAATAATGAAGCGGCTGTTCAGGCATGGTTTGAAGAAATCGGTGATATGCCATTGCATGGCCTCGTTAACAACGCCTACGCAGGCGGAGCTGGCTCGATAGAAACATCTTCTGATACGGAGTTTCGAAACAGCTACGAGATTGCGCTGGTCTCTGCGAACAGGTTGCTTCGCGAAGCTTTGCCCAGCCTGCGAACTGCGGTAAGTGAAACGGGCGCGGCCTCAGTTGTGAACATTGGGTCAATGTACGGAATAGTCAGCCCGGACCACCGGATATATCCCGGCAAACACGCGGTTAATCCCCCATTTTACGGTTCTGCGAAAGCTGCACTCATTCAGTGGACACGTTATGCCGCTTGTGAGTTCGGCGCTGAGGGGATCAGGGTGAATGCAGTTTCCCCTGGGCCCTTTCCTTCCTCTTCTGTACAGGCCTCCAATCCCAAGTTTGTGGAAACCTTGGCAGGCAAAGTTCCCATGGGAAGAATTGGGCAGGCCGACGAGCTCCAGGGGCCCTTATCATTTTTGATTTCTGATGCTTCAAGCTTTGTGAATGGAGCCAATCTGGTCGTAGATGGAGGATGGACGTGCTGGTAGCGTTTCGCGCTGACGCGTCAGTCCAAATTGGTACCGGCCACGTCATGCGCTGCCTGACCCTCGCTGACGAGCTTGCAGGTCTGGGGCATCATTGTCTTTTTATTTGTCGCGATCACGAGGGGCATTTAGGGGAACTGATCCAGAGAAAGGGGTTCGAGTTATGCATGCTGAAGAATCACGTTGGTCTCTGTAGTGAATCGGGCGAAACCGGAGATAGCCAATATTCGGAGTGGTTGGGAGTTTCCTGGGAAAAAGATAGCAAAGAAACGCAGGAGCTGCTTGCAGGGAGAAAGGCATCTTGGGTGGTTGTAGATCACTACGCACTAGATGTTCGTTGGGAGCGTGAAATAGCTGAGCATTCTGAACAGATTATGGTGATTGACGACCTAGCGGATCGTGAGCACGACTGCGCAGTATTGCTTGATCAGAACCTCGGACGTTTTCATAGGGACTATAATGGGCTGGTACCTTCACAAACCCTGCGTCTAATCGGGCCGCACTATGCGTTACTGCGCTCAGAGTTCCATGAGCTTCGGGGTGAATTTCTAGAGCGACGGCAAGCGATGCAATGCCGCCGGATTCTAATTTCGCTGGGTGGGGTGGATCAAACCAACGTTACAAGCCAGGTATTGTCCGCGCTAGAATCCTCTTCGTTACCTTCCTCAGCGAAGCTGGACATTGTGTTGAGCTCCTCTGCACCCGCGCTTGAGGAAGTTAGATATAAAGCAGTGCATTCCCGATTCGAAGTAGCGGTAAATGTGAACGTGACCAATATGGCGGAGCGAATGTGCTGGGCGGATCTTTCTATTGGGGCCGCAGGTAGCACATCCTGGGAGCGGTGTTGTTTGGGGCTTCCGGCTGTGCTGGTAGTCCTTGCTCAGAATCAGGTAGCCGGTGCAGCAGCCTTGGAAGCATCTGGCGCTGCAATAAAGATTGATGACACGAAGCAGCTTCACGAAGCCTTTCGTTCCTTATGGGCGGCACTTTCCGATCCCAGCCGGCTCGAGCGGATGAGTAAGGCGGCCGCCGCCATCACTGATGGCTTGGGCGTGTCCCGAGTTGTTCAAGCAATGAATGTGGCAGGCAGTAGAGATCAGTGACGTATCAGACTCTTCGACCAATGACCGAGAAAGACCTTGAGCGGATCTTGCAGTGGCGCAATCATTCAGAAGTGCGACGCTACATGTACACTACTCATGAGATTTGCCTGGAAGAACATCGCAAGTGGTTCATTAATGCAAGTACAAACCCAGCCATAGAACTTCTTATCTATGAGAAAAATGGGGAAGCGCAAGGTTTCGTTAATATAACCCGTTCACGTTGCTCGGAAGTGGCGGACTGGGGGTTTTACTTGTCGCCGGACGCTCCGAAAGGTAGCGGCGAGGATTTGGGCCGAGGTGCACTCAACTATGCGTTCGCTCAGCTAGGTCTGCACAAGGTATGTGGGCAAGCGCTCGGTTTTAATATGCGTTCGATTGCCTTTCATAAGCGATTGGGATTTATCGAGGAAGGTCGTCTGCGTGATCAGCATTTTGATGGCAACCAATTTCACGATGTCGTGTGTTTTGGTCTTCTGAATCGCGAATGGCAAGCACAGCCTAAGGATTGAACAATGAACGAACCCAAGCTCACAATCGCCGGCCGGGAAATTTCCCATCATCAGCCGCCGTACGTCATCGCTGAGCTTTCAGCCAACCACAACGGAAAACTGGAAACCGCGCTGAATATTGTCGAAGAAGCGGCGAAGGCAGGTGCGGATGCTGTTAAGCTGCAAACTTACCGTCCAGATACCATCACGTTGGATTCCGATGCAGAGGAATTCAGGATTAAAGGCGGTCTTTGGGATGGTCGAACGCTCTACGAGCTATATGAAGAAGCACATATGCCTTGGGATTGGCATAAACCATTGTTTGATCATGCTCGAAAGATCGGCATACCGATTTTTAGTTCTCCATTCGACACATCTGCTGTCGATCTCCTTGAGGATCTCAATGCTCCCGCTTATAAAATTGCGTCCTTTGAGGCCGTAGACTTGCCTTTGATTCGATACGTTGCGGCGACCGGCAAGCCTATGATTATTTCTACGGGTATGGCCGACGCAGAGGAGATTGAAGAGGCTATCAATGCAGCTCGAGATGGCGGCTGTGAAGAGTTGGCAATCTTGCACTGTGTGAGCGGATACCCTGCTCCTGCAGAGGATTATAACCTTGAAACTATTCGAGACATGATCGAACGATTCGGTTTGGTAACTGGCCTTTCGGATCACACCTTAGATAATACCACAGCAATCGCGAGTGTAGTGCTTGGTGCATCGATCATTGAAAAACACTTCACCCTTGATCGCAAAGGCGGCGGGCCAGACGATAGCTTCTCCCTGGAACCAACTGAGCTTGCCGCGTTGTGTCGGGATAGTAAGGTTGCGTGGCGAGCTGTCGGAGAGGTTGATTATGGGCGGAAATCAAGTGAGCAGGGGAATGCTCAATTTAGACGCTCGTTGTATTTTGTAAGAAGTATGAAAAAGGGAGAAACGATTACAGAAGATTGTATCCGAAGCGTTAGACCAGGATTCGGAATGGCTCCCAAATTTAAAGAAACGCTGATTGGAAAAAAGGTTAATGTTGATGTTAAGGAAATGACTGCAGTTCAAAATTCCATGATCTCCGGGAAATAAGGAAGCTTCAATAGTGCAATTCTCGGTTGGTTTAGGCACTCAAACGAGGGCATTTTTCCCTGCGCTAATCCTGTATGCCTCAACGCTGTTCTTTGCCAGTTATTTTGTTGAAGTTGCACTTCTCTCAATATTTCTTGTCGTTTCCTTAGTAATAAACGCCAATTCGGCTGGCCTGAAAATTAAAAGGCTACCTTTTGAATTAGTAACGTTATTATCTGCCTATGTCATACTGTCAATAATTTACGTTTTCTGGAAAAGTGATCATAGTTTAGTTGGCTCAAACCCAGTGTTAGGTGTGACTTTATTAACTATAATGGTAGTGTCGTCTGGGCTTTTGAGTAAAGATGTGCTTTACGTTTTTCTTATTCTATGTGCTTTTGAGTCCATTTTGGCAGTTGGCCAGTATATATCTGGAACTCCCTATTTCTTTGATGCCCAGCTTGTGGGTCGTGAATCCCTGAACTCTTCGGATATCTATGGCCTTTACAGTGAGAAGGTTTTAGGTCTTGGCTATTCCTCAACCCAACTATCTGCAAAAATAATCTTCGCGCTTTGCGCTTTTATTGGGAAAGGAGGAAAGCCAAGCACCGCACTTCTTGCTATTTTAATGGCTGGGAGTTTGGTCACCTTCTCCAGAGCGGGCGTTTTATCATTATCGATTATTGTATTTTATTTATTTTACGCTCGTGGGTTGATTCATAAATTTTTTGCTGTTACTTCGGCTGTTTTGGTTTTAATACTCTTCTATAATTATTTAGAAACCATCTTTTTGAAAAATAATGAATTTTCTTCAATTTTTAGTGGAGAGCTAGATTTTTCTGTGATTCTGACAGGTAGGCTTGATATTTGGCGCCAAGCCTGGGATTTTTGGTTGCACAATTTTGTTTTTGGCGGTGTCGGAGTTTCTCAAGCGTTTGAGAAGGTAAATGGAGAGGCAAATGCACACAATACCTTTCTTTATATTTTGAGTAAGGGGGGGATATTTCTATTAATTCCCTATTTGCTTATTATGATCGCAATTGCAAGGAAAGTGCCTTTCTTAGTTTTTATTTCCTTGTTGTTATTTTCAACGTTTGGATCAATGTTCGGGTCATATCTATCTTATTATGAAGTGATAATTTTTTCGCTTCTCTATCCTTCCGGTAAGGGCAGGTCAATTAGCATGAATAAGATCGATACGGTTGAGGTTCAGTCGCTGCGCAATGTTCAAGCTTGAACGTCAATAAAGGTTCACGCATGAATCTTCGGATTTTAGATAGAAAGGTATTGGCTTTTGTTGCACATATTGCACTGGGTGGACTTTGGTCGGCATTGATTCTTATTGTGCGCTACTTTTATCCCGAAGAGCTGAAAAGCGCAATCTCCATTCAAGCAATTTTTGTATTTTTTAGTTTTCTTTTTTCGTTCGGTTTTTCTACTTTGGTACGTTTGCTGGTCTATGAAAAGAAGACAAGGCTAGTGAAGGATGTAATTTTACTCAATGCATTAATGCAAGTTTTAATTTCAGCACTATCGATGTTTTTCTCCAACGAGCTTGCGTTGGGTTTAGCAATGAGTTCTGCTTATAACGTCTTCTTCATTTTTGTCAATGTTTCTATATCTCTTCGGTCTTATGCCTTTGCGACCCTCTATTGTTGTCTCTGTTCATTGGTAATAGTTTTGGCAATGGGCTGTTATATTTTTTTAGGGGAATTTTATGTAGTTATTTCGGTTATAATTATTAATTTTTTAATACTGCTAATTTTGTTGAAAAAATGGCAGTCCAGTTCCCTCGAGTCAAAGTTGGCTTTACTGACGTCGTGGAGGGAGGTTGCGAGGGGGCCAGTTCTTTTGTTTTCGTCTTTTCCTTTACGCGTCTCCATTCTTGCTCTGGGCACGTATTTTGGAGGTTCCAGCTCTACTGAAATTCAGAGTATCATGTACGCGGATGCTTTGGTCTTTTTCGGCATCGCTAGTATTCTTGCCGGTAGATTCTTTCTGTTCAATGAAAGAGGCTTGTCTGCATTGGCAGAAAGGAGTATCGGATCTTTTGTTTTATATCAAGCGATGATCGGTCTTCCTTTTTTGGTATACGGCTATTTCGTGCTTAATGTAGACTGGGTTTACCTTGTTCCAGTCGTTTCCCTGTACTCTGTTAGAGAGATTTATGGACTACATGCTACGTTCTTGAGAGGGAAGGAAAGGTATCGTTTGGTTGTCTCGTACGGTAGCATAGCTGTTCTTGCGTTTATTTTGGGAAGATATTTCGAAGATTTTTGGCCGTTGGCAATATCTTGCTTTTTCTTTCCGATATATTACATTGTTTTAAATCCCTTGAAGAGGTCTAAAAGTGGCTCAATTGCTAAAGCGCGCTGACAGCGAGGGAAAGAAAGGGATAGTGTTAATCTCTCACAGAGAGCTCCCCTTTTTGCAGTTGGCGGAACGTTTGAATTTAAGTTGTTTCAAAACTCTCTCCGATAACTTTAAGATAATTCTTCATATAGGCTGGTATCATCAAAAATTTTACTGCCCAAAATGGTTGGATTGTTTGATTACTTCCCCGTCTAATCTCGGAGAGATAAGAAGAAACGGCGCGTGCTTTAGAAATATTTGTAGCAGGGATGTGCTTCCATCAGAGTTCTCTCTGAACCAAAAGGATTCGAAGAGATACGACTGTGTATATATTTGCAATAACTCCAGAAACAAAAGAGCCAGAGAGTTTTTTGAGCTAGTGAAAGCGATGCCTGACAAAAAATTTGCTTTTGTCTTGAGCTACCCTGATAACGCTGATCCGGTAAAATTTGACTCGCGTTTACCTGCAGAGATCCGTCAATATCAAGAGTCTTTGGGTGATAAGTCGAATTTAGACTTCTTTGATGCCAAGCACACCGAATCCGGGTACGCGCTTTCCAGAAGTGATATTGCCGGAATTCTCAATCAATCTAAAATTTATGTACACATGTGCCGGCGCGAGGGGGAGTCAAGAAGTCTCGGTGAAGCTTTGGCATGCGGTTGCCACCTTGCTTTGCACTCAGATTTTGTTGGTGGCGCCACAGATATCTGTAATAAAGATAATTCTATTCGGTTTTCCACCAGTTCCGATTTAGAAACGCAAATAAGATCTGTTTTGGAATCCGGTGTGGATAGTGAAAAAAACGCAGCGGAGTATGCTGAGATTCGTTCTCGTACGTTAATTCAGCTGAGAAGCCTTCTGCGGGAATACGGTATGGACCAAACTGAAATAGATGAGCTGTTCTTGCAGGATTTGTCCATGGTTCTTCCTGGGCACACTTCGCCTCAGTTTCCACGGGCCAAATATACGGGAAATGCTGATATAACGGATATTAATGAGTTTTGTGGTTTTTTGAAGCTCTGTGGAATTGAGGTGGAGCCTTCGAAGTTAAGGTTCTTCGAATTTGCCCTACGGATGCGCTCCTTGCTAGTTAATTTGGCCCAGTCCATTAAGTCCAGAAAAGTCTTTTAATCATAACCAATATGCAAAAAAATTTTCTGAAGCGTAGTTCTGAGAACTATTTCGAAACCACGTCGAAATTGAATTACGATCTGGCTTCTACCAAGTGGCGTCAATTGGAGAAAACCTCTAAGAGCAAACTTCCAAGTGCTCTAGAAGGCATTTTAAGGCTGTTTGCGAAATTGATCGGGTCATTTAAGTATCGTCAATATCCGGCTATTAAATCGGATGTTGTTTTTGTTGTGGGGTCCAGGAACAATTTTAAGGCCCTTGACCCGGTGCGGCGTTCTCTCGGTTCAGCTTCTGTGATTGGTTATAATGGTAATACTTCGCTTGACGAACATATACCAGAGCTTTGGTTTTATCTTTCGTCTCTTATTCATCTTCCGAAATTTCTGTTAGCTTACCTGGCTTGTGATGATAGGTATGTTCGGTGGACCATGAGGTGTCGTATTGACCGTTATCTGCTTGCTTTCTCGTCAGTGCGAATCTGGACGGGAATATTGAAAAGATCGAGCTGTAAAGTCCTGGTAATTTCCAACGATCACGTTGTTTGGTCGCGGTCCGCGATTTATGCCGCAAAAGACCTTGGCATAAAGACGGTCTTTATTCCTCACGCGCCGACGGGCGAGCACCCCCCCGATCTTATCTTTGACTTCGCACTGTTTGACGGTGTGCATCAATATCAAAAATATCGTTACGATCCCCAGTCCTCCACGAGATGCGCGGTTATAGGTGCGATTCGATACGAGCGGTTTGTATCTGTATCTGACCAGGTTGGGAATGGCGTTTTGGTGTGCTTCAACTCTATTGATAGCGAAAAATTTGTTCACAGGATCATTTCTGAGCTAGCGAAGCTAAGTCCGGACCGTCCAATCTTCATTCGACCACACCCGGCTGACCTTCGAAGGCATCAGATGATGGAGTCGCTTGCTGGCCAGTTTGGTCTTCATTATTGCCGCCCAGAAAGCGATATCATCGACCAATTGCGGAAGGTGAAAGTCGTTTTTGCTGGGCTGTCCGGGGTGCATGTCGACGGCATTATGGCTGGCAGAAAAGCAGTTACTTTGGAAGAGTGGTATGAAGGTGATTACTATGGCCTCAAGAGGGCAGGGCTTCTGTCAGTGGTTGGGAGTATTTCTGATTTGACTGAAATGTTGGCTGAAGGGACACCGGAATCAGCCTCAGTTGAGGCTTTAGCAGCGTTGAACTGGCATAAATCAGGCCGTTCCCCGCTTCCCTCATACTCAGCTGCTCGCCTGATTGAAGGTATTGCCCGTGGCGCGGTCACTTTGGAGGAGCAGGTTGTAGAAATCCCTCCCTCCCGGCTGAAGTTTCAAGACGACCTTGGGGTGCACTATGCCTATGAGATTTAGTTCCATGAAAATGGTTGTTAAAGATATTGTAAGCGACATGGATCTTTTCATTCGCTCGTTCCGTTCTCCTGCACAAAGGCAAGCACTTCGAGAGTTGCGTCTAGAAGGTGTTCAGTTGGTCGGTTCCATACTAGATCAGGAAGATTGTTTGCAACTGCGCGATGAAATTGACCGCTACGTTATTGACGGGGGAGTGAAGGTTTGGACTGATGACTTAAACAGCGACAAGCGGATCTATGGGTTCGAATTGGTCTCAGAGTCGTTTTCGAGATTATTTGATGTTGATAAGCTTAGGAGAGTTGGCGAGGCCTACTTGGGAAAAAAAATAGTGTCGTATTTTGCGCTAGCTGCCCGTCTAGATGCAGTGCCGGGAAATATCGGCTCTGGAGGTGGATGGCACCGAGACTCGGCTTTTAGTCATCAGTTTAAAGTAATTGTATATCTGGATAACGTGTCGGAACTCAACGGCCCATTTCAGTATTTGTCCCGCTCACACCTGACTCGCTCAAAGATGAAGGATTTTGGTATATCTGGCTCAGGGGCTACTCGGTTTAAACCTGGCGAAATTGTTCATCTTGAAGATCAGCTCAGAACAGTTACCGGATCTGCTGGTGACGCTCTGTACGTTGATACTCGCGGGGTCCATCGGGGTAAGCCGATTGAACACGGCACTCGATATGCAATCACGTTCTATTTTTGGACAAAAGAGCCTCCCCGGTCGAAATTTGAACAATACCTTCAAGCTGGTATGTCTACATTCAATTAGTATTGCGAGTTTTCTGTGAAAATCTTGTACCTTCATCAGTATTTCGTGACTCCTGAAATGGGAGGCGGCACGCGGTCATATGAATTGGCCAGGCGCATGGTCGCCAGAGGGCACGAAGTGCACATGGTTACTTCCTCGACTGACGGCACTGTGCCAGGAAAAGCCTGGCGTCACGAGGTGATTAATGGAATAAACGTACATTGGCTACCAGTGCCGTACAACAACAACATGTCTTACCGTGATAGGCTCAAAGCTTTCTTTAAATTCGCATCTATGGCGGGAAGAAGGGCAAAAAAAATTGGTGGGGATGTGGTTTTCGCAACCAGCACCCCCCTGACAATTGCAATACCGGGGGTGAGTGCCAGCAAAGCCCTCAATGTCCCATTGGTGTTCGAGGTTAGAGATCTTTGGCCAGAACTTCCAATTGCCATGGGTGCCTTACGCTTTCCCTTAAGTATTTGGGCTGCAAAGAAACTAGAGCGGTGGGCGTATCGAAATTCAGACTACATAATTGGCCTCTCGCCAGGAATGTGCGATGGGGTAGTAGCTACCGGTATTCCCGTAGAGAGGGTGAAATGCATTCCCAACAGTTGCGATATTGATATGTTCAATGTCGCTGATGTTGAGGGCCTGCAGTTTAGGCAAGAACGCCCGTGGATTAACGAGCGGCCCTTAGTAGTCTACGCCGGAACAATAGGGCACATTAATGATGTCGAATACTTGGTCAAAGTAGCTAAGGCAGCCAAAAACAACAAGAGCGACCTTTGTTTTCTGGTGGTGGGGCGTGGTGTAAACGAAAGAAATGTGAGGAGTCTTGCAACCGAGTATGGCGTCCTTGATAACAACTTTTTCATGGAAGGCCCCATGGCTAAGTCTCAAATAGTGGCACTATTGAGTGCAGCGACAGTATGTACGTCATTATTTATTCCCGTTAAGGCTATGGAAAATAATAGTGCCAATAAATTTTTCGATGGTTTGGCTGCCGGGAAACCGGTGGCCATAAATTATGGTGGTTGGCAGAGCGAAATTCTTAGTCAATCTGGTGCTGGAGTTGAGATGCCGTCTGAATCGCCAGAAGAGGGCGCGAGTATTCTCCAAGATCTCGTGCGAAACACCGCTAAGCTCAATGCTGCGAGAGTGGCGGCCAGTGAATTAGCAAAAACCAAATTTTCTCGTGATGCACTGGCAAATGAGCTCATTCAAGTGCTCGAGAGGGCGTATGCAAAAAAGAGCAATTGATCTGGTGGTTTCGGTTCTCGGGATACTGATTCTATCGCCTCTAATCATGTTATTGGCTCTTTTAGTGCGGCTTTTTGTGGGTAGTCCGATCTTCTTTTGTCAAGTACGTCCGGGAAGGAATGCTAAGCCTTTTAAACTTTATAAATTCAGGACAATGACCGACGCTCGAGATGAGAATGGAGAGCTTCTCGCTGACAGCGAACGGTTGTCCCCTTTTGGGCAGTTGCTTAGATCTACGAGTCTCGATGAATTGCCCAGCTTATTCAACGTCTTGGTGGGGGATATGAGCCTTGTCGGCCCGAGGCCTCTTTTAATGGAATATTTGCCGCTTTACAGCAATCGGCAATTTCGACGGCACGAAGTCCGTCCGGGTATTACAGGTTGGGCTCAGGTTAATGGCAGGAATGCCATCTCGTGGGAGAAAAAATTTGAGTTGGATGTTTGGTACGTGGACAACAGGTCCATTGCACTAGATCTAAAAATCTTGATTCTGACCGTGAGGAAAGTATTAATCCGTGACGGTATCAGTGCTGACGGAGAGGCTACAATTACTCCGTTCAAGGGGAACCGGAATTGAGACGGCTGGCCGTTTTGGGTGCCAGTGGCCACGGAAAAGTTGTTGCCGATGCTGCGGAGGTCAGCGGTTGGGATGACGTGTCTTTCTTTGACGATCGATGGCCTGCTTACAAATTCAATGGACCTTGGCGGGTGTGCGGTGACAGCAACGCGTTATTGTGTAGTGTCGAGCAATACGAGGGCGTGGTTGTCGCTATAGGCGACAATAAAACAAGGTCCCGCAAACATAGAGAGCTGCAAGCTGTAGGGGCTCGTCTCGTTAATATCGTTCATCCTTCTGCAGTGGTGAGTTCATTGTCAGAAATTGGTTTGGGAGTAGTAGTTCTCGCCAATTCCGTAGTTAACCCCTGCTCAACGCTAGCTGACGGAATAATTGTGAATACCGGCGCGGTGGTGGAGCACGATTGCACGGTGGGTGAGTTTGCGCACATTAGCCCTAACGCTGTCTTGTCAGGAGGTGTGCAGCTAGGAGCGTTCGTATGGGTTGGTGCGGGTTCCTCTGTCCGGCAAGGTGTTACCGTGGGCGATGGCTCCACTCTGGGTATGGGGGCTGCTATTGTCAAAGATGTTCCACCCGGAGCCACTGTCGTAGGCGTGCCAGCCCGGCAGATTCATTCCTAATGTTTACCAGGTAGTTAAATGCTCAATACTCCCTTCTCTCCTTGGCCATCTTTCTCCAAAGAAGAGGCCTCTGCTGTCTCTCAAGTTCTCCTCAGCAATAAGGTAAATTACTGGACTGGCGATGAATGCAGAAAATTCGAGGAAGAATTTGCAGAGTTTGCTGGTGTCAATTATGCAATAGCGCTTGCGAACGGAACGGTTGCTCTGGATCTGGCTTTGATGGCCATTGGAGTTGGTCAAGGCGATGAGGTGATCGTAACGTCAAGGACCTTTATTGCCTCGGTTTCCAGTATTGTCACGGCGGGGGCAAGCCCTGTATTCGCCGACGTCTGCAAGGATTCACAAAACGTTACCGCAGAAACAGTATCTGGGCTGATTACTTCGAGAACGAAAGCAATCATAGCGGTTCATCTCGCAGGTTGGCCTTGCGACATGGACGGCCTGAACGATTTGGCATGCAAATATGGTATTTCGATTATTGAGGACTGTGCACAGGCTCATGGTGCCAAATATAAAGGTCGCCCCATGGGCTCACTAGGAGACGTCGCCGCCTGGTCATTTTGCCAAGATAAGATTATGACCACGGGCGGAGAAGGCGGCATGGTGACCACCAATAATCGGGAATTGTGGAAACGCATGTGGGCATACAAAGACCATGGGAAAAGCTGGGATGCGGTTTACGAACGCCAACACCCGCCAGGTTTCCGTTGGCTGCATGAGAGCTTCGGCACCAACTGGCGGATGACAGAAATGCAGGGCGTTATCGGGCGCATTCAGTTGAAGTGCATGCCGGATTGGACGGCGGCCCGCCAACGTAACGCCCAAGCAATCTGGAAAACCGCTAGCCAACTCCAAGGACTTCGCGTACCGGCGGTGCCAGGCGATGTCGAACATGCGGCTTATAAGTGCTATGTGTTTGTGGATCCTGAAAACCTAGCCGAGGATTGGGATAGAGATCGCATTCAGGAGCAGATAGTAGCAATGGGAGTGCCATGCTTTTCTGGCTCTTGCTCTGAGGTCTATCTTGAAAAAGCTTTTGATGGAACTGGATGGCGACCGGATGAAAGATTGCCAATAGCACGTGAGCTAGGGGAAACAAGCTTGATGTTTTTGGTTCACCCTACGCTGACCCAATCCGAAATTGAAAAAACATGCCGCGTTTTGACTGAAGTAATGCAACGTTCATCGGCATAAGGCTCTAAGGAGTATTTGGTGAAAATAGCTATTGCTGGTACAGGTTATGTTGGTTTATCCAACGCAATGCTGCTTGCCCAGCACAATAAAGTGGTCGCTCTAGATATTGATAAGGAAAAAGTAGAGCTGCTTAACAACGGCAGAAGCCCTATAGTCGACCCTCAGGTCGGTGAATTTCTGACTAACAAAAAGCTTGACTTCACTGCGACTCTGGATCTTGAGTTGGCATACCTCGGTGCCGATTATGTAGTGATTGCCACGCCAACGGACTACGACCCGGAAACGAACTACTTCAACACTAAAACGGTTGAGACCGTTGTTCAGGATGTGCTGGACATCAATCCGGATGCAGTGATGGTGATCAAGTCCACGGTTCCTGTTGGGTACACAAAAAACATCTGCGAGCGCTTTTCAACAACGAATATTCTTTTCTCACCAGAGTTTCTGCGGGAAGGAAAGGCGCTTCACGACAACCTGTATCCCTCCAGGATTGTTGTGGGTGAGAGGTCTGAGCGAGCCGAGGTGTTTGCTGGATTGCTCAGGCAGGGAGCGGCTAAGCAGGATGCGCCGGTCTTGTTCACGGACAGTACCGAAGCCGAGGCGATTAAGCTGTTTTCCAATACCTACCTCGCCATGCGTGTGGCTTATTTCAACGAACTGGACACCTACGCAGCAACCCACGGCCTGGATACGCGCCAGATTATCGATGGCGTGGGGTTGGATCCTCGCATCGGTAACCATTACAACAACCCCTCATTCGGCTATGGGGGCTACTGTCTCCCAAAAGATACCAAACAGTTGTTGGCCAATTACGAGGATGTGCCTAATAATTTGATAAAGGCGATTGTAGATGCGAATCGTACACGCAAGGACTTTATTGCAGACGATCTCCTCCGGAAAAAGCCCGAAGTTGTCGGGGTTTACCGCCTGGTGATGAAAGCCGGGTCTGATAATTTTCGCGCCTCTGCCATTCAGGGCATCATGAAGCGAATCAAAGCCAAAGGGATTGAGGTGGTGATCTACGAACCTGAGCTTGATGCCGAGGAGTTCTTTCACTCACGGGTCGTCCGTGATCTTGCTGAATTCAAATCCATATCTGATGTAGTACTTGCAAACCGGCGTAGCGAAAACCTTTGGGATATTGAGGAGAAGGTCTACACCCGTGATTTGTTTGGCAGCGACTGATCTGTTGTGATCGAGCACAGTTTTCATGCGTGGAACGACGTTTTTGAAGAAGGGACGCGATGTTTGAACGATTTTTGAATCTGTCACGACTCCATAAGAGGCTGATATCCGTTTCAGTGGATGTATTGGTGCTGTTTTTTGCATTATATGCGGCGTTTTCGCTGAGGCTGGAACAGCATCTATGGGTGCCAAGCCGGGACCATTTGATTGTTTCCGCATTAACGGTTGTGATTACCATTGCGGCTTTTATAAGGCTGGGATTATACCGTGCTGTTATCCGGTATCTGAGTGACCGGGCATTTATCACCGTATTTTCCGGTGTGTGCATTTCTGCCATCACTCTAATCCTCCTTGGTTACTGGCTAGAAGTGTTGGTGCCGCGTTCGGTGCCAGTAATATATGGGGCTTTGGCTTTTATCTTCGTAAGTGGCACTCGTATGACAGTTCGGATGCTGGTGCACCGCCCGAAGCACCGAAACAAGCAGTTCGTTGCCATCGTGGGTGCCGGCGAAACCGGCCTTCAATTAGCAAATGCTTTGGCTCAAGGCACGGAGTACAAGCCCTGCGCTTTTATTACTCTGCGCAAGGGCAATCATCGGGCATTGGTTAATGGTATTCCGGTTTACGACATCAGCCATATCGAGCGGGCGGTGCAGGAGCACCGTATAAAAAGGTTGTTGTTGGCGCTGGACGCTAATTCCGGCATTGATCGGAAGCGTTTGCTCAAGAAGCTTGAGCCTCTGGCCATTCCGGTCCAGACCGTTCCTACGATGTCTGAGTTAGTGGCTGGCCAGGCGCGTATCAACGATATCCGGGATCTGGAGATTGAGGATCTGTTAGGGCGTGATCCGGTCCAGCCTGACAACGCTCAGGTGGCCAGGAGCCTGTATGACCGGGCGGTGATGGTAACCGGCGCCGGGGGCTCCATAGGTTCGGAGCTCTGTCGCCAGATTATTCAGCACCGCCCCTCCAAGCTGGTGCTGTTCGAACAGTCCGAATTCTCTCTCTACGCCATTGAGCGTGAGCTTCAGGCGATCAATCAAATTGAGGCGCTTGGGGTGGAGATCCACCCATTGTTGGGTAGTGTTACTCATCGTAGGCGCTGTGAGACTGCGATGAGGAGTTTTGGCATAGAGGCGGTATACCACGCCGCGGCTTACAAGCATGTGCCTTTGGTCGAGCACAATATTATTGAAGGTGTTCAGAATAATGTGTTCGGCACCTTCAATGTTGCGGAAGCGGCTATCGCGGCTGGAGTGAAGCGCTTTGTGCTGATTTCTACCGACAAAGCCGTGCGCCCCACCAATGTGATGGGCGCCAGCAAACGGCTCGCTGAGCTCGTGCTTCAGGGACTGGCTCAGCGGCAGTCAGACACTATTTTCTCCATGGTTCGATTTGGGAATGTGCTGGGCTCCTCCGGTTCGGTAGTCCCGCTTTTCCGCGATCAGATTCGCGATGGGGGGCCAGTTACCGTTACTCACCCGGATATTATCCGTTACTTTATGACCATTCCGGAGGCCAGCCAGTTGGTCCTTCAGGCTGGCAGTATGGGGCAGGGGGGAGAAGTTTTCGTTCTGGATATGGGCGAGCCTGTGAAGATTGCCGACTTGGCCCGAAAGATGATCCACCTGATGGGTTTGGTGGAGAAAACAGACGAGCGACCAGACGGCGACATCGAAATAGTCTTCTCTGGCTTGCGGCCGGGCGAAAAGCTCTATGAAGAGTTATTGATTGGTGATAACCCGCAGGGTACCGCTCACCCGCGGATCATGATGGCCAGGGAGGTCTCGATGGCTTGGTATGACGTGGAGCAGACGTTAAATCGGTTGATGCGGGCAAGTCATGAATTTGACTGCGGTGAGATTATTAAGATCCTCAAAACGGCACCTACAGGATTTGCGCATAATGGGGATGTAGCGGATCTGGTTTGGTGCAACGGCAATCGGGAGCGGCTTGGCGAAGGCAGGAATGAGGACAAGGTCCGTCGGTTGCCGTTGGCCTAGGCTATAATTTTTGGTAAATGATTTAGTGTCGGGGGCTTGATTGCCCCCGTTTTCGTTTTACAACAGGGAACGTTGATCATGATCGATATTTTGCACCATGGCGCCACCTCTGGCGTAACCGGCTCTTGCCACGAACTTACCGTTGGTCACGCGGCCGAAAAGAGCGGCATCCTCATAGACTGCGGCCTGTTCCAGGGCCAGGACGAGGGCCGCGGTGCTTCCGCGTCTGATCTCTCCATTGATTTTCCCATTGATCATATCCGGGCTCTGGTGGTCACCCACGTGCATATCGACCACGTGGGGCGCATTCCCTATTTGCTGGCTGCGGGTTTCGATGGGCCCATTATTTGTTCCGAGCCTTCAGCCATTATGCTGCCGGAGATACTGGAGGATGCGCTGAAAATCGGTTTCACCCGCGACCGGCAACTGATTGATCGTGTTCTGGGAGTGATCCGTTCCCGTCTGGTGCCGGTGCATTATGGCAAGTGGCATCCGGTGTTTGATGAGGATGGTTGCTGGCTGTCGGTTCGGCTGCAGAGGGCTGGGCATATACTGGGTTCGGCCTATGTTGAGTGTGATGCACGTGCGGGCGAATCTGAAGAACGGGTTGTGTTCAGTGGCGACCTCGGCGCGCCCCATGCTCCGTTGCTGCCCGCCCCCCAATCCCCAGAGCGAGCAGATCGGCTGGTGATCGAGAGTACTTATGGAGACAAAGACCACGAGGACCGGGAAACGCGGCGTTACCGGTTGAAGGCGGTTCTGGAACACTCGCTGGAAGACGGCGGTACGGTGTTGGTGCCGGCATTCAGTATTGGGCGTACGCAGGAGTTGCTTTATGAGATTGAAAGTCTGATTCATGAGTTTGGAGATGACGCTCTAGCTTCGGGCGGGAAAATGGGGTCTGACCCCGCGGGGTCAGACCCCTCCTTCACCTGGGAGTCGTTGGAAATTGTTGTGGATTCGCCGCTGGCGGCTGAATTCACTCGAATCTATCGAGACCTGAAGCCCTACTGGGATGCTGAGGCCACAGACTTGGTACGCCAGGGCCGGCATCCGCTTTCTTTCGAGCAACTCACGGTTATCAACTCCCATGAAGACCACCTGAATGCTGTGGATTACCTTGCCCGTTCCCACCGCCCTTGTGTGGTTCTGGCCGGCTCCGGTATGTGCGCCGGTGGCCGTGTGGTGAATTATCTGAAGGCAATGCTTGGGGAAAAGCGGAACGATGTCCTGTTTGTGGGCTACCAGGCTGCGGGCACGCCGGGGCGGGATATCCTCACTTATGGGCCTCGCGGTGGTTGGGTGGAGCTTGATGGTGAGCGCTACGATATCCGGGCCCGTGTTCATCAGGTCGGTGGCTATTCGGCCCATGCGGGGCAATCGGATCTTGTGGCGTTTGTATCAGGTATACCTGTACCGCCCCGCGAGATTCGAATTGTCCACGGTGATCCGGGCGCTAAACTGGCGTTGAAAAGGTGTTTTCAATCCCTGACGGGTACAGACATAATTATCCCATCTGAGTAGGGCGGATCGACGCCGGGTTTTGCTTCTGGGGAAAGGAATTCAAATGAAGAAAATTGCAGTTATTGGTCTGGGTTATGTGGGGCTGCCTCTCGCCACGGCCTTTGGTGAAAAGCGGGAAATTGTCGGTTTCGATATCAATAAAAAACGAATTGCCGAGCTGAAAGATGGCGTTGATTTCACCCGTGAGGTGTCCCGGGAAGAATTGGCCGCGGCGTCGGGTTTGTCTTTTACCGATAATCTTGAAGGCATTCGTGATTGCCAGATTTATATTGTCACGGTGCCTACCCCGATTGATGAATTCAAAACTCCGGATTTAACCCCTCTGGTAAAAGCCAGCGAAACCGTAGGCAAGGTTTTGAAGCAGGGCGATATTGTGATTTACGAATCCACGGTCTATCCCGGCGCTACGGAAGAAGTTTGTGTGCCGGTACTGGAGAAAGTATCCGGCCTTGCGTTTAACAACGATTTCTTTGCCGGTTACAGTCCTGAGCGAATCAATCCGGGTGATAAGGAGCATCGGGTAACCAGCATCATGAAAGTAACCTCTGGTTCCACTCCGGGAATTGCCGATGAAGTGGATGCACTTTATGCCAGTGTTATAACCGCAGGCACCCATAAAGCCAGTTCTATCAAAGTGGCCGAAGCGGCAAAGGTTATCGAAAACACCCAGCGTGATCTGAATATAGCGCTGATGAATGAGCTTTCGATGATTTTTTCTCGCCTGAAAATTGATACCCATGAAGTGCTTGCTGCAGCGGGAACCAAATGGAATTTCCTGCCCTTTAAACCCGGCCTGGTGGGTGGGCACTGCATTGGTGTGGACCCGTACTACCTCACCCACAAAGCCCAGGCTATTGGTTACCATCCGGAAATTATTCTGTCCGGCCGGCGGGTAAACGACAATATGGGCCCCTATGCAGCAGCTGAGCTGGTTAAGGCGATGATTAAAACCGGGCACACTGTGGCATCTTCAAAAGTTTTGGTAATGGGGCTTACCTTCAAGGAGAACTGCCCGGATTTACGGAACACGCGGGTAATAGATGTTATTCGGGAACTGGAAGATTTTGGTTGCTCCGTAGATGTGACGGACTGCTGGGCAGATAATGCCGAAGCCGAACATGAATATGGAATTGCCCTGGTGAATTCCCCGAAAGCCGGAGATTATGATGCGCTGTTTCTTGCAGTGCCTCATCGTGAATATGCGGCCAAATCTTCAAAAGAACTGCGAGCTTATTTGAAAGACAATGGCGTTCTGTTTGACCTGAAGGGTGTTTTGCCATTGGGCGAAGCGGATCTTCGGCTGTAAGTATAAAAAATGTACAGAGTTTGATTTAAAAGCCGGTCAATTTGACTGGCTTTTTTATTAAAGGCTCGTAAATAAATAATTTTGCCAGATCACATTTATTTGATTATTATCTCGGTTGACTTTTGGTCAACTCCAATTAAGTTTTTAAAACCCCTATTTGAATAAGGTTTTAATTCCATGGCAAAGATTAACGACTATTACCAGAAAAAACAGCTTATGGAAAAGCTTGCTGCAGAGCTGGAACAGCTTGAAAAAGACCAGGCTCTGAAGGGCGAACTGGAGTTTGAAAACAAAGTTCGTGCATTGATGAAGGAGTATGACAAGTCACCGAAGGATGTTCTTCAGATTCTTTCCGCAATTGATCCCTCAGTATCCGGTGGCAAGACTGATTCAACCGCCGGCAGCCGCCCGAAGCGCCCGATGAAGACTTACAAGAACCCGCATACTGGTGAAGTGGTTAAAACACGTGGTGGCAATCACAAGACGTTGAATGAGTGGCGTCAGAAGCATGGTAAGGAAGCTGTGCAGAGCTGGCAGCAGGACTAACCGCCAGATTGGGGTCAGATGAAAATGGGGTCAGAAGAAAAACTCTTCTGACCCCATTTTCATCTGACCCCGATTTCACTCCTTCATAATCCGGATGACATTCTCGCTGAGACAGCTACGCACAAAGCGATTCATGGCCGTCTCATCACCGGATGCTTAAAACTCCAGCATCAACCCATTGAACTCAATTTACGTTACGTTCGATCTGTCGCCTTGCTGTACACATCACCGCGTTCCCGTCGTCCCACGGCCACAACCGTCACTAAAACCTCACCGTTCTCAACTTGGTAGACCAAGCGATATCCAACACTCTTTAATTTGATTTTGTAGCAATCTTGCAGCCCCGATAGGGCATCAGCTGGAACGTGAGGTTCTTCGAGGCGTTTCGTAAGCTTTTTCTTAAACTGATCTCGAATTGCCGGAGCAAGCTTCTTCCATTCCTTTAGAGCTGATGGTTTGAACGCAAGCGAATACTTAAAGCTCATTGAGATCGACTCGAATACTTGGCTCTACAAGTCTTTCTTTCACAATTGCTACCATCTCTTGGTCGTCAAGTCGGTCAAGCATGGCTTCGTAAATTTCAGCAGGAACGCAGTAGAATGCCGGCTTGTTCCGGTTGAGAACAACGATCGGGAATCCCTCTCCCGAATCCACGGCTGCCATCGGATTCTTCTTGAACTCTGAAATGCTGGCGGTCACTTCAGAATAGATTTGATTAGTCATAACTCTCTCCAAAGACCTATTAATAGGTCATATTTTGAGGGTGAGCGGGCTCCTATGCAAGCAAGAAGGCCTTTAATAGATCGTATATAGCGGGAATGTTCTTAAAAATGGGGTCAGAAGAAAAGTTCTTCTGACCCCAACTTTGGCCCGCCTCTCAGTAAACGATGCCGTATTTTGCTTTGAGTTCACTTTTGAACTTCGGCGAGCCCAAGGTTTTGCCACTTCTGGCGGCTTTGCGGATTTCGTCTTTGAGGTAATCTGGCAGGGGGCTGGCGAAGAGTTGCATGTACCTTCTCCTGCGTTCTTGCCCATCTTTGCCGAGGGCTCGGTAAAGAGGGTGAGGGCTGTGCATGTCGCTGGTTTTGCCAAGGGCATGACACTGGTAGCTCGACCACCAGTAATCCTCAGGATTGGCGACCATGCCTGCGCTGACTGGGTTCATCTCAATGTAACGTTGGCAGCCCAGCAGGTAGTTTTCTGAATCGATAAGGCAGGATCGAAATCGTCCTTCCCAAAGGCCGCCCGTTCTGTCATGTCGACGGTTAAAGTAGCGCACGTAGCGCCGACCGATTGACTGCATGAAGGCTGACAAGCTTTTTTCTGTTGAGGGCGTTGCCAGCAAATGGACGTGGTTTGTCATTAGAGCCCAGCCATGAAGGGCGATACCGTGCTCTTTGGAATATTGCTCCATCAAACGGCAGTAAAAAGCAAAATCCACGCGGCCTTTGAAGGTGGGCTGACGGTTATTTCCCCTCTGGATGATGTGTTGGGGCACGCCGGGAGGGCAGAATCTGATGGTTCTGGGCATAGCATCACGTCCTTGTGACAGTTTTGTTTAAGCAGGAACCCTATCGTGGTGACGCCTCGTCTTCCATGATGGAGCGCACGAACTTAGGGTCAGATGAAATTGGGGTCAGAAGAACTTTTCTTCTGACCCCAATTTCATCTGACCCCAACTTAACCCACCACCACCCGGTTTCGACCACCTTCCTTTGCCGCGTACAACGCCTCGTCTGCTTTCTGCATCCACTGCATATAGTTTTCAGGTTCGTCCGTTAACTGGGCAATGCCAATGCTGATGGTATACCGGATCGGTGCCACGCTTGTTTCGACAACGCTCTGCTCAATGTTCTCTCGTATCCGTTCGCAGATGATGCGTGCGCCTTCGGCGTCGGTTTCCGGCAATATGATGCCGAATTCCTCACCCCCGTAGCGGCCGGCACTGTCGGATTGTCGTATGGCATTGCGGGTGAGACTAGCGGTGTGTTTGATCACTTCGTCCCCTGCCAGATGGCCATGGGTGTCATTCACCGGCTTGAAGTGGTCAATATCAAACATCACCAGGCTGGTGGTGTGGCCATAGCGGCGGAAGCGTTCGAATTCGGCGTCCACCAGGTTTTCCCAGGTGCCCCGGTTGAGCAGGCCGGTCAGGCGGTCTGTCATGCTCAGTTTGGCCAGCTGTTCGTTGGCTCGTTCCAGGGCCATTTTGCTGCTGGCAATGTCGGTCACGTCGTACACCATCAGGCACACTTTGTTAACTTCTCCCGTGGTGCCGGTGAGTGGGCTAATGGTGAGATTCTGGAACATGTACTCTTCGGTGCCGGTGATGGGCCGGGTATTGCGGAACTGGAACAGGTAGGGGCGTTGCTCCCAGGAGGTAAAGGCTTTGGTGTTAAGCAAGGCCACGGCGTCTACTTTTCGGGTCAGCCAGGCTTGGGGGATATCCGGGAATACATCGAACAATACTTGACCCTGGATTCTGCTCGCGGTGATGCCGCTGTGGTTTTCCATGAATCCATTCCAGACTTCGACTTTGAAATCCAGGTCCAGGACTACCAGCCCCACTTCCACGGATTCCAGCATGTCCATCAGCCAGTGAAAGGAGTTGGCTTCAGATTCTTCTATGGCCATGAGTCAGTCCACCAGATATTGCAGGCGATCTTCGAGAAAAGGCACTGAATCCTCGGTAAGAAGGATCAGCATGTCGCATTCGATGTCCCGGTCTTCCAGGGCGTAGCAAATTTCGATACACAGCAGCTGTTCCTCATGGGTGCTGTGGTGTTCCAGCAATTCGGTAATTGGGCGGTGCTGCCCCAGCACCGTGGGGTGGCCAAGGCCGAGTTTCAGGTCGAGCTGGTCGCCAATGCCTTTGAGAAAGGCGCCGAAGAGTATGCTGGACATATCCATCAGCACTTCTACGTTCACCGCTTCACCCTCAAGGGTATCGTAGTGAAGCATTTCCGCCATTTCCCGGAAGCTGGCGTCAGCGAACAGCAAAAGAGCCTCTCCGGCGATGCCGGCACCGGTGAACCCCTGGCACACGGCGGAATAGGTGTGGCTGTCGCTGACCGAGGAAATGGCCATGTGCAGTTCGGAGTTGGCCAGGAAGGCGACCTTGGGAATCGGCTGTTTGACGAAGACACGTAACAACCGGGCCAGTAGATCGGAGGACCGGCCCATGGCGACGTTGGAAATTTCCTGCAGGTAGTCGTTCAGGGAAACGGAGATTTCCGGAGCGGCACTGCCTGTGCTCTTAAGGCTGGTGTCCTGCAGCGCCGAATCTTCGAGTTCACCAGGCCGGTACACCCCGTATTCCACCAGCAGATCAAGTACGGTGCAGGTCTCTGTTGGCTTTTTGATGAAGTCGAGGGCGCCGAGCTTTTTGACCCGGTCCCGGGCTTCGGGCTGGATATCGCCGGAAACGACGATGGTCATGACCGGTAAATCTTCCTTGCGAACCTGCTCCAGCACCTGGTAGCCATCCATCTCTGGCATGTTCAGATCCAGGAACAGCAGCTCTGCCTTTTCCCCGCGCAATTTCTCCAGCGCTTCCACACCATCCTTTGCGAAACTGACGTCTCCGCGCAATCCCTCAGGCAGCGCCCGGGCCATTTGCTTTCTGGCAAGGGCAGAATCGTCGCAGATCAGTATCCGGGTGGTCATTGATGGGGCCGTAGAGGGTTGGTCATAAGTTGCGAAAGTATACCAGTAGTATTTGTTATGTACACGTTTGCTACAGCATTCGTAACAATGGGTAAGGCGTTGTAAGTATTTTAAGCCAAAGGTTTTGTGACTGTATTCAAAGTTGGTTGAGTATTACTGAATTGTAAACGGTGATTGTGAATCTGCTCACTCTATTGGCCGATCTGCCTTGGTTATAGTGTGTCTGCGGCAAATAAAATAATAATGGTTCTTCAGAGACACAACACTATGAGACAGCAGGCGTATGGATACGCTGCCGTCACCCTGTTCTGCCTGGGTATTGCGCCCGTTGTCCAGGCAGAGCTGAATCCCATTTCTGATGAAACAATGGGTGAGGTGACCGGGCAGGCTTTTATGCAGATTGAGAACATTGATGGCGGTGTCGACGGTCATCAGTTCACCCGAATGACTTTGGGGATGGATGTTGAGACCCGAGTTAATATCGACGATGTGAAAGCCGGCGAAATCGACGGAGGCGCGGACTTTGCCGCTGAGCACGTGGCGTTGGGGCATATTGCTCGCAACGATGGCGTTCAATATAACGGTCGTACCTACAGCAAAGGCGACACCGTTCATTTTGAGGCGTTCAAGCCTTACATCGAGCTGGCAAATGGTGCTAACGATGAGCTTGCCGGGTTCAGGATGGGATTTGGGCAGGCGAGAGGGTCGGTTTCCTCGCTGACCGGCAGTTTCAGTGGCAACATCGGTTTAAAGCTTGCTGATGGCTCCGACACGGTTTACGACGCCGCGTTGATGGATCAAAACGCCCAGGCAACTCAACGAAGAGCCACTCATATTGGTATCGTCGACCCCGCAGCAGCCACCGCGGACTGCAATGCAGTTTCTGCCACAAACTGTGCTCCGCTTTCTAATCTTCAGTCTCTGATTGTGGGTAGTGAAAACGCCGACGGCACCACAGGATTTACCAACGATTTCTTTATCGGTTTCCAGCGCGAGGATGTTGGTTGGCAAAGCCCGGATGGTGCCACCGTGATCAACGCTGGCCAGGGTGTGTTCATCAACTTGCCTACCAGCATGACGGTAGATATGGACCAATTGATCACCCAAGGCGTAGAGCGATTACAGACCCATCGCAATGACATGGGTAAGCAGCTCTTCTAAGAGTGGCCCTCGGTTAGATTCCGAATAAAGAGTTTTGGCTGATGAGATCAGGGAGTGATCGGTGCCAACCCTTCTTTACCTGAATGGTTTTAAGTTCTTCTTTTACGCCAACGATCATTGGCCCGCCCACGTTCATGTACTTAAAGGCGAGCGATGGGCTAAAATTCAGCTAAGTGACCTCAAGGTCGTGCACAGCTCTATGAAACAGCAGGAGCTGCGTGCGTGCCTTGAAATTGTTGAAAGCCATAGGTCGGAGTTTCTGGAGCGTTGGAATGCCTGGTTTCAAAGGTAAATCCGTTCATATAGACGATCGCCATCTCCATGTAGAGCTGGAGGATGGTCGCGTGATATCGACGCCCATTCACTGGTACCCAGAGCTGGAGCGTGCCTCGATTGAGGAGTTCCGTAAGTACCGATTCATTTGCGATGCCACGGGCATCGAATGGGAAGATATCGACTACCACCTAAGTATCGAGGCGATGTTGTCGGTGGACTCCCGGCAAACTGCTGCCTGATTCTCCCGCCCTCTGAAATTGGGGTCAGATGAAACGTTCATCTGACCCCAATTTCATCTGACCCCAATTTAGCGACTGCAGGAGCTTCTGTTTTGATCCGCTCGTTTTACTGGCACGATTACGAAACCTTCGGCGTAGATCCGGTTCACGACAGGCCTTCCCAGTTTGCCGGCGTGCGGACGGATGCGGATCTCAACATCATCGAAGATCCCCTGGTGATCTACTGCAAGCCAGCGGACGATTATCTGCCATCGCCCGAAGCCTGCCTGATTACCGGGATCACTCCGCAAAAGGCCCTGGAAGATGGCTTTCCCGAGGCTGAGTTCATAGCCCAGATTAATGAAGCCTTCAGCCAGCCCGGCACCTGTGTGGTTGGCTACAACAGCCTGCGCTTTGACGATGAAGTGACCCGGCACACCCTCTACCGCAACCTGCGCGATCCCTACGCACGAGAATGGCAGAACGGCAATGCCCGCTGGGATATCATTGATATGGTCCGCCTGACCTATGCCCTGCGCCCCGAAGGTATCAACTGGCCCCGAAAGGAAGATGGCAGCCCCAGTTTCAAACTGGAGGAGCTGACCGTTGCCAACGGCATCGCCCACGAAGCGGCCCACGATGCCATGTCGGATGTTGAGGCGACCATTGCGGTGGCCAAGCTGATCAAGGAGAAACAGCCAAAGCTCTTTGATTTTGTTCTGCAGAATAAGGACAAACACTCGGCACGGGCGATGCTGGATACGGCTGCCATGAAGCCGGTGTTCCATATATCCGCCAAGTACCCGGCCAGCCGTGGGTGCTGTGCACTGGTTGCTCCGGTGGCCGAGCATCCAACCAACAAGAACCTGGTGATTGTTTACGATCTGCGCGAGGACCCCAGCGAGCTGATCGCCGCCAGCGCTGAGCAGATTCGTGAGCGTGTGTTTACTTCCCAGGCTGAATTGGGGGAGGGGGTCAGTCGCTTTCCTCTGAAAGGCGTGCAATTGAACAAGTGCCCGGTGCTGGCGCCGGCGAATATGCTATCCACCCTTTCTCCGGAGCGCCTCGAAGAATTGGCCCTGGACGGGGACACGCTGCGAGCCAACCTGGCCATGCTGCGCAAGGCGCCGGACTTGCCGGCCAGAATTGCCGAGGCTTTTGACCAGCCCCATGAGAGCGATCTGACAGACCCGGATGAGCAGCTCTATGCAGGTGGCTTTATCAGCAAAACTGACCGCGAGAAGCTGAACTGGGTGCTGGAACAGCCGGTTGAGACGCTTGGCGAGCTGGAGGTGACCTTTGAAGATGATCGCCTGCAGGAGCTTCTCTTTCGTTATCGGGCGCGGAATTACCCGGGTAGCCTGATGGGCGAAGAGATGGAAAGGTGGGAGGAGTTTCGCAGCCAGAGATTAATGCACCCAAAGAAGGGTTGGCGGTCTCTGGAGGCTTTTGCCCAGGAACTACAGCGCCTGGCGGCAGACCCGGAACTGACGCCGCAGAACAGACATATCCTCGAGGATCTGCATTTGTATGGGGAGTCTTTGATTCCCTACATCTAAAAATGGGGTCAGAAGAACTTTTCTTCTGACCCCAAGTTCACCTGAGCCGAGGTTCGCGCTCACCGCCGTTTTCTTTATTGTTTTGGGGGCAAGGTTTAAACTCCAAATACATCAACGTAAGCGACCGAGTACGTCATGGCCTCAATAAATGCGCTGAATATGCTGACAGAAAAACAGGACGAGATTCGGCGGCTTTGTGAAAAGCACCGGGTAATGTCGTTCGGTGTTTTCGGCTCTGCTGCCAAAGGGCATTTCAATGAGACCAGTGATCTGGATTTTCTTGTGGATTTTGATCCAGCTCTAACCGCCACTCAAAAGGCTGCGGCGTTTTTCGGGCTGAAAGAAGATCTTGAAATGATGTTTTCTCGTCCAGTGGATTTGGTCACAGTGTCGTCCCTGACCAACCCCTATTTCAGAGCCTCTGTACTTGAAGAGCGGCACTCATTATATGCAGCGTGAGGCTCTGAGAACTGATCGATAATCGAAAGTTGATCCTGTAGCAATGCGTCGAAAACGGGGTCAGAAGAACTTTTCTTCTGACCCCAAATTCAGGTTCACCGCCGCTTCAGGAAATAGACGCTCAGATTCTGCCCCATCAGACTCTGCACTTCACTGCCCAGGGCTTCCGCCTGGATCTGCTTCTGAACCGGTGCGGTAGCGAGGCTGTGGCCATCAACATCCCTCGCTTTCACAAGCTTCCACTCCACCTCGTTACTCGCCATGGCCATCAGCTCTTTCAGCTGGGCTGTGTCCTGGGGCCGAAACCATCTGTCCCTGCAGCCCCCTAGGCTGTAGAAATCGGCGTCGGCGGTCAGTTCCTGCCAGGCGGCATCGCTGCGATTGGCAAGGACCATTCGGCGGAGTTGGCGTAATGTCTGTCGCGTGGGTTGTAGCTTGTGCTCACTGACCAGTTTGCGAATCTGTTTGTCACCAGTGGTTTGTTCCGCAATGGCAGTGTGCATGTGGACCACTGCACCAAAACCAGTGGCCTGGTTAGCCAGGGCGGCAAGCGAAAGGGTGTTCATGGCCGGTGAGGGCAGGCGACCAACTTCAATCCAGTGAACCTGATGGCCATCCGCCACGAATCGCTGGGCGATGGACCATGGCCAGAACACGATGTTGTCCATGCTCATCTCGTTGGCCATGCGTGTGGCTTTGGCGATGTTGGCCAGGGATTCATCCACCGCGATCACTTCCACATCGTCCAGGTAGCCGGCCAGTTCCATCGCCCGCTGGCCAGATTGCGCACCACATACCATGATGCGAAGGGTGGCCGGGAGATTTTCCGTGTCCAGCCCCAGTTCAGTGGCCATCAGTGTTTTCAGGCTGCTTTCGGTACGATAGGCCAAGCGGGACCAGGATGGCCATGCCTGGGGAACATCGGTCTTCTCCAGACAGAGCTCCTCGGCCTTCTCATCGAAATTCTGCTTGATGGCTTCCTCTTCGGTCCGATCGTAATAGCTGGCGGCCAGGACTGGTTGCAATGCCAGGGGCCAATCCACGAGATTCCATTGGCCAAGTTGTACCGCGAAGGGCTGATGGAAGAGAGCGCCATACATCGCGGTGATCATCAGTGAGCCGATGAGTCCGTCCTGTTCCTCACCGAGGGCGAACTGGGCCTGGATGCTGTCGTTGATGGCTGAGACCAGTCGTTCTTCATCATCTTCCGCAGCGAGGACATAGCCCGTTCTGTCGGCGTACTGAGCGATGGCCAGTGTCAGGCGCTGCAGCTCGTCCCGAAGTTCAACGGTTTGTGCTATTTCGGCAATGATCGCCCGACGAAGCATTGTCACCAGTTCTTCCGCGGCCGGATTTGGCATCAGAGTTTTCTGGAGGGCAAGGATCAGCAGTTCATCTTCGCGGGCCGCATCCAGGAAAATCTGTGCATCCGGGTTATCCAGATCGTACTGTTGATGAATAATCGCGCCGACAAACCGACCCAACTCCTGGTGCGGCAAACCATCCCTCTGAAGCAGGGCGATAGCATCGTGGGCCAGTGCGGAATCGGCTTTGCTCACTTCCAGGTGTTGGGCGCAAGTGAGCATCCCGCTGTAAACGGAATCCCATTCAGCGCCGGTTTCCAAAAGCTTGCGATAATGCAAATAAGCCACATCAAACTGCCCCTGCAGCCGCTTGGAATGGGCAACACCGCAGAAAGCGGCGGCAGATTGCCGGTCGCAGTCCAGGGCCTGCAGGAAATACTGCTCCGCAAGCGCCGGTCGCTCGGTTTTCAGTGCCCAGTAACCCAGGTTGCAATACTGCTGAACCTGGCCCGGCAGATGGTCCAGGCTGGCGTTGAACAGGGCGTGTGCCTTCTCAAGCTGCCCGTCGTCCATCTCCACACGGCCAAGCAGCCCCAGCCCAACGGCATTCGCTGGTTCCAGAGCCAGCGCCTCGTTCAGATAGCCCCGACATTCCTGCCGTGCCTTCAGCCGCTGGATATGGCTGAGGCCGTTGCTGTTGGACTCCCCATAGGCAAGGTTGGCCTGCAGAAGCAGGCGGGCAACCTGGGCCTGTTGGGATTGGGAAACCTGGACTTGATGCTTGGCTTGCATGGGACACCTCGTGAATTCAGCCGCAGTTGGGAGCGGCAAAGGTCTGCAGTTTTTGGCGGTTTGCCGTGCTTTGAGGGATGTGTTGCGAAAGGTGTGCCAGGTTGTGTAGCGGAAAGCTTAAAGGGGAAGGGTATTGTTGCCTTAAAAAGAGGGCCCGGTTTGCACCGAGCCCTCTTGGGTTTTCTCTTTAGGTTTAACCCTGCAGCAGCTGAAGAACCTGCTGCGGTCTTGCGTTGGCCTGGGCCAGAACAGAGAGGCCGGCCTGCTGCAGGACCTGGGTTCTGGCCAGTTCGGCGGATTCTGCGGCGAAGTCCGCATCACGAATACGGCTATTTGAGGCCGAGAGGTTCTCGGAGGTGGTTGCCAGGTTTGCAATGGTAGACTCGAATCGGTTCTGAACGGCACCAAGCTCGGCTCGGAAACCGTTGATTGTGTCGATCGCGTAATCTATTGAGATCATCGCCAAGTCAGCACCGTCTCTGCTCGAGATGTCGACGCCAGTCACTGCATAGGTGTCGTCTGCGATAGTTGCATTAATCGCTTGGTTGTAATCTTCAAGACCGCCAAAGAGTCCATCGCCATCTATGTCGGCGTCGATCGTAATGTCGAAAGCCTCACCGAATTGTGATGAAAAAATAATCTCATCGTTGTCGGAGTTCAGGTTTGCGCGGATGCCTGTTTGGGTGCTTTGAGCATTGATCTGGCTAACGATATCGCTCAATGATCCCATGCCTTCGAAAGTAAAGACATCTCCGTTGATGTCGACCTCAAAGTTGTAGGTGTCGCCATTCGCGAATGATTGACCCAGCGTCAGATCTTCAGCGCCGTCGATGCTGGTTAGAGCTCCACCAATGGAACTATTGGGGGTTCCCGTTCCATCTTCAATTGTAATCGTCCCGGGATCGACATCATCTGCCGGCGTTGCAGCGCCTCCGTTAGTGATGGTGAGCGTCCCACCGGCATTGGCGACGGTCAGATCAGGGTCTTCATTTGCTTGAAGCTGAGCTTGCAGTTCTGTGGCGACATCATCGAAGTCGGAGCCTGCAGTGATCGGATAATCAACGCCGCCGAAGGTGATCGTACCGCCGCTAGTAAAGTCCAGGCCCGATACGTCGATCGTATCCGTTCCACCGGCACCGGCAATGTTGGTCCCACCGCCACTGTTGTCAGCAGTGTTGCCTGTCACACCGCTTGCATCTGAAATGCTAAACGAGGTTGCAGGAAAATCCGTCGACGTTGGATTCGTAATGGTGAGGGTGTTGCCATCGACTGTGACTGTTACTTCCGCGAGGTCTCCGCCGCCGTTCTGAATCTCGGTTTGCAGCGCGGTGGCGAGCGCATCGGCGTCAGCGTAGGAAGCAGCGCCGATGCTTACATCCTCACCACCAATGGTGCCCGTGATTGTGAGATCGGTTGTGAAATCCAGGGTCGACACATTCAAATCAGTTGTTGCAGCTTCTCCCGGCCCAATGACATCGCTCGATAATCCAGCGGTTTCTTTCAGCACCGAGCCAATCTGGCTGCCGCGAGAGTCAAGACCGCTAATTGCAATGGTTTCGCCCGTATTGGCGCCCACCTGGAAAGTTTGAGTGTCGAAGGTGCCGTCGAGAACTTTCAGTCCGTTAAAAGATGTTTGGGCGGCAATCCGGTTGATTTCCTCAATGCGCTGCTGGACCTCCTGGTTCAGCGCCTGCCGATCCGAAGGACTGTTGGTGGCGTTGGCAGACTGAACCGCCAGCTCACGGATACGTTGCAGGTTGTTGGTAATTTCATCCATGGCCCCCTCGGCAGTCTGAGCCAGAGAGATGCCGTCGTTGGCGTTTCGCTGGGCCTGGTTAAGGCCTGCGATCTGTGACTGGAAGCGTTCAGAGATTGCAAGACCGGCTGCATCGTCTTTTGCAGAGTTGATGCGCAGGCCGGAAGACAAGCGCTCAAGAGCTACATTTGCCTGGCCCTGCGAGGCATTAAGGTTTCTTTGCGCGTTCAGCGAAGCGATGTTGGTGTTAATGACCTGAGGCATATCAATTCTCCCTGCTCAGAGGCGCCGAAAGCGAGGTGCCCGATCACGAAGAGGGGAACCACTGCCGGCGAAATTCGTTTAATTGCCGTTTTGCAGGGTGCTAAGCGAATCGCGTGCCAAAATAATTATTTTTCCATTATCTTATTGTTTTGGTTCATAAAATCTATCGAGTTCGGCTGGGCTCCTCCGGTTTAGTGCCAAACAGCTGCCGCTGACAAAGGCATTGAATTGCCGGTTTTACATTTGTTAACAAAAACAGTGGATTTTTTTTCTAAAGCAATGAGTTTCGGCGCCGTTAAGTGGAGTAACAGGGCGGCGCTCCCAAACTGAAAAACGGGCGCCAGACCTTTTCCATGAAATAACGACATCGGTCGAAGGAGAAGCATAATGGCTCTCGGTATCAACACTAACGTTGCATCGCTCTCAGCCCAGAATCAGTTGGGTCAGTCTCAGAACCTTTCCAACCAGGCGCTGGAGCGTCTGTCCTCTGGTCTGCGCATCAACTCCGCCAAGGATGATGCAGCAGGTCTTGCCATTTCCACACGGTTCCAGTCTCAGATTTCTGGTCTGAACGTGGCGACCCGTAACGCTAACGATGGTATCTCTCTGGCCCAGACCGCTGAAGGCGCGCTGGACGAAATCACCAACAACCTGCAGCGTATTCGTGAACTGGCGGTTCAGTCCGCTAACGCCACCAACAGTGATTCGGACCGTGAGGCTTTGAACCAGGAAGTCGATCAGCGTATTGCAGAAGTTAACCGCATCGCGAGCCAGACCTCATTCAACGGTCTTAAGGTTCTCGATGGCACTTTCGGCACCCAGGCGTTTCAGGTAGGCGCGAACGCTGGTGAGACGATCTCAGTAGCTGGTCTGGATTCACGCGGAAGCCAGCTGGGTGCGACTATCTCTCAGACTTCAGGCCTGGCTGCGACCTCCCTGGGAGCGGGTGATGCTGGCGAAACCACTTTGGACGTTTCTGGTCTCGATTTTGGCGGCGATATCACCGTGTCCTCCACGATCGATGGCCAAACCATTGATGTTGCGGGTGCGACATACGCTGATGCTGATGCACTCGCTACAGCGATTCAAGGCGAGATTACCAGCAATGGTAACCTTCCAGATGTGACTGTCGCCGCTTCGGACGATGGCAACTCGATCGTTTTCAGCAACGCCAGCACCTCTGACATTACTGCAACTATTGATATTTCTGACGCGTCTGGTACGCAGGTAAGTGTCACAGGGTCTGACGTCTCCACCACTGATGGCTCAGGCACAGCAACCCAGGCTACTCTGTTCGATCCGAGCACTTTGGATTTGGACTCTGGGGTTACGGGTTCCTTCGAGGTCACAGATGATTCTACAAACACCACAACTGTTAACTTCTCTCTAGCAGCAGGCACGGGCAATACACTCGCGGATCTCACTTCAGCGGTCCAAGCAGGCTTGACTGCTGCTGGTTTCACGGCAGGCACTGATTTGGGTGCGGTCGACGATGGCAGTGTGGTGCAAATAGAGAGCGACTCAGCTGTTACCTACGATATTGCAAATATCACTGCTAGCGATGGCGGAACGCCGAATGCGTCTACAGGCGGCTCCGTTTCTGCTCTGGCCGCAGCCGAAGAGCAGACAGTAGCTTCCCGCTTCGAAGCTGGTGAAACAACTTCCTTCTCCCTGAATGTTGCAGGCGAAGCCATTGAAGTTACCGACGCGAGCAACCTGCAGGACGTTGTGGCCCAGATCAACGGCGCAACCAAGGATACCGGTGTCTCTGCTTTCCTGAGTTCTTCCGGTGACGATATTGTCTTCGCATCTGCAAAGGGTGAGAACTTCACAGCGTCTATCACTACAGACGTAGATGGTGATGGCACTAACGAGGTTGACCTGACTGTCGATTCATCAACCGATGCGAACTCCAACGTTTCGGTGAACGAACTTGATATCAGCACCCGTGCTGGCTCCGACCAGGCTCTGGTTGCAGTAGACTTCGCAATCGACCAAGTAAACCAGTTCCGGTCAGACCTCGGTGCGGTCCAGAACCGTTTCGAGTCCACCATTGCGAACCTGAGCACCTCTGTTGAGAACCTCAGTGCTTCCAATAGCCGGATCCTGGATGCCGACTTCGCGGCTGAAACCGCGAAGCTGTCCAAGGCCCAGGTGTTGCAGCAGGCCGGTATCTCTGTCCTGGCCCAGGCGAACGCCCGTCCGCAGCAGGTTCTGTCCCTCCTGCAGTAAGGGGCAAGCGGTAACAACCGGAACCTTCGGGTTCCGGTTTTACTCCGTCTAAGGATAGCGAGGTAAAGCTATGAATGACGTTAACCTGAACAGCCCGGATCTGAAGCTGGTTCGCGCCAGTGAACAAGCACCGGCTCGGGCAATATCGTCATCTCAGGCCGAGGGCAGGAATGCCTCCGACCCTTCCGTTTCTATTTCCGCTACCGAAAAAGTCCAGAGTACCCAGGCGGGTCAAAACGCGGCGAAAGCTGAAAAGCTGGAAGCGCGGACCGATGCTCAAAGGGATCAGCTGGATGATGCGGTCAGTCAGCTGAACAATTTCGTTCAGAATGTTCAGCGGGATCTCCAATTCGAAGTTGATAACGATCTTGGACAGACTATCGTCAAAGTGGTAGATCAGTCGACCCAGGAAGTCATTCGCCAGATTCCTGACGAAGTTGCTGTGAGGTTGGCTGAAAATCTGCAGCAGGATGAGCCGCTGACACTGTTCAACATTAAAGTCTGAAAGCCAGCCGGTCTTTGTAAGCTCAGCTTTCGCAAGGAAACACCACTGTCACTCGGGAAACCGCGTGACAGTGAAATTTGCAAACACCTTGCTTTGATAGGGATCGCGCAATGGCTTTGGGAATCAATACGAACGTTGCGTCACTGTCCGCCCAGAATCAATTGGGGCAGTCGCAGAAGCTGTCGAACCAGGCACTTGAGCGTTTGTCATCCGGTCTGCGTATCAACTCCGCCAAAGACGATGCTGCTGGTCTAGCGATTTCCACCCGCTTCCAATCCCAGATTTCTGGTCTGAACGTGGCTACCCGAAATGCCAACGACGGCATCTCTCTGGCTCAGACTGCTGAAGGTGCATTGGACGAAATCACCAACAACCTGCAGCGTATTCGTGAGCTGGCCGTTCAATCCTCCAACGCCACCAACAGCCCTTCCGATCGCGAAGCCTTGAATAGTGAGGTTGATCAGCGAATTGCGGAAGTCAATCGTATTGCGAGCCAGACCTCCTTTAATGGCTTGAAGGTTCTTGATGGAACCTTTGGCGCTCAAGCGTTTCAGGTTGGCGCAAACGCGGGTGAGACCATCTCTGTGGCTGGCCTTGATTCTCGGGGTAGTGAACTCGGCGCAACGATTCGGCAAACTGAGGGTCTTTCTTCTACTTCGATCGGGCCTGGCCAGGCTGGCGTTACCGAACTGGATGTCTCAGGTCTCGACTTCAGTACAGACATCACGGTTGCTGGTGACCTTGGCGCGACAAGCCTGAGTTCCACGACAGACTACTCTGGAGGAGCTACGCGAGCCGACAGGATCGCCAGTTTTGCGGGTGATTTACAAAACGCTATTCAAAATGAAGCTGGCTTTGAAGAAGCGACGGTTTCCGTTGAAGGCGAAATACTCAAGATCAGCAACCCGACAACGACTCCGGGAACGCTCACTGATTTTTCTGTTCAGGATGCCACCGGAAGTTCCGGGAACATCTATGTGTTATCGGGCACCATTCCCAATAACGGGTCGAGCACCATTTCCGAACCAGCTAGCTTCGTGTACGACGGCAACATGACGGGCACTCTCACGGTAGGTAGTGACGAGGTCAGCATCGATTTCACTGCTGTGACGAGTGGCCAGGACGCAGCCGACGCAATTGAGGCGGTGATTCAATCTCCGCCGTTCAATCAATCCAACATTACTGTTGATTACAGTGCGAGTCCTTTTTTTAATGCCTTTTCTATAGTTGATACGGCTAACAGTGGCGGCTTCACGTTTGACCTGGAGCTAGAAGACAGTACCCGTATTGCTAGCAACTCCACCGGCTCTGGTATTGGGCAGCTAGAACCTGCGCAGGAGCTGGAGCTGGCCGATAAGTTTGCCGCAGGCCAGACTGTTGATTTTCAGGTGGACATCTCTGGTGCTGATGAGTCTATCGAAGTCACTGCGAGCAGTCTCCAGGACGTAGTCGCGCAGATTAACGGCGAGACCAAAAACACTGGAGTGTCAGCTTTTCTGAGCTCTGACGGCAATGACATTGTTCTGGCATCCGCCAAAGGTGAAGACTTCGTTGCTTTGATTACGACCGATCTGGATGCGGATGGCACGCCTGAAGTAAACCAGGCTATTGATACTGCGGGCGATCCGGAAAATGCGACAGCGTCACTCAATAGTCTGGATATCAGCACCCGTGAAGGCTCTGATCAGGCTCTGGTTGCCGTAGACTTTGCCATCGATCAGGTAAACCAGTTCCGGTCCGATCTCGGTGCGGCCCAGAACCGTTTCGAGTCCACGATTGCTAATCTGAGCACGTCTGTTGAGAACCTGAGTGCTTCCAACAGTCGAATCCTGGACGCCGACTTTGCAGCGGAAACTGCGAAGCTGTCGAAGTCTCAGGTGCTGCAGCAGGCTGGTATCTCAGTACTGGCCCAGGCGAATGCCCGTCCCCAGCAGGTTTTGTCTTTGTTACAGTAATAAACTGTGGGTTGGCAGCAAACTTGCTTCAGGTTTGATTGCTGACGTAGCCGTCTGATGGGCTTCAGCTCTCCCTCTGATGACGGCAGCGGCTGTTCAGCGCCGCCATATCTTCAAGGATATGGCGGTGCTTGCGTTTTTAGGGTGATGAAGCAGTCTGCATTTTTGCTTTTAAAGCGCGAGACTGGTTACTTTGTGTTACAAATCGACAGAAGAAAAAGGCAAAGTTTTGCCGCTTTTTGCCGATAAACTGAACAATGAAGAGATTAGCCCCCTTGAGGAGGCATTGGAATGGCAAGCATATCATCGTTGGGTATTGGTTCCGGGGTCCTTACCTCTGATCTGGTTGATCAGTTGGTTCAAGCTGAGCGTGCGCCCACCGAACAGAGGTTGACACAAAAGACAGAGCAAACGCAGTCTTTGATCTCAGCTTATGGCCAGCTTCGGAGTGCAATTACCGAACTGCGCTTGCCAATGCGCCAGCTTAGTGCCCCGGATAATCTAAAAGCGTTTTCGGCAAGTTCTTCGAATGAAGATATATCCGTGTCTGTGGACAGCACCAAGGCTAGCCGAGGCACTTATAGTGTAGAAGTGACCAGTCTTGCTGGAGCTCAGGCCCTGGCTTCCCGTGATGTGTTTGCCGATCGTGACGCAACCAGCGTCGGTCAGGGCAGGCTGACCTTGAATGTGGGCGACAAGACGACAAACATTACGATCGATAGCAGCAATGACACCCTCCAGGGGTTGGCGAATGCCATCAATGATGCCGATGCTGGAGTCTCCGCTGGTGTAATCGATACCGGAGACGGCTTTCAGTTGGTGCTTTCGGCCGATGAGACTGGCACCGCCAATGCTGTCAGTATGTCGGTCGCTGACGATAGTGTTGGAACTGGCACCGATAACCAGGGATTGTCCCGGTTTGCCTTTAATTCCGGAATGGATGCTGATTCAGGGCTTCGCGAAACCATTGCAGCAACCGACGCGGTGATGGAAATTAACGGTGTTGAGATTACTCGCGCCACGAACAGTTTTGAAAATGTCATCGACGGCCTTACATTTGATCTCACGGCTACCGGCTCTTCTGTAATCAAGGTGCAGCAGGATTTGGGGGCGGTTGCGGATCGGGTCCAGGGTTTTGTGGACAAGTTCAACGCACTTCAGTCGACAATCGACAGCCTAGCCGGCTTCAATGCGGAGGCAGGCGTTGGCAGTCTCCTAACGGGCGATAGCACGGTTCGTTCAATTCAGAACCAGTTGCGCCAAGTTCTTACCCGCGTTGTTCCCGGCTTGGAAAACTCGGCGGTCCGTAGTTTGGCTGATGTAGGAGTAACCACCAACTTCGAAACAGGTGGTCTGGAATTTGATAGAGCCAGGTTTGAAGAACAGCTTAAGGCAAACCCGGATGACGTGACCGCCTTGTTTGCGGAACAAGGGCGGACAACTGACAGCCAGGTTGAGTTTGTACGCAGCGGGCTAAATACAGAGCCCGGTAGATACGACATTAACATCACCCAGGCCGCTACTCAGGGCACGTTGGTTGCCGGGAGTGCATTGGCAGATGGAATTGTGATCGACGATTCCAACGATGAACTGACATTCAAGGTGAACGATGAGACGTCGGTAAGTATTCAACTGACGCAACAGACGTATGCGTCTGCTCAGGATCTGGTTGATGAAATCCAGTCCCAGTTAAACAGCAACAATGCCCTTGATGCGGCTGGTACCTCAGTGCAGGTTGAGCTCGACAGCAGCGGCAATCTGAGTTTTACGTCTGCGGATTATGGAAGCGATTCGGCTGTCTCTCTGGACTCCGCAGAAAGCTCAGCGATTTTCGGTCTCGATTCGGCAACGAGCACGTCAGGCGTCGATGTTGCCGGGACGATCGGTGGAAGAATAGCAGAAGGGGATGGCCGGGTTCTGTTCCTTGGAAACGGAAATGGCGGCGCTTCTGGTCTGCAGGTTCGTATTCTTGGTGATGAGATAGGAAGTAGAGGCTCGATCACGTTTGTTGAAGGCGTTGCTGAGCGAACGGTCGATTTAGTCTCGAGCTTTGTGGGCGCCGATGGCGCGATTGAATCGCGGACCGAGAGCCTTAACCGGGATCTGGAGCAGATACAGGCGAGTCAGGCACGGCTTGAAGAGCGCATAGCGGCCTACCGGGAGAGGTTGGTGAGCCAGTTTACTGCAGCTGATTCTCTGATTTCGCAGCTCAACAGCACTCAGGATTTCGTGAGTCAGCAGCTTGCTGCGCTGGCTCCTCAAAACAACCGTGACAACTGATCAGTTAGGATCGGTTAGTAACTCAAGAGGTCGAATATGAACGGTTTGCAGGCATACCAGCGTGTTAACAACCAAACAAGCACAATTGATGCAGATCCACATCGGTTGATTCAGCTCCTGTACAACGGTGCTATTGAGAGAATCAATATGGCCAAGGCTCGCATGCAAGCCAAAGATGCGGCTGGTAAGGGGCAGTTGATAGGGAAGGCTATTGATATAATTGGTGGTCTTCGCAGTTTCCTGGATTTCGAAAAAGGTGGCGAGTTGGCGCCTAGGCTGGAAGCGCTCTATGACTATATGGAGCGGACTTTGCTTCAAGCCAGCGCGAAAAATGACGTTGCAAAACTTGATGAGGTTTTGTCTCTCCTTCATTCGATTAAAGAAGGCTGGGATGGAATTCGCGAAGAAGCTGTTGGGCAGCAGCAGGCTGTTTGAGGCCGCGAACTTCTCACTGTGAAATCGGAGTCAGATGAACGCTTTCATCTGACTCCTTGTTCGCCCTATGCCGCCTAATACCCCCGCCCAATAGCCATTACCCCCACTCTCCCGTACAATACGGCCCTTATTTTCAACACATCCATTCTGTTCAGTCTGGAGCAAGGGCATGTCTGATATCAAAAAGGTGGTGCTGGCCTATTCCGGTGGCCTGGATACTTCCGTTATCGTTCGGTGGTTGCAGGATACCTACAACTGTGAGGTGGTAACGTTTACCGCCGACATCGGCCAGGGCGAGGAAGTTGAGCCGGCGCGGGCGAAAGCCGAGGCGTTAGGCGTTAAAGAAATCTACATCGAGGACCTGCGCGAGGAGTTTGTGCGCGATTACGTGTTCCCGATGTTCCGCGCGAACACCATCTATGAGGGTGAGTACCTTCTGGGTACGTCCATTGCCCGTCCTCTGATTGCCAAGCGTCTGATCGATATCGCCAATGAAACCGGCGCCGATGCCATTTCCCACGGTGCAACCGGCAAGGGTAACGACCAGGTGCGTTTCGAGCTGGGTGCCTACGCGCTGAAGCCGGGTGTAAAGGTGATTGCACCCTGGCGTGAGTGGGATCTGAATTCCCGCGAGAAGCTTCTGCAATACTGCGAAGAGCGCAACATCCCGGTGGAAATGAAGAAGGGCAAGAGCCCGTACTCCATGGACGCCAACCTGTTGCATATCTCCTACGAAGGCATCAACCTGGAAGATCCCTGGGCGGAAGCCGAGGAAGATATGTGGCGCTGGAGCGTGTCTCCGGAAGCCGCGCCGGATGAGCCGACCTACGTTGAGCTGACCTACAAGAAGGGTGACATTGTTGCCATCGATGGTCAGGACATGAAGCCGCACGTGGTTGTAGAAACCCTGAACAAGCTGGCGGGTGCCAACGGCATTGGCCGTCTGGATATCGTCGAGAACCGCTACGTGGGCATGAAGTCCCGCGGCTGCTACGAAACCCCGGGCGGTACCATCATGCTGCGTGCCCACCGTGCCATTGAGTCCATTACTCTGGACCGCGAAGTGGCGCACCTGAAAGACAGCATCATGCCGCGCTATGCCGAGGTGATCTACAACGGTTACTGGTGGTCTCCGGAGCGCGAGGCTCTGCAGGCGCTGATCGATCAGACCCAGAATTATGTAAACGGCACAGTTCGTCTGAAGCTCTACAAGGGCAATGTGGACGTGGTTGGCCGTAAATCTGAGGATTCGCTGTTCGACGAGAAGATCGCGACCTTTGAGGAAGATCAGGGTGCATACGATCAGAAGGATGCAGAAGGCTTCATCAAGCTGAATGCGCTGCGTCTGCGGATTGCTGCTGGCAAAGGCCGCAAGCTTTAAGTCTGCTCTACGGACGCCCGGAACTCTCCGGGCGTTTTCCCCGTTACCGCCTTGAACTTCCTGTGAAACGACGTGGTTTCGCTATATCCCAGCCTTAGCGCAATATCCGGAATGGCCAACTCGCTGTTGCGTAGATAGTCCTCGGCCATTTTTTGCCGCACTTCATCCAGCAATTTCTGGTAAGACACGCCTCCCTGGCCAAGTTTTCTCTGCAGGGTTCGGCTTGTCATTCCCAGGTCTTCGGCCACCATGTCTTGCCGGGTAATGCCGTGCATCAGTTGTTGCTGGATGCTGTGGCGGACCTTCGAAGTCAGGTCGCTGTCGGTATCCAGAGAGGCCAGTTGGCTCAGTGCATGGGCTTCCAGGGTTTTGCGCAGGAGGGGGTCCGGTTGCCGCAGGCGGGTTTCCAGCAGGCTTTTCTTGAGGGTGATGCTGTCTTCATCTGCTGAGAAAGTGACCATGCAGTGCCAGCGTTCCTGGTAGGCCGTTTCAAACTCTGAGCCCGGAGAGGCCCGACGGAGTTTTACCGAGCTGGGTGATGCCTCCCGGTTGTCCGCAAGCCAGCGGGCGTAGTTCACCCAGGAGGCAAAGACGTTGTCGACCAGTTGGGGGCGCACCAGGGGATCAGTGTAGTTGCAGTTCCAGGTCAGTTTGATGTCTTCGCCTTTCATGGCGAGGCTGGTGGTTCCCATATCTCCGACGAGTTTTTCGAACGGCGCAATGCGTGCCACGGCTTCGCCCAGGGTGGCGCAGCTCATGGTGATGTAGCCAAGCACGCTGTAGGAGCCGGGTTGAACGAAGTCGCCGGTTTCCAGACCAAGGATCGGGTTGCCAGTTTGTTCGCACAATAAACGGATAAAGTGCTGGAACTGCTCGCCGTTAATGCGGCCGTCGTCGGTGTCCAGGATGTTCTGGTCCAGTTCGGCCTGGTTGAAAAGGCGATTGATATCCACGCCGGCGGATTCGGCAGCACGAACGTATTGGCGTAGGGCAGCGACAGAGGCGGTTCCGAGGGTTTGCATGGTTACAGCACTGTTTTTGGAGTCGTTATAGTCGGAGTATAACGGAACTGGTGCGGAAACGTCTGGAGCAGAAAATAAAAAGGCCAGCTAAAAAGCTGGCCCAAAAAACAAGGAAAGAACGAAAGTGCCTGAAAAATTCGTTAATCCGGTGGATTCGATTCCCCATATGGCGGCGGAGGTACTTCTCGGCTCCTCCACCATGGGGGATACTGCTTAAATCCACCATTGCAGAATAAATCGTCCGGCCTTTCCTGTCTGTTTGTGAAGTGTGTATCAGTGTTACGGACTGTGAAGGTGGGGTCAGATGAAATTGGGGTCAGAAGAACTTTTCTTCTGACCCCAATTTCATCTGACCCCGAGTTCGTTACGCGGTCGCTCCGATCTCCGGCGCAGTCTCGGTAAACCGACGGGTATCATAGGCATCCACCAGCCCCTGCACCGCTGCCCGTTCCATATCCTGGATCGAGGGTGTGCCGTTCTGGGCGTCAGCTTTGCACAGCACCATGCCGGCTTCCAAAGAAATATAGCCAGCCGTGGTTTTCAGGGCCTTGTGGTTGATGCCATCGAACACGCGCCTGAACGCTGTGGTGGTGCAGTGATCGCTGTTCGGGAAGTAGGCAATGATGGCGAACTGGTTGTCGCCAACGCGGCACAGGGCATCAATGGGGCGAATCAGGGTGCTCAGTCGGCGGGCAATGCCGATAGCCAGTTCGCTCATCACCGTGGGCGGGTGTTTGCGCTTGAGTTCCTGCCAGTTGCGAATGCCACACAGTACGTAGGCAGAACAGCCGCCTCGGGATTCAGCGTGGCGCAGCATCTTGGTCAGCCGCTCGCGACCGTATTTGGTGTTGCAGAGACCGGTTTCCAGATCAATGATGTTGGTGGATTCCAGTTCCCGGTTGTTCTCGATCAGCAGGGAGTTGGCACGGAGCAGGGTGTTCTGGCGGTCGGCCATTCGGTCTGCGGCAAATATGCGGGGGATCAGTTGCTTGGTCATGTCGGACTTGTAGATGAAGTCGTCCACGCCCCGGTCGAAGGCTTCTGAAAGAGCCTCGACGCTTTCCCGTGCCGTGAGCAGGATCACGTAAGTGTAGTGATTGTTTTGCTCGTCCTGTTGTCGCACCTGGTCCGTCAGCTCAAGGCCATCCATCTCGGGCATCAGCCAGTCGGCAATAAGAACGCTTACCGGGCGCTGTTCGATTAACTGAAGGGCTTCCGGTGCGTTATTCACGATGCGTACGTCGCGATATCCGGCATTTCGCAGCGTGCGGCCAACCACCATACTGCTGAATTTCGCGTCGTCTACTACCAGGATGGGAAGGTCCAGATTTGGCATTGTTATCTACTTTTAGCAGTCCGTTGTCAGGTGCGGTGTATGCTGCAGGTTGGTATGATTCCCTGCAAATCAATCGGGCGCCGAAGGTGGGGTCAGATGAACGCTTTCATCTGACCCCGTTTTCAGCAATTTGTCAGTATACCCGCTTAGCTTAACGGAGAATAACGACCATGCCTTCTTTTGACATTGTTTCAGAAATCGATATGCACGAAGTCACCAATGCGGTCGACCAGGCCAAGCGGGAGCTGGGTAATCGCTGGGACTTCAAGAACGTGGAAGCCGACATTGAGCTGGACGACAAGGGCATTACCATCAGTGCCGAGCAGGAGTTCCAGCTGGAGCAGCTGCTGGACATGCTGCGTATGGCCTTTGCCAAGCGTAATATTGATGCGCGAGCGCTGGCCGAGGATGGCGACAGCAAGTCCGGCAAGCTGGTTAAACAGCACCTGCTGCTGAAGCAAGGCATTGAAACCGATATGGCCAAGAAGATCGTGAAGATGATCAAGGACCAGAAGATGAAGGTCCAGGCCAGTATTCAGGGTGATAAGGTGCGAGCGACCGGCAAGAAGCGGGATGATCTTCAGGAAGCCATTGCCATGCTCAGGGAAGCTGAGCTGGATATCCCGCTGCAGTTCAATAATTTCCGCGACTGATCCGGAGGCTTCACCATCTTAACCGGCACCCGCCTGACCCTGATCCGGGACACGCTCCATACCTATACCCGTTGGCAGGTAATTGCCCTGCTATTCCTGGGCTTTTCGGCGGGGCTGCCGTTCCTGCTGGTGTTTTCCACGCTGAATGCCCGTCTCGCGGATGTCGGGGTGGAAACCGCCACCATCGGGTTCTTCAGCTGGCTTGGCATTACCTATTCCATCAAGGTGTTCTGGGCACCGGTGGTGGACCGCCTGAAACTGCCGCTGCTCGACCGGCTGCTGGGCAAGCGGCGAAGCTGGATTATCTTTGCGCAGGCAGGTATCGCCACGGGGCTGTACCTGATGGCTCACGTGGATGCCACGGCAGCGCCGGAAATGATGGCTCTTTGTGGCTTGCTGGTGGCCTTTTCTTCCGCTACTCAGGACGTGGCGATTGATGCCTACCGCATCGAGATTGCCGAGGAACGCCTCCAGGCCGCCCTGGCTGCTACGTACATCTTTGGCTACCGTCTGGCGCTTCTGGTGGCCGGCGCCGGTGCTCTTTACCTGGCGGAATTCTGGTCCTGGCAGGTGTCCTATGAGGTCATGGCGGCCCTGGTGGGCGTCGGCGCGGTGACGGTTTTGATTGTTCGCGAACCGACCGTGAACCACTTTGCCGCCGCCCAGGACATTGCTCATAAGATCAAGCAGGAGGCCGCCAAGCGTACCCATCTGAATCCCCGGCTGGCGAGACTGGTTGGCTGGTTTTACGCCGCCGTCGCCGGCCCATTCCTGGATTTCTTCCGCCGGTACAGGGAGCTGGCTCTGGTTATTCTGCTCATGGTGGCCGTTTACCGGATCTCGGACATCGCCATGGGTGTGATGGCTAATCCCTTCTACCTGGATTTCATGGGCTTCAGCAAAACCCAGGTAGCGGATGTGACGAAGATCTTCGGCTTCTTCATGACCATTGCCGGTTCGCTCATAGGTGGGGTTATGGTGGTTCGCTACGGCGTTCGTCGCATTCTTCTTCTGGGGGCAATAATGACCGCCGCCACCAACCTCCTGTTTGTGGTGCTGGCCCAGTACCCTCCCAACATTGTCACTCTGGCTGCCGTCGTCAGCGCTGATAATCTGAGTGGCGGCATCGCCAACGTTGCCCTGATTGCCTGGCTTTCCAGCATGACCAGTGCCTCGTTCACGGCAACGCAGTACGCCCTGTTCAGTTCCCTGATGACTCTGCCTGGCAAGTTTCTCGGTGGGTTCTCCGGCATTGTCGTGGCGGGCTTTGGTTACGCCGAATTCTTCCTGGTGGCCGGCATAATGGGCGTGCCTGCGATTCTGTTGGCCGTTTTCATGATCCGGAATGGCCATCGACTGGATGCGTTGGCGCCGCGCAATGAATCGAAGCCTGATGCCGAAGCAGAGAGCCCTTGATGTCCGAACTGACCAAAGACCAGAAAATCTGGCAAGTCGTACTGGCCGTGCCGGAGGGAAAGGTAGTCAGTTACGGCCAGGTTGCAGAGATGGCAGGGTTGGGCCGGCAGGCGAGGTACATCGGGAAGGCCTTGGGCAAGTTGCCGGACGGGCATGCCGTGCCCTGGTATCGGGTGATCCGCAGTAACGGCCAGATTGCCTTTCCCGTGGGGTCTGAGAAATATCAGGAGCAGGTAAGCCGGCTTGAAGCTGAAGGTGTCGAAGTCAGCGACGGGCGCGTTTCGATGTCGCGGTTTCGTTGGCAATGAGCGTATGGAGGTGCGCCAACAGCTCCGCTTTCTCTCCGGCAGGTTCCCGTGAAAGCCGTTCCGCAACATAGAGCTGAACCTTTTCAATGGCTCCCAGGCATTCCTCGTACAACTCTCTGGCTTTGGCCGCACTCAAGTCACAGACCTGAATCCCAAACCGTTCCATATGTTTTCTGGGCCACCATTTCTTGCTGCCCATGAGGGTGAGAGCCGAGATATCCTTCTTGATGTAGGCGGTTGTGCATACGACATCGTAAGCTGGCGCCAGTCTGATGGAATCGATGTTCTCGTAGACTAGGCCAAAGTTCTTCAGGTGGGCGTCGCCATTTTGCAGGATATTATTCAGGACCATCATTTTAAAAAACTGCTCAAGGGAGGCTTTCTTGTTCTCTGCGCTAACAAAGGTTTTGATGGTTTTGGCAATTTGCTCGTAGCTGCCGGTGTACTTTTCTTCCCGCTGTTTTGCCTGAAGTACACACATGTCTTCAAAGCCCCGTGCCTCGCCGCTGTCATTCAAATCGAACCGCTTCATTGTGAACAGGGATTCGTCATCCGATAGATAGAATTCGGGAACGGGAATTCCGGCGTGCTGGCAGGCGAGCATGCAGCAGTATTCGTTGAGAGCCAGTTCGGGATAATCAGGGCCCCAGGCTTTGACAATGTAGTCTTCAAGTTGGAGCGTTGCCTTGTTTTCAAGCGTCGCCAGGACTTTGGGCTGTACGCCACTTAAAGCAGAGCGAAGCGCAAACCGTGACACCAGTTCCTCGAACAGGGCGGGGTTATCAGAGTGTAGAAGTTTGTCGAGACTTAAGGAGTTCTCTCCGGAGTGGTCATCAGGGTTGAACTCGACCCGGCCACGTATGTTGGGCGCCAGCAGTCGAAGAAGCCCAAAGTCGTCGGTATCCGTAAGTTTGGCAAACTGCTTTTTGATTACCGAGAGCAGGTAGCCCTCCGGCAGATGCATCTCGAAAACCGGGTGTAGCTGAGGGTGGCTATAATCTTTTTTGCGGACCGGCATGGTCAGCGAAACGAAGGCGTTGGGATTGGCTTTCTCGGAATAGCTGAAGACGTATTCGCCCGATTCGCGGAACAGTTTCCCGGCAGGCCTGTGATTCACATAAACGTCCAGTTCATCGCTCATCACGCAGCTCCTCCAGGGTCGGGAACGGAGATTTGTCCCGGATGGCCAGCTCCTTGCCCAGGTAGTCGAGAATTTTCATAACCTTGCGGATGCCGATGTCGCCAGAACGGCCGTTTTCCAAGGCATTGATGGTTGCGCGGGAGATGCCAAGGTGGTCTGCCATTTTTTGCTGGGAGACGCCTTGTTGTTGGCGGAAAGCAGAGATTTCGTGTCCGAGGGTCTGAAAATCCATTGCCGGCCCATTTTGGCGAAAATAATTTACATTATTGTCTTAATCTTTCGATGTGTAAAGTATTTTGGCTATCTGCCGGCTCATCCCTGAGCTGGCTTCATTTCTAGGATGGATTTAAGGGATCAGAGCCTCAGAGCCCCATCCACTTCAAGCATCCGCCCGGACATATAGTCGTTCTCGAAAATAAACGCAGCTGCCGAAGCAATCTCTTCTGGCTTGCCCATGCGCTTCAGCGGGATGCCGGCGGTCATTTTTTCCAGGGCTTCCGGCTTCATGGAGGCGGTCATTTCGGTTTCGATGAAGCCCGGGGCGATGCCGGCGCAGCGGATGCCGTAGCGGGCGAGTTCTTTAGCCCACACGGGAACCAGGGCGGAAACACCGGCTTTGGCGGCGGAGTAGTTGCTCTGGCCCATGTTGCCGGCACGGGAGATGGAGGCGATGTTGATGATCGCCCCCTGGTCACCGTTCTTGATCATTTGGGTCGCTGCTTCGCGGCCGCAGAGGAAGACGCCGGTTAGGTTGACGTCGATAACCGCTTGCCACTGTGACAGCTCCATGCGGCGTTCAACTTCGCCATCCTTCACTTTGACCATAAGCCCGTCCCGAAGGATACCGGCGTTGTTGACCAGGCCATTAAGGTGCCCGAAGTCGTTAATGATGGCTTCGAAGGTTTTCTCAACGTCTTCTTCTTTGGCGACGTTGCAGACGTAGGCTCTGGCCTCGGAGCCCGCGGCCACGCATCCGGTGACGGCTTCGTCCAGCTTCTCTGGCATCAGGTCGATGAGCGCGATTTTGGCGCCTTTCGCTGCAAGGTATTCACCCATGGCGCGGCCCAGGCCCTGGCCGCCGCCGGTAATTGCAATCACGGAATCTTGAAGTTTCATGTTTTGCCCTAACTACTGTTATCAGGTGGTTTACGGTTGCCGTGCGTCCTTTCGCCCTTTGCCTTGCGGCGTGGGTGAGTCGAGCCATGTGTGGCTTCTTGTTAAAAACGGAAGGGCTGCGAGTATACCAGACCTTCTGAAATTCCTGCTCAGACCCTGAGGTCCTGATGTCTGTGTTTCTGTTTTTATTCATTATCATGCCGATCGCCGAAATGGCGGTCCTGATCCAGGTGGGCGGCATGATCGGCGTGCTTAATACCATCGGGTTGGTGTTGCTGACCGCTGTTATCGGTGCCTGGCTCCTTCGGCAGCAGGGTCTGGCAACGCTGTTGCGGGCCAATCAGCGTCTGAACAGTGGTGAATTGCCTGCCAAAGAAGTGGCCGAGGGGCTGATCCTGGCCGTGGGCGGCGCCCTGTTGCTGACGCCGGGTTTTATTACCGATACCGTTGGATTCCTCTGCCTGATTCCGGGTACCCGCCACTGGCTCGCAGCGCAGGCTCTGAAGCGTATGGTTGTGGCTGGTCAAAGCCGGAGTAGCGGTTTCTATTTTCGTGCCGGTGGTGGCTCGAATCCGTTTGGACAGGATCCGTTTGGTGGCCGGGAGAACCCGTTCGGCCAGCAACGCCCGTTTGACCGTGACAGCAATGGCGACATTATCGAAGGCGAGTATCAGGACGAGACCGAATCCGATCGGGACCGGATCGAAAAAAAGTGAAAAAATTTTCTCTCCGGGGTGTTGAAAACCCCTACCTGCTACCCCAAATAGAAACCACAAGTTCGCTGCGGGCTGATTTCCACTGAAAACAGTTGGTTATCCAGCCGGGCAATTTGTCGGATCAGGTTTAGCTGATCCGACTTACATCAACAATGTCATTGCCACATTAATCTGACTATTGGAGAAGCCGAGCAATGAAAATTCGTCCGCTACACGATCGTGTTGTCGTGCGCCGTAAGGAAGAAGAAGAGAAAACTGCAGGTGGCATCGTGCTGCCGGGTAACGCCAAAGAGAAGCCGTCCCAGGGCGAAGTGATTGCCATTGGTAACGGTCGCATCCTTGATAACGGCGAAACCCGCTCACTGGCGGTCAAGGTGGGTGACACCGTGGTCTTCGGCCAGTACGCCGGTAACACCGTCAAGATCGATGGCGAAGAGCTCCTCATCATGAGCGAGAGCGACATCTACGGCGTGCTTGAGTGATCGCTGAGGCGAATCGCACGAACTCTCATTAATCCGATTGATTCAACGTTTTCGGTTTAACGAACAGGAATAGAAGACATGGCAGCAAAAGACGTTAAATTCGGTGATAGCGCACGTAAGCGCATGGTCGCAGGCGTCAACGTACTGGCAGACGCGGTTAGAGTGACCCTCGGCCCGAAAGGCCGTAACGTGGTTCTGGAAAAGTCCTTCGGCGCGCCGACCATCACCAAAGATGGTGTTTCCGTAGCCAAGGAAATCGAACTGTCTGACAAGTTCGAGAACATGGGCGCCCAGATGGTGAAAGAAGTGGCTTCCCAGGCCAACGACACCGCCGGTGACGGTACCACTACCGCAACCGTTCTGGCCCAGTCCATCGTTAACGAGGGCGTGAAGGCGGTTACGGCCGGCATGAACCCGATGGATCTGAAGCGCGGCATCGACAAGGCCACAACGGAAGCCGTGAAGGCAATCCGTGATATGGCCAAGCCCTGTGACGACAGCAAGATGATTGCTCAGGTAGGCACTATCTCTGCCAACGGCGACGAGACGATCGGTAAGATCATCGCCGATGCAATGGAAAAAGTTGGCAAGGAAGGCGTTATTACCGTTGAGGAAGGCCGCGGCCTGGAAGACGAGCTGGACGTGGTTGAAGGTATGCAGTTCGATCGCGGCTTCCTGTCTCCGTACTTCATCAACAACCAGGACAACATGTCTGCCGAGCTGGAAGACCCTTACATCCTGCTGGTCGACAAGAAGATCTCCAACATCCGCGAGCTGCTGCCGGTGCTGGAAGCTGTAGCCAAGGCTGGTAAGCCGCTGCAGATTATCGCCGAAGACATCGAGGGTGAAGCGCTTGCCACTCTGGTCGTGAACAACATGCGTGGCATCGTGAAAGTCAACGCTGTGAAGGCGCCTGGCTTTGGTGATCGTCGAAAGGAAATGCTGCAGGACATCGCAATCCTTTCCGGTGGTACCGTAATCTCTGAAGAAGTCGGCCTGACTCTTGAGAACACCACCCTGGATGACCTTGGCACAGCTAAGCGTGTGAATGTCACCAAGGAAAACACCACCATCATCGGCGGTGCTGGTGCGCAGGCGGACATCGAAGCTCGCGTTGAGCAGATCCGCAAGCAGATCGAAGACAGCTCTTCCGACTACGACAAGGAAAAGCTGCAGGAGCGTGTTGCCAAGCTGGCTGGCGGTGTTGCCGTTATCAAGGTTGGCGCCGGTTCCGAAGTGGAAATGAAAGAGAAGAAAGCCCGCGTTGAAGACGCGCTGCACTCCACCCGCGCCGCGGTTGAAGAGGGCATCGTACCGGGCGGCGGCGTTACCCTGATTCGCGCCATCGCGGCCCTGGACAAGGTAGATGCTATCAACGATGAGCAGAAAGCCGGTGTGAACATTCTGCGCCGTGCCATGGAAGCTCCTCTGCGCCAGATCGTTTACAACGCAGGCGGTGAGTCTTCTGTTGTGGTTGCCAAGGTTCGCGACGGCGAAGGTTCCTTCGGCTACAACGCCGCGACCGAAGCCTACGGCGATATGCTGGAAATGGGTATCCTGGATCCTGCCAAGGTCACCCGTTCCGCGTTGCAGGCGGCCGCTTCTGTGGCTTCCCTGATCATCACCACCGAGGCGATGGTTGCGGATGAGCCGCAGGACGAGTCTGCCGGCGGCGGTATGCCCGACATGGGTGGAATGGGCGGCATGGGAGGCATGGGCGGCATGATGTAATGCCGGCCTGATCTCGGCCCCTGAAAAACCCCGCGTTGGTTCACGCCAACGCGGGGTTTTTGTTTTTTTGTCATGAACTTGCCCCATGGCTTTGCTAGACTCGGCTTCCGGTCCATTATCTGTGCAACGCCGAATGAGTGACGCTGAACCCAAATCCTTTCTCCGCCCCGGCAAGGTATTTTTGCTCCTGCTGCTGGGCGCTCTGGTTTATCTGCTGTCACTGGTCTTTCTGGTTCCTGCGGGATGGGTCTGGCAGCAAGCCTCTGCCCATGTATCTCTTCCGCCCCAGGTAAAGGTTCAGCAGGTTGCCGGCAGACTCTGGGATGGTGAGGCCGGGGTTGTGGTGGCCGGTTTCCCGGTGCGTGTCGACTGGGAGCTTCATATGCCGTCGGTCACCAGCCTGGAATGGCCAGCCCGAATTTCCCTGGAATCGTCGCAATCCTCACTCAATGGCGATGTTACGGTGGGTTGGCCGGCCAGTGCCCAGCTTGATGCCAGCGGACGGGTCACGGTGGCCGAGTTTGAAGAGCTGATCCGCCAGAGCGGCGGCGCCATGATTGAAGGCGAAGTCATGATTGACCGCTTGAATATGGCCTGGGCCGATAACCGGATTACGCGGGCGGAAGGCCTGGGGCGCTGGGATGGCGGCCTGGTGACCTGGCCAATGGGTGGCCAGCGTGGGCAGGCCGAGTTTCCGCCCATGCAGGCGACGATGGATACCTCCCAGGGCGGTGTGGCGCTGACAGTGTCCGAGCAGGGCGGCCAAGGGCCAGCAGCAGATGCCACCGTGTTCTGGAACGGAATGATGGAACTGCGTGTCTACAAGCGTATGGTGGATCTCGCCGGCCAGCCCTGGCCGGACTCTGCCAGCCCCGGTGATGTCGTATTCCGGGTACGCCAGCCTCTCGTACCGGGGGCAAGATAATATGGCGCTGTTGAGTATTCCGGCCCAGAGCCGGATTTCCCGGATCCTCGCCAACCTTTTGCTGTTGGTGCTGGTGGTGTATCTGGCAAATACTCTCGCCCGGATGACCTGGTTATACGCCTGGGACGACCGGCCGGTGCCAGAGGCACCGGTCGCAGCCGGTGCAGGCAGTCTGTCAGGCGGTAGCCGTTTGACGACGTCCATGGCGGTTTACGATTTCTTCGGGCGGTCTGAGCGACCGGTCGAGGTGGCCGAAGCGGTTCGCCGCTCGGCTCCGGAAACCCGGCTTCGGCTCCGGCTGGAAGGGGTACTTGTCGCACAGCGCCCGGAGGACTCCGGTGCTATAGTTGCTGGGAGCAATGGAGAAACCGCATATTACCGGGTAGGGGAGATGCTACCCGGCAATGCTGAGCTGGCGGAAGTGGAACCCGGGCGTGTTCTGATTCGTCGGGGTGGGCGATACGAATCCCTGACTTTCGAGGAACAGTCGTCCGAACTGGTTGCAGAAGTGGCCGCCGAGCCGTCAGAATCAGGACCGGATGAGTTCCTGGCCAGTGCCCGCGAACAGATCGACAGCCAGGGCATTGCCGCACTGGCGCCTTTCGGGCTGAGCCCGGTGGATGACAGTGGCACGTCCGGGTATGTTTACGACGGCTCCAATGCCATGCTGAACGCCGTCAACCTGCAGGCCGGTGATGTGATAACCGCCATCAACGGTCAGCGACTGGGCGAGATCAGCCAGGATAAGGCCCTGCTTGAGAACTGGCGCGGCCAGGCCCAGCTGGAGATAGAAATCGAGCGTGACGGATCCATCCTCACCATCAGTTATGCCATACCCGAGCAGTGGCGCTGACCGGGTTCATCGAAACAGGACGAAATCGCCAGATGTATAACCACAAGATCAATGTTTTGCGGGCCATTGTCCTGCTTGTTCTCCTTCCCTTTATGTCCATGGCGCATGGGCAGGAAGCCGAGACATGGCGGCTGAACCTGAAAGATGCCGATATCCGGGCTTTCGTGACCCAGGTCGCCGACATTACCGGGTACAGTTTTGTGGTGGATCCCAGGGTGAAGGGCAAGGTAACGGTGCTCTCCAGCGCGCCCATGAACAAGGACGAAATTTACGATCTGTTCCTGGCGGTTCTGAATGTTCACGGTTTTACCGCCATCCCGGGCGCAGAAGTGATCAAGGTGGTGCAACAGGTTGATGCCAAACAGTCGGCGGAGATTCTGGAGCGCTTTCCCGAAACCCCCTCCGAGCAGCTGATCACGCGGGTTATCCAGATCGACAACGCCAACGCCCTGGAGCTGGTGCCGATTCTGCGTCCGCTGGTGGCGAAATACGGCCATCTGGCCGGGGTGGCCGCCGCCAACGCGCTGATCATCAGCGATCACTCGTCCAATATCCAGCGCATCGAACAGATTGTCCGGGAGCTGGATAGCCCGTCCAAATACGAAGTAGAAGTCATCCAGCTTCAGGAAGCCTGGGTGGGTGATATGGTGACCCTTCTGCAGGAACTGGCCCCGGATGAACTCGGCCGGGCTGGCGGCGACAATGCCGCCAGAAAATACAGTGTCACAGCAGATGAGCGCAGCAACCGCCTTATTCTGCGGGGCGATGAGACCTTCCGCGAAAAGATGCGCGGCCTGATTCGACAGCTGGACCAGCCCTCTGCCACCGGCGGCACCACCAAGGTCCTGAGGCTGAAACACGCCGACGCCAAAAACCTGACTGAGATCCTGAAAGGTGTGATGGGCGAGCTGGTAAAAGAAGGTACCGGTTCGGGGGGCGGCGGTGCCGCCAAACCGCAAAGCAGTTTTGCCGTGTTTGCGGACGAGGGGCTGAACGCGCTGGTGGTAAGGGGTGAGCCATCCCTGATGCAGGAAGCCGAACAGATTGTTGCGGCGCTGGATGTGCGTCGTGCCCAGGTGATGATTGAGGCGGCCATTGTTGAGATCAGTGACGAACTGGGCCAGGATCTGGGCGTCCAGGTTGCCGTGGGTGACGAGTCCGGAGAATCCACGCCGGTGGCCGGTACCAACTTCGGTAACGTGGGTCGCAGCCTGGGTGAGGTGCTCAGCGCGATTCTGACCGAATCCGCTATCACCCCCGCAACGGGTGGTATAACCATCGGCGCCGGCCAACGGAACGAAAATGGTGTGAGCTGGGGCATTCTCCTGCAGGCACTGTCCACGTCCGCCGCAGCGAACCTGTTGTCCACGCCGAGCATCATTACCCTGGATAACCAGGAGTCCGAGATTATCGTGGGTCAGAACGTGCCTTTCCGTACTGGCCAGTCCACCGTTACCGGCGATGGCACCACCAACCCATTCACCACCATTGAGCGTCGTGATATCGGTCTGACCCTCAAGGTTACCCCGACCATCAGTGCCGACGGCCTGGTGCGTCTGGTGGTGGAGCAGACCACAGAAAGCGTGGCAGACAGCATCGAGAACGCCTCGGATATCGTCACCAACAAGCGGGAAATCAAGACCACCGTACTGGCGGATGATGGCGAGACCATCGTGCTGGGCGGTTTGACCCGGGATGATTACCAGGTCAACAAGAGCAAGGTGCCCCTGCTGGGTGACATCCCGTTCGTTGGTCGCCTGTTCTCCTCCGAATCGGAGCGCCGGGTGAAGCGCAACCTGCTGGTGTTCCTGCGTCCCAAAATCATGCTGGGCAAGGAAGAAGCCGTTGCGGCTACTTCCGACAAGTTCAATCAGCTTTGGGACGTCAATCTGAACATCCGGGAGAAGCTGGGTATTCCCACCGAAGAGCAGCGTCCGACAGTGGACGCGCTGTTTGAAGACGGTAGCACCCGGGTCCAGTAAGCGCTCAGACAGCCAGTGGCGGCATCGGGCAATCCATCTGGTCCGCCACCAGCCGCATCAGTTCATATTCCCGGGTTTCCACTTTGCCGTCGCGGGTAATGCAGTGCCCACAGGCATCGATGATTGCCGGTTTCAGCAGCGGTGAAAGACCGTTCAACGCGGTCAACGCTTCCCGTAGCTGGCGCATGGTGACTTTTTCCAGAACCGGCTCCACTCCATCCTTCGCATTCATGAAGCCGGCCATGGCCTCCCGATAGAGCGTCTCGGCGTCAGATTGGGACTCAGACCCAGCCCTTGCCATCAAGCTCAGGAGCCTCTGGAGGGCCGGCATGACCGGTTTGTAGCTCTTATAGCGCACCGGTACCACTCTGGCTGCTTCGTCGCCCAGGTGGCGTGACAGGAAGCTTGTCAGAGCGAGTTCAAACAGGGTAACCCGGTTATCCGCCGCCACCAGTTTCTGGACATTGGTAATGAGCAACTCCCGCTCTTCCGGGTCCAATTTGCGAAGGGCAGGCATGGCCAGCTCCAGGGCAGGGAAACGGACGCCATCGCCGATGGTTTTCAGTGCTGGCAGCAGTTTCTCGAGTAGATCCGGCTGGCTGCCCAATACCGGGTGTGCCGGCAGCAGGCTCAGCCGTTCCGTTTGCTGTGGACGCGGCAGCTCGCTGATCAGCATGGCATAGCAGAGCTGCGCGGCCCCGGCCCGGGTGTACAGCAGGTTTCGGAAAGTGGCTGGAAGGCGTTCCAGAAAACGCAGGGCGAAATCTTCGCTTTGCCGGTTGATAGTGCCGACCTGATCTGAAAATTTCCGGGCCGGCTTTATGGTTTTTTCCGGGCTGGATGCAAGCGGTGAGGTTCTGCCACTCCTGCCGGTAACTGGCCCGAGTATGTCGGTTGCCGCGCCAGTAAACCCGGACGCGCCTGCTTCTGGTGCTGCAGAGCCTCCCCGATAGAGGTCGGCGCCTGTTTCGGTGTCCCTGAGCCGGCTTCGCAATCTGGCCAGCATGCCGGGCTGTATGGCATTGATTCGCTCATCTATGGGCGGGTGGGATGCCAGCAAAGAGGTGAACTTCATCCGCGCACTTTCGCCAAAACACATGTGATTCATGTCGCTGGCGTGGCTGGTTGTGTCCAGGTAACCGCCCTTCATGCCGATCTTGAACAGCGCTCCGGCAATGCCTTCGGGATTGCGGGTAAATTGCACGGAGGATGCGTCTGCCAGCATTTCGCGTTGCCTGGAGACCGCTGCCTGTATCAGCCGGCCAAAGAAAACGCCGACATAGCCAATCACAAAAAGGGCCAGACCAATGATGCCCATGGCCGCCTGGGCCCGACCGTCCCGTGATCGACCCACCCGGTGCCCGCGGTAGAAAGATGCGCGCAGCAGAAAGCCTCCAATCTGTCCGATCATCAGGATGCCGGCCAACAGGGCAATGAGCCGAACGTTCAGCCGCATGTCTCCGTTGAAAATATGGCTGAATTCGTGGGCGACTACCCCCTGGAGTTCGTCCCGCGACAATTGGGTAATAGCGCCGTGGGTGACGACCATAACGGCCTCACCGGGAGTGTAGCCGGCCACAAAAGCGTTGATGCCGGTTTCCTGATCCATCACATAGAGTTCGGGCACGGAGACACCACTGGCAATGGCCATTTCCTCAACGATGTTGCGCAGTTTGCGCTCGTCACTGTCGCGGGTATCGGGGTCAATGGGCCTGGCACCGACCATTTTGGCGACCCGGTCGCCACCTCCGGCCAGATCAACCCAGCGGAGCAGGGAACCCAGAACAATCAGGGAAACAACCGTAACGGCGGTCAGCAGGCCATGATTGGAGAGCAGCCAGTGGTGAAAGGCGAGGCCCGACGATTCGCTCCGGGTGACAAAGTACCCCACCAGGCAGACGGCGAGTGTGATAAACGCGACCGCCGTCAGGAAGAGAAAAACCAGCAGAGTGGTGTTGCGCCGGGCGTGGGCCTGGCGCTGAAAGAAACCGGGATGAGCCATGACTCAGGGCCTCAGAAGGCCACTTTCGGTGCCTGACGGGCTTCCGGTGATTCCAGTTCCAGTTGCGACGTTTCCTTGAACGCAAACATGCCGGCGATAACATTATTCGGGAACTGCTCCCGGAAAATGTTGTAGCTCATGACGCCGTCGTTATAGGCCTGGCGAGCAAAGGCGACCCGGTTCTCGGTGCTGGAGAGTTCTTCCATCAGTTGCTGAATGGTTTCGTTGGCTTTCAGCTCCGGATAGTTCTCGGCCACGGCGTAGAAATTTGCGAGGGCCTTGGTGAGCAGGTTTTCGGCGCTGCCCAGGCGTTGGATCTTGGTTCCGTCGCCAGGATCCTTGGCGGCGTCTTTTTGGGCGCTGACCGCATTGTTGCGGGCTTCCATCACCTGGGTGAGGGTGCTTTTTTCGTGGGTCAGATAGGCTTTTGCCGCTTCCACAAGATTAGGAATAAGGTCGTGCCGACGCTGCAGTTGAACATCAATCTGGGCAAACCCGTTTTTGAACTGGTTGCGCAGGGAAACCAGGCGGTTGTAGATAAAGACCAGATAGAAAACAACGACGGCGATAACGATCAGGCCGATAACAGTGGTTCCCATGGCAACTCCTAAGGTAGAGGTAGTGGTTCAGAGGTTATTTTCCACGATCTGCTCGTGAAAACCTTTAACGAAGGTCTCAAATTCACGCGGCGGCAATGGCTTGCTGAAGAAATAGCCCTGGGCGAGCTTGCAGCCACGCTGGCTCAGGTAATATTCCTGCTCTGCCGTTTCCACCCCTTCAGCGACCACTGACAGATTCAGACTCTTGCCAAGGTCGATGATGGTATTGGCGATTCGGGTATCTTCCTCATTGACCAGCAGATCGCGGATAAACTGTTTGTCGATCTTCAGATGCTGTACCGGCATCTGTTTGAGGTAGGTCAGGGACGAATAGCCGGTCCCGAAGTCGTCCACCGCGATGCTTATTCCCGCTTTGTTGAGCCTGTGGAGTTTGGCTACGGCGTCTGACAGGTTGGTCATGAAGCTGGTTTCTGTTACCTCCAGCTCCAGCCGACCGGCCGGTATCTTGTGTCGTCGCAGGGTATCGAGAATATCATCGACAATACTTTCCTGGCGCAGCTGAACGGCCGAGAGATTAACAGCAATACGAAGCGGCGATCCGTCCGAGGCCCAGCGAGCTGCCTGCCAGCAGGCCTGGTCCAGAACCCACTGGCCAATTTCCACGATAGAGCCGTTTGCTTCGGCCACCGGAATAAAGAAGTCGGGGGGAACCGTGCCACGAGTCGGGTGCTCCCAACGCAACAATGCCTCTGCCCCGATTACCCGTTTGCTCTCCAGATTAATCTGGGGCTGGTAAACCAGATGAAATTGGTGATAACCAAGAGCCTGGGACAAATCCTTTTCCAGTTGCTTCCGGTCCCGGATTTCCTGGTCAATGCTGGCGACATAGAACTGGAAGTGGTTGTGGCCGTTCTGCTTGGCCAGGGTCATGGTCTGTTCGGCACTCTGCAGCAGTCGGTCTGCCTGGCTGGTGTCGGAGGGGTAAAGAGCAACCCCGAGGGTGGCGCTGATTGAGATGTTCTGGTCTTCGACCAGCATGGGCTCATTGACACAGGCCAGGATTCGCTCGGCCGTGTCCGCAGCCTGGAACCCGTCTCTAAGTCCTTTCTGGACAACCACGAACTGGTCGCTGCCGAGGCGTGCAATGGTGAAGCGGGCATTGTCGAGTTTGTTGGTCAGGCGGTCGGCAACGGTTTGCAGAATAAGGTCCCCGGACCGGAAACCGCACTGCTCGTTCACCGACTTGAAATCGTCGATGCCGCAGACAATCAGCGACAGTTGGGCGTTGCGCCTGGCGGCATCCTCAATATCCCGCACCAGCAATTCCATGAAGGTATCCCGGCTGGGCAGGCCAGTGAGCTGGTCGTAACGTGAGAGACGGCTCACCCGGTCCTCCGCCTCGCGATGGCGTTTCTGGCTGTCGCCAATGGCGACCAGAAGGTTGTTCGTTGCGTTGACCCAGAGGCCAAGTTCGTCGCTCTGGTGGCCGGATGGCGTGGTGACCAGGCGGTCATCCGGGTGCGCAGGATCCACCTGCCTCACGGAATTGACAATTCTGAGGAGGGGGCGCGTCAGGAGCAGATGGAATACATAGAACAACACCATTCCGAGAATGAGAGCTGTGGCTATGCCGGAAGCGAAGGTGACAGCCGCCCTGTCTAACCAGGTGCGGGCCGCTGCTGCGGTGTCGTAGTGAACGTCAAGAAATCCGTAGACGTCTTCCGGATTACCCTCGCGGAAAAGCGGTTCCCGATAGAGCCGATCGGCGTCGAAAATCGGATCGGTGACCGGGCGGAAAGCGGTTTCCTGGAGTGGACGGCTGCGATCCCCCAGCGGGTCGCCGTCAGGGTGGACGATACGGGCCATATAGACGGCTTCCTTGGCAAAGAGGCCGTCCACGACTTGTTGCGCGAGTTCTCCGTCAATGCTGAACACTGACTGGGTGGCGGCGTCTTTCACCATCGCAATGGTTTGCTTGGCATCGCTATCCAGCCCTCTGGACACACGTTGGGCGTCCAGGATGACCTGTATGGCACTGACAACGACGCCACTGACAAGGGCCACCGCAAGAATCCACCGTAAGATTCGATAGCCCAGGCGATGTTCAACCTCGAAGGAGTTTTGCATTCAAGCCTGTCTTGTTCCGGTTTTTGCAGAGCCGCTGATCTGCAAGGTTCAGGGCAAAGGTGTCGCACTTTGGGTGATGCGCGTGGGGGCTCACCCTGATTGTTGTGTCCAAGTATGGTTCAGGATCGCGATATCTTCATGGAGTATCGGCGATTTTTCCAAAGATTTCAGAGTGTGGTTGTATCAAATTGTAATTGCTTGGGTATAGCAGACACAAAAACGCCCGCCGGAGGCGGGCGCTTTATCACAGTCGTTTTAGACTGTGTCTGAAAGCGAGGCCGGGATCAGGCCAGGTTTTCGTTTACGAAATCCCAGTTCACCAGGTTCCAGAAAGCTTCCAGGTAGTTCGGGCGGGAGTTGCGATAGTCAATGTAGTACGCGTGCTCCCATACGTCGACGGTCAGTACCGGCTTGTCGGCACCGGTCAACGGCGTTTCAGCATTGCTGGTATTCGCGATGGCAACGGTGCCGTCCGCTTTTTTCACCAGCCAGGTCCAGCCAGAACCGAAGTTGTTGGCTGCTTTGTCATTGAATTCTTTCTTGAAATCTTCGAAAGAACCGAACGCCTTCTCGATCGCTTCCTTGGCAGCACCGGTGGGTTCACCACCGCCGTTCGGGCTCAGGCAGTGCCAGTAGAAGGTGTGGTTCCAGACCTGTGCGGCGTTGTTGAACAGCGGGCCGCTGGCACTCTTGATAATGTCTTCCAGAGATTTGTTGGCGTTGTCCGTACCTTCGATCAAGCCATTTAGCTTGGTGACGTAGGTGTTGTGGTGCTTGCCGTAATGGTACTCGAGCGTTTCCTGAGAGATGTGCGGTTCCAGTGCGCTCTTTTCGTAGGGCAGTGCGGGAAGTTCAAATGCCATGAGGTCGTTCTCCCTGTCTCTCTGTTTATGTTGATGTTCGTTACCCCAATATAGGGTCGATTTGAGTCAGATCAACCCTTTGGTGTCAAAGAACTTTTAAACTCTGGGCTGCCCGGCAGGAACTGGGCGCAGTTCTTCACCCGCCAGACAAGCTCTTCGTAGCTGTCAGCCAGAACATTTACGTGGCCCAGCTTCCGACCCGGTCGTTCACCCTTGTTATAAAGATGAACATGGGCGTAGGGCAGTTCGAGGATCCGCTCGATGTCGCCGTGCTCTCCGATGATATTGATCATGCAGCTCAAACCACGTGGAGCAACATTGCCAAGAGGGTGCCCGCTTACCGCGCGAATGTGGTTCTCGAACTGGCTGGTCATCGCGCCTTCGATGGTCCAGTGCCCCGAGTTGTGAACCCTGGGCGCCATCTCGTTGGCGACCAGGCCATCGGTTGTCTCGAACAACTCAAGCGTTAATACGCCGACATAGTCCAATTCGTTCAGTAGTGCCTTGATGTACCGCTCCGCATCTTCCTGAACGTGCTTCTCGAGCTTCGGAGCAGGCGCGATGGAGTAGCGCAGTATCCCCTCGTGGTGGGTGTTCTCCGCCATCGGGTAGAACGCCAGCTCACCGTCTTCAGCGCGAACGGCGATAATCGACACTTCCCGGTGGAAGTCGACGAACTTCTCCACGATAAGGCGGGGGTGGCCGATGGAGGCCCAGGCCGCCTCGGCTTCCTCAGGCGATTTGAGTACGGCCTGGCCTTTGCCGTCGTATCCTTCGGTGTTGGACTTCGCTACCACCGGGCAGCCAAGTTCTTCGGCCGCGGCTTTCAACGAGGCGGCGCTATCGGCAATTTTCCATTCTGGCGTGGGGATGCCCAGCTCGCCGAACAGAGTCTTTTCCGCTTCCCGGTTCTGACACACCTGCAACGCCCGGGGGCAGGGGTGAACCGGTTTATGAGCAGCAATTTTCTCGGCCACGTCTACTGGCAGGTGTTCGAACTCATAGGTAACACGGTCAACCCTGGAGAGGAAATCATCCAGGTACTGGCCCTCGCGGTCGATGATGACTTCACCAAGGCCGGCACTGGGGCTGCCGGACATGTCATAGAAAACAAAGGTCTTGGCCAGTGGGTATCCGGCCAGTGCCAGCATTCTTCCCAGTTGGCCGGCGCCCAGTACACCAATTCTCATTCGAGTTCTCCTGCCTGTTACTGGTCCCGAGGATCAGGATTGTCCAGAATCGTTTCGGTCTGTGTGGCCCGGAACTGCTCAACCGCTTTGCGTACGCTGTCGTCCGAGGTGCCGATAATCTGTGCTGCCAGCAGGCCAGCGTTGGTTGCGCCGGCTTTACCAATAGCGAGGGTGCCAACAGCGATGCCGCCTGGCATCTGGACGATGGAGAGCAATGAATCCAGGCCATTCAGGGTTTTTGACTGAACAGGAACGCCGAGAACCGGCAGGGCGGTCTGTGAGGCAACCATGCCCGGCAGGTGCGCTGCGCCGCCGGCGCCCGCAATAATGACCTTCAAACCGCGGTCTGCGGCCGTTTTGGCGTAGTCAAAAAGCAGATCCGGTGTGCGATGGGCCGAGACGACTTTGGTTTCATAGGGCACGCCGAGTTTTTCGAGCATGGTGGCGGCGTGTTCCATGGTGGGCCAGTCGGATTTGGAGCCCATAATGAGTCCTACAAGCGGCTGCATATGCACCAGTCCTGTGATAATTGGAAAGCCGGCCATTGTATGTTTTGGCTACTTACCATGCAAACTTATGGCTTCGGAGTAGGGCAGGATGGAGGCTCTCTCCGGAAAACGCTACGAGCACATCCATGTGGGCTTGACTGAAGCCATCCCTGGCTTCAGACATTTCCGGAAAGAGCCTCCATCCTGCCCCCCGACTCTTTGCAAGAGCATGTATTGGCAAGGCGTCATTTTTACCTGCGCCTAAGTACAGGTATTATCGATTCCTATTGTTTTAACCGTCCATAGTCAGGAGCTGTAATGGAACCCATCCGTCCAGATGATGATGAGTTGAGGGCTGAACGACCGATTGGTAGTGCGGAGCCGAAAAAGGCAGCGGAAAGAAAGTCCAGGCCAGCGTCCGGAGGGAAAGGCGAATCGTCGACACCAACGAAGCCTCCCAAAGGTGGCAAGGGCGGTAACGGAAGTGGCGGCGGCAATGGTCGCGGTAGCTCGGCAATGCTGTGGCTGTTGTTGATTGTGCTGGCCGTTGCGGGCGGGGCTGGCTGGTACTCCCAGGAGCAGCGGGTTCAGGCGTTGGAAGGGCAGCTTGAGGAGGCGGATTACTGGGCGCGGCAGAGCAAGCTGGCGCTGGCGCGTTTTGAGGGGGAGCTTTCGGAAACAGGGGAGAACCTGCAGGAGCGGGGCGCTACTCTGGAGGAGCAGATCGCGGCGCACACGAAGCGTCTGGATACAGCAGACAGTGAGATCCGGAAACTCTGGGCCATTGCCAATGAACGCAACAAGAAGCGCCTGGATGACCAGCAGGAACGAATTGCCGCGCTGGAATCCGGCCTTGCGGAGGGCAAGCAGGCCATTGGTTCGCTTGAGGCGTCGGTTGAAAAGGTCCGGTCCTCGCTTTCCGCCGATATTGCAGCCCTGAAACAACAAACGGAGACGTCCATTGCAGCGCTGCAGGATGCCAACCGGCAGGCAACGGATCAGTTGACCAAATTGAGCCAGCAGCTGGCGGATGTGGATCAGGTGATCGAGAGCCGAATTCGGCGTTTTGAGCAGGAGCAGAAGCTGGGAATCAGCGGCATGGAGGGTCGGATCTCGGCCCTGGAGCGGGAGACCGATGAGCTGGCCGATGATGGCCGAGTTCAGGCGCTCCGTAATGAGGTGGCCAGTCTCAAGCGCACGGTTGAGTCTATCGATGCCTCGCGGTCACAACTGACCTCCCGTCTGGTTCGGCTGTCTGAAGAGGTGAATCAGTTACAGAGCCAGATCAGCGGGGAGTAATTGGCCAGTAGCGTGGTCCAGCAATCGGCATTTCGGGTTTTGTAACGGTTTGTAGCCATCCCTTGCGGTAGCTCTCATTTCTGTTTTTGTGCAGTTGTTAAGATCAGGCAACTCGCAATCAGGATGAAGAGTTACCAACAATGAAAACCCGAGTGCCTTCCGTTTTTCTTGTTCCCCGGCTTCTGGCAGCGATGTGGTTGTTGCTGGCGTTGCCGGGCTGTACGGTTTATCAGTCCATCGGCAAAAGCGTCGGGTCGTTCCTGCATCCGGTTTCCGGGCATGACTTCGTTCATATCGACAACGATAGCTGGGATCGTCGCAACGCGGTGCTGTACTTCTACAGGACACACTCCCAATGGGCGGCTGATGAAATTGAAGCGCCCAGTGTCTACATAGATGACACCCACTATTTCAACATCCGTAACGACAGCTTCACCTGGCTGGAGGTAAGCCCCGGAGAGCGCCACATTGCCATGCGCCGACCTTTGCTTGGTCTGGAGGGCATGAACTCCTTCAGTCTTAGCCTGATCGCCGATGCCACGCTGGACGTTGAGCCAGGCCAGATCTATTACCTGCGTTATAACGAGCTTTCGGAACCGGGCCAACGGCATCCGGACCTGGATCCGGATCATCCGCTGACTCAGGGCGACCTCCAGCTGGTGACGCGGGAATATGCCATGCAGGCAGAGGAAATTGTTTCCACCCGTTTTCTGAACAGTGATCTGTTGGCGCCAAACCACGCGGCTACCTCCATTGTGGAAGTGAACGAAGACCTGGATTACGAGAGGCAACTGGTGTTGCTCGAGGAGGAGCGTGAGCTCGAGATCGAGCGCCTGAAGCAGGAGGGCAAGTACGAATCTACGTCCTGGTTCTGGCCGTTCGGCGGTGGCCCAACCGTGCCTCTTGAAGCCGATCGCAAGATTAAGAAGCTGGAGCAGGAATACGCGGAGTTGGAGATGGAACGGGAGCGCAGAGAAGAAGCAGAATACGGGGGCGGCTGGTGGATTTTCTGAGTGCTGACTACACTGATGGCAGGTGAATGACTCGGGAAAATTTAAAAACAATGGCTCTCAAGGATTCTCTTAGACTCAGATTCGAGAAACTGGCGGATGATGTCGTTCCCCAGTTGTTGGATAGCTGGGGTGACCTTCAGAAACGATTGGACGATCTGAATTGCTCTCTCGCTAATCGAGCGGTTCCCGAAGACAGGCGCAGCCGTGTCAGCGAACTTTCGCTCCAGGAAAAAGCGCAGAAGGCCGGACAGGATCGGCCGGTGCCGCGGGCTGAAAAAGCGACGCGCAAGACCGCTGCAAGAAAGTAGGTTTGCTCAAAAACTGTACGCTTATGAATGGCTTGCAGGTTTTTTTATAAAATTCCGGGAAAATATTTGACACCGCCAGCCAAATGCTTAAAATGCGCCTCTCACTTGGTTGAGACAGCGCGGCTGCCAAGCAAGTGGGCGCCTTTGGAAGGCTTGAAAGTGGGTGGTTAGCTCAGCTGGGAGAGCATCGCCCTTACAAGGCGAGGGTCACTGGTTCGATCCCAGTACCACCCACCACTTTCAAATGCATCACCGGATCACCCCATCCGGTTTCAGGTTCGGGCCCGAGGGTCAGAATTGATGCGGAGCGGTAGTTCAGTTGGTTAGAATACCGGCCTGTCACGCCGGGGGTCGCGGGTTCGAGTCCCGTCCGCTCCGCCATTTTTACGCAGTATCCCCGGGTGGTTAGCTCAGCTGGGAGAGCATCGCCCTTACAAGGCGAGGGTCACTGGTTCGATCCCAGTACCACCCACCAAAATTCCGAAAAGGGCCGATCCGAAAGGATCGGCCCTTTTTTTATTTGCCAATCAGCGACTGGCCGCAGACTCTCACCACGTTGCCGTTCACTCCGCTGGACGCAGGACTGCAATACCAGGCGATGGCTTCCGCCACGTCAACGGGTTGCCCGCCTTGGGAAAGGCTGTTCATCCGGCGACCGGCCTCGCGGATGGTGACCGGCATGGCTGCGGTCATCTGGGTTTCGATAAAACCCGGGGCAACGGCGTTGATGGTTACGCCATTCTTCAGTTGCCGGGCCATGGCTTCCACGTAGCCGATCACGCCGCTCTTGGCAGTTGAGTAATTGGTTTGCCCGAAATTCCCGGCAATGCCGCTGATGGAGGAGATGCAGACGATGCGGCCGTTCTCTTTCATCAGTTCTCGCTTGGCCAACTCTTCGTCGATCAATTCCTCGGCGGTCAGGTTTACGGCAATTGTCATATCCCAGAAGTGCTCGGGCATATTGCCAAGGGTTTTGTCCCGGGTGATCCCTGCGTTGTGAATGACCAGGTCCACTCCGCCAAAATGTTCATCGATGAAGTCGGCGATGAGCCTTGGCGCCTTTTCGTCAGTAATATCGCAAGCCAGTGCCTTGCCGTTGATGGCAGATGTGACTCTTTGCAGATCCTCCATGGCAGGCGGAATATCAAGTCCGATAACCGTGGCGCCGTCTCTTGCAAGGGTTTCTGCAATAGCTGCGCCGATGCCGCGGGAGGCCCCGGTAACAAGGGCAACTTTTCCTGTCAGCGGAGCGACAGGATTGGTCGCAGGCGCCGAATCACTTTTGCCGATTCTGACCACCTGGCCAGACACGTAGGCAGAGCGTGCGGAGAGAAAGAACCGGACACTGGATTCCAGTTGCTGCTCGGCCCCCGGTGCCATCCATAGCAGGTTTGCGGTAGAACCTTTCTTTCCGATTTCCTTGCCGATGCTGCGAACAAAGCCTTCCAGGGCCTGTTGGGCAGCGGCCTGGGGCGCCTTTCTGCAAGTAGTGGGGTTTTGACCAATGACCAGTACCCGAGCGTTGCCGCCGAGTTTCTTGATGGTGGGGTGGAAAAAATCGTAAAGGGCCCGGAGGTCGTCGGGTCCTTTCAACCCGGTGGCGTCAAACACCAGGGCGGAAAATTTTTGATCGATTTCCGAATTAAGGTCCATGGGTCGGGCTTTGTTGCCGGCCTTGGACGAGTCTTTCAGTCGTTCATTCCCGCTGGCGTGGTGCAATGTGGCTGCACTGGCGCTGAGAGTGCTTCCGATTGCCGCGATGGCTTTGCCTCCGCCGGCTGCGCCTACAAGTACGTCGCCCTCGATAAACGGCTGATCGGTACGCTTGAGACGTTTCAGGGGCACGGGCGCTGGCAGGCCCAAGGATTGTGCGGCGGTTTTGCCAACCGGGGTGTTTACTATTCTAAGATAGAGGTCAGACATGGGGGCTTCCTTGTGTTTGCATTCGGGTTGCTGGATGCGAATCGTCCTACAGGGTAAAGAATCGGATAGTTTTTGGATTGACTCAATGCCTGTAGGGTGTTGTCAGGGGTGCCAATGAGGCGTTTCCGGTTGTCGCTAAACTGTCGACATTAACAACTCAACCTGGGTGCAGGGAACATTGGTGGAAGGCTTCCCAGAACACGCCCGTGAATACGTCCCTGTAGGGCTCGGTCGCGCCATCCTTGGCGCTCCACGGTTCTGGGAAGCCTTCCCCCAATGTTCCCCCTGACATCACGGTTACTTCAAAACGGATGAAATGATCATGGCAGAAGCATCGAAAACTTCACGTAAGAAAACCGCTACTTCGAAAAAGACCAGCGCCGCCCCTTCGGCGATTCGTCGCGTTGCGGTGTTGGGTGGTAACCGGATTCCGTTCGCGCGGTCGAATACGGTCTACAGCAAGATCAGTAACCAGGAGTTGCTGACGTCGGCGCTGCGAGGTCTGGTGGATCGTTATGGTCTGGAGGGCCAGCGGCTGGGTGAGGTGGCTGCCGGGGCGGTTATCAAGCATTCGCGGGACTTTAATCTGACCAGGGAGGCGGTCATGAGTTGTGGGCTGGCGCCGGAGACGCCGGCTTACGACATCCAGCAGGCCTGTGGCACGGGGCTGGAGGCGGCGATTCTGGTGGCCAACAAGATTGCCCTGGGTCAGATTGAATGTGGTATTGCCGGCGGAACCGACACCACGTCGGATGCACCGATTGGTGTGGGTGAGGGGCTTCGTGAGATTTTGCTGGATCTGAACCGGGCCAAGACCGCCGGGGATCGATTGAAAATTCTTGGGCGGTTTCGGCCCGGACATCTGAAGCCCGAGGTGCCTCAGAATGGCGAGCCTCGGACAGGAATGTCGATGGGCGAGCATGCACAGGTGACAGCGAAGGAGTGGGATATTGCCCGGGAAGATCAGGACAAGCTGGCCTGGGAGAGCCATCAGAAGCTGGCCAGGGCCTATGATGAGGGGTTCTTTAACGATTTGCTGACGCCGATGGCGGGGCTGGAGAAGGACAATATTCTGCGTTCGGATACCACGCTGGAGAAGCTGGCTACTCTCAAGCCGGTTTTTGATCGGGAAAACGGCACCATGACCGCGGCCAACAGCACCGCGTTGACGGACGGCGCCTCTTGCGTGTTGTTGGCCAGTGAGGAGTGGGCGAAGGCCAACAATCACGAGGTGAAAGCCTGGCTGACGTTTTCTGAAAATGCGGCGGTGGATTTTGTGGACAAGAAAGAGGGGCTGCTGATGGCACCTGCCTATGCAGTGCCCCGGATGCTGGAAAAAGCGGGACTGACCCTTCAGGATTTCGATTTTTACGAAATTCATGAGGCTTTCGCTTCACAGGTCCTGAGTACCTTGAAGGCCTGGGAGGATCCGACCTTCTGCAAGGAGCGCCTGGGCCTGGACAAACCTCTGGGCAGCATTGACCGCGACAAGCTCAATGTAAAAGGCAGCAGCCTGGCAACCGGTCACCCCTTTGCGGCCACCGGTGCCCGAATTGTTGCGACTCTGGCCAAGTTGCTGGAGGAGAAGGGCAGCGGTCGAGGCCTGATTTCTATCTGTGCCGCGGGCGGACAGGGGGTTACGGCGATTCTGGAGAGATGAGTTTTCGGAAATCCGGAACTTTCCTTTGACAGTATCGATCACACCCCTTATCATGCGCGCCACGTTGATCAGGGGTTCCCTGAGAAACAACCAGTTTGATGCGGGGTAGAGCAGTCTGGTAGCTCGTCGGGCTCATAACCCGGAGGTCGTTGGTTCGAATCCAGCCCCCGCTACCAATATGAAAAAGCCGGCCTAGAGCCGGCTTTTTTCGTTTCTACTCTCACGATTGTCAGGGGCTCTCGGGCCTGAGAAATCCTGCCAGCCCGGCGTCTTCCAGTAGTCCCGCAAACCCGATTGTGGTCAGGTCCATCCCCGGCGCACCAATCACCTGAACATTGAATGGCAGGCCTTCTTTCGTTCGTCCGATGGGGACGGAGGTGGCGGGTAGACCCAGCAGGGTGGCGAAGGCGATCCAGCAGAACTGGTCCATGTAAGCCCTTGGCTGACCGGCGACGGTAATCCGGCGTTTGAAGACCGGATGGCTGTGGTCATGCCGGATGGCGGTGGTGGGTGTCACCGGCGTCAGCAGAACGTCCACTTCCTGAAATAACGATTCGATCTCGGCCCGCATCTTCTCGCGCATTTCGCTCCAGGCCATCCACTGGTAGACCGGCTGATTCACACCTCGTCCGTATTCACCGATAAATGGCGTCATCGGCCCCAGAAATTTGAGCCAGGGTTCCAGCCGGGCAATCCATTTCATCTGTCGGCGCTGGGAGGGCTTCAGCGAGGTGCTTAGCAGGGCCCCCAGCAGATTGAAATAAGCGGGGAGAATGTGTTCGAGGCTCAGCAATGGATGGCGGGCCTCAGTGACCAGTGCGCCCCGTTCAGACAATGCGTTGCCCAGGTTCTGATAACCCTCGGTCAGCTCCTGCTCTATCGGGCACAAGGGATCTTCCAGCCATAGGCCGACCCGGGCCTGATCGAGACTGTTTAATTCCGAGGGGGCCATTGCCAGGGACCAGCTGCGCTCTTCAGCTGGCCGGGGGCCGGCAATGACGCTCATCAGGAGTTCCAGGTCCCCGGCACTGCGCGCCATCGGGCCGCCCTCGACCAGATCCGGTCGGGACTGGGTTCCAGGTGGCCCCGGGATGTGACCCCGAAATGACACCAGCGAGCGGGTTGGTTTGTGGCCGAACACGCCACAAAAGTGCGCGGGTGTGCGAATGGAGCCGGCCAGGTCGCTGCCCACTTCAAGGGGTGTCATGCCTGCAGCCAGGGCGGCCGCAGCACCACCTGAGGAGCCACCGGGAGTGTGCGCCAGATTGTGGGGGTTGTTGGTTACCCCGAACAGTTTGTTGTAGCTCTGGAGATCGGTGGCGTAGATGGGCACATTGGTCTTGCCCAGAATAATGGCTCCGGCGTCTTCCAACCGCTGCACGACATCGGCGTGGCGGTTGGGTTTGTGATCCTTCAGGGGAGGGGCACCCGCGGTACAGGTCATGCCCGCCACTTCCAAGGTGTCTTTCAGGGTAAGGGGCAGGCCTTGCAAGGGGCCCCTTGCCGAGCTGGCTGCACGTTCCTCATCAGCCCTCCGGGCGCTGGCGAGAGCCTTTTGCTCGTCCAGGGTCACGACGGCATTGATGGTCGGATTATGCTCGCGGATTCTCTCCAACAAGGCCGTGGTTAGTGCCTCGCTGGTCAGGGTGCCGGCGTCAAGTTGTTTCAAGAGGTCATGGGCCGACTGATAGTGCAGTGGCAATTGCGTTGCATCCATGGATGGTCTCATTGTTGTTGGTTTTAGAAGGCTCATCAGTCGGTCACGGAAGTTCCGCTCGCCAGTGTTTTACCCTCACTTGTCCCTTGACGGCGTCAATGATCTCAATGATCAGGTTAATGAGCGCCTCGTTCTGCGCTTCATCGGCCCTTACTTCACCGGGTGTCGGCAGGAACACGTTCACGATGTCTTCGATGAAGGCGTGGTTGGAGGCAGATGCCAGGTCTTCGAGAATCTGGTGAATAACGTGGGCAACGATGTCGCCGACGGCTTCTTCCAGGGTTTCCTGGATCGTTGGACCCACCACAGGAAGGTACTTCAGCCGTGACAGTTCCAGATTCTGTTTCAGGGCATTGTCCACCCTGTCTTCCAGATAGCTTCTGAGGGCCCCGCGATTGGGCACGTAGCCTTCCTGGGCTGCCTCTGCGACCCGCTTGGAGATCCAGTCGGAGAGCATGTCCCTGCGGGGGTAGAGGATGTCCTCCTGGATCTTGTCGAACAGCGGAGAGCCCCGTTTGATCTCCTGCTGCACGCCGCTGAGTACTTTCAGCACAATGCGGTCTGAAAGCTCCTCCATAAAGGCTTCGTAGTAGAAGTTCACGAAGCGGTAAATCCTGGTATTCGTGATATCAATGATTTTGTACTGGTGCAGGCGATAGATGATGGAAATCACCCGCAGGATACGAAGGAAACGCAGGCTTCCCACCGGGATACAGCCCACCAGGTCGTACCAGTGAATAAACGGGTAGAAGTACCAGCGGTCGTAGACTTTCGCCTTGATGGCGTAACCCCAGCGGACGAAGAACTCGGTCAGGAAGATGCTGACGAAGATCAGATCGTAAAAGATGAAGCGTTCATGGATGGGGTGGTAGGCCGACTGTATGGCCGGAGCATGCTCTTTCAGCAGATTCTGAACGGCTACAAAGTTATAGATCGAGTCCCAGATGATGAACGCCAGGTTGATGATCAGCAGGCCCAGCATCAGGAAATCAATGATGAACCAGACAAGCTGGTGGCTGGATTTCAGGTTTTCTCGATTTATCTTCAGCATTCGCCAGGGTCCGGTCTGTTGCTAAGTATCTGACAGGTTAGCTTATTTCAACGCCACAAACGACTCGCCCTTGAGCCGCTCAGGGCAGTCCGAAAGGCCAACCATGGATTAACTTGACCGTCTGCCATTAAACTCCCACGCTTGAACGGAAATCCTTCTTGTTACCACCAACACTGAAATAGCCGGATGCTATCAATCTACCAAGTCGTGAATTCGGGCCGGGTCCGGCTTTTGATCTTGTTGTTCTGCTGGCTGCCGTCGTGGGTTTGCGCGCAACAGGTCGTCGTGAACATGGAGGGAGACTACCCGGATCTGAAATCAAATGCCCAGGCGTTTATCGGGGAGGTTGAAGGCCGCAGTGCCAGTAATCTCAGGCGTTATGCCCCCACGGCCGTTGGTCAGGCCGAGGAGGCATTGCGGGCGCTCGGGTATTACAGCCCGATGATTGAGTGGCGTATTGAAGAGGGTGATTCCGACACAACGGCAACGCTTGTTCTGTCCATTACACCGGGAGAGCCGGTGCGCGTTACGTCCCGGACTGTGGAAATCAGAGGACCGGCTGCTTCGGATGAACGGTTTACTGCCGATCTCCCCGAGCACCCGGCCGAAGGAGACATTCTCAATCATGGGGAATACGCCAGCCTGCGGGATACCATCCAGACCCGTGCCCGGCGGCGTGGCTATTTTGACGGCAAATTTGTTACCCGCACGCTGGAAGTGGATCCGGCAACCCGAAGCGCTGCGGTCACGCTTATCTATGAAAGCGGCGAAAGGTACCGACTGGGAGAGGTAACCTTTGAAGAGGGGCACTGGTTCGAGATCGGTCTACTGGAACAGTTCGTTTCTTTCGAGCCAGGAATACCCTTCCATGCTGATGAAGTAGCAAGGCTCAACCGGGACCTCCTCAACAGCGGCTATTTCAGCAGTGTTGATATCGATGCCTCACCGGGTAGTGCCGAGGACGGGGTGATTCCGGTCCGCGTTGATCTCACCCGGCGCGACGCCCGCTCCGTGGCGGCGGGCGTGGGATTTTCGACCGATGTCGGACCCAGGTTCCGTGGAAACTGGCGGGAACACTGGATCAATCCCATGGGGCACAAGCGGGGCGCCGAGACAGAACTCTCGGTACCCAGGCAGAACCTGAGTACCTGGTACGAGCTGCCCCTGGATCCGCCCATGACCGACCTGATCCGCCTGAGCGCCGGTTACCAGCGCGAGGACATCGAGAATGTGGAATCGGAACTTCTGAGCCTGGGGCAGCAGTGGCAGCATCAGCTGGATAACGGCTGGCTGCAGATATTGTCGCTGCGTTGGGAAGGTGAGCGTTTTAACATCGGCAATGACGAGAAAGGCACAAGCACACTCCTGCTGCCCGGTGCGGGATACTCGAAAATACACACGGACTCGCCACTGGACCCATCCCGGGGCTATCGCCTGCAGTTCGATGTCACCGGTTCGCATCGGGCGGCGCTGTCCGATGTGGATATCCTTCATGTAAACGCACTGGTCAAGGGGCTGTTTACGCTGGCGGACAAGCACCGGTTTCTGGGTCGTCTGCAGGCGGGGGCTGTGGCAACCAACCGGTTTGAAGATGTGCCTCCATCCCTGCGTTTCTTCGCTGGCGGTGACCAGAGTGTGCGAGGGTATGGCTATGAAACCCTGTCGCCAGAGAATGATAACGGCGTGCCGGTGGGCGGACGCTTCCTGATGGTTGGCAGTGCCGAGTATCAGTATCAGTTTGCGGACAAATGGCGTGCCGCCATGTTCGTCGACCACGGCAATGCAATCAACAATCCGAGCGACCCGCTGGCGACCGGCGCTGGTGTCGGCATACGCTGGATCAGCCCGGTCGGGCCATTGAGGCTGGACATCGCCAAAGGGTTGGATCGTGAATTTGGCGGGGATTGGCGCATTCACTTTTCCATGGGGCCTGAGCTGTGACGAGGACGCCGGAAACATCAGACGACAGGACGCACAAGCCATCGGCACGCTCGCGCAGCCTCCGGTTTTGGCTGTTGTTAGGGCTGGCGGTATTGATTCTCGTGCCTGTCCTTGTGGTGGCCGCTGTTTTGCTGGCCCTGCGCTCTGAGACGGGAACCGCCTGGGTTATAGAACAGGTGCCAGGGCTTCAGGTGGAAAATGACCGGGGATCTCTGTTTGGTCGGTGGCAAGCCGACCACCTGAAATGGCGTGGTTACGGGGTCGAAGTGGTCGTTGAGTTGCCACTCGTGGACTGGTCCCCTTCCTGTCTGTTCCGAAAACAGCTCTGTATAGAGAATCTGGAAGCAGAGACGCTCGAAGTCTCGCAATTGCCTCCGGCGGACAAAGCCGAAGGCGGGAGCCCCATTACACTGCCGGGCGTGGACCTGCCGCTGGCGCTGAATATCAGTGGCGTCCGGCTCGGGCCTTTTACCTTCAACGGCAACAAAGTCTGGGACCGGTTTGAGCTGGACGCCGGAGGGTCGGGCGCCGCCTGGAACATAAAGCGCGCCTGGTATCAGCTGGGTGAGTACACGGTGTCCGCCGCTGGCCGGATAGAAACCCGCCGGGACTGGCCTGTCAATCTGGAAGTCAAAGCGGACATCCCGCCGCCTTATGGAGACGAGTGGCTTCTCGACGCCCGGCTCTCCGGCAGCGTTCGGGACCTGATGGTCGCTGCATCCAGCCGTGGCTACCTGGATGCTGAACTCTCGGGAGAAGTCGAGCCGCTCGATCCGGCCCTGCCGGCACAGTTGAGGCTAACCTCGGATCAGTTCCGCGCAGCGCAGGCGCTGCCGGAGACCCTTGTGCTCAATGATTGGTCTGTGGACGCCAGGGGTAGCCTTCAGCAGGGTTTTCGCACCCGGGGGCAGGCTACGCTTCCGGGCACGACAGGCCCGGTACGGCTGACGCTGGAGGGCCTGGCGACGACTCGCGCGGCCGAGAGCATCCGGATCGAGTTGGCCGCGGACCGGGAGAATGGTGCAGGGCAAGACACTGTGGTGGCCAATGGCAATGTCTCCTGGAGCGAGGGCCTCGAAGCCAGTGCCGACATCCGTTTGCGCGGATTTCCCTGGTATACGCTGATCCCGGGCTTTGAGCCGCCAGTGGTAACCCTTCGTTCCCTGGATGGCACCGTGTCCTGGCGTGAGGGGAACTACCATGCAGAGCTTCAGGCCGGTGTCGAGGGTCCTCAGGGCAGCGCTGAACTGACCACCACGGTGGATGGCGATGCCGAGCAGACCACACTGACCAACCTGGCCGTCAGCACAGGCGCCGGGTCTCTTACCGGCAACGGCTCGGTGAACTTTTCCGGGCCGCTTTCCTGGCAGGCGGCCTTGCGCCTGAAAGACTTCAATCCCGGTTATTGGGTACCTGTACTGGAAGCCAGTCTCAGCGGTGATGTGACGACCGAGGGACAACTCGGGGATGGACCGGTACCTGCCATGAATGCCGGATGGGATCTTGAGGGCGACTGGCGTTCCAATCCCGCGTCTCTGCAGGGACGGCTAGATACCTCATCAGGCAGTTGGGAACTATCCGACCTGCAGTTGTTGGTGGGTGACAACCGTATTGAGGGTAGCGGTACCTGGGGCGACGTTCTGCGTGGTGATCTGGCTCTGAACCTGCCCGCGCCGGAAATTGTCCTGCCTGGCCTGACGGGGAATCTGCAAGCCACTCTGACGGCGGAGGGAACACCAGAGCGCCCGAAAGGCGAGCTGAGTGCAAGTGGCAAAAACCTGGGCTGGCAGGATGAGCTCGCCATTGAAACCCTCAGTCTTGAGGCCGATCTGCAGGACGGCATGCGTCTTGTCAGCCGTTTGCAGGCGGAAAATCTCAACGGGTTCGGGCAAGAGCTTGAAACGCTCACTCTGGAAGCCAATGGCACCCAGGGAAAGCACACCGTGAGCATCGGAGCACGTCATGCCGAGGCTGACCTTGAGCTGGGTTTCGCAGGAGGGGCCGGCGCTGACTGGAGAACCTGGCAGGGAGAGCTGTCCCGGGGCGTGATTGACCTTCCGGAACAGTCCCAACAATGGCGGCTGCAGGCCCCGGCGACCCTGGCATACAAAACCGATGGTGAGCTCACATTTGGCAATCATTGCTGGCGCTGGGAGGAGAGTACGGTTTGTGCCGAGGACCAGACACTGCTTCCGGTTCCCCGCATTGCCTATCGTATCGACCGCTTCCCAACCGGGGCCCTCGCTCCCTTGCTGCCAGAGACATTACGTTGGGACGGTTGGATCAACGGAGAGGTTGATTTCACCACCACCGGCGACGGTCCGGACGGACGCCTTTTCCTGGACGCCGGTGAAGGACAATTCCAGTTGCTGGTGGACGGCGAGTGGGAGTCGCTCGCCTACAATACCGTGACAAGCGAGGTCGCCCTGAAGCCGAAACAGGCCGACCTTGCAGTCCGTCTTTCCGGACCGGAGCTTGGCGATTTCACGCTGGACATGAACCTGGATCCGAACTCGGACGACCGCAACGTTGAGGGTTCCTTCAGTCTCGAGGGTCTGGATATTGCCCTTGCAGGACTGCTTTCCGGGCTGGACGAAGTTGCCGGTCGGGTGAACGGCCAGGGCCAGCTCTCCGGCCCGCTGATGAAGCCGGCGGTGACCGGCGAACTGCACCTGGTGAATGGACGGGTTTCCGATCCCCGCTTGCCGGTACCGATCGAGGAGGTGATCGCCAGCGTTCAGTTTGGCGGTTACTCGGCCGAGATCAGTGGCAGGATCCGGAGCAATGCGCGAAGCCAGACCATTGTGGATGGGGAAATCGACTGGCAACAGTCTCCCCGGGGGGAAATCACGATTTCCGGCAGCCGTGTGCCATTCAACCTGGAGCCTTATGCGCAGCTTGAGGTGGAGCCGGATCTGACCATCGTTTTCAGTGAGGGGGCCCTGGAGGTATCCGGACAGGTCGGAGTGCCAAGAGGCGACATCGAGATACAGGGTTTGCCGGACCAGGCCGTGTCGGTCTCGGAGGATGAGGTCATTGTCGGCGTGGAACGGGAAGAGCCCGTTGTCCGATCGCTGAATATGGATGTGACCGTGGTTGTTGGAGAAGATCAGGTGACTTTTGCCGCCTTCGGCGTGACCGGTGATCTGGAGGGATCTCTTCGCATTGGCAATGACATGGATACCCGTGGCACGCTCCAACTGGTCAATGGCCAGTATGAAGCCTATGGTCAGGAGCTCAAGCTCAGGCGGGCAAGACTGTTGTTCGTGGGCAACCTTACCCAACCCTATCTAGACATCGAGGCCGTCCGCACCGTGGATACCGTCGTGGCCGGTATTCGTCTGACCGGCCCTGTGCAGTCGCCCCAGACGGAAGTATTCTCCAACCCCGACATGCCTCAGACGGAGGCGCTTTCCTATGTCATTCTTGGCCGGGCGCCCCAGAGCCGGGGTGATGAGGGCCAGATGAGCCGGGCGGCGCTGTCCCTGGGACTGACCCAGGCCAACAAGGTGACGGGGCAAATTGGCGAAGAGTTCGGTATTCGCCAGCTCACCCTGGAAGCGGAGGGTTCCGGCGATCAGACCTCGGTGGTGGCGAGCGGGTATCTGACGGATGAGCTGAGTGTCCGCTACGGTGTCGGCATCTTCGAGCCGATCACGACGGTCGCTCTGCGCTACGATCTGGGCCGCTACTTCTATCTGGAGGCTGCCAGCGGGCTGGCGGCCTCCCTGGATATCTTCTACACCCGGGATTTCTGAGTTCAGTCCAGCTCGAAGGTGGCGCTCACTGAGGCCCGGATTTCCCGCTCACCCACGCTCGAGACCGTATCCGACATGGATTTGGCCTCCGCCATCATCATTGGTACCGGGCGGTGCCCGCCATTGATGTTGATGGTGACCACATCACCACAGCTTTGGTCGAGCTGACTGGCCACGAATCGGCAGCGGGCCTGGGCGTCTGCGATGGCTCTGGCCAGTGCTTCCTGTTCCATACCGGTCTCATCCGAGTGGAAGAACTGGTGAGGGCCGAGGTGGTAATCCAGGCCCACAGCCTGGGCCTGCTGGAGCAGGGGATTGAGCAGAGTAAGATCGCTGATGCTGAAGCTGACGGTCTGGGAGGCGACGGCCTGCTTGCGGGGCTGCTCCTCCCTTTCCGATGTGGGCAACGTTCGGGTGTAAAGGTTTACCGACGCGTCTGAGTAATCATTGAGCTGATCCTGGTACTCGGTAATACCCTCGCGCCACTGCGCCATCAGGGCCGCTACCCGTTCGGTGGCCTTCTGGGGAAGCTCGTGCTCGGCACTGGCTGTGAACTGGAGTCTGGCGCTGTCGGGCTCGTATCGGACACTGCCCTCGCCAGTGAGCGTAACTTCACCTGCCATTGTCAGAGCAGGTACGGTGAGCGCGAGAGGGAGAATAAAACCGGACTTCAGGTTTAAACGGAGCTTTCGGTTCCGTCCGTTCATGGTAGTGCCTCCTTTGGAAACCGTTGATGGATCAGGCGTCGTCGGAATCCGGTTCCAGGCGCGCCAGTTTGTATCGGCGGGCAGCATCCACGAACTGGCCAAAGATGCGTCGGTGTCCGCCATGGTAGAGCAGGTATTCCGGGTGCCATTGGATGCCGGTTAGCCATTGGCGTCCGGTGCTTTCAATAGCCTGTACAAACAGATCATTGTCCACGGCGGTCACGCGCAGGTTGCGGCCCAGGCGCTTGATGGCCTGGCTGTGAATCCGGTTGGCGCCGATCACCGGGGAGCGCATGGCTTGCTCAAGCCGGCTGTGCGTTACCAGTCGCACGGTTTGCAGGGGCAAGAGCAGTGGGCGATGCCGGGTATTGACCCTCAGCGGTGTCACGTTCTGGCACAGGGACCCGCCGTGGAAAACGTTGATGAACTGGGCGCCGCGGCAAATCCCGAGCACGGGAATGCCAATGGCTTCAGCCTGCTCAAGCAGTGACTGATCGGTTTTATCCCGCTTGCGGTCATAGTTGGCGGTAACCTGTGGCTCCTGCCCATAACGTTCAGGATGGACGTGGGTGCCGCCTGACAGCACCAGGCCATCAAGCATCGGTACGGCAACCCGTGAACCGGGGCGAATATAGTGGGTCCGGGCACCGTGGAGGCGCAGACCCAGGCTGATCAGGCGATGGGCAAGGCTTTTTCGAGCGGGACCACCGATGCCGATCGTCAGGCCCGGAACCTCAAGTTCCTGTTCTTTGGACTCTTCAGACATACCCGTTTTTGGCCAGCCAGTCGTCAGTGGTTTCCCGCCAGCTGTGGGTCAGGTTGTGAAGATTCAGTTTGCGCCGCTCCCGGAACAGTTGCCGCATGTCGGCCAGGTCTTCGGGATTGTTGGCCAGTTGCTCCAGAACGACCCAGTCGTTCCAAACGGTTGAGAAATGCCAGCCGGGATTGTCGATGTCGCAATCCGGCAACCGGTAATGCAGGGTTGGCCTGCTTTTTATCCTGGGGTCCTGAACGTGGCGTTCCAGCCGTTCCTTGTCCAGGTGGGCAAACAGTGGAAGCAGGTCAAGCGCGCGATTCCGGGTAGGATTGAACTCCAGGTAATCCTCCATGAGCTCCCCGAGGTTTGGATGATAGTTATCCTCCATCAGGAGCTCGGTGTAGCGGCCATGCCAGGGTTCGATGTACGTAGTAAATTTGCGGCTGACGTCCAGTTGATGCCGATGCTTGAGCCATTCATATAGGGCCGCGAACGCCTGGAAGTAACGAACCAGGGTCTCGGGGCTGAGGTCGGGCAACTCGGGATTAAGCTGCAGGCCAAACGCAAAATAGATGGCGTCCCGGCTACCCAGTGCACCGGCGTTCCTGAGTTTGTCGACGAGCGTTTCAATCACCTCGACGCTGGAAAACTTCAGGGGTGGGCTTATGATCTCGAGGGGTACCACGCGTTCGGCCGCGGCGTCGATCACATCCATCGCCTGTCCACCGAGTTCACGAATGGACTCGGGGAGGCGCTCATCCGCCAGATCAAGATCCTTGATCGGATCGGAATCAAGCTCAACCGTGAAGTCGCCAAGAGCTGTCTGCAAGGTTGTCACATAGCGTGACTTGAGCTCAGGTGTGCCCTCCAGCATCTTCGCCGCCAATGCAACCAGCTCATCGTAGCCCAGACCTGACAGTTCGATCTCGACGCCAACCCGCCGTTCCTTCCCTTCGTTCGTCTCTAGGATGTCAGGCATCCTGCAGGCACTGACTTGAGTCATGGTGCTCCCTGGTTCGTGAGGAATAGTACCCTAACCATATCACACCGCTGTTGATCCTCATTATTAAGCGGTTGCAAGAAAATCCGGGAGCCGACTTTACACTGGATAAAACACTGTATATAGTCAGTTTACTGTATAAAAAAACAGGGCCGCCGGAGCCGCTCTTACGAGAGGTTGATGTTTGCAGCGGCCCGATCCCGATATAGCGGAGTAGCTTGATGAAGCTGACAGCAAGGCAGTCCCAGGTACTGGATATTATTCGCCGATACGTCGACGAGACCGGCTATCCGCCAACTCGTGCTGAAATCGCGGCAGAACTGGGCTTCCGTTCGGCCAACGCCGCGGAAGAACACCTTCGGGCATTGGCAAGGAAAGGTGCCATCGAGATGGTGCCGGGAGCCAGCCGCGGCATCCGTCTGCCTGAGGCGGAAGAGGACCTGGGCCTCCCGGTCATTGGTCAGGTCGCTGCCGGTAGTCCGATCCTTGCTCAGGAGCACATCGAGGACCACTGCACATTGCAGCCGGAATTCTTTTCGCCGTCTGCAGATTATCTTCTGCGGGTCCGGGGCATGAGCATGAAAGACATCGGTATTCTCGATGGCGACCTGCTGGCAGTTCACAGTACCCAGGATGTTCACAACGGCCAGGTGGTTGTTGCGCGGGTTGGCGATGAGGTTACGGTAAAGCGTTTCCGCAAGGAAGGCTCGAAGGTCTACCTGATTGCCGAAAACGAAGAATTCGCACCGATCGAAGTGGACCTTACCGAACAGGAGCTGTTCATCGAGGGTCTGGGTGTTGGTGTTATCCGCCGCTCTGACCTGCACTGAGCGGTTCGGATAGCCTCAGATAGTTTGAATAACGGGTGAATTATGGAACAAATGAGCTTTAATCAGAATCTGGCCTACAACCCCAATGCTCTGTCCTGTTCAGTGTCGGCAACCGCCGCCCGCGAGCGACGTTCCGTCATTCGCGCCCGACGCGCTCCGGAAACCACCGAACCCAAAGTCTGTGGCAATGTGACGGAGATCATTCTGCCGGAAGGCCAGGTAGAAAATTTCCAGCTGCTGTTGCCAATGCTGACCCAGCTGAATCAGGAGAAGCGCTGGCTTGCCTGGATCGACCCGCCCCAGGCGCTGGTTAGCAAGTGGCAAAAAATGCACGGGATTGTCGCCGGCGAATTGCTGGTGCTGCGTTCAACACCGGACTATCCTGCCCAGGACCTGGCAGAGCGAGCCCTCAGTGCCGGCACCTGTCACGCGGTGGTCATGTGGACCCGTAAACTGGGGCGAACTGCCTTCGAATCCCTGCAAAGAGCCTCGGCCGAGGGTAATAGCCACGGCGTCGTTCTCAGGCAGCGTTAACCGATCAATGCAGAGTGTAGGAGGGCTGGGCGTCTGAGGCGTCCAGTTCGTCATCTTCCCAGTCGATATCGTGGGCAACATTGCCTACAGCCTCAATGCCAGCTGCAATCATTGCTTTGGCAACCGACATATCCCGGTCTTCCATCATTTCCCGGGCTTCTTCCGAAAAAGAGATTTTTACCAGTGGCGCACTGTCATCATCAATGCGGCGCAGGGCGTAATCGCCATTGGTCAATTGCACGATTTCAAAAAACGATGGTGACATTCAGTAAACCTTCAAGTTAATACGATTTGAATAACCGGAGCTGAGAGTGGCTTACCACTCGCTGTGCTGTTCTTCCAGATCGTCGGCAAAATGTTTGACGGCGGTCAGCGTTTTCATCAAAGCAGCCGACGATCGATCCGGGCCGGAATCGGCCGATACCGCAATGATGTTTTCCTCGCTCACGGTTTTTTTGGTCGCCGGGGGTCTGCTTTGGGCGCGCTCGAGTTGCTCAAGATGGTTCCACCAACTTCCGGATCGCTGTTCCAGCTCCTTCAGGCGCCCAACTTCACTCGGTCCTGGCCCGATAAGAGCGACCAGCTCATCGAGGGTTGAAGGTTCCTCTGATTTTCTCTGGTATAGCCTCGCAATCATGACCACCAACAGTTTTCGAGACCGCAGAAGCAGCTCAATCGCTCCCTGGATAGCGGCTTCTCGGCGCAGCGCCTGTTCCGCCTCGTTGGGACGTTGGTCTTGAGCCTCGTCTGTGGGTCGGTCGAGTGGCTGAAGCAGCGTGCGGGCGAGAAAGAGCTTTTGAGAAACCAGTGAGTGCCATTGCGAGGCCATGGAATACCTTCAATCCCCCAGCGCGGGTGTAACCCCGAAAAATTAATTTGTCACTATATCATTTTCGCTATCAAATTTCTCCCATTCTCTGTGCGGCCAGGTTTCACAATAAAACACAAACATTCACTTGAAACGACCGTTTGAATTTGGCAAAAAGGCGCCCGGCTGTGCGAGTTCTGCTCGTGGCGGCTACCCAACAGCATGAATTTCTGGAGGTGTAAGGGATGCGAAGCCAACTCGTTGCAGGTGTCGCACTGGTTTTTCTCGGGTTTTCCGGACAGGTCCTGTCCAAGGTCACGGCCGCTGAGGCTCAGCGGCTGGGTGCTGAACTGACCCCGGTCGGAGCCGAAAAGGCGGGCAACCGCTCAGGCAGCATACCCGAATGGACCGGAGGTTTGGCCACGCCGCCGGACGGCTGGCGTGAGGGGCAAGTGGAAACTAACCCGTTTCCCGAAGATGAGGCTCTTTTCGTTATTACCTCCAACAACCTGGAGCTATACAGGGACAAGCTTTCAGACGGTCACGTTGCCATGCTGGAGAAGTATGGGCCTGACTTCTTCATGCCGGTTTACCAGACCCGACGGACTGCCGCGTTTCCCGAGCACGTCTACGACAAATTTCGTGAGAACGCGCTGACAGCGCAGTTGTTGGACAACGGCAACGGCGTTCGCGACACCATCATGACCAGTCCCTTCCCGATTCCAAAAAATGGTTTGGAGGTTATCTGGAACCATATCCTGCGCTATCGGGGCGAAGAAATTTCCCTGCGTAGTGCCTCCGCAACGCCCCAGAGGGATGGCTCCTACAACCCGGTGGTCAATGATTACGACTACTTCTTCGCATACAGCCAGAGGGGCGCGGAGCTGGCGGAAATCGATAACAAGATTTTTTACCTGAAGACGGACACTATCTCGCCGTCCTCACTGGCAGGCACCATCACTCTGGTGCATGAAACGCTTGACCAGGTGCGGTCGCCCCGTCTCGCGTGGCGGTACGATTCCGGTTCGCGTCGTCTTCGCCGGTCGCCCAACCTGGCCTACGAAACCGATCTACCGAATTCATCCTCGCTGCGGTCCGTCGACCAGAAAGACATGTATAACGGCGCGCCTAACCAATACGACTGGGAACTGAAAGGCAAGCGAGAGCTGTTCGTGCCTTACAATGCCTACAAGCTTCACGGGCCGGAAATCGAAGCCGACGATGTGATTCGTCCGGGCCATATCAATCAGCAGCTTACCCGCTACGAACTGCATCGGGTTTGGGTAGTTGAAGCGAAACGCCGTACCGGTATCAGCCACATCTATGATCGCCGGGTGTTTTACGTGGATGAAGACAGCTGGCAGATCCTGGCGTCTGAGGAATACGATGCCGACGGAAATCTGTGGCGCGTGTCGGAAGCGCACAACATCAGCTATTACAGTGAGCCGGTATTCTGGACTACCATGGAAATGACTTACGACCTGAAGGCGGAGCGTTATTACGTTGACGGGCTGGATAATGGGTTCCCGGCGTATGATTTCGCCCCGGGGTTTCGCGGCAACGAATTTACTGCCTCTGCCGCCCGCCGAGCCGCCCGCCGCTGATTTGCAAGGAGACTGACATGGCAGACCCGCAAGCCCACCTGGACCACCTGGATCGACTGATGGCGGATTTCGGTCGCGCCTTGGCAGAAAAGGACTGGGAAGCGATGGCCGGGCTGAACGAGCAGGTGAAGCCGGCAGTCGAGCCGCTGATGGCTGCCCTGGAAGCGGGAGAGGTTGATGCGGAGCCGGTGAGGCTCCGCTTGCAGGAACTACAGCAGTTTATTGACGCCGCCGATGAATCGGCCCGAATGGCCCGCAAGGAGGCGGAAGATGGCCTGAAGGGTGTAAACAGGAACCGGAGTGCGGCGAAGGCCTACCAGAACGTTTCTTCGAATCGACCAAAATAGCGTCATAAAATTGACTCTGGGGGTCTTACAGTCTTAAATACCGCACAAATCCCCAAAGAGATTCGGTTGAATGTCTAAAATTAACAAAGTGCTCGTGCTGAGCGAGGATGATTCAAGATTGCGGGACATAGTCACCATTCTTGAGTTTATTGGCGAGGAGCAGGTCCTTGCCGGCGATGAAGCCAGGGCACTTTTGAGCAGCGGTGATGAGGAAAGCCTTTCAGATATCGCCGTCGCGGTGGTGAATGGCGAGGATGCAGGAGCCACCGAGGCGATCACCGCTGTCTGTGATGCCGTTCAGGGCGTTCCGTTTCTGGTTGTTGGTCACCCTGAGCTCAAGGGGCTGTCTGATGAGATCAGCGGTCGCATCATTGCTCGCATGGAATGGCCGCTCAATTACACCAAGTTCGTTGATTCGCTCTACCGAGCCCAGATCTATCGGGATCAGTTTAGTCGCTCCCGGGAGCGTGGCCAGCAGCGCGGCTTGCAGCTCTTCCGGAGCCTTGTAGGAACCAGCCGAAAAGTCCAGCAGGTGCGCCAGCTGATGGAGCAGGTGGCGGATAAGGACGTCAGCGTTCTTATTACCGGTGAGTCCGGTACCGGCAAGGAGGTGGTCGCCCGCAACCTGCATTACCATTCTTCCCGACGGGATAAACCGTTTGTTCCGGTGAACTGTGGCGCTATTCCGGCGGAGCTGCTGGAAAGCGAGCTGTTCGGCCATGAAAAAGGGGCCTTTACCGGTGCCATCACGGCCCGGGTAGGGCGCTTCGAGTTGGCCGAGGGGGGCACTCTGTTTCTCGATGAGATCGGAGACATGCCGCTCAACATGCAGGTCAAGATTCTCCGGGTTCTGCAGGAGCGAACGTTCGAGCGGGTGGGAAGCAATCGCACCCAGTCTGCAGATGTGCGGGTAATCGCCGCCACACATAAGCACCTGGAAGACATGATTGAGTCCGGGGATTTCAGGGAAGACCTCTATTATCGCCTGAATGTGTTCCCCATCGAGATGCCGGCCCTGCGTGACCGGGTGGAAGACATTCCCCTTCTGATCAACGAACTCATTTCCCGGATGGAAAAAGAGAAGCGTGGATCGCTGCGGATGAATTCAGCGGCTATCATGAGCCTGTGCCGGCACGACTGGCCCGGCAATGTGCGTGAACTGGCGAATCTTGTTGAGCGCCTGTCGATCATGCATCCCTACGGTGTAATCGGCGTGCAGGAGCTGCCCAAGAAGTTCCGCTACGTTGACGACTATGATGAGAATCGCCCGGTGGAGGACACCGGGATGCCTGCCGGTATTCCTGGCCTGGTGGGCCTGGATGCCCCGGCATTGCTGCCGGTGAACGGTATTGACCTGAAGGATTACCTCTCCAACCTCGAAAAGCAGTTAATCCAGCAGGCGCTCGACGAGGCCGGCGGTGTTGTGGCCAGGGCTGCCGAGAAGCTGCGGATCCGACGCACTACTCTGGTAGAGAAGGTTCGCAAGTACGGGCTGAGGGAAGAGGAATCCGAGGAGTCCTGAGCCGGATCGTCCGGATTCTAAAGCTACTGAAGCGGCGTCAAAGGTTCGTAACCTGAGGCGCCGTTCCCGTTTCTGACCGACGTAAAATTGGCATCCCTCTCTTTCTGAATTCTCTTTCCTCATGAAATATATAGAAAAAATCAAGTTGGCACGGTGCTGGCTTAAGGACCTGTAAACGAAGAATCCGAACTTTTTGGTCCGAATCGAAGGGCCGATCGGGGAGTCAGGTTATGAGTCAGGCACAATTTGTTCTTCAGTCCGGCGCGGGCGGCACAAAGACCAACGCTGCGGCGGACGTCAATGACAAGGTTACCGCCCTGTTTCCGGAGCAGGACGATGAGGCGGTGGATACCGCCCTGGAATTGTTCAACCGGATGTCGCGGCAGATCACTGACTCCTACCGGACCCTCGAATCCCGGGTCAACCAGCTTTCCGGCGAGCTGACCCAGGAATCGCTTCAGCGCCAGCAGGAGCTTGAAGAAAAAGAGCAGCTGGCTGATCGTCTGTCTACTTTGCTGAACGCACTGCCTGCCGGCGTTGTTGTTCTGGATAGCCAGGGCGTGGTAACGCAGACCAACCCGGCAGCCATTGCGCTTCTGGGGGAGCCCCTCGACGGTGCCCGCTGGGTTGATGTTATTCATCGCTGTTTTGCGCCCCGGCGGGACGATGGTCACGAAGTGTCTCTGAAGGATGGCCGCAGGGTCAGCATCGAGATCCGGACCATGGAAAACCAGCCCGGTCAGTTGATTCTGCTGACAGACCTCACCGAAACCCGGCATCTCCAGGCGCAGCTGGCTCACGCCCAGCGTCTGTCTGCCATGGGCAAGATGGTCGCATCCCTTGCTCACCAAATTCGTACCCCCCTGTCTGCCGCTATCCTCTATGGCGGTCACCTTGGTCAGGAAGATCTCGACGAAGAAATGCGGCAGCGCTGTGCTTCCCGTCTGATGTCGCGCCTGACCCACCTCGAGCAGCAGGTGCGGGACATGCTGATCTTCGCCCGGGGCGAAACCCGGCTGGCCGAGGAGTTATCTGCCGGCAAGCTGGTTTCGGCACTGGCATCGGCAGTCGAGGGGCTCAAGCCGGCTCCAGGCGCCACAGTGAATCTCGAGAACAAAATCTCCAGCGACTGCCGGCTGATGTGTAATCGGGATGCTCTTGTTGGCGCCTGTACCAATCTGGTGAATAACAGCCTGGAGGCCGGCGCTCGCCATGTGGCGGTTCGGGTAACCGAGGAAACCGGGGAACTGGTCATCCGGGTTGTGGACAACGGCCCTGGTTTTGAGTCCTCAGACGCAGCCCGGTTGACCGAAGCTTTTTACACAACCAAGTCCCATGGTACGGGGCTCGGACTTGCGGTAGTGCAAGCCGTCATCAAGGCGCATCAGGGGCGGTTTTCCATTGAATCGCCGGAGCAGGGCGGTGCTGTAGCCACCTTGCGTTTGCCGCAATTACGTAACAGAAACTGATCGGAGGCAACCATGGCTAAGGCCCAGATTCTGATTGTTGAGGACGACCATGACCTGCGGGAAGCGCTGGTAACGACCCTTGAACTTGCAAGGTTTCGGGTGCGGGAAGCGTCGAATGCCAGCGAAGCGCTTGAGCGACTGGCAGAGTCTCCGGTGGATATGGTGGTCAGCGATGTCAACATGCCGGGTCTGTCAGGACATCAGTTGCTGGCTGAGGTCCAGCGGCTGTATCCGGGGCTGCCAATGATGCTTATCACGGCCTATGGTCAGATCAGCGACGCGGTATCCGCAATGCAGGCTGGCGCTATCGATTATCTGGTGAAGCCATTCGAACCGCGTTTCCTGGTGGATGCCGTCAGCAAGGTTGTTGGCGGCGGGCGTGAGAAAGCCAGTGATGAGCCGGTGGCAGAAGACCCGATCAGCAAGCGGATGTTCCAGCTGGCGACCAAAGTGGCTGGAAGCGATTCCACCGTCATGATCTCGGGGGAAAGCGGAACCGGCAAGGAAGTCCTTGCCCGGTTCATTCACCAGCAGTCCCCGCGGTCAGAGCAGCCATTCGTGGCGATCAACTGTGCTGCAATACCGGAAAACATGCTGGAGGCTATCCTGTTCGGTCACGAGAAAGGTGCCTTTACCGGTGCCGTCGCCTCCTCGCCCGGCAAATTCGAGCAGGCCAACGGCGGCACCATTCTGCTGGACGAGATTTCGGAGATGGATCTGGGGCTTCAGTCCAAGCTCTTGCGGGTATTGCAGGAGCGGGAAGTGGAGCGGGTTGGTGGCCGCAAGACCATCAGCCTGGATGTCCGTGTTGTAGCGACCACCAACCGGGATCTGGCGGATTACGTTCGCGAAGGCAAGTTCCGGGAAGACCTTTATTACCGTCTGACAGTGTTCCCGATGCACTGGCAGCCGCTCCGGGAGCGGCCGCTGGATATCATGCCACTGGCTACTTCGCTGCTTAAAAAGCATTGCCGCAAAATGAAGCTGACCGGGATTACCTTCGCCCAGGATGCCAGGAGCGCGCTCATGCATCACCAATGGCCGGGGAATGTCCGCGAGCTGGATAATGCCATCCAGCGAGCTCTGGTGCTACATCAGGGCAATGTGATTCATTCTGGGGATCTGTGCCTGGAGTTGGGCATTACCGGGCGACCGGACCTTCGCAGCGTGGAGTCGGTTTCCCATGCTGACACCACTTCGAGCATGGCGGGCGATCCTGGCTTCTCAGGCCAGAGTGTTTCGTCCCTCGAGCAGTCCTGTGATGAACAGAACGGCGAACCGGAAGGGGCGGTTTCCCTGGGCGATGATCTGAGGCAGCAGGAATTCCGTATTATTATTCAGACACTCCGGAAAGAGCGTGGGCGTCGCAACAGGGCCGCAGAGCAATTGGGGATCAGCCCCCGGACGCTCAGGTACAAGCTGGCCCAGATGCGCGACGCCGGAATCGATCTGGACGCCGAGATGGCCTTGGTCTGACCCCCTGCAAGACGAACTCCTTCATTGGCACCCCTCGGGGTGCCGTTTTTTTATCTTCGATTCCCCATGCCGGTGGGCGCGGCTTGCCCATCGTCAAAAGTCCGTCATGGCACTTCGACCACTCCGTCCTTGGGTTCATAAACTACTGATATAAATACCTAAAATCTACTTGGCCTGCCAATTGCTTGATCGGAGCTAAGATCATCCCAAGAGCAATTCCGTCCCTGGGAGGGCGGAGCCAGGAGAGAGTTATGGTTCAGCGTGCCGACATCAACAGTGTTTTGTCCGATATCCGGTCCCTGCGTTCACAGATGATGCAGAACCAGCGGGTCGAACAGGATCAATCGGTTCGTGGCCGCATAGACGGCCCTCGCCAGGTTCAGGAAACCCAGGAGACGCCCAGCTTCAATGACATGCTGAGCAACGCGGTGAACAACGTGAGTGACGCCCAGAAAACGGCGGGGGATCTGCGAACCGCATACGACATGGGCGATCCGAACGTAGACATCACCCGTGTGATGATTGCCGCCCAGAAATCCTCTGTCTCCTTCGAAGCGCTGACCCAGGTACGTAACCGGGTGGTTCGGGCCTACGAAGACATTATGAACATGCCGATCTGATAACGGAGCAGAGTCATGGCCAGCGTACCTGCAGAAACCAATGCCTCCAACATGCCCACAGCCCGGGAGGGAGACGCGCCAGAGAGCCGTAGCGACCTGTTCATGGGGTTCAACCGGCTCAACCTGCTGCGCCAGATAGGCCTGATGGTGGGGCTTGCTGCCAGCGTGGCGTTGGGGCTGGCGGTCGTGCTCTGGGCTCAGGAGCCGAACTATCAGCCGGTGGTGGGTGATCTTTCATCCTACAATCCCCAGGATGTGACCACCATCCTCGAAAGCAACGGTATCGACTACAAGATGGATCCGCGCACCGGCGCGTTACTGGTTCCCTCGGATCAGGTCTACAACGCCCGTTTGAAGCTGGCAGCCGAAGGTGTCACCGATCGTCAAACCATGGGCTACGAACTGCTGGACCAGGAACGTGGTCTCGGCACGTCCCAGTTCATGGAAACCATCTCATATCGGCGCGGGCTTGAGGGTGAGCTTGCCCGCACCGTTGCCAGCATGCGTGGCGTTCGGAATGCCCGTGTGCACCTGGCTATCCCGGAGCGCTCTGTCTTTGTTCGCGATGCCCGCGATCCCTCTGCCTCGGTGTTTCTTGAAGTTTTCGCTGGTCGCCGGCCGGAACAGGAACAGATCAACGCTATTGTGAATCTGGTTGCCGGCAGTGTTCCCATGATGAGCAAGGAACACGTTACCGTTGTCGATCAAAACGGCAATCTGTTGACGGGCAAGCAAAGTCAGAGCGGTGCGGATCAGATGGCGGACCAATATGAATACACCTCCAAAGTCGAGGAGCGTCTGACACGTCGGGTTGCCTCTCTCATCGGCCCCATTGTGGGTGATGGTCGCTATCGTGCCGAAGTGTCGGCGGATCTCGATTTCTCCTCGGTGGAGCAGGCAGAGGAATTGTTCAACCCCGAACAGCAGGCGGTGCGCAGTGAGCGTGAGCTGACCGAACGGCGCACTACCGGCGCACAGGGCGGCATTCCCGGTGCGCTGACCAACCAGCCGCCGGCTAATGCTACGGTGCCCGAGCAGGCTGCCGGCGGTGATGGTGAGCAGGCGGCGCCAGCTCCGGTCAATGTGCGAAGTGAATCCACGCGGAATTATGAAATGGATCGTACTGTCAGCTACCGACGTCAGGAGCTGGGCAGAGTCAAGCGGGTGACCGTGGCTCTGGCGGTGGACGACATGAAAGTAGTGGATCCACAAACGGGCGAAGTCAGCTACGAGCCCTGGCCGGAGCAGGAGTTGCAGCGCCTGAGCATGCTGGTTCGGGACGCCGTGGGCTATTCAGCCGCCCGGGGTGACAGTGTTACGGTGATGAATACCGCATTTGCGCAGGAAGAATCCGTTGAATTCGAGGCTCCGGCCTTCTGGGAACAGCCCTGGTTCTGGGATCTGATGAAGCAAGTGCTCGCAGGCCTGGTGATTCTGGTGCTCGTGCTGGGGCTGCTGCGCCCAACGCTTAAGAGCCTGTCCGGCGGTGGCCAGCGGGAACGCGGCCTGGATTCCGGCTCCGGCAGTGGCGGTGGTTACGGGGGCCTTGATGACATCGAGGGCGGAGATGAGCTCCGCAAGGCCATGTCCGCCCAGGATGATCTGCTTTTGCCGGGTGCCACAGACGGTTATGATAGGCAGCTGAACGCATTGAAAGGGCTGATTGCCGAAGACCCGGCGCGGGTCGCACAGGTAATGCGCCAGTGGGTGAACGTCGATGACTGAGCAAGCCAATCAACAGGGTGGCGGTGAGCCGTCAAAGCCGCAGCGGAAAATTCCGCGTGTGGAGCAGGCTGCGATTCTGCTCATGTCACTGGGCGAAGCGGATGCCGCAGAAATCCTCAAGCACATGGGCCCCAAAGAGGTCCAGCGTGTGGGCGTGGCCATGGCCCAGATGAAGGATGTCAGCAAGGACGAAGTGACCTACGTGATGAACCAGTTTGTTGATGCCGTAGGCGGCCAGACCGGGCTTGGCGTAGGCAATGACGAGTACATCCGGACGATGCTCACCCAGGCGCTCGGCGACGACAAGGCATCCAGCCTGATCGATCGCATCCTGATTGGCGGCAATACCACCGGCCTCGATACCCTCAAGTGGATGGAGCCCCGGGCCGTTGGCGACATCATTCGCTACGAACACCCGCAAATCCAGGCCATTGTTATTTCCTACCTGGATCCGGATCAGGCCGCTGAAATTCTTGGCACCCTGGATGATAAGGTCCGCCTTGATGTGATGATGCGTGTTGCGTCACTGGAGAGTATCCAGCCCCAGGCTTTGCAGGAACTCAACGATATCCTGGAGAAGCAGTTCTCGGGTGGCGCCGCCTCCCAAACCAGCCGCATTGGCGGGGTCAAGCGGGCAGCGGACATCATGAACTTCATGGATCGGAGCATCGAAGGCAATCTGATGGATTCCATAAAGGATATGGATCCGGACCTTGCCAGCACCATTGAAGACCTCATGTTCGTGTTCGACAACCTCAAGGAAGTGGACGACCGTGGAATCCAGGCGCTGTTGCGGGAAGTGTCCTCGGAAGTGCTGGTGGTGGCCCTCAAGGGCGCCGACGAGGAGGTTCAGAACAAGATCTTCAAGAACATGTCCAAACGCGCTGCGGAATTGCTGCAGGATGATCTTGAGGCCAAGGGGCCGGTCAAGGTCAGCGAAGTTGAATCCGCCCAGAAAGACATTATCACCATTGCACGCCGTATGGCCGAGGCCGGTGAAATCTCCCTCGGCGGTGCCGGCGAAGAAATGATGTGATGAAAGATTCCACCCGTGATGTTAATCGCATTCCCAAGGAACAGCTGACCGCCTATGAACGGTGGGAGCTGCCTCTGCTGGATGCCCGCGGCAATGAAGTAGCGCGGGAAGAGGAGCGCGAGGTCAAACCCCTGACCGCCGCCGACATTGACGAGATTCGCGAGGCGGCCCGGGAAGACGGCTATAACGAGGGTCGGGAACAGGGTTACCAGGATGGCCTGAAGGCCGGCAAGGAGGAAGGCCGTCAGGATGGGCTGGAAACCGGCCTGGCAGAGGGCAGGGAGCAAGGCAAAAGCCAGGGCTACGACGATACGCGCAAGGAAATCGACACCAAGCTTGACCGTCTCGAACATCTGCTCGGTGAGCTGCTGCTGCCCATCAGGCGCCACGAGGACGAACTTGAAACCTCTCTGGTCAATCTGACCACGGTTCTGGCCCGGGCGGTGGTCTATCGTGAACTGACCATCGACTCCTCCCAGATCCGTCACGTGGTTCGCCGCGCCATGGAGGCGCTACCCTCCACCGCGGAAAACATCCGCATCCATATAAACCCGGAAGACTGTGAAATGGTTCGCGAGGTGACCGCGCGCCTCGATGCGTCCGCTTCCGTCATTGAAGACGCCAGTATCCTGCCCGGTGGCTGTAAGGTGGAAACCCGCCATAGCCTGGTGGATTTCACGGTTGAGAAACGTTTCCAGCGGGCCGTGCAGAGCATGCTGGATCAGCAGATGAGCGACAGTGAGGGCGGAGAAACCGAGGAACTGGACTCCATGATGGAAGACCTGACCGGTTTCCATCGGGACGTGCTGGATTCCCCGGAAACCGGGGATTCCTCAGACGATCCGAAGCCGGCGCAAAATACAGGTGACGGTGATGACCTCGAGCCTCGCTGATCGCCTCAATCGCTTTCAGGGTTTCCTGGGAAACGAGCCCGAGCCTGAACTTTCCGGCCGACTGACCCGCATGGTGGGCCTCACCCTCGAATGTGTCGGCTGCCCCATGGTGGTCGGTGACCGCTGTGTCATCTTCGGCCAGAACACCGGTAATGTTGAGGCGGAAGTGGTGGGCTTTGAGGACGACCGGGTGTATCTGATGCCCCTGACAGCAATCGAGGGGCTCAAGCCCGGTGCTAGAGTTGTGCCTCTGTCTGCCGCAAGCCGGGTGCCGGTCGGCCCCCAGTTGCTTGGCCGGGTGGTCGATGGCAGTGGCGAGCCCCTGGACGGTAAAGGTCCCTTGCAGGCCGAAGCTCGCGTCGCGCTCACCGGCGATATTATCAACCCGCTGAACCGCGCCCCGGTGCGGCAGTCGATGGATGTGGGTATTCGGGCGATCAATGCGTTGATGACCGTCGGCCAGGGGCAGCGCCTGGGTCTGTTTGCCGGCAGTGGCGTGGGCAAGAGTATGTTGCTGGGCATGATGACCCGCTTTACCGATGCCGACATCACCGTGGTCGGCCTGATTGGTGAGCGTGGCCGCGAGGTAAAGGAGTTTATCGAAGACATCCTGGGCGAAGAGGGCCTTTCCCGCTCGGTGGTGGTGGCCGCACCCGCGGACGATTCGCCACTGATGCGGTTGCGCGCCGCCATGCTGACCACCCGGATTGCCGAGTATTACCGGGATCAGGGCAAACGCGTGCTCCTGTTGATGGATTCGCTGACCCGTTACGCCCAGGCCCAGCGGGAGATTGCCCTGGCCGTGGGTGAGCCGCCGGCGACCAAAGGCTACCCGCCCTCAGTATTTGCCAAACTGCCCCAATTGGTGGAGAGAACCGGCAATGGTCGCCCCGGAGGTGGTTCTATCACGGCGTTCTACACCGTACTAACCGAAGGCGATGACCAGCAGGATCCGATTGCAGACGCTGCCCGGGCGATTCTGGATGGCCACATCGTACTCTCCCGCCGGCTTGCCGAAGAGGGACACTACCCCGCCATTGATGTGGAAGCGTCGATCAGCCGGGTGATGCCGCAGGTAACCGAGACCGAACATTTTTCCAGGGCCCAGCGATTCAAGCAGGTTTATTCACGGTACCAGCAGGCCCGGGATCTGATCTCTGTCGGCGCTTACGTGAAGGGTTCCGATCCCGAGACCGATTTTGCCATCACTCACATCGGCAATATGCGCCAGTTCCTGCAGCAGGGCCTGAATGAGAGTGCACCATTGAAGGAAAGTGTTGATCAGTTGCTGGCGGTGGTGCCAGAGCGTCGCTCCCCCGATCGGCGCAAGTCGGCCGTGCCGAATCTGGCAGCCGGCGGCGGAGGTGATGCCTGATGCTACGCTCGCGGCGCCTGGAAGTGGTTCTTTCCCTGGAGGAGCGCAAGGAGCAGGAAGCCCTGGAGCGAATGGGCGAGGCCCGGAAGCTGGCGGAGCAGCAGCGCGAACAAGTCCAGAACCTGAATCGCTACCAGCAGGAGTACCGGGATCAGATTCGCAACAGCCAGCAGGGGGTTGTGCAGGTGTCCAGGCTCCAGGCGTGGCAGGCCTTTATTGCGCAACTGGATCAGGTAATCCGGCAGCAGCAGACGCAGCTGGAGCAGGCGGAAAAGGTCTTCGAGGCGCGCAAAAAGGAATGGCAGCACGCCTGGGAGCGCCGGCGTGGCATGGAAAAATACATAGAAACCTGCCGCCAGCAGGAGCAGAGGGAGCAGGATCTCCGGGAACAGAAGCTTTCGGATGAGGCCGCGGGGCGGGCCTTCAACCAACGTCGTCGCTGAATCTTGCTCCGCATCAAGCAAATACAGATGCAAAATCAGACCACTCAGCTATCCTTAACGGATGTAGGGCTGGTAGAACTCGCCGGTCAAATGCTGCTCTTGATAGCCCGGGAGGTTTTGGAATGCCGATCCAGACGCGTCGCGATGATGACGGTCAGACTCTTGTTATCAGGATAGAGGGGCGTTTCGACTTCAGCACCCATCAGGCGTTCCGTGATGCCTACGAGCACGGTGATCCGCACATCCGGAATTACATTGTGGACCTGTCTGACACCACCTACCTGGATAGCTCGGCGCTGGGAATGCTGTTGTTGCTCCGTGATTATGCTGGAGGTGACAGTGCCGGAATCGTCATCGAAAACTGCAATAACGATGTCCGTCGTATCCTTTCAATCTCCAATTTCGAGCAACTTTTCAATATCCGCTGACGCTCGCGGACTGCCGGAGTACTCATGGATGATTCCGTTGCAGAACATAGCCGTCCCCTGAGAATACTGATCGCTGACGATTCAGACAGCGATCGCCTGATCCTCAAAACACTGCTGAAGCGGCTGGGGCACGAAGTCCTTGATGTGGCAAACGGGCTGGACGCGGTCTCTGTTTTCCAGCGGGAGGCGCCGGATCTGGTGCTGCTGGATGCCCTGATGCCGGTCATGGATGGCATGGAAGCGGCCCGTCAGATCAAGCTCCTGGCTGGCGAACGGCTGGTCCCCCTGATTTTCCTGACCTCCCTCTCTGAAGCCGGTGCCCTGGCCCGATGCCTGGAGGCTGGCGGCGATGACTTCCTGGGAAAGCCCTATAACCGGATCATCATTGAAGCCAAGATCAAGGCCTTCAACCGAATGCGATTGATGCACCGGACCCTCTCGGATCAGCGGGATCTCATTCGTGAGCGCAACCGACAACTTACCGAAGAGCAGGAAATCGCCAAGCGGGTCTTCGATAACGTGGCTCATTCCGGCTGCCTGGATGCCTCCAATATTCGTTATCACGCTTCGCCCCAGTCCATTTTCAATGGTGATGTGCTGTTTGCCTCGCCGCGGCCGGCGGGCGGGATGCTGATCTTCATGGGGGATTTCACCGGCCATGGTCTGCCGGCTGCCATCGGCGCCATGCCTGTAGCCGAGATCTTCTACGGCATGGCCAATAAGGGTTTTAACGGCCAGGACGTGTTGCGCGAGATCAACCAGAAACTCAAACGGATTCTGCCCACGGGCATGTTCTGCTGTGGCGCCATGATCGAGGCGGATTTCAAACTTAATCAGCTGCAGATCTGGAACGGCGGTCTGCCGGATGGCTGGCTGATCCGGACCACCGGAGAGCTCCTGGCACTGCCATCGCGGCATCTTCCCCTCGGTATCCTTGCGCCGGATCAGTTCAATGCCGATTTCGAGAGGGTTGGTGCCGCCCCTGGTGACAGGGTGCTGATGATGACCGACGGCTTTCTGGAATCTGCCGACAGCGCCGGCAACGTATTCGGTGAGCAGGGCGTCACCGGCACGCTTGACCGGCTGGAAGGTGGCGACCATCCGTTCGATGCCATGATGTCCGCGGTTCACCGGTTCACCGGAAACTTTGAGGATGGCGATGACCTGACGCTCTGCTGTCTGGAAATGATGGACGAGGCGGGGCTGGCTGCCCTGCCAGATCGTGCCGCACCGTCTGCTCTTGCCGGGCCGGCGGAGTGGCGCTGCAGCTATGAAATCCGGGAAAGGACCCTCGGAGAGTTCAGTCCTCTGCCTCTGTTGCTTCATATCTGCATGGAGGTGCCGGGTCTTCGACGGAAGAGCGGTGAAATCTATACCCTGCTGGCGGAACTTTACAACAACGCGCTGGAGCACGGTGTTCTGGAACTCCCGTCAGAATGGAAACACACACCGGAGGGCTTTGGCCGCTACTACGCGGAGCGCAATCGGCGCCTGGCCAACGTGGAGGGTCACTACATCCGGTTCACACTTCACCATTCCCTGAAACCGGAGGGAGGTCGGCTTCGTGTTATCTGTGAGGACAGCGGCCAGGGGTTTGATTTTCACAATCATCCCGACGTGGCCCCCGGTAATTCCCCAACGAAGAGCGGGCGCTATGCAGGGCGGGGCCTGTTGCTGTTGAAACGTCTGGCGGAGACCATCAGGTTTCATGAACAGGGCAATCATGTTGAAATTGTCTATGATTGGCAGTTCGCCCGTACAGCGGAGAATCGAGATGACTGATAAACCACACCTGGACGAGGAGGCACTGGCTGAGCTTCGAGACGTCATGGAGGACGAATTCGAGGTGCTGATACAGACCTATGTTGCAGATTCCCGCGACAGGATTCGGGGATTGCAAGAAGCCCTGGGGGCTGATGACAGTGACGCCTTTGCCAAGACGGCCCACAGCTTCAAGGGCAGTTGTATCAATATTGGCGCCCCACGGCTTGGCGCTCTCTGCCTGAAGGCGGAAATAGCAGGAAAGGAGTCCCGGCTGGACGATGCCTCGGGATTAGTGGATGACATCGCCCGGGAATTCGAACAGGTAATCGCAGGCTTGGATGGCTTGATGGTAGGGTGAATCAGGTCGATTCAGGCCGTTTGTCAGGCGAAGCAGGTGTGTGCTGGCATCACAATTGCTTTGTCCTTCGCATTGAGTGGATTAACCGCCCATGCACCGGCCGAGTCCGGCAAGGTGAGGGCGACAATGCGATAAAAGCGGCAAGAGGTTGCCATGGCCCAGATGGTTCTTCCCCAAACCCCCGCGCCCGGGACGCAGCAAGATCCCGGCCCGTCAAAATCCGGAACCAGCCGGGATCCGGCTGACAGGAAAAGCGATTTTGACTCTGTCTCCCAGGCTGAGCAAAAGCGGCTCGATCGCCAGAAGGCGGATCGGAACGCCGAGGCCAGATCTGCCGATGAATCCCGGGCGGCCCGGGACACTTCTTCAGAGACGAAAACGGAAGCAAACGCGAACGCTGATCCAAAGGGTGGCGAAAAAGCCGACGTTGCCACGGATGCTGAATCACGGGACGCGGGCGAGGCCGCTGTTGCCGGTGATGGCAAATCAGAGCTGACGGCGCTTCCCCTTACCTTTGTCGAGTTGCAGTCCTGGCTGAATCCAAAAGTCGGAGGTGCCGGTGAGTCCGCCATGTCAGCTACAATGCCGGGAGCCGGCGTCAACGCTGCCACCGGTGGTTCGGGCCAAACGAATCCCGTTGCCGGATTGTTCAGTGGCCTTCTCACAGGGGGCTCGGGTCAGAAAGCTCAGTCCGCATCCGGCGGTGTCTCCGGCGAAGCGACACTGACAGATGTCATGAAGGCCTCAGTGCTCACCGACTCGGGCCGCAATTCGGATTCCGGCTCGTTGATCAATTCTGGCCGCTTCCAGTCCGCCATGGATCTGGTGTCCCAGCAAGCGGCCAATAATGCCAATGGGGCAGCGAAACTGACGGCTGAGAACACCGCACCTTTGCGAGGTTATGCTACGTCCATTGATGTGCCGGTAGGCCATGCAGAGTGGGGCGACAAACTGGTGGGCAAACTCAGCTGGCTAACTGCCCGCAACATGTCGGTTGCCGAAATCCACCTGACACCGCCGGACATGGGACCCATGGAGGTCAAGGTCCGGGTGCAGAACGAGCAGGCGAATATTACGGTCCATTCGGCCAATCCCGTGGTCCGTGACCAGCTTGAACTGCATTCCCACCGGCTCAGGGATATGCTGGGTGAGCAGGGTCTGTCGTTGGCAGGCTTCGATGTTTCCGATTCGCCTCGCCAGCAGACCGGCGAGCAGGGCACCGGAAATGATGATGGCTCCGGTGGCGGGTCGGCATCGCTGGTCGCTGGCGATCAGGACGATGAGGGCATCAGCTCCGGCAGCCTTGATCTGAGCTGGAAAGGCGAAGTAGACATCTTCGCCTGATACCCTTCGATATTCTCTTCCAATCTCCTTTGCCCATCCTTCCCGGCAACGCTAAACTGCTGTTCTGAACGGGAAGGTTGGGTGTTCTGGCCCGCCCTTTGCATCCAATCCTGAAAAGTCGCGGAAAATTGCTCCCCGTGACGGATTTCTGGCAAAGCGAACATTATGGCTGAAAATAACGAATCTGAAGCGGCTCCTGCCAAGAAGGGAAAACTGAAACTGATCATCATGCTGGTTGTGGTGGTGATCCTGGCCATTGTGCTGTCTGTGGTGGGTACCCTGTGGTTCCTGGGCGGCGGTCTTCCGGGCATGGGGGAGGAAGAGGGTGACGCAACCGAGGTTGCAGAGGAAACCTTTATTCCCAGCAGCTACTACCAGATGGAAAAAGCCATCGTTACCACGGTTCAGGCTGAGGGTCGCCAACGCTACGCCCAGGCTTATCTGGCGCTGGAGTCCACCGATCCACAGGCGCTTGAAGCTTCCAAGCTGCACATGCCTCTGATTCGAAGCCAGCTGGTGACAGTCCTTGGTAGCAGTAACTTCAACGAGCTGCAGACGCCCGAGGGCCGCAGTGGCCTGGCCGAGCGGATGCTGACCACGGTGAATCAGGTGCTGGAGCAGGAAGGCGAGCCCGCCATCAAACGGGTGTTATTCAGAAATTTTGTCGTGCAATAGCGCACGGGCCAAGGTACTTCACGGGCAGGACTACGTATGCAGGACTTGTTGTCACAGGATGAAATCGATGCCCTCCTCCACGGGGTGGATGACGGTGACATTGATACCTATGAAGAGACTGACGATACCGGCATAAAGAACTACGACCTTGCCAGTCAGGACCGCATCGTTCGGGGCCGGATGCCGACCCTGGAGATGATCAACGAGCGCTTTGCCCGTTACACCCGGATCAGCCTGTTCAACCTGATGCGTCGCAACGCCGATGTCTCCACCGGAGGCGTCCAGATCATGAAGTTCGGAGAGTATATTCATACCCTCTACGTGCCCACCAGTCTTAACCTGTGCAAGGTTCGCCCGCTTCGTGGCACCTCCCTGTTCGTGCTGGATGCCAAGCTGGTGTTCAAGCTGGTGGACAATTTCTTTGGTGGTGAGGGCCGTCACGCCAAGATCGAGGGCCGCGAATTTACCCCGACCGAGACCCGGATCGTCCAGATGGTGCTGGACCAGGTGTTCCACGATATGAAGGAAGCCTGGCACGCGGTACTCAAGGTGGACTTCGAGTACCTGAGCTCGGAAGTGAACCCGGCCATGGCCAACATCGTCAGTCCCAGTGAAGTGGTTGTGGTCAGCACCTTCCACATTGAACTCGACGGTGGCGGCGGTGAACTGCACTTTGCCTTGCCGTATTCCATGATCGAACCCATCCGCGATGTGCTCGATGCCGGCGTTCAGAGTGATATTGACGATGTTGATGAGCGCTGGGTGAACGCGCTTCAGGAAGACATCAAAGAGGTCAATGTTCCGATCAACACGACGGTCTGTCGCCGTCGAATCTCATTGCGGGACATTGCCAAGCTGAAGGCTGGCGACATTATCCCGGTGGAGGTGCCCGAGCATTTGACGGTCACCGCCAACGGCATCCCCGTTTACAAGGCAACTCTGGGGACTCGGGACGGGAAACTGGCACTGCGGATTCATGAGCGGGCATCAAGGCCCAAGGTGAAGAAACAATTCAAGGTGGGAAACAATGGCTGACGACGACAAGAAAGACGAGCAGGAACTCAGCGAGGACGAAAAGCTGGCTGCCGAGTGGGAAGCCGCCATGGAAGAGTCCGGAGATGAGGGCGAACGCGAGGACGAGTGGGCCGCTGCGATGGCAGAGGCCGGCGAAACCGGTGAAGCCGAGGACGATGTTCAGGCAGCGCCCATGGAGGAATTTGATAACGGAAGCGAGCCCGCCAAGGGTGGTGGTCCGGCTCCGGATATCGACGTCATTCTTGATATTCCGGTCACCATATCAATGGAGGTGGGTAACACTGAGATTCCGATACGGAACCTGTTGCAACTGAACCAGGGCTCCGTTATCGAACTTGACCGCCTGGCGGGTGAACCCCTGGACGTGCTGGTAAACGGTACCCTGATCGCCCATGGCGAGGTGGTCATGGTGAATGAAAAGTTCGGCATCCGTCTCACCGATGTGATCAGCCCGGGCGAACGTATCAAGCGGTTGCAGAAGTAACATGTGGTCCAGACTGATTGCGGCACTGACGCTGATTGTGATCCATCCGGTCGTCGCCCAGGAGACGGCAAAGACGGCTGCGGCTGATTCACCCGTGCGTGCCCCGGATACCGTTGGCACCATTGTCAGCCTGGGGTTGGGGCTGGTGGCAGTGATTGCCGTGATCTATGGCTGCGCCTGGATTATCCGCCGTATGAATGGCATGACCGGCATGAACAACAACGCTATCAAGGTGGTGTCGGTGATGGCCATTGGTGCTCGCGAGCGTATCGCCCTGATCGAGGTGGGCGGCCAGCAGATCCTGGTGGGTGTTACCCCATCGGCGATCCGGACCCTGCACGTGTTTGACGAGCCGGTTGTCGAGGCTGGCAGCGCTGGCTCCAGTGATTTTGCCCGGCGTCTGCAGGGCATGATCGGCAAATCCTGGACTTCCCCGACAAGGAACGACTAGCCCCATGCTTGCGGCAACCATCAAGCGACTGCTTCCATCCCTGATTGTCTTGGCGGGCTTTGTCTGGGCGCCACTGGCGCTGGCTCAGGAGCCTTCCGGCATCCCCGGTATACCGGCTTTCACTGTGACGCCCGGAGAAGGCGAGGGCGCTCAGGAATACTCGGTAACCCTGCAGATCCTGGCGCTGATGACAGCGCTAACGTTCCTGCCGGCCATGCTGATGATGATGACGTCTTTTACCCGCATCATCGTTGTGTTTGCGATCCTGCGCCAGGCGATTGGCCTGCAATCCACACCGTCGAACCAGATTCTTCTTGGCCTGGCCCTGTTTCTCAGCATCTTCATCATGAAACCGGTGCTGGAGGAGGCCAACCGGGTGGCGCTGCAACCCTACATGCAGGAGGAAGTAACCTCCCTGGAGGCGGTCGAGCTGGCCAGCCAGCCGTTCCGTAAATTCATGCTGGAACAGACCCGCGAGAGCGATCTGGCATTGTTCATGCGAATCTCCGATACACAGTACGAGACGCCGCAGGACGTGTCTTTCTGGATCCTGATGCCGGCATTCGTGACCAGTGAACTCAAGACCGCGTTCCAGATCGGGTTTATCCTGTTCATCCCGTTCCTGATTATCGACATGGTGGTGGCCAGTGTTCTCATGGCCATGGGTATGATGATGCTGTCACCAATCATCATCTCTCTGCCGTTCAAGATCATGCTGTTTGTTCTGGTGGATGGCTGGGCCCTGATCATGGGCACACTCGCCGCCAGTTACGGAATATAGGAGGCATCATGACTCCGGAAACCGTTATCGACATCCTGCGCGAAGCTCTGTGGATGATCGTATTGTTGTCCTCGTTGATCATTGGCCCCGGTCTGGTGATTGGCCTGGTTGTCAGTACCTTCCAGGCGGCAACCCAGATCAACGAACAGACCCTGAGCTTCCTGCCACGCCTGCTGGTTACGCTGATCGTCATCATCGTCTGGGGTCCCTGGATGCTCACGCAGTTGCTGGATCATGCCAACCGGTTGTTCGGCAACATACCCTACCTGATCGGCTGACGGATGATACCGGCGGAGATCAGCGCGGATGTGATCGGCCAATGGGTCGGTCAGCACCTATGGCCGCTGTTCCGCCTGGCCAGCTTCCTGATGGTGATCCCCATTTTCGGTACCCAGCTGGTACCCGCAAGGGTCCGCCTTGGGCTGGCTCTGCTGATGACCATCCTCATTGCTCCCATAATCCCACCTGTGCCACAGGTTGAAGCTCTAAGCGCCGATGCTGTGGTGATCACTCTGCAGCAGATCCTTATTGGCGTCGGCATGGGCTTTGCGCTGACCGCACTCTGGCAGTTGTTCGTGATTGCCGGCCAGATGATCGCCATGCAGATGGGGCTTGGCTTTGCTTCCATGGTTGACCCCTCTAACGGTGTCAATGTTCCGGTGCTGTCCCAGATTTACACGATCACGATCACGCTGCTTTTTCTGGCTATGAACGGCCACCTGGTTGCCTTTGAAGTCTTTATCGAGAGCTTCCGGACATTGCCCATCGGCATGGAAGGCCTCGGCCAGACCGGCGTCTGGGAATTGGCCCACAGAATCAGCTGGATGTTCGCCTCCGCCATGCTCCTGGCGTTGCCGGCGGTTACTGCCGTGCTGATCGTCAATATCTCCTTTGGCGTCATGACGCGCGCCGCTCCCCAGATGAACATCTTTGCGTTGGGTTTCCCGATTGGCCTGATTTTTGGATTGTTTGCCATATGGGTGCTGCACGCCAATTTTCTGCCGCACTTCGATCAGTACGCCCGGGAGACGTTTGATTTCATGCGGGGATTGCAGGGGCAGCCGTAGAGAGTTATGGCCGAAGAAGACGACAACAGTCAGGAAAAAACAGAAGAGGCCACGCCGCGAAGGCTCGAAAAAGCCAAAGAGGATGGCCAGACTGCGCGCTCAAAGGAGCTGGCTACCATGGCCGTCCTGCTGGCAGGGGCCGGCGGCATGCTGATGTTTGGCGCCAGCCTCGGAGCCTCGCTGGAGGCGATCATGCGCGATAGCTTCGTTATCGAACGCTCCGCCATCTTCGACATGCGCCACATGAGTGTGCAGCTCATCGAATCCTCCAAGGAGGCCGCCTGGGCTCTCTCTCCCATTTTGGTATTATTGCTGATCGCCGCTATCTTCGGCTCCATCGGCATCGGCGGCTTGCTGATCAGCGGCAAAGCCGTGGCCCCGAAACTCAATCGCATGGACCCCATCAAGGGCCTCGGGCGCATGTTCTCAATGCGCTCCCTCATCGAGCTGGTCAAGGCCATTGCCAAGGTCGGTCTGGTGATGGCCTTGGCCATCCTGATCCTCGATCTGCGCACGGAAGACCTGCTTGCCATTGCCGAGGAGCCGGTGGTGCCCGCCATGGAACATGTACTCTGGACCATCGCCTGGAGCTTCTTCCTGCTTTCCTGCGCCACCATCATCATCGCGGCCATCGACGTACCTTTCCAGATCTACGATCACCAGAAAAAACTGCGCATGACCAAGCAGGAGGTGAAAGACGAATACAAGGACACCGAGGGCAAACCCGAGGTCAAAGGCAAGATCCGCCAACTCCAGCGTGAAATGGCCCAGCGCCGCATGATGCAGGATGTGCCTACCGCAGATGTGGTGATCACCAACCCGACCCATTACGCCGTTGCCCTGAAATACGATCAAAAGGCGATGGCCGCGCCGATTGTGGTGGCCAAGGGCGCCGATGAGGTAGCCTTCAAGATCATGGAAATTGCCCGTGAGAACAAAGTCGAGATCCTGAGAACACCGCCGCTGACCCGGGCGGTGTACCACAACACCGACATCGGCGAGGAGATTCCCGATGGCCTGTATATGGCCATTGCCCAGGTGCTCGCCTATGTGTTCCAGCTTCGACAGTTCCGCAAGGGGCGCGGGCCCAAGCCCGGTATGCCAGAGTTCCCGATTCCGTCGGATTTGCGGCGGGACGTCTAGTTTGGAGCTGGGTTTCTTTTGGTAGCCTGCGAGTACTGGTGCTGGCGGCTTGTCGGGTGGGCCTCCCAAAAACCGCTACGAGCACATCCATGTGCGCTTGACGTCGGCCATCCCTGGCCGCCGACATTTTTGGGAGGCCCACCCGACAAACCGCTTCTGAGCCATTCGATATCGCATTGAAAGTCAGAATCGTAGGTCGGATTATAGCTTCGCCTAATCCAACCTTAGTGGTTTTGGCGGATTCCCGTCAGGTGTGCGAGGTTTGTGGGTCTGCTTCCCAAAAATGTCTGTGGCCATGGATGGCCACAGCCAAGCGCACATGGATGTGCTCGTAGCGTTTTTTGGGAAGCAGACCCACAAACCTCTTCCCCCGAAACAGCAGGCTAGGGCAGGACTCGAAGGCAAGATCAGCAACCAGCCTCGATAACCCGAACCATCGGTTCCCCGCGGCTTTCGGGAATTGGCAGAATCCCATACCAGGATCGCGGATCGTGCACCGTGGCGGAGGCAAACCCACAGGACAGGAAGTGTTCCCGTGCCTCTTCGTCGGTCTGGAAGTGGAAAGATACCTCGCTGCGGGTTACGGCCCCGAGGACGCCACCGAGGGCTTTGAGGGTGGTGTTCAGCAACGGCTGGCGGGGTTGGTAGTAGCTCTCGGAGAGGTAAATGGAGCCCGGGCGTTTGGCCATGGCAGCGGCTAGGCGGTGCCAGAACTCGCTGATGGTCGGCAGTGAGAAGTAGCTGGTCAGGCCTTCGGTGATAATGATCACCGGTTCGGAATTCTCAAATACCCGGTCGATCACTTTTTCCAGTTGATACTCGCCGTAGTCCGCGAGGATATCGATCGGCGTGACCTGGTGGTGGTCGCCGAGTCGGCCCGTGGCCATCAGGCGCAGTGCTTTGCGAGCCGCCATGTCGGGCAGGTCGGCTTCGACCACATGGAGTAGGGGGTGTTTCTGGCGTAACCGAATGCCTCTTGGCGACATGCCGCAGGCGATTTCCAGCACTTGTGTAATGCCCTTGTCGCGGATGGCCTGATCAATCAGGTGGTCGATAATCAGATGTCGTTGCAGCAGGAAGGTGCGGATGTTTCCGCCGATGGCGGCCTGACTGGCGGCTTCGAAGGGGGTCATCAGGCGATAGATCCAGCGGCCCTTTTCCGTAACGAGGGTGTCGTCAGAGAGCCCGTACCGGTGCCAGACGGCACCGGTATACAGGGCAGTGAAGCTGATGCCAGAGCTGTCAGTCGGCTTTCTGCTCATAGACGGCTTTACCCCATGCCTCGCGGCTGCCGGGGAGTATCAGGTTCAGGATGATGGCAGCCACCGCGCACAACGCGATGCCCTCCAGGTGCCCGAGCACCATGCCGCCGATACCGAACACCAGGGTGACACCCACGATAACCAGGTTGCGAGACTGTGACAGATCTACCTGGTGGCGGATCAGTGTGTTCAGGCCAACGACGGCAATGGAACCGAACAGCAGGCAGAGGATGCCGCCCATGACGGGTACCGGGATCGTCTGCAGTGCTGCGCCGAACTTGCCCACGAAAGCCAGAACAATGGCGATGCAGGCAGCCCACCACATGACCTTGGGGTTGAAGTTCTTGGTGAGCATAACCGCGCCGGTGACTTCCGAGTAGGTGGTGTTGGGCGGTCCACCGAGCATGGAGGCGGCGCTGGTGGCCAGGCCGTCACCCAGCAAGGTGCGGTGCAGGCCCGGCTTTTCCAGGTAGTTCTTGCGGGTTACGTTGCCGATGGCCAGCACGTCACCGATGTGTTCAATGGCCGGCGCAATGGCGACGGGGATCATGAACAGCACGGCGCCCCAGCTGAATTCCGGCGCCACAAAGTTGGGAACCGCAAACCAGGCGGCGTCCCGGATTGGCGTGGTATCCACGATCCCGGCAAACGCGGAGAGGATGTAGCCGGTGATAACACCGAACATGATCGGAATCAGCCGGAAAATGCCTTTCGACCAGACCGACATGATGATGGTTACGGCCAGCGAGATCATGGCGATCCAGATGGCAGTGTCGTAGGGAATCAGCTGGTTCGCGCCATCACCGGTGCGGCCGGAGGCCATGTGAACGGCAACCGGCGCCAGGCCGAGACCGATAGTCATGATCACGGGGCCGATGACCACCGGCGGCAACAGGCGGCGGACAAAACCGGTGCCTCGCAGCCGCACCAGTCCACTGAGGAAAATATAGAGAATACCCGCCGCCATCAGGCCGCCGAGCGTCTCTTCCATGCCGAACTTGCCTTTGGAGGCAATCACGGGGGCAATAAAGGCGAAGGACGACGCGAGGAAAATCGGGATCTGACCGCCGGTCACCACGTGAAAGATCAGGGTGCCCAGGCCGGCGGTGAACAGGGCCACGTTGGGATCCAGCCCGGTAATCAGTGGCATCAGAACCAGCGCGCCGAACGCCACCAGCAGCATCTGGGAGCCTGCAATAGCCTGTTTCCAGACCGGGTCGTTGGTATGGTCCTGCATTCTTAAACGTCCTTTTGCTTGGTGCCGAAGATTTTGTCACCGGCATCGCCGAGACCCGGAAGGATGTAGCCTTTGTCGTTGAGGCGCTCATCAACGGAGGCAGTGTAAATAGACACGTCCGGATGTTTTTCCAGAACCTTTTCAACGCCTTCAGGCGCGGCAACCAGAACCAGGGCCCGGATCTCGGTGCTGCCAGCCTTCTTGAGCAGGTCAATGGTGGAGATCATTGAGCCACCGGTGGCGAGCATCGGATCGACAATCATGGCCATGCGCTGGTCCAGTTCGCCCACCAGCTTTTCAAGGTAGGTGCTGGCCTCGAGGGTTTCCTCATTGCGGATCTGGCCGACAACACTGACCCGGGCCACCGGAATCAGGCTGAGGACACCGTCAAGCATGCCAAGGCCGGCCCGCAGGATCGGCACGATGGTGACTTTCTTGCCGTGAATCTGTTCCACGTTAACCGGCCCTGCCCAGCCTTCGATGGTCTTTTCCTGCAGATTGAAGTCTTTGGTGGCCTCGTAGGTCAGGAGTGCACCGACTTCCTGTGCCAGCTCCCGGAAATTCTTGGTGCTGATATCCGCACGGCGCATGATGCCGAGCTTGTGGCGGATCAGAGGGTGTTTTACCTCGTGGATTGGCATGGGGTCACCTGTGTGTCTGGTTGGAATTTTGGCGTCGCGATCAAATGGCGCAAGGATACCGCATCTGGCAAGGCGAGTCAGGCCGCAAATGGCTGCTTAACGGAAATCCCCTAAGGGGTGGTACGGATCTTGCGATAACCCTTCCAAACGACGCTCCGGTGTCAGATTTTCGACCTTCAAAACGCCTGCAGGCACGGCCAATCGGAGAAGTATCCGGCATGGACAGAGCTTTAGTCCTCAATAACGTCAAAACCCTGACGCGGGGCAACCTGGGCATACCCATCATGCTGATGGGCTTGCTGGGCATGATGATTCTGCCCATGCCGGCGTTCCTCCTGGACGTGTTCTTTACTTTCAACATCACCCTATCGATTGTCATTCTGCTGGTGTGTGTCTACGCCTTGCGGCCGATGGAGTTTGCATCTTTTCCCACGGTCCTGCTGGTAGCCACACTTCTGCGTCTCGCCTTGAACGTGGCGTCTACCCGGATTGTTCTGCTGAACGGCCACGAAGGTGGTGACGCCGCCGGTAAAGTGATCGAATCCTTCGGCGCCGTTCTGATCGGCGGCAACTACGCCGTAGGTCTGGTGGTGTTCGCGATTCTCATGATCATCAACTTCCTGGTCGTGACCAAAGGTGCCGGCCGGGTCTCCGAGGTAAGCGCCCGTTTCACACTGGATGCAATGCCCGGCAAGCAGATGGCGATCGATGCGGATCTGAACGCCGGCCTGATCAATCAGGATGAGGCCAAGCATCGTCGTGCCGAGATTGCCCAGGAAGCGGATTTCTACGGCTCCATGGACGGCGCGTCCAAGTTTGTGAAAGGCGACGCCATTGCTGGCCTGCTGATTCTTGCCATCAACATCATTGGCGGTATTGCCATTGGTATGCTGCAGCACGGTCTGGATTTCGGGCTGGCCATGGAGCGCTATGCGCTGCTGACCATTGGCGACGGCCTGGTGGCACAGATTCCCTCGCTGCTGCTATCCACGTCTGCTGCAATCATGGTAACGCGGGTTACCTCCAGCCAGGACATGGGAGGCCAGATCCTCCAGCAAATGTTCAGCGCGCCCAAGGCGCTGTCCATTGCCGCCGCTATCCTGATCATTCTCGGTCTGATTCCCGGCATGCCCCACGTGGCCTTCCTGGGTCTGGGTGCACTGGCCGCCGGCGCTGCCTGGTATATCTGGAAGCACCAGAGACAGACCGTCGAAGAAGATGGCGCATTCCCGGCGCGGGGCGCTGGCGGGGCGACTCCGCGGCCGGCGGGGCGTGATCTGCCACCAGGCGGTGATGCTGGCGGCGATCAGGGTCGTCAGCTACCGGCCCCTGGAGAGACCAAGGAGCTGGGCTGGGACGATGTGTCCACTGTCGATATTGTCGGTCTGGAAGTGGGTTATCGGTTGATCCCGCTGGTGGACAAGTCACAAGGTGGCCAGTTGCTCAGTCGTATCAAGGGCGTTCGTAAAAAGTTGTCCCAGGATCTCGGCTTCCTGATGCCCTCGGTCCACATTCGAGACAACCTCGATCTGATGCCTAACGTCTATCGCATTACCCTGATGGGCGTGACCATTGCCGAGGCCGAAATCCATCCGGACCGCGAGCTGGCCATCGACCCCGGTCAGGTATTCGGAAAGATAGAGGGCATTGAAGGCAAGGATCCGGCGTTTGGTCTGGATGCCAGCTGGATTGAGCCAGACAAGAAAGACCAGGCCCAGACGCTCGGCTATACCGTGGTCGATGCCAGTACGGTGGTCGCGACCCACCTTAACCAGGTGCTGCAGAAACACGCCCACGAGCTGCTGGGCCACGAGGAAGTCCAGAAATGGCTGGATCAGCTTGAAAAGATTTCTCCGAAGTTGGCCGAGGAACTGGTGCCCACCACCGTATCCATCAGCTTGCTGCTGAAAGTGCTGCAGAACCTCCTGAAAGAGGAAGTGCCGATCCGGGACATGCGGTCCATTGCCGAGGCCATCGTGAACGTGCACCCGAAGAGTCAGGATCCGAAGCTGTTGACCACCGTTGCCCGGCAGTCCCTGCGTCGGATGATTGTCCAGAGTATCTGCGGCAACGAATCGGAGATACCGGTGATCACCCTGGATCCGGATCTGGAACAGTTATTGCTAAAGTCTGTTCAGCAGAGTCAACAATCCGGCGGACAGGAAGATATTGGCCTGGTCCTGGAGCCGAATATGGTTGAAAAGCTCCAGCGCTCGCTTCAGGAGAGCGTCCAGCGTCAGGAGATGCTCGGCAAGCCGGCCATTCTGCTGGTGTCCGGGCCCCTGAGGCCGGTGCTGGCGAAGTTCGCCAGCTACGGGGTAGAGCGCCTGCATGTGCTCTCGTACCAGGAAATTCCGGATAACAAACAGATTACGATCGTGGCGTCCGTTGGCCAGTAACGGCGCGGATGACAGAGCGGACAGCGCCGGCACGGCGTTGCCGGTGGAGGAAGAGGCATCATGAAAGTAAAGCGGTTTTTTGCTCAGACCATGGCCGAGGCGCTCAAGCAGGTCAGTGAACAGATGGGGCCGGACGCCGTGATCCTTTCCAATCGTCGGGTCGACGGCGGTGTCGAAATTGTGACGGCGTTGGATTATGACGAGAATATGGCGCGCCAGCGACTGGGCAACCAGGCAGAAGACGCCGCCAACGGGTCCCGCTTGGCCGAGATGCAGGCCGACCAGCACAGGCGTCTTGAAGACGAGCTGAGCCGGTCCCGGGACCGCATCCGTGAAGTCCGGGAAAAGCGGGCATCGCAGGGCGCGAGCTACGCCGGTTCGTTCGCTGCCATTCAGCAAGAGGTGAGTGGTGGTTTTGGTGATATTGCACCTCTGCCACAGGCGCCGAGGGAAGCCTATTCCGATGAGCTGGCGCAGATGCGGGCCGAGATCAGCTCGCTCAAAGACATGATGCAGGGCCGTCGGCCGCAAACGGAGCCGGAGGTTTCTGCGACCACCGCCGTGCAGCAGAGGCTTGCCGAGCGCTTGCAGGAGTTCGGCCTCGGCAGCGATCTGGCGGGGTCAATTTCCCGTCGTCACAAGTCGGGGCGCCTGGAAGACGGTTGGAAGCAGTCCCTGAAAATGCTGTGTACCGGGGTCCGGACCTCCCGCATGGAGTGGCTGGATGAGGGCGGCGCCTACGCGTTGGTGGGTCCGACAGGGTCCGGGAAAACCACCACCATCGGAAAACTCGCCGCTCGCTACGTGCTCAAGCATGGCTCCGATTCCGTGGCCCTGGTTACCACGGACCGCTATCGGGTGGCGGCGCACGAGCAGTTATTCGTGTTCGGTCGGATCCTGAATGTGCCGGTGCGGGTCGTGGATGAAAGCCACAGTCTGGACGATATTCTGGATGAGCTGTCAGACCGTCATCTGGTGCTGATTGATACCGCCGGACTGACCAGTGCCGACAAAGGCTATCAGGAACAGCTGGCCGAACTGGCTCGCAGCCATCACAATATCAAAACCCATCTGGTGGTCTCGGCAACCAGTCAGCCTCGCATCATGAAATCCGTGTGGCATTGCTATAAGATGGCAAATCTTGCGGGCTGTGTGATGACCAAAATCGACGAGGCCCTGACGCTGGGCGAGTCTCTCGGGTTTGTGATGGAAACCGGTCTGCCGGTAGCCTATTACACAGACGGCCAGAAGATTCCTGAAGACCTGCACCACGCAGAAGCCGTTCCGCTGGTGCGGTTGGCCGTGGATCGGCTGAAAACACTCCAGCAACAGCAAGCGGTCGCAGAGGGCCTGAAAGAGCACGCCTGAGACCGGACAGATTGACAGCAGGCGTCGGAGACAAAGCCGGCGAAACGTGGCGAGAGACCAAAAACAGTATGAGCAGAGCACATCCGGTACAGGTGATTGCAGTTTCCGGCGGAAAGGGTGGTGTCGGCAAGAGTAACGTGTCGGTGAACCTCGGAATTGCCCTGGCGCAGAAAGGCCGGAGAGTGGTACTGCTCGACGCCGATCTGGGGCTCGCCAATATCGACGTCTTGCTGGGCATCACTGCCAATCGTAACCTCCAGGATGTTCTGGCCGGCGATTGTGATCTGAAGGACGTTCTGGTGAATGGTCCCGGTGGCATCAAGATTGTCCCCGCCTCTTCCGGTACCCAACGAATGACCCAGCTCAGCCCCATGGAACATGCCGGGCTGATTAATGCGTTCAGCGAACTGGGTGATCAGATCGATGTTTTGATAGTGGATACCGCTGCCGGTATCTCCGAATCTGTGGTCAGTTTTCTCAGGGCCTCCCAGGAGCTTTTGCTGGTAGTGTGTGACGAGCCCACGTCCATTACTGACTGTTACGCTTTGATTAAACTTATGAACCGCGAGTACGGCACCAATCGGTTCCGTATTCTTGCCAACCAGGTCCGGAATGAACAGGAAGGCCGGCATCTGTTCGAAAAACTGACACGGGTCACCGAGCGCTTCCTGGATGTGGCACTACAATACGTAGGAATAGTCCCCTACGATGAGGCCGTGAAGAAAGCGGTTCAGCGGCAGCGTGCGGTGCTGGACGCCTATCCCAGGGCGAAAGCTTCGCTGGCCATCAAGGCGCTGGCGGACAAGGTAGATAGCTGGCCGTTGCCGTCCTCTCCCCGCGGGCATCTGGAATTTTTTGTGGAGCGGCTCGTCGAAGTCTGAATCGGATCCAGTCAAACAAAAAAAACCGGATACATGATATTGGCGAAAAACCTCGGAATCTATAACCAGTCAAGTGCGCAGAAGCCGGCTCAGCTCATTGAGCAGCACGCGCCGCTGGTCAAGAAAATTGCCCTTCACCTCATGGCTCGCCTGCCGGCGTCCGTCCAGCTTGAAGACCTGATGCAGGCCGGCATGATCGGTCTGCTCGAGGCCGCCCAGCGTTACAGCTCCACCAAAGGTGCTACCTTCGAGACTTACGCCGGTATCCGTATTCGCGGCGCCATGGTGGACGAAATCCGCAAGGGTGACTGGGTGCCACGTTCTGTTCATCGAAACGCCCGTCGCATTTCCCAGGCCATCAAAGCCGTTGAAGATCGACTTGGCCGCGAAGCCCACGACCAGGAAGTGGCCGAAGAGCTGGGGATGGGGCTGCCCGAATACCACTCCTACCTTTCCGATTCCAACAGCGGTCGACTTTTTAGCCTCGACGAGCTCAATGAATCCGGAGAGCTGCCGATAGAACAGACAGAGACGCAGGATAATCCCCTTGAGGGATTGTCCTCCGATGCCTTCCGGCGGAGCCTCGCTGAGGCGATTGAGGACCTTCCGGAGCGGGAAAAGCTGGTGTTGAGCCTTTACTACCAGGAAGAACTGAACCTCAAGGAGATTGGCGCGGTGCTGGGCGTCAGTGAGAGCAGGGTAAGCCAGATTCACAGCCAGGCAGCCCTGCGCCTTCGGGGACGGCTCTCGGATTGGCGTCAGGAATCGGACAGCTGACGGCGTTCAGTCTGTGTCGGCAACGAGGTAGTCTGTAGTTTTTGGTAACCGATGCTTTACAACCGAAGCAAAGGTCCGACAATAAGCGGTTAAAACAGCGGCCTGCTAGACTTTGAACGCAAAGGTCAAACGAATTCCGGGTGTTACTAACTGGAGGTCCCATTGGACAAAAACATGAAAATCCTCATTGTGGACGACTTCTCCACAATGCGACGGATCATCAAGAACCTGCTGCGTGATCTTGGCTTCACCAACACCGATGAAGCTGACGACGGCAACACAGCGCTGCCAATGCTCAAAAGCGGCAAATACGATTTTCTGGTGACCGACTGGAACATGCCGGGCATGTCAGGCTTCGACCTTCTCAAGGCCGTTCGGGCGGACGAGAATCTGAAAACCCTGCCGGTATTGATGGTAACTGCTGAGGCCAAGCGCGACCAGATCGTTGCCGCTGCCCAGGCAGGCGTAAACGGTTATGTGGTCAAGCCGTTTACCGCTGCGGTGCTCAAGGAAAAGATTGAGAAAATCTTTGAAAGAATCCAGTAACCAGAGGTCGGATGGCTCCCATGAGCGATAGCGAAAAGAACCATCGGGGCCTTGAGCCGGAGGTGACTGAGAAGCTCCAGCGTCAGGCAACCGAACTGGCTGAAGTTGTTAACGCCGGTGATTATGCCAAGGCCATGACCCTGATCAATGAACTCAGCGAGGTCAGGGATCAGAGTCTGTACCGTGAGGTAGGGCGGCTGACGCGGAGCCTTCACGAAGCAATCCGGAACTTCCAGATTGATCCCCGAAACGCAGAACAGCAGGAAGCACTGTCGAAAATGACAGATGCCTCTGATCGCCTCGAGTATGTGGTGCAGATGACCGGCGAAGCAGCCAACCGGACGATGGACCTGGTTGAGGAAACCATGCCGGTGGCCAATGCCCTGAGAGACGAGGCCGCCGCGTTGCGTGATGAGTGGCAGCGACTGCGTCGCCGGGAAATGCAGCCGGCCGAGTTTCGCGAGCTGTACGGCCGGATTGATCGCTTTTTTGTCAGCATGGCAACCGATGCCGACACCATGTACAGCAACCTGTCGGAAATCCTGCTGGCTCAGGACTATCAGGATCTGACAGGTCAGGTCATTCAGAAGGTCACCGCCCTTGTGAAAGAGGTTGAGGAGCAGATGCTCAGTCTGGTGGTGATGGCTAGTCATGTGGACCAGCTCACGGGCACGGTGCACCAGATTGAAGAAAAAGAAGAGTCTGCAGAGAAGGGCGTCGGGCCCCAGATCAAGGCCGATGAGCGTGAAGATGTAGTTTCGGGGCAGGACGACGTAGACGACCTGTTGTCCAGTCTCGGTTTCTGAATAATGAGGGTAACGCATGGCGTTTGATGCTGATGAAGAGATTTTGCAGGACTTCCTGGTAGAAGCCGGCGAGATCCTCGAAAAGCTGTCAGAGCAGTTGGTGGATCTTGAGCGACATCCTGACGACAGTGATCTGCTCAACGCCATCTTCCGTGGTTTTCATACCGTGAAAGGCGGTGCCGGCTTTCTTCAGCTTGAAGCGCTGGTGAACTGCTGCCATTCCGCCGAAAACGTCTTCGACATCCTGCGTAACCACAAGCGCAAGGTGGACTCTGAACTGATGGACGTGGTTCTCGAAGCACTCGACCACGTCAATGCCATGTTTGAGCAAGTCCGCAATCATGAGGAGCTGACACCGGCGCCGGACGAACTGATTGCCCGTCTGGACGCCCTGGCGCAGCCTGAAGGCGAGGGGGAGCCTGCCGCTGCCGTTCAACCGGAGCAGGAAGAGAGCGAACCGGCAGAAGACGGTGGCGACATCACCGACGACGAGTTCGAACAGCTTCTGGACGCATTGCAGGATGAGAAATCGGGGGACGCTCCCCAGGCTTCAAGCGCCGGGTCGGCCGGCGGTGACCAGGAAAGTTCTGGAGACGACGAAATAACCGACGACGAATTCGAGGCGCTACTGGACCAACTGCACGGAAAAGGTCAGTTTGCTGGTGCGCCAACCTGCGAGGAAGAGGCCGTCAGCGAAGAAGACAGTCCGGCTGCCAAGGCCGGATCTGGTGGCAGCGATGACCTGATCACCGACGACGAATTCGAGAAATTGCTGGACGATCTTCACGGCAAGGGCGGAAGCCCGACCGCGGGCGGAGAGCCTTCAGCTCCGAAAGAGCCTCCAGCTCCAAAACAGCCCTCAGCGCCGAAACAGCCTGCATCGCCGACAGCAAACACGTCAAAGCCCGAAAAGTCGAAGCCGGCCGAGAAGCCGGAAGCCAAAGGCGCTGCCGCACCGGCGATGCCTGCTCGCGACAATGCCCCGGTGGCTGAAACGACGGTTCGTGTCGACACCAAGCGGCTCGACGACATCATGAATATGGTAGGTGAGCTGGTGCTGGTGCGTAACCGCTTGCAGCGTCTGGGTGCCGAAAGTGAAGACGAACACATGCACAAGGCGGTATCCAACCTGGATGTGGTTACGACTGATCTTCAGTCCGCCGTCATGCAGACCCGAATGCAGCCGATCAAAAAGGTGTTCGGTAGGTTCCCCCGCGTTGTGCGCGATCTCGCCAGAAACCTCAAGAAAGAGGTGAACCTGGTGATGCATGGCGAGGAAACCGATCTCGACAAGAACCTGGTTGAAGCACTGTCAGATCCGCTGGTTCACCTGGTGCGGAATTCGGTGGACCACGGGATTGAGGCTCCGGACGTCCGCGAGAAGGCCGGAAAGCCCCGACAGGGCACGGTTACCCTCTCTGCCGAGCAGGAGGGAGACCATATTCTGCTGTTTATCGAGGATGACGGTGCGGGCATGGATCCGGAGGTCCTGCGCCGTAAAGCGGTCGAAAAGGGTATCTACGACCAGGACGCCGCGGACCGGCTGACCAATTCGGAGTGTTACAACCTTATTTTTGCCGCCGGATTTTCCACCAAGGAGCAGATTTCGGATGTGTCCGGTCGTGGCGTCGGCATGGATGTGGTCAAGACCAAGATTGGCCAGCTCAATGGCCAGTTGAGCATCGAATCGGAACTGGGCAAGGGCTCTCGCATTGTCATCAAGGTTCCGCTGACGCTCGCCATCATGCCCACCCTGATGATCATGCTGGGCGATCAATCCTTTGCGTTGCCGCTGGTTAACGTGGTCGAGATTTTCCATCTGGACCTGACCAAGACCAACATCGTCGATGGGCGCGAATGCATTGTGGTTCGGGATAAAGTGTTCCCGCTATTCCACATCAAGCGCTGGCTGGTTCGTGCCGGCGCTGGCCAGGAGGTGCCCGATAACGCCCATGTTGTCATTGTGGCCATGGGTACCAAGCAGGTCGGGTTCGTGGTCGACCAGCTGGTTGGTCAGGAAGAAGTGGTTATCAAGCCCCTCGGACGAGCGCTCCAGGGTACGCCAGGCATGGCCGGTGCCACCATTACCGGTGATGGCCGGATTGCACTGATTATTGATGTGCCAAGCCTGTTGCAACATTACGGTTGAGCCGGGCCTTCCGGCGCTTTTTGCCAGAGAAGGCCGAAGAACGATGGATTGGGTAGGAGAAGTGGATGACAGTTTCTGTCCTGGTCGTTGACGATTCAGGGTTTTTTCGCAAACGGCTGACGGAAATCCTGACCAGCTCCGGCCAGATCAAAGTGGTAGGTGCTGCGACCAATGGTCGGGAAGGCGTTGAGCTGGCCGAGAAACTGCGTCCCGACGTGATTACCATGGATTATGAGATGCCCGTGATGGATGGCATCTCTGCCGTGCGCGAAATCATGCGCAAACATCCGATACCGGTGCTCATGTTCTCATCGCTCACCTATGAGGGCGCCCGGGTCACACTGGATGCGCTCGAGGCCGGCGCCGTTGATTTTCTGCCCAAGAATTTCGAAGAAATTGCCCGGGACAACAGTCAGCTTCAGAAAATCCTGATTGAGCGGATTCTGGATGTAGCCCGCAGTCGTCCCGGCAACCGTTCTCCTGCGCCTTCCCGCGCGGAACCTTCAGCTCCCGCCTCCCGGGCGCCGGAGCCTGCAGGGCGCCCGCGTCCGGAACCAGCACCGCGTCAGCGTCCTTATACCCGGGCTCCGGCAGCGCCGGCAGGTTCTCCGGGCGAAACCGAGGCCCCCAGGCGCCATGGCCGCCGTGGGCCGGCCAAGCATTACGCCTTGGTTGGCATCGGTACTTCAACCGGCGGCCCGGTTGCCCTGCAGCGGGTACTGACCGTGTTGCCCGCGACCTTCCCGGCTCCGATTGTTCTGGTGCAGCATATGCCGGCGAGTTTTACGCCGGCCTTCGCCGAACGCCTTAACAAGCTCTGCCGGATTGAAGTCCGGCAGGCTGAGGATGGTGATGTGTTGCGGCCCGGCCTGGCTTTGCTGGCGCCCGGCGGCAAACAGATGATGGTCGAGAATCGGGGCGGACAGGCCAGGATCCGTATTTTGCCCGGGGACGAGCGGCTCAATTACAAACCCTGCGTGGACGTTACCTTCGGTTCTCTTGCCCGCAGCTTTCCGGGCAAGACGCTGGGCGTCATTCTTACCGGCATGGGCTCGGACGGCAAAGAAGGCTGTCGGATGATGAAGCAGAGCGGTTCCGATATATGGTCCCAGGATGAAAAATCGTCTGTGATCTACGGCATGCCGATGGCCGTTGCCAAGGCAGGGCTGACGGATGACGTATTGTCCCTGGACGAGATCGGGCCACGCCTCGCTGAAGGTGTCTGCTGATGGATATCCTGAGCCTGCTCGGGGTCATTCTGGCCTTTGCCGCAATTCTTGGCGGTAACCTGCTGGAAGGCGGAGCGGTTGGCTCACTGTTTAATGGGCCGGCGGCCATCATCGTCATCGGTGGCACTCTGGCAGCGACTATCCTGCAGACCTCGTGGCCCATGCTGAAGCGGGCTTTCACTCAGGTGCGCTGGGTCTTTTTCCCGCCGTTTATCAACCTTGAAGACGGCATCGGAAAAGTCATTGACTGGAGCGTCAAAGCCCGCAAGCAGGGCTTGCTGGGCCTTGAAGGTCTTGCCGAGCGTGAGCCGGAGCCCTTTGCCCGCAAAGGTTTGCAGTTGCTGGTCGACGGTGCCGAAACCGAGACCATCAGGGGCATCATGGAAGTTGACCTGGAATCCCGTGAGCAGAGGGATCTGGAGTCGGCCAAGGTGTTCGAGGCCATGGGTGGTTACTCGCCAACCATTGGCATTATCGGGGCTGTCATGGGCCTGATCCAGGTAATGACCAACCTGGAGGATCCCCAGTCCCTGGGTAGTGGGATCGCAACCGCCTTTGTAGCCACCATCTACGGTGTGGCGCTGGCCAACCTCCTGTTCTTCCCGGTCGCCAACAAGATGCGCGGTATCGTGCGGGAGCGCACCCGCTATGAGGACATGATGATCGATGGCCTGATTGCCATCGCCGAGGGTGAAAACCCGAAATCCATCGAATTGCGGCTGCGGGGCTTCCTGCAGTAAGCATGCGCAGGCCAACTTATGCGGCGCCGTAGGCCACCCCAGGATGATCTGCACAACAAGGAGCGGTGGCTGATTTCCTACGCGGATTTCATCACCTTGCTGTTCGCCTTTTTTGTCGTGATGTACTCGGTATCGTCCGTTAACGAAGGCAAATATAAAGTCCTTTCTGAAACCCTGACCGGTGTGTTCAATGCACCCCAGCGCTCCTTCCAGCCAATCGAGATTGGCGACCAGCCCCAGAGATCGCTGAATGCGCCTGCCGAGAACGTAATCCCGCCGGCCGTGACCGAAGCGCCCCGAAATCCGGAGATGGACGCGCAGGCGCGGACTGAAGCGCTGCGAGCCATGGCTGACCAGCTTTCCATGGAGTTTGATGAGCTGATCAACCAGGGCGTGGTGTCGCTTGAGACCAGCGACCAATGGCTGGAGCTGAATCTGCCCAACAGCCTGTTGTTTGGCAGCGGCGATGCCGAGCCCCATTACGATGCGTTCGAGGTGGTCGAGAAAATCGCCACCGTTCTGAACAACCGGGACAACGCCGTCAAAGTGGAAGGCTTCACCGATAATCAGCCGATCAGTACTTCCCGTTTTCCGTCAAACTGGGAATTGTCAGGCGCCCGGGCGGCGGCCATGGTCCGGATGCTGATGATGGAGGGCATCGAGCCGGAACGTCTGGCGGCTGTTGGCTATGGCCAGTATCAGCCGGTTGCCCGGAATGACACCGAAGAAGGGCGCCGCAGAAACCGCCGGGTGGTATTGCTGATCTCCCGAGACGCCAGTATTCGCGGTGCCATGCGCTGACCCGGTCGTCGGCAGATGCGTATAGAGCCATTGGCATGGTTCCTGTATTACTCCCCGTTAACAATAAGGCGCCGGCAACAGCTTGCCGGATTTTCCGAGGACTGGTTCAAGTTGCCCGGGGAATGGCCGATAAACGGAATTGTGGCAACGGTTAATTGCCGGCCACACCGATGTATTCTCTGGAGAATCAAAGCGTGCGAATCTGGGCAGTAGCCAATCAAAAAGGTGGTGTCGGTAAAACCACGAGTGTGGTCGCACTGGGCGGCTTGCTTGCCGAACGCGGCAAGCGTGTTCTCGTTGTGGATCTGGACCCGCATGGCTCGCTCACCAGCTGGTTCGGGTACGATCCGGATACAATCGCGCACAGTGTTTTCGACCTGTTCCAGCACCAGGGCAAGGTTCCGGAAGGGCTACCTGCCCAACTGATTACGGAGACCGGCTGCAAGGGCCTGTCCCTTTTGCCGGCGAGTGCAGCCCTGGCTACCCTTGAGCGACGAATGATCGGCGTGGAAGGCATGGGGCTGATCATTTCCCGGGCCCTGACTCAGCTTTGGGACGACTTTGATTATGTCCTGTTGGACAATACCCCCTCTCTGGGGGTTCTGATGGTTAACGCCCTTGCGGCAGCCCAGCATCTGATCATTCCCGTGCAAACCGAATTTCTGGCCATCAAGGGCCTGGAGCGCATGCTCCATACCCTGAAGATGATCATGCGCTCCCAGAAAAACGAACTCTCTTACACCATTGTGCCCACCTTGTATGACCGGCGGACACAGGCATCGGTGAAAAGCCTGAACCTGTTGCGGAAGACCTACCGCGAGTCCCTCTGGCAGTTTGCGATTCCGGTGGACACCAAGTTCCGGGATGCCAGCCAGGGCGGAATAACACCGTCCGCGCTGGATGCCGAAACCCATGGTGTCCGCGCCTACAGCCATCTGCTGGATGATCTCATGGCCCGGGTGGGCAGGGTGAAGGAGCGTCAGCATGGCTGACGATAAATTGACACGGCTGGCGGATCCGGAAACTGCCATTGCCAGTTATCTTGACGAACTGCTGCACACGGCCACTGATACGGCGCTTCGGGAGGAAATCGAAGCGCCAGAACCGGTGAAACCTGCACCTCCGGAACCGCGGGTGGAAGCCCGCACGAAACCGGCATCTGTGCCAACCGTCGAAAAACCGACGGCAAGACCTGAGCCACCCAAACGGGTGCGGGAAACGCCTGCGGCACCAGACCGACCAGTGGTGAGACAGGCGCCGGAAGCGCCGGTGCCGAAGCCAAGGATAGAAGCTCAGCCTGCGCCCGAGCCGGCCGCGCCGCCGTCCCGCCCGGAGTGGTCAGAACAGCCCTTTGAATGCCTCATTTTCACGGTGGCCGGTCTGCAGCTGGCGGTTCCCCTGATTCTGCTCGGTGCCATTCACCGCATTGAAGAAGAAATCCGGCCCATCCCGGGAAGTCCACGCTGGTACATGGGAATCCGCCCGGACCGGGATCAGAATCTGAGGGTGGTGGATACCGCCGAATGGATCATGGCAGGGCGGGTGCCGCCCGATGCCCGGGCCAACTACCGGTTCGTGATCCGGCTGGATAACAGCGACTGGGGGCTGGCCTGTGATGACGTTGCCCAGTCCTTCACCCTCCGGCCGGACGAAGTGCGTTGGCGCACAGCCCGCAGCAAGCGGCCCTGGCTGGCCGGCACGGTGATTGACCACATGTGTGCGCTCATTGATGTGCGCACCATGGCAGACTTGCTGGTGAGGGCGGAAAGAGAGCACCATCTGGATCTGAGCTGACGCAAACAATGGTTACTGAATGAAACCGAGCCGTGCTGGCACGGTTTGTGCCCTTAACTATAGTATTGGGCACTGATGATATTTTTTTGACGATCAGGTTGCCCGCCGGGCAGCCCAAGAGGAGAAACATCGCTATGGCATCCCCGAGCGGACAAACCAATCAGGCCCAGGACGATCAGGTACTGCAGTACGTTACCTTCCGGCTGGATGATGAGACCTACGGTCTGAACGTCATGCAGATTCAGGAAGTGCTGAGATACACGGAGATTGCTCCGGTTCCGGGGGCCCCGGATTATGTGCTCGGCATCATCAACCTTCGGGGTAACGTTGTTACCGTTATCGACACCCGCCGGCGCTTTGGCCTGGCCGATGCCGAAGTAACCGATGCCACCCGGATTGTGGTTATGGAATCTGCCAACCAGGTAATGGGCATTCTGGTGGATTCCGTCGCCGAGGTGGTGTACCTGAAAGCCAGCGAAATTGAAACTGCACCGAACGTGGGTAACGAGGAAAGTGCCAAATTTATCCAGGGCGTGTGCAATAAGGATGGCGAGCTAATCATTCTGGTTGAGTTCGACAAGATGCTGTCAGACCACGAGTGGGCTGAAATCGCGGCACTGTGATCCGGGGCAACCCGCTACAGGCCTCACGATGGATGCCTTCCGTGGCAATTAACGGGAGACATCCGTCATGTTTGCAGAAATTCCTTCATACCTTCCCTGGGCGCTGACTGTTGCCGCCCTGTCTCTGGTTTTCGTTCAGGGCCTCGTTCTCGGGCGTCAGGTACGTAGCCTCAGAGCAACGCTGAAAGAGCGCTGTGATATCCTCGGCCGGGAACTGCATGCCACTACCAGTGGCAGCATGGGGGTAGGGCAGCGGTTGGTTAGCTGTGAGCGTCAGTTGCACGAGCTGAGGACCACGCTCGACGAAATGCGTCAGAACGATCCGCTGCGAATCTCATACGATGAAGCCTCTCGGCTGGTTGATCTCGGCGCCGATATCGACGATCTTATGAACACGTGCGGAATTTCCCGTCCCGAGGCCGAGCTGGTGTCAGCACTCAGAAAACGTCAGGCGGCCTGATACCAAGCCGTTACGGACGTTGTTGAATGAAGAGAGTCTATCCGAGGGCCCTTGAGGCCCTTCGATCTGTATCCCGCCATGATTTTGTTTCCGGTTCCGACCTGGTTGCCTCGATAACCGGCCACTCCATTCCCCGCGAAGAAACTGTCGGCCACATTCTTTCCCTGCTCCCGGAAATAGAACCGGATCAGATTGTGATGCATGTGGGCGGTGGCTCAGGCTATTTTGCCGCTGTGCTGTCCGGGCTCGCCCATCGGGTCCTGTGCGTGGAGCGGAATGCCATTGTCGCCGAGGCTGCCAGAGAGCGGTTTGTCCGTCTGGGTATGCACAATGTGGATGTCGTTGTTGCCCGTGCGGAAGAGGCGCCGGAGCCTGATCCACTCTGTGATCTCGTGTTGTGTACCTCGTTTATCAGGGACCAGACTGCACTGGCGCACCTGGTTCGTGAGGGGGGGCACCTGGTGTGTCTTGAAGGGCGAGCGGGACCCGTCCCGAGCCTGGCCATGTTCGAAAAACAGGGTGCCAAGCTCAAGCGTGTGCGCACCCTGGGCTGGGTCGACTTCAACCGTAACGTCGAGCAGATCCTCATTGATCAGGGCGTCGTGGACGAAGCGGTCCTGGCCGAAGCAAAGGCGGAGGCAGCGAAGCAGAATTGCCGGCTGCTGGAGGTGCTCCGGCGGAAACTGAATCTTGAAGAGATTGATCTCTACCGTTCTCTTGCCCGTCAGCGGGGCATGACCTTCACCGACGCGGACGAGCTTCTGCCGGATCTCCATCCGGCGCTGTTCCGGCGATTTTCCCGAACGTTTCTGGATCTCTCACGACTGATACCCATCGCCGAGGAAGATGGCAGGATCACGGTTGTGACCGACGATCCCGATGCGCGCACTGATCAGCTCGAGCGGTTGAGTCCTAACCAGGTGGTTGACTGTCTTCTGGTTACACCGACGGACTTTCGCCGGCTCTGGTCAGCTCTTGATCTGACTGCCAAAGGGCGCCGCTTTGCGGCGGATCAGGAACCAACCCCGAACCAGGCGGCGGACCCGACTGGCAGCAAGGTCCAGCTTCTGGGCAAGGATCCGAAAAACAAGCACGTCAGCCCCTATCTGGTGTCTGTTTACGAAGCCATTCTGATGGACGCTGTAAGTGAAAAAGCCAGCGACATCCATATAGAACAGTACGGTGACCGGATTCGTATTCGCCTTCGGGTGGATGGCGATCTTCATGATCTGCCCCAGTACCAGCTGTCGGCCCGGGAGATGAAAGGGGTGATTAACGTCATCAAGCTGCGGGCAGAGCTGAACATCGCCGAGCACCGGCTGCCCCAGGGTGGGCGGTCCCGGCTGCAGCTCGGCGATATGGCCTACGATCTGCGGATACAGACCCAGCCTTCGCTCCATGGCGAACATGCCGTTATACGTCTGCTGCCGCAGACCGGCCGCGCCATGACCATTGCCGAACTTGGCATGTCATCCATGATCGGTGCCCGTTATCAGCGCTTGCTGGATAACCCGGCGGGACTGGTGCTGGTGGTCGGTCCGACCGGGTCAGGCAAGTCCACCACGCTGTATGCGGGGCTGCAGACCCTTGCCGATGACGGCCGCCGGAAAGTTATCACGGTGGAAGACCCCATCGAGTACTCCATCGACAACATTCAACAAACCCGGGTCAGATCAGAAATTGGCTTTGGTTTCGCCGATGCCATGAGGGCGTTTGTCCGGGAAGATCCGGATGTCATTCTGGTGGGCGAGATCCGTGACCAGGAAACCGCTCTGGAGGCGATACGGGCCTCCCAGACCGGCCACGTGGTTCTGTCCACGCTGCACTGCAACGACGCGGTGGATTCACTGCAGCGCTTGTATGATCTGGGTATCCACCCGAATTCCATTGCCGGTGAGCTGCTGGCTGTCATCGCCCAGCGGCTGGCCAAGCGCATCTGCAAGCATTGTTGCCAGCCTGCAGAGCCGGACCCGGTGATTGTGTCCGAGGTGTTTCCCGACGGCCCGCCCGCGGATTTCCGGTGTTTTCAGGGCGCCGGTTGTGACAAATGCAACGGCCGCGGCACCCAGGGGCGAGTGGCGATCGTCGAGTATATGGAAGTTGATTCGGACATCCGGAATGCCATTTCCAGCCAACCGCCCATCGGTGAGCTTCGCTGGCGCGCTCTCGATGCCGGACTGGTGACCATGCGGGACAGTGCTCTGGACCATGTTATTGAAGGCATAATTCCGCTGTCCGAACTGCCCCGTATTCTCCCGAGAGAGCGCATGGCACCGGAAGTTCGCGGCGGCCGCAGGAGTCAGGAATGAGCAACAAGCAATCGGTTACAAAGGCAGCCCAGCGGGAACCGGCAGAAGTGGTCTATGCCGCCGAGCTGGACAAGCTGAGAGAGATGGACCATGGCCCGGTGCCACCCGGCTGGCAAATGTCCCCGCGAGCGGTGGAAAAGTTCGTGATGGGGGATGAGAAACTCGGCATTGAGCGGAAGTTCGTGGCGGAGCGTGCCATGGTGGTCCGGATCATCATTTCCCTGTGCACCAGTCGCGGGTGCCTGCTGGTTGGCGAGCCGGGAACGGCCAAATCCTGGTTGTCGGAATTGCTGGCTGCCGCCATTTCGGGTGGCTCTACCCTGACCTTGCAGGGAGGGGCGGTGAGCGACGTAGGGCAACTGCTGTACAGCTGGAACGAGGCGATCTTGCATACCGAGGGGCCGTGTTTGAAAGCGCTGGTTCCGAGCCCGTTGCTGCGGGGCATGATGGAGGGTCGAATGGTGCGGTTTGAAGAGATCGCCCGCTGTCCACAGGCGCTGCAGGATGCGCTGCTCTCGGTTCTGTCCGACAGGGTTGTGGTGATTCCCGAGCTGGCGGGAGACGACGGGGTGGTGCTTGCGCGAGAGGGCTTTAACGTCATCGCCACGTCCAACAGTATCGATGAGGGAGTGCACCGGATGAGCGCCGCCCTGAAGCGGCGCATGGACTTCGAGGAAATCCGCCCGATCCGCAATCTGGCCGATGAGATGGATGTGGTTCTCCGGGAGGTTGGTAGGGCCAACAGTCGGGCCGGGATTGAGGTGGCACTTGAAGAATCGGTCATCGAGGTACTGGTGACCATGTTCCACGAGCTGCGCAATGGTCAGACCCTTGATGGACGCAGTACCGACCGACTCGCCGGTTCGGCGCTGTCGACGGCGGAAGCGGTTTCGGTGGCTCACGCGGCCAGCCTGAACGCCTGGTATTACGGCGGGGGCAGTATCACGGTGGAGCAGCTAATGCACCACATCATCGGTTCAGCCCTCAAGGACCAGCCCGAGGACCGGCGCCGGCTGCGTCATTACTTTGAAACCACCGTGGCGCCCAGGCGTGGTGATAACTGGCAGCAGGCCTGGGCGCTCCGATCACTGATTCACTGAATCATCCGACGCGCCGGGTTTGCGATCGTCCGGGGTTAGCCCGCGAATATGGAAGGCAAATGCCAGGATTTCCGCAATCACCCGGTACAGCGACTCGGGAATTTCTTCGTTCAGTGACAGGCGCGCCAGAATGCTGGCCAGCTCGGCATTTTCATAAAGGGGAACATTGTGCTCCCGGGCGATGCGGATGATCTCTTCCGCCAGCTCATGGGTGCCGGTGGCGCTGATGGTTGGCGCTTTCTCGCCATCGTACTTGAGCGCAACGGCGGCTCTGCTGTGATGCTCTGTCTCTGAGGTCATGCCCGGGTATCCACCAGTCTGTGTTCGAGTCGGGTTACGCTGCTCTGGGGCGTGCCGCGGCGGCAGTCCAGGTCAGTGACTTCCAGGCCCAGATCGCTCAGGCTCTGCCGCAAGGCGGGAAGCTCCTGGTTCACCTGGCGCAGGGTTGACTGCTTTTCGGCCCAGACCCTTGCACTGACCGCCTGCTGGCGGAGGGAAACATCAAAGTGCAGGGGGCCTGCCTCATCCAGATCCATGGTCAGTGACAGCCGCCATTCAGCCGTGGTGGTTTTCGTGGACCTGGTTTCTGACTCGCTGTTCTCGGGGTACTGTTCGATCCGGACCTGTGCCAGTCTCGGTTCGTTTTGTGGTGTCAGCCACGGCAGATCAAGCACCAGGGTCGACGCGGGCGCCGGGCCCGGAGCTTCGCCGCCCCCCCTGGCGGTGAGTACCTGACTGTGTAATTGATTGACGGTGATCCGGTTGAGCATCCCGGCCAGCAGGCGAAGCATTTGCCCAACGGTGGGCGCGTCACCACTGCCCGAGGGCTGGGGTGTTGCCAGGGGTTGGGGAAATTGCAGTGGCGCCTGCATCAGCTCCGGCGTTGAAATCGGCGTCAGCCGGTTGAACTGTTCCGGAGTGCTACCCTGTTGGGCAAGCAATGCGGTGATCACCCTGCCCAGCGCCAGCTTGAGATCCGGTAGCTGGGCCGACGGTGTCTGGGCCAGGCGTGACTCGGCGAACAGGCCGCTTTCCGACAGCCATTGGCGGACCTGCTGAGGTGTTGCGCCCTGGCCGCCCGAGCCGGGGGTCAGGCTGTTTCCCGTGGGCAGTCTCGACACCAATTGTTCAATGGCCTGCCTGGCGGCTTCCGGAAGCGGTTGAGGACTTCGTGATGATGGCAGTTGCCCTGGTAGCGGTTCCTGCCTAAGGCCCTGTGTCAGTGTGCCCAGTAGCCTGGCCAGGCCGCCGTCCAGAGTCTGCTGCCACGGAAGACGTTGGGCCAGGGCCCGGGCGATCCCGGCCTCGGGCGCAGGCGCCAGTTTGCCCATCAGCTGCAGTTCATTGCCGGCACGCATTACTTTTACCCAGTCACCGGTCGCCAGCTCGGTCTTGCCGACAGCGGACTGCACAAGAAGGGATTTGCCCCGGATGTCCAGCAACAGATCCGCGGTGTTGCCACCCTGGCGGTTGATGATCTCCGCGACCCGGGCCAGGGTGGTTCCCCTGTTGGCCAGTTGCATCTGGTCGAGCAGCTGCCGGGCTGATGCGGCCACGGGCTCGCGGGCCGCTTCGCTGGTGACCGCGGGCCGGGAAGTCTGCGTTGCAGGCTGGGCAGGGGGTGTCGGTGGCTGCTGTCCGCTGGGTAGTTTCATCGTCACTGATTTGATGTTGGACAAGAGTAATCCGCCGGCGCTTTCGTTATAATACTGCGCGCCGGCAGGCCACGAGCGAACAATGTTCATGGCCGCCGCTGTCACGAATGCACCCGATGCCGTCTTCACACGCATCGTCCTGGTTACGGGGCCCTGATGTCTGAGCCGTTATTACAGGCTGTCGATCTGCAGTGCGAACGGGATGAACGTATCCTGTTCCGTGACCTGTCGTTCTCCATACTGCCCGGTACGGTCACCCGTGTCGAGGGTCCGAACGGCTCCGGCAAGACCACTCTTCTACGGATGCTGGCCGGTCTGAATGATGCCTGGTCCGGCAATTTGCTCTGGTGCGGCACACCCAGGTCTGCCCAGCGGGAAGAATTCCTCCGCAATACCCTGTACCTTGGCCACCGGCCGGGCATCAAACCGTTGCTGACGCCCCTGGAAAATCTCCGGGCACTGACGGCAGGTCGTCGGCCGCTGCCGGATCCGGTTCTGCGCGAGGCGCTTGACGGTACCGGGTTGACCGGATTTCAGGATGTCCCCTGCCGGAATCTCTCTGCAGGTCAGCAAAGACGGGTGGCCCTTGCGCGTCTGTTGATCGCCGATGAGCCGCTCTGGCTGCTGGATGAAGTCTTCACGGCGATTGATTCGGGCGGCGTCAGTGCGATTGAAGAACTGCTTCAACAGCGATCCCGGGAGGGAGGTGCGGTGGTCGTGACGACCCACCATGACCTCAATTTACCCGGTATGAAGCGTATTGTTCTGGGTGGAGGTGCGATCAATGACTGCTGATTGCCGGCCGGCGCTGAGTTTGCAGCGGGATGCCGTCGGAGCGCTGGCGGCGATGCAGGCTGTGTTCGCCCGGGATATGAAGGTGGCCTTCCGGCAGCGGCAGGATCTGCTCAATCCGCTCCTGTTCTTTGTCATGGTCGTAACCCTTTTTCCCCTCGGGGTTAGCCCGGAAGTGTCATTCCTTCAGGAGGCCGGAGCCGGTATCCTCTGGGTAGCGGCGTTGCTGGCGGTTTTGTTATCACTGGACCATCTGTTTCGCCATGATTTTGACGACGGCACGCTCGAGCAACTGGTGCTTCAGCCCCAGCCCCTGTTTCTGCTGGTATTGGCAAAAACGGCGGCTCACTGGGTGTTAACAGGCTTGCCGCTGGTGGTACTAACGCCGGTTTTGGGAGTAATGGTTCATCTTGACGGGAACTCCATCGGGGTTTTGTGTCTAACGCTGCTGATCGGTACACCGGTGCTGAGCCTGATCGGATCAATCGGCGCGGCACTGACGCTAGGATTAAGGTCTGCCGGGGTGCTCTTGTCTCTGTTGATCATTCCGCTGTACATTCCCGTCCTGATTTTCGGAACAGGTACGGTGGCCTCGGCCGCAGAGGGCGCTCCCGTGGGAGCCTATCTGGCCCTGATGGGGGCGTTTCTGGTGCTGGCACTGACCCTGGCACCCTTTGCATCAGCAGCGGCGCTGCGTATCAGCCTGTCTAACGGGTAAAACAAGGTAACGGTAGGACGGTAACCATCTGATGTGGCAATTTTTTCACAAGCTGGGTTCTCCCAAATGGTTTTTCGGGATTGCAGCCCGGCTGATGCCCTGGCTCCTGGCAGGTGGCATCCTGCTGTTGATGGCAGGGATTGTCTGGGGGCTGGCTTTTGCGCCGAAAGATTACCTTCAGGGTAATAGCTACCGGATTATTTTTATTCACGTGCCTACGGCCTTCCTCGCCCAGTCGGTCTACGTGATGATGGCGGTGGCGGCTGTCGTTACCCTGGTCTGGCGCATGAAGCTGGCCGACTTATTCGTCAAAGCGGTCGCGCCCGTGGGGCTGATTCTGACCTTTCTTTCACTGTTTACCGGCGCTGTCTGGGGCAAGCCCACCTGGGGAACCTGGTGGGTCTGGGACGCCCGTCTGACGTCAATGCTGATCCTGCTGTTCCTGTACGGCGGCGTAATTGCCCTGGACAGGGCGATCAACGATGAAAAATCTGCGGCACGGGCGGTAGCGGTGCTTGTGCTGGTCGGGGTGGTAAATATACCGATTATCCAGTACTCCGTTGAATGGTGGAATACGCTACACCAGCCGTCGACGTTCAAACTGACGGAGAAGCCGTCCATGCCGGCAGAAATGTGGGTGCCGTTGCTCCTGTCTGTGCTGGGGCTTTATCTGCTGTTTGGCTGGCTCGCCTGTCTGCGTATGCAGACAGAGATTCTGTTACGCGAACAGAGAACGCGCTGGGTAAAAGATTACGTGTTGGCCGGGAGGGGCTGAAGTATGGCGTTTGATTCCTTTTCGGCATTTATGGTGATGGAAGGCCACGGACCCTATGTGTGGGCCTGTTACGCTGCGTTTTTCCTGCTGATGATTGGCCTGATGGTCGGGTCCCTGCGCCGTCGCAAAGCGGCCGTTGAGGCCTGCCGTCGCGGTTATGAGTTGCAGGAAGGCCCGCAGGGCCCCCAGGCTGCATCGGCTTCGGCAGCATCCTTCACCCGCGTCAGGGTTTCCCAAGACTGAAAGGCAGATAGCTGATGCATCCAATCCGAAAAAAGCGACTGACAATTGTCCTGTTCCTGCTAGTGGGGCTGGGCATCGCGGTGGGTCTGAGCACCTATGCGCTGCGCCAGAACATCAATCTGTTCTATGACCCCAGCCAGATTTCTGCGGGTGAAGCGCCTGTGGATGTCAGAATCCGGGCCGGCGGAATGGTCGAGGAGGGCTCGGTCAAACGCGACCCGGATAGCTTGAAGGTCGAGTTCCGGGTGACGGATTTCAACGCGTCTGTGCCCATCGAATATGTCGGAATCCTCCCCGATCTGTTTGCCGAAGGGCAGGGGGTCGTCGCCATGGGCCGGTTGGATGGTAATGGACGACTGGTCGCCGATCAGGTTCTAGCCAAGCATGATGAGAACTACATGCCACCGGAAGTCGCTGCGGCCCTGGAAAAGGCTTCGAAGGGTCAAAATAAGGCCGGCGAAAGTACGGAAACCGTTTCCTATTAAACACAAGAACTGACAGCCTGGTTCTGGAGGGCTTCGATGTATCCTGAGTTCGGACAAATTGCACTGATACTTGCGCTCTTGCTTGCCGTGTTGCTTTCGGTGGTGCCCCTCGTGGGCTCCCTTGCCGGGAGAGACAACTTGATGGCCTTTTCCCGGCCGCTGACATCGGGCATGTTTGTGTTCGTTGGCATCGCTTTCGCCGTACTGACGCATGCTTTCATGGTTGACGATTTCTCCGTGGCCTACGTTGCCAACAACAGCAACAGCCTGCTGCCCTGGTACTACAAATTCAGCGCGGTCTGGGGCGGCCACGAAGGCTCATTGCTGCTCTGGATCCTGATGCTTGCGGGATGGACGCTGGCGGTGGCGATCTTCAGCCGTCGTCTTCCGGAGGTCATGACAGCCCAGGTGCTCTCGGTGCTGGGGATGGTCTGCGTCGGTTTCCTGTTGTTTATTGTTATTACCTCCAACCCGTTTGACCGTACCCTGCCGAATGTTCCGGCGGATGGGGCGGATTTGAACCCGCTGCTTCAGGATTTCGGCCTGATTGTGCATCCGCCGATGCTGTACATGGGGTACGTCGGCTTTGCTGTTGCCTTCGCCTTCGCCATTGCCGCGTTGATTAACGGCCGGTTAGACGCGGCATGGGCCAGGTGGTCACGTCCCTGGACAACCGTTGCATGGGCATTTCTCTCCCTGGGGATTGCTCTTGGCAGTTGGTGGGCGTATTACGAGCTTGGCTGGGGCGGCTGGTGGTTCTGGGATCCGGTCGAAAACGCATCGTTGCTGCCGTGGCTTTCCGGTACTGCACTCATGCACTCTCTGGCGGTCACCGAAAAGCGGGGCGTGTTCAAGAGCTGGACCGTATTGCTTGCCATTGTTACCTTTTCCCTGAGTTTGCTGGGCGCTTTCCTGGTGCGTTCCGGCGTACTCACCTCCGTGCATTCTTTTGCGGCGGACCCTGAGCGGGGCACCTTCCTGCTCGGCTTGCTGGCAGTAACGGTTATTGCAAGCCTCGCGCTCTATGCGTTCCGGGCACCCGTGGTTCACGTCCGGTCGCGCTATGGCTCGTTATCCCGTGAGGTATTCCTGCTTCTTAATAACGTGCTGCTGGTTTCCGCCACGATTCTGGTGGCCGTAGGAACCCTCTACCCCCTTGTTCTTGATTACCTTGAGCTGGGAATGCTGTCGATCGGAGAGCCGTTCTTCAACCTGACGTTCAGTCCTCTCGCCGTTGCCACAGGTCTTTTGCTTGGCGCCGGGATATTCTCCCGCTGGAAGAAAACAGACGGTGGCTGGCTGGGCCGTAAACTCCTTTGGCCTCTTGCTATCAGTACCCTCGTAACGGCTGCTGTCCTTGTGGGCTACGGGGGCTTCACCACCTGGGCGTTCCTAGGAGTTTTTGCCTCTGCATGGGTCACCGTGGCGACTTTCTGGGATCTGTGGGACAAGTCTTCCTCCCGGAAAGGGCGCCTCCACGGTCTCAAGCGTCAGTCCCGCAGCTATTACGGCATGGTTCTAGGGCACCTGGGGCTGGCAATCACCATGGTAGGGGCAACCGTGGTTTCGAACTACGGCATTGAGCGGGATGTCCGCATGGTGCCCGGTGATGTGGCTTCTGTTGGCGATTACCAGGTGGCGTTCAGAGGTATCGGCCAGCGCCAGGGGCCGAACTTTACCGCGCAGTATGGAACCTTTGATGTGTCACTGGATGGCGAGCGGGTTGCCGTTCTGCATCCGGAGAAACGGCAATATACGGTGGGCATGAGCGTTATGACCGAAGCTGATATTGACGCCGGGTTGTCTCGGGATATCTTCGTCGCGATCGGGGAAAGGATTACCGATGAGGCCTGGGCCATCCGTCTGCAATACAAGCCTTTGGTTCGCTGGCTGTGGCTCGGGCCCCTGTTCATGGCCGTCGGTGGCTTCCTGGCCATTGCCGATCGCCGGTACCGGATCCGGGAGCGGGCCTACCAGAAGGCGGAAACCGGCACTGATGTGCCAGAGCCTGGCTCTGCGACCTCTGCAGGAGCAACCTCATGAAGCGCTTCCTGCTCTTCCTCCCGCTTCTGATCGCCATTGTTGTCGGCATCGTGCTTTTCGCGGGTATTGGCAAGGATCCGACCAAGCTTGAATCGGCTCTGGTCGGCAAACCGGTTCCCGAGTTCAGCCTCAGGGATCTGCACAACCCGGATGCCATGCTCAATCAGAGCCTGTTTCGGGGCCAGGTTTCCCTGCTGAATGTCTGGGGAACCTGGTGCCCTGCCTGCAAGGATGAGCACGACGACCTGATGTGGCTGGCCGAGGAGAAAGGCGTCAACATCATTGGTCTCAATTACAAGGACAACCGGGAGGATGCTCTGGTTTGGCTCGACCGTTTGGGTGACCCCTACCGGAAAACCATCTATGACCCCCGCGGCACGCTCGGGTTTGATCTGGGGGTTTACGGGGCGCCGGAAACCTTCGTAATTGATGCCACTGGCGTGGTCCGCTATCGCCACGTGGGTGTGGTGAACGAGACAGTCTGGGAGCAGACGCTCCTGCCGGTCATTAACGACGTTCGAGGGAATGGCTAATGGTCCGGATCGTCTGTTTGGTATTGGCTCTGCTTCTACCGGCCCTCGCGATGGCCGACGTTGTTGATGTCTATGAGTTTTCCGATAGGGCGGAGGAGCAGCGATACCAGAACCTGATCGAAGAACTACGCTGCCCGAAATGTCAGAACCAGAACATTGCCGATTCCAATGCGCCGATCTCCAAGGACATGAGGGACGTCGTCTATCGGATGATGAACGACGGTGCCAGTAACGAGGAGATTGTTGATTCCCTGGTTGGCCGGTTCGGTGAGTTCGTCCGCTACAAGCCCGAATTCGACAGCCGGACATTTCTGCTCTGGGCGACACCTGCCATTGCGGTTTTCGGTGGGCTTCTTGTGGTGGCCGCTGTCGTCATTCGATCCCGGAGGGCGGGGCCCGATAGTCCGGCACTGAGTGCCGAGGAAAAAGCTCGGGTCGACAAGATGCTGGCAGACCAGGATAGATCGTCCTGACGCTGGTTTCGCCATGAATTTTCGAGCCGCTACCTCATTCTAAATTCTGAACCTGTGACTGAAACTCCATGACTGACACTTTCTGGATTGCCGCAACGGTACTGATCATTCTTGCCCTCTTGTTTGTGCTATACCCGGTCTTTTTTCATAGGCTTGGTGTAAGGACGCAAACGGACCTGAAAAACCAGAATCTGATGGCCTATCGCTCCCGGATGAGGGAGCTTGATAGCGAATACGAGGCCGGTATTCTGGACGATGAGAATTATCATCAACTCAAGGAAGAGCTCGCTGGCAGCATGCTGGACGATGTGCCGGAGCAGGAACAGGTGAGACCTGTGATCAGTGGGCGCAGGAGCGCCATGGCCGTGTCGCTGGTATCGATTCTTCTGATACCTGCGGCAACCGTGTACCTGTATGAGCGTTGGGGTGCGATGGACCGCGTTGAGCAATTCATTACCATGCAGGAAATGGGGGGCACCGACGGATCGCGACAGGCCCAGATGACTGAGCTTTCAGGCCAGCTTCGAGAGCGGCTGGAAGCCAGCCCTGATAACCCTGATGGCTGGGCCATGCTGGGCCGCACCTACATGCGCCTGGAGCGCTATGACGATGCAGCCTGGGCCTTCCGGCAACTGGCGAACAATGTCAGTGACGATGACCGGGCCGAAGCCGTCGCTTATGGTCTCTCTGCCCAGGCGCTGTTCTTCGGTAGTCAGGGTGCCATGACGGAAGAGGTTACCGCAGCCATTGAGCAGGCCCGTGCGCTGAACCCGGATGAAGTCAATGCCCTTGGATTGCTGGGCATCAATGCCTTCAGCCAGCAGAACTACCAGGAAGCGATTGAGTATTGGGAGCGGATCGAAACCGTCGCACCAGACCACCCACAGATCGCCTCGATACAGGAAGGGATTCGTGAAGCCTATACGCGTCTGGGTGAGGAACCACCCGCGCGGATGGCCGAACCCGAGATCGACGGCGCGGGGGTTACCGTTCGTGTAAGCCTTGCCGAGGGCTTCCGGGATCAAGTGCCGGCAGATACCACACTGTTCCTGTTTGCACGCCAGCCCAATGCCCAGCAGGGTCCGCCTCTGGCAGTAGCGCGACTGACGGCGGACCAGTTGCCGGTGGAGATCCGGCTGGACGACCGGTACGCCATGTCACCCCAGGCTACCATTTCCAGTGCTGACGAGGTTGTTGTGACAGCCCGTCTCAGTCGTTCCGGCAATGTGGCCGCCCAGGCAGGAGACTGGCAGGGCAGCACCGACGTTCCTGTAGCCGTTAACGAGAGCCAGGAAGCGCCGGTAGCGGTTGTGATCGATCAGCAACTGATTGACTGATCCTCAGGAGAGGCCCTCGGGATAAAGCGGAGGCAGATCGGCGTTTGCCCGCGTCTGTTTTCGCTTCCGAATGGCCTCAAGAGTCCGGGCCAGTGGCCGTCCATCCCAGTTTTCGTTGCCATGGTCTGGCGCAAAAAACCGGGCCTGGAGCTTCCCGAGCTCTGTTGCCATGGTCTCGTCCCGGAAGTGGTGCACAACGTCAGACGCGGAACGGAAGTGTTCGCCGGGTCTGTGGCGATTGGCCCATGCCACCAGCAGCTCCGGTGTCCGGGCTGAACCGCTTCTCACGGCTGTGATCAGATGCTCGAAGGCGCCATCTTCATCGTCATTGTGCTGAGTAAAGTCGGGGGCGTTCTTGGCGCCTTTTCGCGACCACCACCACGCCATCAAGGTTCCGGCCCAAAGTATTCCGAACGCCAGAGTGAGCCACTGCCACAGCCCGGCCTCTGGTTCTGTCAGGTCAGTCGATGATTCCGGGCTGATCGTGTCCGGTTCAGGGGCCGGTTCTACATTCACGGGTTGCGGCGCTCCGGCGGCGACGGCATTCGGGTCCGTCACCGTCAGGGTTTTCTCCGGGATGACGGCAACGCGCTCCCGATCCGCTTCGGTATCCCACCAGGAAATGCGAATGGCTGGCAACGTCATCTGTCCCGCCTCAACCGGTACCAGAGCCACGGATTGCTTCAGCGAAGAGGTCAGGCCTGCCGGCGTTGTTTCGGTCTGCCTCTCTGGCTCTTCCGGGTAACTTCTAAGTCCGTCCGGGACCGTATCGGGTAAGGGTGGCAGCGCCTCCCCGGGCAAGCCCGCCGCCGTCAGCCTGATCTCTCGGGTAATGTTTTCGCCGGTCGCGACTTCCAGTGACGGAGGAAGCCCGGACTCCTCAAGCGACAAGCCTGTTGCCGGCAGCCAGGTATCGCCACTGAATTGGGCCGGGACATCCTTGACCGGCACCTCGAAAAGCTCCTCACTGTCCCTCAGAAAACGGAGGCTGCCAGAGGCATCTCTGGCCTGTCCCTCGAAGTTTACGGGGGGCAGCTTCAAGGTTCCGGGTCGTTGGGGGAAGATCGCGTAACGCCGCTCCACCACGCGGTATCGCACACCATCGCGATAGCGTGAAAATTCCTGCTGCCTGCCCAGGGATTCGATAATCACGTGGGGGTGGGTCGGCTCAGACAGCTCGCCGCGAATCAGGTTGCCCCTGAAGAAAAGCCGCACTGTCAGGATCAGTTGCTCCTGCACATAGACTTCATCCTTGTCGGTGGACAGCTCGATAAAACTGTCCCGTCCAGGCGCGGCCTGGTCCGGCGGCGAGCCGTCGACGACTTCCACGGTAACCGGCTCCGAAACAGCATCCTTGAAGGTGAGTGCAGGAATGGTCAGTTCGCCGGTGGTTTTCGGTGCCAGCTGGTAGGTCCAGGTGATTTCACCCACCATCTGACTGTTTACGGTGCGGATACTGTACTGCTGGTTCTGGGCCAGGATGTCAAAATCGGGTTCCACTTTCTCGATATCAGGCTTGGGCAGGCTCGACATGTCGAAGTCGAACAGGTTGCCAAGATTGATGTCGATCTCCATGCTGCCTTTTACGGTCAGGGTCAGAACCTCACCCTCATACAGCCGGGTCCGGTCCGGCTCGACTGCCAGTTGCCGGGCCTGTGTATGGGGTTGTGCCTGGGCCGGCAGCCAGAGTGCCGTCAGAAGAAACAGACAGACGGCGGGAATCATCAGCCGTTTTACCATGGTGTATCGCCCTCATCGGATGGAGTCTGGCGTTGTTGATACTGCTGCAGAAATTTGCGCTGTAATAATCCGCCCGGATTGTCAGGGACCCGCCTGAGCCACTGCTCCTGGCTCTGGGTCAGCGGCGTTTCGGAGATAGGGGCGGGTGCCGGGGACTGGCCGGACGAGGTTTCCTGCTCCCCGGAAGCCTGCTCGGGATCTCCGCGTTCGCCCGCCTGCTGTTGATTCTGTTCAGCCGTCTGGCTGCCTTGCTGATTCTCCGTGTCGGAAGAAGACTCGTTGTTTTCCGGGTTCTGCTGCTGACTGTTCCGCTGACTGCCGGGATTCTCGCTTTCACTGTTTCCGTTCTGGTCCTGACGGTTTTGTTGCTGATTACTGCCGTCGCCCTGGGAGTCCCGGGAATCCTGTTGGTTGTTATCCTGGTTGCCGTTCTGGTTCTGCTGTTTTTGATTCAGAAGTTCCTCGACAATTTTCCGGTTGTGAAGGGCGTCGTCCATGTCGGGCGCTGTGTCCAGCGCCGCATCATAGGCAGCCAGGGCCTCTTCCAGTTTTCCGGCACGGGCCAGGGCATTGCCCCGGTTGTAACTGGCACGGGGGCCCTGTTTGCGTCCAAACGCTTCGGCGGCGCTGTCGAACTTGCCGGAACGATAGAGGGCGGAGCCCCGCCATTCCGGGTCTTCAAGCTGGCGGGCGGCTGATTCCGGGTTGTCCTGAATCAAGGCGGGAGCTCGCTGATCCTCCCTCTGCCAGAGCTCTTCCCAGCTTATGGCGGCTGCCGGCTGCGGCCAGACCGGCAGCAGGGTCAAAGCAAGCGCACTGAGAGCCCCCCGACGCCAACCTATCAAAACCAGCGGCAGCGCGAGCCAGAGCAACCAGTAGCCGTCATCCTGCCAGCGATTGACCGTCAGGCCGTCCTCGGAATCCTGCCAGTCGTCACTGTCCCGCGGGCTCAGGTCGAGCGCTTCAATATCGGTGTCGTCCAGGGTCAGCTCATGGCTCTGGCCGCCGCTGCTGCGGGCGAGTGCCGCCAACGCTTCGGGTTCAGCACGACTGATGACAATGTCGCCGTTCTCCCGTATGAAACCGCGCCGGGCGAGGGGAATGGGGCCTCCGTTCTCAGTGCCGACGACCAGGGTATTGAGCGCGTATCCGGTGCCGGAAAGCGTGTCCCGGATGGTACCTTCGTAGTCGTCGTTGATGCTGTCCGTGATTAACAGGATGCGACCTTCGCCCGGTGCGCCTTGTTCCAGCAATGCCTTTGCGCGGGCAACGGCGAGATCTGCCCGGTTGCCTGTCGCCGGCATGATCACTGGGTCCAGCACGTTGAGCATGCCCTCAATCGTACGGGCATCATCGGTCAGCGGTGTCACTACGTGGGCATCGCCGGAAAAGACGAGCAGGCCGGTCAGGCTGCCTTCCCGAAGCTCGAGAATATCCCGGATTTTCCGTTTGGCCCGGGTCAGTCGATCAGGTTCCACGTCCGTTGCCAGCATGGACAGTGAAAGGTCCAGTGCGATCACGAGGCTGTCGCCGGGTTGTTTCAGCGGTGTCGGCGCCTCCCTCCAGGCCGGCCCGGCCAGGGCCAGGGACAGAATGATCAGGGCCAAAGATGCCGGAACCAGAGGTGACTTGTTTGATTGGTCCGCGCTGCCGTTGTGACGAATCAGGGGCGAGAGCAGGCGGGCCGGAATAAGCCGGGACCATCCGCTGTCGCCCATGCGGAGTTGCCGGAATGCAAGATACAGTATCGGTATCAGCAGGATTAACAGCAGCCAGAGGGGGCGCAGGAAATGGAAGTCAGCCCACATGCGCTTCCTCCTCCTTGCTCCGGCGGGCTTCAGCAACAAGTTCCCGCCCGTGGCGGACGAGGAACAGCGCCAGCCACAGAATGATCGCGAGCCCGGCAGGCCAGACATAGAGCTCGGTTACCGGCCGATAGAACTTGCCCTCAAGCTCGATCGGTTCCAGTTGATCAATGCTCTCGTAGATAAGCTCCAGCTCGGGCAGGCTGCGCGCCCGGAAATACTCCCCGCCGGTCTGCTGGGCCATGCGGGTTAGCAGGTTTTCGTCCAGATCCCGGGATGGGTTGACCCGGCGCGAACCCAGCAGGCCACGCTGCACCATGGACTCGGCGCCAATGCCAATGGTGTACAGGCGAATGCTGGCGGCCGCGGCGATTTCGGTAGCTTTATCTGGGGTGATTTCACCCGCTGTATTGGCGCCATCAGTCAGGAGGACCACAACGCGCTGGTCCTGGGGCCGGTTTCTCAGGCGTTTGGTTGCCAGGCCCACGGCGTCGCCAATGGCCGTGGCGCGCCCGGCCATGCCAAGGCCGGCCTCACGCATCAGGGTTCTGACCGTCTCCAGATCGAAGGTGAGCGGAGCCTGTACGTAGGGCTCGGTGCCGAACAGGATCAGGCCGAGCCGGTCACCCTGGCGGCGGGAGATAAAGTCATCAAGCACGCGCTTGACCGCCTGCAATCGATTAATGCTCCGGCCCTGAAGGACCATATCCTGCTCATCCATGCTGGGGGAGATGTCGACGACCAGCATGAGATCCCGGCCGGAAACGGGCATCTGAACCTGCTCGCCCACATGCTGCGGCCGTGCCAGAGCAACCACCAGAAGCGTCCACATCAGGAACAGCAACAGTTGCTGCCAGAGCGGTACGGCATTGCCACGACGACTGACACCGGGCAGGTCCGACAGCCAGTGGCCAACCGGCAACACGGGCGCGTCGACCGATTGCGCTCCGGGCTTGCGCCATTTGAGAATCAGGGGCAAGAGCACCAGAACCAGTGCCCAGGGCCAGGCGAGATTCAGCATTTCTGACTTCCCAGCCACAATCGGGCGAACGCCAGGGCGTCGGCCGGCTTGGTTGAAACCTGAGGTCGCCAGGCACTGTGAACCAGCGCTTCGGCAACCGGTCTGGAGGCAACCCGGTCCTTCGGGGCGGTCTTTAACAGGAATTCCACCCAGGCATCGCCGGTCAGCGCTTCCGGGTGCTGTTCCGGGTAGCGCTCGCGGGCGGCCTGCTTCAGCAGGGTGTTCAGTTGTGTGAACCACGCGGGGGTAGTGGCTGCTGATCGTTCCAGTCTGGCGAGTTCGGCCCGAGCGGAGCGGAACCACCGGTTTCTTTGTCTCCGCCGGATAAACAGCCAGACCAGGGCAGCAAGCACAGCAATGAGCAAAATGGCCAATACCCACCAACCTGGCGCCGGAGGCCAGAGGCCCCCTGTTTCAGGCAGGTGAATGTCCCGAAGCTGGCTGAGTGGATCCTGCGGGTTCATCCTATGCGGCCTCCGGGTCCCAGCAGCAATTTGAGGGTCGCTGCGGGGTCATTCGCCGTGGACACTTCTGCCATGGTAACGCCGGAGGTACGGAAACACTCTGCCAGCCGGTGTTCATGGTTGGTGACTTTCTCGTGCCAGGCCCTCTGGAACCGGGGGTTTCCGGCATCGAACCACACCGGTCCGTCCGGGCCGGCTATCGCAAAGCGTCCGCTTTTCGGCAGCTCTTTTTCCAATGGATCCACGATCCTCAGGGCGCTGACGCCGTTATGGCGGGCGAGCGCGCCGAGCAGGGTGCCCGTCTCCTGTGAGATATCCAGGAAATCGCTGATCACGAAAATCCGGCTACCGGTATGGGCCACCCTGCGAGCCTCGGTCAGTGCCATGTCCAGGCGGCTCTGGCCGGACGGCTCGTTTTGTTCCGGCCCTCGATTATCCCTTCTTTGCAGTTCATCGAGAGTATCCAGCAGTCGCAGCACTGATTTCTTCCGCCGCGCCGGGCGAAGCACTCTCAGGGTCTCGCCGTTGAAGACAATGCCACCTACCTGATCGCCTGACCAGAGTGCCAGCCAGGCCAGTATGGAGGCGATCTGTGCGCAACGAACCTGCTTGAAGGCGCCGGTACTGGAAAAAAACAGGCTTGGGCCGAGATCGCAAAGAAGAAGAACGGGCCGTTCCCGTTCCTCCTCATAAAGCTTGGTATGGGGCTCCTGACGCCGCGCCGTTACCCGCCAGTCGATGCTACGGATGTCGTCCCCGGGCTGGTACAACCGTACCTCGGCAAACGCCATGCCCCGGCCTCGTTGCGGCGAGCGCTGCAAGCCGGCCTGACGCGTCCGCACCGGACGGGCAGAGGGAAGTTTCAGTGCCCGTGCGTCTGCCTGCAGGCGGATCAGGTCCGGTAGGCCGATGTGCGTTATTGCTTCGGTGTTGCCCATGCCTGACGGCTCCCGTGTATTGCTTCCGTCGATGGCTTCAGGCGCTCACCGGAACACGTTCGATCAGCCGTTCGATAACCGTGTCAGCGGTCATGCCCTCGGCTTCTGCTTCGAACGTGAGGAGGATGCGGTGTCGTAGCACATCGAAGGCCATGGCTCGGACATCGTCGGGTGTTACGTAATCCCGGCCATCTAGCCAGGCCAGCGCCCGGGCACAGCGGTCCAGGGCGATGGTGCCACGGGGGCTGGCGCCGAAGGCTGTCCAGCGGGCCAGTTCCGGGTTCAGTGCCGCCGGGTCGCGGGTTGCCAGCACCAGGGCCAACAAATATTGCTCGACGGGTTCCGCCATGTAGATGTTCGCGACTTCCGCGCGGGCATCAAACACCTGGTCTGGCGTCAGGCGAAGGTCCGTTCTCGGAAGGCCGTGACGATAATCGTTACGGGCCAGTTGCAGGATGGCCTTCTCCGCTTCCGCCGACGGGTAGTGGATAACCACATGCATCAGGAAGCGGTCCAGCTGGGCTTCGGGCAGGGGGTAGGTGCCTTCCTGCTCGATGGGATTCTGGGTGGCCATCACCAGGAACAGCCGGTCCAGCGGAAACGTGCGCATCCCGACGCTGATCTGGCGTTCACCCATGGCCTCGAGAAGGGCAGACTGAACCTTGGCAGGCGCACGGTTGATTTCGTCCGCAAGCACCAGGTTGTGGAAGATGGGGCCGCGCTGGAATTCGAACTGCCCGGTTTCCGGGCGGTAGATTTCACTGCCGGTGACGTCTGAGGGCAGCAGGTCTGGCGTAAACTGGATTCTGTGAAAGTCGCCTTCCAGATGGTCGGCAAGCGCCTTGATTGCCGTGGTTTTTGCCAGCCCCGGGGCGCCTTCTACAAGCAGGTGGCCGTCGGCAAGAAGCGCGATCAGCAGACGATCCACCAGTTTTTCCTGCCCGATTATCCGTTTGGCTAACTGTTCCCGTAACTCACCGAACGTATGCTGTAGCGACATTGGAAATGACTGCTCTCTGTATCTGAGGGTTTTCCGGAGAAACCCGTATCGTGCGTAGGTAGTTGCCGAAGTTTTGGCGTCTGGCCGGCAAAAATCAAGGGTTTGACTATGCTTATGTGACGATACGCCGATTACGTTTATTTCACACTAACTGAGGTCGACCATGAATGCGCTGACAGTGGCCAGCAAGGATCAATTCTTCGAACAGTTGGCTGACGCTTTCGCAAAAAAGATTTCTAAAACCGAAGCCAAGAAAATCAGCGAATTTGCCAAGCAGCACTACGCCCACATTCCTCTCGAAGAGCTGGTCAGTCGACGATTTGCGGACACTTACGGCGCCGTTCTGGCAGCCTGGCAGTTTTTGCAGAAGCGTTCTGCCGAAGAAACCCCGGTTGCTGTTTTCAATCCGGACCTCGAGAGTGACGGTTGGCAATCGACCCATACCGTTGTTTTTATCCTGCACCCGAATATTCCGTTTTTGATCGATTCCCTGCGCATTGCTATTAACCAGCGCGAAATCGGTACTCATTCCATTCAGCATTCGATCCTGCAGGTGGAGCGAGACAAGGATGGCAAGCTCAAGAAACTTTATACCACGAAAAAGAAAGCTTCCGAATCGGCCTATGAGGCCTTCATTGTCCTCGAGATTGATCGGCACAGTAATCCCGAGGATCTCCGTGATCTGGAAGATACCCTGCAGAACGTGCTTCACGAGGTGCGGATCGCTGTCAGCGACTTCCCGGTAGTTACCGAGAAAGTGAACGAGATTCTTGGTGAGCTGGACAACACGACGGCGGGCATTAACGAGGAGCAGAAAGAAGAGGCCAGGGCGTTTCTGGAATGGCTCGCCCGGGACCATTTTACGTTCCTTGGCTACGACGAGTACGACTTTGCCAAGGACAAGAGTGGCATGGTGGTGCGTCGGGTAGAGAATTCCGAACTGGGCATCCTCCGGGTCAATAATGAGCGCCCGGACCGGGTTCGCCTGAACGAACTGCCACAGCGCACGCGTCACGAGATGACCCGAAGCGATGATATTTTCATCTTCGCCAAATCGGCCCAGCGCTCACGGGTGCACCGGCCCGCCTACCCGGACTACATCGCAGTCAAGAAATTCAACAGCAAAGGCGAGGTGGTCGGTGAGCGGCGGTTCCTGGGCCTTTACACCGCCCGCGTCTATAACGAGCGGCCGGACGAGATTCCCCTGCTGCGCCGTAAGTTCCAGAGCGTGATGAAACGGTCCGGTTTTCTGCGTGACGACTACGCCGGTAAAGAACTCGAGCAGATCCTGACAGTGTATCCCCGGGACGAACTGTTCCAGATCGAGCAGGACGAACTGCTCAAGGTGGCCAAAAGTATCCTATACATTCAGGAGCGTCGCCGGATCGAATTGTTCCTGCGGGAAGACGTTTATGGCCAGTTCGTTACCTGCCTGGCGTTCTTTCCGAGGGACATCTACAACACCGAACTACGGCTGAAAGTCGAGCAGGTGCTGGTTGACCGGTTGGGAGCGGAAGACGTCGAGTTTGTCACCCACTTTTCCGAATCGGTCCTTGCGCGGGTCCAGTTCACCATCCGGGTACCCCAGGTCGAGAACCGCCAACTGCCAACGGCGGAGATCCGGGAGAAGGTTATCGAGCTTGCCCAGTCCTGGCGTGATGGGTTGTCTGAAGCCCTGAGTGAGGCCTGGGGCGAAGAGCAGGGCAATGAGCTCTATCGCTTGTGGGCGGGCGGTTTTCCGGCCAGCTACACCGATATGTTCTCGCCCAGGCGAGCGGCGATCGACCTGGAGCATATCGCGTCATCGGCGAACAATCATGACCTTGCCATGAGCTTCTACCGGGCTCTGGAAGAAGACGAGAGTACGCTGCATTTCAAGCTTTTCTACCCGGACGAACCGTTGCCGCTTTCCGATGTGATGCCGATCTTCGACAACCTCGGCTTCAGGGTTATCGGCGAACACCCCTTCGAGGTCATCGACCGGCACAACAAAACGGTCTGGATTCACGACTTCACGCTCCAGGCTCACCAGGGGACTGTTGTCGATATTCATCGTATCCGTCCGATCTTTGAGGAGCTGTTCCGCCGGGTGTGGTACGGAGAAGCGGAAAACGACGCCTTCAACCGGATGCTGCTCTCTTCCTACATGAGCTGGCGGGAAATCGCGCTGTTGCGGACCTACGCCCGGTATATGCGCCAGATACGCTTTTCCAACAGTCAGACCTTTATCTCCAACACGCTGGTGAACCACGTTGAGCTGACCCGCCTGCTGCTGGAATTTTTCGAAATACGTTTCAATCCGGAGCGTTACCAGAGCCCCGGGAAGAGCCAGGCGGCCCAGCAGAAACTGGAAATCGAATTCAATGCCGGCCTCGAAAATGTGGAGAACCTCAGTGAGGACCGGGTGCTTCGGCTCTACCTGGAATTGATCCAGGCGACCCTGCGTACCAACTACTACCAGCATGGCGAGTCCGGTGGTCCCAAGCCCTACATCAGCGTGAAGTTTGATCCATCCCGGATTCCGGACATGCCATTGCCCATGCCGATGTTCGAGATTTTCGTGTACTCGCCGCGCGTCGAAGGCGTACACCTGCGGGGTGGCAAGGTCGCCCGCGGCGGCTTGCGCTGGTCAGACCGGTTTGAGGATTACCGCACCGAGATTCTGGGGCTGGTCAAGGCTCAGCAGGTCAAGAATGCGGTTATCGTGCCGGTCGGCGCCAAAGGTGGCTTTGTGGCCAAGCGCCTGCCGGATCCGTCGGACAGGGAGGCTTTCCAGGCCGAGGGCATCGAAGCCTATAAGACCTTTATCCGGGGGTTGCTGGATATCACCGACAATCTGGTGGATGCCGGCATTGCGCCGCCGGAACGGGTGATCCGTCATGACGACGACGACCATTACCTGGTTGTGGCGGCTGACAAGGGTACGGCAACCTTCTCGGACATCGCCAATGGTCTGGCCGCGGAATACGGTTTCTGGATGGGCGATGCCTTCGCCTCCGGCGGAAGTAATGGTTACGACCACAAGAAAATGGGCATCACGGCCCGGGGTGCCTGGGTCTCTGTTGAGCGGCATTTCCGGGAAATGGGCATCAACCCTGGGCTGGATGAGTTCACCGCCATCGGCATTGGCGACATGGGTGGTGATGTCTTCGGCAATGGCATGTTGTGCTCAGAGAAGACCAAGCTGGTCGCTGCTTTCAACCACGTGCATATCTTTGTCGACCCTTCACCGGATCCGGAGAGGAGCTACAAGGAACGTATGCGTCTGTTCGGACTTCCGCGATCCGCCTGGACCGATTACGACAGCAAGCTGATTTCCAAGGGAGGCGGGGTTTTCAGCCGGAATTCGAAATCTATCCCGGTCAGCCCGGAAATGAAGAAACTGCTGGGTATCAAATCGGATCGGGTGCCACCAAACATGCTGATCTCGCACATCCTCAAAGCCCAGGTTGACTTACTCTGGGTCGGTGGCATTGGCACCTATGTGAAAGCCGCCAGTGAATCCCACAGTGATGTGGGCGACAAGGCCAACGACGGTCTGCGGATCAACGGTTCGGATCTTCGCTGCAAGGTGGTCGGTGAGGGCGGCAACCTTGGGCTTACCCAGCTCGGTCGCATTGAATTTGCGCTCAAGGGCGGACGCCTGAACACGGACTTTATCGACAACTCCGGCGGTGTGGATTGTTCTGACCACGAGGTCAACATGAAGATCCTGCTCAATCGGGCCGTTGCCATGGGTGATCTCACCAACAAGCAGCGCAACATCATGCTTGAGGAGATGACCGATGACGTCGCGGAGTTGGTGCTCAAGAACAACTACCGGCAGACCCAGGCCATCAGTATTGCCAGCGAGGATGCGGCGACCCGGCTGGAAGAGTATCGCCGGCTGATGAATACCTTTGAGAGTGAGGGCAAGCTCAACCGTGCCCTGGAGTTTCTGCCCGATGACGAGACCCTGTCCGAGCGCAAGCTGGACAAGAAAGGGCTGACTCGGCCGGAACTGTCGGTTCTCATTTCCTATGTGAAGGGCGACCTGAAGCAGACCCTGATCGACAGCACCCTGCCTGACGATCCCCTGCTGGCCGGTGAAATGTACAAGGTGTTTCCCAGGGATCTGACCCAGAAATTCTCTAAGGAGCTGGGAGAGCATCAACTGCGGCGTGAAATCATCGCGACGCAGATTGCCAACGACATGGTCAACCACATGGGGATTACCTTTGTGGAGCGTTTGAACCAGTCTACGGGTGCCGATGCGGCCTCTATTGCTCTGGCCTGGATTATCGCCCGTGACGTGTTCCGCATTGATAACTGGTGGGACAGGGTTGAAGCCCTGGATTTCCATGTCTCAGCCCAGCTACAGATGGAGCTGATGCAGGATCTGATGCGCCTGATGCGCCGTTCTGTGCGCTGGCTGTTACGCAACCGTCGGGCGGAGCTGAGCATTCAGCACCACATGGAGCGCTTCGCCGACAGCGTCTGGGCGATTACAGCGGGGCTGCCGGAGTATCTTGGTGATCAGGCGAAAACCACCTGGGAGAAACGGCATCAGGCTCTGGTGGATGCCGGGCTGCCCTCAGAGCTGGCGTCCGTGGTTTCGGGTACCGGCCACCTGTACTCGTCTCTGGGTATCATCGAGGCCCACGAAGCTTCTGGCATGCCACTGAAGACGGTGGCCAATCTTTACTATGAGCTGGGCGACCGCCTTGATCTGAACTGGTTCGCGAGCGCCATTGCATCGCTGCAGCCCGGCTCACACTGGCAGGCCCTGGCCAGGGAAAGTTTCCGGGAAGATCTCGACTGGCAGCAGCGGGCGCTAACCACCGGTGTCTTGAAGCTGGCAGACAAGCCGGAAGACGTGCCGGCCTGCGTTGAGGCGTGGCTGTCTCGCCATCAGCAGATGATCGACCGCTGGAAATCCATGCTTTCCGAGCTCAAGGGTGTGCGGGAGCCGGAGTACGCCATGTTCTCGGTGGCTCTGCGAGAGTTGCTGGATCTGGCCCAGAGCACCATGCATCAGCCCCATGCAGAGGTGGAGGTGCAGACCAACTGAGTATTGCTTTGGGATGCGTATTCCCGTTCAATCGCCGGACGGGAATCATCAAACGGAGTGGGATAATGGGTCAGCTTGACCATCTTCTGGAAAAAAACCGGGCCTGGGCAGATGGTATCAAGGCCCAGGATCCGCAGTTTTTTACCCGCCTGTCGAATCAGCAGGCACCGGAATACCTGTGGATTGGTTGCGCAGACAGCCGCGTGCCCGCCAACCAGATCGTCGATCTTCTGCCGGGGGAGCTTTTTGTTCACCGGAACGTGGCCAACGTGGTTGTCCACACGGATTTTAACTGCCTGTCGGTGCTTCAGTTCGCCATCGAAGTATTGAAGGTCAAACATGTCCTGGTAGTTGGCCACTATGGCTGTGGCGGCGTCAGGGCGGCATTGCTCAATGAAGGGTTTGGACTGATCAGCAACTGGCTTCGACACGTTCAGGATGTCCGTGACCGGCATCAGCAAGTACTCGATGCCCTGCCGGGCGTCCAGGATCGGGTCGACCGCCTGTGCGAACTCAACGTGGTTGAGCAGGTGGGGCATGTTTGCCAGAACAGCATTGTTCAGGAAGCCTGGCGGCGGGGTCAGCCGCTCACGGTTCATGGCTTTGTCTACGATGTCTCGGATGGGGTTCTGCGGGATATGGGGTTGTCGGTAGCCTGCGAGGAAGACCGTGAGCGGGTGCGGCAGAACAGCATCGATGAGCTGGTTCAGAGGCCGGTACGCTCTGGGCGCCAGAAAATTATGCAGTGAAGAATGTAAAATTGCGTCAAAAATTCGTGAAGGGCGTCACTTCCTGACCCTCGGCGTCATCACAGTTGGTCACCTCCTGCTTTGCTAGAGTAGATCCTGCAATAAGCGAGGAGTGTGACCATGAAAGAATTGATGCAAAAAGCCCTGACAGTTCTGAACCAGAGGAAAGACGCCACGGTCAGCACGGAGTCACGGGGTCGGGGACGGAAATCGTCTGATGCCGGTCAGGCTGAGGACTGGGGTATGTCACCGGAGGACGCCCTGAGGGTTGGAACGGTTGCCCGTTACAAGTGATTGAAGATTCCATGGTATTTCCTCTCTGAAGGCCCCCCGGTCTCCGTCTTTCAAGGGAGACGCGAGGGCTCATTCCGGTTAGCATATCTCGTCTTTGAATTACCCACTCGGGATAAGCCCATCAATGTCATTGCCCAATTCCCATGAAGTTCTATTGCGAAACCGCCACCTTTTGCAGGGGAGGCTGGCCCTTTTGGGCGTATCCGCTGGTGAGCTGCTGACGGATTTGCCCGCTGGCGGTATGGCAATGAGTGAGCATGCCGGTGTCTGTGCCTCACTCGGCGGGCGAGACGGCTGGCAGATCTGTTTTGGCTACGACGATCCTGCTCTGGCTGCCGGTACCTTTGACACACTTGTGGTTTTTCTTCCCAAGGCCCGGGCGGAGCTTGACCTGCGTCTTGCCCTGGCGCGCGGGCTGGCAGCACCCAGCGCTCGACTGTTGCTGGTAGGTGAGAAGAAAGAAGGCATTGCCGGGGCCGTGAAACAGCTCAAGGCCGTGGCGCCGCAGGCCAATAAGACCGATAGCGCCCGGCATTGCCAGGTCTGGTGTGCGGAGAATATCGAACCTCTTCCAGAATTCTCGCTCCGGGAGTGGATGACCTGGACCGGGATTGACTGCCAGTCGGTTCATCTGGACATTGCCGGATTGCCGGGTATTTTCAGTCTTGGTGAGCTGGATGACGGTACTCGCTTGTTGATGGAAACGCTGGACGGGGCGCCTCTGCGGTCTGGCCCGGTTCTGGATTTTGCCTGTGGTGCGGGTGTCCTCGGTGCCTGGCTCCATCGCTGGCAAGAGCGGCAGGACCTTCCCTGGCTAACGATCGACGGGATTGATGTTCAGTCCCAGGCCGTTATCTGTGCACGGGCCACCTATGAGCGCAACGGCGTTTCCGGGCGGATCATGGCTTCGGACGGCCTTCCGGGCATTGAGGGTTCATGGCCTGTTATTCTCAGTAATCCACCCTTTCACTCTGGTGTTAGAACAGACCTGTCGATGACTGAGCGTTTTCTTCGGGAGGTAGTGCGCCATCTGGCGCCGGGTGGTGAGGTGCGCCTGGTGGCGAACAGTTTTTTGCCCTACGAGCCATTGATGAAGCGCTGTATCGGCCCGGTTGAACGATTGCGGGAGAATCAGCGTTTTACCGTTTATCGCGCTTTTCGACGTTCCTGAACGAAAAAAGCCCCTGGGGTGAGGGGCAAGAGGTTCGCGTCCAGGACAACGGAGCCAACCGGAAAAGGGATGTTCAGCGTGAACACCTTCCACGTTAGGGTTAATTTCTAGAATAAACAGCCTAGAATGGCGCTTTTGTGACAAAAGGCCCCCAGCATGCCCGAAATGACTACCGCCGAACTCGATTTCTCCGGAGGCTCACTGATTCTTGCCCGGCCGGGCACTGGTGATCCGACGCTGAGGGCATGGGATGCGGCGGACGAGCTTCTGCTCGAGGAAGCCATTGGCGCGGCGGCAACCCTGAATGAGCCCCGGGTTCTGGTGGTGGATGATCAGTTCGGGGCTCTTTCACTGGGGCTGTCAGCGCTTTCGCCGACCGTGGTGGCCGACAGTGCTGTGTTGCCCGTTTCCCTGGCACATAATGCTTCTTTGAACCCGGAAGTCACGCCGCCTGAATCTGTTTTCAGCTGGATTAATGCGCCCGAGGGCCTGTTTGACCTGGTGGTATTGAGAATACCCCGCCAGGCCGATTATCTGGCCTGGTTGCTGCGCTGGCTCAATCGCGTGATGGCGGATTCGGGCGTGTTGCTGGCAGGCGGCATGATCAAGCATCTACCGGCGAGAAGTGTTGATGTGTTCGCCGAAGCTGTACGGACAGAGCAGGTGCTGCCGGCGCGAAAAAAAGCGAGGGTGATTCGTTGTACCAGGGGCATAGCGAATCTGGAGGATTGGTCAGCGACCTGGAAAGGCTACCGATTGGGTGACCGAAAAGGTGATGTCGACATAGCGGCATTGCCGGCGGTGTTCGCCCGGGAAAAGCTGGATATCGGAACCCGCCTGATGTTGCCACATGTGGCCAACGAGGTGTCGACGGCCAGGGCTGGCGATTCGGTGCTTGATCTGGCCTGCGGCAACGGCGCACTGGGCCTGGCGGCGCTGTCGGAGCGACGGGATCTGCAGTTGGTATTCAGCGATGTTTCAAGCCAGGCCGTGCTCAGTGCCCGTCGTAACGTTGAAAAAGCCTTTCCGGGTGCCAGAACCGCTTTCTCCCATCGCGACGGTATTGATTCCGATCTGGGAGCCTTTGATCTGATACTACTGAATCCGCCTTTCCACGAGGGTGGTGTGGTCGGTGATCACATCGCACTTCGGTTATTCCAACAGGCGTCGCAATACCTGAGGCCGGGCGGTCGCCTGCTCCTGGTAGGCAATCGCCACCTTGGCTATCACCGGAGCCTGCGCCGGTACTTTTCGTCAGTGCAGCAACTGGGCGCCAGCCCCAAGTTCGTGGTGTTTCGGGCTGGCAATCGCTGAACAACCTGGCAGATTACAATGTTGGCGCCGGGCGGTCATACCCGAGCCGGGCCAGGGTGTCCACGATGGTCTGGGTCTGACTGTCTATTTCAATATTCACCCGCTGGCCCTCTTCACAGGACCCAAAGGTTGTGGCCCGCAGGGTCTCCGGGATCAGATGGATGTTGAACCGGTTGCCCCGTACCTCGCCAATAGTCAGGCTGGCGCCATTGATGGCGATGTAGCCTTTGGGAAAGATGTAGCGGGCCCATTCCTCGGGCACCTCAAACCATAGTGTGACGTTGTTTTCCGTACGCCGTATTTCGACAATGCTGGCCGCCGTATGTATGTGGCCAGAAAGCAGGTGGCCACCAATTTCATCCCCAATCCGGGCGGCGCGCTCGAAATTCACCTGGTCCCCGGTTGTCAGCTCCCCCAGCGTGGTAAGTCTCAGGGTTTCCTGCATGGCATCGAAATAAAGCACGCTGTCTTCCTGGCGTGTGACGGTCAGGCAGGTCCCGTTGATTGCCACCGAGGCGCCGATGGAAACGCCATCTGCCTTTTCTGCGGGAAGGCGGATGGCAAAAGTGCTGAGCCCGGGCTCTGCAGTGACGTCTTCGATGGTTGCAATGCCCTGGACAATGCCTGTGAACATAAGCCTGACCTCATTCAATGTGGTATGGGGCGCCTCTCTGGCAGGTGCGCCAAGGATAGCGAGCGGGCTGACTGATGCCAAGGCCCGACTGATGTCGGGATGCAGGGGTAAGCATTCAAGTATCCTGCATCATGGTCGATACCTTTCATAACCCCTGAATGCGGACGATCTGCCATGGCTGAAAATCAGAGTAAGGCTGCCACCCGGGCAAACAGTCCGGCGCAGGCCCCCGTGCTTCGCCCTGGTCGGGCGGCTGATCCTGTGCCGGCGCCCGTGGAGGCGGGAAGTCAGCCTTTTGCGCCGGTTGCTGGTGCGGACGCCGCAAAAGGCGCGGAAACGCGGCCCGTTGATCAGGCGCCGGATACCGCAACCGGGTCCGAAGAAGCCCCAAGCGAAGATCAGCATCGGGACGCTGGTAGCAGCAAACCCGAGAGGATTCTGGCGGAATCCCGGCAACGCAAACTCCGTCTGATGCTTCGTCAATGCGACCGGGTGCTGCTGATGGACTTTGAGCTGCTGGCGATGAACGGTTGGCCGGACAACTTTACGATGGCCGAGGCGCGTCGGGGGCGGGACCTCTGGTTATTCAGTGCCTTGATTGCGGCAGCCATCTTTCTGAGTGGGCTGACCGGGTTTGTGCCAGCCTGGATTGCAGGCGGCGGCTTCGGTGCGTTCGTGATCATCCTGCTGCTCGGGATTCCGGCGGTGCGCCGAATCTACACAACAAAACCTTCCTATCTTGATCTGCTTATGACCCGGCAGCGGATGCTCCGTGAGGCAAGGCAGCACGTTGCCCATCTGGAGGGGGCCGATGGCCTTATCTGGCAATGTGCCAGGATGTCGGATTTTAACCCTGCACTGAAGAACAGGCGTTTTGGCCACCTGTTGCGGTTGTCGGAGAACAGGGTCCTGGCGCGCCAGTTGACTCGCCGGGAGCACGTCCGCCTTTACCTGATTTACCTGCTGGAGGCAGAGAAGGCGTACAGCCGCGTTCAGAAAGCCTTTTTCGAGGGTAATCAGGAAGCGATTGATCAGGGGTGGGAAGACGTCGCCGCAGAGCCTGAGCCGAGAACTTGACACAGATGCGCTTCAAACGTATGTTTCAAACAGACGTTTGCTAGAGGCATTGATAACAAAATGGCGCAGTCTGATACCGTTGACCGGATTCTTGATGCAGCCGAAGAGCTGTTCGCCGACCGGGGTTTTTCGGAAACCTCGCTCCGAATGATTACCAGTAAGGCTAAAGTAAATCTGGCCGCTGTCAATTACCACTTTGGTTCAAAGAACGCACTGATTCATGCGGTATTCGCGCGCTTTCTGACACCGTTTTCTGCCACACTGGAAAACGCGTTTGATGAGCTGGAAGAGCGGTGCAGCGGCAAACCGCCAACCCTGAATCAGACCCTCTGGGCACTTACCGAGAGTGCGGTGCGTATGCCCCAGCGTAACGAAAAGGGTATCTCGATCTTCATGCGCCTGCTTGGGCTTGCCTATACCCAGTCACAGGGCCATCTGCGCAAGTTCCTTGAGCAAGAGTACAGCGAGCCCTTCAGCCGGTTCATGCGCCTGCTCAAGGAAGCGACGCCTCAGCTTTCCTCGGTGGATCGCTACTGGCGTATCCAGTTCATGCTGGGGGCAACGGCGTTCACCATGTCCAGCAGCGATGCGCTTCGCGATATTCTTCAGAACAAGCTGGGCGTGGAAACCACTGTCCAGGAAATTGCTGCCCGCCTGGTGCCTTTCCTGGCAGCCGGCATGCAGGCCGAAGACGCCATGCTGATCCCGCCAGCTGGCAGCAAGGTCTCGGTTGCCTGAATTCCTCTCTCTCGGTTAGGCTTCCCTCTGAACCTCCAAGGGAGCCTGGCCGGTTTTGACGCACCCCGCATCTGTTCGAATCGATATTGACCTGACCCTCCAGCGCCTGCAGCTGAAAAGCGAAGGCGGAGAGATTGTTGCCTCCTATCCGGTTTCAACCGGCCTGAACGGGCCGGGAGAGAGCGATGGCAGTGGCTGCACTCCGCGTGGTGAGCACTATGTCCGGGCCAGTATTGGCGCCGGTCTTCCTGTTGGGACGGTATTCCGCGCCCGGCGCCCCACCGGCGAAACCTACAGCGTGGATCTCGCCCGGCTTCATCCCGAACGCGACTGGATACTGAGCCGGATTCTCTGGCTATGCGGTCGCGAGTGGGGCAAAAACAGGGGCCCGGGTGTCGATACTTTCCGCCGCTTCATATACATTCACGGCACACCGGACAGCGAGCCCATGGGCGTGCCGTTGTCCCATGGCTGCGTGCGGATGCGCAATGCAGACATTATTGATCTGTTTGATCGCGTCAGGCCGGGAACGGCCGTTTCCATTCGATAAAACTGTCTAGACCAGAGGAATCCGATGATCGGGGATGTTATGGCCATGGTGAATGGCTGGATCGAGAATTTCGGGCTGCTGTCTGAAGCCTGGCGCGTTGGAATTGTTGTCTTTGCGCTGGTTTTTGGAACGGCCACGGTCGCCTACATTGCCAGCCACATCATCGTTGCTATCGAGCGCAAATTCAGCCAGACCAAAAACCTGTTCGATGACGCGTTACTGCATGCCGTCCGCAAGCCGGTGGTCGCCTTTGTCTGGCTTCAGGGTGTCTATTGGGCTGCGGAAGTGGCTCATAAATACTCCGAAGCGGAGATCTTCAAGGCCAACGAGTCTGTGCTGCAGATCGGTTTCATATTTGTTCTAGTATGGTCAGTTCTGCGATTGATCAAGGAAACCGAGGGGATTCTGGTTTCGCCACTTAAGATGAAGGAACCTATGGATTACACCACCGTCAACGCGGTGAGCAAGTTGTCTCGCGCGGTGGTTATCATTACGGCAGTGCTGATTGCCATGCAATCACTTGGTTACAGCATCTCCGGGGTTCTGGCATTCGGTGGCGTTGGGGGTATTGCAGTCGGCTTTGCCGCCAAGGACCTGCTGGCGAATTTTTTTGGCGGTTTTATCATTCACCTGGATCGACCCTTCAAGGTCGGGGACTGGGTGCGCTCGCCCGATCGGAACATTGAAGGTACGGTTGAGCATATCGGCTGGCGTCTGACGACCATCCGTACCTTCGACAAGCGTCCGCTTTATGTGCCGAATGCCGCGTTTACCACCATTGCTGTCGAGAACCCCTCGCGCATGAGCAATCGTCGGATCTACGAGACCATTGGCATCCGCTATGCCGATGTCGGGCAGATGGCAACGATCGTGGGCGATATCAGAGCCATGCTCCAGCAGCATGAGGAGATCGATAGCGATCAGACCCTGATTGTGAATTTCCTGGCCTTCAATGCCTCGTCACTGGACATCATGGTGTATTGCTTCACCAAGACAACCCAGTGGGTTCCTTTCCACGAGGTGAAACAGGATGTGCTGCTGAAGATCAGCGATATTATTGAAGGCTACGGAGCTGAGGTCGCCTTCCCGACCCGGACTCTGCACTTGCCCGAGGGGGTTCGGCTGTCTGGATCGCAATCCGACGAGTCGGCAGATCAGAGTGCGGAAGCCTCCTCCGAGAAGAGTGCGCAGAAATCGCAGAATCGCCAGACCACCGGAGATGAAGAAGATTCAGGAGAGTCAGCATGACGTCACCGGAGAAAATGTACCCTGTCGGGATTATCGGGGGTACAGGCCTGACCACATTGTCCGGCCTGGAAATCACCGGCGAGAATAAAGCCGGAACGCCCTGGGGCATGCCTTCCGCGCCCCTGGTAGAGGGGCGATTGGGTGATCAGCCGGTGATGTTCCTGTCGCGCCATGGTAACCCGCACCGTATTCCCCCCCATCAGGTGAATTATCGGGCGAACCTCAAGGCCCTTTACGATGCCGGTGTGCGGACGGTCGTTGGTGTCAACGCCGTGGGCGGTATTCATGCAGATATGGGACCTGCCCATGTGGTTATTCCCGACCAGATTATTGACTACACATGGGGGCGTGCCAGCACCTTTTTCGAGGGCAGTCTGGACTCGGTGACCCACATTGATTTCACCTGGCCCTACGACGAGAGCGCGCGGCAGATCCTGATTGATGCCGCCGACGCAGAAAACGTGCCGTTTTCCGGTTTCGGAGTGTACGGCGCAATCCAGGGCCCGAGGCTGGAAACCGCGGCTGAAATCATCCGGATGGAGCGGGACGGCTGCGACCTGGTAGGAATGACCGGTATGCCGGAAGCTGCGCTGGCGGCGGAACTTGGAATGCGTTACGTCTGTCTCGGCCTGGTGGTGAACTGGGCGGCTGGAAAGTCCGACCATATCATCACCATGGAAGAAATTGAGGCGGCCATCGAGCAGGGAATGTCCGGGGTCAAACGGATCCTCGAAGTCTCGATGGCTGGCCTTGGGGTGCTTACTCCGTTGCCTCAATCTTCTTGAAAAACACCAGCACGCCGATCGTGGGGGAATCGAGAAAGTGGATTTCCTCACTACGCATCCGGCGGGTTTCCCGAATCCAGGTCAACAATTCCAGGGGCGCGGGTTCAGCCAGAACCGGTAGTTGCTGACCGGCTGCTTCTCCGGTTGCTGCTGACATTGGGGCGGAGTCACTGGCGTCAGATGTGACCGGGGCGGGGGGTGTTTCTTCAGAGAGCTCGGTCGCAGCGTCCATAGGCAGCTCCGATGGCTCTTCCGCCAGTTTCCAGTGGTTCAGATGCACATTGACGTGCAAATAGCGTTGCCGGTCGATGGTGATGTGTCCCTCAACCTCCCGGGTGCGAGCCTCGTTCAGCCAGTCACCCGCTTCAACCCGCAAGGGTGTCCCCTCGTAATCCGGTGGAAACGCCTCGTACCAACCGGCAGCCACAAGCACACGGTAACGGCCACTGCGCTCCAGTCTGGCCGCGGCATTGGCAAGATGGAGATCCTTTTGGGGCGCCAATTCCAGTGTGGTTTCCGTGGTGCCATCCTCCAGCGATGACCAGAGCACCTCTTCGGTCTCAAGGGGCAGCTCTACCGAGCGATCAGACATCCGTTCGTTCACAGCTTCCGGCTCTACAATCCGCTCAAGAATGACAAACTCCGCCCGGTAGTAGTCATCCGGAACCGGCGTGCCGGGCTCAAGAGGCAAGGTTGCCCGGTCAGGCTGCTGTGCGGCACCTGTTATAGAAAAGCTCAGAAGCAGAGCTGCCAGGATGGCCCGGGTCGGGTATCGGCACCAGCGAATTCCATCAATTTGCAAGGGTCGTACTCCACTTGTTGGTCGGCCGTTCATGAGCCGGACGCGTCATTTTTTGCGGGCTCCAGCTCGCCAAGCATCCGGGAAATGCCGTCGAGTTTACCACCGGTTGTGGCATCCTTCAGCCGAAAACGGAAGCTGTTGGCACCTTCGAGCCGGTACTGGTCGGGTGCGGATTGCACTTTTTTAACCAGAACCAGGGGATCCACCGGTGTCGAGCTGCCAAACTCGAGCCGCGCCCATTCCTTGCCGGCATCGACTTTCACGATGCCCAGGGCGTCTGCACGCAATCGAAGCTCGGTCTGGCGGATCAGGTTTTTGGCCGGATCCGGCAATAATCCAAAGCGGTCGATCATTTCAACCTGAAGTTCTTTTAATGCTTCCGGGCTGTCCACGCTGGCAATCCGTTTGTAGAGCATCAGGCGGTTATGGACATCCGGCAGATAATCCTCTGGGATCAGGGCCGGGATTCTCAGGTTCATTTCGGTGCCGTGGCTAAGGGGCAGGTCGGCGTTCGGGGTTCTGCCCTCGCGAATGGCCTTGACGGCCTCGTCCAGCAGCTGCATGTAAAGGGTAAAGCCGATGCTTTCGATCTGCCCGCTCTGTTCTTCCCCCAATAACTCCCCGGCACCGCGGATTTCCAGGTCATGAGTGGCCAGCATGAAGCCGGCGCCCAGGTCCTGCGCCTCCGAAATCGCATCCAGACGCTTTTTGGCGTCCGCCGTGATGGATTTCGGTGGTGGCGTGAGCAGGTAGGCATAGGCCTGGTGGTGCGAACGGCCGACCCGGCCCCGAAGCTGATGCAATTGCGCCAGGCCGAACTTGTCTGCCCGCTCGATAATAATGGTGTTGGCGCTGGGAACGTCGATGCCGGTCTCAATGATGGTTGTGCACACCAGCACGTTGAAGCGTTTGTGGTAGAAGTCGGACATGATCTTTTCCAGATCACGCTCTCTCATCTGCCCGTGGGCGACGCCCACCCTCGCTTCCGGAATCAGCGAACGCAGATCCTCTGCCGTCTTCTCGATGGTGGCCACATCGTTGTGGAGGAAGTAGACCTGACCGCCCCGGAGAATTTCCCGCAGTATGGCTTCCTTGACCATGGCGTTGTCTTTCTGGCGCACAAAGGTTTTCACCGAGAGCCGCCGGGCCGGAGGGGTGGCGATAATCGAGAGATCCCGCAGATGCCCCATGGCCATATTCAGTGTCCGCGGAATCGGGGTAGCGGTCAGGTTGAGCATGTCCACTTCTGCCCGCAGTGCTTTTAGTCTCTCCTTCTGCTGAACGCCAAAGCGATGCTCTTCGTCGATGATAACCAGGCCAAGATTCTTGAACTTGATGTCGCCCTGCAGCAGTTTGTGGGTGCCGATGACGATGTCGGCCCTGCCGTTCTCCACCGCCTCCAGCGCCTTGCTGGTCTGGCCAGCCGTGCGGAACCGGCTGAGCAGCTCGACCTGCACAGGGGTATCCGAGAAACGGTCCCGGAAGGATTCATAATGCTGCTGGGCGAGCAGGGTAGTGGGGACCAGAACCGCCACCTGTTTGCCCGACCATGTAGCCAGGAACGCCGCGCGCATGGCAACCTCGGTTTTCCCGAAGCCGACATCGCCACACACCAGGCGATCCATGGGCTGCTCGCTGGTCATGTCCTCGAACACCGACTGGATAGCAACCTGCTGGTCGGGCGTCTCCTCGAACGGAAAGCCGGCAGCAAAGGCGCGATAGGCTTCCTTGGGATCCTCGAAGCTAAAGCCTTTGCGCGCCTCCCGGCGGGCGTACACATCCAGCAGCTCGGCGGCGGTATCCCGGATCTTCTCAAGGGCTTTCTGTTTGGCTGTGCTCCAGCGGTCCGTCCCGAGTTTGTGCAGCGGCGCGTGTTCGGTGTCATTGCCGGCATAGCGGGAAATCAGGTGCAGGCTGGAGACCGGCACGTACAGTTTTGAGCCCCCGGCGTACTCAAGCATCAGGAATTCGCTCGCTTCGCCCTCTACCGTGATGGTTTCCAGACCCAGGTAACGGCCAACACCGTGGTCGATATGAACCACCGGCGCACCAATCCGCAATTCCGACAGATCCCGGAAGCCGGCATCGTCGGTTTCCGTAGGCTTCTCACGGCGCCGCCGCTGCAGTACCCGCTCGCCGAACAGGGCTGTCTCGGTGATCAGGGCAACGGAATGCTGGGGCAGCACCAGGCCTTGCTCCATCGGGGCAATGGTAATGGCCACGGGGCTTTCCTTATCGTCGAGAAAAGCCTGCCAGCCCGACAGGGTTTTCAATTCAACACCCTGTTCGCCAAGATTCTCCATCAGCGCCTCACGCCGACCGGACGATTCGGCGCATATAAGCACGTGGCCGTCGAACTCTCCCAGAAAACGCTTGAGGCGACCGGCAGGGTCTGCAGCCCGACCGTCCATGGCGATATCCGGCAAGGTGGTCGTGGGGCAGTTAACCGATCCCGCGCCATCCTTTGGCTCCGCGGAGACGGTTACCCTCGGGAAGGCCTTCAGCTGTCCGAACAGCTCTTCCTGCTGTAAAAAGAGGCGCGTGGGCGGCAGAATCGGCCGCAGGCGATCGTGACGACGATCCTCGTACCGGTTGCGGGTTTCACTGTCAAAGTGGCTGACCGCATCGTTCAGTCCGTCCGCAGTAAAAACGTGGGTGGCGCCGGGCAGATAGTCAAACAGGGTTGCCGTCTCGTCGAAGAACAGCGGCAGGTAGTACTCAATCCCCGGCGGGGTGATGCCGTGAGTAACGTCCTGATAGATGGGGGTGTCTTTGTCGGCATCCGGGAACTGCTCGAACCAGCGGCTGCGGAATCCGGAGCGCGCCTCTTTGTGCCAGGGGAATTCAAAGGCGGGTAGCAGTTCGATGCGTTCGATCCGGTCGATTGAGCGCTGAGTCTCGGGGTCGAAAGTCCGGAGCGTTTCGATCTCATCATCGAACAGGTCAATCCGATAGGGCTGGCTGGCGCCCATGGGGAAAATGTCCAGTATGGCGCCTCGGACCGCGTATTCGCCGTGCTCGTAGACGTTCTCGGCATGCCGGTAGCCTGCCGCCTCAAGCTGCATTCGCCAGCTCTCGATATCCAGGGACTGTCCCACTTCCAGAAGCAGGGTGTTGCCCTGGAGGTAGTTTACCGGCGGCAGCCTGTGCATCAGCGTGCGTGCGGGAACCACCAGAACCCCATGGCTGGTTGCGGGCAGGCGGTGCAGGGTCCGGATTCGCCGGGAAATAATATCCTGGTGGGGCGAAAACAGATCGTAGGGCAGGGTTTCCCAGTCGGGCAGCGACAGCAGTTCCAGCCCGTCATCGCTGACCGCCGGGCCGTCTTCTTCCGGGGGGAGCCCCAGGAAGAAACGCATGGCCTGCTCAAGCCGGATGGCATCGGCGGTGCTGCGGGTAATGACAAGGGTCAGACCCTTGTGCGCGCGCGCACTTTCGCAGATGGCCAGTGCCTCACTGCTGCCGTGCAGTTGACCCCATGTTCGGTGATCGGCCGGCCGAGACGGAAATTCGGGGGCAATCAAGGGGAGGGGTGACGGGCGTGTGCTGGCACCTTGGCTCATGGGCGGTCAGGTTCTCCTGCTGTGGATGTCCGGGAGGCGGTGAGGCGCGTATTCTAACGCTCGCGCCCCTCACTGTCATGGCGCCGGCGCCTCGGTCGGCATTTGCGTAATTGACAAGCGCGTCCTATACGAAGGTCATGGCCCGCCGTATTTGCGGTCGGCCGGATTAAATTGGATAATGTGCGCCCCAATTTCCAAGTGCCAATTGCAGAGGTCCAAGCGTGAGTCACGAACAGATCAATCAGCACCTGTCCAACTGGACAGAAAGAGAATCCACCGCGGAAGCCATGATTCCGCTGATCGGCCGCCTCTACCGCAAAAACAATGTGGTTACTTCTGTTTACGGCCGCGCCATCATCAACCAGTCGGTTATCGACATCATCCGCGCCCATCGTTTTGTGCGCCAGGTTGAAGACAGCGAGCTCTCTGTTCATGACACCCTGCCGATCCTGCAGGCCATGGACAATCTGGACCTTGGCCGGGCCCACGTGGATATCGGCAAGCTGGCGGTCAAATTCAAGGACGAGGGCGGTGATCTTACCGAATTCCTGAAGCGCGAAATTGGTCCTGTTGTTGGGCAGTACGCCGCGCAGTCCGAGGAAGACGCCCATAACGACACCAAAGACGTTGTTCTGTACGGTTTCGGCCGTATCGGTCGCCTGCTGGCGCGCATTCTGATTGAGAAAGCGGGCGGCGGTAATAATCTGCGCCTGCGTGCCATTGTCGTTCGCCAGGGTGGAGCGGAAAACGATCTAGAGAAGCGTGCCAGCCTGCTGCGCCGTGACTCTGTGCATGGCCCGTTCGATGGCACCATCACGGTTGATGAAAAAGAATCGGCCCTGATCGCCAACGGCAACTACATCAAGGTCATCTACTCCGATGGTCCGGACAAAGTGGACTACACCGAGTACGGCATCAACAACGCCATCGTGATCGACAACACCGGTAAGTGGCGTGACGAGGCGGGTCTTGGCCTGCACCTCAAATCGAAGGGTGTCAGCCGCGTTATCCTGACCGCTCCGGGCAAGGGTGATATCAAGAACATTGTTTATGGCATCAATAACGACTGGATCACCGACGACGACAAGATTCTGTCGGCCGCGTCCTGTACCACCAATGCCATCACACCGGTGCTCAAGGCAATTGAAGACGAGTACGGCATCGAAGACGGCCATGTTGAGACCGTTCACTCGTACACCAACGACCAGAACCTGATCGACAACTACCACAAGGGTAGCCGTCGCGGACGGAGTGCCGCCCTGAACATGGTAATTACCGAGACAGGCGCAGCCAAAGCCGTTGCCAAGGCGCTGCCGGTGCTCAAGGGCAAGCTGACCGGTAATGCCATTCGCGTACCGACGCCGAATGTTTCCATGGCGATCCTGAATCTCAACCTCAAGAAAGACGTTGATGTGGAAGGGGTAAACGACTATCTGCGCGACATGGCGCTGCATTCAGAGCTGCAGAAGCAGATTGATTTCGTCAATTCGCCGGAAGTTGTCTCTACCGACTTTGTCGGTTCTCGCCACGCTGGCATCGTTGACGCCCAGGCAACCATCGCCAGTGGCAAACGCCTGATTCTGTATGTCTGGTACGACAACGAGTTCGGCTACAGCGCGCAGGTGGTGCGAGTTGTTAACCAGATGGCAGGCGTAAATTACCCGATCTTCCCCAAACGTGCGAGAGACTGAGCGGAACGCACCTGATTGGTGAGTTAAAGGTCATCAAAAACCCCGGCAGCAACCGTTGCCGGGGTTTTTGCTTTTATGGCCAGTTGGCTGGCTCGATTGGCTGTCAGCATTTAACCCGTTCCGGTTTCTGGTGGAAATAGGATTCCTTAATCTCTATAATTGGCGCGATTTTGGGTACGTCTGGCACTACGTTTCTCATGGTTTTTTCTGGGCCGCAGGTGTCTGGCGTTACGAATCCATTGAAAAGTTTCTGATGATTGGATGAGGCTAATGATCAAGATCAAAAAAGGCCTGGATCTTCCCATCAGCGGCGCTCCAGAACAGACCATTACAGACGGCAAACCCGTTCGCCACGTGGCGTTGATCGGTTTTGACTACATCGGCATGAAGCCGACGATGGCTGTGAAAGAGGGAGACCGTGTCAAGCGCGGTACGCTGCTGTTCACGGACAAGAAGACCGAAGGCGTTCGTTATACTTCACCCGCCGCCGGCGTGGTGAAAGAGATTAACCGTGGTGAGCGTAGGGTATTCCAGTCGATCGTTATCGAAATCGATGGCGATGAGGCTGAGACGTTTGCCCGCTACAGCGAAGCTGACCTTGCCGGCCTGGAACGCCAGCAGGTGGTTGATAACCTTGTGGAATCCGGTTTGTGGACGGCGCTCAAAACGCGCCCCTACAGCAAGGTTCCCGAGATCGACTCCGCCCCTCACTCCATTTTCGTGTCGGTTATGGACACTAACCCGCTGGCAGCGGACCCGACGGTGATCATTGGCGAGAACAGCCAGGCGTTTGAAAAAGGCCTCACGCTTCTCACCAAGCTGACCACGGGCAAAGTGTTTGTTACCGGCAGGCCCGGATCCAACGTGGCGGTACCCAAATCCGACGCTGTTGAGGTGCACCAGTTTGATGGCAAGCATCCGGCAGGAAACGTTGGTACCCACATCCATCATCTGGATCCGGTATCCGGTAGCAAGATGGTCTGGAGCATCAATTATCAGGACGTCATCGACATCGCCAAACTGTTCGAATCCGGAGAAGTACCGGTGGAGCGTATTGTCGCGATTGGTGGTCCCAAGGCCCTGAAGCCTCGCCTGGTTCGTACCCGTCTGGGTGCCAGCCTCGAGGAACTTCTCGAGGGCGAAGTTGCCACAGATTGTGAGATCCGGCCGATTTCGGGTTCTGTGTTCGGTGGTCGCCGCGGCGATGGCCCCTGCGCCTACCTCGGCCGCTTTGCCAATCAGGTATCCGTTCTTGAAGAGGGCAACAAGCGTGAGTTCATGGGTTGGTTGTCACCGGGACCGAATCGGTTCTCAACTTTGAATATTTACGTTTCAAAGTTGATGTCTGGCAAGTTGTTTAACTTCACGACAACCACAAATGGTAGTGAGCGCGCGATGGTGCCGGCGGGTGTTTATGAGCGAATTATGCCTCTGGACATTCTTCCGACGCAGCTGCTGCGTTCGCTGATTGTCGGTGACACAGAGATGGCACAGAAGCTCGGAGCGCTTGAGCTGGATGAAGAAGATCTGGCGCTGTGCACGTTCGTGTGCCCGGGCAAATATGAATATGGTCCGATTCTCCGAGAGAACCTGACCCGAATCGAGATCGAGGGCTAATACGATGGCTATCAGACAGTTTCTCGATGGAATCGAGCATCACTTTGAGAAGGGTGGCAAGTACGAGCGCTGGTACGCGTTGTACGAGGCAGTAGACACCATTTTCTATACGCCAGGTAAGGTGACCTCCACTACTGCTCACGTTCGCGACGGGGTAGACCTGAAGCGCATCATGATCACGGTGTGGATGTGCACCTTCCCGGCCATGTTCTTCGGTATGTGGAACATCGGTTTCCAGGCCAACAGCTATCTGGCAGCCACGCCCGATGCGATGGTGGGTGATGGCGGTTTGCGCACCGCTTTCATCACTGCTCTTGCGTCGACGGGGGCGGGTGCCGGCGTACTGGATAATTTCATCTACGGAATGGCCTATTTTATCCCCATTTACGCCGTCACTTTTATCGTTGGCGGTTTTTGGGAAGTGCTGTTCGCTACTGTGCGTCGTCACGAAGTCAACGAAGGCTTCTTCGTCACCTCGGTGCTGTTTGCCCTGATCTGTCCTCCTACCATTCCGCTCTGGCAGGTGGCTCTGGGCATTACCTTTGGCGTTGTGGTCGGTAAGGAAGTGTTCGGCGGCACTGGTAAGAACTTCCTGAATCCGGCTTTGACTGGTCGTGCGTTCCTGTACTTTGCCTATCCGGCGCAGATTTCCGGTGACACAGTATGGACGGCTGTTGACGGGTTCAGTGGCGCCACGGCGTTGAGCTGGGCGGCAAGCGGCGGCCTGGAAGCTCTGGAAACGCAGATTGGCTGGATGAGCGCATTCATGGGCACCATCCAGGGTTCGATGGGGGAAACCTCAACCCTTGCTGTGCTGATTGGTGGTTTGATCCTTTTGGCCATGAAAATTGCCAGCTACCGGATCGTAGGCGGTGTTCTGATTGGTATGATCGGGATGTCCCTGTTGCTGAACGTTATCGGGTCTGAAACCAACCCGATGTTCGCGATTCCGGCGCATTGGCATCTGGTTATGGGCGGTTTTGCCTTTGGCATGATGTTCATGGCAACCGATCCGGTTTCCGCAGCGATGACCAACACAGGCCGCTGGTGCTTTGGCATTCTGGTGGGTGTTATGACAATCCTTATTCGTGTCATTAACCCGGCCTTCCCTGAGGGCATTATGCTGGCCATTCTGTTCGCTAACCTGTTCGCGCCGCTGATGGATCATTACGTGGTTCAGGCCAATATCAAACGGAGGCTCGCTCGTGGCTAAAGCTAAAGAAACTGTCTCCCGCACTCTGGTTGTTGCGCTGGTACTGAGTATTGCTTTCTCTGTTGTGGTCTCCACGGCAGCCGTTCTGCTCCGTCCTGCGCAGATTCAGAACCAGAACCTGGACATCAAGACCAATATTCTTTCCTCGGCCGGTATGCTGGAGTCTGGCTCCAGCGCCGAGCAGATTGAAGAAGCGTTCGCGCGTTTTGATGTTCGCCTTGTCGATCTCGATACGGGTGAGTTTGTCGAGCCGTCCGACGTGGGTGTCCAGGATCCCATGAAGTACGATATGTACAAAGCTGCTTCTGATCCGCAGATGTCCACCAACATTCCGTCTTCGGAAGACAAGGCCGGCATCAAGCGCCGCCCGAATGTTGCCAAGGTTTACACCATGAGCGAGAACGGCCAGATCAGTCGCGTGGTTCTTCCGATCCACGGCTACGGGCTCTGGTCCACGCTTTACGGCTTTATTTCTCTTGAAGGGGACCTGAACACGATCGAAGGTCTGGGTTTCTATGCGCATGCAGAAACTCCGGGGCTCGGTGGTGAAGTGGACAACCCGCGTTGGAAGCGCCAGTGGGTTGGCAAGGAGGTCTATCGCGAAGACCGTTCCGAGCCCCAGGTGCGACTGGTGAAGGGCGGTGTTGGCGCCGATGCAAAGGACAAGGAACACAAGGTTGATGCTCTGTCCGGTGCTACGCTGACAAGCCGCGGCGTTGAGCAACTGGTCAACTACTGGATGGGCGACCGCGGATACGCGCCGTTCCTGCAAAAACTTCGTGAAGGGGAGGTCTGATCATGGCAGATGCATCAGCCAAACAGGTTCTCTTCGAACCGATCTTCAGCAACAACCCGATTGCCCTGCAGATCCTGGGCATCTGTTCAGCGCTGGCGGTAACCACCAGCATGAACGTTACTCTTGTTATGTGTGCAGCGGTTATTGCCGTTACCGCATTTTCCAACCTTGCGGTGTCACTGGTACGTACCCAGATTCCGGGCAGTATCCGGATCATCGTCCAGATGACCATCATCGCCTCACTGGTAATCGTGGTTGATCAGGTACTCAAGGCTTATGCCTACGAGATTTCCAAGCAGCTGTCGGTGTTTGTTGGTCTGATTATTACCAACTGTATCGTAATGGGGCGCGCGGAAGGTTTCGCCATGAAGAATGGCCCCTGGTTGAGCTTCCTGGACGGCATTGGTAACGGTCTTGGGTATTCAGTGTGCCTTATTTTTGTCGCTTTCTTCCGTGAGCTTCTGGGGGCGGGTTCCCTGTTCGGGGTTACTCTGATGCCGGTCGTCAACGAAGGTGGCTGGTACATCCCGAACGGTATGATGCTGCTGCCTCCCAGCGCATTCTTTATCATTGGTCTGGCGATCTGGGGTCTGCGGACCTGGAAACCGGAACAGGTTGAAGAGCCGGATTACAAGATGTCTCGTCATGTTGCCAAGGAGGCCTTCTGATGGAACATTATATCAGCCTGATTCTTAAGGCGATTTTCGTTGAAAACATGGCTCTGGCCTTCTTCCTGGGAATGTGTACCTTTTTGGCCATTTCCAAGAAGATTGAGGCCGCAACAGGTCTCGGCATTGCTGTTGTGGTTGTGCTGACGGTTACCGTTCCGGTAAACAACTTTCTGTACAACAGCGTCCTGCGCGAGGGCGCTCTCGGCTGGGCAGGTCTGCCTAACGTAGACCTGAGCTTTCTCGGTCTGATTACGTATATCGGTGTAATCGCGGCGATCGTCCAGATCATGGAAATGGTTCTGGACAAGTACATACCGGCGCTCTATGCCGCTCTGGGTGTATTCCTGCCACTGATTACGGTGAACTGCGCCATCCTTGGTGCCTCGCTGTTCATGGTGGAGCGTGACTACACCTTTGGCGAGAGTGTGGTGTATGGCTTTGGCGCCGGCATCGGCTGGGCCCTGGCTATCATTGCCCTGGCGGGTATTCGCGAGAAACTGAAATACAGTGACGTTCCGGAGGGCCTGCGTGGCCTGGGTATCACCTTCATTACCGTTGGTCTGATGTCCCTGGGCTTCATGTCCTTCTCCGGTATCTCACTGTAATTCACCCGGTGATTCGGTTTAACGAAAAGGCGAGACCATGAATACAGAAATTATTCTCGGCGTGGTCATGTTCACCGTTATCGTTCTGGCCCTGGTCGCAGTGATTCTTGCGGCCCGGTCCAGGCTGGTAAGCACCGGTGATGTGACCATTGAGATCAACGATGATCCAGAACACACTCTGAAGACCGAAGCCGGCGGCAAGCTGCTCGGTACTCTGGCGAACAGTGGTATTTTCCTGTCATCTGCCTGTGGTGGTGGCGGTACCTGCGCCCAGTGCAAGTGCAAGGTTCTGGAAGGCGGCGGTGCCATGCTGCCAACGGAAAAGACCCACTTCACCAACCGCGAAGAGAAAGAAGGTTGGCGCCTGTCCTGTCAGGTTCCTGTAAAGCAGGATATGAAGGTGGAAGTGCCGGAGGAATTCTTCGGCGTGAAGAAGTGGGAATGTGAGGTTGTCTCCAACCATAACGTGGCTACCTTCATCAAAGAACTCGTACTCAAGCTGCCTGAAGGTGAGGAAGTAGACTTCCGGGCCGGCGGCTATGTTCAGCTTGAGTGCCCTCCCTACGAAATCGACTTCAAGGATTTCGACATCGAGGAAGAGTTCCACGAGGACTGGGACAAGCACAACATCTGGCGCTACAAGGCGGTCAACAAGGAAGAGACCATCCGGGCCTATTCCATGGCGAACTACCCGGAAGAAAAGGGTGTTCTCAAGTTCAACATTCGTATCGCTACGCCGCCTCCGGGCACGGACCACAACCCGGGCATCATGTCGAGCTATGTGTTCAACCTGAAGCCGGGAGACAAGGTGACCGTGATGGGACCGTTCGGTGAGTTCTTCGCCAAGAAGACTGATGCTGAAATGGTTTTCATCGGTGGTGGTGCCGGTATGGCTCCGATGCGTTCCCATATCTTCGATCAGCTCAAGCGTCTTAATTCCAAGCGCAAGATCAGCTTCTGGTATGGTGCACGCAGTGTTCGCGAGATGTTCTACGTGGAAGATTTCGACGGGCTGCAGGAAGAGAACGACAACTTCGAGTGGCACGTAGCTCTTTCCGATGCACTGCCAGAAGATAACTGGGAAGGCCCCACAGGGTTTATCCACAACGTGTTGTACGAGAACTATCTGAAGGACCATCCGGCTCCGGAAGACTGTGAGTACTACATGTGTGGGCCCCCAATCATGAACGCGTCCTGCATCAAGATGCTGAAAGATCTGGGTGTAGAGGATGAAAACATCATGCTGGATGACTTTGGAGGCTAAGCAGTTCTGATGACATTCAGCATGGTACGACCCGCCAGGGTGGCCCTGGCCAGCGCTTTTACAGCGCTGGCCTTTGCCGTTCTGGCGGGTTGTTCGTTTGAGCCAGAGGAAAAGATCTGGGAAATCTCCGGACCTGTCTTCGGCACCAGCTACCACATCAATGTCGTATTGACCGAGGATCAGGAGAGGCTTGAAACTCTGGCCAGCGGTATTGATGAGGTGCTTGAAGGGGTTGATGCGTCAATGTCGACCTGGCGAGAGGATTCGGAACTGTCCCGTTTCAATCAACGATCCGATCAATCCGAATGGGTTCCGGTGTCAGCGGGCTTGCTCCGTGTTCTTCAGAAGGCTGAAGAGATCTCAACGATGACCGATGGTGCCTTTGATGTGACCATCGGCCCGGTGGTAAATCTTTGGGGGTTCGGGCCCCAGGCGCGCCCGGAGCAGATTCCCTCAGAAGAATCTCTCTCCAGGGCTCTGGCCGCCACTGGCTTCGAGAAGCTCGAGCTGCGGGTCGATCCGCCCGGCGTGCGTGCGACACCACCGCAATATGTGGATCTGTCGGCTATCGCCAAGGGATACGGTGTAGATGCGGTTGCCCGTTTTCTTGAGAGCGAAGGCGTCGAGGCGTACCTGGTGGAGATTGGCGGAGAGGTTAGCGTCAATGGCCGTAAACCTGATGGCAGCACCTGGCGACTGGCCATAGAGCAGCCGATGGCCGAGGGGCGCGCGGTAAACCGCGTGGTGGCGCTGGAATCACGCGCTATGGCAACATCGGGTGATTATCGTAATTATTACGAATCGGAAGGGCGTCGGTATTCCCATACAATAGACCCCGAAACGGGTGAGCCAATTGCTCACAAGCTGGCATCGGTAACCGTTATCGCGGACGATTGTATGACGGCAGATGCTCTGGCAACCGGTTTTAATGTGATGGGCTACGAGCGGGCAAATGAGCTCGCGGTAAGGGAAAATATCCCGGCCTATTTTATTGTCAGGACGGATGAAGGCTTCGAGACGCACCAGACGCCGGCTTTTTCGTCCTACGTGACTCAATAAGGGGAGGGCAACATGGGTACCTTTCTTTTGGTTCTTTTCATCGTGGTTTTGCTGGTTGCAGCCATGTCTATTGGCGTGATCCTGGGGCGCAAGCCCATCAGCGGAACCTGCGGCGGGATTGGCGCGCTCGGTATCAGCCAGTCCTGTGATATCTGCGGTGGTAATACCCAGAAGTGCGAAGAAGAAAACGAGCGGTTGGCCAACGAGGGTAAAGAGCCCGAGGCTCTGGCTTACGACGCCAGCAAGGCCAGCAAGCACTGATCTGTTTTTGACAATTACAACCATCTTTTCACGACGTAGCTAAGGAGTCACTGCGCGCATGGCAGAACATCATTACGACGTCGTCGTTATCGGCGCCGGTCCGTCCGGCGAAGGCGCGGCGATGAATGCGACGAAACACGGCAAACGTGTCGCGATCATCGAAGACAAGCCTACCGTTGGCGGGAACTGCACCCACTGGGGCACCATTCCTTCCAAGGCGCTGCGCCACTCCGTCAAACAGATCATTACCTTTAACACCAACCAGATGTTCCGGGATATCGGTGAGCCTCGCTGGTTCTCTTTCCCGCGCGTGCTTCAGAATGCCCAGAAAGTCATCGGTAAGCAGGTCAAGCTCCGGACGCAGTTCTACTCTCGCAATCGCGTGGATCTGATAAACGGCCGGGCCTTTTTTGTCGACCAGAACCGCATAGAAGTCCGGGGCAGCAAGTCCTCCGAGACGCTGCACTTCAAGCAGGCGATCATCGCCACCGGTTCCAGGCCCTATCTGCCACCCGATGTGGACTTCCGTCATCACCGTATCTACAACTCCGACACCATTCTGAATCTGTCTCACACGCCTCGCACACTGGTTATTTATGGCGCTGGCGTCATCGGGTCAGAGTATGCCTCGATCTTTGCGGGCCTGGGTGTAAAAGTCGACCTGATCAACCCGGGTAGCCGGCTGTTGTCCTTCCTGGATGACGAGATCTCCGACGCCCTGAGTTACCACCTGCGGAATAATGGCGTTCTGGTTCGTCACAACGAGCAGTACGAGTCGGTTGTGGGCGACGACCACGGTGTGGTGCTGTCGCTGCAATCGGGCAAGAAAATCCGTGCGGATGCATTCCTGTGGTGCAATGGTCGCAGCGGGAACACCGAGAAGCTGGGCCTCGAAAATATCGGTCTGGAACCCAATGGCCGCGGCCAACTGGCCGTTGACGAGCACTACCGCACCGAGGTGGACAACATCTATGCGGCGGGCGACGTGATCGGCTGGCCGAGTCTGGCAAGCGCCGCTTATGACCAGGGCCGTTCTGCATCCTCGGATATTGTGGATGACGCATACTTCCGCTTTGTGTCGGATGTGCCGACCGGGATCTACACCATTCCGGAAATCAGTTCCGTTGGTAAAACCGAGCGCGAACTGACAGAAGCCAAGGTGCCCTACGAGGTTGGACAGGCGTTCTTCAAGGATCTGGCACGCGCACAGATCACTGGAGAGGCAGTAGGTATGCTGAAAATCCTGTTCCACCGGGAGACCCGCCAGATTCTGGGCATCCACTGTTTCGGTGACCAGGCAGCAGAAATCGTCCACATCGGCCAGGCGATCATGAATCAGGAAGGGGAGGCTAACTCTCTGAACTACTTCATCAACACCACGTTCAACTATCCGACCATGGCTGAGGCATACCGGGTCGCGGCACTGAACGGCCTGAACCGGATCTTCTGAGCCATTTACGAAAACGGGGTCAGATGAACGTTTTCATCTGACCCCGAGCCCGCGATTTCAGCCAGTAGACACTGCTTCACTGTTGAGTGAGGTTGATTCCCGGCTCTGGGGCAAGGACAGGGCAGACCTCGCCCTGTTGTCGAAAAAGATACGGGTACTTGTGGGGTAGTCAGTAATGATGCTGTCCACGCCCATCTCTTCCAGTTGCAGCATGTCGTGGATGCGGTTCACAGTCCAAGTGGACACGTGCATGCCACGTCGATGTCCCTGCTCCACCAGAGCTTTCGAACACAACTTCCAGTTTATGCAGAGATACTCGCAGCCCAAACGGCTTGCCATACTGAGGGGGCGTGGAAATTTTCGTTCGGCTACCAGGCCAAGACGGATGTTCCTGTTGCGCCGCCGTATCTGTTTCAGAAACCAGATGTCTGAAGAGGTGATGGCAGCAGTCTGATAAAGGTTCCGGCGCTGAATGACCTCGGTCAGCCGGTTACACAGGATATTAAGCCGCTGGCGAGTGTCTTTTTTGACTTCCAGCTGCAAATGCTCGATGTCGTCGAACTGATCCAGCAGGTCTTCGAGTGTCGGAATACCGGTGGAAGTGGGCCAGGAGCTGGTGTTGCGCCGGGCGTCCATGGCCGCCAGTTCGGCAGCGGTGTACTGGCTGATGCTGCCTTTCTGGCTGGTGGTACGGTCTACCGAAAGGTCGTGCACCAGTACCGGCTTGCCGTCCTTTGACAATACGAGATCCAGTTCGAAATGCCGGATACCGTGCCGGTAGGCATGCATAAATCCCGGAAGGGTGTTTTCGGGAGCTTCTCCCTTGGCGCCTCTGTGTCCGTAGACAATCATTCCGCTGCATCATCCTTCAGGCGTTGGTAAATGGCCTGGCGCTTTTTCCAGGTGTCATGGCAAAGGCGTATGTCTTCGAGGTACGCCGGCAGCTCGTTCATCAGTAGGGCCTGGGGGCCGTCCACCAGAGCTCTTTCCGGCTTGGGGTGGAAATCTACGAGCACCATGTTGGCACCGGCGACGACGCCCTGGGCGGTCGCGTGCATGACATCAAGGATGCCGTCCGGAGACTGCTCGCGGCTGCCCACCGAATGGGAAGGATCCACACAGACTGGCATACGGGTGAGGCGCTTGACCGCCGGCACATGGGCGAAATCCACCATGTTCCGATGGGGCTGGCCGGCCTCGGTTTTCATGCCCCTCAGGCAGAAGATGACATTAGCGTTGCCTTCGCTGGCCAGATACTCGGCAGCGTTGAGGGATTCATTCAGGGTAATTCCGAACCCGCGTTTGAGCAGTACCGGATAGGTACTCTGGCGGCCAATGGCCTTGAGCAGCTCGAAGTTCTGGGTATTGCGGGTGCCCACCTGCAGCATTACACCGGTGGGACGGCCGAGCTTTTCGAGGCAGTTGTCGATTTCCTCAATGTGGCTTTCATGAGTGATCTCCATGGCGATCACCTTGATACCGTGTTTCCCCGCCTTTTCAAACACCCAGGGGAGGCAGCCCTTGCCGTGGCCCTGGAATGAATAGGGGTTGGTACGCGGCTTGTAGGCACCCATTCGTGTGCAGACTTCCCCATGGTCTTCCAGGGCCTGCATCATCATGTCGACGTGTTCGGGTACATCAACCGCGCACAGCCCGGCAAAAATGTTCAGATTGGACTGACTGAATTCGACACCGTTGTAGGTGAAGCCGCTTTGGCGGCGATCATCCCGGTGGCGTCCGAGAATGCGGTAGTCGTCCGAAATGCGTATGGCCCGCTCGACCGCAGGCAGGGCTTCGATTTCTTCCTTGTTCAGGGGCTTTGTGTCCCCGAGAAGATAGATTTCGGTCAGCCTCTGGGTGGCGCCCTGAACCTCATGAACCCGAACCGATACGTTCGGCAGATTCTCGAGGTAGTGCATGGTCTGTCGGTATTCTTCGCTGTCCAGAGCGGTATTCGGGTGAAGAATCGCTAGCATACTGTCTCCTTTTAAGAACCGGCGTCTTGCGCCCGGTGCCGCGCCTGCATGAACTCCCGATGATTGAGATGCAGCAGGTCTGCCATGCGGCGGATAAGGTGTTCTTCGTACTTGTCGATGCGGCCATCCGCAAAGGCCACGCGCCAGATACTTTCGAGCAGGGCCTGTTTTCCTTCCTGGTCCAGGTACTCGTTGATCTGGCCGGTAAATTCATAGAGCGACGTGGCATCGTCTGCGTGGCTGAGGGCGTCTTCCAGAATTTCCTCGGCTTCAGCCTGGGTTACCTGGTGTGCTTTTACTGCGCCATCAACAATGGCCTGCAGTTCGCGCTCGTCTTCATCCTGGTCGACACGGGAAAGCTGAACCATCAATGCCGTGGCCGCCACGGCGAGCTGATGATTATCGGGTTTCTCGCGTTCAGCTTCCGGTGCCGCAAACAGTTTTTTCAGGCGCTCGATCATGATCGGACAGTCCTACTACTGTATATGGTTTTTGAGACGTGGCGTCAGGCTGCCCTGGCCAGCTGCCGGACCCGGTTTTCCAGTTCAATCTGGTCGGCTGTGAACCGGCGGATACCATCGGCCAGCTTCTCGGTAGCCATAGCGTCCTCGTTGGATTCCCAGCGGAACAGTTTTTCGTCGATGGTGCCAAACTGATCCGGTGAGCTGGCGGTGTCGGCGATCAGTCGACGCGGCAGATCACCCAGGTCGTCCTGCAACTCCTGTAGCAGGGTAGGGCTAATGGTCAGGCGGTCACAGCCAGCCAGCATTTCAATTTCGCCGGTGTTCCGGAAACTGGCACCCATCACCACCGTTTTAAAGCCGTTGGCCTTGTAGTAATTGTAGATGCGGGATACCGAAAGCACCCCCGGATCCTCTGCAGCCGGGTAGCTGTCCCGGCCAGTGCTTGCCAGGTGCCAGTCCAGAATTCGACCAACAAAGGGCGAGATCAGGAACGCACCGGCCTGGGCACAGGCGGCGGCCTGAATGAAAGAAAACAGCAACGTCAGGTTGCAGTGAATGCCTTCTTTCTCCAGTTGCTCGGCGGCCCGGATACCTTCCCAGGTAGATGCAATCTTGATCAGTACGCGACTGGTGTCGACGCCCTGCTTGTCGTATAGCTCAACCAGGCGGCGGGCGCGCTCGAGCGTACCGGCGGTATCAAAGGACAAACGGGCATCCACCTCCGTCGAAACCACGCCGGGAATCAGGTTCAGGATTTCTCGGCCGGCGAGTACGGCCAGCATATCAGTGGCCATGGTCAGCTGCTCGGCGTCTGAGCCGCCATGCCGCCGGGCTTCTGCCACAGCCTTGTCCAGCATCGGCCGGTAAGCGTCGGAAGCGGCAGCTTTAAGCAGCAGGGATGGATTGGTGGTGGCATCTTCTGGCCGCCACTTCGCAATGGCTTCGATATCGCCGGTATCCGCTACCACCGTGGTCATGGTCTTCAGTTGGTTGAGCTTGCTGGTCATTCGTCCTGTCGTCCCGGTTGATCTGTTATTGGTGCGCCCGAATCCCGGGAGCTGGCTATATGCCTACAATAACGGGCCGCTCTGACAGGAACAAGACAACAAAAGGTATGGTGGCAATTGCTTGCGATTAAGCTTCGGCAATCTCCGGCGCCGCCGGTTCATGAACCTTTTCCAGAGCGGCTTCGATCACCTCCAGGCCAGCGCCGGATTTATGGGCGTTCTCGCTGATATAGCGACGGAACTGCCGACCGCCAGGTTGACCGTGGAACAGGCCGAGAAGGTGCCTGGACATGTGGGTCAGGAATACGCCGCGCTCAAGTTCGCTCCCTATGAACGGAAGCATGGCCCGAAGTGCCTGATGCCGGGTATCTACCGGCGCCGCCTGCCCGAAAAACTCCGGATCAACCCCCGCCAGCAGCCAGGGATTGTGGTACGCCTCCCGACCCAGCATCACGCCGTCGGTATGCCGGAGATGCTCGTGGCACTCATCGAAGGTCTTGATGCCGCCGTTGATGATGATTTCCAGGTGCGGGTATTTCGCTTTCAGCCGGTAGACCCAGTCGTATTTAAGCGGAGGGACTTCCCGGTTTTCCTTGGGGCTCAGGCCTTCAAGAATCGCGATCCGGGCGTGCACGATAAAGGTCCGGCAGCCAGCTTCGGACACTTTTTCCACGAATTCGCAGAGATCGTCCCAGGACTCCCGTCCATCAATACCGATTCGATGCTTCACGGTGACTGGCAGGTCGGTTGCTTCAATCATGGCGCGCACGCCCTTTGCCACCTTGTCCGGATGGCCCATCAGGCAGGCACCGATCATGTTGTTCTGAACACGATCGCTGGGGCAACCAACGTTCAGGTTAACCTCATCGAAGCCGTATTGCTGCGCCAGCCTGGCGCAGTGGGCAAGTTCGCCGGCATCGCTGCCACCCAGCTGAAGGGCCAGTGGGTACTCGGCCTCATCGTGGCGCAGAAAGCGCGCGGTGTCGCCATGTATCAGCGCGCCGGTGGTGACCATCTCAGTGTAGAGCAGGGTATGCCGGCTAAGCTGGCGCGCCAGGTAGCGGTAGTGGCTGGTGGTCCAGTCCATCATCGGGGCCACGCAGAAGCGGCGGGAAGGACCGGAGTTGTGCAGCACGGTGTCCTCAGATGGTATTCCAGACATTGCGATACCTGTTGTCGACGAAAAACGGGTTACCTAAAGTACTACGTTGAAAACGAGGGTCGTAGTTTAACAGGCATTGGTTTCCGATTTCCGTAAGGCTTTGGCGAAATCTATAGCGGGCTTCAGGCTGCGCGTTTCAGATAGTTGCGGAGAAAATTGAAGTAGATGAGTGCGTCTCGATTGGAGAACAGCTGGGGCTTGAATCCACCATAGAGTCTGTTGATGTAATTGCCGGGAACCTCGGGAAGCTTCGCCAAAGCCATAGCCCAATCGTCAAACTGGCGATCATCGATTTGCTCGTACTGGATAAGCCGAACATCTTGGTGGCGGGGATCGGCGGTGATGCCAAGATAAAGTTTGTTAACAGCCTCTTCCTCACCCTCCAAAACCTGCATGAAATTGAATTGATCATAAGCCAGCAGGCCGGTGATCCCGTCCCGCTCGTTTCTTTTGATGGATTCTTCGAGGATGTCGTCTAAATCGGATTCCTGCAGATGCGAAGAAACGTTGCTGAAATAGATAAGCCTGCAAAGTCTCGGCTTTGATGCGTCCATAGCGAAAAAACCTCCCTGAAGGAGAAGCACTCCTTCTGATATGATTTGCTGCTTCTTCAACTTTACTCCCATAAAACCCAAGTTAACAACCTTGCCCTGGAGTTTGAACGTATGCCCCTGATGGTGCAGGCTCTGCTGCCGGTATTTGTGCTGATCATGCTGGGGCATGTGTTCCGCCGCATTGACTTTCCGGGTGGCGATTTCTGGCCCCAGGCGGAGCGGTTTACCTACTACGTGCTGTTTCCGGCCATGTTGGTCTTCAAGCTGGGGCAGGCCAGGTTGCCGGCTTCCGCTTATGGTGACATTGCACTGCTCATCGGCGCCATGCTGATCGCGATGACGCTGATCCTGGCGATTGCCCAGTGGTTCTGGCGCTGGCCCGGCCCGGTTTTTTCTTCGGTTTACCAGGGGGCTATCCGGTTCAATTCCTACGTGGGCCTGGCGGCTGGCGGCATGCTCCTCGGCGATCAGGGCCTGTCCCTCACGGCGATTGCGGTTGCCATCATGGTGCCGTTGCTGAATCTGCTGTGCATACTGATGTTTTCGCTGGTGGCCACGGAAGGGCCGGTGAGGTTGGTGCCAGTGTTCAAGGCGATTGTGACCAATCCTCTCATAGTGGGCTCGGTGATTGGCGTGGTCTGGAGTTTCTTCGAAATCGGATTTCATCCGCTGATCGGCGGCATTCTCGAGCCTCTGAGTAATCTGGCGTTGCCGATGGGGCTGATGACAGTTGGTGCCGGGCTTCAGCTCAAGGCCCTCAGAGGCGCTTCACTGCCGTTTATTGTTTCATCGGCGCTGAAGTTGGTTGGATTTCCGATGCTGACTGCGGGGCTGGCCTTGTTGCTGGGTCTTGAGGGAATGATGGTTCAGGTGGCCGTGCTGTTGTCGGCGCTTCCCACGGCCACCTCTGCCTATATTCTGGCCCGGCAGCTTGGTGGCGATGCCCCCCTGATGGCGGGCATCATCAGTGGCCAGACCTTGCTGGCCATCGTCACCATACCGTTAATGCTCAGTATTCTCTGGTAGGCACTTGAGCACGGCGTCGACAATGCTGTGCTGGAAGTTGTTGTAACCCTCTGGCGTTGCCGCGATGTCAGTGGCCAGAGGGTCCCAGGTGCTGAAGGTTACGTCCAGGCTCTCGGTGATCGTGCGCCACCACTGCCGGTTGAACTGCGGTTCGGTCAGCAGGCAGGGGTGGTTGGCGTTGCGCAGTTTTTCCTGCACTTCCGCGATATGCCGTGCCCCTGGCGACAGCTCCGGGTTCAGTGTCAGAACGCCCTCGAGTTTCAGTTCATAGTGTTCGGCAAATCGGGTAAAGGCGTCGTGATAGGCGAACAGGCTGATTTCGTGCGCCGGTGCAAGGCGGTCCCGAATATTGGCATCGGTTTCTCGAACGCTGACCTTAAACTGCTCGAAATTCTCGTTTAACGCGCCAGCGTCAACACCTTCCAGTGCTGAGAGAGCATCGCGGATCGTCCCGGCCATTTCGATGGCCAATTCGGGATCCAGCCAGATGTGCGGGTCTTCGCCGTCTCCGTGATCATGGCCGTGTCCGTGCCCCTTGTTGTGGTGTTCTTCCTCCTTGGCCTCCTCTTCGTGAGCATGGCCATGGTGATCTTCCACGTGGTCGTCGTGGGCGTGTTCATCGTGGGTAACTTCCCCGGGTTCGTGCTCGGCATCCATGAGCGCGACCGTTCGACCGCTGAATTCCTGCCCGGCCAGAAGGCGATTTAGGAAGGTTTCCATGTCGGGCCCGACCCAGAAAATCACGTCGGCGTTTTCCAGCGCCCGCCGCTGGGATGGTTTCATGGTGTAGTTGTGGGGGCTGGAGCCGGGCGGGACGAGGCTCGTTGTCTGCATGTCTTCCGTGGCGATCGCACTGACGATCAGCTCAACCGGTTTGATGGAAGTAACAATACGGGTCTCGGCCTGCAGGGCGCTGTGAAACAAAAGGGTGCCGGCTCCGAGTGCAATAGAAAGTGCTTTTCCGGTAACGCGCATGATAAATGAGATCCTGCGATGCTAATGTGTAATGTTATAATATAACAAACTCGGACGGGGCCGGCAAAAGAAACTTCTTACTTAATATTTCTGGTGTGCTCGTTAACCTCCTGATCATGCGAAACCTGCCGTTGGCCGGTATAATGCCGGCTTTATCAAACGGCCACCGATTTTTCAGGAAGGTTTCATGACTGTACGTACCCGAATTGCTCCGTCACCCACTGGAGACCCTCACGTTGGTACCGCCTACGTGGCCCTGTTCAACCTGTGCTTTGCCCGTCAGCACGGCGGCCAGTTTATCCTGCGTATCGAAGACACCGACCAGGCCCGCAGTACCGCAGAATCCGAACAGGACATTCTCAAGGCGCTGCGTTGGCTCGGTCTGAACTGGGATGAAGGCCCCGACTTGGGTGGTCCTCACGGCGCCTATCGCCAGTCCGAGCGCAAGCACTCGTACCGGCAGTATGCCGAGGATCTGGTGACGGCCGGCCACGCTTTTTATTGCTTCCGCACACCGGATGAGCTGGAAGCCATTCGTGAAGAACGTAAGGCCCAGGGTCTGAACCCGGGTATCAAGGGCGATCTGGAGCTGCCCGAGGACGAAGTGAAGCGCCGCCTCGATGCAGGTGAACCATACGTGATTCGTATGAAAGTGCCCGATGAGGGCGTCTGCGAGATCGACGACATGCTTCGGGGCACCATTGAGATCGACTGGGCTCAGGTGGACTGCCAGATTCTGCTCAAGTCCGATGGCATGCCCACTTATCACCTGGCGAATGTGGTTGATGATCACCTGATGGAAATCACCCACGTTCTGCGCGGTGAGGAGTGGATCAACTCGGCGCCCAAGCACAAGCTGCTGTATCAGTATTTTGGCTGGGATATGCCGGTGCTGTGTCACCTTCCGCTGCTGCGCAACCCGGACAAGAGCAAGCTGTCCAAACGCAAGAACCCGACCAGCATCAATTTCTATGAGCGCATGGGCTTTCTGCCGGAGGCCGTCACCAACTACCTGGGGCGCATGGGCTGGTCCATGCCGGATGAGCGGGAAAAGTTCACCCTGGATGAGATGATCGAGAACTTCGACATCCAGAGAGTTTCCCTTGGTGGCCCGGTGTTTGACGTGGAGAAGCTCCGCTGGCTGAACGGCCAGTGGCTGCGCGAAGAGCTGACTGAAGAGCAGTTCATGGAGCGCATGCGCCAGTGGTGGTTCAATGAGGATGCCCTGCGTGCTCTGGTGCCCCACATCAAGGGCAGGGCAGAGGTGTTTTCGGATGTAGCGCCCATGGCCCAGTTCATGTTCTCCGGCATGCTCAACCTGAAGCCGGAAGACTTTGCCCATAACAAACTGGAGGAAGCCCAGATCAAGCGGGTTCTTCAGTTCACGCTCTGGAAGCTTGAAGCGCAGCGACACTGGAGCAAGGAGACCATCTTCGCGGATATCAAGGCGTTGGCCAAAGCCACGGACCTGAAGATGGGTGACTTCATGTTCTCCATTTTTGTGGCGGTTGCTGGCACCCCGAATTCCTGGTCTGTCATGGATTCCATGGCGCTGCTGGGCCCGGACATGACCCGTTCAAGGCTTCGGCATGCCCTGGAAGTGATGGGTGGATTCTCCAAGAAGGAAACCAAGAAGGTGGAAAAGGAATACGCGGCTCTGGGTATTCATTAACCGCTTTGGTGAATTAATAAACGGCTTGAACAGGGATGTTCAGAAAACTGAAAAAAAGTATGTTTCAGAGGTTGACGCCCATAGGGCGGATCCTTAATATACGCAGCCGTTGAGGGGCCATAGCTCAGCTGGGAGAGCGCAACACTGGCAGTGTTGAGGTCGGCGGTTCGATCCCGCCTGGCTCCACCAATTTCTAGTCCCCTTCGTCTAGTGGCCTAGGACTCCGCCCTTTCACGGCGGCAACAGGGGTTCGAACCCCCTAGGGGACGCCAATACGGCTTGACGGTTTAGTCCACCGGAAAGCCATCAAAAAAACCGCCTTCTGGCGGTTTTTTTGTGCCTGTAAAGCAAGGGGTCAGATGAAAATGGGGTCAGAAGAAAAGTTCTTCTGACCCCATTTTCATCTGACCCCGCATTCACGATCTCAATCAGCGCTCGGCAATGGCGCCCTTCCCAACACCTTCATAAGCCTTCACCCGGATGGTGTCTGTCGCGAACTCCACCTTGAGCTTGTCGGCCATGTGAGCGGCAATCAGCTCCACCGTGGTGTCGGTATCCAGCATGTACACGCGCTCCTCTGGCAGGGTCAGTGCAAACTCTCCCTGGTTGGCCTCGTATTCGAAGGTCACATAGCGAACGCCGTCTTCGCCCACATGGCGACGCACCACATCCTCCTCGGAGCCCACGTAGATATCCCGCCAGAGCTTGGCCCAGCGGCGCTCCAGATCGTAATCGCGGTGGCCGTTCCGGTCGATACGAATCGGTGATCGATGGCCGTGGGCGATACGCTGGCAGTTGCCCAGGTGTTTCTTGAGGCCGTGGACATAGTGGTAGTAGGCACCATCGATCTCCTCTTCCCGGAGATTGATCTCCACGGAAATCACGTTGGCCGGAAGCACGGCCTTTATTTCCTGTTCCAGCAAAGAGGCCACGGCCGAGGGCACAACCCTATCGGCGGACAACCAGACAATGGCCTCGTCCGGTGAGCGGTGAATGATCTGGCTGCCGTCCGTGAGTGCCCAGGTAAAAGTGTCTGGCTGCTCCTCACTCCAGGACAGCCCCTGGTAGCCGCGGGGAATCACCAGGCGATGGTCAACACGCTCATCGATCACCCGCTTGATGGTGCGTTTTACGTTACTGAAGTCGAACACCATGCCCTGTTCGTCCAGCTCCCCGCCAAGCACCACATCCGCAATCCAGCTTTCACCCACCAGCCCACGGGTCGGGTCCAGGTAGGCAAAATCGATAACGGTCAGGTTGTCTACAAACAGATGGTTCATCAAATTTCCAGGCGGGTATGGTTGATTGATGGCCGAATTCTAGCAAAAATCACCGAATACAGCAGTCTGGCGGTTGGCCACTGCTTCATTTCTTTTTGCTATCGGACTCATCATTTTAAACCTCGACTCGCACATTTATCAGCAATTTCCGGTACTGATACTGGCGGCCGGTGCCTCGAGCCGCCTCGGTCGGCCGAAAGCCCTCCTGCCGCTGGCGTCCGGTGACGGGACGGACACGGACTGCCGTAACCGCACATTGTTGGACGCCGCCATTGCGCAGGGCCGAATCCTCAGCCCGGAAGTTCGAGTGGTGTGTGGGGCCTGGTACCCGCTCATACGCTTTCGTTGTCGGAGGCAACCTTCTTCCTGGTTGCGGGCACCGGATTGGCAGGAGGGCATCTCGGCATCTCTGTCAGCGGGGCTTCGCAGCCTGGGGCCAGCCGTAAAAGGCGTGTTTGTTCTGGTGGCGGACCAGCCGTTACTGGATCTGAACGCCCTCGAGGCCTTTGGCAAGGCGGCCCGCTGTGTACCGGAACAGCCCATCGCTGCAGATTACGGTGGCCGGCCGGGTGTGCCCGCCTATTTGCCCAGATGGCTCTGGCCGCTGGTGTTGGATCTGGAGGGGGATAGGGGCGCCGGGCGACTGCTTGCAGAGGTGCGTGCAACCCGGGTAGATATTCCGGGGGTCCACGATGATGTCGACACCCCGGCAGACTGGCAGAGGATCAGGACCCTGCTCAACCGAACAGGCCAGACAGCCAGGCAATCCCGACGCTGAAGATGCCGAGACTTATTGCAAGACCAATGGTGTAGACCCGGGACGATGCCGAGCGCTGCTGCGCAACAAAAAGATCGATTGTGCGCTGGGCTATGTCTTCAGCGGTTTCCCTCGAGATCTCGTGGGCTTGCTGAATAGCCTCGGACTGAAGGGTTTGCCAGAACTCGGTATCAATCGTCTGCACACTCGTGATGTGATCTTTCAGCTCGGCCATATGCTCGCTCGTGAAGCCGGAATTCTTTTTCAGCTCCTTCTTGAGCACGGCAAGTTCGCTGCCAAGGTTCAGGTTGACCTCCGCGGCAACTTCGTCCCGCAGATTTCGGGTCCGTTCGTCGACCATTTCGGTGACGGCGTTCAGGCGTTCCTCAATCACCGCGTCCTGTTTGCTGCGGGATTCATCCAGAGCCCGCTTCAGGTGATCGAACTGCTCGTCAAAGAGGGAGCTGAGTAATTCGTGAAGACGGTTGTTGATGTGAGTTTTGACTGCGGAACGGGCGATCTGCTCAATCAGTTCGCTGGTCAAGGGCACCACATTGGCTTGCGGGTTGCTCCGGCTGGCTGAATCGCCCGTCTTGGGCGACAGTTCCACCGACGCATCTGCAGGTACGTTCAGCAGTTCGTCCTCTTCCGCGGCAGCCGGCTCAGATTGCAGCGGTGGCTCCGGCAAGTTTCCGCCTGTGACATCACTGGCCAGCTGGTCCAGAACTTCTTTGAGGCCCTCGGTTTGCGGCGGTTTGGTCAGGATGTTGTAAACACCGAAGTTCCTGGCCTCCTCCATGAATGATGACGATTTTTTGGATGTGCACATGATGATGGGGATGCCGGCGGTCTCCGGGTTGCCCTTGATGGCTTTGGTAGCCTCTACGCCGTTCATGCCCGGCATCAGATGGTCCATGAAGATGACATCCGGACGCCCCTGGCTGTTCAGGAAATCGAGGGCCTCCTCGGCCGAGCCAGCCATATTGACTTCCATATCGCGACTTTCCAGCAGTTTGCTCAGGGCAAATCGGGCCACCTTGGAGTCATCTACCAGCAGAGCGTTTTTGATCGCCATGTCACTACCTCAATCGTTTACTGCAAACGCGTTTGTTATCGGGCCGTTATGATTACCAGCCTTCCAGTTTCGGGCACTCTGTGGCCCGGTAGCTCTTGTCCCGATAACAGACACCGGGTTCAGTGGTTCGGGCAGTGAAAATTTCCCCTGCCGCTGTGGTCAGGCGTACCTGTCCGTAAGGCTCACCATGACGGAATGTAGCTTCGATCGAGCTGCCGTTGGGGTTCTTCAGCAAGCCCTTACCGTGGAACTTTCCTTCAATGTATTCGCCCTCGTATTTCTTGCCGCTGGCGAAGACCTCTGCCCCGGTGCCATGGAAGGCGCCGTTGGAAAATTCGCCTTCGTAATGGCGACCGTCGGGGTAGGTTAGTGTGCCGGTGCCATGAAATTCGTCGTTCCGGAAGCCGCCGACGTAGAGCATGCCATCCGCGGTGGTCAGGGAACCGTGGCCATTAAGCTGTCCGTCCTTCCAGTGGCCGGTCAGTATGTCGCCGTTTGCCAGTGTCAGCGTGCCTTTGCCGTTAAACTGGTTGTCCCGGAATTCGCCGGAGTAGCGCGAGCCGTCGGCACTGCGCCATTCACCGTCGCCCTCGCGGTTGCCTGCAGACCAGCCTCCCTCGTAACGGCCGCCGTCGGGATACCACGCGGTGCCCTGGCCGTGGAATTCACCATCCACGAAATGCCCCTCGTAGCGCAGTCCATCGTTGTCCTGGTAGCTGCCATCGCCGGTCTTCACGCCACCGATCCAGGTCCCGTCACGGAAATTCACCGTGGTCAGAGCCTCCAGTTCGCCCACCAGAGTCACCTCATTGCCGGCGTCCAGGGCAATGGAGCGGTTCCAGGGTTTGAAACCTGACTTGGTGATGGTGACCTCGTAGCGGCCCGGATCCAGCTCAAGATCCAGGCGGGTCGCGCCATATTCCTTGCCGTTGATGGTGACCTGATCGCCGATAACGTTTGAGCGTAGCACCAGCAGCGCCTGCGTCGGTGGCTGGGGTTCCTGTTGTTTTTCCGGTTGTTGCGGATTTGCAGGGGCGGTGTCTGTTCTCGTTGCCATTACCGATAGTGGTTCAGCTACCGCCAGAACCTCCGGGTTCTCCGGCATGGATGGCACGGTAAACGGAGTAGCTTCCACCACGGGTGGGCGTGAATCCCGGGCAGCCTGTTCGGTTCTGGCGGATGCCTCCGGAGCAGGCTCAGGGGCCGGCTCGGGCTCGGTAGTAATAGAGGCAACAGCTTGATCCGTCGAGGGTGGTTCGAAGGCTTCTGCCATCTGCAGGTCGTCCCGAACCGAGGCGAACCCGGCGGTTACCAGCAGCATGAGCGCCAGGGCATTGACGAACAGAAGCGGTCTGAAATCGACCATGACGGAACCTCTTGATCCTGCATTCTTGGAATTCTGTTTACCGGTTCATCTTACCCAGTGAGTGCAACGCTATGTAACAGAAAGTGACGGAGAGTTACCGAGAATGCAGGCCAAATCACACTTTATCCGGAAGCTGATCATGGTTGAGCTGCTCCCATGATCTCATGTACACGTCGGCTTCGTATTGATAAGGCGATTTGAAAGGGGTTAGCACGAAATCGAAGACGAGAAAGAAAAACCCGATGGAGGCCCAGGCGATGGCCAGGGTGCTTATGGTCGTTGCCTGTACCTCCGGGTTCGAGTCGACGAAATTCTGTAACACCGGAATCAGATCCGATGCCATCGCAACCGGGTTGAAGCTGGCCATCACCAGTGGCACCCAGAAGGCGATGAAGATCGGGAAGAATCCGAATGACCAGAGCAATCTGCGGAGCAGATAAAGGGCAACTTCCCGCCAGAAGCGCTGTCTGACTTCCGGTACTTTCCGGATCCGCTCGAGGTACCGCCGACGTTCTGCCCAGTAGGCGGCTACTTCCGGGGCCTCAACGGCCTTTGATTGAGGTGCAGGTGTTGTCATGTACGGCGCGGTACCCTATGGCTTCTGGAGTGATGCATGATAAGCGATACTACGTGTTACCCTACAATTCTCCAATTGTTTAAAGACAGGATAGTTTGAATGGCTGCAGTGATCGACAACGCAACTCATCCGGCCTTTGAGAAACTTCGCAGTCACCGGATCGATACACTCAACCTCGAGGTCGAGGAGTATCGCCACAAGAAGACTGGCGCCCGCCATCTGCATCTGGCAGCCGACAACGACGAAAACGTGTTTTTCGTTGCCCTGCGTACCTTCCCGATGGATTCCACCGGGGTGGCGCACATTCTGGAACACACGGCATTGTGTGGCAGCGAGCGTTTCCCGGTTCGTGATCCGTTCTTCATGATGATTCGGCGGTCACTGAACACATTCATGAACGCTTTTACCAGCAGCGACTGGACGGCCTATCCCTTCGCCAGCATGAACCGGAAGGATTTCGACAATCTGCTGTCGGTTTACCTGGATTGTGTATTTTTCTCAAAGCTCGATCCGCTGGATTTTGCGCAGGAGGGTCATCGCCTTGAGTTCGATAAACCGGAAGATCCGTCCACTGACCTGGTTTATCGGGGCGTTGTCTACAACGAGATGAAAGGCGCCATGAGTTCGCCCACGTCCCAGCTGTGGCAGAACCTCAGCAGCCACCTGTTCCCGACCACGACCTATCACTACAACAGCGGTGGCGAGCCCGATCACATCGTGGATCTGAGCTACGACGACCTGCTGCAGTTCTACCGCCACCACTATCACCCCAGCAACGCGATATTTGCCACCTACGGCGATATTCCGGCTCATGAGCATCATGAGAAGTTCGAAGAGCTGGCGCTGAAACGGTTCGACCGGCTGGACATCGATCTTCCGGTTCGCGACGAGAAGCGCATGTTCGCCCCGGTCAGGGTAGAGCAGGGCTATGCGGTCAACGAAGGCGAGGGAACCGACAACAAGACTCACATCGTTGTGGGCTGGTTGCTGGGCCACAGTTTTGATTTGCAGGAGAATCTGGAGGGGCAACTGCTCTCTGCAGTGCTGCTGGAAAACAGTGCCTCACCACTGATGCGAGCCCTGGAAACCACGGATCTCGGCCATGCACCTTCGCCCATGTGTGGTCTGGAAGACTCCAACCGTGAAATGACCTTTGTTTGCGGCATCGAAGGCAGCGAGCCGGACAAGCACAAGGATCTGGAAGCCCTGCTCGAGTCCACGCTGCTAAAGGTCGTGGAGGAGGGCGTCAGCCAGGACCGTCTGGAAGCCATTCTGCATCAGCTCGAACTGCACCAGCGTGAAATCGCAGGCGACCAGTTCCCTTATGGCTTGCAACTGATCATGAGCGCCATCGCACCCATGGTGCACGGTGGTGACCCCGTCGAACTGCTGGATCTGGAGCCGGTGCTGGCAACGCTCCGGGAAAAGATCCAGGATCCGCAGTACGTGCCGGACCTGATCCGCCGTAAGCTTCTTGAGAACCCGCACCGGGTCACCCTGACCCTGCGGCCGGATGAAAAGCTCGAGTCCCGCCGGCAGGAAGCCATCCGTGAAGCGCTGGCCCGTCGCAAGGCCGAGCTTACCGATGACGAGGTCCGGATGATTGTTGACCGGGCCAGGGCGCTCGAAGAACGCCAGATGCAGAAGGACGATGATTCCATTCTGCCAAAGGTGGATCTGTCTGACGTGCCTCTGCAGATGCCAGAGCCGGAAGCGCGTTATGACGGCGACATTTCGGCAACCGTTTATGCCCGTGGTACCAATGGTCTGGTTTACGAGCAGATTGTTGTCCCGGTGCCGGCGCTGACTGAGGAGGAGCTGCTTCTGGTGCCTTACTACACCACGCTGATTTCCGAAGTGGGTTGTGGTGATCTGGACTACCTGCAAATGCAGGATCGTATCTCTGCAGAGTCTGGTGGTATCGGCGCAGCGTTCAGCGCCAAAGGCCGGATTGATGACGTTCAGGCGCTGTCCGGTTACATCATCTTCAACGGCAAGGCACTGGCCCGTAACCGCAGTGAATTGACCCGTCTTCTAAGGGATGTCTACACCAGTGCCCGCTTCGATGAGAAAGAGCGAATCCGGGAGATCATTGCGCAGATCCGGGCCCGTCGCGAGCAGGCCGTAACCGGCAGTGGCCATGCCCTGGCCATGGGCGCGGCTTCACAGGGTATGAGTCCGGGTGCCTGGCTTTCTTTCCGGCTGGGTGGTCTTGCCGGTATTCGCGGCACCAAGCAGCTCGATCAGGCTCTGAAAGATCCAGAGGAATTGACGGCGCTCTGTGACAAGCTTTCTGCATTGCACGAGAAGATCGGCAAGCAGGGTCGGGAGTTCCTGGTGATTGGGGAAGAGGATCAGCTCCCGGCTATGGTTGATGATCTGAAATCCTGCTGGCGTGATGCCTCCGGAGCGGGCATTGCAGGCTGGAAAATGGAACCGGTCAATTACACCACCCGTGAGGCGTGGCTGACCTCTACCCAGGTTAACTTCTGTTCCAAGGCCTACAGCACTGTCGCTGTGGATCATCCCGATGCGGCGGCACTGACCGTGCTGGGTGGTTTCTTGCGTAACGGTTACCTGCACCGCGCCATTCGGGAGAAGGGTGGCGCTTACGGTGGCGGCGCCGGGCAGGACAGCGTAAACGGCACGTTCCGGTTCTTCTCCTACCGTGATCCGCGCCTGGAGGAAACGCTGGACGATTTCGACGCGGCCCTTGCGTGGCTTCAGGACCATGACCACGACTACCAGGAGCTTGAAGAGTCGATTCTTGGTGTAATTGGTCAACTCGACAGGCCCAGATCGCCCGCGGGCGCTGCTCGCCATGCTTTTCACAACAAGCTATTTGGGCGAAGCCCGGAGCAGCGCGCCAGGTTCCGGGAGCGCGTGCTGTCCGTCACCCTGGATGACCTGAAGCGTGTGGCCAAAACCTGGCTGGTGCCGGAGAAAGCCAGTACGGCCGTGGTAACCAGTCCGGAAAACCGGGTCAGGGCGGAGAAGCTTGGCCTGAACATTCAGGAACTGTAAAGCCAAAATAATAGAGGCCAGATGAAGTGTTCATCTGGCCTCTTCCTGGTCTGACCCATTTCTTATTCTGCCCCGAGGACGCCCTCCGGCCGTCTGTACCCCTAGCGTTGCCGCTTCAGACCGGTTGTCACCATGATTCGGGTGGAGATCTCCTCAACCGAATAGGCGGTGGTATTCAGGTACGGAATCCGTTCACGCCGATACATCAACTCGATTTCCTCGATCTCGTGCATGCACTGTTTGATGGATGAGTAGCGAGAGTTCGGCTTGCGTTCGTTGCGGATGGTTGCCAGCCGCTCCGGCTCGATAGTCAGCCCGAAAATTTTCTCTTTATAAGGTTTCAGGGCTTTCGGGATCTGCTGGTCTGCCAGGTCTTCTTCGGTAATCGGATAGTTCGCCGCTTTCACGCCATATTGCAGTGCCAGATAGAGACAGGTGGGGGTTTTCCCGCTTCGGGAGGCGCCAACGAGGATCAGGTCTGCTTCGTCGTAATGCCGGGTGCGTGCGCCATCGTCATTATCCAGCGCGAAATTGACGGCATTGATCCGGCGTTCATAGCTGCCTTCATTGTTGATGGCATGGGATTTACCGACGGTATAAGAAGAGGAAGACTGGAGTTCCTGTTCCAGGGGGCTGAGAAACGTACCGAAGATGTCCACCATGAAACCCTCGGCGGTGGCGATGATTTCCCGGATATCGCTGTTTACAATGGTGTCGAACACCAGCGGCCGAGCGCCGTCTGTTTCGGCCGCCTTGTTGATCCGTTTGACCATTTCCCGGGCTTTTTCTTCGTCCGCTATATAAGGAACAGTGACCCGTTCAAACTCGATTTTTTCGAACTGGGCCAGAAGGCTGTGCCCGAGAGCCTCGGCTGTCAGGCCGGTGCCATCAGAAATGAAAAAAGCAGTGCGTTTCATGCTGTATTGTCCGGTTCCTTGGTTCTTGATTCCTGGCTTGGTGGCCTAGGTAATTTCCGCAGGTTACAGTATCATACACGCCAAGTTCGAGACTCCGCAGTGGATATTGCCTACTTTTACCGCTGGCCCGATTTTGCTCTTAGCTTCACAGACTCAAGGGAGACATGCTTTGGAAGATTACATTATCTGGTTTGATCACCTGGGAATGTCCGACGTCGATCGGGTAGGCGGCAAGAACGCCTCACTCGGCGAAATGATCAGTAATCTCGCCAACGCAGGTGTTACCGTTCCAGGTGGCTTTGCCACAACAGCGCACGCCTATCGCGAATTCCTCGCTACTGACGGACTGAAAGAGCGGATCGACAACGCTCTGGATGTCCTGGACATCAACGATGTTAACGAACTGGCCCGGGTTGGTGCCCAGATTCGTCAATGGATCATTGAAACGCCATTTCCGGATGTTCTGGAAAACGCCCTGAAGGAATCGTTCGCCACCCTGCAGGATGGCAACGAACACATGGCGGTTGCGGTACGTTCCTCTGCAACGGCGGAAGATCTCCCGGACGCCTCCTTTGCAGGCCAGCAGGAAACCTTCCTGAACGTGGTGGGGCTGCAACAGGTGCGCACCTCGGTCAAGGAAGTGTTTGCGTCGCTGTTCAATGATCGCGCTATTTCCTACCGCGTCCACCACGGGTTTGACCACAAGATGGTCGCGCTCTCAGCTGGTATCCAGAAAATGGTGCGCAGTGAGACGGCGGCCAGTGGCGTTATGTTCACCCTGGACACAGAATCCGGCTTCCGTGATGTGGTGTTTGTAACCGCCTCCTATGGCTTGGGCGAGACCGTGGTTCAGGGTGCAGTGAACCCCGATGAATTCTACGTACACAAACCGACACTGGAAGCCGGCCGGCCGGCCGTTCTGCGTCGCAATCTGGGCAGCAAGGCCATCAAGATGGTCTACCACACCAAGCCCGGTGAAGGTGAATTCGTTGAAACAGTGAAGGTGGAGCAGGAAGACCGCAACCGCTTCTGCATCACCGACGCCGAAGTGGAAGACCTGGCACGCCAGGCGATGATTATCGAGAAACATTACCAGCGCCCGATGGACATCGAATGGGCGAAGGACGGCGACGACGGCAAGATCTACATCGTTCAGGCGCGCCCTGAAACGGTGAAAAGCCGTGCGTCCGCCAATGTGATGGAGCGCTACCTGCTTAAAGAAACCGGCAAGGTGCTGGTGGAAGGCCGGAGCATCGGCCACAAGATTGGCAGTGGCCCGGTGAAGATCATCACCAGCATCAAGGAAATGGACCGGGTGCAGGCCGGCGATGTGCTGGTTACCGACATGACCGACCCGGATTGGGAACCGGTGATGAAGCGGGCTTCTGCCATTGTTACCGACCGCGGTGGTCGTACGTGCCACGCGGCCATCATTGCCCGCGAGCTGGGCATTCCGGCCGTGGTTGGATGCGGCGATGCCACGGAATTGCTGACCGACGCACAGGAAGTGACCGTCTCCTGCGCCGAGGGCGATACCGGCATGATCTACGAGGGCTCCCTGGATTTCGAGCTGCGGGAAAATACCGTGGACTCCATGCCGAACATCCCGTTCAAGATCATGATGAACGTCGGCAACCCCGACCGGGCCTTTGATTTCCAGTCGCTGCCCAACGAAGGCGTTGGCCTGGCCCGCCTCGAGTTCATCATTAACCGGATGATTGGCGTGCACCCCAAGGCCCTGCTGAACTTTGACGGGTTGCCCCGGGATATCAAGCAGACCGTCGAAAAGCGTATCTCCGGCTACAGCTCCCCGGTGGATTTCTATGTCGACAAGCTGGTGGAGGGCATCTCTACGCTGGCAGCGGCGTTCGCGCCCAAGAAGGTGATTGTGCGGCTGTCGGACTTCAAGTCCAACGAGTACGCCAACCTGATCGGTGGCACCTTGTACGAGCCGGACGAAGAGAACCCGATGCTTGGCTTCCGGGGCGCCTCCCGCTATATCTCCGACACATTCCGGGACTGTTTCGAGCTCGAGTGCCGCGCTCTGAAAAAGGTGCGTAACGAGATGGGCCTGACCAACGTGGAGGTCATGGTGCCGTTTGTACGGACTGTCGGTGAGGCTGAGCAGGTGGTGAACCTGCTGGCGGAAAATGGGCTTAAGCGCGGTGACAACGGCCTACGGGTGATCATGATGTGCGAGCTTCCGGCTAATGCCTTGCTGGCGGATCAGTTCCTTGAACACTTCGACGGCTTCTCCATAGGTTCCAACGACCTGACCCAGCTAACCCTCGGCCTGGACAGGGATTCCGGCATCATTGCCCATCTGTTCGATGAGCGTAACGACGCCGTGAAGGCGCTGCTGGCCAGCGCCATTCAGGCCTGCAAGAAAGCCGGCAAGTACATCGGTATCTGCGGTCAGGGGCCATCGGATCATCCGGATCTGGCCAAGTGGCTGATGGACCAGGGCATTGATACCGTGTCACTGAACCCGGATTCTGTGCTGGACACCTGGTTCTTCCTGGCCGACGAAAAAATCGACTGAGTTCATTTCCAGGATAAGGAGAGCGACAACGTGACGACGATTATTACCCCGGATCTGTGCGACGAATTTCCGGAAGTGCTGGTTGTAGAACCCGGCTTCAATAACTACGGTGGCAACAAGGCATTTGGCGGCGAGATTGTAACCGTGAAGTGTTTTGAAGATAACTCCGTGGTGAAAGAGCAGGTTGGCCAGCCCGGGAACGGTCGTGTGATGGTCGTGGATGGTGGCGCTTCAAAGCGCCATGCGCTATTGGGCGACATGCTCGCGGAGAAGGCTGCGAGCAACGGCTGGGCGGGCCTGATCATCTATGGTTGCGTGCGCGACGTGGATGAGATTGGCAACACCGCCCTGGGTGTGCAGGCCCTTGGGACCCATCCGAGAAAGAGTGAAAAGCGTGGACTGGGCGACCTGAATGTGCCGGTCACCTTCCACGGCGTTACCTTCCATCCCGGGCACTATGTCTATGCCGACAACAACGGCATCATCGTCTCCGAGAAGCCTCTGGTCTGAGGCTTTTTCAGGCAGAGACAAAAACGGCGGCCAATGGCCGCCGTTTTTCGTTCAGCGAGTGACTTCGCTGATGTTCGTTCCCAAAAGGAATCCGTCTCCTTCCGGTTCGCAGCGAATGACTTCGCAGACAGTCTCAAGCGGCGGGAACTGATCGCTGCTGGAGTGAAGAACCGTGTGAAGTTCCTCGCCAACGTTCACGGCCTGCTCAACATAGAGTTGCATGCCGGTCGCGCTCAGATCGCGGCAGATCCCCTTGAAGCGGTTGCCCTGGCTGTCGCTGATCTCAATCTCCGAGTTCACCTGCATACGGTGGAAATCGCGTTTCTCCGAATAATCCTTCATGGCATCAGGCCCAGTTGTCGGTTTTTCTTGTTGGTTTGAGCATTGGAATGATCAGTGCCAGCAAAACGCCGCCGAGAACGAGGCCCGCTCCCAGCAACATGAAATCGTATTCCTTGCTGGCTTCCAGACGTTCGTTTTCAGCCGTGAGCACTTCGAGGTCGTTGCGAATCTTCTGGTTCTCTTCCCGCAGCTCGCGATTTCGACGTTCCAGATTGATGGAATCGGCGGCGATACTCTTGATCCGCTGAAGCTCTTCCTGGAGCTCCTGCGAACGATCAGAAAGCGAGGCTTCGGAGGTTTCTAGCGAGTTGCGCTCAGTGACGACGTTAGACAGCTGCTCTTTTACCTGGGCGAGTTCAGCGCGCGTCTCTTCCAGCTGACGGTTGGCCGAACGCAGGCGATCGGCAGCAATGGGTGTCTCGCTCAGGTATTGGCTGGAAACCCAGCCCTCGGTGCCCTTGGGGGTGCGAACGAGAGTGTATCCGGAATCGGAGGCCTCGATGACTTCCAGCGGCGTGCCACTGGGAACCGCGTTTTCAATGATGCGGAACTGGGAACCTGCGCCTGACCTCACTGGCAGGTACAACTGGTCGTCAACCCAGACAGTCTTGGCCTGGGCAACAGCAATGGAGGACACTGCGAACAACACACTGATTGCTAGACGAAAAAGCGTCACTGGTTACGTTCCCTGAAATTCTGCGGTTGAAATCTGAGTCTGATTAAAAGCGCAATTTTGTCACAGATGCCCCGCCGTGCAAGCGTGCCATCATTACAATAAACTCATGGGCCCCAAGGCCCCGCTCACGGGAGGACGGCTTTGAAAGGCTTTACCACAACCTTTTCGTAAACGCCTGCATCCACATAAGGGTCGGCATCCGCCCAGGCCTGGGCCGCTTCCAGAGAGTCAAATTCCGCGATTACCAGGCTACCGGTAAAGCCGGCATCTCCGGGCTCTGGAGTATCCAGCGCCGGATGAGGGCCAGCGACAAGCAATCGGCCCTCGGCTTTCAGGGCCTGAAGTCGGTCGATGTGAGCCGGACGTGCGGACTGGCGCAACGGCAGGCTGTTTTCAACATCTTCACTGATAATGGCGTAGTACATTCAGCTCTCCGAACTGGTTTTCAAAGACAGAATAGTTGATCAGACAATCAGCGGTCGTGTCGTGCAAGGGTTGGCTGGTACACTGTTAAACCCTGGCAAGCCGCCAGTTATCTGAAGATTCAGGATATTTTGTGACTATACCGCAAGACCCGCATTTGTGCATTGATCTGCATTGCCACAGCACGGCTTCCGATGGCGCGCTATCACCGGCGGCACTGGTCGAGCGCGCTGCCGGTCGGGGCGTTACCCACCTGGCCCTTACTGACCACGACACGATCGCTGGCCTTGCCGAAGCCAAGGCGGCTGCGCAGGCGCAGGGTATCATCCTGATTTCCGGGGTTGAGCTTTCCTGTCTCTGGAAAAGTCGGACCATCCACATCGTCGGCCTGGATTTTGATCCTGGGCAGGCCGGTTTCAGGCAGGCGCTGGAGCAGCAGAACGAGAATCGTTGGGCTCGTGCTCGCATGATCGCGGAACGCCTGGGCAAGCTTGGTGTTGATGGCCTTCTCGATAAGGCCTCCGAGGCTGCCGGTGGCGACGTGCCTGGACGGCCCCATTTTGCACAGGTTCTGACAGAGGCTGGCGTTGTTCGCAATGCTGCCCAGGCATTCAAGCGATATCTGGGTAACGGTAAGCCCGGTGATGTAAAAGCTTTCTGGCCGGAGCTTCCAGAAGTCGTGCGCTGGATCACCGAGGCAGGTGGCGTTGCGGTTCTTGCCCATCCCCGAAAATACCAGCTCACGGCAACCAAGCTCAGGGAGCTGACCGCGGATTTCCGAAGGGCAGGGGGGCAGGCAATTGAGGTGTCTACTTCAGGTCAATCCAGTGGTGATCTGGGATTTCTTGCAGAGCTTTGCCGGAAAGAGAAATTGCTGGCATCCCAAGGCAGTGATTTTCACTTCCCTGGTGCTCCCTGGTGTGAGCTTGGCCGCATCATGAAAATGCCAGACGGGCTTGAGCCGGTCTGGCATTCGTTCAGACAACCTGTTCCGGGTGCGGCGCCGGTTTAATCCGGCGCGTGGAACAGCAGGTACAGATCCGTCAGTGAGTCCGGGATGGCGTCGGCCATCTGGCGGGATAGCTTGTCACTGTTGCGAACCTTTTGGAAGTCCTCGTCATCAAACAGTCCTGAGAGTGTCAGCATGGGCACCATCAGGTCCGCTGCTTCTTCTTCGCTAGCTGCTTCGAGCCATTCTTCTTCGTGTTCCAGAAAGGTGTCCACGAACCCGGCGCACCAGTTTTCCAATGCGTTCATGGGGTCGCCATCCTCTGGCTCCGGCAGTTCAAGAGACTGCCCCATGTCCAGGGAATGGGCCATGTCATTGGCCAGCTGGGTCGAGCAGCGCCCGAACACCTCGGGAATCCCGGTGTCGGGCACCTGATCGGTGCCCGTGGCGAGGCGGAAGATTTCTTCCGGGCTCAGTTCAGCCGGGCCGACGACGCTGGCGCAGACCACCCCATGGAAACCGAAGAAATCCAGGGCTTCATCGCCCCAGGGCTCGGCAAAGAGGATGTCTTCCAGCGCTTCTATGTCGGAGTTCGATAGCATCAGTTAGTTACTCCCGGCCTTTTTGGCCTCTTCCGCGGCCTTCTGGCGCTTGCGGACTTCTCTTGGATCATTGTAAGCGCGGCCCGGTGTTACAGGAACGTCGACTGCCGGTGCATCGGAAGGCTTTTCCTTGGCCGTTGCCTCAGGAGCGGAAGGCGTCTCTTCCTTCACTGGCTCTGCGGTTTTGGGCTCAACTTTTTCGGGCTCGGCTTTCTTGGGCTCGGCCTTCTCGGGGCTGGCCTGCGCTACTTCCGGCTGCTTTGGCTCCGGTTGAGCCTCGGGAGCCTTACGCTCTGATGCTACCTTTTCCTCCGCTGGCTTTTCGGCCTTCTCGGGTTGTGGTGCCTCCTCCGGTTCTACCTTGGCGGCTGGCGCTTCCTTGGGCTTTGCCGGCTGCTTCTTCGCCCGCGGCGCTTGTTCACCGTCGGCCGTGGCCCTGGACTCCGGCTTTGGCCTCGGAGCTGCCTCTTTTTTCTCGGGAGCCTGCTCAGTCACCGGCTTTGGCTCACCAGTGGCCTCGGTGGTTTTGGCAGGCTCTTTGTCTTTGGCTGCGCCTTGAGCCTGCTCGGTAACGTTTCCGCTGTTTCCCTCAGGCTTCTCAAGGGGTTCGGAGCTTTGTTCAGCCCTGGCGGGCTCGGCTTTTTCAGGTTTCGCTTGAACAGCTTCCTGCTTTTCAACCGAGCTGTCTGCAGCGGGTTTTGTTTCCACTACTGGTTTAGCTTCCGGCTTGCTCTCAGACGGCGCTTTGTCTGCCGATGCCTTTTCGGGCTTCTGCTCTTTTGCCGGCTCTTTCTGAGCAGCTTCCGGTTTCGGTGCTTCGCTGGCCGTCGGCGCAGTCTCGGCCCTGGTTTCGGGCTTGTCAGGCGCTTTGTTGACGGTTTCCTTTACCTGCTCGGCTTTCACTTCGGGTTTGGCATCGTCACGACCGTTTTCCGGCTGCGTGTCCTTCTGATGCTTCTCGCTACGCGCGGCTTTTCGATCAGCCGGAGAGGACGCGGGTGCTTCAGACGGAGAGCCGTCGCGGTTGCGCTGGCGACGTGGCTTTCTGCGTTTCTCTTCTGAACCGGTCTTGTCCGCTGGACCGGGCTTGGCTGCATTATCCTGCGGGCCCTGATCCTTCTGGTCCTTCTGCTCGCGATTATCCTTCGGGTCCCGCTGGGGCCTGTTGCGGCTGCGGCCCTGGTTGTCGCGACGGTTGTCACGGCGATTTTCAGAGCCTTTGTTATCGGCGCTCTTGTTGTCGCCTCCGCGATTATCCTGGCCTTTGTTTTCGGGTGCCTGGCGATTCTGGTTGCCACGGTTCTGGTCGTCGCTGCGGTTGCGGCCGCGTCCACGGTTGTCGTCACCACGGCCCTGCTGGCCGCCCTGGCGACGTTCGTTGCCACTGCGGGCGCCACCTGCACGCTGGTCATCGCCACGGGCTACCCGGGATTTGCGACGGTCCTGACGGCCCTGGTTGCGACGATCTTCGCGTTGGCTCTGGCTCTGCTCGCGATTCTCGACTTTCTGTTCTTCCTCGCCACTGAAGAAACCAGCGATCTTGCGTCCGAGCCGGCGGAAGAGGCCTTCTTCCTGCTCAGTGGTTTCATCAGCCTTCGGTGCGGCCGGGGCAGGCGCGGGCGCGGGTGCGGGTGCGCTCGGCCGGATCGCTTTTACCGCAGCCTGTTCGCGTACCGGCTTCTCAGGGGTCGGCGCCTCGAAGATTTCTTCTTCACGCTCGCTGTACTCCTGTGCCACCTGATGGCTGGAAATGTGCTCGGGCGTTGTTTCATCCTGACGCATCCGGATGATCTCGAAATGCGGTGTCTCCATATGCGGAACCGGCACCACGACAACGCTAACTTCCTGGCGGGCTTCAATGTCGGCCAGCTGCTTGCGCTTTTCGTTGAGCAGGAAAGTGGCGACGGAAACCGGCACAACGGCTCGTACTTCGCCGGTCTTGTCCTTTGACGATTCCTCGTAGATCAGGCGCATGATGCTCAGGGCGAGGGACTCGATGCCGCGAATGGTGCCCTGACCTTCACATCGGGGGCACACTTCGCTGCGAGTCTCTCCCAGGGACGGCCGCAGGCGCTGACGGGACATTTCCAGCAGGCCGAAGCGGGAGATCTTGCCCACCTGAACCCGGGCCCGGTCGATTTCCAGGGCCTCACGCATCTTCTGTTCAACTTCCCGCTGGTGCTTGGCTGGCGTCATGTCGATAAAGTCGATGACAATCAGTCCGCCCATGTCACGCAGGCGCAGCTGGCGGGCGATTTCCTCTGCCGCTTCCAGGTTGGTCTGGAGCGCGGTTTCCTCGATATCCTGGCCTTTTGTGGCGCGGGAAGAGTTGATGTCGATGGAAACCAGGGCCTCGGTCGGGTCAATCACGATGGAGCCGCCGGAGGGCAGTTTCACTTCCCGCTGGAAGGCGGTTTCGATCTGGCCTTCGATCTGATAGCGGCTGAACAGGGGGATTTCATCCTTGTACAGCTTGATCTTGTTTTCGAAGGTGGGCATGACCGCACGAACGAAATTCAGGACGTCCTCATAGACGCCATTGGCGTCAATGAGAACCTCGCCGATGTCCTGGCGAAGGTAGTCACGAACCGCACGGATTATAACGTTGCTTTCCTGGTGAATCAGGAAGGGGGCCTTGCGCTCGCCGGCGGCCTGAGTGATGGCCTCCCAGAATTGCACCAGGTAGTCCAGATCCCACTGAAGTTCTTCAGTGGTACGGCCGATGCCGGCGGTACGAACGATGATGCCCATGGATTTCGGCACCTGAACATCGTTCATCGCTTCTTTGAGCTGCGCCCGCTCATCGCCCTCAATGCGACGGGAGATGCCGCCAGCACGGGGGTTGTTGGGCATGAGTACCAGATAGCGACCTGCCAGGGAGATAAACGTGGTCAGGGCTGCGCCCTTGTTGCCACGCTCTTCCTTGTCGACCTGCACAATCACTTCCTGGCCTTCGGAAACAACGTCCTTGATGTTGATTTTGCCTTCGATCTGGCCGGGCGACTTCTTAAAGTATTCCTTGGAAATTTCCTTCAAAGGCAGAAAGCCGTGGCGCTCGGCGCCGAAATCCACAAACGCGGCCTCGAGACTGGGCTCGACCCGGGTAATGCGGCCCTTGTAGATATTGGCTTTCTTCTGCTCGCGGGAGCTGGATTCGATATCAAGGTCGAATAGACGCTGGCCGTCAACCAGGGCGACGCGCAACTCTTCGGGATGAGTTGCATTGATAAGCATTCTTTTCATGGAAAGAAAGAGTTCCTGTCGTTTAATTTGACAGAAAACCGGAGGGGATCGCATCAGCGAAACAGGATGTGCGTGCCGCGGGCCCTGTTACATCAAGGGCGGACCGGCGGCCAGACGAATCAGACCCTTCTGGGGTTTGATCCTTTCGGTCTGAGACCAACGCCGACGATCCGGCTGCCTGTGGGCAGGGAGAGGTCGTGTAAGGTTCGTGTCTGTTGACGCATGTCATCCGTTTTCAGGTTCACTCAGGTGCCTGGGTCTCACGTCGTATTCGTATGCTGGACGGCCCGGCCCTGGGTGGCAGTGATTCTTCGCGATGTCGCCCGCGGTTTTCCGCGCGGTTTTTCTCTCTCCCGGGTACAGGATGCAGCCTTTCGAAGATCTGTCCTGGTCCTCCGGGAGTATTTCTCGCGCCGTTCCCGGTAGTGATTGGGTGCACGGCGTTCAAACTCTCGAATAGTGTCGGTATACTTCTGCCGCTCCGGCTTCTGACTTGAGTTGGTCAGGCCGTAGACAAACGGCAAAGCACGCAGGAATATAACAGTATTCATGCAGCCGTTCAATCCTGCAGTCACTCCAGTAGCCAAGGAACTTCATGTCTCGAAAGTCTGCGAGCAGAAAGCCAGCCCAACCGCGGCCTGAGAGGGCAAAAAAAACCAGCAGGGCCGGCATTGAGAGTCAGGCTGTTCGTGGAGAAGTCCGTCAGGGCGTCCAGTGGGTTACCGTGGACGAAGACAACGATGGTCAGAGGGTGGATAACTTCCTTCTTGCCCAGCTTCGCGGTGTGCCCAAGAGCATTATTTATCGTGTCATCCGCAAGGGCGAGGTTCGGGTTAATAAAGGACGGGTCAAGCCGGATTCCCGGGTGAGAACTGGTGATCAGGTGCGTATTCCACCGATCACCCGAAAGGAAAAGCCGGATCAGGTGGCGCCCGGCACCCGGGTGCAGGGCGTGATGGAATCCGCGGTTGTTTTCGAGAACGAGCAGATGCTGGTGGTCAACAAACCGTCCGGTATCGCCGTACACGGCGGCAGCGGCCTGAGTTTCGGGTTGATCGAGGTGCTTCGTTCCGCTCGCCCGACGGCAAAGTTTCTGGAGCTCGTTCACCGTCTGGATCGGGATACGTCCGGACTGATTATGGTGGCCAAGAAGCGTTCGGCGCTTAGGTATCTTCAGGATGAGCTGCGGCAGAAACGAATCCGCAAGCATTACCATGCGCTGGTCTCCGGCGACTGGCCGGCCAGCGTCGACCGGGTGGATGTGCCTCTGCTGCGCTACGAGATGCCCAATGGCGAGCGTCGGGTGAAGGTTGACGCTGCCGGCAAGGCCTCGCTGACGACATTCCGCTGCCTCGAGCATTACGCGGGCTACAGCCTTGTCGAGGCGTCGCCAATTACCGGTCGTACGCACCAGATCCGCGTGCACAGCGCCTGGGCTGGTCATCCGATTGCGGGTGACGACAAGTATATGGATGATGTCAGCCTCAAGGCGTTCCGGTCCATTGGCGGGCAACGGCTGATGCTGCATGCGCGGGCCCTGGAGTTTACCTTGCCGGTCTCGGGTGAGGCTATGCGCCTTGAGGCGCCTTACGACGATGCATTCAATGACGTGCTCAGGAAACTTTCCGGGCGTCTTAAAGGAAACGATCAATGAACGTCAGAGTAGTAATTTTTGACTGGGACGGGACCCTGGTGGACTCGGTTGAGCATATTGCTGACAGCCTGCATCAGGCGGCAACCGAGCTGGGCTTTCCGGCCCTGGAGCGTGAGGCGTACCGGGATATTATCGGGCTTGGCATGGTCGAGGCGTTGGAGAAGCTTTATCCCGGTATCAGTCGGGAAGAAATGAACAGGATTCGCGACGGATACGGGCGCTATTTCTTCAGCAAGGTGACAACGCCGCAAAACGTGTTTGACGGTATGGCCGATGTGGTCGCGGATCTGCGAGGATCCGGTCGCAGTTGTTCCGTGGCAACCGGCAAGAGTCGGCGCGGGCTGGACTTTGCGCTGGCTTCCAGCGGTCTAGGCGACCACTTCGAGATCACCCGTTGTGCCGATGAGACACGCTCCAAGCCCGACCCCGCCATGCTTGAGGAGATTCTTCGTTTCTATCGCATTGAGCCCGAAGAGGCGGTGATGGTTGGCGATACCCGATACGACCTTGATATGGCCCGGCGTATCGGCATGCCCTCCATCGGCGTTGAGTGGGGTGTGCACAAGCGGGATGTGTTGGGTGAATATTCGCCCCATGCCATTGTTGAATCCGTGCCAGACCTCCGGCGGGTGCTGGGGCTGTGAACAGACCGAATTCATTGACGTTGCTGACAGGATGCGCACATGAGTGACTGGGAATCTGACAAGTCTGCCGATTGGGGTGACAAACCGGTGGAGCCTGAAAAAGAAAGTAAGCCGTTTTTCGGGCGCAAGTCACCGAAGCTTCCGCCCGAGTCCGGACGTGACTGGAAGCTCATCGAAAAACTCGTCATGTCGCTGCAGTCTGAGCAGCGCAAGAGCCGGCGCTGGGGTATCTTTTTCAAGTTCCTGACGTTTGGTTACCTGATTGCCTTGCTGTTTTTGATCAAGTTTCCCCTGGGCGATTCGCTGGAGGGTGTAACCGGCAAGCACACGGCTCTGGTAGAAATAAACGGTCCGATCGCTGCCGACGAGCTGGCCAGTGCAGACAATATTGTAGGTTCTCTGCGAACAGCCTTCGAAGAGCCAAACTCGGTAGCCGTGATTCTTCGCATCAACAGCCCGGGTGGCAGCCCGGTGCAGTCCGGGTATGTCTACGATGAGATCAAGCGCCTGCGGGAGGAATACCCCGAGAAAAAGGTCTACGCCGTGATCTCGGATATCGGCGCTTCCGGGGCCTATTACATTGCTGCGGCCGCGGATGAAATCTACGCCAACCGGGCCAGCCTTGTCGGCTCGATTGGGGTGGTGGCCGGTGGTTTCGGCTTTACCGAGGTTATGGAGAAGATCGGCGTGGATCGCCGTCTCTACACGGCCGGTGAGAACAAGGCGTTCCTTGATCCGTTTTCGCCGGAGCAGGAAGAGGAAGTCACTTTCTGGCAGAGTGTCCTGGAAAACACCCACCAGCAGTTTATCGAAGCGGTCAAGCAAGGGCGTGGTGATCGCCTGGCGGATGATGAGCGTCTGTTCAGCGGGCTGGTCTGGAGTGGCGAGCAGGCCGTTGAGCTTGGCCTGGCTGATGGGCTCGGCAGCGCATCACACGTTGCCAGGCAGATCATAGGTCAGGAGGAACTGGTGGACTACAGCCGTCGCAAATCGCCGTTCCAGGATATTGTTGATCAGCTTGGCGTCGCCTTTGGCGAGGGTTTTGCCAGTCAACTGGTCGAGTCCCGGCTCGAGCTTCGGTAATGCCTTATGAGGCAGGCCGGTTTTCCAGCAGGGGATTCCGGCCCCATTGCCTCAGCAGATCGTTCAGGGCAATAAGAGGAAGGCCCACCAGGCTGTTCGGGTCCCGGCCCTCAAGGGCCTCGAACAGAGTAATGCCGAGGCCTTCCATCTTGAAGCTGCCGGCGCAGTCGTAAGGTTTCTCCCGCAGTAGGTAGGCTTCTATCTCCTCATCAGCCAGTTCCCGGAACCTGACGTTAAACGGCTCGCAAAGGCTGTCGATTTTGCCGGAATCGGAGTCGAGCAGCGCCAGGCCTGTAAGAAACAGTACCCTGTGACCACTGCTCTGGCGTAACTGCTCTGTCGCCATTTCGTGGTTGCCGGGCTTGCTCAGTACCGAGCCGTCGGGCAGGCAGGCGACCTGGTCCGAGCCGATGATCCAGTGGCCGGGGAACCGGTCCGCCAATTCGCGGGCCTTGCTCTCGGCCAGACGTGTTGCCAGGGCCTCGCCGGCCTCGCCTTCATTGGGTGATTCGTCGATATCCGGGCTTGCGCAGGTGAACGGCAAGCCAAGCCGCTCCAGGAGCGCTCTCCGGTACGGTGATGAAGACGCCAGTAAAAGCGGTTTTGGGGGCATTGATTGAGTCCTTTAAGTACCTGGCCGGTGCATCTGTTGTGCGATTATCGTAAATTACACCTATCTGCACTGGAACCCCCGTGAAAAAGCAACGAAGTCTTTGACAGCGGCCGGCTGCGCCCCTAAAATTGCGCGCCTATGTCAAACGCGTCCAACGCCGAGTTGCCCAAATCTGTTGATCCTTACCGGTTAGCGGAACATAACAGCACACTGGAGGGAGTGATTCCCATCAGCGGGCTTGGCCGTTTTCGGGAATCCGTTCTCGGGTTTTCGGAAGGTGCTGCGTGCCGGGTCAAACTGTCTTTTTTTATGGATGGTGAGCGTCGTCGCGTTGTTTCGGGCGAGCTGGCGGCCCCGGTTGATCTGGAGTGTCAGCGGTGCATGGGCGCCATGAGCGTGACTCTGGTCTCCGAGTTCAAGCTGGGTCTTGTTACCAGTGACGAGCAGGCGCAACAGCTGCCGAAAGAGCTCGAGCCGTTTTTGACCGATGATTTTACGGCGGACCTCTGGTCGATGGTGGAAGACGAGCTGTTGCTGGTTTTGCCGCCGTTTCCGCTTCACGAACGGGACCAGTGTCCTGCCCGGGAAGATCTGGAAGCCTACGAGCCTGACAGCTCCGGGGCAGAGCCGGTGAGAAAGTCGGGTGAGAATCCGTTCAGTGTCCTGGCGGATCTCAAGAAGACAAAGCATTAACCGGGCGTGGGTCGTCCCTCGGGAGACCGGCGCACATTTAACGAACAGACGTTACTTATTCAGCAATACAAGTTTACGTTAACAGGTCAGGAGCATAATCATGGCTGTACAGCAAAACCGTAAGACCCGTTCCAAGCGTGGCATGCGCCGTTCACACGACGCCCTGAGCGCCGCTGCTCTGAGCACCGATGCGACTACTGGTGAAGTTCATCGTCGTCACCACGTGTCTCCGGACGGCTTCTACCGCGGCAAGCAGGTAATCGAAGCACGCGACGAGTAATCTCGTTGCCGCTATGCACCGTCCCGAATCGGATGGCAGAACGGTGAAGCCGGTCACCATCACGATTGATGCAATGAGTGGCGACCGCGGCGCTGCCGTCGTGGTTGCCGCATCGCTGCGGGCGGTGCGTGAAAACGAAGCCTTGAGCATCGTTCTGGTGGGAATCCGGAGCGAGCTTGAGGCTTTAGTGCGTGAGGGGCACGCCCGAATTCGCATTGTCGAGGCGGCAGACGTTGTTCGGATGAACGAGCGCCCCTCCCACGCTCTCCGCCACAAGAAAAACTCTTCCATGGCCATCGCCCTGAGTCTTGTTCGCGATGGCGAAGCCCAAGGCTGTGTCAGTGCCGGTAACACCGGTGCATTAATGGCGTTCGGGCGCACTATTATCCGCATGTATCCGGGTATCGAGCGCCCGGCTATTGCCAAACTGATTCCCTCGCTCAGGGGGCGCTGTCACGTCCTTGATCTCGGCGCCAATGTCGACTCAACCGCCGAGAATCTCTATCAGTATGCCCTGATGGGGTCCCTGATGGCCTCTGCGATCTGCAGCCAGGCGGAACCAAGGGTCGCTCTTCTGAACGTCGGTGAGGAAGAGATAAAGGGCAATGAACAGGTCCGGCTGGCGTCTCATATGCTGGCCCAGTGCGATACCATCAACTACATCGGTTATGTGGAAGGTAGCGATCTGTTCCGGGACGTCGCCGATGTGGTCGTCTGTGATGGCTTTGTCGGCAATATAGCCCTGAAAACCGGCGAGGGTGTTGCCGGTCTCCTCATAGAGCTGATGGAGCAGGCCTTCACACGAAATCTCTACGGCCGACTGGTCGGCCTGCTGGCTCGTCCGATTATTGGTCGGCTTCTGCAATTGATGGATCCTTCCCGACACAACGGTGCCAGTTTGCTCGGTCTCCAGGGCGTGGTGATCAAAAGTCATGGCAACGCCAACGAGCGGGCCATGTTGTCGGCCATTCGACAGGCCGTTCGGGAAGTTGAGCTGGAAGTACCCCGCCGTATCAACGAGCGTCTCGACGATCTCATGCTTTGAGTGCCTGAGACTAAAGTCTGTCCCGGTTTGGCCACGCATTCGCGGATAATTGGCCTAACTTGTACTATTGGCTAATCTCACGTAACCACCCAATGACGATAAGATCCCGCTTATGAAATCAGCCTTTATTTTTCCAGGACAAGGGTCGCAATCGGTGGGCATGCTTTCGGCTGCCGCTGAAGCTTGGCCCATCATCGACAGAACCTTTTCCGAAGCCTCCAATGTTCTCGGCTATGACCTCTGGGATCTCTGCCAGAAGGGACCGGCGGAGGAATTGAATAAAACCATGGTGACGCAGCCTGCGCTCCTGACGGCCAGTATTGCCCTCTGGCGGCAGTGGTTTGTTGCCGGCGGTGGTTCTCCCGATTTTCTCGCCGGTCACAGTCTGGGAGAGTACAGCGCCCTGGTGGCGGCAGAGAGCCTCGATTTTGTTGAAGCGGTCAAACTGGTTCGCCTGCGCGGTGAGCTCATGCAGGACGCTGTGCCGGCTGGAGAAGGGAAGATGGCAGCCATCCTTGGTCTTGAGGATGATGCCGTTGTGGCAGCCTGCCAGGATGCGGCACAGGGCGATGTGGTATCTGCGGTAAACTTCAATGCCCCTGGTCAGGTGGTGATCGCTGGCTCGGCAGCAGCAGTTGAGCGGGCTATTGAAGCGTGCAAGGAGAAAGGCGCGAAGAAGGCCATGCCATTGCCTGTAAGCGTGCCATCCCATTGCGCGCTTATGAAAGGCGCCGCAGAGGAATTGGCAAAAGCGCTGGAAGACGTGCGTTTTAATGATGCTGTCATCCCGGTTATACAGAATGTTAACGCCGCTGCAGAGACTGAATCCGCTACACTGAAGGCCAATTTGCTCAAGCAGCTTTATTCACCGGTGCTCTGGACAGATTCAGTTCGAACGCTTGTTGCCAATGGTGTTGAAGTTGCAGTCGAGTGTGGCACCGGCAAAGTGTTGGCGGGGCTTGCCAAACGTATCGACCGGGCTCTGGCTGTTCATAGTATCGAAGACCCGGACTCGCTGGCGAAGGCGCTGGACGCTTTCGGTCAGTCTTGAAACGAAAGGGAGTTATTCATGTCTCTGGAAGGTAAAACCGCACTGGTCACCGGTGCTACCCGCGGTATTGGTCAGGCCATTGCCCGTGCGCTGGCCGCGCAGGGTGCCGAAGTTGTCGGAACAGCTACCAGTGAAGCCGGTGCAGAATCCATCACCAACGATCTCCAGTCGGCCGGTTACAAGGGTTACGGCATGGTCATGAACGTTGCAGACCCTGCCAGCATTGAAGCCGGTTTGAAGGAGTTGACCGAAAAATCAGGGGCGCCCCTGATTCTGGTCAACAATGCCGGCATTACCCGTGATAACCTCCTGATGCGGTTGAAAGATGATGACTGGGCCTCGGTTCTGGAAACCAATCTGTCCAGCGTCTATCGGACCAGCAAGGCGGTGCTTCGTGGCATGGCCAAGGCCAAATGGGGCCGGATTATCAATATCAGCTCCGTGGTTGCCGGTATGGGCAATGCGGGGCAGGGCAATTACTGCGCCGCCAAGGCCGGGGTTGAAGGTTTTACCCGAAGCCTGGCCAAGGAAATGTCGAACCGCGGTATCACTGCAAATTGTGTGGCTCCCGGATTTATTGACACGGATATGACAAAAAAACTGGACGACAAGCAGCGCGGGGCTATGCTGGAAATCATACCCGCGGGTCGTCTGGGTGAGCCGGAAGAAGTGGCAGCCGTGGTTGCCTTCCTGGCATCAGATGCAGCCGGATACGTGACGGGTGAAACCATCAACGTGAACGGCGGAATGTACATGGGATAAGCCCCTTTCGGGGTCTGTGCGCAACCCCTTGTCGCACAACATGTTTATCAGAATCCCTGCTTGTTTGCAGGTAGGGTTTAAACTAAACTGGCAGCATTAGAGTTGCTTGGTTGACACACAAAGTGAGGACATTATGAGTACAGTTGAAGAGCGCGTGAAGAAGATCGTTTGTGAACAGTTGGGCGTGAAAGAGTCCGAAGTTCAGAACTCATCTTCTTTTGTAGAGGATCTTGGCGCTGACTCACTGGACACCGTTGAGCTGGTTATGGCACTTGAAGAGGAGTTTGAAACCGAGATTCCTGACGAGGAAGCCGAGAAGCTGACAAGTGTTCAGGACGCGATCGACTACATCGTCGCGCATACCTGATACTCTGCATTTAAGAAAGCCAGGCCAAAAGCCGTCCTTGTGAAATAGCGAGGGACGGCTTTTTTATTGGCCGAAAATCAGGTTCAATCGGCGTTCAGATTCATTCGGACAAGATCAGGTGCAACAGGTTATGACTAAACGGCGAGTTGTCATCACAGGTATGGGCATGCTGTCTCCAGTCGGCAATAGCGTGGAGTCGTCCTGGGAAGCGATTCGGGCCGGGCGCAGCGGGATTGGTATGATCGACCGCTTTGACGCGTCTGCCTACAACACCAGAATTGGTGGGGCCATCCGGGATCTGGACATGGAATCCTACCTGTCCCCGAAGGATGCCAGAAAGCTTGATGCCTTTATCCATTATGGCCTGATTGCTGCGCAGCAGGCTGTTGACAGCAGTGGCCTGGAGTCGTTTGAGAAGCTTGATCGGGAGCGAGTGGGTATTGCTATCGGCTCCGGGATTGGCGGCCTTGAGTACATAGAGAAGAGCGTCCTGACCATGGACAAGTCGGGGCCCCGAAAGGTTTCCCCGTTTTTCGTGCCTGCTTCTGTCATCAACATGATCTCCGGCAATGCCGCGATCCGTTTCGGATACCGTGGCCCCAACATTGCGATCGTGACAGCCTGCACTACCGGCACCCACAACATTGGTTACGCGGCCCGCACGATTGCCTATGGCGACGCCGATGTCATGCTGGCAGGTGGCTCGGAAATGGCGACGACGCGTACCGGTATGGCTGCGTTTTCGGCTGCGCGGGCTCTGTCCACTCGTAACGATGAACCGGAAAAGGCCAGCCGCCCCTGGGATAAAGACCGGGACGGCTTTGTGCTCAGCGATGGCGCCGGTGTCGTTGTGCTTGAAGAGCTTGAACATGCGAAGGAGCGGGGCGCCACCATATATGGCGAAGTTGTTGGTTTTGGTATGAGCGACGATGCCCACCACATTACAGCGCCGCCCGAAGATGGCGAGGGCGCCGCCCGATCCATGGCGAACGCAGTTCGTGATGCCGGCCTTGATCTGGAAGAAATCGACTACATCAACGCCCACGGCACCTCCACCCAGGTTGGTGACGTGGCCGAAGTGGCTGCAGTTCGTCGGGTGTTCGGCGCGCATGCCGAAAAGCTGGCCATGAGCAGCACCAAGTCCATGACAGGTCACCTGCTTGGAGCTGCCGGTGCTGTGGAAGCGATTTTCTCGGTTCTGGCGATTCGGGATGGTGTCCTGCCGCCCACCATCAATCTCGACAATCCGGATGAGGGTTGCGATCTGGACCTAGTGGCACACACGAGCCGTAAGGCGGATGTGCGGGTAGCCCTATCCAACTCCTTCGGGTTCGGTGGTACCAACGGCACCCTGATTTTCCGTCGCTACGAAGGCTGACCCTCGCCGTGTTTCGTCTTTTCTGGGCTGACGACGGTGGCTTGCCCGCCAATGACCGGGGTCTGGCCTATGGAGACGGGCTGTTCGAAACCATTCGGATGTCCGGTCAGAAGGGGGTTCTTCTATCCCGCCACCTGGAGCGAATGGCGCGCGACGCCGGCCGATTGGGTATCGAGGTGTCGCGCAAAGAGCTTGCCAGCGTTTGCGTTGAGGCGGGGGAGCGTTTTGCGGATCGCTTCGAGGGCGACGGCTGGGTTCTGAAGCTGATCCTGACCCGCGGCAGTGGCGGTCGAGGGTATCGCCCTGATCCAGGGATGGAGCCCAATTTGGTGGTTTCGGCATCGGCTTTGCCGCCGACACCGGACCCTGATGGTGTCGCCGTTGATTTCTCCAAGGTAACTCTGGCGGTTAATCCGTTATTGGCCGGGGTCAAGTCGCTGAACCGGATGGAGCAGGTCCTGGCGGCCGCCGAGCTCAAGCCATCGCTGTTCGAGGTCATCATGGCCGATCGTGAGGGAAACCTGGTCGAAGGTACTCGTACCAACATCCTGCTGCGGCAGTCTGATGGATGGGTGACGCCGCCGGCGTCGAGTCTGGCGGTTGCCGGTGTTCTGAGGCAGTGGCTGCTGGAGCGTCTGAGGCAGAGAGGCGAGCCGGTAACAGAGCGCCCCGTCACTGTGCCCGATGTACTGGGTCCCGATTGTCAGGGAATGTTTCTCCTGAACAGCGTTCTGGGCATTGTTCCGGTTCTCACTATTGCCGGCCATGATTTGCCTGTGGATAGCGGACTTGCGACAATCTTCAATCCTCTCGAAACACTGGAATAAATCGTTTGCTCAAGAAGTTATTGCTTGCGTGCGTTTGTGTTGCTGTCCTCGCGTCTGCGGGGTCCGGGCTGTGGGTCTGGCAGGGGCTACAAGGCTTGAAAAAGCCGGTGGTGCTTGAAGAACCGCTACTGTTTGACGTTCCCCAGGGCAGTTCATTTATTGAAGTCGTTGGTCGACTCGAAGCTGAGGGGTTGGTTTCAGACCGGCTCTGGCTGAGATTATATGGTCGGCTGGAGCCCGAGCAGACGCGGATCAAGGCCGGTCAGTACGAGTTTCTCGATGGCATGAGCCCCAGAGACATGATCGGTGTCATGGTGTCGGGAGACACCAAACACTGGTACGTCCAGTTTATAGAAGGCTGGACCTTCAAGGATATGCGAGCGGCCCTCGCTCGTGCGGAGCGGCTGGAAAAGGTCACCGACGAGTGGACCAGTGAGCAGATAATGGCGGCTGTTGGTGCAGAAGGCGAGCATCCTGAAGGTCGATTCTTCCCCGATACCTACGCCTTTACCAGTAGCGAGACCGATCTGGATTTGTTGAAGCGGGCCTTCAGCCGGATGGAGACAGTACTGGCGGAGGAATGGGCGGCTCGGGAAGAGGGGCTGCCCTACGATAATCCGTATGAAGCCCTGATCATGGCATCAATTGTGGAGCGAGAAACCGGCGCGCCTCATGAGCGGGAGCAGGTTGCTGGCGTGTTTGTCCGTCGCCTGCAAAAGGGAATGCGACTGCAGACCGACCCCACGGTCATTTACGGCATGGGCGACAGTTATCAGGGACGTATCGGTCGGAAGGATCTGCGTACCTACACACCTTACAACACGTACAGGATCGACGGCCTGCCACCCACGCCCATTGCGCTTCCGGGTCGTGAGGCCATTCATGCGACCCTGCACCCGGATGACGGTGACGCCCTGTACTTCGTTGCCCGGGGGGATGGCACCCACAAATTCTCGCGCACGCTCGCAGAGCATCAGAAAGCCGTACGTGAGTATCAGTTGAACAGGCGTGAAGACTACCGCTCTTCACCGGCGCCAAAAAACACTGATTCTGATAAGGATGCCGGATGACAGTGCGAGGGCAGTTCATAACCTTCGAAGGCACGGAAGGGGTCGGCAAATCGACCCAGCTGGCGAATGCAGCCGACACGCTCGCTGGACTGGGCGTCGATTATATCGTCACCCGTGAGCCGGGCGGCACGCCCATGGCTGAGGCTGTTCGCGAGCTTTTGCTGGCGCCCAGGAATGAACCGGTCAACGAAATCACAGAGTTGCTGCTGATGTTTGCCGCCAGGGCCCAGCATCTGCATACCCGAATCCTGCCAGCGCTTGAGCAGGGCCAGTGGGTCTTATGCGACCGTTTCACCGATGCGACCTTTGCCTATCAGGGCGGGGGGCGTGGTGTTCCAGAGGAGCGAATTGCGCTTCTTGAAACACTGGTTCAGGGTGATATCCGCCCAGACCATGTGATTGTCCTTGATGCCCCGGTGGACACCGGGATGGCCAGAGCCCGAAAGAGGGGCGACCTCGATCGTTTTGAACAGGAGGATCTGGAATTCTTTCAGCGAATCAGGGAGACCTATCTCGCTCGCGCCATGGCCCAGCCCTCCAGGTATCACGTGATTGACGCTGCACGCCCGCTGGCCGAGGTTTCCGTGCAGGTTTCGGGATTGTTGAATCACTGGCTAAGCCGTTCATAGGCTGACTGAAAACTGTGAGTTTTCCCTCGAGTTTCAGTTCCATTCGTGCACTTTCTGTAATGTTCTGCTTTAATTGAGGAACATTCTCAGTTAAACGCTGGCAGTTTTAATGGTTAACGCGAAACTTCTGAAGCTTCCCATGGCCGCGCACCAGCACCGGCATGAACACCACCAGATTGTCATTGGGGTGCGTGGCGAAGCCGAGTTGAGCGTCGACGGAGCCGGGGCTCAACTGGACACCTGGAGAGCTTGTCTGGTGCCCACGGAAGCCCGCCACGATTATCGCGGTAACGACAAGAATCATGTTCTTGTCATCAATCTTGATCCGCTCACTCCAGCCGTCAACTCGCCAGCACACGCCGATTACGAGCGCATGATGCGGGTTTTTGAAAAGCCGCGGACCCTCCAAATGGACAGTCGTTTGCACGGGCTGGTTCAGTTTGCCGCCGGCGAGTTCGACCGGGCACCGGATCATATTACGCTTCAGCAACACCTTGCTTCGAGCATTCTGTACTGCATGGCCGATCGTATTACCGAAGGCCGTTCGTTCTCCTCAAACCGGAATGCCATCAGCCCTGAGGCAGTCCGTCGTTACATTCTCAAAAATCTCCACAAAAAGATCACCGTCGAAGATATGGCAGGAGAGGCTTGCCTGAGTGTTAGCCGTTTCCATGAGGTGTTCAGAGAGTTGGCAGGCATAACGCCCCACCAGTTCCTGTTACAGACACGCCTCGATCAGGCCGCTACCCTCCTTTCTACAACGACCCTTACGGTGTCTGAAATCAGTTACCGAACCGGTTTCTCATCTCAAAGTGCACTGACAAATGCACTGCGTAAATACAAAGGGACTACGCCCTCACGACTGCAGGTTGGTGACCGAGTGGCCTGATTTGGCATGCCGGTTTCCCAGTCCCGTAGGATTGTGCAAAAGAATCGTAGGATTTCGTAAGCCCGGAATCCGTACTAATACTAAGTTATAGCGACTGAGCCCCGGTCTCATGCATGCGTGCGGGGCGCGAGTCGCAATCCTTCTTTGTGTGCTCAGGTTCAGGAAGTTGTTACAAGGAAAATTCCTGCTTCAATCGAGATGGAACTTGGAAAGAAAAGAAGAATAGTGCAGCGAGTTGGCGTCAGGCCAGCCATGTGCTTTGCGAGCGGACCTGGTCCGACTCATTAAACCGGAGGAGCCCCTATGGCTATTGGTGTTTGGATAAGTCTCTTTTTATATTTCGCGCTCATGATTGCCATTGGCGTTTTCGCAATGCGCAGAGCGACGTCTTCCTCTGAGGACTATATGTTGGGCGGTCGCGCCCTGAGTCCAAAGGTGGCAGCGCTTTCCGCTGGTGCTTCTGACATGAGTGGCTGGTTGCTCCTGGGTCTGCCCGGGGCGCTGTTTGCGTCGGGTTTGGGATCGGCCTGGATCGGTATTGGTCTGCTCGTGGGGGCATTCTTCAACTGGACACTGGTCGCCCCGCGTCTTCGTGAACAGACGGTTCACTATGGCAATGCGATTACTATCCCGTCTTTCCTGGCGAACCGCTTTCCGACACAGGCCCTGTCCCTGCGTACGGTGTCGGCCATCGTCATCGTGATCTTCTTCGCGGTTTATACGGCATCCGGCCTCGTCGCCGGTGGCAAGCTGTTCGAAAGCGCGTTTTCCGGCATTTTCAACTTTGGTGGTTTGAGCGATTACGCCGTAGGTATTGTGATCACCCTCGGTGTGGTTCTGGCATACACCGTGGTGGGCGGTTTCCTGGCGGTGAGTCTGACCGATTTTGTTCAGGGCTGTATCATGATGCTGGCGCTGGTCATCATGCCGGCGGTCGTACTCTTTGGTGAAGGCGGCGGGGGTTTTGCCCAGGCGTCGCAAACACTGAATGAGGTCGATCCCACCTTGCTGTCCTGGACGGAAGGGCTGACCTTCATCGGCTGGCTCTCTGCGGTTACCTGGGGCCTGGGTTACTTTGGTCAGCCCCACATCATTGTGCGTTTCATGGCCATCCGCACCCTGAAAGATGTACCGGTTGCCCGGAACATCGGTATGAGCTGGATGCTGATTTCCCTGATCGGCGCGATTTCACTGGGTGTGTTCGGTCGCGCGTACGCCATCCGAAATGGCATGGACGTACAGGATCCGGAAACCATCTTTATTATCCTGTCAGACATGCTGTTCCATCCGCTGATTACTGGCTTCCTGTACGCGGCCCTGCTGGCGGCGGTGATGAGTACCATCTCCAGTCAGTTGCTGGTGTCGTCTTCTTCGCTGACAGAGGACTTCTATCGCCTGTTCCTGCGTAAGGAAGCAAGCGACAAGGAATGCGTGAATGTTGGCCGTGTGTGCGTTGTCCTCGTTGGCCTGGTCGCTGCCGTTATCGCATCCGATCCTAACTCTCAGGTTCTGGCTCTGGTGGCTAACGCGTGGGCTGGCTTCGGTGCCGCATTTGGCCCGCTGATCATCCTTTCACTGATGTGGCCGCGCACTAACGGTGCTGGCGCCATCGCCGGTATGGTTGTCGGTGCTGCCACCGTTATGATCTGGATCTCACTGGGATGGAACGGCGAGTTCATGGGTGGTCCCGGTGTTTACGAGATCATTCCGGGCTTCATTGCCTCCATGATCGCGATACTGGTGGTGAGCAGTGCCACTGCCGATGCGGGTGAGTACCAGCACATCGAGCGGTAAAGAAGAACGCTTACAACGCGTCGAAAGAAACGAAAAGGACTCCTCCGGGAGTCCTTTTTTTGGTCATAATGATCCCGGGTCGGGGGCTTCCTCCTTTCGAACCCTCCAGTCTCCGATGGAGCGCACTGAGTGACTGTTCTGGAAATCGTGGCTTTACTGTCGATCGGGGGCATTGCCGGGTTTATTAACGTTCTCTCTGCCGGCGGTTCCATGCTGACCCTGCCCTTGTTGATGTTTCTGGGTCTGCCGCCCCAGGTCGCCAACGGCACGAACCGGGTGGCGATAACCCTGCAGAGTATCACTGCCGTAGGCAGCTTCTACCGCATGGGGCATGGCAACCTTGTTGTCAGTCTGCACCTGGCGATTCCGGCGGTTCTGGGCTCTCTGGTGGGTGCCTGGGTCGCTACCTGGGTCTCCGACACCGTGTTCGAATGGGTCCTGGTGTCGGCCATGATCGGCGCCTCTGCGTTCATGTTGTTGCCACAGCCGGTTCTCAATACCCGTCCATTGACGCCCGAGCGCCTTGGCCCGGCTGTCTACCTGGCGATGTTTGTTGTTGGCATGTACGGCGGATTCATCCAGGTTGGTGTCGGTGTGCTTTTCCTTGTGGTGCTTTACCACATGCTCAAGATCGACTTGCGCCAGGTGAACGTGCTCAAGGTCTCGATCGTGTTGCCGTTTACCTTTGCTGCACTGGTGGTGTTTGCCCTCAACGATCAGGTGCGCTGGGGTGTGGGCCTGACCCTGGCACTGGGCAACGTTACTGGCGCTTTCATTGCTACCCGGGTCAATATGAGCAAACGTGGCGCACGCTGGATCAAGGGGATAACCCTTGTCATGGTGGCTGCGATTCTGGTTAGGCTGATTATCTACTGATTGTAGGGGCATCCCGGGTGGGTAATCAGGCATAAAAAAACGCCAGCCCGGGGGCTGGCGTTTCTGTGGAGCTAAACCTTGAAGGTCAGTGCTCAGGCAACGTTCGCCTCAGCGGCCTTCTTGGTGTAATTCTCCATCTGGTCGAAGTTGAGATACTTGTAGATCTCTTTCGACATGCTGTTCAGGTCCTTCGCGTACTCCATGTACTCCGCAGGGGAGGGGAGTTTGCCCAGAACCGCACCCACAGCCGCCAGTTCCGCAGACGTCAGGTACACGTTGGCACCATCGCCGAGGCGGTTCGGGAAGTTACGGGTGGAAGTGGACAGAACCGTCGACTTCGGAGCTACCCGTGCCTGGTTACCCATGCACAGGGAGCAGCCCGGCATCTCGGTGCGAACACCGGCGGTGCCGTAGGTGTTGAAGTAACCTTCTTCCATCAGCTGCGCCTGATCCATCTTGGTCGGCGGCGACATCCACAGACGCGTGCTCAGCGGGCCTTTGTGCTGCTCAAGCAGTTTGCCGGCGGCGCGGAAGTGACCGATGTTGGTCATGCAGGAGCCAATGAATACTTCGTCAACTTTGTCGCCAGCCACTTCGGACAGGAACTTGGCATCGTCCGGATCATTCGGGCAGCATACGATCGGCTCTTTGATGTCAGCCAGATCGATCTCGATGACGTGTGAATACTCGGCATCTTTATCGGCACGCATGAGCTTCGGATCAGCCAGCCACTCTTCCATCTGCTGGGCACGACGCTCCAGGGTACGCGGATCGCCGTAACCCTCGGCAATCATCCAGCGTAACATGGTGATGTTGGAGCGCAGGTACTCGGCCACGGAGTCTTCAGACAGGTTGATGGTACAACCCGCTGCGGAACGCTCGGCGGAAGCGTCGGACAACTCGAACGCCTGCTCAACGGTCAGGTGCTCAAGGCCTTCAATTTCCAGAATGCGGCCGGAGAATTCGTTGATCTTGCCTTTCTTCTCAACGGTCAGCATGCCTTGCTTGATGCCGTACAGCGGGATGGCGTGTACCAGATCGCGCAGGGTGATGCCGGGCTGCATTTCGCCCTTGAACCGAACCAGAACAGATTCCGGCATATCCAGAGGCATAACGCCGGTCGCCGCCGCAAACGCCACCAGGCCGGAACCAGCCGGGAAGGAGATGCCCATCGGGAAACGGGTGTGGGAGTCACCACCGGTGCCCACGGTGTCCGGCAGCAGCATGCGGTTCAGCCAGGAGTGGATGATGCCGTCGCCCGGACGCAGTGAAACACCGCCGCGGGTACGGATAAAGTCCGGCATGGTGTGCTGCATTTCCACGTCAACCGGCTTCGGGTAGGCAGCGGTGTGGCAGAAAGACTGCATAACCAGATCAGCCTGGAAGCCCAGACACGCCAGGTCTTTGAGTTCGTCCCGGGTCATCGGACCTGTTGTGTCCTGGGAGCCCACGGTGGTCATGTGCGGCTCGCAGTAGGTGTTCGGACGAACGCCTTGGCCTTCTTCCAGGCCACAGGCCTTGCCAACCATCTTCTGGGCCAGGGTGAAGCCTTTGGTGCCGGCTTCGGGATCTTTTGGCAGGCGGAACAGGTCGGTCGCGCCCATGCCCAGTGCTGTGCGGGCCTTGGCAGTCAGGCCACGGCCGATGATCAGCGGGATACGGCCGCCGGCCTGAACTTCGTCCAGGATCACGTCAGACTTGAACTTGAACTCGGAGATAGTCTCGCCGGCCTCGTTCAGGATCTTGCCGTCATACGGGCGGATCTCGATAACATCGCCCATGTTCATGTCGTCGACGGGGGCTTCGAACACCAGGGCACCGGCATCTTCCATGGTGTTGAAGAAGATAGGAGCAACCTTGTTACCGATGCAGACACCGCCGGCACGTTTGTTCGGCACGCCCGGAATGTCGTCACCGAAGAACCACAGAACGGAGTTGGTGGCCGACTTACGGGAGGAACCGGTACCGACAACATCACCCACGAAGGCAACAGGCAGGCCTTTGGACTTGATCTCGTCGATCTGGCTCATGGGGCCGGTTACGCCCGGCTCTTCCGGCTTCAGGCCGTCGCGTTCCATTTTGTAGGCGGCGCGGGCATGCAGCGGGATGTCCGGACGGGACCAGGCATCCGGAGCCGGTGACAGGTCGTCGGTATTGGTTTCGCCAGTGACCTTGAACACCACCATCTTGGTGCTCTCTGGTACCTTCTTCTTGTTGGTGAACCACTCGCCGTTGGCCCAGGATTCGATAACTGCCTTGGCAACCGGATTGCCAGCGTCCATCTTTTCCTTCACGTCGTTAAAGGCGTCGAACATCAGCAGGGTGCGCTTCAGCTGCTCACCGGCCAGCTCGGCCAGCTCGGAGTCGTCCAGAAGATCAACCAGAGTCGCAATGTTATAGCCACCCTGCATCATGCCCAGCAGCTTGACTGCTGTCGGCTTGTCCAGCAGCGGAGAGGAGGCTTCACCTTTTACGATAGCAGTCAGGAACGCAGCCTTTACGTAGGCGGCTTCGTCGACACCCGGCGGTACGCGGTTTTCCAGGAGATACACCAGGGTGTCTTCCTCGCCGGCCGGCGGGTTTTTCAGCAGATCGACCAGAGCAGCAGTCTGCTCGGCGTTCAGGGGCTTGGGAGGAATACCCAGGGCTTCACGTTCGGCAACGTGTTCACGATAGGCTTCTAACACGATATGGACCCTCATCAGTTGGAATGTCCCGCGCCGTTGGCTTCATGCCTTGGCGGGAGGTTTTGGCGGAAAGGCCGTAGGAGCCTCTGAATAATGCCTCAAATCACCGATGGGGTTTCAGGGTTTATTCAGAGACTCCTTTATCTGGCGCTGCATTCTATAGGAAACCCCTTATAAAGTTAAGTTGGACAGAGGTCGGAGGAATCTGTTAAGTGCGCTATAATCGCCGGCCGCAAATCAACAACTGTATTCAACCATGAACGATGCCCTGCAAGAGATTCACAACTTCCTGCCGTGCCGGACCCCACAGCAATGGATCGACAATGCCCTGGCGAACCAGGACCTGATGCTGATCGATCACGCCCATTGCGAAAAGAAGGCCGCCTCCACCGCGCTCAGCCTGATGTACCGGTACCTTGACAACACCGATCTGCTTAACAAGATGTCCAGGCTGGCCCGTGAGGAGCTCCGGCATTTCGAGCAGGTGCTCGCGATTATGAAAAAGCGCGGCGTGGACTACTGCCATCTTACCCCAGCCCGATACGCGGCAGGCTTAAGACAGGAAGTCCGGTCAGAAGATCCCGGCCGGCTGGTGGATGTGTTGATCGTGGGCGCCATTATCGAAGCGCGCTCCTGTGAACGGTTTGCCGCGCTCGCTCCGTTCCTGGATGAGAAGCTGGCGGATTTCTACACCAGTTTGCTGAAGTCCGAAGCCCGGCATTACCAGGACTACTTGACTCTTGCCGAGCAGGCCGCTGGTGGACCGATCGCGACCCGTGTGGAGGATTTTCTGGCCCTTGAGCGGGCGTTGATAGAAGATCCGGATCAGGAGTTTCGCTTTCACAGCGGGCCCATCTCAGCGTAACTGCCGACAAAGCTCTATCCAGGCATCAATTCCGGCGCTACGGTATTTCTGCTTGTGCAGTATGAAATAGAACTGCCGATCAAACTGACGGTGTTCCGGTACCTTCAGTGGCACCAGACTTCCGCGCTTGAACGCGTCGGCCAGCACCACTTCCGAAAGGCAGCCAATGCCCAGGTCGGCTTCCACTGCCCGTTTTATGGCCTCGGTGTGTTCCAGTTCCAGCAACACATTCAGATCCGGCAACAGACCGTGCATGCCCCGCTCAAAACTCTGGCGGGTTCCTGACCCCTGCTCACGCATGATCCAGGTGGCGGTGCGCAGGTCTTCATCCGTCAGTGATGTTTTTTGGGCCAGTGGATGGCTGGGTGAACAGAACACCACCAGCTCATCTCCCCGCCAGGGCAATACATCCAGTTCTGAAGACTGCAATTCCCCCTCAATCAAACCAATATCCAGCTCGAAGTCCCTCACTCGTCTTGCAATGGTGCTGGTATTGGCGACTTCGAGGGAGACTCTGGGATGGGTAGGGGTATTCATGTATTGGGCCATGACGCCCACGGCCAAATAATTCCCGATAGTTAGGGTAGCACCGACTTTCAGGGCGCCCACCTCCGTGTGTTTGCTGAAGGCCTGTTCCAGCTCATTGGCCTGGGCGAGGACGGCCTCCACCTTGGGGCGGTAAAGCCGCCCCAGCTCGTTTAACTGGAGCCGTTTGCCAACGCGGTCGAACAGCTGGATGTCGAACTGGTTTTCCAGTTCTTTCAGCGCACTGCTGGCTGCCGATTGCGACATGGCCAGCGATTCGGCAGCACGGGTAATGTTCTGGAAATGGGCGGCTGCCAGGAAAACTTCCAGCTGTCGAAAACTGTACTTCATAACTTTTCGCTCTTAATCGGCCCACTCGAATAAGGTTATGAGAATATCCCATTTTCCCGATAGGTTAGTGTCGGGTTAGACTTATCGCAATCCAAAATTGAATCATTCGCCGTAAGAAAGCGTAACGAACAGGCAAGAGGTTTACATGAGCAACCTGATTAAAGAGAAAGTTACCAGCGTCCATCACTGGAACGATACCCTGTTCAGCTTTACCACAAGCCGGGATCCGGGCTTCCGTTTCAAGAACGGGCACTTTGTCATGATCGGCCTGGAGACCGAGGGTAAGCCTTTGATGCGCGCTTACAGTATCGCCAGTGCCAATTACGAGGAAGAGCTTGAGTTCTTCTCGATCAAGGTCCAGGACGGCCCACTGACATCCCGCCTTCAGAAAATCCAGGTGGGTGACGAAATTCTGGTGAGCCGAAAGCCGACAGGTACGCTGATTCTGGACAACCTTCTGCCCGGAAAGAATCTGTGGCTGATCAGTACCGGCACCGGTTTGGCGCCCTTCATGAGCATCATCAAGGATCCGGAAGTTTACGAGGCGTTCGATAAGGTTATTCTGACCCATGGCGTGCGTTACGTCTCCGAGCTGGCTTATCAGAAGGAGATCGAGGAGCTGCCGGAGAACGAATACTTCGGCGAAATGGTCCAGGGCAAGTTGGTTTACTATCCGACTGTGACGCGGGAAGACTTTCGCAACCAGGGGAGGCTGACCGATGCCATGGAGACCGGCAAAATCACCCGTGATCTCGACCTGCCGGATTTTGACCCGGAGAATGACCGGTTCATGATCTGCGGCAGCCCAAGCATGCTCAAGGACACCTGCGCCATCCTGAACAACATGGGCTTCAAGGAGGCCCGTGGCGGCGATATGGGCCATTATGTGATTGAGCGGGCGTTCGTGGAGCAGTGAGCTCGCGGGCTGAATCCGCCCCGAAAAAAGCCGGAGCGTGATGCTCCGGCTTTTTTGTGTTTGTATCTGACAGAATGGGTCGTATAAACGGCAAAGGGCTTTGGAGGCGGAGCAATGGCAGGACGGCAGTTAACGAAGAGAAACGTCATCAGCTTTCTGGTGGCATTGGCGGTCGGGGTAATTCTTGGCACCGTGGTTCAGACCCAGCTAAACCTCTGGGCCCTTCAGGCTATGGGGGTGGCGGTTGGGCTTGATGCCCGCATTTCTGCCACCGGGCATGATCTGGTCTCTTTTGCGCCGTTCTACCTGCTCCTCTTTGGAGTCAGTTTCCTTGTTTCCCAGGGCGCCGCGGCGGTCGTTTCCCGTTTCGTGGGGCGCGGGCTTCGGGTGCCACTGTTCGCCCTGGCCGGGGCATCCGGGCTGTGGGTTGCACTAGTGTTGGTCAATGCCCTGGCTCCCATGCCAACCCTGATTGCGGCGACCCGAACCGGGGGAGGTTTGCTTGCCATGCTGTTAACCGCGGCATTTGCCGGAGCCCTGTTCGCCAGACTTACTGCCAGGCCCGCCACCGGGCTCAGTAGCCACGCATCGGGCACCCTGCTGGCCTTATGCCTGGCGGCTGGCCTCGGGGCGCTGCCAGGTCCGACACAGGCCCAGTCCTTGAGCGACTACACCGTCGAGACGTTGACTTCCGGGCTGGAGCATCCCTGGTCCCTGGCGTTTCTTCCCGGCGGTGGCGCTCTTGTGACGGAGCGGGCAGGGCGGTTGCGGATGATTTCAGAGGAGTGGGAGCTCGGCCAGGCGCCGATTACCGGAGTTCCGCCGGTTTTCAATGATGCTCAGGCAGGTCTGTTCGATGTTCTGTTGTCGCCGGACTTTGAGAATAACCAACTGGTCTTTCTCGCCTACGCTTGCGGGACGGCCTCTGCGAATCACCTGTGCGTGGCCCGTGGTCAGTTGCAGGCGGAGGCCTTGACGGAGGTTGTCGAGATATTCCGTGCCAAGCCGGCCAAGGAAGGCAGCGCCCACTACGGTGGCCGAATGGCCTGGCTTCCGGATGATACGCTGATCGTGACGCTGGGAGACGGATTTGACTATCGGGAGCAGGCGCAGAACCTGTCCAGTCATCTGGGCAAGATCGTGAGGCTGAACCCGGATGGCAGTGTTCCCGCCGACAACCCCTTCGTTGGCAGGGAAGGCGCTCTGCCGGAAATATACAGTTACGGGCACCGGAACGTTCAGGGGCTGGTGTTTGATTCCGTCGAAAACGTCCTGATTGCCCATGAACACGGCCCCCGCGGCGGTGATGAGATCAATATTATCGAGCCGGGACACAACTATGGCTGGCCCGTGATCACGCACGGCATCGATTACACCGGCGCGATAATCACGCCCTTTGTTGAGCGGGAAGGTATGGAGCAACCGTTGTTGCACTGGACCCCTTCAATTGCCCCCTCAGGCATGACCCGCTATCGGGGTGAGCTGTTTCCGGACTGGCAGGGAAACCTCCTGGTCGGCGCCCTTGCCGATAAAAGCGTTCACCGCGTCACATTGGAAGCTGGCGAAGCAAGCGACGTCGAGAGTTTGTTCGAAGCAATGGGCGAACGGATCCGGGACGTGGCTACCGGGCCTGATGGAGCGGTGTATCTGCTCACTGACAGTGCGGATGGACGGATTCTGCGTATCCTGCCTTAGTCTCGGCTCTGGGGTCTTTGGGCCCGGCCGGTGTATAGTAGGCGGTTTTCAGAAAGAGGGAAGCCGCTATGTTTCATCTGGAACTGGAACCACGTTTCAGCGATACCGATGCCCTCGGGCATATCAGCAATACCACTCTGCCGGTCTGGTTCGAACAGGCCAGGACGCCGGTTTTCCGTATTTTTCACCCGACCCTTGAAGCCGAGACCTGGCCGCTGATCATTGCACGACTGGAGATTGATCTGATGGCACAGAGTTACTGGCATATTCCGGTCAAGATCAAAACAGGCATCGGTAAGATCGGCAATTCCTCGTTTCATGTGATTCAGGAAGCCTGGCAGGGCGACAAGCAGATTGCCCGGGGCGTTGCTGTGCTGATCCATTTCGACTATGAAACCGAGAAAGCGCTGCCGATCCCGGGGGACATAAAAGCCAGGCTGACCGAACATGCGGTAGAGTGATCGCGCACAATTCTGACTCCCCCGGAGGCACCGGTGTTTGGAAAATTCTTTGTACTGTTTTCTCTGATGGGTGTTTTCGCACTTACTGGCTGTGATTCCATCGATGAGGACAAGGCAGCCGGATCAGAAAGCCCGCAACTTATTTCACCCACGGGCCCGGATGTCGAGGTCTCCCTGGCACTGACTTCCGCCCAACTGGACTGGGTAGGCCAACAGATTTTCCGGAACGAGTGCGCAGGGCGTTTCCGGTGTCTGGTCCACTGGAACGATGGCGAGGCGTTTCCGTCATTGGGTATCGGTCACTTCATCTGGTATCCGGAGGGCGTTGACGGGCGATTCGTGGAAAGTTTTCCTGCCCTGATGGAATACATGGAACAACGTCAGGTCAATATTCCCGAATGGTTGCGAGCGCTCGAGCCTTTTGACGCTCCCTGGCGCGAAAAAGCAGACTTTCTGGCTGTAGACGATTCACCACGAGTAGCAGAGCTGCGAGAGTTTCTGGCGGGTACCCAGGGCATCCAGGCCGAATTCATATTCCGTCGCGCCAGGCAATCGCTTGGAAAGATGATTGAGGCAGCCCCGGATGATCAAAAGTCAGAGGTCGCAGGAAGGCTGGAGTCTTTGAGCCAGACACCCGGTGGCGTTTACGCCATCATCGACTATGTGAATTTCAAGGGCGAGGGGCTTTCGGCCACGGAGCGCTATGAGGGCCAGGGCTGGGGTCTGCTGCAGGTGCTTTTGGAAATGTCTGGTTCACCGGATCAGAGCGCCCTCGTGAAATTCAGGGAAGCAGCCGACACCGTTCTGACGCGCCGGGCAGAAAACGCGGAGAATCCCATCGAGCGGGAGCGCTGGCTGCCGGGGTGGCGGAAGCGCCTCGAGACCTACGCAGAGCCCCCCGTCTTCAAAATTTCGAAATAATTTTGCATAAAAACTAGTTCATTTCCCGAACCTTGTTCTACTTTTAATAGGCGCGGCCCTTGGTCTGCCTTTTTTTGGCGCATGGGGTTGGAGCGAAAGCGCCGAATTGGTGCATGAAATGGTATTACTTCGTTCCAGATTCGCCTGAAACGCACCGGTGATTGATAAAAATAATATAAATCATCGGCTTACGCCGAGTGGCTTGCAAATTGCTGATAACACTCGTCGCGATAAAACCAACTGATGTTCGGAGAAAAGACAATGAGAAAGACGAAATCGATTGCCCTGGGGATTGCTCTGGCCGTAGGTACGTTCTCGGCTACTGGTGCCATGGCAGCCACCACTCTGGAGAACGTCAAGGAGAAGGGTCACCTACAGTGTGGCGTGACCAGCGGTTTGCCTGGCTTCTCGCAGCCTGATGAAAAAGGTAACTGGACCGGTATCGACGTGGATACCTGCCGCGCGGTCGCTGCGGCCATCTTCGGTGACGCAAACGCGGTTGAGTTTACTCCACTGACTGCAAAGGAGCGTTTCACCGCCCTGCAGTCCGGTGAAATCGACATGCTCTCCCGTAACACCACCTGGACACTGACCCGCGATGCGTCTCTGGGCCTGAACTTTGCCGGCGTGAATTACTATGATGGTCAGGGCTTCCTGATCAACAAGGGTATCGGTGTGGACGATGCCACCCAACTGGACGGCGCCACCATCTGTATCCAGGCCGGTACAACCACCGAGCTGAACCTGTCGGATTACTTCCGTGCCAAGGGCATGGAATTCAAGCCGATCGTGTTCGACACCTCCGAGCAAACCGTTCAGGGCTTTGCCGCGGGTCGTTGCGACGTTCTGACCTCCGACCGTTCGCAGCTGGCCGCACTCCGCTCGAAGCTGTCCGATCCGAGTTCAGCTAAGATCCTGCCGAACACCATTTCCAAGGAGCCCCTCGGCCCGGTTGTTCGCCAGGGTGACGATCAGTGGTTCAACATCGTCAAGTGGGTGCTCTCCGTGCAGATCAACGCCGAAGAGCTGGGCGTTACCAGCGCCAATGCCGACGACATGCTGAAGTCCGATAACCCGAATATCCAGCGCCTGCTGGGTACCGATGGCGACATGGGTGCCAAGCTTGGACTGCCGGATGACTTCGGTTATCAGGCCGTGAAACTGGTTGGCAACTACGGTGAAATGTATGACCGCAACGTAGGTCCTGACACCCCGCTGGGACTGGATCGCGGAATCAACGCGCTCTGGACTGAAGGCGGTATCATGTATGCGCCGCCGGTCCGTTAAGACCTGAAGGCATACGGCGAAGTCTCCTGTGGGAGGCTTCGCCGTCATCTCTGATGCTGTAAACCACAGGGAAGCTCTTCAGGACAATCCATGAAAAAACAAACAATCGATACCCGACCTGCAGGGCCCAAGCCCTGGTACGACCCCCGGGTCCGCTCACTCTTCTTTCAGGCGATAGCCATTGCCCTCGTGTTCTGGGGCGGATGGATTCTCGTCGATAACACGCTTTCCAACATGGAAAGCCGTGGCATCAGCACCGGTTTCGGTTTTCTCGGTGAAACCGCCGGGTTCGGCATCATCATGAATCTGGTGCCTTATGATGCAACCATGTCTTATGGCCGAACCTTCTGGGTCGGTTTAACCAATACATTGCTTGTTTCCGCGATGGGTGTCGTTGCCGCCACCATTCTCGGTTTCATCGTTGGTGTTGCGCGACTCTCGAGTAACTGGCTTGTGGCCAAAATGGCGCTGGTTTACATCGAGGTGATTCGCAACATTCCGCTGCTTCTGCAGATTTTCTTCTGGTACTTCGCCGTACTCAGCAATCTTCCGTCACCACGCCAGAGTGTCGATGTCGGCGGCGCGCTGTTCCTGAACAACCGGGGCCTTTACCTGCCAGATCCAGTGACCCAGGAGGGTTTCGGGATTGTCTGGGGCGGTATTCTGCTTGCCATCGCTGCTGTCGTTGGGATTCGGGTATGGGCGAAAAAACGCCAGTTGGCGACCGGACAGATCTTCCCGACCTTCAAGGTCGGCGTGGCTATTCTGGTGCTGGTACCGATAATCTCTTATCTCGTGGCCGGTCGGCCTCTTGAGTGGGATTTGCCAGCGCTCAGGGGGTTCAACTTTGGCGGTGGAATTACCATCATTCCGGAGTTGGCAGCCCTGTGGATTGCACTGTCGTTGTACACCGCCAGCTTCATCGCTGAAATTGTCCGCTCCGGTATTCTGTCGGTCAGCAAGGGACAAACCGAGGCCTCCAAGGCTTTGGGACTGCCCAATGGTCTTACCCTCAGATTGGTCGTGATACCGCAGGCCATGCGGGTCATCATTCCGCCGCTCACCAGTCAGTATCTCAATCTGGTAAAGAACTCCTCCCTGGCAACGGCCATTGGTTATCCGGACCTCGTGGCGGTCTTTATGGGCACCACGCTGAATCAGACGGGGCAGGCCGTCGAGGTTGTCGCCATTACCATGGCGGTATATTTGACCATCAGTCTGCTGATCTCGCTGTTCATGAATATTTACAACCGGGCTGTGGCCATTAAGGAGCGATGATGACCGAGTCAACCATGAAAGCACCCAAGAAGGCGCTCCGTCCGGTCAAGTGGATGCGGGAGAACCTGTTCTCCGGCTGGTTCAACACGGTATTGACGCTGGGTGTGGCCTATCTGCTGGTGACCAGTGTAGGGCCTTTGCTCAACTGGTTTTTCCTTGACGCCAACTTTGTTGGCAGTGATCCGAGCGCCTGTACGGGAGCGGGTGCCTGCTGGCTGTTTATCAGCCAGCGTCTGAATTTCTTTATCTACGGATTCTACCCGGATGAACTGCAGTGGCGGGTCGACGTGATGTTCCTGCTGCTGGCGGTTTCCTTTGTACCCCAGTTCATCGAGCGTTTCCCCGGCCGCAAGTGGCTGGGGCTGTTCGGTATCTTTGGCTTGCCCATTGTTGGCTACTTCCTGATTCCCGGAGGCAGTTTCGGCCTGGAAGAAGTGCAGAGCTCGAAATGGGGCGGCCTGATGCTGACCCTGATCCTTGCTTACATCGGGATTATTGCGTCCTTGCCCATTGGCATATTGCTGGCGCTGGGTCGTCGCTCCGAGATGCCGATCATCCGCGGGATCTGTGTGGTCTTTATCGAGGTATGGCGGGCGGTTCCGTTGATCACGGTTCTGTTCATGGCTTCGGTGATGCTGCCCCTGTTTCTTCCTGAAGGTGTCAACTTCGAAAAACTGGCCCGGGCACTGATCGGCATAACCCTCTGGCAATCTGCTTACATGGCGGAAGTCATTCGCGGTGGCCTGCAGGCGATTCCTCGAGGTCAATACGAAGCGGCTGATGCTCTGGGATTGGGATACTGGCGCAAGACGGGGCTGGTCATCCTGCCGCAGGCTCTGAAGATGGTTATTCCGGGTATCGTGAACACCTTCATTTCCCTGTTCAAGGACACCACGCTGGTGTTGATTATCGGCCTCTTCGATATCCTCGGCACAGTCCAGTCCACGGTTACCGACCCGGCCTGGCAGAACGTTGCCATCGAGGGCTATGTATTTGTGGCGTTCTGTTTCTGGGTCTTCTGCTTCGGCATCTCCAGATACAGCCAGAACCTTGAACGAAAACTAGACACTGGTCATAAGACCTGACGGGTAATCCTATGACAGACCAAACACAAACCTCAGAAATGCAGACCCCGCCGAAGGACCAGTCGGGAAAAAAACCGGGGATTATCCGGGTTGAGGGCATGCACAAATGGTACGGGGACTTCCATGTCCTCAAGGATCTCAACCTGACCGTTGATCAGGGCGAGAGAATTGTCATCTGTGGGCCATCCGGCTCGGGAAAATCCACCTTCATCCGTTGCATCAACCGGCTGGAGGAGCATCAGCAGGGCAAAATCATTGTTGATGGTATCGAGCTGACCGATGATGTCCGCCATATTGATACGGTTCGGCGGGAAGTGGGCATGGTGTTTCAGCACTTCAACCTTTTTCCGCACCTGACCGTCCTGGAAAACTGCTGCCTGTCGCCGATCTGGGTGCGGAAAACGCCCCGAAAGGAAGCGGAGGCATCAGCGATGGAGTACCTTGAGCGGGTCAAGATCCCGGATCAGGCTAACAAATTCCCGGGGCAGCTTTCGGGCGGCCAGCAACAGCGTGTGGCGATTGCCAGGGCTCTGTGCATGAAGCCCAAGATCATGTTGTTCGACGAGCCAACCTCGGCCCTGGATCCGGAGATGATCAAGGAAGTCCTGGACGTAATGATTGAATTGGCGGGAAGCGGTATGACCATGCTCTGTGTAACCCATGAGATGGGTTTTGCCAAGACGGTGGCGGACCGTGTGATTTTCATGGACGGTGGCGAGATTGTGGAGCAGGCGCCTCCCCACGAGTTCTTTACCAACCCACAGGAAGCCAGAACTCAGAAGTTCCTCCAGCAGATACTCGCGCACTGAAACCAAAGCTAAAAAAGCCGGGCAAATGCCCGGCTTTTTTTACAACGGCTCCTTGATCAGCTCGGGCTCCTTGCCTGGCTCTGCCTCAAGCCACCACACGTTCTTGTCCCAGTCTCCCAGTACAATACGCTTTGCCGGCGACCCGTTGGCCGTCAGTTCATGCACCGCGGGGCGATGGGTGTGGCCATGGATCATTCGCTGGACACCGTGCCTTTCCAAGTCCTTGGCCACTTCCTCGGGCGTTACGTCCATGATGAACTCTTCCTTGCCCTGGTTTTTCGCCATGCTGATTTCCCGTAGCTGGCGGGCCATTTGCTGGCGGTCTTCCAGGGGGCGCTGGAGTATCATCTGCTGCCACTGCGGGTTACGCATGTTGGCCCGAAACTTTTGGTATTCCACATCGGCGGTGCAAAGGCTGTCGCCATGCATCAGCAGGGTAGGGGTACCGTACAGATCAATCACCGTCGGATCGTCCAGCAGCGTTGCGCCGGCCCGGTCGCAGAAGTCCTGGCCGATCAGAAAGTCCCGGTTGCCGTGCATCAGGAAAATGCTGGTGCCGCTGTCCCGCAGTTTTCGAAGGGCAGCCGCAATCTGCTCCTGGAGTGGCGTGCGTTCGTCATCTCCTATCCACGCCTCAAAGAAATCACCGAGAATATACAGCTGATCAACACCACTGGCTTTTCCGTCGAGAAAGCCCAGAAATGCCTCAGTAATATCCGGGCGGGATTCCTCGAGGTGAAGATCTGAAATAAACAGCGTGGTCACGCGTCCTCCAGAACCTCGGCTTTTTCGATAACCACGTCATCGGCAGGCACATCCTGGTGGCCTGCACGCAAGGTGGTGCGCACTGCTCGTATCGCGTTGACCGTGTCCATGCCGTCGGCCACTTTGCCGAACACGCAGTAGCCCCAGCCTTCCGCGTTTTTGGCGGTGTGGTCCAGGAAGCCGTTATTCTCAACGTTAATAAAGAACTGGGCTGTGGCAGAGTGCGGGTCCATGGTGCGTGCCATGGCAATGGTTCCCTGCATGTTGCTCAGTCCGTTATCGGCTTCGTTCTGAATCGAATCGCGGGTTTTACGTGGGGTCATGCCCGGCTCGAAGCCGCCGCCCTGAATCATGAAATTGCTGATCACACGGTGAAAGATCAGGCCATCGTAAAAGCCGTCGCGAACGTACTGTTCAAAGTTTTTGGCGGTTTCCGGTGCCTTGTCGTAGTCCAGTTCCAGCTTGATGTCACCGTAGTTGGTTTTCAGCAGAATCATCAGGTTTTCCTGTTCAGAAAGGTTAGGTACGTTAACGGGCCCATTGTACTCAAGAGTTTCCCGCTATGCATGAGTCCGGCAAGGATTTGTGAGTATAATACGCGGTTTAAGATTCACTCCCCTTTTAACAGAGATTGTATGAGCGCCGAGTCGAAGAAAGCCCACAACTTTATCCAGAGCCTGATCGAAGACGCCATCGCCAGCGGAGAGCATACCGGCAAGGTGGTCACCCGATTCCCGCCGGAGCCCAACGGCTACCTGCATATCGGTCATGCCAAATCGATCTGCCTGAACTTTGGCATCGCCGAGACCTTTTCCGGCGACTGTAACCTGCGGTTTGACGACACCAACCCGGAAAAGGAAAGCCAGGAATACATCGACGCCATCAAGCAGGATGTGGAATGGCTCGGTTACGAGTGGGCTGGCGACGTGCGGTACGCATCGGATTACTTCGATGCCCTCTATGAATTCGCCGAGGAGCTGATCACCCGGGACAAGGCTTACGTCTGCGCCCTGACGGCAGATGAAATGGCCGAGTATCGCGGTAGCCTCAAAGAGCCGGGCAGAAACAGCCCTTACCGGGATCGGCCGGTGGAAGAAAGTCTGCAACTGTTCCGTGATATGCGGGACGGCAAGTACCAGAACGGCGAGCTGGTGCTGCGAGCCAAGATCGATATGGCCTCTCCGAACATCAACATGCGGGATCCGATCCTTTATCGGATCCGTTACGCCGAACACCATCAGACTGGCAACAAGTGGTGCATTTACCCGATGTACGACTTTACGCATCCGATTTCAGACGCCATGGAGGGAATCACCCATTCCCTCTGCACACTGGAGTTCGAGGATCACCGGCCTTTGTATGACTGGGTGCTGGATAACATTTCCGGCCCCTGCCATCCGCGTCAGATCGAGTTTGCCCGGCTGAATCTGAACTACACCATCACCTCCAAGCGGAAGCTCAAGCGTCTGGTGGATGGGAATGTAGTTGATGGCTGGAACGATCCGCGTATGCCAACCATTTCCGGTATGCGCCGGCGTGGCTTCACGCCGGAGTCCATCCGCACCTTCTGCGACATGATCGGGGTGAACAAGGCCGGCGGCACTGTGGATGTGGGTATGCTTGAGCACGCCATTCGCGAAGACCTCAACACCCGGGCCCCGAGAGCCATGTGTGTGATGCGCCCGTTGAAAGTCACGCTGACCAATTACCCGGCGGATCAAAGCGAAACGCTCACCTTGCCAGTGCACCCGCAAAATCCGGATATGGGCGAGCGGGAAGTCCCCTGGACCCAGACTCTGTATATCGACCGGGAAGATTTCGAAATGGAGCCGCCGCGTAAATGGAAGCGGCTGGCCCCGGACCAGGCAGTACGCCTCCGTGGCGGCTATGTGATGACCTGCCGGGAAGTGATTCGTGACGACAGTGGCCAGATTGTCGAGCTCAAGTGTGAGTACGATCCCAACACCCTCGGCGTCAATCCCGAGGGCTACAAACCGAACGGCGTGATTCACTGGGTTTCGGCGAGTGACAGTGTAGAGGCAGACATCAATCTGTATGACCGCCTGTTTAACCACGAGTCGCCGGACAGTGACAAGGAAGGCGATCTGATGGATCACCTGAATCCGGAATCGCTGGTGGTTCTCAAAGGTGCGCGCGTCGAAAAGAGCCTTATCGCGCCCCGTATGGATCTCCCATACCAGTTCGAGCGGGAAGGCTACTTCTTCTGTGATCAGGCCCATACCGAGGCTGCTGGTCGGCCGGTATTCAACCGCACTGTTACGCTCAGGGATTCCTGGGGCAAGGGGGGCAAGTGATCCGCATCTACAACACGCTGACCCAAAAGAAGGAAGAGTTTCGGCCCATTGAGCCTGGCAAGGTCCGGATGTATGTCTGCGGTATGACAGTCTACGACTACTGCCACCTGGGGCATGCCCGGGTGTTGGTAGCCTTTGATGTGATTACCCGTTACCTGCGTCATCGCGGTTACGACGTGAACTATGTTCGCAATATCACCGATATTGACGACAAGATCCTGCGCCGTGCGGATGAAAACGGTGAGCCCTACGACGAGCTCACGGACCGGATGATCAAAGCCATGCACGAAGACGAAGCACGTCTCGGCGTGCTGTCACCGGATGAAGAGCCCCGAGCTACCGCGTATATCGACGAAATTATCGCGATGATCCACAAGCTGATTGCCGGCGGCCACGCCTACGCAGCGGACAATGGTGACGTCTACTTTGCGGTTGATTCCTTCGATGACTACGGCAAGCTCAGCAAGAAAAAGCTGGAGGATCTTCTGGCGGGCGCGCGGGTGGATGTTCAGGAAGCCAAGCGAAGCCCGGCGGATTTCGCGTTATGGAAAGCGGCAAAGGCAGGCGAGGTCAGCTGGCCTTCGCCCTGGGGTGATGGTCGTCCCGGCTGGCATATCGAGTGTTCGGCCATGTCAACCTGCTGCCTCGGCGACACATTCGATATTCACGGCGGTGGTCCGGATCTGTTGTTCCCGCATCATGAGAACGAGATCGCCCAGTCAGAATGTGCCACTGGCCACACCTTTGTGAACACCTGGATGCACGCGGGTGCCATCCGGGTGAACAAAGAAAAGATGTCCAAGTCCCTGGGTAACTTCTTTACCATCCGCGAGATCATGGAGAAGTACCCGGCAGAAGTGGTCCGTTACTTCCTGGTTTCCAGCCACTACCGTAGCCAGGTGGACTATTCCGAGGAAAATCTGGCCGAGGCCGGCCGCACTCTGACCCGTTTGTACCATGCACTGAGAGGCATCGTGCCCGCCAAGGCCGCCGATGTGCCGGAATCCGAGCACGACGAGCGGTTTGCCGAGGCGATGGACGACGACTTCAACACCGCGGGTGCCATTGCTGTCCTGCATGCCGTTGCCAACGAGATCAATCAGCATCGTCGCGATGGTCGTGAAGACGATGCCAAGCAAAGTGCGGCAATTCTGGTAAGGCTTGGTGGTGTTCTGGGTCTGCTGCAGCAGGACCCCGAGGCGTTCTTCCAGGCAGACACGGGTGGTGAGCTCAGCGCCGAAGACATTGAAGCGCTGATCCAGGCCAGGGCTGATGCCCGCAAGGCAAAGAATTTTGCCGAGGCCGACCGGATCCGCGACGAGCTCCTCGAGAAAGGTATTATTCTGGACGATTCCCGAGAGGGGACGACCTGGCGTAAAGCCTGAATTTCCGGAGATGCTGGTTGGTCAGACCAGTTTTGCGCGTGCAGGAATGATCTTGTAAGGATTTTCCCTTACAATGCGGCGCTCAAATTAGAATGCCCCCTCAAGATGAAGGGGGAGTCGGGAAACGTAACCCACTGAGGCAGACAACGATGACAGAACGCGTACAAGTCGGCGGCATTCAGGTCGCAAAGAATCTGTATGATTTCGTGAACAACGAAGCGATCCCGGGCACCGGAATCGATGCCGATAAATTCTGGGCAGAATTTGACAAGATCGTGAACGAGCTGGCCCCACGCAACCGTGAGTTGCTGGCCAAGCGTGATGCGATCCAGGAAAAAATGGACAGCTGGAACCGCGATCACAAGGGCCAGAAGCTGGACATGGCCGAGTACAAGTCTTTCCTGAAAGACATCGGTTACCTCGTTGACGAGCCTTCCGAATTCAAGATCTCCACCTCCAATGTCGATCCGGAAGTGGCAACCATGGCGGGCCCGCAGCTGGTGGTTCCGATCATGAATGCCCGCTTTGCTCTCAACGCGGCGAACGCGCGCTGGGGTAGCCTGTACGATGCCCTTTACGGCACTGACGCGATTTCCGAGGAGGACGGCGCGGAAAAAGGCCGTGGCTATAACCCGGTGCGCGGCGCCAAAGTTATCGAATGGGCCCGCAACCTGCTCGACAGCTCAGCTCCGCTGGCCTCTGGAAGTCACAAAGATGCTGCCAAGTATGTGGTTGAAGGTGGCAAGCTGGTTGTCAAACTGCAGAATGGTGAGACCACCGGTCTGAAAGATGAATCCGGGTTTGTTGGCCACACCGGTGCTGCTGAGGCGCCCACCGGCGTGCTGCTGGTCAAGAACGGCATGCACTTCGAGATCCAGATTGACGCCAGCCACCCGATTGGCAAAGACGACGGTGCCCACGTCAAAGACGTGCTGATGGAGTCTGCGCTGACCACCATCATGGATTGCGAAGACTCGGTAGCTGCCGTAGACGCCGACGACAAGGCACTTGCGTACCGCAACTGGCTGGGCCTGATGAAGGGCGATCTGCAGGAAACCTTCGAGAAAGGTGGCGAGCAGTTGACCCGCAAGATGAATGCGGATCGCACCTACACCGCGGCAGATGGCAGCGAGCTGAGCCTGAAAGGCCGCAGCCTGATGTTTATCCGTAACGTCGGCCACCTGATGACCAACCCGGCCATCCTGCTGAAAGACGGTAACGAAGTGCCGGAAGGCCTGATGGATGGTCTGATCACCTCGCTGATCGCCATTCACGACATGAAGGGTAACGGCAAGTTCCAGAACAGCACCAAAGGCTCCATGTATATCGTGAAGCCTAAGATGCACGGGCCGGAAGAGGTGGCATTCACCAACGAGTTCTTCGGCCGTGTCGAAGATGCGCTGGGCCTGCCCCGCTTCAGCCTGAAAGTCGGCATCATGGACGAGGAGCGTCGCACCACAGTTAACTTGAAAGCCTGTATCCACGCCGCGAAAGAGCGCGCCGTGTTCATCAATACCGGCTTCCTGGATCGCACCGGTGACGAGATTCACACCTCCATGGAACTGGGGCCGTTCATTCGCAAAGGTGCGATGAAACAGGCGACCTGGATCAATGCCTACGAGCAGTGGAACGTGGACATCGGCCTGGAAACCGGTTTCCGTGGCGTTGCCCAGATTGGTAAGGGCATGTGGGCCATGCCGGATCTGATGGCCGGCATGCTGGAGGCGAAAATCGGTCATCCGAAGGCCGGTGCGAACACCGCGTGGGTTCCGTCTCCCACGGCGGCTACACTACATGCCACTCACTATCATCAGGTGAGCGTGGCTGACGTCCAGAAGCAGCTGGAAAGCCGCACCCGTGCTGCGCTGGAAGATATCCTGACAGTACCGGTGATGGATGATCCTGCCTCTTTGAGCGCCGAAGACATCCAGCAGGAGCTGGACAACAACGCCCAGGGTATCCTCGGTTACGTTGTGCGCTGGATTGACCAGGGCGTTGGCTGCTCCAAGGTACCGGACATCAACGATGTCGGCCTGATGGAAGACCGTGCGACTCTCCGTATCGCCTCCCAGTTGCTGGCCAACTGGCTGCACCATGGTATCTGCTCTGAAGATCAGATCATGGAGACCATGAAGCGTATGGCAGCGGTGGTCGACAAGCAGAACGCCGGTGATTCAGCTTACCGCCCGATGGCCGGGAACTTCGATGACAGTGTCGCCTTCCAGGCAGCGCTGGATCTGGTTCTCAAGGGCCGCGAGCAGCCTAATGGCTACACCGAGCCGCTACTGCATGCATACCGTCTGAAGGCGAAAGCCAAATACGGGCAGTAAGAGCTGCGAAATAAAAAACCCCGCTTCGGCGGGGTTTTTTGTGGCACGTCGGATCAAGCAGAGCCTGAACCCTGACTCCGGGCTCAGTCCCTGTGCAAGACATCAGCCGCATAGAGGGTGTTTTGCAGCAGGGTGGCGATGGTCATCGGCCCTACGCCGCCGGGAACCGGCGTTATGTAGGCCGCGCGCTCCGAGGCGGCTGCGAAATCAACGTCGCCATACAGTTTCCCGTCGTCCATCCGGTTGATGCCCACATCAATCACGGTTGCACCCGGTTTTACCCAATCGCCCTTGATCAGGCCTGGCTTGCCGACGGCTGCGACCAGGATGTCAGCCTCACGAACAAACTTCTCCAGATCCGGCGTGAATCGGTGACACACGGTTGTCGTGGCACCTTTCAATAGCAGCTCCATGCTCATGGGGCGGCCGACAATGTTGGAGGCGCCAACGATGACGGCGTGCTGGCCCTTGTAGGGGGTGTCTATGCTGTCGAGCAGGGTGATAATGCCCGCCGGCGTACAGGGGCGCAGAGTGGGTTTGCGCTGCATCAGGCGGCCGATGTTGTATGGATGGAAGCCATCAACGTCTTTATCTGGCCGGATTTTTACCAGAATCGGATCTGCATCGAGATGCGAGGGCAGGGGGAGTTGCACCAGGATCCCGTCCACGGCGGGGTTCTCGTTCAGCTCATCAATCAGTGTTTCCAGCGCTTCCTGGGAAGTGTCTTCCGGCAGATCGTATGAGAGTGAGAGGATTCCCGCCTGGTCGCACGCCTTCCGTTTATTGCCCACGTACACGTGGGATGCGGGATCGTTGCCGACCAGGACTACAGCCAGTCCAGGAGCTCTGAGCCCCTGTTGGGTTCTTGCTTCCACCCCTGCGGCGACTTGCTGTCTTACTTCGGCGGCAATCTCTTTTCCGTTGATCAGTTTGGCGGTCATGTCTCGTCTTGTCGGTTGGGCATCGGTAAATTGAAGGGTTGGCATTGTCTCATGCTTCCGGCGGAACTCCAATTGGACGGTTGTCTGGGCGGGGCGCGCCGGAACTTTTGCCTGGGCGCTTTGTCACTGAAGAGACTGTTGTTTCAGGGAATTTGGAAATACGTGTTGACGGGACCCTCCGGCGCCGGTAATATGCGCGCCAACTTTGCTGAGGCACTTGTTGTTCAGTTCAGACGGGGTATAGCGCAGTCTGGTAGCGCGCCTGCTTTGGGAGCAGGATGTCGGGAGTTCGAATCTCTCTACCCCGACCAAAATTCTGAATGTTCAGGTGGGCGAACGGTCAAGCGCCCGTAGCTCAGCTGGATAGAGCACCCGCCTTCTAAGCGGGTGGTCGCAGGTTCGAGTCCTGCCGGGCGCGCCATCAAGTGGTTGGCTTGGTCCGCGCCGGAGCGACCGTAACCAGCAAAGTTGAAGTTGTGCAAATGCTGAAAGGCATATCCTGATGTGGTGGACGTAGCTCAGTTGGTAGAGCTCAGGATTGTGACTCCTGCGGTCGAGGGTTCGATCCCCTTCGTCCACCCCACTTTCCCCTTTGCTTTGATTCGCGACTCTATTGAATTTTAGAGCGGCGTCAGTCTGCGACACTTCGTGAACAAGCATGGGAGTTGGTAAAGCTGGATGTTGAGTCTGTCCAGCGACACGTTTAAAATTTCGGTTAAAAGCCTCGGTGGTGGAATTGGTAGACACGATAGGTTTAGGTCCTGTTGCCGCAAGGCGTGGGGGTTCAAGTCCCTCCCGAGGTACCAATACGAAAACCCTCTCAGTATCGCTGAGAGGGTTTTTTTGTGGCTAATAGAATGGTCCGAAAGCATGCCTTGGGGGTATTGAGGGCCTCTGCCCCTTTCTTTTTGGGTTTTAGTCCCCATCTTTTTCGGACGATAAAGTGGCGTGATCGGAATCCACCGAAGCCGTCTGTAGCTGGTGATTCTCTCGGTGGGGCAAACCGTGATAAACTACCGCCTTTTAATTTTCGGTCCTTTTGCGGGAGTTCGCCCGGAAACGGACTTTTGTTTTAAATTCATTCACATACTGAACCTGTAATTTGAGGATCTTCCATGCAAGTGTCTGTTGAAACGACCTCCAACATCGAGCGTCGCATGACGATTGGTGTGCCCGCCCAGGAAATCGACCAGGCGGTCCAGAAACGCCTGCAGGAAACCGCGCGTACCGTGCGCCTGAACGGTTTCCGTCCGGGTAAGGTGCCCATGAGCGTCGTTAAGCGTCGTTTCGGTGACAGCGTCCGCCAGGAAATCGTTGGCGAGGTTATGCGCGACAACTACATCAAGGCACTGCAGGAACAGGATATCAATCCGGCAGGTTGGCCGAAGTTCGAGCCAAAGACCATGGAAGAGGGCAAAGACCTGGAATTCGTGGCCATCTTCGAAGTGCTGCCGGAAATCGAGCTAGGCGATCTCAGCAAGGTTTCAGTCGAGAAGCTGACTTCCGAGATCACCGACAAAGATGTCGATAGCATGATCGACAACCTGCGTCGTCAGCAGGCCACCATGAAAGAAGTCAAGCGCAAGTCCAAGAACAAGGACGTGTTGACCATTGACTTCAAAGGTTTTATCGACGGTGAGGAATTCGAAGGCGGAGCCGCTGAAGGCCATCGTCTGACTCTAGGCTCCGGCCAGATGATTCCGGGCTTTGAGAAGGCCATCGTTGGTGGTAAGGCCGGCGAAGACATGGAAATCGAGGTTACCTTCCCGGAGGATTACCACAACGAAGATCTGGCAGGTAAGCCGGCCAAGTTCGAGATCAAGATTCACAAGGTTGAGGAGCCGCAGTTGCCGGAACTCGACACCGAATTCTTCAAGAAGTTCGGTATCGATGCCGAAGACGAAGCGACTTTCCGCGAAGAAGTCAAAAAGAACATGGAGCGCGAGCTCAAGCAAGCGGTTTCCAACAAGGTCAAGAACGACGTTGTTGACGGACTGCTGGAAACCACTGAGCTGGATATTCCGGCTGCTCTGGTTGATCAGGAGATTGATCGTCTCCGTCAGGACGCCGTCCAGCGTTTCGGCGGCCAGATTGATCCGCAGCAGCTGCCCAAGGAGATTTTCCAGGAGCAGGCTGAGCGCCGCGTGAAGACTGGCCTGCTGTTCCAGGAAGTGGTCAAGAAAAACGACCTGAAAGCCGACCCGGCCAAGGTAGACGAAAAGATCCAGGAGATCGCGTCTACGTATGAACAGCCAGAAGAAGTGGTTGCACACTTCAACAGCAACCCGGAGCAGAAGTCTCAGATCGAGTCTTCAGTCCTGGAAGATGCGGTTGTTGACCACGTGCTGGAGCAGGCCCAGGTCAAAGAAAAGAAAGTCAAATATGAAGAGGCCGTTCAGGCCGGTCAGCCCCAGCGCTGATTTTGCCCGGGATCGGAGTAGAAAGCCGGTCCCGAAGGCCGACCCCCGAGAACAGCCGGCATGCCCGGCTGTTTTCATCTGGGGCCGCTGCTGGCAAAGTATGGGGTGCAACTTTTTTGAAACTGCCGTGGCGCGAGTCCACGACCCATTGTCCATAAGGAGTTCAGGCGCATCATGACGCAGAAACCAATTGATGGTCCCGCAATGGTTACCAATTCCGGACTGGTACCGATTGTTATCGAGCAGACAGCTCGCGGCGAGCGGTCGTTCGACATTTATTCCCGTCTGCTCAAGGAGCGGGTGATCTTCATGGTGGGTCCGGTTGAGGACCACATGGCGAATCTGATTGTGGCCCAGCTCCTGTTCCTCGAGTCTGAAAACCCGGACAAGGATATTCACCTCTATATCAACAGCCCTGGCGGCTCTGTAACTGCAGGTATGTCAATCTACGACACCATGCAGTTTATCAAGCCGGATGTCGCCACCCTTTGCGTTGGCCAGGCGGCCAGCATGGGTGCCTTCCTTTTGGCGGGTGGTGCCGCGGGTAAGCGGGCGTGTCTGCCGAACTCCCGAGTGATGATTCACCAGCCGCTGGGTGGCTATCAGGGTCAGGCAACGGATATCGAAATTCACACCCGTGAAATCCTGAAGATTCGGCATACCCTGAATTCGATCCTGGCCCATCACACCGGTCAGGATCTGGAGACTATCGCCAAGGATACGGACCGTGACAACTTCATGGATCCGGCTCAGGCGAAAGAGTATGGGCTGATCGATTCAATACTTGATAAGCGCGTACCGAATAAATAATACTGGAAGTAATCGCATCATACTTGGCCGGCGTATTAGGCAGTGACGCCGGCAAAACGAGATCAGAGGTATTTCAATGGCAGATGAAAGAAACGGCAGGGGCGACGATAACGGCAAGTTGCTCTACTGCTCGTTTTGTGGAAAGAGCCAGCATGAAGTCCGAAAGCTCATTGCAGGGCCCTCGGTGTTCATCTGCGACGAGTGTGTTGACCTGTGCAATGACATTATCCGGGAGGAAATCCAGGAGAATGCACAGGAAGAGCCGAGCGATCGCCTTCCTACACCGGCCGAGATCCGCAATACCCTTGATGAATACGTGATTGGTCAGGATCGGGCTAAGGTAGTCTTGTCGGTGGCGGTCTACAACCACTACAAGCGTCTGCGTTATGGCGAAGGTAAGGGTGATGTCGAGCTTGGCAAGAGTAACATTTTGCTGATCGGTCCGACCGGTAGTGGTAAGACTCTGCTGGCCGAGACTCTGGCTCGGATGCTGAACGTGCCCTTTACGATCGCCGACGCCACCACGCTGACTGAAGCCGGCTACGTTGGTGAGGATGTCGAGAACATCATCCAGAAGCTTCTGCAGAAATGCGATTACGATGTCGACAAGGCCCAGCGCGGCATAGTCTACATTGACGAGATCGACAAGATTTCCCGGAAGTCTGACAACCCTTCCATTACCCGGGATGTTTCCGGTGAGGGTGTTCAGCAGGCGCTGTTGAAGCTGATCGAGGGTACCGTTGCATCGGTACCGCCGCAGGGTGGTCGCAAGCATCCGCAGCAGGAATTTCTGCAGGTTGATACCGGCAATATGCTGTTTATCTGCGGTGGCGCCTTTGCCGGATTGGACAAGGTGATTCGCGAGCGTACCGAGAAGAACAGCATCGGTTTCTCTGCTTCGGTTGCCAGTCAGGACGATGCCAAGAACACCGGCGACGTCATCAAGGACGTGGAGACTGAGGACCTGGTGAAGTACGGCCTGATTCCGGAGTTTGTTGGTCGTTTGCCGGTAGTGGCAACTCTCAACGAACTTGATGAAGAAGCGCTGGTACAGATTCTGACCGAGCCCAAGAACTCCCTGACCAAGCAGTACCAGAAACTGTTTGATATGGAAGGGGTCGAGCTTGATTTTCGTGAAGATGCGCTTCGGGCTGTTGCCCGCAAGGCCATGGAGAGAAAGACAGGCGCCCGTGGTCTGCGCTCCATTATGGAAGCGACGCTTCTGGACACCATGTACCAGATTCCCTCTGAGCATGACGTGACCAAAGTGGTGATCGATGAGAGCGTGATCAGCGGGGACTCCGAGCCCTTCAAGATCTACGCCAGCAGTGATCACGCCAAGGCTGTGCCCGAGGATTGAGTCTAGGTCAGCGGTTGAAATGAGAAGGGGCGGCAACGCCCCTTTTCGCGTTTTTGTATCGCGATATTCCCGCCCTGTTTCGTTTGGTAAAAAGATTGCAATTTTTGCGGGCGCCCCAATGAAGGGTGATATGCTGAAGTAAATACCGTCAGAGGATTCCCAATGACCCGTATACCCGAAGATGCCGTGCAAGAGTACCCGCTGCTTCCGCTGCGTGACGTAGTGGTGTTTCCGCACATGGTGGTCCCACTGTTCGTGGGCCGAGAAAAATCCATTCAGGCTCTGGAAGCCGCGATGGAAGGAAGTAAGGAAATCCTCCTGGTAGCCCAGAAAGACGCCTCTACTGATGAGCCGGGTCCGAAGGATGTGTTCGATATGGGCACGCTGGCCACGGTCCTGCAAATGCTTCGCCTGCCCGATGGCACCGTCAAGGTGTTGGTAGAGGGCAACGCCCGAGCGACCATCAGCGGTATCTCCGAGGGTGAGTACCTGTCCGGTGGCGCTGTCCTGATGGATGAAGAAGGGCTGCCCGAGCGCGAGCAGGAGGTCCTGATAAAGACCCTGATGGACGAGTTCGAGAAGTACGTGAAACTCTCCAAAAAGGTCCCTTCCGAGGTCTCCAATGCTCTCACCGGTATTGAGGAGCTTGAACGCCTGGCCGACACCATGGCTGCTCACCTGGAAATGCGTATTCCGGAAAAGCAGGAACTGCTGGAAGCGCTGGATATTCGCAAACGGGTGGACTTGCTGCTCGGCAAGCTGGATGGCGAAATCGACCTGATTGAGGTTGAGAAGCGCATCCGTGGCCGCGTGAAAAAGCAGATGGAGCGCAGCCAGTGCGAGTACTACCTGAACGAACAGATGAAGGCTATCCAGAAAGAGATGGGTAACCTGGGCGAAGGCAACAACGACTTCGAGGAGCTTGAGCAGAAGCTGGAAGAAGCCGGATTGCCGGAAGAGGCCCGCAAAAAGACTGAAACGGAGCTGAATAAGCTGAAGATGATGTCTCCGATGTCTGCGGAAGCGACCGTTGTCCGTGGCTATATTGACTGGATGCTGGCGATTCCCTGGAAGAAGCGCAGCCGTGTCCGCCACGACATCGAAAAAGCCCGTGAAATTCTCGATCGGGACCACTACGGCCTCGATGAAGTCAAAAAGCGCATTCTGGAATACCTTGCGGTTCAGAGCCGTGTGAAGAAGGTCAAGGGTCCTGTGCTCTGCCTGGTTGGTCCTCCCGGGGTGGGCAAGACCTCGCTCGGTCAGTCCATTGCCCGTGCGACCAACCGGAAGTACACCCGGATGGCCCTCGGCGGCGTGCGTGATGAAGCTGAAATCCGCGGCCACCGGAAAACCTACATTGGTGCGTTGCCCGGTAAGCTTCTTCAGAAGCTGTCCAAGGTGGGCGTGAAGAATCCGCTGTTCCTGTTCGATGAAATCGACAAGATGGGCATGGATCATCGTGGTGATCCGGCCTCGGCGCTGCTGGAGGTTCTGGACCCGGAACAGAATCACACGTTCAACGATCACTATCTGGAAGTGGATTACGATCTCTCCGATGTGATGTTCGTGTGTACCTCTAACTCCATGGACATTCCTCCCGCCCTGCTGGACCGGATGGAAATCATCCGTATCCCGGGTTACACGGAGGACGAGAAGGTCAATATTGCGCTGCGGTATCTGTTGCCGAAGCAGATCAAGGCCAACGGCCTGCGCAAGGACGAGCTCAAGTTGCCAGAGGACACCCTTCGCGACCTGATCCGCTATTACACCCGTGAAGCCGGTGTACGTGGCCTGGAGCGCGAGATTGCCAAGATCTGCCGCAAGGTGGTTCGCGACCATGTGGAGAGCGGAGAGAAGGTCTCAGTCACTCTCACGCAGGACATGCTCGAAGATTACTCGGGGGTCAAGAAATTCAAGTACGGCCTCGCCGAGGAAAAGAACGAGATTGGTCAGGTGACCGGTCTGGCTTGGACCCAGGTGGGTGGCGAACTGCTGCATATTGAGTGCGCCCTCACGCCTGGCAAGGGCCGGGTCGTGAAGACGGGTTCCCTGGGTGATGTCATGCAGGAGTCCATCCAGACGGCCTTGACCGTGGTACGTAGCCGGGCACCTGGTCTTGGAATTGCTGATGATTTCCACGAGAAGCACGATCTGCACGTGCACGTACCGGAGGGTGCGACACCGAAAGATGGTCCCAGTGCCGGTATCGGTATGTGCACAGCGCTGGTTTCTTCACTGACCAAGATTCCGGTTCGCGCCGACGTTGCAATGACCGGTGAAATCACTCTGCGTGGGCGTGTTCTTGCCATCGGTGGGTTGAAAGAAAAGCTTCTGGCAGCGCATCGTGGTGGTATCAAGACGGTGATCATTCCAGACGAGAATGTGAGGGATCTCAAGGAGATACCTGAGAACATCAAGGAGTCGCTGGAGATTCGTCCGGTGAAGTGGATTGACGAAGTGCTGGATATTGCACTGGCCTATCCACCCGAGCCCAGGGCTGAAGGTTCATCTCCGGAAACGGGTTCTGGTAAGCCGCGTGACGAAGAAGGCGACGCGTCAGAGCGCATAAATACACATTAAAGCCTTGATGAGTTGTTGACATGCCTGAGAGCCCATTGGTATAACTGTTTCGCCGTGAAGCAGCCAATACCAAGGGCTCCCGCGCAGTCAGTCCCTATTCCGAATGCCGGTATAAAGCCGAAAGGAATAAGAAAAGTGAAGAATGGAATTCTCCGACCGCTTATGCGATAGTCGAGAACGACCTAGAAAAAACAAACCAACCTATAACATCTTCAACCTGAAATCGAAGGGGTTTAGTGTGAACAAGTCCGAACTTATCGATGCAATTGCAGAGTCCGCAGATATCTCCAAAGCCGCCGCTGGCCGTGCTCTGGACGCAATGACCAACTCAATCACCGGTGCCCTGAAAAAAGGCGATCAGGTAACTCTGATCGGTTTTGGTACCTTCTCCGTAAAAGAGCGTGCTGCTCGTACCGGTCGTAACCCGCAGACTGGTGCCGAGATCAAGATTCCGGCCTCCAAAGTGCCTGGGTTCAAAGCAGGCAAGGCCCTGAAAGACGCCGTTAAGTAACGGTTCTTTCTCCGGTGGCTTCTGTCGCAGGAAGCCACCCAAGAAGAATTCAAGGCGCATTCTACACAGGGTGCGCCTTTTTACGTTAGGTCCGCCCTTCGCCGCGCGCTGAAACGAATAAAACTGCACTACCTTGAACAGGGATCCGGGAGAAACATGCTTCAAGATATTCGGAACAATGCCCAGGGCACGATCGCCAAGGTCATCATTGGTCTTCTTATTGTGTCGCTATCCATCTGGGGGATGGACGCCATTGTCGGCGGCTTCTCCGGCGAGCCTGAGGTGGCAACCGTCAACGGCGAGGATATTACCGAGCGGGAGTTTCTCCGCGTGGTCCAGATGGAGAGTCAGCGCCGGCTATCCAGAATGGAAAACCCGGATCCCTCAATGCTTGACGAGGACCAGATTCGCACAGACGTTCTGGATTCCCTGATCCAGGAGCAGGTCCTGATCCAGGATGCCAACGCTCAGGGACTGGAACTCAATGATGCTGATATCGATTCGTTGATTACCCAGATGCCGCAGTTCCAGGTGGATGGCCAGTTCAATCGCGACCGCTTTGTGGCTACAGTCCGGAATATGGGCATGGGCGTGGGCGAGTTTCGCGAAGCCATGCGCAAGCAATATGTGGTGAACCAGATCCGTGCGGGGATCATTCAGAGTGGCCTGGTGGCGGATGAGAATGCCGAACAGCTGCTCCAGATTCAGAACCAGACACGCAGTTTCCGGGTGCTGGATATTCCTGCCAGCTCAGTGGCGGACACGGTATCGGTTTCTGATGCTGACGTTGAAGCCTTTTATGAAGAAAACTCGAGTGCGTTTCAACAGTCGGAGCGTGTAGACGCTGCCTACATCACGCTTTCGCTGGGTGCCCTTGCTGAGAGTATTGAAGTTGACGATGCGGAGCTTCAGGCCTACTACGAGCAGCAGGCGGCCGATCTGGCCAGTGAAGAGCGTCGGGCGTCCCACATCCTGATCGAAGAGGGCAGTGACGCGGACGAAACCATGGCAACGATCCAGGAGCGCCTGGCGGCCGGGGAGTCATTTGCTGACCTGGCGCGGGAGTATTCCATTGATACCGTTTCGGCCGAAGACGGCGGCGACCTGGGCTATGCCGGTCGTGGCATTTACGCCGAGCCCTTCGAGGAAGCCCTGTTTGCCCTTGAGGAAGGCGAAGTTTCCGAGCCGGTTCGGACATCGTTCGGGGTTCATCTTATTCGCCTGGAGGATGTCAGGGAGTCAGAGGTGCCGTCTCTGGATGAAATGGAAGAGCAGCTCCGTCGTGAGCTGGCCCGTGAAAAGGCTCGTGAGCAGTTTGCTGAAGTCCGGGCAGAGCTTGCCGACTCCGCGTATGCCGCCGATGATCTGGTCGGCCCTGCCGAAGAACTCGGGCTTGAGGTACGGGAGGCCAACGGCGTTACCCGTGACGGTGGTCAGGCGCCGTTTGACCACGCCGGTCTGGTACGACAGTTGTTTTCCGAAGATGTCCTGAACGCGGGTTACAACACCGAGTTGATCGATGTGGGCGACAACGTGTCTGTCGTCGCCCGGGTGAATAAGTATTATGAAGCCGAGCAACTGCCGCTGGATCAGGTTCGCGATCAGATCCGGACGACGCTGGAGCAGCGCAAGACGCGGGAAGCTCTTTCTGAAAGGGCTGACGCGATTATCGCTGAGCTTGAGTCAGGTGAGAGCCCCGAGGGTATTGGTGAGTGGTCCAGCTATGAAGGGCTGGCACGGAACGCCTCCGAGGCAGGTCCCGCCATTCTCCAGCAGGTGTTTTCTTTGCCGCGCCCAGCGGATGGCGCCCGGTTTGGCAAGTCTGTGATGGCTAATTCTGCCGCGGTGATCGCGCTGGACGAGGTCACGGACGGGCAGGTCTCGGAGGGTGGTACCGAACTGAACCAGCTTCGGGAATTCCTGGCATCTCTTGAAGGCCAGAGGGAATACGCGGCGTACCAGCAGTTCCTTCGAAACCGTGCGGAGGTCGAGAGACCCTGATATACGCCTCATGAAAAAGGCGCCGAATGGCGCCCCTCGATCAACGAAAAGCCCGGTGCGAATGCCCGGGCTTTTTTATATCTGCTGATCCATTCTATTGTGACGCTGAGGCTCAGGTCGGCGGGAAGCGGGTAGGCTTGAGGCTTTCCTTAATCTTCTTGAGGTGCCCGAGGAAATCCGCGCCGCGTTTGAGGGTTACGCCGGTTGCCAGAATGTCGATAACGCTCAGATGAATGATGCGAGAGGACATTGGCATATAGACCTCGGTGTCCTCCGGAGCGGTGACGCCCAGCACCACCGTGCAGCTTTCCGCCAGGGGGGAATCGGGGTTGGTGATACCGATCACCGTAGCACCGTTGGCCCGCGCCAGTTGCGCGATATCCACGGTTTCCCGGGTGCGGCCCGTGTAGGAAATGAGCACGATAACATCGCCCACGTTGGCGCCGGCCGCCACCATGCGCTGCATCAGGGCGTCGTCATAGGACATGACCGGGATATTGAAGCGGAAGAACTTGTGCTGGGCATCCATAGCCACAGCGGCAGATCCGCCCATGCCAAAGAAATTGATCTGTTTGGCCTGGATCAGGTAATCGATGGCCGTTGCAAGGGCTTTCGGGTCGAGCGCCTGCCGAGCCTTATCCAGGCTGGCAATGGTACTGAGCATGATCTTGTCGGCGAATTCGGCAACGGTGTCGTCGGGCTCCACGTTCTGGCCGATATAGGGGGTGCCGGTGGCGATGCTCTGGGCGAGGCGAATCTTGAAATCCGGGAAGCCTGTGGCCGAGAAACCCCGGCAGAAACGGTTAACGGTGGGTTCGCTGACGTCGGCGGCTCTGGCCAGGGCAGCTATGCTGTAACGGGTGGCCGCGCTTGGGTCACGGAGAATGGCCTCGGCCACTTTCCGCTCGGATTTGTTAAGGGTCTCCAGCCTGGACTGGATGTCCTCAAGCAGATTGTCGTCACGGTGCGCCTGGTTCGCGGCCATCAATGGTACTCCCTGAATCATGGGCGGTCGTTGTCTTGAAAACGCGGTGATTATACCCCTTTTTTACCGGCTTTGGGGTAGTAAAAGTATCACGAAACGCAATTGTTTCTTGGAAAAATGATTTCCGGATGTCATTATTTGGCTAAAATTACTACATTAGGTTCTGTCGTCGAGTTTTTGCGACGGACTGCCCACCAGAGAGAAGGAACCAATGGTCAACAAGATCAATACCCGTTGTGACCTGATGTTATTCGGAGCCTTGGGTGACCTTGCCCAGCGAAAACTGTTTCCGGCGCTTTACCAGCTGGAGCGCGCGAACCTCTTGCCGGATGGAAGCCGGGTCCTGGCGATTGCCCGCTCAGATGCTGATACCGAGACCGTGCGCCAGCAGTTGTTTGACAAGCTGAAGCAGCACGTAAAGCCGGAAGAGTTCGATGCTGGACTGGCCAAATCCTTTCTGAAGCGGGTCGATTACCAGATTCTGGATTTTAACGAACCCGACGCTTTTGGTGTGCTCAACGAGTGGCGTGATGACGTCAATAATGAGCTTATTGTTTATATGGCCACCCCGCCGTCCATGTATGGCGTCATAGCCCGAAACCTGCGGTCCGCCAGTTGCTGCACCGAGAAGACGCGGGTGGTGGTCGAGAAGCCGATCGGTCACGACCTGGAGTCGTCGAAGGTGATCAACGATGAGCTTGGCGAGGTCTATAACGAGAACCAGCTGTTCCGGATTGATCATTACCTGGGTAAGGAAACGGTCCAGAACCTGATCGCTCTGCGTTTTGCCAACAACCTGTTCGCCTCCCAGTGGGACCAGAACCACATTTCCCACGTGGAGATCACGGTGGCCGAGAGCGTTGGCATTGAGGGGCGGTGGGGGTATTTCGACAAGGCTGGCCAGATTCGCGATATGATCCAGAACCACCTGTTGCAGCTGCTGTGCCTGATTGCCATGGACCCGCCCTCGGACCTGTCTGCCGACAGTATCCGGGATGAGAAGGTCAAGGTTCTCAAGGCCTTGAAGCGCATCACGCCTGACATGATGGACAGTTACGTGGTGCGGGGCCAGTACACCGCCGGCACCAGTAACGGCAGACCGGTGCCCGGCTACCTGGAAGAAGAGGGGGCAAACAAGGGCAGCGCCACTGAAACCTTCGTTGCCCTGAAAGCAGAGATCGATAACTGGCGCTGGTCGGGTGTGCCGTTTTACATTCGCACCGGCAAACGTCTCCCCGAAAAGCTGTCCCAGATCATCATCCACTTCAAGCCTGCGCCCCATTACATTTTTGACCCGGACCAGAAGCACCTGGCCAACAACAAGCTGATTATCCGTCTGCAGCCTGACGAAGGCATGGCTCTGAAAATCCTCACCAAGGACCAGGGCCTGGATAAGGGCATGCGACTTCGTCAAGGCCCTCTAGAGCTCACCTTCTCTGAGACCTTTGTTACCGATCGGATTCCCGATGCCTACGAGCGTTTGTTGTGGGAGGTAATGAAGGGTAACCAGTACCTGTTTGTGCGCCGAGACGAAGTGGAGTATGCCTGGCGCTGGGTAGATCAGGTTATTCGGAACTGGAAGGATGGTGGCGAGCCGCCAAAACGTTACGCGGCGGGAACCTGGGGCCCCGTCGCTTCCATTGCCATGATTACCCGGGATGGGAGGAGCTGGTATGAAGATGTCTGATCTGCGTTTGCCCGAGGGTGTCAGCGACCGCTCAGGTGAAACGGCTGATGGCGTGGCCCTGGATCTTGCCGATGCCGTCGCCGGATTTCTGGCGGCCCGCCTGAGAGAAGCGCCCAGGGCGAGCCTGGTGGTATCCGGCGGTTCCACGCCGCTGCCATTTTTCAGAGCGCTGTCCGGCAAGGATCTGGACTGGGGCAGGGTAGACGTTCTGCTGGCGGATGAGCGTTGGGTGGAAGAGAGCGACGACGCCAGCAATACCCGCCTGGTTCGGGAGAACCTGCTTCAGAACAAGGCGGCCTCGGCCCGATTCCGGTCGCTCAAACAGCCTGGTGCGACACCCTCAGAGGGGCTTGAGCGAGTGAAGGCCGAGCTGTCGGACCTGGCCATGCCCATCGACGTGCTTATTCTTGGTATGGGCAAAGACGGCCATACCGCCTCACTGTTTCCCGACGCACCCGAATTGGAAAGTGCGATGAATCCTGAATGCCCGGAAATCGTTGCGGCGGCCACGCCCGCGTCGCAGCCGCAGAAACGCATCACCTTGACCTGGCCACCCCTGAGGGATGCCCGATTCACCGCGTTGCATCTGAAGGGCGAGGACAAACTGCAGACGCTGGACCGGGCTATGTCTGAACCGGACAAGGTGCTCGAGATGCCCATCAGAGCTTTTCTGAAACCAGGCCTCCAGGTGTTCTGGAGTCCCTGAAACGCCCGACATTTGTTATGGAGAAAACCGTGAGCCAACTTTCCGATTACCATCGCGAGCGCGTCAGGGCAGTTCTGCAATCCTCACCCCTGGTGCCGGTCATCGCCATTCAGGACCTCGACGCCGCCGTGCCCCTTTGTCAGGCTCTCGTTGATGGCGGCATCAACGTCCTCGAAATTACCCTGCGCACTGAACACGGCCTAAAAGCAATCGAAGAAGTCCGCAAAGCCATTCCGGACGCCTGGGTAGGCGCGGGGACCGTCACCAGCATTGCCCAGTACCGCCAGGTAGAGGCCGCTGGCGCCCAGTTCGTAATCACCCCGGGAGTAACCGAAGCCATCCTGGAATTCGGCCTAACCTCCGAAGCCCCGCTGTTGCCGGGCATTGCCACCATCTCGGAAATGATGATTGGCTATAACCTCGGCTACCGCGAATTCAAATTCTTCCCCGCCGAAGTCGCCGGCGGTATTCCAGCTCTCAAAGCCTTCAGCGGCCCATTTCCGGACGTTACTTTTTGCCCCACCGGCGGCATCCGCCGCAACACCGCGGCCGATTACCTAGCCCTCGGCAACGTCCAGGCCGTTGGTGGCACCTGGTTGACTCCTGCAGATGTGGTGGCGGCCAAAGACTGGGAACAGATCACCGAGATTGCTCGGGGGAGTCTTGCTGACCTCTGACCGTGGTTAATTGCCTATGTAGCCTGCTTCTTGAGAGTTTTCGCCCTTTGGGGCGGGGCTTCCGGGAAACGCTACGAGCACATCCATGTGCGCTTGGCGCTGGCCATCCATGGCCAGCGACATTCCCGGAAGCCCCGCCCCAAAGGGCTTGGCATAATTTCCGATAACGCGAGAATTCGTCGTAATTTCGCGATACTCGAGAAACTGTCACGCCGAGATAACTGCAACATTCTGAAGGAGGGAGTGGGGTTCCCCTTTCCAAAAATGTCTGTGGCCAAGGATGGCCACAGACAAGCGCACATGGATGTGCTCGTAGCGGTTTTTGGAAAGGGGAACCCCACTGCCGCCGGCACAAAATCTCAGGCTACAAGGTCAAGCGCCAAGCGACAGAGGGCTGGAGAAAGAAAAGAGAATCAGCGAATGTCAGAGCCAACCCGAACAATCTTCATGGTATTGGTCCCACCCTGGGCATTCACATAATCACCCTTGGTAATCACCACCAGATCACCATCCTTGACCTCGCCACGATTCACCAGCTCCGACACCGCCAGGGCATTGGTCTGCTCATTGGGTATCTTGGCAGAATCGAAAGGCACCGTCTGAACGCCACGGAACATAACGACCCGATGCTGGGTGGAGTGATGCCGTGAAAACGCAAAGATCGGCAGGCTGGATTTGATGCGAGACATCAACCTCGGCGTGGCACCCGTCTCCGTCATGCAGATAATGGCCGAGACACCCTCAAGGTGGTTCGCTGCGTACATGGCGGAAAGAGCGATAGCTTCATCAACTTCCTCCATGCTCTCGTGAATCCGGTGTTTGGACTGATGCATCGACGGATGCTTCTCTGCGCCCAGGCAGATACGCACCATGGCTTCGACTGCTTCCTTGGGATAATCGCCCACAGCCGTTTCCGCAGACAGCATCACTGCATCGGTATAGTCCATCACCGCGTTGGCAACGTCTGAGACTTCGGCTCGCGTTGGCATCGGGCTGGTGATCATCGACTCCATCATCTGCGTGGCCGTGATCACCGCGCGGTTGAGAACGCGGGCGCGGGAGATGATGTGTTTCTGAACGCCCACCAGCTGGGCGTCGCCGATTTCAACGGCCAGGTCGCCACGGGCAACCATGACCGCATCGGATGCTTCGATTACTGCGTCCAGGGCTTCCACATCATCGGCCAGTTCCGCGCGCTCAATTTTTGCGACCAGGCCTGCGTCGGAGCCAGCCTCTTTCAACAGGCGCCGGGCAATGTGCATATCCTCGGCTGTGCGCACAAACGAAACCGCCACGTAATCCGCCCCCAGCTTGGCGGCCGTCACGATGTCCTGTTTGTCTTTCTCCGTCAGTGCATCGGCGGACAGGCCGCCGCCGCGCTTGTTCAGGCCCTTGTTATTCGATAGCGGGCCTCCGATAAGTACGGTGGAAGTGATGCTGTGGTCGCTGACCGACTGCACTTCCATCTCAATGCGGCCATCGTCCAGAACCAGAATGTCTCCCGGTTTCACATCTTCGATCAGTTGCTCGTAGTCGATGCCGACCTTTTCCTCGGTACCCGCCTCCTTGTCCATGGCAGCGTCCAGAATAAACGTCTGGCCTGCCTTGAGGGTGACCTTGTTCTCCGAGAACCGTGCGATGCGCAACTTGGGGCCCTGCAAATCGGCCAGCAACGCGACAAACCGGCCCTGTGCCGCTGCTGCTTCGCGAACACGGCGGGCTCGGCCGATATGCTCTTCGGCGCTGCCGTGGGAAAAGTTGAGTCGGGTGACATCCACACCGGCGGCGATAATGGCCGCGAGGGATTCCGGTGAGTCGGTGGCCGGGCCGAGGGTGGCGACAATCTTGGTACGCCTGAGCATGGTTGGTGTCCTTTGGTTCTTCAAAATGGTCTCGAAAAGAGTAGCGGAATCAACCGAAACGGCCAGATTTACTGGCCGGCCTTGATCAAGGCGAGGGCATTATCCAGCATTCGGTTCGAAAATCCCCATTCATTGTCGTACCAGGCCATGACTTTTACGTGACGGCCCAGAACCCGGGTGTGGTTCGCGTCATAGATGCTGGAAAGTGCGTTGTGATTGAAGTCCACGCTGACCAGTTTCTCGATATTATAACCAAGAACCGGGTTTTTCTCGGCCGCTGTTTTTATCGCCTCGTTTACTTCGTCAACGGTCGTTTCGCGGCTGGCGATGAAGCCAAAGTCCACCAATGATACGTTGATAGTGGGGACGCGAACTGCGAGGCCATCAAGCTTTCCCTCAAGTTCCGGAATAACCTTGCCAATGGCGGCGGCGGCGCCGGTCTTCGTTGGAATCATCGATTGAGTGGCAGAGCGAGCGCGGTAAAGATCAGAGTGGTACACGTCGCTCAGTTTCTGATCGTTGGTGTAGGAGTGGATGGTGGTCATCAGGCCACTCTCGATGCCGATGGCCTTGTGCAAAGCTTCAACAACCGGTGCAAGGCAGTTGGTGGTGCAAGACGCGTTGGAGATAATCTCGTGGTTGGTGGTCAGGGTTTCGTGATTCACGCCGTAGACAATCATGGCATCCGCATCGGGGCTGGGTGCAGAGATGATAACCTTGCGCGCGCCGGCTTTCAGGTGAGCTGCCGCCTTGTCCCGTTTGGTGAAAAGCCCGGTGCACTCGAAAACAACATCGACACGGTGATCTTTCCAGGGCAGTTCTTCGGGGTTGCGCAGTGCTGTGATGGCAATGCGGTCGCCGTTCACGGTCAGTGATTCTGAATCGTGGCTGACATCGGCCTCAAATCGACCATGAACACTGTCATACTTGAGCAAATGGGCGTTGGTTTCGGCGTCGCCAAGGTCGTTAATGGCAACAACCTGTAGCTGGCTCCGGTAGTTATTTTCATACAATGCTCTGAGAACATTGCGACCGATGCGGCCAAAACCGTTGATTGCGATACGGATCGTCATTGTCTGACTCCTTGGGTGGTCGTTTTTTGTTCGTTGCACCTAAGTAATGTAGTAAATATAACAACAAAAAAAGAAGAAATGAACGATCCAACGGTGGAAATGCCAAAAAAAGGAAGTAAAATTACGTCTAAAAACGACCACTTTAATAAATTACGCAATGGAGCCCACCATGCACCCGACCGTAGATAAGGTTACCCAGAGAATCATCGAGCGCAGTCGCCCAACGCGGCAGGATTACCTGAACCGCATGAATGCCCTCAAAGCCCAGTCTCCACACCGGAGCTCTCTGTCCTGCGGCAATCTGGCCCACGGTTTCGCGGCCTGTAATCAGGGCGACAAAGACACCCTGAAATTCATGAACAAGGCCAACGTGGCCATGGTAACGGCCTATAACGATATGCTTTCGGCCCACCAACCCTACGAAAAGTTCCCGGATATTATTCGGGAGGCGGCCCGTGGAATGGGGTCGGTGGCTCAGGTGGCCGGGGGTACGCCGGCCATGTGTGACGGCGTAACCCAGGGCCAGCCGGGTATGGAGCTGAGTCTGTTCTCCCGGGACACCATTGCCATGAGTACGGCCGTGGCCCTCAGTCACAACATGTTCGATGCCACGCTGCTTCTGGGGATCTGCGACAAGATTGTGCCTGGCCTTCTGATCGGCTCGCTGAGCTTCGGCTATCTCCCTACCATTCTGGTCCCCGCAGGGCCGATGCCTTCAGGGCTCCCGAACAAGGAAAAGCAGCGGATTCGCCAGCTTTACGCCGAGGGCAAGGTTGGCAAGGAAGAATTGCTGGAGGCCGAGAGCAAATCCTATCACAGCCCCGGCACCTGTACGTTTTACGGCACCGCCAACAGCAACCAGCTGTTGGTGGAAGTCATGGGCCTGCATATGCCGGGGTCGGCGTTTGTGAACCCCAATACGTCGCTCCGTGATGAGCTTACCCGGGCGGCGACCGAGCAGGTGATCAAACTGTCCAAGCCTCACGGTGGCGAGCTGGGTCTGGGCGATATGGTGGATGAAAAGAGCATCGTCAATGCTCTGGTGGCGCTGCTGGTTACTGGCGGTTCCACCAATCACACCATTCACTGGATAGCGATTGCCCGGGCGGCGGGGATCATCATTGACTGGAACGACTACGCCGAGCTTTCCTCCGTGGTTCCGTCCATGACCCGGATCTACCCTAACGGGCAGGAAGACGTGAATGCTTTCCACGAGGCTGGCGGAACGCCGTTCCTGATCAGGGAGCTGCTGAGCGGCGGATACCTGCATAACGATGTGAACACAGTGGTTGGCTATGGCCTTGAGCGCTATACCGAGATGCCGGAGTTGTCGGATGAGCAACTGGTGTGGAAGCCCGCGCCGGAAAAAAGCCTTCGCCCGGATGTGCTCAGCCCGGTTGCCGAGCCGTTTGCACCCGATGGTGGGCTGAGGGTGCTTGATGGCAACCTCGGTCGGGGCGTTATCAAGGTCTCTGCCGTTGCCCCGGAGCACCGTAAAGTTGAAGCGCCGGCCGTTGTTTTCAACGACCAGAACGAACTCAAGGCAGCCTTTGAGGCAGGGGATCTGGACAGGGATTGTATTGTGATCGTGCGTTTCCAGGGTCCCAAGAGCAATGGTATGCCAGAGCTGCACAAGCTTACCCCCTACCTTGGCGTGTTGCAGGATCGCGGATTCAAGGTTGGTCTGGTGACGGATGGCCGTATGTCCGGTGCGTCGGGCAAGATACCTGCGGCGATCCATGTCTACCCGGAGGCGCTGGACGGTGGCCCGCTGGCCAAAGTCAAGAATGGCGACATGGTTTGTCTGGATGCCGAGAGTGGTGTTCTTGCCATCCGCGTGGATGATCAGGAGTTCGCCGGCCGGGAATCTGAAAAAGCGGACCTGACCGGGTATCATCACGGTTACGGTCGGGAGTTGTTCGGCTGGATGCGACGCGCTGCCAGCAATCCCGAGGAAGGGGCCAGCTTTTTCTGGAATCATGAGGCATGACTGCAACACACTATTCACTGGTCGGTGATATTGGTGGCACCAATGCGCGTTTTGCCCTGGTAGAGCAGGGAACCCTGCAGCCTCGCGCCATCGAGATTTTGCCCTGCGGGGAATACGCGAACCTCGATGACGCAGTGCGGGATTATCTGGCTAGGGTTGGGGTTTCGGAGGTCGATGGGGCCTGTCTGGCTGTTGCCTCACCGGTTCGCGGGACCCAGGTTCGGATGACCAACAACCACTGGCTTTTTGATACCGAAGAAGTCCGCGCACAGTTTGGCTGGTCCAGGTTCAAGGTGATCAATGATTTTACCGCCATGGCCCTCGGCGTTCCTCACGTTGCGAACGACCATCTGGTGCATGTTTGCGGCGGCCCCGGTGACAGCCGGCGCCCCAGGCTGGTGATGGGGCCTGGAACCGGGCTCGGTGTTTCAGGGCTGGTACCCATCGAGCATGGCTGGGTGCCGTTGATGACCGAGGGTGGCCACGTGGATTTCGCGCCCACGGACGATACTGAAATGACTGTGCTGCGAATTCTCAAGGCCCGGTTTGGCCGGGTTTCCGTGGAAAGGATTCTGTGCGGTCAGGGCCTGTTGAACCTGTATCAGGCCCACGCGGAAATTCAGGGTAAGGTCGCATCACTGGATGCGCCGGAGAAAATCACCGCGGCTGCGGTAGAAAACACCGACAGCCTGGCCCGCCACACGCTCAGCCATTTCTGTGAAATTCTCGGTCGGGTAGCCGGCAATGGCGTTCTGACCCTGGGTAGCACAGGTGGTGTCTTCCTGTGTGGCGGAATCCTGCCGCGCTTCCTCGAGTTCTTTCTCGAAAGCCCGTTCCGTAATGGCTTTGAGGATAAAGGAAGAATGCGCCCGCTGCTGGAGTTTACACCTGTCTATGTAGTCACCGAGCCCCACACAGGCCTGCTGGGAGCTGCCGAGGCACTGGGCAATCCGGAGGTCTGACGCCGGATTGCCGTTGCTGGATTAGAGGTAGTGCACCAGCTGCCGCTGATCAAAACGGTACTGGCGATTATAGACGCCGTTTTCTGCCCGTCGGCCTGCTGCCAGTACCATGGTTACCAGTCCTTTTCCGGGCAGATTAATCAGCTTCTTCACTCGATGCTCGTCAAAACCCTCCATGGGGCAGGAATCATACCCGTGGGCGCGGAGCGCAAGCATCAGGTTCTGGGCGGCCAGGGCTGTGGATTTGGTAGCCCAGATTTTCATCTCGCAATTGGAGTAGGGCCCCCGGGGCACAGGTCGGGTAATTCCCACCGCAAGGCCTGCCGCTTTTTTCGCTAAACCCAGAATACCAAGCGGCCCCTGGTTGTAATGAATGGGGGCGACTTTGCGGTAGTATTTTTCAACGATGGGCGGCAGTTTCTCTTCTGGCCAGTCCTCAAGAGCTTGCCGTGCATGAGCCCGCCAGCTATCCGGTCGGGCAACCACTACGATCAGGGCAGCGGCGGTTTTCGCTGCATTCTGGCCAAGACAGGCGTGGGCGAGTTTTGCCTTCAGCTCCGGAGTGCGGACAACGAAAAACTCCCAGGGCTGAAGGTTACTGGAATTCGGAGCCAGGGTTGCCAGTTCCAGGCAATCTTCAAGCACTGCCTCAGGAATCGGCTCATCGGTGAAGCGTCTGATGGAGCGGCGCGTGCGAACAACTTTCCGGAACTCTTCGATATCGATTTCCGGCAGCGGGAGAGAGCCTGCTTTCGCATTCATGATGTTTCCTTCGAGACTTGTTGTGTCGTGATTGTGCCTCTATCGTTACGGGAAATGACGGTATATGCAATCACCCTGATAACGGAACGCTCATGACAGAGGACTTTTCCCGGCTTCCCTTCGATGACCTGGTTCGACGTGTGCGTGCATGCACCATCTGTGCAGATGTTTTGCCCTATGGACCAAGGCCTGTCATACAGATATCTGAAAGCGCCAGAATTCTCGTAGTCGGGCAGGCTCCGGGCCGGCGCGTGCATGAAACCGGATTGCCCTTCAACGATCCGAGTGGTGATCGGCTTCGACAATGGATGGGGGTTACCCGGGATACCTTCTATGACGAGCAGAAGCTGGCAATCCTGCCAATGGGGTTTTGCTATCCGGGTACTGGCAAGTCCGGGGATCTTCCGCCGCGTCCGGAGTGCGCGCCAGCCTGGCGGAACCTGCTGCTGGATCGTCTGCCGCAGATTGGGCTCACGCTGGTTATTGGGCAGTATGCGCATGCCTGGCATCTGGCCGGTACCGGAAAGTCCGTCACGGAAAACGTCAGGCGATGGCGGGATTACTGGCCAGATGTGGTGCCCCTGCCGCATCCCAGCCCCAGGAACAATGGCTGGCTGCGAAAGAATTCCTGGTTTGAGGCTGAGTTAGTTCCTCAGGTGCAATCACTGGTCAATAAAACTCTGAATACAGATGGTCTCTCTGCATCATATGAGTGATCAGTGGCGGGTCAGTGCTGCCTCATCAAGGTAGCCTTGCAGAAGTTCCCTCTTCGCATCTGAGATGTAGAGGCCCTGCTTGGTTCGTCTCCAAAGAACGTCCTCTGAGGTAATGGCCCATTCACTGGCAACCAGATAATCCACTTCACTCTGGAAAAGAGTTGGAGTGAAAGCGGTTCCAAGATCTGCCAGGGAGTGACAACCCTGAAGAAAGTCGAAGGCGCTCGTTCCATAGGTTCGCACATAGCGGGAAATTGCCGTTTCCGGGAGCCATGGGAACCGTATTTTCATCTTTTCTGCCAGTTCATCCTGATTCTCGAAGTCGCCACCGGGCAAAACGGCACTTCGAGTCCACTCCTGGCCCGCCTCGGGGAAATAGTCACAGAGCCTGTTCGTAACTGCTTCCGCAAGCTTTCGGAAGGTAGTGATCTTGCCGCCGAAAACTGAAATCAGAGGGGCATGGTCAGCGCCCTCGCTGACCTCAAAAGAATAGTCCCGTGAAGCCTTCTGGGCAGGTTCTCCTTCGTCGTCCATGAGTGGTCGCACACCGGAATAGGACCAGACAACATCCTGAGTGTCCAGTTGCCGCCTGAAGTAGGCGTTCACAATATCCAGAAGGTAATGGGTCTCCTCCGGGGATATGCTGGCGGCCCTCGGGTCGCCTTCGTACTCAACATCCGTGGTGCCTATCAGCGAAAAGTTGTCCTCGTAAGGGATTACAAAGACAATTCTTTCGTCCTCATTTTGCAGGATGTAGGCTTCCGTGCCCTGATTCAGGCGGGGAACGACAATGTGACTGCCTTTAACCATCCGGATCTGTTTCGGCGCCTTCATGCTGAGACTCTCGCCAAACAGGCGACTCACCCATGGTCCAGTGGCATTGATAATGACTTTTGCAGACACCGTTGTCTCGGCTCCGGAAAGCATGTCCTTCAGCGTGGCGTTCCATTGATCCGGCCCCCGCTCTGCTTTGATGCATTTTGTTCGCGTCAGGATCTTTGCACCTTTCTGTGCTGCTTTTTTTGCAGTCAGCACGACCAGTCTCGCGTCGTCTACCCAGCCGTCAGAGTATTCGAAACCCTTGGTAATATCGGGTTTGAGAGGCGAATCCTTCCCAAAAGAAATTGATCGGGAGCCAGGTAGAATTTCCCGTTTGGCAAGATGGTCGTACAAAAATAAACCGGTACGAATCATCCAGGCTGGCCTGAGATGCGAGCGATGCGGAAGCCTGAACCGCATCGGCCACATGATGTGGGGAGCGTTTCGCAACAGCGCTTCTCGCTCTGCAAGGGCCTCCCGAACCAGGCGGAATTCGTAGTGTTCGAGATAGCGAAGGCCGCCGTGAATCAGTTTGCTGCTGCTGGAAGAGGTGGCAGAGGCGAGATCATCCATTTCACAGAGCATCACTTTCAGGCCTCGCCCGGCCGCATCCAGGGCAATGCCAGAACCATTCACCCCGCCTCCAACTACAAGTACGTCGTAGACATCCTGATCGTGTGCCACTTTTCCAATCCCTGAACGCGCGTTGATTTAATCCGTTGATTATGGGGAATGGCGTTTTGTTCGTAAAGGAAAGTAACGAAGAAAAACGAATATATCAGTCAGCAATGTGAAACTCTACGCTATTCGTTTCAAGCAGCTTGCGGATCTTCTCTGGCGGCGGAGCATCGGTAAAAAGGTGGTGTGCCTGGCCAATACTCCCCAGACGCACCATGGCACTGCGGCCAAACTTGGAGTGGTCTGCGGCCAGCAGCACTTCAGTAGAGTTGGCAATGATCGATTGCGCAACCCGGACTTCACGGTAATCGAAATCCAGCAGGGAGCCGTCATGGTGAATGCCGCTGATGCCGATGATTCCGTAATCCATCTTGAACTGGTTAATGAAGTCTACAGCGGCTTCACCGACGATGCCGCCATCGCGGTTGCGTACCTCGCCGCCTGCAATGATGATATGAAAGTCTTCCTTCGCTGAGAGGATAGAGGCGACGTGAAGGTTATTGGTGACTATGCTGAGACCTCGCTTTTGCAATAGTGCTTTGGCGATGGTTTCGGTAGTTGTGCCAATATTGATGAACATTGAAGATTTATCAGGTATGTGCTCAACCAGGGCTCGTGCTATCCGTTCCTTGGCTTCCAGATTCATGATTTTACGGTGTTGGTAAGCGGTATTAACCGTGCTTGAATCCACCCCTGCGCCACCGTGATGCCTGCGCAGTCGATTTGTCCCGGCCAGCTCATTGAGGTCCCGCCTGATGGTCTGTGGCGTAACGCCAAACTTTTCGACCAGCTGCTCTGTCGTTACGAATCCGGATTTTTGTATCAAGTCCATGATCTGCTCGAGACGATGCTTCTGCGCCATCCTGGGGCCTCATTGTTATGTTCGAAAACGAAAGTTTACGCAACGCGCCGGAAAGTTCAAAAAAAAGCCCCGCCAATTTGGGCGGGGCTTCTCGGGGATGGATTCCTGTCAGAGGGTCAGAGGCTTGCCAGCCTCCCGGCGTCGCTCTTCCCATTCTTCCCGGGTTTGTGCGGCCTGATCACCGGGCATGGAATCAATGATGCTGAAATAATCGGAACTGTATTCATCAGCAATGATGGTGTCGCGTGGTTTTACTTTCACCACATACACCGTCTGGACATTCTGGTGATCGAATTCGCGCCAGTACTGCTCATCCTTCAGGAACGTGTATCTGTGTCCCTCCAGGGCCCTGATGAGGCTGGCGGTATTGGTGGTTCCGGTACGTTCCACTGCATCCTTGTATTGATAGACGATGCTGTAAGCTGAGGCCGCAGCGGTAGACGGCCGCATTTCATACCGAGCTGAGAAGGCCTCAACAAACTCTTTTCCTCTCGGATAGTTCAGCTCGTAGGGTACGTTCCATACCCAGGGGGAGCCACCGATAACGCCCTCCATAATGGTGGGGCCTACCTGCCGAGCCATTCCCAGGGTCAGGTTAGGCACAACAATCTGCATTTTCTTGGTAAGGCCCATTTCGTAGGCAACATTCAATGCTCTCACCATGTCGTCGCCGAACAGGACCATCATCAGAACCTTGGCGTTACTGGCCTCTGCCTGCTCCAGCGCCTCCCTGAAATCGGTAATCAGTGCCCGGGGGAAAGGCGTTTTCACGCCCTGGTGGCGGTCAGTGTCTTCGGTTCCCGAGAACTTGCGAACAGACTCCTCCACAGACCAGCCCCAGGTGTAGTCGGCGGTAATGTAGAAGTAATCGTCTTCCGCATGATTGGTGGTCAGATACTGACTGAGCGCCTTTGCGGTCATCCAGGCGTTGTAGGGCTCACGGAACATGTATGAATGCCCTTCGGCGCCGGTGGTGGCGTTCGAGTAGGTCAGCGTGCCGAAGTAGATCCGGTTGCGATCTCGAGCAGCTTTGCCTGAGGCAATGGCAACGGCGCTGGACACACCGCCGAACACCATCTGGACGCCTTCACGGTCGATGAGTTCTGCGGTGTTCTTTGCACCTTGTGCAGGGTCACCGCGGGTATTTCTGATTACCAGCTCCAGCTGACGCCCCATCACGCCACCGGCTTTATTGATTTCATCAACCGCCAGAAAGGCGCCCAGACGTTGTTGCAGACCCTGATCCTTGTAACGACCGGTTTGGGGATAATTCAGGCCGATTTTAAGGGTTTCGGCATACACAGTGGTGCTCGCCAGCAACAGCAGACAAGCAGAAAAGAGTACTTTTCTGACGTTCATTCAGGTTGGCCTCCGGAATTGCAGCGCCAATGGGGAAAAGGGCTGCCAATCATTGTTTTGATTATTTGTTAAGCAACGCTAGTGTCTCTGCTGATTATGAAGCCAACAATGGGACAAAAGTGGAATTTTGGGTAACAAATTGTAGGTTAGTGATCTGCATCTTGTCTGGCCTATGTTGTTCCCATGAATCGGTTCGGCTGCCGCCGAAGAAATGGATATACTTTCCGGAATTGCCCGGTGTGGGCTTCGCGGCAGCCAATGGAGTTGTGTGGGTCTTGGTAACTATAAAGCGCAGGAAATTCGGACTTGGATCGACTCTCTCGTCTCTTGTGGCGGCAATGGGGCTTGTCTTTGTCCCGATGTCGGCCAGCGCCGAGTGGTATCGGTTTTCGGATACTGCAATGACAACGCCTATCGAACTGGAGTTCTGGGCGGAAGATGACGAGCTGGCGAACCGGGTTGGCAAAGAGGTGCTGGCGGTTTTTCATCAGGTTGATGAACAGATGAGTCGGTATCGGGAAGAGTCCGAGGTCTCCAGGCTCAACCGCAATGCACCCGACGGGCCAGTAGAAGTCAGTGACGGGTTGTTCGAGGTGATTGAAAAAGCACGGGAGGTTTCTCTACTCAGCCAGGGCGCCTTCGATATCACCTTTGGCTCAGTGGGTTACCTGTATGACTTCAGGGCCGGCAAAAAGCCCACGGACGAGGAGCTCCGATCCGGCTTGCCGCGGGTGAATTTTCGGGATGTGATTCTTGATGAGGATGATCAGACGGTCGAATACCGGCAGGCAGGGATTCTGGTAGACCTCGGTGGCATCGCCAAAGGGTATGCAGTGGATCTGGGAATCGAGCGTCTGGTCAGTTTTGGCATTCGCCATGCCCGGCTGAGTGCTGGCGGCGACATGCGACTGTTAGGGGACAAGCGGGGCCGGCCCTGGTACGTGGGCATTCGGGACCCCCGTTCAGAAGGGCGCAACGCGGTGGTTTTGCCGCTCGAGGATGTGGCCGTGTCCACCTCCGGCGACTACGAGCGGTTCTTCGTGGATGAGGCGGGAGAAAGGGTTCATCACATCCTGTCGCCTGAGACCGGCAAATCGGTCCAGGGTGTCCAAAGCGTGACCATTATCGGCGAGGATGCGTTGACAACCGACGGCCTCTCCACGGCGGTTTTCGTGCTCGGGCCCAAAAAGGGACTGGAGATGATTGAGCGTTTGAAGGGTATCGATGCTGTGGTTATCGATGATCAGCGCATGATGCACGTTTCAGAAGGCCTCGTTCCGCCCCAATCAGACTAGGGGCGGAACGAGCAGTTTCCGTCAATTTCCGATAGTGCCGTTCACGACATTCGAGAACGCAATCAGGCTGTCCTGGGAGGTACCATTGCCCAGCCCGTGGCCGTTGAAACGGGTACCGAAGTCACCCTGCTCCCCGTGCAATGCCATGTAGTTGAGCAGCACGGTCTGAACCAACTGGTTGACGTTGTTGGCCGCAGGACTGGAGGCCGTTTCCACCGACGCATCAGAGCGCATGAAGCCGATCTGCCTGCGAATCGGAGCGGGGCGGCCCGCCGGGTTGTAAACCAGGAAGAACGAGGCGGCCGTCTGCTGGTTATCGCCGGTCCATTCGCCCTTGCCACGACCGTCCATGGAATCGTCGATTCGGCCGTTGCTCGACACCGAGCCGTCACTGAACACATAGAGCATCAATGGCATTCCTACCCGGGCGGCGTATTCCAGACAGGCGCCCATACACCGACCGGCCTGTTCATCACGACGCTCGCCGGTTCCGCGCTCACCCGTATGGTAGTCGTAGCCGCCCATGGTGATCGTGCCGGCGCCAGCGTAGCCGTTCAGCACCAGCTTCATGACAGACGCAGTTTTGCGGAACTCACGGTTATTATTGAACTCATCGCGGGTGAAGATGCCGGTAGGGCCCACGATTTCGAGGTCCAGCTCTGGATCCAGTTCTGCCGGATTGCCGAAGCGGTCTGCCAGGTCTGCACTCTTGATGTAGCCGCAACGAACCAGATCCTTGACGACGTCGTCTGTAGAGATGCCGGTGTTGACCTGATTCATCTTGGCGTCGCTGATGCGCTGAATGGATTCCATCACGGCGACCGCGTCTGATTGATCCAGAATGCCAATCAGGTCGCCTACATCTACCAGGCCGGTAACGTCTGATGGCCGGTCAATCTTGGTGGGGCGAACCTCCGGATTGATCAGGTTCATCGGTGCCAGCGAGTTACCGCCGGATTCCGAACTCTGGGACCCTATGAGGGAGAGCAGGGAGCCGTCGGCACCCGCGTGATGGATGCCGTACATCGGGTTGTGGGGGTTGTTTCCGGTGTCGTTTTCCGAGCGGGCCGCAATAATGGCGCCGTCGATTCCTGCTCGGGTGCCGGCACTCGTGCTCTGGAGAATGCCGCGCAGGAAACCACTGTCCGAATGGAACGCCAGGCCCAGCTCAGTGTTCACGAACGCCGGGTCGTTCGGCAGCATGTCACCTGGTAACCCGAGTTTGTTGTAGCCCGCGGTGCTCAGGAAATCCATTTGCCCACCGGATTTGCCCATCAGCACGTTAGAGCCGGCAATGTTGGCGCCTCCTGCCAGGTCAAAGCAGATAAACGGAATCTTGCCGGCGCCCTGAACCGCGATGCCACAGCTTGCTTTCAGCGTTTCCAGGTCTGAAGAGAGCGCCGCGGATGCTGTTCTCGGATTACCGAACAGGCTGAACAGGGAAGCACCGAACACCGTCGCTGAGCCTGCCATCAGGCCCTGTGCGATAAATTCGCGGCGGGTCCGTGGCTTGCCGTGATCGTCGTGGAGCAGTGGGCTGCCGTTGGCCAAAGGCTTTTTACGGGATTTGCGTATAAACATGATCGGCTTCCTCTACTGAACCAGGGTGGTGGCGCTGCCAAGCACGGCGGCACAGCTTGCTTTCACGACTGTTTCTGTGCGGTCAGGCTCACACCCTGTATCACAGCTGGTCAGTCTATCCATGAGCTCGCTTAGCTCCGTTTCGATTGCGCTGTCACCAGGCTGTGATGCCAGGTTGCTGCCCACAAAGCGCGACAGCAATGGCCCGGTAACCAGGCTCTTGCCACCGTGGTCGAAGGCGGTGCTGGCCGGGGCGGAGAAATCGAACCCTGGGAACATCTGGTCCCGAAGCTGCGCATTTGAGACCAGGGCATCGCAGTACTGGATGGCCATCTGGGTAACGGCCATCTGATGAGAGGACAGGAAACCCTGAATAGTCTCTACCGTAGGCAATTGCTGCTTCACGGTGGTGTATGTGTTGAATACAGCCTGATTGGTTGTGGGAACACCGGTCATCCTCGACATGGACTCGTTTATCTCGTCAAAAGTCTTCAAGCCGATCTCCGATGACGGTGGCAGGTCAGCGGGTTCCGGCTGCGGCGGCAGCGAGGGTTCGGATCGGGCAAAGTTGTTTCCGCCCAGTTGGTCGAACGTCAGGAAGAACTCATCGTTTCCGGGCCCATTCTCAAGAGCGATGATGGTGCCCAGGGAGGAGAGAGGTTGCCCGGTACCCGGTTCATAGCTGCCACTGTCGAGGGTAACGTCCAGATTGGCCCAGGCCTGTCCAACCGTTGCCTCCTTGCCGTTAATGCCCAGTCGCATGCCACGCAGCGGAATATTTGATGGCTCGACGGAGTCATCAAGGCTGATGAAGAAGGGACTGGTGAATCTGTACGCGTAGCTGTCGAACTGGCTGACTTCGAACACGATGAAACTCTCGGGCAGGTCGATCAGGTGAGAGACCCCGAACAGAAGATAGAACTTCTGGCCAACGCCCACCTCAAAGTTGGCCTGGACCTGTTCCGGTGTCAGCGCCCGATTATGGATGGCGACCATCCGGATCGCGCCCTGCCAGGGCGAGTTGCCATCGGTCTCGTTGCCAAGGACCAGGGCAAAACTGTCGTCCCATTCGGTCAGCAGTCCGCCGTCGTCCGGATCAACATCGCCGGTTGGAACGCCATTCACGAAGATCTGGCGACCGGTCGCCGGCGTGTAGTTAACCACCACGTGCTGGAGGGTTGCCTGCAGGAGCATGTCGGCGTCCTGGGTTGCGAAAGGCGTATTTTCGTCACTGGTGGTGCTGCGATGCAGTACCTCGTAACGCTGGAGCGACTGGCTCAGGGTGACGTTGCGGGTGGTGGATGAGCCGGAGTAGGTCACGATCCGGGCATCTTCCTGGGTAATGTTGCCCGGGGCGACCCAGGCCTCGATGCTGTATTCGCCGGAGGCGGTCAGCAGGGTGTGCAGCTTCCGGCTGGCGGTGGTGCTGCCCTGGGCCTTGCCCGCGGGGATCATGAAACCCTGCTCGTTTTCGCCCGCCGGGCCAAGGTCGATGCCCCAGCCGCCAACCCAGTCAACGTTTCCGCTAAGGGTCAGATCCAGCGCTGGCGATACGCCGCTGGTATCAAAGGCAGTCTGGCCTTCACCAAACTTGAATTCGTACAGGGCAATCACGTTGTCTTCAAACCGGCCGCCGGAGTTTGCGAGCAGGCCGTCTGCCTGCAGGTTGAGTGCCTTGCTGGCAACGATTGCCGGGTCCACGGGTTGGGCGCTCAGATCCTGGACCATTTCAAGAATCTTCAGTTCCATCAAATCGGCTGAGGCTTCGCAGTCGTCGTCCCAACAGTTGTGGAAGTCGTAGCGCAGACGTTCAACCAGTCGGGATGCGCCCGGATTCATAGGATCAATACGGCTTTTCGCCTGATCGTAGGCAGTAGTGACATCGGCGCTGGCAATGTAAGGGGTTTGCCCACCATCAGCATGGCAGTCGCTGCAATACTGTCTGAGTTCGGGGTATACCGTGGTGGAAAACAGGCCAGTGTCGGTTGGAAGGGCAACCGTGGCACCCGGTTCTTTGAGCGCTGGAGCGCGAAGTTCCACGGTTTTGGCAGAGCCTTCTGACCCGCCTGCCCAGTTGGAAATATAGGTGGTGAGAATGTCCACACAGGCTGACGTGCTTTGGAGCCAGCAATTGTGGCCACCGGCTACCTTGGTCACCATTGTGGACTGGGATGGGTCAGACAGGTTTACAATAGAGTTCGCCTGGGCATAAGCAAGGTTCACGTCCTGCTCATTGACGAATGTCGGTGCCTGGCCGTTGGAGCCGTGGCACGCGCCACATTTATCCTGGGTGACCAGGTTGTCCCACACGGTGCGTTTGAAGTTGGCCACGTCATCGGTCGAGGGGGCAGGCCCGTTGTAAGTAACCGCGCCGGAATTCTGGGTGGTATTCGGCAGTTGTTCCGTGGATTCGCCGCCGCAGGCAGAAAGCAGAAGGGCCAGGGCAGTGATGGCAAGGACCGATTTGAGGGAGCTCATGGAAATTCCTTTAAATGTTTTCATAGCGTCCTCACTCCCCCATGCAGTACACGGCGGATTCTGCGAATACCTGCTTCAGGTCGTAACCCTGACTTGCGAAGCTGGCAACCATACTGCTTACTTGCGAACGGTCTGCGCTGTTGGAGGGAGGTCGCAGGCAGACATTCTCGAACACCTTCTTGACCTGGCACTCTGCGAAGGCCTCGGAATTCGCGAATTCCATACCCAGGCTCTTGGCACCGCTGCCGGAACCCGGGAGTGAGGGATCCCATCCCAGTCGGCGATTGGCGCCCTGGCGCCAGTAGTTATCCCAGCTGTCGTCAGGTGTGACATAGCCCTGCTCGAAGGTTGCAGAGTTGATGTGGTACTTGGCCTGAACCCTGGATCCGGTTTCTGGATCTGTTTCGCCAATGGCGTTGTAGACCAGCCTGCCCAGTTCTCCATCGGGGTCGGTGTTGGCGTCATACTCGTAGTCGTAGTAGGCAAACGCCTGGGTCATGGGGTCCATGCCGGTGTGGCAGCCAACGCAGTTGTTCAGGAATACCCGGCTGTCACCACCCGGGCTGCGGGAAACATCCTGGCGAATGCGGTCCGTGGGCAAGGTAACGTCCGCAACCTGCTCCAGGTCGTTGCACATGTGATTGATCAGTGTGAAGCGGAACATCGCCCGGTTGGTGCCGGCACTGAAGAAAGCCCGGGCGGAAGCTCTTGATGTAATGACGCCGGCGGTGGCCGAGGGAGGAAGGCCCGTGTAGGTCGACTGGTTTACCCGCTCCAGGTTGTCCTTAAGGCTGGCTCCACTGTTCTCGAGAGATTCGTAGTGGTTGTTGTTGCTGGTGGAGTAGTTTGGCAGGTTCAGGGATGCATTCCCGATGTAAAGAACATCGTCATACAGAACTTTTCGGAAGTCTTCCCCGTCCCGCACCAGGCCAATCACCGTGGCAATGTAATCATTGAGGGGCACGAACTTTGACATCGCCTCGTTGGTCCAGGGGGCTGCAAAATTCTTCAGGGTGACGTCGTAGAAAGCGCTGTCTTGCATGGCCGTGAACGCGGCATCAATCGCTCTGCCGGACTCTATGTCGCTCGCCATATCGTCAAGGACGACGTCAGAGGGTGGCACGCCGGCGACCCGATCGTGAATTCTTTTGGCCTGCTCCCTGGGGCCAGCCTGAACAAGGCTGGCCTGTCCAGACACCAATGCGACGAGAACTGCGGTACTGCAAGCCTTGCAAAGCAGGCTTCTGATCCTGTTCCGGACGGTCATGTCCTTTCCCTCGGTGATCGATAGCATGTGCACATTAATGCTTTTTGACAATTGTTAAAAGTTTACGGCTTGCTATATCCTTCGTTTTGAGCCGTAGGCCACGTTATTACATTGCGTTACGTAAAACCCTTGGAGCCTGCCAGCGGAACCGACTTAATTTATGTCATGGAATGTCATCCGAAACAGGGTTTCTCACGTTGGAAATTAGGTCGTCCACTCTAAACATCTCTCGCAGTGCTCGCCTGGCTATCGCACTCTGCTCGCTTGCAGCTCTGTCTGGCTGTCTTTCGAGCAGCGACAGTCAGCAGGCGGATCCGGTTGTCGTCGAGAACCCTGTGGCTTATGTCGAACGGGCTCTGCTTTTTGACGAAAACACCGGGGCCCTGGTCGAGGACAACCTGGCCGACCCGAGCGCTTTCCGCCCCGGAGCGCGGCTGTTTCTGAAGGCCAGTGCCACTGCGGACGCCGAGACGCGAGATGTTGCCTCCAGAGCATTCGCGGGGCCGCAATTCCTTGATGACAATGGTCAGTTACGTTACGACGTGAAAGATCTCCACGTTTCCCACGACGGCTCCAGACTGCTGTTTGCCATGCGTGCGCCGGAAATCGAGGACGCAGACGACGAGGATCAGCCAACCTGGAATATCTGGGAATACGACGTTAGTACCGACATCCTGCGCCGGATCATCGATTCGGACGTTACCGCCCGGGCCGGGCAGGACGTTGCGCCAGCCTATCTGCCTGATGGCAGAATCGTTTTCTCGTCAACCCGTCAGCGGATTTCCAAGGCGGTGCTGCTTGATGAAGGCAAACCCCAGTATTCCGGTCTGGACGAGGAGGGTGATAGCCCCGGGTTTGTTCTGCATGTGATGGACGACGATGGTCAGAACATTGAACAGATCACCTTCAATCAGAGCCACGACCTCGACCCCATGGTGGCGGATGATGGCACCATTGTGTTCAGCCGCTGGGATAATGCCGGCCAAACCCGGAACAACGGTGTAAACCTCTACCGCGTCAACCCTGACGGCACTGGCCTGAGTTATCTTTTCGGTCGTCACTCCCACGATTCGGTTCCAGAAGCGAACGACATACAGTACCTGCAGCCACGCCAATCAGACAGCGGCAATCTGCTCGTGCAGCTGAGGCCGTTTGAAACAGATGATTACGCGTCTGTGTTGGCGGAAGTCGATGTTGACCAATTTGTTGAGGCCAATCTTCGTCTCGATGGTACCGAAGGTTCGGGCCAGCGCTCGCTTGTGCCCGGCGTGGGCCTGGATGGCCAACTGTCGCTGAAAGGCAGTTATGCATCGGTTTCACCGCTGCTTGATGGTACCAACCGCTACCTGGTCAGTTGGACACCTTGCCGGCTGCGTGAAACAGCGACCGACCGGATTGTGAACTGCACGGAAGATCGCCTGCAATCCGAAGACTATCAACCCGCAGAGCCCGTCTACGGTTTGTGGCTTCTGGATATCAACAGCGAAACCCAGCGGCCGGTGGTCCCGCCGGTAGAGGACGTTCAGTTTGATGAGGCGGTCCTGATGAAGGAGCGGCCTCTGGAAGGGTTCATCCCGGAATCCCAGTTCACGGGTGATGAGGGGGCCCTCGGCGATGCCGGCTACGGCGTCCTGCACATTCGAAGCGTCTATGATATCGATGGAGTGGACACCACGCCGACTGGTATTGCTGCAATGGCTGATCCGCTGCAAACGCCGCCGGAAAATCGCCCGGCCAGATTCCTTCGACTGGAAAAGCCCGTGGCCATCCCCGATGAGAACGTCCGGGATTTCGACAACAGCGCCTTTGGCCGCAGCCGGGCTCAGCTAATGCGCGAGATACTGGGCTACGTGCCGATAGAGCCTGATGGTTCAGTGAAGGTGGCGGTGCCCGCCAATGTTGCTTTTGCCATCAGTATTCTCGATGAGAAAGGCCAGCGTGTTGGTGGCGCTATGGGCAACCGGCACCAGAACTGGCTCACGGTGCGCCCCGGCGAGACCCTCGAATGTTCAGGGTGCCACAACCCGAACAGTCCGACACCCCATGGCAGACCGGATGCCGGTCCAACGTCCGTGTGGGGTGGGGCCGCAACCACGAGCCTTCCGTTCCCGAATACCGACCCGGCTCTGTTTGCCGACATGGGTGAAACCATGGCTCAGGTGTTTGCCCGCATCAACGAGATTCGCCGGCCGACGCCGGATGTGATCTATGCCGATGAATGGTCTGGAGATGCCGTGGATCCCAAGCCTGACAGCTTTGCCTACGCCTATGCCGATCTGCAGACACCGCCGCCGATATCTGGTGTTTGCGCCACCGACTGGGCGCCGAATTGCCGGATCGTGATCAACTACGAGCAGCATATTCATCCGCTGTGGAGCTTAAACCGCGAGATACTCGATCCGGAAACCATGGATGTACTCGATACCACTTGCACAGGTTGTCATACCAACACCGATGCACAAGACGCTCAGCAAGTGCCTGCTGGACAACTGGACCTCGGCGATGGTCCGTCACCGGCCGAACCGCTGCACTTCAACGCCTACCGGGAACTGCTGTTCCCGGATAACGAGCAGGAACTGGTGAATGGTGCCCTGGTGGATGTGCTGGTGGACTCCGGGGAAGTGCTGGAAGACGAAGAAGGCAACCCGATCCTGGATGCCGAAGGAAATGTGCAGCCGATCATGGTGACGGTTCCGGTTCAGGCCTCAATGTCTGTCAACGGCGCCCGTGCCAGTGAGTTCTTTGATGTATTCGTCGAGGGGGGAACTCACAGAGATTTCCTCACGCCCGCCGAACTACGACTGATCGCAGAATGGCTGGATATTGGTGGCCAGTATTTCAACAATCCGTTCGACGCTCCGGAAGACTGATCCAAGGACTGAAACTCGCACCATGCCCATTGCCATTCTCATGTTTCTATTGTTTTTGCCGGCTCAGAGCTGGGCTGGCTGGCTGTGGGGCCAGGCTGAAGAAGACGTGGCGCAAGTGCAGGTGACGGAGCCCTATGTGTCCTGGCGAACCGGCCCGGCAACTGGCTACCCGGTTTTCCATACCAGCGAAAAAGGGGAATGGCTAACCATTCTTCAGCGCAAGACCAGCTGGATCAAAGTAACGGACTCCCGGGGCCGGGAAGGTTGGGTCGCCGTTGCCGATATCGCCCAGACCATCGATGGCACCGGTAATCGAGTGGCTCTTCAGGTGCCGGATTTTGAAGCCTTTGGAAGCCGCCGTGTGGAAGCCGGATTGATGATGGGGGAGTTCGATGGTGCCGCTGTCACGGCAGGCTACGGCGGCTTCTGGATGACCAGAAACCTGTCCGCCGAGCTTTGGGCTTCTCAGATTCTGGGCAGCGCCTCGGAAATAAGAATGGTTAATGCGAATCTGGTGCATCAGCCATTTCCTGACTGGCGGGTATCACCCTTTTTTACCCTGGGGGTCGGGCATATCTGGGTTGATCCCAAGGCCACTCTGGCTCAGCCCGAAGAACGGGATAACAGCATTGGCCATGCAGGGCTTGGCATCCGCGCCTACATCACCGATCGATATTTCATCCGTGCCGAAGTGAAGGACTACAAAGTGTTCACTACCCGGTCCACCAACGAAGAAGCGACAGAATGGAAAATCGGACTAAGCATCTTTTTCTGAAAACGCTGTGTTTCGGGGCAGGGCTATTCATAGCCACGGCAACCCAGGCCCAGGACGATCGGCCGCTGATCGAGCCGGATGTGACCCCGGTGCCGGTCACCGAGGCGCTGATTGACACCGAGAACTTTGAAATCGGCGCTTTTGTGGGCGTGCTCAATATCGAGGACTTCGAGTCGTCGCTGCTGTATGGCGGCAAGCTCACCTACCACCTCAGCGAGTCCTTCTTTTTCGAGGCCGGAGTCGGCTTCGCTGAGGGTGGAGAAACCAGTTTCGAGAAGCTGGCCGGTAACGTGGAGGTGCTTACCGACAGCGAGCGGGATTACAGCTATTACAACATCAACCTGGGTTACAACGTGCTTCCAGGCGAGGCCTTCCTCACCGAGAACTACGCGTTCAACACCAATTTCTATCTTATTGCAGGTGCTGGCGCTACCGATTTTGCGGGTGACACCCGGTTTACCCTGAATGCCGGCGCGGGCTATCAGGTTCTGTTGACGGACAGCGTTGCAGTTCAGATTGGCGTAAGACAGCACTACTACCGAATAGATGTTCTTGGGGCCGAGAAAACCTCCATGAACACAGAGGTCAGCACTGGCCTGTCGGTCTTTTTCTGATTACAGGAGCAATGGTTATGAAAGCATCCATAAGGTCATTTGCAGTAGCGGGCGTCCTGGCCTGTCTTAGCCCTATGGCGGGCGCCGAGGCCATCAATGTGCCAGCTCCGGATTTCACCCTGGAAAGCCGTTCCGGCGAAAACCTGAGGCTGGAGGATCATCGTGGTGAAGTGGTGATGCTGAACTTCTGGGCGTCATGGTGTGGCCCCTGCCGCCAGGAAATGCCGCTGATGGATGAGCTCTACAGCCAGTACAAGGATCTCGGCTTCACGATTCTGGCGGTCAATGTGGATGAAAATCGGGAAGAGGCTCATCGCTTCCTGGACAAGGTGCCCGTGAATTACCCGATTCTCTACGATCCGGAGAGTTCGGTGAGCGAGCTTTATGAAGTGCAGGCCATGCCAACCACCGTGATGATTGATCGCGATGGTAATGCCCGGTATCTCCACTACGGCTATCAGCCGGGTTACGAAGACGAGTACGAACAGCAGATTCGCGAGCTGGTGCGCGAATAATTTTCGGACGGAACGTTTATGCGTAATTTGTCGATCTTCACTGCCTCTGCTCTTTTGGTCGCGACCTTCACGATCTCTGGATGCAGCTCAATCAAGCCGTGGGTAAAACCCTATGAACGGGATAATCTGGCGGATCCGGTCATGAGTCTCAGCCGTCATGGCAAAGCGGATTCCTACATGCATCACGTCTATCAATCCCGGGAGTCTGCGCGGGGAGCAGAAGGCGGTTCTGGGGGTGGCTGTGGCTGTAACTGACGGCAAAAGGTTATTACGCTCCGTCTGCGCTCTGTTCGTGCTGATGTTGGCCGGGCAACAGGCGATTGCGGCGACCTTGCCAGTGGATAACGTGGATGTTCTCTATCACCGCTATGACGGTGGTGGCATGGTCATCGATGGCCCCTCAGTTCTGGTGCGCAAGGGTATTGGCTCTTCGGTTTCGTTCTCCGGCCAGTACTATGTTGACTCCGTTTCGGCTGCATCCGTGGACGTTCTGGCCACGGCGAGCCCCTATGAGGAGGAACGCAACGAGTACACCTTTGGTGTTGATTACCTGCACGATAAGTCCATTCTGAGTCTCGGCTTTACCAACAGTACGGAAAACGATTACGAAGCCAACACCGTTTACTTCTCGCTCAGCCAGGAGTTTTTCGGGGGCATGTCCACAGTAACCATGGGCTATGCCAGCGGCTGGGATGAAGTGGGCCGGGTTGGCAACGATTCCTTCAGCGAGGAAGCTGATCGTCGGAACTATCAGCTCGGACTGAGCCAGGTCGTCACCCGCAACAGCCTGGTAGGCCTGGATCTTGAGGTGGTTACGGATGAGGGCTTCCTGCAGAACCCGTACCGACAGAACCGCTACATCGACCCGAACGATTCCACAGCGTTCCTGTATCAACCGGAGCGTTATCCGGAAACCCGAACAAGTACCTCCGTGGCCTTGCGAGCGCTTTACTATCTGCCGTATCGCGCCTCAATTCGCGGTGAATACCGTTATTTTTCAGATACCTGGGGCATCAACGCCCACACGGTCGAACTGGGATACGTACACGGATTGAACCAGCACTGGACCCTTGAGGGTTCCATTCGTTACTACAGCCAGAGCGAGGCGGACTTTTACAGCGATCTTTTCCCATTCGAGAACTCCCAGACACACCTGGCCCGTGACAAGGAACTCAGCTCCCTTTCCGGGACAACCCTGGCGGTGGGCGCGGTCTACGAATGGAAGCAGACGTCGCTTCCCGGCATCGATCGCCTGCAGTTCAGCCTACTGGTTGACTGGCTGAATTTTGAATATGACAACTTCCGGGATGTCACCGCAGCCGGTGACTTTCTCCCCGGCGAAGAACCCCTTTATTCCTTCGATGCCTACGTAACCCGGGCGTCGTTGATTCTTGAATACTGAGCATGCAGGAAGAACGACCATGGCCACTTGCTTGAACTCCCGATTTCCGGTGCTTTTAGCGGCATTGACCCTCGCCCTGATAGCCCCCGCATTTGCCCAGACCAATCCCGGGGCGGAGAAAGATGATACAGCCGTCGCCGAGCAGGTGGAGGCGCTCAAGAAGAAAGTGATACGCCTCAATCGTGACCTGTTTATCCTTGAGGAAGATCTGCTTTTTCCAGCCAATACCCAGGTTGCCGTGTTTCTCAGCGTTGATGCCGGGAAGTTTCTGAAGCTGGATGCGGTCAAACTGAAAGTCGACGACGAGATTGTTGCTTCCCACCTGTATACGGAGCGACAGGTGACTGCCCTTGAGCGCGGCGGCATGCAGCGGCTATACGTCGGCAACCTGAAAACCGGCGTCCATGAGATGACGGCGTTTGTTGAGGGAATCGGCCCGGATCAGCGGCCATACAAGCAGGCGGCCTCCCTGGAGTTTGAGAAGGGCACCGGAACAGCCGCTCTGGAAATCCGTGTTGAAGATCGCTCCTCCAACTACCAACCCTCCGTATCCATTGTGGAGTGGGAGTAAGCCGCGTCGTGGGATTGAAAGCAAGCCAGCCTTCAGGTCGACGCCCGTTCATTTACGCGGGTGCCCTACTGTGGCTGATGATGACCCCGGTCCATGCCGACGAGGCGCAACCCGAGCGGGCGAAGGACCTTCGTTATGGTTGGGCGTTGTACGAATACCATCAGGGTAACGCCTTTGAGGCTCTGACCCAGCTGGCCGTGGCGCGCGAACGGGGCGGCATCCAAGGACACGGAGATCATCCGGCTCTCGTCGAGGGCGGGCTCATGCTGTCCTGGGGGATGACCCGAGAGGCGAGCAGGTTGTTTACACAGCTACTCGGGGCCGATGGCGCCGGCAGCAATCTGTCGCCCGATGTTCGTAACCAGGCCTGGTTCTATCTCGGTAAGGTGTTCTACCTCGAGGGGAACCAGGCGCTCGCAAGTGAGAACCTTGATCGTGTCGATGGCGAGATACTGGCCGAGGCCGACCACGATCTTTTCCGCGAATGGATTTATCTGCGCTCCCGGCTGGTCATGATGTCTGCCCGCCCTGATGATGAACCCGAACTGGCTTCGCTTCGGGACCAGCTGGACGAAACGGACATCTGGTTCCTTTACCTCCGGTACAATTCCGCGGTCTCCGCTCTCGATGCGGGAGACGGAGCTGCCGCCGAACAGGAACTGAAAAAGCTCATCGCCATCCTCGACGAGTCCATTGACTCCGTCGAGCCAGATGCCGAACGGGAGGGCCTGCTGGGCCGCGCTCGCCTCTCGCTTGCGGGCCTGTATCTGCGTGACAACCAGTTTGAGGCAGCTCTGGAGGTCCTGGGAGCCATGCCACTGACCGGCGTGTTCGCCGACCAGGCTCTCTTTGACTACGCCGTTGCCGCGGCGGGCCAGGGCAGGCCGGAGAGGGCTCTCGACGCCCTCGATACTCTCGCGAACCGTGAACTGTTTTTGCCCTGGCGCCAGCAGGTTCCCTTTGCCCGCGCCTATGTTCTTGAGCAGATGAATGCTCCACAGCGTGCATTGCCTGCGTTTAAAAAGGCAGCCGACCATTACGAGGCCCGTATCAGGGAGCTCGACAATATCCGGGATCGGCTGAATGAAGAAAATCTGATGGCCCAGCTTGAGTTCAGCCGTGACAGCGACGGGATTCTTACAGATTCCTATGGCCGGCTGCGCGTGCAGCCCCTCGATTCTGGTATGGCGGAAGTGCTGGCTTCGGAGACGTTCCAGCAGGCGCTTGCCGAATTGAACGAACTCTACCGAATGCAGTCCTTTATCGCCGAGCGGCAGTCCAGGTTCGAATCGTTCCGGATCATGCTGGAGACCCGTGAGCAGCAACGGCAGATTCGTATTGCCGAGACCCGTCGGGCACTCGAAACCCAACAGGCAGACCAGTGGCGGCAATTGCACGAGGACTTCACGGACAGAATTTACTCGGCGCTGGCAGACGAAGATGCGGGATTCTTCATGACCTCGCAACAAAAAGCGCTCAGAGACAAGCTCGCTGAGGTTGAGGAAACTCTGGCGGATTTGCCTGACGACGCGACGACCGCCAGGCAGCGTGCGACGTATCGGCGGATGCGTGCCTACTTCGACTGGTGGATTGCGGATGACTATGGAATCAATCGCTGGGCGGCGCAAAAACAGCTCATGCAACTGGATCGCGAGATGCAGAGCTTTCAGGCCCAGCGGCAACGGGTTGAAAGCCTGATGGCCGATGATGCCCGCCATGCGGAACTGGCTCGGCGGATCGCTGCCAGCGAACGGGAACTCGCGACTCTTGGAACAGAGGTTTCCGAGGCATTAGGCAGTGCCCGGCAAACACTCCTGGCGCAGGTTGATCGGATGCTCGCTGCCCAGCAACAGGAGCTTAATGGATACCTGCTGGCCTCTCGCCACGCCCAGGCGAGACTAGCGGACCAGTTGTTCCGCGCATCGCAAAATGCAGGTGCCGGTGATGAATAATCGGATGGCCGGCAGGACTGTTAAAGGCCTTCTCATGGTTGGGGCCTTTGTCATGGCGAGTGGCTGCCAGATGTTGCAGTCGATGATGCCTGCCGGTGGCGAAGAAATGCCGCGAGTCCGTGAGGGCACTCTGGCTGCGCTTCCGGCGATCGAAACTCGGCAGGAAAGTGCCGATGCAGAGGCCGGCAGCGGCCCCGCAGAAGATGTTTCCATTGAAACGGTGATGGACAGTTACAAGGCGCTTTTGCCACTCGTAGAGGATCCCCGCAAGCAGGTTACCATCAGGCATCGGTTGGCCGATCTGGAGTTCCAGCGTGCGGAGCGGAAAATGGCGGATTCGGCTGTCGATGAACTGTCCGGAGCCATTGATGCCTACCAGCGTCTTCTGTCGGAATATCCAGAGCGTGAGGGCAATGACCAGATCTATTATCAGCTTGCCAGAGCCTGGGAGCTTCGAGGCGCGACGCCGCAGCAGCTTGATGCCCTGAATACTCTGGTCCGCCGCTACCCGGATTCAGAATACTGGGTTGAGGCTCAATTCCGCCGCGGCGACCTGTTGTTTATCGATGGCCGATACGGGGAAGCGGAACAGGCCTTCGACGAGGTTACCCTCGCGAGCCAGGAACGCATGGCCGATCCATCGTTCCTGGTGAACGCGCATTACATGAAGGGCTGGAGTCTGTTCAAGCAGGCGCAATACCAGGAAGCGCTCTTCAGTTACGTAGAAGTGCTTGATCTTGTCATGCCCGAGGGCAGGCCGGTGGCGGACGTGGATCAGCGGAGCCAGACACTGATCGAAGATCTGTTCAGGGTGGTAGGGTTGTCCCTGTCGTACCTTGACGGAGCGGAAACCCTCCAGGCGCTTTTCCGCCAAACGGGTGGTCGCCCCTACGAAATACTGGTCTACGACCGCTACAGCGAGCTCTTGCTTGAGAGAGAGCAATACAGTGATGCCATCGATGTCTTCGAGGCCTACATAGAAGACCATCCGGAGAGTCCCTGGGCGCCGCGCTACCACATCCGGATCATTGATACCCTTGAGCTGGCCGGTTTCACCCGTACGATCCCTGAACGAAAGGCCGCCTTTGTCAGCCTTTACGGAATTTACAGCGATTACTGGCAGTCAGCGGGCCCCGATGCGATTGGCTTTATCGAGCAACAACTGGAACAACTGTTGCCGGAACTGGCGGACCGCCAGTACCTGCTGGCAGGGGAGGCGGAGGATGATCAGCAGGCGGACGATCATTACCGCAAGGCCGCCAGTTATTACGCCGAATTTGCGGCTACCTTCCCGGACCACCCCCGTACACCGGAGCGGCTGTTCCTTCTGGGTGAGACATACCTGGAGCTGGAAGACTGGCCGGCAGCAATCGCAGCTTTCGAACGCGTGGCCTATGACTATCCGGAAGACACAGTAGCCGATCGGGCAGCTGAAGCCGGGTATGCCTCGGTGCTGGCATTCCGGGAGTACTCGCAAACCTGGGAGAGTGAACCGGTATCGGAGCGGATGGCCTATCAGGAGCTGCAACAACTGAACCGGCTGCGGTTCGCAAATGCGTTTCCCGGCGACGCCCGGGCGCCGGCGGTGTATTACATTGCGCTGCAGCGTGAATTTGACCTGAACAACTGGGAAGAGACCGTCAATATGGCGGCCCGACTTGTTACCTGGCAGCCCACGCCTCCGGATGAATTGACGACGGAAGCTTTGCTGTTATCCGGGCACAGCCTCTCCGAACTGGCCCGATACGCCGAGGCGGAACAGGCTTATCGTGACGCCCTGGCAACAATGGCCGAAGACGATGAACGCAGAAGCGGCGTTCGTGAAAATCTGGCAGCCGCGGTCTATCGACAGGCGGAGCAGTTAGCTGATGCCGGAAATGTGGAGGCTGCGGTGAGCGAATTCCTGCGAGTCGGCACGGCCGTTCCAGAATCCGCTCTGCGGGCAAACGCCGAATACGATGCTGCCTCACTTCTTATCACTGCCAATCTCTGGGAGCAGGCCATCGGTGTGCTGACCAGTTTCAGGCGGTCTTTCCCCAATCACGAGCTGATTGACACAGTCCCTGCAAAACTGGCGTTGGCCTACCGTGAAACGGAGCAGTGGGAGCGAGCCGCCGACGAACTCCAGCAAATGGTCTCCCTTGCCAAGACGCCGGAAGAGCGAAGGGAAAACCTGTTGATTGCAGCAGAACTGTACGATCAGGCCGGTAACCGGGAGAAGGCGATTGATACCTGGCGAAATTACGCCAACAGCCACCCCGAGCCGACGGACGTCTACATGGAAGCGGCCAATCGGCTGGCTGAGCTCTATCAGGAAGACGGGGATGCCGAAAGCAGGGATTACTGGTTGCGAAAGCAGATGGAAACGGTGGACCGGGACCCGGACGCCACGGACGATCGCATGCGGTACCTTGCGGCGTCAGCCTCTGCAATCCTCGCCCGCGACGCCCTTGCCCGGTATGACGGCATCAGGCTGACTCTGCCACTCAATCAAAGCATGACAGCGAAGACCGATGCGCTTGAACGAGCGGTCAACGCCTACAAGAAGACGGCCAGCTATGGCCTTTCATCATTTGCAACCGAGGCCGGTTACCAGATCGCCCACATCTATGCACGCCTCGGTGCCGATCTCATGGACTCGGAGCGGCCCACCGGATTGAGCGAGCTTGAACTGGCTCAGTACGAGCTTCTCCTGGAAGAGCAGGCCTACCCGTTTGAGGACAACGCCATCGATATCCACGAGCAGAATATCCGGCGGGCCCGGGAGGGCATTTTCGATGAATGGGTCAAGCGCAGTTACGAGGCCTTGAAAGCCCTGTTGCCCGGACGTTATCGGAAAGAAGAAGTTACCCAGGGGGTTGTCTATGAGCTCGATTAAGGCCTGCGGACTCTGTCTTTTCGTGATGTTTTCGCTTTCGGGGTGTGTGACGGCGCCGGCGCCGCCGGAGTCTGAGGCAGAAGTTGAGCAAGCTGCACTGGAAGCGTCATTCGCCAAGGCAGTGAGTGCCATGGAGGAGGGAAACCTTGTCGAGGCCAAAACCCGATTCGAGCAACTGGCGAGCGACTACCCCGGAAAAGCCGGCCCCATGGCCAACCTTGGTATTATTGCGTTCCAGCAAGAGGATACCGAGACCGCGAAAGGTTGGTTTGAACGCGCGCTGGCGGTGAATCCTGAACATGTCCAGGCGCTGAATCATCTGGGAGTAATTGCCCGGAACGCCGGAGAATTCGACGAAGCAGAACGGTATTATCGCGCGGCACTGTCTGCTGATCCGAATTACGCACCTGGGATCCTTAATCTGGCCTTCCTGCTTGATATCTACCTCGGCAAACCTGCCGAGGCGGTTGACCTTTATGAGCGTTATCAGTCCGCGGCCAGTGAGCCGCACCCCAGACTGGAAGACTGGATCTTCGATGCCAAAAACAGAATCTGATGTGGACTATGTGATATGAAACGTCTTGCGCTAATCGCTCTGGCAGTTTCCACGCCGTTGCCCACGGCGCCGATGGTCTTCGCCCAGGACGCCCCGGGTGTGGTTACCATTGAGGGCACAAGAATCCGTGGCGATCAGGAAGTGCCCACGGTGATGTACCTGGTGCCCTGGCAGCCACCGGAAGTGGACGAGTTGCGTGCGCCAGAAGAACGCCTGATGGTTGATCAGGGTCTCCGGCCATTGGAACGCTATGAGTTCCAGCGTTTTATCAAGTACCACGAAGCGTTTATCAAACAGACCCAGGCCAGCACAGGGCAGTAGAGTGTGATGCCTGTCACGTCATGAGTGTGTTCCTGCGCAAGATTAAACAAACCCTCACACAGACTTTCGCGAACTTACCCTTGCAGGGCAGTGACGCGCTTAGACTGATCTGAAAACCGGACCATGGAGTGCCCAGAAAATGATCGATACCGCCGTTCGCTTCTTCCAGGAAGGTGGCTTTTTTATGTTTCCGATTGCCGTTGTGCTGATTGTCGGACTCATTGTTGCCATTGAACGTTACATTTACCTTTCCGCCCAGAAACTGACCAACCGTCGGGACTTCAACCGCCTGCATCAGATGATCGCCAAGCGTGACCTGAAGGGCGCCCTGAACTACACCCAGGAATCCGGTAGTGCCATGTCGACCATGATCGGCTTCGGCCTCCAGCGCCTGGCTCGCCGCCAGGGTCGTGAAGAGATCGAATACGCGATGGAGGAGGGGTTGCTGGATGTGATGCCGCGGCTGGAAAAGCGCACCCAGTATCTGGCAACGCTGGCCAACATTGCCACGCTGCTTGGTCTGCTGGGTACCATTATCGGGTTGATTGCAGCGTTTACGGCGGTAGCTGCAGCGGATCCGGCCCAGAAGGCGAGTCTTCTGTCCCAGAGTATCTCGGTTGCCATGAACACCACCGCCTTCGGCCTTATGTCTGCTATCCCAATGCTGCTGATCCACTCACTGCTGCAGACCAAGACCAATGAGATCGTCGATAGCTTTGAGATGGCGGGCATCAAGGTCCTGAACCTCCTCAGCGATGGTTCCGGTAGTAAGACCGCCGCTCAACCGCAGGGACAGAATGCCGCTGCGCCGGCACAGGTAGCGACTCCGGCCGGTAGCCCGGCCTGATAACCAGCCAGAAGGATGTCAGGCCATGAGACGGAAACATCGTCGCCTACAAAGTGAGGCCGATCTCGACATCACGCCCTTCATGAATCTCATGATTGTGCTGGTGCCGGTACTGCTGCTGAATATGGTGTTCGCCCACACCAGCGTTCTGGAACTCAACTTCCCGACCGGTGAGAGCCTGTCGGCCGAGCAGGCGGAAGAGCTGCAGATCCAGGTGGTGATCTATGAGGATCGCCTGGTCGTTGCGGATAACCAGGGCGGCGTAATCAAGAACATCCCCCAGCGCGAGGGCGAGTATGATTTCGTTCTGCTCAAGGATGTCATGAAGGAAATCAAGAGCCGTGTGCCCGACAAGAAGGATGTGATTATTATGCCGTCCCGGCAGACGTCCTATCAGTCTCTGGTCTCGGTGATGGACACGGTGCGCTCATACGAGGCGGTTGTGGCTGGTAGTGTGGTTGAAGCGGAGCTGTTCCCCGAGATCTCTCTCGGCGATGCGCCCGCACAGCCTTCGGGATCCGCGGAGGTGAGTTCATGAAAGAATCTGCCAAGGCCCGCCGCCAGAAACGCCATTACCGGCGCAATAAAAGCCAGGGAAAGATGAACCTGGTCTCGTTGATGGATATCTTCACCATCCTGGTGTTCTTCCTGATGGTGAACTCCTCCTCCGACGTACAGGTATTGAACCAGAACAACACTATCAAACTGCCGGATTCCACCGCTCAGCAACCCCCCGGTGATGTCTTGGCCCTGACCGTCACAGACCGGGATATCCTGGTGAACGGTCGGCTGGTAGTGAAACGCGACGCCTTCCAGACGTTTGACGGACAGGTGGAGCCTGCCCTGAAGCAGGAACTGGACTATCAGGCCAGTCGCTCGTCGGCACCTGCCCCGGATGCGGGTCGACCCATTACCATTCTTGCAGACCGCGAACTGCCCTACGAGCTGCTGAAAAAAATCATGTCCACCTGTGTGGACGCCGGTTACGCCAGTATTTCCCTGGCGGTTAATCAGCGTGCGGAACAGGGAGCCTGACCATGATGGATTATCGGTACGGATTGCCCTGGAATCAGGAGCGTGGTGAACGTAAGCGGTTGTTGGCCGCCGCTGTTTTTGTGATGCCATTGTTCCTTGCAATTGCAGGTTATGTCAGCTGGGTAGAGCTGCCAGAACGTGACAGGCAGGAACAGGAAGCTCTGCCGCCTCAGCTGGCCAAGCTGATCATCGAGAAAAAGGAGCCCCCAAAACCGGTGATGCCCGAGCCGGAGCCCGAACCGCCGAAGCCTGAGGAAAAGCCGGTGGAACAGGCCAAACCAGAGCCCAAGCCGGAGCCGGTTCCTGAACCGGTGATGCCGGAACCCGAGCCGGAGCCTCAGGTAGCCGAAAAACCGGAGCCCAAGTCAGAACCCAAGCCTGAAGAGGTCGCCAAGGCGCGGGAGAAGGCAAAGAATACCGGTATTCTGGCCATGGGGAACGAACTGAAGAAACTCAGTTCGCTGGCGGAGTCGGTCAAGCTCGATGGTCCGGTTGCCAATACAGCAGAACCTATTGCCCGCAAAACCGGTGATACTTTGGCCTCGCGCGCGACCGCGAGCGCGAAGAGCAGTGGGGTAAACGAGGAAGCGCTCAATCGGGAGGCCGGTCAGGTCGCCCTGGCCGAACGCCAGCGCGCGGAAGTTGCCGAAGCAGAGAGAGTTGCTGCGGTGAAAGAGGCGGCACGCAAGGAACAGCAGGAAACTGCGGCCAGAACCCGGAGCAAGGAAGAGTTGCGCCGGACCATGGATGCCAACAAATCCGCGATCTACAGCATCTACAACCGGGAGCTTCGGCGCAAACCGTCGCTGCAGGGAAGTATTACCCCGGAGTTGGTCATTGAGCCGAGCGGTGCAGTATCGAGTTGTTCGGTGGTGGAATCTACACTCAATGAGCCGGCGCTGGAGAGCAAGATCTGCAATCGTCTGAGGTTGGTGGATTTCGGGGCCCGACCGGGCGTTGATCAAACCAAGATCCGTTATCCGATCGAATTGCTGTCCAGCTAGGGCGCTGGACAGCAAGGAAGCCGCTCAGCGTTTCCGGGTTGTGGTCGCGATCACGACACTGACCAGTCCGGAGCCTACCAGGGCACCAACGAAAGGCATCAGGGTGGGAATGCTGCCGGGGAAGCTGGCAGCTTCCAATCCGGCCATCAGGCTGCCACCGGTAATCCATCCGGGCAGAATCGCGCCGAAAAGTCCCGCCAGACAGCCCAGGATCGCCGCCCTCGTGGTCATTTTTCCCCAGAGCCCCATCAGTACAGGCAGAACCGCCGTGGCGCAAAGCAGGTCTGCGATCAAAAATAGCCGCAGCACGGAAATCCCCTGAAGTGCCACCAGAACCACAGGAATCATCAGCAGCACGGTAAACCATCGGGCACTGACAATGGACAACCCCTGTTTTTCGGTAACCGCCAGCGACGCAAGTGCGTTCTGCAGGGTATCCACCGAGGATGCCACGAGTGTGATGGCCAGGATCAGAGCCGGTAAAGCGAGCCAGGCCGGGGCATCCGCGAGCAAGGCAAAAAACGGAATCGGCGGGCTGCCAAGGTCGGCGCCGCTCATGGCCGCCAGTATTCCCAGCCCGCCAACCACAGCGACAACGGCGATGGTAACCACCCCGCCCAGCAACGCTCCGCGGCTCAGGGCGTCCGTATCGCGAGCCGACCATAAACGCTGCCAGTATCCCTGGTGGAACAGGTTGGCGGCGGTGACAGCAATCACCAGGGTCAGCGCCACGCTCAGGGCCGCCGACGCGGGGATATCCGGTAGCGCTGCAGGTGCTGCGTCCGGAAGCTTGCCTACGGCAACAAAACTGACGATAGCCAGCAAGCCGATCAGTAACAGTGCCTGCCATTGGTCGGTAACGATGCTGGCCCTGAGACCACCAACAGCGGTGTATACCAGCGTGGTTATGGCAACGCCAATGACCACAATGCCGCCATCAATACCGGAAAGCAGCGACGTTATGGCACCAATGGCAGTAAGCTCCGCGGTCAGAAAGCAAAGCATGTAGAGCACCGAGATCGTCGAAACGTAGCGGCGTACGCCATTGCCATAACAAGCGTTGGCGAATTCGCCGATGCTGCGTCCCTCCGGAAGGAAGCGGCGAATAGCGGGGCCACAGAAGGCGAACACGATAAACGGCAAGGCGGCGCCCAGGGCATAGCCAGCCAGAGCCAGAGGGCCGACCAGTGCGCCAACCTCAGGCGGGGCAAACAGAATCCAGCCGCCCATGCCGGAAGCGAGGAAAGACAGTCCGAGGGCCCTGGCTCCCTGACTGTTTCTTGCCGTTACATAGTCATCCAGTCCGCCGTCGGCGAGACGGGCTCTCAGTCCGAGCCAGGCAAACAGGATCATGGCGACCACGATCGCCGCGAGGGTGGTATAAAACATCGGGAGGTTCTCCGCCGTTCATCAAGCGGGCCATAGTGCCACAACGGCGGAAGCGGGGCGAGATACGTTGGCCCGCAGGAATGCGGGCCAAGCAGAGGTCTACTGCTTCAAGGCCTCCGCAGCTTTGACTTTGACGTAGCTGCCGGGTGCGTCCTCAATCGCAGGAAGTTTCCCTTCGCCGGGGATGCGAGCCGGCACGTCGCCGTCTGAGAAACGGGCAATCCACTCGAGCCAGTGGGGCCACCAGGATCCCGGATGGTGTTCGGACTTCTCGAACCAGGCGTCTGCATCCGGCACCAGGGTGTCATTGGTCCAGTAGCCGTACTTTTCCTTGTAGGGCGGGTTGATCACGCCAGCGATATGGCCGGAGCCGGAGAGCACAAAGCGGACATCACCGCCGTGGGCCAGCGCCCCTTTGTAGGTGGTTTTCCATTTAGCGATGTGATCCTGTCTGGCGGACAGGAAAAAAGAGGGTACATCGATTTCGGACAGATTGATGGACTCGCCGAGCAGGCTCAGGGAGTCTGGCTGTACCAGACGATTATTCAGGTACATCTGGCGCAGATAATAACTGTGCATTCGCGCTGGCAGGTTGGTGCCATCGGTGTTCCAGTACAGCAGGTCAAAAGCCGCGGGCTTCTGGCCTTTAAGGTAGTTATTGGTCCAGAACGACCAGAACAGCTCGTTTTCTCTCAACAGGTTAAACGTGAACGCCATAGCGCGACCGTCCAGGTAGCCTTTGCGCTCCAGCATTTTCTCAATACCCCGGATCGAGTGATCGTTGATGAAGACACCGATTCCGCCAGGGTCCGAGAAGTCCAGAAGTGTCGTCAGGTAGGTAGCACTGGCCACCGGATTACGGCCTTTTTTCTTGAGCCAGGCCAATGTTGAGCCCAGCAGGGTGCCACCGATGCAATAGCCGATCAGATTCATCTGATCTTCGCCGGTGGCTTCGGTAACCGCATCCATGGCAGCCAGTGGCCCCAGTTCCATGTAGTCTTCCCAGCCTTTGTCCCGCAGGGAGGGCCCGGGATTTCGCCAGGAAATAATAAAAACAGTCTGTCCCTGGTTGACCAACCACTGGATAAAGGAGTTCCTGGCCGTGAGGTCCAGGATGTAATACTTGTTGATCCATGGCGGAACAATCAGCAATGGGCGTTTGCTGACGGTTTCAGTTGTCGGCGAGTACTGGATCAACTGCATCAGTTCGTTCTGGAACACCACCTTGCCCGGGGTGGTTGCCAGGTTACGTCCCACCTCAAAGGCAGAGCGATCAGTCATGCCAACATTGAACAGGGACGGATTCTGGCGCAGGTCTTCGATCAGCTGCCGTCCACCGTCGATCAGGTTCATCCCTTTGCGTTCCCAGGTAATCCTGAGCACTTCCGGATTCGTGGCCGGGAAATTCGAGGGTGACAGTGCGCTGGTCAGATGCCGGGCGTAGAACAGCATCTGGTCCCGTCCTGCCGGGGGAATCCCTTCCATGCTGGCCGCCCAGTTCAGAAAGGCCTGTGAGTTGATCAGATAGGCTTGGTGGAGGACATCAAAAGGCAGATGCTTGTGCCACTCCTCGGCCTGGAAGCGTCGGTCGTCGGCCTCTGGTTCGACAACGGGCTTCTTGTCCTTGCCCACGAGCCGTGCAAGGGTGTAGTACCCCAGCGCGGCATGTTTGCGGGCCAGATCCAGTTCCGCGCCTGCAAACCGGAGCGGGTGCAGGAGCAGGTCCTCGGCCATTGTGCGGTAGGCATCGGACATTTCCGTTATCGTGGAGAGCGTTGCCGCATCCAGGACGCCAGTATCTCCCAATGCTTTCTCCAGTTGCTGCTGTCCCTGGCGGACGTTGGTTTCGAAGCCGTTGACGAGCTGACCTACGGCTTTCCCGAGCGTATCCAGACCGAACATAACTATCCCTTATTTGGCGGTTTTCGGGCCGGGTTTGGCCGATGCCTCGGGTGCTTTCTCGAACACCTTCTGAATCTGCTCCCTGCTTTCGTTGAAGTAGTCCTGCCAGGCTTTCCAGTCTGCGGTGAACTGCTCGCTCAGTGATTTCAGGGTTTCCGCCTGGTCGCCAGTCAGGCTTTTCAGGCTCTCCAGATCACGGACCTCAGACACCTTTTTAGCCTGCTCCATGGTGACATCGGCATAACGTCGGAAGGCGTTCATCTGCATTTCTGCGGCCTTGCCAAATTGCTCGAAAAGGGTCTCGTTCAGACGGGTTGCTTTTTCGAAAAGCTCGGTGTTCATGGTCACAACTCCTTTGCGTATGGATTTGATGGAATTCTATTCTGCCCCATCCTGCGTGACGCAATTTTGACAAGCATCAATCCCGGGTTCGGCTTATGCTTTACTGTAGGAACATGTTTTCCCGGCAAGGCAGGAGACGCCATATGACCAACCGGAAATCAGAACTTGAAACACTGAGAGCCGACCTGACGGCCAGACTTTCCCGTTATGAGGCGCATCAGCATCGGGAAGGGGGCGCGTTAGACAAGGATTTCGAGGAGCAGGCTACCCAGACCCAGAACGACGAAGTGGTCGATTCGCTGGAAACCGAAACCCGTTCCGAACTCGCTCAGATTGAACATGCACTGGCTCGGATTGATAACGGTGTGGGCGACGAATGCGAATCCTGCGGCGAGGCCATTGACCCACGCCGCTTGCAGGTTCTGCCCTATACCACGGTTTGCGTGGACTGTGCCGAAGACTGAGTGACACCATGGAGCCACTGCAGGCATCCACGACCGGCTCGGCCGTATTCCAGACCCGGGGCCTGACGAAAACCTATGATCAGGGTGAGGTTCAGGTTCATGCCCTCCGTGGCGTAGATCTGGATCTCTATGGCGGCGAACTGGTCGTCATGCTGGGCGCTTCCGGTTCTGGCAAATCCACACTCCTTAACATTCTTGGCGGGCTGGATGTGCCATCGACCGGCGAGGTCCGGTATCGGGATTTTGATCTCAGTGCTGCCGGCGACCGCGAACTCACCCGTTATCGCCGTGAACACGTGGGTTTCGTGTTCCAGTTCTATAATCTCATTCCCAGCCTCACCGCCAGGGAAAATGTGGCGGCAGTGACCGAGATAGCGACAAATCCAATGACGCCGGAAGAGGCACTTGAACTGGTTGGGCTCAAGAGCCGCATTGACCATTTTCCGGCCCAGCTTTCCGGTGGCGAACAGCAGCGCGTTGCCATTGCCCGGGCTATTGCCAAACGACCGGATGTACTCCTGTGCGACGAGCCAACCGGCGCCCTCGATTCCGCCACCGGCGTATTGGTGCTCGAGGCACTGGACAAAGCCAACCGGGAGACCGGCACGACTACCGTTATCATTACCCACAATGCTTCCATCGCCGGCATGGCGGATCGCGTGATAACGCTCTCGGACGGCAACATCAGCGGTGAGCGTCTTAATGAACGTCGCCAGGATCCCCGCACATTGTCCTGGTAACGGTACTGAAGAGTAACAGCCATGTCCCCGAAGGGATTGAACACGGTTCTGAACGTAAAGTTACGGCGGGAACTCTGGCAGATGCGCGGTCAGGTACTGGCCATCGCACTGGTTATTGCCGGAGGCGTGGGCGTGTGCGTGATGTCTCTCGTGAACTATTCATCGCTGTTGGCAACCAGAGCCCAGTATTACGAACAACACGAATTTGCCGAGGTCTTTGCGCCGGTTAAACGGGCCCCACGTCATACTCTCAAGGACATCGCTGCGCTGCCTGGTATCGCCAGGTACGAGGGGAGGGTCGAAGGCGCTGCGAAACTGCAAATACCCGGGTTCCCGGATCCGGTGTCGGCTCGCCTGGTGTCTGTTCCGCCGGAAGGTCAGCCTGACGTCAACCGCCTTTTTATTCGCCAGGGACGGCTCCCGGTTGCTGGTCGAAGCCAGGAGATCGCAGTTATCGGAAGCTTTGCCGAAGCGCATGAGTTGGTTCTGGGAGATCAGTTTGAAGCCATTATCAACGGCCGCCGGCAGGCTCTTACGGTAACCGGCATTGTTGAGTCACCGGAATTCATCTACGTCATTCCTCCGGGCGGTATGCTGCCGGACTATCAGCGGTATGGTGTTCTCTGGATGAACAGAGAGTCCCTGGAATCCGCCATGGATATGCGGGGCGCTTTCAACAGCCTGGCGGTGACGCTCAAACCTGGCCATTCTGCTGCATCCGTCATTGATGCTCTGGATCGGTTGCTGGCCCGATATGGGGCAACGGGGGCTTTTGGCCGGGACGACCAGTTTTCCCACCGTTTTCTGAGTGACGAGCTCAATCAGCTGAAAACCATGGCGACGGTTTTCCCCCTCATTTTCATGAGTGTCGCCATGTTTTTGTTGAATGTGGTGATTGGCCGTCTGATCAGCACCCAGCGGGATATCGTCGCGGTACTCAAGGCCTTCGGCTATAGCAACCGTCAGATCGCCTGGCATTACAGCAAACTGGTCATCGTGATCGCCGTCATCGGTTTGCTGGCGGGGCTTGGCCTCGGCCTATGGCTTGGACGCTCTCTCGGCGAACTGTACATGGATTATTACCGCTTTCCGGGGCTGTTGTTTCGCATTGACCCTGCATGGGTTGGGCTGCTGGGGTTGATGACAATTGTGGTCGCCTGGCTCGGTGCCTGGCGAGCCATCAGTCAGGCAGCGGCACTGCCGCCCGCTGAAGTTATGAGGCCTGAGGGGCCCGCCAGATACCGGGTGACCATAGTGGAAAAGCTCCTCTCGGGAATCCGTTTCGCCCAGCCCTCCCGAATGATCGTGCGCCAGCTCTCCCGTCGTCCGGTCCGGACCCTGTTATCGATGACTGGGGTCGCCATGGCCACTGCCATCGTGATGGTGGGCAACTTCCAGTTCGATTCGGTGTCCCTGATGGTTCACACGCAGTTTGCACGGGTTCAGCAACAGGATCTGTCCGCGACCTTTATTGATCCGGTGAACAGCGCGGCGTTGTTCGGCTTGCAGCGGCAAGCCGGGATACGTTACGTGGAGGGGCGACGCTCGGTCCCGGCACGTCTTGTTTCCGGCCATCGGGAGTGGCGAAGCGCAGTCACCGGAATACCCTCCGAGGCGCGCCTGCAATTTGTCATCGACAGTGACCTACAGCCGGTTCCGCTCCCCAGGGAGGGGTTGTTGTTGACCGATTTTCTGGCCGATGAACTGGGTGTCGGTCCAGGGGATGTTCTGCAGCTGGAGCTCCTGGAGGGCGACCGCCGAACGGTTATGGTTCCTGTCGCCGGTATCACCAGCGAGTTTCTCGGGGTTGGTGCCTACATGGATCTGGATGCCCTTAACCGGGCACTGGGGGACGGGCCCCTGATCAATCAGGCCCTGATCAACCTGGATCCGGACAAGGCTTCGGAAGTTTATAACAGTCTTCGCGAAACCCCGGGAGTGCTTGGCCTGAGCATCCGGCAGGCCATGCTCGACAGCTTCTACGACACCCTGGCGAGAACCTTCCTGACGTTCACCTTTTTTAACAGCCTGATGGGCGGAATCATCGCTTTTGGAGTGGTCTACAACACGATCCGGATTTCACTGGCGGAAAAAGGTCGGGAGTTGGCGAGCCTGAGAGTGCTGGGATACACCCAGAATGAAGTTGCGCATATATTGTTGGGAGAGGTTGCGCTCTTGCTGTTTCTGGGCATTCCCCTTGGTTGGCTGATTGGCCAGGGTCTGGCACTCATGATTGTTACTGCCATGCAAACCGAACTGTACCGGGTGCCCTTGACGATCACCAGCCAGACACTTGGCATGTCCGCGTTGGTCGTGGTGGTATCGGCAATCGCTTCCGGGGTGATTGCCTGGTGGCGCCTGAAAGCGCTGGATCTGGTGGCGGTGTTGAAAACACGGGAATAGATTTGGAAGCAACCAGGGAGTGAGCTGAGGTTATGGCGAAAAAAGGGTTTGCCGGAAAATGGTTATTCTGGGGCGTGTTTGTAATGCTCGCCAGTGTTGCAGTTGTGGTCACGATCCGACCCGATCCGGTCTGGGTGGATCTGGCGCCGGCAACCCGTGGCCCCATGGAAATCACTATCAAGGAGGAGGGCAAAACGCGGGTGCGTGACCGATACGTGGTTTCATCACCGGTTGCCGGCTATCTGCACAGGGTATTGCTGGAAGTGGGGGATCCGGTGATTCCGGGAGAGCTGCTGACGGAGGTGGACCCCATGCCTGCCAGCACCCTCGATGCCCGCAGCCGGGCAGAAGCAGAGGCCAAGGTACAGTCGGCCCGTTCAGCGCTCAATTCCACCCGTCAAAAAGTCGCAGCCGCTGAGGCCGATGCAGATCTGGCGGAGCGGGAACTGGCTCGTCTGCAGGCGCTGAGTGATGACCATTTTGTTTCCGACGAGCGTTTGCAGCAGGCCCGGGCCGCTGCGGCCAGAACCCGGGCCATTCTGCGTTCCGCCCGCTTTGACGAGGAAGTGATGGCCCATGAACTGGCAGCGGCCAGAACCCGACTTGAAGTGTCTGCTGCTCGGGCTAATGGCGACGGCGCGGTTGAACGTGTGCCGGTAAGATCTCCGGTGAATGGCTCAGTCCTCGGCATTGTCCGAAAAAGCGAGGGCGTCGTTCAGGCCGGTGAATCCATTCTGGAACTCGGCGATCCCGGGGCGCTTGAGGTGGTCGTTGATGTGTTGAGCTTTGATGCCGTGAACCTCAGGCCGGGTATTGTGGCGCGACTCAATGGCTGGGGCGGAGGCACCCTCGATGCCGTTGTCCGGCGGGTTGAGCCCGTTGGATTCGAAGACGTGTCGGCCCTTGGCGTGGAAGAGAGGCGCGTGCAAGTCGTTGCGGACATCGTCAGCCCTCCGGATGCCTGGCAAAGCCTGGGGGACGGCTATCGGGTAGACGCCGAGTTTCTGCTCTGGCGTTCCGACAATGTCCTTCAGGTTCCGGAATCCGCCATCTTTGTCAGTGATGGGCAGCACCAGGTATTCCGCGTTGTCGATGACATTGCGGTTCTGACAGACGTGTCGGTCGGTCGCACAAACGGGTTTCATACAGTAATCCAGGAAGGATTGAGTGAGGCAGACAACGTCGTCCGACACCCGGATCGTCAGCTTGAAGACGGCAGCCGTATCCGTCTTCGTTAATGGCCTGCATTGCACGGTCCGCGGGCTAAAATGAGAGGACATATCACGTTTGGCTGGCTAGACTGACGGCACATAAAAACAAAAAGGAGACTGGCACGGTGAACCAGTTCGATACGCTTATTGTCGGCGGCCGCTACTTTGACGGTACCGGCGGCCCCTCACGCATCGCCCATGTTGGAGTCAAAGATGGCCGGGTTGCCGGAGTCCTTGACCAGCCGCCCGAACCCGGCCTTGCGACGCGCACGATTGACGCCAGTGGTTGCTGGGTGACGCCGGGATTTCTCGATACCCATACCCATTACGATGCCGAGTTGTTGGTAGCGCCGTCTCTGTCTGAATCCGTGCGTCACGGTGTCACCACGGTGCTGATCGGCAGTTGTTCCCTGAGCATGGTCTGTTCCGATCCGGAGGACGCCTCGGATATTTTTACCCGGGTGGAAACGGTCCCGAGGGAAAAAGTGCTGCCCATTCTGAAGCAGCACAAGTCCTGGCAGACACCAAAAGAGTGGGTGGCGTTCATGGACCAGCATCCACTGGGGCCCAATGTCATCAGCTTTCTCGGCCACAGTGATCTGAGAGCCGCCGTGATGGGTCTTCATCGCGCCACCGACAGGAACGTGACGCCGACTCCCGAAGAACAGCAAAAAATGGAGGCTCTGCTGGAGGAGGCGCTGCAGGAAGGATTCCTCGGTCTTTCCACCATGTGCCTGAAATGGGACAAGGTGGACGGTGATCGGGAGTGGTCCAAGAGCCTGCCAAGCACCTACGCCCGCTGGCGGGAGGTGAGCCGTCTGAATGCACTGTTGCGCCGTTACGGGCGGGTGCACCAGGGCGCACCGAATGCGGCCAATCCGTTGCAGGTAACACAGTACCTGAAAGAGACCCTGGGCTGGTTGAGAAAGCCCCTGAAAACAACCCTCATTGCGATGATCGACCTCAAGGGAAACCCCACGGTCAAACCCATGGCCAGTCTGGTCGGATGGCTGGCCAACAGCTTTGGTGGTAATTTTCGCTGGCAGCTGCTCCCGACACCGTTCACGGTCTATGCCGATGGCATGGATATCGTGCTTTTCGAAGAATTCGGTGCTGGTGAAATGGCCCTGGATATTCGGGATCAGCTTGAGCGCAACGATCTCCTCAAGGACGAACAGTACCGCCGGAAATTCCGGAAATTCTATAAGGAGAAGCTCTCTCCGCGCGTTTGGCAGCGGGATTTCGGTGATGCTGTCATTCTCGATTGCCCGGACAAGAGTGTCGTCGGGCGAAACTTCGCTGAACTGGCGGCAGACCGCGGCATCCATGTTGTCGATTTCTTCCTCGACATGGTGGTGGCCCATGGACGTTCGCTGCGCTGGTTTACCACGGTGGGGAATCACAGAAAGGATAGGCTCCGAAAAATGGTGACCAATCCCGGCGCGCTGATCACCTTCTCAGATGCCGGCGCCCACATCCGGAATATGGCCTTCTACAACTTGCCGCTTCGGTTTCTGAAGCTCGTTAATGAAAGCCACGACGAGGGCGAGCCGATCATGTCCCTCGAACGTGCCGTGCACCGATTGACCGGCGAACAGGCAGATTGGCTTGGCGTTAATGCAGGTCATATCAGGGTAGGGGACCGGGCCGATATAACGGTACTTGATCCCCGTGGCCTTGATCAGGATCTGGAGCAGGTTGAATGGGGCGAGATGGAAAACTTCGGACTGGAAAGAATGGTTAACCGTGTCCCTGGTTGTGTCAGAGAGGTGCTGATCAATGGCCGGCCTGCGGTAACGAATGGTGAGGTGCAACCTGCGTTGGGCAGGGAATCTGGATACGGACACTTCCTGCGCGCCGGGGCGTCTGGATAACCACGAACAAAAGGAAACTTATGAGCCAGCGATTTGCGCCCGCAGTCTGGGTGGTGGTCTTTCTTGCTGTATTTGTCTGGTCTGCCATCGGGCCCACGGATCGGGCCACGTGGGTTCTGGAAGTGCTGCCTGCCGCCGTTGGTTTCGCAGCGGTTGTCTGGTGTTTCTTCCGTTATCCACTCACGCCGCTGGTTTATGTGTTGATTCTGGTGCATGCCATCATTTTGATGGTTGGCGGGCACTATACCTATGCGGAGGTACCTTTGTTCGACTGGTTTCGGGAATGGTTTGACTGGGAGCGTAACAACTACGACAAGCTTGGCCATCTGGCGCAGGGCTTTATCCCCGCAATGGTCGCCAGGGAAGTGGTCATTCGTTTCGAGGTGTTCTCCAGTCGCCGCTGGGCTGCATTTTTTATTGTCTGCTTCTGCCTTGCGGTGAGCGCCTTTTACGAGTTGATCGAATGGTGGGTGGCCTTGCTCAGCGACGAAGCCGCCGAGGCATTTCTGGGCACCCAGGGTTACGTCTGGGACACTCAGTCGGATATGGCCTGGGCGTTGTCCGGGGCCATCCTGGCCCTTATCCTGCTCGGGCGTTTTCATGATCGCCAGCTTCAGGAGCTATGACGCTGTGCCGCGAGCTGGAGTGGAATGTCTGATTAATGGAACAGGACTGTATGTCGGAAGAACTCAATGCTGACAACCAACCGGAGGGAATGCCCCGCAGCCAGGTGATCGGGCTCATCCTCGGAGCCGCGTTTCTTCTGGCGACTATTCTCCTTCCACCTCCTGAAACCATGTCTGGGCAAGCATGGTCCGCCCTCGGATTGATGCTGCTCATGGCGATCTGGTGGTCCACCGAGGCCATTCCGATCCCCGCCACTGCCCTGTTACCGATCGTGCTGGTTCCCGCGCTTGGGCTTGGAACAGTTGGTGAAGCCACCGAGCCCTATGCCAATCCAATCATTTTCCTGTTCCTGGGGGGATTTACCCTCGGGCTTGCGATGCAGAGGTGGAACCTGCACCGGCGAATCGCCCTGATGACGCTGAAGGCTGTGGGTAGCAAGCCCCGACGCCAGATTGCCGGATTCATGCTGGCCACGGCCTTTCTGAGCATGTGGGTCAGCAATACGGCAACCGCCATTATGATGCTGCCGATTGGTCTGTCGGTGGTAGCCATGATGGATGCCAACGATAACCCTGAGGGCGTTCGGCGTTATGCCACGGCCCTGCTGCTGGCTATTGCCTATTCTGCCAGTATCGGTGGCATTGCCACACTCATTGGCACACCGCCAAATGCCCTGCTGGCCGCCTACCTGAGCGAAAACCAGGGGGTCTCCGTGGGCTTTGCCCAATGGATGCTTCTTGGCGTTCCGGTAACGAGCGTAATGCTGGTTCTGGCGTGGTGGTGGCTGACCCGCCGGGACTTCGGTCTTGGCAAGTCTGGCGACGGTGGCAAGGCTATTCGGCAAGAACTTGAGGCTTTGGGCTCGCTCGGAAAGGGCGAAAAGCTTGTGGCGCTGGTGTTCCTGATCACTGCAAGTGCCTGGATCTTCAGGCCCCTGTTATCCGACAGCTTGATGCCCTGGCTAAGCGACACCGGCATTGCCATTGCTGCGGCCATCGCCATGTTCTTGATCCCGGTGAATACCCGCAACCGTGAATTTCTGCTGGACTGGGAAACTGCAAAGGGTATTCCCTGGGGCGTACTGCTCCTGTTTGGCGGGGGGCTGGCCATGGCCGGCGTGATCAGCAGTTCGGGCCTTGCGGAGTGGATCGCCCAAAGTCTCGGAGTGGCCGGCGCCCTGCCGATGCTCGTCATGATCCTGCTGGTGGTTGGCGTGATCATTTTCCTGACCGAAGTTACCAGCAATACAGCGACTGCGGCGGCGTTTCTGCCGTTGCTGGGGGCGCTGGCCCTTAGTCAGGGGGTGTCGCCGTTGCTACTGACAGTACCGGCTGCAATTGCCGCCAGTTGTGCCTTCATGATGCCGGTGGCTACCCCGCCCAATGCCATCGTGTTCTCCAGTGGCCACATGCAGATCGGCGACATGATCAGAGCCGGGTTCGCCCTGAACCTGCTCGGCATTGTGGTGGTGACTGTCCTGAGCTATCTGCTACTCGGAGTGGTCTTTACCCTTTGACCTTCATCAGGCCCGGCAACCGGGCCTGCCGCCTTATTCCTCCCGATGTCTTGAAGCAGTTCTCAATTCCCCTCCGTAAGGCCCCTCCTGCAGCGACAGATTTGAGGCACAGTTATCTTTAAGGGCGCAGGCTTTTCGGTATCTTACCGTAACAACATGTAACCCGATGAATAACGGGGCCAATAAAAACAGGGACTTCGTCTGACATGCTGCTGGTGCTCGCTGGATCCATTCTTACATTCACCATGGTGCAGGAAGCCACCGTGGTGGAGCCTTTTGAGAAGGGTCAGATTGTTATTGAGCAGGACGTGGATTCTAGCCCGATAAAGTTGCGATCGGATGTCAGGATCGAGCCACTGGTGGAGCAGAAGTTCCGCACCATCGTTCGTCAGGCCTATGACTACAGCTGCGGAAGTGCAGCGCTGACCACCGTGCTGAATTTCTACCTGGGTCGGACCCTGTCGGAACGTCAGGTCATGGAGGGGCTGCTTCATTACGGCGAGAGCGAACGTATCGTGGAACGTCGCGCCTTTTCCATGCTGGATATGAAGCGACTGGTGACAGCGCTCGGTTATCCCTCAGGCGGCTTCCGGGCGACAATTGATGACCTCAAGGATCTTGATCACCCGGCGATCGTGCCCATCCATCACGCGGGTTTCAAACACTTCGTGGTGTTGAGGACGATTCGCGACGGACGTGCCTATCTGGCAGACCCCTCGGTAGGGAATATCTCCTTCACGCTGGCTCAGTTCGAGGAAAAGTGGGACGACAATGTGCTCTTCATCGTCTTCCCGGGCAGCGATAAGCCACTGGACAATCTCGAGCTGAAGGAAGAAGACCTTCGCTTTGTGGATGACCAGACAATGACCCTTCTGGCGCTGGAAAGGATACCGGCGTTTCACGAGTCCACCCAGCGGCGGATCCAGAATCTGCTCGAACGCCAGAAAAACAATCCCGACGGCAGTGTGGAAAACACCCGAAAGCAGTTGCACTACCGTCGGAACTAATTCACCGGGCAATCCCCGGGGTCAGGAACACTACAAATAAAATAAGGGAGTCAGGATGAATCGTTGGTTTCTGCGAGGTTTTATCCTTGTTTCCACGGCAGGTCTGCTTCCGGGCATGGCCCTGGCGCAGGAAGGGAGTGTGGATCAGGCGCGGGAAGCCCTGGCCAAACAAGAGGGCGACGAAGATGCGTCGCAACAACTGGAGGAAGTGTTCCAGGCTGCCGAGAAGAACTATTCGTTGCAGAAAAAGGGCTCTCATTCCCTGAATTACTCGTTCGATTATTCCTACACCGCGGACCAGCGGCTGGACCTGGAAATTACCGGTGGATCGGTGAGAAACCTGGACGTGGTGCCGTCAGCAACCCACAGTTTTACGAACTCTTTTTCCTACGATTATGGTCTGCTCGATAACCTGACAGTGGGAACCCGAATTCCGCTGGTGGTTAAATATGACACGCAGGACGAGCTCAATATTTACGATTTCGGCGACATTTCGTTCACGGCGCGCTGGCAGCCGTTTGCCTATGTGCCCGGTAAGATGTCGACAACACTGTTCGGAACCCTGTCCACCAAGACCGGCGTCAGCCCCTATGAGATCGATATCGGTGAGCAGCTGTCCACCGGAAGTGGCTACTATTCGGTCGGTGGTGGCGCGAGTTTTTCCAAAGTCCTTGACCCTGTGGTGGTGTTTGGTTCGGTCAGTGCCACCTATAACCTACCGGCCGAAAACTTGCAGCAGGTTCGTGGGGCTCGGTTGCTGACAGAAGTGGACCCTGGTTTTGGGTTGTCCGGTTCCGCGGGCTTCGCCTACTCTCTGTCCTACGATATTTCATTAAGCATCTCCGCCCAGCTCAGCTATAGCGATGAAACTATTCTGAACTTCTCGGTTGGCGACCCGGCTTTTGCCCAGGACCAGATGACGGGTTTCCTGAGCATGTCCCTGGGGACGCGGGTCAGCGACACCACCATCGTGAATACCAGTCTCGGGATTGGCCTGACCGAGGACGCCCCGGACTTTTCTCTCGGGGTCTCCCTGCCCATTAACTTCTCCGGTCTCAAAGAGTGATTGGTGTTGTTGACGATCTACGGGAAGGGAAGAACTTCATGGGACAGAAAATCCACAACCGTCAGATTCTCGCGGCGCTGATTGCCACGACCCTATCGTGTGGTGCCCAGGCCCAGCTGGCGCAGAACCTGACCATTCACCCCAAGGCGCTGGCGCTCGGCAATGCCGTGACTGCCGATCCGCCAGGGATCATGGCGATTCACTACAACCCTGCGGGCCTGACCAAACTGGACGGGCGCCAGCTGGAAGTGAACTTGATGAGCGTCTATCTCGACATTGACGCGGACTTCACAGCGCCGGAAGGGTATGAAATTTTTGGTATCGACGGCCTCGAAACGGATCCGCTGACCGGAAAGCAACGGGACCCTGTTGCCAATACTCACAGCCACACCAACAACGTGGCCCTGTATTTGCCCGGATACGGTATTCTTCGCGCGCCTCCAGGGCCGGCCCTGGCCCCTTCGGCGGGGATCAGTATCAACCCGCCGGGCTCGAAACTGACCTTTGGCAATGCGTTCTACCTGCCGCTGGCGGCCGGCTTTTATCGCGACAAGGACGACCCTGGCCGTTACCAGCCTCAGGCCACGGCGCTGCAACGTACGACTTATCTTTCACCCACGGTTGGTTACGAGATCAACGACGATTGGTCCGTGGGTGTGGGTATTCACCTGTCCCATATGGGTATCGCAGCAGACCAATACATGCGCGCGCCCAACCTGCTGTTGGGTGTCGCGGAAGTGCTTCAGGACGCCTTCAACTGTGAAAGCGGCGACGAGCCCCTCCAGCCCTGGCTGGCGCTTTGCGGCGGTAACGTCGGCCCCTGGGATGATATCGGTGCTCTGAGTATCAACGTTCAGGAAACCCTGTCCCCCACCTATGCGCTGGGTGTCATGTGGGAGCCGACGGACTGGTTCAGCTGGGGCGCAAGCTACACCTCAGAAGCCGAAATGAACATGAAGGGCACCTTCGAGATTCAGTACACCGACGACTGGTCAGGCTTCTGGCAGAGCGTCAACGGATCCGTGCTGGGTGCTATCACCTCGGCAATCCTGAGTCTGCCTTCCGGTGCGCCCAAGGAATCCGGCAATGTCAGTATGGATCTGGTTTACCCCCAGCATTTCCAGACCGGCATCAGCGTTGATGTGCATCCAAAGCTGACCCTCAACGCTGACATCGGCTGGACCGATTACGAACAGTGGGATGCCTTCGTTTTCCGGTTCGACCGCAACCTGGAGTTCCTCAATGCGGCCCGGATCCTGTCACCTGACAATGCCACGTCGAATACCCTGAGGTTGCCGCTGGGTTTCAAGAGCCAGTGGAACTGGGCGTTTGGCATGGAGTTTCATGCGTCTTCCCGTCTGGACCTGCGTGCAGGTGTGGAAATCCGGGATTCCGTTATCCCGGATGATCAGCGACAGGTAATGGCGCCGTTCGGTGGGGCAAATCTGTACAGCATCGGTATGGGGTACCAGTGGGACAAGGACACTCAAATTGACATGAATCTCAGCTACCTGCACTCGGTAGAGTCGATTCCCGCGGACACCAGCTGTAACGTAAACTGCGACAACATCACCAACATTATTTATAACCCGTATGCGGGGCTCGATATCAAGACATCGCTTCGGGTTGTTATGGCTGGCTTGAGTTTCCGGACCCGGTTTTGAGTGGAGCCATTAACCTGAAGGTAGTCATTTGCAGTGATGAACGCTTCGCCATTGAAAACCGCTTCCTGCCTTTTCCTGGCCGCCTTGCTCGGAGGCTGCCAGATAGGGGGCTCCACGATCACGGAACGGGAAGGCTATTTTACCTGGGTAGACGAGCAGGGCAGGGTTCGATATTCGCCGATCGTTGAGACTTCAACCAGGGGGACGGGTGACCATGCTGAGGCACCCCGTGATCAAGCGTTCGCTGAGGGACCGGCCCGCTCAGAGAGTGACGCGAGCCCCGAGACAGGGCTGAAAGAAGAAACCGAGTACACGCTTGAAAACTATCCGGATGCCGGAGCACTTGCAAAAGACGGTTACGTTCGGCCGGGAGAGCGGCAGCCCTATTTCACCTGGCGCGACGCCGAGGGCAATGTTCGCGTTAGTTATTACCGACCGGATACCCGCTCTGACCTTGAGAAAGGGCTGATTGAACCGCCTGTTCAGATCACTGAGGCCAGCGTTTACCAGACAGGCCCCGGTGTAGCGGGCGCAGCTCCCGTAGAGGGTTATGATCCGGACGCCTTCGCGATACTGGGTATTGAAGCTAAAACCGATGACTTTTTTGCCCGGTTTTCAGCGAGCTGTTGTGAATCCATGGACGTCACTGATCGGCAAAGCTGGCAATCGGGAAGGGAATTCGGCATTTCCCTCTCTGACGACTCAGCAACCCATCCGTTTCTCACCGGCACCAGCCCCTATCAACTGATTGAACTCCCGGACGCGGGCACGCATCGCAGTCTGGTCATCCGCCTGCGCTCCTATGCCAAAGACGGCGTGTTCGTGCCCTCGCTGGTGTTTCTCGATGAGTCGATGGCACCGTTGAGACTGGTAACAGACCTGTTGATGGATTTTACCCCGGAGAACTGGCATCGGCGCGGTTACCTGGAAGCATGGGTGCCCGCTTTCCCGGGCCAGGACGAGCGTTGGCTGGTCCTGTTTACACGAGATGAAGACCTGAACGGTCAGACTGTTATCGAGACCCGCGCCGGCCCCCGCAAAATCCCCCACATCAGGCACGGTGAAATCGGCCTGATGCAGGTGGAGGAATGAGGTTTCAGTCCTCCGGCTTGCTTAGATCCAGCCATTGTTGCGACAGCCAGTAGTAGCTGCCATCGCTTGCAGGGTGGGTGCAGTTGTAACGGAATCTCCGGCTATTGAAGGCTTTAGGGGCCTCTACCGCCACATTGCCATCAGTCACGTCAAAGTCGATACGTCCCTGGCCGGAGGCAAAGCAGGTCAACCTGTTGGCATCAATGGGTTCAACCAGCGGGAAAACCAGGGTCGGCGGATTCTCCGAAATCACCCCGTCCGGCAGCTTGCCGGTATCAACAGGGAAGGCTTTGCTGTGAAGTTTGTTCTCAAGGCTTCCCAACTGGCCGTAGGCGTTCGCCATTGGAAAACGCGGCAATCGGGTTTTCTCGGTTTGTTGGCCGATGGCGCCGGATTGCTGGCCAAAACCGTACCAGCCTCGCTCAGCCACTTTGCGCTCCAGTGCTTCGTCAAACTCGCCATAAGGGTACGCAAACATGGGTGCAGGCGCCTTCAATTCCCTTGAGAGGGTCTCCTGGGCTGAGTCAAGACTGCTGGTAACCCTGGCTTGCCAGTCACTCTGACTTTCATTCGGTTTACGGGCAAGATGCCCATGGTCAGCGCTGTGGTTGGCAATCGTTACGCCCGGACGTTCGGCCAACTCCCGAATCTGATCCCAGGTCATGTAGCCGGTTCGGCCAACGGCTTCTGTATTTACAAAAATCGTGTAGGGGTAGGCCTTTTCGGCCAGCAGCGGTGCCGCCGCGTGGTAGACGGAGTCGTAGGCGTCATCGAAGGTAATGGCGATGCGATTACCTTGTTCATCGGTACCGGCCAGCGTTGTTTCGGTGCCTTCCTGTAGATCCACAACGTCCAGCTCCAGATCCGAGATCATGTCCAGCTGGCCCTCGAACAGGGATACAGACGTGCTGGTCGCGGGCGGCGTTGAATCACTGACATGATGATACTGCAGGACAACGAGGTCTGCCCGGGCCGATGTTGCGGTCGACATAACTGCGACAGCCAGGGTAATTTTCAGGAATGCTTTAAGCGGCATATCGTCTCCTGTGTTTCTTCGCTCCGGCGCGATCAAACCGGCCGGTCAGATGTTGTGACGGAAGTGTGCTTTGAGTATGGCAAAGGCCTGATTCAGATCCTGAATGGTTTCGGTCTTGCCTCCGCGATCCGGGTGGGCGTTCATAACCGCCCGGCGGAAACGCTTCTTGACGGTCGGGAAATCAGAAGGGACAGCCTGGAAGCCCAGTATTTCCGCTGCCTCCCGTGTTTCGGCCTGTGCCGGTGCCTGCCCGGGCGCACCGGCCCAGAAATCATTCATCATCCGTTGGATCGCTTCCTTCGGCAGACGGTATTGGGAGAGATCCAGATAGAATTGACGAAGCGTGTCGACACTATCCGGAACGCCCTCGCCACTGACAACACTCTGCTTTTCGATGCGTATATTGAGAGGCGATATCTGGAGGCTTTCGCCGGCCTCGGACAACTGGTCCCGAAGACGGTAGAGTACGTGGAACAGCAGAAAATGAACCGGGTAGAGTTTTTCGGGTTCGCTGAAAACAACGTCTCCAAGCAAGTCCCACGGTTGCCCCTGGAGCGCCTTGATCAGCGACAACTCATTCATGCCTGCCGGTGTTGACCGGATTTCATGCTCAACAGCCACCAGCAGGTGTTGAATCTGCTGCTCCAGGCAGTCATCTTCGTTCACCGCTCCAGGGTAAGGCGTTTTGATCGGGGCTTGGCTTTCGGTCATGAAGTCCATGGTAGGGTACTCCCGGCCATCAGGGAAGTGCAGCCAGCCGCGGAAGCCCGCCCATGAACAGGGCGGTCGAGAATCGGGTTGCCGTCAACGCTTCAGCTTCCGCTGAATCCGGGTTCCTGTGGGCCCGCCTGGCAAGCGTCAGGCTGGTCTCATAGGCGACGCCGAAGAAAGCGGCACACAGGTATTCATGATCGATCCGCGGAAGCAGTCCCCGCGCCATCGCCTCGCGAACATCGTCTTCCAGGGACAGCATGGTCAGACCGATAATATCCGAACCGAACAGCTCCCGTAGCGCTCGATCATTTCGGTGCGCGAGCTCGTAAACCAGTGGGTCCCGGGCGGTCGCAGTGAATAAAGCCATGTAAGCGTAGTGGATAAAATCTTCTGTGGTGTCCGCAGCGCGCCGATGGCGCGTGAGGTTGTTATTCAGGTTGGTCAGGAAGTCAGTGAGCAGGGCGGCGAAGATGTCCTGCTTGCTGGAGAAATAATTGTAGAAGGTACCGGCGGCAAGACCGGTGCGGCGGACGATGTCGCGGATGGTCGACTTTTCATATCCCCGCTCGCGAAAACATTCCCTCGCCGCGAGAAGGATAGCCCTCCGGTTCCGGATGCGGTTCTGTTCCCGTTTACCAGCGGCTTCTTCACTCGATTGCAACGTATCCATGTTGGTATCCTGTCCCTGAATCCATGTGACGCGTATAATCCTACGTCCATTTGACCTGTGAACGTAGTTGGTATGTCCGAAGCAATGATCGCCAGTGCCGAACAATCCCTCAACTCAGAGCGGGAGCGCCGCCAGAAGCTGGAGTTGAACAAGCTGCAGAAACGTCTGCGCCGCGAAGTCGGGCAGGCGATTGCCGATTTTTCGATGATTGAGGCCGGTGACAAAGTCATGTGCTGCCTCAGCGGCGGAAAAGACTCTTACGCCATGCTCGATATCCTGCTTTACCTGCAGAAGAGCGCGCCTGTCTCGTTCGAGCTGATTGCCGTCAACCTTGATCAGAAACAGCCCGGTTTCCCGGAAGAGGTGTTGCCCGAATACCTGTCCTCCATGGGTATCGAGTACCACATCATCGAAAAGGACACTTACAGTATTGTTAAGGAAAAAGTCCCCGAAGGGAAGACTACCTGCGGTCTGTGTAGCCGGCTACGTCGCGGAATTCTCTATAATTTCGCCGAAGAGCACGGAGTAACCAAGATTGCGCTCGGTCACCATAGGGACGATCTGCTGGAAACCCTGTTCCTGAACATGTTCTATGGCGGCAAACTGAAGTCAATGCCGCCAGTTCTGCACAGTGATGATGGCCGCAATACGGTCATCCGGCCGCTGGCTTACAGCCGCGAAAAGGATATCGCCCGCTACGCCGGTCTGAGAGAGTTCCCCATCATTCCCTGCAACCTGTGTGGTTCGCAGGAGAATTTGCAGCGCCAGGTTATCAAGGACATGTTCCAGAGCTGGGACAAGCAACACCCCGGCCGGTTGGAGACCATGTTCCGGGCCATTTGCAATGTGGAGCCGTCGCACCTGGCTGATACCAACCTCTACGATTTTCGGGAAGGAAAGCGCCTCGGCGGTAAACGCCCGGCCGTTCACACTGCCGAACCTGAGGCCACTACTGACTTCGGGCGCCTGGACGTGTTGAATATCTAGGTAGCTAGAACGGATGCAGGAAAGGCAGGGTCCATAGCCCGAAGAGGATAAGCAGCCCACCGGTGACCTTCCGGAACAACTGGTGGCTTTGCAAGCCTCGGATCCAGTTGGCCGCAAAACCTGTTGCGAGCATGGAAGGAAGGGTACCAAGCCCGAAAAACAACATGGTTAGTGCGGCCGAGCCCACCGTCGGTTGTAGCGCTGCCCATCCGAGAGTGCTGTAAACCAGCCCGCAGGGCAGCCAGCCCCAGAGTGCTCCGAGGGCAAGCGCCTGTCCCCCGTGATTTACCGGCAGGAAGCGACGGGTCAGGGGAGAGAGACGAGCCCAGACTGGAGCGCCGACCCGTTCGACGTAACGAATACCCTGCCACCATTGCCCCATGGATAATCCCATGAAGATCAGCAAAACCCCGGCCAGGCTGCGAAGCACAAGACCGGCCGTGCTCCAATGACTGGCCGCCGTGGTACTGGCCAGCGCGACCAGTGTGGCGATCAGCACATAGCTACCGATGCGCCCAAAGTTGAATGCCAGCAGCATGACCGTCTGTCGTAGCCGGAAACCCCGGCCTACAGGCAGTGCCATTGAGAGGGAAGCGCTGATGCCGCCGCACATGCCAAGGCAGTGTGTACTGCCCAGCAGTCCAATCAGGAAGGCGCTCGGGTAACTGAGGTAGAGTTCCGGATTCATCCTTTTTGGGACTTATCCTCATCCGGATTAGCGGCTTGGCTGACTTCGGCTACTTGCTCAGAGGTTTGTTGCTCTGAGGCCGGTTTGTCGGTGCGAGCGTCGTCCGGAATCATGTCCTTGTCGTCGTCGTACAGTATCCTATGTGCCGGGCCTTCTAGATCATCGTACTGACCGTTCTTGACCGACCATGCAAACAGCACAATGCCAAGCGCAACAAGCATGAGCATCAGCGGGACCAAAAACATGACGATTTGCACGGTGTAACCTCGCAAAAAAAGTATTTGGTTACGGTATCAGGACAACGCCGGTGCGCCAACCGCGGGATTGTGCTGACTCTTCCGGTTCGGCGACTTGCCGAGCCGCAGGGCGTTCAGAACGACCACCAGAGAACTTAGAGACATACCAATGGCCGCCAGCCAGGGTGGAACCATGCCGGCCGCAGCCAGCGGGAGCGCCAGCACATTGTATATGAGCGCCCACCATAGATTCTGGCGGATGATACGCCGGGTCTGGCGACTGGTTTTAAGGGCTTCAACCAATTGCAGTAATTGACCATTCATCAGAACCGCATCGGCTTTCAGCTGGGTCAGATCGGCAGCTGTGCCCATGGCCACAGAAATTCCAGCGCCAGCCATAGAAGGCAGATCGTTCAAACCGTCACCCACCATCATGATGTGCCGGCCTTCGGCTTGCAGCTTTTCAAGTACGGCCAGTTTATCTTCTGGCGAGGCTTGCCCAATGGCCTCGTCAATTCCCAGCATCCCTGCTACCTGGTTAACATGGCCAGAACGGTCGCCACTGAGGAGCAGCGTACGGATGCCCGAATCCTGCAGGGCTTTGACGGCTGCCCGGGCATCTTCACGAGGCTGGTCGTCGAGTCTGAAACAGGCGAGCCATTCGCTGTCAGAGGCAAGCCAGATTTCCATGCCCTGATGCTGGTCGGCATGTGGCGCTGGCTCAGTGGTATGTTGTTCGACAAACCCCTTGTGGCCAATGAAAAGTTGCAGGTCCCCCAATCGGCCTGAAAGCCCGCCGCCAACATGGTTTTCCACATATTCGACCGAAGCAGTGGTTCGCCGGTGGAACACTCTGGCGATAGGGTGCTCAGAGTACTTCTCGAGGCCCGCCGCAAGCTTGAGGCAGGTTTGCTCATCCATGCTGCCAACGATGGTGGTGCCGGTCAGGCTGAGCTCGCCCCGGGTCAGTGTTCCGGTTTTATCGAAGACCACTGTATCAATCGTGTTCATTGATTCCAGGGTATGCCCCCGCGTCGGGAGGAAGCCAAGGCGTCTAAGCCTGACAGTGGCCGACGTGATTGCTGTCGGGGTGGCCAGGGATAGCGCACAGGGGCAAGTGACCACCAGAACGGAGAGCGTGATGTCGAAGGCATTGTCGGCACCGGCCAGCCACCAGCCGATCCAGACGACCGGTGCCAGAATCAGCACCCGCCCGACGAATTTGCCGGCCATCCGGTCCGCCATCATTGCCACGCGGGGTTTTTCCGACTGTACCCTGTCCAGTACTCGCAGAATGCCTGAAAGCCGAGTCTGGGCACCGGCTTTGACTACCCTGACATCGAGCGGATTCTCTCCGTTCACACTGCCGGCATGAACCGTATCCCCGGGGTAACGGGTTTCGGGTAGATACTCTCCCGTCAACGCCGCCTCGTTCAGGGTGGACTCGCCCCGCACGATTTCTCCATCCACTGGCAGAGTTTCACCGGGTCGAACCCGAACGATATCTCCCGGGCGAATCTGATGCGCCGGGACCATGTCCGTATCGTCACCGCTCACCAGTGTGGCAACGGTCGGCTGGAACCCCGCAAGGGCGTTTCCGGTCAGGCCGGCACGGTAGCGGGCCTGCACTTCAATATAACGACCCAGCAGCAGGAAGAATGTAAACATGCACACGGACTCGAAGTAGACTTCGTCCCCGCCAACTATCGTTACCCAGGCACTGGCGAGGTAGGCCAGTCCGATTGCAATGGCAACCGGCACATCCATAGTCAGGTGCCGGCTCTGGATGTCACGGCGAGCGTTCCGGAAAAAGGGGGCGGCGCTGTAGAGAACCACGGGAGTAGCCACCAGAAGGCTGAACCAGCGGAAGAAGCTGACGAACTCCGGCGAAAGCTCGCTGACCAGTTCGAAATAGAGTGGAAACGCCAGCATCATGCTCTGGAAAGAGCCTATGCCCGCGATGGCGACCCTGATCAGCATGGAACGGTGTTCCGCCTTAAGGGCCTGTTCTGCCTCGTCTGCCTGGTAGGGGCGAGCCGTATAGCCAAGCTCATGGATGGCAATCAGAAGGTCGCTCAGCGGCGCCTGATCCTGGGACCAGACCAGGCGGGCACGCTGTGTGGTGTGATTCACTGAAAAAGATACAACACCAGTTTGCTGCTTCATGTGATTTTCAAGCAGCCAGATACAGGCAGCGCAGGTGATGCCGCCAATCAGCAACTGGGCTTCCTGTGCGCCTTTGACGGGCGCTACAAAGGACTCCTGAACCAGGGGGTGGTCCAGTTCCCTCAGGCGGTTTACTTCAGCTTTGGTCACTTGCTTTGGCGTAACTGCCGGCGCAGTCCGGAAATCGTAAAAACCGGTCAGACCCTCGCTGTGAATCGTCTGGCAAACCGCTTTGCAGCCCTGGCAGCAGAAGTGGTGGGTTGTGCCATCAAGCTCGAGAGTAATGGGCGGCTCACCGTCAGCCGGCTCACCGCAGTGGAAGCAATCCAGGTGCGTCAACCTTGGGCAGACTCCCCGGCCTTTATGGTAATGCCGCTTTCAGAAGGTAACCAGGTTTCACCTTTAAGGCGCCACTCATTGGCCGGACCCCTGAGGTCATAGTACCAGCGACCGTCGATGTCGCTGTGAAGTTTTCCGGCAAACCGGCCTGGTGCGATCTGCTGGAACTGGACAGTGCGGTCTTTGTCCGAGAGCGTTGGATGGAACAGGTTGAGAATCAGATACGGGAAGTCCGCCGGACCTTCCACGGTATTCAGGTTGACCGTGACGTTTCGGTTCTGAAATTCAATCTGCGCTTCCATGCCAAGGTCCGCGGCCTTCTGGTCCCTCGCAATGGACATGTTGATCCCACGGCCTTCCTTGGACCAGTCGTCTGTCACCATTGAGTTTTCTGTGCTGATAGCGATGGTAATCGCAACGGCGCAATAAATGATGGACGCACCCGGGAAAATCAGGAGGAACCAGAACCAGGGCTGGCGATACCAGGGTGCAACGGGAGTTTCAGTAGTCATATATCTCTATCTCGTTTAAACGTTCGGATGCGCACGCGATCGGTGATCAGCGCGTTGGACCGACGAATCGACTTTCGGTTTCCAGGCTCAGTGAAGAATCTGACTCTGATTGAGCCCTGAACACAATGTCGTTATTGGATTCGGTAATGGATTCCGGCGGCACATCGACAACAGTCGGCAGAGAACGGTTCTCGCCACTCTCTACGATTACCGAGTTGTCAGTCAGGATACGAATTCCCTCCAGCCCGCTTACCGACAGGGAGAAGGTTTGAGGAACCTCTGTCATGTTGGCGATTTTGAGAGTGTAGGAGTTCTCGATACGACCCTCACCATTGAAGCTGAACAGCGCGCCGCGATCACGCAGAGCATCCATCTGGGCAGGTACACGAGTGGCAATTGTGAATATAATTCCAGCAATCATCAACGACAGCACGGCGCCGTAACCAAAGGTTCTGGGCCGTAGGAGCTTCGAGGTTTTGCCCTCCAGCTCATTTTCTGTGGTGTAGCGGATCAGGCCCCTGGGGTAATTCATTTTGTCCATGATCTCATCACAGGCATCAATGCAGAGGGCACAGCCAATACACTCGTACTGTAGACCGTCTCTGATATCAATTCCGGTTGGACAGACCTGCACGCACTGACCGCAATCGATACAGTCACCTAGGCCGGCTTCCGCAGGATCCAGACCTTTTTTTCGTCCGCCCCGGGGCTCGCCGCGGTTGGGATCATAGGAGACCACACGGGTATTCGGATCGAACATGACCGACTGGAAGCGGGCATAAGGGCACATGTAGAGACAAACCTGCTCACGCATCCAGCCGGCATTCAGGTAGGTCGCTACGGTGAAAAAGGCAACCCAGAAGTAGGCCCAGCCATTGGCCTGGAGGGTGAATAGATCCGTAATCAATTCGCGAATAGGATAAAAATAGCCGACGAAAGTCAGGCCAGTGGCCAACGCGATCAGCAGCCACACCACATGCTTGGCCGACTTTTTGACCACCTTTTCCGTGGATCGCGGGGCCTTGTCCAGCTTCATGCGCTTGTTTCGACTCCCCTCGATCCGTTCTTCAACCCACATAAAGATGAAGGTCCAGACGGTCTGGGGGCAGGTATAGCCGCACCAGACCCGGCCGAAGAGGGTGGTAATGAAAAACAGTCCGAAGGCGCAGATTATCAGCATTCCCGAGAGAAGGATGAAATCTTTTGGATAGAACGTTGCGCCGTATAAATGGAACTCACGGGCAGGAAGGTCAAAATGGATCAACGGTTGTCCGTCCAGGGTAAACCAGACAAAGACAAAGTACATACCCATCAGCAACGTCAGGCTGACGTTCCGGATGCGCTGGAAAAAGCCTGAGACTTCCTTGACGTAAATTTTCTTACGACTTGCGTATAGATCGACGGTTCCGGATTTATTGTTGTTGTCGGAGGGGTCAGAGGATGGGTCAACCTGTTTGACCGGAATCTCACTGCTCATCGTTACCTCCAGGGAAATGGTAATGCGGGGCAACAGTCCTTGTGGCTGCTGATCTTTTCAAGCCTGTGCCCGCAAGGGCAGGCACAGGGTTGAAAAGACCGAGCCGGGGGCGAGCCCCGGCCGGCCGACTCAGTTCGAGAGGCTGTAAACGTAAGCCGCCAGAATCTGAATTTGATCGTCCGAAAGCAGGCGATCCTGAGCGGGCATCATATTCTGACGACCGTTCACGACAGTTTCCTTGATCCACTCATAGTTAGAACCATAGAGCCAGATATTGTCTGTCAGGTTCGGGGCGCCAATGGCGTGATTGCCCTTGCCGTCTGCGCCGTGGCAAGCAACGCAAGCCTGAGCAAACACCTGCTCTCCGGCTTTGGCTGCTTCGGCATCCTTTTCCCGTCCACTGTAACTGAGAACGAAGTTAACCACTTGGTCAACTTGTTCGCTGGTCATATTTGGCATTGTTCCCATTGCGGGCATGGCGCCCATACGACCGTTGTGCAGCGTACTCAGAATGGCCTCGGGAGTTCCACCATAAAGCCAGTCGTCATCTGTCAGGTTGGGGAAGCCCACTTGCCCGCGAGCTGCAGAGCCATGACATACCGCACAGTTGTTGGCAAACAGTCGCTGCCCAATCTTCATCGCATCGCTGTTTTCGGCCAACTCGGGTACGGGAGTCTGGCCGAACTGAGCGTAAATAGGCCCATACTTTTCCTCAGCCTCTGCAACCTCGGCTTCCCATTGGCCGGTCGACGTCCAGCCCAGCAAGCCCTTGAAATTGCCGAGGCCAGGGTAGAGCGCAAGGTATCCCAGAGAGAATACGCATGTTGCGATGAACAGGTAGAACCACCACTTGGGCAGTGGGTTGTCATATTCCTCAATGCCATCGAAGGAATGACCCATGGTACGGTCAGTTTCAGTATCGCTCGTCTGGCTTTTGCGGGTCGCCCAAAGCAGCCACCAGCAGCCAAACACAGTACCCAGCGTGATCACGCTGATCCAGATGCTCCAGAAGGTACTCATTGTTTTTTCTCCGCTTTTTCCTGTTCGAGCGTACGCTTTTCCACGTCGTCATCGTCGAAGGGCAAGTGCGCGGCCTCCTCGTTGGCTTTCTTGCGGTGGGCACTATATGCCCACCACACGATGCCGAAGAAGGCTGCCATCACCAGAAGTGTGTGAACTCCGCGTAACTCATTGATATCCATTAATTCACCGTCTTTCTGAAATCACTGTGCCCAACTGTTGCAGGTAAGCGACCAGAGCCTCGATTTCAAATTTGCCCTCAACTTGAGCGGATGCATCTGCGATCTGCTCATCGGTATAAGGCACGCCAAGGGTTTGCAGTGTCTCCATCTTCGCGGCAGTCTTTGTATGGTCTACCTTGTTTTCGAACAACCACGGGAATGCCGGCATATTGGATTCCGGTACCACGCTGCGCGGATCATAGAGATGCTGGCGTTGCCAGGCGTCCGAGTAGCGACCGCCCACACGGGCAAGGTCCGGACCGGTGCGCTTGGAACCCCACAGGAACGGGCGGTCATAGACGAATTCGCCCGCAACGGAGTAATGGCCATACCGCTCGGTCTCCGCACGGAACGGGCGGATCTGCTGGGTATGGCAAACGTGGCAGCCTTCACGGATGTAGATGTCCCGGCCCTCGAGCTGGACAGCTGTGAGGGGTTCTAGACCCTCGATAGGCTCATTGACGCTCTTCTGGAAGAACAAGGGCACTATTTCAGCCAGAAAGCCGCCACTGATGGTCAGGATGATCAGCACGATCATCAGACCAAGGTTCTTTTCGACAATTTCATGTTTCATTCTGATTCTCTCCCGTTACGCCGGCTGTGCTGCCGCGTTGTCCTGCGCAATCGCATCTTTCTGGCGAACGGTCATGTACACGTTATAAGCCATAAGGAGCATACCGCTTACGAAAATGGCTCCGCCGATGAAGCGAACAAAGTAACCAGGATAGGAGGCCTCGAGGGCTTCAACAAAGCTGTATGTCAGGGTGCCGTCTTCGTTGACAGCGCGCCACATCAGGCCTTGCATGATGCCGTTCACCCACATTGCGACGATATAAAGCACTACACCAACAGTGGAAAGCCAGAAATGAACATTAATCAGAGCGGTACTATACATCGCCTGAACACCCCAAAGCTTGGGAACCAGGTGATAAATTGCACCGATACTGATCATGGCGACCCAACCAAGAGCACCGGAGTGAACATGGCCGATGGTCCAGTCGGTGTTGTGGGAAAGCGCGTTAACAGTCTTGATGGCCATCATCGGGCCTTCGAAAGTGGACATGCCGTAGAACGACAGGGAAACCACCAGGAAGCGCAGAATCGGGTCGGTGCGCAGTTTGTGCCAAGCACCGGACAAGGTCATCATGCCGTTAATCATACCGCCCCAGGAGGGTGCAAGCAGAATCAAAGACATTACCATACCCGCGGTCTGTGCCCAGTCTGGCAGCGCAGAATAGTGCAGGTGGTGGCCACCGGCCCAAACGTACGTGGCGATCAGGGCCCAGAAGTGGACGATCGACAGTCGGTAGGAGTAAACCGGGCGGTTCGCTTGCTTGGGAACGAAGTAGTACATCATGCCAAGGAAGCCAGCGGTGAGGAAGAAGCCAACTGCGTTGTGGCCATACCACCACTGCATCATGGCGTCGGTGACACCGGCGTAAGCTGAGTATGACTTGAAGGCGCTGACCGGCAGCGCCATGTTGTTGCCGATGTGCAGAGCCGCAACGGTAATGATAAAGGCACCATAAAACCAGTTAGCCACGTAAATATGCGGCGTACTGCGTTTGGTAATGGTGCCAAAGAAGACCAGAGCATAAGTTACCCAGACAATGGCAATCGCAATATCGATAGGCCATTCAAGCTCTGCGTACTCCTTCGTAGAGGTAAGGCCAAGAGGCAGTGTGATGGCTGCCGACACAATGATCGCTTGCCAGCCCCAGAAAGTGAACGCTGCGAGACCGTCGGAAATCAGACGGGCCTGGCAAGTACGTTGCACAACGTAATAGGAGGTAGCGAAGAGGGCACTTCCACCAAAGCCAAATATGACGGCGTTGGTATGCAGCGGCCGGAGGCGGCCGAAGTGGGTGAAGGGCAGGTCGAGGTTGAGGGATGGCCAGACCAGCTGCGCTGCGATCAGCACACCCAGGGACATACCTACAATACCCCATACCACTGTCATGATGGTGAACTGCCTTACCACCTTGTAGTTGTATGTCAGGTTTGCATTTACTGTGCTCATAGCCTTACCAATGGGTTTAAAGTGGGGAAATATGCGGGCGCAAGTATGGAGAAACGGTTAGCTGTTTGCAATGACTCAGGTCAAGTCCCGACATCCGTCAAATGCGCCGAAATCAGCAACATGGCTTCCTTTTCAGTGCCGTTATTGGAGTTGTTTCAGCGTAGGGAACATGTGTTGCCTGAATGCAATGATAGTCGCTTAACTGGATGAGGTGAATTTTGTGGAGTTGATTAAGACCAAAGGCTATGTGAGTCACTCGGAAGTCGTATTGATTCTTGCTCATGGCGCGGGCGCGCCGGCTGACTCTTCGTTCATGGAGGAGCTTTCGGCAGCGCTGGAGCTTGAGGGCATTGCGACGGTCCGTTTTGAGTTCCCGTATATGCAGAAAAGGCGTCTGGATGGCAAGAAGCGGCCGCCCGACAGAGAGCCCGTGTTGCTGGACTGCTTTATACGGGTTGTTGACCAGGTGCGATCAGATTGCGGAGCTGGCTGCAGGGTACTGGTGGGTGGCAAATCCATGGGTGGACGCATGGCCAGCATCCTGGCCAGCCGTCGAAAAGGTATTGATGGTGTCGTCTGCTTTGGTTATCCCTTCCATCCGCCCGGGAAACCCGACCGCTGGCGTACCGCGCACTTCCAGGATGTGAGCTGCCCTATGCTGGTGCTTCAGGGGACAAGGGATCCATTCGGGAAACCGTCCGAGATGGCTGGCCATGAGCAGGAATTGGAGGGAATCCGGTTGCACTGGTTGGAAGGAGGTAATCACGATTTCCAGCCGCTGAAAAGCCAGCCACAGACCCAAGCGGAGCTGATTGTGGCGGCTGCCCGGGAAACACGGATCTTTGTGGACGAGCGGCTTTGAACCTCATCGCTACTGCACCCCGATAGCCTCAGAGAGCTCAGCGCGGTTGCGGCCATTGCTTTTTGCACGGTACAGGGCCTCATCGGCTCGTTCGAACAGTTGGTTCTGGGTCTCGCCGGAGTCGAGTGATGCGATCCCTGCGCTGAGGGTTATTCTCACTTTGTTGCCGTCGGGGGAGAGTAGTGGCGTCCTGGCGATGTCTTGCAGCAGTGCAGAACAGACATTCAAAGCTCCATTTGCATCGGTTCCGGGTAGCAGTAACGCAAACTCCTCACCACCGAATCGGATGGCGACATCCCGGGGGCGTTTCACGTGCCGGGTCAGCATTTCGGCGATGAACTGAAGGCAGCTGTCCCCAAAGCCATGGCCCCAGGTGTCGTTAATGTTCTTGAAATGGTCGGCATCGACCAGCGCCAGGGTCAGTGGCTGGGACGTTCGCCGCGCTTCGGCGCACAATTCCGGGAATATGTTGTTGAGGTGCCTTCGATTGTAAAGGCCGGTCAGGGCGTCATTCAGGCTCAGAGTCGATAGCTTCCGGTTGGCCTTTTCCAGTTCCCGCATGGTGTTCCGCAGTTGCGCGGTGCGTTCATGCACTTTGAATTCCAGTTCTGTCCTCGCATTATGTTCCACGTCCAGAAGCTTCTGGTTCAGCAGGCGCCATCTTTGCACCATCGCATAGTTCAGCAGGATCACCTGCCCTCCCACTGCGAATTGCATCAGCGCTTCACGTGCAAGGAAGTCATGCAGATAGCCAAAAGCCGCCAGGGCATAGATCAGACCACCAACGAGCATGATCAGCCAGGCCAGCAGATACCACATGGCCGGCTGATACCCCTGTTTCCAACGAACTGCTGCGATGATGAACAGGCTTGAAATAACCGTCAGTGCAAGAACGGTATTGAGCAGAATGGTTTTGTTGTAGGGCAGTATCAGTGTCAGTGCCAGGAAGCCAATGCAGAACCAGGCCTGCCCCTTGAGGACCGTTTCCGAGATGGTTCCGCGGTCTACTTCCAGGAAGGACCGGCCGAAAAGGATCATGGCCAGGGCGCAAAGGGACAAAGACAGGGGAATGGATGTATTGGCAAAGCCCGGGTTGTCTGGCCAGAAGTACTGGTTCGCGAAGCCGCCCATGGCGAACAGAAAGAGTCCGAGTGCTGCCAGGTAAAACGCGTTGTAGAAGTAATAGCCGGTCCCGGAGCTGAAAAACAGCAGCAGGTTGAAGACCGCAAAGACCAGGAGCGCGCCGTAGAATAGCCCGTGGGTCAGTGTCAGATGATTACTGCGGGCAATGACTTCCGCCGGGGTTTCAAAGCTGAGCGGCACGTTCAGAGCGCCATTGCTGTGGATCCGGATCGTCAGGGACCGGGTTTCACCGCCATCCAGTGTGACCGGAAGCAGAAAGTACCGGTAGTCTACCGCCCTGGACACGAAAGGCCGCTGATCTCCGGTAACCAGTGTCTCTGTAGTATCATTACCCGCCTGCCAGAATGTGACCTCGTCCAGCAGGGGGTAGTTGAGTTTCAGGTACCAGGCGGCCCGCTCAGCGCCGGAGTTTCTGACGTGCAGATGCACCCAGTAAACGGATTTGGTGTGGCTGAATACCAGGTCCCGGCCGTTTGCAGGGGTCCAATTGATATTTTGGGGGAGCTGGTCCGGATTCCTTGCTTCATGTCCGGGCGCGCCCGGCGGCGCACTGTAATAGCAAACGTATTGCATCAGGGAAGCGCGGGCAGCAGTATCGGTGGCCTCGAGCACAGGGCAGTCTGACGCCACCGAACCCGTGTCTGGCAGCGCCAGGGCAGGGGCCAGCAAAAGGCAGAGAATGGCAATCAAACGCAAAACGGACGACATTCATGGCTTCCCGCGGTTATCAGAGCGGGAAGTGTAGCCAGAGAAGACAATCTAAGCTGTTAAACAGTTTCAACTTTTACGGGTTGGTCTCCGACCCTGATTCAGGAAATGCATGGAACAGATTCTTGTGTTTTGCCGGCCAGGCTTTGAAACCGAAGCCGGCCGTGAAATGACCGATTCGGCCTCGGAGCGAGGAATTTTCGGGTATTTCGAGCCCCTGAAAGACCAGGGTCTGGTGCGCTTCTACCCGGCAGCTCCGGAAACTGCAGATGATGTTATGGCTCGTCTACCTCTCGAGGAGCTGGTCTTCGTCCGTGACTGGATTGTCGTTCTCGGGCAATTCAGCCTGCCAGAGACTGACAGGGTCGGTGCCGTTATCGAGGGAATCCGTGGACTTGGGCGCGGTTTTCCGGGTTGTGCGCGGCTGGAAGTCCGGTTACCGGAAAACAACGCGGATGGAGACCTTGGAAACTTTGCCCGAAAGTGGGTGTCTCCGCTCTCCCGCGGTTTGCGAGGAGCCGGCCTCCTGAAGGCTGACCAGAATGCTCCTGCGCCGGCGCGCCTGGAGGTTTTTCTCCCCGATTTTACGTCGGCGGTTGTCGGTTTCAGTCTGGCGGATAACCGGGCACGTTACGTTGGTGGCATCCCGCGCCTGCGGCTGCCGGCATCAGCGCCCAGTCGTTCTGCCCTCAAGCTCGAAGAGGCCTGGAAGGTCTTTCTGCCTCCGGAACTGGAGCTGGACTACCTTGGTGGTGGCAAGAAGGCCGCGGATCTTGGGGCCGCTCCGGGCGGATGGACCTGGCAGCTTGTGCGTCAGGGGATGATGGTAACCGCAGTGGACAACGGCCCAATGAACCCCGAATTGATGGCCTCTGGGCAGGTGGTGCATGTGGAGGCGGATGGCTATGGTTGGCGGCCCAGGCGCGGCATCGACTGGATGGTCTGCGACATCGTGGATCAGCCCCGGAAAACGGCAAAACTGGCTGTGACCTGGCTAGGTGAAGGTCTTTGCCGTTACACGGTTTTCAATCTGAAGTTGCCTATGAAAAAGCGCTATGACGAGTGGCTGATTTGCCGGGACATTATCGTTGCTGGCCTTAAAGAGGCGGGTATCGGTTTTCGTCTTAAAGCCCGCCACCTTTACCATGACAGGGAAGAAATAACCTGTTTCATCGAGCGGACGGGTTAAAAGGCGCTTTGCTCCAGCACTGTAATGTGCTCTTCTTCGTCCATCATGGGGATAAGCTCCAGCATGAGCTCACGGCGCTCATCGGAGTGAAACCATCGATCCCAATCTGCTTCGGAGCGCCAGTTCGCCAGTGTTATCCGGTGATTGGTGTCGTGGCTGTCGAGCAGGGTTTCGCCAGAAATGAAGCCGGGGGCACTGACAGCCTGCTGCAGAATCTTGCGAGACCGTTCTTCGTAGGCTGTTTCAAGGGTTTCGGCAATATGGCGTTCGATCAGAACCCGGATCATAAGAAACCTCCAAGTGGTTTAACTGTTATAAACAATAATTTAGCAGGTTTTTACGAAAAATCAGGTTCATTGACAGGAGACGACGTGTGATCGAAACCGACTACGACCTTGAGCTGGACGCCCGTGGCCTTTTCTGCCCGGAACCGGTCATGATGCTTCACAATCGGATCAACGATGTCCAACCTGGTGGCGTGTTGCGGGTTGTGGCGACCGACCCCTCTACCACCCGGGACATACCGAGGTTCTGCCAGTTTCTCGGCCATGAACTGGTGAAACAGCTGGAAAAGGACGATCTGTTTATCTACCTGATACGCCGGGGGCAATAGCGATTTTGCCAGTCAGACTTCTGGCTGCAGCGTCTGCAGGTGACCGAGGAATTCCTCCCGATCCATTTCGCCCAGCACTCTTCGTTGGGCAAGTTCTTCCCCGTTGCTGCCATAAAATAGTATGGCTGGAGGCCCGAACAGGCCCAGTTCGTCCAGCATGGCCTGCTGCTCGGGGGTGTTGTCCGTCATGTCGATCTGAAGCAGGGTGAAGGGGCTGAGCGCCTGGATTACATCCGGTTTACTGAAAACATTGCGTTCCATCACCTTGCAGGAGATGCACCAGTCGGCGTAGAAATCGAGCAGCACGGGGCGGCCCTGCTCACGAGCCTGTTCTAGCATCGACTGAATATCCGCTGGCCGTTCGACCCGCACGAAATCAGCGTGCTGAATGCCAGCGGTCCCAATGCCTCCTGATGATGCCGAGGCGATAGTGAATGGAGCCAGAGGTTTTAATGGGTCATTGGCGCCACCAACGGCGCCTGCCAGCAACGCCAGACCATAGGCGAATAAGACCAGGCCCAGACCTTTACGAGTGCGCTCCCAGCCCGCCTTGGCAGCGTCAAAGGCACCCAGTTGAACGCCGGTGATGGCGACCAGGAGGCCCCACAGGGTCAGTGCCAGCCACCCCGGCACAAGGCGCTCTACCAGCCAGATGGCTACGGCCAGCAACATCACACCATAGAAGTGCTTCACGGCGGTCATCCAGTGGCCGGTTGTTGGCAGGAGTTTCCGGCCACCCACCGCCACCAGAATCAGCGGAATGCCCATTCCAAGTCCAAGTGCAAACAGGGCAACCCCACCGATTACGGCGTCCTGGGTCGTCGAGATGTAAAGCAGACTGCCGGCGAGTGGCGCAGATACGCAGGGCGATACGATTAGTGCTGACAGGGCGCCGATACCGAAAATACTGAATACCCGACTCCCCGTGAGCCGGTGACTGGCATCGTTGAGTGGTTCGCGAATAAAGCGAGGCAGCTGGATTTCGAACAGATCGAACATCGACATTGCGAAAACGACAAACATCAGAGCAAAGACGCCCAGAACCCAGGGTGACTGCAATTGTGCCTGAAGATTGAAGCTGGCCCCCAGCAGGCCAGTCAGCACGCCGGCCGCAGCGTATGTGAGTGCCATGCCCAGTACATAGCTGCCGGACAGGAGCAGGGCATGGCCGGTTGTCCGGGTGTTTCTGCCGGAAACCAGCGAGGAAATAATCGGGACCATGGGCAGCACACAGGGGGTGAAGGTGAGTCCCAACCCGAGGAGCAAAAATACACCGGCAATCACCAGGGTGGATTGCTGGGCCAGAAAGCCCGCGAGGCCGGTGGCGGTTTCCGTGTCGACGGGAACACTGTCGCCTGACGCAAAACCAGCTGTTGCGGCGGTCTGCGAGCCGGATCCGCCGCTACCCTGGTAGAAGAGTACATCCCGGGTCTGGGGCGGGTAACACAAGCCTGCTTTGGCGCAGCCCTGGTAGGTTACCTGGAGTTCGGCTTCCCGAAGGCCAGCAGGCAGCGTGACAGGCACGCGGGCGTCAACGGGATCAAAGAAAACGGTGGTTTTGCCGAAGAACTCGTCCTCGGTCACCGTGCCTGGCGCCGAGAAAGCGGGCTCGCCCAGGCTTACCTCGGGATTTGTAGCGGTGATGCTGATCCGGTCGCGATACAGGTAGTGGCCGGGCGTGATATTCCAGGAGAGAACCACGGTGTCAGCGTCGGTCGAGAAACTGAAGGGCAGCGCTTCGTCGACGGGCAGAAAGTCGCTACCCTGGCCACCGAAAAGCGAGCCTCCATTGCCACCGAGTGCCCAGGCGGAGGGGGAAGTCAAACACACCAGGGCGAGCGCAAGAATCAGGCCCAGTGGATTTGCCCATTGGCGTTTTATCGTCGTTACTGCAGCAAAAGCCATCATTGATTGTAAGATTTCCCGGTTGGTGTCTCTCTGTTCAGAGTCTTTTCAATTGCGACTGTTACACCGCAATCGGCGCCGGCGCACGCCAGCCATGGACACGACGTGACTGTCAAAGTTCCCTCTGGTATTGGGGGCGGTAAAGTCGCACAATAGCCACCCAATGAATCACAGTCCAAATGATCTTATCATGCTGTTTAATGACCTTTTCCGGGAAGCATACCGGACAGTTCTGGTCAAAGGCAGTGATGAACCTGAATACGTGCCTGCCAGCGATCCGGAAGGTCTCGCACAGGTCGTTTTCGCTCATGGCTATTATGCCAGTGCTTTGCATGAAATAAGCCACTGGTGTATTGCTGGTGAGCACCGGCGCACACTTCATGACTATGGTTACTGGTACTGTCCGGATGGCCGGACACTGCAGCAGCAACAGGCGTTCGAGCAGGTTGAGGTCAAGCCCCAGGCCATTGAGTGGTTGTTTTCGGTGGCCGCAGGGTCCCGTTTCCACATCAGCGTGGACAACCTCTCCGGCGTTGGCGCCGCCGATGAAGAGCGGTTTCGGCACAGAGTCAGAGACCAGGCAGGTGAGTATCTGGAACAGGGGTTGCCGCCCCGGGCCCAGAGATTTTTTGACTCGCTGGCCACATTTTACGGTACCGGAGAAATCCTAGAAGAACGCTGGCATGAAGATGCCCGACGTATCGCTCCGCTATATTCTGAATCAGGACATTCCCAGGAAAACTGAGACTTTATGACATCTGACCCAAAACACACCGGCGATCTGAGATTCAGCGATCTGAACCTCGACAAACGTTTGCTGGATGCCATTACGGCCATTGGTTTTGAATACTGCACACCCATTCAGGCCGAAACACTGCCCTGGACACTGGCCTGCGAAGATCTGATTGGTCAGGCGCAGACCGGCACCGGCAAAACTGCTGCGTTTCTGATTACGGCGATCCAGAGTTTGCTGGAAACCCCGATTCCCGAAAAGGACCGTTTTGCCTCCGAGCCGAGGGTTCTGGCCCTGGCGCCAACCCGGGAACTGGCGATGCAGATCGCGAAAGATGCTGAGCAACTGTGCCAGCATACCGGTCACAACGTAGTAACCGTTGTCGGTGGCATGAACTATGACAAGCAGCGCGATCAGTTGCAGAATGAGATCGTCGACATCCTGGTTGCTACCCCGGGCCGTCTGATCGATTTTCTCGGATCCCAGGACGTGTTTCTGGACCAGCTCGACATCCTGATCCTTGATGAGGCTGATCGCATGCTGGACATGGGCTTCATTCCCGATGTGAAGCGCATTATCCGCAAATGCACACCCAAAGAGGAGCGCCAGACTCTGCTGTTCAGTGCCACGTTCAACCAGGACGTGCTGAACCTCGCCTCCATGTGGACGAGCAACGCGGAGTTTGTCGAAATTGAGCCGGAGCAGAAAACGGCGGAGCGGGTTGAACAGACCGTCTACCTGGTGGGCGACGATGAAAAGCTGCCGGTGCTCGTCAATTTCCTGAAGCGGCCGGAAGTGGAAAAGGCGCTGGTATTTGCCAACCGCCGGGATCAGTGCCGCGACCTGGAAGAAGATCTGAGGAACCAGGGCGTCAAAGTTGCCCTGATGTCAGGCGAAATAGCCCAGAACAAGCGCCTCAAAACCCTGGACCAGTTCAAAAAAGGCAGCATCCAGGTCCTGGTGGCCACCGATGTGGCTGGCCGTGGTATTCACGTCAACGGCGTCACCCACGTTTTCAACTACAATCTGCCTGATAATGCCGAAGATTATGTGCACCGGATTGGCCGCACAGGCAGGGCTGGCAAACACGGGGTTTCTATCAGTTTTGCAGGTGAGGATGACTCGTTCGCGCTTCCCGCCATCGAAACCTACATCAGCCAGAAGCTGAAGACTGCCGTGCCCGATGAGGCGCTCATGGCGCCGATGGACAATCCGCCAATTACCCGCAAGCGCGGTCGTCGCCCGCAGGGTGGCGGTGGACGTGGTCAGGCTGGGCGCAATCAGCGTCAGCGCAGGAACTGACAGGGCCGAATATCACCATGTTGATCGTAGCAGACGAAAACATTCCCTTACTGGATTCCTTTTTCGGCGATATCGGCGAAATTCGCCGGGTATCCGGCCGTTCCATGTCGAACGAGGATGTCCGGGATGCCGATATCGTGCTGGTTCGTTCCGTAACCAGGGTAAATCGTGAGCTCCTGGAGGGCAGTCGGGTTCGGTTTGTTGGCACAACCACAATCGGTACCGACCATGTCGATCTCGATTGGCTCGAGGGCGCGGATATTTGCTTCTCGGCGGCGCCGGGCTGCAACGCCAACAGTGTTGCCGAGTACGTGTTGTCTGTGCTCTCGCTGCATGCGGAGCGGCGTGGCCTTGCTGACTGGTCCCAGCTCAGTGTTGGTATTGTGGGGGTCGGCAATGTCGGTGGTGAATTGGCCCACAAACTAGAGCGCCTTGGATTTGATGTGCGCCTCTGTGATCCGCCCAGGGCGGATCGGGAAGAGGACGACCAAGAGTTTGTGTCGCTGGAAGAGGCCATGAAGTGTGATGTGGTGTCCCTGCACACACCTTTGACGCGAGAAGGGGACCATCCCACGCTGCATATGATTGGTCATCCCGAGCTTGAGGCTCTGGGCGCAAATCAGCTCCTTATCAATGCTGGTCGCGGAGAAGTCATCGACTCGTCAGCATTGCTGGCCCGGCTTGACCAGGGCAACGCGCCGACCGTGGCGCTGGATGTATGGGAGCAGGAGCCGAGGATTCATCCCGAACTGGTTGACCGGGTCTGGCTGGCGACACCGCACATCGCCGGATACAGCCTCGAAGGCAAGGTTCAGGGGACGGAAATGATCTACCAGGCGCTTAGCCAGTTTCTGGGCTTGCCGGTTCGTAAAAAAGCCGGCCAGTTTTTACCGGAGCCGGCGCTCAGCAAGATTTCCTTTACCAGCTCGGCCGACGAAGAAGATGCCATCCGCATTGCGCTGAGGGCTTGCTATGACCCTCGTCCCGATGATGCCCGATTGCGGAATGCCATGACCGGATCCGTTGAAGAGCGAGGTGCGGCCTTTGACAGGCTCCGTCGTGATTACCCGGTACGTCGGGAGTGTTCCAGTCTCAAGATTCAGCTCAAGGGCACCAGCAAATCGCTGCAGGACAGTTTCCGGGCCATTGGGTTCAAGTTGAAAATCTGAACGAGTCATACCTGTACAACAAGAAACGGGGCCCCAGGGCCCCGTTTTTGTTACAGCTTGGCGTGCTGCAATGCCTGTATCCGATCTTCCAGGGGCGGATGCGTCATAAACAGGGCACTCAGGCCGCCCCGGGCTCCGCGATTGATGCCGAATGCCTGAAGGGAGTCCGGCATCTGATCCGGCACTTCACTTTCCTGTTTCAGTCTTGCCAGCGCGCTGATCATGGCTGTGCGCCCCGCCAGTTGGGCGCCAGCGATGTCGGCCCGGAATTCCCGCCGGCGGGAGAACCAGAACACGATCGTGCTGGCCAGAATGCCCAGGACAATCTCGGCAACGATGCTGACGGCGAAAAACCCAAGGCCATGCCCACTTTCGTTCTTGAATATCACCCGGTCAACAAACGAACCGATGACCCGGGAGGCGAAGATCACGAACGTGTTCACTACACCCTGAATCAGAGCCAGGGTCACCATGTCGCCATTGGCCACGTGACCGATTTCGTGGCCCAGAACTGCCCGGATTTCGTCCTTGTTGAAGCGATGCAAAAGGCCCTCGCTGACGGCGACCAGCGCATCGTTTTTGTTCCAGCCCGTTGCGAAGGCGTTGGATTGGGACGCCGGGAAAATGGCCACCTCCGGCATCCCGATACCGGCGTTCTTCGCCAACTCGGCTACGGTATCCACCAGCCAGCGCTCGGCAGGTGTTCTCGGGGACTCAATAACCCGTGCCTTGGTGCTCCACTTGGCCATTCGTTTGGATATCAGTAGAGACACAATGGCGCCGGCAAATCCGAAGACCGCCGCGAAAGCCAGCAAAGAGCCATACTGAATACCATTCTGGGCGAGGTAGCTATCCACGCCCAACAGTCGCAGTGTAAAGCTCGCGACAAGAATGACAGCAAGGTTGGTTGCCAGAAACAGCAGAATACGCATGTTGGTGCCCTGATCAGTTCGTCAAAGAAAATAAAGCCGCTATTCAGACCGTTATATGCGGTCGCGGTTCAATCAATCAACGAGCTTACGGTGATTTAATAATTGCCGCGGTCGGCAAAAAAGGTTGCCTGCATGATCTGGCTGATTCGGGCGGAGTTCCCCCCGCGCAGCGCCTTGCGAATCAGGTGGATGTGAGTGGAAAGATCCTCCTGAACGGAAGGGGGCAGATTACCGGCAGCCGTTTCCTCGGGGATTCCGAACTCGCTGGTCAGAGTCTCTGGCGCCGGCGCGCTCAGGCGGATAAAGGCGTCTCTGGTCAGAACCGCCTGGTCCAGAGCTTCCTGGCGGATGGTGTCGACGTACCGGAGCAGACCTTCCTCTGCGAGCCAGAGCAGGGCGCCGAAACAGGCCATGTGTCGCTTGCTGTGCAGGCCAAATTCGTCCGGCTCATCCGGGCCGGCAATGTCCTCGACAAACAGGTTGATGCGCCTGGGAAAGGCACCATACAGTTGCACCAGGGCAATGGCCGCATCCTTGTAGAATTCCTCGACGTGAATATCCGCCATGGTTTTCCCCGTTATTGCTGGTATTGGCCAAGGAAATTGCCGAGCCGGCCCATGGCATCCTCGAGGGTATCTTCCCTGGGCAGGAACACGACTCTCAGGTGCTGCCTGTCATCGATATTGAAGGCCGACCCCTGCACCAGAAGGATTTTCTCCTGCAACAGCAGGTCCAGAACCAGTTTCTCGTCGTTCACGATAGGGAAGTGCTTGGGATCCAGTTTCGGAAACAGGTACAGCGCACCCTGGGGTTTGACGCAGCTCACGCCCGGAATGTCGTTAAGCATACGCCAGGCGGTTTCCCGTTGCTCGTAGAGCCGCCCGCCTGGCGCCACCAGATCGTTGATGGACTGGTAGCCTCCCAGGGCTGTCTGAATGGCCAGTTGGGCCGGAACGTTGGCACACAGGCGCATATTCGAGAGCATGTCGATGCCTTCGATCAGATCTTTCGCCCGGTGTTTTGCGCCACTGACGATCATCCAGCCCGAGCGGTAACCCGCTGCACGGTAATTCTTGGACAGGCCGTTATAGGTAAAGAACAGCACGTCGTCGGCCAGTGAGGCGGTAGAGATGTGCTGGGTACCGTCATAGAGGATCTTGTCGTAGATCTCGTCCGACAGAATGATCAGGTTGTGCTTGCGGGCCAGTTCGATGACCTGCTCCAGAAGCTCTTTTGAATACACTGCCCCGGTCGGGTTGTTGGGGTTGATCAGAACAATGGCACGGGTCCGCCGGGTGATCTTCTTGCGGATATCGTCAATATCCGGAAACCAGTCCTGCTGTTCGTCGCAGCGATAGTGCACGGGCTTGCCGCTGGAAAGTGTGACGGCTGCGGTCCACAAGGGGTAGTCGGGGGCGGGGATCAGGACTTCGTCGCCGGTATTCAACATGGCCTGCATCGTCATAACGATCAACTCGCTGACGCCGTTGCCCAGGAAAATATCGTCAATATCGACCTTGTCGATACCCCGCTGCTGGCAGTAGTGCATGACCGCCTTGCGGGCGGAGAACAACCCCTTCGACTCCACATAGCCCTGAGCCTGGTGCATGTTGTAGATGACGTCCTGCTGGATTTCTTCCGGGACATCCAGTTCGAACGCTGCAGGGTTGCCAATATTAAGCTTGAGTACCCGGTGACCCTCTTCCTCTAGCCGGCGTGCTTCCCGCAGAACCACGCCACGGATTTCATAACACACGTTATCCAGCTTGGCGGATTTGTAGTAGTTCTGCATAAGACCCGGACGTCCTTCTTTTGAGATCGAAAAATGGCACCTGCCAATACGAGAGGCCTTTATTCTAGCGGAGCGAGGCCCGGCGGCAACAGGGGAATTATGATGAATTGTGTCGTGTTAAGGCAGATTTAGCACACAAACCTGAACCGGTTTTTAAAAATGATCGCCGTAGAGCCTGCATTGCCATGGTTTTTTGGTCTGTGTTGTGAACAATGGAGTTACGACGAACACAAACATCGAAGGGAGAGCTCAATGGCAGGCGAGACGGTCTACGATTTTACGGTAAGGGATATCAAGGGTAATGAACAAAGCATGGCAGAGTACCGGGGCAAGGTGCTCCTGATCGTGAATACCGCGAGTAAATGTGGTTTCACACCGCAATTCGAAGGTCTGCAGTCCCTGCACAACGAATTGGGGAGTAAGGGGTTTGAGGTTCTGGGCTTTCCCTGCAACCAGTTCCTTAATCAGGACCCGGGTGACGAGGATGCAATTAGCCAGTTCTGCAGTCTTAACTACGGGGTCGACTTCCCCATGTTTTCCAAGATCGAAGTCAACGGTGATGGCGCCCACCCACTGTTTCGTTTTCTCAAGCATGAAGCCAAGGGACTGATGGGGTCGGAAAAGGTCAAGTGGAACTTCACCAAGTTCCTGGTGGCTCCCGATGGCAAGGTGGTACGTCGCTATCCGCCTACAACCAAGCCGGAAGATATTCGGGCCGACATCGAGAAACTCTTACCGGCCTGAAGGCCGCCGTCAAATCGCGGGGCGCCAGCGGTCGATGACTGTCCGGAGCTCTTCGCGCTTGTACGGCTTGGTAATGTAGTCGTTCATGCCAGAGGCGAGGCAATCCTCGCGGTCGCCCTGCATCACATTGGCGGTAACAGCAATGATAGGCAGGTCTTTCCATTCCGGGTTTTGCCGAATCCTCTGTGTTGCTTCGTAGCCGTCCATAACCGGCATCTGGCAATCCATCAGCACCAGGTCATAGTGGTTGTGTTCCAGTGCCTGTATGGCCTTGAGACCGTTCTCTGCATGATCTGTGCGATGGCCGAGTTTCTTGAGCAGGCTGACGGCCACCATCTGGTTGACCTGATTGTCCTCCACCAGAAGGATTTTCAGGGAAGCCGCCGTGCCGGTTTGCTCATGGTCTTCCACGGCGTTAGCAGGTTGTTCGTCGCTGTTCAGCAGCCCCGCGGCCAGAAGCAGGCAACGTAGCAATTCATCCCGTCGCATTGGCAACGAGAGCAGCTGTTGCTGCCCCAGGGCAGGAGGCAGGGTGCCGGAAGAGTCCACCAGCACGACGCCGGCGCCTTGCCAGTTGTCGGCGAATACCAGGGTTTCTTCGTCTCCGGCGTTGGCAAGTGCAAGTAGAATTCCATCCGGGTGTCTGCTTGCGCCGCGTATCGGGATGTCCCATTTGCGAAGTTGGGCTTCGATCGCAGACCGGTGTGGGTTGTCCGGTGGTATTGCCATCGCTATGCCAATGTCCTTGAGCCGGGAATCCACGCGGGGCAGATCATGATCTTCGCTGGCTTCATGAACCGGCAGGGGCAGGGTAACGGTGAAGTGTGTGCCGCTGCCCTCCCGGGAGTCCACCAGAATCTGGCCATGCATGCGTTCGACAAGTTGACGGCAAAGCGTCAGGCCGAGACCGGTGCCCCCATAAAGCCGCGTGGTCTCTGCATCAGCCTGGGAGAAGGGTGAGAAAATCCGGTGCAGGCCCTCGGTAGACATACCGATCCCGGTGTCTACCACATCGATTCTCAGGCTACCCCCGGAGCAGGCCGCCTTTAGTTTTACGCTGCCTTTGTCCGTGAATTTGATGGCATTGCTCAAGAGGTTGTTGAGCACCTGGCGTACCCGTGTCGGATCTCCCAGGAAGTTCTCAGGCAGATCCGGATCGATTTCGGTGACCAGGTGAATACGCTTGCGCCGCGCCTGTTGGGCATGGAGTGTCGCGCACTCTTCGATCAGGTGTCGGACACTGAAGGGGATGTTTTCCAGACTGAGTTTGCCGGCCTCCACTTTCGAGATATCCAGTATGTCGTTAAGCAGCCCGAGCAGGCTTTCACCGGCGTTGAGGGCGATTTCTATCCTGTTGCGCTGGGCAGAATCCAGCTCGCTCTCGAGTGCCAGGCCGAGCATCCCGAGAACGCCATTGAGCGGAGTCCGGATCTCATGGCTCATGCTGGCCAGGAAATTGGCCCTTGCCCGTGCCCGGCGAACTGCATCTTCCTTGGCTTTGACCAGGGCGCGATTACCACGCTGCAAAGCATCGTTCTTTTCGGAGATCTCCCGGGTCCGGTCCGCCACCTCCTGCTCAAGCTGGGTGGAGTAGTTTTTCATGGCACTCTCGGCGTGCCGGAGTTGTGCAAGGCTCGAATCGATGGTTTCCAGGTGCTGGTTGATGATACCAACCATGGTCCCGATCTCGTCTTCCCGATGGTTTGCCGGGATCGGAAGCCTGACTTTTTCCGGAGAGGTAGCCCGCACCTGGCTCAGTGCGCTGATCACATTGAGCATGGGACGGGTCAGCACAAAATAGAAAATGGCAAGGAGCGCTGCAGACAGGATCAGGCTTTTCAGTAGCCCGCTGATCAGCGTGTAACCGGCTCGTTGGAGGAAGAGCGCCCCATAGTGATAGGTGTCAATGGTGACGATCAGATGCCCAAGTGGCAGATCCTCAAGCTGCGGAACCCGGAGCTCCTGTCGAAATACGCGATCCGGCCCGAACAGCAGATCGCTGACCCAGCGATAGGGCGAGACCGGGCTGCTCTTGCTGGATGCTGCCATGGTCTCGTCGTCATTATCGGTAATCCGGGCATCAATGGTCGCGGGATGGCGAAGCAGGCCGTCGAGCAATTCTTCCGCCAGACGGACGTCGATGTTGTAGGCAATCTGGGAGGCCGGGCTGTTGCTGATATCGATCAGCGCATGGATTTCCTTTTCCATGGAATCCTTCGCGCTGAAGTAGTCCAGGGTAATCTGGACCACATTCAGCACCAGGCCGAGGGCCATGGCAACGAGGACCGTGTCTCGAGTCAGTCTATAGGAAAGCCGTTGTTTGAAGCCGTTGCTCACGGGTTTGCACTGTCCCTGTTGACGGGCCTTTCACAGCGACCCGTTCGGTACCTTCAGTCGTCGTAATCGGCCTTTTTCTTCCACTCATCGTCGTGGAGAAAAGTATCCCACTCACGGTCCAGTTTGGACTCTCCCTGCGGGCTTTCCTTACCCTCTGCACCCATGGCCTCAAGTTCCTGAATGCGCGTCCGGAAGCTCTTCACTGCTTTCATGGCAAGTGGATTGTCGCGGGATTTGCCCATTTCGGTACTGGCCAGGTGATAGGCATGAATGGCCTTCCGGATCTGGTTCTGGCGAACATAGTCCCGGGCCTGAAACACATGCAGATCCGCGTGGGTCTTGTGGACCAGGAAGAGCACATACTTGAGGTTTTTCTTGGCTGTGGCCGAGTTAATCCGCCCGCTCTTGTGCATGGCTTCAATCATCTTGAACAGATTCTGAAGCAATTCCTTGACGCAATTGGACTTTTCCGCGGAATCAATCTTGACTGGCGTGGTGGTGTCGCGCTTTTCAACGATCTGTGTTTTCAGTTCTGCAGCGGACTTCTGCCATTCCTTGACCGGCAGGTTCGACTTCAGGCCGGCCAACTCCGCGCAAGCTTCTTCCATGCGTTGAATCAGGAGCAGTTTCAGATCCGCTGTCAGGTATTGGCCAGGAATTTCGGTCAGCAGGCGATTGGCCCTGTTATAGGCGTCTTCCTGAGCGGTAATCTTGCGCGCCCGTTCAATCCGGGCGCGCTCCCGCATCTGGCTGAGCACAATAATGACAATCGAGACGGTAACGATGGCCGCCAGCAGAAGGACGATCGTAGTGGTATCCATTTTGTCAGTAACGACTCCGGCTTCAGGATCAAATGATGGCGGGTGTACAAACCGGCCTCAAAACACCGATATTATTCAGCAAGTATCCGAAAGACTAGCAGAAATACCGCTCCAGATCCGTTTTCAAATGTGAAAGTTCGTGTTGCTGATTGATTACGTGAATCCTTGCTATCATGTATATTGCTCTCGTGAATGAGCCTCGCTCTTCCTGTTGTTCTGGCGTTCCGGAGTTTTTGTGGATATTTCCCGTGTTGATCTGAACCTGCTTGTTTACCTGGACGTGCTGCTGCGTGAGCGGAATGTTACCAAGGCAGCGAACCACCTGGGTATTACCCAGCCTGCCATGAGCAATGGTTTGAAGCGGTTGCGGGATCTGTTCAGTGATCCGCTCCTGGTGCGAACCAGTGAGGGTATGACGGCCACAGAGCGCGCGCGTGAATTACAACCGCTTGTGCGGGGAATCCTGTCGGATATTGAACAGGCCGTGCAAGATAAGACCCCGTTTTCGGCTCTTGAAAGCCAGCGTGTGTTCCGGATCATGGCCAGTGATTATGCCGAATCCTGCCTGATGCCCCGGGTTCTGAGGCGGATCCGCCAGGAAGCGCCCCATGTAACCCTGGACGTGCTCACGCCCAGTGACGTCAGCTTCCTGGATGTCGAGCAGGGGCGGTTGGATATGGCGATTAACCGGTTCGACAAGATCCCCCAGTCTTTCCATCAGAAGACGCTCTGGACCGAGTATTTTGCCTGTCTGATGAACGCCCGTAATCCTGTGCTAAGGGAGCCGTTCACGCTGGATACCTATCTGGATGCCAGTCACATCTGGGTCAGCAAGACCGGATTTGGTGTTGGTGTTGGTGTAAACCCGAAGGATGTCCAGCGGCTGGGCTGGGTTGATGAGGCGCTGTCTAGAATGGGGCGCAAGCGTCAGATTTCCGTATTCACCCGTCACTATCAGGTTGCGATGCTGCTCGCTGAGCAGCATGACCTGATTGCCACGCTGCCATCCCGGGCAGCCTGGCTGCAGAAAGACAACCCGAATCTTGTGGTCAAGGTGCCTCCGTTCGAGATTCCACCGTTCGAGCTGAAAATGGCCTGGAGCCCTCTGTTGCAGCACAACGCGGACCATCAATGGCTGCGCAAACTGATTGCTGAGGTGGCTACGGAGGTGGATACCGAGTTTGCTCCGTTCGGGGCGAGGTTCGAGGCGCCGGACGCGCCCCAGGCCTATCACTCAGAGCGGTAATTCCCGAAGCTCCAGGGAAGGGCGGGCCGCATCCCACATGCGCTGGAAGTTTTCCGACAAGAGCTTTACGCGGCCACCGTCCGAGAACTTGGCGAAACCCTCTGGCTTGTAGAAATCATGTCGGTACACCACGCCTTCACGGTCCGCAATAATGAAGGGCTGGTCCTCAACCGGGTAGTCCTCGTTGACAAGTCGAAGTTCCATGCGGCTCGGCAGCCGGCGCATCAGTTCGACCAGTGTATGTCGACGTTTCACCAGCGGCTTGTCGTCGTGGATCAGCAGCCTGACTTCGCTGAGCCGGTGCCGACGGGCCAGGGCGGAGATCAGCTCCCGGAAACGATGCCGGTCATAAAGATCGTGTTCGAGCAGGCGGTCATACAGCCAGATGCGCTGGCCGGCCTGGCCAACCACCGAATCCATCAATCCCAGTAGCCTGGCCTCGGTATCGAACAGCCAGGAGTCTGTGTCGCTGCCCAGAATCATCGGCCGGTCCCGGGAGCCAAGGCCCTCGGCGGCGAGTCCCGGTGCCAGGCTACGCATGTCAAAGTGGGGAATGCCGGCGTCGTCGTAAACGCCCGAACAGACATGGAAGCCTGACCGCTGATAAAAAGGAATGGCGTGCTCCTGGGCAGACAACCTGAGCTCGGCAAAACGGTCAGCCGATTCTGCGATCAGGTGCCTGAGCAATGCTTCCCCGATACCCTGTCCGCGGTACTGGGGCAGGATCGCCATGCGACCGATGTGGCCGGTCTCTTCAAGGGTTGAAAACAGTCGTGCCACGCCTGCCGGGGTATTGTCTGGCAGCACTGCCAGATAGTGATCGGCAATTTCGTCGGTTTCATCCCACTCCAGCTCCGGCGGAACTTTCTGTTCCTCAATAAACACCTGCTGGCGGATATCCCGGATGGATGCCGGGGCCAGTTGCCAGCTGTATTTGCGAAACCGGATGCTCATAACGCCTATTCGAAGTAAACCGAGCCTTGATTGTAGAGCGTGGTCAGAAGTCCAAGCAATGCTTCGTCTTCGGAGAGCCGGGCGAGGGTCGCCATATCGACGCGGGCCCCCGAGCACAGAAGCGGAGCAAACGGCTGGGCATCGCCCTTAAGCAGGAACTGCTCGCCGTCCACAAACAGGGCGGTTTCGCTGGCAAACTCGTAGTAGGCGAAACGGGAGCCTTCGTTCCATCGCAGCTGCTCGCCCGCGTGTATTGCTTCGGCGACGTCTCCGGTGGACGCTGGCTCCTCCGCCGGCACGACTATATCCATGCTCTTGGGCGCCGTTGAGAACTGGCCAAACCAGAGTGCCAGTTGCCGGCGGTCCTCAAGCTTTTCCCGGATAACGGTCTCGAGGCGGTCAACCACGTCCGGCTGAATCGTGCCCGGATTGTCCTGTATTTTCAGATCCGGATCGTTCAGGTGATCTGAGGCGTCAGACTGGCTGCAGAGGAAATCGGTAAATCCAGTCAGAATGTCATCCATGGTGGGTGCACGGAAGCCCACCGACAGCGTGATACAGTCATCCTCGGCCACTCCATGGTGGCCAATACCCGGCGGCAAATAAAGCATGTCACCGGGTGCCAGAGTAACGGTTTCTTCGCCATCCCAGCTGCTCAGAATGCGCAGCGGAGTGCCCTCCACGCGGGGGGAGGTATGATCGCAATGGCCTCCAAACGTCCACCGGCGGTGGCCCTGGGCCTGGAGGAGGAATACATCATATTGGTCATAATGGGGGCCAACGCTGCCGCCTTTCGGGGCAAAACTGGCCATGATGTCATCCAGCCGCCAATTTGGGATGAAGCGGAAGTGTTCCAGCAAATCTGCAATATCGGGCACCCAGTGGTCCAGCCCCTGCACCAGGAGCGTCCAGTCCTGTTCGGGCAGGCTGCTGAACCGGTCCGGCGAAAAGGGGCCGTTGTGGAGTTGCCAGGGCTTGCCATCGTCATTTTCGATCACAATCCGGGACTCCACGCCCTCCTCACAGGCCAGGCCGGCCAGTTCATCAGCGCTGACCGGGCACTGGAAATCGGGAAACGCCTGACGGATAACCAGCGGCTTTTTCTGCCAATAGTCCCGCAGAAATTCAGAGGGTGTGAGTCCGCCAAGCATGTCCATGGGTGTTACTCCCTGTTTCAGATGTTTTGTGCCTGATCGACTGCGTTACCGATGTAACGGCCCGGCGTCAAAGCCATCAGTTCGGCCTTGGCCTGCTCCGGAATGTCGAGGCTCTCAACGAAATTCTTGATCACTTCCGGCGTCATTGCCTTGCCACGGGTCAATGCCTTGAGTTTTTCATAGGGCTTTTCGATATTGTAACGGCGCATCACCGTTTGGATCGGTTCGGCAAGCACTTCCCAGGCATGGTCCAGATCTTCATCCAGTCGGGCCGGATTGATTTCCAGTTTGCCCAAGCCTTTGAGGGTGGCTTCGTAGGCAATCAAACTGTGCGCAAAGCCAACACCCAGGTTACGCAGTACGGTGGAGTCGGTCAGATCCCGCTGCCAGCGTGATATCGGCAGTTTGGCAGAGAGGTGGCTGAACAGCGCATTGGCGATGCCAAGGTTGCCCTCGGAGTTCTCGAAATCGATGGGATTGACCTTGTGGGGCATGGTCGAAGAGCCTACTTCGCCTTCCACTGTTTTCTGCTTGAAGTAGCCGAGGGAAATATAGCCCCAGATGTCACGGTCCAGGTCGATCAGGATGGTGTTAAAGCGAGCGACGGAGTCATACAGCTCGGCAATGTAATCGTGCGGTTCGATCTGGGTGGTGTAAGGGTTCCAGTCGAGTCCGAGGCTCTCGATGAACTCTCGTGCGTTCTGGGCCCAGTCGATTTCCGGATAGGCGGAGAGATGGGCGTTGTAATTACCCACGGCACCGTTGATCTTGCCCAACAGCTCGGTTTCCCGGATCTGTTTTACCTGGCGACGCAGACGGTGAACGACGTTCGCCAGCTCTTTGCCCACGGTCGTGGGCGAGGCCGTCTGGCCGTGAGTGCGCGACAGCATCGGCTGTTCGGCGTGGTCATGAGAAAGCTGCGCCAACTTGTCGACAACGCGGTCCATGGCTGGCAGCATGCCGTGGTCCAGGCCTTCCCGCAGCATCAGCGCATGGGAGAGGTTATTGATGTCTTCGGAAGTGCAGGCGAAGTGAACAAATTCCGTGACAGCGTGAAGCTCAGGAACGCCGGCGATCTTTTCCTTGATGAAGTACTCCACCGCTTTCACATCGTGATTGGTGGTGCGTTCGATGTCTTTGATACGCTCTGCGTCTTCCAGGCTGAATTCGCTCACCAGACGGTCCAGGAAGCCGTTGGCGTCGGCGGAAAACGTGGGAACCTCGGCCACGCCGGGGTGAGCGGCCAGTTTCTGAAGCCAGCGGATCTCGACGGTCACCCGGTTCCTGATCAGGCCGTACTCACTGAAAATTTCACGGAAGACGCTGACCTTGTTGCCATAGCGTCCATCGACCGGGGAAATGGCGGTCAGGGCGGTGAGTTCCATCGAAAACCTCTCAAGTCATCAAAGAATCGGATCAAAAGAAAATAGGGGTGAATATCATACACCACCGCCGGCTCTGAATCAGCGCCGTCAGTGGTAGAGGGAGCGATTGGCTTCTTCAGCCAGCTCGCCGGCAAGCCCGATCACTTTCTTGCGGGCAAAGATCAGTTGCCAGCGTCGGCCGCCGGTCTGGCGCCAGAGCACGGCGGAACGGATACCCGCCAGCAGCAGTGCCCGCACTTTCGCGGCATTCTCCTCGCGCTGGAGCACAGAGGGGTTTCCGCTCACCTGGATACGCTGGCGAAAGGTGCTGATGGTATCGGCGTAGACGGAAGCCAGATTGCTGATCAGGTTCGGGTGTGTGTACCCAAAGTGGCTGGCGGTGTGCCTGGCCTGGTCAATGCGACTGCCAATCACGTCCAGCATGTCAGAGCGGCGATTCAGTTTGGATTCGAGCTGGATCAGGTTGAGGGCGTAGCGCAGAACTTCGATGTCCTGCTGCCGTGACTGCTGGCTGAGCACCGAGGACAGGGTGACGAGGCCTTCGCGGATATCGCGAAGCTCGCCTCCGTAGACGTCCAGTGTGTTCTCGGGGTTGGTGGCAAACAGGGAACGGATAGATGTTTCCAGGCTGGCCTCGTTGCACTGGCCATTGTGGGCAATCTGCTGGACCAGGTTGGCGGCCTGGAATACCCCGGCCAACGCCAGGGTCTGATCCTTGAGTGAGCGGCTCATGCGGTTTGTTCCTCGGAACGTGTGCCGGTCAGACGATCCGGAAGTGGTTCGTCGTCACGCCAGGTCTGCTCAATAACGCCGCCACCAAGGCACACCTCGCCGTCGTAGAAAACCACGGACTGCCCGGGCGTGACAGCGCGCTGGGCGTCGTCAAAATCGACGCGGACACCGCCGTCGATCAACAGAACCTGGCAATCCTGATCCGGCTGGCGATAACGGGTTTTGGCCTTGCAGCGGAAACGTCCAGAAGGTGCCTCTCCGGCAACCCAGTCGATCGGGCCGGATACGAGGCCACGAGAAAAGAGCAGGGGATGGTGTTTGCCCTGAACCGCAACAAGCACATTGCGTCTGAGGTCTTTCTCTGCCACATACCAGGGCTCGTCCCCGAATTCACTGAGACCGCCAATGCCCAGGCCCTGTCTCTGGCCGATGGTGTGATACATAAGGCCCTGGTGCCGGCCAATTTTCTGGCCATCCGGTGTTTCAATGTCGCCGGGCTGGGCCGGAAGGTATTGCTTCAGGAAGTCTTTGAACTTGCGTTCGCCGATAAAGCAGATACCGGTGGAGTCTTTTTTATCATGGGTAACGAAACCCTGCTGCTCGGCAATACGGCGGACTTCCGGTTTTTCCAGCTCGCCGACCGGGAAAAGGGTCCGCGCAATGCGGTCGCCGGAGACGGCATGCAGGAAATAGCTCTGGTCCTTGTTCGGATCCAGTCCCTTCAGGAGTTGGGCCTTGCCCGTTGAACCAGCAATCGGCCGCTGCCGGGCGTAGTGGCCCGTTGCGATATAGTCGGCACCAAGGGTGATGGCATAGTCCAGAAAAGCCCGGAATTTCACTTCTTTGTTACAAAGAATATCCGGATTGGGTGTTCGTCCGGCCTGATATTCAGAGAGGAAGTGCTCAAAAACCCGGTCCCAGTACTCGGCCGCAAAACTGGCGGTGTGCAGTTTGATGCCGATGGCATCGGCTACGGCCTGGGCGTCGGCCAGATCTGTCATGGCCGTACAGTATTCTGTGCCGTCATCCTCGTCCCAATTTTTCATGAACAGGCCTTCAACCAGGTAGCCCTGATCTTTCAGAAGCCAGGCGGCCACTGAAGAATCCACGCCGCCGGACATGCCGACGATCACGCGCCTGCTGGCGTTGCTGTTTGGAGAGGAGGCTTCGGGTGCGTTGGTCATGACAGCTTCGTTACCGGCTAAAAAACCGCGAGTTTATCATCTTTCCGAGGGTGCCGTCTGCGCGTCCACCACTACGTCCAGCGGGTATTGCCGGCCGTTTCGGTAATCTTCTATGCACTGGATGACCAGCGGACTGCGCAGTTTGTCCCCCAGCGCGCGGATTTCATCCAGGGTGAGCCAGTGGGCGGCGATGATGCCATCGTCCAGCTGTTCAGTAACCCGGTCGCCAGCCCGCGCGGCGTAGCAGAAACGATAGTAGGTGACGCCGTTGGCCGGAGCCTTGTAGGTGTAAATGCCAAGGAAGTGTATGGGCTCTATGTTCCAGCCCGTCTCTTCGAGGGTTTCCCGTCGAACGGCATCCAGAATGGCTTCATCTTCTTCGATATGGCCAGCCGGCTGGTTGAAAACAACCTTGCCGCCGCTGACCTCTTCAACCATCAGGTAACGGCCGGCTTCATCCTCGACTATAACGGCCACGGTAGCATGGGGTGTCCAGGTCATGATTTCCGGTTTCTCCTGGTTCGGGCGCCAGCGACGTTGCCGCGGCGAGTTGGTTTTAGTGGAGCGGGTAGATTGACGCTTATCGTTCGATGGGTCCCGGATTCGAGGCCGTCAAGGGTCCAGTCACCAATCCGGTACCGGATCAGGCGAAGTGTCGGAAACCCGACAGCAGCAGTCATTCGACGTACCTGCCGGTTCTTGCCCTCGGTTATAGTCAGTTCAATCCAGCTCGTCGGAATGGTATCTCGATGTCGCACCGGTGGCACTCTTGGCCAGACCGCCGGGGCAGCCATTCTGGCGGCTTTTGCCGGCCGGGTCAGACCATCCTTGAGCTGGACACCGGTAGCCAGATGTCTCAGTGCTTTTTCAGAAATGTTTCCTTCTACCTGCACCCAGTAGGTCTTTGGCATCTTCAGTGATGGTGATGCTATGCGGTGTTGGAGGGAGCCTTCCGCGGTCAGAAGGAGCAGGCCCTCGGAATCGTAATCCAGGCGTCCGGCCGGATAAATGCCCGGGATGCGCACGTAATCTGCGAGGGTAGCGCGAGGTGGTTTACTTCCGGAACCGCCATCGTCGGTAAATTGGCTCAGAACGTGAAAGGGTTTATTGAAAAGCACGAGTTCGGCCATGCGCAGGTCTTTCCCGGATATCCGCTGTTTTTGAGCAGTGCAGCGTACTGCAAACAGGAAGGCTGGCAAAGTAGGGCGGGCGCCAACGCCCATGGTGACCTTGTCCCCGACGTTTTCTGAAGGACAAAAAAACACCCCCACCAGTAGACGACCGGTGGGTGTGATTTTACGTTACCAGGACAGATCAGGCGTTGACTGCACGGGGCGGATAACCGTCCCTGCCTGATTCCTGCTGGCCTGATTGTCTGGCAGAGTCGCTGCTGGCGTCAGTTTGCGCCTTGCTGGCAGTCAACTCGTCAGGAACGATGTTGACTGCGTGAATGCCCTTGTCGCTGGGCTTTTTGTCGAAGGTTACGGCCTGGCCGGCTTTTAAGGTCTTGTAGCCGTCCATTTGCACCGAAGAGAAGTGCGCAAACAGGTCGTCACTGCAGCCATCTTCGATGATGAATCCGTACCCTTTGGCATTGTTGAACCACTTGACCTTGCCTCTTGGCATGATGAACTCCCCTGTTCTTTTGCTGTCTCTATTCTTGTTAGTTATCTGTGTGCCTATCGGCGCCGTCGCACATTCGGTCCGAATCCTGTTACACAAACCTTGCATGGATTTACATTATTTTACATTGCAACTTAACTTTCGGCCAATCATCGCGGTGAGTCAATAGTTTCTATGCCTGGAATGTGTGGTTGAACGCAGTCTGGAAGCGGTATCATGTTCGTATTGATAAATATCTCATGCCCCGCTTGAAAACCCCGGGGCGGACATCCACATTTAACAAGGGCACCGATAAACCGGTAAGGAATGATGCGGACTATCGAAAATTCTCTACTAGTATTCAATCAGGGGGAGGACGAACAACCGGGGCGACAGGATGACCTCAGCGTTGCTCCCGAGAAGCCCGCTCTCAAGCGCCCGGCGCGATACAGGGTTGTGCTTCTGAACGATGATTACACGCCCATGGATTTTGTGGTCGATGTGTTGATGAAGTTCTTCGGAATGAATGAGGAAAAGGCGACGCAGGTGATGCTGCTCGTCCATACACAGGGAAAAGCTGTATGCGGGGTATATACCCGGGACATCGCGGAAACAAAGGCGGCACAGGTGAACCAGTATTCTTCGGAATGCGAGCATCCGCTCCTTTGCGAGATTGAACGTGCGGACTGATAGACGTTGGGGTGGCCCATGCTGAGCAAAGATCTAGAAATTACGCTGAATACGGCCTTCAAGAATGCCCGGGACAAGCGTCATGAGTTCATGACCGTGGAGCATTTGTTGCTGGCCCTACTGGATAATGAATCGGCAGTGGGCGTTCTGAAAGCCTGTGGTGCAGACCTCAAGCGGCTTCAGGAAGAGCTTGTCGAATTCGTGGACTCCACCACACCTTTGATTCCGAGCAGCGACAGCGAGCGCGAGACCCAGCCAACACTGGGGTTCCAGCGTGTCCTGCAAAGGGCTGTGTTCCATGTGCAGTCCTCGGGCAAGAAAGAGGTAACCGGCGCCAATGTGCTGGTGGCCATCTTCAGTGAACAGGAAAGCCAGGCGGTGTATGTGCTCAAGAAACAGAGCATTGCCCGCATTGATGTGGTCAACTTTGTTTCCCACGGCATTTCCAGGGTTCAGGGCGCAGAAGATCAGGAAAGTCACGACCAGGCGCCACACGAGGAGGCTGGCGAGGAAGGCGGACAATCCAAGCCCCTCGAAAGCTACGCCACTAACCTGAACGAGCAGGCCCGTCAGGGCCGCATTGATCCGCTGATCGGCCGTGAACACGAAGTCGAGCGGGTGGTGCAGATCCTTGTACGCCGCCGGAAGAACAATCCGCTGCTGGTCGGTGAGGCCGGGGTTGGCAAAACCGCCATCGCGGAGGGGCTCGCCAAGCGTATCGTCGACGGACAGGTCCCCGATATTATCTCCGATGCGGTGGTCTACTCGCTGGATCTGGGTGCCCTGCTGGCCGGAACCAAATACCGCGGCGATTTCGAAAAGCGTCTGAAAGGGCTGCTTGCCGAACTCAAGAAAGAAAACCACGCGATCCTGTTCATCGATGAGATCCACACCATCATCGGAGCGGGCTCTGCCTCCGGCGGCGTGATGGATGCGTCGAATCTGTTGAAGCCCATGCTCAGTTCGGGTGAAATCCGGTGCATTGGCTCAACAACGTTTCAGGAGTTCCGGGGTATTTTCGAGAAAGACAGCGCCCTGGCGCGCCGTTTCCAGAAAATCGATGTGAACGAGCCCAGTGTTGAGGACACCTATCAGATCCTGAAGGGCCTCAAGCCGAATTTCGAAAAGCACCACGATCTCAAATACACCGACAAGGCGCTTCGGGTGGCTGCAGAGTTGTCCGACCGTTACATCACCGATCGTCACCTGCCGGACAAGGCGATTGACGTCATTGACGAGGCGGGCGCGCGCCAGAGGCTGCAGCCGGAAGGCAAGCGCAAGAAGACCGTTGATGTCACCGAGATCGAGGATGTGGTTGCAAATATTGCCCGTATCCCGCCGAAGAACGTGTCTACCAGCGACAAGGATCTGCTGCGGAACCTGGAGCGGGATCTGAAGATGACGGTCTTTGGTCAGGATCCGGCCATCGAATCGCTGTCCACTGCTATCAAGCTGGCTCGCGCCGGACTCAAGGCCCCCGAGAAGCCAGAGGGTGCCTTCCTGTTCGCAGGGCCGACCGGTGTCGGTAAAACCGAGGTTACCAAGCAGTTGGCCAAGGTTCTGGGTATCGAACTGGTACGCTTTGATATGTCGGAGTATATGGAGCGGCATACCGTATCACGGCTGATCGGTGCGCCTCCCGGCTACGTTGGTTACGATCAGGGCGGCCTGTTGACCGAGTCGGTGAACAAGCATCCGCACTGTGTCCTGCTGCTGGACGAGATCGAGAAGGCCCATCCGGAAGTGTTCAACCTCCTGCTGCAGGTCATGGATCACGGCACGCTGACGGATAACAACGGCCGCAAGGCAGATTTCCGCCACGTGATTCTGGTAATGACCACCAATGCCGGTGCCGAGAGCATGGCTCGTCGCTCTATTGGCTTCAGCGAGCAGGATCACAGCACCGACGGCATGGAAATTATCAGCAAGACCTTCACGCCGGAATTCCGCAATCGCCTTGACGGTATCATCCAGTTCGGCGACCTGCAGATTGACACCATCACCCACGTGGTGGACAAGTTCCTCACCGAGCTGCAGGCGCAGCTGGACGAGAAGCATGTGGTTCTGCATGTGGATGACGAGGCGAAGGCCTGGTTGGCTGAAAAGGGCTACGACGTCACCATGGGGGCCCGCCCCATGTCCCGCCTGATCCAGGACAAGATCAAGCGGCCGCTGGCCGAGCAGATCCTGTTCGGGCGCCTTTCAGAGAAAGGCGGGGATGTCTTCATCCACCTGCGCGATGACGAGCTGGTATTCGAGTACGAGGACGAGCCTGCAGAGGCGATCTGAGAGAGGCTCGATTAAAGAAAAACCGCTGCCCGGGCAACCGGCAGCGGTTTTTTTGTGCCCTGACGAAAAAAGCCCCCGAAGGGGCTTTCAGATGTCATGGGAGCATCAACGGGCGCGATATACGATCCGGCCCTTGCTCAGGTCGTAGGGAGTCAGCTCAACCTTGACCTTGTCACCTGTCAGGATGCGGATGTAGTTCTTGCGCATCTTTCCGGAGATATGGGCTGTAACAACATGACCGTTGCTCAGCTCAACGCGGAACATGGTGTTTGGAAGGGTATCGATAATAACGCCTTCCATTTCAATGGCATCTGATTTCGGCATTCAGTAGAAACCTCGTTTGAATATGCTTCTGGTGATTCTAAATTGCGCAATTCTGCCTGATTTATCGGCGTTTGGCAAAGTTAGCCTGCGTCCAGTTCACGCCAGTGCCCGTCTCTCAGTGCTTCGATGGGTCGGAAGCGTGTTTTGTAATTCATTTTTCGGCACTGCTTGATCCAGTAACCGAGGTACAGGTGGGGAAGCCCCCTGCGGCGGGCTTCCTCAATTTGCCAAAGGATTGCGAAGGTGCCCAGGCTGCGGTCCTCCAGATCAGCGTCGAAAACTGTATAGATTGCCGAAAGGCCATCGTCGAGAAGATCGACTGCTGCCAGTCCTACCAGCCGTTCGCCCTGGTGGATTTCCAGAAACCAGGAATCGGTTGCGCCTTCTACCAGAAACGAGGTGAACTGTTCCCGGGTCGGCGGGTACATATCGCCGTCCTTGTGCCTTTGTTCGATGTAATTGGCGTAGAGCTGGTAATACCTTTCCGCGAAGGTGGCGGGCACCATGGCGCACTGCAAATCCTTGTTTTTCCGGAGAACCCGCCGCTGGCTTCTGTCCGGCTTGAAATCATCAACCTTCAACCGTACCGGTATGCAGGCATTGCACTGCTCACAGTGAGGGCGGTAGTAGTGGGATCCGCTGCGGCGAAAGCCGAGAGCCGTGAGTTGGCTGTAAAGCTTTTTGTCGATATGAGCCCGCGGATCCACAAACATGGTCGTGGCCTCGCGGTCTGGCAGGTAGCTGCAATCGTGCGGTGGTGTCGCGAAGAACACCAGGGTTCTGAGATTGCTCATTCACTCCTCCGGCCCGGGCCAACGCCATCGGAAGTTCCAGTCGGTCTGATCCGGTTTCTGATCGATGCTCATCCTGAGTATAGATAAAAACTCTTCCCGTGGAATAGTCCGTGCGCCCATGGTAAGCAGGTGCCGGCTCTCTACCTGGCAATCCATGATCCGGTAGCCCCAGAGCTGTAACTGGTGCGCCAGGTGAACCATGAGAACTTTGGACGCGTTGGTTTCCAGAGAAAACATGGATTCACCGAAGAAACACCGGCCAATGGCCAGTCCATACATGCCACCGGCCAATTCACCACGCCGGTTCCAGATTTCGATGGAGTGGGCGACGCCCATGCGATGCAGCTCTGAGTAGCTGGCAATCATTTCTTCGGTAATCCAGGTACCTTCGGCACGGGTTGAGGCGCACAGGCGGATGATTCGTCCGAAGTGTCTGTCGGCGGTTACCTGGAAGCGCTCTTGGTTCAGGGTTCGGCGCAGGCTCCGTGAAACGTGGATTTCGTTCGGAAAAAGGACACACCGTGGATTCGGCGACCACCACAAAATGGGCTGGTCGTCGCTGTACCAGGGGAAGATGCCGTTCCGGTAGGCCAGTATGAGTCGCTCGGTGGAAAGGTCGCCGCCGAGGGCAAGAAGGCCGTCCGGGTCGTCCAGGGCTTCGTTGGCGGGGGGGAACCAGAGTTGGTCCGGGTCTAGCCAGGGTAGTGAGGTCATCCTTCTCCGGTTTTTACTGCCTAATTCGCGTTGATCTGAATACTAACGGGCCTGGGAGTCGCGGCCGGGAGGGCCAGCCTTCTAAAACACGCTATGGATACGTCCATGTACGCTTGGCTCCGCCATCCCTGGCTCCGCACAGTTTTAGAAGGCTGGCCCTCCCGGCCTCGATCAATTTCCGTTTGGTCTTCTAAAAGACTAGATCAATCCTGCTGATCCAGAAACTTTTCCGCATCAAGGGCGGCCATGCAACCGAAGCCGGCGGAGGTGACGGCCTGGCGGTAGACGTGGTCGGCTACGTCGCCGGCGGCGAATACGCCGGGAATGCTGCTCTGGGTGGCCATGCCTTCGAGGCCGGAGCGGATGCTGATGTAGCCGTTCTCCATGTCCAACTGGCCCTGGAACAGGTCGGTGTTGGGTTTGTGGCCGATGGCGATGAATACGCCGGCCAGGTCCATTTCCTGGGTGGAGTCGTCTTTGGTGCTTTTGATGCGCATACCGGTGACGCCGGTGCCGTCGCCCAGGACTTCGTCGAGGGTGTGGTCCCAGACAATCTTGACGTTGCCGTTTTCGGCTTTTTCAAACAGTTTGTCCTGGAGGATCTTCTCGGCACGCAGGCTGTCTCGGCGGTGCACCAGGGTCACTTCGTCGGCAATGTTGGAGAGGTACAGAGCCTCTTCGACCGCGGTGTTACCGCCGCCAATAACGGCAACTTTCTGCTTCTTGTAGAAGAAACCGTCGCAGGTGGCGCAGGCGGAGACGCCCTGGCCTTTGAATTTCTCTTCAGACTCGAGGCCGAGATACATGGCGGAGGCGCCGGTCGCAATGATCAGGGCGTCGCAGGTGTATTCGCCGCCGTCGCCCTTGAGGCGGAATGGGCGGTTATGAAGGTCGGCTTCGTTGATGGTGTCGTAGACGATGCTGGTTTCGAAGCGTTCGGCGTGCTTGAGCATGCGCTGCATGAGCTCCGGGCCCTGAACGCCGTCATTGTCGCCGGGCCAGTTGTCGACGTCGGTGGTGGTGGTGAGCTGGCCGCCGACTTCAATACCGGTAATCAGGGTCGGGTTCAGGTTGGCACGCGCTGCGTAAACGGCAGCGGTGTAACCTGCGGGGCCGGAACCGAGGATGATCAGTCGGGAATGTTTGGTGTCGCTCATTGGGAATTCTCTCACTGAAAAAGCCGTACGTTGCCGGGCCCCGGTTTCAGGGCCAGACGCTTCGGGGAAAGGAGCAAAGGCTAACATGAAAGGCGCGGTCTGCCATTCGTTTTGGCCAATTCCGCTTATAAAACCTTGCTATTTACTCAAGCACAGAAACCGTTGCCAACAGTTGACGAACCCTTTCCGCGCTTTTGCCGGACTCGCCCTGTTCGAGACGGTGGGCTGCCACTGCAGGGAACACGGCCTGGATGTCGTCAGGCAACACGTGATGACGCCCCTCCATCAGGGCCCAGGCCTTGGCGGCCCGCACCAGTCCCAATCCCGCCCGGGGCGAGAGCCCGTAAAGAAGGCCGGGCATTCTCCGGCTCTGTTCCAGTAATCGTTGCACGTAATCCAGAAGAGCCGGGCTGGCGGTTATCCGGGTAACGCCTTCCTGCAGGGTTTTCAGGTCGGCCTGGGAGAGCAGGGTCGGCAGCTTTTCGGTCATGGCACGACGGTCTTCGCCCTCCAGGAGCTCCCGCTCGGCCCGTGGGTCCGGATAGCCGAGGCGAAGGCGCATGAGGAACCGGTCCAGCTGGGACTCGGGCAGGGGGTAGGTGCCGCCCTGCTCGATGGGATTCTGGGTGGCAATCACGAAGAACGGATGTGGCAGGGGCCGGGTCTCGCCCTCGATGGACACTTGTCGTTCTTCCATGGCTTCGAGCAGAGCGCTCTGTGTTCGCGGTGATGCCCGGTTGATTTCATCAGCCAACACCACCTGGGCAAAAATCGGGCCGGGATGGAATACCAGGCTGCCGGCCTGTTTGTCGTACATGGAGTAACCCAGTACATCCGCCGGAAGCAGGTCGTTGGTGAACTGGATGCGCTGGTAAGTCAGCCCCATCACCTTGGCCAGGGCATGGGAAAGGGTGGTTTTGCCCATGCCGGGGATATCTTCGATCAGCAGGTGCCCGCGGGCCAGCAGCCCGCAGAGGGCAAGGCGTACCTGTTGGTCTTTGCCCAGGAGTATCTGGTTCAGTTCACTGACTACGGTATCGACCAGTTTTTTCATTCGGGGCTCAGTCTCTTACGCGTTTGAGGATGTCGCCGTAGGCGTCTATTCGGCGATCTCTCAAATACGGCCAGATACGGCGAACCGATTCACTGCGGTTGCGATCCAGGGTGACGGCAAGGATGCATTCGGAGCTGTCATCGCCCCGGGCCAGCAACTCACCCTGCGGGCCACAGATAAAACTGTTGCCCCAGAAACGGATGCCGTCGCTGTGCCCGGAGGGGTCGGGTTCAGTACCTACCCGGTTCGGAGCCACCACCGGCAGGTTGTTGGCAACGGCATGGCCCCTTTGCACGGTGACCCAGGCGTCCAGTTGACGCGCCTGTTCATCGGGGTTATCCGTTACATCCCAGCCGATCGCAGTGGGGTAGATCAGGATCTCGGCGCCAGCCAGGGCCATAAGCCTTGCGGCCTCGGGGTACCACTGGTCCCAGCACACCAGCACGCCGAGCCTGCCGGCAGACGTATCGATAGGCGTGAAACCGCTGCGGCCATCGTTGAACTGGGCGTCACCGGGCGTGAAGTAGAATTTTTCATAGAAACCCGGGTCGTCCGGAATGTGCATTTTTCGGTAAAGCCCTGCCAGGGAGCCGTCTTTCTCAAATACAACCGCCGTGTTGTGGTACACGCCGTTCATACGACGTTCGAAAATGGATCCAACCAGCACAACACCCAGTTCCCGGGCCAGGTCAGACAGGCGCTTGCTGGTAGGACCGGGAATCGGCTCTGCCAGCTCGAAAACAGACGTTTCCTCGGTCTGGCAAAAATATAAGGTGGCGTGAAGTTCCTGGAGGACCACCAGGTTGGCGCCACTGGCTACGGCCTCACGGACCAGTTTCTCGGTAGTGGCGAGGCTGGCGGCCTTGTCGCTGCTGCAGGCCTGCTGGATGGCGGCAACATTGATTTGGCTTTTGCGCAACTCACTGCTCATCAACTGACTACTCCGGCGGGAATTTGCATAGTCACACAATGAAGGCTGCCATGCTGACGAATCAATGGTCGGCAATTGATCGGCACTATTTCTCGTGTCGGAAAGATCTCTTTCATGACAGCAATGGCGTCCTGATCCTGATCAACGCCGTACACGGGAAGCAAAACCGCCTCATTGATGATCAGGAAGTTGGCGTAGGTGGCCGGAAGACGTTCACCGTCCTCATCATGAATGGCCTCGGGCCAGGGCAGAGGCGTCAGCTTGTAGGGGGCGCCGTCGGCCTGGCGGAACTCCTGAAGTTCCTCCTCCATGGCTGCCAACGCGCTGTAGTGTTCATCCGCCACATCTGGGCAAGTCACGTAGCAGATGTGATCCGGGGCGCAAAATCGGGCGAGGGTATCTATGTGGCTGTCGGTGTCATCCCCGGCAAGATAGCCGTGGTTGAGCCAGAAAATCCGCCGGATTCCCAGCACCTCGGAAAGCAGCTGTTCAATCGCCGTGCGATCCATGGCCGGGTTTCGGGTTGGCGTCAGCAGGCACTCGGATGTGGTCAGCAGGGTGCCCTGACCATCGGATTCAAATGAACCCCCTTCCAGCACAAAACCGACCTGCTGCATCCTGGTTGTGCCGAAGACGCCAGCATTGAAAAGGTGATTATTTAACGCATCGTCCTTTTCCCAGGGGAACTTGCCGCCCCAGGCGTTGAACCTGAAATCCAGCAGTGTCGGCCCTTCATCGGTGAGAACGGTGATTGGTCCATGGTCGCGGGCCCAGGTGTCATTCGCCGGTGCCGGAACCGATCTCACGCGGCCCGGAAACCCGTTGTCGGCGGCGTAGCGATTGAGGTCCCGTTCGAGCTCCTGCAGGCGGACAACGTGTTCGCAACTGATGACAAGGTGTTCGTGTGGGAGTACGGCTTTCGCGATGTCGAGGAACACCGGTTCAACCTCGTCGATCAAGCCTGCCCAGTCGGTTCCCGGATGGGGCCAGGTCAGCATGACGGCACTCTGGGGCGCCCACTCTGCGGGCAACACTCGTTTGGTTGTCACTACGTCACCTTGAATCATAAAAGACGCCATTCTAACCAACGATTGGTTGAACGTCAGGACATGGGAAGGGAATTTCCAGCCTGGAAAGGCCCCTCGGGCCTTCAGCGATTCGGCTTGAGAACGGTGTGGATAACCCGGTCGCCTTCGAAATACACGATAAAGCCCTGATAGTGCCATTGGGTGATCGGTGGCTGGCCTACGGGACCTTCAATTTCCACGGGTGCACCCCAGGAAGCGCGCACTGATGACTGGCTCATGCCAGAGCCGGGGAAGCTGGCCTCGGCTCGATCGGCCTGGGTGCCGACTGGCACGCGGACTTCTTCAGCTACCGCGGACATCATCGGGAAAAGGGCCAGCGTGGCAGTCACTGCCAGTGCGCCGCACAGGGTAGTTTGTTTTCTCATTGATGGGTCTCCATGAAAACTGATGTCCTCGGGAGGACATGGATAAAGCGTAATATCCGAAAAAGATTAGCAAAAGTCACTCGTTTTTCCTCAGTCTACTCCTTTTGACGCTGTCGAATCTGCCACCGCATCACATGTCGTGCGATTTGCTGGCGATCGCTGTCCTCAATCCGGGCGAATTCGGTGTGGACCCTTGATCCGCCTGACGAATCGGGGTGTACCTCGATAACTCGGGCAACTGCGCGGGGCTGGAAAAGTTCGGGTGGGAGGGTCATTCGAACAGCGAGCCGGTCTCCCGGCTGCCAGGCAGGGGTGCTGCTCGAGAACGACAGCCCACCCTCGCTCAGGGTTACTTCCTGCCAGTCCTCAGGTTGCAACGGATTTTGCTCAAAGGCCATAATGCGCGCAAGCGTGTCCAGCTTGCCGTTCAGGGATTTGATCAGTCCGGTAAGCAGCCGGTCTTTTTCGGCAAGGCTGGCAAGCTGGGATTTAACGTCCTGATCCAGCCGCCTGAATTCAGCTTTCAGGCTCTCAAGGTGGTCGCCGTCGAAGGCATCTTCTTCCATTGCGGTGCCAGGCGCCAGCTTGCGGATCTCCAGGCCGATCCGGTCTTCAATGCGGAAAAAGTCCCGCCGTTCGGGTGAATAGTCCACCGGTTCGTTGGGGATGTCGGATGACTGCATCGCGGCTCCGGAAGGCTGAATTTTTATTTGGTACAGAACAGTTTAGCAGTTTCCCGTCGTGCTGGAAGGTACCCGGGAAAACCAGACCACGACAGACCGGAAGGTAGCAACAGGCACCTCTCAATGTTCAGACCCTTATCACTCTATATTGGCTTGCGTTACACGGCCGCCAAACGCCGCAATCACTTCATTTCCTTTATTTCCCTGACCTCCATGATCGGACTGATGCTGGGGGTTGCGGTTCTGATCATCGTGCTTTCGGTCATGAACGGATTCGATCGGGAGCTCAAGCAGCGAATTCTCGGGATGGTGCCCCACGCTACCATTCAGGGAGCCGGGCCGCTTGACGACTGGCAATCAATCGACGCGAAGGTGCAGCAGCACCCCCGCGTGTTGGCTGCTGCGCCTTTCATACAGGGGCAGGGCATGGTTACCGGCGGCGGAAATGTTCGCGGGGTCGTGCTTAACGGCATTCTCCCGGAGGAGGAGCGCACGGTCTCCATCATCGAAAACCACATGGTCGAAGGCAGTCTCAACGATCTGGTTTCTGGCGAATTCGGCATCATCATCGGTCGGTTGATGGCGGCCAGCCTGCGTCTTCAGATCGGTGACAAGGTAACCGTGGTCCTGCCGGAAGCCTCGGTTACGCCGGCTGGGGTCCTGCCCAGGCTCAAACGGTTCACGGTCAAGGGTATCTTCAGTGTCGGGGCAGAACTGGATGGCAATTACACCCTGATTCACATGGATGATGCCGCCAGGCTCATGCGGACCGGGGGCAAAGCCGAGGGTATTCGCCTGCTGGTGGATGACCTTTTTGCCGCTCCCAGGGTGTCGCAGCAGGCTGCAGAGTCCCTGGGCGGCCGGTATTACGTATCTGACTGGACCCGCACCCACGGCAACCTGTTCCAGGCCATCCGCATGGAGAAAACCATGATCGGCCTGCTGCTGATGTTTATCGTAGCTGTCGCTGCTTTTAATATCGTGTCCACGCTGGTGATGGTGGTTACCGATAAAACCGGTGACATCGCCATCCTCAGGACCATGGGGGCAACGCCGGGCCGCATCATGCGGATCTTTATTGTTCAGGGGGCGGTCATCGGTATCTTCGGAACCATTGTTGGCACGGCGCTGGGCGTTTTCGGAGCGCTCAACATCAGTGCCTTTATTTCCTGGCTGGAGGGAGCGCTTGGCCACCAGTTCCTGAGCGCGGACGTTTACTTCATTAGCTATCTGCCTTCCCAGCTGCAATGGCAGGACGTTTTTATCATCAGTGGCGCCGGCCTCGCCATGAGTCTGTTGGCAACCATTTACCCGGCCTGGCGGGCTTCCAGAGTGGATCCGGCGGAGGCGCTTCGTTATGAGTAAGGAACAATCCGCAATGGCACACTCTGCCCTGGTAATAGACTGCCGTCAGGTGACCCGGACCTATAACGAGGGTCTCGGCAAGCTCACCATTTTTTCGGATATCTCGCTCGAAGTTGCACAGGGGGAGACCGTTGCCATTGTGGGCAGTAGCGGTGCCGGCAAAACCACGTTGCTCAATTTGTTGGGCGGGCTCGACAAGCCATCTTCCGGCCAGATTTCCATTTGTGGCGAAGATATTCACCGGCTTTCCGAGGGACGGCGCGCCCGGTTCCGGAATGCCCATCTTGGGTTTGTCTATCAGTTCCATCACCTGTTGCCGGAGTTCACCGCTCTGGAAAACGTTATGATGCCTTGTGCGTTGGGTGGTATGGCGGTATCCAGGTCGAGGGACAAGGCAGCCAGCCTGCTGCAGCGGGTCGGGCTTGCCGAAAGGCTGGATCACAAACCCGGCGAGCTGTCCGGTGGCGAACGCCAGCGGGTGGCCATTGCCCGCGCACTGGTCAACGAACCGGACTGTGTTCTGATGGACGAACCGACGGGCAACCTGGATGAACATACCGGAGAAGGGGTGCAGGCCCTGATCGAGTCATTGAGGGATCAACTGGGTATTGCCTTTGTCATGGTTACCCATGACATGAAAATGGCCAGAAGCCTGGGGCGTGTTATGCGGCTTGAGCAGGGTCGTCTGATTCAGGAAGCCTGATCAGCCTCACGACGGCGTCTGAGGCGTGCGGTGCGTCGCACCTGCCAGTCAGAGCGAATTTTCCGGCGCCACAGATACTGGATGATCAGGTAGGCTACGCAAGCGGAAACCGTTGCGACCACCAGAGACCCGAGATAGAGGGGAATGCCGATATCCAGCAGCCGCTCGCTGATCCAGGACCACGAGAGCTCGAAATCAAAACTGAGCACAGGCCGATCCAGAGCCCAGGCGCCAATCTTGTAGTTGAAATAGAACATCGGCGGCATGGTTACAGGGTTGCTGATCCATACCAGGACGACTGATAGCGGCAGGTTGGCATTGAACCAGATGGCAAAAAAGGCCGCCGCGAGCATCTGGAAGGGCATGGGAATAAAGCAGAACCAGATGCCGACGAGAAAGGCCCGCGCAACACTGTGACGGTTGATGTGCCAAAGGTTCGGTTCATGAAGGATATCGCCCAGAAAGCTTAGCGACTGCATCGCTTGCACCTTCTCTGGAGAGGGCAGATAGCGTTTCATGAACTTCTTTGGCATTGGAAGTTCTGCCTTTAGACGGAGTTAGTAGACCGGCTCATCGGATGTTGCCGGTGTTTGTGACATACAGGAGGACAAGGATTGTCCGGAAGTATCAACAGACCGGTGCGCCCTTTTGGCGACTCCGGTTCCGCAGCGCTGGGCGTTATCGCCTTCTCTTGTGGCGTTATCTTACTGTATTGGTTGTCGATACTGCCACCTCCCGCGTGGTTGATAGCCGTGATACCACTGTTGGCCTTCGGCCGGATCTGCGTTTCCCCGACCTTTGCCAGCTCCGCATTCGTATCTGCGCTTGGCCTCGTCGTCGGACTCTCCTGGGCCTCGTGGCATGCCAGTGACCGGCTTTCAACGGTTCTGCCGGCAAGCCTGGAACGCGAGCGTCTCTCTGTCTCCGGATACGTGTGTGACATTCCTTCGCCCGGTAGCTTCAACAGTTTACGTTTCAGTTTCTGTGTCACCGAGTGGCACAACCTTCCCATCCCGACCGGAGAGGAAGCAAGGATGCCGGCCCTGCTCAGGTTGTCCTGGTACGGTCACGGAATGGAGCGGCTCCCGGGTCACCGTTTGCGGCTGGAGGTTGTGCTCAAGCGCCCCCACGGCACCCTCAACCCCGCCGGCTTTCGCTACGAGGACTGGCTGTTTCGCAAAGGTTACCGGGCCACGGGCAGCATTCGTAGCGTGGAGGTTGACCGGGACGTCGGGTGTTTCGTCCATTGCCAGTACCGGAAGCTGCATCGTTTGCTTCACCAATGGACTATCGAGCAATTTGGCGGTGCCCGTCATTTTCCGCTGGTTTCTTCGTTGCTCATAGGGCATCGCGGCCATATGGAACAGAAGCACTGGGATGTGCTCAAGGCGACCGGCACCATTCACCTGGTTGCCATATCAGGCCTGCACCTGGGTCTGATTGCCCTGGGGGCAGGGTTTCTGTGCCGGCGACTGTTGCTGACTGTTCCGGCACAGATAGTCAGCGATAGCTCGAGGCGTTGGTTGACCTTCGTGGCCGTTATTCTTTGTTGTCTGGTTTATGCCCTGGCGGCAGGATTTACCGTTCCGACCCGGAGAGCTCTGGTGATGGTTGTGGCCGGTGGCTGGCTGGTTTTGATGAGTCGTCAGGCCCCGGTCTGGCACGCTTTTCTGGCCGCGTTGGCTGCCGTTCTTGTGCTGGATCCCTTTGCGCCCCTGGATCAGGGGTTCTGGCTTTCGTTCGCTGCGGTTGGCACGCTGATCACTGTATTCTCGGCGCGGCTGGCTGGAACCGGGTGGCTGAGAGGACTCGTCCTGGCCCAGCTTGCAGTCTTTGGCGGATTATGGCCAATCCTCGAAATACTGGGGCAGGATCAGCCACTGGTCGGGCTGTTGGCCAACCTGGTCGCCATTCCCTGGGTATCCCTTGTGGTTATGCCAGTGCTTGTCGCGGGTGGGTTGCTTGCCGCCGTAGTTCCAGGCACCGTCCAGCTGTTACTGCCAATATTCGATCTAACGCTCGGTGTTCTGTGGCAATTGCTCATGTGGCTGGCGCAGTGGCAGGCGACGGACATCCCGGCTGGTGTACCGGAGCTTGTTGGCTGGGCGTTGCTGAGCGTCGCGGTATTGTTTTTGCCGTTCGCCATGTTCCGCCTTGTGGCGGTCCTTTCTGCGGTGTTGTGGCTGGTGTATCCGGCCCCTTCTTCCGAAAGGAATTCGTACGAGGCAGCGCCAGTTGTAAGGGTATGGGATGTTGGGCAGGGTCTTTCGGTTCTGGTCCGGCACGGGCGCGAGGTTCTTGTCTACGATACCGGTCCCGCCGTGCCGGGCGTGTTTTCGGCCGTCGAATCCACGCTTTTGCCCAATCTGGCGGCTGAAGGAATCAAGCGTATTGACACTCTCTTGATCAGCCACGCCGACAGCGATCATGCCGGTGGCATCGCGGAGCTCTCGCGGAACCTCAGGATCGGCCGTGTGATTGCTGGCGAGCCTGCGGAGGTCAAACAGCAGGTTGGCGAACTGCCTGTGCAAGCGTGCAAACACGCTGAAGAAAGGCTGGGTGGATTGGTCCTCGAGTTCTGGCAGGGTGAGGGCGCTCAAGAGGGCAACGACGCTTCCTGTGTGTTGCGTATCTACCACCCTGACTCCGGAACTGAGTGGCTCTTGCCAGGAGATATTACCGAACCCATGGAGACAGAGTATCTGGCTAATATGGCTGCCCGAGAGGACGTTCAGGTTCCTTCAACTCGCGTGCTCGTTGCGCCCCACCACGGGAGCAAAACCTCATCTTCCGAGCCCTGGGTGCGCGTGCTGAAGCCAGATCGGGTCATCTATACCGCTGGCTATCGCCACCGGTACGGTCATCCCCACCCAACGGTAACCGCACGTTACGCCGGGGTCGGAGCGGTGCCGCTGAACACAGCATGTTCAGGCAGTGTCGAGATGACCGTTGTTGATAAAAAGCTGGTAATAAAGGAAATGCGGCATGGCTCGTCATTCTGGATCGGTGGTCCGGGGCTTGCCCGTGACCAATGTAAAATACCGTGACATTGCAGGTGTGGCCTCCACGGGTAGCTATGCTAAAGTAGCGCGGCTTGCAAACAATCAGGGAGACCAAGCGTGTTCGAGCTGTTGAAAGCCGGTGGCATTCTGATGGTGCCAATTGTTGCCTGCTCCATTCTGGCGCTGGCCATCATTCTGGAGCGTTTCTGGACCCTTCGCGCCTCCAGGGTCGCGCCCCCCCAGACCATCAATGAGTTATGGCGCTGGATCAAGAAGAAAGAACTCAATGGCCGGAAACTGAAAGCCCTGCAGGGGTCATCGCCCCTGGGCCGGATTCTTGCCGGTGGCCTGCTTAACGCCAAGCATGGCCGCGAAATCATGAAAGAGAGCATCGAGCACGAGGCAAGCCAGGTCATCCATGATCTGGAGCGTTTCCTCAATCCGCTGGGCACCGTCGCGACGATCACCCCTCTGCTGGGGCTGCTTGGTACTGTCATTGGCATGATCAAGGTATTCGCCGAGATCCAGCTGGCCGGGGTCGGCAACGCCGGCAACCTTGCCGGTGGTATTTCTGAAGCGCTGATCACAACGGCTGCGGGCCTGAGCGTCGCCATCCCGGCACTTATCTGCCACCGTTATTTTATCCGCAGAGTGGATGAGCTGGTCGTCGGTATGGAGCAGGAAGCGATCAAGCTGGTTGAGGTAGTGCACGGAGACCGCGAAATCGACGTGGAAGGAGCCTGAACGCCGTGAAGTTCAAGCGCCAGAGGAGCCAGGAAGTCGGGGTAGACCTGACGCCACTGATCGACGTGGTGTTTCTGCTGCTGATTTTCTTTATGGTTTCCACGACCTTTACCCGCGAGAGCCATCTGCAGGTTGAATTGCCTGAGGCCAGTGGCGAGCCTGCGCCGGCATCCGAAGTGCAGCAGATCGACGTGGTGATCAATGCCGAGGGGCAGTACATCCTGAACGACCGCACATTGGTCAATAATCGGCGGGAGACCCTTGAGCGGGGTGTCCGTGAACTGGCTGAAGGCAATAACTCGCTTCCGTTCATCATTACCGCTGACGCCCGCACACCCCATGAATTTGTGGTGCGTGCCATGGACGTTGCCGGCCGTCTCGGATTTGCCAAGCTCAGCATTACTACCGAGCGGGAGGCTGAGAACCAGTGAAGGTGTCCGAGCCTATACCAGACCCTGCGGCCGGCCTGCCGGCGGGCAGTTGGGATACCTACAAGCGCCTTCTCGCTTATGTAAAGCCGTTCCTGCTGGCCTTCTCCCTTGCAGTACTCGGCAACATTATCTATGCCGCTGCATCGACTGGTATGGCGGCAGCCATGGAATACGTCATTGCGGCGATCGAGAATCCGACCGAGCAGAATCGTCTGATGTTGACGCTGGTTATCGTTGGCGTCTTCGCATTCCGTGGGCTGGGCACCTTCCTGAGCCAGTACTTCATCAGCTATGTCGGGCGTCAGGTCATCAATGCGCTTCGTAACGATGTGTTTGATCGACTGATGACACTGCCTTCCCGCTATTTCGATGACAACGCGGCGGGACGGCTGGTGTCCAAGCTTACCTTTAACGTCGAGCAGGTGGCGGAGGCGACGACCAACGCGGTGACCATCACGCTCCGCGAAGGTCTGACCATCGTCGGTCTGCTGGGTTACATGTTCTATACCAACTGGAAGCTCACGCTGATTTTCCTGGCGGTAGGGCCGCTCATTGCCGCGGTTGTAAGCTATGCCAGCAAACGCTTCCGCAAGATCAGTCAGCGGATCCAGGGCTCGATGGGCGATATAACCCATGTTGCCTCTGAATCGATTACCGGCTATCGCGTTGTTCGCACCTTTGGTGGTGAGGATTATGAACGTGATCGTTTTCAAGAGGTTAACAATAGAAACCTCAAGCAAAGTTTGAAGATGGCATCCACTCAGGCCATCAGTGTTCCGGTGATTCAGGTACTGGTGGCCATCGCCATTGCCGGATTGGTCTGGATGATGCTGGCGCCTGAAATTCGCGGTGAGATGACCACGGGTCAGCTGGTAGCGTTCATTACGGCAGCGACGACCATGGCCAAGCCCATCCGTCAGGTTACCTCTGTTCACGCCAAGATCCAGAAGGGCGTTGCAGCCGCTTACGATGTGTTCGAAACAATCGACGAATCGCCGGAACAGGATCCGGGTACGTATTCGCCGGATCGCGTTGAGGGCGACATCGAGTTTGATGAGGTGGCCTTTCGGTACCGGGATCAGCTCGATAATGTTCTGGAAGGTATCTCCTTTAGCATTCCTGCCGGTCAGAGTGTGGCACTTGTCGGTCGTTCAGGGAGCGGAAAGTCCACCCTGGTGAGTCTCATTCCAAGATTCTATGAATACACCGGCGGTGACATTCGTATCGATGGACATTCGCTAAAGGAGTTTTCCCTGAAAGGGCTTCGGTCCCAGATTGCACTCGTGAACCAGAATGTAGTGCTTTTTAACGACAGTATCGCGGCCAACATAGCCTATGGCTCTCTCCGGAACTGCACGCGCGAAGAAATCCGCGAGGCTGCCGCCAAGGCTCATGCGCTGGAATTTATTGATCGTATGCCCGAAGGCCTGGACACCATGATCGGTGACAATGGAGTCATGCTTTCCGGTGGGCAGCGACAGCGGCTCGCCATCGCCCGGGCGCTGCTCAAGAACGCCCCGATTCTGATCCTTGATGAAGCCACATCGGCGCTGGATACGGAATCTGAACGTCACATCCAGGAAGCGCTGGAAACGGTTATGCAGGGCCGCACCACGCTGGTCATTGCGCATCGTCTTTCCACCATCGAGAAAGCAGACCGAATTCTGGTGATGGACAACGGCCGGATCGCCGAATCCGGTCGACATGACGAACTCCTTGCCGCTGGCGGCGCTTACGCTCAGCTGCACCAGATGCAGTTCAGCGAGCAGGCATGAGCACGTTGCAATCTGTCATGAGTTCGCTGGTTGAGCGTCTCTGGTATGGAAGGAAGCGCCCTTTGGCTTTTCTCGCACCGCTGTCATGGCTGTACCGGAGCATCGCGGAAGCCCGCCGCCGGGCTGCCTGGGATGCAAGGGATGCGTCGCTCCCGGTTCCGGTCATTGTGGTTGGCAACATCACTGCCGGTGGAACCGGCAAGTCGCCGCTCACCGCCTGGCTGGTTGCCGCACTGGCATCCGATGGCTGGCGGCCGGTTATTCTCAGCAGGGGTTATGGTGGTGATGCTGGCCAGTACCCGCTGGAAGTTGCGGCGCAGACCAGTCCTGAGGAAGCCGGTGATGAGCCTGTCATGCTGGCGCTGAGCACCGGGTGCCCGGTTGTTGTTGATCCGCGCCGCCGACGGGGCGCCGATTACGCCCTTGAGAAAAACCTGGGTGATGTGCTGATTTGTGACGATGGCCTTCAACACTACAAGTTGCCCAGAGACCTGGAGTTGTCGGTATTTGATGGACAACGGGGCATCGGTAACGGCGCCTTGATCCCCGTCGGCCCGCTTCGGGAGCCGGTTTCACGACTGGCTTCTGTGGACTTTGTTATCGTAAATGACAAAGAGCTTTCAGAGCAGGCTATGGAAAGCTTCGTTGGTGTTGACCACCCTGCGATATTTTCCATGGTTCTTGAGCCTGCAACCCTTGTTCACCTGAAAACAGGGGAGTCGATAGCCGTTGGCGATCTCAGGGGCAAGGCCGTGAGGGCTGTGGCCGGGATCGGAAACCCGGCCCGGTTTTTCGATACACTCAGAAACCTTGGCGCCGATGTTTCAGAGGCGGCCTTTCCGGATCACCATCGTTTCCGTCCTGAGGATCTGACCAGTGATACCGATGAGTTGATAGTCATGACGGCAAAAGACGCGGTGAAATGCCGGGAATTTGCACCCGATAATGCCTGGAGCCTCAACGTTGAGGCCAGATTGCCAGGAACGTTCCGGGACGCGTTTCTGGCCCGGGTTCGCCAATGCTCCGAGCCGTTAACTTCCTGATATAAAGCGAGTAAGCAACATGGATAAAAAACTGTTGGCGCTGTTGGCCTGTCCGGTGTGTAAGGGCGATCTGAAACTCAACGAGGACAGAACGGAGCTGGTCTGTTACCAGGACGCCATGGCGTTCCCGATCCGCGAGGGGATTCCCGTTATGTTGGCCACCGAAGCCCGTACGCTCTCTACTGATGAGCGTCTGCACAAGCGCTAAATCCAAGTCAGCCAGGTAGTTACCGCATGTCTTTTACCGTTGTGATTCCGGCCCGCTATGCGTCCAGCCGCCTTCCGGGCAAGCCTCTGGCAGACATTGCCGGCAAGCCGATGATCCAGCATGTCTGTGAGCGTGCCGCGGAAAGCCGGGCAGACAGAGTCGTTGTCGCCACGGACGATGATCGGATCCGGACCGCCTGCGAAGGCTTTGGTGCAGAAGTGGTCATGACATCACCCAATCACGCCAGTGGCACAGACCGCCTTGAGGAGGTGGCACGGGTGCTGGGTTTCGGGCCAGATCATCGGGTCGTTAATGTGCAGGGTGACGAGCCCCTGATTCCGCCCGAACTGATCAACCAGGTGGCCGACAATCTGGAGTTTTATCCGGAAGCCGCCATTGCCACACTGTGTGAACGGATCCATGATCCGGAGCACGTGTTCAATCCCAATGTGGTCAAGGTGGTGTTCGATCACAGGGGGATCGCCCATTATTTCAGCCGTGCGCCGATCCCGTGGGCCAGGGATCAGTGGCGGGAGGGCACACCCCTGACGGGGCTGGACACCGCCTTGCCGGATAATGTCGGATATTTCCGGCATATCGGCATCTATGGTTACCGCGCTTCCGTCCTGGCCGAGTTTGTCAGCTGGGCGCCTGCTCCAACCGAGGTAACCGAATCTCTGGAACAGTTGAGGGCGCTATATAACGGTGCCCGTATTCACGTGGATGTGGCCGCGGTCAACCCGCCGGGCGGCGTTGATACCGACGCCGATTTGCAGAGGGTCCGAGGCTGGCTGGAGAAGAGGAATAGCGAGAATGACTGAACCGGTAAACGTTCTTTTCGTGTGCCTGGGCAACATCTGTCGATCGCCCAGTGCTGAAGGTGTGTTTCGCTTACTGGTAGAGCAGGCGGGCCTTGCAGAGCGGGTCCACATCGATTCCTGCGGCACCGGTGACTGGCACATTGGCAAGAGTCCTGACGCCCGCGCCCAGGAGGCTGCCCGGCGCCGGGGTATCGACATCAGTGGGTTGCGGGCCCGCCAGTTCAGTCCGGAGGATCTGGACACCTTTGACTACGTGCTGGTGATGGATCGCCAGAACCTGGCAGACATCAAGAACGTATGGCATCAGAATGGCGGCACCCGGCCAGCCCTTTTTCTGGAATTCGGTCAGTCGGCCCATCAGGAGGTGCCAGATCCCTATTACGGTGGTGACGCAGGTTTTGAAACCGTGCTTGATCTGATCCAGGAAGCCGGCGAGGGCCTGCTGGCGGACATCCGGGGGCGCCTGGCTTGAGTCAGCAGCCGGAAATTCGGGAAAACATAGAGCTGGAGGCGCTGAATACCCTGCACGTGCCGGCCAAAGCCCGTTTTTATGTCGAAGTTTACACCGCAGATGAGCTGGTGAGGTCTCTGGACTGGGCCTCATCGGAGGATCAGGAAGTCCTGATTCTGGGGGGCGGCAGTAACCTGGTGTTCGTGGGTGACTTCGCGGGGCTGGTGGTGCGTCTGGCGATTCGTGGCCGCCGTTGGGAGCACATTGAGGACCACAGGGCGACCCTGGTGCTTGGTGCGGGTGAAAACTGGCATGAGGCGGTTCTGTATGCTGCCCGGGCCGGTTATCGCGGTATCGAGAATCTGGCGCTTATCCCGGGCACGGCCGGCGCGGCGCCCGTCCAGAATATTGGTGCCTATGGTGTCGAGCTCGGCGATTGCCTGGAATCCGTTACCGCACTGGATCGCAATTCGGGTGAATTGGTTGTTCTCACTAACGCTCAGTGCCGTTTTTCCTACCGCGATAGCCTGTTCAAACAGACGCCGGGTCGCTATGTGATCACCGAAATCCGTTTGGGCCTGTCCCGCTCACGTGCTCTGGTGCTCGGATATCGGGATCTCCGGGAGTACCTCGGTGATACGGCGGAAACCGCCCTCGACCCTTTGCATGTGGCAGAGGCCATAATGGCCATTCGCCGACGAAAGTTGCCGGACCCGGATATGATTCCGAACGCCGGAAGTTTCTTCAAGAACCCGGTGGTTGACGGAGAAACATTCGAGGCACTCAGCGAGCGGCACCCGGATATTGTGGCTTATCCTCAGGAGCAGGGGGTCAAACTGGCAGCAGCCTGGCTGATCGATCAGAGTGGCTGGAAAGGCTTCCGGAATGCCCGGGTGGGCGTGCATAACCGACAGGCGCTGGTTCTGATTAACCACTCGGGCGGCACAGGTGCCGACATACTGGAGCTTGCCAGAGAAGTTCGTCAGTCAGTGGTTGACCGGTTCGGTGTCACCCTGGAAATGGAGCCAGGGATTGTGGGTGGTTCGGAAAGAGAAAATTCCTGACGGCACTGCTTTATGCACGTGCCGTCAGAGGCTTGTCCGCGCATGCGGACAGCGATCAGAGCCCTTTTCGGGGCGATGCGTTGACCAGGAATGGCAGCGCTTCAGCCACCGGTACATCCCGTTTTTCCGCATCCTTTCTGCCTTTATACTCCAGAGTTCCGGCTGCCAGACCACGCTCGGAAACCACGAACCGATGCGGGATACCAATCAATTCCATATCGGCAAACTTCACGCCCGGGCGCTCTTTGCGGTCGTCCAGAAGCACATCGTAACCGGCCTGGCGCAGCTGTTCGTAAAGCTTTTCGCCGGCCTCGGCAACGGTCGGTGACTTGTGGGCGTTCAGGGTGACAATGGCTACCTGGAAAGGCGCTATGGCATCGGGCCAGATGATGCCGTTCTCATCGTGGTTCTGTTCAATGGCTGCGGCAACAACCCGGGAAACACCCAGGCCGTAACAGCCCATGTCCATAATCACGGTTTTGCCGTTCTCATCGAGAACCGTGGCGTTCATGGCTGTGCTGTACTTGTTGCCAAGTTTGAAGATGTGGCCCACTTCAATGCCGCGCCGGATCTCCAGAGTGCCCTTGCCATCCGGGCTGGGGTCGCCCTCAACCACGTTGCGCAGGTCTTCCACCCGTTCAAGCGCAGCGTCTCTCTCCCAGTTTACGCCGGTAAGGTGGAAGCCTTCCCGGTTGGCGCCGCAGACAAAGTCCGCCAGATGCGCGGCACTGCGGTCCACAATGACGGGCACGTTGAGGTTTACCGGTCCGATAGATCCGGGCTTGCAGCCGACAGCCTGTTCGATTTCCTCATCGGTGGCCATTGTCAGAGGCTCGGCAACGCCGGCCAGGTTTTCGGCCTTGATCTCGTTCAGGGTATGATCGCCGCGCAGAACCAGTGCAACCAGCCCGGCGTTGCCGTCCTCGTCGGCTTCCGCCTTGACCAGCAGGGTTTTGACTGTGCGGGTGGCGTCAATGCCCAGCAGCTGTGATACTGCGTCGATGGTTTTCTCATCCGGTGTGGCGACTTCCTTGATTTCCTCGGCCGGGGCAGGGCGGGTGCCGCTCGGGGCTACTGCTTCTGCTTTCTCGATGTTGGCCGCGTAATCGCTCCCGGTGCTGAACACGATGTCATCTTCACCTGAAGATGCAAGCACGTGGAATTCGTGGGATGCGCTGCCACCAATGGCCCCGGAGTCTGCCTGTACCGCACGGTAATCCAGGCCGAAACGGTCGAAAATGGCGCAGTAGGTGCGGTGCATCAACTCGTAGGTTTCGTTCAGGGATTCGGCGTTCAGATGGAAGGAATAAGCGTCCTTCATCAGGAATTCCCGGGCGCGCATCACGCCAAACCGGGGGCGACGCTCGTCCCGGAATTTGGTCTGGATCTGGTAGAAGTTGGCTGGCAACTCCTTGTAGCTGCTGATCTCATTCCGGATCAGGTCGGTAATGACCTCTTCGTGGGTCGGTCCGAAACAGAAGTCACGGCCATGACGGTCTTTCATTCGTAGCAGTTCGCCGCCGTACTGGGTCCAGCGTCCGGATTCCTCCCAGAGTTCGGCCGGCTGGACCGCAGGCATCAACACTTCCTGAGCGCCACTCTTGTCCATTTCTTCGCGAACGATTCGCTCGACCTTGCGCAGGGTACGCAGGCCCATTGGCAACCAGGTGTATAACCCGGCGGCCAGTTTGCGAATCATGCCGGCACGCAACATCAACTGATGACTGATGATCTCGGCGTCGGCGGGGGTCTCTTTCTGGGTGGCAATCAGGTAGCGGCTTGCTCGCATCGTGTCTTCCGTTTGTAATAAATCTGAAGTGTTAGACTAATGGACAGGCGGCGGTTGGCCCGCCGGAGCCTTTATTTGTCGTAAAGTGGCCATTATTGTACGGAGCCTGTTGCACAAGGTACAGATGATGACCGACGAATCTATTGATGTCGCCCCGCGGCGCCGGCCGGTTCAGGCCCGCAGCCGGGAGCGCGTCAACACCATCCTTCGCCATGCCGCCGCCATTTTTCATGAGACCGGTGTCGATGCTGCGAGCATGTCAGCCATTGCCCGACAATCGGGCATGTCGCTGGCTTCTCTCTACCGCTACTTTCCCAACAAGGCGGCCATCGTCCATGCCATTGCCGAACAGCACGTGGAGAAGATGGAGCGGGCTCTGCGGGAACGGTTGCAGGAACTGAACCTCAGCGATGCGGTAGACGTTCTCATCGATCAGTTTTATGAGTTCTATCGCCACGAGCCCGCCTACTCGGCGATCTGGAGTGGTGTAGAGGCAATGCCTGAGCTGAGGGAGCTGGATCTGAGAGAGCTGTACACCAACGCCCGCGATCTGGACCAGAAACTCAAAGAGGAGTGTCCCCGGATTCCTGATGATCGGCGATGGACCGCAAGCCTTTTGCTACCAAGGTCTGCCGGCACTGTCCTGCGGCTGGCGGTAACTCTTCCCGACGCCCAGGGTCGACAGCTGGTGGAAGAGCTTAAATGTATGGCAAGGGCTTACGTCCGCGAGCTTGTCGCCTGAGTCAGGAAAGGTACCCCAATGGCAGGGCAGTACTGTCGATCACTCGCCGGAGTACGAAGCTGGAGTGCACGCCGCTGACGCCCTGAATGCGGGTAATGCGGTTCAGCAGGAAATGGTGGTAATGGTCCATGTCCGGTACCACCACCTTGAGCATGTAATCGGCGTCCTGGCCGGTAATCAGATAGCACTCCTGCACCTCCGGGTACTCTGCAACCTGCTCTTCAAACGCCGCGAAACGCTCGGGCGTATGCCGATCCATGCCAATCAGGATGATCGCCGTCAGAGAAAGGCCAAGTTTCTTGTGGTCAAGAATGGTCACGGTTTTGACGATGATACCGGCATCCTCCAGTGCCCGCACACGACGGAGACAGGGCGAAGGGGATAGCCCGACTTTCTCTGCCAGTTCCTGGTTGGTCAGGGAGCCATCCTGCTGGATCTGTTCGAGGATTCGGCGGTCCATCTTGTCAATTTTGGCGAGGGTTTTTTGATTATCGGCCATAAAATTCCACGATTTATGGTTAACGAGCAATTTATAGATTGTAAATTACGCAATCCCGTACAAGTTCGCAATCAAATTCCAGCTTTATCGCGTTAACCTGTACACATTGAAGAATCCATTCCCGAAACCGCAAGGAATTACACGCATGGCTTTCGATCATCGCAAATACGTTGCGTTCAAACCTGTTGCCAAAACCGATCGTCGCTGGCCGGACAAGGTCATCGAGAAGGCGCCAACCTGGTGTGCCGTAGATCTTCGGGATGGTAATCAGGCACTGGTGAAGCCCATGTCTGTTGCCCAGAAAACGCGGATGTTCGAATTGCTGGTGAAGTTGGGGTTCAAGGAAATCGAGATTGGCTTTCCCGCTGCCAGCCAGCCGGATTTCGACTTCTGCCGCAAACTGATTGAAGAAAATCGCATCCCCGAGGACGTGAAGATACAGGTGCTGACCCAGGCCCGTCCTGAGCTGATCGAGCGTACCTATGAAGCATTGGCCGGCGCCCGAAAGGCAATCGTGCATGTCTACAATTCCACTTCCACGGTTCAGCGGGAGCAGGTGTTTGGTCTGGATCGTGACGGTATCAGGGACATTGCCGTCAATGGTGCCAAACTGGTTCGCGACATCGCCGCGCGCCACCCGGAGACAGAGTGGACGTTCCAGTATTCACCGGAGAGCTTTACCGGTACCGAGCTGGATTTCGCCGCGGAAGTGATTGATGCCGTGAGCGAGGTCTGGCGTCCGGAAGAGGGTCAGCCGATGATCATCAACCTGCCTGCCACCGTTGAAATGGCGACACCCAACGTGTTTGCGGACCAGATCGAGTGGATCTGCGACAACATCCAGCGCCGTGAACACATCGGCATCAGCGTGCATACCCACAATGATCGCGGCTGTGCCGTGGCCGCCGCCGAACTGGCGGTAATGGCAGGGGCCGATCGGGTCGAGGGCACATTGATGGGCAACGGTGAGCGCACCGGCAACATGGATCTGGTGACCATGGCCATGAACCTCTACTCCCAGGGCATTGATCCCACCCTGGATCTGTCGGGCATGGCAGAGATCACCGAAGTGGTCGAGGCCTGTACGGAGATTTCCACTCATCCACGCCATCCCTACGCCGGCGAACTGGTCTTTACCGCCTTCTCAGGCAGCCATCAGGATGCCATTCGCAAGTGTCTGGCGCGCCGCAAGGATGGCGAAACCTGGAATGTCGCGTATCTGCCCATCGACCCGTTCGATGTTGGTCGCCGCTATGAGGAAGTGGTTCGCATCAACAGTCAGTCGGGCAAGGGCGGTGTCGCCTATGTACTGGAGCGGGATTACAACATCAGCCTGCCACGCTGGTTGCAGATCGAGTTCAGCAAGGTGGTCCAGAGAGAAGCGGAAACCAACGGCGGCGAGATTGATTCACTGACCATTCATCGCCTGTTCGAGGATCGCTATCTGAAAGTGCACGCCGATTGGGCGCTGCGCTCCTACGACCTGCATCGGGACGAAGAGGGCGTGCATGCCGAGGTGTCGGTGGGTCGCGATGGGTCGCCGGTTCGTCTGGATGGCCATGGGCTGGGCGCCGTGGAGGCCGTATCGGAGGCGCTGGAGAAGCGCTTTGGTATCTCCATTGCTGTCGAGGCTTACGACGAGTTTGCGCTGGGTGAGGGCACCAATGCCAACGCACTGGCCTGTATTCGCTTGACCGCGAGCGGTATGCATTGCAGCGCTGCGGCACTGGCCGAAGACACGACATCTGCCACCTTGCAGGCCTTGTTTTCGGCAGTGGCCCAGGCAGTAGGTATCGAAATGCCTGAGAAGGAAGCGGAACCTGAAACGGCGGGTGCCTGAAAAACCGGCCGTCCTGACGACACAAGCCGGCACGAATGCCGGCTTGTTGGTTTTCCGATGCCCGTGAGGGGCAAAGGACGGAGCGTATACCCTTAGACCGGGGTAACGTTTTCCGCCTGCGGGCCTTTCGGGCCCTGTGTTACGGTGAACTGCACCTGCTGGCCTTCGGTCAGGGTGCGGAAACCGCTTGCATTGATTGCGCTGTAGTGAACAAACACGTCGCTGCCACCGTCCTGAGCAATGAAGCCAAAGCCTTTGGACTCGTTAAACCACTTAACGTGGCCGGTTTTAGTATCGGACATTGATCTTTCCTGTCTTTCTGTAATTTGCCCTCACGGGACCTTCAAAATTCCACATGGAATCGTTGCTGAGAAATCCAGAGAGTACTGAGGAAGGGGCAACGAAGAGCACTTCGGCAGGACGTTGAAACGCATTCACCAAATACCGCTGTATTTTCACAGCAATTTCAGTATAGACCGACTTTGGGGGGCGTCAACGAAATTTTTGCAGCTTTCGTGAAGGTTTTATTGCCGGCAAAAACAACAGGTTGGGATTTGATTGGGTAAAAATTGCCCGCCCCCGGTTCGGGCGGGGCGGGCAGCATTCACGGGGGCTCTGTCAGCGGCGGAACTGCTCGCTGATTTCCTCCAGGATGGCAGGGTCATCAATGGTGCTGGGCACCGAGTATTCCTCGCCATCGGCGATCTGGCGGATGACCCGTCTGAGGATCTTGCCGGAACGGGTCTTGGGCAGGCGATCAACCACCAGGGCGCGGCGGAAACAGGCGATGGCACCAATCTTGTCTCGAACCATCTCCACCAGCTCGTCTTCGAGTTCGTCATGGTCGATGGTTGCGCCGTCCTTGATCAGAACCAGCCCTATGGGGATCTGCCCCTTCATATCATCGTGCGCACCAACGACGCAGCACTCGGCTATGGCCGGGTGGGAAGCGACGACTTCCTCCATCTCACCGGTGGAAAGCCGGTGGCCAGCGACATTGATAACGTCATCGGTACGGCCCATGACGAACACGTACCCGTCATCGTCAATGAAGCCGCCGTCGCCGGAGCTGTAGAATCCCGATATCGGTTCCAGGTAGGTTTTGCGGAAACGCTCATCGTCACCCCAGACTGTCATCATGCAGCCGGGTGGCAGTGGCAGTTTTACAGCAATCTGACCCTGCTCGCCGGCGGGCATCTGGCTGCCGTTCATGTCCACTACCTGCACGTTGTAGCCGGGGGAGGGAACGGTTGCCGACCCTGGTTTGGTCGCCATTAACTCGATTCCCACCGGATTACAGCAAATGGCCCAACCGGTTTCGGTCTGCCACCAGTGGTCGAGAACCGGCAGGCCAGTGTGCTCTTTCAACCACTCATAGGTGGCGGGATCGAGTCGCTCGCCGGCCAGGAACAGTCTTTTCAGTGAGCTGATGTCGTAGCGTGAAAGCTGGTCTGCTTCCGGGTCTTCCTTACGGACGGCCCGGAATGCGGTCGGGGCAGTGAACAGCATGTTCACTTTGTGATCCTGAACCACTCGCCAGAAGGCTCCGGCATCCGGTGTTTTCACCGGCTTGCCCTCGTACATGATGGTGGTGCAACCCGCAAACAATGGCGCGTAGACGATGTAGCTATGGCCAACGACCCAGCCAACGTCAGAGGCGGCCCAGTATACATCGCCGGGTTTGGCGTCGTAGACCAGCTTCATGCTGTAGTTCAGCGCAACCGCATGACCACCGTTGTCGCGCACCACACCTTTGGGTTTACCGGTGGTACCCGACGTGTAAAGAATATAGAGCGGGTCTGTTGATTTGACGGGCACCGGGTCGGCCGGTTCGGCCGTTCTCATCAATTCGTTCCAGTCGTGGTCACGGCCAGCCTGAAGTTCGGCCTTTGCCTGTTGGCGCTGGTAAACGATGCAGGTTTCCGGTTTGTGGCTGGCCTGATCAATGGCCTTGTCGACCAAAGGCTTGTACTCGATCAAACGGGTGACTTCGATGCCACAGGAAGCGGTAATCACAGCTTTCGGTTTGGCGTCATCGATGCGAACCGCAAGCTCATGGGCTGCAAAGCCGCCAAAGACCACAGAATGAATGGCGCCAATTCGCGCGCAGCCGAGCATTCCAATAACGGCTTCCGGAATCATCGGCATGTAGATGATGACCCGGTCGCCCTTGGTGATGCCGCGGTCTTTGAGGGCTCCAGCGAACCGGGCCACTTCATCGGTCAGTTCGTTATAGGTGTAGGAGCGCTGGGTATCGGTAACCGGAGAATCGTAGATCAGGGCTTTCTGGTCGCCACGCCCTGCACGGATGTTGGCATCTAGTGCCACATCGCAAGTGTTCAGGGTGCCGTCGGGGAACCACTGCCCGTGCCCATTGTCGGTTGGCTGCCAGATGGTTTTCGGCGGCTCGATCCAGTCAATTTTTTCCGCCTGTTCACGCCAGAATTCGTCCGGTTTGTCTATCGACCGCCGGAACTCTGAGTGGTAGTCCATACATTCCACCTCATCGTGCCTGTTGTTGTTTTAATGCGTTTCCTGACAACTTTAGGCCGTTTGAAATCATGGACTAGTAGACCATTGGCTTAGTCTTGGGGGTCTAGGGGCCAGTTTCTTCTGCAGATTTGACCGAAGTCACCTTCGCCGTCATTTCACCCCGTGCAACGCGGGCTGAGATGGTGTCGCCGGGAGTAACGTTTGAGGCATCCCGAAGAATGTTTCCGTTGTTGTCGCGCACGATGGAATAACCCCGTCCAAGCGTCGCAAGGGGACTGACCACATTCAGAGTCTGCGCCGCATGTTCCAGGTTGTCGCGACGCTGTTTCAGGTCCTGCTGCATTACCGAAACCAATCGCTCGCTCACGCGCCGCAGCGCGTCCTGACTATCCGAGAGCTGGCGGTGCGGCGACTGCATGACCAGTCTCTGGCGCAGATGATCATTGCGCACGCCAACGGTTGCCAGGCGCTGTCGAATAGCTTTCTGGAGGCGCATTTCGAGCTCATCCATTCGCTGGGCCTTCTCCAGAAGCTCCCTTCTTGGGTCGCGCAACCGGGCGCTCAGATGTCCGAGCTGGGTGCCCAGACGCTTCAGGGCCAGGCCCATGGCGTTGGATAGCCGAAATTCCCGGTCTCTTAGCTGCTTGAGCCAGTCTGACTGGTCTGGCGAAATCTTTTCGGCGGCCGCCGAGGGCGTCGGAGCCCGAAGATCAGCCACGAAATCGGCAATGGTTACATCCACCTCGTGACCAACCGCGCTGACCGTGGGGATCCGGCAAGCGGCAATCGCGCGGGCGACCGCTTCTTCATTGAAGCACCAGAGATCCTCCAGGGAGCCGCCGCCACGGCCGATAATCAGGACATCGGCAACGCCGTGGTTCTGTGCGGCTTCGATAGCTCGTACGATGTCAGCGGTCGCCGCCTTGCCCTGAACGGCAGTAGGGTAGAGCGTTACGGGTATAGCAGGGCACCGCCGTGCGAGAACGGTGAGTATGTCGCGGATCGCGGCGCCGGTGGGTGAGGTGACGACACCGATGTGCCTGGGCAGTGAGGGCAGCGGTTTCTTGCGGGCCTGTTCAAACAGTCCTTCGGTCAGCAATTTCCGCTTGAGCTCCTCGAAGGCCTGTTGGAGGGCGCCGAGCCCCGCAGGCTCAACGTGTTCAACGATAATCTGGAAGTCGCCGCGGTTCTCGTAGAGAGTGACCTTGCCGCGGATCCGGACCTGATCGCCTTCTTTTGGTGGTGTGCGGATGCGCTGGTTCATGCCCCGGAACATGGCGCATCGCACCTGGCATTTCCGGTCTTTCAGGGAAAAATACCAGTGGCCGGACGATGGGCGAGAAAATCCGGAGAGTTCACCTTCCACCCATACCTGCATAAAGCTCGACTCCAGAAGATGTCTGGCCTGGTGGTTGAGCTCGCTGACGCTGAGTGCCCGGGGGCGGGTGTCCTGAAGATGCGGCGTCGCCGGTCCTGATCCGTCGTTATACATACGCAATAGCCGAAAAGAGGGAGGGTAAAAATAGCGAAATTTCAAAAAGATGCAATCGAACCTTAAAAAAGGGCCGGTTTACTGTCTTCGAGAGCCCCATTATAATAGATCGATTAAGGATTTTGCTTTGTCGTACCGCCGCGGGTACGGCACGGAAATTCCCAACTTAGCACGATCAAAAGGCGGATCCCAATGCTGCGAATTGCCGAAGAAGCCCTCACATTTGATGACGTTCTGCTGGTTCCCGGATATTCAGAAGTGCTGCCCCACGAGGTTAGCCTGCAAACCCAGCTGACCAAGGGTATCACCCTCAACATTCCTCTTCTGTCTTCCGCCATGGATACCGTTACCGAGGCAGAATTGGCCATCGCCATGGCTCAGGAAGGCGGTATCGGCATCATGCACAAGAACATGACCGTTGAGCAACAGGCGGCAGCCGTCCGCAAGGTCAAGAAGTTCGAGAGTGGTGTGGTAAAGGATCCGATTACCGTTTCGCCCGAGACAACGGTTCGCGAACTGGTAGATATCACCATGGCGAACAGTATCTCCGGTCTTCCGGTGGTGGACGGCCACGACCTGATCGGTATCGTCACTGGCCGCGACATCCGGTTTGAAAGCCGGATGGACACGCTGGTTCGGGATATCATGACGCCCAAGGAAAAGCTGGTTACGGTCAAGGAAGGCGCCTGTCTCGAGGAAGTGAAAGAACTGCTGCATCGCCATCGGATCGAGAAGGTTCTGGTCGTTAACGATAACTTCGAGCTGCGCGGCCTGATTACGGTCAAGGATATCCAGAAGGCGAAAGATTACCCGCTGGCGTGTAAAGACGATCAGGGTCGTTTGAGAGTTGGCGCGGCCGTGAGCACCGGTGGCGACACCGAAGCCCGTATTACCGCACTGGCCGAAGCCGGGGTCGACGTGATCGTGGTGGATACCGCTCACGGTCATTCCCGTGGCGTGATGGAACGCGTGCGCTTCATCAAGAAGAATTTCCCCGATGTGCAGGTGATTGGCGGCAACATCGCCACGTCACACGCGGCGCTCGCCCTGGCGGAAGCCGGCGCGGATGCAGTAAAGGTAGGCATTGGCCCCGGTTCCATCTGCACCACCCGTATTGTGGCGGGTATTGGTGTGCCCCAGATTTCTGCGGTTTCCAACGTGGCAGCAGCGCTGAAAGAGCACGGAGTCCCGGTAATCGCTGATGGCGGTATCCGTTTCTCCGGTGATATCGCCAAAGCCATCGCCGCAGGCGCCCACAGCGTCATGATCGGTAGCCTGTTGGCAGGTACCGATGAGGCACCTGGCGAAGTGGAGCTGTTCCAGGGCCGCAGTTACAAGGCCTATCGTGGCATGGGTTCCATCGGCGCCATGGGGCAGGGCTCCAGCGATCGTTACTTCCAGGACGCCAGTAAGGGTATCGAGAAACTGGTTCCTGAAGGCATCGAAGGCCGCGTTGCCTGCAAAGGTCCGATGCGTAACATCGTTCACCAGCTGGTTGGTGGCCTGCGGGCTGCCATGGGCTACACCGGTAGCGCCACCATGGAAGAAATGCGCACCAAGCCTGAATTCGTGCGCATCACCAACGCGGGTATGCGTGAGAGCCATGTGCACGATGTGACCATCACCAAAGAATCGCCCAACTACCGTATCGGTTAACCATTGCCCTACCAGACGCGGCCCCCAGAGGGCCGCGTTGTTTATTCAGCCCCGAGGACTCCATGGCCCAGAACATCCACGACCACCGCATCCTGATTCTCGATTTCGGTTCCCAGTACACCCAGCTGATTGCCCGCCGCGTTCGCGAGATCGGCGTTTACTGTGAGATCAAAGCGTTCGATATCACCGATGACGAGCTTAATGAGTTCAATCCGAAGGGGATTATTCTTGCGGGCGGTCCGGAGTCGGTAACTCAGCTGGGCGGTCCCCGGGCGCCGGAAGGGCTGTTTGACCGCGGTATCCCGATTCTCGGCATCTGCTACGGCATGCAGACTATGGCGGAGCAGCTCGGAGGCCGCGTTGCCAGTTCCGAGAAGCGCGAGTTCGGTTATGCCCAGGTGAAGGTTCGCGCCAAGGGTCCGCTGCTGGCGGATATCACGGATCATCTGACGCCGGCTGGTGAGTCGCTGCTGGACGTGTGGATGAGCCACGGTGACAAGGTGGTGGCGATGCCTGAAGGCTTCGAGCTGCTGGCCTCCACCGAGAGCGCGCCAATTTCCGCGATGCAGGATCTCAGCCGGAACCTGTACGGCGTCCAGTTCCACCCCGAAGTAACCCACACCCTGCAGGGCAAGCGGATTCTAGAGCATTTCATCCTGACTATCTGCAAATGCGAAGCCCTCTGGACGCCCGCCAAGATCGTCGATGATGCGGTTCAGCAAATTCGCGAGCAGGTGGGCAACGACAAGGTATTGCTTGGTTTGTCCGGTGGCGTCGATTCCTCGGTGACGGCAGCACTGCTGCACCGCGCAATCGGTGATCAGCTGACCTGTGTGTTTGTGGACAACGGTCTCCTGCGTCTTCATGAAGGTGATCAGGTGATGGACATGTTCGCCAGCAACATGGGCGTCAAAGTGATTCGGGTTGATGCCGAAGACCTGTTCCTGTCGAAGCTCAAAGGGGTCAATGATCCAGAGCAGAAACGCAAGATCATCGGCAATACCTTTATCGACGTGTTCGACGACGAGGCCGCGAATATCAAGGACGTGAACTGGCTGGCACAGGGCACGATCTATCCGGACGTGATCGAGTCTGCTGCGTCCAAGACCGGCAAGGCGCACGTTATCAAGTCTCACCACAATGTGGGCGGCCTGCCGGAAACCATGAAAATGAAGCTGGTCGAGCCGCTGCGGGAGCTGTTCAAAGACGAAGTGCGCCGGATCGGCCTTGAGCTTGGTTTGCCCTACGACATGGTATACCGCCACCCGTTCCCGGGGCCGGGTCTGGGCGTGCGTATTCTCGGTGAAGTTAAAAAGGAATATGCCGATATCCTGCGCCGCGCCGACGCCATTTTCCTGGAAGAACTCCACCGTGCGGATTTCTACCACAAGACGAGCCAGGCCTTTGCAGTATTCCTGCCGGTCAAGTCGGTTGGCGTGGTGGGTGACGCCCGCCGCTACGAATACGTGGTGGCTCTTCGTGCTGTTGAAACCATCGATTTCATGACCGCCCGCTGGGCGCATCTGCCTTACGATCTCCTTGAGACCGTTTCCAACCGGATCATCAATGAGATCACCGGTGTATCCCGGGTGACCTACGATGTTTCGTCCAAGCCGCCGGCAACCATCGAGTGGGAATAATCGACGGGTGAGCCGGTCCGATGTCTGAGGCGACGCCGGAAGACGAGCGCTGGATGAATCGCGCGCTCCAGCTGGCTGGTGAGGCTGCAGCAAAGGGCGAGGTGCCTGTTGGTGCCGTGGTGGTTCTGGACGGCAAGGAAATTGGCGCGGGTTTTAACGCGCCGATTTCCGGTTGCGATCCCACGGCCCATGCCGAAATCAGGGCGCTGCGCGATGCCGCCGCCCGGGTGGGCAATTATCGGCTGCCGGATGCCACGCTTTACGTTACTCTGGAGCCCTGTACCATGTGCGTTGGTGCTATCGTCCACGGCAGAATCAGTCGGCTTGTCTATGGGGCGCGTGAGCCCAAGGCCGGTGCAATAGAGTCTGCACGCCGGACACTCGAAGAGCCCCATCTGAACTGGGACGTGACCGCCGTTGGCGGCGTGTTGTCCGATCAGTGCAGCCAGGTGATCAGTGAGTTTTTCAGTTGGCGACGGGCAGAGATCCGGCGTCTGCGCAAACAGAATTCAGGGAAGGAGTAGTTTTCGCCTATGAAAGTCCTCGTTACCGGCGGAGCCGGATATATTGGCAGTCACGTGGTCCGTCAGCTGGGCCAGGCCGGTCACGATATCGTTGTTTTCGATAACCTTTCCACTGGCTACCGCTGGGCGGTCACCGCCGGCGAACTGGTGGTCGGGGATCTGGCCGACGAAGCGGCAATCGAAGATCTGCTCTCCCGTCACCGATTTGAGGCGGTTCTGCATTTCGCGGCCAATATTGTGGTGCCGGAGTCTGTCGCCAACCCCCTGAAGTACTACAGCAACAATACCCGCAATACCCTGAACCTCCTGAAAGCGGTCGAAAAGCACGAAGTGCCGTACATGGTGTTTTCCTCCACCGCGGCCGTCTATGGTATGCCCGAGCAGACAGTGCTCACCGAGGGTCTGCCGCTGGCCCCGATCAACCCCTACGGCGCGTCCAAGATGATGAGCGAGCGGATGATCATGGATCTGGCCGCAGCCTCCAGCCTCAATTATGTGATTCTCCGTTACTTCAATGTGGCAGGCGCGAATCCGGAAGGGCTGCTGGGGCAGGCCACACCTGAAGCCACGCATCTGATCAAGGTGGCCTGCGAGTGCGTGACAGGGCAGCGGGAAGGCATGAGTGTCTTCGGCACCGATTACGATACCCGGGACGGCACCTGCATTCGCGACTACATCCACGTGGAGGACCTGGCCAAGGCCCACGTAATGGCGCTGGACTACATGGCCGAAGGTGGTCATTCGAAGGTCATGAACTGCGGTTATGGTCGCGGCTTCACGGTCCGGGAAGTGATTGATGTGGTCAAGGCGCAATCCGGCGTTGATTTTCCGGTCATGGAAACCGGCCGCCGCGCCGGCGACCCGGCAGCGTTAATGGCGGACAACACACTTATCCGCCAACTCCTGGGCTGGCAGCCGGACTACGACAATCTGGATACCATTGTCGGCACAGCTCTGGCTTGGGAAGCGATCTGGCAGAAGAAAAAAGCTGACGACGCCCCATAACTTTTCTGTATTTGTATCGGGATTTAACGGATGAAAATTACGATTTTTGGGACCGGCTATGTCGGTCTGGTTACTGGCGCATGCCTGGCGGATGTAGGTCACAACGTTTTGTGTATGGACGTGGACCAGGGCAAAATTGAAAAGCTCAAGAATGGCCAGATTCCCATCTATGAGCCAGGCCTTGAAAATATCGTAAAGCACACCGTTGAGGCGGGCCGCCTTTCGTTCACCACAGATAGTGCGGAGGCCGTTCGTCACGGCACACTCCAGTTTATTGCCGTGGGCACCCCCCCGGATGAAGACGGCTCTGCCGACCTCCAGTATGTTACTGCCGTAGCCCGTTCCATTGGTGAACACATGGAGGACTACAAGGTGGTGGTCGACAAGTCCACGGTACCGGTGGGTACCGGCGACAAGGTCCGGGCTGCAGTTCGCGCCCAGCTGGACCGACGTGGCCTTGAGCTGGATTTTGATGTGGTGTCCAACCCCGAGTTTCTCAAGGAAGGGGCGGCTATCAACGATTTCATGAAGCCTGATCGCATTGTTGTCGGGACCGATAGCGAGCGCGCGGCTGAGCTTCTGAGAGAGGTCTATTACCCGTTCAACCGCAGTCACGACCGTATGATCTTTATGGACCTGCGGTCTGCCGAGCTCACCAAGTACGCGGCCAACTCCATGCTGGCCACCAAGATCAGCTTTATGAACGAAATCGCCAATCTGGCAGAGCGACTGGGCGCTGATATCGAAGCCGTGCGCCGAGGCATTGGTTCCGACCCGCGGATTGGTTATCACTTCATCTACCCTGGTTGCGGTTACGGCGGTTCTTGCTTCCCCAAAGACGTTCAGGCCCTGGCCCGAACTGCCAGTGACTGCGGTTATGAAGCCCGCCTGCTCAATGCGGTTGAATCGGTCAACTACGCCCAGAAACACGTGCTGTTCGACAAGATCAGCCACTATTTTGGTGGTGATCTCAATGGCAAGGTCGTTGCGCTTTGGGGGCTGGCGTTCAAGCCGAATACCGACGATATGCGCGAAGCTTCTTCCCGCACATTGATGGAAAATCTCTGGAAAGCCGGCGCCAGAGTGCAGGCTTTCGACCCGGAGGCCATGGAGGAAACCCAGCGAATCTACGGTGATCAGGATGGCCTGACCCTGTGTGGCACGAAAGAGCAAGCGCTTAAAGGGGCAGATGTTCTCGCTATCTGCACCGAGTGGAAAGAGTTCCGGTCGCCAGACTTCGAATCCATTGCTGCGACCATTCGTGAACCTGTGGTCTTTGATGGCCGCAATCTCTACGAGCCGGAAATGCTGGATCGCTACGGCCTCATTTACTACGCCATTGGCCGTGGCCGCACCCAGTTCCACTCGGAGTGATGTACGGATAACGGGAGGGGATCATGAGTGAGCCGATGGTTTTCCGGTTACATGAGCGATTGGAGGCCGATACGGTTGGCTTGGGGCATTCATCGCTTTGTGAAATCCGACTGATGAATGACAGCACCTGGCCGTGGGTGCTGTTGGTGCCGGCGGTCACCGGCATCCGTGAGATCTACCAGTTGTCGGCGGATCAGCAGCACCAGCTGGTCCGCGAGTCCTCCGCGCTCAGCGAAGCCATGATGGATGTCTTCGGCGGCCACAAGATGAACGTCGCAGCCCTTGGCAACATGGTGCCCCAGCTTCATCTTCATCATATCGTTCGTTTTGAGGGCGACCCGGCCTGGCCGGGCCCTGTGTGGGGCAAGCAGGCGCCGGTTGCTTATTCCGATGAGGAACTGGCGCAGGTTCGCTCAAGACTGGCCCCGGTTCTTGCTGAGCTTGAGGCCGGTGTCTAGTTCGAAAGTGAGGTCAGTTGCGTTTCGCCAGAGTCTGGGAGCCGACCAGGATCATTCTGAGCTCGGTTTTCAGCTTGGCCTTCAGCTCTTCACGTTCAGAAGCGGATGCATCCAGCGCTTCGGCCCCCTGATTGAAAACCAGCGTCACCATTGATTCGGCCACCAGCCTGGCCTCTGAGAGCGGCTTGTTCTGTTCTTCCGCAATCCGCCGAAGGTCATCCGCCAGCTCGGTCACAAAGTGGTCAATCTCGGCTTTTACGGCTGTCCGAAAAGGCTTGGAGACCCCGGTTCTTTCCCGAAGCATCAGCCGGAACAGGTTGGCATTGTTGCCCAGGTACTCCATGAAGGTTTCTACAGAAGTGGAAATGGCGCTGCCACCATCACGCGCAATCCGCTTGCGGGCCTGACGCATCAGCTGCCTTAGCGCAACGCCGCCTTCGTCTACCAGAGCCAGGCCCAGTTCATCAAGCTCGGCAAAGTGCCGGTAGAAAGACGTGGGGGCGATGCCCGCCTCCCGGGCAACTTCTCGTAAACTCAGGCTGCCAAAGCCCCGGTCCGCACTCAATTGCGAGAGCGCCGCATCCATCAGTGCCCGCCGGGTTTTCTGTTTTTGCTCCGCTCTGGTGGCCAAGTTCAGACTCCATCTGCTGGTAAAAAAGAAGCATTCTAGCCGGCTGCCAACCTGCAGTCATCCGACCGCTTGATTTGCGTGCTCGCACGCCTGATTTTCACCGCCATTGTGTTTATAATGGGCGGCTTTTCGAGTAAGGTCGCGAGTTAATTTTTGCGATCCAGACATGCTGCAAGCAAGCTGGTGGCGATGGCTTTCCGAAACACGCTGTGAATACATCCATGTACGCTCGGCTCCGCCATCCATGGCTCCGCACGGTTTCGGAAAGCCATCGCCACCAGCTTGCCCAGACATCTGTGATAAACGAACACATTAAACGTAACGGGAACCGGTATGCGCAGTCATTATTGCGGTGGGATTAACGAATCCCACATTGATCAGGAAGTCACACTTTGCGGATGGGTCCACCGCCGTCGTGACCACGGTGGGGTTATCTTCCTGGATCTGCGGGATCGGGATGGTATGTCTCAGGTGGTTGTTGATCCTGATACCCCTGAGAGCTTTGCGCTTGCGGAAAAAGTCCGTAGCGAGTTCGTGATCAAGGTAACCGGTCGGGTGCGTCGCCGTCCTGCCGGCACAGAGAACAACAACATGCCGACCGGGCAGGTTGAGCTTCTGGGTAAGGAACTGAGCATCCTGAACGCCGCCGCAACGCCGCCGTTCCCGCTGGATGAGCATGTCGACGTGGGCGAGGACGTGCGCCTGCGCTACCGGTTTGTGGACCTGCGTCGGCCGGAAATGATCAACCGCCTGCGTTTCCGTTCCCGGGTAACCAGTTATATCCGTAACTACCTCGACAGCAACGGCTTCATGGATGTGGAAACTCCCATCCTGACCCGTGCCACGCCGGAAGGTGCGCGGGATTACCTGGTGCCGAGCCGTACCCACGAAGGCTCTTTCTTCGCGCTTCCGCAGTCTCCCCAGCTGTTCAAGCAGCTGCTGATGGTGTCTGGTGTTGATCGTTACTACCAGATCGCCAAGTGTTTCCGGGATGAAGACCTGCGTGCAGATCGTCAGCCGGAGTTCACTCAGGTAGACATCGAGGCCTCTTTCATTGATGAAGAGACCCTGATGAAGCTGAACGAGGACATGATCCGGGCGCTGTTCAACGACGTGCTGGATGTTCAACTGCCGTCCTTCCCGCAAATGCCGTATGCCGAGGCAATGCAACGTTACGGCAGCGACAAGCCGGATCTGCGTATCCCGCTTGAGCTGCTGGATGTAAATGATCTGGTTGAAGGCGTGGACTTCAAGGTCTTCGCCGGTCCCGCCAAGGATCCGAAAGGTCGTGTGGCGGCTCTGCGTGTGCCGAAAGGCGGCGAGCTGACGCGCAAGCAGATTGACGACTACACCAAGTTCGTTGGTATCTACGGTGCCAAAGGTCTTGCCTATATCAAGGTCAATGATCTGTCCAAGGGCGTTGAAGGTCTGCAGTCCCCAATCATCAAGTTCCTGGGCGATGACGTCGCTCTGGCCATCATGGAGCGTGTGGGTGCCGAAGACGGCGACATCGTGTTCTTCGGCGCGGATAAGACCAACGTGGTCAATGAAGCCCTCGGCGCACTGCGGATCAAGATCGGTCACGATCTCGACATGCTGACTTCCGAGTGGGCGCCGCTCTGGGTTGTCGATTTCCCGATGTTCGAGGAAACTCCGGACGGCGGCCTGACCGCGATTCACCACCCGTTCACCGCGCCGTCCTGTAGTCCGGAAGATCTGGCCGCAGACCCCGCCAACGCGTTGTCCCGCGCCTACGATATGGTGTTGAACGGCACTGAATTGGGCGGAGGTTCCATCCGTATTCACGATGAGAAAATGCAGGAAGCGGTGTTCCGTATCCTGGGTATCGGTGAAGAGGAAGCCCGCGCCAAGTTCGGCTTCCTGCTGGATGCCCTGAAGTTTGGTTGCCCGCCCCATGGTGGTCTGGCATTCGGCCTGGACCGCCTGGTCATGCTGATGACCGGCGCTTCGTCCATCCGTGACGTTATCGCATTCCCGAAAACCCAGAGTGCCACCTGTCTGATGACCCAGGCGCCGGGCGAAGTGGATGAGAAACAGCTGCGTGAGTTGCATATCCGTCTGCGCAAGCCGTCAAAGCCGGTTGAAGGCAACAAGGCGGAAGCCGGTGAGGGCAACGAGTAAGTCAGTGATTTAAGGGAGGAGCTGCATGGCGGGTCACAGTAAGTGGGCCAACATCAAGCACCGCAAGGCGGCACAGGATGCCAGGCGGGGCAAGATCTTCACCAAAATCATTCGTGAGCTGACCTTGGCCGCGCGCCAGGGCGGGGGGAATCCCGATGATAATCCCCGCCTGCGCGCCGTCATCGACAAGGCGCTCACCGCCAATATGAAAAAAGACACCATCGAGCGAGCGGTCGAGCGCGGCGCCGGTGCCGAAGACCTTGCGGCCCAGGAAGACGGTTCCTGGGAAATCGTAACCACACCCGAGCAGTTTCTGGACGTAGAGGAATCTCTGGTCAATGCCGGGCTGGTGCCGGACAATGCCGAAGTAACCATGGTTCCATCCACGCGGGTTGAGCTGGATCGGGACGGCGCAGAAACCATCCTGAAGCTCATTGATATGCTCGAAGATCTGGACGATGTTCAGAATGTCTACCACAACGCGGATATCTCCGGCGATATCATGGAATCGCTTTGACCAGTCAGGGGTATTGATGTGGCGATAATTCTGGGCGTTGATCCGGGGTCACGAATTACCGGTTACGGTGTCATTCGGGCCGATGGTCGACACATCGAGTACATCGACAGTGGCTGTATCCGGGTGGGCGAGAAACCTATGGCGGAACGCCTCCAGACCATTTTCCAGAGCCTTGCCACCCTGATCGGAGAATATCGGCCAGAAGAATTTGCCATTGAGCAGGTGTTCATGGCCCGCAATCCCGATTCTGCTCTAAAACTCGGTCAGGCCCGCGGCGCGGCCATCGTCAGTGCCGCCAACAGTGGCTTGGCGGTTCATGAATACTCTGCGAGGCAGGTAAAACAGGCGGTGGTGGGCAAGGGTGGTGCTGACAAGTCTCAGGTGCAGCACATGGTTCAGGTGTTGCTCTCGCTCTCACGCAAACCCCAGGCGGATGCGGCCGATGCGCTCGCCATTGCCATGTGCCACGCCCACATGAGCCAGAGTATTCTGCGGGTGGCCAGTGGCGCGGGAAAAGTCCGAAGCGGTCGCGTGCGACAACAATAAACCGCTCCCAAGAGCGACAGGAGATTTAGTTTGATTGGTCGTATCCGAGGTATTCTGGTTGAAAAGGCTCCGGGCCAAGCGCTGGTTGAGTGCGCGGGCTTGGGCTATGAAGTCGACATCCCCTATACCACCTTCTTTCATCTGCCGGAGACCGGCGATGAAGTCACCCTGCATATCCATTTTGCCGTCCGAGAAGACGCCCAGAGCCTCTACGGCTTTGCTTCCAGCCTGGACCGGGACCTCTTCCGCCTGCTGATCAAGGTCAATGGGGTTGGCCCGAAACTCGCCGTTGGCATTCTTTCCGGATTGGACGCCCAGCAGTTCATTCGCTGCGTTGAGAACCGTGACTCCGCCTCACTGGTCAAGCTGCCCGGCGTTGGCAAGAAGACAGCAGAACGGCTTCTTATTGAAATGGCGGACCGGATAGGGCAACTTGAAGGGCAATTTGTGCCAACGTCGCTCGAGACGACAGGCGTGGGGCAGCCGGGCGGACAGGGCCCCGCTCGCGGGCCGGCGGCCACTGAAGAGGCGGAAGCCGCACTGGTCGCTCTGGGTTACAAGCCCCAGGAGGCTGCCAAGGCCATCAGCAAAGTGGCCGAGGAGGGAATGAGTAGCGAGACGCTCATCCGTCTGGCCCTGCGAAACATGATTCCGGCCTGATCGTCAGAACCTGTCGCGAACCTGTAGAGAGCGTAACGTGACACCTGCTAACCCCTTTGTACAATTGGGGCTGCGCTGGAATAGCGGGCAAACGTGAGGCACGATGTTGATTCCCACACTATGGGTGATGCCATGATCGAATCCGACCGGTTGATCTCGGCCCGGGCCGGTGAATATGAGGAAGTACAGGACAGGGCCATTCGCCCGACCCTGCTGGCCGAGTATGTTGGCCAGCCCACGGTCCGTGAGCAGATGGATATTTTCATATCCGCGGCCCGGGGTCGTCAGGAAGCGCTGGACCACGTTCTGATCTTTGGCCCGCCCGGTCTGGGCAAAACAACCCTTGCCAATATCATCGCCAATGAGATGGGCGTATCCATCAAGACAACGTCTGGTCCTGTGCTTGAAAAAGCCGGCGACCTGGCCGCCATGCTGACTAATCTCGAAGAAGGTGACGTTCTCTTCATTGACGAGATCCACCGTCTCAGCGCGGCAGTGGAAGAAGTGCTGTATCCGGCGATGGAAGATTACCAGCTCGACATCATGATCGGCGAGGGCCCGGCCGCCCGCTCCATCAAACTGGACCTGCCGCCGTTCACCCTCGTCGGGGCGACCACCCGTGCAGGCTTGCTGACTTCGCCGCTGCGCGACCGCTTCGGCATCGTGCAGCGGCTTGAGTTTTATAACACAGAAGATCTCACCAGTATCATTCTGCGCTCCGCGCGATTGTCTTCGGTAGCCGTCGATGAGGCAGGCGCGTTCGAAATTGCCCGCCGGTCCCGGGGTACCCCGCGTATCGCCAATCGTCTGTTGCGTCGTGTCCGCGATTTTGCGGAAGTCCGCTCAGATGGTCGTATCACCTCTGACATCGCCGATCAGGCACTGAACATGCTGAAAGTCGATAACCAGGGTTTCGATCACATGGATCGGCGCCTGCTGCTGGCCATGATCGAGAAATTCGACGGTGGCCCGGTGGGGGTCGAGAGCCTTGCTGCCGCGATCAGTGAAGAGCGCGGCACCATTGAGGATGTGCTTGAGCCCTTCCTGATCCAGCAGGGTTATATGGTCCGGACTCCCAGAGGGCGGATGGTGACCTCCAACGCCTATCAGCATTTCGGCGTGATTCCGCCGAAGTCTGGCAGGGAGGACGATCTTTTTGGTTGAACAGGCGCCAGAGGGAAGGTTTGAACTGCCGATTCGGGTCTATATCGAGGACACCGACGCTGGTGGCATCGTATTTCATGCCAAATATCTCCATTACATGGAGCGGGCCCGAACCGAATGGGTGCGCAGTTGCGGCGTTGGACTAAGGGCGGGTCTGGCAGACAATATCAGTTATGTGGTGCAACGGCTGACCATTCATTATGCGGTGCCGGCCAAGCTTGATGACGAACTGCTGGTTACTGCGGAACCGGTGGCTTTTGGTAGAGTCTGGATGGATTTCCGTCAGCGTGTGATGCGGGCCCAAGACCGAAAGTTGCTGAGTGACAGTGATGTGCGGGTCGCCTGCGTAGCGCTTGATTCCGGTCGTCCCCGCCGGTTACCGACGAATATGCAGGAATTGCTGGCCAGGAATGTCCAGCCCACCGAAACGATAAACATAACGAGCCAGGAGTAAGAAGTGGATTCAGAACTTTCAGTCTGGTACCTCATTGCCAATGCCGGTGTCTTGGTTCAGCTGGTCATGCTTTTGCTGGCCCTGGCGTCAATCATGTCCTGGGCCCTGATTTTCCAGCGTTTTCAGGTATTCCGGAAGGCCAAGAGGGCGCAATTGGCGTTCGAGGAGCGTTTCTGGTCCGGCATGGATCTGGGGCAGTTGTACCGGGAGGTGAACGCGGATCCAACACCGTTTTCCGGCATGGAATCCCTGTTCCGGGCCGGTTTCAAGGAGTTTTCCCGGTTGCGCCAGCAAAGCCGGGATGCCGATGCCGTCATGGAAGGTACCCAGCGTGCAATGCGGGTGGCCTTTTCCCGGGAGCACGAGCGCCTGGAAGCCAGCCTGCCGTTTCTGGCGACTGTCGGCTCTACCAGTCCGTACATCGGTCTGTTTGGCACAGTATGGGGCATTATGAATTCTTTCCGCGGCCTTGCTCAGGTACAGCAGGCAACGCTGGCGACTGTGGCGCCGGGCATTTCCGAGGCCCTGATTGCCACCGCCATGGGTCTGTTCGCCGCCATTCCAGCGGTTATCGCTTACAACCGTTTCTCGGCCATGTCTGATGCGCTGCTGAAAAACTATGAAACCTTTGCCGATGAGTTTTCCAGCATTCTTCATCGTCGCGTACACCAGAGCGAAAAGGGTGCCGCATGATGGTGGCTGAATTCATGGGCAGGGATCAGCTTGGGAGCACTGCTTTATGAAGGGCATGGGAATGATGCCGGAAAACCGGCGCAAGCCAATGTCGGAAATCAATGTGGTTCCGTACATTGACGTAATGCTGGTGTTGCTGATCATCTTCATGGTGACCGCCCCGATGCTGACGCAAGGGGTGAAGGTTGATCTGCCCCAGACCACTTCCGATCCTATTCAGTCTGACAAGGATGTTGAGTCCATCATTGTTTCGGTTGATGCAAACGGAGCGTACTACGTCGAGATTGGAGACGAAGGCAGTGATCCCATGACACTGTCTGACTTGCGGGCCCAGGTCTCCAAGATCCTCTCGCAGCGGGCCTCCAGTGAGGTTCTGGTTCGCGGCGATGAAAACGTTCCATACGGCACCGTTGTCAGATTAATGGCGGAATTGCAGGGTGCCGGGGCGAGCAGTATCGGCCTGATCACCGAATCACCTCAGGACGACAATTGACAGTGGTGCGGGCAGGATTGTTGTGAGAGATCACCAGCGCGAAGTAACCACAACTGGCGTGCCTCCGTGGAAATCACCGGTGGCGCTCTCGGTCACGCTGCACTTGTTGATTCTGGGCATCGCGCTTGCGGGCTGGTCCTGGACTAGCCCTGTTCAGGAACCCACGCCCAGGAGCATATCGGCCCGGCTGATTACCCAGCAGGAGCCGGAACCGAGCCCCGTGGTAGAGCCGGTCGATCAGCAAAAGCGGGACGAAGAACGCCGGGCCGAAGAGCAGCGTCGCAAGGAAGAAGCTGAACGACAAAGGCAAGAGGAAGAAGCCCGTCGCATTGCAGAGCAGAAGCGGCAGGAAGAACAAAAACGGCTCCAACAGCAGAAAGAGCAGGAGCGTCAGGAAGCCGAGGCGAAAGAACGCGAAGCCCGGAAAGCCCGCGAAGCGGAGGCTGCCCGTCAGAAGGCGGAGGCAGAAGCCAAGGAGCGGGCCAGGCAGAAAGCTGAGGAAGAAAAGCGCCGTCAGGACGAGGCAAAACGAAAAGCCGAAGAAGAGAAACGGCGCCAGGAAGAGCAGCGGAAGCGGGAAGAGGCCGAGCGCAAGCGCCAGGAGGAACTGGCTCGTCAGGAGGCTGAGCGCAAGCGGCTTGAGGCAGAGCGCAAACTCCAGGAGCAGCAGCTTGAGGCCAAGGCCGAGGCGGCTCAGAGGGCCCGGGAAGAGGAAGCCCGTCGCCAGAGAGAGGCGGCCGCTGCGAAAGCGCGGGAAGCCCGGATGTTGTCGGATAGTGAGAAGTACCAGGCTCTGATCCGTGAGCGCTTGAGCCAGGCGTGGTATCCGCCCAGTTCGGCTACTGAAGAGATGACAGCGCGGCTCCAGATTACCCTGTTACCGACAGGTGAGCTTGCCGGGGTGCGGTTGGTCAGTAGCAGCGGGAATACCGCGTTCGACAACTCCGCTCTCGGGGCGGTGCGCTCCCTGAGTCGTTACCCGATACCCAATGATCGGGATACCTTTGAACGGTATTTCAGACAGTTTACGATTGAATTCAACCCTCGCCGGTTGAGATAAGGATGCGGATAACACCATGACACATCGGATTTGGCACAAACCGTCCAGAACGCTTCTTGCCGCCACGGCCCTGATCTTTTTCGCGGTTTCGGCAGCCCGGGCGGAGCTGTTGATCCGGATTACTGAAGGCGCGGATTCGGCCATCCCCGTTGCAGTGGTGCCTTTCGCCGAGTCTGGACAGATGCCCGCTGGAGACAAGGTCAGCAGCATCGTCCAGGCGGATTTGACCATGACGGGCGAATTCCGGACTCTTCCCCCAGAGAAGATGTTGAGCCTGCCATCCAGGCGGGAGGAAGTGTATTTCCGGGACTGGCGCCTGCTAGGCCAGCGCTATGTCCTGGTGGGGGCGCTCAGCCGGAGTGGTGACCGAGTTCAGGCCCGGTATGAGTTGTTCGATGTAAACCGCGAGGAGCGGATTCTCGGTGAAACTGCGGCGGCGCCTGCCTCCAATATGCGCTCGCTCGCTCACCACATCAGCGACAAGGTATATGAGGCCATCACGGGTGTGCCGGGTGCCTTCTCAACCAAGCTTGCCTACATCACGCTTGATACCGCCAATGGCAAACCCCGTTACCGTCTGCAGGTCAGTGACGTGGACGGCAAGCGCGCCAGAATCCGGCTCGAAAGCCAGGAACCCATCCTGTCACCGGCATGGTCGCCAGACGGGGAAAAGCTGGCCTATGTGTCGTTCGAAACCGGGAAGCCGGTGATTTTTGTTCACGAGCTTGCAACCGGCAATCGCACCAAAGTAGCAGATTTTCCTGGGCTCAACTCGGCGCCGGCCTGGTCCGACGATGGCCGATCGTTGTTGATGACCCTCTCGAAAGACGGCAACGCCGAGATCTATCGGATGAACCTGGATACCCGGCAATTGACCAAGCTTACCAACCACTGGGCTATTGATACCGAGCCGAGCTATGACGCCCTTGGCAAGGGTATTTTCTTTACGTCGGACCGGTCCGGAGGTCCGCAGATTTACCACATGGATACACCGGGTGCGGAGCCTCGTCGTATCACCTTCGGCAGCCGTTACAACGCCCGGCCGCGGCCGGACAATGACGGTAACTATGTGTATTACGTTCACCAGCGCGATCGGGCATTTCACATTGCCCGTACCGAACTGAAAACCGGGGAGGAAACGATCCTTACCCGCACCGGGTCTGATGAGTCTCCCAGTGTTGCGCCTAACGGCCGGATGCTGATCTACGCTACCCGGCAGAATGGCAGCAACGTGCTCACAGTTATTTCGGCGGATGGTGGAGCAGCGTATAGCTTGCCGGCATCCGAAGGCGATGTCCGTGAGCCCGCCTGGGGACCTTTGGTTCGCTGACTCCCGGAGCTTTCCGGTGTTGGCCATTGTTCAAGCAATAACGTCACTCAACTGAAAGGAAGAAAACATGAATTTTTCAGCTCAATCAAAAGCGTTCGCACTGTTGTTGTCCGTCGGTCTGGTAGCTGGCTGTAGCTCTACCGGTGGTACCTCAGAAGGCGGCGGCGAGTATGGTTCCGATGTGGCTGCTGTAGACCAGGAAGGTGGATCTACCGTTTACGGTGGTGACGACCAGGGCGGTGTTTCTTCTTCAGCCATGACCGAAGAGGAGCGTATGGAAGCTCGCCAGCAGGCCGAACAACAGGCACTGCGTGAAATCACCACCTTCTACTTTGATTTCGATACCGCTGAAATCAAGCAGGAAGCCCGCGATGTCCTGGTGGCCCATGCCCGTTTCCTCGCCAACAACCCGGGTCAGAACGTGCGCATTGAGGGTCACGCCGACGAGCGTGGTACCAAGGAATACAACCTGGCCCTTGGTGAGCGTCGTGCTAACGCCGTTCAGCGTTTCCTGATCGTAAACGGTGCTTCACGTGGCCAGCTCGAGACCGTAAGCTATGGCGAAGAGAAGCCGGCCGTGATGGGTTCCAGCGAGAGCGCCTGGGCCCAGAATCGTCGTGTAGAACTCGTATTTGAGTAATCACACAGGAACGACCATGAGAAAAATCCTCATGGCGACAGTGGTGCTCCCGCTTGCCCTCGGGCAGGCGGGAGTCACTCTGGCGCAATCAGCCCAGGACAGTCAGCGCAACGTCAACAGCAACCAGGCGACGGCGGAACTGTTCTACATGATCCAGCAGCTTCAGGGTGAAGTCAGGCGGCTCCAGGGCGAAGTGGAGGAGCAGAGGCACCTGATTAACCGCCTGCAGCAGCAAGGGCGCGACCGTTATATCGATCTGGACCAGCGTATTCTGGACCTCTCGGAAAAGGTGGCATCTCAGCCGGCTCCCGAGGCCAACGATGGTGTTGGCTCTGCTGCCTCGGGCCAGGCCCGGGAGACCAGGGAATATCGACAGCCCGATGCGGAAGAGCGAAAGGCCTACGAGCAGATCCAGGACCTGATTCGTAATCAGAAAAAATACGATGAGGCCATCAGCCGGATATACGAATTTATCGATGAATATCCGGAAGGGGATCTGACGGTCAACGCCTATTACTGGCTCGGCGAGGTTTACCTGGTCAAGCCGCAGCTCGAACAGGCAAAACAGGCGTTCACGATTGTCGCTACCCGTTTTGCCGACCATCGCAAGGCTCCGGATGCGGTCTATAAGCTGGGCGTAACTCATGATCGCCTGGGCGAAAAGGAACAGGCCCGGCGCAGCATGCAAACTGTGATTGATGATTACCCGTCCAGCAGTGCTGCTGACCTCGCACGGAAGTTTCTGGAGTCCCAGAACGGCTGATTGTCTGGCGCGGCAAAAATGTTGAGAAACCTGAGAAAAAGGGGTTGATCAACGGCCAAAAATCATTACTATATGCGCCTCGTTTGGGTCGTTAGCTCAGTTGGTAGAGCAGTTGGCTTTTAACCAATTGGTCGAAGGTTCGAATCCTTCACGACCCACCAAACACGAAATACCGGGTGGGCTGAGTCATTCGGTATTGATTGAGGTCAAGGCTTCGGTCACCAGTTGCGGGTCGTTAGCTCAGTTGGTAGAGCAGTTGGCTTTTAACCAATTGGTCGAAGGTTCGAATCCTTCACGACCCACCAAATAACAGAAACCTGCGGGTTTTTGTGAAAAAAGAGCCTCCGGGCTCTTTTTTTTTGCGTATACGTTCTTACCTAGGTAAACAGGTAACAGGCAAAGTAAACACAACTTTGTGATAGCACTGTTTCAGAAACATTAAGCCTCGGGCATGAATGTTATAATGCCAGGGTTCACGCAATACAGAGACGCAGTAATGACATACGCTGAAGACCGTATCCTTGTTCAAGAGCACCTCGCGCATGCTGCCGAGCCCAAGCCGCTCAGCGCGGACGAAAAGTCCGAGCTGGAGGCTCGTATAAAATCGGCTCTGAAGAAGCAGGATGCGGTGCTTGTGGCCCACTATTACACCGATCCCGATATCCAGCGTCTTGCTGAGGAAACCGGTGGCTGTGTTGCGGATTCTCTCGAGATGGCTCGGTTTGGCAACCAACACCCGGCCTCCACCATCGTGGTTGCCGGCGTGAGGTTCATGGGCGAAACTGCCAAGATCCTGAATCCGGAAAAGCGTGTTCTGATGCCAACGCTTGAAGCAACCTGCTCTCTGGATGTTGGCTGTCCTGCGGATGAGTTCGCCGAGTTTTGCGACCAGCACCCGGATCGCACGGTGGTGGTTTATGCCAATACATCCGCTGCAGTGAAAGCGAGGGCAGACTGGGTGGTTACCTCAAGCTGTGCCCAGGCAATTGTTGAAGATCTGGACACCCGCGGCGAAAAAATCCTCTGGGCGCCGGACAAGCACCTGGGACACTACGTCCAGAAAACCACGGGTGCTGATATGTTGCTCTGGGATGGTTCCTGCATCGTTCATGAGGAATTCAAATCCCGCGGGCTGGAAGATCTGAAGGCCCTTTATCCGGACGCGGCGGTACTGGTCCACCCGGAATCGCCCGATGCCGTGGTTGAGATGGCGGATGTTGTGGGTTCAACCTCGCAGCTGATTCATGCTGTCCAGACCATGCCCAACGAAAAGTTCATCGTTGCCACTGACAACGGCATTTTCTACAAGATGCAGCAACTGGCTCCGAACAAAACGCTGATTGAAGCGCCCACTGCAGGCAATGGGGCTACCTGCCGTAGCTGCGCCCATTGCCCCTGGATGGCAATGAACGGCCTTCAGAATCTGCTACAGGAACTGGAGCGGGGCGATCAGGAAGTGTTCGTGGACCCGGAGCTGAGAGAGAAAGCACTGCAGCCTCTGCAGCGCATGTTGGATTTTACCGCTAACATGAATCTCAAGGCTGCTGGCAACGCCTGATCAACTGTTAGCCCGGGCGTGCAGGCGGCTGGTGATTTCTGCCAGCCGCTCGGTCACAATCTGCCTTTGTGGCGCGCCGGCCGGCAACTTCTCCTGCGCCTGCCTTAGCTGACGCTGGGCAGACTCCAGATCGCCCATCAGAACATCGTATTCCGCCCGGGCACGATGCACGCCTACAATATTCCTTGCCATGCCCTCCGCCTCGGCCAGTTTCAGCCAGAGATGCTCCTGTCCCGGTAGTTTACGGGTCAGCTGTTTCAGGTACTCCGCCGCAGCGGCGCCATTACCATCGGCTATTTCCGTGAGGGCGAGGGTGTGGGTGATTGGATAGTTCCCCGGATTTCTCGCGAGAGCGTCTTTCAGAATGGATCGAGCCTCGTCCACACGATCTTGTGCAAGCCTGACCTCTGCGAGGGTTACCTGGAAGGTGATTCGGCCCGGATTCCCGGCCAGCAGATCGTTCAGTATATCCGCAGCCTTCTCGTATTGCCGGCTCTCGAGGTAGGCCACGGACAAGCCATACCGGATGGCATCGTTTTTCTGGGCATCCGGCCGATCGAGGTAGGCTTCAAAGGTTTCGACGGCTACGTCGGGCGAGGGCGCGTAATGCACCTGCAGCCGGCTGCGCATCAGATGGTATTCCTGCCCGTCCCGGATGTTTTCGTCTGGATACTGTTCGGCACGATTCCGGGTGTCGGCCACGCGGCTCTGGGTTAACGGGTGCGTAGACAGATACTCTGGCAGTCGATTTCCCTGCATGCGGTTCTGGCGCATCATGATTTCAAACATTTCCGGCATGCCACGAGGGTCCATCCCGGCGCTGGCCAGAATGTCCAGCCCGACCCGGTCGGCTTCCTGTTCATGGGAGCGGCTGTAGGCGAGCATGTTCTGGGCCGCCAGGGCCTGGGTTCCGGCAATGGCGGCAAAACCGATATCAGACTGAGTGACCGCCGACAGAACAATGCCGGCAATCATACCGGCGAGTGTGAGCGGAGCGCTGGTTTCCTGCTGCGCCATGCGCCGTGCAAAATGCCGCTGGCTAAGATGCGCAAGCTCGTGGGCCAGAACAGAAGCAAACTGTTGCTCGGTTGCAGCATTCAGGAACAGGCCACCGTTGACGCCCACAATGCCGCCGGGCACCGCAAATGCGTTGATAGCAGGACTGTCAATCAGTGCCAGGGTCAGGTTCCGGTCCTGGAGTGGAGCCGATGGAACAAGGCGATAGGTAATGGCACTCAAATAGTCAAAAACCAGGGGATCGCTGATTCGCGGCGCAGACCGTCGGATAGATACCATAACCTGCTGGCCGATATCTGACTCCTGCTGGCCCGCGATCAGGCCTCCACCGGCACCGCCAATGCTTGGCAGCCTGCTCTCCTGGGCGTGACCCTGCATTGAAACAGGCAACAGAGCGAGCAGAGCTGCGATGGCCAGTGCAGGTAGCGTTTGAAATCTGGGTCGGATAGCAATCATGTAGAGCCGGGTGCCTGTGTTCTGAATCGCCGCTTTGACAGCGTTTTACGATAAAAAGTTCTGATCCACTGGTTAAAGAGGATTGTGATGCAATACATTATCACTGTCGGCATAATGCCTGCTTGTTAAATCCGCTTATAATTTGTGATGGTGTATCGCTAGTATGGTTGATCGAACGCTTGATGCCTCCGGGTTGCGCTGCCCGATGCCGCTGCTGAAAACAAAACTTGAGCTCAACAGCATGGCGCCCGGTGAAGAACTCGAGGTGATCGCCACAGACGCAGGTTCCGCCCGGGATATTCCGGCGTTTCTGCAGATGTCTGATCACAAGTTGATGAGCAGTTCTGAAACCGCCGGGCAGTTCCGGTTTGTGATAAAGTGCGGCGGTTAAGGTTTCGGAGCTGTAAATGATCAGGACATTACGCGGTCTCGCGCACAAATATTTTTCGGATGAAGAAGCGGTCATCCTGTTCCTGATACTGGTAACAGGAACCATCTTTGTTATCTGGTTCGGTGCAATGCTAGCACCAGCCATCGCCTCGCTGATTGTCGCCTTTATTCTGCAGGGCCTGGTCACCAAGCTCAACAAGCTAGGCGTGCCGGAGACGGTTTCGATCATTGGCGTATTCCTGGTTTTTCTCGGCGTACTGGTCGGCTTCCTGTTTGGCCTGCTTCCGCTGATCTGGACGCAGCTGAGCAACCTGGCCGGCGAGGCACCGCGAATCATCCGCGAGCTGCAATCCTATCTTGAGCTGCTGCCGCAACAATATCCCCACCTGATCTCCGGGGAGGCTGTCAGCACCGTTTACAGCCAGGTGAGTACCGAAGTAGGGCACATGACCCAATGGCTGGTGTCATTCTCCCTATCCAGCATCCCGGACCTCGTGGCGCTCCTGATCTACATGGTACTTGTACCTATTCTGGTGTTCTTCTTCCTGAAGGACCGGGCGGTGCTGCTCAACTCCATTGCCAGGCTTCTGCCACCCCAGCGCCCGATGATGCTGCAGATCTGGCACGAGGTGAACCTCCAGTGCGCCAACTACGTGCGCGGCAAAGCCGTCGAGATCCTGATTGTAGGAGGCGCCACCTACATTGCCTTCAAGCTGCTGGGCATGCCTTACGCTGCGCTGCTCTCACTGTTGGTGGGGCTGAGTGTGGTGATTCCCTACATTGGCGCTGCCGTCGTTACGATCCCTGTTGCGGTGATTGCCCTGTTCGCTTTCGGCTGGAGCAGTCAGTTCATCTGGGTGATGGTCATCTATGGTGTCATTCAGGGGCTTGACGGCAATGTTCTGGTGCCCATTCTGTTCTCGGAGGTTAACAACCTGCACCCGGTTGCGATTATCGTCGCGGTGCTGTTCTTCGGGGGAATCTGGGGCTTGTGGGGTGTTTTCTTCGCAATTCCACTGGCTACCATGCTCAAGGCGGTGTTTGCTGCCTGGCCGGTGAAGGAGTCGGCGCCGCCGGCGGAACCCGGAGACGCCTGACAGGCGCTTAAAGCGCCTTGGCTGCCTCTAGAACCTCGTCGGCGTGGCCTTTCACTTTTACACCGCGCCATTCAGCCCGCAGCACGCCATCCTTGTCGATCAGGAAGGTGCTGCGGTCAACGCCCATGTACTCCTTCCCGTAAAGCTTTTTCAGCTTGATCACGTCGAAGAGGGAGCACAGGGCCTCGTCCTTGTCTGAAATCAGGTGAAAGGGAAACTCATGCTTGGCCCGGAAATTCTCATGGGCTTTCAGGCCGTCCCTGGATACCCCGAAAATAACCGTATCCAGCTCTTCAAACTGTTTCATACGGTCGCGGAAGTCCTGGCCTTCAGTGGTGCAGCCGGGGGTGTTGTCCTTCGGATAGAAATAAATAACAACATTCTGACCCTTCAGATCGTCCAGTCGGATGGTCTGGTCTCCGGTCGCTGCCGCTTCAAAATCCGGAACGGGTTTGTTTAACTCAACGGATGGCATGACATCTCCTTTAATTCCCTTGTGTCAGTTCGTGCCCAACATTACCATATCGGTTTTATTCGGACGGAGCTTTTATGATTACGGGTAGCCTTGTCGCACTGGTCACACCCATGCATCCAAACGGTGACATCCACTGGGAGGATCTGGACAAGCTGGTAGACTTTCATATCGAAAACGGCACGCACGGCATCGTTGCCGTGGGCACCACCGGCGAATCCGCAACGCTCGACCCGGAAGAGCATTGTCAGACCATTGGCCACATCATCAAACGCGTGAATGGTCGCATCCCGGTTATTGCGGGCACCGGCGGCAACAGCACCCGTGAGGCCATTGAACTGACGGCCGAGGCCCATAAGCTTGGCGCAGATGCCTGCCTGCTCGTTGTTCCTTACTACAACAAGCCTACCCAGGAAGGCCTGTATCAGCACTTCAAGGCGATTGCCGAAGCCGTCCCCGGCATGAACCAGATGCTGTACAACGTGCCCGGCAGGACAGCGTGCGACATGCTGAACGAGACCGTGCTCCGGCTCGCCGATATTCCGAATATCGTGGGCATCAAAGACGCCACCGGTAACATCCCCCGGGGTGCCGAACTGATCGAAGCGTTGGACGGCCGTCTGGCTGTCTACTCAGGTGATGACGCCACCGCAGCGGAACTGATGCTGGCCGGCGCCAAGGGCAACGTGTCCGTCACCGCGAACGTTGCCCCGAAGGCAATGTCCCAGCTGTGCGAAGCGGCTGTTGCCGGAAATCGTGAAGAAACCGAGCGTCTGAACGAACTGCTAATGCCCCTCAACCGGAAGCTGTTCCTCGAAGCGAATCCTATCCCGGTGAAGTGGGCGCTCCATCGTATGGGGATGATTGGGGAAGGCATCCGCCTGCCGCTGACCGTGCTCAGCGAAAAGTTCCATGGCGAAGTGGAAGATGCCCTCAAGGCCTCAGGTGTACTCTGAGTTTGTTTAAATCATCACAGCCCCGGAGTAACCTGATGCAGGTTCTAAAAGGAACCGGTAATACCCTGAATTTTAAGCCCGTTGTTGTCGCATCCGGGCTGTTGCTTCTGGCAGCAGCCTCGGGCTGCAGTCTGGTTGAAGACCGCTCCGAACGCTATGTGAATGCCACGGAAGGAAAACCATTGGAATTGCCGGAGACCGCCGACGATTCCCGTTTCAGCCAGACCATGCCCATCCGTGATGTTCAGCCGGCCGATGCCAGCAAAATGTATCCGTCCGATATTCCGCGTCCGCCGGACATGACATCGGACATTCTTGATGAAAACTACGTTATCGAAGAGCTGGATGGTCGGCTCTGGCTGCTCGTCAACGACGTGCCAGGCAGAATCTGGCCTGCGGTAAACAGCTACCTGTCCGAGCGGGGTCTAGGCGTCGGGTTCGACAGTCCCCAGCTGGGCATCCTGCAGACCGAACTTGCCAATTTCAGCAAGCGTGCCCGAAACCTTGTTGAGCTGTCGGATAACCCATCTGCCGGCGAACAGAAAGTCGTTCTTCAAGTTCGGATGGCTCCCGGTGTGCGACGCAAGACCACAGAGGTGCAGGTACGCCGGCTTGATGTTGAAGATCAGCCGGATGAGCTGATCCCCTGGACTGGCGTTTCTGATCCCTCCGAGCAGGCTCTGGAATTGCAGAGACGCCTACTGTCCGATCTGGGTGACTTTCTCAGGGCGCGTGAAGAAACCAAGTCCTTTTCCCGGGCGGCATCCGGAATGGTCAGCGATCCGCTGGTTCGCCTGATCTCTGAAAACGACGAAGCCGTCGCGATCCGCATGGAGCTTGATTATGGTCGTTCCTGGGCGGAAGTAAGCCGGGCGCTTACGGATTCCGGCATTCCTGTTGTCGATCTGAACCGCAGTGAAGGCTGGTTCCATGTCGATTTCCGCACCGAAGACGAGCGGGATCCGGGCTGGTTCAGCTGGTTCAGCGACAAGGACGCACCCCAGCATACCCACACAGTCAGCCTCAGCCAGCAGAGCGACGCCATTGTCATCTCTGCCGAGGACGTTCCGGGTTACACTGGCAGCCGGACGACGCCGGATCTGCTCGAGCAACTGTTCGATTACCTATACTGATTCAGAAAGAGGCCGCTGTAGGCGGCCGCTCTTCGGAGACCCCAATGGAAAAACGCGAAGAACTCTACGCCGGCAAGGCAAAATCCGTCTACCGTACCGACAACCCCGAACGTTTCGTGTTGGTATTCCGCGACGACACATCCGCCTTCGATGGTGAGAAAAAGGAACAGCTCAATCGCAAGGGCATGGTGAACAACAAGTTCAATGCGTTCATCATGGAGAAGCTGGAAGCGGCGGGTGTGCCGACTCATTTTGAAGGGTTGCTGTCGTCCACCGAATCTCTCGTCAAGAAGCTGGACATGATTCCGGTTGAATGCGTGGTTCGCAATGTTTCCGCCGGCAGTCTATGCCGCCGTCTTGGCGTGGCGGAGGGGCAGGAATTGAATCCGCCCACCTACGAACTGTTTCTCAAGAACGACGCACTGCACGATCCGATGGTCAACGAATCCCTGGCCGTCAGCTTTGGCTGGGCCGCAGCGGATGAGCTGGAGCAGATGAAATCGTTGACCTACCAGGTTAACGACGTGCTCAAGGCCCTGTTTGATGAGGCCGGCATGCTGCTTGTGGACTACAAGCTGGAGTTTGGTCGCTGCGATGGCAAGATCGTTCTGGGTGACGAATTCAGTCCGGACGGTTGCCGGATCTGGGACAAGGAAACCCGCAAGAAAATGGATAAGGATCGTTTCCGCCAGGGGCTAGGCGAAGTGATCGAAACGTACGAAGAAGTCGGGCGCCGTCTGGGAATCCAGTTCGACTGACTGAAACTGACAACAAATTCAAAAGGTGTGTCATGCGTAAACTGATGCTTGCTGTAGGTGGTTCACTGTTTCTGGTGGCGCCTGTGTCACAGGCAGATGTGGTTGGTCTCGGAGCCAGCGTAAGTTACTGGGACTCCGATCTGTCCGGCCAGGCCGCCACCAATAGCGACGTTGTGGATGTCGAGAACGATCTGAATCTCGACAGCGATACCAACGCCAATGCCTCCCTATACCTTGAGCATCCGGTGCCGCTGCTGCCCAACATCCGGTTGAACTACACCCTGGTTGAACAGAGTGGGCGGGGCAATGTAGGTCTTGCTGGCTTCGACGGCGTTACCGGTGAAGTGCAGTCAGATCTGGATCTGGAACAGTTGGACCTGACACTGTATTACGAAGTGCTTGATAACTGGATAAACCTGGATCTTGGTCTGACCGCTCGCGATTTTTCCGGCGAGCTAATTGTCAGAGAGCAACCTATCGGCGTTCCAGCGAGCCAAACCTCGGTCGACGCCGTTATCCCGATGGGCTATCTGGCAGCGCGTTTCGACCTGCCACTGACTGGCGTATCCGTGGGCGCGGAAGGCAATTTCATCAGCTTCGACGGCGACTCGCTGCACGATTTCAATGCCTACGGCCAGTACGAGATCTCGCTTATCCAGTTCCGTGCCGGCTACCGTCAAATGTCCATTGATTATGAAGACGGAAATGACCGTCTGGATGTCGAGGTTGGCGGGCCGTTTGTGAGTGCTGGCGTGTCCTTCTGAGGCCGGCATTCGTTCCGAGGAGAGAAACGTGAAGATTCTTGTTACCGGTACAGCCGGTTTTATTGGTTCACACCTGGCGCATCGGCTGCTTGACCGGGGCGATGAGGTCATTGGCGTTGATAACGTCAACGACTACTACGATGTGAACTTGAAGGAAGCCAGGCTGAAACGCCTGACCGACAAGGCAGGTTTTACCGAAGTCCGTCAGGATGTGGCTGACAGGGCCGCCATGGAAGCGCTTTTCGCCGAGCACAAACCGGAGCGGGTGGTGCATCTGGCGGCTCAGGCGGGAGTGCGGTATTCCATCGAGAACCCCCACGCCTACGTCGACGCCAACCTCGTTGGCTTCATGAACATCCTTGAAGGTTGCCGGCACAACAAGGTAAAGCACCTTGTGTATGCCTCCAGCAGTTCGGTTTATGGCGCCAATGAAGCCATGCCGTTCTCCGTGCACGACAACGTGGATCATCCCCTGAGTCTCTACGCGGCCTCCAAGAAGGCTAATGAGCTCATGGCCCACACCTACAGTCACCTGTATAACCTGCCAACCACGGGCCTTCGGTTCTTCACCGTCTACGGTCCCTGGGGCCGGCCGGACATGGCGCTGTTTATCTTCACCAAGAAGATCCTCGCCGGAGAGCCGATCGACGTCTTCAATCACGGCCACCATCGTCGGGATTTCACCTACATTGATGATATCGTGGAAGGCGTGATCCGGACCCTCGACCATGTTGCTGAGCCTAACGGTTCATGGAGTGGTGAAACGCCGGACCCGGGCACCAGCAAAGCGCCTTACCGGTTGTACAACATTGGCAGCAACAATCCGGTGGAACTGTCCCGCTTTATCGAAATTATCGAGGAGCGGGTGGGCAAGAAGGCCGAAAAGAACCTGCTTCCGTTGCAGCCGGGCGACGTGCCGGCCACCTACGCCAATGTCGATGCTTTGATTGACGATGTAGGCTACAAGCCGGCTACTCCCGTAGAAGAGGGGATTGCCAGGTTTGTGGACTGGTATCGGGACTTCTACAACGTATGAATCAAGGGCCAGCAACTGCTGGCCCTTCTGGTATCTGGAACTTGGAAATGGAGCGTTATCGATGATGGCCGTTTTAAGAAGATGGTTTCTGGTAGCCGGGCTGATCGGGCTCGCCGGCTGCACCAGCCTTCCTGAGGACATTGAGCCCGTCACCGGTTTTAATAGTGAGCGTTACCTGGGTACCTGGTATGAAATCGCCCGCCTGGACCATTCCTTTGAGCGAGGCCTGAGCAATGTGCGCGCCGAATACAACCGTAACGACGACGGCAGCATCGAGGTAATCAACCGAGGTTATAACGTCGAAAAAGGAAAATGGGAGGAGGCGGACGGCCGAGCAGTGTTTGTGGAGGATGAAAGCACGGGCCACCTGAAGGTGTCTTTCTTCGGGCCTTTTTATGCGTCTTACGTAGTCTTCGAGCTCGACAAGGAAGAATACTCCTACGCTTATGTAACCGGCTACAACCGTGATTATCTGTGGTTTCTCTCACGCAGCCCGGAAGTCAGCGAGGAGGCAATCGACGTGTTCAAGGATCGGGCCAGGGCAGAGGGCTTTGATCTGGAAGAGTTGATTCTTGTGGCGCAGGATAAAAGCAGGCCAGAAAATTGAATGCCCGCTTGCGCGGGCATTGTGATTTAGGAGCAGGTTGTTCCTGAGCGGTCGCTAACCATTGCTCAATCGTACCTGTGTGAGAACTCCACGTTGGTGCCGTCTTCCCGCGTCAGCATTCGGGCATAGATCTCCCGGGGGCCGATCCCGTCATCAACGAAGCCCTGGACGCGTACGCGTTCTCCCGCGTTAACGGGTACCCAGTTGGGGCCCACGTAAACCCTTACCGAACCGGTATCATCAGCCAGCCGGAACTCATCTTCATCGAGAATTCTTTCGACTACACCCTCAACAGAGACCATGGAACCACGTTTCAGGTCAGCCAGCGGTGTCAAAGAGCCCGCATTGGCGGAGGAAACAGAAACCAGGGCCACTATCACTGCAAATGCAAACACTTTCATGTGATCACCTCTATGCTTTCTAACCGGATAACTATTCTCGCTTGATCTAGCAGGAACGCGGATCAGTCGAACGCCAGGATTAACAACACAAGAAAAACCATACCACTGATAACCAGCCACTTTTTGGTGACACAGATTTCGATCTCCTCGGCCAACCAGTCGCCGGTCTGCTTGAGATTCAGTTTTCTGACGTCTTTCATAGAATGCTCCTTTTGCTGACAGACACTCTGTTTGTGTCTGAAAACAAGATTACCGCCCAAAACTGACGGCAATCTGACGGGAAGCGAATATTCAGGCAGAGGTATAGGAGAGAGTGAACCGGGCACCGCCGTTCTCGCTGTTTACCGCGTTGATTGCGCCGCCCTGGGCCCGCTGGAGCCGGGCAACAATGGCCAGACCAAGACCTGCACCGCCAGGGGCAGCGCCTTCTCCACGCCAGAACAGTTCAAACATCCTGGCCATCGCATTCGACGACAGTCCCGGTCCCTGATCACAAACGGTGATGGTGGAGTCGGTGTTGACGGCAATCTCCACCTCGCCGCGTCCGCCATGGAGAATGGCGTTTTCGATAAGGTTGGTGAGTGCCAGTTCAACGGCCTCGGGATCAGCCTGGGCAATCACAGGTTGGGGCGGAGTGGAGAGTGATAGGGTAACGCCTTTCTCATACGCGAAAGGCGCCAGTGCTGCGGTCGCTTTGCTGGCGATGTCTTTCAGGCTGGCTCGGCAGCTAAGCGGCACGGTTAGTTCATCGGCTCTGGCGCAGGCCAATAACTGATTGACGGTTCGCGACAAGTGGGTCAGATCGGCTTTTAGCCGGTCGCGTCCGGCCCCGGCGGGCAGCCCATCCAGCCGGGCGAACAGAACCGAAACGGGTGTTCTCAGGGCATGTGCTGCTTCCGCCGTCCGACGCTTTTCTGACGCCAGGGCTTCATTCAGGCGTTCCAGGGAACGGTGGGTTGCGGTTACAAGATCGACGATTTCCCGGGGGAATGAATGATCCTCCAGCGGTGGTGCCGGGGAGCCGGGTTTTATACTGCGGGCCCAGCGTGCGGCGTCAACAACGGGGCTGATCCCACGGCGGATCATCAGTGCGTTCACCGCTATCAGAATCAAAGCCGTTGGCAGAATCGGTAGCCAGATGTGGGTGACGAACTCTTCCACCAGAGCCTGTCTCAAGAGCCCGGCGGGATCGTCAGCCATCACGAATACAAGCCGAAGATTCTCGTCGCCTGCCCGGGCTTTATGGGAGGCAATAAGTAAACTGCCTTGTGCGGTTTCCTGTCTGGTCAGCCAGTCCTGGGCGAACGTGCCGGTATCAAAAGCCTCGGGAGGGATCAGCTCTCTGTTTTCGGAATCCAGAACCCGATTATCCAGTCGGATAACGGCGAAACCATAGCCCGCAGGGTTTCCTTTAAAAAGCGCCCTCGTCTGGTCATCGATGCGTCCAACGCCGGTGCCAAGGTCAGCCTCAAGCTGCTCCATGATACGTTCGATCACTTCGCCTTCAAGAGCCTGCCTGTCCGAGCCATAATAGATCCCGACCGCCACCGCATTAACAACCAGCACCGCAACGGCGATCCAGGCGAGCCGGCGAGTCAGGATATTTGCCAATGGCACCGGATGCTCGCTCATTCGCGATCCTTTTTGACCAGCATCCAGCCAACACCGCGCACTGTCACGATGGACGTCTCGCTCCCGGCAGACGCGAGCGCCCGCCTCAACCGGGAGACGGCAGCTTCGAGCGCATTGGGTGTCACTTCGTCGTCGAATGCATAAATGGTATCTTCGAGTACCTGGCGCTGTGACACCCGGCCAGCAGAGCGCAATAGCTGCTCAAGTACACCGAGCTCGCGTCGACCGAGTATCACCGGCTTGTTGTCAACAGTTACTGAGCGAGAGACTGTGGCCATATTTATGGGCCCGAAAGACAGCAGGGCATCAGAGCGCTCACCGGGTCTGCGTAATACGGCACGGCATCGTGCCACAAGCTCGGGCATTTCAACGGGCTTCACAATGTAATCATCGGCGCCGCCATCAAGGCCGGTGAGGCGGTCATCTAGCTGATCCCGGGCGGTCAGGATGATGACGGGCGTTGCCCCCGCGTTTCTCAATGCGGGCAAAACCGACAAACCGTCGTTATCCGGCAATCCCAGATCCAGGAGAATCAGGGCATAGGGTGCCTGCCGGGCAAAGGCTATTGCCTGCCTTGCGGATCCTGCGTGGTCGACGGAAAATCCTGCCCGGCAAAGGGCATCTTTGACGGCTTCGGCGAGAGGCGGGTGGTCCTCCACCAGTAGGATACGCACAGTCGTGTTCCAACCTTCCTTTGTAGGTAAAGCTATCAGGCCGGAATACCGTGATTTTTTCAAGCTGCAGGTGAATAAAAGGAAAGTCTGTGATTCAGACACAAAAAAAGCCAGTTCTTACAGGGGATGTAAGTAACTGACTTTCTTCGCAGGAGTGGTAGGACCACCCAGATTCGAACTGGGGACCTCTACCATGTCAAGGTAGCGCTCTAACCAACTGAGCTATGGTCCTGTGTCCTGCAACGGGGACGAAATATACTGATTCAGCCGATGCTGGTCAACCACTTTTATGCGGTTTTCCGCTTGCGGAGTTTTTCCTTGATGGCTTTGCTTAGCACAGCCCAGCGGTTGACGATCAGGGCGGCAAAGATGAGGCCACAGCCGGCCAGTTGAATGCCGGTCATAGACTCGCCAAACCATCCTGCCGCGAACAGAGCGACCCACACAGGCTCGAGTACCAGAATCACCACGCCATGGCTGTTCGCAGACAGGCTCTGGGCGAACGTCTGAAGCAGGAAACGACCGGCCGTGCCAATCACGGCACTGGCCACCACCCACCAGACCAGGATTGGTGAGAGGTTATTCAGGGTAGGCCGCCAGGGCTCCATAATCATGGATTCAACCAGGGTGAGCAGGCCGACCGTCAGCAGCGCAATGGCGGTCAGGGGCAGGGCGGGTACGCGGTGCTTTTCCACCGTTTTGCCCAGCCGGTTTATCACGGTTCTCTGGTTGGCCGCCCGGGTATTGAGGTTGAAATACAGGGCGAAAATTGTCGCTGCCATGACAAAGAAAATCTGGCCTGCTTCAGGGCGAAATCCGTTTTCAAGGGAAAGCAGCGCCAGCCCGGCAACAGCAATGGGAATAGCCAGCCATGTGCTCGGCGGTTGGGCTTCCTTGAACACCAATCGGGCAATAATGGGCACAATCACGACACCCAGGCTAGTCAGGAAGGCTCCCTCGCCCAGGCTGGTTATATGGACCAGTCCCATCACCCAGCAGGTCATGGCCGTGCCGAACACCAGCCCGACACCCACACTTCGGCGAAGCTGATCGACGCTCAGTTTCATCAGCGAGCGACGGGCAAAAAAGGCGAGTACGGTGCCGGCAATCAAAAATCTGGCCGCCATGAACATCAGAGGCGGCATCAGCAGTACCGCTTCCTTGGAAAACATCCAACTGATGGCTGCAAACAGGGTGACAACAACCAGTAGAAGATCGGATTTATGGGTGTCAGACATCGGATATCGCTTGGCGGCAGTGGTTGAATCGAACGGCGAAAGCGAACCAATGTATAGTTTGCGAACTAAAAAGGAAAGATGGGTGGGATGAAATTGGGGTCAGAAGAAATTTTCTTCTGACCCCGTCTTCTGCTTGCCTGGTAACTGGTCAGTTGTTGAGAGTGTTGTAAACCAGGTTCGACATATCCGTTTGATCTGAGCCGGGCACTTCAATGTACCGGTCACCGGAACCCCACCATTGCCACCAGGCGCGCTTATTGTAGGTGCGGCTGGCGAAATCCACCTGCAAACCGCCGAGAGTGGTGTTGTTGACCACTGGAACGGAGATATTGCCCGTCTCGGAGCCGAGCACGCCGCTGTGGGTGACGCCCTCGTTCATCAGTACCGGATAGTGGTTGAAGTAAAGAGCGGCCGGGCCATCCTGGCTCGTTACCTTGCCCGCCAGGCTGATGCTGGAAGAGCAGGAATCGATCCCGGCGGCGGAGGTGGCACCACAGGCCGAATGGGTGGGTACCACGCCATCGTCCGTGCCGGCGATGAACGGTTTGGTGATGCCGCCATAGGACGAACCACCAGCCACGAAACGCAGCCTTGGGATTCCATTGGGGCTCACCGCCAGGTTACGGGCTGCGTTGGTTTGCAGGTCGTTTACCACGCCCAGCTTGCCGGGTTCCGGCTCAATGCCGGTGAAGGCTTCTACTGCTGCCCGGAGGGGCCAGTTGTACCAGCTGTCGTTGTAGGCAAGGCTGAGTGCCAGGTTGGCCAGTTCAGTGCCGCCGCCGGCGCCGGAGTAATCCAGGGTTGCCAGGATTTTCAACGGCTGAAGGCCCTCCGATTGAAGCCAGCGTGCCTGGTTTTCCAGCAGATACCGGGTAACGAGATCCCCGGTAGAGTGAGAAACAACGATGCAAAAGTCATTGCACAGACCTTGCTGACTGATCTGACGCATCTGTTCGTAGGCTTGCTGGGCAATACCACCTTCAACGCGCCCGTCACTGCCCCAGTCGATACGGGCTTCGGCTCGGGAGAGCCAGAAAGTGCGCCAATAGTCCTCGCCGGCGTTCTTCACCTCCTGCAGATTGGCAGGAGGGTTGGCCAGGTCTTGTTGCTGGAATCCGTGAACCAGGATCACGTTGTGCCCGGCCAGTTGTGCCTGGGCGGTGCCGGCAAACAAGCTGCCGGTGATAGCGACCGCCAAGGCGGCCTTACAGGCATTTCCGATCTTTGTTGTTTTCATAGTTGCTCCGTCTTTGCTGCTTTATTGTTGTCACAAGACGTTTATCCGCCACTTGTAGCGGGACAGCCCGGCGTTAGCCGGTGCAGAGCCTGCGCCCTGCCATCAGAACTTGTCGGCAAGCTGCCGCAGCAGAGCCGCGCGCTGTTCTGATTCGGGATTTACCGCCGGTGTATCGGTTAGACTGCCGAGATCCGGCGGTGTGAAAGCGTAGCCCTCGTCGGGGCCGAAAGCGTAATTAGTCCGGTCGCCTGGCCGGGCGGGAAGCTGCCGAATCTGCAGGTTTTTCAGCTGTAGCTGGCTTTCCACCGTCTGATTGGCCAATACGGTGCCGTGTGCCTTCAGATTGATCGTGTTCGAGGTGCTGTCCAGCCTTTTCTCCATCTGCAATTGAGCAACCGGGCGTTGGCCAATGAACAGCTGCGCCGAAAGCGCGTAATAGCCGGAGTCTTCCGGCGAGAAACGAACGGGAATTATCAGATTGTTATCCTGGATACGGGCATCGCCAAGCCCCTCGAATTCGCCCAGGTAAGGTTCAATGGCCAGTGTTGAGACATGGCGGACTGGTTTGCCATCAAGCCGGGCCTCGACGATCAGCCGATATTCACCCGGTGATTCGTCGGCGGACAGAACGCCCTCGAAGTAACCCGGGGCACCCGCCTCCTCCAATGTGGTGCCGGCGATGGCATCCCGGCTTTCCGGCTTCTCCAGCGTTGCAGACAGCGGGCGACCGACCACCTGAGAGCCCCGGATAGCCGCTGCAACAAGAATTTGTTCCCCTGCAGTAAACCGGTATTTCTCCAGCGTTACGGTGAACTGCCCGTCACCTTCAAGGGGCAGACTGACCGGCTCGTAGTGATTGCCACGGTAGGCGTTCGCCTGCTCCGGGGAGAGAGGTACAGACCATGGAGGGTATCGGGCAGTTTGAGCGTATTGATCCGCAACGCTGGCCAGCATGAACCCGAGGGCATTATCCGAGGGTGGTTCCGGCTCAGCCGAGGGAACGGTAAAAGACTGCTCTGCCAGACCTGCGCTTTGGACAGGCGCCGTCTTGGCCGAGTCGGCCACCTTCGCAAACCAGCTGAAATCTGTGTGGTTGTCAGCGGAGAGCAGATACCCAGTGCCAACCACGCCAGCAGTTACCAGTGTAAGAAGAAGAGCGACCTTGCCCGGCATGAGGCGGTTCCCTTGATTATTGTTGTAGCTCTAAAGATAACGGGATTTCCGCCGCACCCCAAAAATCCGTACTGTTTGTGTAACAGAACGTGTCCGTGTTGTGCGGCGGTTCACATTCCGAGTAGCCGGTGATCAGAACATGCCGGATTCCCGAATGGCCTCGAAGCCAAAATGCAATTTCACTTCATCACCGACCATCGCGCCATCAAGGCCGTAGGTCATGCCCCATTCACTGCGTTTCAGAGTGGTGGAGGCGCTGATGCCCAGTGTGTATTCCTCATGGCCAAAGGGGTAGACGTCTGCCTTGTTGAGGGTCACATCCAGCACCACGGGCCGTTTCTGGCCGAGTAACTCCAGATCGCCGGTTACCTTGCCCGTGTTTTCCCCCGTGGTTTCGAAATCGGTAACAGTGAAGATGATCTCTGGGTACTCGTCGGCATCGAGAAAATCCGCATTGCGAACGTGGTCGTCACGTTTCTTATGATTTGTGAACACGCTGTCGCTCTGGAACACCAGTTGACCGGATTTCAGCTCCCTGGCTTCCTCATCGTAAACAAATTGTCCCTCGACTTCGCGGAACATCCCCATCACCGGGGCGTAGCCGATATGCATGATCTCGAAGAACATTGAAAAGTGCTCGTCGTCGACGACAAAATCTGTTGGCTCGGCCATGGCTGCCGGGCTCAGTGCGAGTGCAGCAGGGAGGGCGATGGCAGAACGGGTAAGGGTCTTCCGGTTAATGAACATCATGGTGATGTCTCCTCTGATAAAGCCAGTGAATATCCAGGAAAAACGACCACACAAGTAGTGCGAGAGCAGTGGCAAGCGTGATACTGGCGAATAGCGCATTGACCGGCGGCAACACGGCCACCAGCAGGGTAACGATCTGCCAAACGCAAACCGTCTTGCGTCTGAAACTCTCCGGCAGCGGGGCATTCAGCCAATCGAGGAAATGACTGGCAATAACGAAGGCATACCGAATAAGGCCAAGGGCCAGAACCCAGGGACCGGCCTTGCCGAGCGCCAGCACAGCCACGCTGAGACCGAGAATAAACAGAGCATCCAGTTCCATGTCGAAGCGAGCGCCAAATTCGCTCTGGGAGCCGGTGGCCCTTGCGACTTTGCCGTCTACGCCATCCAGAATCAGCGCCAGCAATGCCATCCAGCCATAGAGCCAGAGACTATCGGTAAGGTGGTCGGCAAAGGGGGCCAGCGCCACTAAAACTATCACCAGACTGCCTCTGAGCAGCGTCGCCCGGTTTGCCCACCCGAAATCCAGGGCCTCGGGCCAGAACCGGATGATCAGGGCACAAAGCGCCAGGTAAAGCACCGCTGACAGCAAGTAGAAAAGGACGGGGGGCTGGGTTAACCAGCCGGTGACTGCACAGAACAGGACGACAAGCCCCGAGCCCCAGACGAGATCCAGGGAAAGTGGCATCCTTTGCGACGCTGAATGGCCGTTAGAATCCATCAATGAACTCCAGCGTATAGGTTTGCAGGCATCAAATACCCCGGATGCGCTGTACACTGACTATAGTTGAGATAACTGAACATGCTTACGAGCATAGACCGCGTTCAGACCTGAAGGTTCAGCCCTGGAAGGGCGACGACCAATACGTTTGCGAAGACTGCCAAAAAGGAGCTCCATTTGCATCGCGACCCTGATGAACCGAACACCGAATCGATGGCCCGAGCCTGGTGGGTAACCGGCGCCGGGAAGGGCGAGATTCTGGAAACGCCACTGGCGACGTCCGTTGAGAAAAATAAAGAAGAATTGGTCACGGTGCAGGCGCTGTATTCGGGTATCAGCCGGGGCACGGAATCACTGGTTTTCCATGGCCGGGTACCAAAGAGCGAATACGCAGCCATGCGGGCGCCGTTTCAGGAGGGTGATTTTCCCTGGCCGGTAAAGTACGGCTACGCCAGCGTCGGCAAAGTAGTGGAAGGGCCTGCCGAGTTAGTCGGCCAAACGGTGTTCTGCCTTTACCCTCACCAGAATTGCTACCGGGTGCCGGCGTCGGCGTTGACGCTTTTGCCCAAAGACCTGCCCGCCGAGCGAGCAATACTTGCCGCCAACATGGAAACCGCTGTAAACGGCCTCTGGGATGGAGCGCCAGCAGTCGGTGACCGCATTGCCGTGGTTGGTCTCGGTGTTGTTGGCTTGCTCGTCGCCTGGCTGGCGAGTCGTATCCCGGGAGCCCGTGTCACCGCGATTGATACGAATCCAGAGAGACAGGCCGTTGCCGAACAGCTCGGTTTGACCTTCAGTAGTGAGTCGGCCCCTGATGATCACGACCTTGTCATCCATGCCAGTGGCCACCCCTCGGGCCTGGAGACCGCCCTGGGACTGGCAGGGCAGGAGTCGACCATTGTGGAAATGAGCTGGTACGGGGATCAACTGGTATCTGCACCGTTGGGGGCCGCATTCCATCCGCGGCGTCTGACGCTAAAGTCCAGCCAGGTGGGCCAGATTGTGCCATCTCGAGTCCCACGGTGGGACTATCGCAAACGCCTGGCGCTCGCATTGGAACTGCTCCAGAACGATGCACTGGATGCGCTGATTACCGGCGAGTGCCGGTTCGACGACCTGCCAAAATCCATGGCGCGAATTCTGATTGATGGCCGGGACACTCTGTGCCATCGCGTTGTTTACTGAGAACCCAAAATTGCCTGCTAAGGAGAGAGTATGTTTGGTTTGACGGTCCGGGACCATATGATGATTGCCCACAGCTTTAACGGAGAGATCTTTGGTCCTGCCCAGAAGGTTCATGGTGCCACCTATGTGGTCGACGTGACCTTTGAACGTAACCAACTGGATAAGGACGACCTGGTCGTCGACATAGGCCTGGCTTCCGAACTTCTCAAAAGCATTCTTTCCGAATTCAACATGCAGAACCTGGACGAGCTGCCAGAACTGCGTGGCCGGAATACCACCACCGAATTCATGGCCAAACTGGTTTTTGATCGCATGGCGGCAGCCATTCACGGTGGCCGTCTTGGCGAGACAGGAGAAGGGATTGTCAGCCTGAAAGTCACTCTCTCGGAATCCCACATTGCCTGGGCGAGCTACCATGCCGGAATCTGACAAACCGGGCTTCCTGGAGTTTTTCGTTCCGGGTGATCCGGAACAGAACACGGGCGGCTACCGGTATGTCCGCAACCTGGTGGAGGCTATGAGCGACGCCGGTTGCAAAGCCCGGGTCAATGGGTTGCCCGGGCAGTTTCCACGCCCGGACAGGGTTGCCCGTAATGGGATGGATCAGAAGCTCGCGAGCCTGCCTGATGGGGCCTCTGTGGTACTCGATGGCCTTGCCATGGGTGGCCTGCCGGAAGTCGTCGAAAAGCATTCCCGGCGCCTGAATCTGATTGCCCTCGTACACCACCCCCTGGCTGACGAAACAGGTATCAGCGAAGCCAATAGACAGTGGTTTTTTGAATCAGAAACGCGTGCGCTCGGATTTGTAAACGGGGTAATCACCACCAGCCAACACACCGCCGCCCGGCTGGCCGATTACGAGGTGCCCGCTGAGATAATCAGGGTTGCCGAGCCGGGCGTCACCCGAGCCGCAACCCCGAGAGGCTTTGGTGAGTCGTCGCAAACCGGTACCCCGCACATTCTGTGCGTTGCTCATCTGTCACCCCGAAAGGCCCAGCATCAATTGGTGGAGGCGCTGGAAAACCTGAAGGACGTGTCGTGGCAATGCACGTTGGCAGGGTCTGACAGTCGTGATCCGGAATACAGCCAGCGGGTTCGCCGGGCGATTGCAGAAGCGGGCCTTGAAGACAGGATTGCGCTGGCAGGGGAAGTCGAAGAAGACGGGCTGGCCGAGTTCTACCGCAAGGCGGATCTCTTTGTACTGCCCTCCCTGTACGAGGGCTATGGCATGGTGATTGATGAGGCGTTGGCGGAAGGGCTACCCGTTATTTCCTCCGACGGTGGCGCCCTTGCCAACACGTCCGCCAGGCCTGGTGTGGTTCAGTATTGTGCGGGCGATGTCAGGGCCCTTGAGGCGCGGCTAAGGAACTGGCTGGAACACCCGGAACAGCTTGAGCACGCCCGGAAGCTCGCCGCGAGGGAATCCCGCCGAATCCGCTCATGGGCGGATACCGGCAAAGATGTCTCAGATGCACTGCACTACTTCAGTGGTCTTTCCACGCATCTACACCAGCATTCGGAATTCGAAAGCACATGGCTGGCAGCCCGGGAAGCAGCGGATCACCGGGCTCGCTCACAAGGGCTGACCGATCAGCTCAATCAATGGTTGCTGAATCGTTATGATGGCTTGTCGCCCGAGAGCCACTACCCGATGCAAATTGTCGACATTGGAACCGGTCGCGGCTCAAACGCGCTTTTCCTGGTGCCTGCGCTGCAGGTGCCGCAAACCTGGCTGGCACTGGATCAGGATTCTGCGTTATTGCGGGAGGCCAGGCAGCGTGTGGACCGCCTGGATGTGCCGTTTGAAACCCGCACGGCTCAGCTGACGTCGGAAAACATGGAGCAACAACTGCCCCGTGAGGCGGACCTTATAACAGCGTCGGCACTGATTGATCTGGTTTCCGAGCCATGGCTGGACGCGTTAGCCCTCGCAGCCGCGGGAAGGAAGTCCGCGATGCTCATTGTGCTGAGCTACGCCGGGCACTTTGAGCTGTCTCCCGAGCACCCTGATGATGACTTGGTTAAGACCCTTGTGAATCGGCACCAGCACGGCGACAAGGGAATCGGTGCCGCGCTCGGGCCAGAGGCCAGCACTGCGTTGCAAGACCTGATGGTTGCCGAAGGTTACCGGGTTGAACTGGCGGAATCCCCCTGGATACTGAGTGGCGCGGATCACGCCTTGGCCAAAATGCTGATGCAGGGCTGGATCGATGCGGCCATTGAGCAGTCACCTCACGAGGCGGACCGATTGTCACGCTGGCTGGAGACACGCAATCACCAGTTATCCGAAGGGGATCTGACGATTGTTGTGAGACATCTGGATCTGCTGGCGTTGCCACCTGAGGCATTGCCTTGACCGAACTGCGTCAAAGGCAGGTGAAGCTGGCGGCCCGTTGGTTATTGACGGTTCTCGTTATTGGATTCGTGATCCGTTCTATCGATGCAGGTGAGCTCTGGCAGGAGCTTGCCCGCTTTTCTCCTTATGTCCTGGTTCCCGCACTGGCGCTTACGGTCTTTCAGGTGGCGTTGTCTGCCTGGCGATGGCGTTACACCGTCGAACGGCTCGGGCTGCCCCTGGCCTATGGAGTAGCGGTGCGAGAGTACTATCTGGCGACGTTTCTGAACCAGGTGTTGCCGGGAGGCGTGCTCGGCGACGTAAACCGGGCCTGGCGACATGGCAGCGGCGCCGGAGAGCGCCTCTCCGCGGTGCACGGGGTGGCCATCGAGCGACTTTCAGGCCAACTGGTGTTGGCGCTGGTGGTTGTCATATCGGTCAGCTGGCTGCTCGGTACCGGACGGGTAACGGCTGGTCAATGGAATGGCGGGTTCTGGCTGGTCGTCGGCGTTATTGCGGTGTTTGTTGCACTCTGGTTGGCCCTGAAAACCGGGCTGGCGGCTTATCTTCAGCGGCTCAGGCGGGATCTCTATCAGTCTTTGCTAAACCGAACGGTGTTGCCGGTTCAGATCGGTTCATCTTTATTGGTGCTGGCGAGCTATCTTGGGGTGTTTCTCTGCCTGGCCTGGGGCGCAGGCTATATCGAAAGCACAGAGTCGGCGGCCATCATTGTCAGTCTGGGCAGTATCCTGCTGTTGAGCATGGTGGTACCGCTGACCGTTGCCGGTTGGGGCATCCGCGAGGGCGCGGCAGCTTTGCTGTGGCCGATGGCGGGATTGCCTGCGGAGCAGGGCGTGGCATTGAGCGTTGGGTACGGGGCGTTGGTACTGGTGTCCAGTTTGCCAGGGGCTGCTTTTTTTCGACCTACGTATCACGGGTAAAATCGAGGTCGAACAGCATATCGCTGCCGAGGTTTATAAGCTGGGCGTGGGGCCGCAAGGCATCATCCAGAAAATCGATCTCGGGAAGCGAAAAGGCTGGCCTGCCGCTGCCGATGATCATGGGCGCGACCATCACGTGCAGGCGATCCAGCAAGCCAGCGTTCAGGAAGCATGAAACGGTAACACCGCCCCCTTCCACAAAGACTTTTTTCAGCCCAAGGTCTGCGAGAACCTCAAGGATTAATTTCGGATCGACGGCATCTTCGGATTCGGCATCCCCGAGACAGGGAATTTCGGTAACCCCGGAACCGATCGATGGATTCTTTGCTTTCTCGTAAGTACCTGCCACCAACCTCAGGGTCGGGGCTTCGCCATCGGTGAACAGGTGATGGCTGTCCGGTACGCGATGGTGGCGGTCAATGACCACGCGCACAGGGTTGCGGCCACTCGTGCGGCGAACGGTCAAACGGGGATTGTCGGTAGCGGCGGTTCCCGCCCCGACAACAACTGCATCCGACACTGCGCGGATCCGGTGCAGATGGGTAATCCCATCGTCGCCATTGATGAAACGGGAGCGACCGGTAACCGTGGCAATGCGTCCATCCAGGCTTTGGCCCAGCTGACCAATGACTTTTGAGCCGCCATCGTCTGGCACGGGCCGGCAAAGGGGCAGGAATACCGAGAGCAGATCCTTCGCTTCTCGCGTGGCCGGTTGCATCAGGTGCCAGGCCCCGTGGCCGTTGAGTTTTACCGCTTCTTTGTCGGTTCCCGGCAATGGCAATGTCACATTGCTGCGGTTAACTGCGCTAAGCACCAACTCCCACGCCGAGTCGATATCCAGAGTTCTTGCCGCCATAAATACCCTGTTTGGTTGTTGCCATCTTCAGTATAGGCAGATTGTGTGCAAAGCTATAGGTACGTTACATTTCCAGATTGATTCACTTCGCAGGGCATTATCGGGACGAGTATCCCGGCTTGGATGACGAGGTAAGTGGCCATGCAGCATGCGCAACCCATTCAGCACTGGGAGCCAGAAAAGCCTGAGGACCATGGGCAACTTGAGCTGCCCGGTATTGCCCTGGATAAGAGCGACGAACTTCTTGAGTCGCTGGATGAGCTGGAACAAGTCCTTGATAAGGTTCAGTTGACCACGGAAGAAGCCGAGCTTCTTCGCCGGTTCCGCAGAACAAGTGCGGAAAACCGGCGAATGATTCTGCAAATCCTGGGCAACTGATCCCGCCCCGCGTGTCTTACTTGCCTTTCTTGTAGATATTCTCGTAAACGTAGTTGGTGGCTTCCACAAAGCCATCAATGCTGCCGCAATCGAACCGGCGCCCTTTGAACTGATAAGCCAGCACGCAACCGTTTTTCGCCTGCTCAAGAAGGGCATCGGTGATCTGGACTTCACCGTTCTTGCCCGCTGGTGTCCGCTCGATGATGTCGAAAATATCTGGCGTAAGAATATAGCGGCCAATAATGGCGAGATTACTGGGCGCATCTTCCGGAGCCGGCTTTTCTACCATGTCTGTGATCCGGTAGAGGCCATCTTTCATGGATTCACCGGCGATCACCCCGTACTTGTGGGTTTCATCAGCCGGCACTTCTTCAATGGCAACAATAGAGCATCGGAACTGGTTGTAGAGCTTCACCATCTGCGCCAGGACGCCATCTTCACCATCGGGGCCAATGCAGAAGTCATCCGCCAGCACGACCGCAAACGGGTTGTCACCCACCAGGTTGCGACCGGTCAGTATGGCGTGGCCGAGGCCCTTCATTTCATTCTGCCGAGTGAAGGCAAAACTGTTGTGGTCGATCAGCTCGCGGATGGAGGTCAGCAGCTCTTCCTTGCCAGAGCCCGCAATCTGTTGTTCGAGCTCGTAGCTGATGTCGAAATGATCCTCGATAGCCCGCTTGCCCCGACCGGTTACGAAGCCGAATTCGTGAATACCTGCTTCGGAGGCTTCCTCAACGCCGTACTGAACCAGGGGTTTGTTCACTACCGGCAGGATCTCCTTGGGCATCGCCTTGGTGGCCGGAAGAAAGCGGGTGCCGTAGCCGGCGACGGGAAACAGGCATTTTTTGATCATATCGTTCGTCCTTTGATGGTCGGTTTCACGCCCTGTGGGCTGCTTCACGCATCTGCGTAAGCCTATCAACAATTGTTCTATCACAAAGTGTGCCGAGTTTACCCAAGTTGTAACGACAAATGCAGGGCGGTGTTGGAAATTGTAAGTTTTAGCAAAGAGCTATGGCGCTTTAGAGGAGGGTTATTCAGGTTTACCATCACCAAAAATTTCTCTGATCAGAGGTCTCTCAGTGGGATCTTCATTGATTGCTTGCACTCATTTGGTGCGCTTCCGGGAGCGTGGGTTCCTTATCCGAATAGGCTCTCTACCTTTTATTGTTCGTACATAGTCCACGTGATCTTCTCTATGGCAATCTATAGCCCGGTATAGGAGGGGCGAGAACAATGGACAGACGAACGCTGATCAAGGGGCTGGTAGCACTGGTAAGTGCCGGCGTGTTACCACTGTCGCCCCTTGTGAAAGGTGCCGGCCTTAAACCAGTAGCTGGCAGCAGTCCCCGTGCCTTCAGCTACGCCTGGCTCAAAGGTCGGGCCCGGGCACTGGCAGCTGAGGCGTATGTCTCCCATAAAGATGAATTGCCCCAATCCCTGAAATCCATTTCCTGGGACGACTACCAGGCTATCGCCTTCAGGCCCGACCGCGCGCTCTGGCGCGACGACGATACTGCTTTCCAGATCCAGCTCTTCCATCTTGGCCTGTACTTCCAGCAACCCGTCAGAATCCATGAAGTCATCGATGGCGAGGCGGCTGAGTTGGCCTATCAACAGGATCTGTTCCGGTACAACGGCGATCAGCCCCTGGGCGATTTGCCAGAAGACCTGGGCTACGCCGGTTTTCGGATCCACTACCATAAAAACTTTGCCCTGGATCTCGCCGCCTTCCTGGGCGCCAGCTATTTTCGGGCGGTGGGCGCAGAGATGCAGTACGGCCTGTCGGCCAGAGGGCTGGCCATTGATACCGGCATGGACCGCAAAGAAGAGTTTCCCAGGTTTTCCGAGTTCTGGCTGGAGAAACCGGCCCCGGGCAGCCAGCTACTTAGGGTGTGGGCTCTGCTGGATTCTCCCAGCACCACCGGCGCCTACGCATTCGTGCTGGACCCCGGGCGCAACATGGTCATGGACGTGGATGTAGCGCTTTACCCCAGAACGGAAATCACGAGGGCAGGGATTGCGCCGCTCACCAGCATGTACCAGGTGGGTGAAAATGACGATCGGATGGGCTACGACTGGCGGCCGGAAATACACGATTCCGACGGCCTGGCCATACGCAACGGCAACGGCGAGTGGTTGTGGCGGCCGTTGGTGAATCCCGTCAATCTCCGGTTCAACAGTTTCCAGGATAACAACCCCGTCGGCTTCGGCCTGTTGCAGCGCGACAGGAATTTCGACCACTACCAGGATGATGGCGTGTTTTACGATCGCCGGCCCAGCCTTTGGGTGGAGCCCCGGGGAGACTGGGGGCGGGGCAGTGTTGATCTGGTGGAAATCCCTACCGTGGATGAGACCTTCGACAACATCGTCGCCTTCTGGCACCCGCAGGAACCTCTGTTGCCAGGCCGGGAATACCTCTACAGCTACCGCCTGCACTGGGGCGAGCACGCTCCGTTGCAACCTTATGAATTAGCCACGGTGCAGGCAACCAGGACCGGGCTGGGCGGTGTCGTGGGCCAGAAGCGCACCTATTTCTCTTGGCGCTTTGCCGTTGATTTCGCCGGCGGCGCGCTTGAAATGCTCGCCAAGGATGCTGAGGTAGAGCCGGTCATAACCGTGAGCCGCGGAGAGGTTGAAATCACTTCCGCAAGACCATTGTCTGCAATCGACGGCTACCGGGCCATGTTTGACCTTGTGCCGGATGACTCCATTGCACCAATCAATATCCGCCTGTACCTCAGGCTGGGCGGCGAGACGCTGACGGAGACCTGGCTATATCAATACACACCGCCACCGGTTGCCGAACGCCAGATCTATTGATTGATTACATCTATTGTAAACAATCACGCACTCAATTTGGCCAATATTGTTGACAATATGACCGCTCAGGCGTAGCTTTGCTCAAAATCAACCCGGTTTTGTTGACAACCTATGGCTGAGTTACTGTCTACCACCTACACCCGCGCCGATGAGGCGTTTGATTGTCTGCAAACGGCAATCGTCAAAGGGGAACTGGCGCCCGGCGAGAAGATTGGCGAACTGGAGCTTTGTTCCCGCTTTAACCTCACGCGCGGCCCGCTCCGGGAAGCGCTGGGTCGTCTTGAATCCCGCGGCCTTCTGGTGCGCCGTCCCCACGCCGGCGTCAAGGTGGTTTCAGTCAGCGCCTCCGAGTTAATGGAGCTCTACCGCATACGCGAAGTCATGGAGGGGCTGGCCGCTCGACAGGCCGCCGAGCGCATGACCGACCAGGAAATTGCCGACCTTCAGGCCACCCTCGACACCCACGAACGCATGATCGACGAAGCCCAGGGCCAGGCCTATTACCAGGCCGAAGGGGATTACGACTTCCACCACAGAATCGCCACCGGAAGCCGCAATACCAAACTTGCCCAGATGCTGCTGGGTGATCTTTATTACATGGTACGGATGTACCGATATCGTCTTAGCACCTCCACCGGGCGCCCCCAGCGTGCGCTCGGTGAACACCGTCGTATCGTCGAGGCCATCGCTCAGCGCGATGGCGAACTCGCCGAATTTCTGATGAAACGCCATATCAACGCAGCAAGACAGAACATCGAGAAAAAGATCGAGGAAGGCGAGCTCACAATTTGAACAAGGGGTCTGACCCCGGGGGTCAGACCCCCATTTCACGCACAAATTTACGAATAACCAAGAGAGGCCAACACCATGTCCAACAAACTCAGCCCCGGCGCCCGCTTCCGCAAGGCGCTCAAAGATAATCAGCCCCTGCAGATTGTCGGCACCATCAACGCCTACGCCGCCATGATGGCCGAGAAAGTCGGCCACCAGGCCATTTATCTTTCCGGCGGCGGCGTCGCTAACGCTTCCTATGGTCTGCCGGATCTGGGCATGACCTCCATGAACGATGTGGTTGAAGACGTTCGCCGTATTACCGCAGCTACCGACGTACCGCTGCTGGTGGACATCGACACCGGCTGGGGTGGCGCCTTCAACATTGGCCGTACCATCCGCGAGATGGAGCGTGCCGGAGCAGCCGCTGTCCACATTGAAGACCAGGTTGCCCAGAAGCGCTGTGGTCACCGCCCGAACAAGGAAATTGTCTCCCAGGAAGAAATGGTCGACCGCATCAAGGCCGCCGTGGATGCCCGTGAAGACAAAGACTTCTTTATCATGGCCCGTACCGACGCGTTCCAAAAAGAGGGCCTCGAAGCCGCTATCGAGCGCGCCAAGGCCTGCATCGAAGCCGGCGCCGACGGCATCTTTGCCGAAGCGGTCACGGAGCTCGAGCACTACAAAGCCTTTTCGGAAGCCCTGGACGTGCCCATCCTGGCCAACATCACCGAATTTGGTGCCACACCGCTATACAACCGCAAGGAACTGGCCGAAGCCGGCGCCGACATGGTTCTGTATCCGCTCAGCGCCTTCCGCGCCATGAACAAGGCCGCCCTGACTGTCTACCAGAACATCCTGGAGAAGGGCGACCAGAAAGACGTGGTTGACCTGATGCAGACTCGGATGGAGCTATACGATTTCCTGAACTACCACGATTTCGAGCAGAAGCTGGACCAACTGTTCCAGCAGAGCAAAGGCTAACAACGGAACCTGGGGTCAGAAGAACGCCTTCTTCTGACCCCGCCTTCACAAGACTGAGAATGAGCTGAAACTGGGGTCAGAAGAAAGCGTTCTTCCGACCCCGCCTTCAGGCTCCAATAAGATGGGAGACAACAATGGCTGAAGCAAAACAACTAAGCGGTGCAGGCCTCCGTGGCCAGGTAGCTGGTGAAACCGCCCTGTGCACCGTCGGCAAAAGCGGCGCCGGCCTGACATACCGCGGCTATGACATCGCAGATCTGGCTGAGAAGGCCCAGTTTGAAGAAATCGCTTACCTTCTGCTTCGGGGCAAACTGCCAAATCGGCAGGAGCTGGATACCTATACCAAAAAACTCCAGAGCCTGCGTGGCCTGCCGGCTGCCCTGAAAACCGTGCTTGAGCAGATCCCCAAAGACGCGCACCCGATGGATGTGATGCGTACCGGCTGCTCCATGCTGGGCAACCTGGAAACCGAAGAAGATTTCAGCGAGCAGGACGACAAGATCGACCGCATGCTGGCGGTGTTCCCGTCCATCATCACTTACTGGTACCGCTTCGCCCACGAAGGCGTCCGGATCGAAACCGAGAGCGACGTGGATTCCATCGGCGGCCATTTCCTGGAGCTGCTTCACGGCAAGAAGCCCAGCGAGCTGCACGAGCGCGTGATGAACGTCTCTCTGATCCTGTACGCAGAGCACGAATTCAACGCCTCCACGTTCACTGCCCGAGTCTGTGCGTCCACCTTGTCTGACATTCACAGCTGTGTGACCGGTGCGATCGGTTCACTGCGCGGTCCTCTGCACGGCGGTGCCAACGAGGCCGCCATGGCGCTGATCCAGAAGTTCAAGACCCCGGAAGAGGCGGAAGAAGGCCTGATGGGCATGCTCGAGCGGAAAGAAAAGATCATGGGCTTCGGTCACGCGATCTATAAAGAGTCCGACCCGCGGAACGCCATCATCAAACAGTGGTCCAAGAAGCTGGCTGAAGAAGTGGGCGATACCGTGCTGTATCCGGTATCCGAGCGCTGTGAAGCGGTTATGTGGCGCGAGAAGAAGCTGTTCTGTAACGCGGACTTCTTCCATGCATCCGCCTACCACTTCATGGGCATTCCAACCGAACTGTTTACACCGATCTTCGTGATGTCCCGGGTATCCGGCTGGACCGCCCACGTGAAAGAGCAGCGTGAGAACAACCGCATCATTCGCCCAAGCGCCGATTACACCGGCCCGGCGGATGCCAATTGGGTGCCAATCGACGAGCGGCCGTAACCCTCAGGATGAAAAAGGGGTCTGACCCTGCAGGGTCAGACCCCATCTTCACATTACCGAGTTGCTGACCATGAATACTGAATACCGCAAACCCCTACCAGGCACCGACCTGGACTATTTCGATACTCGCCAGGCCGTGGAAGACATCCAGGCCGGCGCGTACGACAAGCTCCCGTACACCTCCAAGATCCTGGCTGAGCAACTGGTTCGCCGGTGCGATCCCGAGGTGCTGACGGATTCCCTGAAACAGCTGATCGAACGCAAGCGCGACCTGGATTTCCCCTGGTATCCCGCACGCGTGGTATGCCACGATATTCTCGGCCAGACTGCTCTAGTGGATCTGGCAGGTTTGCGTGACGCCATTGCCGAGAAGGGCGGTGACCCCGCCAAGGTGAACCCGGTAGTGCCCACACAGCTGATCGTGGATCACTCGCTGGCCGTTGAGCACGCGGGTTTCGAGAAGGACGCGTTCGAGAAGAACCGTGAGATTGAAGACCGTCGAAACGATGACCGTTTCCACTTCATCAACTGGACCAAGACCGCGTTCAAAAACGTAGACGTGATCCCTCCCGGCAACGGCATCATGCACCAGATTAACCTGGAAAAGATGTCTCCGGTGGTTCAGAACCGTGACGGTGTAGCTTTCCCGGATACCTGTGTCGGCACTGACAGCCACACCCCGATGGTTGATGCTCTGGGTGTCATCTCTGTCGGCGTTGGTGGCCTGGAAGCCGAGAGCGTTATGTTGGGGCGTGCCTCCATGATGCGCCTGCCGGATATCGTGGGCGTTGAACTGACTGGCAAGCTGCAGCCGGGTATCACCAGTACCGACATGGTCCTGGCCATCACCGAGTTCCTGCGCAAGGAGAAAGTGGTAGGCGCTTACCTGGAGTTCTATGGCGAAGGCGCAGACAGCCTGAGCGTGGGCGACCGCGCCACCATCTCCAACATGACTCCGGAGTATGGTGCCACCGCAGCGATGTTCTACATCGACGGTCAGACCATCGACTACCTGAAGCTGACCGGCCGTGAGGACGATCAGGTGGCCCTGGTCGAGAAATTCGCCAAGGAAACCGGTCTCTGGGCAGACAGCATGAAAAACGCGGAATACGAGCGCGTGCTGAAGTTTGACCTGTCCAAAGTCACTCGCACACTGGCTGGCCCCTCCAACCCTCATGCGCACCTGCCCACCTCCGAGCTGGCAGCGCGTGGCATTGCCGGTGAATGGGAACAGGAAGAGGGCAAAATGCCGGATGGCGCCTGCATCATCGCCGCCATCACCAGCTGCACGAATACCAGTAACCCCCGCAACATGGTGGCTGCAGGCCTGATTGCCCGCAACGCCAACAAGCTGGGCCTGACCCGGAAGCCCTGGGTGAAAACTTCCCTGGCGCCGGGCTCCAAAACCGTCAAGATGTACCTGGAAGAGGCCAAACTCCTGCCTGAGCTGGAACAACTCGGCTTCGGCGTGGTGGCTTTTGCCTGCACCACCTGTAACGGCATGAGCGGTGCCCTGGATCCGAAGATCGCGCAGGAAATCATGGATCGCGATCTGTTTTCCACCGCCGTGCTTTCCGGTAACCGGAACTTCGACGGCCGGATTCACCCATACGCCAAGCAGGCGTTCCTCGCGTCGCCACCGCTGGTGGTTGCCTATGCGATTGCGGGTACCATCCGTTTCGATATCGAGAAAGATGCCCTGGGCTACGATCAAGACGGCAACCCCGTCACCCTGAAGGACATTTGGCCGGACGATGCGGAAATCGATGCCATCGTGAAATCCAGCGTGAAGCCGGAACAGTTCCGCAGCACTTACATCCCGATGTTCGACATTACTCGGGATGCCCAGGCGAACACCAACCCGCTGTATGAGTGGCGTCCCCAGAGCACCTACATCCGTCGCCCGCCGTATTGGGAAGGTGGCATGGTAGGTGAGAAAACGCTCAAGGGCATGCGCCCGCTGGCTGTGTTGCCGGACAACATCACCACCGACCACCTGTCGCCCTCAAACGCGATCATGATGAACAGTGCCGCTGGTGAGTACCTGCACAAGATGGGCGTGCCGGAGGAAGACTTTAACTCCTACGCAACCCACCGTGGTGATCACCTGACAGCACAGCGCGCTACGTTTGCCAACCCCAAACTGTTCAACGAAATGGTTCGGGATGAAAACGGCAACGTGAAGCAGGGTTCCCTCGCCCGCATCGAGCCGGAAGGCAAGGTTGTCCGCATGTGGGAAGCCATCGAAACCTACATGGAGCGCAAGCAGCCACTGATCATCATCGCCGGTGCTGATTACGGGCAGGGCTCCTCCCGTGACTGGGCCGCCAAGGGCGTCGCACTGGCAGGTGTAGAAGCCATCGTGGCCGAGGGCTTCGAGCGGATTCACCGCACCAACCTGATCGGTATGGGGGTTATGCCCCTGCAGTTCGAGGAAGGCACAACCCGCAAGACTCTCGGCATCGACGGCACCGAAACCTACGATGTGGAAGGCACCCCGGCGCCCCGCGCCGAGCTCACGCTGGTCATCCATCGGAAGAACGGCAGCACGGAGCGCATTCCGGTAATCTGCCGCCTGGATACCGCTGAAGAAGTGTCTATCTACAGCGCCGGTGGAGTGTTGCAGCGGTTTGCCGAGGATTTCCTGCAGTCCGAAGGGGCGGCGTGAAAATGGGGTCAGAAGAAAAGTTCTTCTGACCCCAACTTCACCAACGCCAAACAAGGGGTCAGAAGAAAGCCTTCTTCTGACCCCATCTTCACGGATACAGAGAGTAAAACCATGCCCCACGCTCCCCAGATCAAAATCCCCGCCACCTACATGCGTGGTGGAACCTCAAAAGGCGTTTTCTTCCGGCTGAAGGATTTGCCGGAAGCCTGCCAGAGCCCGGGCGAAGCCCGGGACAAACTCCTGCTGCGAGTGATCGGCAGCCCCGACCCCTACCAGAAGCAAATCGACGGCATGGGCGGCGCTACCTCCAGCACCAGCAAGACTGTGATCCTGGCAGAACCCACCCAGCCGGATCACGACGTCGACTACCTGTTCGGCCAGGTCTCCATCGACAAGCCCTTTGTGGACTGGAGTGGCAACTGCGGCAACCTCACGGCAGCCGTAGGCGCTTTCGCCATCAATAGTGGCTTCGTTGCCAAAGACCGTATTCCGGAAAATGGCACCTGCACCGTGCGCATCTGGCAGGCCAACATCAACAAAACAATCGTTGCCCACGTGCCCATCACCAACGGTGAAGTGCAGGAAACCGGCGATTTCGAGCTCGACGGCGTGACCTTCCCGGCCGCGGAAGTGCAGGTGGAATTCATGGACCCGGCCGACGGCGAAGGTTCCATGTTCCCGACCGGCAACCTGGTAGACGACCTGGAAGTGCCCGGTGTCGGAACCCTGAAAGCCACTATGATCAATGCCGGTATCCCGACCATCTTCGTGAACGCTGAAGACATCGGGTACAAAGGCACGGAGCTGCAGGACGACATTAACTCCGATCCCAAAGCCCTGGCGATGTTCGAAACCATCCGGGCCTACGGCGCGGTAAAAATGGGGCTGATCAAGAACATTGAAGAAGCCGCGAATCGACAGCACACCCCGAAAGTGGCCTTCGTGGCGAAGCCTTCGGATTACGTTTCTTCAAGCGGCAAGAACATCGGGGCAGGGGATGTGGATGTCCTGGTCCGAGCTCTGTCCATGGGCAAGCTCCACCACGCCATGATGGGTACGGCAGCTGTCGCCATTGCTACGGCATCCGCCGTTCCCGGAACCCTCGTAAACCTTGCGGCAGGCGGTGGCGACAGAACCCATGTGACCTTTGGTCACCCATCAGGCACTTTGCGTGTAGGGGCAGAAGCGAAGGAAGTGAATGGTCAGTGGACCGCAACCAAAGCCATTATGAGCCGCAGTGCGCGGGTTTTGATGGAAGGTTGGGTGAGGGTGCCTGGGGACAGCTTTTAAGCTTCTCCAATGTCAGCTTTATTTACATCGTGTTTTGCCAATGAACATGTGTAGTCAATAAGCTGCTGTTTTCAGTGTTATCCGTCGTTCATGGCGCGCGATTTGCGCATTGTTTACCCCGGTTCTCTCGCGAGAACTCTGATAAGCAGGAATGAATCCTGACAAACAGGACTAATAGGGTCACGCTATGAAGTATGGAAAACTCCTCACCGCAGCTGCAGCGGCCGGTTTATTGGCCAGTGGCAGCGCCAATGCCCTTCTGATTACTGTTGAAGCCGGCGGCGTATACAACAGTAGTGTTGCAGGCGCCACCGAAATCGATTTCAGCAGTGGCTGTAGTTACGCAGGAGGCTGCACAGGAAGCTACGATGTTGTCACAGGAAGCCAGAGCGGCCAGTATGCGGCGCCTTTCAATCTGGGACCCGACAATGAGTATCTGACCGTGCCCGAGCCTTACACCAACGGTGTGTCGGCGACTCTGGATCCAGGCGGTTCATACAACTATTTCGGCTTGTTCTGGGGTTCAATCGACAACTATAACTCGATCAAGTTCTCTAACTCGGTGTCTGGTGACAACTGGCTTGTTACCGGGTCGCAACTTCAGGCCGTCGATCCCGACATTCTGGTTGAGGGCAATCAGGTTAACCTGAACGATAACCGCTATGTGAACTTCTTCTTCGGTTCAGAGCTTTTCGACACCATTGAGTTGATCAGCACAGGCAAAGCATTTGAGACCGACAACCATGCGTTTGCAAGCGTTCCCGAGCCTGGAACCCTTGCGCTGCTTGGCTTGGGCCTCGCAGGCCTCGGTTTGAGCAGAAGAAAGCGTCAAGCCTGATCTGAGAAATAGTGCCGGGTATCGAAGCCATTTGGTATCCGGCACCACCCTTCAATTTATCTCCTTTGATCTTTGGGCCTTGTTGCCCGGTGGGCTAGGCTTAATTGAGCAGACACCAAAATCGAAGGAGCCGCTGCCATGTCAGCAACATTCGATCTCAATGAACGCCCTGAGTACGATGAAGTCCTGCAGGAAATCGCGGATTATGTACTGGCCTACGAAGTAACCAGCGAAGAAGCCTGGAAGACCGCCCGCTACTGCCTGATGGACACCCTCGGCTGCGGTTTGCTTGCGCTTCGGTTTCCTGAATGCACCAAACACCTCGGTCCCATAGTCGAAGGCACAACTGTACCTCAAGGGGCCCGTGTGCCCGGCACCTCATACCGGCTGGACCCGGTGAAAGCTGCCTGGGACATCGGTTGCATCATCCGCTGGCTGGATTACAACGACACCTGGCTGGCGGCAGAGTGGGGGCATCCATCAGACAACCTGGGAGCCATATTGGCTGTGGCGGATCATCTATCCCAGAAGCGTGTATCAGAAGGCAAAGAGCCCCTCACCATGCGCGTGGTGTTGGAATCGATGATTATGGCCCATGAGATACAGGGCGTTCTTGCGCTTGAGAATTCTTTTAACCGCGTTGGGCTTGATCATGTTCTTCTGGTTAAGGTGGCATCAACAGCGGTGTCAGCGAAGTTGATGGGGGCAAACCGGGAGCAGATGCTTTCCGCACTGTCTCACGCCTGGGTCGATGGACAGGCCCTGCGAACATATCGCCACGCGCCCAACGCAGGATCACGAAAATCGTGGGCAGCTGGGGACGCAACGTCAAGGGCTGTCAGGCTGGCTGACATTGCGATGCGAGGCGAAATGGGGATACCCGGTGTTCTGACAGCGCCTCAGTGGGGCTTTTACGATGTTCTGTTTAGCAAAACCAACAAGGATCAGAAAATTAAACCTGAAGGGGAACGAGCGCTTTCAATCCCACAGGAATTCGGCTCCTATGTGATGGAGAACATACTGTTCAAGATTTCCTTCCCGGCTGAGTTTCATGCACAAACGGCTGCGGAGGCGGCAGTGACCCTTCATCCGGAAGTAAAAAACCGCCTTGATGACATCGATAAAATTGTAATCACCACCCATGAATCAGCCATCCGGATTATTTCAAAAGTTGGCAAACTCGCGAACGCCGCAGACAGGGATCACTGCCTGCAGTACATGACTGCTGTGCCACTCATCTTCGGAAGTCTGCAAGCCGAGCATTATGAGGACGACTTCCACGAGGCGAATCCGATTATTGATAGGCTTCGGAACAAAATGGAGGTGGTTGAGGATGAGCGCTATACGAGGGAATACCTCGAGCCCGAAAAACGTTCGATTGCCAATGCTATTCAAGTTTTCTTCAAGGATGGCTCCAGCAGCGAAAACGTAGCTGTGGAGTACCCCATCGGTCATCGACGGCGTCGTGAGGAAGGCATTCCGTTGCTACGGGAAAAATACAGTACTAACTTATCAACACGTTTCCCCGCGCAAAGACGTGACGCTATCCTGAAGCTATGTAATGACCAAAAAACATTGGAGAGCACCCCGGTTCAGCAATTCATGGATCTGTTCGTTATTTGAATTACTGAACCTGCTTACTGGCCACATCGGAATACTCACTGGCCAGGCCGTTGGTATCTATAACTCTGATTGAGAAGTACCAGATACCAGCGGCCAGTCCGGTTATCTCTGTGCTCGTCTCAGCTCCGTCGACCATCATGGAGTTATCAAGATTTGTGGGGGACGTTCCATAAGCTATCTCGTAACTGTCGATTTCGCTCAATGGTATGGAACTGCCATCTACTCGAGTCAATGGAGCCGTCCAGGTCAGTGTCGCTTTAGAGGTTGTGGGGGGCGGAGAAACACTTGTTTCGCCATCGTCGACAGTGGGGCTTTCTGGGGAAGCCTGAGGCTCCAGGGTCCAGGGACTCACGGAAGTCTGAAATGCTCCCAGGTTGGTCACTCCTCCGTTGTTATTGATATCGGAAGCATCGTTGCTCCAGGGTGAGAGGCCATTCCTAAGTTCCCAAGTATCGGGTATCCCATCACTGTCAGAATCCGTGGTTGCTGGCATACTTAGATCTGGAGACCTGACAACATTGCTTATTATAAGGTTGCTGCCCGTTGAATCGTCACTAATCGAGAGCTCGGCAACGGCCAACCCACCACGCTCGTAGTATTCCATTAATAAGTCGACATTTTGCTGCGGTTGTAGCGGTAAGGTTTTTGTGTAGGTAGTTGCGCCTTGGTCTAGCCAAGCCGAAATTTGCTGCTCGCCGTCAATATAAAGCCTTGCGCCATCATCAACCCGAATTCTGAAAGTGTAGTTTCTGCTGCTGCTCGAGTGGGGTGCTACAAATTGACCGTACCATCTGGCGCTGAAATTATCGTTCGATTGTCTATCTACAAATGAACCTGTACCAGCTGAATACTGAATGGCCTGGTCCTGTCGAGCCAGTAGGAAATTATCGAAGTTCCTTCCCTCAAAATACTGACCTACAAAGCCTCGCGTATAGTTCAGCTGGACGGTTTCAGCAGGGAAGGATTGAGCATCGTTCAGGTCGGTTTCTGCAATGAATTCATCAAGGTTGCTGACCCCATCATCATCCAGATCTTCTTGAGCATCGGATGGATTCAGGGGGTCTAATGAAGAGGCGTACTCGGCTCCATCCGGGATGCCGTCGCCATCGGAGTCGGGATTATTTTCCATTGTACCCAGTAAAAATTCGTCTGCTGCAACCAGTAGATCGTTGTCAGGATCGGAATTTGCGTCATCTGGATCTTCGGGGTTTAAGCCATGCACTGTTTCCCAGTTGTCGTATATGCCGTCCTGATCGCCATCAAGCGGAGGGTATTCTGGATTGAAAGCCAGGCCTTCCGATCCATCAAGGAAACCGACAGAGTACCCAAGCCTGAAACTCGCCTCAGAACCGGCTCCCTCATCGGCGGAAGAAGTCTCTCCTGCGTAGCTGGCAATGTTCTGTCCAGCAATAATTTCGCGGCTAAAGCTTGGGCCTTCCCAGGCAACGCTAAAATGGTCGCCGCCTCCACCTTCTTTATGAATGATCTCAAAGTAATATCTTTTTCCAACATTAAGTTCTATCGAGCCCGAGCTCTGAGAGCTGTATTTGGAGTATTCCAAAACATTCGTCCAGCCGGTCACCTCGGCCACTTTGCTTTTCTTGGAAGGATCGGATGATGGGCTTAGCCAAAATTCGGTCTGGTCATCGCCGCTTACAAAGAATCGATAGAGACCTGTCTCAGGGGCGATAATGTACCCCCGCACAAAGCTTCCGTAATTATCTCCCCTCCCTGTTGGCCCCCTGAGCTCGCCGAGCATCTGAGTCACATCGGGGCTATCAGGAAATGCTTCATAAGACGTAAGCGCTTGGACGCTGGTGCCAGATAGGTTGTCCCATAAAAAGACCTGAACCTCTCCCAGAGTACTCGTAGAGGGGAGTGCAGCAGTAGGCGGGAGTCTGTTCGGGTCTTGAGGAGGCCAGCTCTGGCATCCTGTGATCAGCGCAACGGAACACGCCAGTGACAGTTTATGGCGAAGCATTTTGACTCTCCCTGAAAGCGTTATTCGCTGGATACCGAAAGTATTGTTTCGAGAGAACCATCTCGCCACTTGAACGAAGGAACATTTTGGAATGTGAAGGAGACGCTTAGAATGGAATCAACGCTAGTCAAACCAAGACGGTGGTATACCTTTACACTGGAAACCGTGAAAACACCTGTCTCGTGTTAAACATCAGGCGAGTCGGATTGCAAGGTGTATCGATTCACTCACGAAATCCGAAAAACTGTCAGTAAAATTTACAAATCTGCAATTAGAATTTTTTAACTAGCTGATTCATAATGTTTTTATTTCTTGGCACGCGACCTGCTTGAACATAGTCAGCATATTCAAAAGAAGTAGGTGTAAAAGGAGCAGTTCAATGAAATTGATTTCGAAGTTGCTAGCAGTCGGCTTGTTTTCAGCCAGTATTTCCTTCGCGCATGCCACACCTGTGAGTGTTTTTGACCTGAAAACCGATTCGGGTGCCGATGTTTTTAAAGCTACCGAAAAAGATGGGGCCTTCTACGACACGGGCGCTTCGTTTGCCACCCTTAACGACGTTGATGGAACAAACGATTCGGCAGGCGCTTTCCTGCTTTTTGAGTTTGCCGGATTTTCCGCGGCAAATAATTTTGGCATCTACGATATTAACGATACCAGCCAGATGCTCCAGGTGTTTTCCGGTGCAGACAGCTCCGGAGGATTGCAGGTCGAGTTCGACCTTGAGGCAGGTACTGCAAAGGTCGGCGATGCATCGGCCAAAATTGGATCTACGTTCGGTTTCTATCTGCAGCGTGGAGACACTACCTTCTACTCCGATGCCAGTATGAATGGTGGAGTAGATATGACCCGGATCTTCGACGTCACTGGCAGCGGGAACACCGCGTTTTATGGCAGCTCACTGATATTAGGATTTGAAGATCTTATTAATGGTGATTTTGACTACAACGACTTGATTGTTGGCATTTCCGATGTTCAGGCAGTGCCCGAGCCCGGAACGCTCGCACTGTTGGGCCTCGGCGTATTGGGTTTGGGCATGGCTCGTCGTCGCAGATCAGCCTGAAGCCCTTAAGCATCAAAGACCTCGTTGAAGCTTTAGGCGGGGTCTTTTTGCTTAAGGGGGCCTTAGGCGGGCACCGAAGAGTCTCACGGTTGATTGCAGTATCATTAAAATGCAGTAAACTCTGTCCAGTGTATTATCTGCCGCATCGGATGCGCAGAAGCGTTTACATTGGACAGCAAAAGGAGTTGGCGTGGCCCACGTCAGATTGTTCAGGCACTACATCCATGTTCCCTTTGTTATTCTGGGCCTCATCGACCTAATTGTACTGGTCTCAAGCTTCTCTCTGGCTGCTTTTTTTCGCCACTTTGGTGAAGTCTCGTTCTTTCTAGAGAGCTACCTCTTTCTCCTGCCCTCGGCGCTTGTTTTCGGGCTGGTAAACCTTTTGATCATGATCTCGCTGGGCGTGCATCAATCCCGTTTGGATGAGGGCATGTCCGGAATGATGCTGAGGACTATTTTCGCCCTCATCATCGGCGTTCCCGCCTCTGCATTTATTTACATTCTATCGAACGACTGGCTCTGGTATTTGGGCTTCACAGATTTACTGACTTCTGCTTCTGTCTTCGGTTTCTTTCTTCTGGGCGTTTGCCGCTGGATGTTTTTTGCTCTGGCGGGGAAGGACGCATTTAAAAGAAAAGTACTCGTGCTCGGTGCTGGACACAGGGCTCGGCAGATTCACGAAGACCTGACAACTCCCTTTAACCGGAAAGGTTTTATTCTCCAGGGGTTTGTCCCGCTGCCAGGCGAGCCTGTTGAGATTCCTGAAGAACATCTGCTGCGCTTGCCCGCTTCCCTGCATCAATACGTATTGAAGAATCCCGTTCAGGAGATAGTTGTTGCCGTTGATGACAGGCGCAAAGGTCTTCCAATGGAAGATCTCCTGGAGTGCAAAATGGAAGGGGTCCGAATAGTGGACGGCGCTACTTTCTATGAGAGAGAGTCGAGAAAAGTGGCTTTGGAAATGGTGACACGGGGATGGCTGGTATTTTCTGACGGCTTCAATCTTTCGTCGGTGTCCGGATTTGGCAAACGGTCTTTAGATATCCTGGCTTCTTCCGTGCTGTTAGTTGCGGGCTTGCCGCTGATGCTGCTAACGGTTATTGCTATCAAGATTGAGGACGGCCTCAAAGCCCCCGTCTTATATAGCCAGGAACGTGTGGGGTTGAATGGAAAGGGCTTTAAAGTTTACAAGTTCCGCTCAATGATTACCGATGCTGAAAAGCATGGAGCTGTCTGGGCCAGCCAGAATGATGCAAGGGTAACCAAAGTTGGTGAAATCATTCGTAAAATACGCGTTGATGAGTTGCCGCAGATATTCAATGTATTGAATGGCACCATGGCCTTTGTCGGGCCCCGCCCCGAACGCCCTGTTTTTGTTAAGCAACTTTCGGAGAAAATTCCTTTCTATGACGAGCGCCACAGGGTGAAGCCTGGTTTAACGGGCTGGGCCCAGTTGTGTTTCGCCTACGCCGACAATGAGGAAGACACCCGAGAGAAGCTTCGTTACGACCTTTATTACATCAAGAATCAAAGTATGTTGCTCGATTTGTTGATTATAATTCAGACAGTGGAAGTGGTATTGTTCAAGAAGGGATCCAGATAGCTCTGAGCCTGCTTGAGCTGCTAAATGGAAACCCATAAGGAACTTTGGAGAGTAATTACAATGTCAATTAAATACTCAATCCCTGGATTAGTCGCGTGTCTTGCAATTCTGACGTTCGGTTCGGGTTGTGCCGGGCCAACAGTCTCGACACCCGAGCAGATAGAGCGAGCTCTGGCGGTTGATACAACGGATTCCGTTGATGAATACGTGCTAGGGGCAACAGACGTTGTTCGGGTTTCGGTCTGGCGTAACGAGGATCTAAGCATCTCTGTGCCCGTGCGGCCTGATGGCAAAATATCGGTGCCACTGGTTGGCGATGTTCAGGCATCCGGGCGTACCCCCGAAACACTTGCGAACGATATTGAGAACAGCCTGTCAGCTTACATTAGGGAACCTCAGGTCAGTATCGTCGTTACCAGCATGGGTAGTCACGAATTCACAGAGCGTGTCCGTGTTACAGGCGCTGTTCAGCAACCAACGTCGGTGCCCCATCGGGCTGGTATGACAGTACTTGATATGGTGCTCACTTCCGGTGGTGTAACCCCGTTTGCAGATGCGAATAATTCGGTGCTCTATCGGGTTCTTGGTGATGAGGTTGTCGCTATTCCTGTGCGTTTGGACGAGATCCTCTCCCGAGGGGATGTATCAACAAACTACAGGTTGAGGCCTGGAGACATTCTCACGATACCCGAGAGAAGTCTCTAAAGCAGTCTTTGCTCAAGTTGCAATTTCGTTTTTGAACAACGGATATCCCACATGGCTCTTCCTATAAACCAGTTGCCGAAAGAAATCATCAGAGAGGTGCGCGCTCACAAATGGCTGGCCTTTCTCATGTTTTCGTTAGTCAGTTTTGGCGTTTTGGCAGCCGGCTTTTTATGGCCTTATAAATACCAATCCGAAGTTATTATATTTATTGATGATAGAAACATCATCCAGCCATTGATGGACGGTCGAGCAGTAGCGACGGAGGTCAGTGAGGAGATCTCAGCTGCACGAGAGTTGCTTGCATCTCGATTTGTTTTAGAGGGTATCGCTCTAGATCCGGATGTTTTCGAGGATGAGGGCAAGACTGTTGCGCCGGAGGCTTTGGAAGAAAGGATCGAGGGGTTGAGGAAAAGCATGAAAGTTGGCCAGAGAGGCGACAATTACTTCAGTATCGGCTACTCATCTTCCTCACCACTAAAAACTTTCAGGATAGCGCAAAAGTTGGGTCAGGCATTTATTGAGGAGAATGCCAGGCGTAAACGAGATGAAAGCCGGTCAGCTTATGACTTCATTGATAAACAAGTTAAAAATTACGAAGCGCAAATAGCCGAGGTCGAATCAAAGTTGAAACAGTTCCTGTCCGAAAATGTGGACGGAACTGAAGCTGACGCTAACTCTCGTCTATCGAATCTACAAAGTAGGCTTGAGTTGGCTCAACTGGACAAGGAGGAATTGGAGACTCGGGCGAATTCGCTACAAAGAGAGCTAAGTGCAATCAGCCCGACGATAAGGCAAGGTCTTACAGTAGATGCTTACAAGCAACGTATTGACTCAATGAAAGAGCAGTTGGATTCGCTCAGACTTCGGTACCATGATACGTATCCCGATATTGTGATCCTCCGCGAACAGATTCAGGAGTTGGAAAAACAGCGTGCACAGTCGCAGGAAGACCAAGAGCCGACGAATGGCTCCTCCGGAGCAGAGAGTGCCCCAAATCCGGTATACCAAGATGTCCGGTCTGAACTGGTCAAGACGAACACGGATGCTCAAACGGTGGAGACAAGGATTCGATCTATTGAGCGTCTTATCGTGGAGCAAAAACGTCGTATGGAGCGCATTCAGGAGAATAAGGCGCAATATTCAGAGCTTACACGGGACATGGAAGTAAATAAGGAAATTTATAATGATCTTCTTCAGCGCCGGGAAAAAGCACGGGTGTCAATGCGACTGGACATTGAAGGTCAGGGGCTGAGTTATAAAATTAATGAGGCCGCGCAATTTCCAACAAGTCCCACGGGGCCGAATTTCTCAATGTTTGCAATTTCCGGGCTGTTTCTCGGTGCCGTTGCACCTTTTGGTGCATTGGCCGGCTTGTTACAGATTGATCCTCGCATTCGTTCCCGCGAGCAACTAGAAGATATACTGGATATTCCTATTCTGGAGCATTTGCCAGATGTTCGGACACCGTTTGAAAAACGCCGTGACAGAAGAGTCACTAGAGCGGTTATTGTAATGGCAATCCTTGTAGCAGCTGCCTATGTAGCCGTCGCCCTCGCTGCAATATTTGGAGTTATCTAATGACTGATTCCAAAGCAGATAATGACAGAAATGGGAAAACAGATAGCGGCGTACTTTCAGATTTTGAAAAGTGGAAATCAGAAAAGCTGGGCAAAGAAGGTGATACCGCTTCTAAGTCAGGTTCGCAAACAGAAAGTAGCCAGTCAGAAATGGTTACCCGCGGCGAGGGCCGGATTACGGAGTGGGATGATTCAAGAATGCTTGTGCCAAGTTCTCTTGAGCTCGGAGCAGGAAGCGTAGATAGGTATGTCATCAGCAAGCAGATAGCTCGAATGCAAGAGCCTCGTCGCCTGACATCAGATGACCTTGAAGAGAGAAGAATAGTTTATCCGGAATCTCCGAACCGCAAACTCGTCAATCATTTTCGAAACCTCCGCACCAAGCTGCTTGAAAAATCCGGAGGCAACAATTTTACTTTGGTAGTTAGTGGAGCCTGCGAGGGCGCAGGCTCGTCCTTTGTTGCAATGAACTTGGCCGCCGCATTTGCATTCGATGAGGCCAAAACTGCATTGATCATAGATTGCAACCTCCGGGAGCCGGCGCTGCATTCCATGCTGGATATAATGCCTGACTCTGGCCTAACAGACTTTCTTGACGATGCGAATTACGACATTGGACGCATTCTTTATCCCACTGGAATACCTAGGCTAAGGCTGATACCGGCCGGCAGCCGGAGAGAAACGCCTAGCGAATTTTTCACATCGTTTCGCATGAAACAGTTTCTTCAAGCTGTTCGTCGCCGGTATCCGGATCGCTTTGTCGTTTTAGATACTGCACCAATAACTGAGTCCCCGGATGCGAGGATACTAACCGAACTCTGCGATTTTGCCATGCTCGTGATTCCTCATGCAGGAATGACCGCAGATGGCATTGAAAACGCTGCGGGTGCCTTCAATTCTGAAAAGTTCGTTGGAGCTGTTATTAATGGCTAGTTTTTGCTTGCCAGGAAAGCGCCTTTCCCTGCTCATTGTAGGATTCTTATGCTTTGATCTGCTGGCTAATTCTGCATCAGCTGCACCACTTACTCTATCAGGCGGGTTAATAAACAAACTCAGTGACAACACTGCGCAGTCATCAAGCAACGAAATAACCGATATTGAAACTCGGGCAAACCTGAGGGTATCGCACCTAAGCGATCCAGGCCGTTGCTCATCCGAGACTCTTGCAGATCTTGGCTATGGAATTTGGCATGAAAAAACCTTCGATCCGGAGACCTATACCTCCCTGGACTTCCAGGGGGGTTGCGACTTAGGGCGTGGATTTAGTTGGGAGTTATCTGACAACCTACGAGATGTTGCTCTGGACTCCGGAGGCACAGATACACCAGACAATACAACACGGAAAAACGTATTCAGAACAGGGCCTTCTTACACTCTGTCATTTACCCAGATCGACCAACTCCAGCTATCGGCCAAATACGAAAACACCGAGTTTAGCGAACCGGAAGAGGCAGATAGCGAAAGATACGTTGCATCTGCAGCTTGGAATCACCTGTTCAGCCAATCGCTTTCTGCGGGGATCTCCCTTTCAACTAATCAGGCAGAGTTTGATACCGGTGCTGAAATTGACACCGATGTGGCCAGCGTGATCTTTTCGAAAACCTGGTCGACAACACGTATTGCTGGAAGCCTTGGGGTTAGCCAAATAGAGAGTGATTTCGGAGGGAGTAGCCAATCCAGCGACGGATGGGTAGGTAACATTGAGCTGGAGCGTGACATTAATCCAGTTACCCTCTTTTATTTGAACGCAAGTCGAGAGTTTACAGACCAAACCTCTGATTTCGATATTCGATTTGGTGAATTTGTTTTTGACCTGCGAGAACTCAGCGAAGTCGAAGTAACGGCCATTGATACTGGTGTAAGAAGACGGTTCAAGGACGCATCGCAACTTGAAATAAGCGTATTTGCCAATCGTGCTGATTACATTAGAGCAAACGAAACTGAAGATGGACTCGGTCTTTCAATCGGTTATCGCCGTCCGGTCATCCCATTGTTGACCTTTAATTCAACACTCAGATACCAATACGAAACGTTTGACGTGGACAACGTTGATCAGGAAACCGCGAGCCTGGACGCTGCGCTGACTTATGAACTAACTCGGGATCTCGGTATCACGGGCAGGATTGGCCATACCACCAGAACAAGTGATGCACCTACAAGCGAATATGAAGAGAACTGGATATTGATAGGACTGGATTACCGTTTCTTCTGAGCCACTGCATTCTTAAATATTGATGTTCCATACCCGGAGTACCAAGGAAGTGAGACAAAACGCCCTGACTATTGATGTAGAGGACTATTTTCAGGTCGCCGCGCTCGCTGAAGCCGTTGATCGTGATGATTGGCCCTCCATGGAATATCGAGTTGAAGCCAATACTGAACGGTTGCTGCAGTTGTTTGAAGATCGCAACGTAAGAGCAACTTTCTTCACCCTGGGCTGGGTGGCGGAGCGCTCACCGGAGCTTGTGAGGAAGATTCAGAAAGCAGGTCACGAGATCGCCAGTCACGGTTATAGCCACCAACTGGTCTATACACAAAGCCCTGAAGTGTTTCGTGAAGAAACGCGCAAGTCCAAACGTATTCTGGAAGACATTACTGGTGCGCCTATCACGGGTTACAGGGCTGCGAGCTATTCCATTACTGCACAATCCCGCTGGGCGTTGGATATTCTGTGTGATGAAGGGTTTACCTGGGACTCTTCCATTTTTCCGGTTCATCACGATCGCTACGGCATGCCTGGCACCCCGCACGAGCCTTATCTTCTCAAAGCCCCTAACGGCCGGACCCTTACCGAGTTTCCTCTGTCTACCTGCCCCATCGGTAAGTATCGGCTGCCTGTTGCAGGCGGTGGTTATTTCCGCTTGTTCCCCTACTGGCTGAGCCACTGGGGGCTGGGCAGAATCAACAGAGCAGGGCAGCCCTTTATCTTTTACCTCCACCCCTGGGAAATTGATACAGGACAACCAAGACTGAAAGTCAAAGCATTCTCTCGCTTTCGGCATTACAACAACCTGGATAAATGTATGGGGAGGCTTGAGCGCCTGCTTACAGATTTCCGGTTTGGCTCCGTCTCTGATGTCTTGTCCGAGATGGATATTTCCACCAAAGCTGTTGCTGTCTGAGAATGTGCCAGTAGCTACTGTTTGAGAGCTTTCTAAGGATAGTTTGATGGGAACGGAGTTGCCTATTGCCAACCTGGAGGCCTCCAAGGCCAGGCTGGAAGAGCTCAAGGCGACCAAAGGCCGATTAGGCAGGCTGGTGGGTGAGGCGCGCAAAAACGGCGAGAATACCGAAGAACTGGTTAACGAAGTACAACGTGTTGCCGGGGAGATCAAACAGCTCCAAAAGCTGGTCAAAAAGCAGCTTAACCAGGGAGTGGCCCGGAAGAAGTGGGTTCCAGAGCCCGTTTCCATTCCACACGCCATCGCAAAACAGGCGCTATCCCAACCAGTAACTGTTGAACCAGTTTGCGCTCAGAACCTGGACGCTGCTGAAGCCTATGTAGCCGGGAACCCTGGTGCGTCCATCTGGCACAGACCTCGTGTTTCTTCATTTATTGAGAAGACCTACGGCCACGAAACCCGATTCCTCTGTGCTTGGGCGCGCGACGGCAGCATTGTTGGAGTTTTACCTCTCGTCCAACTGAAAAGTCGACTGTTCGGCAACTTTCTCGTTTCAACGCCCTATTTCAATTATGGCGGTGTGCTGGCAGACAATCGCGAAATTGCAGACGAGCTCCTTACAAAAGCTGAGCAATGGCGCCAAGAGTTGCAGGCCGGGCACGTTGAACTGAGGTTCTGTCAGGACAATACACTGGGCCTCCCTCAGCGCACCGATAAAGTGACTTTCTGGTTGTCATTGCCTTCCGAAGCAGCCGACTTATGGGACAGTTTCCAGCCGAAACTACGGGCTCAGATTCGCCGTGGTGAACGTGAAATGACCGAGTTTGCTATCGGCGGGGAGGAGCTACTCGACGAATTCTATCGGGTTTTTTCTGTGAACATGCGTGACCTTGGGACACCAGTGTATGGTAAAGACTTTTTTCGAAATCTGTTGGAAACCCTGAAAGGTGAAGCCTGGCTTGCAGTGGTCAAGATTCAAGGAAAAGCCGTAGGCTGCGCCTTTTTAACCGGTTATCGGGGCAGAATGGAGATCCCCTGGGCATCAACACTGCGCAACTACAATCACACCAGCATCAATATGATTATGTATTGGAAGATACTGGAGTTTGCCGTCCAGCAGGGATTCAGGGTGTTCGATTTTGGCCGTTGTAGCGAAGATGCCGGGACTTATCGTTTCAAGCAGCAATGGGGTGCAGAACCCGTCAAGCTGTATTGGGATTACCTGCTGCCAGAGGGCAAAGCCCTGCCGAAACTCAGTCCCAAAAATCCAAAATTCCGGGTAATGATTGCTGTGTGGCAACGGATGCCTGTCTGGCTGGCCAATCTCATCGGGCCGCGCATTGTGAAGGTCTTGCCCTAATGAGTCTGTTTCAGACACAGGCGTGGCAAAGTGCTTGGTGGGATACTTGGGGTGCGGAGCATAGTTTGGAATTGCGACGCCCATGGGGGCAGGGCATTTCTGGCATCTACTCTACAGAATACAAAATCAAGGGCTTGATCCCGATTAAATCTCTAGAGTTTGTAGGTAGCAGCTATCGGAAAATACGAAGCACGAGGACCGAATATAATCGTTTTTCGGTTCTTGGCGAGAGCGCAGATCAAGCCCAGAAAGCCCTTGAAAAAACGCTTTTCTCCTTGGATTGGTCTGAGGCGGTCTTCAATGATTTGCCACTGGATTCTAGCGATGTCGCGATATTAAAGAAAATTGCTATCAAAAACAAATGGTTGGTACGAACGGTAAACAAAGACTCAGCGTGGGCGATAAGAACGGAGGGAGGGTTTGAAAACTACCTGAGAGGCTTAGGGTCGAATACAAGACTGCGGCTTTTTAATCGACGTAAAGTTCTCGAGTCTCTCGGCGAGATCGTCCATGAAAATTACGCTGATAAATGCAATGAGCCAACAAAATTTTTTGAAATATTGAACCGATTCCACCTAAAGCGTTGGGGGAAACCGGTTTACACCCGTAATGCATTAAAATTCAACTCGCTTTTTTTACGCAGAATAAAGTTGGAGGGTGGGGAACCCCAGCTTTTAATTATGAAGTGCTTTGATGAACCTATCTCAGCACTTTATAACGTGAAGTATAACGGTTGCGTTTATAATCTCCAGAGCGGGTTTGAGCAGAGCTTTCATAATAAGCTTGCGCTGGGGACGTTACATCTGGGCTACGCTATCGAACAAGCATTTCTGAATGAAGGTGTTCAGTTTTTTGATTTTTTGGCCGGGTCAGGTAAGAACGAAAATTATAAAAAACGTATTGCGACTGAGTCGATGAGCCTGATTTCTTTAATGATCGTGAGAAGCACTTTACTTAAAACCCTCTACAGTATTAAAGGAATATAAAGCGGATTAAACGTCTTTTGTCCGCCCGTTTTTTCTTTTTAGGGTATTGTGTTTTAAACCACCGCTATGCGCTCTTTCGCGTACTCCAACCAACTACAATACTGTTTAAAGTAAGTAATATCGTTGGGAAAACTGAATCGCTTCAAAGAAAACAAGTTGTTGTTTGACGGATTGGCCAGATCCACATATCCCGCGTCGGCAGATAGGGCAGCACTAAAACCGGCTCTCGCAACTATTTGCTGCTCTCTGGCCCCGAAGTCGATGCCCTCACGGCCACTGGGATAACAGAAAACGGGGAGAGGATTCGTGAGGTTTTTCGATACAGCTTCCCAGCTTCCAAGTATTTCGTTCTCTGCTTCCTGTTCGGTCACTCGAGATAAAATAACATGTCTTTTCGAGTGAGGTCCGAACTCGACAAAGTCTGATTCGAGACTTCGAGCGAGCTTCCATGACATAGGCTCATATTCCTCTGGAGCTTTTTCAGGAATCTCAACCTCAAGTCGTCTGGAAAATTCAGCTACAGCTGACTCTGCCTGATCATTGGGTATTTGTTTGTGAATCTTTTTCAAGTTCCTGATGAGAATTCGTCTGTCATTGGGGTCTGAAAAATTCACCATAGAAAGGCCGGTTCCCAAATCAAGTTCCAAACTGTGGACCGATGTATTTCTGAAAATGTACTCGAGCTTGTAATCCCAGGACCAATGGCGCTTCTCAAGCATATCCGTTGCTAAAAACAGAGTGACAGGCGCTTGAAAGCTCTCAAAAACCGGCAGCATCCTGGCCTGATCGCAAAACCCATCATCAAGTGTAAACGCCACGGAGCGGGGCGGTAATGGCGTTCGATTAATTATTGCTTCCACCACTTGTCGTACCGAAACCACCGTGTACCCGTGAGAACGGAGGTAGGTTAGCGCTGCTTCCAGATGCTCCTGAGTATGGCCATGGATGGTTCGGTGGTGATCCGTGAATCGGTGCAATAAAAATATCGGTACAACCCTCTTCCTGAGCGGCTGCATAAGACAGCAGACGGGAGAGCTGGTCAGCGTATTGATCGCTGCTCTGGCAAATGTCATGCTCCGTACTCCTTCCATAGAACGCGCGCTTTGCAGATCCGGAAATCAATTGGTTTTTATTTTTTTAGCGCCTGGATATATTGTTTTAATTCGATCCATGCAGGCTTCAAGTCGCCCAGTCGGTTAACTTCATGCTTCTGGTGTCTTATCTTCACCGAAAGAAACCTGCAAACCTGTAGAAGCTTACGTTGCCAGGAATGAGGCCTCTTGAGAAACAGATAAAGGCTGTCTAAATCGCCCAGAAGCCACCTTAATCTTTGATCATAGCGGTAATTAAGCGTTTGTTCTATCGGTCGCCCCAGGTGGAGATTCGCAAGCATTAGGGGAAAATCGATACCGGCGTCAATGGCCAGTTGAAGCGAGCCCCAAAAACGCGTGTTGATTTCCATCAGGTAGGCAGTGCCGTCGTTGGAAATCCGAAACTCAACCATTGCAACGCCGTGCCATTGCACTTCGCTTAGCAATTTCTCCGCGGCTTGTTTTAACTCCTTGTCCACTGGCACGCTTCGGCTCAGTACACTCACTCCGCCCTCCGGTGGTTTCTCTCGCAAACGCTGATGGGCGAAGAATTGGACGGGGCGACCTTTATCATATAAGCAAAATACTCCACCGCCGTGCCCGGGAATAAATTCCTGCAGCATGAACGGGTTATCTTGGAGATAGGGCATGTCCTCCAGAGCTTCTTGCCATTCCACTAAACTCTGTACGACTCGGACCTGGGTATGCAACCAATGACCTTTCTTGTAGATTCGAGACAGTGCAGGTTTGATTACGACTGGAAAGCGTAGATCCTCCGGTCTTACCTCTTCCGAACTCTGAAACGCAGAGCTTTGAGGAACGGTGACACCGTTTGACTTGGCAAGTTTGACAAGGGAGATCTTGTCCGCGAGCTTCATAACGCGGTCATAAGAGGCGAACGGAAGATTGGCCTCTGGCAGCTCTGATTGGCAGTAAAGTATAAGTTGGCTGGTTATCTCTGTGGTGGGCATGACCAGCTCGAAAGCGTACTCTGAGACGATGTTGCGTAACCAACTAACGAATTCTCGCGGGTAGTGAATTGGATCGGGGTAACGGAAATAATGCTTGCTGAATCGGGAGGCACCTGCCAGAGCTATTTGTATTGAATCCGCCGTGTAGACAGAAAATTGTCCAGACCTACCCAGAGAGCGTGTAACTGCTAGTGCACTACGTTGATTCGCATCAAGAACGAGTACTCTTGGAGCGCCGACTTCCATTCGAGAAATCTCCTATGATTGTGGGAGTAGTCTAGCAGACTCTAGGGTACGCCAGAACTAGCCTGGTGAAGAGTGCTGGGGTACTATGTCAGTGGCCCGAAGCCTATAGGATCAACGGAGTGATCAGGAGCAATATGGAACCTACCGTACTACATGTAATTGATACCACCGGCCCAGGTGGTGCGGAAACTGTTTTTTTGGATTTAGCCGAAGAGTGCATGCGCCGGGGCTATGGAAGTATCGCTTTAATTCGGGGCCCTGGGTGGGTAGAAGATCAGCTAAAAAGGCGTGGAATTCCTTATGAGGTAAGGGAAAGTAAGGGCAGCATGAATTTGCGCTTCCTCTTGGCTCTTATATCGTTGGTAAGGCGTTACAGGGTCACTCACATCCAATCCCACTTGCTGGGCTCCAATGTCTACACATCCTTAGTCGGGATGTTCCTGAATATTCCTGTAGTTTCGGTTTTCCATGGCCATGTTGATATTTCAGACAAAGAACGTTTTCGAAACGCAAAAATGGCCATTATTCGAGCTGGTTCCAGACATGTCGTTTCAGTCACTGATGACCTCAAGCAATCCATAAACCGAACGACCAATGGTTGGTCCCGCCTTAATGCTACGGTCATTCCCAATGGTATTGATGTAAGGGCGCTCGAGACTCTTCCAATAAAATCATTGGACAAAGGGAACGAGAACGTTGTTTTTGGTTGCCTGGGAAATATTCGCCCAGCCAAAAACTACCGCTTAGCGGTCGACTTTATCACTTTACTGCAACGTGAAGGCCTAAATGCAGTGCTTCGTATTGCGGGTGACGATAGCAAACCCGAGGCAGAAGAGCTAAAACAGTATTGTATCGATAGCGGTTTGGAGAGCAGCGTGGAGTTCTTGGGGTTTATCGACAATGTTCCGGAATTTATGGACGCTATTGATATATTTTTGATGACATCAACCACTGAGGGTCACCCGTTGGCTTTAACTCAAGCATTATCTGCGGGCAAACCGGTGATTTCAACGCGAAATGGGATTGAAAAACTCGTGCCCGAGGACTTGGTCTTTCTTGCGAAGGAGGATACTCCAGAAGCATTGGCCGAAAGTAAAAACGTGTTACTCGGTACTGAACAGCTTAACGAATTGTTGGCTCGTGGCCGTAAGTACGTGCGAGAAAACTATAGTTTGAGCGTAATGTTCGCTCGTTATTTCCAGCTTTATGAGTTGCGGGATAGGCCATGATTGAAGACTTAATCAAAGATAAATACGGCAGTAGAAGAGGGCTTATCCAGTACCATTGGGATGGGCTTCTTACTCGGGTCGGTGCATACCAACATAGATTACCTTCAGTTCAAGAAATAAGAAAAGTAGTATTTGTTTGCCAGGGCAATATCTGCAGAAGTGCGCTGGCAGAGGTGGTGTTCAAAAAGCATTCCAATGTAGAGTCTACGTCAGTGGGGCTCAAAACTTCTACAGGAAAGCCGGCCAACTCCAGAGTGGTGAAGTACGCGTCCAGTAAGGCCTCTGTTGATCTCTCCAAGCATCGAACTACTCGCTTGGAAGACTACGAAGTGCTTCCCTTTGATCTGTTCGTTTGTATGGAAATTCGTCAAATCCGAGAGTTAAGAAAGCGTGGAATAAAAAATGTTTGCGTTTTGCTGGGCTCCTTTGGGGAAAGGCAACAGGCGCGAATTAATGACCCATATTCCGCTAATGATCGATACATGGAAAAGACTGTCGAGGATATTGTTTACCACACAGTTGAACTGGCGAAATGCCTAGAGAGGTAAACTGTGTTTTCGACGGTCAAAGATGATCTAAACGCATTTCGCGAAGCGTTAAAAGGTCAAGATTTGATCTTTTATCTCGGACTAAGCTTTATCATACTTTATTATCTGCGCCCGCAGGTGATCATTTCCGGTCTTGATGTTATACCTTGGCTACAGATAACGATTTTGGGTGGATTTCTCGCTATGATCGCGAGAAACAGACTAAAATTTACTGGCACTCATTTTTTAGTATTTTTGTTTGCTGCTCTAGCCTGGCTTTCGGCAAAAAATTCGCTTTACCCCGAAATTTCCTCCCGCGATATAACTACACCCTTCATCTTTGCACTTGAAGTATTGTTTCTGTCGAATTGCGTAAAAAACGTTAATCAGCTCAAATTGCTACTAATTGTTTTCTTCTTGTGTATTTTTAAGATGTCTTTCTTCGGAGCTCGTGTTTGGGCGGCACGTGGTTTCGGTTTTACCGAATGGGGCATTCAGGGACCTGCTGGGTTTTTCCAGAACAGTGGAGAATTTAGTCTACTAATGGCAATGTGTGCGGTAATGTCAATACCATTAATCCTGCAAATGAGCCCTAAAACGAAGCTTTACTGGCTGTTACCGATAACTGCAATTATGACGGTGCTCGGTGCAAGCTCCCGGGGGGGGCAGCTAGCACTTGTCATCGGGCTTGTGTATTTATTGTTGGCATATAAAAAATTAGGCTTAAAAAGCATTGTGTATCTGGTGGTCTTTTGTTCAGTGGTTTGGGCTATTTTCCCACAGGAACAGAAGCAGCGCTTTGAAACTGCGGGCTCGGATACGACTTCTACGAGCCGCTTAAATTATTGGTCGGCAGGGATCGACATGGCGATGGAGCACCCATTACTAGGAGTGGGACTAAATGCATTTCCTGAGCATTATTACATCTATTACAGAGAAAACGATGGAAGCTATCTTTCAAACAGAAAAGAAGTTTCACACAACTCTCTCATCCAGATTGCCTCAACGCTAGGAATTCCAGCTCTATTATTATATCTGTGGTTCCACTTCTCCGTGTTTTCAAATTTCTCGATTATGAAAAATAAAACAGAGAAAACGTCTGATCTTATTTTTTTAGAGAGCCTTAGAGTTTCTTTAAATGGTGGCGTCCTGACCTATTTTATAGGAGCCAGCTTTATGTCCATCGCCTTCTATCCATATATTTATTTATTGTTGGCTTTGACCATCATTAAAAATCGTGTCTATAAAGAGTTAGTACCGACTGTAGGCAGGAGACACAATTTGGCTATAAAATCCTTCGATTAGCGCTGAGCTTTCGTCCAGTCTTTGTTATATATTGCTGTTGAGTCAAAAAGTCTGTTGAAATTAAAAACTTCGAGGTGCCGTATGAGGCTTTTGTTCGTAGGCGATGTCAATTTGGGTGAATATTATTTAACATTTGGGCATGGTCCCAAAACTACCCTCGAAACAGTGGATATCTTCGAGGACTTACGACAGGTTTTGTATGATGCCGATGTGGTTGCTGGCAATCTCGAGGCGTCACTAACTAATAGTCAGCTAGACCCTAATGATCCTGAGCGAATGGTGCTAAGAGGCGATCCTAAGCAGGCGGAATACTTAAGAAATAGTGGATTTAATGTGTTCCAAGTTGCTAATAATCATACTGTCCAACACGGTCGTGAAGGATTTGAGGAGACAGTAGAAGTTTTGAGACAATCAGAGATACTTCCGATTGGCTTAGCTGGTCAGGATCTGCAGATCATCCGGATTCAAGAAAAAACTATAGGTTTTTTTGCAGCCTCTGATGTGCCAGACAACACTGATAAGGACCAAAAAAGCTATCAAAGACTCGATAGAGATTTCATCGAACGGATAAAAGGATCAATTAAAAAAGTTGATTATTTGTTCGTAATGTTGCATTGGGGACTTGAGGAATCTACTCATCCAATGAGTTATCAGCGCGCTTTGATAGATGAACTTGTAGAAGCCGGTGTTACCGGAATTATTGGAAGCCACCCACATCTATTTTATGAGGTATGGAGGCAAGGGAATTCAATTGTCGCGCCCTCTCTTGGAAATTTTGTATTTGATCTTTGCTGGGATTCGCGTCTTTTAAAGACAGGAATTTTAGAGGTCGTGATAGATGACGCTAACTTGGAGGCGAAGATTTGGCCTATCGAGATTACGCGATATGGTGCTGTACCAAAATTGACGGGAGTTGCTCAGGAGGTCGCTGATTCAGTGATGCTGTATGACTTGGGTACAAAGATGGATTATCAGGCTATTCGCAAAATTGGGTATTTTTTCAGGAATATTCATAAAGGTAAAATTAAATTGAAAATAAAATTTATATTTAGAAAGCTGATCAATCGATTCACAACAGTCCCAAAACATTGAGTACAAACGCGGGCCTAGCGGAAAGGGTTTATGTGCTTTGCAAGGTTGGGCATTTTTAATAAATAAGCTCCGAGGTAATTAACGTTGTCCGGTTGACAAAGGTTTTCTAGCTGTCATGGACGGCTAAGGCGTTGTGGTCGAGGAGAAAACGTAAACCTTATTAATCTGTCGTCTTATTTTCCGAGATAGGATTAATTCATTTACTGAAGGTAGAAAATGCACAAGCGTCTCGCAAAACAACTATTTGAGTTAGGGGCAAAAGCACGGAACCCATCTCTGTTCGGACTTTATGATGCCCTAAAAGAAACTGAATGGCTGAATAGAAAGCAGCTTCAAGACTTTCAGAATGAAAAAGCGCGCATGTTTCTTTCCTTTGCGAGTGAAAATTCACCATTTTATAAACAGTTATTTCAAAAAATTGGATTTAGGCCAGATAAATATACTGGGATAAAAGACCTGGCCTGCATTCCCGAGATTGATAAACTGTGTCTTATAGAAAATAACGCCTCGATTCATTCCCAGAATATTTCTGAAAAGGTCAGGTTGGCTGAAACCTCAGGTACATCGGGACAGTCACTTAGTTTCAATAGGGCAGAAAGTTGGGATTCGCAAAACAGAGCCGCAATGATGCGAGCTTATGACTGGTATGAGGTGAAACCTTGGGATAGAAATGGTTATTTATGGGGTTATAATATATCACGGAGGCAACATCTAAAGGTTAAGTTTTTAGATATCCTCCAAAATCGTTTCAGAATTTTTGATTATTCCGAAAAAGAAATTGACGGTTTCGCAAGAAGGCTTTGCAGTGCGCAATTTTTGAATGGTTACTCTTCGATGGTTTATGAAGTAGCGAGATTAATTAATGAAAGGGGCATTGATATACCGAATTTGAAGCTGGTAAAAGGCACCTCTGAAATAATCTTGGATATTCACCATGCGGAGAGCATCAAGGCTTTTGGTCGAAGAGTTACAAGTGAGTATGGTGCGGCAGAAGCAGGATTGATAGCCTTTGAGTGCCCATACGGTGGACTGCATATAAATGTCGAAACAGTTATTCTTGAGCAAAACTCCGCGGGCGAAGCGCTTGTAACTAATCTTGCCTCACATTCCTTTCCTATAATTCGATATAATCTTGGTGATATAATATCCTTCAGTGATGATTATTGTTTGTGCGGACGTTCGCATCCGCTTTTAAAAGATGTTAAAGGGAGAAAAGGAAAAAACGTAGTTGGATTTAAAAGAAAATACCCAGGCCTCACATTTTATTACGTTTTCAAAAATATTGCTCTTGAGAATAGCGTTTTGATAAACTACAAGGTAGTTCAACGAGAAGTTGGGAAGGTTGTCGTTTTGATCGAGGGTCTACGATCAGCGAAAACAGTAGGCCTTGTTCAGGAACAGTTAGATCGCTATTTTGGTTCTGATGTGGAATTCGAAATAGAGTTTGTAGAAAAATTCGGCCTTGAACTTAAGAAAAGACAATATTTTGAATCGGATTTTTAAATTTATCCTTTGATCGTATCAGTAACTAAAAAATTAACGGATTTTTATTTTCTCGTTATTTTAACATATTTTTACAGGAGCTTAATTTGATTAGTGCTCGACCGTTTCTATCTATAATTATACCTGTATTCAACGAACAAAGATATATTGGCTCGTGTTTGGACTCCATTTTTCAAAACGACATTGAACGTCATTTTTATGAAGTAATTGTAGTCGATAACGGTTCTGTAGACGATACGGTAGCTATCGTTAATAGATATGAGGTTTCGTTGTGGGTGGATGAGGCCTCTAATGTCGGTGGCGTGAGAAATTACGGGGCGAAAAAAGCGGTCGGCGAAAATTTGGTTTTCTTAGATGCAGACTGCGTGATTGATGAAGGTTGGATTTCTAGAGCTGTTGGGAGAATTTCGAAAAGTAAAAATAATGTTTATGGTGGGCAGTATTTATTAAGAGAAAATCCGTCGTGGTTGGAAAAAAATTGGGTGTTAAACGATAATTCAGAAACGGTGGAGCAGACCACTTTAGTTGGTGGGTGTATAGTTATTCCTAAAGAGATATTCGATGACGCTGGTGGATTCGATGAGCGTTTGGTGTCCGGTGAAGATAGTGAACTGACCAACAGATTGCGAAGGCAGGGCTACGTCGTGGAAATCGATCCTGCTTTGAGTGTTATTCATCTAGGTTATCCAGCGACGGTAGTTGAGTTTTTGCGAAGGCAGATTTGGCACTCACTTGATTATATTCGTAATTTTCCAAAGTCTTTATTTGATAAGGTGTTTCTTGTAACCCTTGTTTTTATCGTAGGCTTCTTCTTCATTTTCTTCGCAATTTTTTGGGGCCCTTACTGCTTTGGTTTTGGGAGTTCGCTGATTTTACTTTCTACATTGGCACTTTCAGCTAAAAGAATAGGAAGGAGCGGTAAGAAGGTTGTGAAGGCTTCGAGGCTTTTGCCTATATTCGCCGTCGATTTCTTATATTTATTAGGTAGGTCGTTGGGTGTGCTCTCGGGATTGGCAAGGTTGCTTGGGGTTCGTTTTCTTTATTTTGAAAAAGGGTGACACCAGAGGATGAGGCGAGATGGTTGGCTTGAATGTATTCCATGCTTTCTGTGTGGCGTACGCATCTGATTTTCCCGATTTTCCTTTTCCCGAATGGGTTCTTTTTCAAGGGCTTAAAGCTTTAATAACAAAAGGTAATGTTTAGAAAATTTTAGGGACAATTTGTAGTTTGACCTGACGTCGCGACAGGTGAATAATTCTCTCTAGTGCGTGTTTGCGAGCAGCTTCGAGAGTTTCGATGGGAGGCGAAGCTTCTTTTTTTACTGAGGGTTAGGATATGGTTTTAGGGTCAGTGCGTCTACTCCGTTGTCTATTTGCGTTTTATCTGTCTTTCCTTGTCGGTGTGTCTTCTGCCCATGGCGAGATCATCTTCGAAGATGACTTCACTGGGTTTGATTTTAGCAAATCTATGTCGGGTGCTGGGTGGGACAGTCAACGTTCTGTGAATGTTGTGGATGCGCCGAGTGTTGTCAATGCCGGTGTGGCGCAATTTTTATTTGAAGGAAGCAGCGACGCCAGCGGGGACGCTTTTTCTGAACTTAGATTCGATTTGGGAAAGCTTTACCCTGAGGTATGGCTACAATATTATTTGTTCATTCCTGCAAATTATTTTCATAGAGACGCACCGGGGCCAGATAATAATAAGATATTGAGGGTATGGGGCACGAGCTATGATGATGTGGAAAAGGTCGGTTTGTCTGTTTGGGCTGGTTCGTCAGGCGATTCTCGGCTAATCGTGGATTGGAATCGTGGCGGTGATGGAATTGGGCCAAAAGGAGAGGGTGTAGGCTCGTTTATCGGCGCCTCAGATCGTGGTAAGTGGATGAAAATTCGTGTTCATTTGGTTGCAGCCAAATCGTCTGCCTCGCCTGGGTCTATTCGGGTCTGGAAGAACAACAATCTGATTATCAATGAGCTCCAAACAGTTAATAACTTTTACAGTGGAGAGGCGCATGCCTACCGTTACGGATATCTGATGGGCTGGTCAAATTCCGGATTTGACGAGGCAACTCGGATTAATATTGATGGTGTCGTATTCGCTACCTCAGCGGACGATTTGGAAAACGGTCAGGGGGCCGTTCAGTTTCCCCCGAGTCCACCTCAGATTAATGTTGAATGATGAGCTAAACGTTGCTTCGCGCTTCGGAATATTAGTAGAGCGGGTCTTTGCTCTGGAAAATTTGCCCGATCAGATTATAAAACTCGTCTGGGCCTCAGCCGAGTTTTATAGTCTGGGAATTGTACTTTTTGTACTTTAATTCTCTCCCACGATTGTATCTAAATTCTGCGTGCTCCCCCCACGGTGATGGCTTAGCCCTGTTCTCGCGTTTATAGTTTAATTTCGTCTTCTCTTCTGGGCGCCTGACTGTTAACAGCGGTTACTCCTACGATTCAATTATATGTCGTGGCGAACCGAACTTATTTAAGTCATTGTCGTAACCTAGGATGTCTAATTTGTCCGGTTAGGCCCTTCCAATAGCTAATCTGAAAGATAATTAAATATTGTTGTAAACCTCGGCGTACTTTCGGGAATTGGCTCCAACTCCGAAAATGCTTCGGACCTGCATTAAGCCACTAACGCTTTTTTGTTCGCGGTCCGTGACTTCTGTAAAAACCTGCTTTAACGCTCTGGTGTAACCTTCCGGAGAGTGGTCCTTAACCAACCATCCGCACCCCCCATTGCCTAGTACTTCAGGGATGCCCCCTACATCGTGTGATACGACAGGGACCTCAAGTGCCAGCGCTTCCAGAAGAGTCATGGGCAGTCCTTCATGATCGGAGGGCATCAGCAGTACATCAAGCTTCGTCATTTCGGCGGCCGGTGGGCTAACAAAGCCCATGAACGCGATTTTGTCGGCTATGCCTAGTTCGTTGGCGAGTTGTTTCAGTTCGGCCTCCATAGGGCCGCCGCCGATGACAACGCCCTCGCACTCAAGCCCTTGTTGGTTAAGTAGCGCTATGGTTTTAAGAAAGATGTCTATCCGTTTCACAGGGACCAACCGCCCGACAATACCAATACGAGGCCTTTCTGCGTTGGTTTCAGCGCGTCTTTTCCACTGGCGCCTTATGTTGTCAACATCGATAAAGTTGAAGATTTTATGGACCTTGCCCGGGAATAGCTTCTCCAGCCTTTCTTCCAGTTGCGTCGACACCGCAATAATAGCCTGCTGGCGAAGCCGCCCCAGCATCACGTCCAGTTTCTGAATCAGCCATTTGTGCGGTCGTTTAAGTGTAAATGCCGTTTCCGGGTTGCCATGCACGGTTCGGACCGATGCCGGCACGCCGGCAAGTTCTTTGCCGAGAATACCAAGCACATTTTCTTTGAATCCGTGGGTATGCACGATTCCAGTTCGGTGTTCGCGGCAGTGAGCGGCGATGGCGCGGGCGATGGCTATGGGGCCAAGGCGCGTTTCATCCGCGAGGGTGACGGGAATACCCAGTTTCTGCAGTTTCTCGTGCAGGATGCCATCGTTGAATACAACCGCTGTCGGTAAAACCTGATTGCTGGTCAGAAGCGCCTCGCAAAGGTTGTATACCTGAACTTCCGCCCCTGCCCATAGATCGCCGGATACAACATGGGTTACAACCCGTGTGGCGTCATTTTGCATCATAGAAGACCGCGCCCGATTGTGGCCAGCAAGGCCCGTTTGCTGTGGCTATTACCGTCGTGAAGGTTAAAGCGGCGAAGATCGTAAGGGTTGCAGCCTGTATGGTTCCAGCCGGTCTTGGTGGTGCAGGCGGCCTTATAGGTACTTGAAACCAGGTTTTGCCCCTTGCCCGTTATGTTCCCATTGGGATAACAGAACACCGGTATCGCGGACTTGCCAAGGCGCCTGAGGTCGTCAAGACAGTCCACGATTTCCTCTTTGAGTGTCTTCTCATCCTTGAGGCGGTTAAGACGGAAGTGGTGCCTGGTGTGCGCACCGAACATCACAAGGCCGTCTTGGGACATTTCGGTCAGTTCGGAACTGTTAAGAATGGATCTGGCGGTTGGCGTGGGGGCGAGTTCCGGATGCGATTCGTATACCTTTTCAAGCGAATCGATGATCGTGGCGTCTTCCAGCGACTTTAACTGGGCAACGACCTCGTCGGCCTCCAGAAGGGAAAGCCGATGGTTCCCTCCGGGATCCGATTTGGTGGGCAGGTAAGGTCGCAGCCATTCAAAGGCCGGGGCGTTATCCGGAATGGCTTTCGTGGTTACCAGGCTGAGCACCTGTTCTGGCCAAAAGGTTTTGTCGGTGCCGATCATTCTGGTAACCAGGAAAATGGTAGCCGGTGCATTTTGTGCTTTAAGTTTTGGGTAGGCGTACTGATAGTTATCTCGCCAGCCATCATCAAAAGTGAACGCGACAGACAGGTGGGGCAGCTTCTCTCCCTTTTCGTTGCGTTCCAGCCATTCGTTCAGATGAATTAGTTCCGCCCCGAGCTTTCGGGCAAACCGGATATGCTCCTCCAGCGCTTCGGGCGTGGTTAGCATTCCTGGCTGCTCTGCGGCGCGCTCGGGCGCATCGGAGGGAAGGATTCTGTGGTAGGTAAGGATAAGAAGCGTGGGCTGGTTTGAAAAGCGGATACGCAGCCAACCATAGGCCGCCAGCAGCGTCAGAGCGCCAGACTTCAAGAATGATCTAATGAATGCCACACCGAAGGCCTCCGTCGGCTTCGCCAATGGTTTTGGCTTGTTCGTCCATGTATAGTTTATCGCCAAAGAGATTCTGCCAGTAGTGTGCAGAGATGTCATCCACAAGGGTTCACAGGGAATGGGAGCGATGCTGGTTATTTTATTCTGGCTTGCGGCATTTGGAGCGCTGTTCAGTTACTTTATTTATCCTTTTATCCTTCGGTTTATGCCCTGTCGTCCGAAATCGGGCCAAAAAGACGGCCAACCAAACGCTCCGTTTGCCGTTTCGCTGATCGTTACAGCCCATAACGAAGCCCATCGAATCCGGGATAAGATCGAAAACTGTCTTGCTCTGAATTACCCAGGCCTGGAAATTATCATTGCATCGGATGCCTCCAGCGATGAAACCGACCAAATCGTCGGGGAGTACGCAAAGCGTGGCGTTAAGTTGGCTCGCGCTGAGGAGCGGAAGGGTAAAGAGCATGCCCAACTGCAGGCGATTCGTGCCGCGACAGGTGAAATTCTGATCTTCTCGGATGTTGCTACCTCTATACCCGAAGATGCGATTGGCCGGATGGTGGCTTATTTCAATGACCCCACAGTGGGCGCTGTTTCCAGCGAGGATCGCTTCATCAGCCGTGATGGCTCTGTTGTAGGTGAGGGCGCATACGTCCGATATGAAATGTGGCTCAGAGGCCTTGAGTCGGCACGTGCCGGTCTTGTTGGATTGAGCGGTTCATTCTTTGCGGCCCGGCGTGAGGTGTGTGAAGAGGACTGGGATATCCACTCTCCCAGTGACTTTAACACGGCCCTGAACAGTGCCCGTAAAGGGCTGGTCGCAGTAACGGCGCCTGATGTGCTCGGCTACTATCAGGATGTAGCTGACGCATCAAAGGAATATCAGCGTAAGGTTCGTACGATCATCCGGGGGCTGACTGCGATTAGCCGCCACCCGGAGGTGCTCAACCCCTTCAAGTTTGGCCGTTTTGCGTTCCAGGTATTTGGGCATAAGCTGATGCGTTGGGCGGTCCCGTGGTTCCAGCTTCTATTGTTTTGCATCTCTTTTGCAGTAGCGTCCAAAGGTGGGGTTTATGCGTTGGCACTGTTGGTTCAGTTGTTATTCTATGGATGTGTGCTGGCAGGGCACTTTTTACCGGCGATGCGCGAGAGAACGCTGATAAAAATTCCTTATTTCTTTGTTCAAGTGAACCTCGCGATTGCTCATGCTACCGTTAATTTCCTCATGGGCAGAAGGATGACGGTTTGGACGCCTTCTAAGCGTTAGTCGAGGAAATGCCCGTTTATGATAGGTAAACTCCGGCCGGTGGGAAGTCACGTACCTTTACCTCTAAAAAAAGAAGGAGGTTCGGTTCCACCATGGGAACTTCCATATCGGACCTATTTTATGGGGTCCGGTACAGAGGCGCTTTCTGCTGCTATTAAAATTGCGATCAGGCGGAAACCTCGAATCCTCAAACCAGAAGTGGTTGTACCTGCTTACGGTTGTCCCGATCTGATTGCAGCAATTGTTGCACAGGGTGCCAAGCCGGTTCTGGTCGACCTGGAGCCAAATTCTTCTTTCATGAATGAAGATGGTATTCGGCAAGCGATTTCGTCGTCCACGGTTGCAGTGGTAGGCGTTGGGTTCCTTGGAATCACGGAACGACTCGAGCTACTCGCCCATATTTGCTGCGAAAATAGGTTGTTCCTCATTGAGGACTCTGCGCAGTGTTTTCCACCTGCAAGGAAGCATTCCTTGGCAGATTGTATAGTGCTTAGCTTTGGTCGGGGAAAGCCTATCAACCTTATGGGCGGTGGCGCTTTGTTGGTGCGGAGGGCCATTGCAGAGGACGCGAACGCGACTCTTGGAAGTTACCCTTTGAAGTTATTAAAAGTGGATGCTGTGTGGCATATCCGGAGGGTGGTATTCAATCTACTTCTAGGCCGTATTTCATATGACCTACTGGAGCGCCTGCCACAACTGCGAATTGGAGAGACGAGATTCAATAGAATCGAGAAAATCGTTCGGCTCAAGGTCCCTGTCAGTCTTTTATTGAAGGGTATCCAGGATTTTCGGTTGCGCCCGCGCATTCATTTGAAGTACGACCAGCAGTTGTCCGCGTTAGAAACAAAAGGTTGGGTAATGCTCTCTCGGAACCTCCACAAAGCTGATGGGGCTGCGGATAGTCAGGTTATGCTCCGATATCCTCTTCTTGCTCCTGACAGAGAAACAAGGAATAGAGCGATCCAAATGCTGAATTCACGCGGCATCGGTGCTAGCAAATTTTATGAACGCCCCATTGCAGAGATTGAAGGTGTGGGAGAGTTTTTACCAAGAGGTCATTATCCGGTCGCCAAAGATATCTCGGAAAGATTGCTGACTTTGCCGACACATGAGGACGTCAAGCAACACCATATCGATTTGATCGATGAAATTCTCTCATCAATTTCCCAAAATTGATTCGCCACAGGCAACCAGGTTTCGATCTTCGAACAAAGAAAAACCTATAAAAGCAAACTATCAAAGGGCAGAATGTAAAGTTGGAGTTAAAAATTAGGTTGCGCAGGACTCCATAGACTCTTGATACGATGGTCGAACTCAAGCGCGCTTGAACATTAAGTGCATCCCGATCCGTCTCGTCCAAGGACGCAACCATCGAAAAGAATCCAATCGCGTCCTGCTGAATGGGCATCTAAAATTACAAACTTACGGCGTTTTACATTGTCCACTGCCGTCTTCTATGGGTTCATCCGCTGTATTGGCATCAATCAAGCGCCTGAAGGTCTGAGATTTGTGTGCCAACTCATCATAGCTACCACCTGCCTCTACTTTCCCTCCGTTGAATACAAGAATGTTTTGTGCCTGTTCCACCGTTGTTAGCCTGTGCGCGATCATTACAACAGTATGAGATTTCGCCAAGTTGACTATGTCTCTCATTATGTTTCGCTCGGTGACATTGTCGAGTGCACTTGTTGCCTCGTCAAAAATCAAGATAGAGGGGTTTTCATATAGCGCACGCGCAATACCAATCCTCTGCTTTTGCCCTCCACTCAGGCGTGCGCCTCTCTCGCCCAGATTAAATTCAAGCTGACCTTCGCACTCAAATATAAAATCGTATATATCAGCAAGTTTAGCCGCTCGAATTACTTGGTCATCGTCTATTTCTTCTGGCGGCACGCCAAATGCAATATTCTCTCTGAACGAGGCGTCGAGAATGAATATATCTTGCGCAACATAACCGATCTTTTGTCGCCAGGACCTGATGTTGCGTTTTTCAAGAGTCTTGGTGCCTATCTTCACTTCACCATGATCTGGAACCAGTAATCCAAGCAAAATATCCACTGCCGTACTTTTGCCAGCGCCGGAAGGTCCTACAAATGCTGTAATCGCATTGCGCTCAATAACGAAAGAGCAGTTTTGCAAGGCAGGGGACTTGCCGCCAGGATAAGAAAATCCAACATCCCTGAACTCTATATCAGACTCTGGAATAACTTCTGTTCCAGGGTCCTTTAATTGATTATTGAAGGTTTTACTTCTTCTAATTTCATCATGAATCTCAGACACCACTGAAGCGTTAGCTCTGATCGCGGAAAAAGACTTATAGATCTGTTGGGCAGCAGGAAGCAATTTATAACCAGCGATGGCATATAAACTAATAATGCTTAGAGCATCGCCAGCGGTGCCCGAAATCAGAACTATATAAATAGAAAGCCCCAGAATCGCACTGAAAACGACAGTTTCTACAACGAACTTCGGTAGGTCGCCAGCGAGCTCAATATACGCCAGTGCTGAAAGTCCTGCTCTTGTTATCTCATCGACTTTTTTCTTATAGTAAGATTCGTTTCCTTTCAACTTTACTTCTTTTATCCCGGCAATACTTTCATTCAGATATCTAAGTTTTTTGCTGTTAAGAAGAGTAATAGTTTTACCTTTCTGAACGACTTGAGAGCGAACGATACGAAAGATTAAAAAGTACGAAGCGCAGACTATCAGCGTTGCGATAAGAGCTATTTCTATGTCGACCAACAGTAGTGCCGAAATGATGAGAGTGGCGATAAAAATCTGGGATATCATCGTCAAGATCGGCTGTATGACCATATACACCATTCTCGGGATTTCTTGAGTTACCGTAGATATCAGATGACTACTGTTGTTCATGGCAAAAAAAGTGAAATCGTTGTCTAGATAGCTTTGGTACACGGTCCTTTGGATATCGGCCCCCACAGACATAGATGTTTTGAATAGTCTCCAAAGTGCATAAGAAGAAATAACATTACCGATGACTAAAAGAATAACAACAAAGCCGGCGTATGCCACTACAAACTGCTTTGTTGAGTCGAAATCGTAAGAGGAGTGAAGGAATGACAAAATTGTGTTGGTTTCTATAGAGGTAAGATCATTGATCAGTGTGATAAAAGGTGCAATTGATGCAATTCCAGCTACCTGTAGAAAAGCTGAGATCAGGAACAGTATCTGAAGTAACGCGAGTTTAATCTGATTTTCTTTTCCAATCAGTGAGAGGAGTGACCGAAGTAAAGTCATGTACGCTCCTGAATTGGCTTTACAATACTATTGTCTACGCTCACGTTTGGGGAGATGAGATCGGCGATCTGGTTAATCTGAGTGTTAACTGAGAATAATTCTTCGACCCTTGACCTAGCCGCCCTTGAGTGTCGATTGCGTAAATCTGCATTATTCACATAATTTGTCCATATACTCGCCAGCGTCTCATAGTCTCCGGGCTGAATATAATAACCACAAACTTCGTCTTCGATGGTCTCGGCCAGGCCCTGTAAGTTCGAGACGACGAGGGGAAGTCCTGATGCCATCATCTCTATACTCGACATGGTAAACGAATCCCAGCCAGTTGAGGCGATTGTTCCTAAATAGGCAGATCGCATCAGTTGCGGCATGTCGGACCTGTAGCCGCCGAAAGTTACGTGATCTTTTGCCTTCGACGATTGAAGCATTGCCTCATAAATTTGGCTTTGATCTCCTTCATCGCCGCAGATTAAAAGATGGATATCTTCCAATTGCTGCCTCCGCTCTAATTCAAGCATCGCGCTGATAAGGACTCGGACACCCTTTCGTTCTTCCATATGGCCCGAATAAATTACTATTTTGCGCGTGCGGGGAATATCAAAAATGCTATGAGTGTAGCCGTCCTCAGATGTGGGAACATAAACAGATGTGTCCACACCCAAAGGAATAACGGTGGTTCGGCTTTTAGGTATCCCTCGCCCGTGTGTCGCTGTACGCTGCATTGCACGGGACTCGAAGATGAATAAATCTGGTGAAATATTGGCCTGTAGCAGCCACTGGCAACGTTTGAGAAATAGTTTGAGCCCGCCGTTGATGGAGCTCATGCTGGCCCCCCAGTATGCCAAAATTTTTGATACCTTTGCCGCCCGGGCTACTCGTACGATTTCTGATGGTTGTGGTAAATCGAAAGCCAAGATAGTTTCGACATTTTTCTCGTTGATAAGTTGACGAAGCGTTTTGATGTCTTCAGAAGAGTGGTAATCAATTTTTAAGACATTTTCAGAGGGCGAGAAGACCTCTTTGAAGGAAACGTATATGTTTTCTGCGGAAAAGCCTGCCTTTGAGGCGGCTTCTTCAAAAACCTTCTCCAACGTACCGATTGCATATCCAGTATTCTGTTTACAGTGGAACATAATTAGGATTGATACTGACATAAAGCTACACCTGTTCCATTCCTTGAAGCGTGGCGATCTTGCGTCGACAAATTATCACGAGGCTCAGACGTGCTTGGATGCAAGAGCTGGGCAGACATCCTGATTACGGCGCCGGTACTCGCGTCGAGAACAGTATAAGGCCATCGGTAAAGATACAAAAATTTTTCAGGTGGTTACAGCGTATTCTTGACGGTTTCAAAAGCATCCTTACAACGCTTTTTCAGTAAGGTTTTACTGTTTAACCTGGCTGTACTCACGTGTGATCCTGCGACAAGACAATGAAATGGGGCAGGTCAGAACGCATGTTCCAAGGCGGCACGAGAACGGGGCGGATGAGACTGCGAACCCTCTTCCTCGCTTTAGGAATGGGCTCGGTGTGCGGGAAGGCTCCTTGAATTGCAGAGATAATCCTGTTTCGTTGTGCAGATCAGCAAGCGCTGGGGGCTGGCTTCATGCTTACCGGGACGATGAAAAAACTGTTCTACCGAGTGGAACTATTGACCTGGTCAATGCACGGGGGCTGGGAAGTAGGTCCTGTTGTTTTGTAACTTCTCCTCAATTTGAGATTAGGGGGAATCGCACTCCTCGCTCTTAATTCAGACCTTGATATGGGTCAACGTAAAGATGTGTGAATTATCTATAGTGTACTGACCAATAACTTCGCGAAATCCAACTTTTTCTGCAATTCGCAACGGCAGTAAAGCTGTAAAAAAACGATCGAGTTGATCAAACTGTAGGGCTACCTCGTGAAAATCGAAATATACACCTGCCATTGGGAAAATGCATTTAAAAACACTTTCCTTGGCACTAAATATGAGAGTTTCTAAATGTTTAACACCATTAACGCAGTGGTTATTTTCGGCTTCTTCTGAGGATAGGATCAGCTCGGCTACGTCGATTGGTAACGGTTTATTTAGCTCTACATCAACGCCGATGCTTCGGTAATGTAGGTTAGAAGCCGCAACTGCAACGATTAATGAGTCACAGTGGCTGATACTACCTGAAGTGCCATTCGGCCAGAGCGGTTCGCGATTTTTGCCAGGCGGAATAGGGCACGACGATATTCCCAATTCCATCAAAGCCTGTCTTGCAAGGTAGCGACCGGTTCGGAATTCAGATTTCCGCTTTTCGATGGCGTTTGAAATATAAGCTTCTTCAATCAGAAATATAGAGGGAGCCCTACGACATTCTGTAGTCGTCCGGATAATAACGTTGTTCGGCATCCGAGAAGTTAAATACTCATGAGGTTGCGGACTTTTTGTCATGTGACGTCTGGCTGATGATGTCAGTTTTTGGACCAATAACATGATTTTGCAGCAAAGTGGATTTAAAGAATCAAAAATCATCATCGGTCTTGATGGAAAACTCTAAGCGATTGGTTGCAGTGCCTACTGCGATCAGAATATCTGTCAAATTGTTGCTCTCATCTTTAACCAAGAGCGCCATAAACCGGATTTGAATGAATCTCGAACTTCAGACCGACCAACTGGATGAGGCGCAATATTGAAGGGACTCATCAGTTTTCTGGCACGGTGATTAAAGTTCAGAGCTCTTCTTAGCATCATCGAGTTGCGTGTATTGAATATCACTGACATAGAGATCGAAATATCGTCAGGGCCGTTCTTGACGTGGTGCCCCGAGACAAATGGGATGTGCAGTGCCTCTCCTGGCCGGAAATCAAAACAGGTGAACAGACGTTCCTTTTCATTACTCCATTGTAAGTCAGTACTAGCATAAGACATGTAGGCCTCTCGGCTCGCGTCTGAAACTACTCTAGTGTCCCACGGTTCTGCCACAAAAACTTTTTTGGAACCCCTGAACTGGAACAGAAAGGTGGAGTATCGATCGATATGAAACGGCGTGATGCTATTTGGAGAGGCAATGAATAAGTACAAGGTTGGCATGAAAATCCTTCTTTTGGGGTCACGCTTGGCAACCAGCTCTTCAATGCTTTCCATGATTCTCTGGTAAATCGGTTGAAAGACAGGGTCGACTTCTGGCGAATTGACCATTATCAGCGAATTCGATTGTTTGAGGTCTCTTAGCGTGCTCTCCAGAGATAAGTCTGTGTCGTTTTTCTTGAAAGCGGCCTCAAAATTATCCTGTGTACTCAGTCTAGAGTTTTTATAGAAAACCTGCTCCTTCGGCAGACGCAGGAGCGTTTCCTTCAAGGAGTCCAGGGTCAGTGCTTCGTTGTCCAGAAGGGTATGTTGCAGTTTAAACGGCGAGACATCCAGTTCCTGCTCATCAAGTTGGTCCAAAAAGACACCGGCCATAGCTTTTTTCTCCTTGCTGTATGTTAACTATGATGGCATTTATCGCGACCGGAGTTCAGCCTTTTATACGAGAAATTGTCTGATCTCCCAGGGACGGTCGTAGGACCCGGGGCTTCAACAATTTGCGCATTGGCTCTTCTACGAATCGATAAGTCATAGCTGATAGTCCTATAACCACGACGAGCATCATTGTTATTACGGCGAATTGAGCGAATAGGGGGAGGTCCTGATGGGCTGGCGTGCCAGTAAAGAATTGTGTCCCTTCTTTTAAAAGGTCTATTAGCAGCCAGTGTACAAGATAAATTGAGTATGAAATCTTTCCGAAATAGAGAAGCAGGGGATGGTTAAATACGTGGTGGCTTTCTTTCGGTAAACGAGATGCACACAGTACTAACCAGAAAAAGCTAACAACTGAAATCACGCCTGGGCCCGGGACGGCCAGTATAACGAGGTTTAGTATGAAAACAGGCAACAGATGTTTTGAGGATGCAAGGCGCGCGATGCTGCCCATCTGATACAAGCGGAAGGCTATGATGCCCAGAGTGGCCTCACAGAGGCACCTTACGAGCATTGGCCAACCAGCATAATAAAGCCCAAGGTCACCAAAATACGACTCAATGGCGACAAGGGGTATGAGGGCCAGAGCAGCGACGAAGAAATATGTTTGCTTCTGAAGGCGAAGCAATGGCTGCAACAGAAATGGTAGGAAAAAATACATAATCCACTCGGCACTGATAGACCAGGCCGGTTCATTCCAATAGGTGGCCCAGTGAAGAGTCTGTACCAATAGCAGGTTCGTGACCAAGGTTTCAACGCTTTGTTTGCCGGTAAATGGGGCAGCGAGGTTCTCCATTCCCGATGCATCGAAATAGCTGAGAAACCATTGCAGGCCTTCAAAGCCAACGAAGAGCAGAAGCATGAACAGGTGCAAAGGATAAATGCGGGCGAACCGGGATTGAATGAAATCGCGATATTGCGGGCCAGTTATTCTAATCCGGAAGGTGTCATGATAAATGTAGGCCAGCACAAAGCCGCTGAGCATAAAAAATAGGTCAACCCATAGGTACGACTTTTCAAACAGGCGAGTAGGAGTAATCGCTGCAACATCAGGCATGGCGACAAACATAAAGTGATGCCACACCACGAAGATGGCGGCAATACCTCGAAGGGAAGTAAGCGCGGTTAATTCCGGTTTGCGTGCATGCATAGACTTTATCTGTGGGCGACCTCATCCTGTTTAGTTATGGGATCTGGAGGTTGCCTCATCAGATCCTTAACCCAATTTGTGATGGACTCGACGACGGCATTTCTGTCCTCGGGTTCTGAGAGGATGTGAGTCGCATAGGGTTTGTGGAGCACGGTCAGGTTGTCGCCGAAGGTGACGGGTTTGAAACAGTCCTCAAATTGCTTCTCGTAGACATAATAATCATTGCCAAAGAAAACATAGAGCATGTCCAGCCCTCGGCGATTCAGTGTCTGAAGGCCTTGTTTGACTTCGTCCCGAGGGGGGTAGTTCGCAAAGTTTGGCACTTCCAGAAAACGTTCATCAATACCGGAAACCTCAACTCCCTTTTTTACTTTTCTTAGTCCCAGCTTTCGCAATACAAAATTGGCCCAGCGGGAGAGGGATAGCAGTTTCGGACCATAGTGCAGGACGTAACTCTTCCATGTCATGTAACAGTATCCGTCGAGTTGTACGGTGCCAATTACCCTTTGATCACTGAGTGCTGTCCGGTAAGAAGCGAAGGCTCCGGAACACAGTCCATACAGAATAAAGCGCTCAAACTGTTTCGTTTGACCAAGATAGTCCATGACTTCCTGTACTTCTTCGACCGCTGCTTGGGCAGCAGTCAAGTTACCGCGACGTGCTTCGCTGTCGCCGATTCCGGAAAAATCGAATCGAAAGGTTGAAACACCTGCCTTGGTGGAAAGCGCTCGAGCTAACGTAACCGATAGGCGGCACGAACCTACGCGATGGATTACGCCGGAGTTCAGCAGGATAACTGCGGTTCCTGGGTGTGCTCTCTGAGCCGGATCGGGCTCAGAGAGCACACCAACCAAAGGCAGGTGGTCACCGATCATTACAGCCTGTTCGCGCATGCTTGCTCCTTGTTTACCGTAGCATCGGTTTGCTGAAATAGTGCTCAATGGCGTCTATAACGGGCTTGGGCCAGAGGATACCGCCAACATGATCCACGTAATTCCAGTCGTGAGGAGCCGGCGCCAGCTTGTAGTAGAAGTCTTCTTGTTGGGATAACTGCTCCTTCAGCGCTGCAAAAGAAGCTGACTCGTGGGAAACAATCTGTGCGATGGAGCCAGGTATTGAGGGAATGATTTCATTTAGGCGCCAGTCTGAAAGGGTTTCCTGAAAGGCGGGCGGCATCGCAAAACCGTTGAAGTGCAGGGAGCCATCGGCCTCCAGAATACGAGATCGGCTACCCTGACTTTGGGCCAGGAGGATGTCGGATCTGATGCTTGCAACGTATTCTGCCCCATCCGTTATTGGGTCCCAGAAGACGAGCCGGGAAACCTGTTTATGTTGGCTTGCCGCCTTGGCTGCAACCAAGGCACCCAAGCGCAGACCCACCAGAGTGACTTTGGGTACGACGGCCATATCCATGACTTCCTGAATAGCGTGACCGACATCTTCTACCCAGTTGTCGGCGGTGACTCCGTTAAGGTCTCCTGCTGAATCTCCAGTACCGCGGTAATCGAACCGTAGCACCGGGTATCCAAGATTTGCCAGGTTTAGTGCGAGCCGCCGCATTGATTTATGAGCTCTCAGGTATTCCTGGCCGAATGGGTTGCATAGAACGATAGCCTCATTTCGATTTGCGTTGCATCGGGGGTGAAACAACCCGAACAGATAACTTTCAGACGGACCAAAGTAAAACGCTTCCAATAGTCACTCCTAGATACTACCGTTCTGCCTGACCGATACGGGCCTTTGTTTTTTTCTGCCCCTGAACTTTAGTGATGTCATCACTCGGGTCCAAACAGCCTTCTGAAGACATTCTTTCTGTGTTTTTTAGGTTTTGTATTTGACTCGGCCCTGGGCTCTTCGGTGTTCGATGCCGGAAGCTTTTGCTCTACCAGCTTGGCCAGTTGCTCGAGGGTGTTCACCCAAAGATCCTGGGGCATCAGTTTAGCGCCGGTCATATGCTCAATATCCACGATGACCTTAAGAGCGAGCAGGGAATGGCCGCCGACCTCCAGAAACTGATCATCCAATGCTATTTCGTCAATTTGGAGTACTGTTTTCCAGATTGAGATCAATTGCCCTTCCGTTTTCGTTGGTTCCCGATTCTCAGCTTTTTTGGTGGCAGGGCCGCTCTTGGTCTGCATCAAAAGCTTTCGATTGACCTTACCTGAGGGCAGCAACGGCAAATGATCGTGGGCCGTGAATAATTGGGGCATCATATAGTCAGGCAGGGAGTGTCTGAGGTGCTTGCGTAACTCGCTGCTTGTCGGCTTCTCGTCCCTTGAATAGACAATATGAGCGATGAGTCGCTGGTCATCTGCCTCAAAAGTTTGTACAACCACGGCTGCGTCTGCGATGGCTGGGTGTACCCGAAGCTTGATCTCAATTTCTTCCAGCTCGATGCGGTACCCGCGAACCTTGACCTGGTTATCGATACGGTCGCCGAACTCAATTTGGCCGTCCCATGTCCAGCGCGCTAAATCACCCGTGCGGTAGAGGTGCTGGCCATTGGAAAACCGTATGAACCGCTCGGCGGTCTGCTCCGGGTTGCCTCGGTAACCATTGGCCAGACCGGCCCCACTAATGCATAGTTCGCCATAAACACCCAGCGGCATTGTGTTGCCCTGTTCATCCAAGACATGCAACTGTGTATTGGCAAGAGGCCTACCAATCAGTATGCGCGGCAATGCCCCTTCACCCCTGCCGGGAGGGATGCGGTAACAGCTGGTCCAGACGGTGGCTTCGGTCGGGCCGTACATATTCCAGAGTTCGACGCCTCTCTGGACCAGTAGATTGGCAAGATCGGCCGGCAATTTCTCGCCCCCTATAAGCCCCTTCAGGGGCTCCTGGATTGTAAGGTCCACGTTCATCAATAACCGCCAGGTGGCCGGCGTCGCCTGCAGGGTCGTAATCCCATGCTGCTCAATCAACGACTTGAGCTGATAAGGGTCACTACTCTGGTTTGTCGTCGCGATGACCACTGTCGCGCCCACACTGAGCGGCAGAAATAGTTCCAGCAGTGAGATGTCGAAGGCCAGGGTGGTGATGGCCAGTAATTGGTCTTTCTCACCAAGGCCGGGCTTCTCAGCAACTGCCATAAGAAAGTTGTGTAGTGCGCCATGACTGATTTCAACGCCCTTGGGAACGCCGGTGGAGCCAGAAGTGAATATGACATAGGCCAGTTGTTCGCTCTGTAATGCGAACGTGACGGGGCTTTCATCATATTCGTGACTCGCCTGAGTTTCGGCATCCAATAACAGGGTTTTCGTATCCTGTACGAGGTTCGTCGTAACCAGGTTGGAACAAGTTACGAGTAAACGGGCTTGTGCTACTTCCAGGATCAACCGGATACGTTCGTCGGGATAACTCGCATCCAGCGGCACATAAGCGGCCCCTAATTTCCAGATTGCTATGATAGCGGCTGGCATATCGACATTGCGTTCCAGCAGAAGGGCCACTACGTCACCCTGCTGAACCCCTCTTGAGGCGAAGAATCTCGCCAACTGGTTAGACCGCTGGTCAAGTTCTTGGAAACTGAAGGCGTTCTCCCCTGAGCGGCAGCTTACTTTATCGGGGTGCGCTGTAACTTGTTGCTCAAAAGCTGACAAGAATCCCTCACCAAAAGCCCATTCGCGCGCGGTGTTGTTCCAGTCAGATATCCTGCTTTTCTCGTCCTCGCTGGCGCAAACCAGCCGCTGGAGGTTAATCTCGTCCTGTTCCTCTGAAAGCACCTTGATACTATCCTTAAAGCTCTCTACGAATCCTTCGATCGTGGCCTGCCGGAATAGCTCAATGGGATATTCAAAGCCTGCCTCAATGCCCTCCCGTTGTCGCTTGAACCAGACGTCGAGGTCCGTTTCTACTCCAGTCCGATCGAGGTTTATCTGGGATCTTTGAATACCCTCCATCTGATCTTGCCGGTTTCTGACGTCCTGATAGTTGAAGAGCGTCTGGGCTATGGGATTCCTTGCTGAATCGCGCGGTGGGTTGATGGTTCGTACAAGTGTTTCAAAGGGTACATCCTGGTGGTCGATTGCAGTGAGTACTGTTTCTTTGACGTGTTGAACGAGTTCGTCAAACGATTGATCTTGCGAGATCCGGAAGCGGCATACCAGTAAGTTTATGAACGGTCCGACCAGGCCACTTAACTCATCCTCGTTTCGCGCGTAGACAGGCACATTGATGATCAGGTCTGATTGTCGACTAAAGCGGTGTAGCATCAAGACGTACAATGACATCAGCACCAGAAAGAGAGTGGTTTGATGACGTACCGCCAGGGTTTCAAGCGTTTTTGTGGTTGCCTCATCGATTTCAAACTTGATCCCTTTGGAGCGGTGCGGCTGAACATGAGGCCGGTCAAAATCAAGAGGCAAACTCAGGATTGGTAAATCCCCGGCTAACTTCTGTTTCCAGTAGTTCAGTTGTGCCTCCAACGCCTCGCTTTGCAGCCACTCCTGTTGCCAGATTGCGAAATCTTGAAACTGCACGGGCAGGTCGGCTAGGGGGTTCTCCAAACCTTTGGTGTAGGCATTGTATAGGGCACACATTTCCTTTAGCAGCAGGTCAAATGACCAGCCATCGAACACCAAGTGATGGATCAGTAGGAACAGGACATGATCTTGTTCAGACACTTGAATTAATTTCGCTTTGAATAACGGGCCTGACTCGATGTTGAAGCTTGTTGAAACTTCGGTCATTAGAGCTCTCTCAAGAGAGGCTATGTCAGAAATACCGAATTCTGATATCGGTTTTGGGGTCAATTGGATCGACTGTGAATCATCAACGAGGATCTGCACCTGACCGTCGATATTTCTGAACTGGGCGCGCAGGATTTCGTGTCGTTGTAATACAGTGTTTATGGCCTGTTCCAATGCAGAAATGTCCAGAGAGCCTTGGAAGCGGAAAACCGCAGGTAAATTGAAGGCAAATGACTCGGGAACAATCTTTTCATAAAGGAACCATACCTGCTGCTGCGGCGTGGCGTGGACCACCGAGTCCTTCGGTCTGGCTTGAATACGATGTGTGCGTTGGCCATGTTGGAGTTCTTGCTCAATCAAGCGAGCCATCGCATGAATAGTCGGTGCTTCAAAGAGCTTTCCCAGCCCCAGTACGATACCGTATTGGCTCTTTATGCGGGCCAACATCTGGGTTCCGAGAAGTGAATGCCCCCCCAGATCAAAAAAGTTGGCATGAGTGCTTATGCTTGGCAGACCGAGGATGTTGCACCAAAGATCAGAAAGCTCCGACTCCAGGGGAGATTCTGGCTCCACATGGTCTGCACCGGATGAGATTGTTAGATCCGGCGCAGGAAGGGCTTTCCGGTCTACCTTGCCGCTTGAAGTCAGTGGCAGGGCCGGTAATTGAAGAAAATGCTGTGGCAGCATGTAGTCAGGCAGGTTTTGGCCGATATGTGCTTTCAGCGCCAGTAACTCTCCTTCCAATTCGAAACCAGCAACAATATAGGCAACGAGACGCTGGTCATTCACCCGGTCTTCCCTGGCCAAGACAGCACACTGGGTAATGCCCGGGTAGCGCAGGATGATGGATTCAATTTCCCCCAGCTCAATACGGAGCCCCCTGAGCTTGACCTGGAAATCGTTCCTGCCGATGTATTCGAGCACACCATCCGTGCGCATCTTGACTAGGTCCCCAGTGTGGTAGGCTTTAAACGATTCGCTTGAAAAGGGGTCTTCAACAAATCGTTCAGCCGTTAGCTCTGGGCGAGCAATATAGCCTCGGGCGACCTGAACCCCGCCGATCAGCAGCTCGCCTGCAAGTCCTGGGGAGAGCAGATTGCCTTGGCTATCCACAACGTAAAGCCTTGTATTGGGCAGCGCCTTGCCGATGGGAACAGTAAAGTCGACTTGCTCCTGACCGCAAAGCCAACTGCTGGCATGAACGGCTGCCTCGGTCGGGCCATAGAGGTTCCAGCATTCGGCGTCGGGAAATGCATTCGTGAATCGGGCTTCCAGCTCGGTACTTACTGCTTCACCGGTCAGGAGAAAGCGCCGGATGCTGGGGCAATCTTCTTGGTGGCAAACATCAAGGAAGAGGTAGGCCAGGGACGGAACAAAATGGATTTGCGTGATCTGGTGTTGCTGAATGAGCTCGGCCAGATAAAGCGGGTCTTTATGTCCACCCGGCCGGGCGATGACAAGTCGGCTTCCGGTCATCAATGGCAAGAAGAGTTCGCAAAGGGAGACATCAAAAGTATAGGGAGTTTTCAGCACGACGGAATCGGCTTGATCAAGCGGAAACGTTTCTTTCATCCATAGCATGTGGTTGCATATGGATTGGTGCTCCAACATGACTCCTTTGGGTTTCCCAGTAGAGCCCGAGGTATACATTACATATGCAAGCTGATCTGGTGAGCAGGGCAGATTGGGCCGCGTTTTACTGAACTGGCTCAAATCGAAAGCATTGCTGTCAATGGCTACGGCTTCGACGTTCCCCGGTACCCGATCTTTCAGAGCCGTCTGGGTCAGGACAAATTTAGCTTTCACCTCGTCAATAATGAAAGCCAACCGATCGTGCGGGTGGTCAGGATCCAATGGCAGGTATGCGCCGCCGGCTTTCAGAACCCCGTTGATTGCCACCAGCATTGTCAGGGACCGGTCCATTAGAATAGGTACTATGGTTTCAGCCTTTACTCCCTGTGCATTCAACCAGTGCGCCAGGCTGTTAGCCTGTTCGTCCAGCTCCCTATAGCTCAGCTCTTTTCCTTCATAGATCAGTGCGCACCGATCGGGAAATTGATCTACCGCTACTTCGATCAGCCCATGAAGGCTTTTTCTTGTTAGGTCATAGGGGCGGCAGACGGATTCCCACTGCGCCTGGTAGAGGGCCAGATCAGCGCTTCGTAAAATGTTTAGTTGACCTAGTTCTGATTCCGGCTTGGTACTGACGCCTCGTAGCAGCAACAACAACTCGTCCAGTCTACGGTCAATCGTTTCTGTATTCCAAAGGTGAAGGTTGTGTGTGCATTCCATCACTGCCGATTGACTAGAGATGGTGATGTTCAGGTTAAGATCGAAATTCTCGGATACTCTCGGGTTGGACTCGAAGCTCGCATCCAATCCGGTAAATTGAAAATCAGATTCATTGGTAAGGTCTACGTTGAACAGGATCGAGACCAATGGTGGCTTGGATGGGTCACGAGATACGCCAAGTGTCTGCAACAAAGTGCCATAGGTTAGATATTGGTGCTCGAAGGCATCCAGCATGCACTGTTGTGTTCTATGCAGCAGGGCCCTGAAGGAGTCCTCTCCTGACACTTTGATATGTAGCGGAATGATGTTGACGCAGTGTCCGACGAGATTATGTTCTTCCTTGGCCATTTGACCGGCGAAGGGAATACCGAGGACGATATCCTCACAGCCGGAAATGCGGTGAATGTAGCCCGCAAATGCAGCCATCAGTGTTGTGGTAATGGTGCTATTGTTCTTTGCGGAAAGGGCTTTAAGTTCAGCAAGGAGGCTTAAAGGCAAATCTTTGTCCAGGCGAAAGGCCGAGAAACTGCGACTCAATAGTCGTGGCCTGTCGAACGGTAAATCTAGCGTTGGGATGCCGTCAGCGAACCGCCTTGTCCAGTAATCTATGCTCTGCTCCCGTAATGAACGGGTTTCGTCACTGCGTTCCCATTCTGCGTAATCAATGAAGCTGGGCGCGGGTTCGAGTCCCGCTGATAATGAAGGCTCGCACTCACGCGAGTACAATTCACCCAGTTCACTGGCCAGGATGTATAGCGACCACCCATCACAAACCGAGTGGTGCAATGTCAAAAGCACCCTGGTGTCGTCTTCGGTGAACCGAATTATGTCGAATTGGGCGAGTGGACCGTTGGCCAGGTCAAAAGGGACGGAGACAGCCCTTTGCGCGAGCAAAGTCAGCTGTTCCTCTTGGTTTTTAGGCGTCAGTGTTGAAATGTCGTGATGTGTGACAGGGGCGGGTCGATCATAGTAGATAACCATTTCCTTGCCATCATCACTAAAACACCCTCGAATGGCTTGGTGGCGCTGCCACAGCGCCTCGAGAGCTTTTTTAAGGGCCGGCTGATTGACCCGGCCCTTAAGTCTCAAAAACACCGACTCATTAAACGAAGCACTGGCTTCGTCACCGAACTGAGCGGCCAGCCAGACCTCTCGTTGCGATTCGGTAGTCTCAATAGCACCTTCCAGTTCGCCGAACTCGAAGGGATCGTGACGGTCAACATTAGACAGTACAGCAGTATTCATGGGTCAACCTGTCCATTTCTCAAAATGGTTTTTGTTGTCCTTTGAAGGGACAAACCAGGCGGACTTTCCAGATTCGTCTCGCCCAAGGCGGGCACCCTCGACCGGTGGTTTCTGTCCCGGAATGCCTGAAGCGGTATGGGTAACCTGAGTTGTAGGAAAGAATCCCATGGTAATCATTTCATCCATTGCTTCTTTGAATGTCTTGACAATTGTGTTGATGTCTTCGTCACCGTGGCTGGTGGTTATAAACATCGGGCGGGCGTCCCAGACATGAATGCCTTTTTCACGCAGGATGATGTAGATGAGTTCTTCAAAGGCGATATCCTGTGGAATTTTGATCTTGCACATGGACCCGCAATTCTCGATCTTCAGTGGGGCTCCAACCAGTTGGGCGTATCGGTTGATTTCAGTGACCATCTGTTCAGCACGCTGATTCAGCTGATTCTGAAGGTGCGGCTCGTCCTGTAGGTGCTGTAAGACGGCAACTGCTGCGGCCAATGTCAGAGGGTGGCGAACAAACGTCCCTGCGAAATAGGTAACACCGACTTCCGGCGTGGAATCATCTCCGAATTGCCATTGGCCGCCGTCCAGGGCATCCATGAAACGGGCCTTGCCGGAAATGGCGCCGATGGGGAGCCCGCCCCCTACGATTTTGCCATAAGTGCAGATATCAGCATGAATATCGTAATACCCCTGAGCCCCTCTTTGGTGAATGCGGAACCCGGTAATGACTTCGTCGAATATCAGAGCAATTTGCTGATCTGAACAGAGCTTGCGCGCTTCTCTTAGAAAGGCGACAGGTTGTAGGCCCGGATTACGACTCTGAACGGGCTCAACCAATATGGCTGCGATTTCCTCAGCATGTTCGCGAATATATTCCAGGGAGGCGTCGGTGCCGTAATCCAGAACGATCATGTTCTCTACAGCGGCATCAGGGATGCCTGCCGCTGCAGGAACGGCATAACCCTTGCTGCCCCGCGTAACAATCACGTCGTCGTGGATGCCATGGTAATCGTTTTCGAAGATGACGATTTTTTCCTTGGCGGTTACCGTTCGGGCCAGCCGCATTGCCCCCAGAACAGCTTCAGAGCCGGTATTACAGAAGGCCACCCGTTCATTACCGGTTACCTGACAAAACAGTCGCGCTGCATCCGCTATCAAGGGGTGTTGCGGGCCGATCTCGTAACCGATATCCAACTGGCGGGCAATGGCTTCCTTAATAAAGGGGGCAGAGTTACCGAAGAAATTACTGCCAAAACCGCAGGTCACGTCAATCATTTTACCGCCGTCGATGTCCCAGAGGTATGGCCCCTCTGAGCGTTCCACAACGATCGGGTAGATGACTTCTTTGATGGCATTGCGAAAGCCGGATACTACTCGCGGGTCCGCTAAATGTTTTCGGTTCTCCTGAGCAAACTGCTTGGATTTACCAAATCGCGTGTTGTAACGCTTTGCGAGTTTCTCGAAATTCTCGCGCTGTGTGGTTGTCATCTCGTTGCTGCGCTTTACATTGATGCGCGTGCCAGCACCGAAGGGTTTTAGGGTGGCATTCTCCGTGCTATGCCCGGCTGGGGAGGTTTTTGCGGGTGGCGAGGCAGGAGTCTGGCCGGCAGGGCCGGATATGGATTGGCCTGGCAATGAAGAAAGCACTGCCAACTGTCCCTGCATGATTTGCAGTTGTTGTTGGAACAGCGACTGAATGTCATTGGTTGATGTTGATGTTGATGTTGATGTTGCTGCTGGTGAGGGCGTGCCTGCCGTAATGGGCGCCACGGACGCAGTCGGAGCGGATGCTGGAGTTGACGCCGGAGCCGGAGCCGTATCTTCCCCTGTGGCACCTTCTTTGATTAGGTAGTCCGCGAGTTTATTGAGATTGCCATGGTCGTTAAGCAGCTGCTTGAAGGTTATGCTGACCTTGAACTTTTTCTTCAGTTTCAACGTCGACTGTGTGAGTAGCAGCGAATCGAGACCGAGTTCGAAAAATGTGGCATCGCCGTCGGCCGCAGATAAGTCGATGCCCGAGATGTCTGTGAATAGTGCGCGCAATTTTTCTAAGGTGACTTCTTTCATGTTTTCTGGCCTAGCCAAGTTTGGTGTTGTGGGGGGCGTCGGGGCTGTCGAGACTCCAGGCTCAATAACGTGTGTGCGGTGCTGGAATGGATACCCGGGTAGCTTGGCCCTTAATGCTGGGTCTGGGGTGCCGCAGGGCCAGCTAATGGTCAGGCCGCTGGCCCAGGCTTGGCCAAGTCCGCGACTGAAAGACTGGACATCCTTTTCAGGCTGCCCGGCCTCTGGCACAAGCGGTATCAGAGCAAGATCGGGCTTTTCGGCCAGAGTCTGCAGAGCCATCCCGGATACCGTGCCTTGTGGCCCGCACTCCAGCAGGATCAGGTTTTTCAGTGCACCGATGGTTTCTACACCCTTGCGGAACTGAACCGGTTGCCGAATCTGACTAGCCCAGTACTGAATATCGGTTGCCTGTTCATCCGTTATCCAATCTCCGGTGACGCAGGAGATAAACGGTATCTGTGGCGGATTTGGCACGACATCCTTCAGTGCCCGCGCAAAGGCATCACTGGCGGCATCCATGGACGGTGAATGAAAAGCATGTGAGGTATTGAGCGAGCGAAACCGGATAGCGTTCTGTTCCAGTATCTGGCTAACGGCCGCGATGCTGTCGTGGCTGCCCGAGAGAGTGCAGGAGTCTGCCGTGTTTTCCGCCGCAACCACGACGTCACTGGTTAGCAATGAGTTAAGTTCTTCTATGCTTGCACGTACCGCCAGCATAGCCCCGGATGGTTGTGCCTTCATGACCTCACCTCGGGTGATGACTACCCGGATGGCGGTTGGCAGGTCGAACACACCGGCTATGGTGGCGGCAACCAGTTCCCCAATGCTATGGCCGATAGCCGCCTTGGCTCTGACGTCCAAGCTTTCCAAGGCAGAGGCCAGTGCGTATCCCACGCAAAACAGACTGATTTGTGTTTTCTGGGTGTCTTTTAACGGGTCATCGGAAGTGAATATCAGCGACTTGATATCCAGCGAATGGCTTCCCTGCAAAATGTCGGCACAGGCATCAAATGACTCACGAAATGCGGGGATGGCGGCATATAGAGATTTACACATGCCGGCAACCTGGCTGCCCTGGCCGGGGAACGCATACACGACGGATGGGGCAGTGAAGGCCGCATCCGTATCCTCTGCGTCCTCGATCATTGAGGAGAACTCATGGGCGCTAAAATGGTGTGGCAGCGCCTTCCGATAACGGAATTGCCGACGATTTCGAATCAGGAGGCAGGCAATGTCCGCCAGTTTGCCTTCATTACCCTCCACCTCGAGCAGTGACCGATATGATGCTAATACAGCAGAAAGAGCTTGTCCGGAATGAGCGCTGAAGCAGAGTGGTACCCAATCAGGGGTCAGTTTCTTGTCGGGCAGCGTTAACGTTCTGGTGCCTTTGAGCAGGATATGAGCATTAGTACCGCCAATGCCAAAGGAACTGACGCCAGCAATGCGTTCTTCCTTCGGTTCCGGCCAGCCACTGGTGCTATTCGCGATAACAAAGGGAGTTTGCTCCAGTTTCAGTTCTGGGTTAGGTGACTCAAAATTGATGGATTGGGGGATTTCACCGCGGTCAATAGCTAGTGCGCACTTAACCAGGCCGACCACACCTGCAGCCGCTGTAAGATGACCGAAATTGCTTTTCACCGACCCCAGTTTACAGAACTGCTTTTTGCTGGTTTGCGTTGCAAAAGCGGCACTTAACGCCGATACCTCAATCGGATCACCAATCGGGGTTGCGGTTCCGTGGGCCTCGATATAGCGGATTCTTTCGACATCGAGCCGGGCATCACTAATGGCAGAGAGGATAACGGACTGCTGTCCCTGTACGCTCGGGCCCGAAAAACTGCCTTTCTCGGCACCATCGTTATTGACAGCCAGGCCAGTGATAGACGCATAAACGCAGTCTTGATCTTTCTGGGCGTCGTCCAATCGCTTCAAAACGATCATCCCGCCACCATCACTGAATACGGTTCCGGAACTGTCCTTGTCAAAAGGTCGGGTATGTCCGTCCCGGGTATAAATGCTGCCTTCCTGGTGGGTGTGGGGCTGCTGTTGCGGGAATGTCAGTGAGGCGCCCCCTGCAATAGCGATGTCACAGCGTCCTTGGCGAATGGCTTCTGCTGCCTCGGCGACCGCTACGAGAGAGGTGGAACACGCGGAGTGGATGCTCAGAGCGGGCCCGACAAGGTTGAGTTTGTGGGCCAAGCGCGTGGCGGCATAGTCTTTTTCATTAGCGACCATAGCCTGCAGGGCGCCAAAGTCTTCCAGCTTTTCCTCGTTTTTAAGCACGTTGTTGAGGTAATAGGTATTGTTGCCGACGCCGCAATAGACTCCAATTCGTCCGGCAAACTGTTCTGGGTCATACCCGGCGTTTTCCAGTGCGTGCCAGGCAAGTTCCAGTAACAACCGCTGCTGGGGATCTATAAACTGCGCTTCAATAGGGTTGATGCCAAAAAACCGCTCATCAAATCCAAGGGGGTCGTCCAAAATGCCGCGCGCGTTGACGGTGCCGTCGTTGCTGGTTGGTGAGAAAAAGGTAATAGTTTCCTTACCTTCCTTCAGGTTCTGCCAAAAACTATCTAGCGTGTCTGCTCCGGGAACTCGAACAGACATCCCAATAATGGCTACATCTCTTGAGGAGTTTGCGTTCCTGGCGGGTGTTGAGCCATCGGTCCGGGCGGAGGTCGCAACAGCCTGGCGTGTTACAACATAGTCAAGAAATTGACCCAAACTCCGGTATTGAAACAGTGAGTAGACTGGGACAGTAAGGCCCTCGTGCTCATAGAGCGCGGCGGCGATTCGGTTGGCCGTTAGCGAATCCATACCCTGGTCTTGAAGGTTATCCTCTTCCGACAGGTCAGGGTGATTGAGTTCTGTCCTGATCAGTTCCAACACCCTTCGTGAAAGAACTTCCTTGTTAATAGGCGTCTCGGCCGCGGGCTGCTCAAGCTTCTCGACCATAGATTTCCGGTCTATTTTTCCAGAGGGAGTCTTTTGGAGTTCCTCAAGCCAGTGGAATCGACTGGGAATCATGTAGCCTGGAATTGACTTTGCCAGGCTCCGTCTCAAGTCTGCATCTGGTTCGGCGGCGCCTGATTTCGAGGTTATAAAGGCCACGAGCCTTTTTTGCCCGCGGACCTCTTCTACTGCAACGGCTGCTTCTTTGACCAGTCCTGTGTCGAGTAGTGTCGCTTCCACTTCGCTGAGTTCGACACGATAGCCGTTAATTTTCGTCTGATCGTCGATACGGCCAAGGTATAGGAGTTCTCCTTCCCCGTTCTGGCTTACGAGATCGCCGGTGCGGTAGGCCCTTTTGCTCTCCTCGGTACCCGATAAGTTAACGAAGCGTTGCAGAGTTTGATCCGGGTTGTTGATGTAGCCATGCGCCAATACCGGGCCGGCAATATAGAGTTCACCAACTTCGCCGGCAGCAACCGGTTGTTGCTGTTCGTCTAGTATCAGTAACTCCGCGTGGTCAATAGGCTTGCCAATTGGGGGTAGCTTGGGCCAGTGATCGGCAGGCCCGCCCAGCCTATATTCACTGACTACATGGGTCTCACATGGACCGTATTGATTGCTAAGCTTAGCGCCCTTCATGGCGTTGAAGGCAGTGCGTAGCTCCTCGCTAATAACAAGTTGCTCTCCCGCGGTAATAATGTCCTTAAGTGAAGTGGGATAGAGGTTCAGTTTATTGGCCCACATCACCAGTTGAAGCAGCGCAATATAAGGCAGGAAAATCCGTTCTATCTGTTGCTCATTAATAAAGTCGAGCAGTCTGTGAAAATCTTGTTTAAGTTCATTGTCGATCAGATAAAGAGTTCCACCCTGGGTCAAGGTGGAAAAGATCTCCTGAAACGACACATCGAAACTCAAGGCAGAAAATTGAAGAGTCCGATAGCGCGTGTTTTGCGGATACTGGTTATTTTGCCAGTTGATCAGGTTATCCAGGGTGCCGTGGTTCATCAGGACACCCTTTGGTTTTCCGGTCGAGCCAGAGGTATAGATTACGTAGGCATTGCTATCTTGTGTTATCGGGAAAGGTTCTGGGCGCTCTTTCGGCGTCTGGTCAAATGAAATCTCGCGTAAATCCAGATGAATCCCGACCGGGGACCGAAAATCGTTATTGTCGGTAATGGTCATTGCGACTTCGGCATGGCTGACCATGTAGTTGAGCCGCTCCTTGGGATACACAGGGTCCAGAGGCAGGTAAGCGCAACCGTGGCGGAGAATGGCGATCATGGCGGTAATCGCGAGTGCTCTATCCTGGGTATGGATGGCGATAGGTGCATCCTGCCCAATGCCTGAGTTGGCAATATGCTGCTGTATAAGAAATGCGTTGTTGTTCAACGTTTCATAACGGGTTGTTTTGCCGCCTGACCAAAGGGCTGCACTGTCAGGAAATGTCAGGACTGTATGTTCAAACTCTTGCAGGAAGCTGGATGCGTGGGAGGGATACTCATTAACATTCATCACACTGCCTTCCTTATGCCGTTGTCCATAAGTACATCTTGGCTGACTGTCTCGTTTATGGGGCAGTGTCAGCCCAGGAAGTTCGCTGCTCGTTTGTTACATTGTGTAAGTGAGCATAGCATCGCAGAGAACACCGCGCTAATCCACGGGAGCATCCAAAATCGATCGCCATAAATTCGGATTAGGACCTGACACGACATCCGCCGGTCAGACTTACTTAGGCCCAGACAGGATAAGTGGCCTGAACCATCTGAATATTCCTGAATGTGTGGTTTCTTCGAAGTATGACTACTGAGGTATTTTATGGCGGCGTTATCGCGGCATTTCTGAGAAACTTCAATTAAAAGTGGGGGGAGGGTTTGCGCGCTAATGCTTTCGGTCATGACAAAACATCCTGTTCTATACTGATACCTATGAACCTCAACGAAACTGTGAGGCGGTTTTTTGATAACCTTAAGGTATTAAAGCCGTCGGATTTTCTTCTTTTGCTTCCATTCGCTATTAAAAATATAGCAGTCTTTCGAAGGCTTGGAAAAGCAAATTGAATCGGGTTTCAGGGAGTGGAGGCCATTAATTGGAAAACTTGAAGCGCTTATTGAAACCACTGGTGCGTTTGTCACGCCGTACTATTGAGGCGAAGTCCGGAATTCTGATGGCTCAGGCTGTTTGTGGAGCGCGGAAAGGGGAATCTTGCGATGGCAAGTTGGCACCGCCAGTCAGCAAGGTTGGCGGGGTAAGGGCCGGCTTCCCTCTCTCTCAATCGGCCTTCGAGAAGAGGGTTGAACAGGGCAACGAACTCTACGAACTGGTGATTGATAACACGCCTGTATCCTATGGCTGGGTGGCCGGGGGCGGGGCGCGTGTTGGTGTGCTCCACAACATTGAGTTAACGGTCCCGGATCAGGCTATTTATGTCTGGGACTGCGCCACAGCTCCTGCCTTCCGTGGACACGGGCACTTCCAGAGCTTGCTTAAAGCTATTTTGGCCGCCCACGTTAGCGGCACCACAGCGTTAGTCGCCGTAGACAGCAAAAACGACGCTTCCAGAACAGCCCTCAGGAAGGCAGGATTTCGGCCAATGTTTAGCTATTTTAGTATTCGAATATTCGGCTACGTTATTTTTAGCGCTGTGGTGGAGGCTGGAGAGTTGAAGAAAGCCCAGCCCCGCTTCGACGTTCTAACTGCTCAGATGAATCAAGCCTGATTTATTTTTACGCAGGTCAGAAACCTGTTGAGACCTGCAATGAGTAGTGCTTGCAGCTTCATTGGCCATGGCATATCGTGTTGAAAGGATCACGCATAGGATACGAGTTCTCGCGGGAGGGGAGTTGGCAGCTATGCCAATAATCGTAGAAAAGGAATGCCACGATGAGTTTATTTGACCTGGCCGGGCCGGACCAGATTGAAACGATCCCGTTTCCCACAGATAAAGATGGACTGATCCGTTTTATTCGGCGTCGTCAGCCCCTTTTACTGAGCGGAGTAAGGGAAGCTTTGCCGTTTACCGAAGGCTTGAACTACAGCTATTTCAAGAGTTCTCTGAAATCCATACGCATCCAAAGACAGTCCGAGGATGGTATTTATCATTATCTCGGGTTCGAGCGTATTCCCATGGAGGATTTTGATGAGGTAATGAATACCACGGGTAACGGCTATGCTCTGGAACCCCTTCGGGGGCAAGGGGTTTCTGACGATTTGCCAGCTGGCCTTTCTGTTACCTTGCCGTCGTTCATTCCTGAGTCTGCCTTCCGGGTCTCCAACTTGTATATTGGGCCTGGCAAGAATAAATCCCTCTTGCATTACGATGAGACCCATAGTCTGCTCATGATGTTGGAGGGCCGAAAACGATTCGTACTTTTCCCGCCCGATCAGAGCGACTGTATGTATCCATACAGCCCATTCAGTATCAGGGCATTGCTCGAAAACCGTGTCGTTGACAGCAAAATAGACTGTCAGAACCCGGATGTGAAACGCTTTCCAAAACTCGGCCAGGCGCATGGAATTACGGGCTGGCTGGAAGAAGGGCAGGCGCTTTTTATTCCCGCAGGCACGTGGCATTTTATTGAGGCCGAGGGACGGAATGTATCGGTGAACTACTTCTGGCTTCAGAACAGTGTTCGTGATTGGTTGCATCAGCCCTTGCTCGATTTTTGGCTAAAACGCCGCGCAATCGATGTCCTGGACAAACTTCGCAAGATTAAGCACAAGTTGTCTGCAGCCTGACACCTGTAAATGATCGGGAATCTCTATCATTGTGGAATTAAGAGTTCTGAGGACTGAGGACGAGTTCAACCAGATAAAACCACAATGGGATAGCCTCCTGTCCAGTCTGGACAGCATTCCTCTGCCGTTGACTCATGAATGGTTGCTCGCCTGGTGTCGAGCCTTTTCCCTAAACATGCAAATGGAGTTCAGGTGCGCCTATCTGGAGGGTGCTCTGGTAGGTTTTGCTCCTCTATGCCGGGTTCGGGAACGATACCGGGGTATACCAGTGACAGTTCTCAAACTCGCGGTTAACGGGCACACGCCATTTTCGGACGTTATCGTTCATCCCGACCTGGTCGGCGAAGAACGAGGGCAGGCTTATCGTAGGCTTACCAGTCTAGGCGACCACGAACTTGGACAGTTTTTCAAACTCCACCGGAATGGCGCTCTCCTCCAATTTCTCATTGATGGGCCTGAATCGAGAAATACGTTCGGCGCTCGCCGCATAGGGCTGAAGCCCAGCCTGAAAACGCCGGTCATAGAAATTGATCAGCCATGGGAGACGTTTTTCAATACGCGGCCTCGTGCGCTAAAGAAAAGCCTGAGACACAAAATGAACCGGTTTCGGAAGCAACCGGGGTTTTCGATTACTCTGGAGCAGATTAGTGCGCCTGATCAGGCGATTGTTGAGGAACTGATTGATGTTTCAGCAAAGAGCTGGAAGGCATCAATTGGCAATGATTTGAAGTCTCATCACGGTAGCCGAGTTTTTCTCCTGAATCTGATTGAGTTATTGGGGAAAGAGGGCGTGGTGAGCGCATGGATTGCTCGTGATGGCGATCGAGCAATAGCGTTCGAGCTTCATCTGCGATACGACGGTATTGTTTATCCAATTCGGGCCGATTACGACGATTCGTATAAAGCCTTTTCTCCTGGCTCCCTTCTGGAGTATTCGGCTCTTAAATATCTTTTCGATTCGGGTGCAGCCAAGCAGTATTACACCTGTGCGGATGATTACTGGTATCTGAGTAATTGGACGTCCGAATATGAGGAATACTGCAATGTCGAATGTTTTGGAGGCAGTCTCCGATTAAGATGTTTGTACTTTCTGGAGTACCGTCTGATACCGCTGGTGAAAAAGTCCATTCGGAAACAGGGAAAGACTGCAAAGGCTGTTTGAAGCATGGAGAAAAAGCGAATGCGAACACTGGTTATCGTCAGTGGTGACAAGTCCGATATTTTTTTTGCGAATCAGCTGGCGAAGTCTCTTACTGTCGTGGGAATTGTGGTCGAAAACCAGACACCAAAGAGGGATAGCTCACCGCTGGTTAGCAGGGCTCGCAAATATATTTCAAGGCCAGGGCTTTTTTTCAAGAAGGTCTTTGAGGTACTGGACAGGAAACTTATAGAACCGTATCAGCCCTACAATGACCCTTCCAATTCATTGGATTTCGGGCAGGAGGGGCTCGCGCTCGAAACTTTCGAAGGCATTGAGATTCTGCATACCAGTGGAGTCAACGCGATTAATAGCCCGGAGTACGTGAGCTGGATTCGGGATAGAGAACCAGATGTTATCGCCGTTTGTGGCGCTTCATTACTAAAACGAGACCTGCTTCAGGTGCCGACGCACGGCGTCCTGAATTTACATGGCGGTCTCTCTCAATTTTATCGAGGTTTATATACCACAGACTGGGCGGTGCACAACGGGGAGCCGGAATGCATTGGTGCAACTGTTCACTTCGTTGCAGAGGGTGTGGATGATGGTGACGTCGTTTATCAGGGTCGCCCGGTCATTGAGCAGGGTGATAATCCTAACCGGCTCTATGAAAAGGTGGTGAGGCTTGGTGTAAAAATGATGATCCGTGCGATCCAGGACATAGAGCAAGGGAACTGCAATTCAGTACGTCTGGAAAGAAAAGGGCGCCTGTATCTCTACAAGGATTTTGATGTAAAGGCAAAGCGGGCGACATGGCGCGGGATCGAAGGCGGGGTTATAGAGCAGTACCTCTCAGACCAGCAACGCCGGGATGAGAGAGTAAGGGAAACCCTCATAAATGATTTTAGCCTTTTGAACCAGTCCACCGTCTGACTGAGCTATCGATCGGCCTGCTCAAGAAATGCCGTAAATGCACCTCTTTGGTCGTCGCAGTCGGCAATTTGTTCGCTGTTACATCTGCCCGCCAGCGCCCAGAGGGCACCTCTACTGTCGCCTTTAATTTTGTTAAGAGCTCCCGTTAGCTTTGCTTCCATCCGAGAATCTGTAAGCGTATCCCCAACCTCATACCAGGACCAGATGATGACCTGTTCGTTGTTCTCACGACGCTGAATAATAGTCTCGTTCACCGTTGAAAGATTTTGCAGGTAGCCGTTTTCCAATAGCCTTTTCTGCTCTGATACTAATTGCCATTCTTTGCGGTTGAATAGGGAATTGCCATAGAAAATCAATTCCTTGTTTTGGGTTTGGATGCGATATCCGATGATCTGCAGCTGGACTTGCTGAAGCTCTGGGTTTACGTAGACACCGCCGAGGTTGATGTCGGGCCTGGTGTATTTCGGAGTCCAGATATTAGCGTGTTGCAGAGGACCACTCCAGCCGGGTACTGCCCGGAACAGAGAGGGGTTCCACTCTTGGGCAACCCTTTCGGTTTCTGCTTGCAGGGCCAGCGGCAAGATGGCCGGCCAAATCAGTAAGACTGATGCAATGGTCGGCCAGAAGAGGGAGGGGCGTTTCGGCTGATCTGTCGAAGTATATGTCGATGCTTGTGGGCTATTGCTGTTTGCGTGAGGCTCGATTCGCCCGGAAATGAAGAACAAGGGAACCAATGTAAAGATCAGAAAAACAACCCACCCAAAAAGCTCATGATCTTCGACTAGTGACGTCTCCATCTCTGTGTAATGGCCGGCTGCAATGATGCCGAATACCCGAACCCAGTTGGAGAGCATCGATAGAGCGCCAGCGATAACAACAAGAAAAAAGGTCGAGACATATTTTTGGTAATACAGTTGGCCATAAAAGGCACCCAGGAACAGGGCAACCATGAGGTAGCGAACACCACTGCAACCGTCCTCTACCAGAAATGTTCCTACATCCAGGATAATGTAAAACTCCTGAATCTTGGCTTGTATGCCAACTCCTTGCAGAAGCAGATTGTTAAAGAAAACTGTTATGTGCTGAAGGATCGGTGATAGATCATCCCATATGGGTACCGCAAAAATCAGTAGCATAATTGGGCCGCCAGCAGTCCTGAGGAAGCCCTTTCCCCAGACTGACCAGCCCCAGAACACAATCATGACGGGGACGAGTAACAATCGGAATACACGGATGTCAGCAGCCTGTGAGAGCATTAAGACAATGCTTGCGCCAGCCAGGAAAAAAAGACCCAGTGGCGACCCGCTGATCTTTAGGTTGGCAAGGGTCTTCCTCCTGAGGAACAGGAGGTAACAGGAGCCGGCGAGAACCAGGAAGCCGTGTGTGTAGATAATGGAATCGGACCAGAGGTAGAAGAAGTCCCTCCACTCAGCCCACAAACCGACTGCAAAAAGCGGTATCGACAGTAGCCAAAGGTGCTGTCGGTAAAAGCTCGAAGCGTAGTTCATACCCGAATTTTTATCCCTGGTCACCGAACTTTTCGAGCACTCTCTTCGCATCCGCATTCTTTCCAGCGGCTCGGTAAGCTTCTGCGAGGTGCAGGGCGATCTCCTCAGATTCCGGCTCAAGTTTGTGCGCTTTTTCCAACAGCGGAATACTCTCGCTGGTGTTACCGGATTTGAGTTGAATCCAACCGTAGGTATCGGCGATGGCGCCATTGTCTGGGTTTAGCTCATAGGCACGGCGGGCAAGCTCGATGGCTCTGCTATCTCCATCCTCATGATAGATCCAGGCAAGGTTGTTCAGAACAACGACATTTTCGGGGTTCGACTCAAGCAGTTTTTCATAGCTCGTCCGGGCGGCGCTGTCGTCCCCCTGACTCTGCTGGATAAGAGCTTTGGTGAATAGCAGCTGGTCATTTCCGGCATAACTCTCAGTGGCAGATTGCAGAAATGTGAGTGCCTCTGCTGGCTGCCCGGCATTCTGTAGATTTCGGGCATAGCTATTTGCCAATTCCGGCGAGGATTCCTTCTCCAGTGCCAGTCGATAAAGTTCAACTGCTTGCTGATAGTTCTCCTGATTCTCGAAGTAGGCGGCCTCCGTCGCATAGGGTTTGGCGGAATCAGGGTGCTGCTGCTTTACCTCCTGAAGAATCTTTCGGGCGTCGTTGTCTCTGGCTTCTGAAAAAGCCTCTCTGGCGGCCTGAAGTGCAATATCTTCATTGGCAGGAAACAGAACGCGAGCTCGCTCCAGAATCTCGGAGGCTCTTTCAGATTGTCCTGCTGACCGCAATGCCATGGGAATGTTGTTGTAGATGCTTGCTACAAGAGAGGAAGCCGGTGATGGCGTATTCTGTTCTTTTCGTTCCAGCAGCGCCGCAGTCAATTCGTCTGCTTCTTTCTGATCACCATTTCTCAGAGCTGACTCGAGAAGTAATAGACGAGGTCCCGTTGCCTCGGGCTGGCTCTCGAGAATCTCGCGCATGAATTGGTCTGTTTCCTCACGAGGTTGGCTCGCTGCCAGGCCCTGGAGCGCCAGACGATTGTCGGGGGAAATGCGTACGGCCTCCCGGAAATGCTCCCGGGCTTGCTTGAGTTGATCCTGTTCTGCTGCGAGTTTTCCCAAGGCTATAGAAGCTGCAGGGGATTCGGGTTCCACAGATTTTGCTCGGGAAAAGTAATCGCGCGCGGCCTGGAGATTTTGCTCTTGTGCAGCAAGATTGCCTCGGGTGATTAGTGCGGCACCACTTTCCGGGAGCTCCGCTACCCAGAGATCTGCCGTCTCTATGGCAGCGTCCAGCTGCCCCGACTGGACTTGTGACTGAATGATGATGCTTCTTGCCTGCTCAATCTGGGGAGCATTCTCGCGCAGATAGCTGGCTTGTTTTATCGCTTTTTGATATTGCCCTCGCTGAACCAGATAGGCAGCGTAACGTAATCTGAGATCGTGATTCTCGGGATTGCCGGCCAGAGCCTGTTCCATCAGCTCCTCTCCGGACTCGAAATCACCGTTTGTAAGCGCTGCGATAGCCACCATTGCCAGGGTGTTGGGGTCGGAGTCCCTGTTCTCCAGCTTGTCCAGAATCTCCTGCGCACCTGCGGGATTTCGCTGCTGGAGTCTGGTTGCGGCAAGGAGTTTGCTGGCGGTTTCCGACCTTCCGGCTTCTGCGATTGGTGTCAACAGGGCTTCTGCCTCATCGACGCGACCTTGCCTGAATCGCACCAGGCCAAGCATAAGCGCTGTTTGCTCATGGTTCGGTGCCTGGTTGAGTACCTCTTCCAGATATCGGGAGGCCTCGTCGAGATCGCCTTGGTCAAGGGCGTCCTGGGCGGCAATCAGATTGCTCTTGATTGTGCCCGGACCAGACTTGGCCAGGATCTCCTCGTACACATACGCTTCCGATTGCTTGCCTTGAGCTCGTAGAACACGGATGAGGGAGGATATCGTGGCGTATTTGCGCTGGGTCATTACATCGTATTGGCCAATGTCCTCGAGAGCGCGAATGTAGGCGTCTTCCGCCTTCTGCCATTCTTCATTGGTGTCGGCCAGCTGTGCTTTCCAAAGCCACAGTTCGGTGTTTTCCGCATCGAGGTTTTCGGCTTCGCCAATCAGGGATTGGGCTTTGGCAACATCGCCTTTGGCGAACGCAGTTTTTGACAGGCCAACCAGGGATTCAACATCCGTGGGGTCAATGTTCTGTGCGTTACTGAAAGCCCTTTCTGCTGCATCAAGTTGGTTGGCAGCAAGATGCGTCTTGCCCCTGAGCAGCGCGGCTTTCGTTTCCATTGGCCGATCAGAACTTGAGAACTCACTCATTGCGGAGAGTGCGTCTTCAAATTCACCCTGCAGCAAATTTGCTTCCGCGCGGATCAGCAGGGCCCGGTTCTTGACCTTTGCATCCACGTCGCCTGATCCGAGCTTATCCATGACCTGGTCTAGTTGGCGTTCCGCATTGAAGGCATCTCCAGCTTGAAGGAGATTATCGAGGATAAGGAAATAAGGCTCGGTTTCTTGCGGTTTGAGCTCGATCGCACTTCGTGCCTCCAGAGTGCTGGCTTTGAGCTCGCCCTGGCGTTGGAAAAACCGGGATTGATCAATATGGCTCAGATACTGGATGTCTTCCTGACTCATCTCATTCTCTTCGCTGCAACCAGCCAAACCGAAGACGAGGGCAACGGAGAGGATGGTGGCACCTACAAACGAAGTGGACTTCATGGTCTATTCCTTTTTTATAAAATCCAGAGAGTTCCTGTGTTCTACCTCAAAGACTTGAGTGTTCGGCAGACGTTTCTATGTTGTATTTATCGGTCAGGTTGTAAAGAGTGGGGCGAGTGATGCCCAGGAGCCGGGAAGCCCTGGCCATATTGAAGCTACAGGTTCTTAGTGCCTGCACGATTGCCTGGCGCTCTGCCTTCTCCCTGACATGCCTGAGATTCAGGTGCTCGCTTTCGCTGGCTGTTTCTCCAGGGAGTTCCAGATCGCTTGCCGTTATGCGCTTCCCTTCGGCCATGATCGTGGCGCGTTTTACTTTGTTGATCATTTCTCTGACGTTGCCGGGCCAGGGGTAGCTTGTGATTGCACCGATGGCATCTTCAGAAAAAGCAAGATTGGGTCGGTCCATCTGTTTGCCCAAAGTCTTCAGTAGTGATTGAGCTATAACCAGAGCATCGCCTTCGCGATTGCGAACGGCGGGCACGTCCAGGGTAATTTCGCTGATTCGATAATAGAGGTCTTCCCGAAATGACCCATTATCGATCAGATCTTTCACGTTCCTGTGTGTAGCGCAAACAACCCGGACGTCTACGGGTACTGGCTCGACCGAACCGACCCTGTCAACAACCCGCTCTTGCAGAAAACGCAACAATTTGGCCTGTAGTGCCATCGGCATGTCCCCGATCTCATCAAGGAAGAGTGTTCCGCCATTGGCACTTTCGATTTTTCCTTTCTTGGCCTGGGTAGCTCCGGTGAAGGAGCCTTTCTCGAAACCAAAGAGTTCGCTTTCCAGCAAATTCTCCGGAATCGCTGCGCAGTTGATGGCAGCGAAAGGCTTGCATGCCCGCTGACTGAGTTCGTGAATTCCTCGTGCAAGCAGTTCTTTACCAGTCCCAGTTTCGCCCGTGATAAGCGTGGTGACATCTGTTGGTGCGACCTTTTCCAGGGTGCGGCAGACGGCCAGCATCTGAGGGCTCGCGGCGACTATTCCTCTGACGCTCGTGCCGTTTCCTCGGCGGCTCAGCTCAAGGTTTTCCCTTTCCAGTTCCGCCAGTCGGAAAGCCCGATTTACAACGAATGTTAAAATGTCGGCATCAAGCGGCTTCTGGTAGAAATCTGATGCCCCCATGCCAATGGCCTTGACCGCGTTTTCCTTGTCTTCGCGACCGGTTACCACAATTACTTTGGTCATTGGGGAAAGGCGGAGAATTTCCTCAAGCAGGCTGAACCCTTCAGATGCACCGCCGGGATCGGGCGGCAGCCCAAGGTCCAGTGTGATGACGTCGGGCTCAACTCTTCTGAGCGCTGTCAGCGCCTGCTCGCGGTCAGACGCAACGGACACCTCAAGGTCGTCACTGAAACACCAGCGCATCTGGCTCTGCAGGCCCGGGTCGTCCTCTACAATCAAGAGTCTTCTAGTCACGACAGCAGTAAATCCTTTTTTATAGATATGGTTCCTAACCGTGATTCTTAACTGAACATTGGCACTTTGCAATGGTGCTTTTGGAAGATTGCCCCTCGCGACGGTTAATTGGCATTTTCTTGAGGTGCGTCCGCCTCGGTAACCGGCGTCAAAGGTTGATTGGCGATTACCGCGAGATTATCACTTGCCAGCGGTATTCTGACTGAAAAACAGGAGCCGATTCCGGGCTCGCTTGTCACATCGATACTGCCTGCCAGTCTCTGGATATATTCCCTGGCCTGATAAGCGCCAATGCCCATTCCTGTAAGGCCTTTTGTGCTCTCGAATGGCTTGAACAGCTGGGCGCTGATAAATTCCTCGGTCATTCCGCAGCCGGTATCCTGAATAAAGAGTGCGACATTTCCTTTTGCGATTTTCAGCGTCAGCACGATCTCCCCGTCTGGCGGCGTTGCGTCCTGTGCATTCTGGATAAGATGGCCTAAAACGCTGCGTAGCTGTTCCACATCGGCCTTGATCATGGCGTCGGGCGGAGACCCCTCCAGATGAGGTGCGGGCGCTCTGTGCTGGTGATGTATGACCAGTTCCTTGACCAGTTGGGTAAGATTGATCGGCCCCAGTATGGCGTCGTCTTCACTGGAGGGCTTGCGGATGTGGTCAACAAGGTTCGACATTTTACGCACCGCATGATCGGTGGTGTTTATCATGTCATCGATGAATTCCGGATTATTGCGATGTTTGGGTGCGTTCTTTACCAAAAGAGACAGCTGGGCGATGACCGTCTTCAGGTCGTGAACGAGAAACGCAGAGGCTTTGCTAACAGCTTCGAATTGCATAGCACGCGACAAACGGTTCTGCGCATCAGCCTGCGCCAGGAGGTTGCAGGTCTGCCGGGCGACGACCTTGATCAGGTCAAAGTTTTCCCAGTTCAGCTCGACGCGGGCATAGGGGTTGCCCAAAAGCGCCAAACCATAAAGTTCATTGCCGAGATATAGAGGAATGATCAGCCAGCCATCGGGTGTTTTAGTGATGGCGTCCGGAATTTCCAGCAAATCGTAGCTGACAGGGTCAGCGTGGTACTCATGGAGGTCAACGATCCATTCGCGCTCACGGAAGAATCTGACCAGCTCTGAATTGCTGTCGATCATGGTGTACTTGGGCGTTGACAGATTCACCGCAGCCTTGAGGATGTAAGCATCCTTTTCACCGACCAGCCAGATCGCGCCGGCATTACTTTCAACCAATCCTGCCAGGATCCGGATTACCCTTTGAGGGAGCGGAGGATCGTCGCTGAGGTCAGCCAGTTCCTGCGTTATTTTTAGCCATTCTTCCCGGTAATCGTATTTATAATCAAAGAAATTCTGGCTAATCAGAACCATAAGCTTGGAGCGGATGCGCCGGGAGAGGAGGAGCGTCACTAGGAAAACGAGCGAAATGGTGAAAAACAGGACCTGGAGGGCATTGCCCCATTCCCCGCCCAGCGCACGAACATAGTAGCCGCCCAATGCCAGAAATAGCAGGTAGCCACCAGCGAATACGAGCGTTCCGGCATAAAAGACAGCCGAGCGGGATAGTTGAAAGTCAACCGGCTGTTTTCGCGTGTTAATAACGTTGACAGCGAACAACGGCGTCAACAAAGCATTGACGAATCCGCGGGCGTTCCAGAAAGAGTCTGCAATATGCCCGAAAAGCAGGGCATCGGCGTACATAAAAAAATCGAAACTAAAAATAGTTGCGATGCCGATGCAGATATACTTGATACTGGAGCGACCGAAGCTGGGTGAGTTACGCCAGATTTGCTCGACCAGGGACAGCCCGATCAAAGATAATCCGATCTGCCCTAACAGCTTTACTTTCCCGGTGGCTATATCAAGGTCGGTTGTATGCTCTATGAGCCCAATGCCCAGCAAGACGAACAGGAGGGTACCGGCACATGCGCCGAGTATTTTTTTCAGATTGCCGGTGAGCTGTTTTTCCCTGAGACCATCTTTGAGAAGAACGAAAAGCAGATAGATCCAGCTTGCGTCCCGAACGAGTTCGACAAGGTAGCGAAGGTTGAACCCGGGGTGCCCCCAGACACTCTGACTGACGAGGGTCAGTGCCCAAACGGACGTCACAGCGGCTGCCAGCGCAAGTGCACGATCTACTCCGCGTCGTAGATACCGCGTTGCTATTAATACGCCAAGTAGTCCGAACGTAATCGCAGCCAGTGAGTAGCTGAGTACGTCCATGTTACTGAACATCTGCTATAGCCTCGAAATGAGAAAACCGTCAGCAGAGAATAGCTGTGTTTATAAGTCTATGTAAGCCCGACATGGAAAGGCCAGCGGCATTTGACCGCTGGCCTTTTTGTTGAAGCCTGAGTGATCAGCTTCGGCGTCTGCGGGAAAGACCCAATCCGGCCAAACCAAGGCCGAGCAGAGCCAGTGTTCCAGGCTCTGGTACCTTGGCAACGACGGATACATTGTCGATGAAATTACCAAGAGTTTCAGTTTCTGGATCAACAGAGGTGAACATCAACCGGGTCAGCTCATCTGTTGCCGTGAACATGCCAGAGTAGATTGTCCACTCGCCAGTGTTGCTGTTGAGAACCTGCTCATCAAGATCGGCTGCAGAGACGCTGAAGGACTCCTGACCGCTCCTGGCCCTGTAGGCAAAGCTCAGGTCGTAGCTCTCGCCGATCGTAGTAACGATATCCTGGAACAGAGTAAACGCGATGCCTGTCTCAGGATGAGCATTAAGCTCTGCAAATTGGTTCCCATCGGCGGCTTGGACACGATTGAAGCCAGATTGCCAGATTTCAATATTATTGTCGTCGCTATCCCAGCCAGGCACCAGGTTCGGATCGAAGAAACCCCAGCCTCCGCCTGCCTGTGTCAACTTGGGCGAATCCTCGAAACTTCCGTTCGTCAGAAGGTTGGCCGACGCTACGGGAGAAAGTATCAGCGTGGCGAGGCCAATCGCAGCTCCCAAACTCTTAATTTTAAACATGGTCTTCCCTTCCTAAACTTGTAATGTAATGTCGGGAAGATGACATGCATGGAGCATTCCATGTTTTCAACTGTCTGTTTAATAATTGATTTTTTGGGGTCGCTGATTTTGGGTGTAAAGAAACATGACACAATCGACAGGCCGGCGCGATGAGCTGTTCGGAACTGCTAAACCGGTCTCTTATTCTCCCGATAAAACCGGAAAATCTCCTTCAGTGGCCGCTTCGGCTCAAATCCGAACTCATTAACGAACGCCCGCCCATCAATCACCACCGGATACTTGAAGAACGCCATCAGATAGGACGGAAAGCTCTTCAGTTTCAAGGTGCCGAGTATCATCTTCGGAACCATCGGCGGAATGGAAGGCACCTGGATTCGCTTGCAGCCACAGAGCTTTAGTGCGTGCTGGTAGGCCACCCAGTCCTGCGGCGCGACGTTGAATACGCCACGTGTCGGTTTTTTATACGCCAGCACAATGGCGTCGGCCATGTCATCGATATGGATAAACTGCATCATGGGTGAAAAGCCCGCCAGCACCGGAGCCCGTTCGCTGCCCAGCAGGGTGCTGATGGTGTTGCGCACGCCCGGCCCGACGATATTGCAGGGTCGCAGAATAGTGATGTTCAGTTCCGGGTAGCGCCACAAATAGATGTTGGCCAGGTTCTCCAGTTCCACGGAGTCAATCAGGTCGGCGCTGAGCCCGGCGCTCTTGAGCGGTGCCGCTTCGTCGATAAGCGCTGGGTTGTAGGCCACCGCTCCGTAGACATGGAACGTTGAAAGCACGACCACTCGTTTGATGCCGTACTTGTGGCTCAGGTCCAGAAGCTTCTGGGTGCCGAGCACGTTGGCGTTGTAGCGCCGCATGCGGGTGAGCTGGCTGGACATAATCCGGCCCATGTGGATCACGCCATCAAACTCATAGCGCCGGAACAGATCCTCGAACACCCTCTTGTTGAAATCGATGCAGTAGCTGGGGATATCGTCGCCCAGGTAGACCTGTTCGCGGAAATCCACGGCGACCAGGTCGCAGGTATCTCGGAGCTGTTCGATAACTTTCTGGGCGAGGGCGCCGGCGGCACCGGTGATCAGAATGTGCGGTCTGCGTTGTTCGCTCATCAGAAAAGCCTTTTCCTTTCGCTCAGTCCCTTGTCGATCAACCGGCTGATTTCCGCCTTGACCTTCTCTACGCGTTCGGTGACCTTTTCTTCGGGAATTTCCAGGTCGTCGAAGTACATCGGGGCTCCGAAGTTCAGGTGTACCTTTGCCGGCAGAACCACGGGCATGGCCACCGGGGCGTAGGGAATGCCCAGGGCTTTTGCCAGGGGCTTTATGTTGGCGATGGCCGGGATGGTTTCCTCGCAACCCACCACGCCAACGGGCACGATCGGCGCCTTGTATTTCATGGCCAGGTGCATGAATCCGTTGCCAAACCGTTTGAGCTGGTAGCGGTCGTGGTATAGCTTGCCCGAACCTCGAATGCCTTCGGGGAAAACAATCACGGCTTCGTTATTCGCGAGCATCTTGGCGCAGTTGACCGGGTCTCCAAGTACGGCGCCAACTTCATTCAGTAAATTGCCCAGCCAGGGCACGGTTGGAAAAAAGCGTTCAATCATGGCCCTTGGAATGCGGGCATCTTTTTCCCGGGAGGCAAGGGCATAGCCAATCAGCAGGCCGTCGATAGGAAGCTGGCCGCTGTGATTGGCAATAATGAGCACCGGTCCCTCGGCGGGAATGTTTTCCACCCCGTGCGCTTGTACCCGGAAGTACTTTTCGTAAATCTGTTTGGTGAGCGAAAGCCCGTACTTCATGGCTTCGTTGTTATAGCCCCATGGGTCGTAGCCCAGGCTCCCGATGGGTTTGCGGATGCGGTTGATATGTTGATCCAGTTCCGCGGGAACGAGTCGGGATTTCAGAAACGATGCCAGGCTCATGATTTCCTTCCAATGAATACGCCTAATGTGTGGCTTTGCCCGTTATTAAGCACCCGATAATCGCTGGCTGCATTGGCGGTTTCGACGCACAGCATGGACTGCCAGGCCGACTCGGGAAAATCCGATAGCTTGGCCGCCTTGGCTGGGCCGGGGTTCCAGACCACCGTTGAGTCACTGCCTACGGCTGAGAGCTTGCGGCCAATTCGGGGTGTCACAACCGTAAGGGGTTCGCCGCTCTCGTAGATGCGGTCGGTTTCGCCGTCGAAATACACAGGGCCTTCCTGGTTGTGGTATTCCCAGTTATCCAGGGTGTCGATGTACTGGCTGTTTCCGAGGCCCAGCACTCGAGTGCGGGTTATGTCGCTGGTCGGCAAATAAGTATGGAGCGCCTGGGTAAAGGCCAGCGGATCGTTACCCAGGTTCGTGGTTGTCAAAGCCAGTTGGCATCCGCGGATGGAGAAACTGAAGGTGAGCAGGGCGAGCGCATGGCCGGCCCAGACATCACTGAAATCTTCATTGGCATCCAGGGACAGGCTGATCTCTACCTCGTGGGCGTTCTCCCGGACATCCTCCAGTTTCCAGAGCGCGGTACGGGCAAACCCGTGGGCTTGGTCGGTCTGGATGCGTTTCCGCACTTCCGGCGCGTTGCGGGCCGGGTCGCCAAACCAGGGCCAGCACACGGGAATGCCACCGCGGATGGCTCGACCGGGTTCGTACCGGGCCGCTGCGCTCATCCAGAGCCAGTCAGATTCGTTCTGAGGTTTGAAGCTTGCCAGATGAGCGCCCTGAATAAACACGGTGGCCTGGAACAAAGGATGGTGGACCTCAAGAGCTTCCAGTTGCCCGATCGTTTTCCAGCGCGTGAAGGACCACTGGCCCGGCGAAAGTGAGAGCGGTGGCCTGTTACTGCTTTCTGACATGGTTAGCTACTGAGTGAAACCGGTTAAGTGTATTTCCCTACACAGAGAGTAAATTAAAACTGCCGCTGCGGCGAGAATTGCGCCTAAAATACGTTCAAATTCAGTACGAGGTCTGCCGATGGAAACGCCGGTAATCATTCCGATCAATGATCCCCTTATCACACCTTTGCACAGCGCCCAGGATGCGGTGGCGGGCAGTGATGTGCAGCCGATGCATCTCTCGCCGGACCAACAGGCGCCGGTGTCTGAGGACTGGCTGGATGAACTGGCTTTGGGGCTGAGCGAGCACGGCTGGATGTCGCTGGATGTGAGGGCGCGGCTGGGCGCCAACTTGTTGGCGGCGCTGAAACAGGAAGTGCAGATTCTGGATCGTACCGATGCCATGAAAAAAGCCGGCATCGGGCGCGGGAGTGATCTGGTGCGAGACCGGTCGGTGCGGCGCGACAAGATTGCCTGGCTGCAAGGCATTACAGCTCCTCAGGCCGCGCTGTTCGAGTTTTTCGAGTCCATTCGACAGGGTCTGAATCAAAGGCTGTTTCTGGGGCTGAAGCGATTCGAGACTCATTATGCTACCTACCATTCAGGTGATTTCTATAAACAGCATCTGGACAGCTTTAAGGGCAGGGCATCCCGGGTGGTGAGTCTGGTGCTTTATCTGAATGAAGATTGGCAGGCAGCCGACGGTGGCGCCCTTCAGGTTTTCAACCGAGACAATGATCAGGAAGTGTGCGGAACCGTGTTGCCCGAGGCAGGACGAATGGCCTTGTTCATGAGCGAGGAAATTCCTCACGAGGTGTTACCGGCAAACCGCACTCGCTACAGTCTGGCCTGCTGGTTCCGCCAGGATGAAGTGCCGCTGCCTTTACAAGGATGATGCTGACGGGCGTGCTGATTTGTCATTGTAGTGTGCAAACCCTTTTGCTAATATGCGCGCCGCTTTCAGGGAATTGTCCTGAAACGCCGTTATGGTGGCTCCATTGGTGCCTCCGCAACATGAAACCGTGAACCCGGTCAGGCCCGGAAGGGAGCAGCCGCAGCGGTGGAATTGTGTGCCGGGGTGTCGCTGATGGAGTCACCCCCAGTATTTTCTCCTCTCCTGTTTTTTCTTCTGATTATCCTTGATAGCCATGAACTTATGTGCGGCACTTGTGCGTGCGCTTCCGGGATCAAGTCTGCTTCTTATAGATCTTTGTCCGTGCTAAGGTTAAACCCGTTTTTCACTGCAGTTGGCGGAACATGAGCTACCAGGTACTTGCCCGTAAATGGCGCCCACGCACTTTCGAGGATATGGTGGGTCAGGAACACGTGCTCCAGGCGTTAATTCACGCCCTGGAAAGCCAGCGTCTTCATCATGCTTATCTGTTCACGGGGACCCGTGGGGTAGGCAAGACCACTATTGGGCGTCTGCTTGCACGCTGCCTCAACTGCGAAACCGGCGTAACCCCGAACCCCTGTGGTGAATGCTCGAGCTGCCAGGAGATTCAGGAAGGCCGATTTGTGGATCTGATTGAAATTGACGCCGCGTCCCGGACCGGCGTTGATGATATGCGTGAGCTGACGGATAACGTCCAGTATGCGCCCACGCGTGGCCGCTACAAGGTGTACCTCATTGACGAGGTGCACATGCTGACGAACCAATCGTTCAACGCTTTCCTGAAGACCCTTGAAGAACCGCCGGAACACGTCAAGTTCCTGCTGGCAACGACCGATCCCCAGAAACTGCCGGTCACAGTGCTCTCCCGGTGCCTGCAGTTTAATCTCAAACGCATGACGCCGGAGCACATCGCAGGCCACCTGCGTCATGTACTGGGTGCCGAGGAAATTCCATTTGAGGAACCGGCCCTGTGGCTCCTGGCCCGGGCTGCGGACGGCAGTATGCGCGATGCCCTGAGCCTGACCGATCAGGCCATCGCCTTTGGCAACCAGAAGCTGTCCGCCAGTGATGTCAGTAATATGCTGGGGACCATTGATCAGCGGGATATTGAGCGCATTGTGAATGCACTCGTTGAAGGCGACGGCCCGGCCTTGCTGGCGGAAATCAGCCGGATTTCGGACTTTGCACCGGATTACAGTGTGATCCTCGCCGATCTGCTATCGCTCTTTCACCGGGTGACCATGGAACAGGTGGTTCCGGGCAGTGCCGATAACGCCCTGGGTGATGCCGAGCAGGTTCAGGCTCTGGCTCGCAAGCTGAGTGCCGAGGATGCCCAGCTTTTTTACCAGTCTGCGCTGATCGGGAGGAAAGACCTTACCATCACGCCGGATGCCCGGATGGGGTTCGAAATGACCCTGCTCCGGATGCTTGCCTTCCGCCCAGGTGCTGACCGTCGAGAGCCGCCGGCCATAAGCTCCGGTGGTCAGTCTGATGCCTCCGAGCCACGGGATGAGCCCGACCCGGCGCCGACCCCACAGGTAGAGCAAAAACAGCCGGAACCCGAATCCACACCTGAGCCTGAACCCGAGATCCCGGCCGCTCCGCCCGTTGCGGATGAGGATGCGTCCTGGCTGGCCAGTCTGGATGCACAGGCCGAGGCGGCTGGAGAGTATGAGGAAAGCTATCCTTTAAGCGACGAAGCTCCAGTTACCGAAGAGCCAGCACCTGTAGTTGCCGCGGAGCCAGTTGAACAGCCGGCCCCGGCTCCGGAACCCGCATTTGTGGAGCCCGATCCAGCGATGGAACCAGCAGTTGAGCAGGCGCCCGAGCCTGAGGGCGAATTCGTGTGGCACCGGGATTTTCGAAGTCTTGGCATTGTGGGCATGCCCGGTAATCTTGCCAGTCACGGCGCCATGTCCCGCGATGGCGATGTGATTACCCTGGCCATTGATGAGGGGCACGCCCGGCTGTTGAACAGCAGGCACGAGGAAAAGATTCTGGCTGCCTTGAGAAACCGCTTTGGCGACTCCATTCAGTTACGCACAGAGCAGGGCAATCCCGGGCCAGACACCCCTGCGGCTTATGAGGAACGCCAGAGAAAGGCGCGCCAGGAAGCCGCCGAGGCGTCCATTCGCAAGGATCCCGTCGTAAAGTCTATTGTTGAACGATTCGAGGCGCGGGTAGTGGAAGACAGTATCCGGCCGGCTGAGACAAGCAGGAGATAAGCTATGATGAATAATATGGGCGACATGATGAAAAAAGCCCAGAAAATGCAGGAAGAGATGCAGAAGGCCCAGGAAGAAATCGCCAAGGCAGAAGTGATTGGCGAAGCCGGAGCCGGCCTGGTCAAAGTCACCATGAACGGTCGTCACGACGTTCGTAAAGTGGACATAGACTCCTCCCTGATGACTGAGGAAAAAGATATTCTGGAAGACCTTCTGGCTGCTGCGGTGAACGATGCCGTGCGGCGCGTCGAGGAAAACCAGAAAGAGAAAATGTCCGGTATGATGTCCGGCATGGGCTTGCCGCCCGGTTTCAAGATGCCGTTCTGAATTCCATCCCGCAGCCGTTCGAGGACCTTTCATGGCGTTCAGCCCGCTGGTTGATGAGCTTGTAGAATCCCTTCGTTGTCTTCCCGGAGTCGGCCAGAAAACGGCCCAGCGCATGGCTTTCCATCTGCTGGAGCGTGGTCGTTCCGGCGGCACCCGACTTTCCGAGGCGCTGAGCCAGGCCATGAGCGGCGTCCGGCGGTGTGAAAGCTGCCAGAACTTTGCCGATACCGAGATCTGCGGGATCTGTGAAAATCCCCAGCGGCGCACGGGTACCCTGTGCGTAGTGGAAAGCCCTTCAGATCTTCTGGCCATTGAGCAGGCGGGTGACTATCGCGGCGGCTATTTCGTCCTGATGGGGCATCTCTCACCGATTGATGGCGTTGGACCGGAGGAAATCGGCATTGAGCGTCTGCTGAAGCGGATCCGCGACGAAGGCGTGATTGAGCTGATTCTGGCGACCAACCCGACCGTGGAGGGTGAGGCTACGGCTCACTACATCGCCGATCGCCTTGATGGCCAGGGCATCCTGATAACCCGTCTGGCCCATGGCATACCGGTGGGTGGAGAGCTCGGTTACGTCGATGGCTTTACCCTGACTCACGCATTCCGCGGTCGCAAACCACTGTCCGATTGAATCTGACCGAATAAACCTACCAGGCACGTTTATGGATATTTCCGCCCAGGCCGCTATGGCAGTTGACGTTCCCCCGGCTCCGACCAGTATTGACTGGATCCGGGAACCGCAAGCACTGGACAAATGGCTGGATCGGGCACCGGGCAAGCCTCTGGCGCTGGACACCGAATTTGAGCGGGTAAACACCTTTTACCCGATTCCGGGGTTGGTTCAGTTGGGCCTCGACGGCGAGTTTTGCCTGGTGGACCCTTCCGTTGCCGAGCAGTCCAGACGATTCCGGGAAGTCCTGGCGGACCCGGATACTCCAAAGCTTCTTTACGCCATGAGCGAAGATCTGGAACTGTTTCGCCAGTGGCTGAATCTTCAACCTGCCGGTGTCATTGATCTTCAAATCGGGGCCGCGATGGCCGGCGCAGGGTTCTCCCTGGGTTACGCGAGGCTGGTGGAAACCCTGTTCGGTGAGACTCTGGATAAGTCCGCCACTCGCTCTGACTGGCTGGCGAGACCGCTGAGCGATGCTCAGCAACGCTACGCGATTGACGATATCCGTTTTCTGGAGCCGATGTATCAGTGGGTCAGTTCATTACTTCGCGATCGCGGTCTGGAAGCGGCTCTGGTTGAGGAATCGGCGCGCTTTGCCAATGAACTGGCAGGGCAGGAGGATCCCGATAACCATTACCTGAAACTGCGGGCCGGATGGACCCTCTCGGCTCAGCAACAGGGTGTTCTCAAGGAACTGGTCCGCTGGCGTGAGCTGGAATGCCAGCGTCGGGACCGGCCAAGGAACCGTGTGCTGGCGGATGCACTGTTGATTGCGATCGCGGAAAGACTGCCAGCGTCTCTGAAGGAACTTTCCAACATTCAGGGAGTACCATCCGGCGCAGTTCGTCGGTACGGCGATAGCCTGATTGAACTTGTTAGCCGGGGATCGACCGCGGATAATTCGTCCCTTGAGAGGATTGCGCCACCGTTGTCTCGGGATCAGCAGGGATTCTTTAAACAGTTAAAGCGTCTTTTCAGGAATGCGGCCGAACATGCTGATATTCCAATGGAGTTGCTGGCACCGAGAAAGCGTTTGGAAAAGGTTGTACAGCAACCGAACCTGGCGCAACACGATTTTTTCCAGGGCTGGCGGGCGCAGATTCTTGCTCCGGTTCGCGCTGATATCGAGGAATTGTTGAAGTCATGAAAGAGCGGGAATTTGTCTCTGTTTTCCGGAGCAGCAAAAAGAATGACACCTACCTTTTTGTTCGGCGCGGACAGAAGTGGGAGGAGCTTCCCGAGAGCCTCCGGGGCATTTTCGGTCAGCCGGTTCATTCCATGGATCTGGTTCTGACACCCGACCGCAAGCTTGCGAGAACTACCGGAAAGCAGGTTCTGGACGCCATTGGCGAGAAGGACTTTTTTCTGCAAATGCCGGAAGAGCAGGAAGGTTACGTGGTGGACTTCAAGCGCAAACTGGATCAGCGCAATCCATGATTGCCCAGGTGCCGTTCTGGCAACGCAAGCGCCTGCATGAGATGACGCCTGAGGAATGGGAGTCTCTTTGCGACGGTTGCGGAAAATGTTGCCTGAATAAACTGGAAGATGAAGATACCGGAGAGGTCTACCACACCGATCTGGTGTGTCGTTATATGGACGAAGAAACCTGCCAGTGCACCGTTTACGAAGAGCGGCTTAAGAAGGTGCCGGGCTGCACGGTACTGACACCCGGTACCGTCAACGACTACCATTGGTTGCCGTACACCTGCGCCTACCGGACCCTGGCTGAAGACCGGCCGCTGGCCGATTGGCATCCCTTGCGAAGCGGGGATCCGGATTCGGTGCACGAGGCCGGCGTTTCGATCCGTCACAAGGTGATTTCAGAAGACCGCGTGCCGGAAGAAGACTGGGAAGAACATATCATTCACTGGATCCTGTAATGATTGATACCGATGCACAAATGGCCTACGGGATTTTCTGGGCCGCTTACGCTATAGCCTTTGTCGTGTTCTTTTACATGATGAAGAGCCTGATCCGTTTTCTACCTTTTTATGGAGTGCGGACCCTGATTCTCGCCGCCCTGGTGGCTTTGCTGCTCACGCCGGTTGAATCACCTGATCTGGCCAGTTGGTGGATTCCGGCCTGGCTGTTCGGCGGCTATGAAATGATTCTTGGCGACGCCGACGCTTCAGGTCGGGCCCTGTTTAACCTGGGGCTCGCCGGCTTGGTCATGCTGCTGGTCTGGGTGTTGGATCTGGTTCGCTATCGTCTTGTTCGTAAATAGCGCGAAAAAGAAAAAAAGATAAGGATGGATGCCTTGAGAGAGATGACATCGAGATGGTTTGGGCTGGTTGCACTTTGTTTCGTGCTCAGTCTGCCAGTCGGGCTGAATGCCCAGGAGAGCGACGATGTTCAATTGCCGGAGCAGTCTGACGTCCGGATCATAGTCGACATCTCGGGCTCCATGAAAGACACCGATCCGGAAAACCTGCGTCAGCCCGCCGTGCGTTTGCTGGCCCGGCTTTTGCCAGAGGGGGCCTCGGCGGGTGTCTGGACCTTCGGGCAGTATGTCAACATGCTGGTGCCGCACCGTGAGGTGACCAACGCATGGCGGGAAATGGCCATTGAGCGCTCGGCTCAGATTAACTCGGTCGCACTCCGAACAAACCTTGGCGCGGCTATCGAGACAGCCAGCGATGATTATTTCACGGACGGCGATCTGAGCCGGACCCACTTCATACTGCTGACCGACGGCAAGGTCGATATCTCCGACGATCCTGCAAAGAATACCGCAGAGGAAGCTCGTATTCTGGATACGATTGTCGCTGATCTCATCGAAAGGGGTGCTACCTTTCATCCCGTGGCTCTCTCTGAGGCCGCCGATACCGACTTTCTGAAAGCGTTGGCGACAGACTCCGGCGGTCGTTTCCAGGTGGCGGATACAGCAGATGCGCTGAACCTGGCGTTTCTTCAGGCATTGAATACCGCGGTTCCACAGGAGCAGATTCCCATTGAGGGCAATGGCTTTACCGTGGACGAGGGCGTTCGTGAGTTTACTGCCCTGATTTTCTGGGGCGAGTCTGAAACCTCTGCCACCCGGGAGCTTGCCCTCGTGCGCCCGGACGATCAGGTCGTTAATCTTTCGGAGTTTCCCGACAACGTCCGCTGGGCCAGGGAAGCCGGTTACGACCTTATTACGGTCGATGAGCCGTTGGCAGGACAGTGGCGCATTGATGGCGAGCTCGGAGAGGGCAGCCGGGTTACGGTCGTTAGCGATCTGAGAATGGTGGTCAATCCTCTACCTCCTTCATTCACATTGCAGGAGCCCCTCAAGCTCCGGGTCGGCTTTTTCGAAGAAGGGGAGAAAATCACTAATCCCGATTTTCTGGGTGTGATTGAGGTCAGCCTCAGTATCACCTCCGAGGATGGCAGAAGTGGAACCAAGGTATTGTCGGGAGAGCTGCCGCCGGAAGACGGCACCTACCGGGATACGGTCAGTCGTTTGCCAGCCGCGGGCCTCTACAGTTTTGATGTGGTGGCCGATGGCCAGACCTTCAGCCGCAAGTTCAGCGCCACCGTCGGGTTTACGATGCCTGAAGGGGCTAAGCCCGTTGATCAGCCGGCTGAATCGCCGGAGCCGGAGGTGACAGAACCGGCACTCGCTCCTGAGCAGTCTGAACCGGTGCCGCCGGTGTCTGAGCCGGAGCAATCCGGGCCGGAACCGGCGATTACATCACCCATCGACGTAAGCGAGGTGGAGGAGCCAGAGGCGCCAGCGGTCCAGGAGCCTGAATCGGCCCCTGAGGAGCCGGAAGCAGCGGAACCTGCTTTTGCCGTGCCTTTGTGGATGGTCGGCGCAGCCGGCGGCGGGCTGCTCATTCTTGGCGGCCTGGTCTGGTTTGCCATCCGTAAGCGTAAACAGGATCAGCAGGCGCAAGAGAAAGCAGCAGCAGAGCGGGAAACACTTGAGGATCTGCAGGACGAGCCCGAACCAGAACCCGAGCCGGAGGCAGTCTCAGAGCCGGAAGAGGATGTCGAAGCCGAGGAAATCCCTGAGGTAACCGAGGAGGCATTTGAAGACGATATGTCTGAGCTGGAGGCCGTCATTGATGAACATGAGGCCGCTCTGAAGTCGGAAGATGCAGCGCTTACGGAACCAGAAGTTGAGCCGACCGACGAACTGGAAGAGGAAATCCCGGTAGCGGATACCCCGGTGGAGGACGAGCCTCCCGAGTTGGATGAGGATATTCCGGAGCTGGAGGATGTTGCCGATCCTTCCGACGCTGATGGGCCGGAAGGTGATGATGAGGAGGAGTTCGGGCTTGAAGATTTCGATCTGTCCGAATTCGACGATTTACCCGATTATGATCAGGACGAGTCCGGATTGCCCGAAGACGATTCGAAGAAAAAACCTGATCAGAAATACCAGAAAAAGTAACCAACAGGAACCAGACCATGAAGTTTACCGGTACCGAGAAGTACGTAGCCACCGATGACCTGCAAATGGCCGTCAACGCAGCGATTGCGCTTCAGCGCCCGCTGTTGATCAAGGGCGAGCCGGGCACCGGGAAAACCCTGCTGGCCGAGGAAATGGCCGCCGCCCTTGGGATGAGGCTGATTCCCTGGCACATCAAGTCCACCACCAAGGCTCAGCAGGGGCTGTACGAGTACGATGCGGTTTCCCGTCTGCGGGACTCCCAGTTGGGTGATGAAAAGGTCAAGGACATCAGCAACTACATCGTAAAGGGCAAGCTCTGGGAGGCCTTTGAGGCTGACGAGCAGGTTGTGTTACTGATTGATGAAATCGACAAAGCGGATATCGAATTCCCCAACGACCTTTTGCTGGAACTCGACCGGATGGAGTTCTTTGTCTATGAGACTCAGAAGTTGGTTAAGGCAAAGAAACGCCCGATCGTGGTGATCACCAGTAACAACGAAAAAGAACTGCCGGATGCCTTCCTGCGCCGGTGCTTCTTCCACTACATCAGTTTCCCCGACCATGACACCATGCAGAATATCGTGGACGTGCATTTCCCGGGCCTTCAGCAGGAAATCGTTCGTGATGCCCTGGAAGTTTTCTTCGATGTGCGCAAGGTACCTGGCCTGAAGAAGAAACCGTCCACCTCGGAGCTGATTGATTGGCTGAAGCTGCTGATGGCTGATGAGCTGTCTGCAAAAATGTTGCAGGAAAAGGATTCCAGTTCGGCGCTGCCGCCTCTTTATGGTGCTCTGGTGAAGAACGAGCAGGATGTTCACCTGTTGCAGAAGCTCGCGTTCATGGCCCGTCGTCGCAGCTGATTCTCGGCAAGAACACTGGCAAGAGTCACGTTTTATGTTGATTGATTTTTTTCTTGAAGTTCGGCGCGCGAGGGTGCCTGCCAGTCTGAGGGAATTCCTGGATCTTCTGGAAGCCCTGCAGAAAAGGCTCGCCTTTGCGGATATGGAAGAGTTCTACTACCTCGCTCGCCTCTGCCTGGTTAAGGACGAGCGCCACTTCGACAAGTTTGACCGTGCCTTTCAGGCTTACTTTGAAGGTATCGAGAACCTCGACGACCTGCTGGAAGCCCTGATTCCGGACGACTGGTTGAGGGCCGAGTTCGAGAAGCACCTGTCTGAGGAAGAGAAGGCTAAGATTGATTCTCTGGGAGGTCTTGAGGAGCTTATCGAGACCTTCAAGAAGCGAATGGAAGAGCAGGAAGAGCGCCACGCCGGTGGCAACAAATGGATCGGAACCGGCGGCACTTCACCATTCGGGGCGAACGGCTATAACCCCGAAGGCTTCCGTATTGGCCAGAAGAATGGCCGCCACGGCAGGGCCGTTAAAGTCTGGGAAAAACGCGAGTTCAAGGATCTGGACGACAGCGTGACCCTGGGCATACGGAACATCAAGGTGGCGCTGCGTCGGTTACGTAAGTTCGCCCGCCAGGGTGCGGCAGACCAGCTGGATATGGACGACACGATTCGTTCCACGGCCCGCAACGCCGGTTATCTGGATCTGAAGATGGTGCCCGAACGGCATAACGCTGTGAAAGTGCTGATCTTCTTCGATGTGGGCGGCTCCATGGATCCCCACGTTCGTGTCTGTGAGGAGCTGTTTTCGGCCGCACGGCTCGAATTCAAGCACATGGAATATTTCTATTTCCACAATTTCGTTTATGAAAGTGTCTGGAAAAACAATATTCGCCGTATGAATGAAACCACCAGCACCTGGGACATTCTTCACAAGTACACGCCCGACTACAAAGTGATCTTTGTCGGCGATGCGACCATGGCGCCTTACGAGATTTCCCATCCCGGTGGTTCAATTGAGCACTGGAATGAGGAAGCGGGCGCTACCTGGTTTCAACGTATCAATGAGCACTTTCGCAAGGTTGTCTGGATCAACCCGCTTCCGGAAAGTTACTGGGGTAGCGGAGGTTCGTTGGGCATGACCAAGCAGCTCGTCAACGACCACATGTATCCGCTGACCGTCGAGGGCCTTGAGTCGGCCATGAAACAGCTGAGCAAGTGATCAGATTCCTGCACCTGCGAAAGAGTGTTCTGAAGTCATAGAGGACTTCGGTCGGCGAAGGTTCCCTCGCAACGTCGATCCTTTTTACACTATTTAAATTGAAGAGGGTCGATGTTCTTTCAGGTGCTTGTTTTCGCGGGAAACTCAGTTTTTGGTATTTTTTGTGCTGCGTTTAAATTGCTAGGAATAGCAAAATTCAATATGAAACTATGGAGAGTGCGCGCAATGAAAATACTGGCGAAAATCTTTGCTGCAGCCCTGGCATTGGGAATGGCTTCCTCTGCGTCAGCGTTGATTATTACCGACCAAAACAACCCCGGTGTCTATCTGAAGAATGGTGAATCCAAAACGATTACCCATGACCTGACTGATAGTGGGGTACCTGCAGATTATTCCGTTATTTCTGCTGAATTAAAACTCGGCTTCTCTGACGGCGTGTTCGCTGGAGACTGGTGGAGTGACTGGGCGAAAGTTTCTGGTGATGGCGTAAGCGGTGTATACGAGGTAGACGGCACTCACTTGTTTGGCTATGACTTCCGCTGGCTGACTGTTGGCGCGGGTGGTGTTGGCAGCCTGAATACCACAGGTTTGCTGGAAGTTACTGTCACCGCCCTGTCTGGATGGACGAACGATTTCTACTGGAAGACTTCTGAGCTGAAGGCGAATGTAGCCGCTGTGCCGGAGCCGGGAACCCTTGCCTTGATTGGCCTGGGATTGCTTGGTTTGGGGGTTGCTCGCCGACGCGCGTGACTTAAGGTTCGTCTTGAAAACCTCCGGTTCGCTGGAGGTTTTTTTATGACTGTTCAGAATCTGAAATGCTGGGTTTGGCGTTTGACGTAAAAAAAAGCCGATGCGGTTGAGGGCATCGGCAAAGCTCGGCATATCAAGCGGGGTTGCCCGAAGGCACTCCCGCCGCTTTTCGTAGAGCAAATACAGGGCCAGTTGAATTAAATGCCGACAAAACAGTCGTTTGAGATTCAACTTATCTGCAGAATCCTGTTCCCGTAACGATACCCTCTACGGCCCTGTCAAATAACTCGACACTCTCCAGCTTGTTTTATTCTCCGCCATGCGTTTTCCAATTGGTGATCTGGATACCGTTCTTGTCGGTTACCAAGTGTTACGCTTTCTGCCGATCTGTTACAGAAGTTTGCATTAGTTACAGACGCTACAGGGCAGGAGGCTTATGTTCGGCACACAAAAATCACAAAGGCGCCGGATAGCACACAAAAGGTTAGTTGGCTTCGGTGCGGTGGTTCTGTCATTGCTGGCTGCCTCGGCTGCAGCCGCCGACGGGCTTGACGAGGAACTCGAACGCTTGAGTGCCGAGGTCGGCAGTCATTCCGAACGCGTCTTCGCCCTTGAACAGAAGGTCCTGCATCCAGCCAATACCAGATTGGCAGTTTTCCTGACACTTCAAAGCCGGGATGCCCTCGATCTTGATTCCGTCGAGCTCTTCGTGAATGGCCAGCCTGTCGCTTCCCACCTGTATTCCCGTAGAGAGCGGACATCGCTTGAACGCGGCGGAATCCAGCAGTTGTTCACCGGGAACCTGGAAAACGGCGAGCATGAGTTGAAAACGGTGATTACCGCTCGCTCTGCCGATGATGATTTCGTGCGGCGGGAATCCACCCATAGGTTCAGAAAGCGCCCCGGCGTACTCCGTTTGCAGATGAGTCTGGAAGCCCGGGCGCCCGATTACGAACCTCGGGTTTCTTTCCTGGAGTGGGAGTAGGGCGCCATGATGCTCCGGGTCCTCCTGTTTGTGTTGCCTTTGACTTTGCCCGGCTTTTCCGGGGCGGCCACGCCGGTAATGCCGGATGATGTCCTTTCTGGTCTCAAGCAATTCCGGCAGGCGGGAGAAGTCGGCGTGGATCTTGGGGACGGACGACAGCAAGCGCTCTATGAAGATGCCGAGAAGGCGCGAGCCGACGGCCGCACTGATGAAGCCGGGCGCATCCTGGCCAGCATGAAAGAGGGCTACTGGGCGGCTCTGGGATACCTCAATCTTGCCAGTGATTACGCTAAATCCGACCTTAACCCGGCCAGAGCGCTGGTTGCTCTGCGAGTTGCGTTAGCCATGTCTGAGGGTGACGCCGATTCAGAGCGTAGCCAGCATCTGGAGAATAATCTGTTGGTACGTGCGGGCTACCTTGCCTACCAGCATGGCGAATTCGATAAAGCGATCGGCTTTCTGGAGAAGGTCGATCTCGACAGTTTCAACACGCCGCGGGCCCTTTACCTGCAAGGCTTGGCGCTGACAGAAAAAGGCAATCACAGGGCCGCTATGCAGAGCTGGCATCGAGCCAGGAAATATCCTTTGGCCTACCCGGGAGTTGCCGACGCATGGATAGGGATGGGGCGCGGCTACGATCTCTCCGGCTATCTCGGGCAGGCTGGAGAAGCCTACCTTGCGGCCAACGCTGCGTTCGAGAGTGAACGGGTCACGCTTCGTAAACTTGCCGGCAAGATTCGCGAACAGGGCGCCTACAAAACCCTGGTGGAAGATGCCAGGGAAACCGGGGTTGACTGGTTTCTTGCCGACAGCCGCACCTTGACTCAACCGAGAATGGCCTATCTTTTGGGCTTCATGGAGGGGCCGGAGGCGCAGAGGGCGGCGGGGCGTGTCGTGGCTCTTCGCACCATGGCGGCAAAACTGGATCGTCACGGTCATGATCTGCAGGTGTTCGGGGGAGCGCTTGAAGACAAGCTCGCCGGCATGCAGAACCCGTTCGCCGATCAAAGCAACATGGATCTCTCCGCGCGGGGCAAGGATCTGAGTGCCAGCCTAGAGAGTTTGGCCAACCAAGCCGATCCCGACCAGCAAGCCCGTATTCGCTCCCTTCAGAAAACACTGGCCGACACACAGGCCAGACTGGAACAGGTCCAAGCTAGGGGATCCCGGCAGCCGGAAACGCTGGATCGATTGCGTCGTGAAGCCCTGACGCTGGAAAGGCGAAACGAGGTGCTGCTATCGGCTGTTCGTCAGTTGCTTGAAAGGTGCGAGTCGGCGCTGGACAAATTGGCACTTGAGTATGTCGAAGCCAGAGATCAGCAGATGGCCTTTGCGCTGGACAAAACCGAACAGCAAATTGCGCATCTTTACGAATATCTCGCCCTCCAAAGCCTGGAGGAGACGCAGCCATGATGAAACCAGTCGCGGGCTTGTGCATCTGCTTGCTGTTGGTGATGCCGGCTGCAGCCCAGGAAGCCTTTCGCGTAGAGCTTGGGCGGGACGGAGAGACGATCGGGGACATGCGACCGGTGTTTCTTACTTTTGAAAGCAGGCCTATGCCGGCGATCTCGCCTTCGGAAGTGGCCCGGCGCTACCATCGCCTGTTCAGGACATCGGACGAGCCTGAGGTTCGGATCGATGCCCTCAACCGGCTGAGCAACATCAGGGATCGGTCAGGATCAGACGTTGGCTTGTCGGCGTCTGAAGAAGAACAGGTCTACCGCGAGGCCATCAGAAGCTATGAGTCTATTCTCGAGCGAGGTTCCTATGGCGGGAGGCTTGACGAGCTGCTGTACCAGATGGCCAAGGCCCATGCTCTGACGGGGCAGCAGGATGCTTCAATCCAGAGGTTGAAACAGCTGGTCGGGTTATATCCGAAATCCCCTCTTGTGCCAGAGGCCAGGTTCCGATTGGCTGAATCCGCCTTCGCAGCCGGACACTACACAGAAGCGGAAGCCGGCTATCTGCACCTGGTTAATTCAGACGCTGGTGGAGAGCTGGGCATCAAGGCCAGATACATGCTTGGTTGGAGCCAGTTCAAACAAGGGCCGTCTGCGTGGAGCAGGGCCGCAGCAACCTTTATCAGAGTTCTGGATGAGTTCCTGCCGAGCGCACAGAGCCTGGGGTCAGTCAGCGATTCGAGCGTTGATACCATCGATGACACGTTTCGAGTGCTTGCCCTGATGGCTGCCCGAAACAGCGGTACGGAAACCCTTATTGCCTGGCTGGATGGGAGCCGGTCCCACCACTGGGAACATCTCCTGTTCGATCGGCTGGCCGATTACTACGCGGTGAAGGGCGAGACCATCGCAAGTGTTGCTGCCAATCAGGCCTTTATTGACTATTCGCCCAGTCACCGTGCTGTGCCTGCCTTCCGGTTACAGATAGTGGATGTGTGGCAAGCGGCTGGTGATCCGGAGCAGGTTCGCAATGCCCGTGCGCACTTCGTCGCCAGCTACAGCCAGGATTCCGCTTACGCGGCTCTGACTGGTGAACAGAAGAATAAATGGCTGAGTTACAGCAAACGGTTGGCCGATTACCACTATGACCTGGCCACACGATTGGTGGAACAGGGCCGGGTGGCGAAGGCTGAATCCGCTTTTGCTGAGGCAGCGGTTTATTACGCAGATCTGGCTCCGAGGATTGATCAGAGCGGTGAAATGCTTCGCCTTGCTGGTGATGCCTGGCTGCAGGCGAGGGATTTTCCGAAAGCGTTGACGAATTTTCGCAGAGCAGCCTATGAGTCGCCCGGTTACAGCGAGGCTGCCGATGCTGCCTGGGCCGCTGTTGCTCTGTTGAGAAACAGTCTTGACCGGCCGACCACTGTGCCTGCCTTTCAACCCGAACTGAAGGATCTTTCCAGGGAGGCCAACCGCTTTAGTGGACGTTTCGCAGGGGATAGCCGAATTCCCGGCCTGATGGCAGATCTCGCCGCCCGGTGGCTGGCCGCCGGCGATCATCAGCTGGCGTTGGATTATGGTTCGCGAGTATTGACTGCGCCCACGGCGTCTCCGGCAGAGCGATACGCGGCATGGCAGGTTATGGCCCGGATACGCCAGGAAGAGGGCGACTATGGTCTGGCGGAGCGTGCCTGGGGCCGGGCGCTGAATCTTGCCGAAAGTGAACGGCTCGCAAACGTGACCGAAGAGCAGGTCTCAGCCATTCGGAAGCAACTGGCAACGACCGTCTATCGGCAGGCAGAGCTCGCGGTATCCAGTGGCAGGCTCGGAGAGGCCGTTGGGCACTTCCGACGGGTTGATTCGGTGCTACCAGGTTCGGACGTTGCCATCCGTGCGCGCTACGACGCGGCCAACACCTTACTCAAAGCATCAGACTGGAGCGCTGCCGTCGGCGACCTGCAGAGTTTTCGCGCCGATTTTCCCCAGCACGAGCTGACTGCCGGGATCAGTGAAAAGCTGGTACATGCCTGGATTCAGTCTGATGAACCCACCCGCGCGGCGTCAGAATTATTGCAGGCCGCCGACAATCACGCTAACCCATGGAACCTGAAGTTGCGGGCTGCGGAATTGTTGAATCAAGCCGGGAATGTAGCGGAACGAAATGCCCTTTACAGGGATTACCTTGCAACGGCTCCGAAGGCAGCGAGCGGGGCCGAACATGAACAGCTCCAGACATTCCGGCATCGCCTGATAGAAACCGGCGACAATCCCGATGCCTGGAGGGAAGTACTGGTCCAGTCAGAGCTGGACAGCACCTGGCACACCGCCGACACCCTTGAGTGGGCCTCCCGGTCGTCACTGGTGCTCGGTGCCCGTGCGGCTGCAGTGTTTACCGGCATCAGACTGAGCCAGCCGCTGGAACATTCTCTGGCGCGCAAGCAAAAGGCGCTGGAATCGGCTCGACAGAGATTCCTGGATGCCGAAGCCCTGGGCGGCGAGCGAGTTCTGTCTGAATCGCTGTTCCGACGGGCCGAACTCTATCGTGGTCTGGCCAAAGACCTGATGGCATCCACGGTTCCGGCGGATTTGAATGAACTGGAGGCGTTGCAGTATCAGATGTTACTGGAGGAAGAAGCTTTCCCATTCGAAGACAAAGCCATTCAACTGCATACGGAGAACCATCGCCGGATTACGGCCGAGGTGTATGACCCCTGGATAGGACGCAGCCTTGGTATTCTTGCGGAGCTGCACCCGGGACGTTACGAGCGGAGTGTTAAGTGGCTTGGCTGGAATATGGAGATCAGGGATGGCGTGTAATTCAACGGGGAAAACGGGCCTGCCACTGGCGGCGCTTCTGGTGTTGCTCGTCGGCTGCGCCGGGCAGGAAGTCCGGCAGCCGGAGAAGCCCATCGGAAAGGATCCGGAACTGGCAGCAAGTTATGAACAGGAGGGGCGGGTGGCCTTCGAAGAAGGTCGCAAAGGCGCGGCTGTGGATGCATGGCAAAAAGCCGTGGAGCTGGATCCGACCAGGGCGGTGACAGTCAACAACCTGGCGCTCGTTCTAAAGGACCAGTACCGATTCGCCGAAGCGGCCAGGCTACTGGAACTGGGCATCAGCCATTCGCCGGATGTGGCCGAGCTGCATTTTAATCTGGCGGTGATTGCCGAGCTCTATTTGCTGGATCTTCAGACTGCCCTTGAGCATTACAACCGCTACCGGCAGCTGACGGATAAAGAAGACCAGCAGGTGGCTGGCTGGATAGCAGATCTGGAACGGAGGCTGCAATAAATGGCTGATATCCGCAAAACTGCCAAAGTCGTCTTACGCTTACTGGCGCTGGTTGGCCTCCAGTTAATGCTCCTCAACCCGGCGCAGGCGGATCAGGAAGAAGCGAACCGGCTGGCTGTTGAGGGTATATCCGCCAGCCTCGGCGAAGACGAGCCGCGGGTACTCTACATACTGCCCTGGCAAGCCCCAAGCCTGCCAAAACGATCAAGGGCGGACCTGAACGACGAGGCGCCGGAACTGGTCCGGCCGGTGGATCCAGTCGTCCTCGAGCGTCACCGTCTGTTTCGTGAAAACCTTAACCCACTCATCCTGAGCCCTGTTGGAGACTCAGGCCTGGCTGAGCAATAACCGGAGAACAATCATGCTGGACACGATCGTACGTTTTTTCCAGGAAGGTGGGCCCTTCATGTACCCCATCGCCATTGTCCTGGCATTGGGGTTGGCGATTACTCTGGAGCGGTTCTTCTATCTCTCTGCGGTACGGCGGCGAAACCGGATTGCCTTTGAGCGGGGCATCCTGCCGCTGCTGAGGAAGCGGGACTACCAGCGGGCCATGAAAGCAGCCACAAACTCAGACAGTGCGATTGCCTCAATCATGGGGGCAGGCATCGGCCGTCTGCTTAGCAACAGCCGTAGGGAGGATATTGAGTACGCCATGGAAGAAGGCTTGATGGAAGTGCTGCCGCGCCTGGAAAAGCGTACCCAATATCTGGCAACCCTGGCCAACATCGCCACGTTGCTCGGCCTGCTGGGAACCATTATTGGTCTGATTGCTGCGTTTACTGCGGTGGCGGCGGCAGATCCTTCCCAGAAGGCCAGTCTGTTGTCCGAAAGTATTTCCGTGGCCATGAATACCACGGCTTTCGGCCTGATGTCGGCCATTCCGTTGCTCATGTTTCATGCGGTACTACAGACCCGAACCAATGAGATTGTCGACAGCTTTGAAATGGCCGGCGTCAAGTTGCTGAACATTGTGTCTGAAGCATGAGACGCCGTCATCGCAGGTTAGGCGTATCGCCGGAGCTGGATATTACCGCCTTTCTCAATCTGATGATTGTGCTGGTACCAGTCCTGTTGCTTGGCATGGTGTTCAGTCAAGTTCGAATGATCGAGCTGAATTTTCCCGGTATGGACGCTGGAGAAGCGCCTGCGCCCGAAGAGTTCCGTCTCGTGGTTACTTTGATTCCTGAGGGTATTGAAATCGCCGACAGTGATCGCGGCTTGATCCGTGTGTTGCCGACAGAGGAGGCAGTTCAAGACTTCGAAGGCCTGCATGAGGTACTTCGGCAGATAAAAAACCGGGTTCCCGAGAAGACCGATGTGGTTCTGGAAGTCGGGCCAGACATCGATTACCAGACACTGATCACGGCCATGGATACTGTCCGTTCTTATCCGGCTGTGATTGCGGCCAGCGTGGTTGAGGGAGAGCTGTTTCCTGATATCTCACTGATGGATGCGCCGCCAGACAGAAAGCTTGCGGCGAATGCCAGGCTTGAATCCGGGGAGGGCGCATGAAGACCTCGCGTAAGGCCAAAAGAATTCGTCGACATTACGGCCGTATGAAGAAGCCTGGGGGCCTGAACCTGGTGTCCCTGATGGACATCTTCACGATCCTGGTTTTCTTCCTGATGGTGAATTCGTCGGATGTGAAAGTGATGCAGAACACCGCGGACGTGCCACTGCCAAAGTCCACGGCGCAACAGGAGGCCGTAGAGAGCCTGACAGTCCAGATAACGGGCAATGCCATTCTCGTCCAGGGCAGCGAAGTTGCAAGACTGGAGGGTATCGAGATTGGTGATACCTATATCGCTGGGCTTTCGGAAGAGCTTTCCTGGCGTCGCAGTCGCTGGTCTGAAATTCCCGAGGAGGGGCTTGACGTAACCATCATGGCGGGTCGCGACACCGATTACCGATTGCTTCGCAAGGTCATGCAGACCTGTGTTGATGAGCAATACCGGCAGGTGCGGCTTGCTGTGGAACGGGAGGTCCGAAATGGCTGACAGTGGATGGTCTCGAATGGGCGATTCAGGGCTGCCATGGAGTCGTGATCTGGGCGAGAGTCGACGATTTACGGGTATCGTCTTGTTGGTAATGGCGCTGTTTTTGCCGCCTGCGTTGCTAATTCCCATTCAGGATGTGCCGGAGATCGAGCGCAGCGAAGCCGAGACGATTCCCCCAAGGCTGGCTCGCCTGGTGGAGAAGCCGCAACCGGTGGTGACACCGGAGCCGGTGAAGCCCGAGGCGGAACCCGAGCCCGAGACGGAAGTGCAGCCCGAAAAGCCTGAAAAGCCGGAGCCGGAAGTGGCCGAGGTTGAACCCGCTCCGGAACCAGAAGTAAAACCTCAGGTAGCTTCGGAGCCAAAGCCGAAGGCAACGCAGACCATCGAGCAGGCGAGGGAGAAAGCGTCCAGATCGGGGCTGCTGTCGATGAAGGACAAGCTGGCGTCACTCAGGTCCCCCGAACCAGCGCCGGCTCGAAAATTTTCGGTCAACACGGAGGCCAGCGTCCCGGATCGAACCCGGGTGAGTGAGGAATCGACGGAAGTCCTCGCTGGCAGTGGCGGTGTTGACGATACGGTTGCTCCTGAAACAACCGTCGCTGTGGCTGAGCACGAGGTCAAAACAGTTGCGGCCCCCGTTGAAGAAACCAGGCAAGTGGCTGCTAAACCTGCCGAGACAGCCTCGTCCGCTGGTGAGCGGGCAATGAGCAATATTCGGAAAGTCTTCGATGCCCAGAAAACGGCACTCTATTCCATGTATCGGAGGGAACTCCGCCAGGACCCGACCCTGGAAGGCAAGGTTCTGCTGGAGCTGGTCATAGAGCCGGATGGCTCGGTTTCCGCCTGCGAGGTAGTCAGCTCGGAGCTTGGGCATGCCACCCTGGAGCAACGGATTGCCATGCGGGTACGGCTCTTCAATTTCGGGGCCGACAATGTTGAGCCCCGCAAGGTCAGGTTCCCGATTGATTTTCTGCCCGGGTGAAGCGTGCGATCGGGCGGCCATAAAAATGGCTGCCCGATTTCGAGTTCTCAGTGTTCGATGGCGATTTTCGGCAGTCGCGGTTTGTGCAGAGACACCTTTTCCGTCGGGGCGATCACCTTCGCTTCCCCGATGACCACCTTCTGTTCGTTCTGATTGCGCACGTCGCACTCCACCACAACCCGGCCTTTCGGCTCCTTGCGAAGGACTTTGAGATGAACGGTCAGGGTGTCGTCCAGTTTAACCGGCCGCTTGAACGAAAGACTCTGCTCCAGGTAAATGGTCCCAGGGCCTGGCATCACTGTTGCCAGGGCCGCCGAAATCAGCGAGCCGCTCCACATACCGTGGGCGATGCGTTCCTTGAACATGGAGCCTGCGGCAAATTCAGAGTCCAGGTGTACCGGGTTTACATCGCCGGAGACCGCTGCAAACAGCACCAGTTCGTCCTCGGTAAGGGTGCGTGTGAAGGTCGCGGTATCGCCTTCGTTCAGCTCGTCGTAGGTGATATTTTCCAGGGTATCAAGGGTATCGCTCATCGCGTGCTCCGCACTGTTGTCATTTGAGTACAGGTGTTCTGGTTGTTGTTCGGGTAAGAGTTCCGAAAACTACCTCATCGGTTACAAAACTGCTATTCTCTCCCCACTTTTTTGAGGCTGATACTTTTGTAGGGTTGATTTTTTGAGCAACCTGACATCGGTAAATCATTACAATCAAAAGCGCCAAACAGGAGATGGTGATGGATTTTGAGCAGTTCTATCAGGATAAATACCCCGCCGGCGTACCCCGCGAGGTGGACCTGAACAAGTACAAAAGCATGGTGGATGTGTTCGAACAGTCGGTCAAAAAATTTGCCGACCGTCCAGCTTTCAGTGCTGTTGGTGCAACTCTCACTTACCGTGACCTCGACACCCAGAGCCGCAACTTTGCAGCCTGGCTGCAAAACAAGACAGACCTGAAACCTGGCGACCGCATCGCGGTGCAGATGCCTAACGTCAGCCAGTACCCGGTCGTTGTGTTTGGCGCAATGCGAGCTGGCCTGATTGTAGTTAATACCAACCCGCTTTATACCACGCGGGAAATGGAACATCAGTTCAACGATTCCGGAGCCAAGGCGCTGGTGGTGCTGGCGAACATGGCCGAGAACGCCGAGAAGGTGTTGCCGCACACTGGCATTGAGCACGTGATTGTTACCGAAATCGCGGATATGCACTCGCCAATCAAGCGCACGCTGATGAATGCCGTGGTCAAGCATGTCAAAAAGATGGTGCCGCCGTTCAATCTGCCCCAGGCCCACAAGCTGCCTGCTGTTCTGAGTGCCGGCGCCCGTGAAAAATTCACCCCGGTAGAGTGCAAGCAGGACGACATTGCCGTGCTTCAGTACACCGGCGGAACGACCGGTGTGGCGAAAGGCGCGATGCTGACTCACGGCAACCTGGTAGCCAATCTGCTGCAGACCCGTCCTATGATGGAAGACATGGTGGTTGAAGGTCAGGAGGTTGTTATCGCGCCGCTGCCGCTCTACCACATTTATTCCTTTACCCTGAACTGCGGCATCATGCTCGAGGCCGGCGCGCACAACGTGCTGATTCCGAACCCGCGTGATATCCCGGGCTTTGTGAAAGAGCTGAAGAACCACAAGTTTACCGCGTTCCTGGGCCTGAACACTCTCTTTGTTGCGCTTTGCAATAACGAAGACTTCCAGGATCTGGACTTCAGCAGCCTGAAGCTGACGTCCTCGGGCGGCATGGCACTGACAAGCGACACCGCCAAGATGTGGGAGCGGGTCACCGGATGCGAGATCTGTGAGGGCTTCGGTATGACCGAAACCTCCCCGGTTGTGACCTTTAACCCCCATAGCGCCATTCAGATCGGCACCATCGGCCTGCCGATTCCGTCCACCCAGGTCATAACCCTCGATGAAGAAGGCAATGAGACGCCCCTGGGCGAGCCGGGCGAACTCTGCGTAAAAGGACCGCAGGTTATGCGCGGTTACTGGCAGCGCCCTGAGGACACCCAGAAATCTTTCACCGACGACGGCTACCTGCGTACCGGCGATATCGCCCTGATTCAGGAAGACGGCTATATCCGCATTGTTGATCGCAAGAAAGACATGATCATTGTCTCTGGCTTTAACGTGTTCCCGAATGAGATCGAAGATGTGGTCAGCAGCCATCCGAAAGTTGTCGAGTGCGCCGCAGTTGGCGTGCCCGATGCCAAGAGCGGTGAGGCGGTCAAGGTTTACCTGGTGCCGACGGCTGAAGGCGTGACGGAAAACGAGCTCAAGGAGTTTTGTCGCGAGCGGCTCACCGCCTACAAGGTTCCCAAGAAGTTTGAGTTCCGGGACGAGCTGCCCAAGACCAATGTCGGCAAGATCCTGCGCCGTGAACTGCGGGACGAGGCGAACAACAAGTAAGCCTTTCTGGCAGTTGATCAAGGAAAACCCTGCTTCGGCGGGGTTTTTCCGTTTTTAAGAAACCGACTTTCCCGATAGACTGTCGCCCAATCGAATCCGAGTGAGCGCTATTCCGGCAATTCAATGACAGACACCCGTTCCGATACTCCGAGCACACCGAAACCCAAGCCCGATGGCGAAGCCGCCGTTAAAGCGATGATGGAGCAGCTGGACGCCTGCAATCAGCAGGAAGCCGCCCGCATTGTGAAAACGGTTGCCCGAACGAAGGGAAAGCCGGGCCAGAAAGACCTGGAGAAAATGGGCAACTGGCTGGAGCGCGGGCTTGAAAAGGTTCAGCAGCGCCATGCCCTGCACAAGCCGGCCAGCTTCCCCGAGGGCCTTCCGGTCTCCGAGCGTGTGGGTGATATCCGTGAGGCCATCGAAAACCATCAGGTGGTGATCATTGCGGGTGAAACCGGTTCTGGCAAAACCACCCAGATACCCAAAATCTGCATGGACAGTGGCCGTGGTATTCGTGGCCTGATCGGTCATACCCAGCCCCGCCGGATTGCCGCCCGCAGTGTGGCTGCCCGCATTGCCGAGGAGATCGGGGAGCAGACCGGTCAGCAGATCGGGTATCAGGTTCGTTTTACCGATAACACCTCCGAGCAATCCCGTGTAAAGGTGATGACCGACGGCATCCTGCTGGCGGAGGTTCAGCACGACCGGTTTCTGGACCGGTACGATACGATCATCATCGATGAAGCCCACGAGCGCAGTCTCAACATCGATTTTCTGCTGGGCTACCTGCGCCAGCTTTTGCCCAAACGCCCGGATCTGAAGGTCATCGTCACGTCGGCCACCATTGAGGTTGAGCGCTTCAGCGAGTTCTTCGACAAGGCGCCCGTGATCGAGGTGAGCGGCCGAACCTATCCGGTGGACGTGCGCTATCGGCCACTGACCGGAGATGAAGACGACCGGGATCAGGGTTGGACGGATGGCGTGCTGGGTGCCCTTGATGAAATCGAACAGCACGAGCGTAGCCAGAAACAGCCGCCGGGAGATATTCTGGTTTTTCTGCCCGGCGAGCGCGAGATCCGCAACCTCAGCAAGGTTCTTCGCCATGTCGACCTGCGCCATACCGAAGTGCTTCCGCTGTACTCCCGATTGAGCAACGCCGAGCAGAATCGGGTTTTCCAGTCCCACAAGGGGCGACGGATCGTGTTATCCACCAACGTGGCGGAGACCTCGCTGACGGTGCCGGGTATTCGATACGTGATCGATACCGGTGTTGCCAGGATCAGTCGTTACAGCGTGCGCTCGAAGATCCAGCGCCTGCCGGTGGAACCCATTTCCCAGGCGAGTGCCAACCAGAGGGCTGGCCGTTGCGGTCGTGTGGCACCGGGCATCTGCTTTCGGCTATACGACGAAACCGATTTCATCAACCGACCGGAATACACCGATCCGGAAATCCTGCGAACCAACCTGGCGTCCGTCATTCTGCAGATGGCCACTTCAGGTTTGGGGGAGATTCGCCAGTTCCCATTTCTTGAGGCGCCGGATAAGCGCCAGGTAAACGACGGCTATAAGCTCCTTGAAGAGTTGGGCGCGGTAGACGACAAGCGCCGCGTCACCCGCCTTGGTCGAACCATGGCACGGCTGCCTTTGGACCCGCGCCTGGCCAGGATGCTGGTTACCGCCGCCGAGCTGGGGAGTCTTTCGGAAACGCTGGTGATCATTGCCGGGCTGAGTATTCAGGACCCCCGGGAGCGCCCCCAGGACAAGCAGCAGGCTGCGGATCAGGCCCACGCGCCTTTCAATGACAAAGAATCCGATTTTCTGACGCTACTGAATGTTTGGAACTTCTACGAAGAACAGCGTCAGGAATTGTCCCAGAATCAGCTCAAGAAGGTCTGCCAGAAGAGTTTCCTGAGTTGGATGCGGATGCGGGAATGGCGGGATATCCATCGCCAACTCACCTTGATCTGCCGCGAACAAAAATTGATGGTCAACAAGGATGCCGCCAGTTACGAGGCTCTGCATAAGGCTATACTGGCCGGTCTTCTGGGCCAGGTAGCGGTGAAAGTGGAGAAGAAGGAATACCTGGCGACGCGAAACCGCAAAGTGCTAATTTTTCCAGGCTCAAAGGTCGCCAAGAGTGGCCCAAAGTGGATTGTGGCCACCGAGATCGTGGAAACCAGTCGGGTGTTTGCCCGGGTGGTGGCCTCCATTCAACCGGAGTGGATTGAGCCCCTCGCCGGACATATCGTCAAGCACCACTACTTTGAGCCCCACTGGGAGCAGAAGCGGGCCCAGGTGATGGGCTATGAAAAGGTGACGCTGTACGGCCTCGATATCGTAGCCAAGCGCCGCATTCCGTACGCCAAAGTGGATCCGGCGGAATGCCGAAATCTGTTTATCCGGCGAGCCCTGGTGGAGGGGGATTACCGATCAAAGGCGCCTTTTATCGCCCGTAACAGGGAAATGCTCGACACGGTTGATAATCTGGAGAAGAAGACCCGGCGGCGTGACCTGCTCGTTGACGATGAAGTGCTGGTGGCCTTCTATGATGAACGCCTGCCCGCCGACATCATCAGTGGCCGGCACTTCGAGACCTGGTGGAAAGGGCTACCGGCGGAGCAGTTGAAACAACTCGAGCTGACTGAATCCGATATTCTTCAGCGCCCGGTTGATGCCCAGGCCGCTGACCTGTACCCGGACTATCTGGAGTGGGAGGGTGTTCGTTACCCGCTGAGCTATGAGTTCGAACCCACCAGTGAAAAGGACGGCGTGACGCTTCAGGTGCCCTTGATGGCGCTCAAGCAGATACCGTCCCGTCGCCTGGAATGGCTGGTTCCGGGACTGTTGAGGGAAAAGTGCATTGCCCTGGTGAAATCCCTGCCCAAGGCCTTGCGCCGGAATTTCGTGCCGGTGCCGGATTTCGTGGATGCCGCTCTCGAAAATCTTCAGCCTTCCAACGAACCGCTGACGCTTCAGCTTGGCGAGCAGTTGCGGCGTATGACCGGCGTGCAGATTGATCCTGATGCCTGGACCGATAGCGAATTGCCAAAGCACTTGCGGATGAACCTTCGCGTTATGGGTGACGGCGGTCGCGCCATTGCAGAGAGCCGGGAAACGACAGAGCTTCAGCACCAACTTGAGGGTCAGGCCGAGCAGGCACTGGCCTCGGCAACTCAGGATGATGCGGCAACGGAACCGAGTGGCGAGTACACGGAATGGCAGTTCGGCGCATTGCCTGAACAGGTACAGACAGAAAAAGGCGGTATGCAGGTTACTGTGTATCCCGCCCTTGAGGACCTGGGTAACCAGGTACGCCAGATCCGTTGTCTTGATCGGCTGACCGCTGAAGATACGACTCGGAAGGCTATCGCCCGCTTGATCATTAACCGGTTTGGCCGAACTCTTGATGATCTGGAGCGCAAGCTCCCCCGGTTTAAACAGTCTGCGCTGATGTTTGCTCCGGTGGGTCAGTCGAAAGTGTTGTTGGATGATCTGCTGTTGGCGACCGCCATGCAGCACTTTCTTGCGGACGAAATTCCGAGGACAGCAGAGGGCTTCGACAAGGTGTTTGATGCTCACCGAGGGGATTTCATTCCTGCACTGGAGCAGGCAGACGAACGGCTGTATCAGGCCATGTCCGGTTACCAGAAAGTGGCGAAACAGTTAAAAGGTAAGATCAATCTGGCCATGGCCAACAGCATGGCAGATCTCAAGTTTCAGCTGCAGAACCTGGTGTATCCGGGATTCCTGGTTGAGACGCCGCCTGAGTGGCTGGCGGAATTCGGGCGCTATTTTGAGGCGGCTCTGGTTCGGCTCGAGAAGATGCCCCGGGAAATGGGCCGGGAACGGGAATTTCTCCACACCATTGAGCCGCTCTGGTCCCGGTATGCTGTCAAGCGGGACGAACAGCAGCGGCAGGGCGTTCGAGACCCCGAGCTGGTGTTATACCGCTGGATGCTGGAAGAATTCCGGGTGTCGTTTTTTGCACAGCAACTGGGCACGGTGATGACTGTGTCCGTAAAACGATTGGACCGGCAGTGGGAGAAAACGAAGGTCTGAGGGAGTAACGAGCGCACCAATCCGGTGCCCATGACTGATACCCGACGGGCAAAAGCCCGATACTGTGTTAGTATTTCCGACAGTAGGTCAACGAATTAACAAAACGGGATGTCTGGTGTCCTGTTTTCACAATCATGACGTGGGGTTAGCGTGATTAAAGCCGTTATTAGCGGGACCGGTCTCTACACACCGCCAGCAACCATTAGTAATGACGAACTGGTCGAAGCCTTTAACCAGTATGTTGAACTGTTCAACGCCGAGAACGCAGACGCCATCGCCAGCGGCGATGTAACGCCACTGCAGCCTTCTTCCTCTTCGTTCATTGAAAAAGCGTCGGGCATCAAACGTCGCCATGTCATCGACAAGGATGGCATTCTCGATCCGCATCGCATGAAACCCTACATCCCGGATCGCAGCAACGAAGAGCCCTCGGTTCAATGCGATATGGCTGTGACGGCCTGCCGTGAGGCGCTGGAACAAGCGGGCAAGTCGGCTGAGGATGTTGATGCGGTGATTGTTGCCTGCTCTAATCTGCAGCGAGCCTACCCAGCCGTTTCTATCGAGGTCCAGGAGGCGTTGGGTATCGACGGGTTTGCCTATGACATGAATGTAGCCTGCAGCTCCGCTACGTTCGGTCTCCAGGCCGCCGTAAACTCTGTCGAGAATGGCAGTGCCCGTGCCGTTCTGGTGGTCAGCCCGGAGATCTGTTCGGGGCACCTGAACTTCCGCGATCGGGACAGTCACTTTATTTTCGGCGACGCCTGTACGGCTATTCTGGTTGAGCGAGAAGAAGATACACGCGAAGGCCAGGGCTTCGAGATCCTCGGTACCAGCCTGAAAACCAAATTCTCGAATAACATCCGGAACAATTTCGGGTTTCTGAACCGCGCCGACGATTCCGGTGTCGGAAAACCGGACAAACTCTTCGTTCAACAAGGCCGCAAGGTATTCAAAGAGGTGTCGCCACTGGTTGCCGAGACAATCCAGAAACAGCTGCAGAGCCTTTCTCTGGCCCCGGATGATCTCCGTCGCATGTGGCTGCACCAGGCCAACCTGAACATGAACCAGCTGATAGCGCGAAAGGTACTGGGTCGGGATGCCACCGAAGAAGAGGCCCCGGTCATCCTGGATGAGTACGCCAACACCAGCTCTGCCGGTTCGATCATCGCCTTCCACAAGAACAAGGATGACCTTGTCAGTGGTGACCTGGGGGTAATCTGTTCGTTCGGGGCAGGCTATTCCATCGGCAGCGTGGTGGTTCGCCGCCGATAGGAGTGAGCTGGGTCAAGACGTTGCCAGTGCCCTGAGGGTGTCTGGCAGTGGAGCCGATGAGCGCGTCTTTCGGTCGAACCAGACGATTTTTGCATAGCCTTCCGCATAGACGGCGCCGGTGTCGACATCTGTCAGCAAATGGTAGGTGTCGAGACTGGTGTTACCTGCCTTGTCAGCGTATGTTTTCACCTCAACCGTTGCCGGGTGGTTCAATTCCTTTAGAAAGGTAGCGCTGGTCTTTATAATGACGGGGCCGGTCGGCTCGTCAGGCCCGCCCAGCTCCAGTGAAGCCAGCCACACAATGCGCGCTTCCTCAAAGAATCGGAAGTAGACTGTATTATTGGCGTGGCCGTATGCATCCATGTCTCCCCACCGGAGGGGCATGGTGATTGTGTTTACAAGATTTCCCGGTACTGACATCGGTTTCTCCGGAACAACGGTTTAATAATAAAAAGTAGCGCCGGTATTTTCGACGAATTGAAACGAATTAAACAACCCAAGAGCAGATGATGAACTACTTTTTTATCCGGCGCCGGCTTTTTACCCTGGCCATGTTGTTGTCCCTGTCTGCACTTCTGCCAGCGGGCCAGGCTATCGCCCAGAACATGCAGGAACCCGCTCCAGAGGGATCTGTTCCGGTTGATCCTGCAGATCCCTGGGAGAACTGGAACCGCAAGGTGTACACCTTCAACGAGACCATCGACCGCTGGTTCCTGAAACCGGTAGCACAGGCTTATCGGACCTTTACGCCGCAAATTGTCGACCGCGGCGTTACCAATTTTTTCAATAATCTGACAGAACTGAGGAACTTCACCAACAGTGTCCTTCAGCTGAAAGGGGAGTCTGCGGTGGTAGCCGTGGGACGCTTCACCTACAACACCACCTTTGGACTGGGTGGTTTGTTCGATGTGGCAACCGCTTTTGACCTGCCGGAACGGCCTGAGGATTTTGCCCAGACTCTGGGATACTGGGGGGCGGGTTCAGGGCCTTATCTGATGCTGCCTTTCCTTGGCCCTTCCACACCGCGGCATTTTACCGGGTTTGTGACCGACGGCTTCGCGTTGCCTTCCGCGTGGGATGAAGTGGAAAGTCCTGAAGTTTACTACGCCAGGGCTCTGCAAATAGTCGACCGCCGGGCGGATCTGATTCCCGCAGAAAGTTTCATCTCTGGCGACAGCTACGTGTTTGTGCGGAATGCCTTTCTGCAACGTCGCGAATTCCTGATTAATGACGGGAAGGTGGTTAACGATCCGTTTGCCAGCGATGATAATGAGGACTTGATGCTTGATGATTTCTAAGCGTCAGCCGGATTGAAAGGAGATCAACGGTGCTCAAGGACCCAAGAATAGCCAAGTTCCGGAAAATGCTCGCCGACGCGCCCAACTACGAGGTGTGGAAAGCAGCAGCCCTGGAACTGGACTTTTTGGAGGGCAACGCCGAGTGGAAAGAGGATTTTGCCTCCGACCTTTATCATTATGAAGTCATCTACGACCGGCTGAGCAACCTCAAGCAGTATCGCCAGCAGAATGACGTGGAACGCCTCAAACGCGCCCTCCGTGAAGGCTTGCACCATGACCTGGGCAATATGGGCAATCCCGCGCTTTATACCCGATCGCGCGTCGGCACCAAGCATTTGATCGAGGAGTACATCACGCAGATCTGTGAAGCGCTGGACTATCTTTGTGATCAACCGGTTCCGGGTTTTCCAGTTTCAGATAAGCTCCAGTTCTTCCGCGACACCCTCACAAGTTACGGTCGCCCGGCACTTTTGCTCAGTGGCGGCGCCACCCTTGGTGTGTTCCATTTCGGCGTGATCAAGGCGCTCTGGGAAAAGGGGCTTCTGCCGCAGGTTATTGCCGGCTCGAGTATCGGGGCCATCATCGCAGGCATTCTTGGTGTGCATACGGATGCCGAAATTCCGGAAATGCTTATTCCGGAGAACCACAACCTGAAGGCCTGGAAATGGCGAGGTCTTCTCAGCGCGGTGCGTGGCGACGGGCTCATGGATCAGGAGGAGCTTCGGAACTGTCTGCGGGGCAATGTCGGTGAGTACACCTTCGAGGAAGCGTATCAGCGTACCGGACGTTCAATCAACGTAAGCGTGTCCCCGGTGCAGGCGCACCAGAAGGCCCGATTGCTTTGCGGATACACTTCGCCCTATTTGATGGTGTGGAGCGCGGTGTTGGCCAGCGCGGCGGTTCCCGGTATTTTCCCGCCAGTTACCCTGATGAAAAAAGACATTCAGGGTAATACGCTACCGTATATGCCCCGCCTGAAGTTTGTGGATGGCTCGGTCGTCAGTGATCTTCCGATCGAGCGTTTGATGCACCTGTACGATGTTAATTACACCATTGTGAGCCAGACCAACCCCCACGTAGTCCCTTTCCTGAACCAGTGGGGGCGGGATGAAAAACTGTCCCTCGGAAATCTGCCCATGCATCTGTTGAAATCCGAGATCCAGTTTCATGGCCAGGGCGTGTTCGATTACCTGCGAAAACGGGTAAGGCCCGAACTTCTACGGCAGATGTCCGGTCAGTTGTACACCATTATGGCCCAGCGTTACTCGGGAGACGTGACCATAGCTCCGTCCTACTCCTTCAGGGATTACAGCAGGATGCTGGCGAATCCGGATCCTGCCTACGTGCGGCAGATGATTCTGGCTGGCGAGCGGGCAACCTGGCCGAAGATCTCCATGATCCGCTCCCACGCCCGTATATCGAAAACCCTGGAGCGCTGCGTGCGAAGGCTGAAGCAACAGAACCGGCGCACGGCCGAGCTCAGGCTGATCAGCAACGCGGATTCCGGTACGTCCTGATATGTATTACGATTTTTTCGGCTTTCGCGAACCGCCGTTTTCCATTGCTCCCGACCCTCGTTACCTGTATCTCAGCGACCGCCATAAGGAGGCCTTGGCGCACCTGATGTACGGAGTCCAGGGGCAGGGCGGTTTCATCGTGATCACTGGTGAGGTGGGAACCGGAAAAACAACGGTTTCCCGGTGTTTTATCGAGAATGTTCCCGATCATGTGGATATCGCGCTGATCCTTAACCCGAGGCTTTCTGCGCGGGAGTTACTGTCCTCCATCTGCGATGAGCTGGAAATCCCCCACGATATCAGCGCCACCATCAAGGAACTGGTTGATCTGATTAACCGGGATTTGCTCAAGGCCCATGCAGCCGGGCGACACAAGGTTCTGATGATTGATGAGGCCCAGAACCTTTCGGCCGAGGTGCTGGAACAGTTAAGGCTGTTGACCAATCTCGAGACGGCAGAGAAGAAGCTGCTGCAGATTGTCTTGCTTGGCCAGCCTGAACTTCAGGAAATGCTGGCACTTCCGGAACTGAGGCAGCTGAATCAGCGGGTTACAGCACGTTATCACCTGGACGCGATTGGTCGGGAAGAGCTGGCGGCCTACCTGAAATACCGCCTCAGTGTTGCAGGCATGCGGGGTGACATCTTTTCGCAGCGGGCGGTGAATCGCCTCTATCGCGAGAGCCAGGGCATACCCCGCCTGATCAACCTGATCAGTGACCGCGCGTTGTTGGGCGCCTATGCCGAGGGTGAGCATGAGATCACGCCCGAGCATATCCGCCAGGCGGCAAAAGAAGTACGTGGACAATCCCTCGGCCCCACGCCCTCACGAGCGCGCCAGTCACCAGACAGATCCCAGTACCTTATCGTTGTGGCGTCGATTCTGGTGGCCATCATCGGCACCGCCTGGCTTTTTGAGCGTTGGTCACCCGGCGGAGCGTTTCTCACCGATCCCTCCCCAGCAGAACCTTTGCAGGGGGCTGTTGAGCGAGTCGACGAGGAGGAACAGCAACCATTGCAAGAGATTCAGGAAACCGGGTCCGGAGAGCCGTCAGCACCCGTTGAACTTGCCGTGCCGGGCCAGCTTCTGGATTCCGTGGAGGCTTTCCAGGTACTTTTCGGGATCTGGGGGCGCGAATATGAACCTTCGGAAGCGCCCGTTGCCTGCGACTGGGCCAACGAGGAGGGTCTTGGATGCCTGAGTCGTCAGGGTAGCCGCCGAAGCCTGGAGTTTCTCAACCGCCCGGCAATGCTTCAGCTCCAGGACGAGGCAGGCAATACGGGATTCATTGTCCTCCGCTACCTGAACGGCGATGAAGCAGAGGTGGCCTCATCGTCGGGCAGTCAGACCGTTTCCTTTGCCAGCATCGAGCGATACTGGTTTGGAGAATATCGGGTATTGTGGCGCTTGCCGGAATACCTTACAGGGGACGGTTTGTACAGAAATGGCGGCGGTGAACAGCTCTGGATTGGCGCCAGGATGATGGATCTGGCGGATCTGCACAGTAGTTCCCTTGCCGAGAGCGACCGTGTCAAACGCATGGGTACCGAAGAGCAGGTTCGGTGGTATCAGTCGTTGCGAGGGCTGACTGTGGACGGCATTGCCGGAGCCATGACCATCATCCAGATCAACAACGATCTTGAGGCATCCATCCCCCGTTTGACGCCATTGAAGTCTGAAGGTCGAGAATAATCATGTCTTACATTCTTGACGCATTGCGAAAATCGGAGACGGAGCGGCGCCAGGGGCGCGTTCCGGACCTTGGCCAGCAAGTGCAGCTGATTCACCGGCCGAAGAAAAAGCGGGTGTCACCAGCTATCTGGGTGTCGGTGGCACTGCTGCTAAACGCCGGCGTCCTGGCCTTTGTATTCTGGCCGGGAGCGCCGTTGCCCTGGGTTTCCGAGTCGCAATCCGAGACATCTGCGGCCTCGGCCAGAACGACAGCTCCTGAACCTGATGCGGTGGCGCCTGCGACAGAGCCAGCACCGACATTGGAAGATCCCGTTGCACAAACGGGGACCATCCCTGAGCCCGATACGGGCGAGGCGACTCCAGCGCCGATCGCTTCGGAACCTTCCCCATCACAAAGCCGGGAGCGAGCGACCGTTATCGTTCCCTCATCCGCAAATTCCGAAACTGCTGCACCAATGGTGCAGCCCGAGCAGGCAGGCAGAGTGCCACATCTGGTAGAGTTGCCGCTCTCATTTCAGAAGAGCGTTCCCGATTTGACCTTTAACAGCCATATCTACTCGTCATCCCCTGCATCGCGCCGGGTCATGATTAACAACACCTACCTGCGAGTGGGCGACGTCTTCGATGGCCTGCGGGTAGACGACATAACAGAAGAAGGGGTGGTTCTGAGTCGTGACGGCCGGCGTTTTCGGGTTGGCGTTGTTCGGGACTGGGTGAGCCCTCGCTGATGGCGCTGACCGACGAGATCAAGCAATCGATCCAGCAGGGATATCGGGATGTGCTGGCAGGCAAGGATATTCGGGCGCGCTATGGGCAGCGCCTGATGATTGCGGAAATCGCCAGATACATGGGCGAAATCACCGAGAACGATGGCCAGCGAACGTCCCCGGCCTCCGCCTGTGTGGTCGAAGCCGGGACTGGGACAGGCAAAACCCTGGCCTATCTGATCGCCGCCATCCCGGTGGCCAAGGCCCTCGGCAAAACCCTGGTTATCTCCACCGCAACCGTGGCCCTTCAGGACCAGATTGTGCTTAAAGATCTCCCGGACCTGAAAAAGCACAGCAAGATGGATTTCAACTGGACTCTGGCCAAAGGGCGGGGGCGCTACCTCTGCATGTCACGGTTGGAAGCCCGACTGCACGATGAAGGCAATACCGACAGCGACACCATGCCCCTGTTCCTTTTGGATGGGCCGAAAAATGAAGAACCGGGCACCCGGGCCTTTTTCGAGGAAATGCTCGCCAGTTATGGCTCCCGCGAGTGGGACGGTGACCGTGACCACTGGCCGGAACAGATACCGGACGACGTCTGGCGACAGGTAACCACGGACCACCGGCAGTGCACCAACCGCCACTGCAGCTATTTCGACAGTTGCGCTTTTTTTGATGCCCGTAAAGACCTTGATGATGCCGATATCGTGGTGGCTAACCATGACCTGGTTCTGGCCGACCTTGCCCTGGGCGGCGGTGCCATTCTGCCGGAGCCGGAGAACGCCCTCTATATTTTCGACGAGGCTCATCACCTTCCGGACAAGGCCCTGAATCACTTTGCCGCGTCGCTGCCACTCAATGCTACCCGGCAATGGCTGAAGCAGCTTTCCCAGGCGCTTGTGAAAATGCAGCCTTACCTGGCAGCCGGCACCCAGGCGGCCAAGTCCCTGGATCGCATCAGTTCTGCGTCGAGAGAGGTAGACCTGGTCCTCAACCGGGTTTACGAAGAAGCCGAGCAGAATACCGGCTGGGAGTTCAACGAAGAGCGCCGGACGGCGCAGTGGCGTTATCCGGAAGGCGAGTTGCCGGAGGCGATGGCCGAGCTTGCAGCCGAAAGCCGGATTGCTACCGCTAACATGGTCCGGCAACTGGGCGTTCTGGCGGACGAGTTGCAGGGCGCCTTTGATGAGCGCAAGGAGCATGAGATCGACCGGGAAACCGCCGAAGCCTGGTATCCGGTGATAGGCTCCTTTCACGCCCGGGCAGAGGACCAGTTGCGGCTCTGGACAGCCTGGTGCGACCCGGGCAATGCCAGCCCCCCCTTGGAAGCTGAAACTAACAGCGAGACAGGTGAGGAGCCTGAAGCCAGGCCGAAAACGCAGAAAAGCCCGCCCCCAGCCCGATGGGCAGTACGCCAGCGCTGGGACCACGCCGAGGACATCACCCTTTACAGTTCACCGGTACTGGCAGACAACCTGTTGTACTCCAGACTTTGGTCTCGCGCTTATGGCGCCGTGCTCACAAGTGCCACCCTGACCGCACTTGGTCGATTCGATCGCCTGAACGCGCGGGCTGGATTGCCCCAGGGCAGCCGCTTCCTCGTGGTTCCCAGCTCTTTCCGTTACGGCGAAATGGCAACGGTGGAGGTGCCTGCAATGTCTGCCATGCCCACGGATGACGGCTTCGCCGATGAGCTTGTAAAACGACTACCGGACCTCTGGGCAGGCGAGAAGGCGACTCTGGTGTTGTTTACGTCCCGTCGTCAAATGCAGCAAGTGCGAGACGCGTTGGCCCCGGATTACCCGGACCTGATCATCACCCAGGACGATATGGCCAAGGGCGAAGTGCTGAGGCAGCATTGCAGCAGGGTGGATGAAGGCCGGCCGAGTGTCCTGTTCGGCGTTGCCAGTTTTGCAGAGGGTATCGACCTTCCAGGCAAGTACCTGCACCACGTCGTGATTACCCGTTTGCCATTTTCGGTGCCGGATGATCCCATTGAGGCGAGCCTGGCCGAGTGGGTGACGCAGCGAGGCGGCAATCCGTTTATGGAAATCACCGTTCCGGACGCATCCATCAAACTCGTCCAGGCGGTTGGTAGGCTGCTGCGGACCGAGCAGGACACTGGAAGAGTGACCATCCTGGATCGCCGCATTATTGCCCGCCGGTATGGTCAGCTGTTGCTGGATGCATTGCCACCCTTCCGCCGGATCATCGAACACTGAATCCCACCAGAACCGTTCAGCCATAAAAAAAGAGCCAGCCCTTTCGGGTTGGCTCTCATCAAGGGGTTCTTTCGAACCCGGGCGTCGAAACAACGCGGAACAAGAAATCTGAAGGCCTGAAGTTTCAGAATTCCTGGTGAGGTTGCCCTCACCGTTGAAAATATAATAGGGGATTAGAGGGCGTAGCCGGATCGTCCAAAGGGCGTAGCGGGCTTAAATTGTGGGTGCAAAGTGTGATGCGCGTCACGCTTCTGGGGGCTCGAAATCAGCCTTGCAGCAACCCCAGTTCCCGGCCCCTGGCCAGAGCCTCGGTTCTGCGGCCCACGCCGAGCTTTCCATAAAGGTTGCGAATGTGGGCCTTCACCGTAGCCGGGGCAACGGCCATCTTTGCGGCAATTTCCTTGTTGGCATGGCCCGCATGGATCAGCGCAAGCACTTCAAGTTCTCGCTGGCTGAGAGGTTCAGGCAGTGTTTCGGCGTTGCGTGTCGTACGGCCACGCTCACCAGAAATGGCACTGGCTTTTGTTTCAGAATGGCCCTCGCCAGACCGGCGTTGATCGAGAAGCATTTTCCTGACGCTCGCGTTCCTGCTTCCCGGTTCATCCAGCGCTGGCAAACCAAGGAGCAGGGCACGCAGATCCGGGCTTTCCTCCGCAAAAAGCCGCATGAAGCCGGCCTCGCCGGCCAGTTTTATCGCACGGGTCAGCATTTGCTCCGATTCATCGGTCCGTTCCTGCTTTGCCAGGGCCTCGCCATAGACCAACAGAATTTCCACAAGGTGTCGGTTGTGGGCGTTGCGTTCAGCCGGTTGCAAAAGAGCGCTGAGTATCTCCTGGGCCCGCTCGGGCTGATCCAGTGCCACCAGCACTCGCGCCTCGCTAATACGGCTTTGTTCAAGGTGAAGCGGATTGGTGAACGCGGCATCGGCTCGGAAATCCAGGCAGGCCCGGGCTTTTTCCGGATGGCCTGAAGCCAGGTAGCAGCGTGCCAGAAGGGCAGTGCTTGCGGGTGGCTCGAACACGATTTGCTCTCGTCGCTTGCGGGCGATCTGGGATGCGTCTTCGAGCGCGTCAATCGCGTCCTGCAGCCGGCCTTCGCTGAAAGCCAGGTGACCACGCACGTACTGAATGATCACGTGCTGGCCCGGTTCGGTGCCCCGCTCAACATGTTCGAGCAACGGTTTCAGGTGCGTGGCTGCTAGCTGGGGGTGATTTCGTTCGCGATGAATCTCACAGAGTGTACTGTTCTGCCAGCATGAAATGAGTCTTGGCTGGGTTGGGTCCGCATAGTGTTTGTCCACCCATTGCCTTATCTCGGTGCAGGTTTCCAAAGCCAGATCGATATCGCCGCGATTGTACTGAATCCACGCCAGCAGGCCGCCACTGGAAAGGACCGTACTGGGTTTATGTTCGACCTGTCCGTAACGGACTGCCGACTGGAGCGCGTCTTCGGCTTCGGTGAGTTCACCCTTGCCGTAGTAATCCAGCCCCAGGCCGTAATAGGTCACCGACTTTAACGGAATACGAGTGTGATCAATCTCCCTGAGCACCTGTCTTGTGAGATCTGCGGCGCTCTTGTCGTCACTCCGGGTGCGAGCCAGATAGGAGCGCATCAGTGAGATCTCACTTTGCAGCCCGAGGGCCCCTTCGGCATCCGGATGGGAGTCCGCCACCTGCCGGTCCAGAAGATCCTCCAGGCCGGACAGCAGCGGCTCCAGACTATCGATGCGGTTGGCAAAGAACAGCCCCCAGATCCGGAGCATCTGGAGTTGCGGATTGTCGATGACAAGATCCTGTGGCAAGGCATCAATCCAGTCCAGTACGGGGAGGTGATAACCGCCATGGATCAGGTTGTTGCCGTGTTCTGCGAGCACCCGGGCAAGCCGGGACCAGTCCTCCTGTCGGACGATCTGGGCAATGGCTTCCTGCACGTGGCCATGGGCCAATAACCAGTCCACGGTGCGGTGCCAGAGTCGCGCGGCCGAGTCGGGATCTGAGTGACTTATCCTGAGTTGCAACGCATCCCGAAACAGGTCGTGATAGCGGAACCACTCGTTCCGGGTATCCAGCGGGATCAGGAACAGATTCTGGCTGAGAAGTTTTTCAAGCAGCTCCTGACTGTTGTCGGACCCACGGATCGAATCACAGAGGGATGCACACAGCCGGGGGCAACAGGCCGTTTCAAGCAGAAATTCCGAAAGCTCCCGGGGTTGCTGCTCAAGTACTTCGCTCAGCACATAATCGCTGATGTGGCGCTCATCCAGATTTAACTGGTTTCCACTGGTGCTGGCGTCCTTTCCGGATAATGCGGACAGCTGCATGGCAGCGACCCAGCCTTCGGTTTTGCGGTAGATCGCGTGGACATCCTCGTCGGCGATATCAAGGCCCATGGTGTCTTGAAAGAACTGGCGGCATTCGTCTTCAGAAAAGGCCAGCAGGCCGGGGTGAATGTCCTGGATCCACCGACGGACGCGCCAGCGGGCCAGGGGCAGTGGCGGTTCGGTTCTGGACGCCAGGGTTATCAGAACGCCCGGCGGAACATAATCAATGAAATAGGCGAACTGCCTGTGGATGGCCGGGTTGCCAATAAAGTGGAAATCGTCCAGCACCAGCGACCACGGGCTGTCATCACGAGCCAGCGTGTTGATCAGGCCGGTAATGGCTTCGGTAAACGTGTCATCTGACTGGTGGGCTAATTGTTTGCGCAAATCGGACGCGCCGGTCAGGCCGGCTTGCTCAAAAGCACCTATCAGGTACTGCCAGAATCGCCGAGGCTCATCATCGTGTTCATCCAGAGAGAGCCAGGCGGTGGGGGAGGAAACCCTTGAACACCATTGCGCAACCAGCGTGGTCTTGCCAAAACCGGCCGGAGCAATCACGAGATTCAGTCTTTTCGGAGCCCGGGACTCAAGCAAGGCACTCAGCCGCTCACGTTTAACTGCGCGCGAGTCTGACGTTGGCCGAAGAAACTTTGTGGTGAGCAGCATGGGTTCCCTGAGAACTGGAATTTTGATGTGCCCAGACAGGGCTTTACGGATTGTGTCCTTTGTATTGGCCAAGTCAAGGGTTGGAGGGGCTTTTCATAGCCTCAGGGTTTTACCAGGGGCTGCGCAAATGCGATTTTGGTCTAAACTGTGTAAAAGCAGTTGCCTATATTAAAAAAGAATGAAAATCTGTATTTTTATGCGTATTCTTCAACAAGGTCCTTCGATCTCCAGGGAGCAGCAGATTCAATGAAACTACAACAGTTGCGCTATATCTGGGAAGTTGCGCATCACGACCTGAATGTCTCAGCAACCGCCCAGAGTCTGTTCACGTCCCAGCCGGGTATCTCCAAACAGATACGCCTGCTGGAGGACGAGCTGGGGCTTGAAGTATTTGCCCGCAGCGGCAAGCATCTCACCAGAATCACACCGGGCGGCGAGATCATTATTCGCGAGGCCGGCGAAATCCTGCGGCGGGTTGAGGGCATCAAAAAGATTGCCCAGGAATTCAGTAACCAGCGAAAAGGTGATCTCAGCATCGCCACCACGCATACCCAGGCCCGTTATGCACTGCCACCGATTATCAGTGGTTTTATAGAAGAGTACCCCGACGTCTCCCTGCATATGCATCAGGGCACGCCAATGCAGATCTCCGAAATGGCAGCCAGCGGGGCGGTCGATTTTGCCATTGCTACCGAGGGCATGGAGCTGTTTAACGACCTGATCATGATGCCGTGCTACAAATGGAACCGGAGCGTCATCGTGCCGAAGGATCATCCACTGGCGAAACTGCCGGAACTGACACTACCGGAGCTGGCAGAATACCCGCTCGTGACTTACGTGTTCGGCTTTACGGGGCGCTCGAAACTGGATGAGGCGTTCCAGTCCCAGGGACTGACACCGAAAGTGGTATTTACTGCAGCGGACGCAGACGTGATCAAGACCTACGTCAGGTTGGGGCTCGGTGTCGGAATTGTCGCGAGCATGGCATTCGATCCAAAAACGGACACCGACCTGGTTGCGCTCGACGCTCGCAAGCTTTTCCGTCCCAGCGTCACACGACTCGGGTTCCGAAAGGGGACTTTCCTGCGGGGCTATATGTATGACTTCATTCACCGTTTCGCGCCCCATCTCACCAAAGAAAAGGTGGACGAGGCTGTTTCCCACCAGGGCAGCCGGTCTGAAATCGAGGGATTGTTCAAGGATGTCGAGCTGCCCACTCACTAAGAGGTGAGCGGGCAAGAGCCGCCCGGGTTATTCCCGGGCGATCAGGTTGCCGGCATGGAGGCCGCATTCTTTCTGGGTAGCTTCTTCCCACCACCAGCGGCCTTCACGCTCATGTTGACCGGGCAGGACAGGGCGGGTGCAGGGCTGGCAGCCGATGCTGACAAAGCCTTTCTCATGCAGTTTGTTGTAGGGCGCCTCTGACATACGGATGTAATCCCACACCTCTTTTGATGTCCAGTTTGCGAGTGGGTTGAACTTTACCAGTGTTTTCTCATTACTTGAGAAGGCGGTGTCTTTCTGGACCAGCGGAACGTCGTTGCGTGTTCCGGGGCTCTGATCTTTCCGTTGCCCGGTAATCCATGCGTCCACGTTAGCCAGCTTGCGGCGCAGGGGATTGACCTTGCGAATGCCGCAACACTCACCGTGCCCATCTTCATAGAAGCTGAAAAGGCCCTTTTTGTTCACCAGACCCTGAACTTCTTGAGCATCCGGAAACAGAACTTCGATCTCAATGCCGTAATGCTTGCGAACCCGCTCTACAAAATCGTAGGTTTCCGGATGCAGACGGCCTGTATCCAGAGTGAAAACCTTCAGGTTGTCGGTCAGCTTGTGCGCCATTTCAATCAACACGACATCTTCTGCGCCACTGAAAGAGATGGCGATGTTATCGTATTGTTGCAGCGCGGCTTTGAGAATCGAACGGGGGCTCTGGCCTTCGAGCTCTTCCCGCAGGGTTTGAATATCGGTCATGGCCCGGCATTGCCTTCTATGGGTGTGCAAGGGTATCTAACTGACCGAAAAGGCTACCATTAAATGCCTCATACCCTGAAGGAATGACGATCTATATGGTTATTCCGCGTTTAAAAGCGTGGGATTACACTTCCACGATGCAATCCTGCCCGGTTTTTCTTATCATACGCTCCGAATCTAGGCAGGCGGATTGACCGTCCTGGCCTCTTACCCATCAAAGCAGGAGATCGTTGTGGAACTGGCATGCCTTGACCTTGAAGGAGTATTGATCCCGGAGATCTGGATCGCGTTCGCCGAAAAGACCGGCATTGAAGAGCTCAAGGCGACCACCCGCGATATTCCGGATTATGACGTGCTGATGAAGCAGCGCCTCAAGCTGCTGGACCAGCACGGCTATGGCCTTCCGCAAATCCAGGAAGTGATTGGCGAGCTGGACCCGCTGCCCGGCGCCCGGGAGTTTCTGGATTGGCTGCGCGAGCGTTTTCAGGTTGTGATACTGTCCGACACCTTCTACGAATTCGCGATGCCCCTGATGAAGAAGCTGGGTTATCCGGCACTGCTTTGTCACAAGCTGGAAGTTGCAGACGACGGCCAGATCACGAACTACCTGCTGCGCCAGCGCGATCCCAAGCGACAGTCCGTGAGGGCATTCCAATTGCTGAATTACCGCGTGATTGCTGCCGGTGATTCATACAACGACACCACCATGCTGGGGCAGGCCGAAGCCGGTATTCTTTTCCACGCTCCGCAGAACGTAATCGACGAGTTCCCGCAGTTCCCTGCAGTGCATAACTTCGAGGATCTCAGGCAGGAGTTTCTCAAGGCCAGTGCTGTTCACAACGCCTGAATGGAAAACTGAAAACGGGGTCAGAAGAACGCTTTCTTCTGACCCCACGTTTACCTAAATTCAGTTCACTCAATCACCAATTCTTCCAGAAACCGCATTAAAGACCCGACTTTTGCGAGCGTCTCCTGATATTCAGCCTCGGGATCCGAATCCGCAACAATACCGCCACCACCCCAGCACCGAATAGTGCCCTGGCCGTCACACAGCATGGTTCGAATCGCAATATTGCTGTCGAGCGTGCCATCCAGTCCGCGATAGAAAATCGAGCCGCAGTAGGGGCCACGCCAGTGGGGCTCAAGCTCCCGGATGATTTCCATTGCTCGGATCTTGGGCGCACCCGTAATGGAACCGCCCGGGAATGCGTCAAACAGAGCCTTCATGGGCGTAACACCGTCGGCAAGTTCCGCGCGAATGTGGCTGACGAGGTGATGAACGTTCTTGTAGGACTCAAGAGCAAAAAGTTTGTCGACTTTCACGCTACCGGGTTTCGCGTTCAGGCCAAGATCATTGCGGAGAAGATCGACGATCATCAGGTTTTCGGCGAGGTCCTTTTCGGAGCCTTCCAGTTCAGAGGCATAGGCCAGATCGGTTTCCGGCGTTCTGCCTCTCGGCCTGGTGCCCTTGATGGGGCTGGTGGTTACGGTGCGATCGTGTATCTCGAGAAAACGTTCGGGGGAGACCGAGATAATCGATGCTTCGCCTGTTCGGATGAAACCGCTGTAGGGCGTAGGGTTAGCATCCGAAAGCGCCTGGAATGCTCGCCAGGGATCCCCTGCGAAACGGCCTGAGAATTCCTGGGACAGATTCGCCTGATAACAATCGCCGGCTTCGATGTATTGGCGAACCCTTTCTACGCTCGTCCTGAAGGCAACCGGTGTTTGCCTGGGCTGAAATCCGCAAACCATAGACCATCCAGTGGAGGCGGTGGGTACGTCCGTGGCCAGCCACTGGTCCAGTAAATCCCGCGTCCCATCAGGGCAATCCGGATGAATCCAAAGCCAATATTGATCTGTCTTGCGATTATGACTGGCAGTCCAAAGATAGAATCCTGCAGACATCAGGGGAACATCCAGAGATGAGCAGAGCTCTCTGAGACGGTTTTCCCTGACATACCCGAGCTCATAGCCCAGGAATCCAATCCACCCTCCGGACAGGCATTCCGGATTGGGTTCCTGTTCGATCTGGAACTGGCGGACGAGGCTTTCCATGTTCTGGGCAAGCTGATCGGAGCAGAAATCTTCAGGCACAGGGTGTTGGAGTACTTCGGTGGCAACAGCTCTGGCAGAAAATCCGCTGAAAACTCCCCGGGCCGCGCCGTTACCGACACTCCCGATATAGGCGAAATCTGCTTTCCGGCAGGCATGGCTTAGCAGGCGATGGTAGCGCTCCTGGTTGAGTTCAAGCATGGTTGCCGGGTTCAAGGTCCCTCCGGATTCTTCGAGAAATGATAAACAGCACACAAAACGGGCGTTGTGGGGTTCGTCTGGCCACTGATCTAATGAAAAATCGCTTCAGTTGATCACTCGGCGGGAAAGCCGAACGATATTCTAACTGAGTTGCTGGCTCATTCTTAATACAAAAACAAATAGAACCCTACCGCTGAGAATTCGCAGTGAAGTAGAGCAAGAAAGATGGAGAAAAAACATGACGAAAACGACTTCGATGTTCATCCGGATAACGACGGTGTTTTCCTTCGTTACTCTAGTCACACTGCTTGCGGGGCTTTCCCATGCGCAGAGTGGAGGTGCCACCGAGGATGAGGTCAAACAGATGGTGCAGAAACAGTTCGAGCGAATGTATCAAAAAGGTGTCGAGAACCTCTCAGACCGAATTGTAGTGTCCGGTGGCGTAAAGCCGTTCGCTGTGGTTACAGATACCGGCGACCAGACCAAGGCGATCCGTATCAAGCAAGCCGAAGAGATGCCTGCCGATGTCGCTTTTGAAGTGCTGCGTCGTTCTCTAATCGCCCTGGTGAAGAAAGGAAAGATTGGTGCAACAGCCATTTTCTACACGGCTGACAATCCGAATAAAGAGGCTAACGCCGAGAAGGTTCTTGTCGTTGAAATGGAGCATATTTTTGGGCCGACGCTGGCGCAGCTCGTGCCGTTCACAATCAAGGACGGTAAAGCACGTTTTGGTGACCAAGTTGTCGTGGATATGAAGAAGCAGATTTTCAACATCAAGGTTGATGAAGAAGCTGCGGAATAATTAGCGAGTGTCGGACAATCTAATTATTGGTTAGTGTGAAAGTGTTCACGGAACATTTTGTTACCTCTGACGTACTCTGTAGCCGTGCAGATACAAAAGTAAACCAAACAGTCTGCATGCATGGAAATAAAAACAATTTGTTCCGTAAAGGAGAACGTTATGAAAGGCCTGAAGAAACTCGCACTGGCAACTGCCGTTGCTGCAGCTCCGTTTGCAGCTAGCGCTGACCTTAAGGCACTGGATGACAGTGCAATGGGCAACGTGACCGGTCAGGCTGGTGTAACCATCGAACTGGAAACTGAAGTAAGCATCGGTGAGTTCCGCTACACCGACGAAGGTTACCTCTCAGTAAACGACATCTTCATTGGTGGCGGTTCCGTTGAGCGTGATGCTAGCGGAAATGTGACTGGTGTCGATGGTCGGCTTGACGACCTCTATGTGGATATCGATGTTGAGGATGATGGCGACGCTTACATTGATGTACACAGCATCTCCGGCGCTCCAATCGACTTCGCTGTCGGTGTAGGTTCGGCATCCCTGCACGCAACAGATGGTAGCGGCGACAGCACTCTTTTGGCGAGCAACATCGGCATTGAGGGCAACCTGGGGCTGCTGAATATTCGTGTGGATACCGCTACTGACAATCTGATCATGAACGTTGGTTTCAACGTGACTGATATGGATATGGATGTGGACTTCCTCGGCGTCAATGTTCGTGATCTCACTGTGTATGGTGCCACCTACTACGAAAATGGCGGTGCCATTGACGCAGCGAGCATGTTCGCTAGCGCACAAATCACCGTTGGCAAAGGCACTTCCGTTAGAACTGGTGGCGATGCCCTCGAAATCACCGTTCCACAGTTCGTAGCTGACATCGGTGTCGGCGCTGTTGAGATCGGCGGTGAGTCTATCGGTTCATTCCGTATGGACAACCTCGCCGTTACCAACACCACTATGCGTGTTTATGGTCACCAGTAAGTTGACCTGAAACGGACGTTAGTGAAACGCCCCGCACTGCGGGGCGTTTTTTATTGGCCAGCAGAAAACTTGAACCAAAAAAACGGCAGCCAACTCTGGCTGCCGTTTGCAAAACGAATCAATTTACTTTCCGCTACTGATCCGGCACCGCTATAGAAAGATCAAATCCTCCACCAGGTCGTGGCGTCAAGGTGATCGGCCCTTCATTAATAGCCTGCGGAACCTGTATCTGATCAATGCCCGGCGGATTGCCGATTCTGAAATTCAGGTTCTGCCCGTCAAACCCTATCCCCAGTTGATCATTAAGAAAGGTTTGCGTAAAAGGCTCTTCCGGAATCTGTGCCTGCTGCCCGAAGATGATTGGTGGAATCGTTGGGGTAAACTCCGCTGGCGGCTGTGCCCGGGCAATTTCTTCCTGGGGCAGCAGCAGGGCGCGCCGGAGGAATTCATCCTCTGCGTTTTCCAGAGCATCGGTCTTGCCCTCATCAACGTATCGTTGCAAGGCTTCCCGGTAAGCTTCCTCTTGAGCTTCGGTCAATACCGGTTCGCCGGGCGATATGGTGAGGGAGCGCAGGATACGTTGGCGGTCGGCTTCTGATTTCTTCCGTTCTTTAGGTACAACGATTACGGCGGAATCTTTCACATAGGTTTCCACCATCTCGTCCGAGGTCATGGTCTGAACGCCACCGAAGGCAGGTAAAGCAACAACCAGGCCGCTGATGGCGGTGGTGAGCAAATGTCGGCGTTTCATAATCTGGCCTCTTTTGTTTAAAAAATACGCTCCCTTGGGCGAGTATTCGGTTTGTCAGACAGGAATTCAAGGCAGATGATCCGGGATTGTGATCAGAATCTTTGATTTTTCGGTACTGTTACTAATCAATGCAAAATCGTGGTCGAATACCATGAACTTTTTGGGCATCGCAGGGCCTCAATTTTACTATGAAAAATCCGTTCAGAAATCGCTTTCGTCGCTGGATTAACCGACGGATTCCGCGGTCCGATGTCCAGAGCTTCAGTCAGAAGAACATATTCATCCTGCCTACCGGTGCGGGGCTCGTGTTCGGGCTGTTGCTCGTCATCATGCTTCTCACCGCCATCAATTATCAGAATAGCCTGATTTATTTGAGTACCTTTTTGCTTGGGGCGGTCTTTGTTGGCGCGATGCATCAGACCCATCGAAATCTGTCCGGTCTGGAGCTCACGCTGGTTCAGCCAGGAGAGGGCTTTGCAGGTGATGATATTCCGTTCCGACTCCGCTTGAAGGCAGGGCGGGATGACGCCATTGCCATCCTGCTGTCCTGCGAAGAGTCCGGCCTCGCCCCGGTCCACGTCCATTCGGGCCGGTCCCAGGATGTCACGCTTCCGGTTCATTCCGCTCATCGGGGGTATTTGCGGCCCGATCGTGTACGGATTGAAACGCGTTTTCCGTTCGGCCTCCTCAAGGCCTGGTCGTGGGTTCGGCCGGTATCCGCCGGTCTGGTATTTCCAAGGCCGGTTCCAGCACCTGAGGCGTTCAGCACGGTAGAGGATGGTGAAGATTCAGCAGAAGCACGATCCGTTGAAGGCAATGATCATGCGGATATCCGACCCTGGCGGGAAGGTGATCTCAGCCAGCGGGTACTCTGGAAACGGTTCGCACGAACCGGGCAAATGGTGGTCGCAGACTGGGAGGGTGAGCAGGGCAGTCCCTACTGGCTGGATTTCAACGCCTACCCCGGCGCAGACCATGAGTTGCGGTTGAGTTACCTGGCGTTTCTGGTTAACGAACGGGGCAAAAGCGGTGTGCGCTTCGGGTTGAATCTCCCCGGGCAAAACATTGAGCCTGATTCGGGGCCAGCGCACGCAATGCGGTGCCTGCGAGCATTGGCAACCTGGGGTGAGGAACGGCCCCGGGATGCCATGGCCGAGCCCCATGGAACGCGCAGGCAGCCGATAGGAAACTCACCGCGGTATGCAAGGGAGGGGCAGGCTTGAGTCTCCTGGACCGCCTCAGAGGCACCCAATCGGAAGAAGCGACAGCGACCAATCTGCCATCGAGGGCCCTGCTCTGGCTGATTGCCAGTTTTGCGTTGCTGTTGTCGCCCCAGTGGGACCGGTTACCGCTTTGGCTGATTGCAGCCTGTGCGGTGTTGGCCGCCTGGCGCTGGTTGGCGCAATACGGAAGGGTAAGGCTTCCTGGCCGCCTGTTACGCACGGGCATTATGCTGGTGCTGATCGGCGTCTATGTAGCAACAGTACAGGGGCGGTTCACAGTAGATACCGCAGCTTCGTTTTTCGTGCTGGCGGTAGGTCTCAAGTGGCTGGAGACCCGTTCGGTCAGGGACTTCTACGTTCTTTTCTTCATTCTTGTCTATCTGGCCTCGGTGAATTTCCTGTTCCACCAGGAGATTCTTTGGGCATTGGTGAACTTCACCGGCATAGCGCTGCTGTTGGTTGGGTTGCAGGTACTGAACGCACCGGAACTGCCCGGTGGCATGACTTCAGGCTGGCGCAGGCTGGGTGGAATGTTCCTCAAGACGCTGCCGATTGTCGTTCTGTTATTCGTGTTTTTCCCCCGGATGTCGCCGCTGTGGAGTGTGCCGCTGGTGTCCGGACAGGCTCGTACCGGAATCAGCGACACCATGAGGCCAGGGGATATTTCCAACCTTGCCCAGAGCAGTGAGAGGGCGTTCCGGGTAACCTTTGGCGGCGAGATGCCCGCCTACAGGGACAGATACTGGCGAGGGCTTATTCTCGACTATCTGGATGGAGAAACCTGGCGCCAGGGTCAACAAGAACCATTTCGGGCGCTGGGCCGCGTAGCGGTTGATGGTGGCATAGGAGAGCTTGAGCCAAACCAGTATGACGTGTTATTGGAACCGACGGATCAGCGCTGGGCATTTGCCCTGGAAAGTTCCCGAGCGGTATCGGATAACGTGTTCGAAGACAGCGCGGATCTCTTCCGTTTCCGGCGGCCGGCTGACAGCCCCGTGCGTTACAGGCTGGCACTGGAGAGCGAAGCTTCTGTTGCCGAGACACAAAACGCTGCGGAACTGCGCCGCTACCTGCAGTTGCCGCAGGAAGGCAATCCCAGAGCGCGAGAATTTGCGCGGGAACTTCGCCGCACGATGGGCGACGAGCAGGTCGTTCGTACCCTGTTGCAGCGTTTCCGAGAACAGGAGTACTTTTACACGCTCAGACCTCCTGCCATGCCTGAAGACGGCATCGATTCCCTGCTTTTCGACGAAAAGCGCGGTTTTTGCGCCCACTATGCGGGCGCAACCACCTTCGTGTTGCGCGCTGCCGGTATTCCCTCGCGCGTTGTCGTCGGCTATCAGGGCGGAGAAAACGGGGCGGGAGGCGATTATCTGATTGTGCGGCAGTACGATGCCCATGCCTGGGTTGAGGCGTACATTGACGGCAGCGGATGGGTGAGGATCGATCCGACGGCCGCCATTGCGCCGGACCGAATTGAATTGGGCCTGAGAGAGGCGATGGCAGCGGAGGGATCCTTCCTGGAAAGCAACTGGGCCTCGCCCCAGCGTTATGCGGATGTTGCCCTGGTGCAATGGGCGAGTCTTCAGCTGGATCGCATCAACTACCAGTGGCAGCGCTGGGTCGTCGGCTATCAGGGCCAGAGCCAGATGGATCTGATGTCCAGGCTGCCGGGTGGTTTCGGCATGCGCGAATTGGGATACATGACGGCGGGCATCGTTGGTGCCGGATTGCTAATCGCCGGACTCATTTCCGCATTTCAGATGCGCCGTGGAGAACGGCGAGACGCGTTCCGGAGGGTGGTGGACACGTGGCACCGTTTGTGCGCGAGTGCAGGCGTGCCTGTCCGTCACGGTGAAACGCCGTCGGTTCTGGCATCAAGACTGGCAAAAGCTGAACCGGCGGCAGGGGATTCTGCCAGGCTTTTTGCCCGGATGGTGAACAGCCATTACTATAGCGCTGGTAAAGACGACGAGGGCGTTGAGCAGTTGAAGCGAATGCGCCGCTTGCTTGCAACCATGAAGCGCCAGCTGCGCAGATCCGGAACCCGCACAGGAAAATCCAGTGACTGATATTGCCCAAGACATGCCCTGGCTGCACCGTGCCTGGCAAACGGTTCAGAGCCGGGTCGCAGAAGACCGACTCCCACACGCTCTTATACTTGTTGGTGAGTGTGGTGTGGGTAAGCGGGCCTGGGCAGAGGCTGTCGGCGGGCTGCTGCTGTGCGATCAGCCATTGGGCCGGGAAGCGGGCCAGCCAGTTGCCTGTGGCCGCTGTAAACAATGTGAACTTCTGGCCGCCGCCAGCCACCCGGATATCCGGATTTATGCGCCGGAAAAGTCCCGTATGGTCAAGGTGGATCAGGTCAGGGCTCTTTCGTCGTTTGCGGTGGCGTCTCCGCAGGTGGCCCACCATAAAGTGGCGATTATTGACCGGGCGGATCAGTTGAACATCAATGCGGCGAACGCGTTGCTCAAGACCCTTGAAGAGCCGCTGCCCGACATGACCTTGATTCTGTTGCAGGAGAGCGGTCGTCCGGTGTTGCCTACCATCCGGTCCCGATGCCAGACATTGACGGTCCCGGTGCCCGGTAACAGCGAAGCCAACCACTGGCTCGCCAGTCGGGTAAAGAATCTTCCCGAAGATGCACAACCCTCTGCAGAGGTTCTGGCCAAAGCTTTGATGCTGGCGGGTAATGCACCCAGGTTGGCACTGGACTATGCAACAGGTGATTTCATCGGTTTGCGGGACACGGCCCTCGACCGCTTCAAGGATTTCATGAAGTCCAGGATTCCGGTCGGTGAGGCCGCCAAGGCGTTCAAGTCCATGGGCCTGGAGGATACGCTTTGGTTGTTCGAAACCTGGGCGGCTGATTTGGCACGTTTGATAGCGGGGGGCAGTGCCCGGGACGCCGATGCCGCCGATATGCTCGGATTTCTGGCCAAAACGACGCCCGGCTGGCGGGTCCATGAGTTGCTCGATATGGTAAAGGAATCACGCGCAGCGGGTGTCTACAATGCCAGCCCCGAGCTGGAGGCCAGTCGTCTTCTGATCGCCTGGCAAAAGCTGATGCCGGTGAAACGCCCAGCGGTCTAACGGATATCCCGGCAGAATTGCGTCTTTGGGGGCAACAACTGCTATGATTCCGGAATGAAAGGGATTTTCAGATCCCGGTAACCGTTCAAAACGATCTAAGAGAAAGGTGTCAGTTATGGGGCCAGGTTTTGGTGCGCGCAGTGGCATACTCACCCTGACAATCAAGGATAAAGCAGTGCTCTACGCGGCATACATGCCGTATATCCGCCAGGGTGGTCTGTTCATCCCGACCCAGAAACAGTATCAGCTGGGCGACGAAGTCTTCCTGCTTCTAAATTTGATGGACGAGCCTGAAAAAATTCCGGTCGCCGGCAAGGTAATCTGGATAACGCCCAAAGGTGCCCAGGGCAATCGTGCGGCGGGTATCGGTGTCCAGTTCAATGGTGATGATGAAACCGCCCGAACCAAGATTGAATCCTATCTGGCAGGCTCGCTGAGCTCAGATCGCCCCACCCATACAATGTGAAGGCGGAGCCTGGATGAGCGACATGTCGTTTCCCACGGACACCCCCGGGAACCAGGTGAAGGACGGGAGCATTGAAAACCCCGCCCGGTCGTTCCGCGAGTCCGATTGGAAACTCCGTCACATCACCTTGGCCGGTCTTAGCTGGCCGGCCGCTACTGATGCCCACGATAATACACCGATCATAATGCTGCATGGCTGGCTCGATAACAGCCTCACCTTTGCGAAGCTCGCACCAGAGCTGGCGCGACTCGGGCCCGTCTACGCGCTGGACTTTGCCGGGCATGGCCACTCCGGGCACCGCCCAGAGGGGCAGAGTTACCTCTTGATGGACTATGTGGCGGATCTGGCCGAACTGGTCGAACGTTATTTTCAGGAAACACCGGATGGCAGGATCAACCTGGTCGGGCACTCGCTTGGGGGGATTGTCGGAGCGCTCTACGCGGCCGCCTTTCCGGAGCGAATTCGAAACCTGGTGATGATCGACAGCCTGGGCGCATTGAGCCGTCCGGTTAAGGAAACCATTCCTCAGCTCCGAAAAGCCGTGAAAAAACGCATTGCCGGCTCTGGCCGCCAGGTTGTGTATCCGGATATCGCCACGGCCGCCAAGGCTAGGGAGGGCGGGCTTAGCCCGCTCAGCCCCGAGGCCGCGCTGACACTAACTCCGCGCAACATGAAACCCGAGGGGGAGGGCTACGTCTGGCAGACTGACCCGAGGTTACGGCACCCGTCTCCATTGATGATGACCGAAGAGCAGGTGCTGGCTTCGTTATCTGCTATTGAAACCCGTGTGCTTTTTGTCAGAGCCGATGCAGGACTTCTTTCGTACAGAAAGGATCTGGATAAACGCGCTGACGCTATCGCCAACCTCCAGATCGTAAACGTGCCGGGAGGTCACCATTGCCATCTGGATGGCGAGACCGGGCCGGCTGCAACAGCCATCAGACAATTCCTGGAAAATGAGTAATCGCTTGCTGAATTTACTGTTCACACGTTTCTTGGTTCCGATCCTCGGATTATTGGCACTGTCTTCCGGTGTGCAGTCTGCTCCGGAGGATATGCCCGAGGCCTATCAACAGTCGACGCTTGAAGATACGGTTTCGATTCAGTCATCGGGACACCTGGTATTGTTCAGCCCCTTGCGGGAAGTCAATAACGAGATTCGCTCCGAAACCCTGGCCCGCTTGCCCGTGACTGGGGAAGGGCGCCTGTACCGGATTGCTAGAGACTCAAGTCGTGAGGAAGCGCGGGACCACTACCTGGGTCTGTTGCGCGAGAGAAACGCCGAGATTCTGTTCGAGTGCTCCAGTATCCGTTGTGGAAGAAGCAACGTGTGGGCGAACCAGATCTTTAATCAGGCCGTTCTCTATGGTCGCGATGCAACCCAGGATTATCTGGTGGCGGGCACCGTTGCCGAGGACGGCGCCCGTTGGCTGACCCTCGTTTACACGGTGACGCGCGGCAACCTTCGGGAGTATGTGTGGGTGGAGCACCTGCGGGTCGAATCCGGCGCGACCATTCCCGGCTTTGGCACCATGGCCAACCGCGTTGAGGGGCCGATTATTGTTCCCTGGCAAGGCGGTGTAACCTACCGGTTCGACTGGCAGGCAACGGATCGTAGGCGGGTGAATGATCTGGCCCGTGAAGAGGGAACGGTGGTTGTACTGGTGGGCTATTCTGTATTGGAGACAGATGAGTCCTTCAGTGATGCGATGGAGCGTGCTCGTCTGGCTACCGAATCGTTATCCGAGGTCCTGTCCAAAACGGGTGTCTCAAGAGCTCAACAGGAGACAATTGTTGTGGGGCCGGCAGGTGTCTTCAGTGATCCGGATAGGCAAGGTAACCGAGTGGAAGTGGTAGTGATCTCGAGGTAATGATTATGGGCGCATCAAAGGATGACGATAAGGATCCAAAGGACAAGCCCTCAGAGAAAGATCCGCAGGACAACCTTTCGAAGGTCCTGAGCAGCTCGGATGTTTCCGCTACCCGTGCTCCGGCAAACCCGGAAAAAGGGAAAGACCGGAGCAAACCAGGCAAGACCGTGGCGCTGACGCTTGGAAGTGGCGGTGCCAGAGGGTATGCCCACATCGGCGCCATCGAAGTTTTGGTGGAGCGTGGCTACGACATCGTTGCTATCTCCGGCTGTTCAATGGGGGCCCTGATTGGCGGCATGTTCGGAGCGGGCAAGATGCAGGACTACAAGGACTGGGTTACCGGTTTGGGCCAGTTCGATGTCCTCAAGCTCCTGGATGTAACGTTCAATTCCGTGGGCGCTATTCGTGGCGAGAAGATTTTTTCGGTTGTAAGGGAAATGCTGGGAGACACCCGGATCGAAAATCTGCCCATTGCCTTTACCGCCGTGGCCACCGATCTGCTCGCCCACAAGGAAATCTGGTTTCAGGAGGGGCCCCTGGACCAGGCTATCCGCGCTTCGGTGGCGATTCCAAGTGTTGTCACACCTCTCGTTCTCAATGGCAGAGTCCTCGTGGACGGTGCCTTGCTCAATCCTTTGCCGATCATCCCGACCATTTCCTCCCACGCTGACATTATTGTTGCGGTCAATCTCAGTGGCGAGGATGACCGCCGCCGACGGATTCCGGACGCTGCGTTTTCTGCGGGCGAAGCCGAAAACCCGGATATGGACGAGTGGGTGGATACCATCCGTGAGAAGGCCTCGCGCTGGTTTGACTGGGACGCCCTGAAATCCCTGACTGCCCGGAAGCCGGACAACGGTGACAGCCCGGAAGAAAAGATCGGCCGGGCAGTGCACAAGAAAGAGCATCAAAAGCAGACGGAGAAGAAGCCGGCTGACAAGAAGAGCCAGGAAGAACACGAAACCATTGACTGGGACAAGCTCGGGATCGGCAAATTCGATGTGATGAACCTTACCATCGAGACCATGCAGAGTGCGCTTGTGCAGTACAAGATTGCGGGCTATCCGCCGGATTTGCTGGTTAATATTCCGAAGAATGCCTGTCGGAGCTACGATTATCACAAGGCACCGGAATTAATTCAGCTGGGCCGTGAACGGATGGCTGCTGCGCTGGATCGGTTTGAAGAAAGCCGGAACAGCTCCGGGCCTCTGGCTATCTGAGTAATTTGTTGGCGGGAGCGGGCTGCAGTCGAGCGGGTAAACAGCGTATAATCCCGCGCTAACACGCTCTTGCACAGGATGTACGTTAGTGACCAGCCCTATTGACGACCTTCACAGCGTTCGGGATTACCTCCGCTACGCCTCCTCTCGGTTTGCTGCTTCGCCGCTGTTTTTCGGCCATGGCACGGACAATGTCTGGGATGAAGCCGTTCAGCTGGTTATGCGTAGCCTGCACCTTCCCCTTGAAAACAACACTCTTTTCCTGGATGCCCGTCTAACGCGGGAAGAGCGGGAGCTGGTACTGGAAAGAATCGCCCGGCGCGTGGATGAACGCGTACCTCTGGCGTATCTGCTCGGTGAAGCCTGGTTTATGGGCATGCCCTTTCATGTTGACGAGCGGGTGTTGGTGCCGCGCTCCCCCATTGGTGAACTGATCGAGAATGGCTTTCAGCCGTGGCTCGGAGACAAGCCGGTGGAACGCATCCTTGATCTTTGCACCGGGAGCGGGTGCATAGGCATTGGTGCGGCATCTGTTTTCGGCGAGGCGGAAGTCGATCTATCGGACATTTCTCCGGATGCGCTTGAAGTGGCTGAATCCAACATCGACCTGCATGGAGTCCGCGAGCGGGTCCGTACCGTACAATCCGATGTCTTTGACAATATTGAAGGCCGCTACGATGTGATCGTGAGCAACCCGCCCTATGTGGATGCAGACGATCTCTCCAGCATGCCGGATGAGTACCGCCACGAACCTGAGCTGGGCCTTGCCGCCGGCAAAGACGGGCTCGATATCGCTCACAGAATCATTGCCAAGGCTGCTGAACATCTTACTCCTGGCGGACTACTGGTCGTGGAAGTCGGTAACAGCTGGGTTGCAATGGATGAGGCGTATCCGGATCTGCCACTGACCTGGCTGGAGTTCGAGAATGGGGGCAATGGCGTCTTTCTGATCACCGAGCCGGACCTGTGTCAGTGGCAGGCTTCCAGTTAAACTGAATTCTCATAAAAGCTGAACAAGATACTGAATTATGTCGGGAAACTCTTTCGGAAAACTGTTTACGGTTACCTCATTCGGCGAGAGCCACGGGCCTGCGCTGGGGTGCATCATTGATGGCTGCCCTCCGGGACTTGAGCTTTCGGAAGCGGACATGCAGCGGGACCTGGATCGTCGTAAGCCAGGCACATCCCGGCACACGACCCAGCGTCGTGAAGCCGACGAGGTGAGAATCCTGTCAGGCGTTTTCGAGGGTAAGACCACCGGAACGCCGATTGGCCTGCTGATTGAAAACACCGATCAGCGGTCCAAGGATTACTCAAAGATCTCCGAACAGTTTCGGCCGGCTCACGCTGACTACACCTACATGCACAAGTATGGTGTTCGCGACTATCGTGGCGGTGGTCGTTCGTCTGCCCGTGAGACCGCCATGCGGGTTGCTGCCGGTGCTGTTGCGAGAAAATTCCTGGAACAGCGCCTGGGTATCCGGATTCGCGGCTATCTGTCGCAACTGGGGCCCATCAAGGCCGAGAAACTCGATTGGGATCAGGTTCACCAGAACCCGTTCTTCTGCCCGGATGCGGACAAGGTTCCCGAGATGGAGGCTTATATGGATGCCCTGCGCAAGGAGGGGGATTCCATCGGTGCCCGGATTAATGTGGTTGCCGACGGGGTACCGCCCGGCCTGGGCGAGCCGATCTTTGACCGCCTGGATGCGGACCTTGCCCATGCACTGATGAGCATCAATGCGGTGAAGGGCATCGAGATTGGCGCCGGTTTCGACTGCATCGACCAGAAGGGCACCGAGCATCGTGACGAGATGACGCCGGAAGGGTTCCTTTCGAATAATGCCGGTGGTGTGCTGGGTGGCATTTCATCCGGCCAGCCGATTGTCGCCAGTATTGCGCTTAAGCCGACGTCAAGTTTGCGCTTATCGGGTCGCAGTATTGATGTGAACGGCGATCCCTGTGAGGTGATTACCACCGGCCGTCACGATCCATGTGTCGGCATCCGGGCGACGCCGATTGCGGAGGCGATGATGGCCATTGTGTTGATGGATCATTACCTGCGGCATCGTGGGCAGAATGCGGATGTTTCTGTTTCTACGCCGGTGATTGGGCAGCTCTGACGTTGTCTATCAGGCTTGTTGAAGCTGCTTTGGCGGGACTTGCGGGGTATTTCTATCTACTGGCGCCTCTCTAACCTCTACTTCTGGTTCTTCGCCCTCCTTGGTGGCCTCCTGCCGTATTGGTCCCTTTACCTTGAAGGCCAGGGTTTTTCCTACCTCCAGATCGCCACGCTCATGGCGACCATTCAGCTCACCAAAATCGTTGCTCCCAGCGTCTGGGGCTGGTTAGGGGACAAAACCGGCCAGCGGGTGCGTTTGGTGCGGTTCGGTGCCATTACCGGTTCGCTGTTTTTTGCCGGTGTGTTCATGGAACCGGGGTTCTATGGCCTGCTGCTGGTCATGCTGGCGTTCACGTTTTTCTGGAATGCGATCTTGCCGTTGTATGAGGTGATTACGCTTCGAACCCTGGGCGAGCAGAAAGAGAAATACGGGCGGGTTCGGCTCTGGGGCTCGGTGGGGTTCATCGGGGCGGTTGCGCTGGTCGGCGGTTTGCTGGAACTGGTGCCGATTCAGAATCTCCCGTGGTTGTTGCTTCCGGTGTTTGCGGGCATTGCCGTATCCGCATTTCTGGTGCCTGCGGAGCGGGGTGAGCGAAAGCCGCCGGCTCCGAAAGGCAGTTTAAAGGCCATCGTCACGCACCCGGCGGTGGTAACGTTTTTTCTGATGAATTTCCTTCTGCAGGTTTCGCACGGAGCTTACTACACGTTCTTCAGTATCCATCTGGAGCAGCACGGGTACGGCAAGCTGTCGATTGGTTTGCTGTGGTCGCTGGGCGTGTTTGCGGAGATCGCACTGTTTTTGGTGATGCACCGGTTAACGCGCAATTTCACGGTTCGTCAGATTGCGATTGGTGCGCTTACGCTCACCATGATTCGATGGGTACTGATCGCAGAGCTGACGGATGTTGTCCTCGTCCTGCTGTTCGCCCAGCTGCTTCATGCGGCTTCTTACGGCGCGCTGCACGCTATCTCTGTCCAATACATCCAGGGCTTTTTTGGCAAGCACCATCACGGGCAGGGGCAGGCCCTCTACAGCGGCCTCACATTCGGTGCTGGCGGTGCGCTTGGGGCCTGGTTGTCGGGCTTCCTCGTGGATGGGTTCAGTACCTCGGCGGCTTTCTGGGGTGGTGCGGCCGCCATGGCCGTCGCAATCGTGATCACCTGGCGAGGCCTTCGGCCGCCGCCAGCCCATGGCGAGGGTTAAACCTCAGGCGCTTTCTTCTTCCTGCACGATGGTGAGTAACGCTTTGGCCGCGTTGCTGAGCTGCCGCCCGGATAAACCGATCCCCCCGAGGACACGAGAAACCGGCTTGCCCACATCCAGTACCGTAAGGCTGTCGTCAATCATGCGCAGGGGCAGCACACTCCAGCCCAGGCCCACACTGGTCATCATCTTGATGGTTTCCAGGTAGTTGGTTGGCATTTGCGGATTCAGGTGCAGATTCGCCTCCAGAAACAACCGACTCACCACCCGATAGGTTGCGGTGCTAGTGTCCGGCAAAAGTGCCGGGTGGTTTGCAAGGTCCGTAAGCCTCGGGTTTTTAAGTGACGCCAAGGGATGCTCGGCGCCCGCCACAAACACCATCCGGTCCGGCCATTGGGCAAACACATGAAAGCTCGGTTCCATGCTGTCACTCAGCGTTACGAATGCCAGCTCCGCATTCCGTTTCCGCATTTGCTCGTAGGCTGCATCGGACTCCATGAACTGCAGGTTGATGGACACCTGAGGGTATTCCCGTTTGAACCGTCGTAGCCAATTCGGCAAATGATGCAGACCGATGTGATGGCTGGCGATAATTTGCAGCTCGCCCTCGACCTGTCCAGAGTCCGGCGATAACGCCACCCGGGCATTGTGAATTTCATCAAGGATCCGACGTGCATGGGGAAGCAAACGACTGCCGGCATCGGTCAGCCGAATCTGGCGGTGGCTACGATCGATCAGGCTGGTGCCAAGCTGGTTTTCCAGGGCGGCCAGGCGCTTCGAGATGGCCGGCTGCGTCAGGTGCAGGATTTCTGCGGCTTCTGAGAAGGAGCCCTGATCGACAATGGTCAGAAAAGCTTTTAATGCGTTTGAATCCATGCTTTCGTTCCTGATTTTCAATCTGAGCGAAGGTCCCGAGTTGGAACAGCGTTTTCAAAACACGCCAACAAGCACGTCCATGTGGGCTCGAATCGGGCCATCCCTGGCCCTCTACGGTTTTGAAAACGCTGTTCCAACTCGCTCCCCGAAGTTTGTCGAAAATCGCAGAGTTTGGGGAGTATGTGGGAGGCAGCCTGCTACATGCGACCTTCACCGAAGTATAACCAAAACGGATGCCAAAGATAAAAAACATGAATTGAGGTTATCCAGCCCAAAGCGGTAAGATAGCGGCATCAAACGTCAGAACCAAAAACCCCCAGAAAGTGAGAGAGAACCATGGCGGGCAAAACCTTATACGACAAATTGTGGGACGATCATCTCGTCAAACAGCGCGACGACGGCTCCGCGTTGATTTATATCGATCGTCAGTTACTGCACGAAGTGACATCACCCCAGGCATTTGAGGGCCTGCGTCTGGCGGGGCGGAAGCCGTGGCGGATTGATGCCAACATTGCGACGCCGGACCACAACGTGCCTACTACGGATCGTGATCGTGGTGTCGAAGGTATTGTTGATCCGGTTTCCCGGATCCAGGTGGAAACACTGGACAAGAACTGCGACGAGTTCGGAATTCTTGAGTTCAAGATCAAGGATCAGCGCCAAGGTATCGTGCACGTTATCGGCCCCGAGCAGGGCGCGACTTTACCGGGTATGAGTATTGTTTGTGGGGATTCCCATACATCCACCCACGGTGCCTTCGGTTGCCTGGCTCATGGTATTGGCACCAGTGAAGTTGAGCATGTGCTGGCTACCCAATGCCTGGTGCAGCAGAAAATGAAAAACATGCTGGTGAAGGTCAATGGCAAGCTGGGTCCGGGCGTTACCGGCAAGGATGTTGTACTGGCGATCATTGGCAAAATCGGGACTGCCGGTGGTACCGGGCACGCCATTGAGTTTGGCGGCGACGCCATCCAGGGCCTGAGCATGGAAGGGCGGATGACCATCTGCAACATGTCCATCGAAGCCGGTGCGCGGGTTGGTATGGTGGCGGTTGATGACACCACCATCGAATACGTTCGCAATCGCCCGTTTGGCCCCAAGGGCGAGGAGTGGGACGCTGCGGTTGAATACTGGCGCACCTTGCATAGCGACAGCGATGCATTCTTCGACAAGGTTGTTGAGCTCGAAGGCTCGGAAATCCAGCCGCAGGTGAGCTGGGGTACGTCGCCTGAAATGGTGGCCGGAATCGATGGCAAGGTGCCCGATCCGGAACAGGAAGCCGATCCGATCAAGCGTGAAGGCATCGTTCGCGCTCTCAAGTACATGGGTTTGCAGCCCAATATGGCGATTACCGATATCAAGCTGGATCGTGTGTTCATTGGCTCCTGTACCAACAGCCGCATTGAGGACCTGCGCGAGGCCGCGGCCGTGGTGAAAGGGCGGAAGGTGTCGCCGATTCTGAAGCAGGCCATGGTGGTTCCCGGTTCCGGTCTGGTGAAAATCCAGGCGGAGCAGGAAGGTCTGGACAAGATCTTTATCGAAGCCGGTCTTGAGTGGCGCGACCCGGGCTGCTCGATGTGTCTCGCCATGAACGCCGACAAGCTGGGGCAGGGGGAGCATTGTGCTTCCACGTCGAACCGGAACTTCGAGGGCCGTCAGGGCTTTGGCGGGCGTACCCATCTGGTGAGCCCGGCCATGGCGGCGGCTGCCGCAGTAACCGGTCATTTCGTTGATGTCCGTGAGCTGATGAACTGATCCACAGGAGAGAACCATGCGCGCATTGAAGCAACACCAGGGCGTTGTCGCCCCCATGGACCGTTCCAACGTGGATACGGACATGATTATTCCCAAGCAGTTTCTGAAGTCCATCAAGCGCACGGGCTTCGGCCCGAACCTGTTTGATGAGTTGCGGTATATGGATGAAGGCAAACCGGATCAGGATTGTTCCACCCGTCCGATTAATCCGGATTTTGTCCTGAATCAGGACCGGTACAAGAACGCCAGTGTATTGTTGGCGCGACGTAACTTTGGCTGTGGTTCAAGCCGGGAGCACGCGCCCTGGGCTCTGGAGGATTTCGGCTTCCGGGTGATTGTTGCTCCGAGTTTTGCCGATATTTTTTACAATAACTGCTTTAAGAATGGGCTGTTACCCATTGTTCTTGCGGAGGAAATCGTCGATCGTTTATTCCAAGAAGTGGAGCAGAATGAAGGCTATCAGTTGGCAGTCGACCTGGAAGCCAGGACTGTAACTACCCCATCCGGCGAAACCTTTACCTTTGAGGTGGATGATTTCCGTCGTCATTGCCTGCTGAACGGCCTCGATGATATTGGCGTGACGCTCGAAGATGCTGAGCTGATCCGGTCTTACGAAGATAGCCGCCGTAAAACTGCGCCCTGGCTGTTTGGTGCCGGGGGGTAATAGGCAGTCCGATTACGCTGGCTCTAATTCGACCTAAAGGAATGGAACAAGGAAAAAACATGCCCAGAACTATCCTGATGCTTCCCGGCGACGGTATCGGCCCGGAAATTGTCGCTGAAGCGGAAAAAGTGCTGAACAAGATCAATGATCAGTTCAATCTCGGCCTGAGTTTCGAGTCCGGCCTCGTCGGCGGTGCGGCGATTGATGAAACCGACACACCGCTGCCGGATGAAACCCTCGAAAAGGCCACCAGAGCAGACGCGATCCTTCTGGGTGCGGTTGGCGGTCCTCAGTGGGACAGTCTGCCCATGGCCAAGCGCCCGGAGAAGGGGCTGCTGGGGTTGCGCTCTAACCTGGAGCTGTTCGCCAACCTGCGCCCGGCAATTCTGTATCCGCAACTGGCCTCTGCCTCTTCGCTGAAGCCGGAAGTTGTTTCCGGCCTGGATATCATGATTGTCCGTGAACTGACTGGCGGCATCTATTTTGGTCAGCCGCGCGGTGTGCGCGAACTGGAGAGCGGAGAGCGCCAGGGTTACAACACCTACGCCTATACAGAATCGGAAATTCGTCGTATCGGGCGGGTGGCTTTCGAGGCTGCGCAGCAGCGGGGCAAGAAACTGTGCTCCGTGGACAAGGCCAACGTGCTGGAAGTGACTGTTCTGTGGCGGGAAATTATGAACGATCTGCGCCGGGAATATCCGGACGTGGAGCTGTCCCATATGTATGTGGACAATGCCGCTATGCAGCTGGTCCGTGCACCCAAGCAGTTTGACGTGATTGTGACTGGCAACATGTTTGGTGATATTCTTTCGGACGAAGCGGCTATGCTCACCGGCTCGATTGGCATGTTGCCTTCGGCGTCGCTGAACTCCGAAAAGCAGGGCATGTATGAGCCTTGCCACGGGTCTGCGCCGGATATTGCCGGGCAGGGCATTGCCAATCCGCTGGCCACCATCCTCAGTGCTGCCATGATGCTGCGGTACAGTCTGAATGAGGAAAAAGCTGCTGAAGCCATAGAAGCGGCGGTCAGCAAAGTCCTGGATCAGGGTCTGCGAACAGCGGACATCATGTCTGAGGGCGCAAGGAAAGTGTCCACCCGGGAAATGGGGGAGGCGGTTCTGGCTGCGCTGTGAAGAGGCCAGGCCCTGACAGGCGTATTTGAGACCCGACGGCAACGCGATGCAGTTGCCGCGGGATCACCCATCCTGTCCCTGCCAGCGATAAAGGCATGGGGCGGGCATAAAACGAGGTCTGAAGATCGCACATGAAGCGAGTTGGACTTGTAGGTTGGCGTGGCATGGTGGGCTCGGTCCTCATGCAACGCATGCGTGAAGAAAACGATTTCGCCGATATCGAACCGGTGTTTTTCACCACATCTCAGGCTGGCAAGCCTGCGCCGGACGTGGGAAAAGACGACGTTCCTCCTCTGCAGGACGCGTTTGACGTCGAGATTCTTAAAACCATGGATGTCATCGTGACCTGTCAGGGTGGCGACTACACCGGCGCGGTTTATCAGAAGCTCCGCGACGCGGGCTGGGAAGGTTACTGGATTGACGCAGCCTCCACGCTGCGGATGGTCGACCACTCCGTGATTGTTCTGGATCCGGTGAACCGAAACGTGATTGATGCCGCGCTTGAGAAAGGCGTCAAGGACTACATCGGTGGTAACTGCACCGTGAGCCTGATGATGCTGGCTCTGGGTGGCCTGCTTGAACAGGATCTGATCGAGTGGGTGTCGCCCATGACTTATCAGGCGGCTTCCGGTTCTGGCGCTCAGAACATGCGCGAGCTGTTGAACCAGATGGGCGAGCTTAACAAAAGCGTCAAGTCTGAGCTGGGCGATCCGTCCTCCGCGATTCTGGAGATTGACCGCAAGGTAACCGAAACCATGCGTTCGGACGGCTTCCCGACCGAGCACTTCCAGGTGCCCTTGGCCGGCAGTCTTATCCCGTTCATCGACAAGCAGCTCGACAACGGCATGAGCAAGGAAGAGTGGAAGGCGGGAGTCGAGACCAACAAGATTCTCGGGCGCTCCGATAACCCGATTCCCATCGACGGCATCTGTGTGCGGATTGGCGCCATGCGCTCCCACAGTCAGGCGCTGACTATCAAGCTGAAGAAGGATCTCCCGGTTTCTGAAATCGAGTCGATCCTTGCGAAAGCGAATGACTGGGTGAAAGTGATTCCCAATGACCGCGATGCGACCATTGAAGAACTGACTCCAGCGAAGGTGACCGGTACCTTGAGCGTGCCGATCGGCCGTATCCGCAAGCTGACCATGGGGCCGGAATACATTTCCGCGTTTACTGTGGGTGATCAGCTCCTGTGGGGTGCCGCTGAGCCGCTACGTCGTATGCTCCGGATTCTTCAGGAGCGTTAAAAATTGTTACACAGAGGCAATAAATGCCAACTGTGTCCGGTTTCGATAAACCGGTGAGGGGGCGGAGGCTGATTTCAGCCTCCGCCCCTGTTATTTTCAGGAGCGCTAGGCAGTTCCGCGTGATTGATAAAAAAATGGTACAAGGATTGCGGCTGATTGATTGATAAAAGAGGTTTTATCAACAATACTTGCCGGACTGAAAATTAAAAAGAACTCATAATAACGAGAATTATCAAGACGAAAGTCATCCAACCTCGTCCGATTCTGTTTGAAAAAGAGCAGTAACGAATAACGGAGACTGGAAAGGAAAAAGCATGAAGGTACGCAAGCTTGCGGTTGCCCTGGCTCTGGCGGGAGGGCTCGGATCCGGCGTCGCACAGGCCCTGGGGCTGGGTGAAATAGAACTTCAGTCCTATCTGAACGAGCCACTGGACGCAGAGATCGGTTTGCGCCAGAGCAGTGGTGTCAATCCAGCGGACGTGTTCGTCAATATTGCCTCGGAGCAGGCATATGAGCGGGTGGGGCTGGATCGCAACCAGTTTCTCAGCAAGCTCAGGTTCCAGGTGGTCACCGGCAATGATGGCAGTCTCATTGTCAATGTCTCCTCCCGTGAACCATTGAGGGAACCGTACCTCAACTTCCTGCTTGAGTTGACCTGGCCAAACGGCCGGTTAATGCGGGAATACGCCGTTCTGGTGGACCCACCTGTATACGCGGAAGAGTCTGGCGTGCAGGAACAGGTCAGCACTCCAACAGTCTCCATGTCCCAGGCAATCAGCCAGCCGACAACCACTCGCAGTGCCGAATCAGTTCGTCGCCAGGCTCAGGCTGAGCGGTCGCAGGGTTCCGGATATCAGGCTGATACATTCGGGCCCACTGGGGCTTCAGACACGTTGTGGACCATCGCGTCTCAGGTGCGTCCAGACAACAGTGTCTCTATGCAGCAGGTCATGCTGGCAATCCAGGACCTGAACCCGAATGCATTCATTGGCAATAACATCAATCGTCTGAAGCGCGGTGAAGTGCTGCGCGTCCCGTCTCTGGATCAGATCCAGAGCCGCACTCGCGCTGAAGCTACTCGCGTGGTTGCCCAGCAGAATCAGGAATTCCAGACTCCCCAGCGCACAGTGGATGCAACTGCCGAGCAGCAGGCAGCGTCCGCGCCCCAGCAGCAGGCTGGCGCCGGGGGTGATGAGCTGAAACTCGTGGTCTCCGAGGACGCCGGCAGTGACGCCAGCGAAAGTGGCTCCGCCGGCGGTGACAGCGAACTGCCGGGGGGCGTTGATGCCGGTACAGCAGTTGCGATGGAGGAACTCGAAAGCGCTCGCCGGGAGAACGATGAGCTGAATAGTCGCGTCGAGGATCTGCAGGATCAGGTTCAGACTCTGCAGCGCCTGCTTGAGCTCAAGAATACCCAGCTTGCTGAAATGCAGCAGACTGCCGGTGATGAAACGGCAGAGCAGACCGCACCCGTTGAAAGTCCTGCTGCCGATGACGGAGCAGAGGCATCTGCCGCCATTGATGAAGCCGTTGAAGGCGATACGGCACCCGTCGATTCGGACATGATGGCCGGCGAAGCAGAGGATCCCGAAGCTGCGGGTGAATCAGGCGACATGGCCGAGTCCGAGGCTATGGTCGATGAAACTGACGAAATGGCCGGTTCCGATCAGGCAACCGATGATCAGATGGGTGCCGATGCCGGTGACGCATCAGAACAGGCGGAAATGTCTGGAGCGGATGAGCCGGCGCTTGCGGCTACCGATGATGCGGTTGAAGAGACTGCAGCGGCGGAGCCAGCCCCGACACAAACAGAGCAGTCTGCAGAGCCTGCGCCCAAGCCTGCGCAACAGGCTCCGGCTGCCGATAAAGGTTTCCCCGGCAACGTTATTGATGCCATAACCGGTAATCCGATGTATCAGATTGCCCTTGGGGGCGGCCTGATCGTTCTTCTGTTGCTTCTCCTGCTGCTTGCCCGCCGCAATGCAAACCGGGAAAAGGCGTTTTACGAACAGCTGAACAATGAAACCGAGGAAGAAACGGATTCCTTCGATCTGAGCCTGGATGAAGAGGATCAGCAATCGGCGGCGGGCGACGCCCTGGCCGAGGCTGACTCTTACATTGCCTATGGCCAGCATGATCGGGCTGCTCAAGCTCTGGAAACCGCAATTTCACGTGAGCCCAGTCGCACCGATCTGCGCCTGAAGCTGCTGGGTGTCTACGCCGATATCCAGGATCGCGATTCTTTCGAAAAACAATTCGGAGAGGTCGAGGCTCTGGACGATGAAGAAGCGCTGACCACCGCGAACGAGCTGCGCGCACGGCTGGAAGAGGCGGAGTCGATGCCCAGCATCGATGACCTTGAGTCTCAGTTACGTTCCGACTCGTTTGCCACGTCCTATGATTCTGAGGAAACCGGTGATGAGTCCACCGAGAAGCAGGACAAGCCGGAATCTGATGAACTTCTTGCCGATCAGTTTGATTCCGAGAAAGAAGAGCCGGCCGAGAACGAGTTTGGTGACTTCGATTCAGATCTTTCAGAGACCGATTTCTCCGATTTCGAACTTGATGATCTTGATGAATCCGAGGCTTCGAAGTCCAGCAAGCAGAGTGTGTCTGAAGAGGACAAAGAGGAAAGCCGGGACGACATGATCGAATACGATCTGTCGGGCCTGGAGCTGGAATCGGACGAAGAAAAGCCTGCGATCGAAGATACCTCCGAGCTTGAAGAGTCCACAGACTGGGATCTGTCTTCGGAATTTGAAGCGGACTCTGACAAGCCATCCGGCACAGAGCAGGGGCTCGACGATTCTGATGACGACCTGAGCCTTGATCTGGAAGAGGGCGACCTGGACGAAGGAGGCCTGGCGGATGAGCTGCCAGCAGGAAAGCCGGAAACCACCTCCGAGGAAGGCTCTGAGCAGGGAACTGATACTGACGGCGAATCCGATATTGATTCGCTAGACGAGTCATTCCTGGATGAGCTCGATGCGGAACTTGACAAGGTAGCCGGTGAAGAAGACGAGCTTGGTGGCAGTGAGATGGAAGAATCTTCGCTGGATGACCTGGAACTGGACGTCTCCGATGAGGACCTGGCCCTGATGGAAGAGTTTTCCGATTCTGCCGATTCAGCCAACCCCGAGGAGAGCGAAGAGGCGTCACTCGATGAAGAGCTTGGTCTTGAGGACACACTCGGTGAGGGCGATGCAGAGGAAGCTGATCCTGAACAGACGGTTGAAGATGCCGAGGATCTCGAGCAACTGGGTGTAACCGATGAGCTCGAAGACTCGGAGACACCTGAGAGCGATCTTGATCTCCCGGTTGCGTCTGATGAGGTTTCCGATGAGTCGCGCAAATCGCAGGCTGCGGACATTGAGGAAAGCGAACTCGGTGACGAGGACGATTTCGACTTCCTGGCCGGTACCGATGAGGCCGCGACCAAACTGGATCTCGCGCGGGCCTACATCGAGATGGGTGATGCCGACGGAGCTCGCGACATCCTGGAAGAAGTCTCACTTGAAGGAAACGAAGACCAGAAAGCAGAGGCGCAAGACCTCCTTAAAAATCTGTCCTGATCCGTTATAATCGGTTCTGACAGGTAGCAAGCGCCGGCCGCCGGGTATCTTCCCGGCAACAAGGTCGGCGCTTTGTTTTTATAGAACCACTCTCTTCGGATTCGCACTTGTTTCTCGAGACTCAGCAGCTCACCACCGATAACGCCGTAGGCGCGGGCCGCGTCGCCCTTGCCTTCGAATATGATGGGCGTGGGTTTCATGGCTGGCAGCTCCAGAAATCCGGTGTACGATCGGTAGAAGCGGAACTGACGGCCGCGGTGGCAAAGGTTGCGAACCATCCAGTTGATCTGGTGTGTGCGGGCCGTACCGATGCCGGCGTGCACGCCAGCTATCAAATCGCTCATTTTGACACGCCGTCTGTCCGTAACCTGCGCTCCTGGGTTATGGGTATAAACACGGCGCTGCCCGATGACATTTCCGTGCACTGGGCTGGAAACGGAGTCGATGATTTCCACGCTCGATTTTCCGCGACCTATCGGCGTTACCGGTACATCATTTATAACCATCCAGTGCGTCCGGGTATACAGCGGGGCCAGGTAAGCTGGACCTTCCGCCCACTGGACGCAGATCGCATGCACATGGCCGCCCAGGCATTGGCGGGAGAACATGACTTTTCCTCTTTCCGCGCGGCGGGGTGCCAGTCTCGAACACCGATTCGGTTTCTGGAACGTATTTCGGTAACCCGGAAGCGGGATTTTGTCGTAATAGACGTGCAGGCCAACGCGTTTTTGCACCACATGGTCCGGAATATCGCCGGTGCCCTGATGGCGGTTGGTTCGGGAAAGCAGCGACCGGAGTGGATTCATGAGATACTGGTCGCCAGAGATCGGACAGCTGCAGGTGTAACGGCGCCTCCCCATGGTCTGTATCTGGTCGATGTGGGGTACCCGGACGAATTCGGGATTCCCGCTGTCGAGTGCGGCCCGGGCTTTCTGCGGCCCTGGTTCACTCGGGAAGAAAACAGTCCGTTCACCCCAACACACATCCATGTCAAACAGCGGGTTCCGAGCCAATGAGCGCAAGGGTCAAAATTTGCGGCCTTACCCGCCCCGAGGATATCGACGGGGCTGTTCAATTCGGCGCCGACGCCCTGGGTCTGGTTTTTTATGAGCCGAGTCCCCGGTCAGTGTCATTGGATCAGGCCGCCGAGTTGGCAAAGCGTGTTCCGGCGTTCATGTCGGTGGTCGGATTATTTGTTAATCCATCCAGGCAGGAAGTCGAGGCGGTTCTCGAGCGGGTGCCACTGGATTTGCTGCAGTTTCATGGCGACGAATCGGCGGATTTCTGTGCCAGTTTTGGTCGACGCTGGATCAAGGCCATCAGGGTCCGAGAGGCGGGGCAGATTGAAGCTGCCTTCGAGGAGTTTCACAATGCTTCCGGCCTGCTGGTCGACGCCTGGGATCCAGACCGGTATGGAGGCACAGGAAAATCGTTTAACTGGGATCTGATCCCTGACTACCGGCCGCTTCCGATCATATTGGCCGGGGGTTTGTCATCTGATAACGTATTTGCCGCTGTGAAACAGGTGAAACCCTGGGCTGTAGATGTCAGTGGCGGTGTTGAGCAGGGCAAAGGCATCAAGGATATCCAGAAAATTTCTCATTTCATTAAAGAGGTTCACCGTGTCTGTAAAACTGACTGAAGAAATGCTGAGCGCACTGCCGGACGCGCGGGGTCACTTCGGGGCCTTTGGTGGGCGATTTGTTTCCGAGACTCTGATGGATTCCCTGATGACGCTCGAGAAAGAATACGCCCGCCTGAAAAAGGATCCGGAATTCCAGGCGCGTTTCGACAAGGAACTGGCAGATTATGTTGGCCGGCCAACCCCCCTGTATTTCGCCGAGCGTCTCAGCCGTGAAACCGGCGGCGCCCAGATCTGGCTCAAGCGTGAAGATCTTTGTCACACCGGTGCCCATAAGGTGAACAACACGATCGGCCAGGCGCTGCTTGCCAGTTTCCTCGGTAAAAAGCGGATCATTGCCGAAACCGGTGCGGGTCAGCATGGCGTTGCCACTGCGACTGTTTGCGCTCGTCTCGGTCTTGAATGCCATGTGTTCATGGGCGCGGAGGATGTCCAGCGACAGTCTCTGAACGTGTTCCGGATGAAGCTTCTGGGCGCGACGGTACATGCCGTTCAGGGTGGCACCAAAACCCTCAAGGATGCCATGAACGATGCGATGCGTGACTGGGTGGCTCACGTGGACGACACCTTCTATATCATTGGTACCGTTGCGGGGCCGCATCCATATCCGCTGCTGGTCCGGGATTTCCAGTCGGTAATCGGTCGGGAAACCCGTCGTCAGGCGCTGGAGAAAACCGGCAAATTGCCGGATGCCCTGGTTGCGTGTGTGGGTGGTGGTTCCAACGCCATTGGCATGTTCTATCCGTTCCTTTCTGACGAATCGGTACAGCTTTACGGTGTCGAGGCTGGCGGCCTGGGCATTGATACCGGCAAACACGCGGCACCACTCTGTGCCGGTCGTCCGGGCGTGCTTCACGGTAACCGCACCTACCTGATGGAGGACGAAAATGGCCAGATCGCAGGTACGCATTCGGTGAGTGCCGGCCTGGACTACCCAGGGGTGGGTCCAGAGCACAGCTGGTTGAAGGACATTGGCCGTGCCAATTATGTGTCCGTTACCGATGACGAAGCGATGGAAGGGTTCCGGAAATTGACCCGCGTCGAGGGCATTATGCCCGCGCTGGAAACGGCTCACGCTGTCGCTTATGCCATCAAACTGGCGGCGACCATGGACAAAGACCAGACCGTTGTCATTAACGTTTCCGGGCGTGGCGACAAGGACATTAACACGGTTGCCAAGCTTGAAGGCATCGAGATCTGAAGAATTAACAGGAGCAGGCATGAGCCGAATTGAAGGGGTCCTCAAGGCCCTGAAAGGACAAGGCCGGAAGGCACTTATTCCCTACATTACCGCCGGTGACCCGCATCCCGATGTCACGGTAGATCTGATGCACACGTTGGTTGAGGCGGGGGCAGATATTATCGAGCTGGGGGTGCCGTTCTCTGACCCCATGGCAGATGGCCCGGTAATCCAGCTTGCCTGTGAGCGGGCCCTGGTGCACGGTACCTCGCTGAGGCAGGTGATTGCCATGGTCAAGGAGTTCCGAAAGTCAGACGACGCAACTCCGGTGGTTTTGATGGGCTACCTGAACCCGATGGAAGCCATGGGCTACGTGCGTTTTGCAGATGCGGCCAAGGATGCTGGCGTCGACGGCATTCTGACCGTTGACTTGCCACCGGAGGAGGCCGACGAGGTTGCTCCGTTGTTTACCCAGCGAAATCTCGACGCCATCTTCCTGCTGTCACCAACGACGACCGATGACCGGATCCGGGCAATCAGTGAGCACTCCTCCGGTTATGTGTACTATGTTTCTATCAAGGGTGTGACGGGATCGGCCACGATCAACGTGGAAGAGGTGGCTGCCAAGGTCAATCATATTCACGAACTGACAGCCCTCCCGGTGGGTGTTGGTTTCGGTATTCGTGATGCGGAAACTGCCGCGGCGGTCGGTCGGGTATCCGATGGTGTAATTGTTGGCAGCGTCCTGGTCGATACAATAGCCAGAAATCAGGCAGATACCGACCAGCTCAAGCGGGCATTGACGGATCTGCTCCACCCGATGCGTGAAGCACTGGACAGTCTCGCCTCCTGAATGAAGGGGAGGAGGGCAAACAGGCGTCAAAGGACAGGATGAGACCATGAGTAACTGGCTGGACAAGATTATGCCGAGCAAGATACGCTCGGAGTCGAAGCAGAGAACCGGCGTACCCGAGGGGCTGTGGAAGAAGTGTCCCAAGTGCGGCGCGTTTCTCTACAAGCCGGAACTTGAGAAGAACCTGGATGTGTGCCCGAAATGTAACCATCATTTGAGAGTCACTGCGCGCCGGCGCCTCGAAATTTTTCTTGATCCAGAGGGTCGTGAAGAAATTGCCGCTGAGCTTGAGCCTTGGGATCGATTGAAGTTCAAGGATAGTAAGCGGTACAAAGATCGGTTGTCCCAGGCGCAGAAAGCTACTGGGGAAAAGGATGCTCTCGTAGCGATGAAAGGCACGACGCTCGGGGTTCCTTTAGTTGCCTGCGCGTTCGAATTTGGATTCCTTGGTGGCTCTATGGGGCAAGTGGTCGGGGAGAAGTTTGTCCAGGCCGCAAATGTTGCTCTCAAGGAGCGTATCCCGTTGGTCTGCTTCTCAGCCAGCGGCGGCGCCCGCATGCAGGAAGCGATCCTGTCGTTGATGCAGATGTCGAAGACAGCCGCTGTGCTTGAGAGGATGAAAGTTGAGGGTATTCCCTATATCTCGGTGATGACGGACCCTGTCTTCGGTGGCGTTTCCGCCAGTCTGGCCATGCTGGGGGATCTCAACATTGCAGAGCCAAACGCATTGATCGGCTTCGCCGGCCCCCGGGTTATCGAACAGACGGTTCGTGAAAAACTGCCGGAAGGTTTCCAGCGCAGTGAGTTCCTGCTTGAGCATGGCGCGATTGATATGATTCTCCATCGCCACCAGATGCGCGAACGCATTGCTCACGTGCTCGCCAAGTTTACCGGCCAGGAGCGCCCGGGAACCGAAGACCCGATTGAGTTTGAAGTCTCGGAGAAGCCCGAAACCGATGCCCCTGCCGAGTAGCCCTGCAGACCAGCCCTCGGCATCGCCGGGGCCTGGTGCCACTGTCGATCAGTGGCTTACCTACCTGGAAGCGATACACCCTACAGAGATTGATCTCGGCCTTGACCGGGTCCTCGTGGTTCTGCGGCGGCTGTTCCGGCGAAAGCCGTCCGCCCGGATCATCACTGTGGCTGGCACTAACGGCAAAGGCAGCGCGGTTGCCACTGTGGAGTCCCTGTTGCGCGCGGCTGGCCGCCGGACCGGCGCGTATACCTCGCCCCATCTACAACGCTATAACGAACGTGTGCGTCTTAATGGTGAGGATATCTCCGACGATGCGCTTGTCAGGGCGTTCGAAGCCGTCGAAAAAGCACGTGGCAACGTCTCTCTTACCTATTTTGAATTCGGAACTCTTGCCGCTTTCGTGGCCTTTGCCGATGCGGGCCTTGATGACTGGGTGCTGGAAGTTGGCCTGGGTGGGCGGCTGGATGCTGTCAATGTCCTGGATGCGGATTTTGCCATCCTGACATCGGTGGACATCGACCATGTTGCGTTCCTTGGTGACAACCGCGAAGTCATCGGGTTTGAAAAGGCCGGGGTTCTGAGACCGGGCATCCCCTCGGTCTACGCCGATTCTGATCCGCCACGTTCGGTGCTTCAGCAGGCCACTGCGCAGAAAGTAGAACTGGCTTTGCTGGGGCGTGATTATGAGCTGGTGAGCGAGCAGCAAGCAGGCGATGATGCTCCGGCGGTAGTGCTTCGCCACAAAAGCCAGGCGATTCGTCTGCCGGCCGTTCCACTGCCGATCAAAAGCGTGGCAGCCGCAGTGGTGGCCATACGGGAGCTTGAACCGAACCTGCCGGTATCAGTCATTGAGCAGGTGCTTTCAGGTCTGAGTGTGCCCGGGCGTTTCGAGCGTGTTGGTTCCGCACCGGATATCTTTCTGGATGTTGGTCATAACCCCCATGCTGCCGGTTGGTTGTCTGGTCAGTTGAGTCAGCTAAAATCCCCGGGCAGGCGGGTGCATGGAGTTTATGGCGCCCTGGCTGACAAGGACGTGGCAGGTGTGGGCAGAGCCATGGTTGATGTGGTCGATGCCTGGTATCTGGCCGGTCTCAAAGTACCAAGAGGCCTTTCCGATCAAGACCTGCAAGCAAGACTGGCCGATTCGGGGATCCAGGCGCCGGCTTTCGAATCCGTGCGGGAGGCGTTGGTTTCAGCATTGGCCGAGGCTGACCCGAACGATCTTGTGATTGTGTTCGGTTCTTTCTTCACGGTCGCTGAAGGACGCGAGATTCTGCTCGCTGGCAAGGCAGCCGGAAGCTAGGCAGGCCGCCTTAAACTTTGTCCATGGCCGGGCCTGACACTTTGAGTTCCGGTTGCCGGCCAGTTAGTATCTGCGCATGGGTGCCCGTCGGGGCGCAGTCATAACAGTTGGGAGCCTAGCAACGTGGATGGACTGAAACAGAGAATAATCGGGGCGCTGGTACTTGTTTCCCTGGCGGTTATCTTTGTTCCCATGCTTTTTGATGAGCCTCATTCCGAGCGCACGTCCACAACCATCAAGATTCCGGAAGAGCCGCCTTTCCCTGAAGTGGAAGCGCCCGAATCGGAATTGGCGCCGGCGCCGTCTTACGGTCTTGAGTCCAGCGATAGTGGCCTGGCAGCACCCTCAAGCGCGCAAGAAGCAGAGGATTCCCCGGGTTATCGTATCCTGGAAGAGGCGCCTGGCCAGGATGAGGTGCAGGACGTAACCGATTCGTCCGATGCTGGCCAGCCCGAGAGCGACAACGCTCAGGAATCCGCCAATGAGCCGGCTCAGACATCTGAACAAACCTCGGAGAGCGCTGCCACAGAAGCTGCAGAGTATGAGCGGTCGCTGGATGGCGCCTGGGTGGTGCAGTTGGGCAGCTTTGGCAATGCCGACAACGCCCGACGCCTGAGGGATCAGGTCCGGGAGCAGGGCTATGGCTCTCATCTTCAGGAGGTTGTCCGCGGCGACACAACGCTGACAAGGGTCTTCAGCGGGCCCTTTGCGTCAAAAACCGAGGCCGAATCCGCCAAAAGGGCTCTGGACGATGCCTTTGGTCTTAACAGTCTGGTGACCTCCGGCGAAAAATAACGCCCGGGGTCCGGTTTATGTGTGTCTTGCGGTTTGGCGAACCGGGGTTTCCTGATAGAATTCGCGCTTCCTTTTCTCCACCGGGTTTTCAATGGAAGCGCTGATCTGGATTGACTGGGTCATTATCGCCCTGATTACAGTTTCCACCCTCATCAGTCTGAAACGGGGCTTTGTACGGGAAGCCCTCTCGCTGGTGACCTGGGTGGGCGCGTTCATCCTGGCCAGAACCTTCCACCCCCAGATGCAGTCCCTGCTGGAGAGCACGGTTGAAACGCCGCTTGTCCGGCTTATTGCTGCTTTTGCCATACTTTTCTTCGGAACGCTCATCGTCGGTGCCATCATCAACAACATGATCGGTCATCTGATTCGGGCCACCGGCTTGTCGGCCACCGATCGGGTGCTTGGGATGGGGTTTGGCCTTTTGCGGGGCGTGGTGGTGGTGATCGTTGCGATTGCATTTACCCGTTACACACCGCTGGCCCAGGATACCTGGTGGCGCACCTCGATCATTATTGATCGCCTGGCGGTGGTGGAAGACTGGTCCAGACGGACCCTGGGCGATGAATTTGCGCGCTTTCTTGGGCCTGCGCCCGAAAGCGCGCCGGAACCGGATTCCGTTACAGAGCAGGAAGGCGTGGAACCCGCGTCCGTGTCCCGCTAACATTCAGTTTTAACACTCGGAGATACACTTATCCATGTGTGGCATTGTCGGCATCGTCAGTACTTCCAACGTCAATCAGTCGCTCTATGATGCGCTGACCGTACTTCAGCACCGGGGCCAGGACGCGGCGGGCATTGTGACATTTCAGGATGAACGGTTTTTCCTCCGCAAAGACAATGGCCTGGTACGGGATGTTTTCCATACCCGTCATATGCGTCGTCTGGTGGGCAACGTGGGTATAGGCCACGTGCGCTATCCGACTGCCGGCAGTTCCAGCTCTGCCGAAGCCCAGCCGTTCTATGTAAACAGCCCGTATGGCATTACCCTCGCTCACAACGGCAACCTGACCAATGCTGATGATCTCAGCAAGGACCTGTTCCGGACCGATCTGCGCCACATCAACACGAACTCCGACTCGGAAGTGCTGTTGAACGTGTTCGCCCATGAATTGCAGAAGCTTGGCAAGCTGGACCCGACCAAGGATGAGATCTTTTCTGCGGTGAGCGCGGTTCATAAGCGCTGCCGGGGTGCCTACGCCGTCATTGCCATGATTACCGGCTATGGCATTGTTGGCTTCCGGGACCCGAATGGTATCCGGCCTGCCTGCTACGGCGAACGCACTGACGAGAATGGCCGCAAGGAATACATGATTGCCTCTGAAAGTGTTGCCCTGAACGCAGCGGGTTACAGCCTCGTGCGCGATATTGCCCCGGGCGAGGCGGTCTATATCGAAACTGACGGTACCCTGTATACCCGCCAGTGCGCCGAGCAGCCGCATCTGTACCCTTGCATTTTCGAACACGTGTATTTCGCACGGCCTGACTCCATCATAGATAAGGTGTCCGTTTACAAGGCTCGGCTGCGCATGGGCGAAACACTGGCGGAGAAAGTTCTCCGCGAGACGCCGGATCACGATATCGACGTTGTCATGCCAATTCCGGACACCAGCCGGACGTCAGCCATGCAGATGGCGCATCGCCTGGGTGTGAAATTCCGGGAAGGCTTTATCAAAAACCGCTACATCGGCCGGACATTTATCATGCCGGGCCAGAAAATGCGCAAGAAATCGGTCCGACAGAAGCTTAACCCGATCGATCTGGAGTTTCGTGGCAAAAACGTGATGCTGGTGGATGATTCCATCGTTCGCGGAACCACCTGCAAGGAAATCGTCCAGATGGCTCGGGATGCCGGTGCCCGTAAGGTCTATTTTGCGTCTGCGGCGCCTCCTGTTCGCTACCCGAACGTGTATGGTATCGACATGCCCTCCGCCAGTGAGCTCATTGCCCACGGGCGCACCGTAGAGCAAATCCGGGAACTGATCGGTGCCGACTGGCTGCTCTATCAGGATCTGGAGGACCTTATAACCTGCGTCAGTGAAGTGAACGACGACATTGAGGGGTGGGAGTGCTCTGTATTCACTGGCGATTATGTAACCGGTGATGTCGATGAAGCATATTTAAGCCGCATTGACGGCTTGCGCAATGACGAAAAGCGATCCGAGAGTGCCGGTGGTGCTGACGGGGACAATGGCATTATCGACTTGCATAACGACGAAGACTGAACGCCGCTTTCAGGCAGGAGATGTAGATGACTTTTCGCCGCGAAGAAACTGTCTGGATCCCGGAGTCCGACCTGGACGGGATGTCCGTGGACACCCTGGCCGTGAGGGCAGGGCAGATCCGCACCGGGCAGCTTGAGCACAGCGACGCGATATTCCCCACGTCCAGCTTCGTTTATGGCAGCGCGGCGCAGGCGGCGGCGCGATTTGGCGGCGAAGAGCCCGGAAACATTTACTCCCGGTTTACCAACCCTACGGTCCAGGCGTTTGAAGGCCGGATCGCGGCCATGGAAGGCGGTGAGCGTGCGGTCGCCACCGCATCCGGTATGTCTGCGATCCTGAGCACCTGCATGGCGCTGCTCAAGAGCGGCGATCATGTGATCTGTTCCAGGGGTGTGTTTGGCACCACCAACGTGTTGTTCCAGAAATACATGGCACGTTTCGGGGTGGAAACCACGTTTGTCAGTCTGACGGATATGGAAGAGTGGCAGGCGTCGATCCGTCCCGAAACCCGGATGCTGTTTATTGAAACGCCCTCCAATCCGCTCTGCGAAGTGGCGGATATGGAGGTCCTGGGGCAGCTAGCACGAGACAGCGATGCCCTGTTCGTGGTCGATAACTGCTTTTGCACACCGGTGCTCCAGCGTCCATTGGAGCAGGGCGCAGACATCGTGATTCACTCGGCGACCAAATATCTGGATGGTCAGGGTCGCTGCGTGGGCGGCGTCGTGGTCGGATCCGAGAAGATGATGGAAGAGATCTATGGCTTCCTGCGTTCCGCCGGGCCCACCATGAGCCCCTTCAACGCCTGGGTGTTTCAGAAAGGCCTGGAAACCTTACCAATTCGTATGCGCGCCCACTGTGACAATGCGTTAGAGTTGGCCTTGTGGCTGGAGCAACAGCCGGCAGTCGAACGTGTTTTCTACGCCGGGCTCCAGAGTCATCCGCAACATGAGCTGGCGAAAAAGCAGCAGACCGGGTTTGGTGGTGTGCTGTCGTTCCAGCTCAAGGGTGCGCGGGAGGAGGCATGGCGCTTCATCGATGGCACCCGGATGATCTCCATCACCGCAAACCTCGGTGACGTCAAGACCACGATCACCCACCCGGCCACAACCACTCACGGGCGACTATCCCCGGAGGATAAGGCGCGGGCCGGGATCACGGAGAATCTGGTACGGATTTCCGTGGGGATCGAAGCCGTAGAAGACCTGAAAACCGATCTTGAACGCGGCTTTCAGGCGCTTCGGAACGAAAGCACCGATAACGTCTGAGCATTCATGGCCGAATCTGCAAAAGCGAAGAAAGCACCACAGGAACTGACAGAGAAGCAGCAGCGCTTTCGCCGGCTGGCCGCCCAGGGCGCTCGAGAAGGCGCCGTCATCGCGCTTATTGCCCTTTGCATTTACCTTTCCATGGCACTGGTTACCTTTAGCCCGTCAGATCCGGGCTGGGCCAGTATTGGTCATGACACCAGCGTTCAGAATTATGCGGGCCGAACCGGTGCCTGGCTCGCCAGCCTGTTCATGGATTTCTTCGGCCACGTTGCCTATCTGTTCCCGGTCATGATTGCGGGATACGCGTTGATGCTCATCCGTCGGCGTAACGATTCTCTGGATCTGCATTGGCCGCTGTTCATGATGCGCTTCGGTGGTTTTTTGCTGATTCTTCTCTCGGCAACCAGTCTGTTGTCGCTGTATTCCGTGTTTGGTCTGGGGGCGTCCTCGGGCGGTGTCCTTGGAACGGCTGTTGCCGACGCCATGGTGCGGTTTTTCAACCTGCCGGCAACAACCCTGCTGCTGATTGCCATTTTCCTGTTCGCGTTAACGGTTACCACCGGGCTTTCCTGGTTCTGGCTGATGGATCAGGTGGGCGGTTTGACGCTCAGAACGGGCCTTGCCATCAAGAGCCTGTTTAAAGGCAAGCCGAAATCGGAAAAACCAGAGCCCAAACCAGAACCCAGAGCTGAGCCACCGGTGGTAAAGGACCGTGTGCCGGCCATGGACAGCAAACGGCAGAAAGCAGATGCCGACAAACCACGCTGGTGGCAACGGATTCCAGGCTTTGGGCCGAAGAAGGTAAAAGCCCCGAAGCCCGCGTCGAAGCAAGAAACCGGTCGAAAAGAGCCGGCATTGGATGGTCTTTCTGCCGAAGTTGACCCGGAACCTGCGAGGCTCGAAAGCTTCAGTTCACGGGATGAGGCTCCTGGTGCTAATGGAAAACCCGCCAAACCCGAGCCATCTCCTCAGCCCGCCGGACGGTCGCTGAAGATTTCGCCCTTCAAGAAAGATGAGCAGCCTGCCCAGTCGAAAGACAAGGGCAATAAACAGCCATCGCTGCTGGAAGACATTGAAAGCCCGATTCCGCCGATCTCTCTGCTGGACCCGCCCGAGGAACACAAAGAGAGAGGCTACTCCGAAGAATCCCTGGAGCATATGTCCCGCCTGCTTGAAGAAAAGCTGGGGGATTTCGGGGTGTCCGTGGAAGTGGTTGAGGTCAACCCCGGTCCCGTTATTACCCGATTCGAGATCAAGCCGGCCCCAGGTGTGAAAGTCAGCAAGATTTCCAACCTGGCAAAGGATCTGGCCCGTTCACTGGCCGTACTGAGTGTTCGGGTGGTCGAGGTGATTCCCGGCAAGTCTGTGGTCGGTATCGAGATTCCCAACGAAGAACGGGAAATGGTCCGGCTCAGTGAAGTGCTTGGCGCGCGGGTGTTCCAGGATTCCAGCTCACCGCTGACCCTGGCACTGGGTAACGACATTGGCGGTAACCCGATGGTTGCCAATCTCTCCAAAATGCCGCACCTGCTGGTGGCGGGCACCACCGGTTCCGGTAAATCCGTCGGCGTCAATGCCATGCTGCTCAGTATGCTGCTGAAGGCGGGGCCGGAGGAGGTCCGCTTCATCATGGTGGACCCCAAGATGCTGGAGCTCAGCATCTACGACGGCATTCCGCACCTGCTGGCGCCGGTGGTCACCGATATGAAGGAGGCGGCCAACGCACTACGTTGGTGTGTCGCTGAAATGGAGCGCCGGTACAAGTTGATGGCGAGTCTCGGGGTTCGAAACCTCGCAGGCTATAACCGCAAGGTCAAAGATGCGATGGCCGCCGGCGAGCCACTTCTTGATCCGTTCTGGAAGCCGGACGAGTACCTGGCCAACGACGAGCAGGAGCGCCCCGAGCTGGACACGCTTCCCTTCATCGTGGTTGTTATTGATGAATTTGCCGACATGATGATGATCGTCGGCAAGAAGGTTGAGGAACTCATTGCCCGGATTGCCCAGAAGGCGCGGGCGGCCGGTATCCACCTGATCCTTGCGACCCAGAGGCCGTCGGTGGATGTGATCACCGGTCTGATCAAGGCCAACATTCCCACCCGGATGTCGTTCCAGGTCTCGTCCAAGATCGATTCGCGCACGGTGCTGGATCAGGGCGGCGCCGAGCAGCTCCTGGGGCATGGTGACATGCTCTACCTGCCACCAGGCTCTGGCCTGCCGGTTCGGGTGCATGGGGCTTTTGTGGATGACGATGAAGTCCATCGCGTGGTGAGTGCATGGAAAGCTCGGGGTGAGCCCGTATACGTTGACGATGTTCTCAATGGCGCCGAAGGCGAGAGCCTGCCGGGCGTTCCCAATCTCTCGGAAGGAGGCGGGGATAGTGAAGGGGATGCTCTTTATGACGAGGCCGTTGCCTTCGTTACCGAAGGTCGCCGCGTTTCGATTTCATCGGTACAGCGAAAATTCAAGATCGGGTACAACCGGGCGGCCAACCTGGTTGATGCCATGGAAGCATCCGGCGTAGTAAGCGCCGCAGGCCATAACGGGGCCCGAGAAGTTCTGGCACCGCCGCCACCCAGAGATTAGGAGTAACGAGTAATGCTACAGTCTTTTCTGAAATGCCTGGCAACACTGATTATGGCGGCGTTTATTGCCAGCCCTGCAACTGCCAGTGAAGAAGACGCGAGTGCAGATGAGTTGGCCTCGCTGCTGAAGGGTTACGAATCCTATCAGGCGGATTTCATCCAGATCGTGGTCAACGAGAATGGTAACAAGGTGCAGGAAACCCGTGGCTCCCTGAAGGCCAAGCGCCCAGGGCTGTTTTACTGGGAGACCAGTGCGCCCCTGTCACAGTTTATTGTCAGTAATGGCGAAACGGTGGAAGTTTACGATCCGGACCTGGAGCAGGTTACCATTCACAATCTCGACGATCGTGTGCAGTCCACACCCGCGCTCCTGTTAAGCGGTGAGGTGAATAATCTGGAGGAAACCTACAGTGTTTCCGGTCGCCAGATTGGCGACAACACCCGTGAATTTACCCTGGAGCCACGCAGCCCGGACTCCCTCTTTACGTCGCTCAGGCTGACGTTCTTCAAGGGTGAGCTCCAGGAGATGCGCATGCAGGATTCCCTGGCACAGCTCAGCGTACTGAGTTTTGACCGGATCAGGCTGAACGAGCCCGTTGAGGCCGGCGCATTTACCCTCGACTATCCGGAGGGTGTGGATATTATCCGGGACGGGGCCTGATGCAGGACAGCCTGTTCACGGAATCCTCTGGCTTCCGGCCGCTGGCCGCGAGAATGCGGCCGGCAAGCCTGGATGACTATGTGGGCCAGGCCCATCTGGTAGGGCCCGGAAAACCGCTGAGGCGCGCCGTTGAGCAGGGCCAGCTTCACTCAATGATACTCTGGGGCCCTCCTGGAGTCGGCAAAACCACCTTCGCCCAACTACTGGCCAATGTCAGCGATCTCAGTTTCGAGACGGTTTCGGCCGTACTGAGCGGTGTGAAAGAGATTCGGGCCGTTGTTGAGCGGGCTCGTAATCGCAAGCAGTCACAGGGTCGCGACACACTGTTGTTCGTGGATGAAGTTCACCGCTTCAACAAAAGCCAGCAGGATGCGTTTCTCCCCCACATTGAAGACGGTACATTCATCTTCGTTGGTGCGACCACTGAGAATCCCTCTTTTGAGCTGAACAGTGCGTTGCTTTCCAGAACACGTGTCTACGTGCTCAAGAACCTTGAGGAAGAGGACATCCTTCAGTTGCTACGCCGTGCGCTGACAGTTGATGAGGGTTTTGGTGGACGCCTGCGAGTTGATGAAGACGTGCTGACCCTGATGGCGGCAGCCTCTGGTGGCGACGCCCGCCGTGCTCTCAATGTCCTGGAAGTGGCGGCTGACCTGGCGGAGCCGGATGAGGCCGGCACGGATCGGGTAACGGCGGATCAGCTTGAGCAGGTCATGCAGACCAGCCTCCGCCGGTTCGACAAGGGCGGTGACGTATTCTACGACCAGATCTCAGCGTTGCATAAATCTGTTCGCGGATCAGATCCGGATGGCTCGCTGTATTGGCTGTGCCGGATGCTGGATGGTGGCTGTGATCCTCTCTATGTCGCCCGGCGTCTCGTGCGAATTGCCAGCGAAGACATTGGTAACGCCGACCCCCGTGCTCTGCAACTCAGCATGGAAGCCTGGGACGCTCAGGAGCGCTTGGGATCTCCGGAAGGGGAGCTGGCACTGGCCCAGGCAGTGACCTACCTGGCCATGGCGCCCAAGAGCAATGCGGTTTACAACGCCTTCAACAGGTGCATGGCGGACATCCGGCAGGATCCGGACTACGAAGTCCCGGTCCACCTGCGCAATGCGCCCACCAAGCTGATGAAGAGCATGGGCCACGGAGATACCTATCGGTACGCACACGACGAACCGGAGGCCTTCGCCGCCGGCGAGTCCTATCTGCCCGAGGCGATCCACCAGCGCCGATACTACGAGCCCGTGAATCGTGGGCTGGAGATCAAGCTGGCGGAGAAACGCCAGCGCCTGGATTCCCGCAACTCTGAAAGCCCCCGCAAACGCTATACCTGAGCCTCTTGCTGCGGTAGCCACGAGCGCCAGTGCAGGTATAATGGCCAGTCATCGAAAACATCGCTAACCGGAAGATTCAGGATAATCATGCTCGATCCCAAACGTGTCCGCACCCAGACAGAAGAGATCGCCCGTCGGCTGACCATCAAGAATTTCGAATTCGATACCGCCACCTTCGAGCAGCTTGAGGAACGCCGCCGCGCCCTTCAGGTAAGCACGGAAAACCTGCAGAGCGAGCAGAACAAACGGTCCAAATCAATCGGGAAAGCCAAGGCAGCCGGTGAGGACATCCAGCCGCTGCTGGATGAGGTGGAAGATCTGAAGAAAAAGAGATCCGAAGCTGAAGACGAGCTCCGTTCGCTGCAGGAGGAGCTCAACGGGTTCCTGGCCGGAATCCCGAACCTTCCGGACGAAGATGTGCCTGCTGGTGAGAGCGAAGACGACAACGTCGAGATTCGAACCTGGGGCACGCCCAAGACCTTTGATTTCGAGCCCAAAGATCACGTTGCCCTTGGGGAGGGTCTGAAAGGCCTGGACTTCGAGACCGCGACCCGCCTGGCCCACTCGCGGTTTGCTGTTATGCGAGGGCCGGTCGCACGGCTGCACAGGGCTCTGGCCCAGTTCATGCTGGATCTGCACACCCGCGAACATGGCTACCTCGAGACTTACGTACCTTACCTCGTGAATGCTGATAGCCTCTATGGCACGGGCCAGTTGCCCAAGTTTGAGGAAGATCTGTTCAAAACCGAGGGCGAACACCCGCTTTACCTGATTCCAACCGCGGAAGTGCCTGCCACCAATCTGGTCTCAGACTCCATCCTCGATGCCGCAGAGTTGCCGCTGCAGATGGTCTGTCATACACCGTGCTTCCGCAGTGAGGCCGGCTCCTACGGCCGAGATACCCGCGGCATGATCCGTCAGCATCAGTTCGATAAGGTTGAACTCGTGCATGTCGTTCGCCCCGCCGATTCTGACGCCGCCCTGGAGGCTCTCACCGGGCACGCAGAAAAGGTTCTGCAACTGCTGGAGCTGCCTTATCGCGTCGTTGTACTGTGTGGTGGCGACATGGGCTTTTCGGCGGCCAAGACCTACGATCTGGAAGTCTGGTTGCCGGGACAGGACAAGTTCCGCGAAATTTCATCCTGCTCCAACACCCGCGATTTCCAGGCACGCCGCATGCACGCCCGTTGGCGTAACCCGGAAACCGGCAAGCCGGAACCCGTGCATACGCTGAACGGCTCAGGTCTTGCGGTTGGACGTGCACTGATTGCGGTTATGGAGAATTACCAGCAGGCAGACGGCAGCATTGTGGTTCCGGAGGTTCTCAGGCCGTACATGGGAGGCGTCGACATAATCCAATGAGTGATCAGCAACAAAGTGCGCCAGGGAAGGGCGTTGATGCAACTCCTGCACCGGTAAGGTACAGGGTAAACCCGGTGACCTCGAACCCGAACACATCTGCGGGCGAAGTGGCCCTCGTCGGGGCCGGGCCGGGCGACCCTGAACTGCTGACACTCAAAGCCTGGAGGCTGATTACGGCAGCCGAAGTCGTGCTTTACGATCGCCTGGTGTCGCCGGAAATACTGGCCATGATTCCAGACACTGCCGAGATGATTCATGTTGGCAAGCAGCGGGCCAACCACACCTTGCCTCAGGACCAGATCAATCAACGATTGGTGGATCTGGCCAGGCAGGGTCGGAAGGTTGTCCGTCTCAAGGGCGGAGACCCGTTTATCTTCGGTCGCGGGGGCGAAGAAATTGAAACTCTGGCCGACGCCGGCGTACGCTTTCAGGTGGTGCCGGGTATAACCGCAGCTTCCGGCTGCTCGGCCTACGCCGGAATCCCGCTCACCCATCGGGATTATGCCCAGTCAGTCCGGTTCGTGACCGGCCATCTCAAGAACGATACCTGCGATCTTCCCTGGCGAGACTTTGTTCAGAACAATCAGACCCTGGTGTTCTACATGGGGCTCGTCGGTTTGCCGATCATCTGCCGGCAACTGGTTGCGCATGGCATGTCTCACGATATGCCCGTTGCGCTGGTTTCCAAGGGAACCACAAGGGATCAGCGTGTGGTCACAGGCAACCTCTGCAATATTGTCGAAAGGGTAGACGCTGAAGCTGTTCAGCCGCCGACGCTGGTCATCATCGGCCACGTGGTGGCGCTCAGGGAGAGGCTGGACTGGATAGGTGGGGTAATAAAAACGGGGAGCTGAGGCTCCCCGTTTGGTATCGGGCTACAATCAGCCGATCTTGCGCTTGGGCAGTACGTCTTTCAGCTTGTCGCGCATATCCCGAATCGCCTTTTCCGTGGTCGGCCAGTCAATGCAGGCGTCTGTTACAGAGACACCGTACTTCAGATCTGCCAGGTTCTCGGGGATCGACTGGTTACCCCAATTGATGTTGCTTTCCACCATCAGGCTCTGGATCGAGGTGTTACCTTCCAGGATCTGGTGGGTGACATCCTGCATGACCAGCGGCTGAATGGCCGGATCCTTGCTGGAGTTGGCATGGCTGCAGTCAATCATCATCGACTTGCGCAGGCCTGCTTTATCCAGCGCCTGTTCGCACAGGGCGACGCTCACCGAATCGTAGTTGGGTTTGCCACCGCCACCGCGGAGAACAACGTGGCCGTAGTTATTGCCCTTGGTACGGATAATCGCCACCTGCCCTTGCTGGTCGATACCCAGGAAACTGTGCGGGTGAGACACGGACTTCATGGCGTTCACCGCAACGTCCAGGCTGCCGTCGGTGCCGTTCTTGAAACCGATCGCCATGGACAGGCCGCTGCTCATCTCGCGGTGAGTCTGTGACTCGGTGGTACGGGCGCCGATGGCGGACCAGGCAATGGTGTCCTGCAGGTATTGCGGGGAGATCGGATCAAGCGCTTCGGTGGCTGCGGGCAGGCCAAGCTCGTTGATGTCCAGCAGCAGACGACGACCGATGTGAAGGCCCTGCTCAATGTCAAAAGTATCGTTCAGATGCGGATCGTTGATGAGACCTTTCCAGCCAACGGTTGTGCGAGGCTTCTCGAAATAGACACGCATAACGATCAGCAGCGTATCGCTGACTTCATCGGCAAGCTTCTTCAGGCGCGCGGCGTAATCTCTCGCAGCTTCAACATCGTGAATGGAGCAGGGGCCCACCACGACGAATAGCCGGTGGTCCTTGCCATCCATGATGTCATAGATCGCCTGGCGGCCCTTTGAGACGGTTTCTGCGGCCTTGTCGGAGAGCGGCATCTCCTTCTTCAGCGCTTCAGGAGTTATCAGTGCTTCCTGGTTCGCCACATTCAGATTCTCTAGTTTGTTGCCCGACATTTTGTTCTGCTTCCCCGATTCTGATCGTTGCAGCCCTGTGAACTATAGAATATGCCAACAGGGTTGCAGATTAACGCGAATAGCGCCGGTGCTCGGTTGCGGTCAACCCCGGCGAGTTGGTTATACTGCGTTATTTACAGGGCCTTTTCAACGCTTCTTAAGTACGGGGAACGGATGTCGCAAAACAGGCAGAGACCGAAGGATGTGCCTTCCGTTGCAGCGGTTTCAGGCAAGATTGACGATGTCCTGGCCGGCATTCGTGTTCCTGATCTTCCATACCCGGCTGGCAAGCTCGAACCAGACGCCGTTAGCGACTGGCGCCCACTTCTGGTTTCCTGCTGGTCAGAACAGCGTGACGAGCGGGTTACCCACGTTATCCGCTCCGTTCATCTGGAGTGGTCAGCCCGGCAAGTGAACGCCGCCTATGTGGCTGACCGCATAATGGACGTGTTCCTGAAGACAAGCGGCCTGCACCCGAGCCTCGCCCGCCGGGTAGCAAGGCTGCGTTTCTATCTTGCCTGGCGCATGAATCTCGAAGGGAAGAAAGCTTTCAGCAAGGTCCTTCTGGAGTGGTTGGACAGCCTTCAGGAGTGGCGCGGCTGGAGTGATTCCGGAGGCCGTTCCGCCAAAGTGCTGATGGATCAGCTGGATTCGCTGGTTATCGCCGTTTCCGCAAGTTTTGAATCCGGCAAGACGGAGCCGGTGAACGAATTTTGTCATCGCTGGCAGGAAGACGCCGGGAAGAGGAGTGCCCAGGTTGCAAAGCTCCGCCAACGGCTGCTGGAAACCGAGCAGGGCGCTGCAAAGCAGCGCAAGGCAGAGCAGTCTTCCCGCGCATTGGTTGGTCGGGCTCTCCAGGGCCGCAAGCTCCCGCTTCCGATTGTCCGCTTTATCCTTGATCACTGGCAGGGTCTGCTGAAGCAGTCGATCTGGGATTCCGGTCTCGAGGGAGAGAATCTGCGACATGGCAGCAAGTTGCTGGAATGGCTGGTCTGGATTGGTGATCCGTCGCTTTCCGACAAGGACCGTAACCGGCTCTATCACGTGGGCGAACAGATCGGTGATCGCATCCTTGATGTCTGGAAACGGGTTTTTAATGAATCACTGCCTGCGGAGTCCCTGTCTGGGATCGAATCCGCCATGGTTTCCAGGCTGAGAGGGGAGGCACCGGATCTTGTGGAGGCTCTGCCGGCGGCGGGGAGCTTCCACTGGGATAGCAATTGGCTCAACTTCGAAGTGCCCGCGGCAGGGGCTTTTGAACCGTATGAGGGGCAATGGTTTGTCGAGGGCGAGGGTGTCGGGGAGCAGCGCCGTTACTTCTATGCGTTCTTACCGGAGTCGGCAGAAATCCTCTGGACCAACGGCGCCGGCGTGAAACTGGGGCTGCAGACCTGGGGCGAGTTTCAGAGGGCCCTTGAGCAGGAGCAGATCCGGCCATTGCCTCAGCTCACGCCGTTCGGAACGGTGTTGGCAGAAACGGTGGAACTGCTTGCCCGTGTCTGCGAGAAGCAGCGTCGGCAGAGGGAGCAGGCGGCGGAAGCTGCCAGGCTGCGCGCCGAGGAATTGAGGCGGGAAAAAGAAGTCGCGGAAGAACGGCGCAGAGCCGAGGAAGCGGAGCGTGAAGCCGAGTTTGAGCGTCAGCGGCAAGCCGATGAAGAGCAACGACTCGCCGATGAACAGGCTGAAAAGGAACGGATCCGGAAGGAAAGAACGCTGCTGGCCGAGAAACAGGTGGATGCCATCAAGCTTGGTGGCTGGATTGTCGTTGAACCCGATGAAACGTCTGATGAACCTGTCCGTCTGAAACTGGCCGTACGCATCAATGCGTCGAGAAAGCTCGTGTTTGTGGACCGTCTTGGCCTGAACCGGCGCGAGTTTCTCGAGGACGCCCTTGTTGAAGGAATTGTTGAAGGTCGGATACGGGTTCTGGGAACCTCCGCGGAATTCGACGATACTCTTAGCAGGGTAGTCGGGCGGATTCGCGTTGGCCGCAACTGATATTGCCGAAGCAGGAAAAACAACAATGGCAGACAATGACTATAGCTTTGGAACCCGGAATGAACCGCCCGTTGATCAGGACAATCGGGCCGATTACCGTCTTACGGCGCGAGCCAGGGCAATACTCGAGCTTGAGTCCGGCTTGCCTGAAGAAACCGGAGCCGAGGAGCGTGACCTTGTCTGCGGTATTCGTGATATTTCCGCCAGTGGTCTTTGCCTAACAGCTGAAGAACCCCTTTCCCTGGGGGCCCTGTTGCCGGCGAGCGTATTTCTTGGTAACCACGCCCAACCTTTCGGTCTGATGGTCGAAGTGGTCTGGTGTCGGCCCAACGAGTCGAGCTTTCTGGTGGGGGCGAGAATCATCGAGTCTGACGAAACCGCATACGTCGAGTGGGTGGAGGCCGTGGCCTCGGCAATGGCCCAGGATTGACTCTTGTCCGCGCAATCCAACGAAAAGAGCCGGCACAGCGCCGGCTCTTTTACTTTCGGGGAAGGTGAGACTTACTCTTCCAGTTCACCCATTCCGGTAATGTTGAAGCCGCCGTCCACGTACATGATCTCGCCGGTAATACCGGAGGACATATCAGAGCCGAGGAATGCGGCAGCATTACCCACTTCGTCGATGGTGACGTTTCGCCGCAGCGGTGCACGCCTGGCGTTTTCGGCCAGCATCTTGCGGAAGCTCTTGATGCCAGAGGCGGCCAGGGTCTTGATCGGGCCCGCGGAAATGCCATTCACCCGAATGCCGTCCCGGCCCAGGCTGGCGGCCATGTAGCGAACATTGGCTTCCAGGGAAGCCTTGGCCAGGCCCATCACATTGTAGTTCTGCAGAACCTTCTCGGCGCCGAGGTAGCTCAGGGTAATCAGCGAGCTGCCTTCATGCATCATGCCACGGGCACCCTTGGCCAGCGCCACAAAGCTGTAGGAGCTAATATCGTGGGCAATTCGGAAGCCGTCACGGGTGGTTACGTCGACGTAGTTGCCGTCGAGCTCGTGTCCAGGCGCATAGCCGACAGCATGAACAATAATGTCGATGTTGTCCCAGTGCTTGCCCAGCTCTTTGAAGACGTTTTCAATTTCTTCGTCACTTGCGACATCGCAGGGGAAAGTCAGCTTGCTGCCCCACTGTTCGGCGAATTTCTCAACCCGAGGCTGAAGTTTTTCATTCTGGTAGGTAAACGCCAGTTCAGCACCCTCGCGGGCGAAGGCCTCGGCGATACCGTAAGCAATGGACAGTTTGCTGGCTACGCCAACGATCAGTGCTTTCTTGCCACTGAGGATTCCCATGGGTCGTTCTCCCTGTGTTCCTGATTTGCGAGCATTATCCCTGAGTGCTCTGGTCGGGGTAACGCTCAAATAGTCGTAGTTGGTTTCTGGTAAAAGAATGCGGCGTTCAGCAGTTCACGGGTGTACTCCGCCTGCGGTGCATCGAAAATCCTGGCCGCGTCCCCATATTCCACGATCCGGCCATGCTGCAGCACCAGCAGCTTATGGCTCAGGGCGCGCACCACGGCCAGGTCATGGCTGATAAAGATATAGCTTAGACCATAACGGGTCTGGATAGCCCTCAACAGTTCAATGACCTGCTTCTGCACGGTGCGGTCCAGGGCTGATGTGGGTTCGTCCAGAATGATCAGGTCGGGCTGCAGCACCAGAGCCCGGGCTATGGCAATGCGTTGGCGCTGGCCGCCAGAGAATTCATGTGGGTATCGATGCCGCGCCTCCGGATCAAGGCCAACGTCGGTCAGCGCGCGAATCACTTTGCTGTCGTGTTCGGCAGCGTTGTCCGCGTCGTGTATCTCCAGACCTTCGCGGACAATCTCGGCAATGGACATTCTGGGACTCAGGCTGCCAAACGGATCCTGAAAGACAATCTGCACGCGCCTTCGCCAGGGCCTGAAATCCCTCTGGTTAAGAAACGCCAGCTCCTCGCCCCCGAGGCGGATGCTCCCGGTACTGGAGATGAGCTTCAGCAGTGCATGGCCGATGGTGGTCTTGCCGCTGCCACTTTCCCCGACGATTCCGAGCGTTTCGCCCCGATTGAGCTGGAAATCGGCGCCCTGCACAGCGTGGAAGGATTCCTTCACCTTGCCCAGAAGGCTCTTGCGTATCGGGAAACGCACGTCCAGTCGTTCAACAGCCAGCAACGGTTCTGCGCGCTTATCAAGGGGTAGGGGCGCTTCCGGGGGCTCGGCATCCAGAAGCTTTCGTGTATAGGGGTGTTGTGGGCTGGCAAACAGGGCATCGGTATCGGCCTCTTCCACGAGTTTGCCATGTTCCATGACGGCCACACGGTCGGCGTACCGGCGAACGATGGTCAGGTCATGGGTAATCAGAAGAATGGCCATACCCAGTTTCTGCTGAAGGTCCCTGAGCAATTCGAGAACCTGTTTCTGGACGGTTACATCCAGTGCCGTCGTGGGTTCGTCCGCAATAAGGAGATCAGGTTCATTGGCCAGGGCCATGGCGATCATCACTCGCTGCTTTTGCCCTCCCGACAACTGGTGGGGATAGGCGCCAAGCTTGCTTTCCGGGTTCTGTATTCCTACGAGTTGTAGCAGTTCCAGACAGCGCTGTTTTGCCTGTGGCCCGCGCATTCCCTTGTGCAGTTCCAGGGTTTCGCCAATCTGCTTTTCCACGGTATGCAGCGGGTTCAGGGATGTCATGGGCTCCTGGAATATCATCCCAATTTCCCGGCCGCGGATCTGGCGCATGCGCTTCTCGGTGGCGGCCAGAAGATCTTCATCGCGGTACCGGATCTGCCCGCTGGGGTAGCTGGCGTGCCGCGCATCCAGGAGGCGCAGAATCGACAGTGCCGAAATGGATTTGCCGGAGCCGCTTTCGCCCACCAGTGCGAGGGTCTCGCCTTGACGGATTGCCAGTGACAGGGATTCGACGGCTGGAGGTCCGTGATCAAAACAGATGGAAAGATCGGAAATCTGAAGTAACTGGCTCATATCAGCTCTTCCTCGGATCGAAGGCATCGCGTACGGCCTCACCCACGAACACCAGCAAGGTGAGCATCAGCGACAACGATACGAAGGCGGATATGCCCAGCCAGGGCGCATGCAGGTTGGCCTTGCCCTGGGCGATCAGTTCACCCAACGAGGGCGAACCCGAGGGCAGACCAAAGCCAAGGAAATCCAGGGAGGTCAGGCCGGTAATTGCCCCCGTCAGAATGAACGGGAGGAAGGTCAGCGTGGCTACCATGGCATTGGGGAGTATGTGCCGGAACATGATTTTGCGGTTGTCCAGACCCAGTGCACGGGCAGCTTTGACGTATTCGAAATTACGGGCCCGAAGGAATTCCGCACGGACCACATCCACCAGCCCCATCCAGCTGAACAGCAGCATGATGCCCAGCAGCCACCAGAAGTTTGGCTGCACAATGCTGGAGAGAATGATCAGCAGATACAGTACCGGCAGGCCGGACCAGACCTCGATAAAGCGCTGGCCCAGCAGATCAATCTTGCCGCCGTAAAAGCCCTGTATGGCGCCGACCACTACGCCGACAATGCAACTGGCGATGGTCAGGGTAAGGCCGAACAGAACCGAAATGCGGAAGCCATAGATCACCCGGGCTGCAACATCCCGCCCCTGATCGTCGGTTCCCAGCCAGTTCTCTGCACTCGGCGGCGCCGGTGACGGAACCTCGAGATCGTAATTGATGGTGTTGTAGCTGAACCGGATCGGTGGCCAGACCATCCATCCGTTGGCGCTTATCTCATCGGCGATAAAGGGATCGCGATAATCGGCTTCCGTGGGAAGGAAGCCTCCAAAGGTTTCTTCCGGCACGGATTGGACCACCGGGAAGTAGAGGTCGCCTTTGTAGGACACGACCAGCGGCGAGTCGTTGGCAATCAGCTCGGCGACCAGTGACAGGCCGAACAGGGCGAGAAAGATCCACAAAGACCAGAAACCCCGGCGGTTTTTCCGGAAGTTCCGCAGGCGCCGCTGTTGGATCGGAGTGAGAGACCGGAAATTCACGCACCCTCCCGGCTTTCAAAATCGATCCGCGGATCGACCAGGACATAGGTAATGTCGCTGATCAGCTTCAGGATCAGGCCCATCAGGGTGAATATGTACAGGGTGCCGAAGATCACGGGATAGTCGCGGTTCAGGGCCGCCTCGAAACCGAGCAGCCCGAGCCCGTCGAGGGAAAAGATCACTTCAATCAGCAGGGAGCCCGTAAAGAACAGAGCGACAAGGACGCCTGGCAGGCTGGCAATCACGATCAGCATGGCATTGCGGAATACGTGGCCATACAGCACTTCTTTCTGGTCCAGACCCTTGGCGCGGGCGGTTACCACGTACTGCTTTCCGATCTCATCCAGGAAGGAATTCTTGGTAAGCAGGGTCAGGGTGGCAAAACCGCCGATCACATTTGCGGTGACGGGCAACGCCAGGTGCCAGAAGTAATCCCCGATTTGCTGGTACCAGGTCAGCTCGTCGAAATTCGAAGAGGTCAGGCCCCGAAGCGGAAACCAGTCGAAATAACTGCCCCCGGCAAACAGCACGATGAGCAGTATCGCGAAGAGAAAGCCCGGAATGGCATAGCCCACCACAATGGCCGAACTGGTCCAGACATCGAACCTGGAGCCGTCTGTAACGGCTTTCCGGATGCCCAATGGGATGGAAATAAAATAGATGATCAGCGTCGACCACAGCCCCAGGGAGATGGAAACGGGCATTTTATCAAGTATCAGGTCGATGACGCTTTTTTCCCGGAAGAAGGAGTCACCGAAGTTGAAGGTGGCGTAATCGCCAAGCATCTTGAAGAAGCGTTCGTGAGCGGGCTTGTCGAAGCCATACATGACTTCGATTTCTTTCAGAAGCTCATCGGGTATGCCGCGGGAACCACGCGTGTCGCCGGAAGAGTCGGCTACCTCGCCACCGGTACCACCACCGGAAGCCCGGGCCAGGGCGCTGCCGCCGTGGCCTTCCATCTCCGCGATCAGCTGCTCAACGGGACCACCGGGGGCCGCCTGCACAATGACAAAGTTGAGCAGCATGATTCCGATCAGCGTGGGGATGATCAGCGCCAGACGCCTGAGTATGTAGATGCCCATTTGGCGGCGTTTTCCTCAGGGCTTCGCCCACCAGTTGTCCAGATCAATGCCGTTTTTCGGCGTCTCGGCTGGACGTTGCAGATGGTTCCAGTAGGCGACACGGTCGCTTCTCAGGTGCCAGTGAGGGATCACATAATAATGGTGCAGCAGAACCCGGTCCAGGGCGCGAACCCGGTAAACCAGTTCCTCACGGTTTGGCGCCTGAATGACCATGTTTACAAGCTCGTCGATCACCGGGTCGCTCACGCCCATGTAGTTCCGTGAGCCTTTGGCATCCACGGTGGATGAATGCCAGTATTCCCGCTGTTCATTGCCCGGCGAATCCGATTGGCCGAACACCTGGGTGATCATGTCGAAATCGAATTCCCGCAGGCGCTGGATGTACTGGTTGCTGTCCACCAAACGTACGGTCACATCGATACCGAGACGGCCGAGGTTGTTCTTGAAAGGCAGAACCACCCGCTCAAAGCTCTTCTGGAACAGAAGGATCTCGAACGCCAGTGGTTCGCCGGTTTCGCCGTTTACCATCTTGCCATCGCGGATGACATACCCGGCGGACTTGAGCAAACCCAGAGCTGTTCTTAGGTTCTCGCGCAGGCCCTGCTGTCCTTCGGTGGTGGGTGGCTGATACGCCTCGGTAAACACATCATCGGGCAACTGATCCCGGTAAGGTTCGAGTATTTCCAGTTCACGGCCGGTCGGGAGACTCGAGGAAGCGAGATCGCTGTTTTCAAAGTAACTGTCGGTGCGGGTGTACTGGTCAAAGAAGAGGTTCTTGTTGGCCCACTGGAAGTCGAAACCATAGGCCAGCGCTTCACGAACCAGCGGGTCAGAAAATACCTTCCTGCGGGTGTTGAAGGCAAAACCCTGCATGCCTGAAGGCCGGTGATGCTCGATGGCTTCCTTGGTGATGGTGCCGTTTTCGAACCGCTCCCCGGTGTAGGCTGTGGCCCAGTTCTTGGCAGAAGACTCCAATCGGAAATCGAAGCTGCCGGCCTTGAAGGCCTCCAGCGCCACGGTGTCATCGGTGTAGTAGTCGTAGGTGATCTGATCGAAATTGAAACGGCCATTCCGGACGCCAATATCCTGTGCCCAGTAATCGTCAACGCGTTCGTAGGTAATCGACCGGCCTGCTTCGTAGTCACCAATCCGGTAGGGACCACTGCCCAGGGGCGGATTGAGGCCATTCTTGCCAAATTCGCGATCGGCCCAGTAATGTTGGGGCAAAATGGGCATCTGGCCAAGGATCAGCGGCAGCTCCCGATTACTGGTTTCCTTGAAGTCAAAACGTACCCGCTGAGGGCCTTCTATGGTGACTGTGCTGACGTCAGCGTAGTAGTTCCGGAAGAAGGGGTGCCCCTGGGTAGTAAGCGTGTCGAAGGAGAATTTCACGTCTTCGGCGGTAATGGCTTCGCCATCGTGAAACCGCGCCTGTTCACGGATATTGAAAACCACATAGCTCCGGTCTTCGGGTGTCTCCAGGGACTCGGCAATCAGGCCATACGCCGAAAAGGGCTCATCGTCCGACGACTCAAGGAGTGTGTCATACAAATAGTTGCTGATGCCTGCAGCGGCAATACCCCGGATATCAAAAGGATTGAAAGAGTCGAAGCCGTTGGCAACAACCGCCATTTTCAGCGTGCCGCCTTTCGGTGCGTCCGGATTCACGTAATCGAAATGGCTGAATCCGGGGGGGTATTTGGTTTCGCCGTGCATGGCAATACCATGTGCTGGTATTGCCTCTTCGGCGACGGAAAACGGAGAAATAAGCGGTGTGGCAACCAACGCCAGGGCTGAAAAAAACGACGTAAGGGATGAGGCTTTCCGTGTTCTTGTCATAAGTCTCGCACGTCAGGGACTGTTTCGGATATCAACGTAGAGTACCAGACTTTGTCCGGGTTGCAGATAACGGGCGGTATTCAGATCGTTCCAGTTTGCGATGTCCCTTACATTCACGGAAAACCTGCTGGCGATCCGGGCCAGAGAGTCGCCTTTGCGTACCCGGTAGCCCACTTTCCGGACCATTGCCTTGCCACGTCCACTGCTGGCTGCCACAACCGTCGGCTGACTGGTTTTGGACCAGATGACCAGTTCCTTGCCGGGTATCAGCGGATCGCCGGGCGCCATGCCGTTCCAGGCAGCGACTTCACGCACGGAGACCCGATGCTCGCGGGCAATGTCCCAGAAGGTATCACCTTTGCGAACCGTGTAACGAACCTTGTTACCGTCCCGCTTCCGCTCCTGTTTGCGCTCAAGCCGCTGGGAGGCGCTGAGGGCATAGGCGTCACTGCCCTTGGAGGCGGAAGGAATCATCAGGCGTTGGCCGACACGTATCAGATCGCTGTTTAGGTTGTTGACCTGCTGGAGTACCGACGGTGTCGTTGAGAATTTTCGCGAGATCGAATTCAGGCTGTCGCCGGATTCAACCTTATAGTTGCGCCAGGAAACCCGCTGCTCAGAGGGGATCTCCGCCAGGGCGGTACGGAAGGTTTCAGCATTCTGAACAGGGACCAGGAGCCGGTGAGGACCGTCTGGCGAGGTTGCCCAGCGGTTGAATGAAGGGTTGAGAAGGTAGATTTCATCGACATCCACCCCGGCAAGCTCGGCTGCCTGGGCCAGGTCCAACTGGGAACCGGTTTCAACGATCTCGAAATAGGGTTTGTCTTTCAGCGACGGCAACTCAATGCCATAGGCCTCTGGATTATCAAAAATCTTTGCCAGTGCGATCAGTTTGGGCACGTAATGCCGGGTTTCCCGTGGCAGCTGCAACGACCAGAAGTCCGTTGGTTTGTTGCTGTTGCGATTGCGTCGCATGGCACTTGAGACCGTGCCGCCACCGGCGTTGTAGGCTGCCAGCGCGAGAGTGTAGTCACCATCGAAACGGTTGGCGAGACGGTCAAGGTAGGTCAGGGCCGCGTCAGTAGCGGCTATCACGTCCCGGCGTTCATCGTGCCACCAGCTCTGGGTAAGTCCAAAGTACTTGCCGGTGGAAGGAATGAACTGCCAGAGGCCCGCTGCGCGTCCATGGGAATAGGCGAATGGATCAAACGCGCTTTCTACAATGGGTAGCAGGGCATACTCTGCTGGAAGCCCGCGCGCTTCTATCTCGTTAACGATATGATAGAGGTAGCGGCTGCCACGCTCCACCACCCGATCAATGTAGCCAGGATGACGGGCATACCAGTTGAGCTGATCTCTTACTCGCTGGTTGTCAATGTTATGGTCCATCACGAATCCGGAACGGAGCCTCACCCAAAGATCCTGCTCAGCCACCCCTTGTTCAGGAGCTTTCTGAACCGGGTTGTCGAGTTTCTCACGGGCATCTCTTGCGGCGAGCTTCAATTCCGGCGCAATGGCTTCATCCAGAGGTTCGTTCCGGGTAGCGTTGCCGTTCTCTCCGGTCTCGACAGCTTTCTTGAGCCCTTCATCGCCCGCGGCGACCGTAACTTCCTGCGTGTTCAGCGGGCTTTGCTCTCCCTGGCTGATCAGACTGGTGCAGCCACTTGCAAGGGCTCCGGCGAAAAACAAAAACGACAATCGTCTGGCCGACATAACAGCATCCGGGTTCAGGTTGAGGCCGGATTCAGCATCTGAAACTCCGGCATATTGAACAATTTACGGTCACAATTTTGAAACGATTCTATGGGACCGATTAAAAAGGGGTCAAGAAACCTCTCGTTACGGCTCTGAGAGGATTTGTTAAGTGCGTATCGCCAGGCGTCAGAAATTATCCTTGCCGTGGCGGATGGCCGCAAAAATGGCATTCTCGGAATCGGCGGGCAGGCCGCGGCTTGCGCAATAGGCCCGGGCCGAGTCCACTACCGCCGGATCATCCCATCGCAGAAACGGATTGAGCCGTTTCTCGTTCTCGAGGATTGAAGGAACCGTCGGTTCTCCTGCATCGCGGGCGGCCTGACATTCCTGCTCGAACGCCCGGAGACCTTCGTCTTCCGGCAACCAGCTGCGGGCAAAGCGCAGGTTCGCGAGTGTGTACTCATGGGCGCAGTACACGGCGGTCTTGCCGGGAAGCGCCCGGAGGGTCTGAAGAGACTGACGCATCTGCTCCGGGGAGCCCTCGAACAGACGTCCGCATCCACAGACAAAAAGGGTATCGCCACAGAAGAGAACCGGCCGACCATTTACCTCGACGTCGGTGAAGTAGGCAATATGATCGAGAGTGTGGCCCGGAACGCCCAGGACCTGGAAGGTGATATCTTCCCAGATCACCTCGTCACCGGGATGAACCAGGTTGGTACTGCCTTTGAAGGGCGAATCCGCCGGGCCCGTTACTCTGCAATCCGGAAAACGGGAAATCAGGTCTTTGACACCGCCGACATGGTCCGGATGATGGTGGGTCACCAGAATGGCTTCCAGGGTCAGTCCGTTCTCGGCCAGATGGTCCAGAACCGGTTGTGCCTGGCCCGGGTCCACGATCAGCGCCTTGTTGCTGGCGGTTTCGGAAAGGCACCAGATATAGTTGTCACTGAAGGCGGGTATGGCGGAAATGGTCAGCATAGGGCCCCACATGTGCTTATCGAATGTGACTGATATGATAGAGCATTAAATACAAGGCCCCAACCATGGGAAAGGGCTTCCGGGAGTGGCGCATTGGTGAGTGAATCCGAGGCAGTTGATTATTCCGCCAGACATGAGAGTTTCGAGCGCTGGTTCCAGACCCCGCTTGGTCGGGCACTGTTGGCCGACCAGAGACGCTTTGTCGACGCCGAGCTACAGCGTTTGACAGGCGCCAGGCAGTTGCAGGTGGGGATAAGCCATCGGTTGCCATTGGCTACCGGCACGGATTTCTCCCAGAAGATCATGACAGCGCCAAGATGGTATCCCCACATACCGGACGGGGTCGCTATCTGCGATGCCGACGAGCTGGCCTTTCCCGGTGACTCGATGGATCTTGTCGTGCTGCATCACACGGCCGATTTTTCTCCTTACCCTCACCAGGTGATTCGCGAAGCGGCGCGCGTGCTCCGGGGAGAGGGCACGATGGCCCTGTTTGGTTTTAATCCTCTGAGCCTCTGGGGCGCGCGCAAACTGATCTCCAGGAGTAGCGAGGGCCCGTGGGGCGGTCGCTTCCTCTTGCGCGGACGCATGGAAGACTGGCTGCACCTGCTGGGCTTTAATGTCGAAGCCTCGATTACCCGGTTTTTCAGAACACCACTGCAGCGCAGTGGTCGCAAGCCGACAAGCCGGATTGACAACCGTTTGTCCGGAAATCGACTCCTGCCAGTCGGCGCCTATTACTGTATCCTTGCCAAAAAACGCGTCCACGCCCGGTTGCCAAGGCGCCCCGTCTGGCGCCAAAGCAAGGTGATTGCTCTGCCGGGCACCGGTACCGTTGGCGCCTCCCGAGGTTGCAGCCGCAGTGGCTCGCCGATTAACAGACCGAAGTGAATCACCGAAAATCAAACCAGGAGGCTGAATGGCCGGCAAGGTAACCCTCTATACGGATGGCGCCTGCAAAGGCAACCCCGGGCCCGGCGGCTGGGGCGTGGTTTTGCGCTATGGCGACAATCGAAAGACCCTGCACGGCGGGGAGACGAATACCACGAACAACCGCATGGAGTTAATGGCAGCCATCCGTGGTCTGGAGGCCCTGAAGCGCCCGTGCGAGGTGGAGCTGTTTACGGATTCGCAGTACGTGCGTAAAGGCATTACGGAATGGATGGCAGGCTGGAAGCGAAACGGCTGGAAGACCTCCGCGAAAAAGCCCGTGAAGAACGAAGATCTCTGGCGCGAGCTGGATGTCGAAGTGGCCCGGCACGAGGTTAACTGGCACTGGGTAAAGGGGCACTCTGGTGTTCCTGACAATGAGCTGGCGGATGAACTGGCCAATCGCGGCGTCGATGAGCTTTCCGGCGCATAGATTCAGAGCGCATAAATACAGATAACCAGGTACAGGCAATGAGACAGATCGTACTGGATACAGAAACCACGGGCATCGACCCGGCAGAGGGTCACCGGATCATCGAGATCGGTTGTGTTGAATTGATGGAGCGCCAGCTCACCGGCCGCAACTACCATGTCTATATCAACCCGGACCGGGAGGTAGAGGCGGAGGCGATCACCGTTCACGGCATCACCAACGAGTTCCTTGCCGACAAACCCCGTTTCGCGGAAATCGCCGATGAGTTTTTCGAGTTCATCAAGGGCGCCGAGCTGGTTATCCATAACGCTGCGTTCGACGTCGGCTTCATGGACTCGGAATTTGCTCGCCTCAAGCCGGTACGGAAAACCGCGGACCACTGCGGAATCGTTGACTCCCTCGCCATCGCAAGGGCCCGCCACCCGGGGCAGAAGAACAACCTGGATGCGCTTTGCAAACGCTACGGTGTGGACAACAGCAATCGTGACCTCCACGGCGCATTGCTCGATGCGGAGATCCTGGCCGATGTTTACCTCCTGCTTACCGGTGGCCAGACCGCGCTGTCACTGGATGCCGGATCCGAGAACGGCGGCGGTAACGGCGGGATTCGAAGGCTACCTGCTGACAGAGCGCCTTTGTCGGTGGTTCGTGCTTCCAGTTCAGAGGCCGAAGCTCACGAAGAGTTCATGTCGTTGCTCGAAAAACAAGCGGGCGAAACCGTGTGGGGTAAACTCCAGAGCCCGGAATGAGAACTGGGTCGGGCTGTACCAAATGTTACATTCCGCCTTTCTTGAGGTACTTGAGTTTTATGTTATAAGTAATGATAAGTTCGCCAGTTTTTTGCGAACTGGCTTTGGCCGGAAAAGGGGTTAGTCGGCCCAGAACAAAAAGGCCTGGTACGTTATAGCCGGACCAGTGACCACCAAAGAGGATGCGGTAGTCTCCGCAACATTAACGGGAAGCGTTTATGGTTCAGTCGTCTCTCGCGACGAAATCGCAGTCTTTTGATCTGGTCAAAAGTGAAATAGAGCAGACCATCAAGCAGGCAGAATCCAGCCTTGAACGCTTTCAGGAAAACCGCGAAAGGGGTGAGGATCTCCAGAACTGTGTTGATTTCATCAACCAGTTACGGGGTATTTTCATTCTGGTGGAGCTGCGGGGCGGAACCCTGCTGTGCCAGGAAGCAGTAACTATGGCCAACGACGTTCCCGTTGGCGCTAATGACGACAAAAACATCCTTCTTACTACCCTCAATAGCGCTCTGTTCATTCTTCGGCGCTATGTCGAGTACTATCATCAGCAGCGGGAAGACCATCCCGAGTTGTTGCTTCCCGTGATCAATGACCTCCGAGAGGCCCGCCGGGAAAAACCCTATCCCGAATCCTGTTTTTTTGATGTCGATGTCAAAGAGAGGCCGGATTTTTGTGCCGGTTTGTCATTGCAGCCGTTTGAGGGAAATGAGGCGGATTACGAAGTCATGGCGCGTCGCATGCGCCTGACCTTCCAGGTTGCGCTTTTGGGAATTCTTCGCGACCGGAACGATGTGGTAAACAAGAAATTGATTGGCCGCGCTTCGAGAGGGCTTGCCCGTCTTTGCCAGGGCGCACCTATGGGGCAGATGTGGTGCCTTGTCGGCATCGTTGCGGACACCATGCTTGATCGTGCCATGGTCTTTAACAAGGCCCGAAAGCGCATGTTCATGCGGATCGAGAAATACGCCCGGGAAGTGGTATACGTGGGCAAGGTTGCCACGGGTAAAGACGCGCCGGATTCGCTTGTTCGGGATCTGGTCTATCTGCTTTATCGCAGTGGCTCCGCTAACCCTGAAGTAACACAGGTGCTGTCGGCCTACCATCTCGCGCCGGCGGATTTTCCGGATTCCATGCTGGAAGCCCATGCGCGCAGATTGTACGGTCCTGGCAGTGATGTCCTTAAATCTCTGTCAGAAGCCCTGCAGGATGAACTGAACCAGTTGAAGGACAAACTGGACATCATTGAGCGCGGTATCGAGCCGGATCTGGCGGAGCTGTCTTCCATTGCCGATGCCCTTGAACGACTGGCCAACACGCTGGTGATGCTTGACCTGAACAAGCTGGCGGGCGTTTCAAGAGAAGAGGCGAGCAAGCTTCGGGGTTGGGAAGCAGAATCTCGCTTGCCCGGTGATGATGAACTTTATCGACTCGCCGACTCGGTTCTGGGGATCGAAGACGCCGTCATGCAGATCGTGACCCGTGGCATCACCTCCGAAACCGACGCGTTGGCCGGTGGTGAACGCAAGCGGGAGGAGTCTATCTACCTCCGTGAGGCGCTCTATGTCGTGGCTGATGAAGCCCGTGGGGCATTGACCCTGGCAAAGCGAGCAATCACCGCTTTTATTGAATCCGACTACGACAAATTGCATCTTGCCAATCTGCCTGCAACCCTGCACAGCATCTGGGGTGGCCTGCAAATGGTGAATGATCGCGGAGCCGCCGGCGTTCTGGAGCGGGTTGCGGCTTCAATTCAGGAGCGCTTGCTGGATGCGAAGGAAGCGCCGGCCGCCCAGGTGCTCGAGGCGCTGGCGGACGCTCTGACTTCGCTGGAGTACTACATCGAGAGTATTGGCAAAAGCGAAGACCGAAACGTAGACCTACTGAAACTGGCTGAATCGTCGCTGGACGATGTAGGTTTGTAGTTCCATGTCTCACACGCTCGCTATCATTGTACTGGCCGCTGCCGGCGCTGTGATGGTGATAGCGGGCCTGCTGTTTTTCAGGCACCCTCGATGGTTGCTCACCTGGATTAAAGGAACGGCGGTTTTCGGTGTCATTCTGGCCGGTTTATATGTCCTCGTTATTGCGGTAAATCTGACCAGCTATCAGTCGCTGGTAGGCTTGCAGACCGCGGCAAGCATCTCCACCCAGAGACAGGCCGAACAGATCTGGCAGGTTTCCCTCCAGAGTCAGGATGGGTTGTCCGTGGTGAGAACGCTGCAGGGCGATCAATGGCAGATTGACGCCAGGATTCTCCGTTTTACCGGACCCTTCCGTTGGCTTGATATCGCTCCCGGTTACCGGCTTGAGCAATTGAGCGGGCGTTACACGTCGCTTGAGCAGGAGCGGTCGGCCCCGAGGACAGCCATAGGGCTGGCTGAAGGTATCTGGCCTGATCTCTGGCAGTGGGACCGTCAATTCAACTTGCCGTTTGCAGAGGCCGTGGACGGAAGCATGACGTTCATGCCAATGCGGGATGGGGCTGTTTTCGAGGTAAAGCTTTCCTCTTCGGGCCTGGTTGCTGTTCCGGTAAACGAGCAGGCGAGGGAAGCCGTGCAGTTCTGGAATCAATAGATTTCCGGGCATAAAAAAAGCCTGCGTCTAGACGCAGGCTTTTTTTGTGCTTGACGGGAGCAATCAGCCCATCTTGAACAGTTCGCCCAACTTGGTTGCCAGCATCATATCGCCTTCGGCGCGCAGTTGACCTGCCATGAATGCCTGCATGCCGTCGGTCTCGCCAGAAACGATGCCCTGCAGGGTTTCGGAGTTCATGATCAGGGTGACAGAAGGATCGTCATGGGCGCCTTCGTGCTTTTTGCAGGTGCCGTCATTGATGACGAGGTGGTAGGTCTTGTCGTCCTCGATGTCGAACTGGAATACCAGGTCCAGGCCTTGAGCTGCGTCTGCGTTGAAATTCTGTTCGAGTTGTTCAAATACCTGAGCTACAGACATTGTTTTACCCTTTTGATGGTTGTCTAGTCATGATCACGACGGCTTGATGTCCCTGGCTGCACGAGCCTGATCGGGTGCCCGGGTAGAGCCGACCTCGCAATCCGACTTTATGGTGAGTGGTCGGCCCTGTCAAGATCGATCGAACGCTTGTTTTAATTTTTTTGCTCTCCTTATCACCATAAATTCGGTAAGTTACACTCTTGTTCCCGCACACTGAGTTGGAGAAGCACTTTGGAGTTCCTGACAGAATACGGTTTGTTTTTGGCCAAGATTGTTACTTTCGTGGTGGCGGCCCTGGTAGTGATCTCTGTCATCATGTCCGCGGCCCAGAAGGATCGGGGTGATCATGAGGGCGAGGGAGAACTCAAGATCCGGAAACTCAACGAGAAATACGAAAAGCTGCGTGAAACGATTCAGTCCCGGCTGATGTCTGATCACCAACGAAAGGTGTTCGAGAAGGCCCGGAAAAAGGCTCAGAAGGCGGAGAAGAAAGCGGCCAAGGCCGCGAAGAATACCGATGAGCAGGATGACAGTCGTGGTCGCGTCTATGTTCTGGATTTCGACGGCGATATCAAAGCCAGCGACACAGATCCGCTTCGCAGGGCAATTACAGCGGTGCTGAGTATTGCCGATCCGGAAAAAGACGAAGTGGTTATCCGCCTCGAGAGCGGTGGTGGGCTGGTTCATTCCTATGGCCTTGCGGCCGCCCAGCTGGACCGGATTCGCAGCAAGGGTCTGCGCCTCACCGCCTGCGTTGACAAGGTGGCGGCTAGTGGAGGCTACATGATGGCCTGCGTCGCAGACAGGATCGTTGCTTCGCCTTTTGCCATCCTGGGCTCGATCGGTGTGGTTGCCCAGCTTCCGAATTTCCATCGTTTCCTCAAGAAGAACGACGTGGACTTCGAAGTGCTCACCGCTGGAGAGCACAAGCGCACCATGACTATCTTTGGTGAAAACACCGATAAAGGACGACAGAAATTTCTGGAAGATCTTGAAGACACTCACGGTCTTTTCAAGGAGTATGTCAGCGAACGCCGGCCGGACCTGGACATTGCAGCCGTTGCCAATGGAGATATCTGGTTCGGCAAGCGAGCGCTCGAAGTGAAACTGATCGATGAGATCCAGACCTCCGACGAATATCTCATTGAAGCCTGCGACCGGGCAGACGTAGTCTCAGTGGCATACCAGCGCAAACGGACCCTTCCGGAAAAACTCGGATTGGCCACTAGTTCGGCGCTTGAACACACTGTCTGGAAAGTCCTGGGCGCCTTCCGCAACCAGAAGTTCCAGTAGACCACTGAACGCGGAGACGAATGATGACAACCAATTCCGAATTCAAGGCCTGGCGCGTTGAAGAGCAGGACGGCGAGTATGTCGGTGCCGAGAAATCACTGAGTACTGCCGACCTTCCTGATGGTGACGTCCTGATACGGGTAAGCCATTCTTCGCTCAACTACAAGGATGCACTGTCAGCTTCCGGCAATAAGGGCGTTACCCGTTCTTTTCCCCATACCCCGGGTATTGACGCAGCAGGGGAGGTCGTCGATTCCGCCACTGGCAAACCCTCGAACGGCAGTCCGGTTATCGTGACCGGGTACGACCTGGGCATGAATACGGACGGTGGTTTTGGCGAATACATCCGCGTACCTGCCGCCTGGTGTGTTCCCATGCCGGAAGGATGGAACGCTCGTACCGCTATGATCTATGGCACCGCCGGCCTCACCGCCGGTCTCTGTGTTCAGAAGCTTCTGACTATGGGCGCCAAGCCGGAGCAGGGCAAAGTCGCTGTTTCAGGAGCCTCCGGTGCCGTTGGCTCCGTTGCGGTGGAACTGCTTGCCAGACTTGGGTTCGACGTCGTTGCCATAAGCGGCAAGGCCGACCATGCAGACGATCTCAAAGCTCTCGGGGCTAAAGAAGTTGTGGGTCGTGAAACCCTGGCCGAAGAAAAGAAACCCCTCGTTAAACCGGCATTTGCGAACGCTGTCGATACGGTGGGTGGTGGCCCATTGGCCGAACTGCTCAAGCAGATCAAGCCTGGTGGCTCAGTGTCCTGTTGTGGTCTCGTAGCCGGTCCGGGCCTTCAGACCACCGTGCTGCCGTTTATCCTGCGAGGCGTGAATCTGCTGGGTGTCGATTCGGTAGAGATTCCCCTGCCAGAGAAAGAATCGGTATGGAAAAAATTCGCCGGGGAGTGGGCGTGTCCGAAGACCGAGGCGTCTGCCCGGGATATCGGTCGCGGTGAGCTCGATGGGGCGCTGAAGGCGTTCTTGAAAGGTGAATCAGCCGGCAAGATTGTCCTGGATCACTCTAAATCAGAAGCGACTCCAACCGAGAAGCTGGAATAGAAGAGAGGGAAAAGCCCCTCTCTTCGTACTCTAAAGCTTGATGACTAGGAGGCCCGACGCCGGAACAGCGGGATCTCCGTATCGGTCGCGGCCTGGTAGCCCTGACTGAAGAAGTTCAGGCACCGCGCAGCCTTGTTGATGTCCTTATCGGCCCGAAGGACATAAGCATCGAATCCGCAGCGTTTCATGAACTGCAGCTGATCCAGCAGTACGTCTCCGATGGCCCGAAGCTCGTTCTTGTAGCCGAAACGCTCACGCAGTAGCCGGCCAATGCTGTAACCGCGCCCGTCACTGAACTTCGGAAAATTCACAGCGATCACCGGCAATTCGTTCACCCGACCGTCCAGAATTTCGGGCTCGTCGTGGCTGTTGAACCACACGCCAATTTCCTGTCGTCCGGTAAAATGCTCATAGCCTGCCAGCCAGAGATCCGCAGGGATTAACGCCGGCTGGTCGGCCGGAATATCCATCGATTCGCCCTCGGCGGGGCGGGGCACCACTACCCAATTGTCCTGGCGGATGCTGCCATCCAAAGAAATAACGTTAGGCATAAACCCGCTCCTTGAATGGATCAATTCCTACGCGGCGATAGGTGTCGAGAAAGGTTTCCTCTTCCGTGCGCTTGTCTACGTAGACATCAATGATCTTTGAAATCACCTTGGGCATCTCATCCCGTGCAAAGGAAGGCCCCAGAATTTTGCCGATTGAGGCATCATGATGGGACGACCCGCCCAGACTGATCTGATAGAACTCCTGGCCTTTCTTGTCGACGCCGAGAACACCAATGTTGCCGACGTGGTGGTGACCGCAGGCATTCATGCAGCCGGAAATGTTCAGATCGATATTGCCCAGGTCGTACAGATAATCAAGATCATCGAACTGCCGCTGGATGGCCTCGGCCACCGGGATAGACTTGGCATTGGCCAGGGCGCAGTAATCACCACCGGGACAGCAGATAACATCAGTCAGGGTGTTCAGGTTCGCGGTACCGAAACCCATGGGTGTAATCGCCTGCCACAGTTCGAACAGCCGATCCTGGCGCACATCGGCCAGCACTACGTTCTGTTGATGAGTGACCCGGATTTCTCCGAAGCTGAACTCGTCTGCCAGATCGGCAATCTGTTCGAGCTGCTTGTCACTGACATCGCCTGGAGGAGTGCCGGTTTTTTTCATTGTCAGGGAGACGATGGCATAGCCTGCCTTCTTGTGGGTGTCCACGTTGTGGGTCAGCCACTGGTCAAAGCCCCGGTTCTCAAACCGCTGGCTGGCCAGCAGGCCCGTGGCATTGTCGATTTCCGCGTAATCCGGTTCGGTAAAGTAAGCCTGGATGCGTTGAATCGCCTCGGGCGTCAGCCGGGTCGGGGATTCCTTGATATGCTGCCACTCTGCTTCCACCTTTTCAGCAAAGCCTTCAGGGGTCAGAGCCTTCACCAGAATCTTGATCCGGGCCTTGAACTTGTTGTCGCGCCGACCGTACCGGTTATAGACGCGAAGCACGGCTTCCAGGTAGGTCAACAGATCCAGTTCCGGCAGGAAATCGCGAATAACCGGCCCGACCATGGGCGTACGGCCGAGACCACCGCCCACGTGTACCCGGAAACCGAGATCGCCGGTCTCGTTGCGTACCATCTGAAGGCCGATGTCGTGCACCTGGATGGCGGCTCGATCGGTTTGTTCGGAAGCGTTCACGGCAACCTTGAATTTCCGCGGCAGGAAGGCGAATTCCGGATGGAACGTGGACCACTGGCGAATAATTTCGCAATAGGGCCGCGGATCTGCAATCTCGTCAGACTGAGCACCGGAGAACTGGTCTGTGGTGGTGTTACGAATGCAGTTGCCGCTGGTCTGGTTGGCGTGCATTTCCACTTCAGCGAGTTCCGCAAGAATGTCTGGAACGTCTTCCAGCGCCGGCCAATTAAGCTGCACATTCTGGCGGGTGGTGAAGTGCGCATAGCCTTTGTCGTAGTCCCGCGTGATTCGGGCAAGCCGGCGAAGCTGGTCCGAGCGCATCATGCCGTAAGGAACACAGATCCTGAGCATGGGGGCGAGACGCTGAACGTACAGGCCGTTCTGCAGGCGAAGGGGAAGAAACTCGTCTTCAGCCAATTCTCCGGCCAGCGCTCTTTCCGTCTGGTCACGGAACTGGGCAACCCTCTCGGCAGCCATTTGCCGATCGTGTTCATCGTATACGTACATAGTGGGAGGATCCTGCTTGAAAGCGACATATCCAGGCCGACGGCCTTATATCTGACGGGAAGGATAACAGCGGGTTTTTATTCTTAAAATGATTATTTCAAAATATGTTTATCGACTCAGGCGATAAGCAGAAGGAACAAGGGACTGGACGAATATCAATTAACTGCTTAACTTGGAAGATGACGTTAGCAGTGTGCGCTGCTGCCGTGATAACAAGAAAAACACGGGACAAAAACTCGGAAAGAGGAACAGACATGAAAAAGACCGCACGTTCTGACAGTCAGGCCGATGCCGTTGCTGCCGTGCTGCTGGTGGTTCTTGCCGTGGCTTTCGCGGTGGTCTGGGTAGCTGGCCAGTAGTCTACTGGCTCGCCAGGACCAGATTTACAATAACGATCAGGCCCACAACAAAGCTGGCTGTGAACAGAATGCCGGCGATGATGTAAGGCCAGGGGCTATGGCTTGAAAAGTCCTCCTCCCGGCGCTTGTCGGACTGAACTCCGAACGCGCCGGCGAGTATGCTTTGCATGACTTTCAAGACGCCAGGTCCACGCGGCTTTTTTTCTTCCCGTTTTTCCGCTTCTGTAGATTCTGTCATACATCCGCCCCTGATCTGTGCTTCACCCGAAGCTTACTCTGCCGGATCGTACGCCAGGCTTGGCGCAAGCCAGCGTTCTGCCTCGGCCTTGGAAATGCCTTTGCGTTCAGCATAGTCCTCAACCTGGTCAGCGCCAATTTTCCCTACCGCAAAATACTTGGATTCCGGATGCGCAAAGTACCAGCCGGAGACGGCAGCGGTCGGGAACATGGCAAAGTGCTCGGTCAGCTCGATGCCCGCGGTATCAGTGGCCTCAAGCAAACTGAACAGTGTTGCCTTCTCCGTGTGGTCCGGGCACGCCGGGTAGCCGGGTGCCGGACGTATTCCGCGGTACCTTTCCTTTATCAGGTCATCGTTGGCCAGCTTTTCATCAGCGGCATAGCCCCAGAACTCCTGGCGAACCCGCTCGTGCATCCGCTCGGCGAAAGCTTCTGCCAGGCGGTCGGCCAACGCCTTCACCATAATCGCGTTATAGTCGTCGTTGGCATCTTTGAACTCTACCGAGAATTCTTCTGCTCCAATGCCGGTGGTGACCGCGAAACCGCCCACGTAGTCCACGGTGCCGGAGCCTTCAGGCGCTACAAAATCCGATAGCGCCATCATGGGTTTGCCCGGTGCCTTTTCATCCTGCTGACGAAGGTGGTGCAGGGTAGTCAGCTCCTCGGTGCAGGATTCGTCCGTGTAAAGCACAACATCGTCACCACGGCGGTTGGCTGGCCAGAAACCGATGACGCCACGGGCAGAGACCCGTTTTTCATCAATCATCCGGCGCAGAATCTTCTGGGCATCGTCAAAGAGGTGTCGGGCAGCCTCGCCACGCTTCGGGTCATCAAAAATGGCCGGGTACTTGCCAGAAATATCCCAGGACATGAAGAACGGCGTCCAGTCGATGTAGTCCGCCAGCTCGTTGAGGTCATATTCCTCGAACACCCGGATGCCGGTGAAAGCCGGCTTTGGAGGCTGGTAGCCTTCGAAGGAGATGTCGGGGGCGCGATCACGAGCTTCCTTCAGGGAAACCAGCTTGGTGCGGTCACCCCGGTTCTTGCGGCGTTCGCGGATTTCGTCATATTCCGTACGGGCGGCTTCCACAAACTCGGGCTTCGCATTCTTGCTCAGAAGCTGGGATGCGACGTTCACGCAGCGGGATGCGTCCGACACGTACAGCGCGATGTCGTTCTTGTACTGGGGCTCGATTTTTACCGCGGTATGCGCCTTGGAAGTTGTTGCGCCACCGATCATCAGCGGAATGTTGAAATCGAGTCGTTGCATCTCGCGAGCCACGTGGACCATTTCGTCCAGAGACGGTGTAATCAGACCGCTCAGACCAATAAGATCGACATCGTGTTCTTTTGCAGCAGCGAGGATCTTGTCGCAGGGCACCATTACACCCAGGTCAATCACCTCATAGTTGTTGCATTGCAGGACCACACCCACGATGTTCTTGCCGATATCATGGACATCGCCCTTTACCGTGGCCATGAGGATCTTGCCCTTGGCTTTCTGATCTTCCGTTTTCTCCGCTTCGATGTAGGGAATCAGGTGTGCAACCGCCTGTTTCATAACGCGGGCGCTTTTGACCACCTGGGGCAGGAACATCTTGCCATCGCCGAAGAGGTCTCCGACCACGTTCATGCCATCCATCAATGGGCCCTCAATGACCTCAATGGGATGTGTGGCTCTCTGGCGGCAGGCTTCGGTATCGTCCACGATATAGGTGGTTATGCCTTTGACCAATGCATGTTCCAGGCGCTTCTCCACCGGCCATTCACGCCAGGCCAGGTCTTCCTCCTGGGTTTTGCCGCCTTTGCCTTTGTAGCGTTCGGCGATCTCAAGGAGCCGGTCGGTGGAATCATCACGGCGGTTCAGGACAACATCTTCCACCAGCTCTTTGAGCTCCGGGTCGATTTCGTCGTAGATCACCAGTTGGCCGGGGTTCACGATGCCCATGTTCATCCCCGCCTTGGTGGCGTGGTAGAGGAACACCGAGTGGATGGCTTCACGAACCACATCATTGCCGCGGAACGAGAAGGACACGTTGCTCACACCGCCGGAAATGGAGGCGTGGGGCAGGTTTTCCCGAATCCAGCGGGTGGCGTTGATGAAATCCACCGCGTAGTTGTTGTGTTCCTCGATGCCTGTGGCAATGGCAAAGATGTTCGGATCAAAAATGATATCCGCCGGGTTGAAGCCGATGCCGGTCAACACGTCGTAAGAGCGCTTGCAGATCTCGGTCTTGCGCTCGTATGTGTCTGCCTGGCCCTGTTCGTCAAAGGCCATTACCACCACGGCGGCGCCATAGCGCATGCAGTCTCTGGCGCGCTTGACGAACTCCTCTTCGCCCTCCTTGAGGCTGATGGAATTCACCACCGCCTTGCCCTGGATGCAGCGCAATCCTGCTTCGATCACATCCCACTTGGAGGAGTCGATCATGATCGGCACCCGGGAGATATCCGGCTCGGAGGCGACGAGGTTCAGGAAGGTGACCATCACCTCTTTCGACTCCAGCATGCCCTCATCCATGTTGATGTCGATGATCTGGGCACCGTTTTCCACCTGATCACGGGCGACGCTGAGGGCCTCTTCGTATTGCTCTTCCTTGATCAGACGCAGGAAACGCTTGGAGCCCGTGACGTTGGTCCGCTCACCCACGTTAATAAACAGAACATTGTCGTCGCCTGTGAACGGCTCAAGGCCAGACAGACGCAATGCTTTCGGGCGCTCGGGAATCTTCCGGGGCGGGTACTTGGACACCGCCTGAGCGATGGCTTCGATGTGATCCGGCCGGGACCCACAGCAGCCACCGATGATGTTCAGGAAACCGTCTCGGGCGAAGCCTTCGATGATCTCTGCCATTTCCTCGGGCGTCTGATCGTATTCACCAAACTCGTTGGGAAGGCCGGCATTCGGGTGGGCGCTGACATAGGTTTCCGCCTTTGCAGACAGCTCTTCCACATAAGGGCGCAGGGCGTCGGCCCCCAGTGCGCAGTTCAGGCCAACGGATATGGGTTTGGCGTGGGCCACGGAATTCCAGAAAGCCTCGGTGGTCTGACCGGAAAGGGTTCGCCCGGAGGCATCGGTAATGGTGCCGGAAATCATGATCGGCAGGGTGATGCCGCTGTCCTCAAAATACTGCTGAGTGGCATAGATCGCCGCCTTGGCGTTCAGCGTATCGAAAATGGTTTCAATCAGGATCAGGTCACAGCCACCTTCGACCAGGCCTCCTACCGCTTCGTAGTAGTTGTCGACCAGGGTCTGGAAATCGACATTGCGGTAGCCAGGATTATTGACATCCGGTGAGATGGAGGCCGTCCGCGATGTGGGCCCGACGGCACCGGCGACAAATCGCGGCTTTTCCGGGTTTTTCGCGGTGTACTCATCCGCGATCTGCCGGGCCAGTTCCGCTGCGGCCACGTTCAGTTCCCGGGCAATCGCTTCCAACCCATAGTCCGCCTGGGAAAGCTGGGTGGAGTTAAAGGTGTTGGTCTCAATAATGTCCGCGCCGGCGTCCAGGTAGTCTGCGTGGATGTTGCGGAGCAGGGCGGGCTGGGTCAGGTTCAGCAGGTCATTATTGCCCTGAACTTCCCGCTCGTAGTCGGCAAACCGATCGCCACGGAACGCCTTCTCGTCCAGTTTGAGATTCTGGATCATGGTGCCCATGCCGCCATCAAGAATCACAATGCGTTCCTGCAGGGCCTTGTGGAGCTGGTCGAGACGGGTGGTGCGATCGGTCATAGGTTTACTTCCGGATGTCGTTAAAAACGCGGTATTAAATTCAATGGCGCGGGATCATAGCAAAATTGCCCGAGCCCGTCTTAGTACGAATGACGATTATCAATTGCCTACTGCAAATACCTGCCAATACGGGAAATTCATTACCTTCGTAAAGCCCGACTATTTTACTTGGTCTTTCATGTTCCCGCGAACTCCCTTAAAATGAATCCAAACTTTCAAACGGGTTGAAAACATGGCTCAGGTTACTGTGACAGATCCCGCTCGGGATTATCTTGCACAACTTATCGAAAAACAGGACGTGGAAGGCATGGGCGTGCGTATCTTCGTGACGCAGCCCGGCACCAAAAACGCCGAAACCTGTCTGGCCTACTGCCCGCCTAACGAAGTAGTACCGACGGACGAGCAGGTAGATCTGGACAAGTTCATCCTGTATCTGGACCACAATTCCGTGCCTTTCCTCGAAGAGGCCTATGTGGATTACTCCAAGGACCAGATGGGTGGGCAGCTCACCATCAAGGCACCAAACGCAAAAGTGCCCAAGATCGATGACGACGCACCTCTGCCGGATCGGGTGAACTACATCCTCGCTTCCGAGATCAATCCGAATCTGGCCGCCCATGGCGGCGAGGTGTCCCTTGTGGAGATCGTCGACGAATCCGTGGCCGTACTGCGTTTCGGTGGTGGTTGCCAGGGTTGCTCGGCAGTCAGCCTGACCCTGAAGCAGGGCGTGGAATCAACCTTGAAAGAGCGGGTTCCGGAAATCACTGCCGTGCGTGATGTGACCGACCACTCCTACACCGAGAACGCCTACTACCAGTAAGTCCTTCCTGCTCGGTTTGCCGCGCCCTCCGGGGCGCGGTATCTCTTCCTGCCTGCCGCATTACCGCCTTCGCCATGGCTGCTCGGCCAATGTTGTGACATTTCAATTACTTCATCATTTGTCGCATACACAGCAACTGCAGACAGGTACTATCCTGTCTGTCCGTTAAGGGCATTATCACCGCCTTAGAACGGATTACACTCTTCTACCGGGGTCAAACTTGTTCGACGTTGCGCTTCTGTCAGTGCCTCTTATGGCGGCCGTTGTTGGTTGGCTGACCAACTGGCTGGCCATCCAGATGTCCTTCTATCCGGTGCAGTTCATCGGGGTGGGACTGATCGGGTGGCAGGGCGTTATTCCTCGCAAAGCGGAAAAGATGGCGCATATCTGCATCGACAGGACGCTTCAGCAGTTCGGCGACCTCAACGCTGTCTACCAGAAGCTTGAACCGCAACGCATCGTTGAGCAGGTGATTTCCCAGGTGACCCCGCGGATGGATGAGTACATCGATGAGGTTATGTACGAAATCCAGCCGGTCCTGTGGGACAACCTTCCGTTATTTGTCAGAAACCGGATTTATCAGTGGGCCCGTGAGCAACTGCCCTCCAGGGTAGAGGAGCTGGTGGAGGACTTTGGTGACGATCTGGACGAGTTGGTCGACCTCAAGGCTCTGCTCAGCCGCGAACTCGAAAAACATCCGGACATGATGAACCGGATTTTCCAGCAAGCCGGAGCGGTGGAGCTTCAGTCTGTGATCAACCGTGGTGCGGTTATCGGCGGCATTCTTGGTGCTGTCCTTGTGCCGTTATGGACCCGCTATCCGGAGCCCTGGCTGCTGCCGCTGGGCGGCTTCGTGGTCGGTTTCGTGACCAACTGGATTGCCATCAACCTGATTTTCGCGCCGCTCAGGCCCCGACGAATCCTGTTCTGGAAAATACAGGGGCTTTTTCTACGCCGGCAGCCGGAAATAAGCGATGTCTGGGCCAGGCTTGTCGCGGAGGAGCTGATTACTGTAGAGAAGGTTGCCGACGCCATGATCAACGGCAGCCACGGTGACAGAACCCGTGCAATCATCCAGAAACATCTTCGCCCCTTACTGGACAACTCTGTCATCATGAAGCTGACGGCGCAGGTCACCGTTGGTATGACGGGTTACACCGAGCTCAAGAAAGCCATGAACCAGAAGGCGGTACTGGCTACGCGTGACGTGTTCAGTGACCCGGCTTTTAACCGGGAGCGGGCACCCGTGGTGGCCGAAGTACTGTCCGGCCAGATGAAAGCGCTGAAACCCGATGAATTCCAGGACATCCTGCGCCCCGCGTTCCGGGAAGAAGAGGTCCAGTTGATGATTGTGGGCGGCATCTTTGGTGCCCTCGCAGGACTGCTTCAGTTCGTTTCCCTGAGCTATCTGAATTTCTAGCCGGAGTGAATCCCGTTATCGGGAGTACAAGGAGGAAAGCCATGCCTTTTTGGCTAACACTGACAATCCAGATTCTTGCAACCGTTGGCGCCGTGCTTGTCACTCTCTGGGGGTTCTGGCGTTTCGTGGTGCGTCCATACCTCGATGCCAGGGTGGCGGAACTGATTGAGGCCGGCCGGGAAATCGAACCGGCGGTGACTCGCGGTGTAAAAAACGGTGTGGCAGATACCATCCGGGAACTGCCAGAAAGCGCCCTTGACGGCACCGTTAAAGAATCGACCCGCCAGTTCCTGAAATTTGGCTCTGGCCTGTTTGAGAACGGCCTGAGTAGCTTCCTTGGCAGTGCAGCCGACCTGGAACGCAACAGGCAGAAGGACGGCGCCGCCTCAAAGGACTCTAAAGACAGTTAGTTGGCCTTGGCAGCCCCGCAATCCTGCAGGCGGTCTTTGCAGGGGTGCTGGGAAACAGCTGCATCAGGTAGATGCTGTTCCCCTTATCCTCGCCGAGCGCTTCTTTGACCGCCTTCACAAACAGGCGATTAGAGGGTGGCGACATTTCATGCTCTTTATAAAAAGACCGAAGAAACTTTATGATTTCCCAGTGTTTTTCTGTGAGATCCACGTCGTCCTCGGCAGCGATGGCCGTCGCGACACTTTCGGTCCACGCCTGGGCGTCTTCAAGAAAGCCTTCGTTGTTTCGTTGAGGCATTGCATTACTGACCATGGTTTACCAACTGATTACCCGTTGTGCCTGCAATGAAAGCGTGACCATCCCCCCAAAGTCCACAGAACTGACGTTGCCGCTCAGATCTCCCAGTCCGCGCGCCTCGACGTCCGGAGTGAGCGCAAAGACCTTGCTGGCGCCCGGCAGAAGGTTCCCGCGTGCCAGCAACAGCACGCCGTTGCCGGTCAGAAGAAGGCCGTCTTCCGCAGACATCATTTCAACGCACCTCGCGGCCCGGGGATGATCGGGGGATTTGTTCAATATGTGCAATGTCTGGATGTCGGTCATCTGAGCTAACCTGCAAATGCGGTGTGGTCATAGTCAGTGAGGAGATCGGCATCAGCATCTACCAGGGTGACGCCTTCAATCAGCGAATGCTCATCGAGGCCGTAGGCAATGCAGGCAGCCCGATCAGCCAGGATCGCGTCAATGCCGAATATCGGTGCTGCAGCGAGATTCTTCTCCACAGACTTCTGTTCAATGCCTCCGGCGTGCTGAGCCTGTCTCAGCCAGTTAACGCCAGGCCCGGTGAACAGCAGGGATGCCGGCTGGTCGAAGGCTGCCAGCGAAAACGCCATATCCAGCGCTTCCCGTCCGGTCCACGCGCCATAGGGTGGCTGGTCAATCATGATCAGTGTGCTCATGGTCAGTCTCCAGCGTGGAAATAAAGCGTGCGCGTGGATTTGATTCGTCCTTCGACCCATTCTCCGAGACCAGCGATTTCAAACGGGGCCCGAAGATTGGCCGAAGGCAATTCGTAGCGTTTCTGTTCGGTTTCGTTGACCAGGCCACGACGCAGCGCGGAGGCAATGCATGCCACGCCGGGAATACTGTGCTGAGTCAGAAACCGCGACCATTCGTCTGGCCAGTGGGTTTCGTCAGACGGCGGCGCGCAGAGCGCGGAGGCCAGATGGACCCCGTCACCGTAGAGGAACACCCGGTCAATGTGATGGCCAGCATCTACCGCTGCCTTCGCAAAGCCGAGAGCAGTCTGGGGCGCCTGAGACGAGTAGGGCGCGCCGGTAATTACCAGGGTAAAGGTTTCGGACATGGTTCCTGTTCGTTATAAGTCTGCAAGACAATGACTTTCAGTTTACCGAAAGCAAAAACCCCGGCAACTGCCGGGGTTTCGAAGCGGCTGATTCAGCCTGGTATCAATCTTCGCCACTGAACGCAGACAGCAGGTGCAGCAGGCTGACGAACAGGTTGTAGATGGATACATACAGACCAACCGTGGCGATCACGTAGTTACGCTCACCACCCTTGATGATCTGGCTGGTCTCGAACAGGATCATGATCGAGGCAAAGATCGTGAAGCCGGCGGACACTGCCAGATGCAGAACAGAACTCTCCATCAGGAAGGCCAGCAGCATGGCGCCGATCAGCACAAACGCGCCAGCGGTCAGGAAGCTGGACATGAAGCTGAAGTCTTTCTTGGTGATGATGGCCGTGGCAGACAGACCAACAAACGCAACTGCGGTCAGTGTCAGCGCCTGGGCGACAATCGAGGAAGCGCCGGCAGCTACGAAGGCGCCAATGATCGGACCCAGGGTATAACCCATGAACCCGGTCAGGGCGAAGGTAGTCACGATGCCCCAGGGGCTGTTTTTCAACTTATAGGTTGCGAACAGCAGCCCAATGTATCCCACGATGGTGATCAGGAAGCCCGGGTGGGTTCCGTTCATGTTCAGGAATGCTGTCAGCGCCGAAAAGGCGAGTGTCATGCCAAGCAGCATATAGGTGTTGCGCAACACCTTCATCGCATCATCGCTGATGCCTGTGGTCGCGCGCTCCGTCTGGGGAGTCGAATAGGCTCCCTGAGAGTTCTGAACGCCGAATCGTCTGTCTTCCATTGTCATCTCCGTTTATAACGACTGGATACTGGTTCCCATAATAGTGTCAGATACGCAACTTTCAATCATTTACGACAGGAAACCGTCTTCCGGATTCCATTAAAAACCGTTAATGTTGAAAAATGCGGCGGGTTTTATGCAGAGCGTTGACAGCACAGGCAATTCCGGTATCATGCTCACCGCTGTCGCAATGACGGCAAATGGAAAACCGGTGGGCTGGCAGAGTGGCTTAATGCAGCGGTCTTGAAAACCGCCGAAGGTTAATAGCCTTCCCGGGGTTCGAATCCCTGGCCCACCGCCATTTTCCATAACCTCAGCAATTCATATCTCCTTCCAAACACTTTCCTGCACTCGTGCTCTGAGCCACCCAGGTTCCATGTTCACTGATTTCTGCACTAGACTCCGTTACGATCTGCGCGTTTTATTTTGGCTCCGTAGTGGTACGTGCTTATTTGAGCATCATCCACGCGGGCGAGATAGGTGGGTCAAAACATGATGTCTTGTGGTGACAGCTATGACCGCGACCTTATTGCTCTATTACGACTTCCGTATGCTCGGTCACAATCCCCACGGCTGGGATCCTGACCGTCCCGAATGGACTGACGCCGTCAAGGCGATGATTAAGCAGCAGTATCCCAATGCCAACCTTGACACCTATAGCCATCCCGAGCGACCGGAACGCCTGACAGCGATCGTCGATCGGCTGCTTCTCGAGCCCATCGACGGCGTGCGCTGGATGCTGCCGTCCCCGGCCAGCGCCCCTCAACTCGAGCGGGTACATGATGCAGCCTATGTGGCCCATATTGAGTCGCTGGATGGGCAATCCGGCTGGCTGTCTCAAGACACGACCGCAGTATCTCCGGGAAGCGTGATGGCGGCTCGCCTGGCGGCCGGCTCCGGAATCAGCGCGATCGAAGCGATCGCCGCCGGTCAAGCCGAGCGAGCGTTCTGTATTGTGCGTCCGCCCGGGCACCACGCTCCGGCAGATCGTGCCCGTGGCTTTTGCCTTTATAACAACCTGGCGGTCGCCGCGGCGCATGCTCGCAAAGCCCTCGGCTATGAACGAGTCATGATCTGGGACCTGGACATGCATCACGGCAACGGTACCCAGGCCATCTTCTATGACGAACCAGGCGTGCTGGTGGTCGATAGCCACTGCGCGGCACCGTTCTACCCGGGCAGCGGCCTGTTGAATGAAACCGGAGCTGGCCCGGGCTTCGGTTACCATCTCAACGTCCCACTGCCCATGGGTTTTGGCAACGCCGCGTTACTGAAGGTGTTCGAGCAGGTGGTGAGGCCGGCAGCATGTGCATTCCGGCCCGATATTCTGCTGGTATCCACGGGTTTCGATTGCCATTACCTCGACATGGTTTGCAACATGAATGAAACCGGGTATGCCGCCGTCACCCAGCGCATGAGCAACCTGGCCGACGAACTTTGTGAGGGGCGGCTGGTACTGATGCTGGAAGGCGGCTACAGTGCCAAGGCTTTGGCTGACAGCGCGTACGCTGTCAGCCAGGCGCTGACGGGAAAACCGGTGAATACATTCAATGTCCTGGCAAACGACCCCGGTTGCGCGGCCGCGTCCTATGCAGCGGCGTACCATGCAAGCTCTATCGCCGCGCTAAAGAACCAGACGCACTGAACAGCGCCTCTATACGTAGAAGTCCAGATCTTCCTGGGCTTTCAGGAGGTCTCGCATCTTGATGGGGTCGTCACCGAAGAAGAAGATCAGGCCCCAATGAGTCCCATAGGCTAACCGTTCAGGAACTATCTCTTCTTTAGGCGCGATCAATTCGTGAGACTCGAAGTAGGGGTGTTCAACCGTTTCCTTGGGCATTTCCAGTCTGCTGATTACACGACGTCTTGGATAAACGCCGAAGCATCCTGCGTAGCCCTTCGCATCAACTACCTCGCGGGGGAAGAAGCTATCTACCTCCTCTTGAGTGGTTTTAGGATCAAACACCAGCATAGAAGCCTGGTACGCACTAAATCCATAAGCTCTCTCAATAAGCTCAAAAGCCTTGAACCCCGGCGGACGATACGCAACTTCCCCAAAATACATTTCGCCGTCAGCCGTAACGAAGTACTCGGGATGGATAAACCCGAATTTGATGTCGAAGGTTTTGATCAGGAGTTCGATCTGCTTGGTGATCGCGCTGCGCCAGCTCTCGAGCTCATTGGTAGCGGGGACGAACACCGAATAACCCAGCGTGACGTATTCGGAAATATTAAGGAACTTGATTTTCCCGTCGTGAATCCAGGCCTCGACCGCAAATTCCCAGCCACTCAGGTGACTCTCCATCAACAGGGGATACTCTTCCGGCGGAATGGCGTCAATGTCTTCTATCTTGCGAATCATTCGATGGCCGAGACAACCGGCTTTGTCGAAGGCCTTGACGTGAATCGGGTCGTCCGGGTCACCCTCAAGGTGCAAGAGTGTCTGATTTACGCGCCTCATGAAGCGAACAATGTCGTCTTTTTCATACGCCTCCTCGAAGATCCCGACGCGAATACCGCCGAGTTGTGCGCGGCGCTTCATCAGGGCTTTGTCACGAAACAGAATAGACTGGCCGTACATATGAGGTTCGTTAAACAAGACTGAGTTGATCGCCCCTGACCACTCGACGGTTTCCTCGAACAGAGGCAGCGCTACATCAACGCCTTCCGCTTTTAGCCTTTCTGCAATCTCCATGGACCGGTCATTCAGGCGGGTAAAATCCCATGGAATGAAAGGTATCTTGTTTGCGGTGCAGAAATCCGCAGCCCAGTCGGGAGCGACCACAATATAGCGACGGTCGAACTTCTGCGCGGCCTTGACCGCATTCAAGCTCCAACCAAGCAGGGCAATGTAGCCTTTGTTCGGATCCTTGGGCGTTTCAGTCCCGCGTACCGAGTCCATGGTCGGGTCGAGCCAGCCTGATACATCTTTGGATGATTGAGTTTCTGACGTTATTGACATGCTAGCTTCTCCTTGCCGGTCAGCGCAGAACCACGCCAAAGCAAATGCACCAGATGATCAGAACCGTTAGGCGGGGCGGTTCTCATTGGGTGATTCACTAAATCGGTGAACTCTATCATTCAACATAGGATTTAACCGGTCTGGTGACAAGATATCCGTGCCCGATCCCAGTGTATTTGCCCGGTGGTTTTCCCTACTTGGTTTAATGCCTGATTACGCTCATCATCAGAGTGTCGATATCATGAGGGTTCGCTATGACAGACTCACAAAACAGTTCATTAGAACGTCGGGACCGAATGTTTTCTGTATCTGCCAATCGGGGCAAGGCCAGCCACAAAGTCCGATATGTGGAAGCCGGTGGAGCCGCTGTGGATACGGAGGAATGTGCTTTTTGCCAGGCGGTGCCTGAGCTTTCAGGCGGAGAAGATAAGGGGGAAAACCGGGGCAATTGAATCCGCCCCGGTGTTCGATCAAAGCCAGATCAGAGGTCCCGACCTGGATAAATGAGTTTTTTCTGTTCGTCCGCTCTCTGCTGGCGCGCTGCCAGAGCCTCTGGCTCGTTCTTTGGCATCTGCCAGCCTTCCAGATTCTCTTCGATCAGTTTCACCAGCGCTTCGATGTGCCCGGGCGTTGCGTTCAGCGCCGTGATGTAGCTGAATCCTTCACCGCCGGCCTCCATGAAGTACTCACGGTTTTCTTCGTCGATTTCCTCAATGGTTTCCAGGCAATCGGATGAAAAGCCGGGGCAGAATACGTCGATGGATTTGACGCCTTTGCCTGGCAGGGACTTCAGGGTTTCATCCGTGTAGGGCTTGAGCCACTCTTCCTTGCCAAAGCGGGATTGGAACGTGGTCATGTAGTCCTCTTTGCTCAGGCCCAGTCGCTCAGCCAGCAGGCGAGAGGTTTTGTGGCACTCGCAGTGATAAGGGTCGCCCTTGGTCAGGTACTTGAGCGGAACGCCATGGTAGGAAAAAACCAGCTTCTGGTTGCGTCCATGGTTGGCCCAGTGCGCCTCGATATGGCGCGCCATGGCTTCAATGTATGGAGGATAATCCGGGTAGTGAGAGATGAAACGGAAATCCGGCAGCCAGCGCCGTTTCGAGAAATCCTTGGCAACGGCATCGAAGGTGGAGGCCGAGGTCGACGCGGAGTATTGGGGGTATAGTGGCAGAACCAGCAGTTTCCGTACGCCCTGTTCCTGCATTTCATCAAGAACCCGGGAAATTGAGGGATTGCCGTAGCGCATCGCAAAGCCGACGACAACGTTAGGGCCGTACTTGCGCTTGAGTGCCTCTCGGATGCCCTCAGCCTGCTTTGCAGTGTGTAGCAGCAGGGGAGAGCCTTCCGGCTGCCAGACACTGGAGTAGGCCTCTGCGCTTCGTTTGGGGCGAATTCTCAGTATCACACCGTGAAGGATCAGCCACCAGAGAGGCCGCGGCAACTCGACCACCCGGGGGTCCGAGAGAAATTCAGCCAGGTAGCGACGGAGGGCCGAGGTTGTCGGTGCATCCGGGGTCCCCAGGTTGGTAACCAGCACCCCCAATCGGTCAGATTGGTTGTGGCTGAAATTCTCTGAACCTTTGTATTGCATGCGGTAGATCCTGAACGTTGGTTAGGCGGTGGCAGTGTCAGCGTTTGTAGGCGGCCTGCTGCGCCATTCTTGGTGCAAGGCCGGAAATGTCGTAACCGGCGTTGCGTGCTTTGGTAAAGATCTCATCGGCTGATGTGCTTCTGGCCGCGCTCAGTGCCCAGAGCACGGTGCAGCGGGTCCCGGAGCGACAGAATGCCAGTACGGGTTTTTCGGCGTCCCGGATCATCGGCGCGAAGCGGTTTACGTCGTCGTCAGTGATGTTTCCCGACTCCACCGGCATGTATACCCACTCAAGGCCCTGTTCCCTTGCGGCGGCTTCGATATCCGCCATGGCAGGCTGGCCCGGCTCTTCGTGGTCAGGGCGATTTGCCACGAGCGTCTTGAAGCCCAGCTTCGCGGCTTCTGCCACGTCTTCGATGGAAATCTGCGGGGCTACCGAAATATTGTCGTCGATCTTTCTGATATCCATGGATGTCGTTCTCCGAATCGGGTAGTGGAGCTGCCGCCATGATCGCACAGCCCCCGGGCTGTGTCAGAATGGCGGCGGGTAAATTTACAGAAAATACTTACACTTTCGCACGGTTGCGCTCAATGACTTCGAAAATGCCCATGCCCGCAACCATGGCCGCAACGAACACCGCCGCCTTGGTTTCACCGGCACCGAGCGCGACCAGTCCCGGTCCGGGGCAGAAGCCGGCGATACCCCAGCCAACACCGAACATAAGACCGCCGAGTACCAATCGTTTATCGATATGGGCACTGGTGGGCATTTTCATGTGGAACCCGAGGAAGGAAAGGGTGCGCTTGCGGGCAACGGCAAACGCGAGCACACCCACCATGATGGCGCCGCCCATCACAAACGCCAGTGAAGGATCCCAAAGGCCTGCTATATCAAGGAAGCCGAGCACCTTTTCAGGATTGGCCATGCCGGAAACGATAAGCCCCATTCCGAAGACAAGGCCAGCAAACAGGGAAGCAAGAGAAAATTTCATGGCATCATACCCCCATCAAGTGACGAATCACGTACACGGTGACAAATCCGGCAGCCATGAAGCTCATCGTGGCCGCCAGCGAGCGCAGCGATAGGCGGGACAAACCGCAAACGCCGTGTCCGCTGGTACAGCCTGAACCGTATCGGGTGCCGATCCCCACCAACAGGCCCGCAATAATGAGCGCGGGATAGCCGGCCTCGATTTCAATAGGGGGCAGTTCGGTTGCCAGTACCCAGACTGCCGGTGCACCAATCAGTCCGGCAAGGAAGGCCACGCGCCAGGCAATATCGCCTTTTGCCGGTGAAAGAAGCCCGCCAAGAATTCCACTGATGCCTGCAATCCGCCCGTTAAGAAGCAGAAAGCTGGCAGCAGCTATGCCCACCAGAATGCCACCCGCCAGCGCTGACCAGGGGGTGAAGTTACTCCACGCAATTTCAATCATTTGATACTCCGAATTTTAAAGTCTGTCATTTTGGAATAAGCATATATCTTGGGGCAATAATACCAAAAAAAAGCCCGGCAAAGGATGCCGGGCAGAGGCGTGCGAGTAGTATCCATGAAAGACTTCCAGACAAACCGGCATCAGCAGGGACGCCGGTATTGGGAAGTATTGACTATATTTTGAACACTTCAAGCGAGACTCACTTTCGTTTGAAAACATTTTTTCATATCGGATGCGTCTTTATACTGCCGCCTTTCACTGAGCGGGTTCCAGGCCGACTGAAATCTGGGCCAAGCTGTAATACAATGGCGGTCAGAAAGAGCCATCCGCACTCCCGAGGTTGTACATGTCTGACGAGAACGACAATAAGCCGGAGAATGATCCGCAACTGGCGGCAAAAATCAAGGGTTCAGCCCGCCAGATCTGGCTGGCCGGGTTGGGCGCCTATACCAAAGCCGAGGAAGATACTGGCCGTTTCTTCGAGCGTCTCGTGCAGGAAGGTGAGCAGCTCGAGAACAAAACCCGTGGCGTCGTCGAAAAGCAGATCAAGTCCGTGGAGGATCGGGTTGAAGGGGTTCGGGAGCGAGCCACTGGTACCTGGGACCGGCTTGAGCACATGTTTGATGAACGGGTGTCTGGTGCCCTGAGACGTCTGGGTATACATCGCCGTGAAGAAATCGAATCCATGGAGCGGCGTATTGAAGCCCTCGAATCAGAACTTGCCCGCCTGCGGAAACGCGCCGGTGACGACGACGAAGAATAACGGTACGGCTCAGAGATAGTCCCGGCTCATCAGCCGGGCTTCCTCCCGGTCGGCCGGCGCAAGGTAGGGCAGCACCAGGTGCATCATCTGGTAAACACCCCGTCCCGGATCCACTGCCTCCCGGTCATCCAGGTGAGAGAGCGTATCGAAAGCGCTCCAATAACAGGCGGTTAGCGTCAACTGCTCACAAAGAGAATCAAGCTCTTCCTGCTCAATCGCCATAATGCCCTGGCGCCGAAAGCTCTCGCAAATCGTCTTGAAAGCCAGTCTTTTCTTTTTCTGGATGCGCTTGAATCGTACCTGCAGCTGATCGTACCGGGACAACACGTTTACCAGATCCTGGTAGAGAAACCGGTAGCGGGCTACGGTCTCGAACAGCAGATGCAGAAAGAACCCCTGCTGGTCGAGGCTGATGTTGGCGTCTTCCGGAACCGCCAACAAGTCGACCATGTCGTGTTCGTACTGGTCGAAGATTTCCTCGACAATGTCACCTTTGCTCTTGAAGTGGTAGTAGAGGTTACCCGGGCTGATATCCATCTCATCAGAGATCAGCAGGGTGGTGACATTGGGCTCGCCGACGGTGTTAAACAGCGCCAGGCTTGTCTGGAGGATGCGGTCGCGGGTTTTGATTTTTTTCATATCGCGCCGGGCCAGCCCCTAGAGCTCGAAGCTCGCCCAGACCGGACAGTGGTCGGACGGCCTTTCCATGGCTCGAATGTCGTAGGAAACACCCGCTTTCCGGGCTTTGGGCAGCAGGCTCTCACTGACCATGATCAGATCAATCCGCAGACCACGCTTGGGGTCTCGCTCGAAACCCTTGCTGCGGTAGTCAAACCAGCTGAAGGTGTCCGCCTCATCGGGGTGAAGGTGCCGGAACACATCGGTATAACCACGAGATTCAACCTGGCCCAGCCATTCCCGTTCCTCCGGGAGGAAAGAGCATTTGCCGGTTCGTAGCCAGCGTTTGGCGTTGTCGGCGCCGATACCAATGTCTTTGTCGGTTGGAGAGATGTTCATATCCCCCATGACCACCACGTGGCCGCCCGCTTTCTTGAGCTCGTCCAGGTAACGCATCAGATCCGCGTAGAACTTCTCCTTGGCAGGAAACTTCACCGGATGGTCACGGCTTTCGCCCTGCGGAAAATAGCCGTTGATCACCGTCAGCTTTTCACCATTGACGGTGAAATGGCCGGTAATCAGCCTGCGCTGGGAATCCTCGCCATCCCAAGGGTAGCCTTTGATAACTTCCTCCGGCTCCGCTTTTGAGAGCAGGGCAACGCCATAGTGGGTTTTTTGCCCGTGGAAATGCACGTGGTAGCCAAGGTCCCGGATCGCTTCTACCGGAAAGTCGTCGTCCTGAACCTTGGTTTCCTGGAGACCGATAAAATCCGGTGCGAGGGCGTCTATTACGGCTTTCAGCTGGTGCAGGCGGGTGCGGATACTGTTGACGTTGAAAGAAACGAACATCATTTCAAAATACTCTCCGGCGTTGATTCCCGTCGGAGTTTACCATACTGACCCCCGGGGTCTGCCTTGGCAGGGGCGACAGTTTCAGGGGGTCAGTTCACAATCCGGGGTGGTATTCACTTTATAGCGGATATGGGCGGTGTAGTTTTCATCCTGGTTTTTCCGGATATTGGTGAGGCCCAGATAATCGGAAAGGGCACCCGAGTTGCTGTAACCCAGTACAATGGGGTCAACCAGGAAACGCAGTACCATGCCGGTAGGGCGTATCTGTACCACATGGTCAGCATTCACCTGGTCGTTCTCGGCGCGTTCCAGAACGAAACCGTAATGCTCGCCCCGGGTAGGCCCAAGAAATCGGAATTCAACCGGCTCACCGGCCACAACACGCTGCCAATTCTGGCGTACGAAGTTATCGAACCCGGCATCCACAACGGTAGTGTCCGGGTATGTCACCTCGAATTGCTCTGAATCGCCGCCTGGCGTCTGCCAGTCGATCACCAAAATGTCGGGTGCAGGGTAGGTGATCTGCATTTCTTCACTGAATGTCGGCTGAACGAAGTCTACGGACGGACGCAGTACTGAAGCCTCGTATTCAAGGTCTTTGCGGGCGAACGACTCGTCCGCGTCCGGTTTGAAGTAGGTCACCTTGTGTTGCCTGGGCCGAAACACGCCTTCCTCACAGGTACCATCAACGGAGTGGCGCTCTTCGTAGATCACGTTGCCGTTTCCGGTGCTTGCGGTACCGATAAAACTGAAATCTGCGGCCGCGGCCGGCCATGCGGCGGCCAACAGCGCCACGTAAACTGACCAGGCAGCGTGTTTCATCGAACCAGCTCCGGGTAAAGCTTTTTACGGGCGAACAGCAGCAGCGGGAAAACAACGAGCCAGCCAAACCCGAGTGCAATCAGTGACGGCAACAGTTCAGGCAGCTGCACTGCGCCGAGCTGGCTGGCCGACCAGTAGGCGAAGGGGCCGGCAAAGGGCGCAAGAACGAAGGGCAGCCAGGCCTTCTTGCTGATCCAGTCGAGGGAATGGCTCAGGGTCGTCATGAAGATGGCCCAGATGGCCACAAGCCACGGGGGAGTGAGCATCACCTGGCCGGAACCGTCATCCAGAATACCGGTCCGGAACCAGATGCCGTCCAGAATTGAGCCGACGACGGTTCCCAGGCCGATAAACTGAAGCTCGGTCATCCGGTTCTGGCTAACCAGGACAAGATGCAGCACCAGAAATATCACCACTATCCCGGCGCCGATCAGCCCGGGATAAAACACGCAGGCAAACCAGCCTGCCTGGAACAGCAGGAAATTAAGAACGTTACGGGCGGTTTCGGAGGCGATCATACGCTCAAGATGTTCTCGCGTTTGTTGCCGGGCTTGGCGAACACCAACTGCGCAACGCCAATGGCCCGCTCGCTGAAGCCCGCTTCACAGTAGGCAAAGTAAAAGTGCCACAGGCGCCGGAAAGCCTCGTCGTAACCCATCGACTCAAGCTTGTCCCGCTGGGCCATGAACCGGTCGCACCAGTCGTGAAGGGTCCTGGCATAGTGGAAGCCGGTATCCTCGGCATGGGTGAGTACCAGCTTGCTTTCTTTTCGAACCGATTCGAGGATGGCTCCGAAAGAGGGAATAAAGCTTCCCGGAAAGATAAATCGCTGGATGAAATCCACGTTTTTCAGAGCTCTCTGGTACCGCTGCTCTGGCATGTTAATGGCCTGAACCAGGGCCAGCCCGTCGGGCTTCAACAGGGCGTTAATCTGGGAGAAATAGCTATCGAGAAACTGAGGGCCAACGGCTTCAATCATCTCGATGGAAACAAGTTTGTCGAATTGCCCCGCGAGGTCCCGGTAATCGTCAAACAGTAGGGTAATCTGGTCCTCCAGCCCCTCTTTCTGGACCCGTTCTTTCGCCAGATCCAGCTGCTCTCTGGAAATGGTCGTCGTGGTGACATGACAGCCATAGTGTTTGGCGGCATGGATCGCAAAGCCGCCCCAGCCGGTGCCGATTTCAATCACCTTGTCCCCGGGCTGGAGGTCCAGCTTCCGGCAGATGGTGTCCAGTTTGTGCACAGCCGCTTCTTCAAGGCTCGATTCGGCGCTGGGATAGATAGCCGAGGAGTACATCATGGTTGGATCGAGGAATGTCTCGAACAGGTCATTGCCAAGATCGTAGTGGGCGCTGATGTTCTTACGGGAGCCTTCTTTGGTGTTCCGGTTCAGCCAGTGCAGACCTTTGAGGGCAGGCTTGGTAACCCAACTGAACCGGTCTTCAAACTCGTTCATGCGGTCGACGTTGCGGGTAAAGAACCGGAGCAGGGCAACCAGATCGGGAGTTGACCAATCACCGGCGACATACGCTTCCGCCGCGCCGACGCTTCCGCCAGTCAACAGGTCCCGCCAGGTGCTGTGATCGTGGATAATCAGCTCTGCCGGCTGGTATTGGCTGTCGCCATCGCCGAATACCAGATCCTCGAATCCGGATTCCCGAACCGTCAGTTTGCCCTCGCCCAGCAAACGGAGCTGTTGAATCACCAGGGCACGCGCGAAACGGCTGATAGCCGGCAGGCTGCCCGATTCGGATTTGGTGTTTTCAACCGAAGTATTCAGGTTCTCCATGAACTTACCCTTCCACGAATCTTGTCATTGGTCTCCGAGCTGGTGATATCCAGCCCGGAATCATCGTGCCCACGGCGGTAGGCGGTATCGTCCTCGGAAAGCTTATCGGGGTGGGTGTAGAAAGGTGCCCCCTTGAGCTTGAGGCGCAGGGCGTGCCAGTAAATACCTGCCACAACCTTGAATGCCTCGAGCGGAAACTTTCGAAGACTTCTATGCACATCTTTACGAGTGAGAGGGGTACGTTGGACTACCAGAGTGGCATCAAAATGCTTGCGACCCTCTTCCAGAACATTCATGTGAATTCTCAGATCAGGGCCCCGGAAACTGAACGTCCACTCGTAGTGCTGGTTCATGCCGTTGAAAGGCGACACATGAAAGCGTTTGCTGAAACCAAATTGTTCGGTGCGCCAGTCCGCCTGGTTCGGCTCTGCTCCGGTCGTCTCCAGACAATAGGCATGACGGTCATGCCACGGGGTGTTGGTAATCTGGGCAACGATGACCTTTGGAACCACGCCATCCGCCGGGCATTCCCCGGCGCGGTAGCAGAAATAGAAGCTGACCGGATTGAACACGTAACCAAAGTAGCGCGGATGGGTAATCAGCTCGACTTCGCCGTCCGGGCGCCAGCCGGTGGCCCGTTCCACGTGGTCACGCACAGCCCCGGACAGGTCGCCTGTCTCCGGACGGAAGTAGTCCCTGCGCTTCAGAGACATCCAGTTGAAACGTTCCAGGGAAAATAACGGGCTGATACCGGAAACCTGGTTCCACTCGTCGGTGTCCAGGGCCAGCATGCCGGTGCTGTAGCTGAATTCGTGTTGCACCGGGTACTTCCGCCTGTGCCGGACAGTACCCTCCAGCCATTGGCTATTCACGGTCAAAGCTCCACCCCGAACGCTTCGGTTACCCGCAACGCGCTGCGAACGCCATCTTCATGGAATCCGTTGAACCAGTATGCACCACAGAAATGGGTTCGATTCTGATTACCGATTTCGTCGTAGCGTTCCTGGGCTGCCACCGCGTCCAGTGTGAATACCGGATGGGCGTATTCGAAGCGCTTGATCACCTTTTCGGGATCGATATCTCGGCTGCGATTGAGGGTCACACAGAAGGTATCCGGGGCATCATGGAAGTTCTGCAGTATGTTCATGTTGTAGGTGACAGAAACCGGCTCAGTACTGTGGGTCGGAATAAAGTAGTTCCAGGCAGCCCAGGCCCGGCGATTGTCCGGCAACACGCTGCTGTCTGTATGGAGCACCACATCGTTGTTCTGATAGGCCATGGCATCGAGTATGTCCCGTTCCTTGTCGGTCGCGTCAGCGAGCATGGCAAGGGCCTGGTCGCTGTGGCAGCCAAAAATCACCTGGTCAAAGTGGTGTTCCTCGCCCCTGACAGTCACGGTTACACCGTCCTCATGGCGGACAACCCTGTCGACAGGGCTGTTCAGGTGCATGCCATCACCCAGCCGTTCCATCATTTTCTTCACGTATTGGGCAGACCCTCCGGAAATCACCCGCCAGGTTGGGCGGTCATCCACAGACAGCATGCCGTGATTGTTGAAAAACTGCAGGAAGAACCGGATTGGAAACTGTTCCAGCACGATTTCCGGTGCTGACCAGATCGCCGCGCCCATCGGAACAATGTAGTAATTCCTGAAATAGCGGGAGTACCCATTCCGATTCAGGTATTCCCCTAGTGTTTCTTCATTGTTGATATTGCCGGCTTCAAGGTCTGCACGGGTTTCCTTGTTAAAGCGCAGAATCTCCCTCACCATTTTTAAGAACGGCAGGTTTAACAGATTCTTTCGCTGGGCAAACAGGGTATTCAGGCTGGTGCCGTTGTACTGCAGGCCGGTGCTGCTGCAGTCTACGCTGAAGCTCATGTCGCTGACTTCCGACGGAACTCCCAGCCGCTCCATCAGTTTGATGAAATTCGGGTAGGTCCAGTCGTTGAAAACGATGAAGCCGGTATTCACCGGCCAGGTCCGGCCACCGGCTTCGACCTGTTCGGTGTTGGTGTGACCGCCGGCATAGTCGCCCGCTTCAAAAACCTGAACTTCGTGTTTCTCGGCCAAAAGCCAGGCAGCCGTGAGGCCGGAAACGCCGGCCCCAATGACAGCAATTCGCTGACGCTCACTACTCATCCATTATTTTCCTGTTCGGTGTTGCTTTTACGGGCCATGGAGGCCGACATACGGTCGATCAAGGGCCGGGGCAGGGCGCCCAGCGCTTTCAACATCCAGGTGAAGCGCTTGGGGAATGCAATCTCGTTCTTGCCACGCGCCAGACCATTGACAATGCGCTCCGCCGCATCCTCTGCAGAAACCAGAAAGGGCATTGGAAAATCGTTCCGATCGGTCAATGGTGTCTTGACGAATCCGGGGGAAACCACCACTACGTCGATCCCTTCGGCGTCAAGGTCTGCCCGGAGTGCATGGGCAAAATAGGTCAGGGCGGCCTTGGAAGCGCCGTAGCCTTCAGCCCGGCCAAAGGGGAACCACCAGGCGGAAGAGCTGACGATCACGAGGGTCGCCGGCTGGCCTTTGGCGCGGCTGCGCCTGAGGGCAGGCAGAGCAATATCGAGACATCGCGCCGTGCCAATCACATTGGTGTGAATGTTCTTTTCGATAACGTCGCTGTTGTAGTGCGCTATCTCCAGATATTCACAGGTCCCGGCGTTCAGAATCACCATATTCAGGTCGCCGTGGTTTTCCAGCGTACCCGCGATGGCCTGGAGGTCTTCTTTACTGGTGGTGTCTGCCGCTGCCGGTATAATCCGGTCTGGCGCTGCGGAAGCCAGTTCTTCAAGAGCCCCCTGGCGGCGGCCGGTAATCACAAGCCGGTGACCACCGCGTGCCAGCGCGCGGGTGACCGATTCGCCAATGCCCGAGCTGGCGCCGGTAATCCAGATATTCGAGGTTTCCTGAAGTCGATCACTCATCCTGCCTGATCCTTGATCCAGCGAATGGCCCTGCCAATCACCGGCAGGTTTTCGTAGAGCATTTCCCCGGCGTCAAAGTAATCACGGTGGTAGCACACCATCCCGTTACGGATTTCGAGGTGGCTAATGCCCTGCACCTGAACTTCACGGCCCTTGCGAAGGCGCTTGTGACGAAGGTGCATAACCCAGGGCAAGGCGGCAAACTCACCGTGAACAACGGCTTCACCGAATTCAAAGCGACAGGAAATGACATTCGCATAGGCCCCGGCGAAATAGTGGGTCAACTCATCCAGCCCCGTTACGCTGCTCAGCGGGTCCTGGAAGCGAATATCTTCACTGTAAACCCGGGAGAGCTTATTCAGATTACCCTTGTCGAGTTCGTTGAACAGCGCTCTAAAGTTATCAAGCGTTGCCGGCACCGCGGAATTACGCGTACCTACTTCGATCTTTGAGGCGGTTGTCATTGCCTGCTCCTCCTCATTTTATCCAGTTCGCGTGTTTCTTCCTGAATGTGCTTGGGTATCGGGTTGAGCTCCCAGATGATGCCAAGCTTCGACATCAGCCATAGCCCATACCAGGTGATGTCAATTTCATACCACCGGAATCCCTGGCGAACAGATTGCGGCCAGCGGTGGTGATTGTTGTGCCATCCTTCGCCCAGGGTAAGCAGGGCCAGCCAGAAGTTGTTCCGGCTGTCGTCCGAGGTTTCAAATCGGCGCTTGCCCCAGACATGGGACAGAGAGTTGATGGATACCGTGGCGTGAAACAGCACGACGGTTGAAATGAAGAATCCCCAGACAAGCATCTGCAGGCCGTTGGTCCCCAACCCCGGAGCCCACGCGGCCAACGCCTCTCCTAGCCCGTAAATACCAACGGCGGCGAGAGCAGGCACCAGGGCATCAAACCGGTTAATCAGCCTGAGTTCCGGGAATTTCAGCCAGTCCCGAATCCGACGTTCGTCGGTCGCAAAGCCGGCGTCACAGGTAAACCACCCCATGTGGGACCACCAGAATCCGCCCTGATGGGGCGAGTGCAGGTCCTGAACATCATCGGAGTGCTGATGATGATGCCGGTGGTGGGCAGCCCACCAGAGCGGGCCGCGTTGGGCCGCACTGGCACCGAGCACCGCGAATACAAACTGGGCAGGTCGGCTGGTCTTGAACGTCTTGTGGGCAAAATAACGATGGTAGAATCCGGTAATCGCAAACATCCGCACGAGGAAGAAAGCAATCGCGAATCCGATGGCGAATGCGCTTACGCCGGTGTAAAACGCCAGGAGGCAGGCCAGATGGAGCGCAATGAACGGAATAACCCGCAAAAAATTGAATGATCGGGACGTGGTGTCTAGGTGATCCGAACCTGCTTCGGAATCGAACCACCTCAAAATGTTTGTAAGCCAATGCTGCATTCGGGTCATACCCTGATTGCCCTTTCTCTTTAATGGAATCTTGATCGCACACTCAGCCTTGTTGCCGCTAGTGTTTCATGGAGAGTAGTACGATCTTACTACTGTAATTGGATGCACAATAAACCATGTTTAATCAAACCTTTGATTCGTCACTTATACGCCGTATTGCCATTGTCGGTTCAGGCCTCTCCGGGCTGACCGCCGCTATCCAGCTGCGCGGTCTGGGCCATGACGTCACGGTCTTCGAAAAAAGCCGTGGGCCGGGTGGCAGGCTTGCTGCGAAGCGGGTAACCGGCGGATCAGCGGATATGGGCGCGCAGTACTTCACCTCCCGGAATCCGGATTTCCTGCCGTTTCTCCGTAAATTTGCAGGCCCTGAAAGCTTCGGACCGTGGGAAGGACGGTTTGGTTTCCAGACGAATGCTGATAAATGGGAATCCTTTCCGCAGGAGACCCGTTACGTCGGTATTCCGCGCATGACAGCGATTACCCGGGCCCTGTCAGGGCATGCTCACATTGTTACCGAGACACGGGTTGCCAGATTGGCCCAAAACGACCAGTCCTGGTCACTCTTTTCGACCTCCGGCTCGCACCTGGGCGATTTTGATGCAGTCATCGTTACCGCGCCTCCGGCACAGGCTCGGGATTTGCTGGCGGACAGCGGCCTCGACGCTCTGGCCTCCCACCTGGACGATCCGGTGAGCCGGGTTCTGCCATGCTGGGCCGTTGCCGCCCACTTCCCGGTATCGCCCTGGCCGCATCACGAAGGCATGCGCTGCAAGCACCCGGCGCTGTTCTGGGTGGCCAACAACTCCAGCAAGCCCGGTCGAGACGACGAGGGTCAGTGGTGGGTTTTGCACGCCAGCCCGGCCTGGACCGAAGACCATGTGGGTACACCAGCCGAGGAAGTGGCCGAAAAACTGTTGGCTGCGTTTCGTGAAACGACCGGCTTCGATACCGGTCCGGACGAAGTGGTTACCCATCGCTGGCTCTATGCGCGCTCTGAAGGCGGAGAACACCCTGGCCATCTATGGTTTCCGGATTACAAGATCGGGCTCGCCGGCGACTGGCTCAGTGGCGGCCGGGTAGAGGGCGCCTTCGACAGTGCCTGCGGACTGGTTGCCGAACTGACGACCGCTCCCACTACTCAGTGAGGGACTCCTGGTTACCGGTGGTCACATCGGGTCGGGTATAGAAATGCGTGATGGTGCCGTCACTGAACTTGCTGAAGAAGGCGCTGACGTCGGTGATCTTCTTCAGCGACCGGGTGCGGTGGATAGGTTCGCGCACGAGCACCTTGATGCCGTTGAAGTTGTCCTGGATGTTCGAGAAGCGCGCCCGCATCGAACAGGTCACTACCTGGGCAGGGCTGAGAGAAAGCTCTTCGGCCAACCAGGCGCTATGGCGTTCGATCCCCCTGGCTGAGAGGTCTTCCCGGGTATCAAGGTGGTTCAGTTTCACCCGGTTTACAATGCAGAACGAGAAACTCTTCGGGTGCTTGCGGGCCACTTTCCGGAACGCCTCCCAGAAGAAATTGTCGGTCAGTTCTGCAAAGTAGGCCATGTCGCTCAGGCAGGTATCCACCCATTCAAAGTTCTCCGGGTCATCGAGCACTTCGTTGATCGCTTCCCGAAGTAGCCAGTCAAAGCCCAGCGCGGTCTTGTGGGCGTAGACCTTGCGGTACATCTGGTGGCGACTGTAGACAAAGTCTTCGAGCGCCCCCAGTCCTTTCTGGGTTATGGCCAGCCCCAGCCAGGGTTCGGACACATCCCATCCAAAACGCAGGTTGCTCAAAAGGTGGTCCAGATTGAAACCGCCGATGGTTACCGACGAGTGGAAGCCATCCCGCAGCATGTAATCGGCCCGGTCAGCGTCGATTTCCCCTGATACAATCGACGACAGCAGATCCATCACCAGCCCGGGTATGTTTTCGCTGAGCGGTGATCCCGCCGCGGCATCCTCTCCCGCAATAAACGCCCAGAATGTGCGGGCATGACGACAGAACGTCTCACTGGGTTTTACGTCCGTCGTTTCCATAATGCCGATAACGTCCCGGGCGAAAAGCCCGGCACTTTCCAGATCCACCGCCATGAGCACATCGTGGGCAACACGCACCGAATAATGCTCGTGTTCCAGTTCATCGGGCTCCTCCGGATGATAGGTGGAATAATCCACGCCGCGCCACAGATCCCGGAAGCGGCCGGGACGGGACATCAGTTCCCGAATACGCCGGGCCTGGGTGAACTGATGGGAAAAGCTTGAATGCCCGCTGTCATGCAGCAGGCAGCCCAGCCGGATGGTTTTGGCCAGATAGTCGATGGCGTCGAGCTGGCTCAGGCTCAGGTCGGTTTGCTCGCTGAGCTGTCGCTCCCTGAGGTAGGCGTCGATCATCGAGCGGAACATGCGGGTGCCCACATGCATCACACCAATACTGTGTAGAAATCGGGAATGGGTTGCGCCGGGAAAGACCAGGCTCAGTATGTCGTTCTGGCAGATGTTTCGCAGTCGCTGGAACAGCGGGTGGTCAATCACCTGGATCTCGTGCCGGTAAAGCGGAATGCCTCCGTGAACCGGATCCATGATCAGCTTGTCATAGGCTCCGAGTAGATCGTTTACGGCACGTCGCATCAGATGGAATCCTCCGATTTCATGAACTTGGCCTTGTTATATCACAGGGGCGTGCCAGAATAGGCTTAATCAAGCCAATTTATCGTTTATCGCTGGTAGTTTAGGGCAGTCGCCATGACCTCGCGCACCGAGCGCATACTTATATTAGACGCCGATGAAAAGGCCCGCACGGATCTCGCCCGTTACCTTGAAGCGAGGGGGTTCTACGTGACCGGCTACCGGGATCTCGCCAGCGCCAAGGCGCTTTTTGACGATAACATTCCCGATGTCATCTTTGCAGACCTGCCTCCGGAGTCCATCCGGGATCTCGCCAACCGCCTGGAGGAAGCCGAAACATTCACGCCGATCGTCGCCTGTTCGTCCAGCGAGTCCAGCGCCGATGTGGTCAGCGCTCTCAGGGCCGGGGCGGCGGATTTTGTCCTCAAGCCTTGTAACGATGACAAGGGCGCACTGGACGATGTTATCGGGAAATTGTTCGACCGGGTCCGGGTCAACCGGCTGAATCAGCTTTACCGGCAGGAGCTTGAAGAGGCAAATCGTGACTTGCGGGACGGCATCGCCGAGCTGCGGGCAGACCAACGCGCCGGCCGAAAGGTCCAGTTAAGGATGCTTCCGGAGCACGAACAGGTGATGAGTGGCCTGCACGTGGACCACATGATCAAGCCATCGCTTTACCTGAGCGGTGATTTTCTGGATTACTTTCGTATTTCCGACGACAAGGTTCTGGTGTACATCGCTGATGTCTCCGGCCATGGCGCCAGTTCCGCGTTCGTAACCGTACTGCTGAAGAACCTGACCAACCGCTTGCAGCGAAACCTTCGCCGGGGGTCCAGTGAAGATATCCTGTACCCGGACCGATTCCTGGAACGCATCAATTCCGAGTTGCTGGACACCGGCCTCGGTAAACACGTAACCGTGTTCGTTGGCATTATTTCCCTGAGCGAACGTAAGTTGAATTATGCAGTGGGCGCCCATTTCCCGATGCCCATCCTGTCTTTAGAGGGCGGGGAGGCAGCGTTTCTTGAGGGGAGCGGGCTTCCGGTAGGGCTGTTCGAGACGCCGGAATGGGAAGTGTACGAGGTTCCCCTGAACAAACCGTTTCATCTGACCCTGTTTTCGGATGGAATTCTGGAAGTTATCCGGGAAAAGGGACTGGATGAAAAGGAGCGGACACTACTTGAACTCGTATCGGGAGGTCGTCACACTATCGCCTCTCTGAGCGAGGCTCTGCATCTGGAACAGATCACAGAGCTGCCGGACGATATCGCTATCGTATCGGTAACTGATACCATGAACGGATCAGATAACACCCCGTCGAATTAGTGGCAGTGTGAAACATGGCTGGTTACAAGATCCTGCAAGCTGAAAAACAGGGCATCTACGTCCTGAAGTTTATTGGGGAAATCCGGCTGAACCTGTGTTCGACGCTGGACAATCTGGTTGAGTCCATCACCCAGGACCCGGAGTTCAAGACCGTGGTGATCGACCTGACCGAGACCGAGATTATCGACAGCACAACGCTCGGCCTGCTTGCCAAGATCGCCATGGCGGCCCAGAAACAGAGCAACTTCCTGCCCACACTTATTTCGACCAATCCTGATATTACCCGCATTATCACTTCCATGGGTTTCGACAAGATCTTTATCATTGTGCGAGAACCCGCGTCCCGAATTGAAGAGCTTGAAGAGATTCCCGTACTCAGGGCCAGCGAACAACAGGTTCGAGACAAGGTTCTCGATGCCCATAGAGTGCTGATGGGCCTGAACAGCCGAAACAGGGAAGAATTCAAGAATCTGGTGCGCGCTCTGGAATGTGAAGAGCCCGGCTAACTGCGCCGCCCTGGTGCGACTTTGCCGGTATCACACCTGATCTGACAGAACGGAAGAACTATGTCTGAACAATCGACGCCCCGGAACACTGAGGCAGCCGTGCCGGTACACGATGTGGCGGTTCTGGGCGGTGGCAGTTTTGGTACTGCCATGGCCAAGGTGCTGGGTGAAAACGGTCACCGTGTTCATTTCTGGATGCGTGGCAAAGCGCAGGCCGAAGAGATCCGCAGCACCCGAATCAATAGCCGCTACATGCCAGGCATTGAGCTGACCGGTGACATTCAGCCCACCACAGACCTGGCGGACGCTGTCAGCAAGGCCGAGATCGTCTTTGTTGCCATTCCGAGCAAAGCCTTTCGGGCCGTTATCCGCGAGAACAGCGACAAATTCCGCGACGAACAAATTGTCATCAGCCTCACCAAGGGGATTGAAGAGCACGGCTTCAAACTGATGAGCGAGATTCTGCAGGAAGAGATTCCGCGCTGTCGTACTGGCGTGCTCAGTGGCCCCAACCTGGCTGGTGAAATCGTAAACCGGGATCTGACCGCCACTGTTATTGCCGCCAAGGATCCGGATGTACGCCGCTCGGTTCAGGACCTCCTGGGGTGCGAGTATTTTCGCGTCTACGCGAACGTGGATGTGTATGGTGTGGAACTCGCCGGAGCACTGAAGAACATCTATGCGATTGTCGCAGGTCTTGCCTCCGCCCTGGAAATGGGTGAGAACGCCAAGGCCATGCTGATTACCCGCGGTCTTGCAGAGATGAGCCGGTTTGCCGTCAGCCTCGGCGCCAACCCAATGACATTCATGGGGCTGGCGGGTGTCGGTGACCTGATCGTGACCTGCACCTCATCCAAGAGCCGGAACTTTCGAGTGGGCTATGCCGTTGGCCTGGGCCAAAAACTGGACGATGCCGTGGCGGAACTCGGGCAGGTGGCCGAGGGCATCTATACCCTGAAGCTCGTCAAGCAGAAAGCCGAGGCCATCGGGATCTATATGCCACTGGTTCGTGGGCTTTACGAGATCCTTTACGACAACGCTTCCATCAAGGCGGTCATCAATAGCCTTATGATGTCGGTCCAGAATTCCGACGTAGAATTTATACTGCCGCGGACCATCAGCCAGTAACAGGCCCGCTGAACCGGGACCAGGCCGGAAAGGAGAGAGCCCTTGCAACTGCTCATCATGCGCCATGGGGAAGCTGGCTGGCATACGCTGGATCAGGAACGTGAACTGACAGAGGCCGGTCGGCTCGGCGTGGCTGAGGTTGCCGCTCGCATCGCGGAGTCGCCCTGGCGACCGAAGCTGGTCTGGAGCAGCCCCTATGTGCGGGCCAGACAAACGGCGGCGATCGTCTCCGAAATTCTCAACTGTCCCGTTGAAGAAAAGATGTTTATCACTCCGGACGACGACCCGGCAGCCTGCCTTGATGCATTGATTGAACACCACGAATCGCCCTTGTTGATCGTTTCCCACATGCCCCTGGTGGGAGGGCTTGCGACGCTTCTGGTTGACGCACATCGCCGGGGCATTCCGTTCATGACCTCCCAGGCCGTCATGCTGGATATGCCGGTAGTCGGCCCCGGGTGCGCTGACTTGAAAGCCCAGTTTCTGCCCTGATATCCCCAGTAAGTCATTTCTGAATCCTCAAACCCGAGCCCGACTATGTACAGCTTTCCAATCGACTACGTAGAGCCGGTCTTCCGGCCTCCCAGTGAAGCCAAGTCACTGATCTTGCCGGTCACCAACGGCTGCTCCTGGAATAAGTGCACGTTTTGCGAGATGTATACGCAGCCGCAAAAGAAATTCCGGGCCCGCAAGCCTGACGATGTGCTCCAGGACATCCGCAATGCGGCTCGCAGCCTGGGTGGTGTGCGCCGGGTTTTCCTGGCAGATGGGGATGCCATGGTATTGCCGACCCGTCGCCTGTTGGAAATTCTGGATCAGCTCAGGGAGGCTTTTCCGGATCTTCAGCGGGTTTCCAGCTACTGTCTTCCCCGCAACCTCGCCAAAAAGACCGTGGAAGAACTGGCTCAACTGAAGGATGCAGGCCTGGAAATTCTCTATGTCGGTATGGAATCCGGTGATGATGAAATCCTGCGCCGGGTCAACAAGGGCGAAACCTGGGAATCCACCCGCTCGGCACTGCTGAAAATCCGTGAAGCGGGTCTGACGAGCTCTGTCATGGTGCTGAACGGGCTGGGCGGAGAAAACCTTTCGCGCCAGCACGCGATCAATACCGCAACGCTCTGTAACGAGACCCAGCCGGATTATCTTTCCACCCTCGTGGTCAGTTTCCCACAGGGAGAAGAACGTTTCCGGGCGGGCTTTGGAGACGATTTCGTGCCACTGTCTCAAAAGGGGCTCTTTGAAGAGATACGCCTGTTCCTGGAGCATCTTGAGCTGGATAAGACCATCTTCCGCAGTGATCACGCTTCAAATTACCTCGTGCTGAAAGGCACGCTGGGCCGTGACAAGCAGAAAATGCTGGACCAGGTAGATCTCGCCATTACCAATCCCGGTGCAGCACCTTTGCGCGCGGAGTGGATGCGCGGGTTGTAATTCAGAGAGCCGGGAGCCACCGTTATGAGCATGAATCCAGATAATCTTGCAAAGCAGGTGGAGAAAACCGTGAAGAAGGCCGGGAACCCTCCCATTGATCAGTGGGACCCCGAGCTTTCCGGGGATATGGATCTTCGCATCAGTCGAGATGGTCAGTGGATCTTCAAAGGCAAGCCGCTGGCTCGAGAAGCGATTGTACGTCTGTTTTCCACGATTCTCCGCCGGGAAAGCGACGGCGAATACTACCTGGTGACGCCGGTTGAAAAGTGGCGCATCCAAGTCGAGGACGCGCCGTTGCTCGCCCATTCCCTGACCGCGACTGGGGAGAGCGACCGACAGGTCATCTCCCTGACCACCAATGTCGGCGAAACCCTCGAAATCGGCCAGGACCATCCACTGGAAGTGACCACCTATCCGGGCTCAGATGAGCCAAGACCCGTGGTAAAGATTCGCCATGGGGTCGAAGCGCGACTGGTCACCGCAGCCTATTATGACCTGGCGGATCATGTCGTGGAACGGAATGAAGACGGACACCCGGTTCTTGGGGTATTCAGCCACGGAATTTTCTACAAAATCGGGCAGGGTGGTTGAAAACCGGTACCGCGGCCCCAGAATTACGGTAGAAAACGCATTAGCTCAGTTGTTAAACTGTGTTTTCATACTTGTTATGAGCCTGGCTCTCTAACGAGGCCCGGTGGTCGTTAGTCCCTCTGTGCAGTCTGGCTGTTCACGATCACTTTCGATTGCCTAAATCAATTAAACAGTCATTGCGACACGCAAGGAGATCACATGGCCCAACCTCGTGTTGTCACCATCCATTACACGCTCACCAACGATCAGGGAGAGCAGCTTGACTCCTCCCGTGTAGAAGGTCGTGAGCCTCTGTCTTATCTGGAAGGTGCGCAGAACATTATCGGTGGACTGGAAAGTGCACTGAACGAAAAGAACGCAGGCGATCAGGTTAAGGTGTCTGTAGAACCTGGTGAAGGCTACGGCGAAGTTAACGAAGAGCTGATCCAGCCGGTTCCGCGTTCTGCATTTGAAGGCGTCGATACCATCGAGCCGGGCATGCAGTTCCAGGCGCAGACCCCAGGCGGCCCCCAGGTCGTTCGTGTGGTAGAAGTTGGCGACGAAACTGTCACCATCGATGCCAACCATCCGCTCGCTGGCCAGACTCTGCACTTCGACGTAGAAGTAGTGGAAGCTCGCGACGCGACTGACGAAGAGCAAGAGCACGGCCACGCTCATTAAGCTTTTCTGAAGCGCAAAGAAAAACGGCTCCCTCGGGAGCCGTTTTTTTATGTCTACAGAATGAAAAAGGGGTCAGATGAAAGCATTCATCTGACCCCAGGTTCACAAAAAAACGGCCCGCGCGGGGCCGTTTTATCACCGGAATCCGAACTTACATGTTCGGATAATTCGGGCCGCCGCCCCCTTCCGGAGTTACCCAGTTAATGTTCTGGGCAGGATCCTTGATGTCGCAGGTCTTGCAGTGCACACAGTTCTGGGCGTTGATCTGGAAGCGCTTGCCGCTGCCATCGTCTTTCTCGACAACTTCATAAACACCAGCCGGGCAGTAGCGCTGCGCAGGCTCATCGTATTTAGGCAGGTTGTCGCGGATCGGAAGGTCCGGATCGGTCAGTTTAAGGTGAACCGGCTGATCTTCCTCGTGGTTGGTGTTTGAAATAAACACCGAGGACAGACGATCGAAGGTCAGGGTGTTATCCGGCTTGGGATAGGTCACCTTCTTGCACTCGGCTGCCGGCTTCATGGTGGCATAATCCGGAGTGGTATCGTGGAAGGTAATCGGCAGGCTGCCGCGCAGGATGTTCTGCTCGAAGTAGGCGATGGCGCCACCCACTACATTGCCGAACTTGTGCATCGCCGGGCCGAAGTTACGCTCTGCGTATAGCTCCTTGAACAGCCAGCTGTCCTCAAACTTCTTCTGGAAACTGCTGATTTCCTCGCCGCTCTTGCCATCCTTGAGTGCTTCGAAAACCGCTTCGGCGCCCAGCATGCCGGACTTCATGGCAGTATGGGAGCCCTTGATCTTGGAGCCGTTCAGTGTGCCTGCATCACAGCCCAGCAGCAGACCACCCGGGAAGCTCATCTTGGGCAGAGCGTTGTAGCCACCTTTGGTGATTGCACGGGCGCCGTAGGATACGCGCTTACCGCCTTCCAGGTGTTTCTTGATCTCCGGGTGCAGCTTCAGGCGCTGAAATTCCTCAAACGGGCTCAGATGCGGGTTGCTGTAGGACAGATCGGTGATCAGGCCTACATATACCTGGCCATTCTCAAGGTGATACAGGAAAGAACCACCGGTGGATCCGGTTTCTTTCAGAGGCCAGCCGGTGGTATGAACTACCAGGCCCGGCTCGTGTTTGGCCGGATCAATATCCCACAGTTCCTTGATACCGATACCGTAGTGCTGCGGGTCTTTGCCTTCATCGAGCTTGAACTCGTTGATCAGGCGCTTGCCCAGGTGACCACGGCAGCCCTCGGTGAACATAGTGTATTTCGCGCGCAGTTCCATGCCCGGCATGTAGCCGTCTTTTTCGGAACCGTCGCGGGCCACGCCCATATCGCCGGTAATGATGCCTTTTACCTGACCGTCTTCAATGATGGTTTCGGACGCGGCAAAGCCGGGATACACCTCAACGCCAAGCTGTTCGGCCTGTTCGGCGAGCCAGCGGCACAGGTTGCCCAGGCTGATAATGTAGTTGCCATGGTTGTGCATGTTCTTGGGCACAAACGCATTCGGGATCTTGGTGGCGCTTTCCTCGTTCTTCAGCAGGAAAATGTCGTCCCGGGTAACCGGCGTGTTGAGCGGGGCGCCTTTCTCTTTCCAGTCCGGGAAGAGTTCGTTGAGGGCAGTGGGCTCGAATACAGTGCCGGCCAGAATGTGGGCGCCGATCTCAGAACCTTTCTCTACAACGCATACGGTGAGTTCCTCGCCAGCTTCCTGTGCCAGTTGCATGACACGGCACGCTGCCGACAGGCCCGCCGGGCCGCCGCCGACGATCAGAACATCAAATTCCATCGATTCGCGTTCCACGTTGGTCTCCTCAAACATCTTTAATGGATATTATGTGCCCGCAGGCCAATTATTCTGGGCCGCCATCATACCGGTAAAAGTGCCTATAGACGACTGCCCCAAGCCGTTTGTCCCGACTTGCATAACCAAAAGGATACCGTATTTGAAGAATCAAACAAACGTTTGTTTGAAATTCGCCCTGTCCTTTGGCATTGTAAGAGCACACTGAAACATGGTGTGTTTTGAGTCGAAATCTAGTATCGTCTCATTGCCGTCCCCGGTCAATACCGGGGAATTGGCTGAAAGTTCAGTCCTGGCGCGTCGTTTGAGGCTATTGATTCTGCCGAGTGTTGGCTCCATCATTAGTGCGCATTGAATTTCGGCAGGCTCTGCGTGAGGACTGCAAGTCATAAACCCATCGTAGAAGAACGAGGAATCTATGAAGGTTCTGGTCGCTGTAAAACGAGTAATCGACTACAACGTAAAGGTGCGCGTTAAGCCGGACAACACCGGTGTTGACCTCGCCAACGTCAAGATGGCAATGAACCCGTTCTGCGAAATCGCGGTTGAAGAAGCCGTTCGCCTGAAAGAGAAGGGTGTTGCCAGTGAAATCGTGGTGGTATCCATTGGCCCGAAAGCCTCCCAGGAGCAGATTCGTACTGCGCTGGCGCTGGGTGCTGACCGTGGTATCCACGTCGAAACGGACGAGGAGGTTCAGTCTCTCGAAGCGGCCAAGCTGCTCAAGGCTGTTGTTGAGAAAGAAGAGCCGAAGCTGGTCATTCTTGGCAAGCAGTCCATCGATTCCGATAACAACCAGACCGGCCAGATGCTGGCCGCACTGACCGGCATGGGTCAGGGCACTTTCGCTTCCGAAGTGGTTGTTGAGGGCGACAAGGTTAACGTAACCCGCGAGGTAGACGGTGGTCTGATGACCGTTGCTCTGAACCTGCCTGCGGTTGTCACTACCGACCTGCGTCTGAACGAGCCGCGCTACGCTTCTCTGCCGAACATCATGAAGGCGAAGAAGAAGCCGCTGGACAACATGAGCCCGGCCGATCTGGGTGTCGACATCGCTCCGCGCCTTTCCACCCTGAAGGTTGAAGCGCCTGCTTCCCGTCAGGCGGGTGTGAAAGTGGCCGACGTTGCCGAGCTGGTCGATAAACTGAAGAACGAAGCGAAGGTGATCTAAATGAGCATCCTTGTAATTGCTGAACATGACAACAGCAGCCTGAAACAGGCTACCCTGAATGTTGTAGCGGCTGCCAAGGCCATCGGCGGAGACATCGACGTACTGGTTGCCGGTGAAAACTGTGGTGCCGTTGCTGAAGCAGCTGCCAAGGCCGAAGGCGTGAACAAGGTATTGGTTGCCGACAACGCCGCTTATGGTCACTTCCTGGGCGAAAACCTGGGTGAGCTGGTTGCCGAACTGGGCAAAGGCTACAGCCACATCCTGGCCGCCGCTGGTACCGTGGGTAAAGATTTCATGCCGCGTGTTGCCGCACTGCTGGATGTTGCGCAGGTATCCGACATCATGCGTGTGGAGTCCGAAGACACCTTCGTTCGCCCGATCTACGCCGGTAACGCCATTGCCACTGTAAAATCCAGTGACAGCATCAAAGTCGTTACTGTTCGTCCGACCGCTTTCGATCCGGTTGCCGCTGAAGGTGGCTCCGCTTCTGTCGAGCAGTTGGACGTCGTGAAAGACGCTGGCCTGTCCCAGTTCGTCAGCGAAGAGCTGGCCAAGTCTGACCGTCCTGAGCTGGCAAGCGCCGGTATCGTTGTTTCCGGTGGTCGCGGCATGCAGAACGGCGACAACTTCAAGATGCTGGAGCAGGTAGCCGATCTGATGGGTGCTGCGGTTGGCGCATCCCGTGCGGCTGTCGATGCCGGTTTCGTGCCGAACGACATGCAGGTCGGCCAGACCGGTAAGATTGTTGCTCCGCAGCTGTACATCGCTGTGGGTATTTCCGGTGCCATCCAGCATCTGGCCGGTATGTCCGATTCCAAGGTGATCGTTGCGATCAACAAGGATGAAGAAGCGCCGATCTTCCAGGTTGCTGATTATGGTCTGGTAGCGGACCTGTTCGAAGCCGTTCCGCAGCTTGAAGAAGATCTGAAGAAAGTTCTGTAACTTTCTGCCAAGCTTGAGAAAAGGCACCTTCGGGTGCCTTTTTCTTTTGGGTGAAGCCAGAATACCTGCCATGATATCTGACCCCCACGGTTGAACCGGATATACAAGCCATGACCACAATGCCGTTTGATGCCTTAGCCTGCCCACTGGACGGCTGCCCACTGGCGCCCAGCGAAAAGACCTGGCGTTGCGAGAACGGACACAGCTTCGACGTTGCCCGGCAGGGCTACGTGCATCTGTTACCCGTTCAAAAGAAACGTTCCCTGGACCCGGGTGATAGCAAGGAAATGGTCGCAGCCAGACAACGGTTTCTGAATGCAGGGTTCTACACAAAGATCGCCGAGGCTGTGAGCAATCAGGTATTGCAGTGGCTTCCGAGCGAGGGCACTGGATCGATTCTGGACGCAGGCTCTGGCGAAGGTTATTACCTTAGACACCTCGCGAGCTTGGCTGGCGCCAGAGATATCTCCATGATCGGCGTCGACATCTCCAAGTGGGCGGTTCTGGCCGCGGCCAAACAGGACAAACAGACCCGGTGGGTGGTTGGCAGCAATGCCAACCTGCCAATAATGCCGGAATCCGTGGATCTCGTGCTTTGCCTGTTCGGTTTTCCGGTTTACAGCGAATTCGCTAGGGTGCTGAAGCCCGGCGGGAAGGTGATACAGGTGGATGCCGGTGCAGACCACCTTCGGGAACTGCGTGAAATCATTTACCCCGAACTGAAACCACCCGCAGACACTGAGATGGTAAATCCCGAGGGCTTCCGGACCCTGGATTCGACCGTGCTAAGGTTCCCGCTGAGTCTTCCGGACGAGGACAGCATCGCCGATCTCCTGGCCATGACACCCCATCTTTATCGGGCCAACTCGGAGGGCCTTGAGAAGGCTGCTTCGCTCAAATCACTGGTGGTGACAGTCGACGTGGGTCTGAAACGCCTGGAAAGGCGCTAACCCCCAAATTTCATTGACCGTCGTCGGAACCCTGAGCCTTGCCGCGCTTGCGGGAAGCGAGCCGCTTTTCTGCTTTCCCGATGATCAGGGTATCGGCGAGGATGTGCAGGGCCTTGTTGGTCGTGCGCACGGTTTTGTAGATCTGTTGGCTCTTCTGGTCATGGGTGGCCCGGGCTTTACGGGCAGTCTGTCGGAACTCCTCATCCTTCGAGAACAGATCAATCAGCCCGAAAGTCGTGTTCGAGATTGCCTTGTGCAGCTTTTCTACGGCGCTCGCGCCACCCGAAACCGAGTCTTCCAGCAACCGCGCCCGGTTCCGGACCTCAAGAAGATCCATTCTGCTTTTCTGGATGGCACTGTGCGCTGACACACGATGGGAATTGAGAATCCGTGCTTCCCGTCGACAGAGCAGCAGCTGCCAGTAGGCGATGCAGAATCCGCCAAAGGCCAATAGCAGCAACAATACGATTGCGGCCAGGTTCATGATGGGGCCCTCCAGTCACACATTGCGATCATCGATACTCAATCTGCATATCCACGTCGATTTCGCGCTCTGTCATCTCTTCCTCAAGTTCTTTCATCACTTCCTGGTACACCATTTTGCGAACCATCACGGGGAGTTTGTCGGCAAGCACTCGGGCAGAGCGTGACTCCCTCTTGGCCAGTGCAATCGGATCCAGCACCCGAAGCGTAATAACCAGCTCCGGTTCCTGCTCGGAATCTGCGATGTCGTCGTTCTCCATCATTCGGGCGATCACTTTGCGCTGTTCAAGAACCTGCCAGCAGACAAAGCCGCTGAACAGGACAAGCAGGATGCTCAAGACTGTTAAAAAGGTGATCAATTCGAACCTCCGGAAATCGTTTCTTGCTGTGCCTGCCAGTGTGCCCCAAGCAGTATGACAAACGATTGGCCGTGAAGACGGATTTACCGGTGCTGCCGGGAAAGTAGAACGAGCGCTCAAAACTGTTAACATTGGTTGCAGTTGTTCAATGAGCTACGCAGAATCAACGGGTTAAGGCCGACTATTCATACCAACAGAGGATTGTTCATGGTTTGGTTCAAGGCGTTTGCAAGTGGTTTTCTCGCAACCCTGGTGTTTCATCAGGGCCTGTTCGCACTTTTCTGGCTCGGGGGCATCGTGCCCGCAGCGCCCTTCAACCTGTCACCGGTGCCGCCGCTGGGTGTGCCCCAAGTTGTGTCACTGGCCTTCTTTGGTGGCCTTTGGGGGATGTTGTTGTGGCTGATCCTTGGGCGCCTGGCAGGGATGAAGTTCTGGCTGGGGCATGTCATTGTAGGGGCTGTAGGTCCCACGGCAGTCGCCATGCTGGTGGTATTCCCCCTGAAAGGGCTAGATGTCTCAGCTCAGACCTGGGTGGGCGGCTTGCTCCTTAACGGTTTCTGGGGCCTGGGTGTTGCCGTATTCATGCGTCTGATGGGCGAGAAAGCGGTTGCCGGGCTCCGCTGAAATACCGTTGATTCGTTATCAATTTCTGTTGTCATCACTGTTTACTAAGGAAGAGCAATGACCAAATCCGCAGAAACAGCCCATGATCTGGTGGTGTTCGGTGCCACCAGCTTCGTCGGCCAGATTCTTACCCGTTACTTGCTCGAGACCTACGGTGTAGGCCAATCGGTAAAATGGGCGATTGCCGGACGCTCCGAGAGCAAGCTCAACACGCTGAAGAGCAGCCTTGGCGACAAAGCTGGGGATCTGCCGGTGATTCTTGCCGATGCCGCCGACGACGCAGCCCTCAAGTCCATGTGTGAGCAGACCCGCGTGATTATATCCACGGTTGGCCCCTATGCGCTTTACGGCGAGCCGCTGGTCAAGGCTTGCGTACAGACTGGCACGGACTACTGCGATCTCACCGGCGAAGTTCAATGGATTCGCAAGATGGTGGAGCGTTACGAGGCGGAGGCGAAAACCTCCGGAGCGCGCATTGTTCACTGTTGCGGTTTCGACTCGATTCCCTCTGACATGGGCGTCTGGTTCCTGCAGAATCAGGCGGAGCAGACTTTCGGAATGCCTTGCCAGGATGTCCGCATGCGGGTCAAGACCGCCAAGGGCGAGTTCTCGGGCGGTACGGTAGCCTCCATGATGAATGTGGCGAAGGAAGCGGCGGCGGATCCGAAGCTGCGCAAGGAGCTGGCCAACCCGTTTTCCATCTGCCCGCCAGAACATCGCTCCAAGACCCGGCAGCCCAGCCTCAAGGGCGCCGAGTTTGATAAGACGTTCAACGCCTGGCTTGCTCCCTTCGTGATGGGCGCCATCAATACACGGGTGGTTCATCGCTCCAATGCCATGCAGAACGCGCGGTACGGCAAGGAATTTACCTACGATGAAGCCATGATGACCGGTCGTGGCACCAAGGGCCGGCTGGCTGCTTATGCGATCACCGGCGGCCTGGCGGCGTTCTTTACCGCCTCGGCCATCAAACCGACTCGCTGGCTGGTGGAGAAGTTTGTCCCTCAGCCGGGCGAGGGCCCAAGCCCTGAAGCCCAGAAAGCCGGGTTTTATGATCTGCGCTTTGTTGGTCGCACCGCGGACGGCAAGACCATCATCACCAAAGTGACCGGGGATCAGGATCCGGGCTACGGTTCCACGGGCAAGATGTTGGGCGAAGCGGGCATGTGCCTGGCGTTCGATATTCCGGCGGATCGGCCAGGCGGATTCTGGACACCGTCTTCTCTGCTGGATGGCAAGCTGATGGACAGGCTTACCAGCAAGGCGGGATTGACGTTTGAGGTTCTCGAAACCCGCTAACCACTCAGGTAGATCACACGGTCGGCGCCCGGAAGGGCAGCCGACCCGTGTGCAAGACTGACCACGGTTTTCCCTTCCAGAAGCGATTCCATCCGTTTTGCTATCCTCGACCGGGTCTCGGCATCCAGGCCAGTGAAAGGCTCATCCAATATGACCAGGGGAGCTGGATTCAGTAACACCCGCGCCAGCGCCACTCTTCGTGCCTCGCCGCCTGAAAGCCTGCTTCCGGCGCTGCCCAGCCAGGTATCGAGTTGATCCGGTTCGGTAGCGAAGCGCTCAGCCAGTTCCATCTGCTCCAGCATGCTCCAGAGTTCCGTATCCGAAGCCTCCGGAGATCCCAGTAACAGGTTGGCCCGCAACGTGTCTTCAAACAACACGGTTTTCTGGGTCAGGTAAACGCAATCCCTCCGCGCCAGGCTTCCCTGAGCAACCGGCAAAAGACCGGCTAGCACATCGGCGAGTGAAGATTTTCCGCTGCCGGAGTGGCCCAGAATACCGATGCGTTTGCCATCCTCAATCTCAAGATTGAAGCGCGTGAACAGCGGCGCGTAACCGGCGTGCTTCACCGCAATGTTGTCTGCAAGAAGGGCAGTTTTCGGCGGCAATTCTTGCTTTTCGTTTATAGCCTGCCGTTCCTCTTCGCGGCAATCGCGGTTCAGACGCGCCGCGGAAGCGATGGTTGCTCCAAGCTTGCCAAAGGCATCAGGCAGCATGGCATAGACCTCAGCCAGCCCGAGAAGAGCGATGGGCAGTAAAACCAGCACAGGCCCGGATAGCGTGCCCGCCTGGAACAAGGCAAAGCCCGCCCAGAGCGCCAGGACTGCGGAGAGGTTTACCAGCAGATGGGTTCCGGCCAGATGCCAGCCCACACGGGTGTCCGTTTTTGCCTGCTCTGAGGTTACCTGATGGGCCTGGCGCATAAGCCAGGCAGCATGTTTGCCAGTGCGACCGGCAGCAGTAAGTTCCGAGAAACCTTCAATATGTTCGATGACCGCCGTTCGCAATTCTTCCTGCCGGTCGCTTTGCCGGGCCGCGAGTTGCCAGGTTCTGAGGTAAACACCAACTGTCGCGACCGCCAGAGCAATCACAAGCAGCAGTGCCACCAGTACAGCGGTTCCAACATCAAATAGAATGGCTGCCAGCACCAACACCAGGACGGTTACCAGGCCAGCCAGAGCCGTAGGTGCGATCAAACGAAGGTACAGGGTATCAAGGGCATCGACATCGCTGGTCAGGCGCGAGAGCCACTGGGCGCCACTCAGCTCTCCCCGGCGTACGCGCGTGGCGCGGGACAGCCGAGAGAACAGGTTCACGCGGATATCTGTAAGCAGTCTCAGAACCGTATCGTGGTTATACACCCGTTCCAGATACCGGAACACCGTTCGCGAAACGGCGAAAAACCGGATAGCGCCACCGGGTACGTAAAGGTTGATGGTGGCCGCCACTCCGGCAGCCAGGAGCAATCCCACCAGCGCCGTTTTGGTAAGGAACCAGCCAGACACGGCCAACAGCGCAATGCCGGAGAGCAGGGTGGCGAGAATCAGAAAACCACCTACCACCAAGCGTCCGGGCCGATTTAAGATCAGCTCCAGCCACGGTTTCAGCTCACGCATCGCGAACCTCCCCGCCGGAGACCAGCAGAACCCGGTTTGCCAGTGTCAGCAAGGCCTGGTGATGGGTGGAGAAGATCAGGGTTTTGCCGGCTACCGCCAGTTTGTGCAGAGCCTCCAGCACAAACACCTCACTGTCGCTGTCGAGGCCCGCGGTAGGTTCATCCAGCAGAATCAGGTCATAATCCGCCAGGAAAATACGTGCCAGGCTCAGCCGCCGTGCCTGGCCGCCGGAGAGTCCCTGACCCTCCTCGGATATCGGGCTGTAGATACCCTGTTGGCGGCTATCCAGCAGGGATCCAAGGCCGACGTTGCGCAGGGCGGTTTCAATGGCAATATCGGAGGCGTCCGGCGTAGTCAGCCTGAGGTTATCGGCCCAGGTACCCTGAACCAGGAAGCCTTTCTGCCCCAGCCAACCGAACCGGAAACTTCCCGCTGATTCGCCAAACAGGTGGAGCTCACCGGTATCCGGTGCCATAAAACCCGCCAGCAGATGCAGCAGGGTTGACTTGCCGCCGCCCGAGGGCCCGGTCAGGGCAATCACTTCGCCTTTTTGAATCGTCAGCGAGAGATCCTGAATAACGGGCTGATCCGACCGAAAGCGTTTACTGACGGACCGCAACTCGATGCGATCATCCACGCCCGCCACCGGGTTGCTATCCGTAGACGTGTCGAAGTGCGCTGGCGAACCAAGCCGTTCAAGAATTTCTGTGCCCGCGCCCATGGCCGCTGCGCGATCGTGATAATGCTGTGACAGCGTCCGTAAGGGCTGGAAGAACTCCGGGGCCAGCAACAGAATCAGAAGCCCGGAAAATAGCGTGAGATCTTCGGACGGGCCATAGGTGATGTAGCCCAGCAAACCAAAACCGATGTAAATGGCGATAACGGCAATGGCCACTGAAGCAAAGAACTCCAGGACCGCCGACGACAGAAACGCAATCCGCAGCGTTTTCATGGTAACGCGCCGATAGTGATCGGACCGTTTGCGAATGAGTTCTGCAGCACCCGTCGTCTGGCCAAACAACTGCAGGGTGGTTAGGCCGCGCACCTTGTCCAGAAACTGTCCGGAGAGCCGGCTGATGGTCTCGAAGTGCTGCTGGTTTAGCTTTTCCGCGCCCATGCCCACCAGCGCCATGAACAGCGGAATCAGCGGTGCAGACAACAGCAGGAAAATACCTGCCAGCCAGTCCAGCCAGAACACGAGAACGAGGATCAGCAGCGGCACGATCATCGACAGCGTCATTTGCGGCAGAAAACGGGCGAAATAACCGTGCAGTGCTTCCACGTGGTCAATCCATTCCCGGGCAAGGGTGCCTGCCGAGGATTGGCCCAGCTCTACCGGGCCGGTAGCCTGCCAGTGTTTGTGGAGCTGACGCCTGGCATCCCGCCGCACCTGTTCGCTGCAACGGGCTGCAAAACGCGTCTGAAAGCCCTGGCCAAGGGCCCGAACCACCAGTGCGAGAATCAGCGCGAGGAAGAGGGGGGTGAGGTCCGCAATCGGGACCTCGTCAATCACGCCCAGATGAATGATCCGGGCCAACAACACCATCTGGATGATGGTGGCTATGCCGGCCACTGTGCCCGCAGCAACAGTACTGCGGATCCAGAGGCGATTGCCGAGGGCAAGCTGCGCGAGCCAGCCTTTGACGGCTTTCTGGTCAGTGGCGGAGGAGTCTCCCCCGCCATCATTGGCCAGTGGCTCCACCATTCAGTGGTATCCCTCGCCGGCTCGGACCTTGCCCCGGAAGACCCAGTAGGTCCACGCGGTATAGGCCAACACGATCGGGATTACGAACAGCAGGCCCAACAGCAGGAACAGCTGGGATTCGTAGGCAGACGCGGCGTCCCAGAGGGTGTATTCCGGCGGAACCACATACGGCCAGCGGCTGACCACCAGGCCAAGGTAGGTGGTTATGAACAGCCCCATGGTGGCGACGAACGGCATGCCGTCCCGGCGATCACGCACTGAACGATAAATCTGGATAGCGCACAGCAGTGTAAGAACCGGCAGAATCCAGATAATGCTCAGGTTAGAGAACCAGCGCTCACGGACCATTTCGTCCACGAACGGTGTCCAGACTCCAATGATGCCAAAGACAACCAGCACCGCCAGCAGCAGAGGCACGGTGATCTTGTAGGCCCACTGCTGCAGATAACCCTCGGTCTTCATGATCAGCCAGGTGGAGCCGAGCAGGGCATAGCCAGCCAGCATGCCCAGGCCCGTCAGTACCGTGAACGGCGTGAGCCAATCCAGTGCACCGCCCACGTAAACCCCGTTTGCGGTCTCAAAACCCTGGATATAGGCGCCAACCACAGCGCCCTGAGCGAAAGAGGCGACGGTAGAACCGCCTGCAAACGCCCAGTTCCACAGATAACGCGAGGTGCGGGCCTTGAACCGGAACTCGAACGCCACGCCCCGGAAGATCAGCCCGGCCAGCAGCAGGAACACACCAATGTACAGCGCCGGCAGGAAGATGGAATACACCATCGGGAAGGCAGCAAGAAGGCCGGCACCACCGAGCACCAACCAGGTTTCGTTACCGTCCCACACCGGTGCCACCGAGTTCATCATGGTGTCCCGGGCTTCCTCATTCGGGGCGAAAGGAAAGAGAATTCCGACGCCCAGATCGAAGCCGTCCATCAACACATACATGATGATGCCGAAGCCAATAATGAATGCCCAGATAAGAGGCAGATCAAACAGTTCCATAATCAGTGACCTCCCTGGCTGGCCGGTTTACCGTGATGCTGGTCTTCATCAATCTCAAAAGGCACGTGTGCGGCAGAGAACGGACGTTTCGGCCGTTCGGCCTCGTGCTCGTCTTCATCCTGGTCTTCGAGACCGACATAAAGCACGCGCATCAGGTAATACACGCCGGCAGAGAACACCAGGGCGTACACCACGACATAGCCGATAAGTGTGAACAGAGCCATACCACCGGTCAGTGACGGGGTCAGGGCCTCGGCCTGGGTCATCTGGCCATACACCAGCCAGGGCGCCCGACCTACCTCGGTCACAAACCAGCCGGTCAGCACAGCAAAGAAAGGCGCAATGCTCATAAAGCGCATGCCCTGCAGGAACCAGTTGGTGCGCCAGTATCTACCGCCGGCACGCAGAACCAGTCCAGTAAGCGCGAAGGCGATCATCAGCAAGCCAATGCCCACCATGATGCGGAACGACCAAAACACGATTACGACGGGTGGCTGCTCTTCAACCGGCACCGCGCTTACGCCCGGTACTTCACCGTCCCATTCGTGGGTGAGGATGAAACTGGCAAGACTCGGAATGCCAATCTCGAACAGGTTACGCTGGTTTTCCTGATCGGGAATGGCAAACAGCAGCAACGGCACATTGCGGGAGGTTTCCCAGTTACCTTCCATGGCCGCTACTTTGGTCGGCTGGTGCTCCAGAGTGTTCAGGCCATGGAAATCCCCCAGGACTGCCTGTGCAGGGGCAATGAACAGCAACAGCCAAAGACACATGGACAACGCTTTCTTGTTCGCCTCAACCTCGCGGCCGCGCAGCAGGTACCAGGCGCTTACACCGGCCACCACAAAGCCACCGGTCAGGAAGGAGGCCAGTGCCATGTGGGCGAAGCGGTAGGGGAAAGAGGGATTGAAGAGCGCCTCGCTCCAGGAAGTGACGTAGAACACGCCGTCGCGAAGTTCGGTGCCGGCCGGAGTCTGCATCCAGCTGTTGGCCGAGAGAATCCAGAACGACGAAATAAAGGTGCCGGTGGCAACCATGATAGCGGCAAACAGGTGAACACCAGCGGGCACCTTGTCGCGACCAAACAGGAGCACCCCGAGGAACGCCGCTTCCAGGAAGAACGCGGTCACCACCTCGTAACTGAGAACAGGGCCCAAGAAGTTGGCGGAAGCCTGGGCGAAGTTACTCCAGTTGGTTCCGAACTGGAACGACATCACGATGCCCGAGACCACCCCCATGCCGAACACCACGGCAAACACCTTGGTCCAGAAGGCAGAGAGCTTCACCCATGACGGATTACCTGTTTTGAAGGCCAGGCCCTCGAGTACCGCAATGTAAGAAGCGAGGCCGATGGTAAACACCGGAAAAATGGCGTGAAATGACACCACGAACGCGAACTGGATTCGCGATAGAATTAGGGGATCAAGTTCCATGGGAACCCTCCGGTAACGATCACATCATAACAAACGGGCCCAGCGAACCCGTTCAGCCGCTGCCTTAGCTCTGATTGTTATATTGTTATTACCGGCAGATGGTTACTATGCTACTAAATAAAGTAGCACTTTCGATAGGGCCGATTGTCGCACCCTTGATTTAAAACAATTATGGTGATGCCGATGAGCTTTTACGAAGACAGAATACTGCCTCACATCATAGACCGGGCTTGCTCAATGGGCCAGGTGATGAAACTTCGTAGCCAGGTGGTTCCCCATGCCAAAGGTGTCGTCCTGGAGGTGGGCATGGGCTCCGCCATCAACATGGAATTCTACAACGCCCACAACGTCGATATGGTGTACGGCCTGGAGCCCTCAGAAGGCATGCGTAGAAAGGCCCTGCCAAACCTTGCCAAAACTCCAATAAAGGTAGAATGGCTGGATCTGCCCGGGGAGAAAATCCCTCTGGACGACAACTCCGTGGACACCGTTCTGCTGACCTTCACGCTGTGCACGATCCCCGACTGGAACGCCGCTCTTCAACAGATGCGCCGAGTCCTCAAACCCGGCGGTGAACTCCTGTTCCTGGAACACGGCGAATCGCCCCACGATGACACGAGAAAATGGCAAAACCGCATCACCCCGGGCTGGAAAAAGCTGGCCGGCGGCTGCCACCTGAACCGACACATCGCAGACCTGATCCGTCACGCCGGCTTTGAAATTCAGGAACTGGAAAACCTTTACATCCCCAAGGCACCGAAAATCGCGGGATACATTTATAAGGGCAGGGCGATCAACCCGCTAGAGACCAGCCCGGCAGCCTGATAGTGCGGGCAGAATCCGAATTGCGTTACCCCACGCAGACTTATACAATTCTGCCCGTCAAAACCTTCCCCGAATGCTCCGGTGGTGAAATTGGTAGACACAAGAGACTTAAAATCTCTCGACCGTTAGGTCGTGCCGGTTCGATTCCGGCCCGGAGCACCACCTTTGTAACCTTCCGAAGCGCGCCGGTAATCAGTGCTCTTCCAGTCTCAGATAGTTATCGTTTCCGAGGTTCTTAAACGAGAAAAGCCAACCCGGGGGCTGGCCTCACTGACACCAAATGGCGATCATTGCATTTTTTTTCGACGCGCCACGACGAGACCTGAGAGTCCAAGTCCCAACAGAGCAAGGGTGCCGGGTTCAGGAACACTCTTTGCCTCACCTTTCCAGATAACGCCTGTCGCGTAGTTTTCACTATTGGTTACATAAAAGTTGAGTCTCCCATCGCCTGCAATAAGAGGGGACCCGCCCAACAGATCTACGACGTCGATAACCTTCGTCCACGGAGAGCTGATGTTGTAGTCTTCAGAGTCAAAGATCGTTTGGCCTTTGCTTTTGATTATCAGATCGTCATCGTAGGAGACAAACAATGAGTGGATGATCGCGTCTGTGCCAGTTTTGTTGAGGTCTTCCTCCCAAATCCTGTAACCCGCGTTATCGACCCACCAGCTAGCCTGATCCTGTATCCAGTCTGCCCCATCAAGAGCTGTGCCGGTAGGATCGACATAGGTTCCGACTGTTTGCCCAGAAAGAGTACATCCAACGCATTCGTCCCCGAGGCTGGACATGAAAGGAATTGCGTGTGCAATGGCGGATGTAAAGCTGAGTACAGCTGTTGCTGCTATTAGGCTCAGTGTCTTCATATGCTTTCCCTTAGTTCTCCGGTGAATTATTCCTTTTGCCAGACGGAAGCGAATTACGCTTCAGTGGCGCCTTAACCAAGCATTTATTACGCCGACAAGAAAATAACTATGGAAAACATATAGATGGAAAAACCTTTTTCATTTAGAGCAAAGCGCCATCTCAAATACGTAAAGAATTCCGACACTCCCTCAGTTTGTGGGGATTTTGGTCCCAATAAAGCAATGACAGAGAACCAGTCAATTGACCTGATTCTCCAGGTCTGAAAGCAAGTGATCGAAGCTCTTACGCCTGCCGTAAGCTTTAACTCAATGTTTTCCGCACGAGGAGACGGAACGCCATGGCCGAAGTTGAAGCTATCGGTAAGCAAATCGCAGATTATGTGAACGATCCCATCGAGAAAGCCAAGAGGCTGATAGTAACGCCAGTGGGGCAGGCCAGAATGATTGTGTGTACGGCATCACCCGGCCAGGGTGCCTCGTCGGCGATTGAAGCGGCAAACAGTCTGCTTTCGGACGATGATCAGATAGCGCTGGTCGAAGATGTCAGTGAACTGACAGATCCTGCGCAGGTGGTTTCCATCATCAATGATGGTGGTATCGAGACCGAAAAGGGGTTCCATGTGGCTTTCAGTCTTTCTGACGAGACGATTGCAAGGCAGGTGGAGAAAGAGCTCGACCTCAAGGTTTTTACGGGGCAATAGCCCCGTCTGTTGGATAGGCGGCCATTTGGCCCCTGCCACTATTTTTTCGACATTGCTTCAAGCATTTTGTTAACCGCTTCCAGGTGCTCCGGCTCGTTGTGGCACATGCCCTGGAAATTGGCGCACACATCCAGAAAATCCTTCAGCTCCATCCTCGGTGCCATTTTCATCAGGCGTTTGGTGAGGCGAGTGGCTTTCGGTGGCTGGCTGGCCATGCGGCTTGCCATGGCATTAGCGGCGTTCATCAGTTCGTCCGCTGGCACCACCTCCAGAACAATGCCCAGCTCCTTTGCCTCGGTAGCATCTATTACCCGCCCGGTGAGCGTTAGCTCGAAGGCGCGCTGGTAACCGATCAGGCGCTGCATGAACCAGGCGCCACCATCACCCGGTATGATTCCGAGGTTAAGAAAGGTTTCGCCGAACTTTGCGCTTTCCGAGGCAATGCGGATATCCGCCATGTTGGCTAAATCGAAGCCGGCGCCGATGGCGGGACCGTTGACCGCGGCGATAATGGGCACCTCCACATTCTGCAGGGCCAGGGGAATGCGCTGGATGCCTTTACGGTAACGGTCGGCGCATTCGGCCACGTCACCGGCAAAATCGCCACCGCGGTTGGCCATGTCCCGGATGTTGCCGCCGGCGCTGAACGCAGAGCCCGCGCCGGTGATCACCAGTACCGACACGTCTTCGCACTGGTTCACCCATTCCGCGGTGGTCACGATGTCGTCGATCAGGTTTGAGCCGGTCAGCGCATTGCGCAGGTCGTGACGGTTCAGAGTAAGCGTGGCGACGCGGTTTTCGAGGGTTAACAGGGCATCGGTGAGCTTGGGTACGGTGGTCATTGTTGCGGTTCCTTGTTTTTGATCAGCGCGTATCTTCGCGCGCGGGAACCGGGTTAATCAACTGCCACCCGCGCTTTTCGGTACCGGCTTACTTCCGTCCAGCCGTGCACCGCAAGGGCGGAGAATACAATAACACCGCCTACCAGGCTGAGCTTTGGCGGTACTTCGCCGAGGAAGAGCCAAACAAGGAAAGACCCGAACACGGTTTCCAGAAGCAGCATCAGGCTGACTTCCGCCGCCGGAATATAGCGGGGGCCAATCTGGATCAGGATGCACGCGGTGGGCAGGAACACCAGGCAGAGCAGGGCAATAAAGAAGAAATCACGGGCCGAGGGCATCTGCGCACCCCCAAGCAATGCCGCCACACCTGCCAGCACCAGCGCGCCGAACATGAGCATCACGCTCATATCGCTATCGGGTTTGGAGCGCGCTACGTTGAGGTTGGAGGCCAGGGCAGTGGCGGCAACCACGGCCATCAGCAGGCCCAGTGGGTCGCCCTTGCCGAATTCGCCCACGGCCATGAAGGTGGCGCCGGTGACGCACACCAGAATGACCACCCAGGTGCGAAGAGGCAACGTCTCTTTCCAGACCGCCCAGGCAATCACGGCCGCGATGACCGGCGCGGTGTTCAGGATGACCAGCACATTGCCCGCAGCTGTGTTCTTCATGCCGACCACAAACCCGAGTGTACTGATGGCAAAGGCACCGGCACAGAACAGGCCTTTACGGCCGCATTTTCGAATTTCAGGCACCAGCCGGGAACGGTATCGCGCCCAGCTGATCACAAAAAAACTGATCGCCAGTAACAGGCCGCGCCAGAACAGAAAGACCACAGGATCCACAGAGGTGATTTTCACCAGCAACGCATCGGGCACGATAAACAGCACGCCCAGAGCTGAGATGGTCAGTCCTTTGATTCTCGTAGTCTGCAACGTGGCTTCGCCTGTTCCGGTGTGGTGGTTCGGTTAATTTATGGGTTGTCCTGTTCCGGCAGCGGCTGGATGCTCTTTGAAAACTGAGCATCCTACAAAAGTCGCTTCGACAGTATAGACGCAGTCAGCAATACTCTGGGTAAGTTTCCAGAATGCCCGGTGCAGCAACGATTCAAATGGAGTGTCCACATGACTGAACAAACACAAGAACTGGTGCACAAGTACAGCGAAAATGGCATTACCACGCTTACACTGAACCAGCCGGAGAAGAAAAACAGCCTTTCCATGGCCATGCTTGAGGCGTTGTCTGAGGAGTTGGAGATCATCGCCTCCGATTCGGAAACGCGGGTTGTCGTCCTTGCGGCGCATGGCAACGTGTTTTGTGCCGGACATGACCTCCGGGAAGTGCGTGAGCAGTTTGATAGCCATGAATTCCAGCTGGCGCTGTTTAACCAGTGCAGCAAGGTGATGCAGCAGATCGTGAACCTGCCCAGGCCAGTGATTGCGCGGGTTGCAGGTGTTGCGACCGCCGCCGGCTGCCAGCTGGTGGCCAGCTGCGACCTGGCCGTGGCGGCCGATACCGCCCGGTTTGCGACGCCTGGCGTGAATATCGGGCTGTTCTGTTCCACGCCGATGGTGGCGCTGTCCCGGAATGTGTCACGCAAGCACGCCATGGAAATGCTGCTGACCGGTGAGATGATTGGTGCCGTGAAGGCCGAGCGCATCGGACTGGTCAATCAGATTGTTGATGAGCAGCACCTTGACGAAATGGTTTACAAGCTGGCGCGTACCATTGCCGACAAGTCCGGCCATACTCTGAAGATTGGTAAGGAAGCCTTCTACCGGCAACTGGAAATGCCGCTGGAGGACGCTTATGAGTACACCTCAAAGGTGATGGCAGACAACATGATGGCGAACGATGCCCAGGAAGGTATCTGCGCATTTCTGGAGAAGCGTAAGCCAGAGTGGCAGGACAGCTGAACCGGTTGCTGAGACATTGCCCGGCCTAGTTTGCCGGGCAATTGACGTTTCCGATGGCAAGCCGGTCGCCCGTTCCGATTCCATGTTCCAGGAAAAAGCCGGCGTTCATCTCCACGGCCTCGATGAATGGCACACCGGCCGGGTAGGTGGGGCAACCGGAGCCGCTGGCCAAGGGGCAGGGCACCATCTTGCGAATGCTGCCAATCTCGCCATCCTCGTTCAGGTAGGCGATGTCGAGGGGAATCAGGGTCTTGTACATCCAGAACCCGTGGCTGGCTGATCTCAGCTCGCGGTATTTAAACAGCATTCCGGCATCGGCTGCTATGGATGTACGGCCCATCAGTCCTTTCTGGCGTTGCTCGGAAGTGCTGGCAACCTCCAGTGTCACTGGCACCACGCCCGACGCAGACACAAAGCAGGCCTCGACAACCGGCAGGCCGTCCTGAGGCGCTGCAATGCCTGAGGAACAGCCGTAGAGCAATAGGCTGGCTGCAAGGAGGGCCCAGATTCCAGCCCCCCGAACAGGGCTTGACGCGAAGGTCACGAGCGCAACCGGTAGCCGGTCTTGAAAATCCACCAGATGCCGACCATGCAGGCCGTGAGGAACACGAGGGTCATCCCCACACTGATGGCAATATGAACGTCAGACACGCCGTAAAACGCCCAACGGAAACCGCTGATCAGGTAAACCACCGGATTGAACAGGCTCACCGTCTGCCAGACCTCTGGCAGCATGTCGATTGAATAGAAGGTACCGCCAAGGAAAACCAGCGGTGTGACAATCATCATCGGCACGATCTGGAGTTTTTCGAATCCGTCGGCCCAGATGCCGATAATGAAACCGAACAGGCTGAAGGTCACCGAGGTAAGCACCAGGAAGGAGAGCATCCAGAAGGGGTGCAGTACGTCGTAGTCCACGAAGAACTTGGCGGTCGCCAGGATGATAAGCCCAAGGATGATGGACTTGGTAGCAGCAGCACCGACATAGCCCAGCACCACTTCCACATAGGAGACCGGTGCAGAGAGCACTTCATATATCGTGCCCGAGAACTTGGGCATGTAGATCCCGAAGGAGGCGTTGGAAATGCTCTGCATCAGCAGCGACAGCATCACCAGGCCGGGGATGATGTAAGCGCCGTAGGCGATGTTGTCGATGTCGCCCATCCGCGAGCCGATGGCTGAGCCGAACACCACGAAATACAGGCAGGTGGAGATAACCGGCGAGAGCACACTTTGCATCACAGTGCGCTTCATGCGGGCCATTTCAAAATTGTAGATTGCGCGGATACCGTACAGGTTCATGCATTTCTCCAGAATAGCCAGCAGTTTTATTCGTGCACCAGGCCGACAAAAATCTCTTCAAGGGAGCTTTCCCGGGTTTGAAGGTCTCGGTATTCGATACCGAGATCGCCAAGCGTGCGGAGCAAGCGGGTTACCCCTGCCTGCTCTCGCTGGGAATCGAAGGTGTATATCAGCTCGTAACCATCCTCTGACAGCTCTATCGGCTCCAAAGTAAGTTCACCGGGCACCTTGTCCAGTTTGTGCTGCAGCTGCAGTCGCAACTCTTTCTTGCCCAGCTTGGTCATCAACTGGGCCTTGTCCTCGACCAGAATGATCTCGCCACCGCGAATGACACCGATGCGATCCGCCATTTCCTCGGCTTCTTCGATGTAGTGGGTGGTGAGGATGATGGTCACGCCATGTTCCCGAAGTTTGCGCACCATTTCCCACATGTCCCGGCGCAGCTCAACGTCGACGCCGGCCGTGGGCTCATCCAGGAACAGTATCTGGGGCTCATGGGAGAGCGCCTTGGCAATCATCAGGCGGCGCTTCATGCCACCGGAGAGAGACATGATCCGGTTGTTGCGCTTGTCCCAGAGAGAAAGATCTTTCAGGACTTTCTCGATGTGCGCAGGTTTCGGCGCCTTGCCGAATAGCCCACGACTGAAGGAAACGGCATTCCAGACAGTCTCGAATGAATCGGTGTTGAGTTCCTGAGGCACCAGGCCGATGGTCTCGCGGGCCTTGCGGTAATCTTTGACAATGTCGTAACCGGCGGCCGTTACCTGTCCGGAGGAGGCATTGACGATACCGCAGATGATACTGATGAGCGTGGTCTTGCCGGCGCCATTGGGGCCGAGGAGGGCGAAGATCTCGCCACGGCGGATGTCCAGGTTAATGTCTTTCAGGGCCTGAAAACCGTCGCCATATACCTTGCTCAGGTGCTTAACGGAAATATCCGGCTGCACGGGCGTGTCCTGTGGTCAGAATGGGTCGAATTGAAGGCGCAGTATTTTCTCATGAGTAGCGCCAGTTTAGAAACCTTTGCCTCGGCCGGAGAAAACCCCATAATGCCGGCCGGGTTTGTTCGGGAGGCGGTTATGTTACGCGCTATTGCTGTTACAGGATTGATTCTGGCCGTGGTTGTTGCCGGTGTGTTCGGTTGGCGCCTGCTCGGAGACACTGACGAAACGTCCAGCGGAGAAAGCCAGACCGTTCCGTGTGATCTGCTGGAAAGCGGTCCATGCCAATGGTCGAACGGGGCAGGAGATTGGCAGGTAGCCCTCAACACCGTGGGCTTGGGCGCTCAAGGCACCGAATACCAGCTTACCGTTGCCACGCCGGAGCGTCCGGAACGCTTTTTGGCTGTTCTCCGGGGCGAGTCCATGTACATGGGCGAGTACCCTGTGCCACTCGGCAAACAGGCGGAAAACCAGTACTCCGCCCGTTTCACAGCCCCGTTTTGCACCGTGGATGGCACAATGACCTGGCGCATTGATCTGCAACAGGGCCAGGAACCCATCGAAAACATCCCGGTTAAGCTGGTTTTCCAGGCCGAATAGCACAGGGACAGCTGAACCGGCATCTGGTCGGCTGACAACGGTACGGGATTGTGTAAAATCATCTCATCGCCATTTGCAGGGACAACGTGATGGATTACGGAGATAGCGTTCAGAAGGTTCTGCTCAGAAAAATCCGCAAAGCCGAACAGGATCTGATTCAGCTGAAGCTGGATTACTGCCGGTTTGTTTTCGGCCTGACTCATCGTGCGAAAGTGCTGGCCGGCGGCGTAACCTATGTGGTTCGTTCCGTGGATGTAGATAGCATGGCCAATACGGATGATGGCGGCTTCAGCCGGCCTGAAATAACCGGAACCCGAGTGGACGAGCAGGATCATGCAGAACCCGTTCCCCTGGGTACCGACTGGGCACTTGAAACCGCAAACAGACAGGCTGCTAAATAAACGCGTTGGCAGTAATGGCGTCGTAAAGACTCGACGTGGGCGGTACGAAATGGTTGTATCGCCAGAACTCCGCACCTTCCAGACCCGCCCGGAAGCAAGCCAGATAAACCGCACTGTCTGTTAATGTGCTGATCGCCTGCATCGCCTCCGGTTGACGAATCCCCGTTTTTCGATTGATGGTCTGGGCAACAATCCCGGCCACTGCCTCGGAATGCCGACCGCCTTTGTCGCTCAGGGCGCACCCGGCACCGTACAGCCAAGCCGTGGCATAGGCTTTGACCGTCTCGGGTGCGGTCGATAACTCCAGACCCTTTACACGGCAATCCCGTTCCTGGAGGCCAGCCAGAATGTGCAATCGGGAGATGAGCTCAGCCCGGTCCGGACCTGCCTCAGTAACCGGCTTTCTGCTGGCAACCGGCCATTCGAAACTGTTTGAGGGCAGGTCGTTAGGCACCGTGTCCTTCGTTTCTGGCCAGATTTCCTGGCGACCGACTGCGATGGGTTCTGAACGCACCAGCGAGATAACCCGAACAGCCAGCAGGACAAGCAGCGCCAGCAGCCCGACCTGTGTGAAGAGAATCAACCCGTTAACCATCATCACCAGAACTCTGAATGTTGCTATAAGTGACCAGAGTGTAACGGAGTGTATCTGAACAATGCCGCCGACCGGTCCTCAATTACCGGTTTAGCGTTGGCCGAAATGACGGAACTGTGATGGGGATCGCAGTGCGGGTTAGCAGGTGGGCATGGTCTGCAAGGCCAGTTTGCGGCGAATATAGCGGCCAAGAATGTCTACGCCAATGTTAAGCATGGCCGTTATCAGGATCAGAACCATTGCCTGGTCGAACCGAATACTCTGTATAGCGCTATCAACGTAGAAGCCAAGGGTGTAGATGCCGAGAATACCAAGGATGGCGGTTTCTCTCATGATGATTTCCCAGCGATAGAACAGAAATGCCAGAAATGATCGGTAGATCCGGGGCACGAGTTCCCAGCTATAGCGATTAAAGCCTGTGGGGGCATCGGATCTCAAACGGATCGTGTTGGTTTGCCGGCCAATCAGGTGGCCTATGATGCCGCCATTGTGAAGGGCCAATGCAACCACCGCAGGGAGCATGGAAGGTCCCCAGAGTTGCAGAAGTATGTAGGCCAGGATGTATTCCGGGGTTGATCGGGCAATCACCAGAAAAATATGGCCGGAGGTTCGACGTATCGGGCCGCCAAAGTGATTTGAGATCAAAGGGAACGCTAGCAGCGTGAGGATACCCGTGGCCACCAGCGCAATCTGAGTGAGAATCACAGTATTCCATATGCCAGGCAATGCCTGCTCGACCATCAGTTCATTTAGCCACGGTAAAAGGCCCGCGAGGCCCTCTCCATCCCTGAGTGGGCTGGGGACAATATCCTCGGTGAAAAACCGCTCAACATTACCCCAGACGATGGGCAGGCCATCGCCAAGGAAAAACGGAGCCCCCACGATATACACGGGTAACAACTTGGGTCTTACCCAAAGGGGAATCGTTGCAATGAGCACGTAAAAGAGGATTAACATTGCGCCGGCGTCGGAGTACATCCCCTGGGAAAAAGAGGTTTCCAGATAAAACCCCAGAGTTGGCAGGCCAACAAATCCGAGTATGGCACTCGAACGCAGCCCGCACTCCAGGCGATAGGCGGTGTAGGTTCTCAACTGGACCCAGCAATCAGGAATTCTGGTATACAGAAACGCGGCGATGGTTCCTGTGCCCGGTGGCAAGAGCCTGCCTGGTTCCGGGTCAGCTTCCTCGAGAATCTCGGAGTAAACCTTGGCGAAGATGCCGGAATAGGGTATCGCGATCGCCAACACGCCCGTCAGGGGATGGAAACCGAAAAACTGCAAAAAAATAAGAGCCCAGAAAAGCTCATGAATCGCCCTGATGAACGCGCAAAACACCCGCACCGGGAGGAATCGGTACACCAGAGCCAAAAAAAATCCGCAAACTCCGCCAACGGTCACCCCAACAAAGGCGAAGGCCACCGTTCGCAACAAGGCGGTAAGAAGGCCCTCGCTGCTGAAAAAGTTCGGAGTGAGTACACCCAGAAAAAAGTTGCCGAGATCCCGCCAGGGATTGTTCGCGGTGATCGCAATATCGGCAAACAGGAGACCCACGAGTGCAATAGCAAGAAAGATCAGGCTGGTGCGAACCGTTGGGTAGGAGAGCATCTTGCGACAGACCCTAATACAGCGACATGATGTCTGCGGCCGCCAATTGGTCAGTAGGCGCATCAAGGGCAACCTGCCCGTTCTGTATGCCAACAATGCGGTTACAGTACTTCATCGCCATTTCGACATCGTGAAGAGCGATAACACTGGTTTTGAAGCGATCCCGGAGCAATTGCATAACGTGATGCGCCATGGGCCCGTCCAGAGCCGAGATGGGCTCATCTGCCAATAAGACCGGGGCGTTGCGATAAAGGGCTCTTGCAATGGCTACCCGTTGGCGCTGTCCGCCAGAGAGCGAAGCTGTGGGAATCCAGAGTTTCTCAGACATTCTTAAAGCGTCCAGAAGCTCCAGAACCTGTTTTCTATCCTGCTTGAAGGGCCGCACAAGGGTAACAGTGTTGTACCAGGTGGCATGCTTATCGAGTTGGCCCATAAAAACGTTGTGAAACACCGGAAGGGCGTTCACCAGACCAAGCTCCTGAGGGACAAGAGACGACTGGCCATCCACTCGCTGGTGAATAAGCCGGATAAGAGTAGACTTGCCTGCACCACTCTTACCGACCAGAGCGACCTGATCTCCTTCCTTTACCTTGAGGGTGAGGGGCCCGATTACCCGCTCACCTCCAAAAGAGGCCGTCAGGCCTGAGAGATCAAAGCCTGCCATCAATCAATGATTCCGATTTCTTTCGCTACTTTGCGAATAGGCTCATAATCGTCGTTTGAGGCGGGAATAAAATCAGAACGCGGGAAGCTTTCAAGCAACTCCGGATCATCAAGCGAGAGCAGTGCCTCACGAACGCGGTCAGTAAAGCCTTCGCCGTAGTTTTCATCCACGTCGCCACGGATACTCCATTGGTAGTTCGGGAACCCGGGTGTTTTCCAGATGACCTTCACGGCGTCGGTATCAATGTTTCCGTCTTCCAGTTCTTTTTCCCAGACCGCGAAGTTCATTGCGCCCACTTCGTAGGTACCGGACTCAACCAGTCGGAGGGTGCGAGTGTGGTTGCCACTGTAGCCGACCCGAGAAAAGACATCCTCAGGTGCCTCGCCAAATGTTTCGCGAATGTGGTACTCGGGAATCAATCGTCCAGACGTTGAGCCCTTTGATCCGAAGGTAAAGGTCTTACCACGTACTTCTTCTGGCAGGCCATCCTGACGATCCAGGCCGGTGCTCTCGTGAGCAATAAAATAGACATAGAAGGCCTGATCCTCAGTGCCTTGTGCGATTGCCTGCGAGCCGGGTACCAGTGATCTCGCCTGAACGCCCGAAAGGCCGCCGAACCACGCCAACTGCACCTGATTATTCCGGAATGCGGAAACGGCAGCGGCATAGGATTTCACGGGGATGTACTTCACATCGGCATCCAGTTCCTCGGAAAGGTAGTCCGCAATGCCGCGAAAGCGCTCGACGAGTTTGGTTTCATCCTCGTCCGGTATTGCCGTGAAAATGAACGTTTGAGCGGAGGCGGTGGCTGCAAATAGCGAACAGAGACCAATAATCAGCAATTTCCGTATAAGATTGTGGGTCATGGTTTTTCCTTTTTGGAATGGATATTTACAGTGAAGAGTTGAAGCGAGCGACTCCTGCTTCAGAAGGATACCTTGATTTAGGTTAACTCTGAACAGCCCTACGGTTTGCGGGTTTAATTGGCTCAGGGCCTGACACTTCATTTTACAGCAAGCTGGGTTTAATCAAAGACAATGCACCTCATAACGATCACGCCGGCACAGCCGGATTCGAAAGCAGGAAACCGGGCAACCGCGGAGCGATGGAAGTCCTTGTTGGAAACTGCCGGGCACTCGGTCGAGGTGGTTACTGAATACCACGGTGAGCCCTGCGATGCATTTATAGCCCTGCATGCCTGGCGGAGTGTCTACGCCATACGACAATTCCGTGAAACCTGGCCTGGAAAGCCCCTCATCGTCGCGCTCACCGGCACGGATCTCTATCACCACCAGTACGAGTACCCGGATGATACCCGATATTCCATGTCCGTAGCCGATGCACTTGTTGGTTTGCACGATCTGGTAGCTCACGACATGCCCCCCGGTTTCGCCAGCAAGCTGGTCACGCTATACCAATCTGCCGAAGGGCCGGAAGCCCTTCCGGCGCCGCAAGCGGATCTCAAGAAGGGGAGTTTCGGCGTTTGTGTCATTGGCCATCTTCGGGACGAAAAGGACGCTCTCCGGGCGGCTTATGCTGCCCGATTGCTGCCGGAGGAATCGAAGATCCAGGTTTTTTGCGCCGGCAAGGCCCTCAAGGACGAGTGGCGCCACAAAGCGGAACGGGAAATGACTGAAAACCCGCGCTTCCACTGGCTTGGGGAGCTGGATAAAACCAGCACTCGGCAGTTGATGACAAACAGCCAGGTAATGGTGATCAGCTCGGTGATGGAGGGTGGCGCAAACGTGGTATCGGAGGCCTGCCGGGCTGGCTTACCGGTACTGGCATCCGATATCCCGGGAAATGTCGGTTTGTTGGGGCGGGACTATGCCGGATATTTCCCCGTGGGAGACGAACAGGCACTGGCCGAACTACTGTGCCGCTCAGAGACCGATCCGCGTTTTCTCGCTACGCTGAAAAAACAGGTGGGCAAGCTCGCCGGACGTTTTATACCAGAGAAGGAGCGGGCGTCCCTGGAGCAGGCGCTGCACCTTGCGATGCAGCACTGCTCACAGAGGCGTTAATCCCTCAGGGAAATGGGCTCGATCGGGCCGGTCTCATCCTGGGCTTTAATTCGCCCAATGATAGCAGCGTGTGGGTAACCCAGGGCTTTGAGTTCCCGTACACATTCTTCCGCCTTATCCGCCGCAACGCTTGCCAGCAGGCCACCCGCTGTTTGAGGGTCAAAAGTCAGGGGATAGCGGGCATGATTTACCCACTTTTCCTGATCCCGGATACCGCGGCGCAACCGAATGTTAGCGGGTTGCAGCGAACTGAGAATCCCTGCTGCTGCTGTTTCCTCCGCGCCGGGAAGGATCGGGATGGCAGAGAGATCCAGCTCGGCATCCACACCCGAGGGTTTGGTCATTTCAACCAGATGCCCGAGGAGACCGAAGCCGGTAACGTCGGTACAGGCTTTTGATCCAAATTTCCTGAGGCAGTCAGCCGCCGCTTTGTTGGACTGGACCATGGAGGCGAGTGCAGAGTCGATCCACCGACCTTTGGCAGCCAGCTTCGCGTGTGCGGCAAACAAGGTGCCTGTGCCTATGGGCTTGGTGAGAATCAGGGCATCGCCCGCTTTCAGGCCACCTTTGCTCATGACTTCTTCCGGGTCGATCAGGCCGTTGACTGCAAAGCCCAGGGCCAGTTCCTTGCCCTCGCCGGTGTGCCCGCCAACAAGCGCGCATCCTGCCTCGTTCAGCACTTCAACAGCACCAGACATCATCTGATAGACGACATCCTCAACCTTGGATTCAATGCCGTAAGGCACCGTGGCAACGGCCGTGGCACTCTGGGCTTCGGCGCCCATGGCAAAGACGTCACCCAGACTATGATTGGCCGCCACCTTGCCGAAGATGTAAGGGTCGTCAATGAACGCACGGAAGAAATCCACGGTATGAACTACGGCTTTGCCGGGTGGTACTGTCAAAACGGCGGCGTCGTCCGGGGCGTGAAGGCCGATCAGGATATCGTCCCGCTCGATGGGTTTCAGCTCTCCGAGGGCTCGCGAAAGAACCGTGCTGCCCACCTTGGCGCCACAACCACCACAACGCATGGCAACCGCCGAAATGGCCTGGGAGGCTTCCTCGGCATTCTGCGCGGCGGCCGTATCCGGAAGTTTGGATTCTTCCTCCATTGGAGGCAGATCATTGAACTTCTTCATGAAGCGGCGATCGATCCAGTCTTTCCAGCGCCAGACCCAGGCGCCGTCGAACTGCAGATCTCCCCGGGAGGCCACAGCGTATTTGTCCCCGGTGCTGATTAGCGCTAACCAATTCTTCTGAGGATGAAAATCCTTCGGGTCCTTGCCAGTTGCAAGCCGCTTGAGGTTGTCGGCGAGGGGAGGTCCCTGTCTTACCGCAAATACCCCCGCTTTTTCTCGGGGGTGGTTTATTACGTTGGCGATGTCGCCGGCCGCAAAAACGCTGTCGTCGTTCTCCACTTGCAGGGTATCGCGTACTCTCAGGAACAGGCCATCATCGAGCGCCAGGCCTGTGTCCTTGAGCCATTCCGGGCCACCAGCCCGGGTTACCCAAAGCACTTCGTCCGTTTGCAGGGTTTCGCCGGATTCGGTAATCAATAACCCTTCCTGAACCTTGCTGACTGGCGATCCCAGATGGACCATCACGCCACGGTTCGACAGGGTTTTTCGGAAAACCTCACGCACCTTGGGATTGTGGGTTGGCAGAATTTCATCGGCGGCGTCAAAGAGGTGGAAATGCAGCTGCCCTGGATCTTTACCACGCTGTTTCAGTTCATTCTTCAGGCGAAACTGCATGGCGAGAGTCAGCTCAACGCCACCGGCACCGGCGCCAACCACCGCAACCGCCAGCGGCCCGTCGTGATTCTCGATACGAGAGAGCAGTGCAAGCCAGCGGTTGTTGAAGCCGGTGATTGGCTTCACCGGAACCGCGTGATCGGAAGCGCCTTCCACTTCATTGACCCGCGGAGACGAGCCAATATTGATCGACAGTATGTCGTAGGGCACATCCGGGCGACCGCGGCAGATAACCCGCTTCCGATTCCGGTCGATGCCCATGGCTTCGGCCCTGTAAAAACGCGCACCAGCGTATTCCGCCAGGCGGCTCAGATCGATGTGGACGTCGTCGTAGCTATAGTGGCCGGCCACGTAGCCAGGCAGCATGCCGGAATAGGGGGTGTGGGTGTCGCGGCAGATCACGGTCAAGCGCACGCCGGGGACAGGGTTCATGGCGAACCGCCTGAGTACCCCGACGTGGCTGTGCCCGCCGCCAATCAGGACAATGTCCCGTAAAACAGGCTGGTCAGGCGTTCGCATCAGCCGATTTTCTTGGCTTCAGCGCTGAATTGGCTGTATCCCTTGACGTTTGAGAAGGCCTTCAGCTTTTCCTGGTCTTCGGCAGACGGATTGGCGATCTGGTCGATGGAGGTAATGCCAGCGTCCTTCATCTTCTTGGCGGTGGCCGGACCGATACCTTTAACCAGCGTCAGGTCACTCTTGTCGACCGGCTTTGCAGCCTTGGCCGCTGGTGCTTTCTTGGCTGCAGGCTTCTTGGCAGCCGGCTTTTTCGCCGCAGGCTTGCTGGTTGAGCCTTTGGCTTTGGAAGCTGTTTTGGCGGTTTTCTTCGGCGCTGATTTCTTGGCTGCCGTGCTGGCCTCTTTACTCACTTCATCTGTGAGCTTCTTGACCTCTTCACCCGCTTCCTTGGAAGCCACCCCAAGCCGCTCAAGAATGCTGCTCTGCAGTTCATGGAACTCTTCCAGGCGACGCTCAAACTCTTCGTGGAAACGCTTCATCTCGCGGTCGCGAAGCTCGTCGATTTCCTTCAGCAGCTTGCGAACAGGCTCCTGAACCTGGTTCTGCAAGCTGTCGAACTGCTTCAGCGCATCGTTCACCAGGCCTTCGATCTGGGAAGAAGTCTTTTCGAACTCCTTGTTGACCTTTTTCACGATTTTATCAACGTTCTGTTTGGCTTTCTTCGCCATGGAATGTCTCCTTACGGGCAGGTTTCAACGAAAATCAATATCAGGCCATCTGCCGGAAACCGGACATGGAGCCTGGGGAACGACGTGATTTGAGCGACTGTTTCTTGGATAGCACTTCCCGGATTCTGCGGAGCTTTTCCGCCAGCGACGAGCTGCCGTTGGAATCGAGCTCTACAAAATCGATTGAATAGAAGAAATTGCTGCAGTGTTTTCTGCGTTCGGTCACCAGCCCGGCGAGTCCTTCTGCGCGGATCTTGTCGAACGGCATGTCCATCACGAGATCCAGCACCACGGTATCACCGGGGTTGAACACTTTGTCGGTTTTCATAACACAACCGTAGCCGTCCAGCTCATAAAGGGCGGCTTCGACAAGTTCCTTCCGAAAAAGGCCCTGTCTGACTCGGAATCGTGCGACAAGGTCCGGCAATGCTTCGTTCATGAATCGGGTTCTCTGGTGATTTCCGTATCCACAGCAACCTGTCTCATTGGGAGACAGGCTGGATATTGGTTAAACAATAGACACTGAATTCTAGTTTTGCAACGCCATCAGTGCCATACGATCGACCGCTAACGCAGTTATTTAACAAATTCACCTGGCTGATCGGGCCAGTTTACTTGGTCTTCAATTCATACATATCAACGCGACGATCTTTCAGGTTAGTGACAGACCCCTCGTTACGCACCAGTTTCAGCTTTTCCAGGTCCATATCGGAGAACATGATCATCTCCGTATTCGGCGTGGTTTCGGCCATAACTGCATCGTGCGGGAAGGCAAAATCCGAGGGTGAGAATACGGCAGACTGGGCGTACTGGACGTCCAGGTTCTCGACTTTCGGCAGGTTGCCAACGCTACCAGTGACGACCACATAGCATTCGTTTTCGATTGCGCGGGCCTGGGCGCACTGACGAACCCTGAGGTAGCCGTTTTTGGTGTCGGTCCAGAACGGCACCATGATGATATCAACCTCCTGGCTGGCAGCAATACGGCCCAGTTCAGGGAATTCGATGTCATAGCAGATCATGATGGCGACCCGGCCAGCATCGGTCTCGAAGACCTCAAACTGGTTGCCGCCCTCGATCACCCAGTCGCGGCGTTCGTGGGGCGTGATGTGAATCTTGCGTTGCTCATCAACACGACCGTCCCGGTGGCAGAGATAGGACACGTTATACACCCGATCGTTTTCGATCAGTGGCATGGAACCGGTGATAATGTTGATGTTGTAGCTCACCGCCATTTCAGACATCTCTTCCCGGAACTGCTGGGTAAATCCGGCGAGGAAACGGATGGCCCGGGTCTGGTCCATCTGATCGGTCAGTCCCATCAGCGGCGCGTTGAAAAACTCGGGGAAGATGGCGAAGTCACTTTTGTAATCAGACAAGGCGTCCACAAAATACTCAACCTGCTCGAGCACCTCTTCAACCGAAGTGAATTCCCGCATCTGCCACTGCACTGCGCCCAGCCTTATCTGAGTTTTCTTGACGCTCAGAACCGGGGAAGGAGGGGTGTAGAGAATGTTCCGCCATTCCAGCAACGTCGCGTAGCCCTGGGATTTCTCATCCTCGGGCAGGTATTTGTGCATCAACCGCGTAACCTGGAAATCGTTCGAGAGCTGGAAGCTCAGAATCGGATCGTAGATTTCCTTGCGATCGACCCGTTGAATGTACTCCTCGGGTGAATACTGTTCGGCGTATTTGAAGTAGCTCGGTATGCGCCCGCCCGCCAGGATGGCACGCAGGTTCATGGAGCGGCAGAGTTCTTTTCGCGCTTCGTAGAGTCGACGACCCAGGCGGTAGCCGCGGTAGTCGGGGTGGATAAAGACATCCAGCCCATAGAGGGAGTCACCATTGGCGTTGTGCCAGATCTTCTCGTTACGGAGGATCAGATCGTCGTAGGTGTGCGGGTTGCTGAAACGCTCGTACTTAACGCAGACCGTCAGCGCAACCGCAATAAGCTGGCCGCTTTCCTCAATGCAGATCTGGCCGTCGGGGAACTGCTCCACCAATGCCTTGATGGTGTCCTTCGGCCAGGAGCCTCCGATGTCGTCGTATACCCGATCCATAAGCTTCTGAAGCTGATCGTAGTCATCAAGCCTCAGGTTCCGGAGGTTGAGGTGCAGTTCTTCATGGGCCATTCAGTTCGGCTCCCGTTCGTTATGGAATGAGGACAATCTCAGCGTCTGCGTCAATAATTAGAAAGTTTAACAGAAGCCGCTAAAGACTTCGCACCATGGGCCGAAACACACATTAACGAATATCAATTTTATTGCTGAGGATTCGACCGTGCAGCTGACATTCGGGCAAAAGCTCCTGACTGCTTTCGGTATTCTGTTGCTGTTGGTTATGGGGGCTTTTACGCTCTCTGGCGATTTACGGCTACAAAACACCACAGAAACCTATGTTAACGCGCTGATTGACGACACCGTGCAGCAGAGCACGTCGAGCATCGCAGAGTGGCTCAATACCCGGCTGGTGATGACTGAAGCCACGGCCAAAGCCCTGGAGAATGCCGAGAACGACGAAGAGGCACGGGTTATTCTTCAGGCTATTACTACCGGCGGCGGGTTCCGGGATGTCTATGTGGGGCGTACCGACGGCTACATGCTGATGAAATCGCCGGAGGCGAATGCCACGCTGCCAGCGGATTACGATCCCCGCCAGCGACCCTGGTACAAGAAGGCCATGAGCCTCGGCAGCGCCTCGTTTACCGAGCCGTATCAGGATGCCAGCACCAACGACATGATCATCTCCACACTTGCGCCCGTGAAGCGCGGTGAATACGAGGGCGTGGCCGGTGCTGATATCGGCCTGGGCGCGATAGCAAAAACCCTGAGCACAGTCACACTCGCGGACACCGGTTACGCTGCTTTGATCAATGAGCGTGGCACCATACTGTTCCACCCACGGCAAAGCCTTGTCGGCAAGAACATCAGTGAGCTCATTGGCGGCAAGCCGGATCTTGGCGGGGACGCTCACGAATACAGCAATGATGATGGCAACTGGGAGGCCAGTTTCCATCCGATCAGTGAAGCGCGCGGCGTGAAGTGGTACCTGGGGACCTTTGTAAACGCGGACAAGATCAACGCACCGGTCCAGAGCGCCAGAATGACTGGATTGATCATGGCCGTGATCGGCCTGATCGTTTCTCTGGTGATCCTGCATCTGGGCATCAAGGTTCTGATGGCGCCGGTTCGCCGTTTGAACAAGGCCATGGCGGACATTGGCAGTGGTGATGCCGACCTGACCCAGCGCCTGGACGACAGTGCAAGAGATGAGTTCGGTGAGTTGGCCCGGAGCTTTAACCAGTTTGTCGAGAACATCCAGACGGTCGTCCGGGATGTCCAGAAGGGTAGCGCCGAACTCGGAGAAAATGTCAGCTCGCTGAGAGATACCGCCAGTACCAGTCGTTCGAGCGTGGAGAGCCAGCAGGCCGAGATCGATATGGTGGCGACCGCGATCAACGAGATGTCGGCCGCTGCCGGCGAGATCGCCCAGAACGCACAGCAAACCGCAGACGCCGCCAACACCGCAGATGCAGACAGCCGGGCTTCGCTGGAGACCGTCGCTGCCTCCCGGGACGCGGTGCAGAAGCTCTCGAAGGAGATTAATGCGGCCGCAGAGGTCATACACACCCTTGGCAAGGACGTTACGTCAATCACAACAGTGCTTGAGGTGATTCAGGGTATTGCAGAGCAAACCAACCTGCTGGCATTGAATGCCGCGATTGAAGCGGCTCGGGCCGGTGAAGCAGGGCGGGGCTTCGCAGTTGTGGCAGACGAGGTACGTAACCTTGCCCAGCGCACCCAGTCCAGCACCGAGGAAATCAACGACATGATTGAGCGTCTGCAGAAGGGCGCCAATGATGCGGTCGATGTCATGAATGCCTCAACTGCCGTATCCAATGTCAGTATGGAAAAAGCGCAGGACGCCATGGATGCCCTCAACCGGATTGCCGAGGCAATCACGTCCATCAGCCAGATGACGTCACAGATTGCCACAGCATCCGAAGAACAGACGTCGGTTACCGAGGAGTTGAACTCGTCGATTACCCGGATTGCGGATCAGGGCCAGGAAGCGGCCGCCGCGGCCACCGAAAACGATGTTTACAGCGGGCAAATTGAGCGCATCGGCACCGCACTGAACCAGAACGTGTCGAGGTTCCGGGTGTAAGCGCAGGGCGCCTGTTAGCGGCTTAGGACTTCAAGCCGACGGCGCAGGTTCTCGAAGGTTTTGCGCCCAACGTAACGGGATTCTTCGCTCAGGTACGGGTTTTCGAGGGTAATGACCGTACGCTCGTCGAGATCAAGCTCTTTCACAGCGCGGGCGTAGTAGTGCCTGAGGAAATCATTGAAGCTGCCATCGTGGATGGCGCGCTCAATTCCCAGCTGAAGGCGATGGGCGGTTTCCTGGTCTTCGGGACCGACAAAGAGATAGGACGGCATCGGGTAGGCGATCAACAGATCAGGCTCAATTACCAGATTAGGATCCTGCTCCAATTCCAGGTCGTAAAGCACTTCGCTTACGCCCCTGGCAAAACACTCGAAGCGTTCATTACGCAACATTCCGAACAGTATTTCGTATCGGGAATGAGTGACTACCGGAATACCGTTGGCTTCAAGCACCGGTGTGTCTGGCCAGTGGGCGCCCTGGCCAATCCGAATCTGACTGTCTCTCAAGTCATCCAGAGTCTTGATTCCCGCAAACCGTGGCAGGGATTCCGGCATGACCACGCAAACCCGAAAACCGAGCAACCCGCCATCGACCGGAAACGGTATGGCGGTCAGGGATTTCTCCCGTTCTGCGGAGGTAGCAACATTGGCGATGTCAACTAATCGTGATTGGCCGTCTGTCAGTTCCCTCAGTACGCGGCCCTGGCTCAGCTCTTCACTTCTGATGATCTGAAATTCCCCGTACTCTGGCGTCTTCTTCAGAGCAAGCTCCACCAGGGCCCGGATGGCAGGGCTGTCGTAATTCCGGTACCAGAGTACGTAACCGCGCACGGCTGCCTGCGACGCAGTGGTCGATGACGTTGTGGCTGAGAGTGGTCCTGCCGCAAGGCAGAAAGCCAATGGCATCAGGCAAAGAACCAGTTTTCGGAACCGGTGGAAGACTAGGGAAGCGGGCAGAGAATATTCCAAATCAGAGATCCTTTCTTACTACTGGAAAAACCGGCTAACAAGCGGTCATGATTCAGGCACGCATCCTCACTTTAGAACAGAAACTCAAAAATAAATCGGACAACATCCAAAAAAATTGTAAAACCTTCTTGCGAGCACTGAAGTCCGTTGTAATCATCAGTTCCCAATCAATTTCGGAGCTTGGTCATGGCAATTATCGATAATCTCATCGGAGCGACCGGTCAATGGGTGGCAAGTACCGACCCCAAGGCCACATTGGCCAGCCCTCTTGCCTGGCTGAAGAAAACGGGCGGGTATGCAGCGGTGAACAAGATCATCGGTCTGTCGATTCCTTTTGCACCAAGGAACAATTTCAGCGTAGAGGAGGTCAGGCCAGGATATGTAAGAGCGAAAATCCGCTTGAAAGGCAACAAAAACCACTTCGGCAGCCTTTATGCGGGCGCGTACTTCCTGGTAGCCGAAATTCCCGGTGGCGTGCTGACTCTATTTGATCTGGGGCCTTCGTACACGCCGATTCTCAAGGAAATGACGCTGCAGTTTCTTCAACCAGCCAACAGCGATGTCACTGTAGAATTCACCCTGGATCCCGAAACCGTGGCAGCCATTCTTGCCGATGCTGACGAGACCGGGCGGGCGAAATTTTCCCTGGAAGGCAAACTGGTGGACGAAGAGGGCAACCATGTAGCGACCTCCATCGCCCATTACCGCGTGCGGAAGAAAGGGTTTAAAGCGGAGGCCTGAACAATTCAGGCCTGTTCGAGGCCAGCGATGGTTTGCAGGAAAATCTCGCCGTATTTCTCAAGCTTGGCGGCGCCCACGCCGCTGACTTCCGCCAGCTCATCCAGGGTGCGCGGTTTGCGTTCCAGCATTCCAAACAGGGTAGTGTCGTGGAAAATGACGTAGGGCGGCACGCCCTGTTTGTCAGCCAACTCCTTGCGGCAGGCTCGAAGCGCCTCCCAGCCGGCCTTGTCGGTAATCTGTTCTGAAACCGGCGAACCCGACCGGCCGCCGTTTGCCCGGCCGGTTGCCTTCTTGATTTCCGGATCCTTGCGCAGCTCAATGGTCTGCCGTCCTTTCAGCAGTGGCCGACACTGCTCGGTCAACTGGAGCGCACCATAGCCCTCCGGATCTGCGCGGAGGTAACCATTCGCCACCAGTTGCCGGTAGACCGATTTCCACTCGTTGGCGCTCAGTTCCGTTCCAATGCCGTAGGTTGACACCTGGTGGTGCCCGGATTGGAGAATCCGCTCGTTTTCCGAGCCTCGCAGAACATCAATCAGATAGGTAACACCAAAACGCTGGCCCGTGCGGAAAACGCAGGAAAGGGCTTTCTGGACGGCGACGGTTCCGTCCCAGGTGTCCGGTGGATTCAGGCAGGTGTCGCAATTACCGCAGGGTTGTTCAAGCTCGTCCCCGAAATAACGCAGCAGCACCTGACGCCGGCAACTGGTGACCTCACAGAGCCCCAGCATGGCATCCAGCTTCTGCCGTTCCACGCGCTTGAAATGATCGTTACCCTGTGAGCTTTCCAGCATTTGGCGCAGTTTGATGACATCCTGCAGGCCATAAACCATCCAGGCCGTAGATGGCTTGCCGTCACGCCCGGCCCGACCGGTTTCCTGATAGTAGGCTTCAAGGCTCTTAGGCAGATCCAGATGGGCGACAAAGCGCACGTCCGGTTTATCGATACCCATGCCGAAGGCGATGGTGGCAACAATAATCACCCCGTCTTCACGCAGGAACCGCTCCTGGTGATGGGCACGCTGTTCCGAGGACAGGCCTGCATGATAGGGCAGAGCGGTATAGCCTTTCTGGGCCAGGGTTTTCGCGGTGGCGTCGACCTTGTTACGGGACAGGCAGTAAACGATGCCGCAATCGCCCTCATGTTCTGCTTTAATAAAATCCAGTAACTGTTTGTTCGCGTTTATTTTTGGCGCTATACGGTACTGAATGTTAGGGCGATCGAAGCCACTGACGAAGTGTCTTGCCTCCGTCAGTGACAGTCGTTCCGCAATCTCCTTTCGGGTTCGCTCATCCGCGGTTGCGGTCAACGCGATGCGGGGTACGCCGGGAAACTGTTCTGCCAGCATGCTGAGCTGAAGATAATCGGATCGGAAATCGTGACCCCATTGGGACACACAATGGGCCTCGTCGATAGCGAACAGCGAGATGGAGGCGTCATGAAGCAATTCGATGGTGCGCGGCTGTATCAGTCGTTCGGGGGCGCAGTACAGAAGGTCAAGCTCACCGGTCATGAGCGCGTATTCGGTCGCCCGGGCCTGCTCGAAATCCATGGTTGAATTCAGGAACGCAGCTCGGACCCCCAGCTCTTTCAATGCCGCAACCTGGTCCTGCATCAGGGCAATCAGAGGTGAAATTACGATCGCAGTGCCCGAGCGAACCAGCGCCGGCACCTGGTAGCAAAGGGATTTACCGCCGCCCGTCGGCATGAGCACAAGTGCATCACGGCCTTCCGATACTTCCCGGATGATGTCACCCTGAAGCGGACGGAAGGATTCATAACCAAAGACTTCGTGCAGCACCTGTTCCGGATCACGGCCCGAGGTAGTTGGGCGCTCGGTGGAAAGCTGTTCGAAATCCTGATCAAGATACATAGAATAACCGGTTGCTTGGCCTGGAGCCGCTGTATTGATTCGGGTGGAGTGCCGGGTTCGGCGCAGTGGCGAATGATACCAGATTAACCCTGAGGATTGGCCAGCAAACCCGCGTGCCGGGTGGAGGCAAACTCATCTAAGAAACGCTACAATACCGCGTTTTTGAACCACCGTTTCACGCCATACTGTGACAGACACTGATAATAACAGGGCTTCCATGCAGGAATTTGATGCCATCCGTCCCTATTCGGACGAAGAAACCGGCGCTGCTATCAACCGCCTGGTCAACGATCAGGAATTTCTGGATATGGTCGGTCGCTTCAAGTCACCGACTCTCGCCCGCTGGGCGCCGGCCATGTTGCGTGTGTTTACCCGTCGCTGGTTAAACAGCCATTTTGGTCACTACACACGAGTCGATGATCTCCAGGCCGGGCTTTCCAGCTACGTAGGTGAGCTGGTTGAGAGCACAACCACGCGAGTAACGACCAGCGGGCTGGAGAACCTCGACAAGCGCGGCGCCTATCTGTTTATTTCGAACCATCGGGACATTGTTTTCGATCCCATGGTGGTGAACTACCAGCTGTTCCAGAATGGTTTCCATACCACCCGGATTGCCATTGGCGACAACCTGCTTGCCAACCGGGTGTTCGCTGAAATGATGCGACTGAACAAGAGCTTTGTGGTGCGACGCAGCATGACAAGTCCCCGCGAGATGCGTGATGCCTACATTACTCTCTCCGGCTTTATCAACCACAGCATCGATACCAATCACAGCATATGGATCGCCCAACGTGAGGGCCGGGCGAAGGACGGCCTTGATTTTACCGATCCGGCCATCATCAAAATGTTTTACATGAGCCGCAAAAAGAGCGGGCTCAGTTTTGGCGAAGCCATGAACCGGTTGCACATCGTTCCTGTTTCCATCGCCTACGAATACGATCCCTGCGATGCTGACAAGGCTCAGGAACTGGAAACCCGTGCCAGAACCGGAAAATACGTGAAGCGTGAGGGCGAGGACACCGAACAGATCATGAAGGGACTGACCGGTTTCAAAGGTCATGTGCATGTTCACTTTGGCGCGCCCATTCATGATTCACCGGATAATGCGAAAGATCTGGCATGCCGCATAGACCGGGAGATGCATGCGAACTATCACCTGCATGCCTCAAACCTGGTGGCTTATCAGCAGCGTGGTCTTCATCCCCAGGCCCACGATACGCCGGATACCGTCAGCGATTCAGTGGTCACTGCCGAAACCTTGTCACCGGCGGAAATGGAAGCTGCTGAAGCCGAGATGGAGCGGAGACTGGAAGCCTGCGACCCGGCCATCCGGCCCTATCTTCTGGATATGTATGCCAATCCAGTGGTCACCGCACTCGAGGCCAATGCCGAAAAATCCGGTCATTCCGAATAAGCCGGCACACAATTTTCAGACGAGAGGTAAACCGTGCAGGATCTTCAGTACATTGAGATTGAAACCGGAGCAAACCCGACCGCAGCCGTCATCTGGCTTCATGGCCTTGGTGCCAGCGGCCACGACTTCGAGCCCGTAGTGCCGGAACTGGGCCTGCCGGAAGATACAGCGGTACGCTTCATCTTTCCCCATGCGCCCAATCTGCCTGTCACCATCAACGGTGGCATGTCCATGCCCGCCTGGTACGACATCAAGGCCATGGACATCGATCGTGTGGTGGATACCGAACAGTTGCGGGCGTCTGCCGATGCGGTCGCCAAACTGGTCGAGCAGCAAAAAGAAAAAGGCATCCCGCCGGAGCGTATTATCATCGCCGGATTCTCCCAGGGAGGCGCCGTTGCCTATGAACTGGGGCTCAGCTACCCCGAACGGTTTGGCGGTGTCCTGGCGCTTTCAACCTACTTCGCCACCGCGAACACGGTTCAACGTTCAGAGGCCAATGCCGATGTGCCAATCAGTGTGTATCACGGCACCTTCGATCCGATGGTGCCGGAGTCCCTGGGCGTGCGCAGTGTCGAAACCCTGAAGGAAATGGGCTACGACCCTTCGTACCAGACGTTCCCCATGGAACACAGTGTGTGCCTCGAGGAAATACAGGACATCGGCCGATTCATTCGCCGACACCTGCTTTAAGGCACCGCCATGCCCTGGGTCAGACCCAGAGCATGGCGCCCATCTCCAGCGGATGCGTCAGTGATTCGTGATAGGGGTACATCCTGAGCCTAAGAGTCTGCAAGCCGGGATAGGGTGGTTGCACGCGGGTGGAGAACACGGTTAGCCCCTCCGCTTCACTTGCCTTATCCAGCAAGAAACTGTCTGGGCCCGGGCTGTTATGGGTGCCGGTGCATTCTGGGCTGACCAGGCACTCCACCCGTACATCCTCCGCTGACAGGCCATTGAGCCTTGCCTCGACTCTGAGTTCTACGCCGCCATCATGGGGGCAGGCAGCTTCGACGCAGCCAACCACGTTTAATTCCACACCCGGCCAGGCATGCCTGACCCTTGCCTTCCAGTCTGCGAGCCCTCTGGCAACCTGGCCGCTGTCGGCCATCAGCAAAGCACCCTGGGTTGACGCCGGCTGGTAATAATTATTGACGTAATCCATCACCATACGCCGGGCGTTAAACCTTGGTGTGATCGACTTCATCGAAGCCTTGGATCGCTGGACCCAGCCTTTCGAAAAGCCCTGGGAGGCGCGCTCGTAGTAGAGGGGAACCACTTCGAATTCGAGCAGATCGATCAGGTCCCGGGCCTCTTCCTCATTCCGGAATTCAGGGTCCAGTCCGATATCCCTGGGAGGGATGCCCCAGCCATTGTTGCCGTCATAGCCTTCGCCCCACCAGCCGTCGAGCACGCTGAGATTAAGAGCGCCATTGAGGGCTGCTTTCTCGCCGGAGGTGCCACTGGCTTCTTTCGGGTATTCCGGTGTGTTCAGCCATATATCGACGCCGCTGAGCAGCCGGCGGGCCATGGCCTGGTCATAGTCCTCCAGCAGAATCAGATGCCCCATCAACGAGGGGTGCATGGAAAGGTCGTGGATTACCTTGATCAGTTGCTGGCCGGGTTTGTCCTTGGGATGGGCCTTGCCGGCAAATACCAGCACCACCGGGCGGTCCGGATCGGTCAGTATGCTTTCGAGGCGTTCAAGGTCCGAGAAGATCAGCGTCGCGCGCTTGTAGGTGGCGAACCGCCTTGCAAACCCGATAACCAGAGTGTCTTTTTCCAAGGAAACAAGCTGCCGGGTCATCCTGTCAGTGACGGAATGGCCGGTGCCGTTGCGTTTATGCTGGCGCTTGAGCCGCTGGACAATGTATTCGCCCATTTGCTGTTTCAGGGCCTTGTGAACGCTCCAGTAGTGATAGTCCGGGATCTGGTCGATAAATTTCCAGAATTCGGGGTTCCTCAGCTCACTTTTCCAGGTGGGCGCCTGTATATCAAACAAGCTGGACCATTCCGGCGCCAGAAACGTCGGTACGTGCACACCGTTGGTAATGTATCCAATGGGGTTTTCTGCCGGCGGCACCTGGGGCCAGATATCGCCCTCCATCAACGAAGCGACACCGCCGTGAATCCGGCTCACTCCGTTGTGGAAACGAGAGCCGCGCAGGCCCAGGCTGGTCATATTGAACCTGTCTTCACCGTCTTTCGAGCCCAGGGCAAACACCTGATCAAAATCCAGTGCAGATTCCTCGAGGTAGCGGCCCAGGGCATGGTGAACCAGGGAGCGGGGAAAAATGTCGTGGCCGGCTGGTACCGGTGTGTGCGTTGTGAACAACGTTGCGCCGGCAACGGCTTCAAGCGCGGCCCCGAAACTCAACCCGGCGACCATGGTCTGCCTGCAGCGTTCCAGAATCTGGAATGCGGCATGGCCCTCGTTGATATGCCAGACGGTCGGCTTGAGGTTCAGCGCCTCCACAACCCGGGTTCCGCCAATGCCAAGCAGCATTTCCTGGCTGATCCGCGTGGACTCGTCGCCACCGTATAGCTGGAGCGTCAGATCCCGGTCTTCCGGGCCGTTTTCTTCGGTATTGCTGTCCAGCAGGTATAAGCGGATATGGCCAACTCGGGCTTCCCACACCCGCGCCACAACATCACGCCCGGGGAAGGGCACAGAGACCTTGAGCACCTTGCCGTCTATCTCGACCGGTGTAATAGGCAATTCATCGCTGGAATGGGACTGGTAGCGCGCAATCTGCTGGCCATGGGCGTCAATACTCTGGATAAAGTAACCCTGCCGATACAACAGACCCACAGCGACAAAGGGCAGGGCCAGGTCACTGGCGGCCTTGCAATGATCCCCGGCAAGGATGCCCAGGCCGCCGGAATAGATCGGAAAACTTTCGTGGAAGCCGAATTCGGCACAGAAGTAAGCCACCAGGGCCTGTTCCGGATCGAGCTTCTCCGTCACTTCCGGGCCGGGGCCAGCCTCCAGATAGGCATCGTAGCTACTCAGGACCCGACGATACTCGGACAGAAACGCCCGGTCTTCAGACGCTTCATCGAGTCGATCCTGGGCAACCCGCCGCAAGAAAAGCTTTGGGTTGTGCTCGACTTTCTGCCATAGCGGTAGGTCAATACGGACAAACAGGCTTCGAACCCCATGGTCCCAGCTGTAGAACAGGTCATTGGCAAGCTCTTCCAATCGCTCCAGGGGTTCGGGAAGCAGGGGATGAGCTTCAAGTCGGAATTCCGTTGCTTTATGCATGTTGGTTGCTTCCAGGCGGGCAAGCGCTCGCACTAATCCAGCTGTTGTTGGTCACGTTCTTTGAGAATGCGTTGATACAGATCGCCATAGGTGCGAGCCCGCTGCTTCCAGGAATAGTCGATCGCCATGCCGTTGTCCTGCAACCGCCGCCATTGCTTACGTTTTTCAAAAAACTGTAGCGCGCGGTTTACGGCAGCCAGTAACGAATCGGCATTGGCGCCGGTAAAAACGAATCCGGTGGCCTTGTCGATGCCAACCTCCTGAGGGTCCTGGACCGTGTCTGCTAGCCCGCCAACACCGTGCACCACCGGAATTGTTCCGTACCTGAGGCTGTACATCTGGTTGAGCCCACAGGGCTCGAATCTCGATGGCATCAGGAACAGGTCACAGCCTGCCGTGATGCGATGGGAGAGCCCCTCGTTGTAGCCCAACGTGAGAGACATTTGCCCCGGCCATTGCCGGGCAAGGCGTTTCAGGGGCTGCTCGTAACTGGCTTCACCGGAGCCAAGAACGACAAACTGGCAACCCTGTTCCAGCAAGTGCGGCATCACCGAAACCAGCCAATCCACGCCTTTCTGTTCAACCAGTCGCCCGATGAAGCCCAGTAGTGGACCGCCGTTTACCTCCAGCCCGAGCTCTTGCTGCAGGCCGGCCTGGCACTGCGTCTTGTTCTTCAAGTGATCCCGGCCATAGTGGAAGGACAGTTCAGGGTCTTCCTCGGGATTCCAGACCCGGTTATCGATGCCGTTGAGAATGCCGGTGAGCGCGTCCTGGCGGTGTCGGAGCAAACCATCAAGTCCATTACCGAATTCCGGGGTCTGGATCTCGAGCGCATAGGTCGGGCTGACGGTGGTGATTCGGTCACTGAAAACCAGGCCGCCCTTGATAAACGAAAGCTGCCCGTAGAATTCAAGCTGCTCGAGGTTCCAGAGCGAATCAGGCAGACCCAGGGCACGGAAAGTCTCGTGGGAGAAGAGTCCCTGGTAGGCGAGGTTATGGATGGTAAACACAGTGCCGGGCCTGTCGTGGTAGGCCTCGAGAAATACCGGTATCAGCCCGGTTTGCCAGTCGTTGCAGTGCACCAGATCCGGTCTCCAGGACAGGCCAGCCTCTCCCATGGCGACCATGGCGCCGACCTTTCCGAACAGCTCAAAGCGATGGGCATTGTCCCACCAGTCTTTGCCTTCCTCGTTCTTGTAGGGGTTACCGGGGCGATCAAACAAGGGCGGACAGTCCACTAGCCATAGCGTGACAGCGGTGCCGGGCAGTCGGGTCTGCCAGAGGCTCACACTGTATTGCCCCAGCTGAAACCGTGCCTTCCTTCGGGAGCCCGCCTTTCTTGCCGCTTTCAGGGCATCGGGGTAGCCCGGAAGAAGTATCTGTACGTCGTATTCCAGGCGGCAGAGCGCTTCCGGCAAACTTGCTGAAACGTCGGCAAGACCGCCGGTTTTCATCAATGGATAAACCTCACTGGTTGCAAACAGCACCCGGATCATAAAGCCGGCCTCAGAATGATCGCGCCCAGTGGTGGCAGGGTCAGCTCCACGGACCACTCACGGTTCATCCAGGGCTGGGCATCCGCAGGCATGGGGTAGGGATTTCCCAGATTACTCCCACCGTAATACTCTGAATCGGAATTAAAAATTTCCCGCCAGTTGCCACCTTCAGGCAGGCCGATCCGATAGTGGTGTCTGGGCAAGGGTGTGAAATTAACAACAATCACCGAGGTTTCGCCCTTGGCGGTGCGCAGGAAACTGATCACTGACTGGGGGGAATCATGGCAGTCGATCCACTCGAAACCATCCGGCGTGAAGCAGGCGCCATGTAATGAGACCTCCCGCCGGTAGATACCGTTCAGGTCCTGAACCAGCTGTTTAATACCCTGATGCTCCGGGTAGGCCAGCAGCGACCAGTCCAGTTCCCGGGATTCACTCCACTCCCGTCGCTGCCCGAATTCACCACCCATGAAAAGAAGCTTGGCGCCCGGATAACTGAACATGTAGGTAAAAAGCACCCTCAAGGTAGCCCTTTGTTGCCATTCGTCGCCGGTCATTTTGTTGATCAGGCTACCTTTGCCATGGACCACTTCGTCGTGGGAAAGCGGCAGCAGGAAATTCTCCGAGAACGCGTAGAGCAGCCCAAAGGTCAGCTTGTCGTGATGATACTGACGATACACCGGATCCTGCGCCAGATAGTCCAGGGTGTCGTGCATCCAGCCCATGTTCCATTTCAGGTTGAACCCGAGTCCGCCAATTTCCGGTGGCCGGGTTACACGTGGCCAGGAGGTCGATTCTTCCGCACAGACCAGCGTTCCGGGGAAGCGGCTCTGGCAGACCTGGTTCAATTCCCGCAGGAACTCAATGGCTTCGAGGTTTTCATGGCCTCCATGCACGTTGGGTTCCCACTCGCCTTCCTTGCGGGAGTAGTTGAGGTAAAGCATGGAAGCCACCGCATCCACCCTGAGCCCGTCGATATGAAAGGCGTCCAGCCAGAACAACGCGCTGCCGATCAGGAAGTTCCGCACCTCATGCCGGCCATAGTTGTAGATGAGCGTGCCCCAGTCCTGATGACGCCCTTTGCGGGGATCTTCATGCTCGTATAGCGCGCTGCCATCAAAGCTGGCAAGGGCATGTTCATCGGTCGGGAAATGTCCCGGTACCCAGTCCAGAATCACGCCGATGTTGTGCCGGTGGCATTGGTCCACCAGATAACGAAGATCGTCCGGCGTACCGAACCGACTGGTGGGCGCGTAGTAGCCCGTGGTCTGGTATCCCCAGGATTCATCCAGGGGGTGTTCGGTGACCGGCAACAGTTCAATGTGGGTGAAGCCAAGTTCGAGCACATAGGGAATGAGTTGGTCCGCCAGTTCCCGATAGGTCAGCCATCGACCCGAACCATGGTGGCGCCAGGAGGCCGCATGAACCTCATAGATGGAAATGGGCGAATCCTGCCAGTTCCAGCGACTCCGCCGGGCCAGCCAGTCGCCATCGCGCCAGCCAAAGTGGCCGCGCTCGGTTACTACAGCAGCTGTGGAGGGCCTTAGCTCGAAAGCCTGTCCGTAGGGATCGGTTTTCAGGATCTGCTGGCCTTTGTCCGTCGTGATGGCGAATTTATAGAGAGCGCCGTTACCGATGCCCGGGATAAAGCAGGACCAGACCCCAGTGCCTTCATGCAAAGACATGGGATGGGTGCCCGCGTTCCACTCGTTAAAGTCTCCGGCAACACTGACTGCGCTGGCGTGGGGCGCCCAGACTGCAAACCGGACACCTTCCACACCTCGGTTCCTGCAGACATGGGCACCGAGCACGTTGTAAATGTGCCAGTGGCGACCCTCGGCAAAGAGGTGGAGGTCGAATTCGCTGAGCGTTGGACTGTCCATAGACCGTGCTGTTCCTGACCAGATGAAGCGCTGTGAGCGTCCGTTCATTGGACGCGAAAGGGCCTGTTTGAAAAATGACCCAAAACAAGTTTGCGCCATAATTCCGTGCTAGTGTTCTAATATAGTTCAAGGCGTCAAAAACGTGGCAAACCCTTTCGGTTAAACGACCGGTCACAGGGAAGGTTTTATTCAGGGAAGCATCTATGCATACGGCCCAGCGTTTCGTCAGTCGTCTCACTCGCCAGACTCTCGCATTGGTACTTGCCGGAGGGCGGGGCTCCAGGCTCCACGACCTCACCAAATGGCGTGCCAAGCCGGCGGTGCCCTTTGGCGGTAAATTCCGGATTATCGATTTTCCACTCTCGAACTGCATCAACTCTGGCATCGGCCAGGTTGGTGTGATCACCCAGTACAAATCCCATTCTCTGATCCGCCATATCCAGCGAGGCTGGGGGTTCCTCCGTGGAGAACTGGATGAATTCGTGGAGCTTTTGCCGGCACAGCAGCGTATCGAAACCTCCTGGTATGAGGGCACGGCAGACGCTGTGCTTCAGAACCTAGACATCATTCGCAGCCACCGGCCGGAGTATGTGCTGATTCTTGCGGGTGATCACGTGTACAAGATGGACTACGGCACCATGCTGGCCCATCACGTGGAGAATGATGCCGATATAACCGTTGGCTGTATCGAAGTACCTCTCGATGAAGCCTCAGCATTCGGGGTAATGTCGGTAGATGACGAGTTGAGGGTCACCGAGTTCGTCGAGAAGCCAGAACAGCCCAAGCCAATGCCGGGCCAGCCCGGAAAGGCGCTGGCATCCATGGGCATCTATGTGTTCAGCACCCAGGTGCTCTTCGACGAACTCATGCGCGACCAGCAGATGGATGGCGAATCGTCTCACGATTTCGGCAAGGACATCATTCCCTCCGTGATCAAGCGTCTGCGGGTGGTCGCCTTCCCGTTCCGTAATCCGGTTGAGAACAAGCCGGCCTATTGGCGCGATGTGGGCACCGTTGACGCACTCTGGCAGGCAAACCTGGAGCTGATCGGAATCAGCCCGGAGCTCAATCTCTACGATTCGCACTGGCCGATATGGACCTATCAGGAACAGCTGCCGCCGGCCAAGTTTGTTTTCGATGATGACAATCGACGGGGCATGGCTGTGGACTCAATGGTAGCCGGCGGCTGTATTGTATCCGGCGCTCTGGTGAAGCATTCCCTGTTATTTTCGCAAGTTAAGATTCATTCCTATAGTGAAATCTCGGATTCGGTTATCTACCCGGATGTCGAGATTGGCCGTCACTGCCACATCCGCAATGCCTTGATTGATCGTGGCTGCCGCATCCCCGAAGGGATGAGGATAGGATTCGACGAGGCCGATGACCGGAAGCGGTTTCATGTATCGCCCAAAGGTATTGTGCTGATCACGCCCGAGATGCTCGGGCAGGATTATCCCCATGGTCTCTGACACCAAAACACCGGTTGTACTCTGCTGGCACATGCACCAGCCGTCTTATCAGGATATGCGCACCGATCAGTTCCTGTTTCCCTGGGTGTACCTTCATACCATCAAGGATTACAGCGACATGGCGGCGCATCTGGAAGCAAATCCGGACGCCAGGGCGGTAGTCAATTTTGCCCCGGTTCTGCTTGAGCAGATCGAAACCTACCTGATCCAGATTGAAAAATGGCGCCATGGCGCCGGCGAGATCGGCGATCCTTTGCTCGCAGCGCTGGTTGCAGAACAGTTACCGGAAACCGGCACGCCTGCGTTTCTGGGATTGATCGAAAAATCGCTGCGGGCCAACCGGGAACGGATCATCAACCGGTATCCGGCCTACGCGCAATTGGCGGAGCTTGCAGAGGTTTACCGCGAAAAGCCCGAGCTGCAGAGATACATCTCAAGCCGGTTTCTTTCCGACTTGCTGGTTTGGTACCACCTTGGCTGGATGGGCGAAACCATCCGCAGAAGCAGCCATTGCATCCAGAGCCTTCAGGAGAAAGGCCACAATTTTTCGATGGATGACAGGAAGGCTCTTCTCGACGTGATTTTTGATGTGTTATCCGGCATCGGCCCAAGGTACCGGCATCTTGCGCAAAAAGGGCAGGTTGAGCTATCTGTCAGCCCCTATACCCATGCCATGCTCCCTCTGTTGATCGACCTGGGTGCTGCCCGCGAGGCCATGCCGGATATCGCTTTGCCAGCCCACAGCCATTACCCGGAGGGTGAAGCGCGCGCCGCATGGCAACTCCAGCAGGCCAGGGCCGTTTTTCAGCGCTTCTTCGGTGTTGATCCCTCCGGCTGCTGGGCTTCCGAGGGTGGTCTCAGCCAGGCCACACTGGCCCTGCTGGATCAACATCAATTCCGATGGACTGCCAGCGGTGATTCTGTGGTGCACAACAGCCTCAATCTGGCCCGGCAGGACAACCCGGATTTGCCCGATGCCGGGATTCACCAGCCCTATACGTTCGGCGAATCGGATACCGCCGTCTTCTTCCGTGACGACGGTCTGTCGGATCTGATCGGTTTTACTTACGCAGACTGGCACGCCAGGGATGCCGTTGGCGACCTGGTGCATCACATGGAAAACATTGCGGGGCAGGCCAAGGGTAAGACCAAGCCAGTGATTTCCGTGATCATGGATGGCGAAAATGCCTGGGAGTATTACCCCGAGAACGGTTTTCACTTCCTCGACGAGCTCTATCGGGTACTGGCGAACCACCCCCGGCTCAAATTGACCACATATGCCGATCTGTTGGCGAACCCGGTAGCCGCACCGGTTCATTTGCCGCATCTTGTGGCCGGCAGCTGGATTTACGGTACGTTCTCCACCTGGATCGGTGACCCGGACAAGAACCGGGCCTGGGATCTGCTCTGTGAAGCCAAAACCCACTTCGACCGGGTGATGGACAACGGCAGCCTAAATTCGGAGCAGAAAGCAGCCGCCATGCAGCAACTGGCCATCTGCGAAGGGTCCGACTGGTTCTGGTGGTTTGGTGACTATAACCCGGCCCAGATCGTGAGCGACTTTGAACATCTGTATCGCCGCCACCTCGTCAACCTCTATGAAATGATCGGCTACCCGGCGCCGCCATCTGTGTTCCAGAAGCTCAGCCAGGGCAGCGGGGAACCAGCTCGCGGCGGCACCATGCGTCCGGGCCATGAGGCGGATACTCCTGCATGACTTCAGCGAACGACAAGGATCTGTTCAGTGCTCGACGGGCCGGTGTACTGCTTCACCCGACCTGCCTGCCCGGAAGCCTCGGTGTTCTGGGCGCCGGCGCCCGCCGGTTCGTCGATTTTCTGGCCGACAGTGGCATTACCGTCTGGCAGACACTGCCTATTGGACCAACACATCAGGATCTTTCACCGTACCAATCCCTGAGTGCCCACGCGGGCAACCAGGATTTCATTGATCTCGCTGAACTGCTGCAGACTGGACTGCTGGCCGACGCTGAACTGGCCCAGCCCATCGCCGAATCCCGCCAGCAGCTGCTGGCTATCGCCGCCCAACGGTTTTACGAGGGCCATGCCACAGGCCGGAAGGGCCTTGATCTGGCCGGATTTGAAGCTTTCCGGGCAAGGAATGATTACTGGCTGGATGATTTCTGTCTGTTTTGCGCAATCCGGGAGGTTCAGGAGTCGCCAGGCTGGCTCCAATGGCCAGAGCACTTGAGGGATCGGGAGCCGGCTTCCTTGCAGGCCTTTGTCGACGAGAACCAGGCCAGACTGGCTCGGATCAGATTTGAGCAGTTCCTCTTCAACCACCAGTGGCAGGCACTCAGGGACTATGCGCGAAGCCGCGATGTTTTGCTGTTCGGTGATATCCCCATTTTTGTCGCTCAAGACAGCGCCGATGTCTGGGCCAACCGACAGTTTTTCAAACTGGACGCCCGGGGCGAATCCACTGTGGTGGCCGGTGTGCCGCCGGACTATTTTTCCGAGGAGGGGCAGCACTGGGGTAATCCAATCTACAACTGGCAGGTCATGGCAGAAGATGGCTACCAGTGGTGGCTTGAACGGCTCGAAAGCCAGCGCCATCTGTTCGATCTGATCCGGATAGACCATTTTCGGGGGCTTCAGGCCTATTGGGAGATCCCGGCTGAGGCTCCTCAACCACGAAATGGCTATTGGGTTCCCGGCCCCTCTGACCATTTTCTGCAGGCCTGCTTCGACCGGTTCCCGGATTTACCCCTGGTGGCCGAAAACCTCGGCATCATCAGCGATGATGTGGAGGAACTTCGGCATCGCTTCCGGCTGCCAGGGATGACTGTGATGCAGTTTGGCTTCGACGGCAGCCCAAACAATCCGCATCTGCTTCACAATCACCAGCCCCGGGATCTTGTCTACACCGGCACTCACGATAACGATACAACACTGGGGTGGTACCGCAGCCTGGATGATCGCACCCGGCACTATGTAAATGATTATCTTGCAACCAGTGGTGAGGGGATGCCATGGCCGGTAATTGAAGCGGCGTTCCGTTCGGTCTGCTCATTGGCCGTGGTGCCGATGCAGGATTTCCTCGGTCTTGGAACCGAGGCAAGGTTCAATACGCCGGGCACCATTACGAGTAACTGGACATGGCAACTGGACTGGAATTTTCCCGAGAAAGACTTGTCGAAAACTATCGCTGAAGCGGTAAAAAGACATGGGCGCCTTCCTCCGGGCTGAGCATTTTTTGATCAGCGTCAAAGAGGCGTGACCCAACCTTCGGTATAACACACAAGCAGTATCAACAATTGGCGTTCTTGATGAGTCACGAGGAGGGAACATGGAACACAGACTCAGTAAACGCGTACAGGGAAAGCTTGGACTGTTGGTATACAAGCGCGGGATGCCGGTTGCGACCGGGCAGATCCGCGATGCCTCCAAACGCGGTCTGTTCATTGCTACGGACTACACTGACGTTCAGTTAAACCAGACGGTGGAGCTGGAGTTCCATTTTCCTGATACCCAGGAAAAGCGGTTCCGTCGCCTGAAGGCCCATGTGGTGCGGAAATCAGACCGCGGCCTTGGTGTCGATTTTGAAGGCGTCGAGAACGACAGTTTCACAATCTCTTCACTGATCAACTGGCTGAAAAACCACCAGATGCCCGTCAACTTTTCTGTCCGCAGGAAACAAGCATAGAGAATGCCGTAGGGAGGAAATCTGTTCATGGAACGACTTAAAGGTAAAGTGGCCGTGATCACTGGAGGCTCCGTTGGCATCGGAGCCGGAACAGCGCTCCGAATGGCAGAAGAGGGCGCTGCTGTCGCCATTCTCGACTGCCAGGATTCAGAGGGACAGGCCCTGGCTAAACAACTTGAAGGCCGCGGTCTGAAGGCGGGTTACTGGCACTGTGACGTAAGCAAGGAACAAGAGGTCAAACAGGTTCTGGGCGCCGTTGCCAATACCTTCGGTAGCCCGACTGTACTGGTGAACAACGCCGGCATTGCCGGGCCGAACAAGCCGACCCATGAACTCACGGAAGAAGAGTGGGATCATGTTCAGGATGTGAACGTCAAGGGCGTGTTTTTCTGCACCAAGCACGCCATACCCCATATGAAAAAAGCGGGCGTTGGCAGCATTATCAACCTGTCATCCATTTATGGGCTGGTGAGTGCGCCGGATATTCCACCTTATCATGCCTCCAAGGGCGCCGTGCGTTTGATGTCTAAAACCGACGCCCTGTTGTATGCCACTGAAAACATTCGCTGCAATTCCATTCACCCCGGGTTTATATGGACCCCGCTGGTTGAGGCGCACCTCAAAACGACCGGGCAGGACCCGGAGGAAGCTAAAAAGGCCACAGCGGCAATGCATCCTGTCGGCCACATGGGCGAGCCGGATGATATCGCCTGGGGCGCTGTCTATCTCGCCTCCGACGAATCCAAGTTTGTGACCGGCAGTGAACTGGTGATTGATGGCGGTTATACCGCTCGATGATGTCCCGACCAACCTGAGCGGAGTTCAAATTTGACCCTGGCAGCCTATACCCCGCGGTCCTTGCCGGAATCCCTGAACGGATTGTTCCAGTTGGCGCTGGACCTTCGGTGGACCTGGCATCACGGTACCGATGAGCTCTGGCGCGCTCTTGATTCGGACATCTGGGACACCACCCGGAACGCGTGGCTGGTGTTGAACAGCGTGTCCGGGGAGCGGCTGGAAGAGCTGGCCGCGGACCCCGACTTTCAGCAGCGCTACCGTGAGCAGATTCACGCTCACCAGGCTTTTACAGAGGCTGACACCTGGTATTCGACCGATTGCCCTGGCGATCTGGGCGAGGGTGTTGCCTATTTCTGCATGGAATATGGTCTGAGCGAATCGCTGCCGCTATACAGCGGTGGTCTGGGCGTCCTGGCCGGCGATTTTCTGAAGGCGTCCAGCGATCTGGGTGCACCAGTCATGGCGGTGGGTCTGCTGTACCAGCAGGGCTACTTTCGCCAGGCCATCAGCACCGATGGCGAACAGCTGGAATTCTATCCTTACAACGACCCCACCATGCTGCCCGTCTCGCCCCTGCGGGACGCTGACGACCAGTGGGTGAGGGTGATTGTGCCTTTCCCGGGACGACACGTGCGCCTTCGGGCCTGGAAGGCCCAGGTGGGCCGCTGCGAGCTGTTGCTGCTCGATAGCAACGACCCCCGAAACGAACCGGGCGACCGGGGTATCACCAGCGAACTCTATACCGGTGACCCGGAAAAGCGCCTGCAACAGGAAATGGTATTGGGCATCGGTGGCTGGCGCCTGCTGGAACAACTGGGGAAATCGCCGTCACTCTGCCATCTGAATGAGGGCCACTGCGCCCTGGCTCTGATAGAGAGGGCTTTCAGCTGGCAGGATGACCATGAAAGTGATTTCCAGACGGCTCGAACCGCAACCAGGGCGACCAATCTGTTTACCACGCACACATCGGTGGCGTCCGGCTTTGATCATTTCTCCCGATCGCTATTGCGACTGTATCTGACACCCTGGCTCGAGGACCGCGACCTGAATGTCGATCAATTGCTGGCATTGGGAAGCCAACCCTCCAACCCAGACAATCAGTCGACTGACCTTAAACTCAATATGGCCTTGCTGGCCCTCAATATGAGTGGTCGGTTCAACGGTGTCAGCCGCATTCACCAGAAGGTCACCCAGACCATTTTCCAACCCTTCTTCGCGCGCTGGCCAGCCGAAGACATTCCGGCTGACTATGTGACCAATGGGATCCACACGCCGAGCTGGGATTCTCCGGAATCCGACGCCATCTGGACCCGGGCCTGTGGCAAAGATCGCTGGCGCAGGCCTCTCCAGAGCACCTGCCCGATGACAGACATCGCCGACGAAGAATTATGGGAAATGAGGCGCCTGGAGCGCGCAAGGCTGATTACCTACCTCCGGCGAAGGCTTGCAAGCCAGCATTGCGAACAGAACCCCGGAAACAACCATGAAGCCGCGTGTGGCCTCTTGTTGGACCATGAAACCCTCACGTTGGGCTTTGCCCGCCGGTTTACGGAATACAAGCGACCAGATCTCCTGCTCAAGGATCAGGAGCGCCTGCTCAAACTGCTTGGCAGCCGCGATCGGCCGATTCAGATTGTGCTTGCGGGCAAGGCCCACCCCTACGACCTCCCGGGGAAAGACATCATCCGGCGGTGGAAAGCCTTCTCCCGGCGACCGGATGTCGAGGGCAAGGTGGTGTTTATTGAAGACTACGATCTGGGCGTGGCCAACCAGCTCATCCAGGGCGTGGATGTGTGGCTCAACTGTCCGAGACATCCGTGGGAAGCCTGCGGCACCAGTGGCATGAAGGTACTCGTGAACGGGGGACTGAACCTCTCACAGTACGATGGATGGTGGGCGGAGGCCTGGAACCCGGATGTGGGTTGGGCTATTCGACCCGGCGCCACGTTTGACGAGCTGAGCGGGTCAAACAATCACGACCACGATCTCTCAGACATGCACCAGCTCTTCGATCTGCTGGAGAGCGAGGTGATTCCCGGGTTCTATGACGTCGACAGCGAAGGTATTCCCCGGAACTGGGTCGGGCGTATGCGCGCAAGCATGGATCAACTGACGGCGGCCTATTCCGCCAACCGGATGGTGCGGGAATACGTCGAACAGTTCTATCTACCCATGGCAGAAATGGGAAGCTGGCGCAGCTCCGAGACTGCACGGGAGCTACTTGGTGAATACAGAGAAATCTCCAGGCACTGGTCCCGGTTGCGTTTCAACAGCTTCAATACAAGCGAAGATTCGGGTAGCCAGACTTTCACCGTGGAAGTCTATCTCGATGGAATTGACGAGCAGCGGATTGCAGTAGAGCTTGTGGCAGAGCATTCCGATCATGGCCCAAGAACCATTACAGCCATGCAGATGAAACATCCGCTGGGTGGTTCCCCTCATACTTATCTTTATGAATGCTCAGTGCCTTCACGCCCCGAAGGACACTACACGCCGCGCCTGCGAGTGCGGGATGAGCGCCTGAACCTTCCACTGGAGAACCCCGCCATACTCTGGCTCAGGTAGGCCTCAGCTGCGCCAGAACGCTGGCGAAAGAACGATCACAACGCTCAGGATTTCCAGACGACCCATCAGCATACCCACCGAAAGCACCCATTTTGCGGCATCAGGCAGCGGCCCGAAGTTCCCGGCAGGGCCGATGATGTCGCCAAGGCCTGGGCCGACATTGGTCAGGGAGGTGAGGGCGCCTGAAAGCGCTGTCACGAAATCCAGCTGCATCGCAGCCAGAGCAACGGTGATCAGCAACAGGCAAAGCAGAAAAATAAACGTATAAGCGATCATCGAGGAGATAATCTCATCGCTCACGGCGCGACCATTGTAATTCCGGGTGAACACGGCGCGGGGGTGCAGCAAACGCATCAACTGCTCGCGCAGAACAATCAACGACAGCTGGAACCGGAAAATCTTCATACCACCAGCGGTGGAACCGGAACAACCGCCCACGAACATCAGGAAGAAGAACAGCACGAACGCCAGAGGGCCCCACGCCGAATAGTCCTCGGAGGCATAACCAGTGGTGGTTACCACGGACGTCACATTAAACAGAGTGGCCGCGTAGTTGTGAATGGGATCAAACGGAACGGGAGATACCATCCAGCGGTAGAGCGTCAGTAACAGAGGCACAAAAAACAGGATCGCCAGAAACAAACGGACCTGCTGGTCCCGGAACAAAACACCGTGCTGGCCGTGAAGCTCCCGGACAAACAGAAAGAACGGCAGGCTGCCGATGATCATGAAAAGGGTGGCTTGCATGAGGATCAAATCATTGAACTTGCCCATGGACAGATCCGACGTAGAGAATCCGCCAGTGGCAATGCTGGTAAGGCCATGGTTAAAGGCATCGAACAGCGTCATGCCGGAAAGCCAATAGGTCGTAACAGCGATGATCGAAAACCCGACGTAAACCAGCAAAAGCCCCCGACTGAGGGTTTTCATCCTGGGCAGGGCTTTGTCTGTCCATTCTGAGGACTCCGTGGCGAACAGCCGCATGCCGCCCACTCGAAGAAAAGGCAGCACAGCAACGAACATACCGATAATCCCGATACCTCCAATCCATTGCAGGATTGAGCGCCAGATCAACAGATCCCGATCCATATCATCCAGGCCACTCAATACAGTCGCACCGGTCGTTGTAATTCCTGAAGTACCCTCAAAGAATGAATCCGCCGCAGAAATACCAACGTCACTCAGGTAGAACGGTAGAGCAGAAAACAACGCGATAATGAACCAGGACGATACCGTGAGGACAAACATGTACCGGGGCTTCAGATCCCGCGGTTTGCGGTACGTAGCGGCCATGCCCAGGAGACCAAGACCACAGGCAATAGCGGCTGATTCCGCAAACGCCATGGCGTTCGGCGCTTCAGAGCCCGCAAGCAGGATGACAGGTAATGTCATGAAAATGCTCAAAAGCACGAACATGACGCTGACAATGAAAATGACGGGGTAGAGATTTCTCAATGGATGCTCGAGCCAGCTGATACCGGGAGACGGCGTCAGAATACCTGTGGGGTCGGCCTTCCGCAAGGTAACACCGCGCGGATGCTGAAATTACCGGCGAATTAAATCGGTGTAAATAATGCGTAAATGCGGATCTTTCTGATGGCAAAACGCGTCAGTCTGGTGCAAGTTCAGCGATGTACACCGAACAATTCGGTTAAGGAGATAAAAAATGAAACACGTACGTTCAATTGCCGTTATCTTTGCCACCGGTATGGCTGCTGCAGGAGCCGCATCCGCCCAGGATATGTACAAGTCTGGCGTTGGCGGGCTCTACACAGGCCTGAACTACACTTTCATGAACCTTGAGAGCGGTAACGCGGATGCCGACGTAGGCACGCTGTCTGCCAAAGTTGGCGTGATGGCGACGCCGTATCTGGGCATCGAAGCGCGAGGCGGTTTTGGCGTGGATGATGACCGCATCGGCGGGGTAGATTATTCACTGGATAACTTCTTCGGCGGCTACGCCACGTTCAATCTGGCCAACGAATCACCCATTACCCCGTACGCTATCCTCGGCTTCACCCGGGTCGAAATCGAAGCTTCTTCGTTTCTGGGCTCAGCCACCGAGGATGAAACGGACGTGTCCTACGGCATCGGCATGAATATGGAATTTGCGCCGAACCTGTCCGGTAACCTTGAATACATGCGTTATTATGAAGACAGTAATGCCGAAGTTGATGGTCTGGGCGTCGGTATTCAATTCAACTTCTGAAACCAGGCCACCGGGGAGACTGTTTGAACCATCTGGCTCATGTATTTCTCGCGCCGGACTCACCTGAAGCTCGGGTGGGGAGCATCCTCGGTGACTTTACCCGGGGCGTCGATCTCTCGACGCTGCCGGACCCGGTGAAGCAGGGCGTCCGCCACCATCGGGCGGTCGACAGCTTCACCGACCAGCACCCCGACGTACTTGCCAGCAAACAGGTCTTCTCCCGTCAACGTCGTCGATTTGCCGGCGTTGCGCTCGATATTCTCTATGACCATTTTCTTCTCAAACACTGGGACCGGTTCAGTGAAATTGAGCAAGAGGCGTTTATTCGCGGTATATACAACGAGTTGCAGCAGAAAGAGCATCTAATGCCGGACAAAATGGCCAGAGTTACCCGAATGATGGTGTGGAACGACTGGTTCGGGGCCTACCAGGACCTTGAGAACATCGGAAAGGCACTGGACCGCGTTGCAGGGCGCATACGGTTCAGAAATGATTTCGCCGGCATGATCACGGAAATCCGCGCAAACCAGAACGAACTGGAGCATAAATTTTTATCATTTTTCACGGATTTACAGAAATTTGCAGGAGGTATTGAATGAGGTTTGTTATCAGGGTGTTGTTGGCTGTGGCATTGGTTTTCCCATCAGCGATGGCGGTTTCCGCGGAGGCCGATGGCAACAATAAACAGCAGCGACCACCGGAAACCCTTGGCTACGTTGAATGGGTAGTCATGACAGATACCAACCTGAGGCTGAAGGCGCGACTCGATACAGGGGCCAAAACGTCGTCTTTGCACGCGGTAAACATCGAGGGCTTTGAGCGGGACGGCGAGGAGTGGGTCAGTTTCCAGATCCCACTGGGTGACCACGAGGACCAGCCGACCGAGGGCGAACTGGACCATGACGACGTCATTCTGGAGTTCGAACGGCCGGTTGAGCGAACTGTCCTGATCAAACGAAAAGGTGCGCCATCCCAGAAGCGCTATGTTGTCATGATGGACTTCTGCATTGCCGGAACCACCCATACCACGCAGTTTTCACTGACAGATCGCGGCAAGTTTTCCTATCCGGCGCTGCTGGGCCGCAGATTCATGCGCGATGATAATATTCTTATCGATTCCGCAGACTCGTTTATGGCTGAAAAAGCGTGTGAATACATTATGTTGGAAGAGCTTGCAAAAAGGCATGCCGAGAATGTGGTAGAGGAAACCGACAGCGATTCCTGAACGCGGGGGCTGGGATTACTCATCCCAGCTCAGTTTTATTGAAAACCCGAAAGCCGGACAGGCGAGTTGCGTATTGGAGGGCGAGCATTTTTATAAGTTTCTCACTCTGTACTTCTACACCCCATTTAACATAATATACATTATGCGCAGTACGGTATGGGGTTTTGGGTTCGTTTCGTCGTCCAGCCTATGACATGTGGTTGCGGAACATATTACCTTTGCTGATCGCTCACCCGTGTTCAACACGCTAATTAAACAGGCAAACATCGTTCTTGTGCTCTCGTTTGACCCGATACATGGCCTGATCCGCTCCCCGGATCAAGTCACTACCTGTTTGCTCCCCACCTCGACCGGTACAGATCCCCACGCTGGCACCAATCGATACTATTTCTCCGGAAGGCAGAGTCACTGGCTGCGTGATGGCTTCGCGTAGCCGCTCGCCGATTTCAAGCGCGCTGGCTTTTGAGGTGACGTTTTCAGTGACCACCACAAATTCATCGCCTCCCATCCTTGCCACGCAGTCACTGTCCCGTGCCTCCTGCCGCAGGCGACCGGCGATTGTTTGAAGCAATACATCACCCGCTTCATGGCCGTACTGGTCGTTCACCGCTTTAAAGCCGTCCAGATCGATCAGGATTACGGCCAAAAGCTCATTTCGCCGCTGCGACCGTTGTGTGAATTTTTCGAGATGAATCATCAGGCCATAGCGGTTGTAGAGCCCTGTGAGTGGGTCTTCCACTACACGGCGTTCCAGTTCGGCCTTAGCATCCTCCAGCTCTGAAGTACGCTGAACAACCCGGCGCTCCAGTTCACGCTCCTGTTGCTTCAGGGATAGCAACAACTGACGCTGAACCTCTTCTTTTTGGCGCTTGAGCTCGTTAAATCGGGCTGCCAGACCAAAGGACAACAAAATCATCTCAATGGCGGAACCGATCTGCAGGCCGTAAACGGTGAAAAAATTGGACGGTATCCAGCCCAAATTGCGAACCGACAGCAACGCGGCGCCCACTAGAAGGAGCAACCAGGCCGTCAGGTATATCCGGGCTGCCGGAATGCGATAGCGTACACCCGCGATCCCACTGGTGATCAAAAACACAGTCGTCAGAATACCCATCGCCGACATTATCTTGAGGGCATTCTGCACTGACACCAGTAACGTCAACATAGTCGCGCACCACCAACATATCGCTATGACCGATAGCGCCTGGTCCCAGCGCGGCGCAATGCTTCGCATATTCAGAAAACTGCGGGCAAACATAACCGCCAAGGTAGCCGCCAGGGTATATCCGGTCGGCAGAATGCGGTTGCCCCACTCCCCTACCAATCCTGGCCACATGAACAGAGGGCCCAAGCCGTTCATGCTGGAGGCGGCAACACCAAAGCTAAACACAAACAACGAATACAGCAGAAAGGAGCGTTGACCGGTACCAAGAAACAGCAGGAAATTATATGCACCCAAGGCCACCAACATGCCGAAGTAGAGAGCAAGCCAGATATATTCCAAGTCACTGTCTTCGTAGAACTCGAAGGTTGGCGCCAGCCGTGCGTTGAGGGTCATGCTGGCGTGGGTGGCTACCCGCAGGTACAGCGTCGCCCGATCCCCAGGCTCAAACGAAAGCGGAAAAATTGGCTTGCGATGAGCCACAACGCGATCTGCTGGCGCCAAGGTGCGCCCTGAGCGCATCCGCTCCACCGTACCTTTCGCATTTACACGATAGAGGCTAATGTCATCCAGATAGGCGTAGGTAAACTCAAGCATTCGGTCCAACCGCGTGCTTGAGTGGGATTCCACTTCAATCCGCATCCAGTAAACATCGGGGGTGTAGCCCTGGTGGAGATCGCCCGGCACTGCTGGCCTGAAGTGGTCGGTTCCACTGCGCACTTGTTCCAACGTCAGCTCACCGCCAGGGTCACGTAACAGCGAAACAAAGCGGTCCAACGGCTGCGCCTCGTGCTCATCCAGCACAAGCAGACGTTCCGAGCTCCAACCGGAGGCCGCCGCCAAAAACAGCCATATGAGGGCAAAACATTGACTTACCAAACGCCAATCACCCGGCAGCAAACGCGCATCTCCCTGAGAATTGAACTGCCAGATCAAGCGATCACGACGCGGGAATTATAGCGGCTCTTCGCCTATACAGACAGATCAATCCTCCGGTTTTGACAAGCCGATCGTGATGCTCGCCACGTCTCCGGGGCCGGGTGGCGGAAATACCGTGTTGAAGCTTGCTGAGGCCGCTGCTCCCTTTTTCAATGGCAAGGTCGTTGGCAGCCTCAGCGTTCCAAGCTTTTTCGATAACTTTGATGTCGATCGCGGCGAGCTGACGAATAGCGATCTGGTTGAAAAGCTTGAACAGGTATTGAGTGCCTTTGCTTTTGAAACCCAGCCTGCCTAACTGTTTACCCAGCAGCTAAAAGCTCAACGCGGTTTCAGACATCAGTCGCGTAAAAGGTCGCCATCCAACCCTGTAGGATTGACCGAGCCCTTCAGGTAAGCGTGGCAGTTCTGAACAAAGATGAGCCTTTTCTTGCCGACCACTTGCGAGATCATTTGCTCGTCAACGTCCAGCAGCGCCACGATGCTCAACGCGCTTTTATTTCGAAGGTCGGAGGCTGTCGCCATCAACTCTACGGTGCTCTTTTTCTGAACGAACTTCAGATAAAACCACCGCCGCAAAAGCTCCTTCATTCCCTCTGTCGGTCCATAATTGCCCTGCGATACCTGAGTTAAAGCGGTCATGGCGCCCTCCCGAACCTAATCAACGATAGTCACTCCTTTGACTATCAGGGCAGTCTTATTGTTACAGAGAAGTCCCCTGGAGCACTTCCTGATCTGTTGGTGCCATTTAACTTTCCTGCTGCATGACAGAAAGGCGCCCTGCTCTCACGAGTGTGAAAACGGAACTCGCAAATACCCAACCGAATCCAATCACGCCGACATTGATGCCTGATACAGTCTTTTCCGTACCATTCGGATGCACCATTGATCCGCCGTATAGCCCCTGTAGGGCATAGGCTGCAAGGAAACCACCGGTGACCACCAGCGCAAGAACACTTGCTTTGCCCTTTCCATCGGCAGACATCCAGGTAAGCCACAGGGCAATCGCACCGAGAGAAGAGTTGGTAATCAGTTGCCACACTTCGTGCAATCTCGCATGGGCTACCCAGTCCGGGTTGAACACGTGGGTGTCGTTAATTTCCAAATACGGAACAGCAATGGCGTAAAGTGCGATTGATATTGTTAACAGTATCTTATCCAGCATTCTTCATGTTCCCTGTGAGTTGAAAGTGGGAAAGGGTCAGGTTTGACAACTGCTGCAAGCGCCTGCCAAACCTGGTTCATTTCGGGGGCCAGACTCGTTTATCGTTCTTCCCAGATACCCGTGTTTGCCACTTCCTCTGCAAAGGTTGCAAAGTCTTTCGGTGGCCGGCCAAGTGCCTGTTGTACGCCATCGGTCAAATGGGCGTTGCGGCCGTCAAGAACCGTTGCGAAGAGATAGTCCAGCATCCAGACCACATCCTCAGGCGCCCCGGAGTTCTCCATCTCTGTAATAAAGCTCTTGTGAGGCACGTCGATGAATGAAATCTCGCGACCGGTCGCTCGGGAAAGATCGTTGGCCACGTCTGCAAAGGTCATGAGTCTTGGCCCCGTCACTTCATAGATGCGCCCGCTGTGGTTGTCCTGAGTCAGGGCCGCAACAGCCACGTCTGCGATGTCATCGACATCAACGAAGGGCTCGACCTGATCGCCTGCTGGCAGAGTGATGGCGCCATTCAACACCATGTCGATGAATGCGCCCTCAGAGAAGTTCTGGTTAAACCAGCTTGCGCGGACGACCGTCCATTCGAGGCCAGATTCCTGAACAATGTCTTCGCAGGCTTGTGCCTCGGCTTCGCCACGCCCTGATAACAGCACAAGTCGCTTCACTCCGCGGCGTCTGGCCAGGCTAGCGAACGCCTGGATAGCGTCAGTTGCGCCAGGCATTGCCAGGTCTGGTGAGTAAGTGATGTAGGCTGAGGTTACGCCAGTGAGGCAGGCGTCCCAGCTTTTCTCGTTGGCCCAATCAAAAGACGGGATTGCTGAGCGGGACCCAACTCGAACCTCATGACCAATGCTTTTAAGCTGTTCAACGACGCGTTTCCCGGTTTTTCCGGTACCGCCTACGACAAGAATTGTTTGATGTGACTGATTGGATGGTTTCATTGACTTGCTCCTTTTTTCGTAAGTGCAAGTCAATTTTCGAGGAACAGTGTTGTTTGTTATTGCCCCAGGGTGCCAGAGTTTGTGCAGCTGGCGACAACCTTGAACCCCGCTTCAGCGAGTTCGAAGTCGATAGGATCGTGGCGTCTGTCCCGCCCAACGCTTGAAGGCCCGTGTGAACCCACTTTGTTCCGCAAACCCCGTCAGGAAGGCGACTTCGGCAAGACTGTAGTCTGTCTCGCGCAGAAGTCGCTGTGCGAGATCTTTCTGCGCCATGTCGACAATGGTTTGAAATGAATAGCCCTGCTCCGACAATCTTCTCTGCAATGTCCGGGCGCCCATCTTCAACTCGGAGGCGATTCGTGACAGCTTCGGTACACCCTCACTCAGCACGTTGGCGACAGCACGCCTGACTTGTTGCTGCAGTTCAGTCTCGCCTTTTAGGGAATTCAGTTGCAGCTCAAGATGCTGGTCAAAAAACCGGGCGATGGATTCGTCGCCCAGCTTGTTGGGTGTATCGATGCTTTCGTAACTCACAAGCATCGCATCGCGACCCGACTCAAAATGAACGGGACAGCCAAAATACGACTCATACACGCTGGTATTGCCTAGCGGCGCATGCTTGAAATAGATGGCCATCGGTACGAAGCGTGAGGCGCTTACTTCTTCGCTGATGGTCGTTACCGCCGACATGCTGGCCTCATTGGAGAGCAGCATGCCCCGAGAACCATCGCCTGCTTTTTCAAGGTTGAAGAGAAAGCCCTCTTCCGTCTTTTCGAGTGAATAGGTTTCCGCGCTACCCAGTACATGCCCGTAACGCTCTGCCCTGGTGAAAGAGCCTCGCAAAGTTGGTGCGGATTTCCACGCCAGACCAAAAGCACCGTACTCGTCGCTTCGCATGGCAGCGCCGATCCTCAATGGCAGGACAACGCCATCGGGATCGCGATCAACCAGTTCGGCAAAAAAGCCGTAATACGCCGCTGAAGACACCATCTGCGTTGGATCGATGGGGCCGTCTACCAGAAGGCCAAGTTCCCGTATCAAGTCGCGCGTTTCTACCCCCGGGCTTGCCTGACCGGCAACTTTATAGACATACAATGACGTTATCTGAGACATACCAACATAGATAATCCATATTCGTTTAGTTGTGCAACTTCATTTTCCTGGTGGTCCAGAGCGTTCCGCTCATCAGCCAATCCTGCAACAAGCACGTATACACTAGATTCAAAACATGGAACGCAGCTTCCACACTTTCTTCAAAGCGAGGAAAACAAAATGAACATCGCAAAAAGTTCGCGTAACTGGCTGTCTTTGGCGCTCTGTCTGGGCCTTTCTACCACCGGTTTTATGGCGCATGCGCACGAAGCTTCGGCGCCGACAGCATCTGGCCCTGAAGCCGGCCAGACCGATGGGGGCAAAACGCCGGGAATGCAACACCATTACCACCACGAAGACGGCTATCAAGGCCACCATGGCAACGGGGCATACCCGAAGCACCATGGCATGAGTGGACAAGGTGGGATGCATCACAATATGCCCGGCTATGGTGCCGTGGCTGGCGGACCTGCAATGGACCTGGGCCTCGATGAAGAACAGCTTGAAGAGATTGCGAAGATTCAGAAAGAACTGAGGTCAGAGCTTCAAGAGCTGAAAGTTGAAAGGTATGAGGAATCACTCAAGCTGAAAGAGCTTTATACCGCAGAGGAACTCGATGCTGGCGATATTAATGATCAACAACAAAAGGTCTTCGACGTCATCAAGGAGATCACCGAATTGCAGGTTGAAGCCCAGCAGGACATTCGGGATGTACTGAACACCGAGCAAAGAAATCAGCTTATGCGCTCCGGCGATTGGCTGATGTTGAATTGAATCAACGTCGGTTTACAGAAACGAATCCTTGAGTGTGCAACTTGGACGAGCGGCTGGCAAGAAACGGATCTTTCCGCGGTTTGGCGCTCGTCTAAGTGTATTTGCATACCCGTAATAATGGTTTCTGCCTACGCCCATCACAGCCTCTTCCTCGTAGACTAATAGTGAGCTTGCACATAACCTGTCGTGCAAATGTCGGGGTCAGACATCGCTGATTTTCAGGCCCGGAACGCTGACAACTGACGACAGGCCGCAATTAGTCCTACTGGAGGTTTTAATCCTATGAACATTGTTCCTGTAATTACTCTCTTCGGCGGCTTGGCGGCATTTTTTACCCTGGCCGTTGCCCTCCGATTCGCAGCCGTTCGGACTCAAGCGCCGGCAAAACCAACCGACAATTGATTGACGGATTGGTAACCCATTTCCAGGCTGTAGAGAAACCGGCTGTTAAAAGGACAGCCGGATGTCCGATTAGCCGTTCGGGTTATTAGCCAGCTCCTTCAGCGCCTTCATGGCCTCCTCAGTGCGGTCACTGGGCACGAACATGTGGTCATGGTAGAACCCGGCTATCACATTGGTGGTGATGCCTCTCTCTGCCAACAGGCTTGTTACCACCGATGTGAGCCCCAGGGCCTCCAGGCTTGAATGCCCTTCCAGAGTGATGCGCCGGAAGATTCTGTAGTAGTCCAGGCCCTCGGCTTTGGCCTGCTCAAGAGGAATTACCAGCGTCAGGCCTTCCAGTTCGGCAATGCTGACAATCGGGTTAAGGTGTTCCAGTTCGCCATACCTGGCCTTGGGTACTGTGCAGTAGACATAAGTTGTCGAATCCAGTTTTGGCGAGAGCTGCTTGATCAATTCCTGAAGAAACTCAGTTCGCATCATCTCTACTATCCTTTATTGGAAGGTCGTGGGCATAACAAGAACTTAGCATTTTCTGCGGCCTTACAAAGCAAAATAATCGTTTTCTCCTTATCGTGGCCGCAATATTTCTGCACAAGAATTCATCCTGAACGCACTGCCCTACTGATCCAGGAAACAAAGGCCCGGACTTTGTCGGTACGAAATTTAGCCTCAGGTGGTCGGGGCGCGATCAGAGAAGTTATTGAAGTTGAAGTTAACCCATCACCTGACCTGATGTGATGTATACCGCAAAGCAATTTTTTCTGAGGACGGGAAACCAAGAGAATAACCATCAAGCCAATACGGCGATGCTGTCTAACTTAATTCTCTTAAAAGGTGGAATATCACATGAACGCAATCAACAAGTTCTTTCTCGTTTTCTCTGTAATCGCTTTCTCTGCTTTCGCACAGGCTGAAGGTGTAAGCCAGGAAGATATCGAACGTGGAAACAATCCAGCGATCGAAACAGTCGAGCTTGGTATCAGCAACTAAGCTGACTACAACGAAAAAGGGCGGTCAAAGTGACCGCCCTTTTTTTGCGTGGTTCGCTCACCAATTTTCGTTAGCGGGAAGGCATAAAATGGAGCGGCGAATGCCGCTCTCTAGGTGAAAGAAACCAGTACCAGGAGACCGAAGAACACACTGATCACGGTCGTCAATCCGGACAGGCCTTCTTTGTCAGCGCCTCCCGTAACCCAACGCCTCAGCGCCTTCAGAAAGCGCCTGGGCGTGTATATGTTTTTGCGATAATTGCTCTGGTAGTAATGCACAAGAAACAAAGGCATGGATTCACTATCGAAACGATGCCAGAGCTTCAGAACTCCAAGGATATCCTTGCGACAAGCCCAGCCCTGAAGGGGTGTTGGGAGCCAACTCAGGGGAATGGCTGAGCCGAAATCGATGATTGCAGGGTCGCCACGCCCCGAAACCAGAATGTTTCCGGAATTGCCAAGGTCCATGTGGGCCACGCCATGCTGGTGCAGGGTTTTCACATCCGTGAAAAGCTGTGAGAAGAAGTTGTCCGGTACACCATTGCCTGCCGCAATCTCCTTTACCGGCCTTCCCTCGATCAGACGATAATGGATGGTGGGCGCGGCGTCTGATGGGCGCCTGATCTGATCGGGGGTGAAATCCAGGTGCTCGACTTTCCTCAGCATCCTGTACTCATGGGATGCAAGGAACCGGAAGTATGCCCCGAGAAGGCCCCGGGAGAATCGGAAAGCTTTGTACACGTCCCTGTTGCCACTCTGGTCAGCGTTTAAAGAGATGATTGGCTTGTACCATTTCTGGTCAGCGGTATCGGTGATTGCAGCAGGCTTCCAGCTGGAGCCCATCGACGAGCAGTTCGTTTGGCCGTTCATTCTCCCTCCCAACTCCAAAAAATGCAGATTATTGGGCAAGCTGGCCGGATCAATCGTGGTTCAACCGAGCGCTTGCCAATGCCGCAATTCGCGACATCTGCCGAGGATTATTGGGAGTTTTCGGGAGGCTGAATAATTCCGTTGCCGTATCTTTGTCATCACGGAAAATGATGAGTGAATGTTTAGTTGGTTCAGGCGATGGCTTTAACTTCAGACCGCCCACAGGGCGAGTTGGTCATAATGTCGTGCCAGCGCTCGCGAAGGAGCCGTTCCACGTGGTTCCGCAACCACACGATTCCGGGATCACGGTCGTGGCGTGTGTGCCAGATGAGATACAGGCTGGTTGGATCCACTTCGAAAGGCAACTGCCCCATCCATAGCCCATCCACGAAGCCACAATCCTGGCTTATCAACTCGGGGACCGCGGCGATCAGGTTTGAATCCCTGAGGACCTGGGGAACAATCGAAAAATGGTTTACCGTCGCCGCAATGCGTCGGCTCTGGCCCTTCTGATCAAGGTAGCTGTCCACGAATCCGTGCGCATCCCCCGACATTGTCACGAGCAGGTGCCGGGCCTCGAGAAATTCATCCATCGTGATCTGCCTGCCAGCCAGCGGGTGGTCGGCGCGCATCGCCAAGACATACCCGCCTTCAAACAACCACGTACTTCGCAAACTGTGATCGTGCTGGGTAAGCATGCCAACCGCGAGATCAACATGCGCCTCGCGCAAATCTTCGTACGTGCCCTCCGGCGTGTAGGGGACGGCGTGGATATCAACGCCCGGCGCCTGGTCCTCAAGAAGTTCAATCAGCTGTCGCCAGATCATTTCAACAGTCACATCCGTGACCGCTATGCGGAATTTCCGCTTTGAGGTTGCCGGATCAAACTGCGTGGCACTCACCGCATTCGTCAATGCGTACATGTGATCCCCCACCTGATCCCACAGACTGAGCGCGTAAGACGTTGGCTCGATGTTACGACCCTTTCGCACAAACAGTGGGTCGTTCCAGATCTGGCGCATTCGGGAAATCGCATTGGAGACGGCAGGCTGAGTCATGGAAAGTCGATCAGCTGCTCGGGTCACGGAGCGTTCGGTCATGATCGCATCAAAAATGTACAACAGCTGAAGTTCTTGCGTTTTCATTCAACGTTCCTGAAGGATGGACCCTGACAAGTCTGGCCCGGAAGAACCCGAACCGCAATTGCAGTATGAAGAAGCCTCCCGATGGGGAGGCCGCTGAAAAGGTTCACAAGTTTCCTTTCACGAACGTTCTCAGTTCACTCAGACTGCCGGCACCGGTTTTCTGGGCAATTACGCCGCCATCCTGAAACAGCGCCAGGGTTGGGATGCCCCTGATACGCATTTTCGCAGTCACATCGGGACTGTCGTCGACGTTCACTTTGGCGATGGTCAGCTCATCGCCAAACTCATCAGCGATTGCCTCCAACATGGGAGCTACTGTTTTACAGGGACCACACCAGGGTGCCCAGAAATCGACCAGCACAGGGCGATCACTCTGTACAACGGCCTGTTCAAAATTTATATCGGTTACTTCGATCATGTTGCTCATAAGTTCCACTCCTTTTACAAATAGATTGGTTCACACCCTGCAGCCAGCTGCTCGGAAAAACCAATTACTGGACGGTATAAGTTCTATTTCCCCTAATGATGAGTGTCGGTCCGTACTTCAAAGCCGTTTGCTGAATACCAACCCGCCCCAGGCCAGCGTGCGATTTCCCGTCCCGGATTTGATTTCGGAACTCTGAACACGCAACACATAACTGAGCTCGGTGCCCGCCAGGAAACTGTGGGTATAACCAGCCCATACTTCAGCCAGCAGGATGTTCAGATCATTGGCATCCAGTTCATGGTCCGATTCGCGAAACTGGCCTTGTAGAAAGGCGTTGTAAGCCCGGGCTTTCACCGACACCCCGCCCCAGAAATAATTCTCACGTCCGCCTGGTGCAGAAACTCCGGGCGCACGCTCACCGTAGGCCATCAGCTCGGGGTTAAATCGGTTGTCCGGGGAGGAAATCAGGCCATCACGGAATACCAATGCTGCTCCAAACTCGGTCAGGTATCCGACCGATCCGAAATAGGTCACTTTGAACTTTTGATCCGACTGGCTGGCATCCAGGTACTGGTGATACGCCGCCGAGTACCGGAAAGTCGGCTCACCACCATTCGAGATCTGATGGTCCCAACCGTTCGCGCGGTCGCTACCTACCACCTTGTGGACCGCGTTCTGGCCGGATTTGAATACATCGAGTCCCAGAACACCCACGGTCATGGATGTCGTCCAGCCCGAATCGACGCCGAGAGCCTGGTAACTCTGGCTTGAGGACAGGTAGACCAGACTGCTGTAGGGCCGATCGCTACGATCAATCGCGGATTCCTTGATTTCCTCAGGGGTGAAGCCATAAACCCCCAGCTCAATCGCGGCGCTCTGCGGGCTCCCCTCCTCTTGGCCCAGATAGGGCAACACAAAACTGTCCAGCCCCTGGCTCACCCTGGACACCGGATTCCCAATGAAATCCTCGGAATTGGAGGAATAGGTAATCGCTACACCGGCGGTGTAATCCCGATCCGTTTGCGTTGGGGCGAACAGGTCGTTGTCCGTGGAGAGCGCAAGCGCCGAATCCGCCGACTCTGCCAGCGCTGACGAAGCCAAAACAACGCCCATAAGAGAAACGGTCAAAAATCGAAAAATCATAGCCAACTCCGAAATTGTGTCGGTAGAAAAGATGGCTGCTATTTTTCGAACTCCTGGCCCTCAGAACTAATCAAGCGTTGATATTTAAAACATCACCTCGGTTGATAGATAAGTAGTAATACGTGCGGTTTTTGGGCAGTCGTCATCAACCCCCATCACTGGCAATGATGTTTGCCATACCGTTTCAGAATTATTCCTCCACATTGTTCAGTCCCACAATTTGCTCATCTGATATCCGACCGGTTCCGGTATCGGAGTCAGCTAAATCAACTCAAACTGTGGAGAATTGAAAATGCGTAAATTTGCACTGGTTACCCTGGCTTCCCTCATTACCGTGGCTGCCCTGCCCGCTCATGCGACCCTCGCAGACCGCAAATCAGACGAACCTCGCTCCGAGCAGGCTCAGCCCGCTCCCTACAGCGGCCAAATCGTGATTCGCGGTGAGATTCAGGATCGCGACGCCGACAACCATGCGGCCAAACCTGCTCCGTACAGCGGTCAGATCGTTATCCGTGGCCAGGTGCAGCCCGAAAGCCACGGTTGAGTCTCAGATGTCTCATTTGCGTCCTGGCACCATGGACGGTGCTTTTTTCAGTCTCGGGTTATGGTCGGAACGGTGAATGTGTAAATTCGACGATCTCTCGAACGACTTCCGGATTCCGCAACAGCCGGCTATGGCCATACCCCGTTGTATGGGTTAAACGGCTCCTTGGAAACGCCTCGTTCAGTGCAACGGATTCAGTAACCGGAACTTCCGAATCAGAATCATCATGGATGAGCAAAACGGGTACCTCGATTCCAGGCGCAAGCGCAATCAGATCCAATCGATCAACACTCAGTCCTACCGTTTCTTCCATGTCGCGAACAAATAGACGCTCACTGCGCTCGCCAAGATTTACAAACCGGGCGAATCGACTGAGCACGCCCTCTATCGTTGCCGGGCCTGAAACCAGTACCAGACGGTCGAAGCACCCCCTGGCGGATTGGGCGTAGACAAGGGCCGCAGCGCCCAGTGAATGCCCGATCGCAACATCAAAAGAACTCCCCACGTATTCATGGGCGTCCAGAACGGCCTCAATAAACCGTCCGGGATGAGATTTGGTGGCCGTTGAATCGCCATGGCCGGCCGGATGAACCGCATAAACGGTGCATTCATCCGGATCAATCTCACGGATCAGATCCCTGAATTGACCGATCCAACCCGACCACCCATGAAGGACCAGAACTTTCTTTGGCCCACTCCCATAAATTGACAGCAAGCCATCGTTATTGAGTGGCACCACCCTCTCAAACAATTCACGGGATGAGGCGCGCCTTTCGACCTTGATTCGGGGACTGGTCATCAATCCGACAGCTTTTGATGCCGCGCTGGATGGCAGCAATCGGCTGTAAACACCGAACGCAGCCTGAAACATATTCAGAGAAAGGTTCATTTCCGTCTTCCTAAATTAGTTGAACACCGGTTCTTCATCTTTATAAAGTGTATATACATCTTCAAATACGATGCAAGCGTTAGTTGTTCATTTCTTGTACACGCAATCGCCTCAAGCGCCGAGTTCAGACAGATGGATAATTTTTCCAACCTTCCTGCCGCCTTCCCCTTGGTCAAACTGCGGAGAATGGCACTCACATTCACGAACAGGATCCTCACAACATACAGGAGAGCAAAAATGCTCAAACGCAAAGTTGATGTTGCCATTATTGGCACAGGCACAGCCGGTATGGGTGCCTATCGCGAAGCTCGCAAACATACCGACAGCATCGCGCTGATTGAGGGGAGTCACTATGGCACCACTTGCGCGCGTGTCGGCTGCATGCCCAGTAAGCTTCTGATTGCCGCCGCAGAAGCCTCCCATGGCGCCAGGCATGCGGGGATTTTCGGGCTTAATGTCCCGACGGTTGAAACCGACGGTGCTGCGGTCATGGAACGCGTTAGAAGAGAACGCGACCGGTTCGTCGGGTTTGTTGTTGAAGATGTCGACGAGTTTGACGATAGCCATAAGGTGCGTGGTTACGCACGGTTCGTGGATACCCATCGTTTGCAAATTGATAACGGTCTTGAAATCACTGCCGACCGGATTGTTATTGCAACAGGTTCCAGACCGTTTATTCCTGAAGTACTGGAGGGCGCGGGTAACCGCCTGCTCGTCAACGACGATGTATTCGAACTGGAACATCTTCCGACATCCGTACTTGTTGTCGGGGCCGGTGTTATCGGTCTGGAATTGGGGCAGGCCCTAAGCCGACTCAACGTCAACGTTACGATGCTGTCGCGCAACGAATCGGTCGGTGGAATTGCCGACTCCGAAATCCGGAAAATTGCTGCGGATACTTTCCAGTCCGAATTTGATCTCGTCCTTCACGCGGAAGTCCTCACAGCAAAGGAAACCCTGAACGGCGTGCAGGTGACCTATCGCACATCCGGAGGCATCGTTCACACGGTAGTGGTTGATTATGTACTGGCCGCAACCGGTCGCATTCCCAACACTGACAAACTCGGCCTCGAGAATACCGGCATCGCCCTGGACGCCCGCGGCGTTCCAGACTCTGATCGGTACACCATGCAAACCAGTGCACCGCACATATTCATTGCAGGTGACGCCAACAATGAGTTGCCCCTGTTACATGAGGCTTCAGATGAGGGGCGTATCGCGGGCAGCAACGCGGGAACCTTTCCCAATGTGGAACGCGGCCATCGACGCGCCGGGTTGGGCGTCGTCTTTTCCGACCCCCAGGTTGCCAGCATAGGCAAGCGAGCGCACGAATTGGCGCCACACACCTTCATCACTGGGGCGGTCAGCTTTCACAACCAGGGAAGAAGCCGCGTAATGGCCAAAAACCAGGGCATGCTCAAGGTCTACGCAGACAAGCACAGCGGCATTCTGCTTGGCGCAGAAATGTTTGGACCGGCTGCGGAGCATATTGGTCACCTTCTGGCCTGGGCCGTGCAACAGTCTCTAACGGTAAACGAGGTACTCGGGATGCCTTTCTATCACCCGGTTATTGAAGAAGGTGTTCGCACCGCCTTCCGGAATGCGGCAGAACAGTTGAAAAATATAGAACGTGAGGAGGCATCCCATGCAGTTGCTTGAACTGTTCCGGCGTTACCACAAACAGGCGGCAAAGGTTGCCCTTGTAGTAGGTTCGATTCTGTTGCTGATCAACCAACATGATGCGCTGTTCGGATATCAGAAAATTCAATGGCTGCCGGCAGTCTTGACCTACTGCGTCCCATTCTGCGTTTTCATGCTCGGTAAACTGTCCAGCGCACGGGATTGCCAGAGATCCTCCGGACTGAATGTGCCCGTTTCAAGGTATCGTTAACCACTCGAATATCGCCGCACTGTGTCTCAGTGCGGCGATATCATTCTTGAGGCAACCCCCTTAGCCTTTAGTGCTGCGTCCAGATCGCCTTCAACATGCGCTTTTACAATGGCGCCCTCTTTCAACAAAAACAGCGCATTAGCCAACTCTTCTGCATCGGCTTCTAAACTGCAGATTTCCAGGGTGTGCTGCTTCAAGAGTTCAAAAATCCTGGTCTTGTGAGCCGCACATCGTTTGTGTACCGGGTGCTCGGGATCGCTGTACTCACCACAGGTATTGATAAAGAAGCACCCATAGAAACGATGTAGTGTCGGTACGCGATTGTTAAACCAATCATGCACCGCATCAAACATCTCCATAAGAGCCTCTCTTCCCGCGGGCTGATCGCTCATTCGCGACTCCAACCATTGGAAAAACAGTTTGTCGCGATGCGCGACAGCAGCCTCTACCAGGCTGTCCTTGCTCTCGAAATGATTGTAGAGCGTTTGCTTTGCTACACCCGACTCCTGGAGCACCTGGTTTATACCGATAGCGTGGATCCCATGTTCATAGAACAGTCGCAATGCCGTATCAATTAAAACCTGTCTTCGTCCCATCTGCGGACCTCCGTTTTTTCATTGAATATATCTTGACCAAATTAGACAGATCTGTCTAGAATTAAAAATAGACCGACTTGTCTACTTCAAGAAATGCCACGCGCCGTTATGAACAGGGTGTTTTTTGACTGGTGTTGTTGTCGGTTTCATTAGCGAACCACCAGCGAACACGGCACGGAGAAGAGCACGATGGACATACAAATCAAAACTACCCGGCAGGCGCCCGTGTTTGGGCTTGAAGCTGATCTGATTGATGGCTTGCAGGCCGGACACCCGAAAGCCTTTGCGGAAGCTTACCGGAGATATCATCCGGTAATGCTGAGGGTTGCGGCCAAATATACCTCTGCAGCCGTTGCCGAAGATATCGCTCAGGAGGCCTGGATGGCGGCCATTGGAGCCATTGGGTCTTTCGAGGGCCGTTCGTCACTCAAGACCTGGCTGTGCCGTATTGTCACCAATAAAGCCTTCAACACGTATCGGGAAAATCGGAAAGAGTTTCCCGCAACGCCCAGCCTCGCCCTGTTATCCGATAGCTCTCAGGACAACCAATTTAGTGGCACCGCCGGGCATCTGAGCGAACCGGAGCTGGCTACCCAGACTGCAAAGGTTCAGGAACGCATTCGCGTTGAATTGAAGAAGATGAATCGGGACCACGCTAACGCGATTCTGCTGAAGGGCATGAGCCCCATGACAGGTTCGCAGGTGTCTGAAGTGCTGGAGATTTCTCACGGAAACCTGCGGGTCATTCTGCACCGTGCACGAAACGAGTTGGCCGCCCTGCTCTGATCAAGGCGGCCTTGTTACTGTGTTTTGCCACAACTGGAGAAACCTTATGAGTACCCAACGTCCACCACTACCTCCCTTCACACGGGAAAGTGCCATTGAAAAAGTCCGCCTTGCAGAAGATGGCTGGAACAGCCGTGACCCTGCGAAGGTCGCCCTCGCCTACACAGAGGACACACGCTGGCGCAACCGGGCCGAGTTCGCCAATGGCCGCAAACAGGTCGAGGAGTTCCTCACCCGTAAATGGAATCGTGAGCTGGATTACCGCCTGATCAAGGAGCTGTGGGCTTACACTGACAACCGCATTGCCGTGAGATATGCCTACGAGTGGCACGACGACAGTGGAAACTGGTTCCGGTCCTACGGAAACGAAAACTGGGAATTCGATGCCGACGGCCTGATGCAGCGCCGTTTCGCATGCATCAACGACAGTCCCATCAAAGAGTCAGACAGGCTTTTCCATTGGCCACTCGGTCGTAGACCGGATGACCATCCTGGCCTCAGTGACTTGGGGCTTTGATGTTTACGGCGCAGAATTCCCTCCGGGAATTCTGCGCCATATCCCCCATTCCGGCGGCCCAGTGCCACGGGCGCCGCCTTAATTTTCGCAATCTTCCCATCGCTTTTTCCCCGAGTTTGCTTCTCAGACATCCTGCCGAGTTTTCAGCACGATTCGCCGCCTCCCCGCCTTTGAAAAGCACTAGATTAGAGCCCTCAACGACTTGATCCACCTCTGAAAAAGGGTAAACGTCATGGACAAAAAGATCTCTGGGCTGGGGGCAGTGATCAGTGCGGCCTTTCTCTTCTCGGCAACAGCTCATGGCTCCGGGAGTCATGCTCCGATTATCAAACAGGTAACGGATCGCGGACTGAAGGTGGTCTCTTCCTTCGAGGCCATTGACGGTATGACCGGGTATATTCTCGATTCGAACGGTTCTCCGGTCACTCTCTACGTTACCCAAGACGGAGAGCATGCATTTGTTGGAACGCTGATCGATAAGAAAGGTTTGAATCTCTCTGCTCCCAGAGTCCAAGAGATTTTCCATGATGCGAAAAATCAACAGGCCTGGGCAGAGCTCGAAAACAGCCACTGGATTCAGGACGGTGACCCGAACGCAGAAACCGTGGTTTACGCCTTCGTAGACCCAAACTGCCCTTATTGTCACAGGTTCCGGACAGCCGCCTTGCCTTGGATTAACGAGGGCAAAGTTCAAATCAGGCATATTGTGGTCGGAGTGCTTGCCAGCGACAGTGTTGCGAAAGCCTCAACAATCCTTGGCTCGAACAGACCTCACGGCGCGTACATCAAGAACTTTGAGACCTTCCGAAGTGGAGGCATCGTGCCGGTACATGCAGCCTCGGAGCGAGGCAAAGCCCAGGTGGAAGCGAATAACCGCTTGATGTCCAACCTCGGCGTTAGTGCCACTCCCGGAATTTATTACAAAGATTCCACCGGTAATGTGAAGATGCGCCTTGGTCTGCCTCCAGAGAGTGAACTGAATCGCATCTTGAATCCCTAGGCCGCCAAGGGGACGGCTCGAGGAGATTCGCGGCCGTCCCTTTGTTCATCCCAAAAACCGATCCCATCAGTGTTTGGGGGGGCCAAGAAAGGTGGTGGTGCCGGTTATCACTGCCCCTTCTTGATTCAGCGTACTGACCTCAAAAACAACGTCGTTGGCCCCGGAATCAAGGGAAGAGGATGGAACAGCGACAGAGAATGGGATTTCAACCCTCTCACCTGCTCCAACGACGATACCTCCGGGACCTGTGGTTGAAAATTCTTCAAAACCGCCAACCTCGATCACCAGGTACCTCGGGCTGCTGTCTTTATTGGTAAGCTTGAGCAAATAGCTGTTTTCAATGTTGCCCCCGCCTGTATAGCGATACATTCCGCGATCTCTCTCGACGTCGAGGGTTACCAGTGGTCTGGACGCCACGCCCCAGGAAAAAAGTCCAATCATCAAGGAGAGGAACACAAAATACCCCACCAGTCGTGGCCTCAGAAGGTTCGTTTTCCCTCCCTTCAGGTCGCGCTCGCTGGCGTAACGTACCAGTCCACGGGCGTATCCCATCTTGTCCATGATCGAGTCGCAGGCGTCGATACACGCCGCACATCCGATACATTCCATTTGCAAGCCATCGCGGATATCGATACCGGTCGGGCATACCTGCACACACATCTGGCAATCGATGCAATCTCCAAGCTCTTGAGAGACTTGTACATCGTCTTTTTTACGTGAACCTCGCGGTTCCCCCCGCGCGGCATCGTAGGAAATAACCAGGGAATCGGCATCTACCATGGATGACTGAAAGCGGCCGTAGGGGCACATATGGAAACAGACTTTCTCCCTCAGCCATCCCGCATTCAGGTATGTGGCGCTGGTAAAAAAGAAGATCCAGAAGACCGCCCAGACCGAAGCTTCCATGGCAATAAGGTCAGCGACCAGGCCCCGAATAGGCGTGAAATACCCCACAAAGGTGATGGCCGTAACCAGTCCAATCAGCAACCAAAGACCATGTTTCATTCCCCGGCGAGCAACTTTATTGGCGGTGAGAGGTGCGGCATCGAGTTTGAGCCGCCTGTTCCGATCCCCCTCTGCCAATCGCTCTGCCCACAGGAAAACCCATGTCCAGACACTTTGCGGGCAGGCGTATCCACACCACACTCGACCCGCCAGAACCGTCAAAAAAAACAGGCCGAAGGCACAGATCAGGAGAATCGCGGCAAGCAACACCAGGTCTTCCGGCCAAAACGTCGCAGAGAAAATATGGAATTTCTTCTCCGCGAGATCCCAGAGCACAGCCTGCCTTCCGCCCCAATTCAGCCACGCGACACCGAAATACAGTGCGAAAAGTACCAGTCCCCCCGCGATCCGGAGTCGGCGATAAACGCCGGAGAAGCTTCGGGGCTGGATTTTTTGGGTGGCCCCGGGGGCCGGAGCAGGAGATTCAATCTGTTTAACAGAGATCAGGCGACTCATTTGCTTCGCACCTATGCCATGGTCGATCAGAAACGGAAGGCAGGAGGATAGTCGGTCGCGATGAATGGGGGCAGGACCACTTTTTTAAATTTTTATAGGGACAGTTGGTGGAAGTTCAGATCATTAATTCAGGGAGTCTCTTCAAGGCGGAAACACGGGCGGCGTTCCAGGGGTGAGCAAAGCTGATTCTAAGGCAGTTGGAGAACTTTCCGGATACAGAGAAGAGATTTCCCGGCGTAATAACAATCCCCTCCCGCAGCGCCCTGCCGTAGAGCCTCAGTGTGTCGACGTCTTCCTGAAGCTCTACCCAGAGAGCCAGACCACCATGGGGGGTTGTTACCCGAAGAGAGACGTTCCAGCCACTGAGAAGCTCAAGCAACTGATCCCGTCGCCGCCACAAGTCCTGCCGGTGGCGGCGCAAAAACGACGCATAACCGCCCTCAGCGATGAAACCTGCCACGCCTTCCTGGAGGAATCGGCTACTCGCCAACTGGGAGGTCAGTTTCAGTTTGACGATTTCGTCATGCCATCTTCCACCTGAAACCCATCCAAGACGGAGATCGCGGGATAGAACTTTTGAAAAGGAACTGCAGTGGATAACCCGGGCAGAGGTGTCGATGGCTTTCAGTGTATCGGGCACATTCAACCAGCCAGATTCAGCGTAAATGTCATCCTCGATGATGGCGACGTCATGGCGCTCTGCCAGCGCCAGTAACCCTCTCCGCGCTTCAGTCGGCATGACAGAACCGGTAGGCGTAGCAAACGCTGGCGACACCACACAAGCTTTAACATCCCAGACCTTCAGTACATCCTCAAGCGCGCTCACATTCATGCCACTTTCCGGCGATGCAGGTATCTCGATCACCCGTAATTGAAGCTGTTCAAGTAGCTGGAGCACGCCATAAAACCCGGGAGTTTCCACCGCGACCACATCGCCACTTTTGCAAACAGCCATCAGCGCGAGGAACAACGATTGCTGGCAACCCGACGTGATACAGAAGTCATCCGCTTGCGCAATCCAACCTCTTCGGGCGGCTCTCAGAGCGATCTGATTACGCAATTCCTGATCCCCGGCTGGCTCGTCATAGTACTGAAATCTTGTGGACTGCCGCCTCAGAGCCCGACCGATCGACCGGTTGAGTTGAATGATCCCCGGTGGCGGCTCATCCCGGTTACAAGCCGGCAGCAGATCAAAGGCCGCGCTGCGGGTCATTATGTCCTGGAATACCTGGCTTACCGACACAGGTTTTGGCTCGTCCGGCGTCGGTGCTTGCCCGGGAACCTCGAATTTGTTCTGGGGAGGTACAACAAAAAAACCGCTGCGTTCCCGAGCCTCTATGAGCCCGAGCGCTTCCAGCCGCTGCAGCGCATGCTGCACAGTAATCTTGGAAAGATCATAGTCCTGGCAGAGTGATCTTATTGAGGGGAGCCGCTCGCCAGCTCGCCATCGACCCGTTTCAATCTGGTCTCGCAGGGTTACCTCAAGTTTCTGGTATCTCGGCAATGGCTTTGCCATGGTTTGATCTGTCTCCCCGCCTTCTCACAAAAAAGCCGGGCGCGGGCCCGGCAAACTGAGTTTACTCTCAAAAACGCCAACAATTCACGCCAGTTGGGATACCTTTTGCTTCAGCCCGTCGATCCAGCTGGCCAGATCCTTCAGAGATTTGGACCCGGTTTCCTGACCCATGAACTGATCACGCCTGAGCAAAACCAGCGTTGGGATGGCTCGCACGCCGAACTTTGCTGCGATGTCATGCTTCTGATCCACATCAACCTTGATCACCGCTGTGTCTTGGTTAAATTCGCTGAACTGTTCCATAACCGGGTTCATCACTTTGCACGGTGCACACCAGGGAGCCCAGAAATCCAGCAACAACCACTCATGTCGATTTGCCAGATCGCCCAGCTCGTCAAACGTATTCAGATTTACAATCGGCACAACGAATTTCCTCCGGGAAAGTTCTTCAGGAATAAAAAGGGCGTATTCGGCGAACAATGTCGATGCGAGGGTGAAAACCGAATACGCCAAGGGGTAAACAGGACCGGCTCAGGCTCTCATCAAACGGTTTCCAACCAGTTTGTCCAGCGATAACAGGCCTGGGCCACACATGGCCAATGCCATCAGAATCAGGCCCCAGACCACGTGATACAGTTCGGCTGCGGGCGCGATCATTTCAAGGCTGATAACTGCAACAATGTTGATGACAAAAAGCCCCAGCGAGGACACAAGCGAGAACAGGCCAATCACCAGAAGAACCGGAAAAACCAGTTCTCCGAACGTTGCGAGGAAAGCTGCGATCTCGGGGCTCAACAGCGGAACGCTGTACTCTTCTTCAAACAGAAACAGTGTTGTTCCCCAATCATCAATCTTTGTCAGGCCGGCTTTGAAGAAGACCCATGCCACGTAGAGACGTCCAAGAAGAAGTGCAACAGGTAGCATGCCGCCGACAATTCGCTGGACCGAATCGTTTAATCCATAAAAACTGTACGCTAACGTTTTCATATCATTTTCCTCTCAATGAATGGTTCTGGCGCCGACGATGACCCTTTTTGAGATCATGTCTTGCAGCCAACCGGTAAAATTCGTTTTATCCAGAACACCTTCACCGAAGGCTTCGGCGATACTTGTCTGTTTTCTCAACCGCTCCAGCAGCGCAATATCCTTTTCAGAAATGGCTTCCGCCATCCCTCGCCAACCCGATCGATAGACCAGCACGTTCTGGCCCCGGCCTTTGGCGATCATTCTTTTTGCCTGGGCAAAGCTGAGTGTGTCCTGCGGGGTGTGGCTTTTGTGTGCTTCCCATATGCTGACGATCGGATAAACGGACCTGAAAAACTCAAGCCCGCTATTGAGAATGAGCCGACAGGTCGAAAGATCTTCGCCAATCGCAGAAAAGCTCTGGAAGTCCACGTCTTGATATTGGCTGCGCTCGACCCGGCCCACATAGTTGTCGAGTCGCGCCACATCTGAGAGATAGGGAAGCCGGTCTGAAATCCGATGCGAGATGATCCAGCTCGGAAATCCCCAGCCCAAATCACTCCAATCGCCGCTCTGTTTCCGGATCACTCTGAAATAATCCAGGGCCAGTTCCTCGAAAGCAGACGGTCCTAGTAGTGCCTTTACCGTCGGATAGCTGTGCTCAAGGGCTCGAACCGCTTTCGCCTCTACTCCAAATCGATACACGTCTGAATTGGGCAGCCCCGGCTTGTTAATATCGCCGAACAGGAACGCCAGAAACTGGCTCTGATAATCAGACAAGTTCATGGCTTCGCTCCCTGCTCAATACACGGCGTTGTGCTTTCCTGGCCTTGATGGCTTCACCCTGAAGCTCGCGCCATGATGGAAGGTTGTTGTCCCACTCAATCAACGTGGGCCGCGGGCCGATCTTTCGGAGCACACGCCCATAGGCGTGCCACCCAGCCTCGGGTACCGGGCAGGCATGGTCATCGATCAGCAGTTCTTCCCGATCCACGGGCGTTGAGCCCGCAAGATGAATTTCCGCAATGGCGGAGTGATCGAGGGAGGCAACATAATCGTCAACAAAGTCCGCCGGATCGCCTACTCGCGCATTACGGGCGTTCACCATCACGTTATTGATATCAAGGATTAAACCGCAGCCCGTGCGGGCAACGATTTCATTAAGAAAAGCGGCCTCGTCGAAGTCATTGTGGTCAAACTCGATGTACGCACAGACGTTCTCCACCGCGATCTGGCGGCCCAGCGCCTGTTGTATTCGGTCAATGTTGTTCGCCGCGTGCCTGAGACTGTCTTCGGTGTAGGGAATCGGCAGGAGATCACCACCATGAAAGAGCCGCCCACCGATCCTTGCCCAGGTAAAACACAGGTGGTCTGACACCAATATCGGGTCAACCCGGTCGACAAGACGTTTGAGTCGCTTGAGGTAATCGTCAGGAATCGCCTCAACGGAGCCCAGACCTGCCGAAGTACCATGAAGGCTGATTGGCGTACTTGCCGAAACCTCCTTCAACACATCGACAGCGATTCCTGCCTCCGCGAAGAAATTCTCCGAGTGCACCTCAAGAAAATCTACCGAAGGGGCGTGCTCGAGAACGTCCTGATAATGGTCTGGTCGTAACCCTACCCCAACAGTGCTGCTCGCGAGTTCGGGCTTGGCTGGGACGTTGTCCTGACGATTACCCATGCCACTTAACCTTTGCTTTTCTCAGCAATGATTTTCAGGGCCGTTTCCTTGTCAAAGCCACCCAGATCTTCACAGGTGCCCTTCTCGACAATCTTGTACTCACCCGGGTCGTTGGCGACTTTGGACTGCCCTGCACAGGAGTGGGTACCGGCAAGGTTCGCACAATCGTTACCACCTACAGGCGAAATGCCGTAACACTTTTCTTTGCCACCTGCGTGAGCCAGGGGAGCAGACATGGCGCCGGCCAATGCCGCGGCCAGTGCCGCACTGAAAAGAAGTTTCTGGTTCATATCGATCACCTTCACAGTTTGTTTCAGGGTCCTCGACCGAAAACGCCAAGGACCCCGGGACGTGCTCATATCATTGGCAGAGGATTACAGCTCGGCTGCTTCCACAGTCTTGATCTCGGGCCAGATATCGTTGGCATTGGCGATGAAGCCAGGTACATCCGTGAGCCAACGCGTTTGCACGTCTTTGTTCAGGTTGAGGTAAAGCTTGTTGTCGACAATCCGCCAGGCTTGAGGATCAACGTCGAACTTCTTCTCCATGGTTACGCCGAACGCACAGTAGCCACCGTACTGGGGCGCATAAGCACTGGGGTCGGCACGAAACAGATCACGATTCTCTGCGCTGGAGAAATGGTAGATCGCGTTCTTGTAGGTAGCGGTGTATTCGGCAGAACCTTTGGTAGCCTCTGAATCAGAGAAGTAGGCCACCGGGTCGTAACCGCTGATGGCAACATCATTGGCGTCGGCGTTCATGTCGATATCGGCAGCAAAAGCACCAGAGGCAGCGCTCAAGGCAGCAACAGCAACGAAGGCACGAAGTTTGTTGAAACGAGTCATTGGGTATCTCCTTTGAATGAATGATGACTACGTTTGAAACAATAAAGCTTCGAGCGGTACTGAATGAGTACGATCGTTCAAACTTCTATGCCAATTATCTGGAGTGCTTATGGACAGGCTTTCTTACATCCTCGACCAACTTAATGTGAACGCCGGCGTTTTCTTCCGGGGCCAGCTCTGCGGGCTGGCGTCCTTTGAAGAAGAAGGAACCGGCTACATCCACGTGCTTCGATCCGGAGTACTCGACATTATTGAAGCGAACCGGGAGAAGCTCACGCTGTCAGAACCGACCATGATTTTTTCGGTTCGCTCCCAACCGCATCAGCTCTTTGGTGCCAATCGTGAGGGCGCGGAGATGATTTGCGCTTCAATCAAGTTCCAGACAGGTTCACGGAACCCTGTCCTGGACGCCCTGCCCGACTCCGTGGTGCTGCCTCTATCTTCGGTTCAGGGGCTTGGGTCCTTCGTGGATGTGCTGTTCGCGGAGGCCGAAGCGGCGCAGGAAGGGCGAGATGCCGTCATGAATCGACTGGTTGAGGTGATATTTGTCAATGTGCTTCGGCATGTCGTCTCGGATGGAGAAACGCCGAAAGGTTTGTTGTCGGCATTGGCGGATAGGCAACTAAGTAAGGTACTAAGCTGCATCGACTCAAACCTGAATGGCGATCTGTCCGTGGACAGGCTGGCAGAGGTTGCAACCATGTCCCGATCAACCTTCATTCAGCATTTCAAGAGCATCCTCGGATTGGCACCCGGCGAGTACGTCCAGAACACCCGGATAGCTGCTGCGAAGAAGCTGATTCTCAAAGACAAACCCATGTCCATCATCTGCTTTGAAGTGGGCTACGAGGATGCATCGGGATTTTCCAGGGCCTTCAAGAAAAACACCGGGATGACACCCAGGGAATGGAAAAAATTGAACACGACAGCAGCGGAGGCAGTAAGCGCCAGCGTTGCCGAAAAAGCGCACGTTGCCTAGATACTGAAGCCGCAACGAAAAAGGGGGCAAGGATTACGAATCCTTGCCCCCTTTTTTGTGACTGTTTGCTATTTCAAAACGATCTGACCACGAATGACTTTCTGGCCTGAGTAAGGGCTGCTTACGGCCTCACCGTGATCATCAACATCTGATTTTCGATCGGCAAGAGAGGCGCTTGCAGACGCCGAGATCAGGGCAATAGAAACAAGTAGCAGTGCTTTGGAAGTGACGTTTTTCATAATGAGTTTTCTCCAGTGGTTGATGTCTACGAGAGAAATACTAACCACTGGAGCTGCCCAACAAATGGACAGGCGTTCTAGTTACTGGGCCGATTGTACAGACCGGGCTCAATGACGGTCAGCGGCCCACAATCAAGCTCCCGGGCGGCCATTGCTTTTGCCCAGCACGCCTTCGCCACACGCTCGATAACACTCCGGATCCAGATGATTCCGGGATCCCGGTCATGGCGGGTGTGCCACGCCAGATACAGACTCGTTGGCTCCACGTCAATCGGTAGGCTTGTGAGCGAAATACCAGCACAAAACTCACAGTCTCCGGTGATGACCTCCGGAATCGTGGCTACCAGATCGGAATTCCTGAGCAAATTCGGCACTGCGGAGAAATGGTTGACGGTAACTGCCACTCTCCGCTCCAGTCCTCGCCTGTGCAGAGTGTCGTCTACAACACCGTGAGCCTCTCCGGACATGGTTGCAAGAAGGTGCTGTGCTGAAAGAAAAGACTCGAGATCGACGGGCCGTCCGCTCAGCTCGTGCCCGCTCCTCATAGCAAGAACGTAGCCGGTATCGAAGAGCCATAGGCTTCTGAGGCTGTGATCATGCTGCTCGAAAAAACCGATCACAAAGTCCACGCTGGCCTCGCGCAGATGGTTTGCTGCGGTAGCCGGCGAGAAAGGAACCGCATGCAAGTCAATGCCCGGAGCCGCCTCTTGTAACTCGGAAACCAGCGGCTGCCAGACCATCTCAAGAATAAGGTCGGTGACAGCAACCCGGAACGTCCGACGCGACTCGCTTGGCGTAAAGCGCGTGGAATTTACCGCGTTGGAGAGCTCGTGCAAGGGATTGCGGATCTGGTCCCAGAGACTCTGGGCATAGGAGGTTGGCTCCACCTGCCGCCCCCGTTTTACAAAGAGAGGATCTTTCCAGGCCGTTCGCATTCTTGAGACCACATTTGAAACGGCGGGCTGGGTCATGCCGAGACGATCCGCCGCTCTGGTGATGGAACCTTCCGTCATAATCGCGCTGAATACGTGCAGTAGGTTGAGTTCCTGGTTTTTCATAATGCCTCGCTTGTCATTGGGAGACTGAGAAAACTGACGCCTATTGCACAGACGTTCGCAACACCAATCTGTTACGGAACAGATGTCTTAATTCACTCGGTCTTGTCCGGTGGCTCGCTGGACTATTCGGGGGATGAAACCTACCATCATGCATATACACTTCATTTATCGGATTGCCATAATGGTCGACCACTCATCACAAGAAACAACGCCGCTGGATGTTGCCAGAACCTGCGCCGCCCTCTACTCCCGCGTTTTCTCACGCCTGGTGACCCGTCATTACAACCATCACCTGGCGGAAACAGGGCTTCGAATCACGCAGTTCTCCATACTCAACGCAATCAAGCTTTCTCCGCCCAACTCTATAAACGAACTTGCGGAACTCCTGGGGATGGAGAGAACTTCACTCCAGAGAACGGTCGAAAAGCTGATTGCCAAGGGGCTCCTCGAGTCTCGGCCGACGGGGCAAAAACGTTCCCTGGGTCTCTCTCTGACGCAAGAGGGCGAGGACATCTACCAACAGGCTCTCGCAAGGTGGGAAGACGCGCACAATGAATTCACGGAGATGGTAGGGGCCGATGACTGGTCAGAGACTGTCGGCAAGTTAAGGCGCTATAGCGTCAAACTGCAGTCGACCCTCTGAAGCGCTCAGCCATCGTTGGCCATTGAGTCAATCAACGCTTCAACTTCTGACTGCGTGTATCGCGGGGTTATGTGCTGCGGACAGTTCCAGTCGAACGCTTCAACACGGATGATCACGCCCCTTTCAACCAGTGCTTTGTAATCGCTGTCGCTCAGTTGCTCCAGAATCCCCGGCTGTTCGGGGCCAACCAGCGTCATTCGTCCGAGCAGTTTGAGTCTCTTCCTGTTCGGATAATCCATCAGGAAAAGCGAGACGCGATCATTGGTGAGTACATTGCCTGTGGTGATGTATTGGCGATTGCCAGAGTAATCGGCAAAGCCGATTGTCGACTGATCAATCACCTTCAGAAAGCCGGTAGGCCCGCCCCGATGCTGGATGTAGGGCCAGCCGGTTTCGCCGACACTGGCGATGTAAAAACTGTCACGGGCCTCAATAAAACCGCGTTCGCGATCCCTCAGAACGTTATTACGGTCAGGCCCGGTCTCAATGGATGCATAACCGGAGCGACTGCCCATTTCCTCCTGAACCTGTTTTACGGTTCTGGTAAACGCTATTTCTGCAAATTTGTGCGCCATCTTGGGCTCCTGCGGATTCTGCTACGTTGGCGTTCCTATTCGCTATCAGTAACCCGACCGGCCCAGATGTTACGGCACACCGCCATTATTTTTCGGCAGTCTGTGCCGAGTTAACCAGAGCAATGACTCGCGTAGCCACGCCCTGCTCTCCCTTCACCGGCGAATAGCTGGCCTCTAACCAGACTTCGTGTCCGTCAGCGTGGACAGCTGGAAAGCGTCCCTTTTTAACATTACCGGTAACCAACTCACGCCAGAACCGGATGTAGTCTTCGCTTTTCGCGTAGTCGCTGGTGCAAAGAACCCGATGGTGCTCACCGATCAAGGACTCTGCCTGATAGCCGAGCAAGTCCAACAACCCGTGGTTCGCCCGCTCGATAATGCCATCCTGCGTCATAACGAGAACCGCCATGGCTTTCTCGACAGCCTGAAAATCCGATTCCAGCTCCTGAACGCGGCTTTTGGCTGCTTCAAGCTTTGCGAGCGCTTCCTGTAATTCCAGATTCTTTCGGTTGTAAAAGGCCATTGAGGAAGGCTCCTGTCTCCAAGGTCTATTCATCGTCACAGGGGAGCAAAGTAATTGCTGCTGCAACCCACAACCTTACGTTGCCGCCCTCGGCCGGATCAGATCAAGAAGCACCACACCCAGGAAACAGATCCCTACGAGTGCACTGCACGTACGCTTTAACTCGCATTTCTTATTCTGAAGACAACAAGGACATCACTATGAATCGCAGCGCAAGATATGCCATTACAGTATCCATCGCATTTGCGGCAGCTGGGCTACCAGGCGTAAATGTGGTCAGCGCATCCGAAACACTTAGCGCTGAAGAAATTGCCCAAGCGGTCAGCGATCATTCATACCAGGGCAGCATGCTTGAGCCGAACTCCGGCTTTAACGAATACTATGCACCTGACGGGACCATTCATGGTGTGGACTACAAAGGCGAGTGGACAACCAGGCAGGGCGAAATGTGTTTTGCCTATGGCCAGGAGCCCACGTGCTACGCGGTCAGCATCGATGGGCCGTCCATGGTTTTGCGCCAGGATGGCGTCATCAAGGGCAACGGCATGCTGATTCAGGGCAATACCGTTAAATAAGATCCTCGATCCGGCGCTCCCTTGGTTTAACGGATCACTGGAGCGCCTTTTCCACCGCCTCCAGAAAGCCAATCATATCCACCACTTGTTCAGACTCTGGATCAACGGTTTTTCCTTTCAGATCGGCAGTAACGATGCCGCTGTCCACCGTGTCGGTTAATGCCGCTTTCAATTGAACGGCGTATTGGCTCAAAGGCTCGTTGCCCTCTCGCTCACCCAGGGTTTCCAGGGCGTTGCCCAGCGCAAAAATCAGCGCCGACGGGTTGAAATGAGCTACCTTACCGTCGCTCTCGAGATACTTCAGGTAAAGATCATGGGCGGTGCCATGGGGCGCCTCGAACAGCATGGTGCCGTCCTTGCTCTCGATGATTGAACTGGCCGTCGCCAGGCTTCCCCCGAGAGCGGCGGAAATGTCCGAGAAGATATCCCCGTCGAGGTTCTGGGAGGGATAAAGCGCATTTCTCGGTGGATCCGTGATCATCTTTTTAAGCTGGCTGGACGGCCGCATGATCATGAACGAGGGCGGCGGTGTATGCTCGCTGGCCAGTTCCCTGCGCACTTCGGTAATGACCTCGCTGTAGACTTCGTCGTACTCCATGTACTCGCGCTTGAGACCGAAATACACCTCTTTGTCCTTGCGCGAGGCATCCCGAAAGACTTGCAGAACCCAGTCTTTGATGGCTTCACGGTCATTGGACATAAGCAACATTGGGTCGCCTTTCCGGACCCGGCGGGCATGCTTCTCGTCACCGTCGACGATCACCTTGAGAAGGCCATCCTCCTTGGCCGCCATGTTAAAGCTACCATACTGGTCGCCGCCGCCAGCGCTCATCCGTGAGATGGACACATGGGCCCCGCGGCCTGGAATGCCGAATTCCTTGAGTTGGTTCACCAGCTTGAGCAGTTTGCGCCCGGTGGTGTTATCCGGCACACCCCAGAGCGCACGCTCCGGCGGATTGGAAACAATACGGGCTGCCTGGGCATCAATCAGCTCGTAGTAGTAATTCAGCCCCAGGTCTTCAATCTGCTTCTTGTAGTCACTGTGATAGATGTCCTCGATCACCGAGCGCATAGCTCCATCGTAGCCGGGGATCACCGTATCCTTGAGGCCGAGGTATACGTCTCGTTTTTCTGCGATTGCACGTTGGAAAAAGCGATGCGCCCAGGCTTTCACATCCTCGATGTCATTCGTCGCAAGCAGCCACGGATCGCCTTTGCGAATCTCTCGCCGATGAAGCTCTACCGGGTCGCCGCTGCTGCCCACAAACATCAGCTTGACCACGCCGGTTGCAAGGGAAAGCTGGTTAAAGCTGTCCTTGATGCCGCCGAATTCCATGGTATCCACCTCAATGTCACGCCCGACCCACTGGGGGCGGCGGATGTTGAGGTTGCGGAACTGGATGTCCTCGCGGGTAATATTGCCACTGATGCCCTTGCGGATCGCTCCATTGGGGGACTTGGTCGCCAGCGGGTGCAGGTTGTCCACATCCGGGTGTTTCCTGAGCAAGTCCTCCAACTGCTGGCGGTTTACCGTCATGCCGGCGTTCTTTACACCCACTCCGTGGCGTTGGAGCGAATCAATGGCATCAATAACCACCTGGCCATTGGTAAGCAGCCGGTTTTCCGCAGACAGATCGATTTCTTCAAGCTGAATATCAAGCCGTGAGCTCACAAACTTCTTGAGAATGTGTTCAAACGCAACCTGAGCCATCTCGTCGCCGTGAAGGATTACAAGGGGCGAGGTCACACTGATTCTACTGTCCATGAAAATCTCCCTGCTGTTTGTTGGCCTGGTCAGTCCTGCTGCGATGCCGACTGCTTGATCCCTAGCCGTTCATTGACGGCATCCCGGATCTCCCGGTAACGCTCGGGATTTTTCGCCAGGAAATCCAGATTGTCCTCGGGGAATATCTCTTTTTTCTTTTTGCCGGCTTCCTCACTGGTAAAAATAGACGGCAAAAGCTGTTCAAGGCAACGTAGCATGACTTCCGGCGATACCGACGCACCAGGCGATGCACCCAGGAGCGTGCCGTAGGTCTTGTCTTTCGAGACGAGGATCTCTGTGCCCATTTGCAGATCTCCGTCGCGGATGATCTGAACCCGCTGCCCGGCCTCAACTGCTTTCCAGTTGAACTTCTTGCTCATGCCCGGTGCGAAACTGTCCAGCTCCTCGAACATGCTCTTTTCACCCTTGAAGGTCTCTGAAACCAGATATTTGACCAACGGGAAGTGCTCAATGGCGACATTCAACAAGCTCGGGATATCGTGGAGGCGCATGGATCGGAGGTAGTCCAGGAACCCCCGGCCCCTCTCCAGCACCGGTTTAAACGATGCAAAAGGACCAAACAGAAGATAATACCTTCCATCCGAAACCCGGAGGTCCAGATGGGGAACGGACATCGGAGGCGCACCCACTTTCGCCTTTCCGTAAGTTTTCGCTCTGTACTGCTCGGCCTGTTCGGCGGTGATCTCGGCCTGCAGGAACCGTCCGCCCACGGGAAAACCGGTGAAGCGGCGCGCGAAAGGCAAGTGGCTCTTTTTAAGGATCGGGAAGGCACCGCCGCCGGCACCGACGAAAAGAACGTCGGCCTTATAGCGGCGATCAACGCCCCTGCTCTGAGTTTCCACAAGCCAGCTTCCGGCGGGGCTGCGATGCACTCGCTTGACGTTCGTCCCGTATTCAATTTTCACCCCAAGATCGTCAACAGCATGCTTGGCCATTTGCTCTGTGAGGGCGCCAAAGTTGACGTCCGTGCCCGTCTCGATAACAGTCGCCGCCATTTTCTCGTGTCTGGGCCGCTCCTCCATGGTGTATGGAATCCAGCTCTTGATCTCGTCGAAATCCTCGGAGTAACGCATCTGTTCGAAGAAATGGTGGGACGACATCTCATTGAACCGGAGCTTCAGTTCCTGAATAGACGGCTCGGAGACGATGGTGCAGTGCTTGGTCTGGTTGATAAACGATTTGGGGTCTTTGATGGCCCCTTTCTGGATCAGGTACGCCCAGAACTGCTTGGCCACATTGAACTGAGCGTGAATCTTCACCGCCTTTTCGACAGAAATAACCTCTTCGTCCACCGGCGTATAGTTCAGCTCACAGTTCGCCTCGTGCCCGGTTCCGGCGTTATTGAACACCCAGGAATTGCCTGCCCCGGGGCCATCCAGTCTTTCGAGAATGGTGATATCCAGTTCCGGTGCCAGTTCTTTCGCTAGAGTCGCGAAAGTTGTGCCCATGATCCCTGCGCCAATGATAATTACGTTCATTAAAACCTACCCGCGTGAGTCGAATGTCTGAACAAGGTTGGAAAAGTATGTGTATTGACGGTAGCACGCTTCTGCAGACACGGAAAACGCGTGCCGAGCGTTCTTTAACAAAGGAAAATTCTGAACAGAGGGGTCTACCCCTGTTTCGCAGTTTACGTTAAGGTAAACATGAGCTGGCCGGAATCACACCAGATTTCGCCAGGCTGTCTACAATGACATTAACTACACTCCCACAAGGAGTGTTTGTTCCTCAGGCCACTACCCCAGGAAGAGGATTATGACAACAACAAAGTCCAAAGTTGTGTATTCCCCAGTGTTTACCGACGGTGCGGAGTTCCGGATTCCCACCTTCAAGCTCCTGAAACAGGACGGCAAGCTCTACAAGAGCGCCAAAGCTCCTGATCTCGACAAAGACAAGGCCCTCCGTATATACCGGGCCATGGTCACTACCCGAATTCTTGACGAGCGAATGCTTGCTGCCCAACGGCAGGGCAGGTTGAGCTTTTACATGCAGTGCACCGGTGAAGAAGCTGCAGTGATCGGCAGTGCGGCAGCACTGGATGATGGCGACATGATCATGGCGCAGTACCGGGAGCAAGGTGCCCTGGCCTACCGCGGCTTTACCATTGATGAATTCATGAACCAGTTGTTCGGCAACGAGATGGACTACGGCAAGGGCCGCCAGATGCCGGTCCACTATGGCTCGAAGAAGCTGAACTACATGACCATTTCCTCGCCGCTGGCTACCCAGATTCCCCAGGCCGCGGGCTATGCCTATGGTCAGAAACTCCGGGGCGAAGGTCTCTGCACCATTACCTATTTTGGTGAAGGCGCTGCCTCGGAAGGCGACTTTCACGCTGCCCTGAACATGGCTGCGGTTCATCGGGTGCCGGTGATCTTCCTGTGCCGCAACAACGGGTACGCCATTTCCACGCCGGCCGCCGAACAGTTTGCTGCCGACGGCGTTGCACCCCGGGCTTACGGTTACAAGATGGACGTGATCCGGGTGGATGGGAACGACATTCTTGCCATGTATCAGGCCACTCAGGAAGCCCGCAAACTGGCCGTGGAACACAACCGTCCGGTATTGATCGAGGCCATGAGCTATCGCCTGGCCGCCCACTCCTCCTCGGACGACCCCTCCGGCTATCGCAGCAAGGATGAAGAGGCCGTTTGGCGCGAGAAAGATCCTATCCTGCGTATGCGCCTCTGGCTGGAAAGCAAGAAATGGTGGAGTGAGGACGACGAAAAGCAGCTGCAGGAAAACATGCGCCGCGAAGTACTGGAAACGATGAAACGTGCCCAGAAGCGTCCACCACCGCCGCTCGAATCCCTGGTAAGCGACGTCTACGACAAAGTGCCACCTGCCCTGGCTGAGCAGTTCGAAAAATTGAAAGCGCACATCGGCCGTCACCCGGACGAATACCCGAAGAGTGCCGAACACGCCAAGGGAGGAGCTTGAGATGTCGAAGATGAATATGCTCCAGGCCATCAACAATGCCCTCGACATTGCGATGGCAGAGGACGAGCGGGTTCTGTGCTTCGGTGAGGATGTGGGCGTGTTTGGCGGCGTTTTCCGTGCAACCAGTAACCTGCAACAGAAATACGGCAAGGCCCGTTGCTTTAACACGCCTCTGGTAGAGCAAGGCATCATCGGGTTTGCCAACGGCCTGGCCGCACAGGGTTCGGTGCCGGTGGCAGAGATCCAGTTTGCCGACTACATTTTCCCGGCCTTCGATCAGATCGTGAACGAATCCGCGAAGTTCCGCTATCGCTCAGGGAACCTGTTCAACGTGGGCGGCCTGACTATTCGCGCCCCCTACGGCGGCGGCATTGCCGGCGGCCTTTACCACTCCCAATCACCGGAAGCCTACTTTGCCCATACCCCGGGCCTGAAAATCGTTGTACCGCGCAACCCGCATCAGGCCAAAGGGCTGCTGCTTGCCGCTATCCACGATCCCAACCCGACCCTGCTCTTTGAGCCCAAGCGCCTGTACCGGGCCTCGGTGGGTGAGGTGCCGGATGAAGACTATCGCCTGCCCCTGGGCGAAGCCGAAGTCACCAAGGAAGGCACGGACGTGACGATTCTGGGCTGGGGCGCCCAGATGGAAGTGATCGACCAGGCGGTGGAACGGGCCGAGAAAGATGGCATCTCCTGTGAGGTCATCGACCTCAGGACCATTCTGCCCTGGGATGTGGAAACCGTGGCCAACTCCGTGTTCAAGACCGGACGGCTGGTGGTCACCCACGAAGCTCCCCTGACCGGCGGATTCGCCGGTGAAATCGCCGCCACGATTCAGGAGCGCTGTTTCCTGTATCTGGAGTCTCCGATCGCACGGGTAACCGGGATGGACACCCCCTTCCCGCTGGTGCTGGAAAAAGAGCACCTGCCCAACCACCTGAAGGTCTATGAGGCCATCAGGGCGAGCGTTGAATTCTAGGCTGATATCAGGACAGGAGAGTGACTATGAGTGATTTTATACTGCCCGATATCGGCGAAGGTATCGTGGAATGTGAACTGGTCAAATGGCTGGTTATTGAAGGCGATGTGATTGAAGAAGATCAACCAGTCGCCGAGGTAATGACCGACAAGGCCCTGGTGGAGATTCCTGCACCCTACAAAGGCCGCGTGACACGCCTCTACTACAAGGAGGGCGACATCGCCAAAGTCCATGCCCCGCTGTTCGAGCTGGTGGATGAAAGCGAAAGCAGTGGCCAGGCGTCAGCGGCCAGTTCTCCGGGACCTGCCGAAGCAAAGCCGGCTCCCGAGGCGGAAAAACAGCCGGCCTCCGGCGCCAAATCGGACGATAACGCCACCGAAGACTTTATCCTGCCGGATATCGGCGAAGGTATCGTTGAGTGCGAAGTGGTGGAATGGCGTGTGGCCGAAGGTGACGAAATCGAGGAAGACCAGCCTGTTGTGGACGTTATGACCGACAAGGCCATGGTCGAGATTACCGCACCCAAAGCCGGGCGCGTGACCAAGCTTTACCATCAACAGCAGGCCATGGCCAAGGTTCATGCCCCGCTGTTTGCGTTCATTCCCCGGGATCGGGAAGAGTCGGAGGAAGCTAGAACCAAACCGGAGCCCGCGGCCCAACTCTCAACCGCGACAGCCTCGCCTGTCGCTGCGGCCAGCCGACAGCGTATTCCGGCCAGCCCTGCCGTTCGCCGCCTGGTTCGAGAGCATGAACTCAACCTCTCGGATATTAAGGGATCCGGCAAAGATGGTCGTGTGCTGAAAGCCGATGTACTGGCTCATATCGAGGAAGGCCCGAAACAGACCCACGTCCAGGCCCAAAAACAGGCTCCCGCCGACGATGCGCAAACGGCCACCACCAGCAGTGCCCGCAGGGCGCCTGCCGCCGAACAGGAAGCGCGAGTCGAACCCATCCGCGGGATAAAAGCTGCAATGGCGAAAAGCATGGTCAAATCGGCCACCACCATTCCTCACTTTATCTACAGCGAGGATATTGATGTCACCGATCTGCTCAAGCTTCGGGAACAACTGAAACCGGAGGCAGAAGCGCGGGGCTCAAGGCTGACGCTCATGCCCTTCTTCATGAAGGCCATGGCCCTGGCGGTTCAGGAATTCCCGGTACTCAACAGCCAGCTCAACGATGACGTCACGGAGATTCACTACCTGCCCCAGTGCAATATCGGTATGGCGGTGGATGGCAAAGCCGGCCTGACGGTGCCGAACATCAAAGGCGTGGAAAGCCTCTCGTTGTTGGGCATTGCCGACGAGGTTGCGCGCCTGACCGAGGCGGCCCGATCTGGCCGCGCCAGCCAGGAAGACCTCAAGGGCGGCACCATTACGATCTCCAACATTGGCGCATTGGGCGGAACTTACACCGCACCCATTATCAACGCGCCGGAAGTGGCCATTGTTGCCCTGGGGCGCACCCAGAAACTGCCCCGGTTTGACGCCAACGGCCAAGTGGTGGAACGCGCTATCATGACGGTGAGCTGGGCCGGCGATCATCGCATTATCGACGGCGGCACCATCGCCCGGTTCTGCAACCGCTGGAAGGGCTACCTGGAATCGCCCCAAACCATGCTCCTGCATATGGGCTGACGTTTCATCATGGCGCAGAAGACGCAACTGCAGCAGTTCTACATCCCCGAAGAGCAGTCGATCTACCTGCTCAGCCATGATGATGCCAAAAAGCTCAAAGACTGGGTGGCGCTCTGCGCTGCCCAGCTCCGCCAACTCGGCTACCAGGACATTGAGTTGATTGGCAAGGGTGCGTACGGCTTTGTATTCTCAGGCCGACTGCCCGGCACCGCAGCCGGGGGCCCGGAACACGTCTTCAAATTCACCCGTATCAACCTGCCCCGGCATCTTCAGGACCGGCTTGAAGATGAAGCCTACATTCTGGAGCAGGTCCGCCACCCCAGGGTGCCACGGCTGATTTCCTACCAGAGAGCCAATAACCAGCCGATTCTGGTGATGGAGCGTGCTGCCGGATTAAATCTGGAAGAGGTTTCCCTGCGTGATGGTCGTCTGAAACCACGGCTCATCATGCGCATCGCGGACCAGCTGGCCGACATCCTGCGAAACCTTCGCCGTGAAAATGGTCCCGCCGGCAGGCCAATCGTTCATGGCGATATCAAACCTTCCAATCTCGTCTTCGACGCCAACACCGAAAACATTGCCCTGATTGACTGGGGCTCCTCCGTGTTTGCCCAGCTGGACGCCAACCAGCAGTTCATCACCGCCAACGTGATGGAGCTGATGTCCGATAACCTCCAGCAAACCAACGCTCGGCTCGGCGATGTCTATTTTATTGGCGAGGAACAGCTCAACGGCGGGCTGTCTTCTCCCCGTTTTGACGAACAGGGCGCAGCCGGCACGCTCTATGCCCTGGCGTCAGCCCAATCCTGCCGCTTTGGCCATCGGGCCATCCCGGCCACCTCACTGGGCCTGCCCATGGAATTCGCGCGCATGCTGGATGGCATGCTATCCCCTGATCCAGACACTCGCCGCAAGGCCGGCGATTACTACCTGACAGAGATGCCGCGTATGGCCCGCACGGTGATGATCGATCTGCCGGAAAGGCCGGTCGCGGCCCAGGTACCCGTGTGGGTACGTGCCTCTGACCAGGAAATTGACACCGTGGTTTACAGCTCGCGTAAATCCTTTCTCAGGGAGGAAGGCGCACCGGAAACCCTCAACGACGTCAATGACGTACAGCTGGACCGCTACTACAAGAACTTCATGCAGGGCATGGGCGAAACCGAAAAGGCGTTTCTGGCCGCCGTCAGCCGGCTCGGGCGCTACCCGGTGGAAGGTGGCCTGGCCGTACGCTGGGAAACCGATGGCATCTACATCGACACTTCCCTGAATCTGCACGATCCGGCCTTGAAGTCGGCGTTTGTGCAGGCCGTCAACAATATGGTCTACCTGGCCCAGGCCATTTATCGCAAGGGGATTTTCAAAAGCTGTCTGTTTAACGCCCGCAATACCCTGCACGTTGATCGCGAAGAACCCGACCAGCCGTTTCTGGTGTCGCCGGACATGAAACTGCATTACGAGGTCAGCGCCGCACCAGAGGTGGAGGACGAAAGTCGCGTTCACTCCTACTTTGAAGACGGGCCGGATCCGGAGGAATTTCTCGTTCTTCCTGAGACCATCATCCGTTCGCTGGAAGCACTGAACAATATTCACCATACCGGCATGATCATCTTCGAAGCCCTGCCCCGCCATCTCAAAATCCATAGCCACTATCGGCTACTGGATCCTGAGCAAGAATCGGAGTTCAGCCGGTTGCTGGATGAAATTCTCTCGGCAGTCGAGCAGATAACTGGCCTCGGTGTATCAGGCTTTATGAAGATGCCTTACAAGGACACCCGGTTCTTTCCCCACATCGAGCGACTTCCCGAACGCTACTACCCGCGTAATCCAAGGACTGAGCATGCCTCTACCTGAGGCAAAACACAGCTTCAGTTTTTAGAAACCGTGCCGTTAACTATTAAAACCAATTAATAGAAGGGCAACGCTTTGGCTTCCTCTTTTCTCGAATCCGTAGAACGAAAATTAGGTGTTCCCGGCAAGCTATTGATTGCACCCGTTTTTATTCTCATTCTTTTTGCAGCGGTTACGTTTTTCAGCGTATCAGGGTTCCAGCAATTGGACGGTCGAATGAATACGGTTGCTCGGGATCTTGCGCCAGACACCGCCATTGGCACTGAGTCCGTCATCAGTGTTTACCGCATGCGCCTTCGGGTGTTCGATTACTTTTCCACGGGCAATGAGACAGCCTTGGAGCGCTTCGGCGAAATGGAGGCGGATTTCAGGTCTGTGATGGCAAAGGCGCAGGACAACATTCAGGAGCCCGAGCGAGCCAAGCTGGTTGATCGAATTGAAAAGACAACCAATCGGTATATTGATGCCTTCAAGAACGAACTGGTTCCGGCAAAACGTCAGGTACTCAGCATTATCTCTGAAAAGCTGGATCTACACGGACCCAACGCCACAAAGGCCCTCAGACTTGCTCTAAATGGCGTGGCCAACCGTGAGCCAGACAGTGAACTGAGAGCTGGTCTGGAGCAGCTCCTCAACGATGCGTTGATCATGCGGATGACTGCCGAGCGGTATCTGGCAAACGGCGACGAGGATTCTCAAAAGGCCCTCGGTTGGGCCATTGAGGACCTGTCTGACGCGCTGGAACTGATTGATGCCGATAATGGTCCGGAATTTGTTCAGGTTTACCTGAATACGGTCGTTGAAGAGCTGGAAGCCTATCGGGCAGCTGTTCAGAACATCCTTGAGCAAAAGAGCACTCTCGTTGGCGTTAAATCCCAAAAGCTGGACGTTCTGGGACCGGAAATTGCGAGCATGGCCAGGGAACTTGAAGAAAGTATATTTGCCTCCCTGGACAAAGAGGCCGATGAGGCAACCGCAGAAACGGAGCTTGCTTTGACATTTACCCTGGCAGCTTTCCTGGTCTCTGCAGTACTCGGATTGATTGTTGCCATTGTGATGAGCCGTTTGATGGGCAACAGCGTGAAACGCGCCAAGACTGAAATTCTCGGTTACCTCGATGACATCGCCAATAACAACGGCAATCTTTCCACCCGACTTACTCCGGGCCGTCCCGATGAGATCGGTGACTTCATCGACGCAGTCAACACCTTCCTGCGAACGCTTGAGGAAACCATTTCCCGAATTGTAACGGCATCACGCCAACTGACCGGCGAGTCCGAATCACTTTCAGGCATCACAGAGCGCACGACCGCGAACTCAGAGCAACAGCGCGACCAGATCACGCAGGTGTCTGCCGCCATGCAGGAAATGGTCTCCACCTCCGAAGAGATCGCCTCGAACACCAGCGAAACTGACGAATCGGCCCGCAAGGCCTCATCACTTGCGGATTCCGGACAGGAAACCGTTGGCTCTGCCATTCGGGCGGTTGCGAACCTGGCCAATCAGGTTGAGAAGGGGTCTACCCGGATCCAACAACTGGAGAACGAATCGGCCGAAATCGGTAATGTGCTGGCTGTCATCCAGAGCATTGCTGAGCAAACGAATCTCCTTGCGCTCAATGCCGCCATTGAGGCGGCTCGAGCCGGTGACGCCGGTCGGGGATTTGCCGTGGTTGCCGATGAAGTTCGAGGACTGGCCAAGCGCGTTCAGGAGTCAACCGTCGATATCGAGCGGATTGTGTCCCAGCTCCAGAGTGGCGCGGCCGGCGCAGTAGTGGACATGAGCAAGGCCAAGCAGATGGCCGAAGAGGCCAGCGAAGAAGCAAGCAAATCGGGCGAGGCTTTGACGGACATTCTCGCGGCGGTGAACAGTATCGTTGAAATGACCACCCAGATTGCGAGTGCGACCGAGCAGCAGAGAGCGACCGCCGCAGAGATGACCCAGAACGTGGAGATAAGCAGTGGCGCAATCGAGGAACTGGCCGGAGACATCTCCCAGGTGAATCAGTCAAGCCGCTCTCTGGCGAGCATGGCCGATGAACTTAACACGCTGGTCAGACGTTTCCGGACGGACGATTAACATTGCCCCCCGATCACTTGGTATCAGACCACGCCGGGGGACTTGCATCGCATTGTGGTTGGCTGGTAGCCCGTTAACTGTGCAACCGGTCGTTAAAGACTTTCCAATCAATCACGTTGCCGTCGGAATCGAAGTGGACGTATCCGCGGAAGCTCGGGTCATCTTCCCAGGCCTTCACAAAGCCTACGGTTTCACCGGAGTCTGAGACAATCTCAAAGGCTTCGCTGCGGGCATTGGCAATGTCTTTAGCAGGCTCGGTATCTGAACGCTTGAGGCTTACGGAGGAGTCTAAGGGCAAATTGCTTTGAAGGAATTCCTGGATCATCGTCACGCTCTCCTTTCAGGGTGAACCGGTCTGGTTCTGGAGGAAGCGTAACTATAGGACGATCCGCTAGAAGAGAATACAGATTCAGATCAATTTTCTTAGATTTTTTCGAGATAAAAAGGCTTTAAGAACAATAGGATATTTCATTATTGTGACAGTCTGTAACCTTCTGCGCTGATTATTTTTCAACCAGTTCAGAAGGTTACCGAAAGCAGAGTCGATCAGTCACAAGGATCAGAATTTCCAGAACGGAGTGCTCAGTTTCTGTTCAACCAGTTCAGGGGAAAATCCCACATCGTTCAGCAACCGACGATCCATAGTCATCACCAGATGGATAAAGTTGCGCTTCATCCGCCAGCCTTTGTAAAGCGAAGCAGCTCTTTTCATTTCATTACTCCTTGGTCAACCCAGAATACTGGTCTCTGAAAATAGAGACCTTGTTTAATTAGGGTCCTATTCTAAGCTTGACGAGGAGCTTTCTGAATACTTGGAAACCCCTATAAACAGGGGCTCCAAGCATTATCGGATGTCAGAATTGTATACTTTTGATTGCAGTTTTATGACGCCTTGGCGTTTGAAAGTAACACTTGGTAAAGGTCATCTTTCAGCTGTGCACGTTTCTGCTTCATGCGGTGGAGTTTGTCATCACCGATGGGAGAATCCCTCTTTTCCAGCCCTTCAATTTCGTGATCGAGATGCGTGTACTCCTGAAGCTTTTCCTTGAACTTCAGATCATTGTTCTTGAGTTCCTGAATCAGTTCTCGGTACTGCGGGAATTCTACGTGAAGCTCATGGCTGGAAATGCCCATCGTATTGCTCTCCTCTTCTTTGCAGAGTGTTGATCAAGGCTGATCACTTTCAGCATAGACGAGCGTGCCAGTTTCTGGGCGTCTTTGACAAATCGCTAATTACGCACGACGTTGCATGGGTATAGCATGGTAGTACGTTATCCAGTTACGCCTCGGGACACTTGCGAATGACCTTTGCACGAATTACCGGCACCGGTTCCTACCTGCCTGAAAACATTGTTACCAACAAAGACCTCGAAAAAATGGTCGACACCACCGACCAGTGGATTCGCGAGCGCACGGGAATCGAAAGACGTCATATTGCCGTTGAAGGCCAGACCACGGTGGATCTGGCGGAACAGGCCGCGAAAAACGCCATTGAAGCCGCTGGAATCAAGGCAGAAGATATTGATCTGATCGTGTTTGCCACCTCCACTCCGGACAAGATCTTCCCAAGCTCTGCATGCCTCCTCCAGGCACGCCTGGGCATCCATGGATGCCCTGCCTTCGATATTCAGGCTGTCTGCAGTGGATTTGTTTACGCCCTGGCAACGGCAGAAAAGTTCATCAAGACCGGAAGCAGCAAGAAGGCCCTGGTTATCGGCGCCGAGGTGTTCTCCCGCATCATTAACTGGGAAGACCGTGGTACGTGTGTCTTGTTCGGCGATGGTGCCGGCGCGGTGATCCTGGAGGCCGACGAAGAAACCGGCATCCTTTCCACCCATATCCATGCCGATGGCCAATATGCCGATTTGCTGCACGTTCCCTGCGGTATTGCCGATGGCTACGACCAGGTCAAGGCCGGGCGAGCATTTGTGGAAATGAAAGGCAACGAAGTGTTCAAGGTGGCGGTCAACACCTTGGGCAAGATCGTTGACGAAACCCTGGCAGCCAACCAGATGCAGAAATCCGAGATCGACTGGCTTGTTCCGCACCAGGCCAACCTGAGAATCATCTCGGCCACGGCAAAGAAACTGAACATGTCCATGGATCAGGTTGTCGTAACGGTTAATGAGCACGGCAACACGTCCGCTGCATCTATCCCCCTCGCCCTTGATGTGGCTGTGCGAGATGGGCGGATCAAACGCAACGAGGTGCTTCTCCTTGAGGCTTTTGGTGGCGGATTCACCTGGGGCTCTGCACTGCTCCGTTACTGATCGGCCATCTTTCGGATCACCACTCGTTCTGAACCAGAGACGGGCTTCAGCTTTTGTTGAAGCCCGTTTTTTCATTGTGTTTACCGCATCCTGTCAGATAGACTGTATTTTTATACAGTACCAATAACGCTCACTGCGAGGAATAACCATGGCAGTACAAGCAGTCTACTTTTCTGATAGGGACGGCCTGGATATGGCACTGAAAAATCCTGAGACGATGCTGTTCACTTCAAAAGCCGAAGCCGACGCCCGGGACAAAGTGCTCGAACTGGCGGAGGAAATTCAGGTATTCCTTGGGCGCAAGGTTGAAGGCCTTGGCGATGATCTGGCCGAACGCTGTGCCATGGCCATAGCGGAGGACAAAGACCTGTTCCAGAAAGCTCTCAAGAAGCCCGAGCTGCTGAACGCAGAACAGGAATAGCATAACAGGGGCGGCGCGGCCGCCCTCCTCTCATGCCACGCCTACCCAGCTGCCATTGTCGTAATGCGCTACGCCCTGGCCAGACATCCGATGCAGACTGACCCACTGATTCTCCACCAGAGCCGCCACATCTGGCTGGCGACGTAACACAGATTCAATCCGATCTTCCGGCGCATCAATCAGAACAGTAAGACGAACCGGTTCATGGCGCCAATGAGTGCCATCGTGAACGGACTGCAGCGGCAGGCCAATTCTCAACCGTGGGTTATTACCTTCGACAACGCCGACATTCCCGCCAACCACGGAGTGCAGGAGCTTGTTACCCGAGCCATACACTTCGGGAACCGTTACCGAAGCAAAGTACTGAAGGTTGATCCAGTTGGCGACGATCATCGGTGCCGCCAGCAAAGCCTCCAGAAGACCGCCATCTTCGTCCAGAGTCGGATCGTAATCGTGCAGGAATACGCGGCCGGAGAGGTTGCAGCCGCGGGTCTTGCTCCGTTTCGCGAAGATGATTGCCGCGTTATTGGCCAGCCCCCACTCCGGACGAACCTCTGACCAGTCCCGGGTCCGGGTTTCCATGGCCTGCTTGAGGTTATCGTCGTCCAACCCGTTCAATTTCAGCGGCGTTGCCCGCTCTTTTCGAGCCCGGATGCCGGCTGTTTCGAATCCGGCTTCCAGATCTGCCAGGTGCTGCATGTGCGAATCCGGGATAAGATGGCGATCAGCAATCGTTACCTTGTCCGTCGCTGTGCAGTGCTCGGCAGCGACCGCCCAGGTGAAGTCCGGAATTCTGATACCTTCGTCGGCAAGCCCCGCCCTGACCTGTGGATCATTGACCAGGCTTGCTGCAAGCCGGGCGTTCACGCCGCCGCTCTGGCCGCCACACGCGCCGCAGTCGAGACCAGCCTGGTTCGGGTTGTTATCGGTATGACTGCCATGGCCAACCAGTACCAGCAAAGGCGCGAAACCACTGGTCAGCGACATCCCCCGGAGCATATTGGCCGCCAGCGCAACCCTCTCGGCATCAGAGAGCGGGTCGCCTCCGTGGCTATGTACCAGGCGACCCTCTACACTTTGGTCAGGGCGGGTTTTGTGGCCCGTTTTCAAAGTGTCTTTCACCAGTTTCCAGGCCCAGGCCAAACCGGTCGTCTCGACCAGTGTGAACGTCGACAAGCTGGTGTATTTCGCCTTTCTGACCGATTCACGAGCGATCTCTCTCTGATCGAGAGAGCGATTCACTGCCAGATCCTCCCGCAGGCTGCCTTTGGTATCAATCAACCGGAAAGACGCGGGCAAAAGGCCCGGCAGTCGGCGGGCCGGGGCAAGCGGTCCGTGTTGCTGATGATCGATTGGCATTCCGAAAAAACCGGCGAATCCGAGCGTCTGCACGTCGGGATACGCTTGTTCAAGGTGGCGTCGCATCACTTCAGAGCGAACATCGATACAAAAAACGGCCTGGGCTGCGGGAATGCCACGCCCGAAGTCTGGCAACGCCTGCTTTATCGGCGCAGATTCAAGTGACTGCCACAAGGTGCGCTGGTAACCAATCTCGAAGGCACGCTGCCACACCCACAGCCTGCTGCGGTCATCGTAGTCGCCCCTGCGACTCGCGCCGGCTCTCTGCCTCTGCCACTCGGCTTTTTGTGCCGGCGAAGCGAAGGCTACCCCTGCGGACTCCCAGACCAACATGATCGCCAGAATATCCTCACAACGATCGGATGAGCGCCCCTCAAGGCCTGCCCGCCAGTCTTCTCCGCGGCACCAGGAGGCCCAGCCGTTCACTCTCAACAACAGGCTATGGCACAGCGCTTCCAACTCATCTCCACGAGCGCCGATCCGACTCAGCGCCTCCTGTACTGCCTGATCCCTGTCGTCCGAAACCGTCTTGAAGAACGCACGGCCCCCTTTCAACCCGGTCGTAAAATCAAGCGCCAGATCCTGCCTGACTGATTCAAGCCAAAAACCGAACAACCCCCCATTGGCCTGGTTGCCCGAAACGGACCATCGGCTCTGGCGCTGATCGAAAAAGGCGCCGCAAACGCGAGAAACCTGGTCGCAAACGGTTTCAGTAAGAACACCGGCCTCCTCGTGGGCATTCGCAACCGTAAAGGTATCCAGAATGGAACCGCGCAGTGGCGCAGTTATGGCCCCCTTTCGACCCAGCCAATCAAGGTACCAGGCGGTATTCCGCTCATCGCCGCGCTCCGCAATACTTGCCCTCAGATCGTCTTCCCGAATCCGTCCACCTTCCCAGGCTTCCCGGTAAAACTCGGTCGGCATAAGCATACTGAAACCCGCGCGCTCGTTGAGCACCTGATCAACCCGCGGGGCCGGAAAATGTCTCAGCCCCCAGAACGGATTCACCGCTATCCACTGATCAAGCGGCCAGACAGGAGCGATCAGGTCGCAGGCCTGTTTAACCGGTTTACGCCAGTCATCGCTCAGCCACTGCAGTTCCGGTAACGGGGCGCTTACATCGCTCATGATCTCTCCTCCAGTCTGAACGGATGATGCGGAACCCTGCGGAACATGGCCGGCACCTTCAAAGCCTCCGCCGCCAGGAAGCGGGTCAACCGATCAAAGGGCAGTTCCAGGTAAAGCCCCTGACGAAAATGAACGCTCAGAGCACGGGTGGCCGGGAAGCGAGCACCGAATACAATCATCAAAGAGCACACGGCGAGCAGCGTAACCAGAGTGGCGCCCGTTCCCAGAGCAATGCCGGGGATGGCAAACCCTTCCTGCTCGGGAACGGCCGGGCCGATGAGAAGGTGCAACAATGAGTACAGCGGAACCAGGAGCACTGCCAGTCCTGCAAGCTTCAGCTTCACCGCTTTGGTTGCTCCGGCTGGGATGCCCATGGCGGCCGCCGATACCGCCAGCACCAGCAATGCTCCGAAAACCGGATTGTTTTCCACGATCCACGGGAACTGAACCAGGATCGCCGCCGCCAACAGGCCGGTAAGCCCGGCCCAGGAAAGCCGGTTGGCAGAGGGAGATTCGGGAAAACGCGTTGCTGCCGATACCGCCACCGTGCGACCGGAAGCCAGGAACGAATGCGCCTTGTACAGCGAATGGGCCAGTAGATGCAGCAGTGCCAGTGTGTAGGCCCCCATCCCAATTTCAAACAGCATAAAGCCCATCTGCGCACAGGTTGACCAGGCAAGAGCATGTTTGACCGAGTACTGGGTCATCATGGTGAGAACCGCAACGACCGCCGTCATGCCGCCGATCACGAGCAGAATCATGTGGCCGGCCGTAAAGCCGTCGAACACCGGGAATAAACGGAGCCAGAGGAAACCGCCAAGATTGATAACCCCGGCATGGAGCAGCGCCGACACGGGCGTGGGAGCCTCCATAACGCGAATGAGCCATCCGTGAAAGGGAATCTGGGCGCACTTGAGAACCGCCGCCAGAGCCAGAACCACCGATGCAATTGTCAGCGCTGTTGAGCCACCGGCTCGGGCGCCCTCATTCTGGATCATGTCTGGCAGGTAAAACGTACCGTAATGCAGGTAGAGCGCCACCACACCAGAGACCACCAGAGCATCCCCTACCCGGCTGACGATGAACTTCTGCACCGCCGCCATTCGCGCCTGGGGTCGGTCCTGATAGAGGGTGAGCAAATGATGCAGGGCCAGACTGACACCAATCCAGGCGCCTGCCAGAATCAGCAGATGGTTGGTCAACACCAGTACCAGAACAGAGGCAACTGTCACCAGAAACCAGGGAAGAAAACGGTCACGGCCAGGATCCTGGCTGAGGTAGTTGTCTGCAAACCGAAGAATGACCCAGCCAATAAACGCCACCATCGTGGCCATCCAGACCGCTATCCCGTCTGGATACAGGCCGAATCGCCCACCCAGGGTGGCCAGACGATTGCTGTCGTCTCCTGTATAGGGCTGAATCAGGAGGAGGATTCCCATCACGACCGAAACGGCCATGGAAGCCAATAGCGCCCATCCGGCAAGTCGCCAACAGTAGTTCACGTTCAGCGGATTCTTCAGCCAGCCAGTCAACCCGGCAAGCAGGAAGAGAGCGACCGGCAGCAGCAGCCAGAGTGCGAGGATCGAGAGCAATGAAAATTCGGCGATTGGATTCATACCTGCAAACCTCCTGATTGCAAGTACTTTGCCGATCTTCGTCACATATAAAAAATGGTTTATAATTATCAGATCATTCGTTTTTAGAGAACGAAATTACATGAAACTGAATTACCATCACCTTTACTACTTCTGGAAGGTCGCCCGAACAGGCCACCTGACGCGGGCAGCGGACTCGCTGCATATTTCCCAGTCGGCGCTGTCGGGTCAGATACGCAAGCTGGAAGACAGCCTGGGACACGACCTCTTCATTCGCGAGGGGCGGCGTCTCAAGCTGTCTGAAGCCGGGAGAATGGCATTCTCCTACGCCGAGGAGATCTTCCGCCAGGGTGAGGAACTGACGGCATTATTTGCCTCCGGCGCTCAACCAAACCGCGAGATACTCCGGATCGGGGCGGTGGCCACCCTCTCCCGTAACTTCCAGGAAGGCTTCCTGCAGCCGCTGCTAAACCGGGAAGACCTTGAGTTGAGCCTGCAAAGTAGCCACATGGATGAGCTGCTAAGACGGCTCTCGGCGCATCGACTGGACCTGATCCTCGCAAACCAGGCGGTACAGGGAGATGAACAGAATCCCTGGCGGTCACGGCTGATTGCCAAACAGCCAGTCAGCATCATCGGGCCGCGGGGAATAGACGTTCAGGGCGATTTCGTCGACGTATTGCGTGGCCGAAGCCTGATTGTGCCGGGCCCGGACAACAACATACGCCAGGCCTTCGACCAGTTGTGCGAGTATCACAGGCTGCGTCCCAACATCGCCGCCGAGGTGGATGACATGGCGATGATGCGACTTCTCACCCGGGATACCGGTCATTTCGCCATCATGCCTCCGGTGGTCGTGCGCGACGAAATGAAGAGCGGAACCCTTGCAGACTACGGCGCCCTGCCAGGCGTTTTCGAAGAGTTCTATGCCATCAGTATCCGGCGCCAGTTCGAGACGCCGGCACTCAGGGAACTGCTATCCCAGACTCAGGACAATTACCTGACCCGGACGCCGATTGGTCATTCTGACTAGCCCGAGTGGCGAAAAATGTCATCCATAAGGCTGACTTACATCCGTATACTGAAGCAGAAAGACCACAATAATAACGCCGGACATATGATCATGAGCCAAGCCAGCCTGCGAGAACACCCGTCCATTCTGATTATCGGTAGCGGTTTTGGAGGTCTGGGCATGGCCATCAAACTAAAACTGGCCGGGTTCAATAACCTGACCCTGCTGGAAAAAGCCGACCGGGTCGGAGGTACCTGGCGTGATAACACCTACCCCGGTGCCGCCTGTGATGTGCAATCCCACTTTTACTCGTATTCCTTCGAACCCAAGCACGACTGGTCGCGGAAATTCGGATTGCAGCCCGAAATCCTCGGTTATATGGAGCACTGCGTTCAGAAATATCGCCTGGGCAGTCACATCCGGTTTAACTCCGAGGTGCAGGACGCCGCGTTTGACGACCAAACAAATCAATGGTCGGTGACACTCGCAAACGGTGAGCAGCTGACCGCCGATGTACTCATCACCGCCACCGGACAGCTCAATCAACCTGCCTGGCCAAACCTCAAGGGACTGGACCGTTTCCAGGGCAAGATGTTCCATTCAGCCCGTTGGGATCATGATTACGACCTGTCCGATAAACGGGTGGCGGTCATTGGAACTGGCGCCAGTGCTATTCAGTTTGTTCCGGAGATCGCATCGAAGGTGAAACGGCTCGACCTGTTTCAGCGCTCGGCGGCCTGGGTCCTGCCCAAGCCGGATCGGCCCTTCAAGCGCTGGGAGCAGACACTGTTCCAGAAGGTGCCGGCCTGGGATCGCCTCTATCGCTACCTTATTTACTGGAAAAACGAGAGCCGCGCCCTCGCCTTCACCAAATTCAGTGGCCTTCTCGAGTATTACGCGAACATGGCAAAGCGGGAGGCCAGAAAACAGGTCACAGATCCCGCCAAGCTGAAAAAGATCATTCCGGACTACAAGATCGGCTGCAAGCGGATTCTGATTTCCAACGACTGGTATCCGGCCATCAACCGGCCGAATGTGAACCTGATAACCGACCCTATTGACCACATTGACGAGTCCGGCGTTGTTACGCACGAGGGACACCACCATGAGGTCGACGCCATTATCTGCGGCACTGGTTTCCGGGCCTCGGAGTTCCTGTCACCCATCCGGATAACAGGCCGGGGCGGAAAGACCCTGAACGAGGCCTGGCAGAACGGCGCTGTCGCGTTCAAAGGCATCACCGTCAGCGGCTTTCCCAACATGTTCATGCTCTATGGGCCCAACACCAACCTGGCCCATAACTCGATCCTGTACATGCTTGAGTCCCAGTTTCGCTACGTTCTGGAATGTCTGGAGGCCCTCGAGAAGTACCCGCACTCCGCCATGGACGTCCGACAAGACCGGCAGGACCGTTTCACCCATGTGGTTCAACAGGGCCTGGAAGACACGGTCTGGAGCTCCGGCTGCACCTCCTGGTACCTCGATGAGCATGGACGGAATACCATCAACTGGCCGGGATTCACCTTCACTTACCGGTTCGCCACCCGCCGGGTAGACACCGCTGATTACCAGTTTCTTTACCCCGGCCAGACCACGGGGTAATCGGGTGAAAGCCTTTTGCCCTTGAACCTCGGTCATATTCATAGGATGATTGGGTTATCGGTTGGAAGGATGATATACACCATGCTGAAACGTATTCGCAAAGGCTCGCTGGTCGAGACCGCTATCGAGAGTCTCAGAAACGCCATCGAAAAAGGTGACTGGTCGGTTGGCGATCGCCTGCCCGTCGAATCAGAACTTTCCGAATCCCTCGGAGTAAGCCGCAACACCGTTCGTGAGGCGGTTCGGGTGTTGGTGCACGTGGGGATGCTGGAAACCCGCCAGGGGGATGGCACATACGTACGAGCGACACGGGATGCCGGTGAGACCCTGCGGAGAATTGCGCGCACTCAGCTGGCGGAGCAGCTGGAGGTCAGGATCATGCTGGAAACGGAGGCCGCCAAGCTGGCAGCGCACAGGCGGACAGACCAGGATCTTCGGCACATGACCACAGCCCTCGATACTCGCGCCAAAGCGGGAGATGACCTGCAGGCTCGCATCCGGCACGACGAAGCCTTCCATCATGCCCTGGTCGCCGCTTCTCATAACTCAGCGCTGATCGAGCTCTACGACTACTTTTCCCACGCTGTCAGCCAGACCATTGAGCAGACCGAAACCGACGCAGACCTGCCGGAACCCTCCCAGGAAGATCATGAACTCCTGCTCGCGGCGGTCCGGCGTCAGGATGAGGGCAAGGCAGAATCCCTGGCCCGGGCGCTTTTGAAACCCAGTCTCCAGGCCTTGAAGCGTCGGGAGTCCTGATTCATGAAGTTCCGGATCGACACTTTTACCCTGCTGCTCCTGGGCGCCATCGTATTAGCCACGTTCCTGCCTGCAACTGGCCAGGCAGGCGAGGCACTGGCCACTGCCGGAACGGTCGCAGTCGCCCTGCTCTTCTTTTTCCATGGCGCAGCGCTGTCCCGGGAGCAGATTATTGCCGGTGCCACCCACTGGCGACTGCACATTCTGATCACTTCGCTCACATTCGTATTTTTTCCGCTGGCGGTGCTGCCGATTAACGGCCTCAGCAATATCGCACCATCCTGGATGCCGAAGGATCTTGGTCTGGGGTTTCTTTACCTGGGCGTCCTGCCGTCGGCGGTGTCCTCCTCCATCGCCTATACCGCAATGGCGCGCGGCAATGTTCCGGCGGCAATCTGCAGCGCAGCTGCCTCCAATGTCTTTGGCATGATGCTGACGCCATTCCTGCTGTTGCTGTTGGTAAGCACGTCCGGCGGTGGCGATTTCTCTGTAGCGGAAGCCCTGAAAGACATAATTCTGCAACTGCTGCTGCCTTTTGCGGTTGGGCATGTGCTCCGACCATGGCTCGGCGGGTTTCTTGGCAGAAACGAAACACTGATGGCCCGATACGATCAATGCGTGATCTGGCTGATCGTCTACTCCGCTTTCTCACATTCGGTAGAGAGCGGACTCTGGGAGAATCTGCCCCTGCAGGCCATCCTTTTCGCCATTGCGCTCTGCCTGGGCTTGCTGCTGCTATTTATGGTGTTCGCAAGGTTCCTGGTACGGCGATTCGGGTTCAGCCTGGAGGATGAAGCCGCGGTGGTGTTCTGCGGTTCCAAAAAGAGCCTGGCGTCTGGACTGCCCATGGCCAAGGTCCTGTTCTCAGGACACCCGGGCTTCGGCATGATCGTGTTGCCAATCATGTGCTACAACCAGATACAGGTTATCGTTGGAGCCTTCCTGGCCCAGAAGTACCGGGAAAAAATTGAAAGGGCGAATGCAGAGAAAGCGGGTTGATCCGGGCGGAGGACTCAACCGCTCCCCATTCCGCCAAAGAGTGTGGCGAGAATCGCCAGCCCGACAATCCAGCCAATCACCGCCGGCCAGAAATTGACCATTTGCGGTGGCTGTTCGCCCTGATCCTCAGCCGTGTCGGGTTCCGGGTAATTTCGATCGTCGGCCGCCTCAGGCGCCTGTTCCATAGTGAACCAGCCAAACCACTCACCGAGAAACTGGGCCACCGGCGCCGGAAAGGTGCCGTTTTCCGCCATCGGACGTATCTGGGGCTCCAACTGGCGACCAATCTCGCGTCGCAACCGCGGCTGATCTGCGGGCGGCTCGTCCAGAATGGCTTTCCAGATGCCCGGGTCCTTACTTCTCGAGGAGTCATTGAGCAAGGCCTTGATCTGGATGACCACTTCACGAACGACCTGGCCCTCGTTGGCATCCAGCGGACGATCAGGCTCCTCGCCCTGCACCTCGCGATGCGGTTCAGTCTGAACCGTGTCAGAAGCCTGCTTTAACGGGCCCGGATTGTCCCCGACTGCCTCGCGGAAAGCCGCTTCCAGACTCTTCGCCTCGTCTTCCGAAGCAAACTTGAGCTGTTGCTCATACGCATCCTGGATCTTCCGACGATCGCCGGTCGGCTCAATTCCAAGGATTTCCCAACAATTCATAAAGCTGCAACTCCCGGGCCTAGATTCATTACATTTCAGAGAGACAAACCGTCTGTAGTCCCTTACGATAGGACCCAAACATAATAAAACCGCTTTACTCCATTTCTCGGCAGATTATAGAACGTCAACCATGCATCAATCGATAAAAATGGCAGGAATGAGTAACCGTCGCCCTATCGTAACCTGCCTTGGCCTCAGCCTTGCTATCACTGCGCTGTTGCCTGCAATGGCACACGCACAGACTGAAAGCCCCGATTTCATACCCGGCTTGCTTGCCCTGGAGGGCGAACACGGCGAAATTCCCGAAGTACTTACCACAACACGACTGCGCCAGTCCAAGCTTCGGGTTCCCGGCACAACTACCATCATTACCGGCGACATGATCCGGGATCTCGGTGTTATGAACCTGGTAGAGGCGCTCCGGCTGGTACCGGGGATGGTTGTTGGTCATTGGGGAAGCACCAATCCGGTGGCAACCTATCACGGTACGTCCCAGTACGAACAGCGCCGACTGCAGGTTCAGATCGACGGAAGGACGGCTTACCGGATCAACCTGGCGGATGTCGACTGGCTTGGCATGCCGGTGGCCCTGGAAAATATCGAGAGAATTGAAGTGAGTCGAGGCCCCAACTCCGCGGCCTACGGCATCAACGCGTTCCTCGGCAGCATCAACATCATCACCCGATCGCCTCAGGATACCGCCGGCGTGGAGGCCTACACTTCAGTCGGCTCGCGGGGACATCTACGAACTTTCACGTCAGTGGGCGATACCGATGCCAACAAAAGTTGGCGGTTGTCTTACGAAAAGCGCAAATCCAACGGCTTCGATAACCAGCTTGATGGCCGCGAGGTAATCCCCTTCCACGATGGCCACGACGTCAACAACTTCAATTTCGACAGCGTGTTCCGGATTGATCGTCAGCATTCCATCGACGTTCGCGCCGGCGTGCTGGATGGCGTAAATGAAGAGGACTCCGAGAAGTCCGGCAGGCTGGGAGCGATCACCAACCCGGACATCATCATGGACGACTATTATCTCCATGTCCGGTTCGACGGAGCCTTTTCGCCTGATCACTTCTATCATATTCAGGCGAGCTACCAGAACCAGAGGCAACGGCAGCGGTGGACGGTTTCATTCCCAGCAGAGGATTTCAATGATCTTTTGCCCCCAAGTATTCCACCCTTTCCCGAGGACCAGGGTCCGTTCATCGCTGATTTGAATCAAGACCTCGAGGAAACCCGGCAGGAAATCGAACTTCAGGACACCATCATTTTCAGCGATGAATTGAAGCTGGTCTCCGGCGTGGGCTATAGAAAGGACTCTTTCACTTCCGAAACCTACTTCAACGGAAAAGGAGACAACTACCAATCCCGGGTATTCGCCAATGCCGAGTACTCTCCCTTTCGCTGGCTGACCTTCAACGCGGGCGGCAATTGGGAACAAACCACCACCACCGATGAAGATTATTTCTCGCCCAGGGCCGCCGCAAATTTCATCCTGAACAACAACCACGCCCTGCGGTTTGTCTTTTCCCGGGCGGTGCGCACACCGGACGCCTTTGAACAGAATCCCGACTGGGGCTATACGCCGAGAAATGTGCAGGCCCCGTTTGAAGCTCTGGAAGGTCAGAGAGTTGAAGTTACCGATATTCTAGACCAGACAACGTCCACCTACGGCCAAAAGCTGGAGGAGGAATGGGTCACCTCCCGGGAGATCAGTTATTTTGGCCAGTTCCATCTGGAAAGAGCATTGCTCTCGGTGGAAGTCCGCTACTTCAACGACGATTTCCGCGACATGATCAGCGGTGTCATCAACGAAGAAGAGTGGTATATCGCCAACAATGTCGATCTGGAGCAAGAAGGCGTAGAACTGGAAACCTCGTTGGAGTTTTCCGGGACCAAACTTCGCGCCACCTACGCCTACCTTGAGCAGGAAGGTCGTTACACCGGCGACCCGGCGGCACTGCCGGTAAACAAGCAGGAGCGTGCTGTGGATCTGTTGGCACGGCTATCAGCTCGAGACTCCGGCAGCTTCGCCTGGATTCAGGATCTGCCTATGGGTTTCATGACCTCCGCGGCCATGTACTGGACCAACGAAGTGAGGGAATCCCGGTTCGAGCGAGCCGATTTCCGTCTGGCCCGCCGGGTCGACAGAGCTGATTACAGTTATATGCTGGCACTTACGATGCAGCATTATCTGAATCCCAAGCCATGGATCAGCCCGGATAACCGGATTGAAGATCAGAACCAGTTTTTTGTTGAGGCTGGTATTCGTTTCTGAAGTTAACAAGGAAAGCGCGAGCCCTGGACGGTATGGAGCGAAGGACAGGCACGATTCACCGAAACCGGTATAGAAACGGAACTCCGGGCCTTTTGATCAAGGTCATGTGGATTCTATATCTCTTTGTTTCCGCCATGGTTGCCAATGCCCAGGAGGCACCGGCGAGGGTCGTTTATTTTGTCGGCTCAGGCAACGCACCTTTAGATCAACATCTGACTCAGCTCCTGAGAAGTCAGCTGGGGCCAGCGACCTCCTTGACCGAGGTCTCCGACGACCAGTTGGCCACTCTGGAGAACAGCCCGATCATTACGGTCGGCCCAGCCGCTTTCTCCCGGGCACGTCAAGCCAACCGGTCTGCAGCGATCCTGGCAATGCTGGTCGACCGATCCTTTATTTCCGCCTTTGCCGAGCGATCGCCGGGCCAGATCTCGGCGGTGTTATACGACGTGCCGCTGATCCGCCAGGCTCTGACGGGAAAGGCCATTTTGCCCCAGGCCAACAAGATTGCCCTGCTGGCAACCGCGGATTCCGTTGAACTGTACGAGCCCCTGATCGATGAACTGCCGGCCTACGGCATGTCGGCGAAGATCTTTCTGGTCGACAGCAACGATGAGCTGATTCCGACGCTTGTCCGGGCCCTTGGTTACGGTGATTTCTTGCTTGCAGCGCCCGACAGCGCCATTTACAACCCCCGAACCATCAAACATATTCTGCTGACCGCCTATCGCCGTAATAAGATCGTCATCGGCCCCACGCAGGCTTATGTTAAAGCAGGCTCCCTGGCCTCCAGTTATGCCCAGTTCCCTGAAATGGTTGGGATGGCAGGCAACTTTTTATCGACCTTTTTCGAAACCGGTGCATATCCGGAACCCTCGTATCCGGAAGACTTTCGGGTCGAAGTCAATGCCCAGGTTGCGCGCTCTCTGAACATTCCCTTGCCGAGCCGTGAGGATATTGCCAGACGGGTGGATCGACAGTTAACGAATGGGGAGGCGTCTGATGAATAACAGCCACAGGCGACAGCACCCCATGTCCCGAAAGCTACTGCTCCTCGGAGCTCTGCCAGCCATCCTCATGTTTATCGTGCTGATGGTGTTCTTCACGTCTGTGCGCCTTGAGGATGCGCGCCGGGATCTGTCCGACAGCAGCCAGATGCTTGCCGACAGCCTCGCCCCTGCCCTGGAATACGCCGTTGTCTCTGGCAACACTCTGGCACTGGACCAGATCCTGTCCCAGTCGCTGCGTCGCAGTAAAGCCGACTGGATCCGGGCCTCCGACGTTATGGGAGACCAACTTGGCTTCGTCTCCCACGAACCGATCAACCCGGATGAGATATCCGAGCACTACCAGATCTATGAAGCCGAGATTCTCCAGCAGCCCCTGGAATTTGGTTCGGAGCGCACTGCGGAGTGGTTTGAGCCGGACTATGGCTTCGGTTCCGGTTCTCTGCGGGTTGGCACTGTTCAGGTTGGCGTGAGCCAGGATGTTCTTGCGGAACGGCGGCAGGATATTCTTTGGACATCGATCGCCGTTGGCGTGGCCCTGCTGCTGTTCAGCATTCTGATCATCAATCATTTCCTCGGAGCCATTCTGGCACCGATACGGGACCTCGCCGGGCGAATCGGTCAACTCACCGATGGTGACTACCAGGAGCGTACCCTGAATACTCACCAGAGTTCGAAGGAGATCGTTGCCATTGAAGAGCGACTTAACCAACTGGCTCATCATCTGGCCGGTCTGAAAACAGCACGGGACCAGACCCTCGCCGCGTCCGAAGGTGCCCGGGAAAAGGCCGAGATGGCAAATCAGGCGAAATCCGAATTTCTGGCCACCATGAGCCATGAGTTGCGCACGCCCCTGAACGGGGTGCTTGGGATGGTCGATCTGATCCAGGAAGAACCACTTACCCAACGCCAGCGCGAGTACCTCAACACTGCCCGGCAGTCCACCGAGGATCTGTTGACCGTCATCGGGGACATCCTCGATTACTCGAAGATGGACAGCGGTACCCTGAAGCTCGACAGCCAGGAGTTTAACCTTCGGGAATTGATTTCCAACTGCACCGCCACCTACCGACACCTCGCCGAGCAACAGGGCCTTGCCCTCAATCTCAAGTTCTTCGGCGACTGGCCGGACAACCCCGTTGTCATCGGTGACCCCGCGCGTTTGCGGCAAATTCTGGCGGGGCTGGCTGACAACGCCATCAAGTTTACTGGCGATGGCTTTATCAATATCCAGGCGGGCTTTTTCGCTCTGGAAGACAACTGCATCATTCTGAATTGCTCGATCAGCGACTCTGGATCCGGCATTCCGACCGAGCGCCTTCAGGACATTTTCAACTCGTTCGAACAGGTCGACGGCGGAAACAGCCGGCTATACGGGGGCACCGGGCTTGGCCTGTCCCTGGTTCAGCGGCTGGTTGAACTCATGGGCGGACACATTCAGGTAGAAACGGATCTAGGGAAGGGTTCCTCGTTCCGGTTTGAGCTGCCCTTCGAGCTGGCGGATCGACCCAGAGAGCCCGAGCCCTCCGGTACACCGCCAAGGGAGACGATTAATGGCACCAGCCACGCCCTGGTGGTGGAAGATAATCCGGTAAACCAGCGCGTTGCCACGGCTATGCTCAGGCGATTAGGTTTCCATACCGATTCCGCCAACAACGGCAAGGAAGCACTGGACAGGGTGACCACTAATCATACGGGCTACGACATCATACTGATGGACTGTCAGATGCCCGTGATGGACGGATACGAAGCCACCCGCTATATCCGGGAATGGGAACAGAGCAACGGCCAGATAGGGACGCCGATCATTGCACTAACGGCGGACGTTCTGCCCGGCACGGAAAAGAGTTGTCTCGACTGTGGCATGAACGACTATCTGGCCAAGCCTGTTCGCAAGGAAATGCTGCGGGAAGTGCTCAGCCGCTGGATCAAGCTCTAGAAAGGTTCCGGCGCCCAGAACCGGACGCCGGCACTGAATCACGCCACCGGCTCGCGCATGGTGACAAACTCCTCGGCAGATGTCGGATGAATGCCCAGGGTAGAATCAAACTGGGCCTTGGTCGCACCAGCCTTGATGGCAACCGCCAGCCCCTGGGTAATCTCACCAGCGTCCGGACCCACCATGTGGGCACCCAATACCCGATCAGTCTCGTCGTCTACCACCAGCTTCATCAAGCTCCGTTCGTCACGACCACTGAGGGTGTATTTCATCGGGCGGAACTCTGAGCGGTAAATACGCAGTCGATGCCCCGCTTCCCGTGCTTCTTCCTCGGTCAGCCCAACCGTCCCGATGTTTGGCTGGCAGAAGACGGCCGTTGGAATGGCCGAATAGTCCATTTCGCCTTTGCCATCGCCGAACAAACGTCTGGATAGCACCATGCCCTGTGCCAGGGCAACCGGCGTAAGCTGAGGAGTTCCAATCACATCACCCAGCGCAGTAATTGAGGGCACGGCAGTCTGGAAGTGATCATCCACGACAACATGCCCCGAGGCGCTGAGCTGAACGCCAAGATCAGTCAGACCTAAACCGTCAACCAGGGCACGACGACCGGTTGCCGCCATCACCAGGCCAGTCTCCAGGGTTTCGCCATTGTTAAGTTGAACCCGGTAGTGGGCATTTTCGGCCTCAACCGATTCAATGGTCACTCCGAACTGCAGGTTTACGCCTTTTTTCCGCATTTCCTGTTCGGTAAACCGTCGGATGTCGCCATCAAACCCGCGCAGGAACAGATCACCGCGATACAGCAAGGTTGTATCAACACCCAACCCAGCCAGGATGCCGGCAAACTCCACAGCGATATAGCCACCGCCCCAGACCACGGCCTGCTTCGGCAACTGCGGCAGGTAAAACATCTCGTTGGACGTAAGAATGCATTCCTTGCCGGGCACATCCGGTATAACCGGCCAGCTGCCGGTGGCAATCGTGATGTGTTTGGCCCGATAGGACGTCTCCCCGACGACCACGGTATTGGCGTCTGACAATGACGCCGTTCCTTCGATGATGGTCACACCGGCGTTTTCCAGCAACCGGCCATAAATGCCATTCAGACGCTCGATCTCGGCATTCTTGTTCGCAACCAGCTTCGGCCAGTCGAAACTGACATCGTCGAGTGGAACCTGCCAACCGTAGCCGGCTGCATCTTCCAGCTCATCGTGAACGTGAGCGCCGTACACAAACAGTTTCTTGGGCACGCAGCCAACGTTAACGCAGGTTCCGCCAAGATACCTGGATTCAACCACAGCCACCCTGGCGCCCCGCTGGGCAGACATCCGCGCGAGGCGAACGCCGCCGGAGCCGGCTCCGATAACGATCAGATCAAAATCCTGCTGGTCAGACACAGCTTCTCCCGTTACACATTTAAAAATCAGGTTTGGCCGGAGGTGGCCGTTTTGGTTTCCGGATGCACTTCCCTGAACAACACGTGATCTTCGAAGTCGCCGAGCTGAATCTTGCCAAGGCTCCGGAAACCCTCGGATTCATAAAACGGCAGATAACGGTTGTTACCCGTATCGAGCACCAACCCGCTGCCACGCGGGTTCTCGGCACAGAGTTTTTCAACGGTGTTCAGCAGCAAACGGCCGTAGCCGCGATTCTGGTATTTGGGATTAACCCCCATCATGGGCAACTGATGCGCCACTGGTTGTGGCAACATGTCGCGAATTTTCTCGTGGTAGTCCAGATACCGACGCGTAGAGGCAAACCCCGTCGTCAGCACCATACGAATCCGCCAGCTGATCTGATCAGCCAGGTTCATCCTTAATTCGGGATCCCCGATGAACGCAACGGCCACAAGCGTGTCGTCAACCATCACACCAATGGCATCCTGATCAAGCTCAAAATAAAGGTCTATCAGTTCCCTTATGGTCGCCCGCACCCTCTGATCGTAACCGGGGCGCCGGTGATCGAACAGGTACTGGAACGTCGGCTCGTTCCGGTAGGCGTGAAACAGAATGGATCTGGCTTCATTCCGCGCCGTTTCGTCCAGACGAACAATGGCTGGCTCGGATTTGTTCTTGTTGTCGCTGCCGTTACTCATCGCTTCCCTCTCCTGCATCAGTTCCGGGCAAAAGGCCCGGAATCTGGTTTTTTCAGAATCAGATCGCCAGTGTGAGACGAACGGAAACCCGCCCTGGCTCACTGGCCCTGTCCATGGCCGCCTGGTCAATGACGACACCATGGTTACCATTCAATCGCTCTAACCAAGCGGCAACCTCTGCAAAAGGTGCATTCTCAAGCCAGACCCGGATGGCGTCTTCACCGCTGGGCTCAAAGCGCTGAAGTGACAGGCCCGCCTCCCCGGCGGAACGGGTCACCAGAGCCATCAGGGCACGGCCATCCGCAGGTTTGTCCGCCGACGCCGTGGTGCTGGCACCGCCTGTATTGCCAAGACGCTGAATCGTCCGTTGGTTTGCCTGCATCCAGGCCAGCAGCTCGCCGGCGTTATCTCTGGCAGCTTCCGACTGGTCGTAAAACCCGGCAGCCGGACGCCAGACGGCAAAATACAGAAGGCCAAGAAAAACGGCGATGGCCAGCACCACCAAAGCCTGCTGGTCACGACGGGGCAATTGATCATACTGTGCAATGAGTTTGCCGACCGCCGGCTGATCCTTGATTCGGGAAAGCATACCTTAACCTCCTGAGACCGTCAGGCGGCCGCGGGCGCCGCTCGCTTCGTTCACCACCGAACCAATCTGCGCCTCCAGCCCCTGGTTCGCAAGGCCGTTGCGCAGAGCGCTCAAACGGTCATAGCTATCGGCTCTTACGTCTACGACCAGCTCACCCCGTGAGCGGCTGTAATTCACTGAATTGAAATTAACTCCCTGGCTGCCCGGCAAACGGGAATACTGTTGTCCGGTGTATTTCATCAGGGTGATAAAGTCCACCTCCGGCCCACTGGAGCCGGCAACCCGCAACTGGCCTTCGATCACGCGCCGGACGTTGCCGGCATGGGTACGCCGGTCATTCGGAAACGCATCGCGGTAGATTGCCATGGCCTCGTTTCGCAGTTTTTCTGCCTGATTCTGATAGTAGAATCCCATTCCGGCATTCACCGCCACCTGAACCACGAACCAGACGGCCGCAACTGCAATGAGGGGCTTCCATGGTTTGAGCGGACTCGCCTTGCCCGATTTGGACGAGAACATGCCCTGGCACAGGTTTACCGGTTCGCACAGATGATGGTGATGGGCGTAGGCCAGCAGTTCCAGAGGCATGAGTTCAAGACCTTCCTGGCGAACCGCAAGCCGACCAGAACCGTTCAACTCCGAGATGGCCGATTGCTGGAGATTAAATTCATCAGCGGTGCCATAAAGCATGACCGGAATTTCAGCCACCACTTCCTCCGCAGACGGGGCAGCCAGGGTGTGAGCAAACATTCCCAGGTTCGCAGACTGCATACTCAGCCACTCGCCGCGTTCGCTCACCATCATTGCCGTTTCGCCATCCAGGCAGACCGACCAGCCGCCTTCGGTGCGCGGCAACAATGAGGCATCCGGAAAAATGGCTTCCAGCCGAGCATGCTCCCAGCCGCTGAACAGATTCACCCACTGCCCCATCCGTTCGCGATCAATGGCCGCGACGCGGTAGCCGTCATCGGTATGGGCACCCAGCGCCAGATGAACAGAATCAATGTCCTGGGCAATCTGCTCCTCGACAGCGTAGGGCAACGCCTGATTGATAAACCGGCTCTGCTTTGCGGGAATATCAGCCAGACAAAAAATCGCTTCTTCGCCGGGGATAAGGCCGATCAACAGAACATTATCCAGCGCATTCTGGCCGAGGGTATGCTCGATGGTTTCCCGACTGTCGCCTACGCCGCGAGCCTGCGCATCGCCACTGGCATCGTGCAGGACCCAGTTGAACATCTGGGCATCGGGGTCCTGGTCAGCGTCCGCGAACGGCGGTATTGGGCGGACGTAAAGGCGATAAGACATGATTATCCTTCTGAAATTGTGAAAGGCTCTTTGGTAATTCGGTTTTTCTGCCCGATATCCCTGTTAACCGTCTGGACTTCGCCTTCCGGAGTCCGGAACACGGTACTGACCATATTCACGACACGGTTATCGTAGGTAATCCGCGAGGCAACTTCAAAAAACCGTGTCTGCAACCCCAGTCCAACCGACTTGAGCCCGAGCCCGGCGAACTCAGGTAAAGCCAGAAAGTCCTGGAGATTCTCGAACCGTTCCTCTTCCCGCTTCTCAAGAATAGACGCCGCCTGGGCGTCCGTCAGCTCTTCATGGAGAGAGCGGATCACCATGGCCGTCGCAGTGTTCACGTTGATCCCCGCACCATTGACAGGAAGTGCCGCTACATGGGGCCTCAGGGCCCGATAAATCTCTTCGGTCATGCCTTCGATCAGGCGCAATTCGGTCACCGTGGCGAACGGCTGGTTGGCAGCCCGGTAACCCTGCTCAGCCATCAGATACTGGCCGTCCTCGGCGCCGTAGGCCGTGACGGTCTGGTCGTTGGGGTCGATCCAATCCACCAGCGAATCTACAGAAACTGCAGTAATCCCCAGTGCAGCAAACAACTGGACGAAACGATCTCTGACGATGGGGTCCACCTGGCCATTGGCGCCGACCAGGTCGTTCAGATTAAGGCGACCTCCGAGGTCATCAATCTGGACCTCAGCCACACCATTGTCATCCAGCGGCAGAACGGCTGCATTGGCGGCCCAGAACTCGTCAAGGCTATCAACCATCAGGTTCTCTTCCTTGTCCTCGTCGAAATCCCTGCGCAGGATCTGGCGGGCGAACGCCTCGGCGCCAAGTGCGATACTCTGGCCCTGCTGTTGAGCCAGATAATGTCCCGCCTTGAACACTCGCAAACTCTGCTGCTGGGTCATCCCCGAAGCAAGCATGACCACCAGAGCCATGGCCAGCAGCACCATGATCAAAGCAACGCCGCGCTGACGGTCCGGCAACCTTGGGGTCTGGCCCATCGCTAACTAGCCTCCCTGCCCCGTTGTACCGCTATTCTCTCCGGTCTGTTCTCCGGTAGCCTCTTCTTCTGCGCTTTCTTCTTCCGCTTCGCTGGCCGCCTGGTTGGCCTGGTTTACTGCACCCTGGGCAATGGCCGGATCAAAATCCGGTAATGCAAAGGTCCGCACCAGCGTTCCAAAACGTTCATGTTCCAGGGTCACTTCCATGCCCAGCGGCAGTGGAATATCCGGGCGGCTACCCGGGGTCAGTCCGGCCATCACCTCATCGGTTGGCCATTGCAGTTGCCAGCTCCGGTTGGCATCCAGAAACCTTATTTCCAGGCGCTTTACGCCTTCCAGCAGCAGCACATCGCGGCTGTCATCTTCCTGGCCCTGATCCACCATGGGCCAGTACCGGCGCCGCAGTTCGCTGCCAGTATATTCCCAACCGACACGCTGCAGGCCACTGCGGCGAATACCCAGGGGGTTCCGCCACCCCTGACGGGTCAGCAACAGGGAAAAGTCGTCCTCACGGCTGGAGAGCGCTGGTTGGAAATCCCCGTAAATGTCCCTTGCTGGCCGGTTCACCACCTGCATGATATCGCGCTCAAGCAGGAGCATGGACCGTTGCAAACCGTCGAACTGTTCCGCCAGTTCGTTCACCCGATCGCGGGAATTGACCACCCCGTTGATAACCTGCCAAACGCCAAGCCCGATAACGGCAGTGATGGTAACCGCAATCAAAACCTCCAGCAGGGTGAAACCACGTTGTTGCGGATGGCAGCTTCGTGCGGACGGGAACGTCATTGTGCCCCCACGAACGCCGACAGGGTATGAATCGGATCCGGCGCCGCGCCTTCCTCGCGATAACGGGCAACCGTGACCTCCACACGACGCATCTTCGCCTCGGCGGTTGCAAGAATCGCGGTGGTCACCCGCCAACGATACGGCCCGAAATCGGTATCCTTGGAGTTCTCGGAGATACCCGGGATGTTTTCCTGGAGCCGAATTTCGTTAATTCGGTTATCTGCCAACCAGCTCGCCAGGGTTTTGTCCCGAACCCGTTCGTAACTGGAAATGTACTGGCTTCCGACTTCGGCCGCAGCCGTTGCAATCAGGCCGAACACAAGCAAGGCTATGAGTACTTCGATCAGGGTAAACCCTTTGTGCGCCCTCACCCGCTGCTCCCCTCATCGCCCGGTTTGCGCCATTCCATGGGCGACACACCATCCGAAGCCAGAACGTGCATGGTGTCTGACCCGTTGCCAATGGTGAATTCAAGCTCGAACGGCGTTGTCTCGCCACTGGAGAAAAAAACGACGTCCGGTAACAGGGTATCTTCGGATGACGCCAGCCTGGGCGCGTCGCTTTCGATGAACTCGGTTACCGTCAGCCACTCCGGCAGGCTCCGGGCCCGGAACATACGCTCACCGGAGGCCTTCCAGTCGCCGGTCTGATCCTGATAAGCCACGAACTGGTAGCCGCCTTCCTCCAGCTTCAGGCCCAGCTCCAGGTTATTGAGAACCGCCTGCTCCGAGGCTGTCTGCATAAGCAGGTACAGTTCCCGGACCTCATTTTCCAGTTCGCGCTGCTGGGAGCTTCCCCCCATGGTAAACACGGCAAGAGAAGCTAGCAGACCCACAACCACCAGGACCACCAGTATTTCAATCAGGGTGAAACCGGTCTGTCGGGATCTGACCTGCACAGTGATTTAGCCCTCGGTGTTCCAGACGCTGATATCCGCAGCGTCGCCGTCGCCACCTTCCTGGCCGTCAGAGCCATAGGAATACAGATCATAGGGGCCTTCGGTACCCGGGCTTACGTACTGGTATTCAGAACCCCAGGGATCCTCCGGCACGCTCTTCAGGTAACCGTCGGAGTTCCAGTTCTTGGGCTCCGGGCTGCCACTTGGCATGGAGACCAGCGCCTCAAGACCCTGCTGGGTGGAGGGATAATGGCTGTTGTCCAGGCGATAAAGGTCCAGCGCATTGGCAATGTTGCTCAACTGGGTTTCCGCCACGGTGACCTTGGCCTGGTCACTCCGACCCATGATGTTTGGAGCCACGATGGCCACCAGCAGGCCCAGGATCACCATCACCACCATGATTTCAATCAGGGTAAAGCCGCGGTTACGGTTATGTGAATTGAGGTTCTTGGTCGTCATTGTCTCACTCGTTATTGGCATGGATTGCTTTTGGTCCGGGCTCGTCGACTGACGCTCCGGCGCGGGTTTCACCCCACGAGATTACTCATGTTCAGTATCGGCAGCATGATGGCCAGCACGATGATCAGCACCACCACGCCCATTACCAGTAGCATCATCGGCTCGAACAGCCCCACAATCGCAGCGATCTTTGATTGAAGGGTGTTTTCCTGCATGCGCGCGGTTCGCTCCAGCATGCTGTCCAGCTCACCACTGGCCTCCCCGCTGGCGATCATGTGCAGCATCATCGGCGGAAAATACCCGGTCTGATCAAGGGAACGGTGCAATGAGCCGCCTTCGCTGACCTTTCTGGCTGCATCCCGCAGTTCCTGCCGCAGAAAATCGTTGGATAACACCTCACCGGCAATGCGCATTGCCTCTACCAGCGGCACGCCACTGGTCGTCAGTATGCTGAGGGTGCTGGCATATCGGGCAGTGTTAACGCCACGAACCATCCCTGAAAACAAGGGGAGGTGTAACAGACGTTTGTGAAACCGCAGTCTAAACCCGGGCTTGGTCAGGAAAAAACGGAACACCATCAATGCGGCGACCAGCAGTATAAATAGATAGACACCGTAATCCGCCAGAAATTCCGACACCGCAAGCATGGCCATGGTCAGCGTTGGCAGCTCCTGCCCCTGCTTCAGAAACACATCGATGATATCCGGCACCACGTAGGTCAGCAGGAACACGACGATGGCAATGGCAACAATACTGAGAATGATGGGGTAGATGGCCGCCAGCTGAATTTTCTGGCGAGCCTCCTGACGGTTTTCGGTGTAATCCGCGAGCCGGTTCAGAACCAGATCGAGATGGCCCGCGTGCTCACCGGCAGCAACGGTAGACCGGTACAGCCTCGGGAATGCCCGGGGAAACTCACCGAGGCTATCCGCCAGGGTGTACCCTTCCATGACTTTCGCTCGTATGGCGATCAGCATGCTGCGTATTCTGGGTTTCGGTGACTGCTGAGCGGCAGCCGAGAGCGCCTGCTCGATGGGAATGCCGGACTGGATCAGAGTTGCCAGCTGGCGGGTAACCAGTGCCAGATCGGCCGCAGCCAGCGAACCCCGGCTGCTCAGGGGATTGCTTCTGGTCTGTTTCTCGGCGGCCGGCTCGACGGCCAGCGGGGTGAGGCCTCGCTCCCGAAGTTGCTGGCGAACGGCTCTCGGCGCATCGGCTTCCACGACACCTTGTTTTTGCTTGCCTCGGGAATCGAGCGCCTTGTATTCGTATGCTGGCATGGTTTACTGACCCCGGTGCGTAACGCGGAGTACTTCTTCCACCGTGGTCACACCATCCAGGATTTTCTGCACGCCGTCTGCGTGAATACTGGGCCCATGCTGGCGAGCCACCTTTTCCAGGTCCAGCTCCCCGGCACGTTTGTGGATCAGAGAACTGATTTCCTCGGAGATCTCCACCACCTCATAGATACCAATACGTCCACGGTAACCGAGCTGGTTGCAATGGCTACAGCCGGTTGCCCGGTAAATGGTCGGCGGGTTAGCGGGATACTGCTGCAGAAAGTCGCAGTGCTCTTCCGTGGGTGTATACGGCTCCCGACATTCCTTGCACAGAACCCTAACCAGCCGTTGGGCAACAATGCCCACCAGACTTGATGAAATCAGGAAGGGCTCAATTCCCATGTCCATAAGCCGGGTGATGGCGCCAACGGCAGTGTTGGTGTGCAGTGTAGAAAGTACCAGGTGACCGGTCAGACTCGCCTGTACCGCAATCTCCGCCGTTTCCAGGTCCCGGATCTCACCAATCATCACCACGTCGGGATCCTGACGCAGAATGGCCCGAAGGCCTCGGGCAAAGGTCATATCTACCTTGGTATTCACCTGGGTCTGGCCGATACCCGGCAGGTTATACTCGATGGGGTCCTCAACAGTCAGGATGTTGCGGCTACGGTCGTTAATTTCCTGGAGCGAGGCATAGAGTGTGGTGGACTTACCGGAACCCGTCGGGCCGGTGACCAGCAAAATGCCGTAAGGCCGGTAAATCAGCTTGCGCAGAACCTTCAGGTCCTGCCCCGCCATGCCCAGGGATTCCAGCCGTATGGCACCTGCTTGTTTGTCGAGCAAACGCAGAACCACGCGTTCGCCGCTTGAAGACGGCATGGTCGACACACGAATATCCACTTCCCTTCCAGCTACCCTCAGCGCTATACGGCCATCCTGGGGCACCCGTTTCTCGGCAATATCCAGCTTTGCCATAACCTTGATCCGGGACACCAGAAGCGGAGCCAGTGCGCGCTTGGGCTCCACAACTTCCCGCAACACGCCATCCACCCGGAAGCGAACCACAAGGCGCTTTTCATAGGTTTCAATATGAACGTCCGAGGCGCTGGTTTTCACCGCTTCAGTGAGAATGGCATTGATCAGCCGGATGATCGGAGCATCGTCTTCCTGCTCCAGCAAATCCTCAGTTTCCGGCACCGAATCCGCCAGGGAAGCCAGATCCATGTCGTCGCCGATCCCCTCCACCATCTGCATGGCTTCAGCGGAATCGTTCTGATACGCAGAGTTAAGGGCCTGATCGAACCGGTCCGGATCGATGGTGGCAAAACGGGCACGACCGCCACTGATACGGTTCGCTTCCGCCAGCGCAGAATGGGACGCACCGGGCCGAACCAGAATAACCGGCTCGCCCGCATCCGAGCGGGTCAGGATTACTCCGTTGCGCTTGGCAAACGTAAACGGAAGACGGCCCAGCGGAGCATCCTGCGGCTGAAGTTCAGTGTCTGTGGTCAAGGTCGTCCTCGTTCGTGAAACCCTTTTCGATTCAACTAATTCAGAAAGGCTACCACAGGATATGGACCCGCTGAATAACTCTATACACTATACTCCCAATAAAACGTTGCAGTCTGATAACCTGTGAGCTTTTTCCCGGCCCACAAACTTGCATTCAGGATGATCAATGCTCCTAAACAATGAACGGCTTCCCCTGATTCTCGCGCTCGTAGCAGGGGCGGCCATGGTCGCCCTGACAGCCTGGCAGGGTTACCGTTTCTGGCAAATGGAAGGCCAGCAGGGACAGTACGATAACGTGCAGCCACTGGTCTCCGACCCGGCCGCCGGCCGTGAGCCACCTAGCGTGGACCTTTCCTCCCTGGATTTGTTCGGAGCTGCATCCGGCGAAAGCGCGCCGGTAGAAATGAATACCGAGAATCTCCCTGAAACCAACCTCCGACTATTCCTTCGGGGCGTACTGGCCGCAGATGGTGATTTTCCGGGCAGCGCGCTGATCGAAGATGACAAGAGTAAAACCGAAGCCTACCTGGTTGGTGACGAACTGCCCGGCAATGCCACACTGCGCTCGGTGCATCCAAACCGGGTGATCATTGAACGTTCCGGCAAACTCGAAAACCTCTACTTCCCGGAATCCGAAGACCGCAGCGGCATATCCTTCACGGCCGACCAGCAGGCAGAGCCTTCGCCCGCCGTCCAGCAGACTGCATCCCCCTCACCCTCGAGAGCGCCCGCTTCCGCCAACAGCGATGAGCAGCGCCGGGAGGAAATCCGCCGGCGCCTTGAGCAGCTCAGGGAACGCCTACGGAACAATAACTGAGGCGCGCTATGGAAACGGCCGCCCTTCAGATACGCCGCCGTTCCACTCTTCTGCCTGCGTTATTGCTCGTGGTCTCTCTTGTGAGTGCCTTCGAGCTGGGCTCCCGTCTGATGAACTATGTTCAGGAAGAATTCGGAACCGAAGCCCACCAGCGCCTGGAAAACTGGCAGCGCCTGCATTCTCTGGCCGCAAACGCCCCCATCGACCGGCAGCTCCGGCTGGTGAACTCCTTCTTCAATCGAGTCGCGTTTGTCAGCGATATCCGCCACTGGGGCGAAGAAGACTACTGGGCAACCCCGGTAGAACTGCTGACCACCAACGGTGGTGACTGTGAGGATTTCTCGATTGCCAAATACCTGACCCTCAAGTCCATGGGCGTGCCCGATGACCAGCTCCGAATCGTCTATGTCAAAGCGCTGGAACTGAACCAGGCCCACATGGTGCTGGCGTGGTACCCGGAGCCAGACGCCGATCCGTTGATTCTGGACAACCTGATAAATGACATTAAACCTGCGTCACAACGTACTGATCTTGAGCCCGTTTACAGCTTCAACGGTGAAGGCCTCTGGCTGAACCAATCCGGCGGAGCGCGCACCCGGATCGGCGAGGCGGGCAAGCTCTCACGGTGGCAGGACCTCAACAGCCGCCTGACGGAATCGCTCCGACCCTGAGCGGGTTGCCAAAGCCAGCCGCTGGCGGCAAATGACAGGAACCCTGGCGCCAAGCGACAGCGTCGAATGACGCAGAGCCGATAAAATGCGCCACATTCGTTTTTAATCTGGAGAATAAAACACATGCGACGCTGGAACGGCTGGGGCGACGAGGGATTCAATCTGGCAATGCCGGAACAAGGCCAGGACTTTCTGGCATCACGCATCGGCAGTGGCCGTCCTCTGGCGGACGCGACCCTGGATTCTGTTTGCGCCAAAGTACCGGAAACCCGCCTTACCCGGCCGGCAGAGCTGGAATCACTGATCGATACAGGCCCGGAAGCACGCGTGCGGCATGCCCGCGGCCAGAGTCTTGCGGACTGGCTTGCCATGCGCAGCGGCGAGTTTGGTGTGTTCCCGGATGGCGTGGCCTACCCCACCACCAGCGAAGAGGTGCAAACCCTGCTCTCCTGGGCCGCGGAGCAACACATTCACCTGATTCCCTACGGTGGCGGCACCAGTGTGGCCGGGCACATAAATCCGGTGGATAAAGGCCAGCCAGTGCTGACTGTGGACATGAGCCGGATGAATCGCCTGATCGACCTGGACACGGACAGCCAAATTGCGACGTTTGGTGCGGGAACGCCCGGGCCACTCGTTGAGTCCCAACTCCGGGCCCGTGGCTACACACTGGGGCATTTTCCCCAGTCTTTCGAGCTTTCTACCGTCGGCGGCTGGGTGGCCTCCCGATCCAGTGGCCAGCAATCCCTGCGCTATGGCCGCATTGAACAACTCTTTGCCGGGGGCCGGGTCGAAACGCTGCAAGGCACTCTTAACCTGCCCACCATACCGGCCTCCAGCGCAGGTCCGGACATCCGGGAAATGATTCTGGGCTCGGAAGGCCGCATTGGGCTGATTACCGAGGTGAAGGTGCGGGTTACTCCGCTGCCCGACCACGAAAGCTTTCATGTGGTCTTTTTTCCGGATTGGGAGAGCGCCCGCACGGCCAGCCGCCTGCTGGTGCAGAACCGAACCCAGTTATCCATGCTCAGGCTCAGCAATGCCGTAGAGACCGAGACCCAGCTCGCGCTGGCCGGCCACCCCCGGCTTATCGGCATGCTCGATCGTTTCCTTTCGCTGAGGGGCGCTGGTGAGGGCAAATGCATGATGACCTTCGGGATCACCGGCTCCCGACTGCAGACCCGAAACGCCCTGAAAGAGGCCCGAAGCATCTGCAAGGCCCAAAACGGCGTCTATACCGGCACGCGGCTCGGCGACAAATGGGCGGCCAAGCGTTTTACCATGCCCTATCTGAGAGAGGCCCTCTGGCAGATGGGCTATGCCGTCGACACTCTGGAAACGGCCACTGACTGGGACAACGTCGACAATCTGCTGGGTCTGATCGAGACCAGCCTGCGTGACGGGCTGAAAGACCAGAACGAGAACACCCATGTCTTCACCCACCTCTCCCACTTCTACAGCCAGGGCTGCAGCATCTACACCACCTACGTGTTCCGGGTGGGCGACAGCTACGAGGAAACACTCGCGCGCTGGCAAACGCTCAAAACCAGCACCTCTGAACTGATCGTGAACAACCGCGGCACCATCAGCCATCAACACGGTGTCGGCAAGGATCACGCGCCTTATCTTCCGGTGGAAAAAGGCGAACTGGGCATGTTGGCGATACGCTCCCTGTGCAGCACCTTTGACCCGGACGCGATCCTGAACCCGGAAACACTGATGAAATGAGCGCAACGCCGAATGGGAGCCCCAATATGACCCGGACTGAAATCCTCAATGCGCTGCGTTCAGGGACCAACGAATTTGATGTGGTGGTGGTCGGCGGCGGAATTACCGGCGCTGGCGTGGCCCGGGAAGCAGCAGGCAGCGGCCTGCGCACGCTTCTGGTAGAACAGAAGGACTTTTCCTGGGGTACCTCCAGCCGGTCCTCAAAGATGGTGCATGGTGGCCTCCGGTACCTGGGCAGCGGGCATTACGGTCTTACCCGAGACGCAGTACGCGAGCGGGAACGGTTAATGGCGGAAGCACCGGGGTTAATTGAGCCCCTGCGCTTCATCATGCCGCACTTCAAAGGCCAGTTCCCCGGACCGCGCCTGTTCCAGACACTGCTTCGGGTTTACGACTTTATTGCCCGCAACCGGAGCCGCCACTTTCTGACCCCGGCCGAATCCATGCTCTGGGTGCCGGGCCTGACGGGCGAAAAACTCGCCGGCGCCAGCGGTTTTACCGACGCAGTCACCGACGACTCGCGCCTGGTCCTGCGCCTGATTGCCGAAGCCCGGCGGGACGGCGCCATGTGCCTGAATTACACACGAGCCGATGCAATAAAGCGCAGCAACGGCGATGTATCCGGCTTGCTGATTCAGGCAGAGGAAAACGATACGCCCATTGAGGTCTTCGCGCCCCTGGTCATCAATGCCACCGGTGCCTGGGCAGATCGGCTGCAGTCCAGCAAGACCTCTGAAGACACCATGCACATCCGGCCCCTGCGTGGCAGCCATCTCGTGCTGCCCTGGTGCAGTCTGCCGGTGTCCTGTTCGGTTTCCCTGTTTCATCCGGAAGATGGCCGCCCGGTGTTTGCCTTCCCATGGCTGGGCACTACAGTCCTCGGCACCACCGACATCGACCATGAGGGCAACCTGGATCAGGAGCCGGTGATTTCTGAATCCGAGACCGCCTACCTGCTTGAGATCGCCTCACGATTGTTTCCGGGAAGCACCATTACCCGAGGCGACATCCTTTCAAGCTGGGCCGGTGTAAGGCCGGTGGTAACCGATGGCACGGGCAAGGCACCATCCAAGGAAAACCGGGAACACGCACTTCGGGTGGATCGGGGGCTGGTCAGCATTGCCGGCGGCAAGCTCACCACCTTCCGGGTCATCGCCCGTGAGGCGCTCACCAAGGGGCTTGGAGAAGACGCCAGCAAGGTTCTGCGGCCCGCATCCAAACCGGTGTTTCAGGGCACAGAACACTCCTCAAGGCCAGCCGCCATTAGCCACCAGTGCTGGCAGCGACTGCAGGGGTTCTATGGCCCCGAGCTTGATCAACTGCTTGCTTCGGGCCCACTGGAGCCTGTCACTCCGGATCGGGCTTCCGACCTGCTCTGGGCGGAGCTTTGCTGGGCGTGCCGGAGAGAGGATGTGCAACATCTGGATGACCTGCTTCTGCGACGAACGCGGTTAGGCATGGTACTACCGAATGCGGGCGAAGCCCTTCTCCCGCAGATTCGTAACCACTGCCAGCCCCTGCTTGGCTGGGCTGACCAGCGTTGGGAGGAGGAACAGGCCCGCTACCTGTCGATCTATCACAACGCCTATTCGCTGCCACCCCAGGAGGCCTCCGATGCCAGCTGAGCCGCTCATCCTGGCCATCGACAATGGCACCCAGAGCGTCCGGGCGCTGCTGTTCGATACCCGTGGCAATCTGGTGGGCAAAGGCAAGCAGGAAATCGAGCCCTATTTTTCGAGAGAGCCCGGCTGGGCCGAGCAGCACCCGGACTACTTCTGGGAGCAGCTCGGGGAAGCCTGCCAATTGCTCTGGAACTCTACAGACGCGACACCGGATCAGGTTGCCGGCGTTACCGTGACCACCCAGCGCGGCACCGTCATAAATCTGGATGAAAACGGCCAGCCTCTACGCCCGGCAATCATCTGGCTCGACCAGCGACATGCAAGGGTCGAAGGGTCCGTCAAAGGGCCCTGGGGATGGCTCTTCAAAGTTGCCCGCCTGGAAGACACCATCAACCGTTTCCGGGAAAAAACCCAGGCCAACTGGATCGCCCAGAATGAACCCGAGATCTGGTCGAAAACCCGGTATTTCCTGTTGCTGTCTGGCTATCTCAACTACCGACTCACCGGGGAATTCCGGGACTCGACCGGCAGCCAAGTGGGATACCTGCCTTTCGACTATAAAAAGCATCGCTGGGCCAGCCGGCGGGATTTCAAATGGCAGACGATGCCGATCGAGCCCTCCATGCTGCCTGAGCTGGTTGCACCCGGCGAAACACTGGGCCATTTGACCGACGAAGCCTGCAAGCACCTGGGCCTGGCCAAAAGCCTGCCCGTGATCGCCGCTGCTTCCGACAAGGCCTGCGAGATTCTCGGCTCTGGCGGGCTGACACCCGATATCGGCTGTATGAGCTATGGCACCACTGCCACCATCAACACGACCAGCCAGCGTTACGTCGAACCGATCCGGCTAATGCCGCCGTATCCCTCCGCCGTGCCCGGCCGGTACTCAACGGAAGTGATGATTTACCGCGGCTTCTGGATGGTCAGCTGGTTCAAACGCGAATTCGGGTTGCGGGAACAGAAACTGGCGCAGGAGAGAGGTATCGAGCCGGAAGCGCTGTTCGATGAACTTGTTCGTGCGGTCCCACCGGGCTCCATGGGCCTGATGCTGCAGCCCTACTGGTCACCCGGCGTGCGCCAGCCCGGGCCCGAAGCGAAAGGCTCGATCATCGGATTCGGGGACGTTCACACCCGTTCGCATATTTATCGCGCCATCCTCGAAGGTCTTGCCTACGCATTGCGCGAAGGAAAAGAAAAAATCGAAAAGCGAAGCGGCGTGAAGATCAAAAAACTCAGGGTGGCCGGAGGCGGCTCCCAGAGTGATGTGGCCATGCAGTTGACCGCTGATGTGTTCGGCCTCCCCGCCGAAAGGCCTCACACCTATGAGACCTCCGGCTTGGGCGCCGCTATTGATGCGGCTGTCGGGCTGGGCCTGCATCCAGATTTCGACACGGCCGTGGCAAACATGACCCGGGTTGGCGACGTTTTTCATCCTAACGAAGAAACCCAGGCTCTTTACCAACGACTGTATTCCGAGGTTTACCTCAAAATGTATCCTCAATTGCAGCCTCTGTACCAAAAGATCAGGAATATCACGGGGTATCCCTCCTGAGAGGCCAGCATTTTTCGCACATCAACCCAACCAATGGCTATATTTAAAGGTCATTAGGTTATGTTATTTTCAACTAGGTTGATCAACCGAAAACGATGAGGGATGACAAATGAAAAAGACAGGAATTCTGGCCACCGCAATAGTCGGCCTGGCATTTGCCGGCACCAGCGTCGCTCAGATGGACGTGGAAGATCAGATTGAGGCTCGGCAGGCGGCGTACCAGTTCATGTCCTGGAATATGGGCAAGATCAAGGCACAGGCAGTAGACGAGGAAGTGGAGTTCAATCCGCAACAAATCATGGCGGCAGCCAACGCCATCGCTGCGGCAGCAAACTCCGGCCTTGGCGCCCTGTATAGCCCCGACTCGGCGATGGACAAGGCCGAGGACACCCGTTTGAAACCCGAATTCTTTGAGCAGCCCGAAAAAGCAAGGGAGGTCGGCGGCAACTTTGTTCGTGAAGCGAACAAACTGCAGGAAGTTGCGGCCAGCGGTGACAAGGCAGCCATCGCCCAGCAGTTTGCGGCAGTCGGCAAGAGCTGCAAGGCCTGCCATGATAATTTCCGCGCAGACTGATCCAGCCAGCGATTACCAGCCAAGATCCTGAGGTGCAGGCTCAGGTGCCGGCGGCGGGGGAATCAACTCGCCGCTGGCAAGCGCAACTAAAACAGCACTGAGGCAGAGCGCAAGAACGAAGGATCCAATACCCCCACCTACCGCGCTTCTGCCACGATGGTCACTTGTTGACACTTTCCCCGTTACCATCGGCTTGATCAGATTATTCTTTCGCACAAACGTGTAGAACAACACTGCCCCGATGTGCAGAGCAACCAAGCCATAAAGGAACCATTCAGACTGTCTATGCCAGCCGCTGAGCGTATCGCTCAGATCCGACGAAATCAGGGGATAGAGCGGTCCATTGAAAGAAATCTCATCATTCGCAAATAACCCCGTAACCGCCTGAAATCCAAACAGACCGATCATAGCCAGAACAGACAGCGCGCCCAAAGGATTGTGCCCTAAACACTGCCATCTGCCCTGAATGTAGGATTTCAGGGATCCCGGACTGGGTAAAAAAACCGAGAACCTGGCGTAGGTCGATCCAATAAATCCCCAAATCAGACGAAAACCGAGCAGCCCGACCGTTGCCAGCCCGAACCGCTCGTGCCAGACCATCCAGTCTCCACCGAGCTTGATCGAAATCAGAGAACCGCAGACAGCCAAGACGAGCAGCCAGTGAAATGCTCTCAAAGGCAGGTCCCACAGGCGGATGCTCGTCATGGTGTCTCCCGGAAATCAATCACACGATTACGACTTGCGAGATACTTCTTCTGCCACCAACTCGGCGGTAATCGCAGAGAGCGTCCAGCCCAGGTGACCGTGACCGGTGTTGTAGAACACGGTCGGCAGGCGACCTGGACCAACCCTTGGCATCATGTTCGGCAGCATTGGCCGCAAGCCGGCCCAGGGCACTACCTTGCGAGTACAGACACCGGGGAAGCACTGCTCAACCCAACGGGTGAGAGGGCGGATGCGGTCGTCCTTGATATCGCGGTTATAACCGCTGAACTCGGCGGTACCGGCAACCCGGAAACGGCCATCGCCCAGGCGACTGGTGACGATCTTGGTGGCATCGTCGAGCAAACTCACGGTCGGTGCCGCCTTTTGCGAGGCCTCGTCGTCCAGCTCCACGGTAATGGAGTAGCCTTTCACCGGATAGATATTCACCCGGTCACCCAGCTTTTTCGCAAGCCCGCGACTGCCAACGCCGGCGCAGATCACCACGCCATCGAAGGTATCCCGGGTTTGCTCGGTGCCATCATGGGAGGTCACCCAGGCATTACGCTCGTCGGCACTCAGCTCAGTGACGGTGTGGCCGTAGCAGGTTTTCACACCAAGGCGCTGGATGGCATCCGCCAGACCGTTGGTGAACTTGTGAATATCACCGGTGGAGTCACTCTCTGTGAAAAAACCACCGTAATAGTTGCCGGCCAGGGTCGGCTCGATGGATTTCATTTCCTCCGGGGTAACCGAACGGCGCTCAAGGCCACCAGCCGCCAGCAGGCGCGATACCTTTTCAGCGTGGTCAAATCCGGCCTTGTCCCGGTAGATGTGCAGGATGCCCTGCTTCTTCAGATCGAAATCAATGCCTTCTTCCTGCGCCCAGGCAAACAGGTGGTCACGGGCAGCAATCGCCAGGCGAGCAGTTTCCGTGGTGTTTTTTTCATACTGGGGAATGGCAGCAATGAACTCGGCGAACCAGCTCAGCTTGTGCCAGGAGGGCTTCGGGTTGACCAGCAGTGGCGCATCCCGGCGGGACATCCACTTGATGCCCTTCATCACGGTCTGCCAGTTGTTCCAGACCTCTGCGTTGGAAGCGGAGAGCTGTCCACCGTTGGCGAAGGAGGTTTCCATCGCCGCATAGCGATGCTTCTCGTAAACCGTAACGTCAAGCCCGCGCTTGGCAAGGGTGTAGGCCGTGGTAATACCAGTGATACCACCGCCAATTACTGCGATTCGCTTCATTCCAATCTCCGTGAGCGCCAAGGGTTTCCTCCCTGCTCGAAATGGCAGGAAGCACCCCTTCCGTCACGGGACCTGAGAGATTCACGAGCCGTTTTAACGAAAACGTTCGCTTGCTCCTTCGGTGTGCCGACTGACGCGATTGTCGACAGCTCTTCGGAAAGTATTCATGTCAGCGGTCCTTTTGCCTGAGAGTTTCCGGGGCAGTTGCTCCTTCGGCGCTGATCGCAAGGGATTCAGTCTCTCCCGCAGACATGTCTGATTGGTAATAAAACCCAACCCACGGGCCTAAACATAGCAAATATCCCGGAGCCAGGAAACCAGCCTCTGCACAGCTCGGGCCGTATGGGTTAAGGTAAAAAGCATGAAACACGCCTCGAAGACCCGCAAACAGCTCCAGCAGCAACTGGAACAGGCGCACGACTACGCGCAGTGGTGCGAGGTCGCTACCGCCCTCGATGACATGGACGGGCTACTGGCCTGGCGCGAGCAGGAAGAGACCGGAATGCTGCATGAAAGCCTGATGCGCAAGCACATGGGCCTCATGGACCATTGCCGGCAGAATGGCGACACACGGCGACTGATCCGGATCCTTCAGGAGAGTCTCTACCGCCACCTGGGCGAATTATCCAATCCCGACCTGTACACGGTGGCGCGCAGCGGCACCAACCGGTTGGTGGGTGAATTCCTGGATGCCGTCGAGACGTCCATGGAATTCATATGCGAGCACCCTATTCCGGAGGTGACAACCGCCCGAAAACTGAAACTGTTTCAGGACGCCGAGCGGGTCTATGGCCGGCCGGCCCTGATGCTCAGCGGTGGTGCGGCCTTTGGTATTTACCACATAGGCGTTACCCGAGCGCTCTGGCGCCAGGATCTGCTGCCGGATGTCATGGCCGGCTCCAGCATGGGTGCCATCGTGGCGGGTGCCATCTGCACACGGGACGACAAGGAACTGGCAGAGTTCTTTAACCATCCGGAACGGATTCACCTGAATGCCTTCCGCTGGCTCGGAGTCACGGAAGGCTTGAGGGCTGGCCATGCCATGGATCCGCGCCAACTTCAGGAGCATCTCCAGCACAATCTGGGCAGCGTCAGTTTCAAGGAAGCGTATGAGCACAGTGGCCGAACACTGAATATCTCCGTCTCCCCCACCCGCACCCAACAGAAACCACGGCTGCTCAACTGGCTGTCCTCGCCGGCTGTACTGGTGGATTCGGCTGTGATGGCCTCCTGCGCCGTACCGGGCATATTTCCGCCTGTGGTTCTTCAGGCCCGGGAATCAAACGGTCGTCGGGATACCAGTGTTCCCTACATGCCCACCGAAAGCTGGATTGACGGCAGCGTTCATGGCGACCTGCCTCTGATGCGCATGGCACGCCTGCACAACGTGAACAAAACCATCGTAAGCCAGGCCAACCCCCACGTGGTGCCATTCATCAGCCATCACGACCAGAGCGGCGTAACGGCCTGGGCCAAACGTGCGGCAGTCTCCCTCGCCCAGGGCCAGATCGCCACAGCGCTGAAACTGACCAAGCAAAGCCCGCACCCCGGCATCATCCGGCCACTCATCGAGCAGGCCTACGCCATGACCAGTCAGCAATACCTCGGGGACATTAATATCCACTTCCCGCCCAAGGCCTCCCTTTACCGAAAGGTCCTCTCCAACCCGAGCCCGGAAGATCTCGAGATGTATATCAATCTCGGTGAACAAGCTACATGGCCACGGCTGGCCATGATCAAGGATCAGACCAGGATCAGTCGGGCATTTGACAGGTGCATCAGGCAGTTAGAGTCTGATCTTGAGAAAGAAGGCGAAGAAACGTCAAAGGCCTGAGTGCACTTGGCCTCTAACCCTGTTCAAACTCCCGAACCAACTCCTGCAGGAAATACAGCCCGGCGGAACTCAGGAAACAGCGCCCTGCACCGGCACGGAACAGGAGATGACGTTTATCGAGGTAATCCAGGGCTTCCGGAAGGCCTTTCTCAAATCGCGCAGCCCGCAGGATCTCCTGATATTCCTCATCGCTGGCCAAGGCCGAAAGGTCTTGCTCATTCAACCCGGCATCGGGCCGGCCAAGGTATTCAAGATCCCGACCGCTGCGTGCGAAATAGCGCCCGATCAGCAGCAGGATCACCTGCACGCGGAAGGCGTTCTCGTCGTGCTCTTCATTCTCCTCGTCACTGCTTTCCTTAAGGAAGAAAAACGCGCCGGTTTCGTTGAACACCAGCTCGCTACCCAGGTGCTCATAGAAGGTCCGGAAATGGGACAAATGGTTATACAGCAGGTTGTAGAGCGGATTGGCACGCAGCTCTGAGCGGTTGCTGTCCCACACATCACGCACAATCACCCGGCCGGCCTGGAATTCCCGGTAGATGGCAGCGCTGTGGGCCGGGAGGATTTCTTCAAATTCAGACATTCTGTTGCTCCAGGCGACGCTTTCGGTAGACAAACTGTTCACTGTCGGATGACTGATCGAGGATTCGGAAGCGATTGGTAGTCACCACCTGCAAGCCCTCGGGCGGCGAGTTTACCAGCCGGTTCAACGCCGCCAGCAGGTCCGGGAAGCGATAGCCCGGGATGAAGCCGTCCAGGCGCCCGTGAAGCTCACGTACCAGATCGGTTGTTGGCCGCAGCTCCAGAGTCTCCAGCCACTGATAGAGCTGGTTGATGCGCTGGACATCAATCCGGGTATGGCGACCACTGCCATCCACTTGCTGAAGAACCGGCACTTCAGCCTTGCGGCGGAGGTCGTTCAGGCGCAGGTCCAATTCGCTGAACAACAGCTGGTAGTAGCTGGACGATTCACCGAAGGCGTAATGTTTCGGGCGTTGCTGGGCCCGAAGGCCGATCAGAAAACCGGTGCTGCGGGCAAAGTCTCCACCCTCCAGCCACTTTCGTTTAAGGCTGAGAGTCTCGGTTTCCCCCTTGAGCTCCTGCAGCTTACCGTAGAAATGCTCCATGGCGTTGTACTGGACCATGCCCTGGCGCGTCTTGCGCAGGAAGTGCTCCACCTCCTGGGCCACCGCCTGAATGGGTTTGTACAGGGCGTTCAAGCTGATGGAGGAACGGAACAACTGGTCTGCCAGGCTGTGATCGCTGTGATTTTCCAGCAACCGCACCATCGCTTCCAGGGTTTCGAACAGGTTGCTGCCATCCGGCAGCCGTGTATCCGGGTTCAGAAACACCAGGGTCGGCTTGATGTGGCGCTCGTACAGGGTAACGATCTGCTCAAACAGGTTCTGGCGGAACTCCAGGAATTTCTCGGGCGCCCGGCTGGCGTCGCCGGAGAGATCCGCAAGCTGCGCGCTGATGGTCTGCATGCGCAGGACATTCTGCCGAAGCAAACCGATGAGCTGGCTCACCCGCTCGTTCAGATCATCCCTCAGTTCGGTGTAGTCCGGGTCCGCGTCGCTGAAAGTGCTGGTCTCGAGCCGATTGCGCACGTCCCTAAGGGTTACAAGATGGCCACGAAGGCGAGCATCCGTCAGTTCCTGGTACAGCGAGGCGTTGCAGGCGCGCATCAGGTTGATCAGGGCATCCTGAAACACCAGGCGCCGCTCACCTTCGGCCTTGATGATGTCGATCACCAGGCCGCTGCGGAACAGATTGTCGGTATTCAGTGCCAGACGCACCCGATCCCGGTCAGCGTTGCCAAGGGTGCGGGTGTAGTCCATCACCTCGGCTACCAGATCGCTCTCACGGATATACCGGGCTTCGTTCCGATCCATCCGTTCAATCATCCGGAACAAGATCTTCGGGTGCTCGAACAGCAGCCGGGTGGTATCCAGGGTGCTGAAGCGTTTACTCATCCACCGGCTCCATCAGGCTAGCCTGGGTCTGGTCAGCCCAGTGGCTCATGGCCTCGCCGTTGGTGAAGCCCTCGGCCCCACCCCAGAACACCAGGGTGCGCTGCGGGCTGTAAGGCTTCGCGGTGCGCATCTGCCCTACTTCCAGGTGCCGGCCGATCAGGTAAATCACTTCCGCGCTGGCGCTATGAGTGGCGGCAGAGAACAGGTTGAAGCCCTGATTGCGTAACCGCTCCAGCAGCGAGGGCATCTGGCTGATGTCCACGCTGGCCAGCTCATCCAGCACCATGGGGAAAGACAGCTGAACGCCCGGGTACAACACCCGTTTCAGCAGCCGGTACACCAGTTCCAGATTGATCAGTGCCGTAGTGGAGGTGGACTGCCCCTTCTTGTCGAGGCTTGTGGCGTTTTCCTTCCGGGTTCTGTAGGAAATTCCGGTGATCACCTTGTCCATGGTCAGGCGCTTGCTGCCGCCCTCCCCGAAAAAGTCCGCCACGAACACCCGCAAACGGTCATAGAACGCGTCCGACTGCAGCTGGTTGCCATAGGGGTCGATGTTGTTCGCTTCTTCCACCAGATTGCGGAATTTCGGATCGGTATGAATATCCACGCGGATTTCCACCAGATCGTTGATGCGCACGCCTTCCAGCTCACGGTTCAGTTGCGCCTCGAAACGGGCAATGTGCTCGTGGTTGGATTTCAGGGCCTGCCGGTAGCTGGCCACGGTTTCATTGTGGATACCCACCTGCTGCTCAAGCACATTCCAACGCTCCGCCATGCCGGCAAACAGATCTGAGAGGCCTTTGAACGTTTCCCGGATAGCCGATGACGCGGGGCTGTCTTTCTGCAGTTCGCCTTCGGTATCTTCGTGGATGCCGAGATACACGAACTGGCGAAGGTGGTCGAGGATACTGCGACGGCGCTCCTCCAGGTCGTCCAGCTGGGTTTGCAGATCGTCAAACGCAGCCACAGACTCCTGTTCGATGTCCAACGGCTGTTCTGCTTCCACCGCTTTCAGATGCGGGAACCGGTGCTCTACCGTGCCAACGCTCCGGCTGAGGCCTGCCAGCTCACGCTCCCGCTCCTCAATACGCTCTTTTTCGGCCCTGGCTTTGGCGGCCTTCTGCTGCACTGCATCCTGCTTTTCCTGCTCCAGCCGGGCCTGCTCTTCCAGCTTGGCCAGCTGCTCCTCCGCCGCCTGCTTTTCCTCGGTAGCGTCCCGAAGAGTGGTCGCGGCGGCCGGGAAACGCTGCAGCGTTTCCAGATCTTTCTCGATGGCACGGATTTCTTTCTCGGTGCGCTCAATCAACCGTGGCCGATCATGTTCCTGATTGGCAGTGTCCGCCAGCTCGGCCCGCTCCTTTTCCAGCCCATGAAGCTCACCTTCGATATGCCGCCGCTGCTCTGCAAAGTCAGTCTGCCGCGCTGGCTGGGCCTGATATTCGGCATCGAACCAGTCAAAGCCTTTATCAGTAGGCACAAACAGCCGGGCGAATGCCTCGATGGCCGCCTTGCTGTCGGCGTCCAGGTCCTGGCCCGGGCTCGCCATCACCAATCGGGGGTCCACGGACCGCAGCGGTCCGGCGGTGGCCTCGTCCAGCTGATTCTGAAGCTGCCAATGTTGTTTGCTTTCCCGTTCCTTCAGGGATTCCAGCTTGCGCTCAAGCTCCTGCTTCTTTTTCTGGATCTGCTCCAGACGGATCTCGGCCTGGGCGGCACTTTTCAGGGCGGCCAGGTGCCCTTTCTTGCTCTCGAGTTCCTCTTTCTGGATCTCCTCGATTTCCTGCAGAGTCATCTCGCCGTATTGGGAAACCAACAGATCGCCGTCTTTCTGATTCTGCTCGGCCTGCTTGATACGCCGATCGGCGGAACGGATCTCGCCCTTCAGGCCGCTGGCGTCCTGCTCCAGCTTTTTCAGAGCCTGCAGCACATGGCGCAGCGTCTCGTTCTGCTCGTTGAACGCCTCCACCGCGGCTTTGCGCCTTGCGCCAATATCCTGCAGGGCATGGCTCACACCATCGCGAAACGCGGCAAAATCATGCTGGCTGCGAAGCAGCGTTTGGTAGGCCTGATAATCCTTCTGGAGCTTTTCAAACCGTGAACGCTCTTTCTCGATTCTCGTGAGCTGGGTTTGCTGCTGCTTCAACTGGTCGTGGCGATTGAGAAAGTCGTCGATGTTGAAATCGAAGGCATCGTCGGCGAACTTCTTGTCTGCCTCGATAATGCTGGCCACCGCATTGGACATGGCCTGATCGTCTGCCTTCATCTCAAACAGCAGCAGGATCAAGGTGCGCAGCGACTGCACCCGGCGCTCGTCGGACTCACCCAGGGGCAGCAGGGAATAGCGAACCGCATCGGCGTTCATCAGCTCGCTGCTATACAGCATCTGTTTGAGTTTGGCCGAGTCATTCACCAGCCGGGTTTCTTTGGAGCGCTTTTTCAATGCCTCGGACAAACGGCTGAACGACAGCTCCGGCACGGCCTGGCCTATGCCGTCTTCATCATTTCCATCCCAGAACAGTGGCCGCAGCTGATCGTAGGCCACCGGCACAAAAGCACGGCCATAGCTGAGCTGGCTGGCGCTGTCCCGATACAGGATCTGGCAATGCACCCCGGCCGGGTTCTCGGCTTCCATGATCAGGAAACTGAACTGGCTGGGAAAGTAATGCTGGTAGCTTTCCTCGTTGGTGTAAAAGCTACCAGCGCTGGCATTGCGGAACGCGAACTTCTTGCGGCTGTTCTTGAAGTTGTTTTCTGGCAGCAGAAACAGCCGCAGACTGTTTAAGAGGCTGGATTTACCCAGGTTCCCCGGGCCCAGGATCAGGCCATGGTTATCCACCGGAATTTCCACGTAACAGAAGCCGGCGGAATCCACCAACACCAGACGGCGAATACCAAAATTGAAATTGCCTGGGCTCCCCTGGGAGTCACTCATCCAGAATCATCTCCTGTTCCATGAATTTGCCGGTTGCCCGGAAGGCCTGTGCGAGGGCCATAAAGCCATGGCCCTCCGCCAAGGAAATCGCCCGCGTGAACCGTTCGGTGGTGTCCGGTAGTTTGCGGAACCGGCCAAACCATGGTTGCCAGTCGCGAGGCTGAACAAAGGTGGCTTTGTCACCAAGAGAGGCTGCAACCGTCGAGAACATTTGCAGACCACCCGCATCATAATCGAATGCGCAGAATACTTCTTCGTAGCCTTTCAACCAGTCAAGAATTGCGCCCCAAGTTACCCGGTTGCCACCACCCAATAGCACGTCGCACTCCGAAAATGCCAAGCGCTTGCCCAATGTTTCACTGGCGAAGTCGAGCATCTGCGCATACTGGAAGAAATTCCTCTCGTTCTCCACTACCAGCACCGAACGGGCCCGCTGGAAACCGATATCCACCGATCCCGTTCTTATTACAACTACGTCCGGCCGGCTGGACGCCAACCACTGATGGTAAACGAGAAGAAAACTAACCTCAGTACCATGACGATGGGAGTTACCCTTTTTCGCGGCGTCTACCCGGCTTACCGGTGCTTGCGAAACACCCTGAAGCTCAGCGAAAGCGCTCTCATCCAGAATCGTGACAAGCCAACGATTGGGTTTTACCTTTTCCGCCGCAAACAATTCCCTATGCCGGCGCCGAAACGAATCCGGAAGTTTCTTCAGGAAGGCTTCATAGTTGATAGGCTGGCCACGGAGGATTTTGTCGAGGTAGTCGTTCAAGGGCTTACCGCTTTAACTCTGGCGCTGTTTTTTTCATTAATGTGAACAGCCGAGAGTGTAACCCAAACACATCAGTAAGCGTGTCCGAATGGTTCTGGAAGTCACCCTGATCACGGTTTTTATTGCGGCATTAATCACCGCGCTGACAACGGGTTTAGGTGCGCTGCCGCTGGCTATCAGCACGAAAATCGATCAGAAATGGCTCAGTATTGGCGCGGCAGTGGCAGCCATGATCTTGGTGTTTTCATGGCCGCCGCCATCCACTGAGCACGGCCATACTAGATCGCGTGATGGGCCGCCAGTCTGACGAAACGAATAGATCAGGGTTGGTTTGCTCCCGAACTGATACAGTGACAAATGCGGTTCGTAAACTAGTGGTAAGTCACACAACAAAACCATTGTTTACGGGGAAGAATATATATGGACAATTCTGAGGACATTCTTCAATCTCCGCTGTTTCAAACCGTCGCCGACTTGGCTTTTGAATCGATCATGGTGACCAAAGCGACTTCTGATCATACAAACTCTGTGATCATCTATGTAAACCAGGCCTTCAGCAATCTAACCGGCTATTCTGCAGATGAAGTAATCGGAAAAACACCAGGATTGCTTCAGGGACCGAGAACCGAGAGCGGAGTCAAGGAGCGGTTGGCTGATGATCTGAAAAATAAACGGACCTTTCACGGCGACACCATTAATTACCGCAAGGACGGCTCCTCTTTTGTCATTGAATGGAAAATCGCACCGGTGATGGATGGCGACGAAGTCACGCATTATGTGGCCGTTCAGAGAGCGATCGGTTAGGGCTCATAAACCACTCGTTCACCGTCCGAGCCCGAGTGCCAGGTTTTCAGAAAAATTCGAAGCAGGCTCCAAAAATAACGGATTATTCCTTTCACCCCGCAGCGGACGCGGGATTGAGTGATGCGTCTAAAACGTGTTCGTCGCTGACTCGTCAAACGATATCCCTACGGCTTTCTTTACGTTGTAGAAAATAACACCATTCTCATGCTTGCTGTCATGAATCTTCGTCGATGGTCTTCCAGCTAGCCACTCGTTGAGGTCAGGTGACTAAACTATGAGCAGACAACTGCCTGGAATAATCTTTAATATAATTTTATTTACTCTAGGTATCTTTATGACAAATAACACCTTTTCTGAAACGCAAAACGCACGACCGGTACTTGTGTCATTCGGCCCCGAGGCAAGTCAGGTAACCTGGAGCTCGCTTGGCGATCAGGTAATGGGCGGACAATCTGACGGCGAACTGGTCGCCTCTGAGGAAGGAGTCGGCCTCTTCCATGGCACCGTGCGGTTGGATAACGGCGGCGGCTTTGCCTCTGTCAAAGCGGACCTGCCGAAACCCGTCGATGCTACCGATTTCACAGGAATCGAATTGCTGGCAAAAGGCGACGGAAAGACCTACAAGATCGGCCTTCGCAACAGCACCAACCGGCGAAGCATTGTTTACCAGCATGCATTCACCCCGGATACAGAAAACTGGAGCCGCATACGCCTGCCGTTCAGTGAATTCATCCCTACCTGGCGCGGCAAAACATTGACCGATGAGGCAGCCCTGAATCTTTCGTACCTGGCTTCAGTGAGCCTTTTCGTTTCCGGGCGACAGGTTGGTGAATTTCAACTGCAGATGCAGGACTGGAGGTTGATCCGGTGACCAGACTCGCCCTCGTAACCGGTGCTAGCGCCGGCATTGGCCATGGGACCTGTGCCCTCTTTGCTCGCGAAGGCTACCGGGTTGTCGCCCTCTCCCGAGAGCCAACCGGCGTCGACTCCGCCCATATGGAGCTGTCGCTGGATCTTGAGTCTTTTGAGCAGATTGAAGGGCTTGCCGGCGCTTTGGACACGGAGATTGCAGCAGCCGAGCGGGTAATCCTGGTCAACAACTCCGGCTACGGGCAATTCGGCGCGCTTCGCGACCTGTCCGAATCCATGTGGAGCAAGCAATTCAGCACCCACGTATTCGGCCCCATCAAACTGGCCTCTGTTTGCCTTAGGCTTTGCGAACAACTCGGGGTACCCTTGCGGGTCATCGCGGTTAGCTCCGTTCTCTCCATCGCGCCCCAGAAAATGAAAGGCGCTTATTGTGCCGCCAAATCCGCGATGAACACGGCCCATGAAAGCTTCTGGTTTGATGAACAGGGCAGCACCAGCCTGGAAAGCGTCTCGCTGGTTCTCCCGGGGCCCGTGAAAACCCGGTTCAGAGAGCATGCCCTGACCGCGTTGCAGCCCGTGCTTGGGCGAGCGAGCGCAGTGCACCGGGAAAAGTACGAAGCCATGGAAGCAGCGCTCGCGCCAGGCGCCACGATCAAGCCGTTTACAGCCAGTGCGTCGGATGTTGCCCAAAAGATCTACAGGGCTGCAGAGGCGACACGACCCAAACCTCGATACCTGGTGACACCCCAGACCTACGCTGCCGAATTTATCACCCGGTTTATTCCCCGGTCGATTCAGAGAATCATCTTGCGCTAGAGCGGGCCTTTTTCACCCGCCGGGCCTGGCCCATTTCATCCTTCAAGTAAGCCCCAATGGCCTTGAAAATGCCCAGGTCCGGATCAGACTTACCATCATCCGCCAGCCGGAAAATCTGCTGGTAGTACCACGCCTGGCCGCCCAACACGTTAATGACTTTAAGGGGCATCAGCGGACTCGCCGGTGAGAAAAACCCTCGTTGAGCAAGCTTGATGTGGTCTTCATGGCAAACCGTCTTATCAATGCGCCCTTCAAGCAGATCCCTGGGCGTATCGGGATCCGTGCAGAGCGGCCGGCCAAGGCCAATCACGTCGGTTTCGCCATTGGCGACTGCCTCTTCCATAAACGCGCGTGTACGGAAGCCACCAGTGACCATCAGCGGGCAATCGCACACCTCGCGAATCGTCTGGGCGTAATCCAGGAAGTAAGCCTCCCGCTTGCGAGTGCTTTCCCGCATGGCCGGCCCATCGCTTGCCGTGTCGGCATCACCACTGTACCCAAGCAGCCGTGGCTGCTCGTAGGTGCCGCCAGACACCTCCAGCAGATCAATACCCTCCTCATTGAGCCAACGCACCACCTTCACAGACTCATCGAGCGTAAACCCGCCCTTTCGGAAATCGTCGGAATTCAGCTTTACCGCCACCGGAAACTCCGGCCCCACAGCGGCGCGAGTCGCCCGCACCACCTCCAGCAGGAAACGGGCGCGATTCTCCAGCGACCCACCCCAGCGATCGGTGCGCTGATTGGTGACCGGAGACAGAAAAGACGACAACAGATACCCATGTGCCCCGTGCACCTGAACGCCGGTGAAGCCCGCCTCTTTGGCAACCCGGGCAACATTGGCAAAGCGCTGGATAAAATCGAGGATCTCCGGCTCTGTGAGTGCCCGTGGACGGGCGTAGTTGCCCATCAGCGATAGCTGGACCGCCGACGGCCCCATTGGGCGTGTGGTGACGTAACGCGGCGACTGGCGACCGGCATGGGAAATCTGCATCCACAAATGGTTGCCGTTGCGGGTTCCCGCTGCGGCCCAGGCTCGCAGCTGCGCCATACCCTCCGGCTCACCTTCAGCCGGCGCGGGATCAATCGCCACGTTACCCGGCCGCTCCAGCACCCGGTGATCAATCATCACGTTGCCGGTAATCAGCAGCCCCGCCCCGCCATCGGACCAGCAACCGTAAAGAGTTTCATGGCGGTGCGTGGTGTGGAGCTGATCGTCTGCCAGCCCTTCGGTCATGGCAGCCTTGGCAAGTCGGTTCGGCAGGACGGCTCCGCAGGGGAGCTTCAGGGGTTGGGCAAGCGGTGATTCGGGCATGGCATCATCCTGATGGTTTGAGTTCGTTGATTTTTAAGTTTTGATCCAAGTTCTCATTGCGCCTGTTCGACGGGAATCAACACTTCGTTCCGTCTCAGAAACCAGGGCATGAAGGGCGCGTTATAACGCGCCCATACCGGCGCTCCAGTCGCGATGTACCCCTTTTCATTAATCCACTTTTCCAGCCTGGACTTGTTCTTCTGGTAGCCTGATTCATTCCAAAACCCGGAGTATCGAATGGCCGCCATGGTCTGTTCCGGCACAGAACGTAAAGCGATCCGCTCGTCATTGGGTTTCGGTATGCTGTCCATCGTAAACGAACTGGGCATCATGAAACTCACTACCCACTTACCATCAACGCGGGTCTGACCTACCGGGGCCGTCATATCGATTTCCTGACCCTCAGCCACTTGGCCAACGGGCGCGGTCATGGCGATTTCCTGCTGGGATTGGTTATTGCCGGAAATGTATTTAAACAAGCGGCCAAACGCTTCACTGCCCGCGTCTTCAAATTCGGTATCGACGACCGTCTCTGCAACAATCTGCGGCTCATACTGACGCACTTCCAGATTGTCTTCCTTCAGGAGTACTTTGTATTCCGCTTCTTCTGTCGCCATGGTGGGTGCCGATATAAACATTGAACACAGTGCGATGAGTAACGCTGCCTTCCGCGAAAACGCCTCAGCAGGTAGGTTCATAAGCCACTCCAGTAATCTGCTTTTCCGGGATAGTCTATCTGTACGCTAACGTGGGCAAATGTGTTCCTGTTTAATCCTATAATAGGATTGTGAAGAAAAACTACTTAACAGAATTCGGCAGTTACAGCTCAAGCTCTATTTTTGATCCCCTATAAAAACTGGGTAAAAGCGTGGACTATTCAGCCGCTCGCAGACTTTGCTCTATCGTGATAGATTCCGGCGCTCACAACTGCCGCAAAAGTTAAATGGTCATGGACTTAAGAAATCGTCGATCGCAGGAGAATGGCTTCACATTAATCGAGCTAGTCGTTGTGATTGTTCTCCTCGGGGTGTTGGCAGCTTTTGCACTACCGCGATTTGCCAACCTGCAATCTTCGGCGAACATTGCCGCACTGGAGGGCGTTGGTGGCGCCATATTGGCGGCGGCCAATATAGTGAACACCAAAGCCAGAGTTCTCGGCCTTCAGAACGAACCAAGCGCCACAATTGATCTTGATGGCGACGGCTTTGACGATATCGAAATTCAGTATGGCTACCCATCCGCCAGTCGCGCCCCCAGCGGTTTCAGTGATCCAAACAACCTCCTGAACAGTTTGCAAGGTGGCGTCACTGATGACCTAGCCTGGGGGACGGATGCACCTCCTGCGTCTTATGTTGTGATTGCAACAGCTGAAGTACAAGGTTCACCGGGAGGAAAGGTAAATCGAAACGCCATAGAAAATACGAACTGCTACCTCCGATACGATACCGCTTCGTCTGCAGGCGTATCGCCCACGATAAGTTACGTTACGTCTGATTGTTAAACGAGGCCGTATCGGATTGCGGCTTCAACACCGAGGCCAAGCCGCGATTCGTTGCATCAATAGCGCCGGCGAGATATCCCGTAAACTCACGCGACCATTCACTTCCGATTCCGGTTACTCGTTGACCCCAAACGCCTGAGCTCGGTGACAAGGCAGGCACAGGGTGATCGCCAGACGCCCTTTGATCCGCAGCCGTCGCGGTGTAAGCCTCTTTAGCCCAGTCTTTTACGAATTCCGCCTCTGGAGTTGCCGCCTGCGCACCAAAGAGCCTTACAAACTGTTCGCGGCAAGCAGTCATAAGCTCTTTATCAGAGACACGGGAGCGTACGTCAGCAGGCACACCCAGGAAACCAAACACAGCCGCCTTCCCATCCGCAGTAGAGGCATCATGGATCTCAACCATTGGCCCAACGGCACTTCGAGCCTCCCCGGATAACCCTTGATCTCGCCAGAAAGGCCGATCGAACACCGCAATGTATTTTGCATGGGGAGCCATCCAGGTATCTGTCTCTCGCCACTGCCTTGCAAGCTCGTTCGGCAAGCCGGGCGAAAACGTAAGCTGAGACTCAACTAACCGGGGCGGCATGGCCAACAGCACATGTTCTGCGAAGTGGCTAAAGATTTCTCCGCTCGAATTTTCACTAACTAGCTCGATATGTGATTCTGACATGCGTAGGTGACGAACCGCCTGGCCCGTCACCACCCGCGCTGAATCAATCCGCCCGTATAACGCATCAATCAACGAATACATGCCGCCGGCAATTCGCATAGAGGGCGGAGAATTGACATACCCACGTGTTCTCTGTGGAGCCTGATTAGCTGAACGCTCAAGGAGCGTATCGCCGATTTCAAATTGCTGGAAGGTATCCAGTTCGAGCTCGTCTACCAGCCTCCCCATATCAGTCTGGAATGCCGGCCAGAACCACGCGGGTCCGAGATCGAAGCCCTCGACACCTGGCACATCCGGTTTTCCAGCAGAGGGAATCGTAGAAGCAATCCGTCCACCAGGAATCTCCCTCGCCTCGAGAATGACATAGTCTTTGATGCCCTTCTTCTCTAGTGAATAAGCCGCGTATAAACCCGCCAGGCCGGCGCCAACAATGGCGATGCGCACGTTTTGCATGAATGAACTTCCCGTGATGATCGTGTTGTCTCGGTGATATACGGTTCTAAACGCCTAACCATTCAGCCAGCTGAAGATTTGTCTTAAGCCTCAATCGCTGCTGAAGCATCCCCTCAAACACACCTTCCAGGGTTCGCTCATGCCCCAGCAATGGCAGCGAGGCCTCAGCCTCTGAGAAGAACTGCTTTTCACGAGGAGTGCCCACGATGGCTTGCTCCCACCAGTTAACCACTCGAGGATGCGCTTCCTTGAGCAGCAGGTCCCCGGGCAGCTTTTCGGACTTCGAAGCATTCGCCGTATGAGTCGATGGCATCAGATTCCAGAGATCGTTGTTGTTCCATCGGGACCATGGAAAACAGTGGTCGACGTCAAACTGCTTAGCTTTGAGGTTTTGGGCCGTCCACACGCACTCGACACGACCAGTCTCAAGCTGCTGGTTAATGAGCTGGCGGACAGGTGACGTATCGCGCCGACCTTCAACCCACTGCAAACCACGATGATAGTCATCAATGCGGTAACGCAGATCCCAGCTACCCATCAAATCAATCCATTCATTAACAATCGCTGGCTCGATCCAGCATGCATAGCGACTGAATGCATCCCAGAGAAATGAGGGAACACGGAAGGTACCGAATCTGGAAAGCGTTGCTTTATCCAAACGCACGGGCGCCTTCTTGATGGTCATCCTGACCGCACCGCCCTCGAAGACCGGGCGGTTACTGCCGGGCCAAGTCGTAAAATGGGCAGGATTCTTAAGAATAGTCGAGCAAGCATCCCGGATAGCGCGGAGCACCACCTGGGCAACATCCGCCGACAGCGACTTACCCACTCTGAAATCTAGAGGTGTGAATCTCTGCAGCTTGAAGAAATCCTCGGTGGCAAAGCCATAGCCTCGAGTACCTGGCGCCTGCCTAAGCTGATGCCGGAGAACCAGAGGGTGATAAAGCATAATCCAGAACAGTCCGACCGCCCCAAGCGGAATATCCACCCAGTCATCATTACGCTTGAGCGCCAGACCGGGGGCACCGTCAGCAATCCGGACTAGAGTTCGCAGTAGACCCAACTTGTAAGTCGAGGACTTATTATCATTTACGATGATGTGACGGACAGTCGGCAATGCGCCTGTGCCATCGTCTGCCAACCGAAAAACCAGAGTCTCCCAGGACACTTCATCCCTCTGGAGTTCATCCTTCCGACGCCCAACAGGCAACGAAAGCGGGATCAGGGCGCGGCGTTTAGCAAAACCCTCCAGCTCTTCCCTACTGACATCGTAGAAAACGCGCTCGCCATCACCGGGCCCATGCCGAAGCGTAATTACCAGCATTCCACCGGGTGCCAGAAGCTCAGTCAGGATGCGAAAAGCACGTTCACGATCGGAGGGCGGGATATGCATCCAGACAGCGGAAACAAGAATAAGATCGAAGCGATAGCTCAGCTTCCGGATCTTACCTAGATCGGGCAATTGATCGTCTAACCAGTGAATGCTCTGATTGTGAGTGGCGGCCTGCCCCAAGTCGCGTAGGCCCGCCGCAGGCTCTACCGCGACAACGTCCCAGCCCCGTGCTGCAAGAGCGCTGGAATCGCGACCGCTGCCTGCGCCGACATCCAGAGCAAGGCCTGATTTATCGCCAAGGAAGGAGAGCCAGTCTTGATGAACCTGTTCGAAGGTCAGGGACTGGTATTGGGTAAAGAAGTTTTGGGCGTTTTTGTTGTAGGGACCGTAACTCATGCCGCCGCCAGCTTCGCTGCCTGCTGCCACATAAAGTTCGGCATCGGCGTTCGGAGTTTCCAGGTAATACTCATCGGCTGGGAACCGGTGTGAGACACGTAATCCACCTCACCATAATTCACAAACCCCATCGTGCGACCATATTCGTCTTTCGCCTGCTCTCTTACAAACAAGAACAACCGCTTGTTGATGGCTTGGTGTTGAATATAGTCCTTCCCTTTACCACGGTCAGGCCGGGAACTGTTTTGCGACTGCCAGTGGAATAACTGCTCATTGATGGCGTAGTCGTGGTACATAGTGGTTGGGGAGAACTGCTTTTCGTTTTTGTCCAAGGTGACAAACAGCAGCTCAATATTTTGATCCTGAATGACATATACACCTTCCCTCGATGGTGGCTGATGCTCGAACGTCATCGCACCAAAGCCAACCAGAATCTGCTCTCGGGAATAGCGGGCGTGCAATCGTAGCGGGACTTCCCGCAACTCCGGCATCGCCGGCTGCTCGTGTTTGGTTTTCGCCAATTTCCAGTCGAGCACGTCCACCAGCTCCTGTTCCAGCCCCAGCTTGCTGAGTCCTGCCAAGCCTTGTGTCAGCGAATCAAATTCCAGCTCTGGCCCTGCTTTCTGCCAGAAGTCGTAATGGCACATGAGTGCCTGGCGACCTTTCGGGTCGTCACACCTAAACCCTGCCTGGCATAGCTTCTTAAGAAACAGCAGGTACTGGTGATCGTCGCAGATCAAAATCCGATTGTGGATGGCCTTCTTCGCCAGTTTAAACGAGTCATCGGCTCTGTCTTCGTCTTTTGCCTTGCTCACCAACTCGGCCCAACTGCCCCGTTTGTAGAGTTCGTTCAGGTCGATGTGGGGGTGATGGGTTATGAAGTTCTTCAGCGTGAGTGGCTGAGTGGAATGCTGTGGGAACTGCCGAACAAGAGACACCAGCCGCTTCATGGTCAGCGTGGCTTGCCGGATGTTGCTCAGCACCATCTCCTGGGTTTTCTTGGTGAGCTCAATTCGGCAACCCAGTGGTGCATGGGGAAAGCCCTGCTTCAGTTCTTCCGAAATTGAGCGTTCTGACTTACCCACCAGTGCCCGGAATTTATTGGCGAAATCATATTCAGGCCGAGAATTACCAACAAAGTCCAAGACTGTGCAGCAATCTTTGTCGTCAGCAAGGCGTAAACCCCGACCCAGTTGCTGAAGGAAGATGGTCAGGCTTTCGGTTGGGCGCAGGAATAACAGGGTGTCGACTTCCGGAATATCGACGCCTTCGTTGAATATGTCGACCACACACAGCACGTTGATTTGCCCGGAGCGAATGGCTTGCTGCTTTTGTTGGCGTTCGTGGCTGTTGTCACTGGTGAGCACATCGGCCTTGATGCCGTGCAACAGGAGCTGCTCCACCATGAAGGTCGCGTGTTCACGGCTCACACAGAAAGCGAGAGCTTTCATGCTGGCTATATCGGTGACGATTTCCCGCAAGCTGCGCAGAATCTTTTTTACGCGATTCTGGTTGTGCGTATACAAATTCGTCAACTGAGCAATATCGTAACGCCCACGACTCCAAGGAATGGTGCGCAGGTCGGTGTCATCATCTATTCCAAAGTATTGGAAGGGGCAAAGGTGGCGGCGGTTGATCGCCTCCGGTAACCGGAGTTCGGCGGCAATCACGCCACCAAAGTCGCTGAGAATATCGCCGCCATCGTGTCGCTCCGGAGTCGCTGTTAGTCCCAGCAGTATTTCGGGCGAGAAGTGTTCCAATACCGCCCGATAACTCGATGCGGCGATGTGGTGCACTTCGTCGATTACGATATAGTCGTAATAGCCTTCAGTGAGCTTTAGCTGATCCAGCTGGTTATTCAGAGTCTGAATCGAAACGAACAACTGCCGGTAGTGTTCCGGCAACTGGCCGCCTACCCAGAGTTCACCGAAAGCATTATTACGCAGCACGCCACGGTAAGCTTCCCGGGCTTGGCGCAGAATTTCCTCCCGGTGCGCCACAAACAGAAAGTGGGCGTTTGGTTTTGCTTTCAGAAAGCGCCGAAAATCAAACGCCGAGATCAGGGTCTTGCCAGTGCCAGTGGCGGCCACCACGAGGTTTCGCAAACGCTGGTGCACGTCCCGCTCAACAGAGAGTTGCTCTAGAATGTCTTTCTGATGCGGAAACGGCGTAATTTCGAAATAGTGGGAGGAGCCGTGAGCGTCCAACCCTTTTTGTTGTTTTAGTGCGCGGTTGAGCTTTTCGGTACTCTCAGCCCGGCCATCGAACCATTCAAAGTCTTCCGAAGCCCAATAGGTTTCAAAGGTGCTGAGCGATTTGTTGATGATGTGAGGGATTTCCTGAGCGGTGATCTTAAGATTCCACTCAAGGCCATTGGTCAGCGCCGATCGAGATAGGTTTGATGAACCGATGTAACCGGTGTGAAAACCCGTGTTCCGGAGGAACAAATAGCTCTTGGCGTGCAACCTTTCACGCTCGGTGTTGTAGCTCAACTTCACTTCGGTGTTCGGCAGGCTAGCCAGATACTCAACGGCTTTGGCATCCGTTGCCCCCATGTAAGAGGTGGTGATGATTTTCAGCTCTCGGCCACTCGCTGTGAAGGCTTCCAGTTCTTTCCGGAATATCCGAATTCCGGCCCATTTGATGAACGACACCAACCAGTAAATCCGGTCCGCTGACAAAATCTCGCGCTTTAGCTCTGACTCCAGTGACAAGCCAGCATTACTGCCTGAAAATAACTCACTCTGTGTGAGTCCTGTGAGCGGGAAAATGTCTTCAACATACTGCTTCAGGTTCGCAGCAACTGGGTTTTTCAGCTCATAAAGGGCGGTGAGGATCTTTCCTTGGCTATCGAGCAGGTTCTCATCCAGGAACCCATCATCCTGCACCTGCCCCTTGAGCCACAGCAGCAACTGATTCGATAACTCGATTTGCTCCTGAAGTCGGTTGTCGCCCGAAGGCACCGACCCAATAGCGAACTCCAGAATGTTAGTCAGGAATCGTGACAACCATACAGATGCTTCCACACTGCTAAGCTGGCGCTCACCTACGTAAAACTGTTTCCGGTCCAATCTGTTTTCTACGAGCCGGGTAATAAGCTGCTCGTAGATTCCGGTCTGCTGCATCGTGTACGTCCCACATTGATGACTTCCAGAATAGCGGCGCTGTGGCCACCGGCATTCCTTATATCTCGCAATCTAACTAAATCCGGCAGAATGACGCTAACCCCTAACGTGTCGGATTTCCATGAGATCCGCGATCATCACGACAGGTTTTTTCTGACCATTGAGCCATTGCTATCGATTACGGTGTAGCCTTACATGACACCAGATAGATCGAGCGCTTGCACAATGTGGACGCACCGGACAGCCACAACCGAATATCCAGCTTGCCGGTCAGCCGTCCGTAATTTGCAAAGCACTGCTTGGCGTCGCTACTCATGCCTGTGCAACTGCATGAACCTTCAAGCTCTGGAGGTCAATAGGTGGTACACCAAGGTCGTTCCAGTTCCCTGGGTGGCAGGTAAACAGCAATATCTGATGCCGGCTGGCAGCATCAAACAGGATGCGTTTCATGTCTTCGAGGCGGTCGCTGTCACTGTGCACCAGGGTGTCGTCCAGTATCACCAGCGTCGGCTTGCCGGCTTCCCGCAGCAGATCGGCATAGGCCAGGCGGCTGATCAGGCCCATCTGTTCCCTGGCGCCAAAGCTCAGTTCGGTGATCTGTCCCAGTTCGCTGCCTCGGCTGAAGGTGCCGGGCCGCAGTTGTTCGTCGACTTCCAGGGAGGCTTCGGGGAAAAGCACCGATAGGTAGTGGTTGAGGTGCTTTTGAAGCGGTGCCTGCAGGCGGCGTGTGAGGGCCTGGCGTTTTTCCGTGAGGAGGGTCAGCAGCAGATCCAGCGCCTGGGCACGGCGGTGCAATTCCTGATAGCGGCGGTTGCATTGGTCGAGCTCCGCCTCTTTCTCGTTGAGCTGCTCTTCCAGCCCTTCCGCACCCCAGGCTTCCAGCCTGACTTTGATATCCCTGAGCTCACGCCCGCGGTTTTCCTGGGTCTGGCGCAGGTGATTGGCTGCGCTCTGGTAGCGTTCGATGTCCTGTTTGAGAAAGTCCGGGCGGGCTTCGCGGATTTCCCGTTCGCGGCGTTCGAGGCTGGCTTGCAGTTCGGTCTGTTGTTTTTCGATGTTCGCCAGATCGGTGGTTATCTGGCTAAGTTGCTGCTGCCGTTCCGGGCTCTTTTCCTCATCCGCCAACCGCTGCCATTCGGTTTTGGCGTTGTCCCGGGCCTGTTTCAGTGCCGACAGCGTTGCCTGGTGCTCACGCTCATCGGATTCGGCCTTATCCAGCGCAGTGCCGGCCTGAACGAAAGCAGCCTCGGCTTCTTCCAGGGCGGGTACGTTCTCTTTCTGGTCCGGCTCTGGCGTGGCCTGCAACTGGCTTCTGGCTTTCTCCAGTTCGCTTTCCGCCTCGCTATGTTCAGAGACAAGTTGCTCAATGCCCGCCGGTGCCACGGACTTCAGCAAATCTTCGGCATGCTTCAGGGTTCTTCCGGCACTTTCAAAGACTGAGAGGCGGTCCTCTGCCTGTTCCACCGATGTCACACCCAGGGTCTTCCGCTGTTCTGCAAAGCTGTCTTCGAGGGCTTTGAGTTTCCTGCGGGTGCTGGCCAGTTCTTCGCCACCGGGCGTTATGCCCAGGGTACCCACGCCGGGGATAACCAGGGTGGATTCTTCCAGAAGCTGCTGCTCGCCTCGTCCGGTCAGCAGCTCGTTGTTTAGCGTTAATGACGCGCTGGCTTCCAGCTTCCAGTTCAATCGGGTGGCGATGGTTCGTGAACGGATGGTTTCTTCGTTCAGCTGGTTCGCGGTCGTTTTCAGGTTTTTGACCGCGGCGGAATCTATGCGGTTGTCTCTGGCCTGCTGCCGGGCCTGCTCCAGCTGCTGGTGGTAGTCCTTGGCTTTGGCAAGGTTCTGGGTCAGCACCTGTTTGTGCTGCTCAAGCCGTCGGACATCCTGCTCAAGGCGTTCTCGGGTTTGCAGCAAGCCGGCAAGCTTGCGTTGCTTTTCGGCCTGCTCGTAGGCGGTTCTGGCTTCTTGCAAACGGCCTGCAATCATCGGGGTTTGCGCTTGTGCAGTGGCGAGGTCTCGCTCCGCACGGTCCAGTTCGGCTTTTCGGCCCTCAAGCTGACGACTCAGCCCTTCAAGATGTTCTTTGTTCTGCTGCAGCAGTCGGTGGTTTTGCTGCAGCTGGGCAAGCGTGGCTTTTTCCTGGTTTTGCTGCTGCTCCAGGCGCTCTACTTGCTGGTAGCGCGTGCGGGCTTCCTCCAGCTGGCGCTGGGCCTCTTCCCAGGGGCGCTCGGCCTCCGCCTGATCATAGTCCTGAGCGAGTTTGCCAAGTCGGTCGACCTGTTCCTGGTATTTATGCACCCGCTCCTTCAGTTCTTCGATTTCAAGTTCATACTGCGCGCGGTCTTTTTCCAGTTTTTGATAGTCGCCCCGGGGTTTACCGGTGCCGGTCAGCAGGGTGTCCCGCTGGCTGCGGACGGTCTCGATGAGGTCATCGCCGCCGGAGCTGGCCACTTCGCCCACCATGGAGTTCAGGGCGGACTTCAAATGATCCCCGGCATGCTCTATGGCCTGCTCGATGTCCTGCCCGGTGCCCTGCTCCACCCACAGCAATCCCGGTATGCCCCAGTGTTCGGCTTTGCTGGCGCCGCGCTTCGGGTACTGGTAGCCCAGCAATTCGGCCAGCTTTTCTTCCGCGTCGTCTTCACTGTAGGTTTCGTTGCCGACTTTCAGGTCACAGCGTTTACGCTGCAGGAAGCTCTTGGTGAGATGCCAGGTGCGGTTGTCGTGCTCGAAATCCAGTTCAATGGTGGGCGCCGCGGCGGAGTCGCCCCAGGGGCGCAGGTCGTCCACGGCGGTTGAGCGATAGCGCTCGAAAAAGGCCGCCCGGATTGATCGCACCAAGGTGCTTTTTCCGGACTCATTGGGGCCGTGAATCAGGTTGAGGCCGGGTTGCAGGTTGTCCAGAACAAAGGGTTTGCGGAACTGGCGGAGCTGCTCAATGCGCATTCTCTGCAGTTTCATTGGCTGGCCTCCTGTTCCCGCTCTCTGAGCAGTCCTGCCAGAATGGCCAGCGCGTCCCGCGCGGCGTCATCCTGCGCGCCCTCTTGTTGACGCTCGCGCAGGCTCTCGACGACTTCGCCCACGTAGCCGTCCGCCTTCAGGGCTGCGATGTCCTCATCGGTCGGCGCGAGCTGAAGTCCACTCCGTTCGCATCGCAGGCTGCGGAATCGGGCTTCGGCCACCGAGAGCGCTTTCAGTAGCGTTTCTTCCCCGGCGAGGGTTATCGAACCCTCAAGCCGCAGATCAACAACGGCGGATTCGGGCAAGGCGTTCAACCGCTCCAGCAGTTGGTCCAGATCGGACTGCACCGCCAGGGTTTCCCGCCACTGGTGCCATTGATACCGACCGGTGGGTACTCGGGTTACCGTCGGCGTTGCCCCTGCCTCGGGCACTTCAACGATCAGGGCGTTGCCGGCTTCGTTATTCCGAAAGCGTTCCGGCTCGGGGGTGCCGCTGTACCAGGTGCGCTCATCGATCTGTTTGGTGCCGTGCCAGTCGCCCAGGGCGAGGTAATCAAGCCGGCTGGCCTCGGCACGGTTTGGCGCGATGGGGTTGGTGGAATCAATCTCGTCCGGCAGCAGGCCCTGGACGCTCCCGTGAGCCAGGCCGATTCGGAGGAAGCCTTCCGGTGACTCGTAGCCGCCGAACGGCTCGGTCAGATCACCGTAGGTATGCCGCTGGGTCAGCGGTGCGCATAGGATGCTGAGGCTCTGCTGCTCCAGATTGATAACGCCAGGCTGCAGCGCCAGTTGTACGTTCTCAGGTACTGCACCCAGGCGCTGGGCTCGCGTCCATACGCTCTCTGCCAGTGCGGCGTCGTGGTTGCCGGGCAGCATGACCCAGGGGCCAGCGAACGCCTTTGTGGCATTGAAGACCCGCCGGATCGTGCGATCGGACACCGTCTGGGCATCAAACACATCACCGGCCACAAGAACGGCATCGCACTGATGTTCATTGGCCAGCTGTGCGAGCGTTTCGATGGCCTCAAACCGGGCCTCGACCAGGGCTGCACCGTCTTCGGTTTCAAAACGGGTAAACGCCCGGCCCATCTGCCAGTCTGCCGTGTGCAAAAACTTTGGCATTTTATCTACCTGAGAATTCGGGGAATTTTGGCGCCATTCTAGACCAACCAATAATACTTTACAGACGCGAGGCGGTAATGCGCGTCGTTCTGAACAAGCTTGGCTATCCCAGCACTAGCCCGGCACTAGGCCGGGGTCAGCCGGCAGGCGGCGTACTTGAATTCCGGAATCTTCCCGAACGGGTCCAGAGCCGGATTGGTGAGCAGGTTGGCCGCCGCTTCCACAAACGCGAAAGGCACGAACACCATGCCTTCGGGCATGGTTTGATCAGCCCACGCCGTAAGAGTAATACTGCCCCTCCGGGTGGCGATGTGGATGTCCTCTCCCGAGGCCACGCCCAGGCGCTCGAGCTCTGAGGGCGCCAGGAACGCCGCTGCCTCGGGTTCGCGCTCGTCCAGTACCCGGCTTCTGCGGGTCATGGCGCCCGTGTGCCAGTGCTCTAGCAAACGCCCGGTGGTCAGCACCGTGGGATAGGCCTCATCCACCGGCTCGTCGGGTGGCAGCGGGCTGGCCGGAGAGAACTTGGCTTTCCCCCCGGCCCTGGGAAACGCATCGGCGAAGACGACATCATCGCCCGGCGCGTCGTCCGCCTGGCACGGGTAGGTCACAGACCCTTCCTGCTCCAACCGGGACCAGGAGATATGATCCAGTGAGTGCATACCCTGCTTCATCTCGGCAAACACCTGCTCGGGGCCGCTATAGTTCCAGGCCAACCCGAAACGCCGTGCGATTTCCTGGATAATCCACCAGTCCGCCTTTGCTTCACCCGGGGGCGCGAGCGCAGCCCGGCCCATTTGCACCTGCCGGTTGGTGTTGGTGACCGTGCCGGATTTTTCCGACCAGGCAGCCGCCGGCAGGATAACGTCGGCGAACTGGGCCGTCTCGGTGACGAACAGATCCTGAACCACGAGGTGCTCCAGGGCGCCCAGCGCGGCCCGTGCGTGGGTGAGATCCGGATCGGACATCGCAGGGTTTTCACCGAGGATGTACATGCCCTTGATGGTGCCCGCCCTGATGGCGTCCATGATCTCCACCACGGTCAGCCCCGGCTCCGGGTCCAGTTCGGTGTTCCAGAGTTCTTCGAAGGCGGCCCGCAACTGTGCATCCCCAACGGGCTGGTAGTCTGGCAGTACCATGGGGATCAAGCCGGCATCGGAGGCGCCCTGCACGTTGTTCTGCCCCCGCAGGGGGTGCAGACCGGTGCCGGGCCGGCCGGTATGGCCGCACGTCAGCGCGAGGGAAATCAGGCAGCGGGCGTTGTCGGTACCGTGCACATGCTGGGAAATACCCATGCCCCAGAAGATCATCGCGTTTTCGGCCTGCGCGTAGGCACGGGCCACTTCCCGAATCGTGTCGGGGTCGACGCCGCATACGGGGCTCATCACTTCCGGTGTCATGCCCTCGATACTTGCCGCCAGCGCCTCGAAGCCTTCGGTATGGGTATCGATGTAGTTCTTGTCGAAAAGCCCCTCGCTGATGATCACATTGAGCATGGCGTTGAACAGCGACACGTCGCCACCGGGCGAGAAACGCACGCTGCGCCAAGCATAGGCGTCCAGTGACTGGCCCCGGGGATCAATGATGATCAGTTTGGTGCCGTTGCGGGCTGCCTGTTTGAAGTAGGTGGCGGCGACCGGATGGTTCACGGCCGGGTTGCAGCCGGTGAGGATCACCACATCCGACTGAAGCGCCTGCATGAACGAAGCCGTTACCGCGCCCGAGCCCAGGCATTCCATCAGCGCCGCCACAGAACTGGCGTGGCAGAGCCGCGTGCAGTGGTCCACGTGGTTGGAGCCGAAACCGGTGCGAACCAGCTTCTGGAACAGCCAGGCTTCTTCGTTGGAGCACTTGGCGCTGCCGAAGCCGGCGAGTGCGCTGGGGCCGTGTTGGCCTTTGAGTTCCGTCAGCCCGGTGGCGGCAAATTCCAGTGCTTCTTCCCAGCTTGCCTCGCGAAAATGCGTTAACGGATTGGCCGGGTCAAAGTCAGGGTCGAAACCTTTGGGCGCGCCCTCCCGGCGAATCAATGGCCGGGTGAGCCGTGCCGGGTGCGAGGGATAATCGAAGCCGAAGCGGCCTTTCACACAAAGTCGGCCCTGGTTGGAGGGGCCATCTTTACCCTCCACAAAGAGAACACGCCCTCGCTGCTCGCCTGCTCCTGATTGGGCGCTGGCAGGCTCTTCTTTCACGTGATAGGTCAGTTGGCAGCCCACGCCGCAATAGGGGCAAACGGAGTCCACAGTGCGGTCGGCGGTGGCGGAGTCTCCGCGGCCCTGGGCATCAATCAGGGTGGCGGGCATGAGCGCGCCCGTCGGGCAGGCCTGCACGCATTCGCCACAGGCAACGCAGGTGCTGTCGCCCATGGGGTCGTCGAAGTCGAAGATCACTTTGGATTCGGCGCCACGGTGTGCCAGACCGATCACGTCATTGCCCTGCACTTCCCGGCAGGCACGCTCGCACAGGCCGCAGGTGATGCAGGCGTCCAGGTTGACGTTCATGGCTGAATGGGTGGTGTCGTGGCCGCCCGCGTGAGGCAGTGAATCGGAACGGGGTTCAACATGATGCACCGTGGGCCCGTCCCGGTCTGAACGTGCCGGCAGGCGCTGGCGCACGGCAGCGGCATCGATGGCCAGCTGGTCCGCCGTGTCCCACAGGTGGCTGGACCGATCAGGGCTGCTCTCCCGCTCAGGCTGGTCGGCCAGCAGTAATTCCAGAACGCCCTTACGGGCCGTCTGAACCCGTGAAGAACCAGCGCTTCGCACGACCATGCCGGGCGCAGCTTCCCGAATGCAGCTTGCGGCGAGTACCCGCTCGCCTTCCACTTCCACCATGCAGGCCCGGCAGTTGCCATCGGCACGGTAGCCCGGCGCGTCTTTGAAGCACAGGTGCGGGATGGTTTCTCCGGCTCGCTTGGCGACCTGCCAGAGGGTTTCGCCGGGGTAGGCCTGAACCTCCACGTCGTCGAGGGTGAGGGTAAAACTTGTGCTGGTGTTACTCATGACGGCTTCCCTACCCTTTGGCGATCAGGTTTTGGCTGGCCAGTTCGCTGCGGAAATCCCGCAGCAGGCTCAGCACCGGATTGGGGGCGGCCTGGCCAAGGCCACAGATGGACGCATCGGCCATCACGGCGGCCAGTTGCTGAAGCGTCTGTTCATCCCAGGTATCCTGCTCCAGCAACGTCAGCATTTTTTCTGTACCCACACGGCAGGGCGTGCACTGCCCGCAGGATTCGTCCGCAAAGAAGCCCAAAAGGTTGGCGGCCGCGGCTTGCAGATCGTCCTGATCCGACAGAACAATCACAGCGGCCGAACCGATGAAGCAGCCGTGTTCCTGCAGGGTGTCGAAATCCAGCGGAATATCGGCTTTGCTGGCCGGCAGTATGCCGCCGGAAGCGCCGCCGGGCAGATAAGCCAGGAGGCGATGGCCTTCTGCCATGCCGCCGCAGTATTCCTCAATGAGCTCATTAAGCGTGATGCCCGCAGGCGCCACATGAACGCCGGGGCGGGCCACCCGGCCGGAGACCGAAAAGCTGCGAAGCCCCTTACGGCCATGCCGCCCCTGGCTCGCATACCACTCGGCGCCCTGGGCGTGAATGCGGGGGATCCAGTAAACCGTCTCGACATTGTTGACCAGGGTGGGCTGACCAAACAGGCCTTTCTGGGCAACGAAAGGCGGGCGGTGGCGGGGCTTGCCGGGTTTGCCCTCCAGAGACTCGATCAGGGCGGATTCTTCGCCGCAGATATAGGCACCGGCACCACGGCGCAGGATCACAAAGCCCGGCTCTACGATGCCAGCAGTTTCCAATTCGGCAACGGCGTCTTTGAGCACAACAAGGAGGCCGGGATACTCGTCCCGAAGGTAGATGTAGAGAGCCTCCGCCTCAACCGCCCAGGCACTGACCAGGGCGCCCTCCAGGAATCCGTGGGGTTCACGTTCGAGGTAATAGCGATCCTTGAACGTGCCAGGCTCTCCCTCATCCGCGTTAATCACCGCGTAACGTGGCCCGGGTTCGGCTCGCACGGCCTGCCATTTGCGATAGGTGGGGAATCCGGCGCCGCCGAGGCCCCGCAAGCCGGCGTGCTCCAGCTCTTCCGCAAGGGAATCAACGGTAACCCGGCCCTCGCGGCAATCCTTCAGTAACTGGTAGCCACCCGCGGAGCGATAATCCGCCAGATTTTGCCAATGAATCTCGTCGGGTTGTACCTGCTGTTGCTCAACGGCGGCGCCAACGGTTTCGGAAGTTGCGTTGCCCACATGATGGTGCCCCACGGCCACCACGGGCGCCGTATCGCAGCGGCCCATGCAAGGCGCGTGAACCACACGCACCTGGCTCGGGTCAGTCCCATCAGCCAGTGCCGCGTGCAGTGCGCTTGCACCCGCCAGTTGGCAGGAAAGCGAATCGCAGACCCTCAGGGTTATTGCCGGTGGCGGCGTTTGTTCGTCGTGAACAATGTCGAAGTGGGCGTAGAACGTGGCCGTTTCGTAAATGGCGGCCATGGGCAGGTTCATGAAAGACGCAAGGGCCCGGAGACGGGGCATGGAGAGGTAGCCGTCAGCATCCTGAATCAAATGCAGGTGCTCGATCAGTCGATCGCGGTGGCGCAATGACGAATCAACGCGTTCGTCACCGATCAGTTCCCGAAGACCCGCCAGCACAGCGGGTTCCAGCTGCCGGCCGCGAAGGCCGGAACGCCTGCGTTTGACCTTCTGTTCGTCTGTTTTCATTATTTACGACCACGCACCGAGGCTAGTCAGACAGCGTTTCAGGCTAGTAAGGCAGTTTGCAAGTCATTGAAGCATATCAGGGTGGGTACCACCAGACGATCGCAATTTGATGGGAAAACCAAAACGGTCTGGCGCCGCTGACGAAAGGAAGCGGACCTGATCCGGCTGGCTTAACCGCTTGGCCTCTCAGTGGTTATTATGCTGAGGCAGGCTTTCGTGGTGACGAGGCCAGGTATCCAATCAAATCGGCGCTGCTCATGGGTTGCGCGTACAGGTATCCCTGCAGACCAGTCAAAGACTTTTCGTGAAGTATGCGAGCCTGGAGCTCAGTTTCCACACCCTCGGCAATAACTTCTAAGTTGAGGCTTTTGGATAGTGCAGCCACGGAATCCACGATGGCTTCTCCGGCGGCTGTTTCTCCCAGTTCGCGGATAAAGCTTTTGTCGATTTTCAACTGGTCCACGTCCAGACGATGCAAATACGCCAGTGACGAATAGCCGGTGCCAAAATCATCAATTGCGAACCTAAATCCCCGCTGCCGCAAGGCCTGCATCTGCTGATAGGTTTCCTGTTGCTGGCCCATCAAGAGATTTTCGGTAATTTCGAGGGTAAAGCGGTCTGCAGTCAGGTCATACCTTGCCAGGAAACTATCGAGACGTTCGGTGAGCTTGTAGTTTTGGAGCTGGAGCGGGCTGATATTGATGGCAAGCCGGAAGACTGGCGGCAATCGATCTTTATTGCGCAATTCTGCGAGCATCTGACAGCTCTGCTCGAACACGATATCCTGAAGCTGATAGATCAATCCTGCCCGTTCCGCCACCGGAATAAACGCATCCGGGGGAATGGCACCTTCTTCCGGATCAAACCAGCGCATCAACGCCTCTGCGCCGAAGATGGCCCCGTCCGGTGTCAACTGAGGCTGGAAGTAGGTCACAAAATGCATGTTCCGAATGGCGTGGACCATCCGACGCTCCAGATCCAGACGCCGGTCAGCCTCCCGTTGCAGCGATTCTTCAAAAAACGCGAAGCGATTGCCACCGAGACGCTTGGCCTCATACATTGCTGCGTCTGCGTTACGTAGCAGGTCTTCTGTTTTCAAACCGGGCTTGTCGGCGAGGGCTACCCCAACGCTGACGCTGACGCTGTAGGCATGGCCCTGACTTTTCAGGGGCGCATTGAAGCAATCGAGTATTCTGCGCGCTACTGCTGCAGCGGATTCGGAAAGTTCATCCTTGCCGGTTAAAGGCTCCCTCAACAACACAATGAATTCATCGCCACCCAGACGCGCGACCATTTCCGAACGGCGCGTCTGATCATCAAGCCGCCGTGCAACCTGCTGAAGCAGCAAGTCACCCTGTTGGTGCCCGAGGCTGTCGTTGATACGTTTAAAATCATTAAGATCGAGAAACATCACTGCGCCGCTGGCGTGGCCGCGATTCACCTCTTCCAGTAGATTCTGCAGCCGTTCCTCAGCATGGCGGCGATTGGGCAAGCCGGTAAGCGCATCGAACAACGCCAAACGAGCGGCGTTCTCTTCGGCGCACTTACGGGTCGTGACTTCACGGGCCATCCACAGGACATAGGAGTCATCACGACCATCGGTATAGAAATCATCGACGACCGCGGTTCTGCCCTCGAAGACCCGGCGCTCACCTTCAGTCACAACTTCGTACTCGAAGATCTGCATCTCCCCGGTCGTAAGTGTGTCGCGCGCTACCTTCATCACCTGTTCTGCGAGTTCTGGCTCAAACAGGTTTTCTATTGACTGGCCCCACAGTGTCTCTGGTGGTGTCATCAGCTCGAAGTTGTCACCGCAAAAACCAATGTAGTGACCTGACTGATCGAGCATGATCGCCACATCCGGGATTACCTGCATGACAGCACTCAGCCTGGCGTTTATCTTTCCCAAAGCTGCAGTAAGTCGGGCCTGTTGTTCAGCCAGCCTGTAATGATCAATGACAAGCAGCGCGAGGGCCGAAAAAGCCTCGATTAAATACAAATGCAATCGAGAGGGGGAGCGCTGGCCGGGGTAGTAAATGGCAAAACTGGCGAGAACCGTACCGTCGGAAGCAATGATAGGATTTGACCAGCAGGCGCCCAGTCCGTTTGACATGGCCAGATCCCTAAAATCCTGCCAAAGCGGATCGGTAGCGATATCGGTTACCACCACCTGCTCTCGACGAAAGAGCGCTGTGCCGCAGGAGCCCACCCCTTCACCTATGGTTACTCCATCGATAGCCTCGCAGTAGGCCTCCGGCAAGCTGGGGGCGGCGCAGTGTTTGAGTCGTTGACCATCGAGTAACAAAATGGAGCAAAGGGCGCGATCCTCCTTCAGAGTTTGTTCTATCTCGCGGCAAAGCAATTCCATGCTGGAGACCAGGCCGTCTCCACGAATGGCTTTCTCCAAAACCTTTCGCTGGATCTGGTATATGGCCAACCTCTGGGATTCGTCCAATTCGCTCTCGTCCATGCAAGGACCTTTGTGTTGTGACCTGCGATGTTATCTTGAGCATAAATATTATTGCATTTTATAGCCAGCATCGAGGGTTCGGGGCATGCCACACGCCACTCCAATGCCTGGGAGTCGGCCAGAGATTTCGAACTCTATCTGGAAATTGTTCCGCTCAAGCCAGCAAGCCACAAATCGTGGTCGCAGAAAGACACCGGACTTGGCTTTGAATCTTCAACTGACTGAAAATCTGGGGGAAATAATGGAGGCGCGGGTCGGAATCGAACCGGCGTACACGGAGTTGCAGTCCGCTGCATAACCACTCTGCCACCGCGCCGGAAAAGATCGAAGGGATCGGATCTTTGTGCTCTCAGGTGGGCAATGAGAGACTTGAAATTGGAGCGGGAAACGAGATTCGAACTCGCGACCCCAACCTTGGCAAGGTTGTGCTCTACCAACTGAGCTATTCCCGCTCTTTGTTTCCGGGGCATTGCCTCGTCAACGGCTGGGTATTCTACGGATTCCGGTTCTGCCGTCAATACTTTTTTTCAAGTTTATGTTTTATAGGGATTTGTTGGTTAAATAATGTTCGGGTCGGTATAATGCACATAACTCAACGGGGTGCCCGGTTTATTCATCAGGGGCTGAGACCATACCCGCGGAACCTGATCCGGCTCGTACCGGCGAAGGGATTGAGTGCTCACCGTTCAGGTGACGCCGCGGCATGGTTCCCCGACCGAAACAAGGATTCGAACCATGCCAAAGCTTATCCCTTTCCTGCTGGCGGGCGTTGCCCTGCCCATCCTGGCGAATGCTCAGGCCAACGAGACTCTCACCGTATACACGCACCCATCCTTCGCGGCCGAATGGGGTCCTGGTCCGGGCATTAAGGCGGCATTCGAGCAACAGTGTGACTGCACTCTCGACTATGTGGTGCTGGAAAGCGGAGGTGACATACTTCAGAGGCTCCGTCTGGAAGGCAGTTCTACCGGGGCGGACGTTGTTCTTGGGCTGGATACAGGCACCATGGAGACGGCGCGCCAGACCGGTTTGCTTACCCCACATAAAATCGGGCTTGATGCGCTCGATCTACCGGTGGACTGGGACGACTCGCTTTTCGTTCCATATGACTGGGGCTACTTTGCCTTCGTCTACGATACCGAACAGCTGCCCAACCCACCGGAAAGTTTGGAAGAGCTGGTCGGTTCGCCGGACGACCTCCAGATCATTATCCAGGACCCGCGCACAAGCACCCCGGGTCTCGGCCTGTTGCTCTGGATGAAAGCGGTCTACGGCGACCAGGCCGGCGAGAAATGGCAGGCGCTGAGCGACAACATCCTGACGACCACCAAGAGCTGGAGTGACGGCTACTTTTCGCTGTTTATGAACGGTGAGGCACCAATGATTCTCTCCTACTCGACTTCGCCCGCCTATCACATGGCCATCGATAAGACCGACCGGTATCAGGCGGCACAATTCAAGGAAGGGCATTATCTGCAGGTGGAAGTGGCTGCGCTGGTGGAACCCTCTGATCAGAAAGCGCTCGCGCGGGAGTTCCTTCAATTTATCCTGACGCCGGGCTTCCAACGCCATATTCCGCTCAAGAATGTGATGTACCCGGCTATTGATCTCGGCGATGAGTTGCCTGAGGTGTTTGATCGATTGATTCAGCCAGAGGCAACCCTGTTTATTGATCCGGCCGAGGTGGCCGAGCAACGCAAAACCTGGCTCGATGAATGGCTCAACGCCATGATTCCGTGATGCAACGATCCTTATCGGGCTCCTTCCCGGCGCCACTCAGTCGCCCGGCCTGGCAGGTTCTACCAGGCCTGATGATCGCGTTTGTTCTGCTGGCACTGACCCTGGCCGGTCTGGCGGCGCTGGTATGGCGTGCACCCTTGCCGGCGGTGTCCGAGCTTTGGGAAAACCGCTACCTGGCAAATGTTATTCGATTCACAGTCTGGCAGGCCGCGCTTTCGACAGTCATAAGCCTGGGCCTGGGACTGGCAATCGCGCTTGCTCTGGTCAGGCAACCTCGGTTTCCGGGCCGCAGCCTGCTGTTGCGTATCATGGAACTGAGCCTGGTATTGCCAACCATCGTGGCCGTATCGGGTCTGATTGGCATTTATGGCCGACAGGGCTGGCTGACCACTCTGGTGGGCGACTGGACGTCCGCTAGCTGGAATCTTTACGGGCTCAACGGGATCTTGCTCGCACACGTCTTTTTTAATGCGCCGCTGGCCGGCCGCATTCTGCTTCAGGCGCTGGAATCGGTGCCGTCGCCTCGCCGGCGCGTGGCCAGCCAACTGGGTCTCAGGGGTTGGTGGCTATGGCGAACGCTGGATTGGCCCGCGGTACGAAGCGTGTTACCGGCACTCTGTGCCCTTGTATTTACCCTGTGTTTTACCAGCTTCGCCATCGTTATGACGCTCGGAGGTGGGCCGGCATCCACCACACTTGAAGTGGCCATATACCAATCCCTCCGTTTCGAGTTCGATTTTGGCCGTGCCGCCCTGCTCGCCATGGTGCAATTGGCAATCTGTGGGGCACTTTGGTTACTCGTCGTGCGACGAGGCGTGACGCATGATTTCGCACCAAATCGAAGGTTCCCGGAAATGATCCGCCGTCCCGATTGCCGGGGTGCGACCCGGTTCAGGGACAGAGTTTTACTGTTCACTTTTTCCCTGTTTCTAATGCTACCACTGGCCGCGATCCTGCTTCGCGGCCTGCCTGGGTTGGCCACTGTCGCCCTCGAAGCTGGCAATCCGCTACTCGAGCTGGCGAGTGCCACGCTGCGCAGTTTTGCCATTGCCCTGCCTGCCGGTGCCTTTTCTGTGTTGTCCGGCCTCATGATTCTGACGCTTGCCAGCCGAAGCAAAACCTTTTCCAAAATTTCCTCCATAGCGTCAGCGTTGCCCCTGATGGTGCCACCCATTGTTCTGGGGACGGGGCTGTTTCTGCTGCTTCGCCCGGCCCTCGGGCAATCCTCCGAGGGGTTGGCACTGGTGGCGCTGATAAACGGGCTGATGGCCCTGCCCTTTGTAACGCAGTTACTGAAGGGCCCTCTGACCGCTCTGGATGAGAACACCGTGCGCCAGGCAGACCAGTTGGGATTGCTTGGCTGGTATCGCTGGCGCTGGTTGCACTGGCCGCGACTGAAGCGCCCGATGGCCCTGGCAATGGCCTACGGAACCGCACTCTCTCTCGGGGATTTCGGCGTCATCGCCTTGTTCGGAACGCCGGGCCAGCCTACCCTCCCGGTACTGCTATACCAGCAACTTGGCAGTTACCGTATGGAATTGGCGGCCGGCACTGCCCTATGGCTGATTACGATGTTGTTATTGGTGTTTGCCGCCTTTAATCTTGCCAGCCACGAGCGCGGACACCGTAAACGTTCGGAAAGTACCATCGCGACCCTCGCGGAGGCCCCTCATGCTTGAGGTAAAGGATCTGACCTTCCGCTACCCCGACACGGATGTCACCTGGCATTTCTCGTTCCAGGTTCACCCGTGCGAATGCATTGCCATTCAAGGTCCGAGCGGTTCTGGAAAATCCACGCTTCTGAACCTTCTGGCAGGGTTTCTGACGCCTGAATCCGGCTCTGTTCAATGGAACGGTGACTGTCTGAAAGACCGGCCCCCCTGGGATCGCCCCGTCACCAGTCTGTTTCAGGAACATAATCTGTTCGAGCACCTGGATGTTCAAACCAATATCGGCCTGGGCATCCACCCCGGATTAAAGCTCAGCGCGGATCAGAAAAGGGCAATCGCCCTGGGACTTGCCAGCGTTGGCCTGGCGGGCTTCGAAAGGCGGATGCCGGGCGATCTCTCCGGCGGTCAGCGTCAGCGAGTCGCCTTGCTGCGCGCGCTTCTTCGAGATCAGCCCATCCTTCTGCTCGATGAACCTCTCACCGGGCTGGACGCCGAGGCACGAGACCAACTACGTGAGTTACTGAAGAACCACAAGGCGAAAGGCAAAGTGCTGATACTTGCCAGCCATGACGCGGAAGACAGAAAGATACTGGCGGATAAGCAGCTGAATCTCTAAGCTGTCGTTAGCTTGATATTCAATAACTTCCCGAGTCCCGGACGCATCTGCAGATGGCATCACCCCCTTCCCAGTCCCAGGCATCTGAGCAGGCCGGTTCGCCAACCGGCAGGGTCCGATTCCATTCGGGCCGCCTGACCATTCAGGGTGATTGGACACTTGCGGGCTTTTATTCCCTGAAGCAACAATTGGCTGCACTCGCTGGCGATGCCCGTGCACCCGAAAACCTGGACCTAACAGGTCTGCAGAAGATTGATACAGCAGGCGCGTCGCTGATCGGCTCCTTCCTGGGGCCCGATACCCTGAAACATCATGTGGCCAGTGATGACAGCCTCTCCAGGGAAAAGGCTGCTCTGCTTATGGCGGTTGCCGATTCCCTGACGCGCGTGGCAAAACCCGACAGACCCAAGGGTTCGTTAATACGCCGATCTCTTGGCAACACCGGCCAAAAAGTGGAATCAATTGCTCTTCTGCTGTGGGTGTTAACCGGATTTATCGGCCAGACACTCGGCACCCTGGCCTGGAACCTTCCCAGGCCCTGGCGCTGGCGCATGACACCCTTCGTCGCGGCCGTTCATGATACGGGCCTGAATGCCCTGCCCATCGTGGCATTGCTCACATTCCTGGTGGGCGCTGTGGTGGCGTTTCTGGGGGCAACGGTTCTGGATGATTTTGGCGCGACCATTTATACGGTCAACCTGGTGGCATTCTCGTTCCTGCGGGAATTTGGCGTGCTTTTGGCCGCGATCCTTTTGGCGGGTCGGACTGCCAGCGCCTTTACCGCCCAAATTGGCGCCATGAAGGTCAACGAAGAGCTTGATGCCATACGCACCCTGGGCCTGAATCCCATTGAATTGCTTGTCCTCCCAAGGGTAATGGCAATGATGGTGAGCCTGCCCATTCTCACCTTTGTGGGCATGATCTCGGGCATGTTTGGGGGCGCCATGGTCTGCGCCCTGGTGCTGGACATCTCCCCTACCCAGTTCATGGCCATAGTTCAGCGGGACATTGCTCTGCAGCATTTCGTAGTAGGCATCGTGAAGGCACCTATCTTTGCGTTCCTGATTGCCGTGATTGGCTGTCTCGAGGGATTCAAGGTGGCCGGCAGTGCACAGTCAGTGGGCGAGCACACCACCTCCAGCGTGGTTCAGTCCATCTTTATGGTAATTCTGCTCGATTCCATTGCTGCACTATTCTTTATGGAAATGGGCTGGTAATCATGGCGGTTATGTCAGCATCCCCGAACCCTGAAACAAGAAACGAGCCGGTAATTTCCGTACGGGATCTTTGCAACCGGTTTGGCGAGCACGTTGTGCATGAGAACCTCGACCTGGATCTTCTCCAGGGCGAAATACTGGGCGTGGTTGGCGGGTCAGGAACCGGCAAAACGGTACTTTTGCGCAGTATCGTCGGGCTGAACACGCCCGCCTCGGGACATATTCGGGTGTTTGGTGAGGATCTTATCCAGCTTTCGGCACGGGCACGTTCCCGCGTAGAGCAACGCTTCGGTGTTTTGTTCCAGGGTGGCGCCCTGTTTACTTCGCTGAACCTGCAGGAGAATATCGCCGTTCCGTTGATAGAACACGCCGGCCTGAAGCGGCCCGAAGCGGAGGAGCTGGCTCGTATGAAGCTGGCTCTGGCCGGCTTACCCCCTGATGCGGCGGTACGCTATCCGTCTGAGCTTTCCGGCGGCATGGTAAAGCGGGCAAGCCTGGCGCGGGCCCTGGCTCTTGATCCGGAGATCCTGTTTCTGGATGAACCCACAGCCGGTCTGGACCCGATTGGCGCTGCCGCCTTCGACAGACTGCTGGTGACGCTTCGGGATGCCCTGGGACTCACCGTGTTTCTGGTGACCCATGATCTGGACACCCTTTACTCAACCTGTGACCGGGTTGCGGTACTGTCACAGCGCAAGGTTCTGGTTGCTGATACGCTGGAGGCAGTTGCCGCCACGGAGGACGAATGGATTCAGGACTACTTTAACGGCCCCCGTGGCCGGGCAGCCAGCTACGCATTCAGGGATCATTCGAACACACGGAATCAGGAGCAGTAACCATGGAGCCAAGGGCCCACCACCTGATCATTGGCCTGTTTACCATCCTGGCCTTTGCGGCAGCGCTGATCTTTTCCCTTTGGCTGGCGAAATCTTCCGCCGATCGGGAATGGGGCTACTACGAAATCCTGTTCGACCACGCCGTGGGTGGCCTGTCCGAAGGCAATCCTGTGCTCTATAGCGGCGTTCAGATTGGTGATGTGGTGGAGCTGAGTCTGGACCCGGACAATCCCGGCCATGTTCGGGTGCTGGTTCGAGTTGATCAGTCGGTTCCCATTCGCGAGAACACCAAAGCAGGCCTGGTGCTCGCGAACATCACCGGCAGCATGAACGTTCAGTTCAGCGGTGGAAGTCCGGACCAGCCAGCGTTGAAGGGCGATCGTGATAACCCGTCGGTCATTGTTGCCGAGCCCTCGGCATTCAATAGCCTGCTTGCCAACGGCGAACAACTCCTGGCCAAGGCGGACCAGCTACTTACCAGCGCTACAGAGCTGTTATCCGGTGACAACATCCAGAACGCGTCGGCCATCCTGCAGAACACGCGCGAAGCCACGGATGCACTCGTCGCCCGGCGCGACCAGCTGATCGCGCTACTCGACCAATTCGATGCCGCCGCTGTTCGCGCAGAGGAAGCCGCTATCAAGGTGTCCAGAGTTTCCGATAATGCCAACGAACTGCTGCAAACCGATGGCCAACGGGTTCTGGAATCCATGGACAGAGCCCTCGCTGTGATGACCACCACCATAACGCGGATTGATGAGCTGACCCGCAACAATCAGGGGGCAATGGATGCCGGGCTCCAGGGTATGGGAGAGTTGGCACCCGCGCTGAGGGAACTGAGGGCCACCCTGCGCAGCCTGAATCAGTTTACTCACCGCCTGGAGCAGGATCCCACGGGCACTCTGTTCGGCAATGAAACCATGAAGGAGATGGCACAGTGACATTGAGGTCAATCAGAAATGTGACACTTCTCCTCGGTGCTGCCTTTGCCAGTGGCTGCACGGTGTTTCCAAACCCGGAACCACCCAGGATTATGGACCTGGCTGTGGCCCAGGCGGTCCCGGAGGCCGAGCGACCAATCATGGCATCGCTTCGCGTAGACACTCCCTATGCCTCTGAGCCTTTTAACGGATCGCGGATTCTGGCCAAGCCTACACCTCACGAGTTCCGGGCCTACGAGGGGACCCGTTGGAGGGACACCGGGCCAGTGGTGGTCAGGGATACACTGGTCAGCAGCCTTCGGAAGAGTAACGCCTACAAGAACGTGATTACGGATACCAATTCGGCGCAGGCTGAGTTAACCCTGGTCACCGAACTATCGGCGTTTCACGCGGAAACCCCGGAATCCGGACCGCAGGTGGTCATTGAACTTCATTTGCAGGTGGTTCACGACCGTTCGAGGGCCAGACTGTGCACTCGCACCGTCCGGATTGTGGAGCCGGCCTCAGGCACATCGGTTGACCAGATTGTTGAGGCCTTCGGAACCGCTGGCAGCAAGCTGGCTGCCAGGGTGATTAACTGGGCTAGGTGGTGTGACTATCCGTCTGACCTGAGGCCTTCTCCGGGAACAGATCAGCCCAGGCAGCCTTGAGGTAGAGGCCCATGGACCAAAGCGTGAGAGTCGCGGCGATATAGAGTAGCACCAAAGCGACATTGGCCCAGAGCACGCCGGGAGGAAATGCCAGAAGGCCGACTATCGCGCACATCTGCGCCGTGGTCTTGATCTTGCCAATATAGGAAACCGCCACACTGTTGCGGCTGCCAATTTCCGCCATCCATTCCCGCAGGGCGGAAATGACTATTTCACGACCAATGATAACAGTGGCCGGAATCGTCAGCAGAATCGCCGAGTGTTCCTCGATCAGCACAGCCAGCGCAACGGCCACCATGAGTTTGTCTGCCACCGGGTCGAGAAAGGCGCCAAAGGGCGTGCTCTGGTCGAGTTTGCGGGCCAGGTAACCGTCGAGCCAGTCCGTGGCTGCCGCCAAACCGAAAATGGCCGCACTTACGAGGTAGCTCCACCCCACCGGCAGGTAAAAAATCACCACAAACACCGGAATCATGATGATGCGGGAGAGGGTGAGGATGTTTGGTAAATTCATGCTGTCCTTACTCGTCGTGCAATGCTGCGTATATGGTTTCGGCCAGTGACTTGCTGATGCCCTGCACCTTTGTCATCTCATCGACTCCGGCCTTGCGGAGTTCCTGTATTCCGCCAAAGTAACGAATCAGGTCGCGACGCTTCTTCGGCCCCACGCCCTCGATGCCTTCCAGTGTAGACTGCCGCCGCTTTTTGTCCCTGCGGGCCCGATGCCCGGTAATCGCAAAGCGGTGGGACTCGTCCCGAATGTGCTGTATCAGGTGCAACGCGGGCGAATCCGCGGGCACCCGGAACACATCGCCGGTCATGGCGTCAATCAGCTGCTCCATACCCGCCCGACGGGTCACACCCTTGGCAACACCAATCAGCGGAATATCGGAAATCTCAAGCTCTTCAAAGACTTCCCGGGCAATGTTCAACTGCCCCTTACCACCGTCGATGAACACCAGATCCGGGCGCTTACCCTCCCCGGCCACCATCCGCTTATAGCGACGGGAAAGCACCTGTCGCATGGCAGCGTAATCATCGCCGGCGGTAACGCCTTCGATATTGTACAGCCTGTAATCGCTCTTCAGGGGGCCATTCTCATCGAAAACCACACAGGATGCGACGGTATTTTCCCCGTGGCTGTGGCTGATGTCGAAACACTCCATGCGCGACGGGGTCTCAGCCAGCTCCAGCAGGTCGCGCAGGGCCAGTAACCGCCGGTACACCGTTTCCTTGCTGGCAAGGTGTGTGAGCAATGTCTGGCGGGCGTTGGTCATGGCCAGTTCAAGCCAGCGACGTCGTTCACCCCGAACATTGCCGCGAATCCGGGTTTCCCGGTTCGCCGACTCGGTGAGTGCCTCGGCCAACAGTTCCTGACCTTCCACGTCAACCGGCACCAGGATATCCCGTGGTATCTCCCGTCGCGTATTGCCGCCGAAATAGTACTGGCCAAGGAAGGCGCTGAGCAGTTCACCTTCGGTCTGTTCAATGGAGTACCGCGGGAAGTAGTCCTTGGTACCCAGCACCCGGCCACCGCGCACAATGATCACCACGATGCAGACGACACCCGCATCCTGGGCAATGGCGATTACATCCGCATCGCCACCCTCGCCGTCTACCGACTGCTGCTCCTGAACATGGCGCAAGTAGTTGATCTGGTCGCGATAGGCCGCCGCTTTCTCGAACTCCAGGTTCTTGGAAGCGGCTTCCATGGCATTCATCAAATCGTGGAGGATCGCAGGGTTCTTGCCCTCCAGAAACATGCTGGCGTGGCGGATGTCCTGCTGATACTCCTCGGGCGTAATGTATTCAACACAAGGTGCTGTGCAACGGTTAATCTGATACTGCAGGCAAGGCCTTGTTCGGTTCCTGAAAAAGCTTTCACTACAGTTTCTTATACGGAATATCTTCTGCAATACATTAAGACTTTCCTTGACTGCGCCGGAGCTCGGAAACGGACCAAACCAGGTACCGCCACCTTTTTTGGTGCGGCCACGACGAAACGTCAGCGAGGGGTAATCACTGTGGGAAGACAGATAGATATAGGGATAGGACTTATCGTCACGGAGCAGGATGTTATAGGGCGGCCGTAACGATTTGATCAGGTTCTGTTCGAGCAGCAGTGCCTCGGTTTCACTGCCGGTGATAGTCACCTCGATAGAGGCGATCTTGCTGACCAGGGCTTCGGTTTTCGGCGCAAGGCCAGTCTTTCGGAAGTAGCTACCAACCCGCTTTTTCAGGTTGCGGGCCTTACCCACGTACAACACCGAACCAGCCTCGTCATACATTCTGTAGACGCCGGGCCGCTCGGTAAGCTGTTTCAGGAAGCTCTTGCTGTCAAACTCCCCGATGGTGTTGCTCTCAGGGTCAGACCTTGTCGGCATCAAGCAACCCGAGCCGCACTGCCATCAGAGCCAATTCAACATCACTGGAGATTTCCAGTTTCTCGAAAATCCGGTAACGGTAGCTGTTCACGGTCTTTGGACTCAGGCAGAGCTTGTCCGAAATGTCCTGCACTTTCTGACAGTCCACTACCATCATGGCAATCTGCATTTCCCGCTCGGAAAGCCGGTCGAACAGTGTGAGCTCGCCGTCCTCGTCACGGTCACCACCGCCGAGCTGCTTCAGGGCCATTTTCTGGGCAATTTCCGGGCTGATGTAGCGCTGGCCTGAATGGGCCATACGAATGGCGCGTACCATCTCTTTGATATCCGCACCCTTGGTGATATAGGCGGTGGCACCACTTTGCATAACACGGGTCGGATAGGGGTCGTCCGCACAGGCGGTAACCACGATTACCCGAATAGAATCATCAATGCGAAGTATACGTCGGGTTGCCTCGAGGCCCCCGATGCCCGGCATACGGATGTCCATGAGTACGATGTCCGGCCGCTCCTGGCGGACGAAATCGATGGAATCCTCTCCGGATGGCGCCTGCCCGATGACGTCAATGTCGGGGTTGTCAGCCAGCATCCGGGTAATACCGGACCTCACCAACTCGTGGTCATCTACAACCAGTACCCTGATCAAAATTCACCTCGCACACGGCTTTCGGAAAACAGCGCGATTGTAACGTTTAGTTCCGGCCCCGGGTAGGTGCAAACACAAATACCGTGACACACCTGACGCTTAAGCCGGCACACCCAGCCCGGCGGTGTTTTCCACGGGATCGAACCAGACCACCAGATCGCCCCGGCGCACTGCAGACATTACCCTGCTCTGCTCGCCCATGGGGTTTTCGGTGTCGTTCAGTCCGTGGTACCGGGTACAGTACTCTTCAACCAGGCCCTGAAGCTGATCTTCGGTCAACAACTCGGTGTCGACGACAAATTTTTCCTGTCTGGGGTCTTGCTCTGCCTGATTTTCGGCGCTGTCAGTCATGCTATCTCCTGTAAATTCCCATGGTACGGATAAACACGCAGGGAATGAAGGTAACGAGCCGTTGAAAACCAGACAGGCTTCTCCGGCTGGCTTCAAAAAGCCTGACGAATTCTCTATGATCGCCGCTTTCTGACCGTTTGGATGCTAATGAACCAGTCCGTTTTCAGGCTTACGTTGCCCATTCTGTTCGGCTATCTGCCGCTGGGCATGGCCTTTGGTGTGCTGTTCGCAACCCAGCTCGACTATGCCTGGTGGGCAGCGCCGTTGATGGGAATCGTGATTTACGCTGGAGCCGGCCAGATACTGGCCGTGAGCCTTCTGACCGTTAACGCTGGCCTGCTGGAAGTATTCATCGCGATGTTTGTTCTGAACGCCCGCCATCTGTTCTACGGGCTTTCGCTGCTTGGCCAGTTCAAGGGCGCCGGTTGGCGTAAGCTCTACCTGATATTCGGTTTGACGGACGAAACCTATTCCCTGCTTACCAGTCGCCCACGTGGACCTGACCGGGCTCATGAACAGGAGGTGGATTTCCGAATTACCGGCTTCAACCAGTGTTACTGGGTGGCGGGGTGCGCAATCGGTGCATTGCTTGGTGACAATGTCGCCTTTGACAGCACCGGCATTGAGTTCGCTCTGGTGGCCCTGTTTATTGTTTTGACTCTGGAACAATTCAAGGCCCTGGGAGAAGGCTTCCCGATCTGGCTCGGAGCATCCGCCGCGGGCGTCGCCATGCTGATTTTGCCGCCGGCACACCAGTTGATCGGCGCCATCGCCCTGGTCACAGCCGTTCTATTATTCGAATACCGGAGGCATCGTAGGCAAGCACTGCGCAAGGAGAGCAGCCATGGGTGAGTCCGGCTATCTGGCAGCGTTCATCGCGGTAGCAGCCATCGCAACCTTTGCCACGCGGGTAATTCCGTTCCTGTTTTTCGAACGGCATACAGAACACCCGCTGGTGCGCCATCTCGGGCGCTACCTTCCGGCGGCAGTTATGGCTTTGCTGGCAACGGTGTTCCTACAGCGCTCGGCGGACTGGTCTGGCTCCTGGATGGGGTTTGACGCCCTGCTGCCGGGTGCCCTGGTGGTCATCATTCACCTGTGGCGCCGTAATGCCCTGCTCTCCATTGCCGCGGGCACACTCAGCTACATGGCCATTCAGCAAGCCGGGATGTGATCCGGCTTCGATTACATCCTGTTTTCGAGGTTGGCGACCAGCCGGGAGTCCTGCAAGGCGGCGGTGCGGTGTTTGACCACGCCTTTGTAATCCGGGCTTTCGATCATGGCCATGAAGGCGTCGATTGACGGGTAGCGAACCAGCAGCACCTGATCCCAGGATTCATCCGGGGGCGCAATCAGCGAACCAACGCTGCGGCCGGACCAGATGACTTCTGCGCCGACCGATTTTACGCAGGCAGCCGCCTCCTCCATATACACCGTATAGGCTTCACGGCCAGTTCGCTCCGGCGCCTCTTCTTTGTAATTGGCCCGATCGCGGAAGCGCAGAAGGTTCAGCATCACTATGGGCTGGTCTTTCGGGGTATCCGCAAGGACTTTTTGCAGCTGTTCGGGGGTGGGATTAACGGCGTCCATCCATATCCTCTTCTTCTCGTGGTTCCGGGCCTAACTATAGCCCAGCTCCAATATGCACACGCAAGCGATTTTATTACCTTTCATCCAGATTGTTCTTTTTACTCTGACTGTTCGTACGGCTACAGTGAAGGAGACGCAAAACTCATAACCGAGAGGATGATATGGCTACCCTCACGATCAACGGCGAGCGCTACGAGCTTGACGTTCCCGACAACATGCCCCTGCTTTGGGTAATCCGCGACGTTGTCGGCCTCAAAGGAACCAAGTTCGGATGCGGGATGGCTCAGTGCGGCGCCTGCACAGTTCACCTCAACGGGACAGCAGTCCGCTCGTGCGTGACACCGGTCTCTGCGGCCAGTGGCGAGATCACCACCATTGAAGCCATGGCCGACGACCCCGTTGGAAGCAAGGTCCAGCAGGCCTGGCTCGATCTCGGGGTGGCCCAGTGTGGATACTGCCAGGGCGGCCAGATCATGAACGCCACAGCGCTGCTAAAAAGAACACCGAACCCCGAGACCGGGGAGATTGTGGATGCCATGGCAGGGAATCTCTGCCGCTGTGGCACCTACAACCGCATTCTGGCGGCGATCGAACGGGCTTCCGGCAAGGAGGGTGAAGCATGAGCGCCGATGACAACTTGATGATAGCCAATGTGAGCCGTCGGCGCTTCCTGATGGGGCTGGCGGGTGGCTCTGCCCTGGTGCTTGCGGCCCGTTGGGATGTGGCCCTGGCTGGCAATGAAAAGGCTCAATTCGGTGCCGGAGCCATGCCCGGCGGTTGGGTGGACGACCCGAACGTGTTCATCCATATCGATGCTGATGGCCTGGTTACCATTGTGAACAACCGCTCCGAAATGGGTCAGGGCATCCGGACCAGCCTGGTGATGGTCGGTGCCGACGAGCTCGGCGCAGACTGGGACCAGGTAAGGGTCGAGCAGGCCGAAGGCGATCACGACAAATACGGCAACCAGAACACCGACGGTTCCCGCAGCATGCGCCACTGGTACCAGCCCATGCGCCGAGCCGCAGCGGCGGCCAGGCAAATGCTGGAGCAGGCGGCCGCCAATGAGTGGGGCGTGCCGGTTAGTGAAGTGCAGGCTGGCGTACATACCATCATTCACACGCCTTCCGGCAAGGAACTCGGCTTTGGGGAACTCGCGGCCAGGGCACGGGAGCTCGACGTTCCCGGGCGCAATGCACTGGTACTCAAGCGTGACGACGAGCTGCGATTTGTCGGCAAGGAAACCGGCCTCATTAACGGTGAGCTGAAGTCCGCTTACCCGAAAGCCATCGACGGTGAGGATATTGTCACCGGTAAGGCGGTGTATGGCGCGGATGTTCCCTTTGAGGATCTGCTTTACGCCGTGATCGCGCGTCCTCCGGTTTACGGGGCGACCGTTAACGATTTCGACGATACCGAAGCCCTCAAGGTGCCCGGCGTCCAGAAAGTTCTGGCGGTCGAGGGTACCGGCCAGCCGGCGGGCTTTAGCCCCCTGGGCGGGATTGCCGTGGTGGCGTCGAATACCTGGGCCGCCATGGAAGGGCGCAAGGCTCTCAAGATCGACTGGAATCTTGAGACTGCCGGCGACAACGCAAGCTATACGTCGGTCGCCTACAGGGAATCCCTTGAGAAAGCGGCGCAGGAACCCGGCAAGGTCGTCCGTCAGCATGGCGATCTGGACACAGCTCTGGAAAACGCCGAAAAGCGTGTCTCTGCCACCTACTACATGCCCCACATGGCCCAGGCCCCCATGGAGCCCCCGGTGGCGACCGTACGCATTAAAGACGGCAAGGCCGAAGTGTGGGCGCCGGTGCAGAATCCGCAGGCGACCCGCGATACCGTGGCCGGACGACTGGGTCTGGATGCGGAGAACGTGACCGTTCACGTTACCCTGCTTGGCGGTGGCTTCGGTCGCAAGTCCAAACCGGATTTTGCTATTGAAGCGGCCAGTATCGCCGAGGCTTTCAACGGTCGACCGGTCCGGTTGCAGTGGTCACGGGAAGACGATATTCACCACGCCTACTTCCACGCCGTGTCTGTAGATTATCTCGAGGCGGGGCTGGACAACAACGGGCAGGCTACCGGCTGGCTTCACCGGACCCTGTCACCCAGTATCGGCTCGCTGTTCGCGCCCGATCCGAAACACAAGGGCGAGTTTGAGCTGGGCATGGGCTTCAACACCATGCCGTTCTCGGTGCCGGCCCTGAGGCTGGAAAACCCGCCTGCGCCCGCCAATGTTCGAATCGGCTGGTTCCGCGCGGTCTACAACCTGCCCCATGCCTGGGCGATCCAGAGCTTTGCCCATGAGATGGCTGTAGCCGCCGGCAAGGACCATCGCGATTACGTGCTGGACCTGCTCGGCCCGGACCGGAAGATCCACAATCTCACGGTGGGCGATGGCTGGAATTATGGCGAAGACCCGGATCTCTACCCTATCGACATCGGGCGCATGCGCAATGTAATCGAGCGGGTAACCAGAGAGGCGGACTGGGGTAAATCCACCGGCAAGAATCGGGGGTTGGGCCTTGCCTTCCACCATAGCTTTGTGTCGTACACCGCGATTGTCTTTGATGTGGAAGTGGATGATCAGGGTGAACTCATCATCCACCGGGCAGACATTGCCTTCGACTGCGGCCCGCAGGCCAACCCGGAGCGGATTCGCTCCCAGCTGGAAGGCGCCATAGTGATGGGCATTGGCATCGCGCTGCAAAGCGAGGTGACGTTCGAAGACGGCGTGGCGCAGCAGGGTAACTTCGACAAGTACCTAATCCCGCGCATGCCGGATGCCCCAGCGACACTGAGGGTTCATCTGGTGGACAATCCGGGCGAAGCCATGGGGGGCGTTGGTGAACCTGGCCTGCCCCCGGTAGCGCCCGCGCTGTGCAATGCGATCTATGCCGCAACCGGCAAACGCATCCGGCGGTTGCCCGTTGGCGACCAACTGAAAGCCTGAAAGTGATCAGGGCCCCTCGGGGCCCTGTTTTTTTTTAACGCCACCCCCCCTTTCCGCCCCATACCTTCGTGGTATTCCCATAGCATCCTAGCTTTCTCCCCGCTTATAATTCAGGTGAACCCAGTCATTCTCCTCTACCCGACGGCCACCCTTGATGACCCTGATCGATCTGTTCCTGCAAACCATGGAAACCACGCTGCCCGTGTTTGCCATGGTGTTTATCGGCCTGGGACTTCGCCGGATCGGCTGGATCGACAATGCGTTTGTGAATACTGCTTCGGCGCTGGTGTTCAGGGCCACCCTGCCGACCTTGGTATTTTTGAGCATCATCCGGGCCGATCTGGATACCGCGTTCAATCCTGGCCTTCTGGTCTTCTACCTGGTCGCGACTCTGGGGAGTTTCGCCATCACCTGGCTCTGGGCCCGCTGGCGTGTGGTTCGGGAGGATCGTGGCGTTTACGTGCAGGGCGCGTTTCGGGGTAACTGCGGAATCGTAGGCCTGGCGCTTGCCGCCAATCTCTACGGCGACTTCGGCCTGTCGGCAGGTGGCATCCTGCTTGGCCTGGTGATCATCTCCTACAACATACTTTCGGTGATCGTGCTGGTGGCCTACCAACCGGGGCAAACAACGGACTGGACGAAGATCTTCCACGACATCATCCGCAACCCGCTCATCCTGGCAGTCTTCGTGGCGATTCCCTTCGCCGCCCTGGATATCTCACTGCCGGGCTGGGTCATGACCAGCGGCGATTACTTTGCCTCACTCACGCTGCCCCTGGCGCTGCTTTGCATCGGCGCAACCGTATCCCTGAGCGCCATCCGGAGTGACAGCAAAACGGCCTTGGGTTCCAGCCTGTTCAAGATGGTGATATTGCCGGCGCTCTGCACGGCTGCAGCGTGGCTGGTCGGTTTTCGGGGTTCCGAGCTGGGCCTGATGTTCCTGTTCTTCGCCAGCCCGACGGCGGCCGCCAGTTTCGTGATGGTGAAGGCGCTGGGCGGTAATGACCGGTTGGCGGCCAATATCATCGCCCTGACGACCCTTCTGGCAAGCATTACTGTCACTCTGGGAGTCTTCGTGCTTCGCAGTACCGGCCTGATCTAGGCCCTGCCCCGGCCTATTGCTTCAATCGCGGCAAAACCAGCCTGGCAACCCTCCAGGTAACCAACTCCAAACAGGTTGTAGTGGTTCAGGTAATGGTAGAGGTTGTAGACCTCACGCTTGATGCCATAAACCGGTGTTCGTGGGTAACACGAGTCGTAGGCCCGGTAGAATGCTTCGTCGAAACCACCAAACATCTGTGTCATGGCGATATCCGCTTCACGATCACCGCAGTAGACGGCCGGGTCAATCAGCCAGGGGCTGTCAGTACCATAGAGCACGTTACCATTCCAGAGATCACCATGGAGCAGGCTCGGGTGCTCACAGTGGGCGTTAAGCCAGTCAGCCAGCAAGCCCCCGTGCTGGTCCAATATCTGTTCGAAGCGAGTCCTCTGGCTGGCGTCACGAATACGTGAGACCTGGTAGCCAAGGCGGTCGTGGACAAAAAACTCACCCCAGTTGTCGCACCAGCGATTGGGTTGCGGTGCCAGGCCAATGTAATTGTCCCTGCCCCAGCCGTACGCCCCCTGACGCAGGGCATGCATTCTGGCCAGCCCTTCACCCAGCACCTCCCGCGCCCGATCTGAGCCACCGGAAGACCGGATGGCGGTGATTTCGAGTTCCGTTTCGTTCACCCGATAAACGTGCGGTACACCGACGTCAGTCACCCCGGCCTCATCAAGCGCCCTGGCAAGGCGTTCCAATCCCTCTGCCTCGCAAACCAGGGCATCGGCATAACCAGTCGCATTGTGTTTCAGGTGGGTAGAGGCCATCAGCGTTCTCTCTCCTTGAAGTCGTCGTGCCCGAACCGGTAGATTGAAATAAAGCCTGACACGACAGAACGAGCGGGAGCAAACCATGGATACCAAACGCTGGCAACTTCTGATATCCGGCCGCGTACAGGGGGTCTACTATCGCGCCTCCACGGAACAGAAGGCCTCTTCCCTGGGCTTGACGGGGTTCGCTCGCAATCTGCCCGATGGACGAGTTGAGATTGTGGCCGAAGGCCCGGAGGAACGCCTGAACGAACTCAGAATCTGGTGCGCCGAAGGCCCACCGGATGCGCGTGTGGATGCGGTGGATATTGCGCCGGAGTCGCCAACCAGCGAGTTCAAGGATTTCAGCATTCGATGAACACCCCTCTTGCGAAAGGTTGGAGCATGCAAAAAGACAAGCCGTTTTCTCAAGCCTGCGAGAATAACAAAGCGCCGATTCTGGAAAAAATTGTCGAGCTTTTCAAACAGCCGGGCACCATTCTGGAAATCGGCACGGGCACGGGCCAGCACGCCGTTCACTTTGCCGCTCACCTACCCCACGTGGTTTGGCAGCCCACCGATCACCCTCAGAACGCCCAGCTTTCCCGGGCGTGGATAGACGATGCCCATCTTACAAATATCAACCCGCCCATTGCCCTGGAGGTATTGAACGGAGATTGGTCCAGCCTGCCCGCCATCGACGGCGCGTTCTCCGCCAATACGGCGCATATCATGGCCTGGGAAGAAGTGCAGGCAATGTTTCGCGGCCTCGCGGAGGCCCTACCCAGGGGCGCAATCTTCTGCCTCTATGGGCCTTTCAGCTATGGCGGTCGGCACACCAGTGAAAACAATGTACGGTTCGACCTGTCGCTTAGAACACAGGCGCCGCATATGGGAATTCGGGATATGGAGGATCTCGAGGCTCTGGGTGAAGCAACTGGTCTGAAGCTTGAAAATGATTTCGGGATGCCGGCTAATAATCGGTTGTTGGTTTGGCGGCGAACTTGATACCAGAGCGCAATTGCATAACTGGTCCGCCACCGGTCCCATTCATTTCCAGGGCGCAGCGACGGACCAGTTTTCCTTACGGATGCCGGCTACAGCAGGTCAGAATTGACAGAAGACAGTATCTTCCCAACGGTATCGTAGGCACTGGAGGGCATCCAGTTACGATTCGAGCCCAGGTAGCTTTCCGGGTCAAGCTCCAGGAGTCCAATCAGGACCTCAGCAACGATCCTGGCGCCGACTGGGCCGAGCCCTTCGCCCGGCTCGAAGTTGCCGGGTGAGGATTCCCTGCCAACAACCTCTGCCTCGGCCAATATGTATAGCCAGAGGGGTGCTCCAGACGTTACTTCGCCGTTCGATATGGCGTTGATCCTGGCCATGACGGCGTTGATTTCAGCGTCCGCCCGACCCATTTCCCGAGCGATCGTGTCACCCCCGGGAAGCCTGAAGCTGTTACCCCTGAGAAGATTCCTTGTCGCCAGGGATTTTTCACCGCCATCAGGCACGAAAGGAAGCTCCAGAAGATCGCCTGCCATTAACGTGTCGAGCTTTTCAGCTCTCTGAACAACGCGATTTTCAGCCGTAAAAAACAGCTCGTGCCAATCAACGACAGCCCGGGTGTCGCCCACCGGGGAAAACCCGCGGCCGAGAATCTGTCCAAAGAATTCGAACGCCGTATCCCCCTTCTGTACCTGTATCTTCATGGGCACCATAGAGTGGCCAAAGCGATAGGCGGCAACTGCAAACTCGATTGGAATGAACGGCACGCTGCATTTATAGAACCGGCGCCCCTGGCTCAACACATCATCCACGACCGCCTGACCGCACATGGAAACGAGAAAATCATTCACAACCACCCATTGATAGTGCCAGATAACCTCGCGATGGGCTTCTTCAAAAAGCTCATCGTTCTTCAGGTCACGATCATCAGCAGCGGCCTCGGCACGGAGCTTGTCGCAGATGGCGTTGTGAAACTTGATGAAGCCCAACTGCATCTGGCTGATGATTCGGTTCTCATCGTTCCGGGGGTCGCCAATAATGGCGCTTCCAGTTGGAACCCTTAACAGGTCGTTTTTACGCCGGTCATCAGCGCCGGCTTCATCGGCACCCGTGAGCAATTTTGCGTTTCTGAACGGAGGCGTTTGGTTGTATAGGTATGGCTGTGCTTCGGGACCGTTGCCGTAGATCGAGTCAAGATCCAGGGTCGGTGTTCGCACATTGGGAATTTCATTGGGGTGATTCACTGAAGCGAAGCTGGAACTGGTATCGAGCGTTATATCGTGATCAATAAACTGCCCAAAAATCACCATTCCGACAGCCACCGATGACGTCCGGTCGCTGGTTCCGCCATTGTCCATCGGGCCACCGGCCTTGCCAATGTTCTGAAGAACGGTTGGTGAAACGTAGGAATGCGCCAGATGAGGAAACATCCATCCAAAACGGTCTTCCCTGGAAGGCTGGTAATCTACCCTGCAATGCTCGGGCAGCCCGCTAAGATCTTGCATACCATGGTAGTGGCTCATTGTCTCTCCCTCGATAATCATCAGATAAGGCCTGGAGACACCCTACTAGCCCCAATTGCTGTCCTTTGCACATTGACCAATCGGTAATTCAAGGTATCTGACAACGAAACGGTAGCTCTTAAAATGGTTAGCATCAAGAACTAAAACGGGGGAGTTTTCTGGAATAGCGTGGAGGTATATCGGGCAATAAAAAACCCCAGCATTTCTGCTGGGGTTTTGTATTGGCGGAGAGAGAGGGATTCGAACCCTCGAAACGCTATTAACGTTTACACACTTTCCAGGCGTGCGCCTTCAGCCACTCGGCCACCTCTCCAATAAACTGTTTCAAATCAGCAACGTCGTCGCTCATTTGAGGGCGCAAACTTTAATGGTTTTACGGGCGCTTGGCAACTCCCCCGGGGGAAATCGTCAAAAAAATTCGGGCGAGACGGGTTTTCTCTTTACCGGTTGAGCAGATTCAGGACTATCGTTAGTACAACGCCGAGTATAATCATCCAGTTTGTGGGGAGAGACTATCCATGCTGATGAAAGCCGAGCAATCGACGTTGTTGCTCATCGATGTCCAGGAAAAGCTGATGCCGGCCATTAGCCATGGCGACGAGGTGGTGGACCGCTGCATCGTACTGGCCACCATTGCCGGGCTCATGGAGGTTCCTGTGCTGGGCACCGAGCAGTTGCCGGACAAGCTGGGACACAATGTTGAAGCGGTCCGGGAGCTCTGCAACCAGACCCTGGCCAAGAACCATTTTGATGCCTGCCCCGATGGGCTCGTTGACCAGTTGCCGGAGGGCCGGCAGCACATTGTAATCGGTGGCTGCGAGACCCATGTGTGTATGATGCAGACCGCCCTTAGCCTGCTGGATGCCGGTTACAAGGTATGGGTGGTGGCCGATGCTACCGGCTCACGCAACGAGTTTGACCGGGACGTCGCTCTGGACCGCCTGAACGAGAGCGGCGCCAGGATTGTAACGCTTGAAATGGTGGCGTTTGAATGGATGCGTCATTGCAAACATCCGCAGTTCCGGAACATTCAGGCCCTGATCAAATAGAGGCATCCGGAAGGCTGGCGCCCACGTAATTAGTCACTTCATTTTCAGGTGGTTTTGAGGTTCGCAATGCTCAACATGGACTTTTTCAAGAAAGTCATCATCCGCACCGAAGAGCAGGATTGGGTGCCCAGCCCTGCCGGTGGTGTTTTGAGAAAGCCTCTTGCCCGCGAGGAAGCGGAGCGTGGTCATGCGACCAGTGTGGTCCGGTACGAGCCTGGCGCCTCCTTCAACCGGCATGAGCACCCCCTGGGCGAAGAAATCCTCGTTCTGGATGGGGTGTTTTCCGACGAGACCGGCGACTACCCGGCCGGCACTTATCTACGGAACCCGCCAGGCACTGGACACGCCCCTTTCAGCAAGGAAGGCTGCACGCTGCTGGTCAAGCTGCATCAGTTCGACGAACGCGATGGATCAACTGTACGCATCGATACGCGCACTGCGCCGTGGCTGCCCGGTATAGGCGGGCTTGAGGTAATGCCGCTGCACGAATTCGAGCACGAGCATGTGGCCCTGGTGAAGTGGCCGGCCAACGAGGTTTTCCAGCCCCATCGGCACTTCGGCGGCGAGGAGATATTCGTGCTGTCCGGAGAGTTTTGCGATGAACATGGTCGCTACCCGGCGGGCACCTGGATTCGGAGCCCCCACTTGAGCCAGCATCACCCGTTCGTGGACAAGGAAACAATCATCTGGGTAAAAACCGGCCACCTGCCGATCGAGACGCCATAAAAAAGGGCCCCGAAGGGCCCTGAAGTGGTCAAGAGATCGCTGTGTGTTGCCAGTTCTGCCTGCTGAACGCGTCGTTGCTTGCACCGTCAGATGCCGTATTGAAGAGCTCTTCTTCACCGGCAGGTATTGCAAACACGTGGTACGCCTCAGGGCCAAATGGATCCAGTGCGGTATCGAGGTATTCGAAGCTGTCAGGCACTGGTTCGCCCGAATAAGCGACTCGGAACTGCCGCTCAAGGGTTGGTGTGGTTACGTTCAGGGGCTGCTCCACCCAGAGGTAGACGGCCTTATGGGGCACGATGTATTCGCTGCGCACCACCCTGTAACCCTCTTTGAGCGTGAGCGTGGTCGGCTCTTTGCCCGGTTCCAGACGGAATTTGTGGATGGTCTTCATAGCTACTGCTCCTCTTCGGGTTGCTGCCTTTCACAACTCTATAATGGACAGGAACAGAGTTCGACAAAATAAGCTTTTGTAAGCTTTTAAGATCGATATTTTCGATGCAATCAGGCGTCACGATCACCCGTGTGGGCAGCGACAATGGCACGGACGCCCTCATGGGCGGTTTTTCGGCCACGGGTAATGGCGAACAATTCATCCATGACGTCTTCAATTGAGGCAATCTGCTCTACCTCATACTGGCGGCAGACCTCCTCGCGGATTGAGGTTGGCGCAGCGAACACGCCATAGCCCTGGCTGCCAAATACCTTGATCAGTGCGCTGTCATCTACCCGGGCGACAAGTTTCATTCGAACCCCATTCAAGGAAAACCAGTTCATCAGTCGCTCGAAATAGGGTGCATCCGTGGCGTTGGCCAGCAACGGTTGGCCATTCAGGGATTCGGGAAACCCCTTTTTGAGCTTTCTTGCCAACTCTGGTGCGGCGAACAGGCTCATGCTGGATCCCGCCAGAGGGTGTACCGTGAGATTGCCGTCCTCCTGCAACCGTGGCACCCGGTCGGTCAGAACCAGATCCAGCTCCTTGCGTTTCAGGCTGAGCACGAGATCTTCGGTGCGCCCGGTCTGGCATTCAAGCTGGATAGACCGCTCGCCCGCCATCGCCGGCTGCAGCAGGTAGTAGGCAATCAGTTTGTGAATGGACGCCGAGACGCCGGCTCTAAGGGTCAGCGGGCGCTCGGAAGGATCCAGTCGCAGGGTTTCGGCTAGCTCACCGGTCAGGGCGAATATGTCGTCGGCGTAGCCGAGGATCAGCCGGCCGAAGTCCGTCAGGATCAGCTTGCGCCTCTCCCGGGAGAACAGGCGTCCACCTACTGAGGCTTCAAACGTGGCAAGCTGGCCACTGAGGGTCTGCGGCGCCAGTTCCAGGACTTCACTGGCTCGGGCGATCGAACCTTCCCGGCTGATCACCCAGAAATAGTAGAGATGGCGGAGGTTAAGCTGTTCCATTCCTTTGCCCTGCCCCCGATTCAGGATGGCCGCGGAATTTTGAGGATTTCACCGAAGGTGACGTATTCACTTCCCCCGAGACGGCCGATCGGATCAATCGCAGCGCCATTGAAGGTCAGGCGATTCTTGTCATCATAACGGGCTGCATCATCAGATACCCATACCCGGGTGACTTTTCCGAATACCAGTGACTGGGGCCCGGCACCGATTTCCTTGATGTCGTAGAGCTCGCAGGCAAAAGCCACGTGGCAGTCCTTGAGCCGAGGCAGACTCGAGCCTTCGAAATCCACCAGCTCCAGATCAAGATTTTTCAGTTCGGATTCGCCATGGGGCAAGGTTCGCGAGGATTCTGTGACCGCCGCGGCGAGATCCCGGTGAGCGATATGAACGACAAAATTCTTTCTCGCTTCAATGTTTACCCGGGTGTCTTTCGAAACGCCCTCCGCCGGTTTTTTACCAACGGAAATCATCAGCAACGGGGGATTGCTGGTGATCGGCGTAAAAAACGAGAATGGCGCCAGATTGTAGTCCCCATCCGGATTTTCACTCAGCACCCAGGCAACTGGCCTCGGAATCACTGTCTGAGTGAGGATGTGGTAGGCATCTTTCGGATCCATACCCTCGAAATCTATAAGCATCACTCTCTCCCGTTAACTGCAGCTTCGGGCGTTCGTTCGCGCAACAGCCACAAAGTCATCAATAACCCATGAAGTATCAGGAAAGGTACGGCAACCATGACCAGACCGCCCCAGCCCAGCCAGCTCAGAATTGCGCCGGCAGACAGCGCCGCGGTCGCCTGGGAGCCAAAAACCATTATGTCGTTCAGGCCCTGGACGCGGAAGCGTTCGGCATCCCGATACCCCCGGGGTAGCAGCGTTGTGCCACCAACGAACAGGAAATTCCAGCCAACGCCGAGCAACAATAGCGCTGACAGATAGTGGTGGAAGCTGACACCACTCGCGGCAAGGACAATACAGCCCAGATAGGCCAGCAGGCCCGCTGCCATCATCAAGGGAATGCCTACTACGCGTGTCAGCCAACCGCTGATCAGCGACGGAAGATACATGGCCATTATGTGGAGCTGGATCACCCGCTTGGCATCGTCGAGGTCATGGCCGGCCATTTCCGTCATGCTCAGCGGCGTCGCCGTCATGATGAAACTCATCACCGCATAGCCAATGGCCGCGGCACTCATGGCAGCCCAGATTAAAGGGTTCGCCATAATCTCCCGTAGGGGGCGGCCTCCTCCCGGCCGGGATTCCTGGACGCGCTCAGCCCCTGCCCGGTAACCGATAGAAAGGATCAGCAAAGCCGCACCCTGGACGGCCGCCAGCGCAATCCAGCTGACCAGAAACGGGTATTGCTCCGCCGCGCCGCTGCCCAGACCCGCAACTTCCGGCCCGAGCCAGGCTGCCACCAGACCACCCAGCAACACGCGAGCTGCAGCAGAACCCGCCATACCCGGCGCAACGGATTCCATGGCCGCAAACCGATATTGGTGAACCACCGCAAGCCCCGTACCACCGACCACGGCCGCAAGACAAAGAAGGGAAAACAGACCGGTCCAGGACGCCAGGCCTCCAATAAGACCGGCCACAATGCCCATAATGGCACCCAGCAGCATCACGCGCTTGCGCCCGATGCGCTCCATTAACCAGGTTGCCGGTTTGATAGCCAGAACGGTGCCCACGACCACTAGCCCGACGGGAAGTGTTGCGTACTCGGGCGCCGGGGCAAGCATTCTGCCCTGAATGCTGCCTATAAAAACAATAAAAGGCGCTGTGCACATGGCCAGCGCCTGAGCGGCAACCAGGACCCAGACATTGAGGGGCATGGATTATTTTTTCCTGTAGATGATTCCGGGGTGGCACTGCACCATCTCGTAGAGGTGGGGCAAGCCGTTGAGCGATTCCGAGGCACCCAGAACCAGGTAGCCGCCCGGGTTCAGGGTGGCGTGCATCCGGGTGAGAATGTCCTTTTTCAAGTCCGCCGAAAAATAGATCAGAACGTTCCGGCACATCACAATGTCGAACTTGCCCAGCATATAACGCTCAAGCAGGTTCAACTCCTTGAACTCCACCATGCTCTTGATCTGGGGTTTGATCTGCCAGCCACCGTTCAGGGACGGCGTGAAAAACTGTTTCTGGCGCTCTGGCGAGAGCCCCCGCCCAATGGCAAGCATTTCATACTCGCCCTTGCGAGCCACATCAAGAACGCTTTTGGAGATATCCGTGGCGGTGATCTTTACATCCCGGAGCTTCCCGGGCCTAGCCCGGCGAAACTCCTCGACGATCATGGCAATCGAATACGGCTCCTGGCCGGTTGAGCAGGCCGCAGACCAGATACGCAGAGGCTGCATCGAGTTGCGCTCTGCGAATTCGGGAAGCAGTTTCTCCTGAAGAATCCGGAAAGGGTGATTGTCACGGAACCACAAGGTTTCATTGGTTGTCATCGCATCGATGACAGTCTCTTTCAGACCGCCCCGCCCAGAACGCTTAAGGCGCTCGAGCAGTTCACCCAGGGTATTCAGGCTGTTCTCTTCAAGAATCCTGCGCAACCGGCTTTTGACCAGATACTGTTTATTATCGCCCAGTAAAATCCCACAGGCGTCCTGCAGGAACGATTTGAAGGCTTCATATTCCTGTGGCGTGATTTCCGCTTTCATTGGGTCTCTGTTCTGAGTGAATCTTTGAGCGGCTCCATCAACCCTGGTCGATGATTTCCATCACCCGCTCTGCCAGCTCGTCCGGACTGAACTTTGCCATAAAGTCGTCGGCCCCGACCTTCTTTACCATGGCCTGGTTGAACACACCGCTGAGTGAGGTGTGAAGCATAACAAATATATCCGAAAGCGCCGGGTCCTCTTTCACCTTGGTGACGAGCGTGTACCCATCCATTTCGGGCATCTCCACGTCCGAGATGATCAGCGAGAAGTGATCCTTGGCCCGGGAACCGTCCGCAGTGATTTCCTTCAGATGTTCAATAGCCTGCTTGCCGTCGTTTTTCAGCACCACTTCCATGCCAATTGCGGTGAGACACCGCTGTATCTGGCGCCGGGCCACGGACGAATCATCGACCACCAGCACGGGCAGATGCCCCGGCACCCGGTCCGCGCTCTTGCTCAGAACGGCTTCAGTTACGTCCTCCCCAAGCGGAGAAACTTCTGAGAGAATCTTCTCTACGTCAATGATTTCAATAAGCTTATCATCAATTTTCGTGACAGCGGTAAGATAGACATCCTTGCCGGCCCCTTTGGGTGGAGGCAGGATTTCTTCCCAATTCATGTTCATGATTCGCTCGACGCCGCTCACCAGGAAACCCTGCGTTTTGCGATTGTATTCAGTGATAATGACGAAGCTGGTGGAAAGCGCTTCCTGGGGTATACCGGGCAGGCCAATCGCCATGCTCAGATCGATAATGGGAATAGTCTCTCCCCGGCTATGGGCTACGCCTCGAACGACCGGACGGCTGTTGGGCAGGGAGAACAGCTTCGGACACTGCAGAACCTCTTTCACCTTGAACACGTTGATCCCGTAGATCTGACGCCCCCTGAGACGGAAAAGAAGCAGCTCGAGGCGGTTCTTTCCGACCATCTGAGTGCGCTGGTTAACACTGTCCAAAACCCCTGCCATTTCGATTCTCCTGGCTTGCCGGAATTACAACGGCATATATCTTGCTGTTCAGTGAATAATAGCCTGATCGACGGAAACCCGTCATATCAGGGGTGGGCCAACTCATTTAACGGCCACTTTTGCCGAATCCTTAGCCTGATTCGGGCTTTTCTGCCCTGTTGTTGACAGCATAGGACAAACTGATACGTATGCGCATCACGAATTTCGCCCTACTACTGCTAATGTCTGGACTGACCACACCGCTCCTGGCGGGAACGACGGCCGAACAGATTCAGAAAGCAACCCTGGCGTTTCTGGACAGCTTTGCGTCTGAACAGGCCGAACATGGCTACACCGTTTCCTTCGAACCCGGTTCCATCGACAGCCGCCTTGCTCTCGCCGAGTGCGAAAAGCCTTTGAATGTAGAGTTCAGCGGTGATCCATGGAAAAGCACCAGCCCGTCGTTGCAGGTAGCCTGCGAAGGAACCCGTCCATGGCGAATGTTTGTTACCGCTTCAGTCTCTATCCATGGGCCAGCCCTGGTGGCAGCGAGGCCACTCACGCGTGGAGAGCGAATAACCGAAGGGCTGCTTGCAAAGCAGTCTGTTGAAATCAATTCGTCCAGACGTGGGGTAATTACGGACTCGAAACAGGCGATTGGCATGGAAGTGCGGCGCGCAGTGAATGCGGGATCGCTCGTTACACCAGACATGCTTTCGGCCCCGAATGCGGTCGAACGGGGCGATCATGTTATCATCACCGCCAAAACCGGCGGATTTTCAGTACGTTCCCGGGGCAAAGCCCTGGCAAGCGCCAGCGTTGGCGAACAGGTTCTGGTTGAGAACCTGCGCTCATCGCGCACGATAAGAGCCAGCGTTGTCGCGCCGGGCCACGTGGAGATTCCGATGTGAGCCGTGTGCGGCAGAGGCTTGCCGGAGCGGCAAGTGAATGCCGCAAAACCGGTCGTAAAAGCAGATGAAAAAAAGTGCTAAAAGTACTAAAGGTTTTCGCGGCGCCGCCGTTAAGAAGACATAAACTCGAGTAAGCGCTGCATTCGTGGCGCGACAGGCAAGCAGGTACAGATATGTCAGTTGACTTAAATGGAATTGGCCCCGGCCAGGTCAACACCCAGAGAACCACGGCCGACAAAAGCTCCGGCGCACAGAATACCCAGCCGGCATCCAACGAACAGGCAAAGACACAGGCCCAGGGGGCCCGTGGTGAGAACGTCAGCCTGAGCAATCAGGCCAAGAACCTGAAGCAGCTCGAACAAAAGCTGGGCGATTATCCGGAAATGGATGACGACCGCATCGAGCAGATCCGTTCCGCCCTTGAAAATGGCACGTACAAGATTGACGCCGAGAAGCTGGCCCAGAAAATGCTTGAGATGGATGAAAGCATTTTCGGGTGAGTAGACCATGGCCGCAATTGATGATTTGAAGACCCTTCTTTCCCAGGATATCAGCCAGCTTGAAACACTGGCTGACGTTCTCGGCAAGGAAAAGACCTGCCTTGCAAATTCTGACCTCCGCCAGCTGGACGCCCTGACCAGGGAGAAGAACGATCTCCTCGGAGCAGTCCGCGAACGCGCCAAACAGAAAATCCGAACGCTGGTACAGATGGGATATCGCCCCGAAAGTGGCGAGCCTTCCCGCTTTATCCGCAGCGCCGGCTTTTCGGATCTCTTCGAACTCTGGCAGGAAGCGGACCAGAAATTGCGAACCTGTCAGACGCTGAACCAGACCAATGGTCGCGTAATCAGCCACTTGCAAAAGCGTTTGTCGAGGCTCACCGATATTTTCCGCGGCGCCACCGGCCAGCAAAAGCTGTACGGTGCACAGGGTCAGCAGACTTCGGTTTCAAGCAGCACGGTGCTCGCCAGCGCCTGAGCCCGGACGCATGGCTCTGTAGAGCCATGCTTTCCACGTCATCGAGTGTAGATGGTCATCCGGGAGTCGGGATGAAACCGGATGTCGTGAATGCTCACGTTGCCCATTGAAGCTCCCTGGCCTCCCGTAACCCTTATATTGTCCATCCGGATTTCCTCGATGCGCTCAGGGAACGCCAGCATCAGGGCGCCATCTTCTCTTACCCGATAACGTGGCTCCCCTTCACGATAGTGCACACCGGAAATGCTGAGATCTGAATCCAGGAAGTTCAGAACCGGCACGAAGATATTGGCGGAAAGCTTGAGACCTTCAATAACATCTGCGGATGCCTCGGTGCCTTGCTCCCCATTTCCTGCAGGGTTCTCCGCCATATTGCTGACAATACCGATGCGCTGCAGCAGGGTCGGATCGCCCTGACCGGAAATGGCCGCCAGCTCGGCTTCGCTCATGGGGGCAAAATTGCTTTTCTCATAAAGTTCTCCGGCTTCCAGCGTTGCCTGGGACGCCTCGGCCGAGTTGCTGGCCGCAAAGGTTACCAGGGGCTGGAACGGCAGAGTAACCGCTGTTACCAGGGCGGCAGCGTTGCGATAGCGGGACTGGTGCTTGAGGACACGGTGGAGCTCCTTGTCGCTGATCCAGCCCGCCTGGATGAATACCTCACCCAGGCGCTGTCCGGTTTCACGCTGAAGTCTGAGGCCTTCGTTAACCTGCCCCTCTGACAGATACCCACGATTGATAAGCAATCGCCCGAGGCGTGATTTCTCTTCAAATCCCTGACGGATTCTCACCCAGTGTCTCCTTTTAAACAGTGAAAACCGTACAACCCGGCCCGGCCAGTGTGATCCATGACTTCCGATATCGGGAAGGTTAGCCGATCACACAACTATGTGTGTGGATGCAGTACCCGTTTTACCATCTCCATCTGGTAAGATCTGGCACCTGATAACAGAATTCGCCGAATTGTCGCAGGAAACACACCGGCTAATAACACGGAGAACGGCTGCAAATGACAAACATGGTAAAACCCCTGAAAACTGTGACACCCGTATTGCTTATGGCACTCACCCTGCTCATGCCGACTGCCGCGGTGCAGGCGCAAACCAATGAGCAGCCGGCCAGTGATCCACTTCCAAAGGTCCGCATGGTGACCAGTGAAGGCGCTATCGAGCTTCAGCTTCGCCCGGATGTTGCGCCCGAAACGGTCGACAATTTCCTGCAGTACGCCGAAGACGGTTTTTTCGACGGCACCATCTTCCACCGTGTCATACCCGGGTTCATGATCCAGGGCGGCGGTTTCACCCGGGATCTCTCCCGCAAGTCGACTCGCGCCCCTATCCGCAACGAAGCGAAAGAGACACTGCCCAACCTTCGTGGAACCATTGCGATGGCTCGCACCAGTGCGCCTGATTCCGCCACGTCCCAGTTCTTTATCAACCTTTCCGACAACGGGTTCCTGAACGCCGGAGTTCGCGGCCCGGGCTACGCGGTTTTTGGCAAGGTGACCGAGGGGATGGGCGTTGTCGATGCCATTGCCCGCAAACAGACCACCCGCAAACAGGGGATGGCCGACGTGCCGGTTGAACCTGTGATCATCGAAACCGTCACCGTGGTCGACCCCGAAGGCTGACACCGTGGACCGTGCTCCCCTGCCGCCCGGAATAGAGCCCGCTGAACTGGCTTGGCACGACGGTGTCCCGGAGTCCATCCGGTTCGGCGATGTCTACTTCAGCCGTGACAATGGTCTCGAGGAAACACGCTACGTTTTCCTGCAACACAACCAGTTGCCCGACCGTTTCGCACAGATTCCCGAGGGCGGCGATTTCGTTATTGCCGAAAACGGCTTTGGAACCGGCCTGAACTTTCTCGCTGCCTGGCAAGCCTGGCAGCGCCGCGCTCCGGCCCATTCGGCGACACTGCACTTCGTTTCCGTCGAACGTTTCCCCCTGACCCAGAAGGACCTGGCCCGGGCCCTGGCGCAGTGGCCCGAACTGACTGCGCTGGCCGACGAACTGCTTCTGCATTACCCGCCTCTGGTGCGCGGGGTACACAGGCTGGTTCTGGCCGGGGGGCAGGTTCGACTGACGCTGTTTTTCGGCGACATTACCGACGCCTGGCAATCCCTGGATTTTCAGGCCGACGCCTGGTTTCTGGACGGGTTCGCTCCGTCCCGCAACCCCGATATGTGGCTGGAAAACATCATCAACAAGATCCGTGCACACAGCAGGCCGGGCACAACTCTGGCGACCTTTACTTCCGTTGGCCGGATTCGTCGGGCTTTGATGGAGGCCGGATTCCGGATGGAAAAAACCGCCGGATACGGTCGCAAACGGGATATGCTGAAAGGCGTTCTTGTCTCGGAGAACCCGGTACCCATCAAAACGGCTCCCACCGAACAACAGGAATCGATCGCAATCATCGGCGCAGGCATTGCCGGCTGCGCACTGGCAAGAAACCTGGCAGACCGGGGCTACCCGGTAACACTGATCGACGCCCATGGCCCGGGTGCAGCAGCCTCCGGCAACGCCCAGGGCGCCCTCTATGTAAAGCTGGGCGTAGAGTTCAACGACCAGACCGAGCTGGCGCTCACATCCCTCACGTTCGCGCAGCGTTTCTACCACAACTGGCGCGACCAGCACTGGCATCCGACCGGCCTGCTACAGCTGGCCCACAACCCCCAGGAAGCGGACCGGCAGCGGAGGTTTCTCCAAAGGAACGACTATCCCCGGAGTGTCTTTTACCCGGTGACCCGGGAACAGGCCAGCGCCCTGACAGGCGTACCCACGGAATCCGGCGGGCTCTGGTTCCCCGGCAGTGGCTGGCTCGAACCCGCTAACCTTTGCAAGGAATTGGCGAACCACCCTTTGATATCCACGCTGTTCCATAGCGAGGTACACAATCTTCGGGTTTCGGACGGAACATGGAACATTTCGACGGGCGACAGGAGATCGATCACCGCCGACCGGGTAGTCATCTGCTCGGGCCACCTCAGCCCGGAGCTTATCCCGACAAAGGGTCGTTTCCGGCTGAAAGCCATTCGTGGCCAGGTTAGCCACCTGCCAACCGCAGCTCTCAGAGGCCCAACGGCCGTTATCTGTGGGAAACGGTATCTCAACCCTGCGCTGGGCGAGTTTGCCGTAACCGGCGCAACCTTCGATCTACGCGACAACAACCCATCGCCCACCGTGGAAAGTCATAACGAGAACGTCGACGAACTCGGCTCGATGCTGCCTGCGGTGTTTTCCAATGAACGCGATGCGCTTCGCGGCGAGGAACTGAATGGCAGGGTTGCCTTCCGATGCACCACCCATGACTACCAGCCGGTGGCCGGAGCCGTTTTCGACGGCGAGAGCGGCTATCTCGATAGCCTTTACCTGCTTACTGGCCTTGGCAGCAAAGGACTGACCTACGCACCGCTCCTGGCCGAATATCTGGCCGACTTGCTTACCGGACAACCTCTTTGCCTTCCCGCGAACCTGGCCACACGCGTTGAAACCAGACGCCTATTCCAGGCAGATATGATGGTTTCGTAATAAACTCCAGCTGAAGTTTCCGGTCAGACTGCCGATAACGACTGAAAGGGTGACATAGTCAGGGAGAGAACCCATGTCCATTTACGTCAGCGAACCCGGCCGCCCGGTCGGAACGCGGCTACCGGAAACATTCCGGGCAAGGCCCGTGGGTGATGTTACAGAGCTGGCAGAAACCCAGAAGATCAATCCTGGCCGAAGTGAGGCAACGGACGCCGAGTTCCAGCAGGCAGCCAATGCCGGTCGCTACAAAGCACTGGAGGAATACGGCGCGGCGGCCGCTGGCGAGCGCCGGGAAGACCGCCCGTATCTGCCGGTATCCAGCATCTCGTCGCAAACCCTGTATTCCGTTCCGGCGTCTGCAACCATTTCTGAGGCTTTAACCGTCATGGACGAGCACCAGGTGCATCACCTTGTGATCATGTCGGAAAACAACGTTGCCGGCCTTGTCGATTTGCGTTGGCTCCTGGGCTGGCTTCACGAGAATGAAGCCGATGCCATGAGCCAGAGCCTGGTTCACATCGAGTTGCCCGCGTTCCTGACAGCCTCACCCGAAACCGATGCCCACCAGCTCGCCAGGCTCATGCTGGCCCACCAGCTCAACGCAGCCCTGGTGGTAGATGCAAAAGGCGCCGCCTCCGCAATTGTTACCAGCACGGACTACCTGCGACTTTACGCCAGCGCCGGCCGCCATCAGGGAACGGTGTAGTCCCAACGGCATCTAATTCAGAGGCGTCAACAGTTCTCCCTCTGGACTGAAGAGAAGCACATACCAGTTGTTGCCGACTCGGGTTAATGCCGGTACTTCGTCATCCCGGTAGTTTTCGAGGTCCAGTATTGCAGAGTCATCGGACGCAAGCTGGTAGCGCCAGTTGTTTCTGAATTCCGATTCTTCATCTTCCGTCTCCGGTTCTGGAACCAGCGATACCCGGGCAGCGATGCCCTGCTCCATTCCGGACACCACACCGCCGCTGGCGAAGTCGCCGTTGGTGGTACCAGCCACAACTATGTCGTCATCGAAAGCAGCCAACCCATGAAATGCCTCACTGGACTGGTCGTCTCCGTCATTCAGAGTGAAGGCCCGACTGATACTCCCAGCGGCTGAATATCCCAGCAGGAACCCGGCGGCACTGGAAAGTGCCTCCCTTTCCAGAACGGGCTCGTCCTCGTCCTGCTCCAGTACAGAATAGGATCCATCGCTGGCACCAATCAGCCAGAGCGTGCTGCCGGTATACAGTCCGTTGGAAACCGGTTCATCGCCAGTGGTGCCAACCTGTTTGACATCAAGTTCGCTGGTGGCACTGGAGGCGTTAAAGAAGAAGGCATCAATGCCGCCGATGACTGAAGCGCCTTCCACAGATCCCGCGGCCGAACCGAACAACCCGGGGTTCACAGATTCTGTGCTGCCGCCGGCAACGCGGTCATCGGCTGCTGAGCCGGCCTGACGGGTCCAGGCAACCGCAGGCTGCTGTGTATTGCCGTCCAGTTCGGTATCGATTCGCTGCAGGAAGCTGTCCCTGCCGCCAGATCCCTGCTGCTGATCAAACACACCTTCCGTTTCCCCGGCCAGGATGACATAGCCGGTGTCCCGGTTGATTCCGGCCCAGCGGACCTGATCATCAGCACCCGTTCCGGTCCGGATGGTCCAGGTGGGAACGTATTCGCCACCGTTGGTGGCGGAATCAAACCAGTAAAGCGATGTCACTGAATCCAGACCGCCCAGACCGGACGTTCCCGCCACCGACTGATCAGTGCTGTAGGCAACGACAAATTCGAACCGGTCCACCTTGGTCCCACCCTGGGTCACCTTCCGCTGCACCACGTTAATGACCGGATCCGGTGCGATCAGGCTGTCACTCGCAGAGGATATGTCAACCTGCTGCAACTGGTTGCCTCGTTGGTCAAAAATCCGCACCAGCACCCTGTCGTTATCCTGGGTGTCGTAGCCGGCAACGAACAGCCTGCCGTCATGGCCCATCGAGATGTCTGTGGCCATAAAGCCGTCGCCAGGGTTCAGAGCGAGCGGAGACGTCAGCTCGTTGAGGCTGACCCGGATCAGGTTTTCAGCCTCCGCCCTGGCATAATCCTCGCGACCGGTCTGGAAGTTCTCGTTGAGGCCCAGCAGGATAAACCGGTCGCTGAAGGCCGGGTTGGTATAGCCGGCCTCCGGTACCCGAATCCGGAAAGGCACTTCATCGGTCCCTTCAGAAAAAATCAGTTCGTCATTCTCAACCCAGTTTCCGTCTTCCAGTCGCTCGATAACGAACTCGGAGTCAAGACGTGCGGTGGAGTCTTCGGTGTGGCTGAGCTTCGCAAAAATATCCCGGTCTCTGTCTCCTGAGAGTCTCGCGACGTATTCGCGCACAGCACCCACGTTCAGCGTATCCCTGCCGCCACCGTTTACAGTTTCCAGCGACAGAACCGGCTCGTTGTCCTGAATGGACAAATTGGTAACGACACCACCGTTACCGCTGCCAAGACCGGCCAGACCGGATCGCACCTCTGTCAGGGCCAGGCGAAGGGATTCGACGGGCTCGGCAAAACTGTCCTCGACCACCTCCAATGGCAGATAGCACTCGGTAATACCCGGCTCAAGTGTGATCACGCCGCGCGTATAGAAGCCCTGTTCATCAAGCTCATAGTCGATATAGTCCAGCTCGCTTTCCCCCGTCTCATCGCGAGGCAATGAACTGTTGCTGCCCAACCCGACAATGTCCGTGCCGAGGATGGCATCCCCCGCATTGGAGGCACTGTGATCGCAGTTCTGGTGTGGAGGCGAGAATCCGACGTCGCAGCTGGATGCGTCATAGTCAGACAAAAGCTCAAAGGCTACCGCTACCCGGGTTACCGACGGTTGATCCAGGGTAACCTTGACGAAGACGCGGCGCGTCGGAAGTGTCAGCTCCCTGGTACCGGATACGGAGCCGTCATCGCTGTAGAGATTGATGGTAACGCTGTGCTCACCCTCGGTTTCAAGATTGGGCAAGGTACATTGTTCACGGTTACTGGCAGGGATTTCCGGGCTTTCACCTTCCGTAAACGGCTCTGCATCCAGAGACATGACATTGTATTTCACATCAATATCGAACGGCTGGGCGCCGGCCATGCGGCCGTCGGTTGTTACCAGATTGATGCCTTCGGTCTTGCCCAAATCCGCTTCTCCTCGACTACCGCCGGTGAGACCGGGGACACCGCGCATAATGATGCCCTGACGGGCCTTGTTACTGGTGTCCTCGAGCGCCAGCCAGGACGGCGCATTGGTCAGGGAATAGTCAAGGATATCTTCGCCACCGTAGGCCCCGAAGTTGTAGAAGTATTCAACACCGAGATAGGCGAACACCGGGGGTACGCCAAGGATTGTGGGCTGGTCGGGATCCTTTTCCGTCTTGCACGCAGCAAGCCCCAGTGAAAGCAGGGCCAGAACGGCAAGTTGGCGAACAGGATGAATGCGGGAGTGAAAATCGGCGCCCATGAAAAAATCCGTTTCAATCGTTGTTGTTATGGCAGCGACCGCCCGGATGAAACATGAACACCGGGCGGTTTACACACCGTTACAGAACAACGCCATGGTAGCCAATTTGATACACAGGGGATCTGCGCGAGTTCTCAGATTCGGTTAGCCCGCGCCCAGGCCGTGCTCTTCCAGCAACGCCACCAGCCCGGCTTCATCAAGAACAGGTACCTCTAACTGTTCAGCCTTGGCCAACTTGGAACCGGCGGCCTCGCCAGCTACAACGCAGGCCGTCTTTTTGGAAACGCTGCCGGCCACCTTGGCTCCGAGGGATTCCAGCTTCTCTTTGGCTTCGTCCCGTGTCATTCCGGCAAGCGTACCGGTCAGCACCCAGGTCTGGCCTTTCAGAGGCTTCTCTCCCTCACGGACTTCCTCTTCCTGCCACGTCACACCCGCTTCACGCAGGGCATCCAGGGTTTCGCGATTGTGGGTCTGCTCGAAAAAGCTACGGATATGGCCCGCAACGATCGGCCCGACATCCGGAACCGTCTGAAGGCTCTCTTCATCCGCTGCAGCAATGGCCTCCAGAGTTCCGAAGTGGCCCGCCAGGGCTTTAGCGGTGGCCTCCCCCACCTCCCGGATACCAAGGGCATACAGGAACCGCCAGAGCACGGGGTTTCTGGCCCGATCAATGGCAGCCACCAGATTGGCCGCCGACTTTTCTCCCATTCGCTCAAGCTTCACCAGGTCGTCGGTAGTCAGGCGATACAGATCGGCAACGGTTTCCACCATGCCCTGATCCACCATGATGTCTATCCACTTGTCTCCCAGGCCTTCAATATCGAGGGCTTTGCGGGAGGCGTAGTGGCGAATGGCTTCCTTTCGCTGCGCGGGGCAGAACAGGCCGCCGGAGCAGCGGGCAACGGCTTCGCCTTCGATCTGGATAACATCCGAATCACACACCGGGCACTGTCGGGGCAATTCTACTTCCCGGGCGCCTGAGGGGCGTTTTTCGGCCACCACTTTGACGACCTGTGGTATCACATCACCGGCGCGGCGAATGAAAACGGTATCGCCGATATGGACATCCAGGCGGCGAATTTCGTCCATGTTATGGAGGGTGGCGTTGCTTACCGTCACACCGCCCACAAACACGGGTTTTAACCTGGCAACCGGGGTAACCGCGCCAGTACGACCGACCTGGAATTCCACGTCCTCGATAACCGTGAGTTCCTCCTGAGCCGGAAACTTCTGGGCAATCGCCCAACGAGGGGCCCGGGATACAAAACCAAGGGCCTTTTGCTGATCAAGCCGGTTCACCTTGAAGACGATACCGTCGATTTCGTAGGGGAGACCGTCCCGTTTGCCCATCAGCTCGCTGTAGGCTTCGAGGCATTCCTCCGCGCCCCTGGCCTTGCTCATCTCGGGATTAATACGGAAACCCCAGCTCTGGACTCTCTTGAGCCCCTCCCACTGGGTATCCGGCAAGAGGCTTTCGTCGGTTACCGCAACGCTGTAGGCACACATTTCGAGAGGGCGCCTGGCCGTTACCGTCGACTTTTTCTGCCGGAGGCTGCCGGCCGCCGCATTACGTGGATTAACGAAGGTCTTCTCGCCACGCTCCGCCAGGCGCCGATTAAGCTGCTCGAAACCGTCCTTTGGCATGTAGACTTCGCCGCGGACCTCCACCAGATCGGGCACGTCGTCGCCACGGAGCTTGAGCGGCACCGAGGGAATGGTTCGGATATTGGCGGTTATGTCCTCCCCGGAATAGCCATCCCCCCGGGTGGCGGCGGTAGTCAGGGCGCCATTCTCGTAGTGCAGGCTCACCGCCAGCCCGTCCAGCTTCGGTTCACAGACATACTCCACGTCCTCAGTGATACCGAGCCGATCTTTTACCCGCCGGTCAAAGTCACGAAGTTCGTCCTCGCTGAAAGCATTGTCCAGCGACAGCATGGGCAGCCTGTGCACTACCTCCTCAAAGCTGGTTTCCGCGGCGCTGCCAACCCGCCGCGTGGGCGACGTGTCCGAAGCCAACTCCGGATAATCGGTTTCCAGGGCCTGCAATTCCCGGAACAGCCGGTCGTATTCCGCATCTGGAACACGCGGGTCATCCAGCACGTAATAGCGGTAGTTATGGTCATCAATCGCCGAACGGAGTTCTTCAACATGCTGAATGATGTCGGGCGTGGCTTTGCTCATGGACTGGCACTCTCGTCTCTCAAAAAAATGCCCGGAACAAACCGGGCATCTGGCCGTCTTTTACCGCCTGGTTTCAGACTCGCTGGGAACGTTGCTTGCGCTCGAACTCCCGAATCCTCTGACGGCAGTGCTCGATTGTTTGAGGGGTCATCACACTCCGGCGCTCATCCTTCAGCTCGCCACCAAGGTTACGAACCACGGCCTGGGCTGTCTCAAGCATGAAGTCAAACGCCTGCAGCGCATTGGTGGGCCCGGGCATACTCATGAAAAAACTGATACCGGGCGTGGCCAGGGTCGGCATATCGCCCGGCTTGAACGTGCCGGGTTCCACGGCATTGGCAACACTGAACTGGACCGGGCTGGTGGTATCGGACTCCTCGTGTCGATGATAAATGTCCATGTCACCATGCTCTAGACCACAGGCTTCGAACAACTTCTTCAGGGCAACCCCCTTGAAATCTTCACCGCTCTTGGCAAGAACATTGATCACAATCACTTCCCGGGCCTCAGGGCGATTCGCACCTGCCAGCGGCTGACCACTGACCGCTCGGGAAGGTTCACGCCGTGCCGTATCTTCCTCTACTTCGGTTGTCACCGTAGGCGGGACTGCTTCCACCTCATCTTCGATGGCCCCCCAACCTGATTCGAGCTCGCTTTCTTCAGGCTCATGACTGGACAACCCGAAATCGGGATCCGACTCAACAGGTTCATCATGATACCCGGCAGCCGGTTCGCTTTCCGGCCCCGGATGCAGATCCGGTTCTGGTGACTCCCGATGCTCTTCCCTGGCAGCAGCTGTTACCGGGCGGGTCGGTTTGGGTTTCGGAGAACCAAATCGGCTGGGCTTTTCACGCTTTACATAGCCACGCTCTTCAAGTGTGTCGCGGGAGATGGTTCGTGCGCCGCCGTTCGGCAACTCCGGGTTGTACTCGTCATCGAGTGGCGAATCCTCGAGCTCATCGGCGCCCATGCCCGATGAGATTGCCATGGATTCCTTCCGGGCACGCCGCATGCGGCGCACGCCATCAATGACAATGCCGATAATAACCAGGGTACCGATGGCAATTAACCATTCCCTAAGTGACATAGTGCTGCTGTCCTGTTTGCAGATCCCGTAACGTTGCTACTCTAAGAAAAGCCCGTAATGAATACAACGCACACCCGGGCCAGATGGCGTTATTGTCATGGTCGCCTGAATTCTGAACAGCCTCAAGCCTCTGCGAGAGCCGCTGCCTCGTCGACATCGACCGACACCAGGCGCGAACACCCCGGTTCATGCATGGTTACGCCCATCAACTGATCCGCCATCTCCATGGCAATCTTGTTGTGGGTAATGTAGATGAACTGAACCTGCTTGGACATTTCCTTGACCATGTTGGCATAGCGACCCACGTTGGCATCATCCAGCGGCGCATCCACCTCGTCCAGCATACAGAAGGGTGCCGGGTTGAGCTGGAAAATCGAAAACACCAGTGCGATTGCCGTGAGGGCCTTTTCGCCGCCTGACAGCAGGTGAATGGTGCTGTTCTTCTTGCCCGGCGGCCGCGCCATGATTGCAACGCCGGTTTCCAGAAGATCTTCACCGGTAAGCTCCAGGTAGGCGTTCCCGCCCCCGAACACTTTGGGAAACAGAGCCTGCAGACCACCGTTCACCTGGTCAAAGGTTTCCTTGAAACGCTGCCGGGTTTCCCGGTCTATTTTCCGTATGGCGTTGTCCAGTGTTTCCAGGGCTTCCATCAGGTCTTCATGCTGGGAATCCAGGTAGGTCTTGCGCTCACTCTGAACCTGATATTCCTCGATGGCCGCCAGGTTAATCGCGCCCAGGCGCTGAATTCGGTTGCCGATTCGCTCCAGTTCGTCTGCCCAGTCTTTTTCATTCGCACCCTCGGACAACTGGGCGAGGATATCCTGAAGCTTTACGTCCAGCTCCTTGAGCTGATCGACATGGTTCCCGGAACGGATTTCCAGGGCCTGGGACTCCATTTTCAGTTTTTCGAGTCGGGACCGGACTTCCTGAATGCGATGATCGGTTCCGCTTCTGCCCTGTTCCTTTTCCCGCACTTCCCGATCAATCTCTTCCAGCGCGTCGCGAGCAGCGCCCAGCTTTTCCTCTTCCGCCAATCGCCGGTCCAGCAGCCCTTCGAGCTGCATCTGCAGGTCTTCGATGGGCTCTTCGGCGCTTTCCCGGGACTCCCTCAGAATCTCCAGGCGCTCGTCGATACGCTCTTTCTGCAACTGCATCCGATCAATCGTCTGCCTTAGGCCGTCACGTTGACTGTGCAGGGTCTGCAGCTGAAGCTGCAGCTGATGCGCGTGGTCACGGTCGTGCCGGGCCTCCTGGCGAAGCCGGTCCAGGCTTTCGCGCAAGGTATCGCGCTGCTCCAGCAACCGCTCTTTCTCTTCATCGCTGTCTTCGGTGGAAGCCAGCGCCAGTTGCCAGTCTTCCCGGGCATCCTGAAGACTCTCTTTCTGGCCCTCGAGGTTTTCGGACACGTCCTGGATATCATCCCGGATTCGCTGCAGGCGGGCATCAATCTGCTCGGCACGTGCTCGCAGGCCGCTGACCCTGGACGCCAAGGCGCTCAGTTCACGGTCTGCTTCGCTAAGACGGGTCTGGGCCTCATCCCGGGCTGCTTCCGAGCGTTCTGCCCGCTCCTGAAGCTCTTCCAGACGTTCGGTAGCCGCCTGCAGCGCCTCCTCCGCCTCGGCCAGTTGCGCCGTCAGTTCGGTCACTTTCTTCTGCCGCTCAATCACCCCGACCTGGCCGGCGTCAGAGTCCGGCATCAGGACCCACTCCCGGGATATCCAGACTCCCTGGGGTGTCATCAGGCTTTGACCGTCCCGAAGCCCCGATCGCATACCCATGGCGTCGGAGACGGTTTCTACGGTATCGATGCCGCGAAGCAGCGAGGCAATTCCCGGCACGCCGGATACCTTCGCCGCCAACCCGGAACGCTCACTGCCGTCTGTGGCTTCTGCCTCCACCAGCGCCAATCCCTTTGGCGCTTCTTTCATGGCGGATGAGAGCTGACCAATATCGGGAAGGCAGAGGCCCTGGGTAAAACGCCCGATAACCTGTTCGACAGCAAACTCCCAGCCATCGGTAATCTGAAGCTGACTGGCCACCCGGGGCATATCGCTGAGGGCGTTCTGTGACAGCCAGGATTGCAGAACATCATCCCCGGCCCCCATCTGCTCATCCAGAAGGGATTGCTGGGACTCCAGGGACGCACGAAGGCTCTGGACCCGTTGGCGTTCTTCAGAGAGCGCCTGCTCGGCATCACGCTGTTGCTGCCGGGCTTCGTAGAGCTCGTCCTGAACGGATGCAATCCGTTCGGCCGCCTCTTCGCGCTTCAGCTCCAGGGTTTCCTGCTGTTCCAGCAGTTCTTCAAGCTCGGCGCGGTCCATCTGACCTTCCAGCAATTCCTGTTCGTCCTGAAGCTTACGCTGGCGGGCCAGCAGTTGCTCAATGGCATCCTCAAGCGAGCGGATTCTGGACTGGGCCAGCTCTGCCTGACGCCGCGCATCCGACGAACGGGCACTGAAGTCTTCCCACTGGTGCTGCCAGTCGCTCATGGCGTCTTCGGCCTGCTGCAACTTCTCACCAGACTCCTCGGAGCGTATTGCCAGCGCTTCCTGCTCCGGCTCGATCATGTCGAGTTCTTCCTGGATTCCCGCAAGCTTGTCCTCATCCTGCTCCAGCTCGCGGGCCAGTTCTCTCTGGTTCGCCATGGCCTGGTCCAGCTCCGCCGCCATTTGCCGGCTGCGTTCACGCTGGTGTTCGAGGCTCTGCTCAATGCGGGCGATATCGGCCCCGGCTTCGTAGTAGCGTGCCTGTGCCCGGTTGAAATGCTCGGTCCGTTCCTGGTGATTGTCGCGCAGGGATTCCAGGGAGGTCTCCAGGCTGACTCGCTCGGTGAGGTATTTCTCGAGCTCGAGCTCGGTATCCCGGATCTTGCCTCGCCAGGCTTGCAAGTCATTGTCGAGGGATTGCCAGCGAAGCACAGTCAGTTCGGCTTTTTTCTGGCGCTCTTCCTGCTTGTAGGCCTTGTACTTTTCGGCTGCGGCTGCCTGACGCTCCAGGTGTTGCAGTTGGCGGCCCAGCTCTTCCCTCAAATCGGTCAGACGCTCCAGGTTTTCCTGGGTCCGACGGATACGGTTCTCCGTTTCCCGGCGCCGCTCCTTGTATTTTGAAATGCCGGCCGCTTCTTCAATATAGATTCGAAGCTCTTCCGGTTTTGCCTCAATCAGCCGGGAAATCATGCCCTGTTCGATAATGGCATAGCTCCGCGGGCCGAGACCGGTGCCGAGGAACAGGTCGGTAATGTCGCGACGCCGGCACTTGGAGCTATTCAGGAAATACTCGGACTGCCCTTCCCGGGAAACGCGGCGGCGAACGGAGATTTCGTTGAATTTCACGAATTCACCAGGCGCGGAACCATCGCTGTTATCAAACACCAGTTCGATGGAGGCCTGTCCCACAGGCTTTCTTGCACTGGAACCGTTGAAGATAACGTCTGTCATGGATTCGCCGCGCAGGTACTTGGCGGAGCTCTCCCCCATGACCCAACGCACCGCATCGATGATGTTGGACTTGCCGCACCCATTGGGGCCGACCACGGCCGTCATGTTGGAGGGGAACGGAACCGTGGTGGGATCTACGAACGATTTGAAGCCGGACAGTTTGATGGACTTCAGCCGCATATCAGGCGCTCGCTTCCTGCCGGAGGATCGTCAACACCTGCTGCCGCTGGTGCTCCCCAAAGGCCTGGATAACGGCTTGCAGCCGCTCAGTGTCGTCGTTGACGGCGGCGTCCGCCAGCTGCCGAAAGAAGGTGGCAGTTTCACCGACTTCTTCCCGGAAGTGCTCCAGCGCCACGAAATAGGTGCGGCTGATGGCCGGTCGGAAATTCTCGAGGGTTTCTTCCAGAAACGGGTTCTCGACCAGGCCGTAGGCGTAACGCATAACCCCGAAACCCGCATCAATAACCTGCTCGGCGGCGTCGGCGCTGGTGGCGTTCAGGGCATCAATGACTGCCTGCAATTCACGGACCTGGCCCATGACACCGCCAAGCTCCCTGCCGGACCAGCGCTCAAGTACCTTGCGCCCCAGCATGCAGAGGAGGTCGATATAAATGTCGTAAAGGCTGTTAACGCTTTCTGGCGTCAGGCTGGAGACCACGGCACCCCGCCGGGGGAAAATCTCGATCAGATGGCGGCGTTCCAGAATGAGCAGGGCTTCCCGAACGGAACCACGGCTGACATTCAGTTCTCCCGACACCTTCAATTCCTGAATGCGTTCGCCGGGCTTGAGATCTCGCGTGATGATTCGCTGCCCCAGATGCTGGGCAATTTGTTCAGACAGACTTTCCGGGGCCTGAAACCTCATAAAGTTGGTCACTCATTCCTGAAGACGGCACGATTTCAAACGCAGAAGTTTACCACAGGGAATCTATAGCCCCACCCCTTGTCTGACATTTTGCACAGCTCAGGAACATCGCGGCAAATCACTGCCGGTTTTTTGACGGCAAATTAGAAACGACAGCCGAAAAATCAGAAACCAAGTGATTTTAGCCTCGTTACTCGCTGTTTTTGTTCGTTTTTTATGACTGGGCACGGTTTCTGCTTTGCAGACGCAAAGCACTGTAAACTTCTGCGACAGAGTGAACCGTAGTGAAAAACATACCGTCGATCCATCAGTCTCCTTCCCAGCCCCAGAAACTGGCTGCGCTGCGTCAGGCACATCAGGACTGGAACAACACGCCGGATGTACTCACCAGGCTAACACGCCGGCTGTCCACCACCCTGTCGCTGGAACAGCAGCTGGCGATCCTGGCCGAAGAGCTGGTCGCCATTGTTCCTTTCAGTGCGCTCAACTACCGGCACCGGATCGGTAAACAGGATTTCGTCTATGCCACAGGCATGGGGGGGCCACACCGCTGCGAGTACCGGCTGAGCCTTGAAGGTGTCAATTATGGGACTCTGGTACTTCAACGTCGGCAGAGGTTCTCGGAACAGGAGCTGGAAGGCGTCGAGATGGTTCTGAGTGCGGCGATCTGCCCGATTCGCAACGCCTGTCAGTACGTGGCCATTGAACAGGCATCCCTGACAGATTCCTTGACCGGCATACCCAACAAACGCGCCCTGGACGACGCTCTGCAGCGCTCCAGCCTGTTATCGGAGCGCCACGGCGAGCCCTACTCGCTCGTCCTCTGCGATCTGGATCACTTCAAGACGGTCAACGACACTCACGGCCATGTGGTTGGCGACCATCTCCTGCAAATGGCAGCATCCGAAATCGAGAAGGCAATCCGCACATCCGATTCTGTCTACCGCTTTGGCGGCGAGGAGTTTGCTATCCTGCTCCCGCATACCTCGGAGCATGATGCAAGGGATGTAGCAGAGCGAGTTCGCGAAGCGATCGCCGCTATCCGGGTTGATGGCGGAGAGAAGGAACTGAAGGTCACAACGAGTTGTGGCGTTGCCACCTTTCTGCCCAAGGAGGCGCCCCAGGCCTGGCTGGCAAGGGCGGACGAGGCACTCTATCGTGCCAAACACCAGGGCCGTAACTGCACCCGGGTGTTTGCCACCATTTCGTAACGATCAGCCCCGGGGCGTCTTGCTTCGGGCTCTCTCTGGCCTGGGAGCACGCCCGGCCGGTTTGGCGGGCTTGGTGTCGCTGACAGCCCACTTGTTGCCAGGGGTTTTCTTGCCGGAGCGACCAGGGCTTTTCCGCCTCTGGCGGTCGTGGGCCGCTTTCTCATTTGGCGTTTTCTGCGGAATCTCAACTGCTTCGAGACCCACCGTGCGACTCAGGGTGTCTACTGCCCGCTGATCCAGCTCTTCCCATTTTCCCACGGTCAGCCTGCTCGGCAGGAAGATCGGCCCGTAGCGCACGCGTTTCAGCCGACTGACGCGAACACCCTGGGATTCCCAAAGACGACGCACTTCCCGATTGCGCCCTTCCAGCAAGGTCACATGGAACCACCGATTTATACCGCTACCGCCGGCCGGAGAGATATCGGTGAACTTGGCCATGCCATCTTCCAGGAGAACGCCCTGACGCAGGCGTTCGATCATCGCGTCATCGACTTCCCCGAAGATCCGCACCGCGTATTCCCGATCAATCTGGTTGGACGGGTGCATCAGGCGATTCGCCAACTCTCCATCTGTGGTGAAAAGCACCAGACCCGTGGTATTAATATCCAGCCGTCCAATGGAAATCCACCGGTGCTCCTTCAGACGTGGCAAACGATCAAACACCGTCGGCCGCCCCTCAGGATCCTTTCGAGTGGTAACCTCACCTTCCGGCTTGTTATAGATCAGTACCCGGCGCATCACTTCCGCCGCACCGGACACTTCCAATCGCTTGCCGTCGAGTTCGAAGCGATCCTCAACCGTCGCTTTTTGCCCAGGCGCCACAGGTTGCCCGTTGACCAGCAGGCGGCCGGCTTCCATACAGCCTTCAATTTCCCGGCGCGAACCGATGCCCGCGCGGGCGAGCAATTTCTGAATACGCTCTGGCCCACCCTGGCTCGCGTTGTCCTTGGCTGGTCTGGCTGGTTTGTTGGGGCGTTCTGCCGCCATGAAATCAATCCTTAGTATCTGACTGACACCCGAATGGCGTCAGTGAAGTGTCTGGCTCGAAGATTCGTCGTCGTTCTCGGCAGTCGTTGATTCAAACTCGATCTCCGCCTGCATGTTCTTTTCAATTTCCCGGCCGATCTCTTCTAGATCGCGGACTTCATTCAGGGGCGGCATCTGATCCAGGCCCGTGAGGTTAAAGTAGTCCAGAAACTGTTTCGTAGTCGCATACATGGCCGGACGGCCGGGAACATCCCGATGCCCAACGACGCGAACCCACTCTCGCTCAAGCAGGGTGCGAATGATATTGCTGCTTACCGTAACACCCCGAATATCCTCGATTTCACCCCGGGTGATGGGCTGCCGATAGGCGATCAATGCCAGGGTTTCAAGCAACGCCCGGGAATAGCGCTGGGGCTTTTCCTCAAACAAACGCCCTACCCAGGGGGCGAATTCTTCGCGTACCTGAATACGGTAGCCGCTGGCAACCTTCTTCAATTCAAAACCGCGCCCTTCGCAAGCCGCTTCCAGAAGTACCATGACATGCTCCATCACCTGGCGTGCGGGGCGCTCCTCTTCACTGAACAGGTCCCGGAGCTGGTCGAGAGACAAGGGTTTGCCCGCAGCCAGCAGAGCCGCTTCGGCAATCGCCTGTATTCTCAGCAGGTGTTCTTCGTTCATGGTGTCTGATCCGTATTTCCGTGCTTTGAACGTTGGGAGGCCCTAGCTGGCTGCCCTGGCTCGAACATGAATCGGGCCCAGGACCTCGGCCTGGACAACCTCGATCAGCTGCTCTTTGACCAGCTCAAGTGTGGCCAGGAAGGTCACCACGACGCCGAGCCGACCCTCTTCAATCGTAAACAGGCTTTCGAATGTCACAAAATGATCATCCTGAAGCACCGACAGGATTGCGGACATGCGCTCCCGGGTCGAAAGCCTTTCCCGTTCAACATGGTGACTGGTAAACAGGTCTGCCCGCTGAAGAACGCCTTGCAGAGCCAACAGCATTTCCCGCAAGTCTACATCCGGATGGGGCTGACTGGAGGGCATCTTCGGCAGCGCGGCGGAGGCGGCAAAGGTATCGCGCTCCAGGCGCGGTAATTCATCAATGTCCTCAGCAGCCTGCTTGAACCGCTCGTATTGCTGAAGCCGGCGAATCAGTTCGGCCCGGGGATCAACCTCTTCCTCATCGTCGCTTTCCTGTCGAGGCAACAGCATCCTCGATTTGATCTCCGCCAATGTGGCGGCCATCACCAGGTATTCCGCAGCCAGCTCGAACCGCATGGCCTCCACGGCACCGATATAATCCATGTATTGCCGGGTAATTTCGCTGACGTCGATGTCCAGAATGTTCATGTTCTGGCGACGGATGAGATACAGCAGAAGATCCAGCGGCCCTTCGAACGCCTCAAGGAAGACGGCAAGGGCGTCCGGCGGGATGTACAGGTCCTTGGGGAGATCCACCACCGGCTTGCCGGACACCCGCGCCAGGGGCGACTGCTCCGGTGCAGCGTCCTGGGCTTCGGGGGAGGCCTGATCGGTGGATTCTTCAGTCATAACCTTTCACTCCGGGTCGGCGCACTGGCTGTATGCAGGCGGCACCGACGCCTGCGGATTCAGCGGTAATGAAGCCCCATGGCGGCCCGGACTTCCTCCAGGGTGTCGCGGGCGGCATCGCGGGCGTGCTCGCGACCTTCCTGGAGAATGGAATGAACCAGATCCGGATTGCCCTCATACTCCCTCGCGCGTTCGTGGAGCGGACGCTGCTCCTCGACAATCGCGTCAATCAACGGCTTCTTGCAATCCAGGCAACCAATGCCCGCACTGCGACAACCGGTCTGCACCCACTCCTGAGTGTCAGCATCGGAATAGATCTTGTGCATTCCCCACACCGGGCACTTCTCGGGTTCTCCCGGGTCGGTTCGACGGACCCGCTGGGGATCGGTCTGCATGGTGCGAACCTTCTGGGCAACGCTGTCCGGCTCTTCCCGGAGACCGATATAGTTGTCGTAGGACTTGGACATTTTCTGCCCATCCAGCCCTGGCAACTTGGATTCCGGCGTCAGCAGCGGTTGGGGCTCCGGCAAAATCACCTTGCCGCCGCCTTCAATGTAACCGTAAAGACGCTCACGATCGCCCAGGGAGATATTCTGTTGCTCTTTCAGCAGAGCACGGGCCGTTTCCAGGGCGTCCATATCGCCCTCTTCCTGGTAACGCCTCTTGAGATTGCGATAGAGCTTGGCGTTTTTCTTGCCCATCTTCACGATGGCACCTTCGGCCTGGTCTTCAAACCCTGGCTCGCGACCATAGATGTGGTTGAACCGGCGCGCGATTTCCCGGGTGATTTCGACATGGGAAACCTGATCCGCACCAACAGGCACTTTTCCTGCCCGGTAAACCAGAATATCTGCACTCTGAAGCAGCGGGTAACCGAGGAACCCGTAGGTCGCCAGATCCTTCTCCCGCAGCTTCTCCTGCTGATCCTTGAACGTCGGCACGCGTTCCAGCCACCCGAGGGGCGTGATCATCGAGAGCAGGAGATGCAGTTCGGCGTGCTCGGGCACCTGCGACTGGATAAACATCGTGGACGAGCCCGGGTTCACGCCGGCCGCCAGCCAATCAATGACCATATCCCAGACGCTTTGTTCAATGCCGGAGGGGTCATCGTAGTTGGTGGTGAGCGCGTGCCAGTCCGCCACAAAGAAAAAGCATTCGAATTCATGCTGGAGTTTAACCCAGTTTTTCAGCACACCGTGGTAGTGGCCAAGGTGAAGCTTGCCGGTCGGACGCATGCCGGACAAAACCCTTTGCTGGGAATCTACAGAACTCAAAGCACGAACTCCTTATTTGGTGTTGGAACCGCCATCATAGTTCAGGCGACCCGGCATTATAAATAAAAAACCCCCGCTCTGCAGGGCAGAAACGGGGGTTTTTACTGAAAGAAGGCCAGCTTACCAGCCAGTGACTTCCTTCAGGGCCTGACCGATCTCGGCCAGACTGCGTACGGTGCGAACACCAGCGTCTTCCAGGGCAGCAAACTTATCGTCCGCAGTACCCTTGCCACCGGAGATGATGGCGCCCGCATGGCCCATACGCTTGCCCGGAGGCGCAGTAACACCGGCGATGTAGGAAACCACCGGCTTGGAGACGTTCTGCTTGATGTAGGCCGCAGCTTCTTCCTCGGCGGTACCGCCGATCTCGCCAATCATCACAATGGCTTCTGTCTCGGGATCTTTCTCGAGCAGGGCCAGAATGTCGATGAAGTTGGAGCCCGGGATCGGGTCACCACCGATACCGATACAGGTGGACTGACCGTAGCCGAAGTCGGTTGTCTGCTTGACCGCTTCGTAAGTCAGGGTGCCTGAACGGGACACGATGCCAACCTTGCCCTTCTTGTGGATGTGGCCAGGCATGATGCCGATCTTGCACTCGTCCGGAGTGATAACACCCGGGCAGTTCGGACCAATCATGCGAACGCCTTTGCGATCCACGTATTCTTTGGCGTACAGCATATCGATAGTCGGGATACCTTCAGTGATACATACGATCAGCTGAATGCCGGCATCCGCCGCTTCGATGATGGCGTCCTTACAGAACGGCGCAGGCACGTAGATAACGGTCGCTTCAGCGCCGGTTGCTTCAACGGCGTCACGCACGGTGTTGAACACCGGCAGACCCAGATGCTCGGTACCGCCCTTGCCGGGGCTGACGCCACCAACCATCTTGGTGCCGTAGGCAATCGCCTGCTCTGAGTGGAAGGTGCCCTGTGCGCCGGTAAAGCCCTGACAGATAACCTTGGTGTCTTTGTTAATCAGGATGCTCATTATTTACCCCCTGCGGCTTTAACAACTTGCTCTGCCGCATTCGACAGACTGGTAGCGGCAATGATGTTCAGACCGCTCTCGGCGAGTACCTGAGTACCCTTCTCCGCGTTGTTGCCTTCAAGGCGAACCACAACAGGAACCTTGACGCCGACTTCCTTCACGGCACCTATGATGCCCTCTGCAATCATGTCGCAGCGAACGATACCACCGAAAATGTTGACCAGAACCGCCTTCACATTGGAGTCAGACAGGATGATCTTGAATGCCTCGGAAACACGCTCCTTGGTTGCACCGCCGCCAACGTCCAGGAAGTTGGCAGGCTGGCCGCCGGACAGCTTGATGATGTCCATGGTACCCATGGCCAGGCCGGCACCGTTGACCATGCAGCCGATGTTGCCTTCCAGGGCTACGTAGTTGAGCTCCCACTTGGCCGCTTCCGCTTCCCGGGAATCTTCCTGGGAGGGATCGTGCATCTCGTGGATCTTCTTCTGACGGTACAGTGCGTTGCCGTCGACGCCGACTTTGGCGTCCAGGCAGTGCAGATCACCAGCGGGGGTAATAACCAGCGGGTTGATCTCTACCAGTGCCAGATCGCACTCTTCGAACAGCTTGGCCAGACCAACGAAGATCTTGGTGAACTGGCCGATCTGCTTGCCTTCCAGGCCCAGCTTGAACGCAAGCTCGCGGCCCTGGTACGGCTGAGCGCCAACCAGCGGGTCGATTTCGGCTTTCAGGATCTTCTCGGGCGTTTCTTCGGCAACCTTCTCGATCTCAACACCACCTTCGGTGGAGGCCATGAACACGATGCGGCGAGTGCCACGGTCAACAACCGCGCCCAGGTAGAGCTCCTGGTCGATGTCGGTGAGGGATTCAACCAGGATCTTGCTCACCGGCTGGCCGTTTTCATCTGTCTGGTAGGTTACCAGGTTCTGGCCCAGCCACTTCTCGGCAAACTCACGGATCTCTTCTTTGCTCTTGACCAGCTTTACGCCGCCAGCCTTACCACGGCCACCTGCGTGAACCTGGGCTTTCACAACCCATGCATCACCGCCGATTTCACCAGCTGCGTCTACAGCTTCCTTCGGAGTATCACAGGCAATGCCCTTGGATACTGGCAGGCCATATTCAGCGAAAAGCTGTTTGCCCTGATATTCATGCAAATTCATAGTCAATGTCCCGAATTAAAAAATTCCTGGTTTGCGTTACTTCTTCTTGCGGCGGTTGGCGATGTGGATCGCGCCACCACCGACGGCCAGAGCTGCTTCATGCACGGACTCGGACAGAGTCGGATGTGCAAAACAGGTCAGGGCCAGATCTTCGGCGCTGGAACCGAATTCCATGGCGATTACGCCCTGGGCAACGATTTCAGAGGCCTGGGGACCAACTACATGGAAACCGACAATGCGGTCAGTTTTTGCGTCAGCAATGATCTTGACCAGACCGGACGCCGAGTTTGCAGCCATTGCACGACCGTTGGCCGCAAACGGGAAGGTACCTACGTTGTACTCTTCACCTTCTGCCTTCATCTGCTCTTCGGTTTTGCCAACCCAGGCAACTTCCGGGAAGGTGTAGACAACGTTCGGGATGCAGTCGTAGTTCACCTGAGGCTTGTGCCCGGCGATACGCTCCGCAACCATGATGCCTTCTTCAGACGCCTTGTGGGCCAGCATGGGTCCACGAACCACGTCACCGATCGCCCAGACACCCGGGGCTTCGGTTTTACAGTTGTCATCAACAAAGATGAAGCCGCGCTCATCCATCTGGACGCCGGAGTCTTCCGACAACAGGTTGTCGGTGTAGGGTCGACGACCAACAGCCACGATCAGCTTGTCGAACTTGGCTTCGTGCTTGCCCTTGGAATCCTCGTAGTTCACGTTCACCAGCTTGCGCTTTACTTCCGCGCCAGTCATACGTGCACCCATGACGATGTTCAGTCCCTGCTTCTGGAACTGTTTCAGGGCATCTTTTGCTACCTGCTGGTCAACGGCCGGCAGGAAGGTGTCTTGGGCTTCCAGAACGGTGACTTCCGCGCCCAGGCGGGCCCAGACACTGCCGAGCTCCAGGCCGATAACGCCGGCACCAATCACACCCAGACGCTTCGGCACCTCGGTGAACTCGAGGGCACCCTCGGAATCCACGATGTATTCGCCGTCGAAAGGCGCGGGCGGAATCTGGATCGGCTTGGAACCGGTGGCCAGAATGATGTTTTCGGCTTCGTAGGTCTTCGACTTGCCGTCCTTGTCGGTTACTTCCACCTTGCGGTTGGCCAGCAGTTTGCCGTGGCCATGGATGGAAGTCACGCCGTTAGACTTGAACAGGCCTGCGATACCGCCGGTCAGCTGCTTAACGATGCCGCTCTTGCGCTCCATCATCTTGCCGATGTCCATTTTGACATCCTTGGCGATGATGCCCTGCATCTCGAAATCGTGGCTGGATTCCTCAAACTTGTGGGAAATTTCCAGCAGCGCCTTGGAGGGGATGCAACCAACGTTCAGGCAGGTACCGCCCAGCACCTGTGCCTTACCGTCTTCTGAAGTCCAGGACTCGACACACGCGGTCTTGAGACCCAGCTGTGCCGCTTTGATGGCAGCTACGTAGCCCCCGGGGCCTGCACCAATGACAATGACGTCGTACTTATCAGACATACTTTTATCCCGTTTCCGATTCGTTAAATGTCGGCTCAGACGTCCAGCAGAATACGTGCCGGGTCTTCAAGCATTTCCTTGATGGCAACGAGGAACTGCACCGCTTCCTTACCATCAATCATCCTGTGGTCGTAAGAAAGCGCCAGGTACATCATCGGCTGAATTTCCACCTTGCCGTTCACGGCCATCGGACGCTCCTGAATCTTGTGCATGCCCAGGATGGCTGTCTGGGGCGGGTTCAGGATCGGTGTGGAAATCAGCGAACCGAAGATACCGCCGTTGGTAATTGTGAAGGTACCGCCGGTCATATCTTCAATGGCCAGTTTGCCATCTTTTGCCTTGGTGCCGTACTCGACGATCTTCTTCTCGATGTCGGCCAGACCCATGGCGTCGGAATCACGCAGAACCGGAACCACGAGGCCGCGATCGGTGGAAACCGCCACGCCGATGTCCTGGTAACCGTGATACACCATGTCGTTACCATCGATGGACGCGTTCACCGCCGGGAAGCGCTTCAGGGCTTCGGTGGCGGCCTTGGTGAAGAACGACATGAAACCAAGCTTGATACCGTGACGCTTCACAAAGCTGTCCTGGTACTGCTTGCGCATCTCCATGATCGGGCCCATGTTCACCTCGTTAAAGGTGGTCAGCATGGCTGCGCTCTGCTGGGCATTAACCAGTCGCTTGGCAATGCTCGCACGCAGGCGGGTCATCGGTACGCGCTTCTCGGGACGTTCGCCCTGGCTAACGTTGACTTCCGGCATACCAGCCGCAGGCTGAGGTGCGGCAGCACCGCCGGAGGACTTGGCACTGTCTACGTGGTTCTGAACGTCTTCCTTGGTTACGCGGCCATCTTTGCCGGTACCCTTGATGCTGTTCGGATCGACGTTATTTTCCTCAGCCAGCTTTCGGGCCGCCGGGCTCAGGATGGCTTCGCCGGAAGACGCCTCGCTCTTGGCTTCTTCCTTCGGAGCCTCTTCCTTGCTCTCTTCTGTCTTACCCTCGGCAGGCTTGGATTCGCCCTTGGCGCCTTCCTTGAACTTGCCGACTACCTCACCACTTTCAACGGTATCGCCTTCGTTCTTGATAATTTCCTCAATCACGCCGTCCGCCGGCGCAACAACCTCAAGAACAACCTTGTCGGTCTCGATATCGACAATCAGCTCGTCACGGGAGCAGGCTTCACCCGGCTGCTTGTGCCAGGTCGCGACAGTACCTTCCGCGACCGACTCCGGGAAAACGGGGGCTTTAATCTCAGTTGACATTACAGATCCTTAGTTCGGTAGCTCGTCAAATTTCAAACGCGTCGTTAACAAGTTTCTTCTGCTCTTCAATGTGGACCGACATATGGCCACAGGCAGGAGCAGCCGAAGCGTCACGACCGGCATATTGAAGGTACAGCTTGGGGTTCTTGCGATGCAGCGCATTACGCATGTGATGCTGGCTGCAATACCACGCCCCCTGGTTCATCGGCTCTTCCTGACACCAGACAACGTGCTTGAGCTTGGAGTACTCGCTCAAGAGCTCGTCAAGATCGTCTCCGGGGAAAGGATACAGCTGTTCGATCCGGACAATGGCCACGTCATCACGCTCGTCCGACTTCTTCTTCTCAAGCAGATCGAAATACACCTTGCCTGAGCACAGGATCAGACGGGTGACTTTCTTCGGATCGGACGGCTCTTTCTCGGGCAGCACTGTCTTGAAGGTACCGCTGGTCAGATCATCAAGATCAGACGTCGCTTCCTTATGCCGCAGCAGGCTCTTGGGCGTAATCGCAACCAACGGTTTGCGCAACGGGCGCTTAACCTGGCGACGCAGCATGTGGAATACCTGGGAAGGCGTGGTCGGCACGCAAACCTGGATATTATGCTCTGCACTGAGTTGCAGAAAACGCTCGAGGCGCGCCGAGCTGTGCTCTGGCCCCTGCCCTTCGTAACCATGGGGCAGCAGCAGGGTCAGACCGCAAAGGCGTCCCCACTTGTGCTCACCACTGGTCAGGAACTGGTCGATTACGACCTGGGCACCGTTGGCAAAATCGCCGAACTGCGCTTCCCAAACCACAAGCCCATCCGGCGCGGTAGTGGCGTAGCCGTACTCGAACGCCATTACGGCTTCTTCCGACAGCAGCGAGTCGTAAATTTCGAATTTAGGCTGATCTTCCGACAATTCCGCCAGAGCAATATGGGTTGAGCCGTCTTTCTGATTGTGAAGGACCGCATGGCGGTGAGAGAACGTGCCACGGCCAATATCCTGCCCCGTAAGGCGGATTGGGTGACCTTCGTCCAACAGCGTCGCGTACGCCATGACTTCACCGTAGCCCCAGTTGATAGGCAGGGCGCCGGCGGTCATTTTTTCGCGGTCGGAAACAATCTTGGAGACCTGACGCTGGATACTGAAACCTTCAGGGACCGAGGTCAGTTTCTTGCCCAGCTTCTGGATAGTCTTCAGCGCAACGCTGGACTTGCACTTGGCTGTCCACTCGTGGCCGAGGTAAGGAGTCCAGTCAACGTAGAGCTCTTTGTTGGGCTCCTTGACCAGGGATTTGACCACGTGCTCGCCATTGTCCAGGGCGTCACGGTAGTCGTTCTCCATCTGCTTGGCTTCTTCCTCGGTAATAACACCGGCTTCCACCAATTGATCCACGTACAGGTTGCGGGTGGTCTTCAGCTTGCGGATTTTCTCGTACATGACCGGCTGGGTCGCTGCCGGCTCGTCCGCTTCGTTGTGACCGCGACGACGATAGCAGACCAGGTCGATCACGACGTCGTTCTTGAATTCGTTGCGGTAATCCATGGCCATCTGTGTCACAAACATGACCGCTTCAGGGTCATCCGCATTCACATGCAGAATCGGCGCCTGGATCATCTTGGCAACGTCGGTACAGTATTCCGTGGACCGCGCATCTTCCTGCTTGCTGGTGGTGAAACCAACCTGGTTGTTGATCACGATATGAATGGTACCGCCAACGCCGAAACCGCGGGTCTGGGACATCTGGAAGGTTTCCATCACCACGCCCTGGCCGGCAAACGCCGCGTCGCCGTGCATGATAATCGGAACGACCTTGGTGCCCTCATTATCGTTACGGCGGGTTTGACGAGCCCGGACAGACCCCTCAACAACCGGAGAAACGATTTCAAGGTGCGACGGGTTAAACGCCATTGCCAGGTGAACTTCGCCACCTGGCGTCATCACATTGGATGAGAAGCCCTGATGGTACTTAACGTCACCAGAGCCAGAATCTGCAAGCTTCTTGCCCTCGAATTCGTCAAAAAGCTCCCGCGGGTTCTTGCCCAAGGTGTTAATCAGGACGTTGAGGCGCCCACGGTGAGCCATACCCAGGACTATTTCCTTGGCGCCATAGGAGCCGGCACGCTGAATCAGCTCGTCCAGACAAGGGATCAGACTCTCGCCACCCTCAAGGCCGAAGCGCTTCACGCCCGGGTAGCGGGACCCCAGGTACTTTTCGAGGCCCTCGGCGGCCGTCAGGCGCTCAAGGATATGCTTACGGGTGTTGTCTTCGTATGCCGGACGTGAACGGACAGGCTCCATGCGCTGCTGGAACCAACGCTTGATGCGGGTATCCACCACGTGCATGTATTCGGCACCGATGCTCTCGCAATAGGTCTGGCGCAGACCGTCGACTATGTCCCCGAGCTTCATGGTCTCGGAGCCAAGGTTCAGGGAGCCGGTCTGGAATTCGAGATCCCTGTCAGAGTCGGATAGCTCATGAAATTCGGGATCGAGGTCTTCGACCCGGGGACGCTGCCATACACCGAGCGGGTCCAGCTTAGCTTCCTGATGACCGCGGAAGCGATAGGCGTTGATCAGCTGGAGAACACGAATCTGCTTTCTGTCCGCATCAGACGTGGCGCTGGCGGGAACGCCGCCGCTGGCAAGAAAGCGCTGATTGCGGGAAATGTGTTCAAACTGTTCGCGGATGGAAGAGTGGACAATGTCACGGCCCTTGTAGCCATCGACACTGGGAAGCTTGTCGAAATAGCTGCGCCACTCTTCGGGAACGGCGTTGGGGTCTGTCAGGTAGGTTTCAAAAAGCTGTTCAACATAGGCGAGATTTCCACCCTGGAGGTGGGAAGTCTGCCATAACTGCTCCATTATGCTTTCGTGCATCTTGAATAGCTCACCTTGGGCTGGTGCGGGGAGCCCGATATGGTCGGCCAGGGGTATTTCTCAGTCAATACGGGTTTTTACGGGATCGACTTTGGCCACCACACCCGACATGGATGTTTTCCATTCCCCGGTGGTTTTTATACTCAGCAAAACAGGGAGAAAACTTTATAAGTTCCCGCCACAGCTTGCGTAGTGTGCACCCGGATAAGACCTTTGACTATAAGCCTTTGGTTGAAGGCCCCGCAAACTTGCGAGGCCTTCCGGGTACTAACCTGATCAGAACAGTATAGCGTCTGTCGCAAATCCTGCTGCTTAAGTAGCCCTTTGCAGCAGAAGATTCCGAATGTGGCCGATAGCCCTTGTGGGGTTCAGGCCTTTCGGGCAGACACTTACACAGTTCATGATGCCCCGGCAACGGAACACGCTGAACGGGTCATCAAGGTTGGCAAGTCGCTCCTCCTGGGCTGTATCCCGGCTGTCAGCCAGGAAACGGTAGGCCTGAAGCAGGCCGGCAGGACCGATAAACTTGTCAGGGTTCCACCAGAATGACGGGCAGGACGTGGAGCAGCAGGCACAGAGAATACACTCGTACAGGCCGTCCAGCTTCTGGCGGTCTTCCGGAGACTGCAGCCGCTCGATCGCAGGCGCAGGCTTGTCGTTAATCAGGTACGGCATGACCTTTTCGTACTGCTTATAGAAAAGACTCATGTCTACAACCAGATCACGAATAACCGGCAGGCCCGGCAGCGGCCGCAGAACCAGCTTATCGCCCTTCACCACCTGGGAAACCGGCGTGATACAGGCCAGGCCGTTCTTGCCATTCATGTTCATGCCGTCGGAGCCGCAAACGCCCTCCCGACAGGAACGGCGATAGGCCATTGAAGGATCCCGCTCCTTGACCAGGTTCAGCACGTCAAGAACCATGAGATCCTTGCCTTCCGGAATTTCGACATCCACGTCCTGCATATAAGGCGCGTTGTCGGTCTCCGGGTTATAACGATAAAGGCTTACTAACATTTTCGGAGTCCCCCTTAGTAAGTCCGGACCTTCGGCTCGAACTTGTCCACCGTCTTCGGTGCAAAGTTCACATCACGCTTGCCCACTCGCTTTTCCAGCGGGAAGTACATAGAGTGCTTGAGCCAGTTCTCGTCATCACGCTCGGTGAAATCGTTCCTGGCGTGGGCACCACGGCTTTCCTTGCGCTCGAACGCGGAAATCGCTGTGGACAGGGCAACCTCATAGAGGTTGTCCAGCTCGAGCGCCTCGATACGAGCAGTGTTGAAGGCGTTACTGGTATCAGCCAGCTTGGTGTTGCGAACACGCTCACCAATGGCTTCCAGTTTCTTGAGCCCCTCTTCCATGCTCTTGCCGTCACGGAATACACCGAAGTACAACTGCATACAGTTCTGAAGATCTTTCCGAACTTCCGCAACACTCTCGCCTTCGGAGGCGTTGTTCAGGCGGTCAAGCCGCGCCATCGCGCGCTTGATGTCGTCTTCGCTGGCACCGTCGACCTCAAAGCCGCCACGAAGCTGCTCCTCGATGTGCAGACCCGCTGCGCGACCGAAGACCACCAGATCCAGCAGAGAGTTACCACCCAGACGGTTGGCACCGTGTACCGATACACAGGCTGCTTCACCACAGGCGAACAGTCCGGGGATCGGCTTGTCCTTGCCGTTTTCGTCCTGGGTCAGCGCCTGACCACCAACGTTGGTCGGAATACCGCCCATCATGTAGTGACAGGTCGGAACAACCGGGATCGGCTCTTTCACCGGATCAACGTGTGCAAAGGTGCGGGACAGCTCACAGATGCCCGGCAAGCGCAGATTCAGGGTTTCTTCGCCCAGATGATCAAGCTTCAGCAGCACGTGATCCTTGTCGGGACCACAGCCACGACCTTCCAGGATCTCGATAACCATGGCGCGGGCAACTACGTCCCGGCCTGCCAGGTCTTTCGCGTTCGGCGCATAGCGCTCCATGAAACGCTCACCCTCGGCGTTGATCAGATAACCACCCTCGCCTCGGCAACCTTCGGTTACCAGGGTGCCGGCACCGTAGATACCGGTCGGGTGGAACTGCCACATTTCCATATCCTGCATCGGGAAACCGGCGCGCAGCGCCATGCCGATACCATCACCCGTGTTGATCAGGGCGTTCGTTGTGGAGGCGTAGATACGACCCGCGCCACCGGTAGCCAGTACGGTTGCCTTGCACTTGATGTAAGCAACTTCGCCGGTCTCAACCTCGATGGCGACCACACCAACGACTTCGTCCTTGCTGTTCTTGACGAGATCGACCGCGTACCACTCGTTCAGGAACGTGGTGCCGCCCTTGATGTTGGCCTGATACAGGGTATGCAGAAGCGCGTGACCGGTACGGTCGGCAGCTGCACACGTACGTGCTGCCTGAGTCGGATTGTCCGGGCCCTTGGACTGGCCACCGAAAGGACGCTGATAGATGCGACCCTGCTCGGTACGAGAGAAAGGAAGACCCATGTGCTCAAGCTCGAACACCGCCTGAGGGCCTACAGAACACATGTACTCGACGGCATCCTGGTCGGCAATGTAGTCCGAGCCTTTTACTGTGTCATACATGTGCCAGCGCCAGTCGTCGTTCGGATCAGCACTGGCAATCGCACAGGTGATACCGCCCTGCGCAGAGACCGTATGAGACCGCGTGGGAAAAACCTTGGTGATACACGCGGTATTGACGCCGGATTCGGTCAGCTGAAGCGCGGCACGCATGCCGGAACCGCCGCCACCGATAACAATTGCGTCAAAGGACATGGTCTTGATATTAGCCATCGATTAAAGCCCCCAAATAATTTGAATACCCCAGACGACGTACACAAAAACACCGAGGATAACCACTGCCTGGGCCAGCAACCGTTGTCCAGCGGATTTCATGTAATCCGTTGTAACTGTCCACAACCCGACCCATGCATGCCCCGCAATCGACAACAAAGCCAGAAGCGTGAATATCTTCACCCATGCCTGATCGAACAGAGCAGACCAGGTTTGATAGTCGACGTCGGTGGAGATGAAAAAGCCGAGTAAAAACAGCGTGTACAGGGCTAATACGTAGGCCGAAACGCGCTGGATGATCCAATCCTGAATTCCGTTACGACCGATATTCGTGACACTGTTCATGCCCATACCCAAACTCCTGCCAAAAGGATGAGAATGACGGAAACCGCAACCGTGATCTTTGATGCCAGGCGGCCGCTTTCCAGCTCTTCACCAATGCCCATGTCCATGAACAGGTGCTTGATGCCTGCAACCAGGTGGTACAACAGAGCAGACAAGATGCCCCAGGTAATCAGCTTGGCAAGGAAGCTGTCCAGCAGTTCACTCACGCGACTGAAGCCCTCTTCCCCGGACAGGGAAAGCTGGAGCCCGTAAAGCATGAACGCAACAGCAACAAACAGGATGATGCCGCTGATGCGGTGCAATATGGACGTAATGGCTGGCAGCGGAAAATGAAACTTGCCGAGATCGAGATTTACTGGTCGTTTGCTATTCACAGCGCTCTCACACTCTCTCTTAGTTCCGCGGGACCGGAAAACCGGGTGCGGATGGTTGGTATGTAAGGATCGGCATGCCGCTACGAAACCGGCATACGATTGGCTTGGAAGAGAAGAAACCTTTTCCACAACTGCCTGTCTAGAAAGCTGCCATAAAAGGTTTATCCCCGATTCCGGGCTAGGGATTATAAGGAGTACCCTAACCAATTACAAACGTGCAACGTCGCTCAGGCCGCGTATTTCAGGGGGTTAAGCCAGCGATAAGGAGGATTGACAAATCCTTTTCCTGCCCGAATCCGTTGTCATTCGGGATATCCCTGATTTACAGCCAATGTCAAATTATGGGTTTTCCCGACTCTTCCATTGACAAAAAAAGCCAACGCCCTATATTTTGCCGCCAGTTTTGCGATAATACGCGCCTTCTAGCGCATCTATAACTGTAGATAAAGCTGTCAAAGCTGATAAATAGGAGAGCACCATGACCGACAGGAAAGCCACGCTCTCGGTGGGGGACAAGTCCATTGAGCTACCGGTTTATTCAGGCACCGTCGGCCCTGACGTTATCGACGTACGAGGCCTAGTCCAGGAAGGCGTTTTCACATACGATCCCGGATTTGTATCCACAGCAGCCTGCGAATCGGCCATTACCTACATCGACGGAGCAAACGGCGTTCTCCTGCACCGCGGCTACCCGATTGAGCAGCTGGCCGAACATTCTGACTACCTTGAAGTCTGCTACCTCCTCCTTCACGGCGAACTCCCGAGCGCCGAGGAAAACCAGAAGTTCCACGACACCATCAAAAACCACACCATGCTGCACGACCAGATGCGGAACTTCTTCCAGGGTTTCCGTCGTGACGCACACCCGATGGCGATCATGTGTGGTGTGGTCGGCGCTCTGTCTGCCTTCTACCACGGCGAAATGGACGTTGCCAGCCAGGAGCAGCGGGAAATTACCGCGCATCGCCTGATTGCAAAAATGCCGACCATTGCCGCCTGGTGTTACAAGTATGCCATTGGACAGCCTTTCATTTATCCGCGTAATGACCTCTCGTACTCGGAGAACTTCCTGCAGATGATGTTTGGCGTTCCTTGCGAGGAGTACAAGCCGAACCCGATCCTGGCCAAGGCCATGGACAAGATTTTCATCCTGCACGCGGATCATGAACAGAACGCCTCAACGTCTACGGTGCGCCTGGCCGGCTCTACCGGCGCCAACCCCTATGCCTGCATTGCCTCCGGCATCGCGGCCCTGTGGGGACCCGCTCACGGCGGCGCCAACGAAGCGGTTCTGGACATGCTGGCCGAAATCGGCGACGAATCCAACATCGAGAAATTCATTGCCAAGGCTAAGGACAAAGACGATCCGTTCCGCCTGATGGGCTTCGGCCACCGGGTATACAAGAATTTCGACCCGCGCGCCAAAGTAATGGCTGAAACTGCCCACGAGGTGCTGACCGAGCTGGGCCTAGAAAACGACCCGCTGCTGAAGATCGCCCAGCGTCTCGAGAAGATCGCGCTGGAAGACGAATACTTCGTCAAGCGCAAGCTCTACCCCAACGTGGATTTCTATTCCGGCCTGATCCTCAAGGCAATCGGAATCCCGACGTCGATGTTCACCGTTATCTTCGCTCTGTCGCGTACCATTGGCTGGTTCTCGCACTGGAACGAAATGGTAAGCGGCGACTATCGCATCGGCCGTCCGCGTCAGCTCTACACCGGCTCGGATTCCCGGGATTATCCGGCCAAATAAGTCTGACTTGCCGGGCAAAGCACGCAAAGGCCGCTGATTCAGCGGCCTTTTTTATTGCGTGCTGGCCTGCCCTAATGTGCTAAGTTAACCCGATAAAAACATAAGAGGAGAAAGCGATGACTACAGCAGCATTTATTGGCCTGGGCGTCATGGGTTACCCGATGGCCGGCCACCTGGCGAAGGCGGGGCTCGACGTCAGGGTCTGGAACCGGACCAATGCCAAAGCCGAGCAGTGGGCAAACGAATACTCGGGAACCAGCTGCACCACCATTGCTGAGGCCGTGAGGGGCGCGGATATTGTTTTGACCTGTGTTGGGGCCGATACCGACCTCATGGCCGTTTACGGGGGTGATGAAGGTATTCTCGCCAATGCCTCTGAAGGCGCTGTGCTGGTCGATCACACTACGGCTTCTGCCGGCATTGCCGAGTATCTCGCTGACGCTGCCGGTAAAAACAACATGGGATTTGTGGACGCGCCTGTATCCGGCGGCCAGCAAGGCGCTGAAAACGGCAAACTGACCATCATGTGCGGCGGCTCGGAACAGGACTATGCGAAAGCCGAGCCGGTTATGGAGCACTATGCGCGGGCACTCAATCGAATGGGCCCAGCTGGCAGTGGCCAGAAAACCAAGATGGTGAACCAGATCGCGATTGCCGGTCTCGTTCAGGGGCTTTCAGAGGCCCTGCACTTTGCCGAGCAGGCCGAACTGGATGTGGCGAAAGTGGTGGACGTGATTTCAAAAGGCGCAGCCCAATCCTGGCAGATGGAAAACCGCTCGGGAACCATGATTGCAGGAGAGTTCGAACACGGCTTCGCCGTTGACTGGATGCGCAAGGACCTCGGGATTTGCCTTGAGGAGGCGAGAAAAGTGAACGCTTCTCTGCCGGTGACCGCACTGGTCGATCAATTCTATGCGGATGTCCAGTCGATGGGCGGTAAACGGTGGGATACTTCATCTCTCATACAGAGACTGAGAAAATTCCGCTAAGGTATTGAGTCCGGGGTCGTTTGACGGCAATCAGCCCACGACCCCGGAAACCAGCAGACGTTACTTTTTCTTGTCCTGTGGTTGCCACTTACCGTTCACATACCACGCAGACCAGCCCGTCGCCTTGCCATCCTTTTCAGACATGACGTACTGCTCCTTGCTCTTGCGGCTGTAGCGAATCACCGTCGGATTACCCTCGGGGTCACGCTCGGGCGCATCCATCAGGTAGTCGTGCTTCGGATCAATCTCCTTGCGGTGCGGTTTAATCTCCATCACCAGCGGTGGCCGCGTTTCCCGATTTTTCGGGAATTTGCTGGCAGCCAGGAATAAACCGGACGCACCGTCCCTGAGAACGTAAGTATCATCGACTTTCTGACATTGGAGCTCGGGCATTGGCACCGGGTCCATTTTGGGCGGAGCGGGCTCGCCATTTTTCAGCAACTTGCGGGTATTCTTGCAGTCGGCATTGGTGCATCCGAAATATTTGCCAAAACGCCCGGTTTTAAGCTGCATCTCGGAGCCACACTTATCGCACTCAAGAGTCGGCCCATCGTAGCCCTTGATGCGGAACGTGCCCTTTTCCACCTCGTAGCCAGAGCAATCCGGATTGTTACCGCAAACATGCAGCTTGCGGGTTTCGTCCACCAGGTAGCTGTCCATGGCGGTGCCACACTTGGGGCAGCGACGTTTCTTGCGCAGCAGACGGGTTTCGCCCTCGCCCTCGACGTCATCGTCGGCGCTGACAACCTCATCACCGGACACGAGGTTAATGGTAGTCTTGCAACGCTCTTTCGGTGGCAAGGAATAGCCAGAGCAACCCAGGAAAACACCAGTGCTGGCCACCCGGATCTGCATATTCCGGCCACAGCTCGGGCATGGAATGTCCGTTTCAGTCGGCGTGTTGGCGCGCATGCCGCCGTCTTCACCACTCTCGGCTTTTTCCAGCTGCTGCCGGAACCGACTGTAAAAATCATTCAGGACTTTCTTCCACTCGACATCACCCTCGGCAATCTCGTCGAGCTCATCTTCCATCCTCGCGGTGAAGTCGAAGTCCATCAGGTTCGGAAAAGATTCCGACAGGCGCTCGGTAACGATCTCGCCCATCTTCTCGGCGTAGAACCGACGGTTCTGCAGCCTCACATAGCCGCGATCCTGAATCGTGGAAATAATCGATGCGTAGGTCGACGGACGGCCAATGCCCTGCTTTTCGAGCTCCTTGACCAGACTGGCCTCGGTGTATCTGGGCGCCGGCTTGGTAAAGTGCTGCGTAGGATCCAGTTTCTTGATATCCAGCACTTCATCCACCTTAATGTCAGGCAGAGCAATGTCTTCGTCTTTCTTGGCGGCCTGGGGTGCTGCCTTCAGGAAGCCGTCGAACTTGATGATCCGGCCCCGGGTACGGAGCTCATAGTCACCGTTGGCCACCACGATGGACGTACTCAGGAATTCGGCGTCGGACATCTGACAGGCAATAAACTGACGCCATATGAGGTCGTAGAGCTTCTCGGCATCCTTCTCAAGGCCACTGATATCCGCCGGACGACGGCTGACTTCGGTTGGGCGAATGGCCTCGTGCGCCTCCTGGGCGCCCTCTTTGCTGCCGTAGACACGGGGCTTTTCCGGCCGGTATTTGTCGCCGAACTGCTTTTCGATATACGTACGGCAACTGTTGATCGCATCCTGACTCAGATTGGTTGAGTCCGTCCGCATGTAGGTAATGAAACCGGCCTCATAAAGACGCTGGGCCAACATCATCGTCTTCTTGACGCTGAAACCCATCCGGTTACTGGCAGCCTGCTGCAGCGTAGACGTAATAAACGGCGCGGACGGCCGCGAACGGGTCGGCTTGTCTTCCCGCTTGGCAACCTTGAACGTACCCGCCTTCAGCCGGCTGACGTGGTCACTGCTCTGCTGCTCATTGACCGGACGATAGGGCTTGTCCTCGTGGCGAGTCACCTCGAAACGGACCGGTTGATCGGCCTTGGCAGACGCCAGATCGGCGTGCAACTGCCAGAACTCCTCCGGAACGAACTTCCGGATTTCACGTTCACGCTCGACTATCAGCCGCACCGCAACGGATTGAACACGGCCGGCGGAGAGGCCGCGGGCAAGTTTGGCCCAAAGCAGGGGCGACACCATATAGCCAACAACCCGGTCGAGGAAGCGACGGGCCTGCTGTGCGTTAACCCGGTTATTGTCGAGAGTGCCTGGATCCTTGAACGCTTCCTGAATCGCACGCTTGGTAATTTCGTTGAACACCACGCGCCGGTACTTCTCAGGTTCGCCACCAATGGTCTGCTGAAGGTGCCAGGCGATGGCCTCCCCTTCACGGTCCAAATCCGTTGCCAGATAGATATGGTCTGCTGATTTGGCCAAACGCTTGAGTTCGCTGACCACCTTCTCTTTGCCGGGAAGGATCTCGTAACGGGCACTCCAGTCCTGGTCCGGGTCGACACCCATACGGGCGACCAGCTGTTCGCGGGACTTGCGCTTTTTATGCACAGCCTTCTCTTCAGGGCTCATCTTCCGGGTGATAGCAGCCTGCTTCGCACGCTCTTTGGGATCGGACTGGGATCCGCTGCCACTAACGGGAAGATCACGAATGTGCCCGACGCTCGATTTGACGATGAAGTCAGAGCCCAGGTACTTGTTGATGGTCTTCGCTTTCGCTGGTGACTCGACAATTACGAGACTTTTACCCATATCGGAGTTCTGTATCCTTGGCGATAAATCGGTCAATAAATCAGCAAACCGTAAACTCGCTGTAAAATCAGTCGGCTAGAAAACACAAATACGCCGCCATTTTGTATAGGCTCACTGTTTTACAGGGTCAAGAATAGCAAGACAACCCATTCTTTGGTTTCAATCCTGCTTTTTTTCACATTCGGGAACCCTGTTGGGCCCGCCTGCTGAAACAGAAAGGCCCGGCATTTGCCGGGCCTTCTGAAACCGCGAAATGCAATCCGGTTAATGGATTACAAACGCTCCCAGACCGTTGCAATGCCCTGGCCCAGACCGATACACATGGTGGAAACACCAAGCTTACCGCCTTTGGCCTGCATTACATTCAGCAGGGTTGTAGAGATTCGTGCACCAGAGCAGCCCAGCGGATGGCCCAGGGCGATCGCGCCGCCGTTCAGGTTCACTTTTTCTTCCATAACGCCCAGTAGTTTCAGGTCCTTCAGGACAGGCAGGGACTGGCCGGCGAAAGCCTCGTTCAGTTCCCAGAAGTCGATATCCTCGACTTTCAGGCCTGCGCGCTTCAGGGCTTTCTTGGTGGCCGGCACCGGGCCGTAACCCATGATCGCGGGATCACAGCCGGCAACGGCCATGCTGCGGATCTTGGCAATCGGCTTGAGACCAAGTGCCTCTGCACGCTCTGCAGACATCAGCACCATCGCTGCCGCGCCGTCGGTCAGCTGGGAAGACGTACCGGCTGTTACGGTACCGTTCTTCGGATCGAACGCCGGCTTGAGCTGGCTCAGGGACTCGGCCGTGGTCTCCGGTCGAATGGTCTCGTCTTCCTCGATCAGCACCTTGAAGCCGTTCTCGTCGTGACCTTCAATGGGCACGATTTCGTTCTTGAAACGGCCTTCTACGGTCGCTTCATGGGCCAGACGATGGGACCGAGCACCGAACTCGTCCTGCTGCTCACGGGTAATCCCGTGCATCTTGGCCAGCATTTCCGCGGTCAGGCCCATCATGTTGGACGCTTTTGCGGTGTACTTGGACGCAGCCGGGTTATGGTCGAAGCCTTCGGTCATGGGTACGTGCCCCATGTGCTCAACACCACCCACGAAGAACACATCACCGTTGCCGGTCATGATGGCCTGGGCTGCAGTGTGAATCGCGCTCATGGCAGAGCCACACAGGCGGTTCACGGTCTGAGCGGCAGACTCGTGGGGAATGCGGGTCAGCAGGGAAATCTGACGCGCCACGTTGAAGCCCTGCTCCTTGGTCTGGTTTACACAGCCCCAGATTACATCTTCAACTTCTTTCGGGTCGAGCTTCGGGTTGCGCTCAAACAGTGCTTCGATCAGATTGGCGGACAGGGTCTCTGCACGCACGTTCCGGAAACAACCGTTTTTGGCACGACCCATCGGAGTCCGCACGCAATCGACGACGACAACGTCTCTCGGATTAAGGCTCATAGATCTTTCTCCGTTCGGAAATCTCGTTCAGGGTTAGCCAAAGAACTTTTTGCCAGTCTTGGCCATTTCACGCAGCTTCTCGGTCGGGTGATAAAGAGGACCAAGGTCTGCAAACTTGTCTGCCAGTTCGACGAACTTGTCTACACCCATATCGTCGATATAGCGCAGGGCACCACCCCGGAACGGCGGGAAGCCGATACCGAAAATCAGGCCCATATCAGCATCTGCCGGATCTTCGACAATGCCGTCTTCCAGGCAGCGAACGGTTTCCAGGCAAAGAGGAATCATCATACGGGCGATGATGTCTTCTTCGCTGAACTCGTTCTTACCCTGAACAACAGGCTCGAGCAGCTTGTAGGTCTCTTCGTCGACAACCTTCTTCTGCTTGCCCTTGCGGTCCAGTTCATACTTGTAGAAGCCCTTGTCGTTCTTCTGTCCGTAACGGTTGTTATCGAACATCACGTCAATGGCGGTTGTACCTTCGTGCTTCATCCGATCCGGGAAGCCGTCTGCCATTACTTCGCCAGCGTGCTTGCCGGTATCCATGCCGACCACGTCCAGCAGGTACGCAGGACCCATGGGCCAGCCGAACTTTTCCATAACCTTGTCGACGTGCTGGAAGTCAGCACCGTCACGTACCAGGCCGATAAAGCCGCCGAAGTACGGGAACAGAACACGGTTGACCAGGAAGCCCGGGCAATCGTTTACAACGATCGGGGTCTTGCCCATGGCCTTGGCGTAGGCCACCGTGGTTGCAATGGCGCGATCACTGGTCTTCTCGCCACGGATAACCTCAACCAGCGGCATCATGTGCACCGGGTTGAAGAAGTGCATGCCGCAGAAGTTTTCCGGACGCTTCAGGTTCTTGGCCAGCAGGTCGATGGAAATCGTCGAGGTGTTGGAGGTCAGGATGGTATCGTCGCGAACCGCATCTTCGGTTTCACGCAGTACCGCATCTTTCACCTTCGGGTTTTCAACAACCGCTTCAACCACCAGATCCACATTCTTGAAATCGCCATAGTTCAGGGTCGGCGTGATGCTGTTGAGCACGTCGGCCATCTGATCCGGCTTCATCTTTCCTTTTTCAACACGCTTGGACAGAAGCTTCTTGGCTTCTTTCAGACCCAGGGCGATACCGTCCTGGTTGATGTCCTTCATGATGATCGGCGTGCCTTTCAAGGCAGACTGGAAGGCAACCCCACCGCCCATGATACCGGCACCCAGAACGGCAGCCAGGTTCACGTCGTTGGCTTCTTTTTCCCAGGCCTTGGCCTTCTTCTTCAATTCCTGATCGTTCAGGAACAGGCCAACCAGGCAAGCCGCTACATTGGTCTTGGCCATCTTGGCGAAGCCTTTGGCTTCGACTTCGATTGCCTTGTCGCGGGTCATGCCGGCATGCTTCTGCATGACCTTGATGGCCTCGACAGGAGCCGGGTAGTTCTTGCCAGCCTTGCCGGCAACAAATGCCTTGGAAATCTCGAATGCCATCATGCTTTCCATGGCATTGAGCTTGATCTTGCCCTTCTTCTCTTCACGACGGGCTTCGTGGTCCAGCTTGCCTTCGTTGCACTGGTTAATAATGGCAACAGCAGCATCGACCAGCTTGTCGGACTCGAGCACGGCATCGACAGCGCCGACCTTCAGAGCGACGTCTGCACGGTTCTCGGTACCACCGCTGATCCACTCAACGGCGTTGTCCACACCGACCAGACGGGACAGACGCACGGTACCGCCAAAGCCCGGGAAGATGCCAAGCTTCACTTCCGGAAGACCAACCTTGGCCTTCTTGTCCATCACGCGGTAGTCGGTTGCCAGACACATCTCGAAACCGCCACCCAGCGCCATACCGTTGATCGCGGTAACGGTGGGGAACGGCAGATCTTCAACAGCGTTGAAGACTTCGTTGGCCTTGAGGTTGTTGGCTACCAGATCCTCTTCCGAGCCCGCAAAAAGCTCGGTGAATTCGGTAATGTCGGCACCAACAATGAAGCTGTCCTTGGAGCTGGTGACTACCAGACCCTTCAGGTTCTTCTGCGCTTTCAGTGCGTCGGTCGCGGCGCGGAGCTCTTCAATAGTAAGACGGTTGAACTTGTTTACTGACTCGCCCTGCAAGTCGAAGTTCAACTGAGCGATCCCGCCTTCGATCTCTTTAACCGTGATGGCTTTACCTTCGTAAATCATCAACTGATCTCCAGTCTGTGTTTGGAACTGCTTCCAACCGGGCGGTACTTTTTGATTTACCGGCACGGCTGTTTGTGCAGCGAGATTTCGGTCACTGCCCGATCATCCGATCCAAAAATTCATACAGTCGTTTGAATCGTGAGGGCACACGATGAAAAAAAACGGCGCATTTGTCAATTTGTTTCTTTCGGGAGGGCTGCAAAAGTCCCCGAAATACCGGGGGCAACCGAAGAAAATTGGAGCGGAATTGTTATGTTTCAATGAACTGGAAGCCACTGCTCAGAAAAAACCGGAACTTAGTCACGCAAATTTCAAACTTATTTACATTTACGGGCTACAACGCCGCCAAAACTGCTTGATTGGCTGACGGAGTTACTTTACCTTCGATCTACGACTTTGGTCCACAACAATAAAACCGCATTACGGAGACCCATCCGATGAAAGACGCAAACCTGCGGGTACGCTCCCTTGTAGCCGCACTGATTCTCCTTGCACTCACGTCCATGGGTGCCCGCGCTCAAGACAGTGCCGACGGATTTCTCTCCGATCTTCACAATTTCCGGGTCAGCAACTACATGGCTCTGGACGCCTATTACCGTTTCAGCGGAACCGGAGATACCGGCACCTTGAACGAGATTGTGCAGGGCATCAACTCGGCCAACGATTCCATGAATTCCATCGCGGGCAGCGATTCGGGCGTCCTGTCAGCCGAGGAAGTTGAGGGGCTGAACCAGGAATTTGACAAGTTCAAGAATCTGATGCGGGACAACATTAACGATGTGCGCAACCAGGGCTACCCCGATTTGCGACTGGTCTCAGACATGGCCAACCAGGCACTCACCATGAACGTGAAAGCCACCGAGCTATACAAGGTTGCCCAGGAGAGCTCACAGACCGAGACCAACCCAAGAGTTGAAGCGGCCCGTTCGGCTGCCGTAAAAATGGCGCAGATGATGGCGAAGTATTCTGTGAGGACAAACTCCTCTGTCGCCCAGACGTTCCAGGGCTCCTCAACGGAAACCCCGCTGGATGAACAGGCTCGGGAGCTGGACCAGTTGCTCGCATCCGTTATACAGGGCCAGGGAACACCAGAGCTCAAGGACGCGCTTAACGACATTTCTGCCAAGTGGCAGTTTATCCGCGGCTCCTACATTAACTACAACGAAAACAACGTGGGCTTTGTGATCGATCGCTATTCCAAGGGTATCCTGAAAGGACTTGCGACAACCATTGAGCTGCTCAAGGGTAACGCCTGACCCCCCCTGCTCTTTCTGGCAGGCCTAATTGCCTGCCAGAAAAGCAATTTTCCGCCTCTGTTTTTGATACCCGTCAGTTTCCCGCTACACTTTCCCGACCCGATTTAAGGTACTATCCTCAGAATAATATCCCGTGTGCGAAGGAGCGATACGATGTCTGCCTATAAAAAGATGCTTGTTGCGATTGACCTGACAGAAGAAGCCCCACAGGTCCTGGATAAGGCAAAGGCCATAAGCGAAGCCCATGGTGCGGAGCTGATGCTGGTTCATGTGGTGGAGCCTGTCGGCTATGCCTATGGTGGCGATATTCCGATGGATCTGACCGAGCTACAGGACCAACTCGACAAAGCAGCTCGCGAGCAATTGGGAACCTACGGCGACAAATACGGTGTGGCCAAAAACAATCAGGTGGTGACGGTCGGGCGCCCCGAGTCCGAAATCCACAGGCTTGCGAAGGAACAGGAAGTAGACCTTGTGATCGTGGGCAGTCATGGCCGGAAGGGTTTTCAGCTTTTGCTGGGCTCCACCGCAAACGGGGTTCTGCATGGAACCGAATGCGATGTTCTGGCCGTTCGCATTCATTAAGGTTTGACCAACAAATAGGCCCGGGGTGTGGACCCGGGCCTGCTGAGAACGAAAGCCGGGATCAGCCCCCTTCCCCCTCCATTTTCGCCTCAAGTTTGCGAAGCTGGCTTTCCAGCGAGAAACTGACACTCGAGGCCATCGAGAAGAAGTTCAGTAGTGCCTTCAGGTTGCTGTCACCCTTGCAGACTGAGTGTATTCTCTGCCACAGGGCCTGATTCACCAGCTGCAGCCTCTGATTCCTCTCCACCAGCCCCTTTAATTCCCAGTCTGGGGTTTGATGATTCCGTTTCGCGAAGTATTGCTGCAACAGGTAATGGGAAACGCTGCGCATAATGAATTCATCGGTGTTTGCGAACGGCAGGTGATGAACCGCCATGGGCTTGAGCTCTGAAAGAACCGGGCACCCGCTGGTCGCCATTTTCAGCCCGAGCAACGATCGAAGTGCCTCTTCAAGCGCCGTCTGCTTCTCATAACTTCGACGGTCATCGGTTACCTTTACTTCCACCTTCTGGTAGGCATCCTCATCCCGAAAGGCCTCCACAACCGGCAAAATCTCGGTTGCCGCGGGACAGTGGGAGTATTCGGCAGCCTTCAAAGGACAGTTGCTACACTGGCAATGTTCCAGCTGTGTCCAAGACGGAAGTTTTCCGGAAGGACGGGACGGCTTGTCCGTTACCTTGAACTCAACCGTACGGCCGTCCTGAAATCTGAAATCGTAATGTACATTCATTGATTTGCCTGTTCTTCCAGCTCCATCCACCGCTCAATGACCTGCTCCAGACGGTTTTCCTTTTCCGTCAATGCTTCCAGAGTGGCCGAGACTTCATCCGGTGGGCCTGAATAAAAATCAGCCCGGGAAATTTTTTCCTGCAGGCCCGCGACTTCCTGCTCAAGCTCCTCGATCTGCCCCGGTAGCTGCTCCAGCTCGAGCTTGAGCTTGTAACTCAGTTTCACGGGCTTGCCCTTTTCAGGTTCTGCCCGCGGTTTTGCGTTCTCTGCCGGTTTCTTTGATACGGCCTTTTCGGTGCTACCGGATGTCTTGCCGTTTTTATCCTGCTTGTCCGGCCGGTTACCCGTGGCTTCTGAGGGGAAGCAACCGCCCTGCCGACGCCAGTCCGTGTAACCGCCAACGTACTCACGCACTTTGCCCGAACCGTCCAGGAAAACCGTTTCGGTGATCACATTATCGAGAAACTCACGGTCGTGACTGATCACGATCACTGTGCCGGCAAATTCCGCCAGCTGTTCTTCCAGCAATTCCAGTGTTTCAACGTCTAGATCATTGGTCGGTTCGTCGAGCACCAGGATATTCGCGGGCTTGCTGAAGAGCTTGGCCAGAAGCAATCGGGCCCGCTCGCCACCAGAAAAGACACTGACCGGAGATCTGGCTCGCTCCGGGGTAAACAGGAACTCCTGCAAATAGCCGAGAACGTGTTTGCTCTGGCCATTGATGTCGATAAACTCCCGACCCTCGGAGAGATTGTCCAGTGCGTTGCGCGTCAGATCGAGCTCTCCGCGCAACTGATCGAAATAGGCAACCTGCAGATTGGTACCAAGACGAATGGACCCCTCGGTTGGTTCCAAATCCCCCAACAGGAGTCGAACAAGCGTGGTCTTGCCTGTGCCGTTTTCCCCAACAAGCCCGATCTTGTCCCCTCTCAGAATGGTGAGATTCATGTCTCTGATGACCGGAGTGCCATCGGGATAAGCAAAGCCCGCATCCCGGGTTTCAACCACAAGCTTCCCTGAGCGCGCCGCGTCCTCCACCGCGAAAGTTGCGGTTCCGCCCCGCACACGACGCTGCCTGTGCTCTTCACGCATGGCCTTCAGGGCACGAACACGCCCCATATTACGAGTCCTGCGAGCCTTGATGCCCTGCCGAATCCAGGCCTCCTCCTGCTTGAGGCGCTTGTCAAACAGCGCGTTCTGCCGTTCTTCTTCCTCCAGCGCTTTTTCCTTGAGGTCCAGGTAGCGGTCGTAGGTGGCAGCGAAGCTCACCAGTTTCCCGCGGTCCAGCTCTACAATCCTGGTCGCCATCCGCCGGATAAACGCCCGATCATGGCTGACAAACAACATGGCGCCGCGAAACTGGCCCAGGGCCTCTTCCAGCCAGGCGATCGCGGGGACGTCGAGGTGGTTCGTAGGCTCATCCAGCAACAGAATATCCGGGTCGGCAACCAAAGCTTTTGCCAGGAGAACACGGCGCTGCCAGCCTCCCGAGAGGGTATCGAGGGTTTGATCAGGATCAACGCCATACTGGCCAAGAATTGTGGTTACCTTCTGATCCAGTCGCCAGCCGTCCAGGGCTTCAAGACGCTCCTGGACTTTCATCAACCGGTCCAGACTCGCCTCGTCGCCCTGCTGGGACAACTGGTGGAACTCTGCCAGCAACTTGCCGGTTTCAGGAAAGGCCCCGGCAACCACTTCATAGGCCGTGCGGGTGTCCTCGGAAGGCAGGTTCTGCGGCAGCACCGCCAGAACAGCGCCATCATCGAGACGAACCACGCCACCATCGGGTGTCACTTCGCCACTGACAATCTTCAGCAGGGTCGATTTTCCCTCGCCGTTTCGACCCAGCAGACACACACGCTCTCCGGCATCGATAACCAATGAGGCCTGATCAAGCAGCGGATGCATTCCATAAGCCAGGGAGACTGAGTCCAGCGTTAACAGTGGCACGTTTGGTTTTACTCCGATTGATTGACAGTAACGGGTTCACCAACCCGGATAAGTCCTGGTGATTCATGAATCGCGTTCTGGCCGAAGATCACGCCCTCACAGGTCCTGCGATAGCGGGACAGGGTTCTGAGCGGCTGCACGGCAGCATCCTTCAGGCCGGTCGAAGGGTCGACGGTCGTCATTACGCAGCGTGAACAGGGCTTTACGATACTCAGACGGTTATTGCCAATGCTCAAGTTCTGCCAATGGTCCTCATCCCAGGCGTCTGCCCCCTCAACGACGATGTTGGGACGGAATCTCCGCATCTCCACGGGCACCTCCAGCCGGGTGTTGAGCTCTGCCAACGAGGCAGTGTTGGTAACCAGAAAAGGAAAACCATCAGCAAAGCCCACTCGCCGGTACTCGTCGACCCTGCCCGCATCAACGCGGCGGAAGGAGCTGTCCGGCATGAATACCAGGCGAACAGGCTTGCGGCAAAACCGACTCAGGGCATCACTGGCTTCTGGCAAGCCTGCCAGAGCCTTCACCCAGTCCCGCCACACCAGTACGCGAAGCTCGTCATTGGAGGCTGTCAGACCAAACTCACCTTCACCGGGAATGTTGATAACAACCTGATCGCCATCCAACTGCGTTTCCACGCGGGCTAGTTCGGGATGCTCTCTCTGGGTGACAAAACGCCGCTCATCATCAACGATCATCCATCGCCTGTCTCCGACTGGACCGAAATCGTCGGTATGAAAACTGGTCACCTCAATACCGGAAAGGGATTTGACAGGGTATACGAACAGCGAACGGACCTTCATGGAGGCAACCTCCCACAGAGAATCGGGACTCGAAACAGGCTGATGAGTATACCTGACCGCAACCCCCGGCGCCGAGGTTGCAGGTGCCCGAAAACGAAAAAACCCGGACCTTTTCAGGACCGGGTTTTCGAAATCTGGAGCGGGAAACGAGATTCGAACTCGCGACCCCAACCTTGGCAAGGTTGTGCTCTACCAACTGAGCTATTCCCGCAATGCTGTTCGGCTGTTGCCGACAACGGAGGCGTATTCTACGGATCCCGACGGAACCGTCAACCACTTTTTTTAAGGTTTTTTCCTGCCAGTGTACGGTTATCACATTTCAGGAATCCGGAACTGTGCAGCCACTCCTGATCCGGATAGTACTTGAACACCAACTGCCCCCCCTTAAGGTTGTCGACAACACGCTTGATGATCTGGTTATCAACTGCCGGGCACCCGTGACTACGCCCAATGCGGCCGTATTTGCTGACCCAACCATCATTCACGTAATCCGCACCGTGTATAACGATGGCGCGCTGCCGGGCAAGGTCGTTGATCCCGGGCTCGAGACCATCCAGCCTGAGCGAATAGCCGTGCTTGCCGTAATAGGATTCCCGGGCCTGGAAAAGCCCGATACTGGACTGGTAACTCCCCTCCACGTTGGAGAAAGCGGTCGATTTAAAATTCCCGGAATTTTTGCCGTGAGCAACCAGGTCCCGAAGCAACAGCTCGCCCTTCTCCAGATCGAAAATCCATAGCCTTTCCTGACTGGATGGCAACGAGAAATCAATCACCGCAAGCCGCTCGGGCATCTGAACACCACTGGAGACAGCGCAGCGAGAGGCGCTGATTGCGGTCCTGAGGACCTTTGTATCGAGCTTTGGAGCGGCGGCACTCAGGCGATCTAAAAGGTCGTCGTCCAGAGAGGCGCCAAACGATGGGAGTGGTAGCCACGCCCAAAAAGCCAGTAGCAGGCCTGCGGGTAAAAGCCGCCGCGTCTTTTTCATTCCAGATCCCCGGTAAAATGATTGCAAGCCAAAGAAGGATCGCTATCCCGTGCAATTTCAGTGTTGCGCATTTTATCAGGGAAAAGTGCCAACCCCGTCCGAATGTACGTTTTCTATACAAAACTTTAAGGAAAGGGCGATTGCGCTACTGGCCGAAACGGCGACCACCGGCCAGGTACTCCCGCTCTTCCGCCGTTGAGGTTCTGCCGAGTGCCTTGTTGCGGTGAGGGAATCGTCCGTACTTTTGTATGATCGCCCGGTGATCCTTTGCGGACTGCAGAAAGCTACCCATGAAATCGGAAAGGATTCCTTCAGTTGACCGCGCCAGTTGCTCGTAGCATTCCACGGACATATCCTGGTCGTCCTTGAGTTCCGAATGCTGGAGCGGCATATAGAGAAACGCTCTGTGCACGGGCGGCAGCATCGTATCCTGCCCTTTCTGCATCGCTTGCCGGCATAGCTTGCGCGCCTGGCGATCCTGATCAAACGCCATGGCACCGCCGCGGAAGATATTCCGCGAAAACTGGTCAAGCAGAATGGTCTCGGCAAGTATACCGCCGGCCTCAGTCCGCCAATGGTCCAATCCCTGCTCGGAAGCAAACAACACCATTGAAAGGAAACGCCGGCGTATCTCCTGGTCAAACCTGCGGTCCGATCGGAACCACTTGTTCCGGTGGTCGCTGTCTGGCAGCCCATGTTCGTCAAGTTCGCCAAACCAGAAATCCAGAATCTCTTTCCAATCGAACATTCACTGGCACCCTGTTACTTTAGATGGTACCGGCCCTCTCATGAGGCCGGCTTTCCCGACTTACGACAGGCCCTAACAAATTGACTACTTCAGGAGCGGCAATGAGCAGCCCCCGCATTATTCTGTTGGCACATGGAAGCAGTGACAAGCGCTGGTGTGAAACCTTCGAAAAGCTTGCGGCGCCCACTCTCGCTTCTGTCGACAACGCCAGGGTCGCCTACATGGAACTGGCGGAACCATCCATTGATACAATCATTATGGAAGGTGTGGCTGAAGGCATCACCGAGTTTACGATCGTTCCCTTGTTCCTGGCGGCCGGCCGCCACTTGCGCAAGGATGTTCCGGCAATGATCGAAGAACTCGAAAAAACCCACGCCGTATCCATTCAGCTTGCACCTCCGATTGGGGAAAACCCTCTCCTGGGACAGGCAATTCGCGATGTTGTTATGCTTCAACTGGAAGAGACACCCGCCTGAACCGGGCGTTCTGAGACAGCGCCAGAGGCCAGTGCGCGACAGGAGTATCGATTATGTCGAAAAGGATTCTGATTACCGGAGGAACCGGGTTTATTGGCCATGTTCTCTGCCGTGAATTATTGGCACGGGATTACGAACTGACGGTTTTCAGCCGGCAACCGGCCGAAACGGTCAAATCAAGCTGCGGACGGGTCGAGGCAATCCGTGATCTGCAGCAGCTTCGCTCTCACCCCGGATACGATGCCGTCATCAACCTTGCCGGAGAAGGTATCGCGGATAAACGCTGGTCGGAGTCCCGAAAGCAGGAACTCCGTGATAGCCGCATTGGTGTCACCGAAACCCTGGTCGACGTCATCCGAAGTTGGGATCAAGCGCCGAATGTAGTCGTTTCGGGGTCGGCTGTTGGCTTTTACGGGGACCAGGGATCAGCCACGGTCACCGAGAGCACCAGCCCGAATGACGAATTTACGCATCGGCTGTGCCGCGACTGGGAAAACGCCGCCAAACCACTTGGCGACGATGGCGTTCGCCTGTGCTTCTCCCGGACAGGCGTCGTGGCTGGCCCGGATGGTGGCTTCCTGGAGCGGATGCTCCTGCCCTTCAAATTGGGGCTGGGCGGACGCCTGGGTAGCGGAACACAGTACATGCCGTGGGTCCACAGGGACGATGTGGTCAGCGCACTTATATGGATGATGGAAAACCCGGACGCATCAGGCCCATACAATGTCGTAAGCCCGAACCCGGTAACGAACGCGGAATTCACCCGGAGCCTGGGCAGGGTTTTACACCGTCCCACCCTCTTTCCGGCACCGGCTCCGGTGCTCAAGGTGGCTCTGGGGGAAATGGCGAGGCTTCTTCTTACGGGCCAGCGGGCTATTCCGGAGAAGCTGGTCAGCCAGCAATTCCAGTTCCGGTATCCGGACCTGGATCAGGCACTGACCCAATCCGTTGCTCCAGGGGCAGCGGAAAAAAAAGGATGACCCCAAGGGGGGTGCCTTATTGAACTCCCCTGTTTTTTTTCACAAAAGACGTTGACAGCGTTTCGAAGCTTTCTTAATATACTCGCCACCTCGACGAGGCAAGGTGTTGAAAACGTTGCGTCCCCTTCGTCTAGTGGCCTAGGACTCCGCCCTTTCACGGCGGCAACAGGGGTTCGAACCCCCTAGGGGACGCCAATTTTTTCTGCCCTGATGGGTCAGGGAAATCGAAGTTTCCCGGCCTCATCGTCAGACTGGCTTATGACCGTGCTTCCCTTCTTTTCTATCCGGGTGTCCGTGCTCCTTCTGATCTTTCATCACGAAGATGCCAACACCCACAAAAAAGCCAAGCATCAGCAGTACAGTGGCAATACCTGCGATCACAACGGCGTCCATATACATTTTGTTTCTCCTTCCGGTAATTAACTTGATTAAACTCAGGTTACGCCCGGGCCGCCCGCAAGGTATTGATCCAAATCAACGTATTTGTCAGACCGCATGTACGCATAAATACTGAACCACAACACATTTCCTTCGATTTTTCCTGTATTTGCAAGGCATTCGACAGAAACTGCTGCTATAGTCGGAAACAAAGGAAGTGTCCGATCTCCTAACCGTTCTGGGTGGCTGAAGTTCAAGACATGCCAAAACTGTCGACGCGTCTTCAACGTTTTCGCACAGGCTCGCCCCTGTCTTTCAGGCTGTTGGCGTGGATTCTGCTATTCAGCTCGGCCTTTACACTGGTGGCATCCGCGCTCCAGATCTACTCCGATTATCTAAAAGATCTCTCGCAAATCGACAACCGCATGCAGGTTGTAGAGTCGGGCTACGCCTCCAGCCTTGCCAGAAGCTTGTGGGCCCTGGACCAGAAGCTCCTGCAAACCCAGTTGGAAGGCATTCTCAGCCTTCCGGATGTGGTGCACCTTCGCTTGCGAATAGAACCCGATTCCGAACTGGTGATGGGCGAGATACCGAGGGACGCGAAAACCACCTCTCACAGCTTCAGCCTCGTTCATCAGGGCGATGAAATGTTCAAGCTGGGCGAACTGACGGTGACCGCAGACCTTGATCGCGTCTACGACGAACTGAAGCGCAAGGTGGGCGTCATTCTGCTGACCCAGTTCCTGAAGACGTTCTTTGTTTCGATACTGATCATCTGGATATTCCAGCATTTCGTTGCGCGCCATCTGACCACCATGGCGAACTACGCCCGCGACTTCTCACTGACGACAACGTCGAAGCCACTTACCCTGGAAAGGCCCAACACACCGTCTAACCGGAATGATGAGCTCGGCCGTGTCACGGACGCCATCAACCAGATGCGTGAACGTCTCAACGCGGACATGGAACGCCAACAAAAGGACGCGGCGGAAATCCGCAAGTTTTCCAAGGCCATTGAGCAGAGCCCCTCCTCGGTTCTGATCTGCGACCGCCAATGGCGTATCGAGTTTGCCAACCAGAAATTCACCCAGTTAACCGGTTATGAGGCTGGCTCCATCATCGGCAAACACCCTGGCGCACTGGGTGACAACGACATAGAGAACCGTGATAGCCGACACCTGTGGCAGTCCATCCGCTTGCAGGTGCAACGAGTCGGAGTCTGGCAGGGTGAAGTGAACAGTGTGCGCCGAAATGGGGAACGCTTCTGGGAGCAACTGATCGTTACTCCCATCAAGGACGAGGCCGGCGGCACCACCGGGTACCTCATCCTCGGCGAGGACATCAGCATCCGGAAACGTTATGAACAGCAACTGCTGCGTCAGGCCAATTACGACATCCTTACCGGGCTGCCTAACCGGATGCTTGCCCTGGACAGGCTGAAGCTGGCACTGGCCCAGGCGCGCAGGGAAAGTACGCTTGTGGGCGTCATGTTCCTGGATCTCGACAACTTCAAGCACATTAACGACACCCTTGGCCACGATGCCGGCGATAACCTGCTGATTGAGGCGGCCCGTCGAATTTCCAGTTGCCTTCGCGGTACCAGCACCGTTGCCCGCCTGGGTGGCGATGAGTTCCTCGTGATCCTGCCCGGCCTGACTGGTCCCGAGGCTTCCTCGCAGGTCGCCGAGCGTATCCTGAAGACCTTCTCGCCACCATACATACTGAATGGGCAGGAAGTGTTCGTAACCACGAGTATCGGCATCGCCATTTTCCCGACGGACTCCGACAACAGCGGTACGCTCCTGCAGCACGCTGATGCCGCCATGTACCAGGCCAAACACAAGGGCAAGAGCTCGTTTGCCCATTTCGCGCCGGAAATGACCGAAGTCTCCCATGAACGCCTGAAGATGGAGTCCAGCATGCGCAGGGCTCTGGAGCTGAAGGAGTTCGAGTTGTATTTCCAGCCAATTGTTAATACCGACTCGGGCACGCTTTGCTCGGTTGAGGCGTTGCTGCGGTGGAACAATCCGGCCATGGGCATGGTAATGCCCGATCGATTCATTCCCCTGGCCGAAGAAACCGGCCTGATTACACCGATCGGTGAGTGGGTTCTCCTGGAGGCCTGTCGGGCCGCCATGGGCTGGAAGGAAGCCACCGGGAAAGACATTGGCATTTCGGTCAACGTCTCGCCCCGTCAGTTCCGCGATCCAGGTTTTACCGAAGCTGTTATGCACGCCCTGACGACCAGTGGCCTGGCGCCGGAACAGCTGGAACTCGAAATTACCGAACGGCTGATTCTGGACAACTCGATCGAAACCGCCGAAATCCTGCGCCAACTGGACAAAGCCGGCATCCGGTTGTCGGTAGACGATTTTGGTACGGGCTATTCAGCGCTCAGTTACCTCAAGAGCTATCCGTTTGATACCTTGAAAATTGACAAGTCGTTTGTTCAGGACGTCATGAAGGAGCCTGAGGACGCCTCACTGGTAAGAGCCATCATCAACATGGCGCATAGCCTGGGCCTGCGTGTTATCGCCGAGGGGGTTGAGGAAGAGGCTCAGACCCACTTCCTGAAGAAGGAAGGCTGTGACTTCTCCCAGGGGTATTTCTACAGTCGTCCGCTGCCGGCGGCCGATTTTGATGCCTGGTTGGCCAACAATCACCGCGTATAACTTAAAACCGTTGGACGCCCATTCCCATGGAAGACACCGTACTTGTCGTGAACTGCGGCAGCTCATCCCTGAAACTCGCACTGTTCAACAACCAACACAGGAAACTGGTGTCCGCTCTGGCCGAACGCCTGGGCCAGAACGATGCATTTGCCCACATTGACGGCCAGGAAGGAACGATCCTTCTGGACGCTGGCGCCGGCCATAATCAGGCGCTTGATACACTGGTCACCGCTTTCCGGGACCTGGGACTGATGACAACGGCTCCCTCGGCCATAGGTCACAGGGTCGTTCATGGTGGTGAGACCTTCCATGAGGCCGTACTCATTGATGGCGAAGTGCTCAAGGTCATTGAAAGCTGCGCAGGCCTTGCCCCTCTTCACAACCCGGTCAACCTGTCCGGGATTCGGGCAACCCTGGCACAGTTTCCCGGTGTACCGCAGACGGCCGTTTTCGACACCGCGTTTCACCAGACCCTGCCCAGACGGGCCTTCCTCTATGCGCTTCCAGAGGCCTGGTACCGCGACTGGGCGATCCGGCGATACGGATTCCACGGTACCAGTCACGCCTTTATGGCATCAGAAGCCGCCCGTTTGCTGGGCAAAACGCCGGCAACCACCTCGGTCATATCGGCCCATCTGGGCAACGGGTGCAGCATTACCGCCATCCGTGACGGAATCAGTGTGGATACCAGCATGGGCCTGACGCCACTTGAGGGTCTAGTAATGGGCACCCGTAGCGGGGATGTCGACCCCGGCCTGTTCGACTTTCTCCGCAGCAAGGGCATCACCGCCGATGAGGTTCATCGGGTTCTGAATCAGGAGAGTGGACTCCTTGGACTGTCCGGCCAGACGAACGACATGCGCTCACTCTGTGAACTCGCGGACCATGGCCATGAACCATCACAAACCGCTATTGATGTGTTCTGCTTCCGCCTGGCCCGCTACGTTGGCGCGATGATGGCGTCCCTGAGCCAGCTGGACGCTGTGGTTTTCACCGGCGGCATCGGGGAAAACAGCCCGCGGATCAGGGAAGAGACCATTCGCCATCTCAAACTGACGGGATTCGAGCTCAGTCAGGACCTCAACATCCATCATGGCCAATTCAGCGACGGACATATTGAAAGCCCCGACTCGCGATTCCCGGTTTTGGTGATTCCCACCAACGAAGAGCTGGTCATTGCCCGGGAAGCAGCCCGGCTTGCGGGCTCTGACATTCACGCCTGACCCAAACGCATCATCAGGAATACCACTATGGCAAAGAGTCTCTTTTTTGCACCGACTTCCATGGACTCAGGCCTGACCTCCGTTTGCCTGGGTCTGTTGCGCGCCCTTGAACGGGTAGGCGTCAGCGTTGGCTTCTACAAACCCTTCAGCCAGGCTGTTCACCGCGCAGAATCCATGCACAACGCTGGCCAGGACTCGTCGGTGGCGTTTGTGAGGGCCAGCAGCCACCTGAACCCGCCATACCCGATTGCCCTCAAGGAAGCGCAACAACTGCTCAACAGAGGCAAAGCCGACTACCTCCTCGAAACAGTCGTGGGTGAATACCAGAAGGTTGCCCGGGATGTGGATGTGGTGATCATCGAAGGCCTCGTCCCAGACCGCAGCGAAGCCTACATCGCCAGGCTGAACGTGGAAGTTGCCCGCAACCTGGGTTCCGAGGTAATCCTGGTGAGCACGCCCAAAGACCTGGACGCCAGGCAACTGGATGAAGAACTGGACTTCTCATCACGCCTGTTTGCCAGCCCCAGTGATCCGGACGTCATTGGCGTCATCCTGAACAAGGTTGGGGAGCCCGAGCAGTCGGGCCTTGAGCCTCGTTCCAACAACAACCACCCTGCCCCCGTCACTGTCGACTACCAGACCGAGTGCACGGTATTCAGCGAGGGCCGCTTTCACCTCATAGCCGAGATTCCATGGCAGGCGGATTTGCTGGCCCCCAGGGTATCCGACATCGCCAGGGAACTCGGGTTGCCGGTCCTCAATGAGGGACAGATGCACGCCAGACGGGTCCAGAAGGTATCGGTTTGCGCACGTAGCATTCGGAACATGACGGAAACCCTCAGGCCTGGCACTCTTCTGGTCACGCCTGGCGATCGCGAAGACATCGTGGTGGCCACAGCTGTTGCCGCTCTCAACGGGGTTCCCCTCGCCGGCCTGATGCTGACCGGTGGCCTGATACCCGACCAGCGAGTGATCGCTCTCTGCCACAGGGCCCTGGAAACAGGCCTGCCGGTTCTGGGGTCAGACGCCAATACCTATGAAACTGCTCACATGCTTGCCAACCTGTCGGCGGCCATCCCGATTGATGACCCCAACCGGATTGAAAAGGCGATGGAAGCGGTGGCAACCCGTATCGACACCAACTGGTTGCAACAGCATCTCAAGGTTGCTCGGCAGGACAGGCTTTCCCCTCCCGCCTTCCGATACCAGCTGTCCGAGCGGGCCAGAGCCGCGAATAAGCGCATCATATTGCCGGAGGGCAGCGAGCCAAGAACCGTACAGGCCGCCATCATCTGCCATCAACGCAGGCTGGCAAGGTGTGCCTTGATCGGGAATGCGGCAGAGATAAAACGGGTAGCGGATTCCCAGGATCTGGAACTGCCCGGGGATATCGAGATCATTGATCCAGGGGAGGTGCGACAACGCTACGTCGCTCCGATGGTAGAACTTCGGAAGCATAAAGGACTGACATCAGACATGGCGGAAGCCATGCTCGAAGACAACGTCGTTCTCGGCACCATGATGGTGGCTCTGGATGAAGCTGATGGACTGGTATCCGGTGCCATTCACACGACGGCGAATACGGTGCGCCCTGCCCTGCAACTGATCAAGACCCATGAGCATGCAAAGGTAGTCTCTTCCGTGTTCTTCATGTTGTTGCCGCAACAGGTGGTGGTCTACGGGGACTGCGCCATCAATCCAGACCCCAATGCCGAGGAACTGGCCGACATCGCCATCCAGAGTGCGGAGTCTGCGGAAGCCTTTGGTATCGAGCCTCTGGTCGCCATGATCAGTTACAGCACCGGAGAGTCAGGCAGCGGTCAGGATGTCGAGAAAGTCAGAGAGGCGACGAGGATCGCTCGCGAGCGCAGGCCGGATCTGCTTATAGACGGACCACTTCAATACGATGCAGCGGCCATCGAAAGCGTCGCAAGAAGCAAGGCGCCGGACAGCAAGGTTGCAGGCAAGGCAACGGTCTTCGTATTCCCGGATCTGAACACCGGCAATACCACCTACAAGGCGGTTCAGCGAAGTGCCAATGTGGTCAGTGTCGGGCCAATGCTTCAGGGCTTGCGCAAGCCGGTGAACGACCTTTCACGTGGGGCTCTGGTGGAGGATATCGTGTTTACGGTTGCGTTGACCGCTGTGCAGGCCAAGCAGGTGGAGAGTGCGGGGCCGGACTAGGAATAAGTTCCGAGCCCGGCCACTCACTCAGCGCTTGAGGCTCTTCTGGCGCTGTTTTTTCGGACGACGGCCCTTCTTCTCGTCGTTGTCCTTCTTGACCTTCTGACGCGGAGTCAGCCGATCCACTTTGCCGGCAAACGGATTTTCACCCGATTTGAACTCGAAGCGGATTGGTGAACCCGTTACCTTCAGAACCTTACGGAAGGTATTCTCAAGATACCGCTTGTATGCGCCCGGCAGGGAATCCACCTGGTTACCGTGAACCACAATCACAGGGGGGTTGGAACCGCCCTGGTGAGCGTAACGCAGCTTGATCCGGCGACCGTGCACCATGGGTGGCTGATGCTGGGCAATAGCATCCTGCAGAATCGCAGTCAGGCGGTTGGTTGGCCATTTCGCCATGGCGGACTCGTAGCAGGCTTGCACCGACTCATACATCACGCCCACGCCGGAGCCGTGAAGCGCCGAGATATAGTGCTTATCAGCGTAATCCAGAAAGTCCAGGCGACGCTGAACCTGTTCTTTCACCCGGACGCGGTCTTCCGGGTCCATGCCGTCCCACTTGTTAACGGCAATGACTAGCGAGCGGCCGGCATCCAACACAAACCCGATCAGGTGAAGATCCTGATCAACCAAACCTTCCCGGGCATCAATAACCAGGATAACCACATGGGCGTCATCGATCGCCTGCAGCGTTTTTATGATGGAAAACTTCTCCACCACTTCGCTGACATTTTTTCTTCGACGGACACCGGCGGTATCAATCAACGTGTATTGGCTGCCTTGCCGCTCGTAGGGGATATAGACGCTGTCCCTCGTAGTGCCGGGCATGTCATAAACCACCACACGGTCCTCACCGAGCATGCGGTTGACCAGTGTGGACTTGCCCACGTTCGGCCTGCCTACCACGCCAATGCGGATGCCGGGGTAGCGATCTGCACGGTCCTCTTCCTCCCGCTCCTCTTCAGAAGGCAGCAGGATTTCAAGCATGGAGCGGATTCCGCGGTTGTGGGAGGCTGCGATCAGGAACGTGGATTCAAAGCCAAGGCTGTAGAAATCCGACGCGGCGATGTCCGGATCCTGTCCATCGGTCTTGTTCACGACCAGATGCGCCTGCTTGCCCGAGCGGCGAAGACTGTCTGCAATCAGCTCATCGCCTGCAGTAAGGCCGGCCCTGCCGTCCACCAGGAATAGCACGATGTCGGCTTCTTCTACCGCCTGCATGGACTGCCGGGCCATTTCCAGGTCAAGACCCTGCTCGTCACCGGTAAGGCCACCGGTGTCTATAACGATGAAACGCTGGCCCTCATAGCTACCCTCACCGTATTTGCGGTCTCGGGTAAGCCCCGGAAAGTCCGCAACCAGGGCATCCCTGGAACGGGTCATCTGATTAAACAATGTCGATTTGCCGACGTTAGGGCGTCCGACAAGGGCAATAACTGGGGTCATAATTGGGGATCAATCCTGCGGCTTAACCTGGAATACGGCCATCTTTCCGCTGTTGCCAAAAACCAGCAGGTTACCATTGGCGAGGCGCTGTGCCGGTACGCGGATACCCTCATCGTCGAATTCGCGCTGCCCAACCAGGCTGCCATCCTCACGGTCCAACGCATGGAGGTAGCCTTCAAAATCGCCCACCACCAGGTAGTCTTCATAAACCATCGGCTGGGTCAGTTGGCGCCAGGCAAGACGATCCTGGGTCCAGACCTCGCGACGGTCCGAGCCTCTGAGGGCAACGATCTCGCCATCAGCAGCGGCAAGATAGATCTGACCGCCACCAATCATCGGAGAGTAGAGGCTGGAGGCCTTCCGGCTCCAGATCTCCTGCCCGGTACGAATATCAACGAGGGCGAGTTTGCCCTGGTAACCAACCACCATCACGGCAGTCTCAATGACAAGCGGCTGGCCGGTTACGTCTACCAGTCTCTCGAGCTCAGTGCGTCCCTGCGGCTGACCCACCTCGTACTGCCACATGGGTTGGCCCGATGCTGCCGTCAGCGCGATCAGCTTGCCACTGGCAAAAGACGCAATAACCACATCACCGCCCACCAGGGGAGCCGCGGCAGCGCGCATGGACAGCACCGGAACGGAGCCATCATACTGCCAGAGCTTTTCACCATCGGTGGCGCTGAAGCCAAGTACCTTGCCGTCTGTCGTCTGGGCTACAACCAGAGAACCGTTGGATTGTGGCGAAGCCAACACTTCCGTCGGCAAAGACGTACGCCACACCTCAGAGCCATCCTCCCGGGACAGGGCCACCAGGTCGGCATTCTCGGTGGTCAGGTACAGATTCTGCCCATCACCGCCAAGCCCCGAGAAGATGCGATCTTCAAACTCGGACTCCCAGGCAACCTCTCCGGTCTCCGTCGCTACCGCATAAAGCTCACCGTCTGCGGAGGCAGCGTAGATCAGATCCCCGGTAACCAGTGGCGCAAGGTAGAGAAAATCACCATCATGGCCATCGCCAACAGACATGCTCCAGACGCGTTCGAATTCGACGGACGCCTCAATCTCGGGAACCGGTACAGGTTGCTCGAACGTATCCGTGCTGCTGCAGCCGGAAAGCGCAGCCAGAAGCGCCAGCCCCAGGAAAAATCCGCGTCTCGGGATCCTGTCGCGGAGAACCGGCATCAGGCATCCTCCCCGACGCCAAGGTCTGCCAGTTTCAGTTCAAGAATACCGCTACGGCCCTGCTGACTCTGCTCACGGGCAGCGAGGTAGGCCTCACGCGCACCCTCGCGGTCGCCCTGGGCAAGCAGGATATCGCCACGAAGCTCGGAATACATGGCATCAAACGCATCGGCATTACCGGCTCCGTCGATGGTGGCCAGAGCATCCTCGTACTGGCCTGCGGTAAACTGGGCGCGCGCCAGACGATTGCGCACGACAAGTGCCAGTGCCTCGTGCTCACCGGTGTTTTCAAGGGCCCACTTCAGGGAATCAATGGCGGCCTCGGCGTTGCCACCCTGCATCAACTGCTGACGGGCCAGGATCAGGTTGCCGTATACCGCATAGGCACTGTCCGTGTAGTCTTCCCGGAGGGTCTGCGCCACAAAAGCGACAGTCTCGTCACTGGTTTCATCGGCCTGATTGCTGAAGGCATTCAGCAGGTTGGCAAACTGGTTGGCCGCTTCGGTGCGCTGCTGGGCCTGATGGTTCTGCCAGGCCTGCCAGCCGAACACAATGGCCAGGGCCGCACCAATACCGATGAGCAGTGAGCTGCCGTTCTTTTTCCACCAGTCCTTGATCGCCTGGATCTGTTCTTCTTCGGTGCGCAACTCTGCCATGAGGACTCCTGTAGTCGAATTTTTGCTTGTATATCAGTAAATTTGTTCAGGCTCAGCCGGCCAGCGCCGCTGCCAGCGTGTCCGCAAGGTTGTCCTGGGCAATCTCCGCCTGCGGCTCGTCGGCTCGCAAGGGTTTAAGCCCGGCCGTGCCGTTGGCCACTTCGTTCTCGCCCAGAATCACCGCGTACCTGGCACCACTGCGGTCTGCCTTTTTCATCTGGCTTTTGAAACTGCCACCGCCGCAATGGGAAACAATCACACGCTCTGGCAAGGCTGCCCGGAGCTCTTCAGCCAGAACGAGTGCAGGCGCCAATGCGCCCTCGCCCATCGCCGTTACGTAGACATCGGCATTGCTGTTCACGTGCTCAGGAACCAGTTCCAGCGTTTCCAGCAGCAGGATAAGGCGCTCAAGGCCCATTGCAAAGCCCACTGCAAAGGTCGGCTTGCCACCCAGCTGTTCCACCAGGCCATCGTATCGACCACCGGCACACACCGTACCCTGGGCGCCGAGGCTGTCGGTAATCCACTCGAACACCGTCTTGCCGTAGTAATCGAGGCCCCGCACCAGCGCTGGATTCACTGAATAATTCACCCCTGCGGCCTCAAGAAGCGCCTTCAGACGCTCGAAGTGCTCGCGGGATTCTTCGTCAAGATAGTCGTCAAGGCTGGGCGCGTTTTCCAGGATTTTCCGCGTGGAAGGATCCTTGCTGTCCAGAATGCGCAGGGGGTTCGATTCGAGGCGACGCTGGCTATCGGCATCCAGGTCTGATTTGAACTGACCGAGGTAATCCACGAGGGCGGACCGGTAAACCCGACGGGACTCGGACGTTCCGATGGAATTGATCTCAAGCCGGGTATGCTCGGCGAGCCCAAGCTCTTTCCAGAGCCTTGCCGTCAAGATCAGCAGTTCGGCATCAATGTCCGGACCGTTCATGCCAAAACATTCCACGCCAATCTGATGAAACTGGCGGTAGCGGCCTTTTTGCGGACGTTCGTGCCGGAACATCGGGCCGGTGTACCAGAGACGACGGGTCTGGTTGAACAGAAGACCGTGCTCTTCGGCGGCCCGAACACAACCGGCGGTGCCCTCCGGGCGGAGGGTCAGACTGTCACCGTTGCGGTCTTCAAAGGTGTACATTTCCTTTTCGACGATGTCGGTTACTTCACCAATCGAACGCTTGAACAGATCGGTCTGTTCCACAATCGGCATGCGGATTTCCTGGTAGCCATACTGGGCCAGTACCCTGCGAACCGTGGATTCCACAAACTGCCAAACCGGCGTCTGCTCCGGCAGGATATCGTTCATCCCGCGAATTGCCTGAATCTTTGCCAATGTTAACCCTTAACTCTGTCTGGATGGTTGTGCCGGGAACCGGAAACAATCAGTTGTCTGACCGGGCAATAATCGAATCTTCCTGTTCCTTGCGCCGTGCCACTTCCTCGCGAATCAGGCGCTCCAGATCATCCGTCAATGTCGCGTTGTCCAGCTTCTGGTTCGGCTTTCCCGCCATGTAGAAGAGGTTCTTGGGGCTCCCGCCGGTAAGTCCGAGATCCGCCACTTTTGCCTCACCCGGACCGTTTACGATGCACCCGATGATCGCCACATCCAGAGAATCGTTTACATCCTCCAGACGAGCTTCCAGATCATTCATGGTCTGGATGACATCGAAATTCTGCCGGGAACAGCTGGGACAGGCGATGAAGTTGATACCGCGACTGCGCAGACGCAGGCTCTTCAGGATATCGAAGCCCACCTTGATTTCCTGCACGGGGTCCGCTGCGAGCGATACCCGGATGGTGTCACCGATGCCGTCCATCAACAGCATGCCAAGGCCAATGGAGGACTTCACGGTTCCGGATCTCAACCCACCTGCCTCGGTAATGCCAAGGTGCAGGGGCTGCTCAATCTGCTGAGCAATCTTACGGTAGGCATCGACCGTCATAAACACTTCCGACGCTTTCAGGCTCACCTTGAAATCCTGGAAGTCATGACGATCCAGGATATCGATGTGGCGCATGGCGGACTCCACCAGCGCGTCTGCCGTGGGTTCGCCGTATTTGCGCTGGAGAGACTTCTCCAGCGAACCGGCGTTCACACCAATGCGAATGGGAATGTTGCCGTCCCGGGCCGCACTGATCACGGCACTGACGCGGTCATCACGGCCGATATTGCCCGGATTGATCCGGAGACAGTCAACACCCAGTTCGGCTACCCGAAGAGCGATTTTGTAATCGAAGTGGATGTCGGCGACCAATGGCAGGGAAACCTGCTCCCGAATCTTCCCGAACGCCTCAGCGGCATCCATGGACGGAACGGAAACACGCACTATGTCCGCACCCGCCTCCTGCAATGCCTTGATCTGGCCAACGGTGGCCTCTACGTCACAGGTTTCGGTGTTGGTCATGCTCTGCACCGCAATCGGCGCGTCACCACCCACAGGAACATTGCCCACCATGATCTGGCGGGATTTGCGTCTGATAATCGGGGAATCCTGTTTCATGTCTTACTGACCGATATGGAAAATTTGATCAAATTTCAGATTGTCAGGGTGAATTCTGACCGGTTATTGACAACCCGGTAGCCACCGATATCCACTGGCTCGCCCTGGAAACGGATGGATTCAACCGCATCGACTGCGCCAATCACAACCCTCAAGGGCGTCGGCCCCTCGATATCAATCAGGTCCCCGTTACGCTGGAGCGAATTCACCAGGCGGTTACCGGCTGCGTCACTGATCTGCACCCAACAATCGTCACTGAAGCGAATCTGGAGCCGGCCGATGTCCGAAGCATCCGACAGCCCATTCGGGTCTTCCAGAACCGGCTCGGGGGTCTGGACGATCGCAGGAATCTGGTCGGTAACAGGCTCAGTTGCATCTGACGCGCCATCGTCCGTAGCCAATGTGCTTTCAGGCACCTGATTTTCAACAACCTCAGTTTCAGGCGCTTGAGCCTCGGTTTCTGTTTCAGGCTGCTGCACTGTAGGCGCCTCCGCCTCCATACCTGCCGATTCCGACTCTTCAGCACTGGCAACAAGCACAGGCTCGGAGCGCTTTGGCTCGGCCAACGCAGCCGATTCCTCGGCTTCAGCAGGAGCAGGCTCTTCCGGCACTGATTCCGGTTCTGTCACCGGCTCGGAAGGCGCCGGGCCCTGTTCAGGAGCCAGAAAGGTGAAAGCAAGGTATCCGGCAATGCCCAGCACCACCAGGAAAAACAGAGCCTTGGCAAGCTGACGTTTACGACGTCTGCGACGTTCGATGTCTACCAGCGGATTGGCTTCCTGCTCCTGTTCCCGCTGTTGCCGGATGGGTTCCAGTTCCTGGTCGAGGTCGGCAATCACTGCGTCTGCGTCCAGCCCAACCTGTTTTGCATAAGCCCTGACATACCCTTTCAGAAAGAGTTCACTGTCAATCTGGCTGTAATCTCCCGACTCGATCGCCTGGATTACCGAAGGACGCAAATGCTGCGCTGCTGCGACATCACCGGTACTCAGACCGGTTTTCTCCCGTGCCTTTTGAAGCTGCCGCCCTACGGGCTCCTTCATAGCTGGCTGTGAGTTTTCTTCAGTTGCCATTAGAAATCAGCACCTTATATTGTTGGTATTCGACTGACTCCGGAAATTTGTTTCTGAGTTGAAGCGCAAGGCTCGCCTCCTGGTTTTCATCACTGTAGAAGCGGGCAATGCGGATTCCGGTAAGAAGGCTCTCCGGTGAGTGCACCAGACGCTGATTTCGCTGCATCAATGAAATCAGTCGCGAGTAGTAGCGTGCAGCGTCGTCGTAGTCGCCAGTCTCTACGGACACCCGGGAAAGCGCCAGCAGGGAACGTGCGTCGCCTCGTGTCAGCTCCACTGCCCGGCGATAGGATGTGCCCGCAGCCTCCAGTTCTCCGAGGCGCTCCTGGGTCATGCCCAGGTTAAAGAAAACCGAGCCGCGATCCTGATAACCGGTATCCCGGGACGCAGAACGGAATTGATCACGCGCGTCTTCCATCCGGTTCTGGCCGAACAGGAAAGCTCCGTAATAAACCCGCGCCCTTGTATACCCTGGATCCTCGGAAATGGCCTGTTTGAAATTGCGCTCAGCCAGTTCTGGCTCACCCTCGGCGTTATAGATAAGCCCCATCGCAGCCCTCGCCCCCGGGTCATCTGAATCCAGTTTCAATGCCCTGTCGAGGTGATGGCGTGCACGTTCAAGATTGCCCTGCCCAATGTAGGCCGTGGCAAGTTTTACATAGTTATCGAGCGCTTCCTGCTGATCTGCTTCCCGTGAAAACCGACTGTCGGTAGTGGTAACGCAACCTGTAACCAGCAGGGTCAGCAACAGGGTGGCCAACACGAATGAACGTCGGTTTGCTGGTGGTTTTATCACGGGTGTCCCCTTCCTCGATTGGGCTGCAAGACGTATCTGGTTCAGGGATTCACCTGCTGAACCTGAATATACCGCTGACTCCGCCGGGTTCTGTCCTCGACCCGCCCGACCAGTTGCCCACAGGCGGCGTCAATGTCATCGCCCCGCGTGGTTCTGATAGTGGTGATGTAGCCAGCTTCGTTTAGAACGTTCTGGAACCGCCGCGTGGCATTCATGCTCGGTCTCCGGAAATCGCTCTCCGGAAACGGGTTGAAGGGAATCAGGTTGATCTTGCACGGAAGATCCCGCAACAGCACCGCCAGTTCCCGGGCGTGCTCGGGCTGATCGTTCATCCCCTCGATAACGGTGTACTCGATCGTAGCCTTACGCTTGTCTGGCAAACGGGCGAAATACCGCTTGGTGGCCGCAAGCAGCTCTGAGATCGGGTACTTTTTATTCAACGGAACCAGTTTGTTACGCAGTTCATCATTCGGGGCATGCAGGGAAATGGCCAGTGAAACATCGGTAACTTCCGACAGGCGATCCAGCGCAGGCACCACGCCAGAGGTACTGAGGGTCACCCGGCGCTTGGAGATCCCGTACGCAAGATCCTCCATCATGAGGTTCATGGCGTCCACGACATTGTCAAAATTGAGCAGGGGCTCGCCCATGCCCATCATGACCACGTTGGTAATCGGCCGATCGGGGCCCGGCTCAAAAGGCATGAAGGCCTTGCGCGCAACCCACACCTGGCCAATGACTTCCGCCGCAGTCAGATTACGGTTAAAGCCCCGCTTGCCGGTGGAGCAGAAAGTGCAGTCCAGGCTGCAACCAATCTGTGAGGAAACGCAGAGTGTGCCGCGTTCGCCATCGGGAATCAGTACCGTCTCCACGCTGTTGCCGTTGTCCATGCGCATCACCCATTTGCGGGTGCCGTCTTTGGAGGTTTCGTCGTACACCACCTCAGGACCACGGATCTCGGCAACCTGCTTCAGCTTTTCCCGAAGCGCCTTGCTCATATTGGTCATTTGATCGAAGTCATCGGCGCCACGCTGATGGATCCACTGCAAAACCTGAGTGGCACGAAAACGCTTCTCTCCCAGGGACTCGAAGAAGGCCTCGAGCTTTGCTTTTGGCATTCCCAGGAGATTGGTTTTTTCAGCGGCCGCTGTCATTTCATAACCTCGATCAGATAATCAATTCGGAGGCGACCGGATGATCGCCCCCGATCAACGCAATCAACCCCTCGGGCAGATCTCGTTGTCATTGAAGAAGTAAGCGATTTCGCGCTCGGCAGAAGCCGTGGAATCAGAGCCGTGAACGGCGTTTGCGTCGATGGACGATGCGAAATCAGCGCGGATAGTGCCCGCCTCGGCTTCTTTCGGGTTGGTCGCGCCCATCAGGTCACGGTTTCTAAGGATCGCGCCTTCACCTTCCAGAACCTGCACAACCACCGGACCGGAGGTCATGAATGCAACCAGGTCGTTAAAGAACGGACGCTCTTTGTGCTCTGCGTAAAAGCCTTCTGCCTGCTCCTGGGTGAGGTGCATCATCTTGGCAGCAACGATGTTCAGCCCAGCTTTCTCGAAGCGGCTGTAAATTTCGCCGATCACGTTCTTTGCGACCGCGTCGGGCTTGATAATCGAGAGCGTGCGCTCAGTTGCCATGGTATTTCTCCAGTTTGTGGATGGTTAAAATTGTGGCCTGCGATTATACGCAGTCCGGGGCAAACTTCCTACCGCACTGCGCGGAGGCGGCTAACAACATCAACTATTTGCGCGCTGGCAAACGCCACTTCCTCTTTCGTGGTATAGCGGCCGATGGAAAAGCGCAGCGCACGATGGGCCTGCTCTTCACTCAACCCGATGCCACGGAGTACGTATGAAGGCTCTACCGTGGCTGAAGCGCAGGCCGAACCGGAGGATACCGCCAGATCCCGAAGGCCGAGCATCAGGGACTCCGCATCTACCCCCTCAAAGGAAAGATTCAGTATGCCCGGGACGCGCCGGGATTCACTGCCGTTGAGAGTGACACCCTCGAGAGACCGGAGCCCAGCCAGAAACGCCTCCCGCAGGGCTTCCAGCTTCTCCACTTCCTGTTCAAGCGCGGACTGGGCGATCTCGAACGCCTTCCCCATTCCGACAATCTGATGGGTGGGGAGCGTTCCGGGGCGCATTCCTCGCTCATGGCCACCACCATGAATCTGCGCCTCGATACGAACATCCGGCGACCGCCTGACGTACAGGGCGCCGACGCCCTTCGGGCCATAAACCTTGTGGCCGGAAAGCGCTAGCAGATCCACCGGCATGGTACCGACATCAATTGCCATCTTGCCGGCGGCCTGGGCGGCGTCCACGTGAAAAAGAATGCCTCTTTGACGCAATTCCGCACCAATGGCGGCAATATCGTTAATGGTTCCCAGCTCGTTGTTCACCAACATCAGGCTGACGAGCACGGTATTTTCCTTGAGCGCATCCAACACCTGATCAAAACCGATGGTTCCGTCGGCTGCCGGCTCCAGCCAGGTGACTTCAGTACCCTGATGCTCCAGCCACTTGCAGGTGTCGACAACCGCTTTGTGCTCGATCCTGGAGGTAACGATATGAACGCCCTGTCGGCCGGCAACCGCCCCTTTGATGGCGAGGTTGTCTGATTCCGTTGCCCCCGAGGTCCAGACAATCTCCCGCGGATCAGCGTGAACGAGACTGGCAACCTTTTTGCGCGCAGCTTCCACTGCGGCCTCTGCCTGCCAACCATAGGCGTGGGTGCGGGATGCCGGATTACCGAATACACCATCCAGCGTGAGGTATTTCATCATTTCATCAGCAACGGCTGGATCAACGGGCGTGGTGGCCGCGTAGTCCATATAAACGGGCTTTTTCATGGATTCCGGAAACTTGTTGGTGTTAGGCCGGCGCCTGATCGGACAGGCGTTCGGTATTGATGGTTTCAGAGCCACTGTCGGACTGGCGGCGATTTTGCCGGTCCGCAACCTGGCGAATTTCATGCTTCCTCATCAGGTCTCCGAGACTGATCTCGCTGAGAAACTGATGAATCTGATCACTGAGATCAGACCAGAGGTGGTGGGTCAGACATTTCTCGCCATTCTGGCAATCGCCTTTGTTGGCGCACCGGGTGGTATCCAGCGATTCGCTGACGGCATCAACAACTTCGGCAATGTAGAGATCAGCCGCAGGACGACTGAGCCTGTATCCACCACCGGGACCGCGAATACTGACAACCAGTTTCTGGCGGCGGAGACGGGAGAAAAGCTGCTCCAGGTAGGACAGTGAGATTCCCTGACGCGCCGATATATCGGCCAGACTCACCGGCCCCTGGTCTCCATGCAGAGCCAGATCCAGCATTGCCGTAACGGCATAGCGGCCTTTGGTGGTCAACTTCATAGCGTCAGCCCCATGGCGGGATTGAATCTCAAAAATGCAGAACAGAGTATGAATTGACCAACCATTTCAGTCAAGTATTCAGCGCCGCACCTCTTCGTCGTCTCGCACGCAATCGAAATCTTCCTCGTGGAGCGGTGGCAGTTCGCCATTCTGATATTCACTGTTCACCTTGCGCAACGCCTTGCACATATTCTCTATGCGGTCATCCACCGCATGCATGTGATCAAGCAACGAGCGCATGGCCCGTGCTACGGGGTCCGGCATTTCTTCCGTAACGCCGTATGCATCGAAGCCCATTCGCTCTTCCATTTCCTTACGGCGGGCATCGTCTTCGCCCTGGCGTTTGACAATAACGCGACCAGGAATACCTACAACGGTTGCACCCTCTGGCACTGCCTTGGTAACCACCGAGTTTGAACCAATCTTGGCACCCTCGCCTACTTCAAAAGGCCCCAGAATCTTGGCGCCGGCACCAACCACCACATTGTTGCCAATCGTGGGATGCCGCTTACCCTTGTTCCAGCTGGTTCCGCCCAGCGTAACCCCTTGATACAGGGTTACGTCGTCGCCGATCACTGTAGTCTCACCAATAACAACACCCATGCCGTGGTCGATGAAAAAGCGACGACCAATGGTTGCACCTGGATGAATCTCAATGCCGGTAAGCCAACGGGCGATCGTCGAAATGGTCCTCGCAAGCCATTTCAACCCCAAACTCCACAACCAATGGGAAAACCGATGGAAAAGCAGTGCGTGCAAACCCGGGTAGTTGGTGAGCACTTCAAAGGTGTTCCTGGCGGCGGGGTCCCGATGGAACACGCTGTTAATGTCTTCCCGCAAACGCTCAAACATGGCCATTGTCCTGTTCCGTCGCCGCAGTATCGGCCTCGGTTGATTTGCTGTTGTTCCGTGTGCCCGCCGCTTTTTGCACAGCGGTAAGGATGCCCCGGAGGATATTGATCTCCATCTGATCAAGTCTGGCTCGCTGGAACAGCCGCCGCAAGCGCGTCATAAGCTGCCTGGGGTTCTCCCGCCGATGGAAATCAACATCGATAAGGACCTGCTCAAGATGCCCGAAGAAGCCCTCGACATCGTGGACTTTCGCCGGCGGCACATCCCATCCTTCGTCCCCGGGCCGGGTCATCGACTGTAAGTATGGGCTTCCTTCACCGCCTTCAAGGCTTCGGAGGTAATACATCCGCAACTCATAGCACATGACCTGCACCGCCATGGCCAGGTTCAGAGAGCTGTAATCCGGATTGGAGGGAATATGAATATGATAATGACAACGCTGCAGCTCATCGTTGCTGAGACCATGATTCTCCCTTCCGAACACCATGGCCACCGGGCCACTGCCGGCGTGTTCTGCGGCCGCGGCCGCAGCCTCCGGCGGGGCGCACACCGGCCAGGGGACTTTTCTGCCCCGGGCACTGGTACCCATTACCAGAACGCAGTCGGCCAGCGCCTCATCGAGCGAAGTCACCACCTGGGCGCTATCAAGCACATCGGAAGCCCCCGCCGCACGGGCGTATGAAGCCTCGTCCGGAAACGAAGACGGGTTTACCAGCCACAGATTGCCGAGCCCCATATTTTTCATGGCACGGGCGACCGCGCCGATATTGCCTGAATGGGATGTCTCAACCAGAACGATCCGGATCTGATCCTGGAATGTTTCCGTCCCTTCCTGTGGAAGTGCGCTTTTATGCATCGTTAGCAGGCCCAAGGTTATTGATCAGGGCGGCAATGATAGCAGAAAGCAAAGGCACCCTGCCCCTCCGAAGTACCCGTAACCTCTGGTTATCCGTGCTATTGCTGAGTCAAAAAACATACAAGCGGGGTGATCTTTTGCTATGATACCCGGCCTTCACACACCCGGATAATGAACACTCAGATGCAACCAGCTATTAAAATGGCCCTGCGCGTCGCGCGTCAGGGGTCTGATTATCTGAAAGCCCATTTCGAGCGCCAGGAACCTACCGGCAAGGACGACTCAGAACGCCGTCGTCAGCTGGAACGGGTTGAGCAATCTATTTATGATAATTTTGCCGAACAGCTCGAAAAAGCCTACAAAGACCACAGCATCGCGCCCCTGAACGAAGCGGATGCCGGAACCAGCGAAAAGAGCTGGCATATTTTCCCTGTCCTGGGCCGTGAAAATTTCCTTCGGGGCATTCCGGAGTTCGCTCTGGCACTGTCCCAGAAAAAGAATAACCGCACCGAAAACCTGCTGCTGGTTAACCCCGTTACCGGCGAGGAATACTCGGCCAGTCGCGGCCATGGTGCGGCGCTCAACAGCCGCCGCGTTCGCGCTTCGGAAATCAAGCTGCCGGAGAAAGCCGCCATCGCCACCAACCTGCTGGACCAGGCTCGAAAGAGCGAGGATCCGATGCTCTGGGGCGAAATGGCCGCCGTACTGGCCAGAGACTCTGGTATGTTCCGCACCTCCGGCTGCGTGGTGCTGGATATCGCCCGTGTGTCCGCCGGATTGATGGACGCAGCCATCATCTTTCGCCCGGAAGCCGCGGAGCTGGATCTTGGCGTCACACTGGCCATGGAATCCGGTGCCCTGACCGGCGATTTCTCGGGCAATCCGTCCACCGGGAACGCCCGCCAGCTGGTGGTTGCAAACCCGAAACTGTTCCGCGAAGTGCTCAAGGTCCTGCATCCGTTCCGGGGCCGCCTGCCTCGCTGAGCTCCCGGACTCTCTCAGGCACAAAAAAACCGCCAACATAATGTGGCGGTTTTTTTATGCCCGGAAATCGGGGAACAACTACGATTACATACGGTTCAGCCATTCCGGCGGCTGCTCTTCTTCTTCGGCATTTTCCGCGCCTTCTTTTGCCGGCACGATCAGGTCATCTCGAGACACACCCATCACCATCAGCAGATTCGCAGACACGTATATGGAAGAGTAGGTACCGACAACCACACCAATAATCAAAGCCAGGGCGAAGTTGTTAATCGCCTCACCACCCAGAAAGTAGAGTGCGAACAGCACCACAAGAGTCGTACCCGAGGTGTTGATGGTACGCGCGATCGTCTGGTGGATCGACTCGTTGATAATGTCCCAGGACTCACCCACGCGCATCTTGCGGAAGTTTTCCCGAATCCGGTCAGCAACAACAATGGTGTCGTTCAGCGAGTAGCCGATGACCGCAAGCAACGCTGCAAGAACGGTGAGGTCGAAAGTCCACTGGAACAACGCGAAAACACCCAGAACGATAATGACATCGTGCGCCAGAGGCACCACCGAGGCAATGCCGAACTTGAACTGGAATCGCATGCCCACATAGATCAGGACAACGGCAAGGGCGATAAGCAAACCAAGGCCACTGTCTTCCTTGAGCTCCGCACCAACCTGGGAACCCACAAACTCGGAACTGACAAGCTCAAGCTCTGCGCCACCTTCCTTGAGGGTTCTGGTTACTTCCGGCGCCAACTGATCATTATCAGCCTCGGCCATCCGCACCAACACCGTCGTGTCGGCCCCGAAGTTCTGAACAGAAAACTGCTCGTACCCAGCCTCCGTCAGCCTGGAGCGGATTTCATCAAGTTGCGGAGCCTCTGCGTATTCAAATTCAACAGAGGTACCGCCGGTGAAGTCCATACCCAGGTTCAGGCCACGGGTAGCCAACAGGGCAATGGATACCACGATCAGCGAGATGGAGATTATGGAAGCAATCTTCCGTAACCCCATGAAATCAAACGGTTGCTTTTGATCTTCAGACATTGGCGAGCTTTCCTCCGATCGACAGCTTCTCGACCCTGCGGCCGCCGTAAACAAGGTTAACGATGCTTCGGCTGACCATCAGGCCAGAGAACATCGACGTCAGGATCCCGATGCAAAGTGTCACCGCAAACCCTTTCACCGGGCCGGAACCCATCGCGAAAAGAATCACGGCAACCAGCAATGTGGTGATGTTTGCATCAAAGATGGATACAAAGGCGCGGGAATAGCCGGAGTTGATGGCCGTCTGGGGCGCTACGCCGGATTTCAGCTCTTCCTTTATCCTCTCAAAGATAAGCACGTTGGCATCCACCGCCATACCGACGGTCAGAACAATACCGGCGATGCCTGGCAGGGTCAGTGTCGCCGAGAGGATCGACATACACGCAACGAGCAGCATCAGGTTCAGTGTCAGCGCAATGTTCGCTACCACGCCAAATCCGCGGTAGTAGACAAGCATGTAAAGCAGCACCAGCCCGAAACCAAGCGCAACGGACATCATGCCGGCGTCTATATTTTTCTGGCCAAGGCTCGGACCAATGGTCCTCTCCTGAACGAAGTACATCGGGGCGGCAAGTGCACCGGCGCGCAAGAGCAGCGCCAGTTCTGCGGCTTCCGGAATGGAATCAAGCCCGGTGATCCGGAAACTGCTGCCCAGAGCGGATTGCACTGTGGCAAGGCTGATAATGCCTTTCTCCACAATGCGGTTCTCCACTTCCTGAGGCTCGCCGTCTACCATTCTGGTTTCGGTCTCCGTGCGGTACTCGATGAACAGCACGGCCATCCTGCGACCAATGGCATTACGGGTGGCCCGGTTCATCAGGTCGCCACCGACGGAATCCATGGTGATATTGACCTGGGGTTGGCCGTTTTCGTCAAACGCCTGCTGGGCATTGGCCACGTTGTTACCGGTAGCGATCACCTCCTGCTCGAGGCGCGCGGTGCGCTGTGGCTGATCCCGGAAACCAAACTCCTCGGTCTCGCTGCTGGGGGCGTCCTGGCGGGCCTCCATGCGGAACTCAAGGTTCGCGGTTGCACCAAGTACGCGTTTGGCCTGTGCTGTGTCCTGTACGCCGGGCAACTCAACAATAATCCGGTCAGCACCCTGCTGTTGAACGAGGGGCTCAGCAACACCGAGCTCATTCACCCGATTACGGATCGTTGTGAGGTTCTGCTCCAGAGCATAGTCCTGAATCGCAGTGACTTCAGCCTCGGAGAGCGTCAGGACGAGAAGGAATTCATCGCCCTCGGTCTGCTCATCAAGAAGGAATTCGTTGTACTGATCACGCACCATGTTGAACGCTTCGGTGCGGGAGGCTTCATCACGAAAGCTGAGAACGATCTCGCGGTTGTCCTCAACATCTCCGCCACGATAACGGATCCGCTCTTCCCGCAGCTCCCGCTTGATCTGGCCAGACATGGCATCCAAACGCTGGCTGACTGCAGTTTCCATGTCGACTTCCAACAGGAAGTGGACACCGCCACGGAGGTCCAGACCCAGCTTCATCGGGCCGGCACCCAGGCTCTTCAGCCAACCGGGTGTGGAGGCGGCCATATTCAGTGCCACCAGGTATTCGTTTCCAAGGGCAGCCTGCACCAGGGGGCGGGCCTGCAATTGGTCTTCAGAGTTGGTGAGACGGATCAGAGCATCCCGATCCTGAAGAGTACTGCTTTTCACCTCGATGCCCCGGCTTTCCAGCACACCAACGGCCCTGTCGAGCACACCGGCATTCACCTCGGTGCTACTGCGGGCGCCGGTAATCTGGATGGCGTAGTCGTCGGGGAAGAGGTTGGGCAAAGCGTAGATAAACCCGATCACGAGCGCGACCAGGATAACCAGGTTTTTCCAAAGCGGATACTTGTTCAGCATGGGATCCCTTGTAGCCGGCCTAGCGGCCAGACTTGGTGTTTCAGCCAGGAAGATTCAAACCGGCCACCAGGGATGGCCGGCTAAATGGCCCCCGCTCAGATGTCCTTGAGCGTGCCCTTCGGCAGCGCCGCAGCAACGGCTACCTTCTGGACCTTGATCTCTACGTTGTCAGCAACTTCCACAACGATGAAATCGTCAGTCACCTTGGTAATTTTGCCGGCGACACCACCAGAGGTCACAACTTCATCACCTTTATTCAGGCCGGACATCAGAGCCTTGTGCTCTTTCGCACGCTTGGACTGCGGACGCCAGATCAGGAAGTAGAAAATCAGGATGAAGCCGGCGAAAAAGATCACCTGGCCCATAACACCCATTCCCTGAGCAGCCGGGTCCTGCGCCATGGCAAGAGCAGGCATCAGAGCCAAAAGGCCGGCAACGAGCATTTTAATAGCTTTCATTGAATATCTCCGTTGGTTTAGCGAATAGATCAAACATTGCCCAGGGGCGGAACGGTCTCTCCGCGCAGAGCATAGAAGTCGGTTACAAAGTCCGACAATGTACCTGCTTCAATGGCCCCACGCAATCCAGCCATCAGGTTCTGATAGAACCGGAGGTTGTGGATGGTATTCAGTTGTGAGCCAAGCATTTCTCCACATTTATCCAGATGATGGAGATAACTTCTCGAAAAATTCTTACAGGTATAACAGTCGCAGCGCTCGTCCAGCGGCGCGGTGTCATGACGGTGCCGGGCATTGCGGATTTTTACGATCCCGGTTGACGTAAATAGATAGCCATTCCTGGCATTGCGGGTCGGCATTACACAGTCGAACATGTCGACACCGCGACGTACCGCCTCGACGAGATCTTCCGGCCGGCCCACGCCCATCAGGTAACGAGGCTTGTCTTCCGGCATTTTCGGCGGCAAGTGGTCGAGAATCCGGATCATGTCTTCCTTGGGCTCGCCAACCGACAGACCGCCAATGGCGTAGCCATCGAAACCGATCTCTGTGAGCCCTTCCAGAGAGCGGTCCCTCAGGCCTTCGTACATACCGCCCTGAACGATGCCGAACAACGCCGCAGGGTTCCCCTCGTGGGCATCTTTGCTTCGTTGCGCCCATCGCAGCGACAGTTCCATGGAATCTTTTGCCTGACGTTCGGTAGCCGGATAAGGCGTACACTCGTCAAATATCATAACGATGTCCGACCCGAGATCCCGTTGCACCTGGATCGCGATCTCCGGTGAAAGCTCCACCGGCGAACCATCGACCGGAGAACGGAAGGTAACGCCGTCCTCGGTGATCTTGCGCATCTCACCCAGACTGAACACCTGGAAACCGCCGGAGTCGGTCAGGATAGGCCCATGCCATTGTGTGAAGTCGTGAAGGTCGCCGTGGGCCTTGACCACCTCAGTACCAGGCCGAAGCATCAGGTGAAAGGTGTTCCCCAGAATGATTTCCGCACCGATTTCATGGATATCGCGGGGCAGCATACCCTTGACCGTACCGTAAGTGCCGACGGGCATGAACGCGGGGGTCTCAACGGTGCCGCGGGGAAACGTCAGCCGGCCACGGCGGGCGCGCCCATCCTCGCCCAGTTTTTCGAACGACATGAAACAGGTTTGTGTCACAAAGCCTCCCCGGCATTATCGTTACCGGCTTCATTGGATTCCACGGTCGCCCCGAGCAACATGCCCCGGCTGGGTTCCTGACCGCTGATAAACATGGCGTCACCGTAGCTGAAAAAGCGGTAGCGTTCCTTTACCGCTTCCCGGTAGGCCGACATGACGTTGTCATAGCCGGCAAACGCGCTGACCAGCATGATCAGGGTGGATTCCGGCAAATGGAAGTTGGTGATCAGGGCATCCACGGTCTGGAACCGGTAACCCGGGTAAATGAAGATGTCGGTCTCACCCGTGAACGCCTTCAGGCGACCACCACGGCTGGCCGACTCAAGAGAACGAACCGACGTGGTACCCACGGCAACCACTCGCCCTCCCCTTGCACGGGTTCGTTCGATGGCGTCGACAGCATCCTGGGGAACGTTCACCACCTCACTGTGCATGGTGTGATCCTCGATTTTATCGACCCTTACCGGCTGGAATGTGCCGGCACCGACGTGCAGGGTCACAAAGGCACTTTCAATGCCGCAGGCGGCCAGTTTCTCCAGCAAGCTCTCATCGAAATGCAGACCCGCCGTGGGGGCTGCAACAGCACCTGCTTCCCGGGCGTAAACGGTCTGGTAGCGTTCCCGATCGGTGGATTCGTCCGGCCGGTCCACATAGGGCGGCAACGGCATGTGGCCAATCCGCTCGAGCACCTCAAGCACTGGTTCCTCAGACTCACAGACGAGATGAAACAGCGCTTCGTCCCGCCCCGCCATTCTCAAAGAGGTACCATCCTCGAGGACAACCTTCTGCCCCTGTTTCAATGCTTTTGAAGCACGGACATGGGCGATGATTTCATGTTCTCCGGTTACCCGCTCAACCAGAACTTCTACCTGCCCACCGGTCTCCTTCTTGCCAAATAGGCGCGCAGGAATCACCCGGGTGTTGTTAAACACCAGCAAGTCGCCGGGCTGAAGCAAGTCAGGGAGTTCACTGAATATTCGGTGGTCAAGCTTGCCAGAGAGGCCGTCGAGACAAAGCAGCCTGGACGCGCTGCGATCCTTGAGTGGATAGCGGGCGATCAATTCGTCGGGCAGGTCAAAATGAAAATCGGAGACATTCATGGAGTGGACTGTTAACGACGCCGAAGAAAAGAAGATGGTAGCGGCGGGCGGACTCGAACCGCCACGGGTTTTACCCCAACGGATTTTGAATCCGTCGTGTCTACCAATTTCACCACGCCGCCATCGGAGAGTGTTGGGGATTATACTGAGCTAAATCGCGAAAGCAATAAGCCAGCGGACACAAATGCCCGCCGGCTCAGAGTTTTACAATCGATCGAACAGCGACAGCTGCGAAACCTGGGCAAACGACTGCTGGGCCGCCTGCAACACAAAGCTCTGGAAACTCAGGGTGCTGATGGCCTCTGCGTAGTCCACATCCTGCAGCTGGGACCGTATTTCATTGCTGTAGACCGACGAATCCTCCAGGAATGACTTGGTCGATTCCACCGCGTTCATCCGTCCTCCCAACTCCGTCTGCTTGAGGATAATGCTTTCCTGGGCGTTATCGAGGTTGATCAGGGAATTGGCAATCAGGTCGTCGTACTCGGCCTGCCCACCCGGACTGCTCTTGTCGATGTTGTTCAAACCGGAAATCAGGTTCTCAATGGTGCCGAACACCGACTGTTTTTCGTTGATCTTCAGCGTAAACACATCCCCCGCACCGGGAACTGCATCTGTCAGAGTCACTTCAACGCCGGCAACTTCAAAGGGCTCACCACTTTGATAGGTTGCTGGATCCACCGTCAACACATCACCCTGGCTGTCCGTAGCGATAATATTGCCACCGGCATCAACCTCAACCGTGATGTCGTCCGGGAATGAGTTGGGATAGGCGGCAGCCAGATCTGCCTCGTTAACCAGTTTGACGCCTGAAATAGAAGCGCCCGGCGTGCTCACTGTGCTGTGTTCGCCGGTGATTGCCGCAGGAACTTTCACGAAAATGTCTTTACCGTTATCGCTGATGGGCACAGTAACACCATCATCAATCTCGAGGACTCGCTGCCCCTCGTCACCCTGATAGACCCAACTCCCGGAGGGATCCTGCTCGAAGGCTTTTACCGAGCCCTGGAATCCGCTAAAGATGTACTCGCCGGATGCATCACGGGTATTGGCAATATTGGCGAGCTGCCCCAGGCGCTCCTCCAGCTCCGAAGAAATCGACCGCCGGTCGTTCGCCGACAATGATCCATTGCCCGCCTGAACCGTCAGCTCCCGGATCCGCTGAATCACGTCGATCGAACTTGAAAGAGCATTTTCCTCCTGTTTCAGACGGTTGTCCGCCAGGTCGACGTTGCGCTGATAGGTTTCAACCCGCGAAAGCTCCTGATCCAGCTTCAGAATGCGCGCTGCAGCGACCGGATCGTCGGAAGGTTTGTTTACCCTCTGGCCAGTCGAGATCTGTTGCTGGGTGTTATTCAGGCTGGTATTTAGCTCCTGGAGCCGATTAATACCGCCTGAAAAAATCTGCTGTGATGAAATTCTGATCATGTCACATCACCTCAACCGTTACCGGAAACTCTGCAACAGGGTATTGAACAAATCCTGGGCTACCGACATTACCTGGGCCGAGGCATTGTAGGCGGCCTGATACTGGATCAGGCGGCCGGCCTCCTCATCCAGGTTAACGCCGGATACAGATTCCCGCTGATTGGTCGACTGCTCCAGAAGGGTTTTGCCGGCATCCACATCCAATTGGCTCTGGCGTGTTTTAACACCGATATCTTCAACAAGCCCGGCATAGCCTTCGGAAAAGTTCTGGCTGCCACCATTCAGCGTGTTGGCCGTACCAAGCGCCGCCAGCAGCTCCGCATTCCTGTTGTCCGACACACCGTTGGAGTTGTAATTGATCTCAAAGGTGTCACCGTCAGCCGGCTGGCCCGTTATTTTGAACTGAAAACCCTGGTACTCGGCACCATCCGCCGGATTGTCGCTGAACAGCTCATTGGCAACCCCCGGCGTGTAGGGCCGGTTTGCCGGACCTATCGGGTTTCCACCGCCGTCCGTAACCGTGAACACCAGGCCGGTTCCCGGGTCGTCGAATGTTACGGTAATTGGCCCGTTCGCCAGTTGCCCGGTCGATTGGAACGCGGGCAACAGGGAGTTGGTAAACGGGTTCCTGACGTTGAGCATGGTGCCCTGATCGATCTTGCCGGTTCCGATATTGTTATCGCCGGTGGTCGCGCGAACCGGACTTGCGAAAGCCAGATCCTCCTCCCGATTGACCACCAGCCCGATGCTCTCCGCCGCATTCCGGCTTGGTTGAATCAGATATTTGTCTCCGGCATTGAACGTGCCGCCCTCCACCCGGATGTTGAAACCGGGCATGGAAATCTCAGACTGGACCGGGTCCGGGAGACGGCCCTGGTTCACGGTCTTGCCCGTGTCCTGGTCAATCAACTCGTAGCTCCGTCCGTCGCCACTGAACTGCAGGGTCCAGCGCCCTGCGGGAAGCCGCGAGCTGTCGGTGATTTCGACGGCCAACTGTCCGTTGGTCGAGGGCGCATTATTTCCGTTGGGAACCACGCGGCTCCGTTGCGCCTCTAGCGAATTAATATTGGTGAAGAACAGCCCACCGAGTTCGCCCTCTAGATCCATCCCGATTTCATGCTGGTGGTTCATGGTGTCGGAGAGGGCAATGGCAATCCTGCCAAGTTCATCGAATGCCGGTTTCAAACCTTCGTTATCGAAACGCAAAAGACCACCCAGCTTGCCGCCGGTAATCTGTTCATCAATATTGAGAAGGCGTCCACCGTTACTCAGTGTGAACTCCAGACGTGTCGGATCTTCGGCATTTTCCCGGGTGCCCAGGGTCGAGGCGTTACTGCCAACCACCAGGGACAAACCGTTCGACAAAGACACGTTAACCTGGCTACCGTCTGTCGGGCTGACTTTTATGCTAACGAGCTCCGACAGCTGACGCAGTTTCTCATCGCGCTTATCCAACAATTCATTGGGCATTTGCCCCTGGGCAATGCCGGGTGATTCAGAAATCGCCAGGTTCAGTTCCGCAATGCTTTTCAGCAGCGTATTCGCGTCTTTCACACCCTGCTGCATCTGGGTCTTGATGGATTCCCGCTGCTGGATGAATTCCTGGTTCAGGGCCTGGAAACGGTTTACAACCTGTTGTGCCTCACTCAGGACCAACTGGCGCTGCGGCAAGGAAGTGGGATCTTCGGCGGCATTCTGAAGGCTTGCAAAAAAGTTGTTCAGTGCATTGCTGAGGCCGGTAGATTCACCCCCGAGCAGGTTATCGAGCCTGGTCAGCTCCGAATTAAGGGCTTCCTGCTCTCCGTACAGGGTGCTGTCTTCCCGCACCTGTTGAACCAGGTATTCGTTGGCCAGGCGGCGAATGTCCGCCACGTTCACGCCGCTGCCTATGGTGCCGGCACCAGTGCGCTGGCCTTCCTGGGTTTCAAACAGCACTTCCTGGCGGCTGTAACCCGGCGTGTTGGCGTTGGTTATATTGTTGCCAGTGGTGTTCAGCGCGGCCTGGTGACTGAGGATGCCGGTCAGACCGATACCTATGAGCCCTGCCATAAGCTTTACTCCTTCATCCCGTCACTGCCCATGGACAGCGTCATCAGTGAGTCACGGTTCATGATCTGGCGGATCTTGTTGCCGTAGTTGGGGTCGGTTGCATAGCCGGCTTCCTGCAGCTTCTCTGCGAAAACCTCAGGCTGGTCTGCTACCGACAGGACGTCCCGGTATCGGGGATTGGATTCCAGGAAAGAGACATAATCCCGGAAGCTGGATTCGTAATCCCTGTAGGCCCGGAAGTTCGCCTGCTCTTTCATGGGCAGCCCTTCCCGATATTCCGTGGTGGTAATGGAGACCGCATCACCCTGCCAGCGGCTGTCCGCCTTGATACCGAAGAGGTTAAAACTGGGCTCGCCCTGCTCCCCACGGATCATATGCCGGCCCCAGCCTGTTTCCAGGGCAGCCTGGGCTACCATCAGTTTCGGGTCTATCCCCGAGTCCCGGGCAATCCGCTCGGCCACCGGCAGCAGCTCTGCCACGAAATGCTCCGGAGATTCAAATTGATGCGGCAAGTCCGACGGCGTCGACGTCACTGCTGAAGGCGCTTTCTGTGCAACAGACGTTACCTCCTGCACCCGCTCGGGTAACTCGGCATTGAGGGCGGGCAGGCTTCGGTCGTAATCCGCAAGACTCGCCTTGTGGCCAGCGAGCCTGCCACCTTCATCGTTCATGCCCGGGATCTGTTTGCTCAACTGTCGAACCAGTGCCTCCGCAAGGCCACTGCCCTTGCCCCCAGCCATGGTCAGACTCATCTGGCTGTCGAACATATCCCGGTACAGCTCGGACTGATTGCTCTTCAGGTAGTTGCCCTCAGCGAAGACATCACCGGCCTTGCGCATGGACTTCAGCATTTCAGACAGGAACAGGCTCTCGAACTGGCGCGCCACCTCTCGAAGAGCGGACTCCTTATCAGTGCGAGCCTGGGCCTTCAACGCATTAAGACCGTTGAAGTCGGTGTAAACCTGGGCCTGTTGAACCTTGTAGTCCTGCATCACGCCACCTAGATAACGATCAGTTCGGCGCGCAGTGCACCGGCCTGTTTCAAGGCTTCAAGTACCGCCATGACATCACCAGGCGCCGCACCGACCTGGTTCACGGCCTGAACAATCTCGTTCAGGGTGACGGCGGGGCCGAACTTGAACATCCGTGCCGGCTCCTCGGTAATGGCAATTTGGGAATCCTGCTCGATGGCGGTGTCTCCACCGGCAAAGGGATTCGGCTGCTCCACGTTGGGGTTTTCCTGAATGGTCACCGTCAGATTGCCGTGAGTAACGGCTGCTGCACTGACCTGAACATTCTGGCCAACCACGATGGTGCCGGTACGGCTGTTGATGACCACTTTCGCGGCATCCTGAGCCGGATCAACCTCGATATTTTCGAGAATCGACAGAAAGCTGACCCGCTGGGAAGGGTCCCGCGGTGCGCGGACGGAAATCGACGTGGCGTCGTGGGCATAAGCCATATCCGGGCCGAGACGATCATTAACAGCCTCGACCACCCGGCGAGCCGTTGTGAAATCCGGGCGCAGCAGATGGAAGGTGATGGTGTCGCCCTGACTGAATGGCGAAGCCACCTCCCGCTCAATAGTGGCGCCATTGGGAATCCGCCCAACGCTGGGAACGTTCACGGTGATTCGAGACCCGTCCTGTCCCTGAGCACCGAAGCCACCCACCACCAGACTGCCCTGAGCCATGGCATAGACCTGTCCATCAGCACCTTTCAGTGACGTCATCAGCAAGGTTCCGCCGCGCAGACTGTCGGCGTTGCCGATGGACGACACAGTGATGTCGATTTCCTGCCCCGCTTTGGCGAAGGGCGGCAATGTCGCACTCACCGTAACGGCCGCAACATTGGCAAGATTCGGGTTGACGCCCTCAGGAAGCGTCACGCCAAACTGATTCATCATGTTCCTGAAGGTCTGATTGGTAAACGGTGCCTTGTCACCGGTTCCATCAAGACCAACCACCAGGCCATATCCCACCAACTGGTTGTTGCGGACACCCTTGATTCGGGAAAGATCCTTCAGGCGGTCCGCCAGTACCGGGGCGGAAACCACAGCCAGGGCAAGAACCCAGACAATGACACGGCGCAAGCTCATAGCGGCCACCACTCACTGTTGAAAAAGCGAGCCAGCCAGCCCATCTGGTTTGCCTGGTCAAAATCACCAGTGCCTCCATAGGCGAATCGGGCATCCGCAATGCGGTTGGATGCCACCGTGTTATCAGGCTGGATATCCTGGGGGCGAACCAGGCCCGTCAGGCGGATGTATTCATCACCATTGGTCAACGACAGCCATTTTTCACCGCGAATCCTCAGAACGCCATTTGGCAACACTTCGGTCACGGTGACGGTGATACTGCCGGCAAGACTGTTGCTTTGGTCTGCTTCAGCGCTGCCCTCGAAATCACGCTCGTTATTCAGGGAGGTATTGATCCCGAAATTGCTCTTACCCAAGATGGTGGGCTCAGGCAGCGTGACTTCATTGTCCTTGGTGATGCTGGTCTCGGCATTCTTGCTGGCGCTGGTGGATTCCTGCAGATTCACGGTCAGCACATCACCCACGTTCAACGCCACGGTATCGCCGTAGAAGTTGTAGTTTCGGGAGGCCTGGTAAATAGACCCCGAAGCGCTATCACGCTGCATCATGGCCTGGGGGCGAACCGGCGCAAACTCCGGGTCATCCGGAACTGCCCGCGGGCGACTCATCGCCGTGCACCCCTGCAACAGGATCAGAAGCATCACAATCACCAGAGTGCTGGCGCTTCGTACTGTCCGATGGGTTGTCATCAGTTTCATGACCTCACCTCTGGCCGCATTAGCCGATGTTCTGAGTGATGAACTGGAGCATCTGGTCGGTTGTGGAAACCACTTTCGAGTTCATCTCGTAGGCACGCTGGGTGGTAATCATATTCACCAGCTCCTCCACCACCTCAACGTTGGACGACTCTACGGAACCCTGCTCGATACTGCCGAGTCCGGCCAGCCCGGGTTCACCTTCGGCAGGATCACCACTGGCGTTAGTCGCCTTGAACAGGTTGTTGCCGATGGCCTGCAGGCCCTGGGGGTTGATGAAATCCACCAACGTAATCTGGCCCAGGTTCACCGGTGCGGCCTGATCGTCCGTTACCGCCGTCACGGTGCCATCTTTACCAATGGTGATATTGGTGGCGTTCTCCGGCACGTTGATGGCGGGCTCCAGAGGGTAGCCATCCGGGTTCACCACATCGCCATCAGCGTTGAGCTGGAATTGGCCGTCGCGGGTGTAGGCGATCTGGCCATCAGGCAACTGCACCTGCAGGAAGCCACGGCCATTGATGGCCATATCCAGTGGCTGCTCTGTAATCTGCAGGTTGCCCTGGGAAAATTGCTTGGCCGTGCCCACAACCCGCACACCGGTGCCCAACTGCAGGCCGGAAGGTAGTTCCGAGTTCTGGGTTGTCAGACCACCGGGCTGCCGGTTGATCTGGTACAGAAGATCCTGAAACACGGCTCTGTCCCGCTTGAAGCCAGTGGTGTTGACGTTCGCCAGGTTGTTGGAAATGGTGGACATGTTGGTGTCCTGAGCGCTCAACCCGGTCTTGCTGACCCATAGTGCTGGATGCATGCTGCTTACTCCTTGCCGGGGGCTGTCAGGCGGCCATTCTTTGCCGCTTCAGGCCCGCCAGGCCAATGTGTTCAGTCGTTACTTAAAGGTTCTGCAACAGCCGTGCCGTTGCTTCGGAATTCTCGTTCGCGGTGGTCATTACCTTCACCTGCATCTCGTATTGCCGGGACAGCTGGAGGTTGGAGATCATCTCTTCCACCGCGTTCACGTTGGAGCTTTCAAGGAATCCTGAGGCAACCCGCTGGTTTGCATCCGGTGGCTCGGGCCCATCCAGAGCCTGATCCGGCTTTCGGCGCATGTGCCCGTCAAGACCTTTCTCGAGGGCTTCCGGCGGCGGGCTGACTAACTTCAGCCGGTCCACTTCAACCAGCTGGTCCGGTGGCCCACCGACAGGAACAATTGAGACAGTGCCATCTGCGCCAATCTCGACATTGTCAAAAGGAGGCAGCGCGACCGGCCCACCATTGCCAAGCACCAGTTCGCCATTGGCAAGGCGCAACAGTCCGTTGACATCCACCTGGAGACTGCCACTACGGGTGAAGACTTCCTCGCCCTGATCGTTCTGAATGGCAAGCCATCCCTCACCTTCCACAGCCACATCCAGTTTGCGTCCGGTTTCCATCAATGCCCCGGCGGACAGGTCCGTGCCGGGCCTCTCTGTCATGGCATAGGCACGAGTCGGGTGGTGTTCCCCGTAGACAGGCATACTGCGGGCCTGGGCGAAGTCTTTCTTGAAGCCGGTGGTACTGACGTTCGCCAGGTTATTGGCATGGGCCTGCTGGGCCAGCATATTCTGCTTGGCACCAGACATACCGATGTAGAGGGCTTTGTCCATGGGAAAACTCCTGCCGGAATTTTGACTGTTTCCAGTCTTCCTGCAGGAGTCATGCCATTTTCGCTAGATTGCGGGATTAACGGAGGTTGATGATGGTCTGGGTGACCGCATCAGAGGTTTCTATGGTCTTGGCGTTGGCCTGATAGTTCCGCTGAGCGATGATCAGGTTAACCAGTTCCGCCGACAAGTCCACGTTGGATTCCTCCACCGAGCTGGCCTTGATAGAACCCAGCGTGCCGGTATCCGGGGCACCAATGATCGGCTGACCGGATTCGAACGTTTCCACCCAGGACGTGTCGCCTACGGGAGACAGACCGTTGGTGTTATTGAACGAGGCCAACGCGACCTGGCCCAGAGCCTGGGATTGGCCGTTGGTGTATCGGGCAAACAGAACACCTTGATCCGATACGTCCAGACCAGAAAGCCGGCCAGTGGTATAGCCATTCTGCTGTTGGTCGTTCACGCCAAACGCAGCGCCATATTGCGTTGTGCCACTAAGATTGATCACAAAAGCCGATGTTGTCGGTGGCTCAGGAATGGGTGTTACTACCACCTCGCCGGCAGCAGGAGGGCCATCCGCCCCATTTGGCTGGCCGTCGCTGTCTTTGGGTATCCAGTCATCAATAACGATTTCGCCACTGGGGTCGCCATCGATCGACTGAAGAGCACCGTCCTGATCGAATCTTGCAGTGTAGGGGGTCACGTCGGTGCCACCAACAAACTCGCCATCAATCTGGGCATACACCGACCATTCGCTCACCCCGACACCATTGCCTGGGGACGGATTCTTCACAAAGAACTGTGTGAGTTCGTGGGAATTACCCAGGCTATCGTAGATCGTGGTGGATGTAGCGTGGTTATAGGTACGCTGATCCAGCGGATTGAATTGATTGGTGACGCGGATTGGTGACGCGTTGAACGCAACCTCAAAATCATTGTCAGCCGTGGTTGATGTGATTCCCGCCACCGACCGGTCCGCAGTCACGTTAACATCACCTTCGACGGTGCCGGTATCGCCGTTGCCATTACCATCGGCAAAGGTAAAGTCGAGCGTCTCACCCTGGTTATGAATCACTCGCAGAACATCGCTGCCCCCGCCTCCGGTGACAATCGAGGCGGAAATTGCGGTCTCGCTGGAGTTGTTGATTGAATCAACCAGATCCTGCAGGGAATTGATATTTGACGTGTCCAGGGTCAGCGGCGAACCATTGATATCGAGGCTGAATGAAAACGAACTGGCGCCGGAGATGAAGGCGTCATCAAGAGCCGGCGTGCCGTCGAAAGTCGCCGTCGTCGTGGCCGAAGCACTCAATCCAGGCGCATCGTTTATAGTGGAGGCCGCTTCACGGGCACTGGCTGCAGGGTCAATATTCACATTGAAGGCAGGCGAGCCGTCCGAATACTGCACATCAAAGCTCTCGCCCTGTATGGAAGCAAGAGTGAGAGGCCCAACATCCCGAACACGGGTTTCCAGCACGGACTCCCTGGAATCAAGATTCAGATCGGAGTCGAGGTTTGTCGTCCTTCTTGGAGCCAGGTTGTCTGTTGCAATCTGCAAATCTCCCCGGATGCCAGACAAGTTGCCGTCCTCGTCCGCGGTGTATCCCTGTACCCGCATGTTCTGGTTGTTCGTTACATAGCCTTCCTTATCAATGCCGAACTGTCCTGCGCGGGAATAACGAATCTCGCCGCCGTTGTTCAGGATAAAGAAACCATCGCCGGCAATCGCCATGTCCAGGCCATTGTCAGTGAAGCTGATGTTGCCCTGCCCAAAAGACTGCTTAACGTCCTGAACCCGGACACCGTCGCCGATCGGGTTGGTGCCTGCGCTCAGGAACCCGCTTGCGTATAGATCGCCAAACTGCGCCTTGCTGCCTTTGAAGCCGACGGTGCTGGCGTTTGCAATATTGTTGCCGGTGACGTCCAGATCCACCGATGCCGCACGAAGGCCGCTCAAACCTGTATTAAATGCCATGGTTCACCCCTTGGTGTTTCACCGGTCTCAGTTAATTTGTTTCACGTCAGACAGGGCGATGGAGCCCATGCCTGCAAGATTCAGGGTTATCGAGCCGCCCTGGCCGAGGGATACGCTGTCCACATTAGCGCTCACCATAGTGCCCAGCTGCTGCGGGCCATCTGGATAGGAGGCTTCTGCCACAATGCGGTAGGGCCCCGGCGGCAAAGGATTGCCGTTACCGTCCTGGCCGTCCCAGCGGAAGGACACAACACCTGCCTGGCTGCTGCCCATGTCGATCTGCCGCACCCGCTCGCCATTCTGCCCTTCGATAGACAGGCGGAGCCCACCTGTCGAAGCTGGCACTTGAATGGTTCCGGTAATTTCACCTTCGGCACCAAGGATCCCGATCTGGGAAGGCGCCAGTACGGTTTTACCCACCATGGCCGACGCTTGTAGCGCCTGGGTGGATCGGAACTGGCCAACCACATCCTCAACCGTGCCGGAGAGATTCTGCATTTCTTCCAGTGAGCTGAACTGTGCGAGCTGGGAGATAAACTCGCCGTTGTCCTGGGGCTCCAGCGGGTTCTGGTTTTTCAATTGCGCCAGCATCAATTCCATGAATTCGTTCCGGCCCAGCTCACTGGTGCCCTGGCCGCCATTCTGTTGCTTCAGCTGGTACTGGCTCAGAACATCCGACGCGTCTGTTGCATTTACTGCAGTCATGTTGTGCTCCTCACCCCGTTACTGCTGACCAAGAGTCAGAATGCGCTGCATCATGGACTTGGCTGTGTTCATGACATCCACATTCATCTGGAAACTTCTGGACGACGACATCATGTCCGCCATCTCTTCGACCACATTCACATTCGGGTAGAAGACATAACCATCTTCGTTGGCCGCCGGGTGATGGGGCTCGTAACGCATCTGAAGCTCCGCATCACTCTCGACAATACCGTCAACCCTCACGCCGGCACCCGGCCCCTCATCGGCGGCCATGGGCAAGCCTCCCTGCCCGGGATTCATCAGAGACTGCTGAATCGCCGAGAAAACCGGCTTCCTGGCACGATAGGTTTCCCCCGTGCTGGAACTTGCCGTTTCTGCATTGGCAATGTTGGACGCGGTTGTATTCAGCCGCAGTGATTGCGCGGTCATGCCGGAACCGGCGATGTCAAAAATGCTGCCCAGTGACATGAAAACTCTCCTTCGCTAATCCTGTGACTGCGGCTTATTCGCCCTTGAGGGCTTTGGTCAAACCGCTGAACTTGCTGTTCAAAAACTGGAAGCTGGCCTGGAAATCCATGGCGTTGCGCATGAACCGCGTCTGCTCCTGCTGGGCGTCTACCGTATTGCCGTCAACCGACGGCTGATGGGGAACCCGATACATCAAATCGCTCTCCGAGGCCGATGGCGAGGTATCCATGTGCGCGTCATGGGTTTTGGCCATCTGGAATCCGCTGACCTGCTCCTGGGCCTTCTGCATCATTGCCTGGAAATCCAGATCCCGCGCCTTGAAACCCGGGGTGTCGGCGTTTGCCAGGTTGTTTGCCAGAACTTCGGCGCGTTTAACACGCGCTTCAACCGCGTGTTGATGAATGCCCAGAGCCGAATCAAACGTAATTGCCATGTTGCCTCCCGAAAACTGCACTGGTATGCCGAGCTGTTTTTGCCGGCTGTGCTCTTTGACAGGACTAAAGCAAGCTGAATGCCAGAATTATGGTCAGGTGTTAATTTGTCACGGAACCCAGTGTTGGCAGGCCCTGCAGAGAATCCGAGTAGCGGTTACGGGAAAGGAGAAAGGAAAAGGGCAAGAAAAAGCGGCAAGCTGCTTCCCCCGGCAGAAGCCGGGGGTATTCAACAAGGTCTCAGGGCCAATGACTCACAAACTCGTCCACCGCCGGTCTGGGCACAGACGGCTTGGATGCCGAGACCGTACCGGTGTAGAGAAAGCCAACAATCTGTTCATGCTCTTCCAGGCCCAACCCCTGGTGAACCGAGGAGTGGTAGGCAACGCCGCCTGTTCTCCACATCACGCCGAAACCGGCATCCTGAAGGGCAAGCTCAACAAAACTCATGCCGGCAGCTGCCGACATGACCTGCTCGATTTCCGGTACTTTGGGATGCGTCCTGGGCGACGCGATACCAACGATGACCATGGGTGCGCGAAGGGGGGCACGCCGGAGCTTCTCGATTTCTTTCTCATCGCTGTTATTGGCACAGGTGGACGCAAACAGCTCTCCCAGGGCTTCAAGGCCTTTACCCTCGATCACCAGATAGCGCCAGGGCCTGAGCAGTGCATGGTCCGGTGCACGCGCCGCGCAGGAAAAGGCCCTTTCGAGGGTTGTCGAATCCGGCGCGGGTGATTCCAGCCTCGGTTCAGAGGAGCGGTTCAGGAGGAAATCGGTAACTGCGGTCATATCTGCTCGCTGTTTAAAGACTGTTGAAATATAGGTACGAACACAATTCATGGCTGTGAATTGTGGGTTCTACGTAATGCTGTTAACCTTTAGTCGTAGTCGGGTCTACCAACAATTATAAATGACGCGGTCGTACAACGTTGAGTGGCAACACAATGAGCAACCAGCAAACCTTCAATAACTTTTCCGAATTTTATCCGTACTACCTCGAAGAGCACAGCGACGTCACCTGTCGCCGTTTGCATTTCGCTGGAAGTCTCCTGGTTCTGATAGTCGCCGTATGGGCTCTGGCTTCGGGAAAGCTGTTGTGGCTTCTGGCCTTGCCGGTCATAGGCTATGGCTTTGCGTGGGTTGGTCATTTCAAGTTTGAAAAAAATCGCCCCGCTACCTTCAAATATCCACTGTACAGCCTTATGGGTGACTGGGTCATGTTCCGCGACATGCTCATTGGCAGGATCCGTTTCTGAAATGATGAGTGCCCCGGCAGACCTGCGTAATGCCAGTAGCTCAGCTGGCAGAGCCCTCTCGTCTGAGGCGGCGGGCAACCCGATCGCCATTCCCCCGATGCCCGATTACAATGGCCGGGTACTGGCATACACCTCAACCGCCGCCATTATCGTAACCGGCGTTCTCCAGGGCGCCTTTCCGCAATGGCTTCTCTGGCTGGTTGCCGGGGCCCTCACCTGGCCCCACATCGCCCATGCCCTGACTCGCCGCACTTTCCTCAGGAATTCGCCACGCATCCGTCAGAAAATGCTGATATTTGATTGCGTGGTTGGTGGCGCTTTCATTGGTTGCATCGGGCTGATCGTCATCCCCTCCCTCGCCGTTGCACTGATGCTGATGTTCAGTTGCCTGATTGTTGGTGGTATCCGTCAGTGGGTCCTGGGCACCGGCTTCATGGCGGCCTCCATTGCGGGTGCGGTTGCGATCGTCGGCCCGGCAGACGGACCACACTCGCCCCTGCTGACCAGCATCGTGTCGATTTTATCCACCGGGCTTTATATTTGCGTTACGGCTTACTATTCCCACCAGCAGGCACGGGCGTTGATGCTGGCAAAGACCCAGATCCAGAACCAGCGGGAGCAGTCCATCGCGCTTTCACACAAACTGTCCAAATATCTCTCGCCTCAAGTCTGGCAGTCGATCTTCACCGGTGAGCGGGACGTGAGACTGGAAACCCAGCGCAAGAAACTGGCGGTGTTTTTCTCTGACATCAAAGGCTTCACCGAATTGTCTGAGGAAATGGAACCCGAAGCACTGACCGAACTGCTGAATCACTACTTCAATGAAATGTCGGAAGTTGCTCTCAAGTATGGCGGCACCATCGACAAGTTCGTTGGTGATTCCATCATGGTGTTCTTTGGCGACCCAACCAGCCGTGGCCAGAGGGAGGACGCATTTGCCTGTGTCTCCATGGCCATTGAGATGCGCAAGCATATGAAAATCATGCGGCAGCAATGGCGCAGCCAGGGCATCAAGACCCCGCTGGAAATCCGCATGGGAATTAGCACCGGTTATACCACGGTTGGTAACTTTGGCGCCGAGAACCGGATGGATTACACGATTATCGGCAAGGAAGTAAACCTGGCCAGCCGGCTTGAGTCCCTGGCGGAGCCGGGCGAAATCCTCGTTTCCTACGAAACCTTCGCGCTGATCAAGGACAAGATCATGTGCAGAGACAAGGGCGAGATTACCGTGAAGGGCTTTGGCAAGCCGGTGCCAATTTACGAAGTGGTCGACTTCCGGCGAGATATGGGGCCCAACCGAAGCTTCCTGGAACACGAACATAGCGGCTTCGCCATGTATCTCGATTCGGACAAGATCACCGAGAAAGAGCGGCAAGCCATCCTGACCGCTCTGGAAGATGCTGCAGATCGCCTGCGGCGGGAAGAGGATGTTTCCTGAGGCGCTTCCCTGCGCTAAAACAGAATCCTGCTACTGACGTATCAACCTTGGGCCGGCATCCCCGCCGGTTTCCGTGCTTCGCCACGGATTGATATCCAGCCCGCCCCGCCGTGTATACCGGGCAACCACGGTAAGAGACTCCGGGTTGCATCGCCCCATCAGATCGGTAAACACCGTTTCCACGCAATGCTCGTGGAAATCCTGTTTCTGCCGGAAGCTCACCACGTAACGCAACAAACCGCCCCGATCAATTTTCGGCCCGGTGTAGCTTATGAGGAGTGTCGCCCAGTCAGGCTGACCGGTTACCGGGCAGTTGCTCTTCAGCAGATGGGAGCAGAGCCGTTCTGTCACCACCTCTCCACTCGCTGAAAGCGCCTCAGGCGCGTATTCAAAAACCACTTCAATGACCGGCTCGTCATCAATGAGCTCGAAGCCCTCCGGCCGGCCAATCGCTTCACCGGATTCGTCGACGCTCAACAGATTCACCTGAACAGCACCGCCGCAGGCGCTGGAAAGATCCTGGGTAATCACCTCCGCGACCTGCTCCCGAGAAGAGTAGACCGCCTGGTTCAACGAATTCAGATACAGCTTGAGCGATTTGGACTCAATGATTGCGGGCGAGGCCGCCGGAAAAACAATCTCCGCCCAGGCCACTTCCGGCACGCCGCTTGGACGCAGCCAGGAGATTTCCCAGGCCTGCCACAGATCCTCGCCAAACCAGGGCCAACGGCCATCCTCCAGACCAAGGCGGCGGCGATTTTCCTCTCTCGCCACCGGGAAAAGCAGCCCAGGATCGTAGCTGTCCGGGTAGTCGCTTGTCTTGCCAAGCGGGGCGTCGTTAAGTGCCATAGTGGTTCCTGAAATCAGTGGCGAATGCCTTTACCACGCTCCAGCATTCTGAGAGCGATGAATGCCAGTACGGAGATGAAAACCAGAATCATACCAAGAGAAACAAACGGATTAACGTCTGACACGCCCAGAATGCCGTACCGGAAGCCGTTGACCATATAGAGGATAGGGTTGGCCATGGATACGCCCTGCCAGAACCCCGGCAGTAAATCGATGCTGTAGAACACGCCGCCCAGATACGTCAACGGCGTCAATACGAACGTGGGCACAATGGAGATGTCATCAAACTTGGTCGCCAACATGGCGTTGATAAAGCCACCCAGGGCAAACAGTGCCGAAGTCAGAAACACCGTCAGAACCATCATGGGCAAGTTGTGGATCGACAGGCGGGTAAACGCCAGTGACAACAGCGTGACAATCAACCCGATGCCAAGGCCTCGCGCCATGCCACCGGTTACATAGCCGGCCAGAATTACCCAGTTCGGCACCGGCGACACCAGAAGCTCCTCGATGCTGCGCTGGAACTTCATGGAGAAAAACGAAGACACTACATTGGCGTAGGAACTGGTGATCACCGACATCATGATCAGCCCCGGCACAATGAAAGACATGTAGTCGAAACCGCCCATCTCCCCGATACGGGAGCCGATGAGGTTGCCGAAAATAATGAAATACAGGGTCATGGTGACTGCTGGCGGCAACAGGGTTTGCGCCCAGATGCGGGTAAACCGGCGTATCTCCCGGACAACGATGGTACTGAAGGCGGTGAAGAGCGCTTGTGGAGTCATGCTGCACCCTCCACGGTTTGAGTTGACTCCGCAGCGTTCTCTTCGACCATGCGAATAAACAGTTCCTCCAGCCGGTTGGCCTTGGTCCTCATGCTGACCACTTTGATGCCCAACCGTTCAAGCTCCACGAACACCTGGTTGAGCCCCTGCCCTTTCTGTACTTCCACCTCGAGTGCACCTTCTCCGTCCAATCGAGTCGGAAAACCATTCAGTTCAGGCGCGGCATCAAGGGTCTTCTCGGTGTCCAGAACAAAGGTTTCCAGGCTTAGTTGCTGAAGCAGGGCCTTTTTGCTGGTGTTTTTCAGGATCTTGCCATGATCGATAATGGCAATATTGCGGCAAAGGGCTTCCGCTTCCTCCAGGTAATGGGTCGTCAGGATAATAGTAGTGCCCTGACGATTCATTTCTTCCAGAAAGGTCCACATGGACCGACGAAGTTCAATATCAACGCCAGCAGTCGGCTCGTCCAGGATCAACAGTTTGGGCTCATGAACCAGGGCCCGGGCAATCATCAGGCGACGCTTCATACCGCCCGAAAGCATACGTGCCGGGGTGTCCCGCTTCTCCCAGAGTCCGAGCTTTTTCAGATACTTTTCAGCCGACACCGAGGCCTGTTTAAGAGGAATTCCGTAGTAGCCGGCCTGGGTGGTGACAATGTCGAAAACCTTCTCGAACTGGTTGAAGTTGAACTCCTGCGGCACAACACCAAGGTTCAATTTGGCATCCGAGAGATGGGTGTCGGTGTCATATCCAAACACCCGCACCTTTCCCGCTGTTTTGTTTACCAGGGAGCAAACAATACCCAAGGTGGTCGATTTGCCTGCACCATTGGGCCCCAGCAAGGCAAAGAAGTCCCCCTCGGCGACGTGCAGATCAATCCCTTTGAGAGCCTTGAAGCCGTCACCATAGGTTTTGGTGAGACCCTCAATTTCCAGTGCATTGGTCATAACTCATCCCGATTCGGTGAAAAACGGCAAAGAACGGCCCTCGCCGCCAGCCAGAAATTAGATTGCTAGTTATTGTGACAAAGTCGCTGATTTCAAGGCCCTTATCGCCCGGAGGCACCTCCGGCCCAATAACGGAAACTGCGACGGGAATCCCGATATGAGGCAAATCACGCCCCTATAATGCGGTTACAACAATTTACAAAAGAGGCTGCTGCACCCCGGGTGCAGGCGCGCTGAAACGAAGGGAATGTACGTTCAACCATGAGATCCGTTCACCGCACCCGACTTACGTTTACCCTGCTGGGCACACTCGCTTTCTCCGGCTGTCTGGATGACGGCGGAGGCTCCGGCGACGACAGGAGCACCGGCCGGGTCAATTTCAATGGTTTTAACGGTCTTTCCTATCAGACTGCCAGTCAGTCCGGCACCACCAACACAACGGGAGAATTCCGCTACTACCCCGGCGAAACCCTAACGTTCAGGGTTGGAGACCTGCCGCTGGTTAACGATGTACCGGCCAGGCAATACGTAACCCTGCTCGAATTTTTCGAGACCACCCGCACAGGGCTGCAAACGCCAATGGTGGATGATGAGGGCTTGAGCACCCACACGCTGACTGAGCAAAAGGTTCTGGAGAATACAACGCTGATGAACCTGTCCCGGTTCCTGATGCTCCTGAACTGGAGCCAGAATGTTGCTGAGGGCGACGGTATCGATATCCGCGACCGGGTTATTACGCAATTGAACGCGGCCCTTCCGGGCCTGACAGCGCCGATTGATTTCAGTGTCAGCGTATCCGAATTCACGGCCAACAACCCGATGTCTCCTGCCAACCAGCTGCTTGCCGCGATCTGTTTTTACCCCGAGGACGATGAACTCTGTGAGGAGCCGCCCACCCAGGAGGAAATCGACAACGCACCGCCGCGACCGGAGAATGATGAGGATCGCGATCCTGACATTGAATACAGTGAAGACCTGCAGGCCAAAAAGGACCGGATCGAAAATGCCGTGCGAACCATGGAAGACATCGATTCGGAGGATGCCCAGACCTATCTCTCTCGGGAACTCAAGGCGATCAGTACAACCGTCGCAAACCGATATTTCCTGGATGAGGACGTTGCCAGTCATCCGGCCACTGATACAGCCCTGAAGCAGGTTGCGGTTCGGAAAATCGGGGGCGGACTTTCCCTGGCGGAGCTGGAAGCCATCAGCACACGCCCGCAGGATATCCAGATAAATTCAGCCGACTGGCAGAGCGGAGAGGTGGAGTATTTTGTCGCTGGCCCCTCCGGCGGTGAGTCCGAGCTGCTGCTCAGCTTCCGTCCGGAGGATACCTATCGGTGGGTTCGCAAACAGCTGCGTGTGATTATCCGCTGATCAGACGCGAAAGGCTCCAGCGTGATTCCACACCGGTCACGTCGTAATAGGAAGGATCGAGGCCTTCCGTACCGTGCGGTAGACAATCGCGAACCCGCAAGGTCTCTGGCGCCTCCTTGCCTTCGTTGTATCTGGCCAGATCAATAATTTTGGCTGTTTTCAACGGCCTTGAGGCAGCATCGGTCATTACCATTACCCGCGGCCACAAACGGCGCTCAGGGGAATGGGAAACCACAATACCGCGCTGACCATCGGTCAGCTCGACCAGACTCCCGGTGGGATAAATACCGATTGCCTGGATGAAGTTCTCGACCAGGTCCTCCTGGAACTCGATATTGCGCATTTCATAGAGCAGCGTGACCGCTTTTGCCGGCGTCATCGGCTCGGCATGGGACCGGGGCGCTATAACCGATTCGAAAAATTCCGCGATACCGGCAACTTTGGCCAGCAATGGAATCCGATCGCCGCGGACCCCTTCCGGAAAGCCCGAACCGTTATGACGTTCCCGATGTCCCTGAACCACACTCAGCACGGCACGGGAGAGCCCGCTGTTTTCAAGCATCCTGACCCCACGGCCAACGTAACTCCGGTAGGTCAGATACTCCTCTGAGCTTAACTGGCCTTCCCGCGCCAGCAACTCGGCAGGCAGCGTGGTCTTGCCCACCTGGGACAGCAGACAACCCAGGCCCAAATGGTTCAGGAGCCCCTCGTTCAACCCGAGATGGCGCCCACACACCAGGGCCCAGACAGAGGTATTCAGTGCGTGCCGGTAAAGGTAGCTGTCGTGAGCACGGGTGCGACTGAGCCACAACAGAGCATCTGGCTGGCGAACAACGCTACTCACCATTTTGCTGGTGATCGCAGCGATCGGCCGAAGATCCGGCACGCCATCGGCACGAAGTGTCTCGAAAAGCTGATCCAGCGCGCCTTCCATATCGTCAAGCAGGCGCTTTGAGGTTTTCATTTCCTTCTTGAGACTGGTAACGGTTTCATACGTCACTGGCTCGCGAATGCTCAAAGGCGGCAACTGGAGCTGCTCCCGCCCACCCCGGCGCTTGCCTTGCAATGTTCCGAAAGCCGGCTTGCTTCCGCCTTTTACCTCTTTGGATTCCCTTGCTTCCGCCACATCGACCAGAACCCATTTGCAGTGGGATACCAGTGCACGAATGTCATCCTGGGACCGGATATGGAAACCCTGAATCGGAAAGGGGGTCTGATGCCATGGCCTGTCCAGATCAGACACGAACATGCCCACTTCCAGATCATGAACTGCGACTTTTTTCTGTTGGACACCCACGGGCCACCTCACACAACAAACTTTTTGATAGCTACCATTCTGCCCGAACCGCCGGAAGACACAATTACAATATCGTATCGCCAGGTAACCCAAACGCGACAAAACGTAACGCTAATGTTCAACAGGAAACAAAATGTAGCAACGTGACGGGAGTCACATATCAACGTCAGAAAGTGTCACTCTGCGTCACATACCGATTCATCAAATTCAGGCAATCGGGAGCGCATCGAACCCCGCGGCGCCTTCCGGACATAAACCGTATACGGAACTGATGAGGCTCGCAGATAGTCAAGGTCCAGGGCGTCATCACCCTCACCCTCTGCCACAACGGCAGGGCTACAGGACACCAGCAACTCCAGTTTCCTTTCTATTTTTGCAATACGGGCATCCGGATCCGCCGGATTGATGGACATGCAGCGAGTTGAGCCGCTTGCCGGCTGCCCCGTCTGCGCCACCAGATCCAGGCCCGCTTCGCCACAGGCACGAATACCCTCACCGCAGGCAATCGCCTCTTCGTCATCGCGAAGGCGCCAGACACGGTCGCTGCACTGGGTTTCCAGTTTCACGGACGTGGCTTTATCGCCGGCAAACCACCAACCAGGATACTCCGCGCTTTGCCAGGACAGCCGCACGTGTCTTGGCTCACCGGATGAATTCTCAGCCGGAAACATCGCAAAATGTGAGTAATAGCTGGCACAGCCCGACACGGAAACCAGGACAAGGCTTGCAATAATTGGCTTGTAAGCTCTGGAAAAGACTGAAAAGATCATCTGGCTGCTACATCCCTGACAGCGGTTGGTTGAACACTGCCATTATCCACGGCAGGCGCAATCAATCCGTCTATCAGTCACCATTTTGATCAAACTGGAGGCCGTACCCGTCATTGGTTTTGCGCACTACCACCATTTCAAGTATCGGTGCGGGAACAGGTAGCCCCTGCACCTGCACGGTAACTGTATCGCCAAGGTTTGGCGCAAATGGCTCAGTGTCCACAACGATGAAAACACCGCCGTCGGAGATATCGCGGGTCGAGAATATGAACTCGCCCAGCTCCTCGTGAACCACCTTTACTTTCGCACTCATTGCCGTGCGTATGTGCTCTCTTCGATCGTTCCCATCCATCTGAGGATTCCACTACTTTTTGCATAGTTTTTATAGTCTTCCGAAGCATAACACCATTTTCAGAAAAATATGCCAACGGGGAGATTGACTCTGGAGCCAATGGAAATGAGAATGGTTGGCGTTTTTAAACACGTGCCGATCCTGGTAAAGGCAAATCAATACCGGAAACACCCGAAAGGATGGGAATATGCGAATGAAACTGGCTGCTACCGCAGCAATCGCCCTCTCTGCCATGCCCATGGCCGCCTCCGCAGATGGCGAGGTCAATATCTACTCATACCGTCAGGCATATCTGCTCGAACCCCTGCTGAACGCTTTTGAACAGGAAACCGGTATCCAGAGCAACGTGGTCTTTGCCAAACAGGGTCTGGCCGAGCGACTGGAGCGCGAGGGTCGCAACAGCCCGGCGGATTTGGTGATGACCGTGGATATTTCCCGCCTCAACGAGCTGGTAGAACGTGATCTGGTTCAGAACGTCGACAACGAGACTCTGGAAGAGAACATTCCAGAAAACCTGCGCCATCCCGAGGGCAAGTGGTTTGCCCTGACTACACGCGGGCGCCTGATTTTCGTGTCCAAGGACCGCGTGGAAGAGGGTGAGATCACCACCTACGAGCAACTGGCAGACGACAAGTGGAACAACCGTATCTGCACTCGCAGCGGCAAGCACCCCTACAACATCGCCCTGTTCTCCTCCATGATCGCACACCATGGTGAAGCCGAAACCGAGAAGTGGCTGGAAGGCCTGAAAGACAATCTGGCCCGCAAGCCCCAGGGTGGCGACCGCGACCAGATCAAGGCTATTGCCGAAGGCGTATGCGACGTCTCCATTGGTAACAGCTACTATTACGGCAACATGCTGCAGGATGAGAACCAACGGCCGATTGCCGAGCAGGTACGTCTTGTATTTCCGAACGCCGAGGGCCGGGGCACTCACGTAAATATCAGTGGTATTTCACTGACCAAGAGCGCGCCGAACCGCGAGAACGCCATCAAGCTGATGGAATTCCTGTCCACACCGAAAGCCCAGAGTATCTACGCCGAGGCGAACACGGAATACCCGGCAAACCCGGAAGTCAAGCCTTCCGGACTGGTTGCCGAGTGGGGTGAGATCAATCCCGACAACCTGTCACTGCAGGAGATTGCAGATAACCGCAACGCCGCAGTCAAACTGGTTGACCGCGTCGATTACGACGGCGAGTAATCGCCAGTAGTGAGGGTGGTCTGACCACCCTCACACGCCCCTTGGCGGGCGCCTCCCTTTTCGGTATGACACCAGTCGTTGCAGGCATCAGGTCAGGTGACTACAATCTGCAGCCTTCAATTGGACAGACTCCACATCCAGGCGCAGGGACACTATGAGCGAGGCCGCAACCAGCGTTAATCCAGGGCTATCCCAGCCCCTGCTGGCTAAGCGTACCTCTCCGAAATGGATGATCAGCGCACTACTGACCACCGCCATCGTCGCCCTTCCGGTTCTCTCCGTTATTTTCCTGGCGTTTTTTCCCGAAGAGAACATCTGGCCTCACCTGATCGAAACCACCCTTCCCCGGTATCTGACAACCACGCTCAAACTGATGATTGGGGTGGGCGCCCTTACCCTGGTTATAGGCCTGGCCTCGGCCTGGGCGGTCACGATGTGCGAGTTTCCGGGCCGCAAGTTCTTTGAGTGGGCGATGCTGCTTCCATTTGCAGTGCCCGCCTACGTTATTGCCTATGTGTACACAAGCCTCCTGGACTACGCTGGCCCCGTTCAGGGTGCCTTGAGAGACCTGTTCGGCTGGAGCAATGCCGCAGACTACTGGTTCCCGGAAATTCGCAGCCTCGAAGGCGCCACGCTGATGATCGGGCTGGTCTTGTATCCCTACGTTTACCTTCTTGCCCGCGCCGCCTTTCTGGAACAGTCCCCGTCTCTGTTTGCGGTCAGCCGCAGTCTCGGCCACTCCGCGCTCAGCACGTTTTTCAGGGTGGTTCTGCCCATCGCCCGGCCGGCAGTAGCCGTGGGCCTTTCTCTGGTGCTGATGGAAACCCTGAACGATTTTGGCACCGTAGACTTCTTTGCCGTTCAGACCCTCACCGCTGGCCTGTTTGATACCTGGATGAACCTGGGCAACCTCGGTGGGGCAGCTCAAATAGCCACCACAATGCTGATCTTCGTGGTGATCCTGGTTACCCTGGAACGGTATTCCCGAAGACGCCAGCAACAGTTCGCAGCGCGGGACAACCGTGAGCCGATCCAGCGCTTCACCATGTCCTTCCCGCGCCAGATGATTTGCGTAGCGGTTTGCGCTTTGCCGGTGCTGTTCGGTTTCGTGATTCCCGGTGCAACCCTCGGGCTCTATGCGTGGGAATACTTCGGTGAAAGCTGGAACCCGGATTTTGTCCGAAACACCTTCAACAGCCTTTTCCTCTCTGGCACGGCAGCCCTCACTACTCTGCTGATTGGTGTCACGCTCGCCTACAGCCGCCGACTGCACAACACTCGCAAAATGCAGGTACTGATGCGTCTTTCCAGCCTGGGCTATGCCATGCCCGGTGCCGTGCTGGCCGTTGGTGTGATCGTGCCCCTGGCAGGTTTTGACAACTGGCTTGATAGCCTGATGCGGGACGTATTCGGAATCAGCACGGGCCTGTTACTCAGTGGGTCAGCCTTCGCCCTGGTCTTTGCCTACACCGTGCGATTCCTTGCCGTTTCGGCCGGTAGCGTGGAGAGTGCGTTGCAGAAAATCACGCCAAGCATGGACATGGCGTCCCGCTCTCTGGGCCACACCCCGGGCAACACCCTGATCAGGGTTCACTTGCCAATGTTGAGAGGCACACTGGTGACAGCGGCCCTGGTGGTTTTCGTGGATTGCATGAAGGAATTGCCGGCCACCCTGATACTCAGGCCGTTCAACTTCGAGACACTGGCGACCTACGTTTACCAGTTCGCCTCTGACGAACGCCTGTACCACAGCGCCCTACCCGCCCTGATTATCGTTCTGGCCGGCATCATTCCGATTATTCTGATGAGCCGATCGATCTCCAATAGCCGGTCAATTGCCTGACAAGCTCAGAACGTTACCCGGCTTTTCACATCCTGAACCACGAACCGCCCCTGGAAAACCGCCACAGGGTCCCCCTCAGGCCTTGTGTTTGGTTCGCCGCAAAAAACCTCAGCCGTCAGATCCAGCCGTCCCTTGCCATGCCGGGCCAGACTTTTGCGAAAACGTTCCGGTACCTCCTCACCAGGCAGGCGGCAGACCACATAGAAATCCGAGGACACGGGCTCGAGGTAGTCGATATTCCCACTCTGCACCACCACATTGCCCTTTAACCCAAGATCCCATAGCGCCAATTCAGTCAGGCCCCAGGCTGCAGTAACCGCCGCAGAGTACACGCTGCCTCCGAACCCCGTACCCTGGTGGTTGCTGTTGGGTTCCAGCGGCGCGCTGAGCAGCAGAGAATGGCCATCCCAGGAATGCAATTGAATCCCCAACGCCCGGGAAAGGGGAATTTCGTCGTGGATACGCTTCTGGAAAAGGGACAACTGGCTCATAACATCCTCCTGATATCCTTCCAGTTTAGGCCCGCTTCCCCCGTTTCCCTATGCGACTTACGTCGGTTTTTTCCTGCACAAAAAAGCCCGGCAGAGCCGGGCTATAACATCTTCATTTTAACTCGGGCGTTTTACTGCCAGATAACCGGCTGACGCTGTGCATACCAGTTGTCCACTTGCTCCTGATACGCATCCTCAACCACGTTGCGCTTGAGCTTCATGGTCGGCGTGAGGAAGCTGTTCTCGATCGACCACTCGTCGCTCATTACGGTGATAAACGCCAACTGTTCGTGGGGATCCACGGTCTTGTTCACATCGGCAATCAGCTTCTTGAAGCTCTCTTCAATTTCCTTACGGAAGGCTTCGTCCGCCATTTTCGGCCGGGACTCCTCGGCCAGCATCACCAGCGCGTGGGGCTGGGTCTGATTGGCACCGGAGACACACACCATCTCGATGGCATGGTGGGACATCAGACGGTTCTCAATGGGTGCAGGCGCAATATACTTGCCCTTGCTGGTCTTGAAGATTTCCTTGATGCGACCGGTGATCTTGAGCCGGCCCATCTCATCAATTTCACCCTTGTCGCCAGTCTTCAGGAAGCCATCCTCGGTGAAGGTCTCCCGGGTTTTCTCTTCGTCCTTGTAGTAGCCCATCATGGTGGCCGGGCTCTTGATCTGAATCTCTCCCTCCGGGCTGATACGGGTTTCAACGCCCGGCGCGGACTCACCGACGTAACCGGTTCTTGAGCGCCCTGGCTTGCTCATGTGGGAGTAGGCAAAGTTTTCAGACATGCCATAGCCCTCAAGCAACTCGAGGCCAAGGTTGCGGTACCAGTCCAGAACGTCGCTCGCCAGGGGGGCCGAGCCACTGCCTGCCAGCTTGACCTTGTCCAGGCCGAGGCCCTTCAGGATTTTCTTCTTGATCAGTTTGTTGACCACCGGAATCTTCAGCAGCCGGTCCAGCTTCTTCTTCGGCAGCTTCTGGAGCACACCGTGCTGGAATTTCACCCACAGGCGCGGTACCGAGAGGAACAGCGTTGGCTGGGCACGCTGCAAATCCTGCACGAAGGTGTCCAGAGATTCCGCAAAATACAGGTGGAAACCCGCATAGAGCGACGCCAGCTCAACAAAGGTACGCTCGAACACGTGAGCCAGCGGCAGGTAAGACAACATGCGTTCTTCGGAGCTCACACCGAGCACCTCCATGCCTCCCTCTGCCGCATAGGCCATGTTGTAGAAGCTGAGCATAACGCCCTTGGGTTTACCGGTGCTGCCGGAGGTGTAAACGATGGTGGCCAGCTCGTCGGCATCACGCTGAACGTTTTCTTCCAGAGGCGGATACTTGGCGACAATATCGTCCCAGGTTTCGAAATCATTGGGAGGGCTCAGCGGGAAGGAGATGCAACGCACGGATTCCGGCACGCCCGGTTTCATCATGTCCCAGTCGTCCAGCTTGCCAACAAATACCACCTCGCACTCGGCGTGCTTCAGGATGTAATTAACGGTATCGGAATTCAGGGTGGGATACAGCGGAACGGAAATGTGACCGGCCATCCAGATGGCCCAGTCGGTCATGATCCAGTGGGCGCAGTTCTTGGAGATCAGGCCGATGCGGCTCTTTTCAGGGAGGTTCAGCGATTTGAGGTAAGACGCCATACGCCGCGCCTCGTCCACCGCCCGACCCCAGGTATAGTCGACGGTTTTGCCGTCGCCAATGGGCTGGGTCATGTATACGGAGTTCGCCTTGGCCTTCTCCCAGTGATAAACCATATCCAGGGGAAGCTTGTTTGTTGTGTCCATGGACCTTCCTTGCAGTTCGTTATTCGAGTTGTAAATGACTTATTATTAGACTTTCGTAGGGTATTTCAACATAGTATGAGCGGTCAAAACGTGACACAAGCAAAATAATTCCCAACTGCATCTATTGCAACCAAAACGCCGCTACCGGCAACATCCCCTACCCTTTGAACCCCTTGCCTGTGGTAAACTTCCGCCCCTTCAGATTCGCAACATATCAGTTAACCTACCCGGAGATGGGCATATGGCCAAGACAACCCTGCGCACCCTGTTCGGTGCCACCCTGCTGGCGTTGGCAACACTTGTTCAGGCACAGGAACCCCGCGTTGTAGCCATCACACAGATTGTGGAACATCCGGCACTGGACGCCGTCTACCAGGGCATAAAAGATGAACTCGCCGAGCGCGGCTTCAAAGAGGGCGAAAACCTCGAAGTGATGCACGAAAGTGCCCAGGGCAACTCTGCCATTGCCTCCCAGATTGCCCGCAAATTCGTTGGTGAAAGTCCCGACGTGATCGTGGCGATTGCAACGCCTTCCGCGCAAACCGTTGCCGCTGCGGCCCGCAATACACCGGTGATTTTCTCCGCTGTGACCGACCCGCTTGGTGCCAAGCTGGTAAGTAATCTGGAGGCGCCTGGCGCCAACATTACCGGCGTAAGCGACATGCTGCCCATCGACAAACACCTGGACATGCTGCAGCGTGTAATGCCCGATGCCAAACGCATCGGCACGGTATACAACCCGGGCGAAGCCAACGCCGTCTCCCTGGTGGAACTTCTGGAAGAACGCCTGGCTGCACGTGGTCTTGAATTGGTCAAAGGTGCCGCCACCAAAACCTCCGAAGTTCTGGGCGCAGCCCGCTCCCTGGTGGGTAAAGCAGATGCAATTTACCTGACCACCGACAATACCGTCATCAGTGCTGCCGAAGCGGTTATCTCTGTTGGTGAGCGTGCCGGTATTCCGGTATTCGCGGCAGACACCGCTACCGTTGAGCGCGGTGCCGTTGCAGCACTCGGGTTTGATTACTACGACCATGGCCGCCAGACCGGCGTGATGGTTGCCCGGGTATTGAATGGCGAGAAACCCGGCGAAATGGCGGTTGAAACCATGGAGAAGCTGGACCTGTTCGTGAACCCGGCCGCCGCAGAGCGCATGGGTATCACCCTGTCAGATGATGTAATCGCCGACGCCAAGAAAGTTATCGACAGCGCCAAGTAATCCCCCTGAACCCAACGGGCGGCCCTCACGAGGGGCTGCCCGTTTTATCATTGGTGATACCCGACCATGCTGAGCAACATCGCCTTTTATGGTGCCATTGAGACCGGACTGATCTACGGCCTGGTCGCCTTCGGCATCTACCTCTCTTTCCGGGTGCTCGATTTCCCGGATCTCACTGTAGATGGCAGCTTTCCCCTCGGTGCTGCCGTTGCCGCCGTACTGATCATCGAAGGCTGGAACCCGTGGTTGGCCACAGGCTGTGCCGTCATGGCCGGCATGGCCGCTGGCGCGGTAACGGCCCTGTTGAATGTGAAACTCAACATTCTGAACCTGCTGGCCTCGATCCTGACCATGATTGCGCTCTATTCAGTCAACCTGCGCATCATGGGCCGCCCGAACGTGGCCCTGCTAACCGAAGAAACCGTGCTGACGCCCTGGTACGACCTGGATCTGGCCTACCATCAGGTACCGGTGCTTCTATTCATTATTGTGGTCTTTGTTGCCCTTATCCTGCTGTGGCGCTTCATGAAATCCGAAACCGGCCTGGCCATGCGAGCCACTGGCGCCAACGCCAGAATGGCCCGGGCACAGGGCATCGCCACCGGCGCCATGATTGTTCTCGGCGTTGCCGTTTCCAACGGCCTTGTCGGACTTGCCGGTGCGCTCTTTGCCCAGAGCCAGGGTGCCGCTGATGTCACCATGGGCGTTGGCGTGATCGTCATTGGCCTTGCCTCGCTGATTGGCGGTGAAGCCGTGGTGACTCCCTCAACCGTGGTACGCGCGCTCATCGCGTGCGTGGTGGGCGCAATCATCTACCGACTGGCCATTGCCTTCGCTCTGAATGCGGATTTCCTGGGACTGCAGGCCCAGGATCTGAACCTGATTACCGCGGTTCTGGTCACCCTGGCCATCGTGCTGCCCGGCGTGCGTTCATCGATTGCCGCCAAACTTTCCCGCAACTCTCCACGCAACAAGGCCTGAGGAGGCGACATGATCAGTGCAACCGATCTCCGGCTTACCTTTGGCAAAGGCACACCGCTGGAAAACCCCGCCCTCAGGGGTATGAGCCTGACTGTTAACCAGGGCGAATTCGTGACGGTTATTGGCAGCAACGGCGCCGGAAAATCCACCTTTCTGAATGCCCTCGCCGGCGAAGTGCTGGTAGACAGCGGCCAGATCATCGTGGACAACCTGGACGTCACCAAACTACCGACCCACAAGCGGGCCGGCCGTGTTGCCCGGGTATTCCAGGACCCACTGGCCGGTACCTGCGAGGGCCTCAGCATCGAGGAAAACCTTGCCCTGGCCATCAAACGTGGCCAACGCCGCAGCCTCACCAGCGCCGTAAAGAAGCAGTACATGGAAAAATTCAGGGACAGCCTTTCGTCCCTGAATCTGGGCCTGGAAAAACGTCTTGGCGACAAGATGGGCCTGCTCTCAGGGGGTCAGCGCCAGGCCGTGAGCCTGCTGATGGCGAGCCTCACACCTTCGAGCATCCTGCTGCTGGACGAACACACGGCCGCGCTGGACCCGAAAACCGCTGCATTCGTGCTGGAACTCACCACCAAGATCATCGAAGAGCAGAAGCTCACCGCACTGATGGTAACCCACAGCATGAAGCAGGCACTGGAAGTCGGCAGCCGCACGGTAATGCTGCACCAGGGCCAGGTGGTATTCGATATCGCAGGCAAAGATCGGGAAGGTCTGGAAGTGAAGGATCTGCTCGGGCTGTTTGAAAAGCAGCGTGGGCTGGAAGTGGACGACGACAGCCTGTTGCTGGGCTGATAAAAAACGGGGGCCAGACTGGCCCCGTTTACCCTCCCTGCCCGCGTGTTTTTCTCACTTTTCCTCCGGAATCGCACAATTCGCTATTGACACCACCTCCTCACAAAACCACAACATGTAGTGGTTTTGAACCTTTAGCCCCAAACCGCTGTTTTAGAAAAAATTTCCCGGATTCAAGCCGGTTTTGATTGATTTTCTTTGCCCCGAAGCGTCTATCAATAGTTGCGTTCTTATTCACAGAACACTATATCCTGTTATACTCGTTTCAGATTCAGCCCATATATAGTGGTTAAAAAGAAAACAGGCTCAAGGCCAAAGACACGATTCTCAAGGGGAGTGGCGCCGCCGGTACAAGGACCGGTGCCACAAAAAGAAGACATACCGGAAGACAGAGGGTGGAAATGAACGCTAAGGCACAGGCAGTGGTAACAACAATTCCGATGCAGGAAGCCTCGATCGATATCTGGCACAGCAAATATCAGCTGAAGACCAAGACCGGCGAGCCCGTGGACAAGGACATCAACGCTACCTACGAACGCGTTGCCAAAGCCCTTGCCGAGGTAGAAAACAAATCCGTGCGCACCCAGCACATGAAGAACTTCATCTGGGCCCTGCAGAACGGCGCCATCCCTGCCGGCCGGATTACCTCCAACGCCGGTGCCGAAGCGCACAAGCCGGCAACGTCCACCATCAACTGCACCGTTTCAGGCACCGTTCAGGATTCCATGAACGACATCCTGGAAAAGAACCACGAAGCCGGCCTTACCCTCAAGGCAGGTTGTGGTATCGGTTATGAATTCTCCACCCTGCGCCCGAAAGGCGCGTACGTAGCCGGCGCCGGCGCAACCACCTCCGGCCCGCTGTCCTTCATGGATATCTTCGATCGCATGTGCTTCACCGTATCCTCTGCCGGTGGCCGCCGCGGCGCCCAGATGGCCACGTTCGATGTGCACCATCCGGACGTGATCGACTTCATCCAGGCCAAGCGTGAAGACGGTCGTCTGCGCCAGTTCAACCTCTCACTGCTGATCACCGAAGACTTCATCGAAGCCGTGCGCAACGACGCCGACTGGCACCTTTCCTTCCCCGTTACCCAGAAGGAAGTGGAAGACGAGAAGCTGGACCTGAGCGACGAAAGCCAGTTTGTATACCGTGATTTCCCGGAACAGAAAGGCTACGTGGTGAACGGTGAAGGCAAGGTTGCCTGCCGCATCTACCGCACCCTGAAAGCCCAGTTCATCTGGGACACCATCATGACCAGCACCTACGACTACGCCGAGCCGGGTTTCATCCTGATCGACAAGGTCAACCAGATGAACAACAACTGGTTCTGCGAAGACATCCGTGCCACCAACCCCTGCGGTGAGCAGCCCCTGCCCCCGTACGGCAGCTGCCTGCTTGGTTCTGTAAACCTGACCATGTTCGTGGACTACCCGTTCACCGACAAGGCCAGCTTTAACTACGAGAAATACCGCAAGGTTGTGGCCATCTTCACCCGGATGCTGGACAACGTGGTTGAGATCAATGGCCTGCCGCTGGCTGAGCAGCGCCATGAAATCACCTACAAGCGGCGCCACGGTATGGGCATCCTCGGCCTGGGCTCTACCCTCGCCATGCTGCGCATGCCTTACGGTTCTGCAGAATCCGTACAGTTCACGGAAGAAGTCGTGCGTGAAATGGCCGTGGAAGGCTGGCGCCAGTCCCTCGCCCTGGCCGAGGAAAAAGGCGTTGCGCCAATCATGGACGACGAGTTCGAGATTACCCCGAAAATGCTCACCAAGTGTCCGCAGCTTTCTGAAGACGGCTACAAACTGGGCGACAAGGTGAAAGGCCGCATCCTGCACGCCAAGTACAGCAAGTACATGCAGGAGATTGCCAAGGTAGAGCCGAAGCTGGTGGAAGAACTGGCCGAGAAAGGTGGTCGCTTTACCCACCACACGTCCATCGCGCCGACCGGCACCATCAGCCTGTCACTGGCCAACAACGCCAGTAACGGCATCGAGCCGAGCTTCTCGCACCACTACGCACGCAACATCATCCGCGAAGGCCGGAAGACCAAAGAGAAAGTCGACGTATTCTCCTTCGAGCTGCTGGCATACCGCCATATGGTAAACCCGGGTGCCATGCCGTTCTCCGATGATGAAGACAAGAAGCTGCCGGCCTACTTCACCACCTCCGACGACGTAACACCGTCGCAGCACGTGGACATCCAGGCCGCCGCCCAGAAGTGGGTAGATTCCTCGATTTCCAAGACAGCGAACGTTCCGACAGACTTCGCTTACCAGGACTTCAAGGACATTTACCTCTACGCCTACGATAAGGGCCTGAAGGGTTGCACCACTTTCCGCTTCAACCCGGAAGCCTTCCAGGGCGTACTGGTTAAGGAAAAAGACCTCGAGAACACAATGTACGAGTTCACCTTGGACGATGGCAGCAAGGTCACCCTCAAGGGCAACGAGCAGGTAGAGTACGACGGCGAAATCCACAACGCCGCCAACCTGTTTGACGCGCTTAAAGAAGGCACCTACGGCAAGTACTGATCCGGGAACCGACACAGGACAACGAACATGACAGTTAAAATCAGCAACAAAATCGTCGGCTACCGCGTAAAGAAGGCCGACCCTGAAGCAGCCGCCGAACACCAGGCACCGGTGCACGCAGAAACCAAGCCCGTTCAGATGAACGAATACATCGAACGGCCGGACTTCCTGCTGGGCACCACCTACAAGATCAAGCCGCCGGTGGCCGAGCACGCGATGTACATCACCATCAACGACATCCTGCTCAACGAAGGCACCGACCACGAGAGCCGGCAACCGTACGAAGTGTTCATCAACTCCAAGTCGATGGAACACTTCCAGTGGGTTATCGCCCTCACCCGCGTTATCTCTGCGGTATTCCGCAAGGGTGGCGACGTGACCTTCCTCGTGGAAGAGCTGCGCAGCGTGTACGACCCCAATGGTGGCTACTTCAAGAAAGGCGGCGTGTTCATGCCGTCGCTGGTCGCTGAAATCGGCGCCGTGATCGAGAAGCACCTGAAGGCCATTGGCCTGCTGGAAAGCGAGGAAATGAGCGAAACCACCAAGCGCATCCTCGCCGAAAAGCGCGCCGAGTTCGAAGCCAGCCACGCTACGGCCACGAACGATGAAAAGGCCAGCGACTTCCCGCCGAACGCCACCATGTGTGGCAAGTGCAGCACCAAGGCGGTGATCGTAATGGACGGTTGTGCTACCTGCCTCTCCTGCGGCGATAGCAAGTGCGGTTGAGGTGATTGATCGCACTGAGTGACGAGAAGGCCTGGAGTGAACGCTTCGGGCCTTTTTGTTTGGTGGGCTGGAAACGTGATCGGTTTGATCAAAAAGTCGGTGATACCAGGAAATCGGTCGTGTTGATCGCTTTTATCGAAGCCCTGAGAAAGGTTTGGAATTCAGACCATTGATTGTGAAGCACTTTTGGTTAGATTTGGAAGTGGTCAGACAGGATATTTGGTCGGGGAATATGATCATAGCGACCACTATACAAATGTTATGACAGGGAGGTAGTCGATGAGTGATGGCGGTACCTTTGCACAGTGGGTAACCATTGCAGGAACTCTAGGGGGTGCTACTCTCGGTTTCGCGGCTTCATTTTTCACGACTTGGTACAGTCGAAGAAGTGAGTCTCGAGAGCAGAGAGAAGAACGAGATAGGAAGCGGCTCGAAAAGATATATGAGTTATTGGTTGTACTTAGCCAAGAAAACGGCCAAAAGTTCATGGAAGCAGTCAACTATATTCACTACGCACGAAGACCGTTGCCATCAGAGACTGAAGGTATACCTCCACTAGTGGAGCTTGAAATGCTCACCAGTCTTTACTTTAAGAATTTGGTCCCGCTCAAGAATAATATCGTTGGTGCGACCCATGAATTTTCAAAAGAATATGTCGACGCTTTAAACACGGACTATCGAAGCAAAGACCTCAAAGAGAAGCAAAAAGTTTCAGGCGAACTTTTTAATCTCAGTGAAAGCCTCAAGAAAGAGATTGATCAGTTTAAAGTCGCAATCGCCGAACTGGTAAAGTCATAACCAGTGCAGGCACGGCGACGCCAACTACATTGCGCCTTCGGCTCCATTACGTGGGCGAGCATGCTGCAGGCGTTATGCATAAAAAGGTTCCGTGATAGACCCAAAAAGTTCTTGCTATAAAAACTATATTCGCTACTATTACTCCTGTAATAACCGAACAGGAGTGCCTAGTCATGGCAGCTATCGAAGTTGATTTTGAAGTTTTCAAAGAGCTCACAGTTCGCCGTACGTGCGAATCGATGACCGAAAATGACGTGATTCGGTCGCTTCTTGGGCTTGACGATCCAGCACCTAAATCTACAGCAGGTAACGAGACTACAGGCGGAAATCCATGGGTATGTAAGGGTGTTGCCTTTCCCCATGGGACCGAATTTCGTGCAACCTATAAGGGCCAGCTGTATTCCGGGGTTGTAGACGAAGGTGCTCTTGTAGTTCAGGGCAAGCGGTTCACTTCTCCCTCGTCTGCTGCCGTTGCAATTACAGGGAATCCGGTCAACGGCTGGAGGTTTTGGGAGTGTTTGCTTCCAGGAAGAAATCAGTGGAAAGTTATTGCAGAGTTACGGGACTAAACTTGCATAACCAGGCGCGTCAGTCGGATGGTCTTTACGCCGCTTCGCTATGTAAAGGCCACTACTGCGCTCAGCCTTATACAAAAGGGAGAACTGAGCATTGACCACACGACATTGGACATGCCCATACTGCAATAGAGATTGCACTATTCATGACGAGAACAATGGAAATATTAAAGATTTTTTCACTAAGCGTCAGCTAAGTGCGGATTTAGGCTGGATGGCATCAAACACCGAGGTAATTGTTTGCCCTAATCCTGACTGTAAAAATCTAACGATTAAAACTGCTATTTACGAATATAATGCACAGTATCAACAAACGGGAGAAAAAATAAAGGAGTGGAACCTTGCTCCAGAGTCCAGTGCAAAACCCTTTCCCGACTATATCCCGCGTGCACTACTTGAAGATTATGAAGAAGCCTGCCTAATCCAGAATGGAAGCCCAAAAGCATCTGCAACTTTGTCTCGTAGGTGCTTGCAGGGGATGATAAGAGATTTCTGGAAAACAAAGAAAAATCGATTAGTTGATGAAATTGAAGCGCTCAAAGATAAAGTAGATGCTAATACATGGGAGGCAATTGACTCCGTAAGGCACGTTGGAAATATCGGTGCTCACATGGAAAAAGATGTAAATCTAATTATCGATGTAGATCCCGAGGAGGCAGGCTTATTAATTTGGCTTATAGAAACTTTGTTTGAGGAATGGTACATCAAGCGCCATGACCGTGAACAAAAAATGGCTGCGATTGTAGGAGTGGCTAAAGCTAAAAAAGAGCTTAAGAAAGCTCCCCCGGGAAATGTATAACAAGGCAAGGCAAAAATCTCCCTGCGGGCTGGACGCGCTAACGCGCGGCTTTGCTTGCGGCGTTATCCCCAAGGATTAAGCGATGAACTCATTCGGAACGTTGATATTCTTCTGCGGGAAAATGGGAGCTGACAAAAGCGCTTTGTCTGGCAAAATCGCTCGTGAGCGGGGAGCCGTGCTTATTTCAGAGGATGAATGGCTGGCCGCCCTATTCCCCGGCGAGATCAATGATTTCAATGATTACATTCGTTACTCATCTCGGCTCAAACCAGTGCTGAAATCACACGTTGAGCAAGTGCTCTTGGCTGGTACCTCTGTGGTCCTCGACTTTCCCGGCAACACCCGTAAGCAGAGAGCCTGGTTCAAAGATATCTACTCGCAGCACGGTATTCCTCATGAGCTGTACTATTTGTCGGTAGACGATGAAGTTTGTTTAAAACAGCTGAAACAGCGACAGAAAGAACAGCCTGAACGGGCTCAGTTCGACACGGAGGAAGTCTTTAGAATAGTGGCGGCTTACTTTGAGCCGCCACGCTATTACCCACCTCCTCTCAATCAATCCGACCCATTTTGGCCATCTGGAATGGGAGGAACTTCCTCTCGTTAACCAAAGTCACAACATTGAGCTCATTAATGAGGCTGGGGTTCAAATACCTGTAAGTCCACCGATAATCGAACCCGTCTTCTGCCGCTTCATCGCGATCCAACAATATACGGACGTTCGCAATGCCGGCCATACGAATCGCCATGTAACAGAGAGCGCAAGGCTCTCCTGAAGCAATCAACGTCGCCCCTTTTAAAGAGACGCTAGTTTCATTCCGTGAAGCGTCCCTTATCGCCTGTATTTCTGCGTGTGCGGTACAATCCAGATGCTTGGCAACCTGATTTACCCCCTTGCCGACAACGTCTCCATTTTGATTGACGATCACAGCGGAAAACGGCAAACCACCGGCTTTTACATTACTAATAGCCAGATCAATGGCGCTTTCGCCACAGGTTGCCAGACGCTCTTCATCAATTCCGTCCCACATCGGTGACCTCAGGTACTGACGATGGAGCCTGGGCTGAAAGGCTCAGCTCTGAAGCAAGGCTCTCGGCTCGAGCTTTGGCTTTGGCGACTGACACGCGGTGCCGCTCGTCGCCAAATTCCTGATATTCAGCGGTGACTTCGTAAATGGTGTCCACCCCGAGGTATTTGCTCAACGTTCTGAGGTGCGGCACCAGGTGGCCAGACTCTTCTCTTATTCCGCCTTTTTCAAAGCCAAACTCTCCGCTGGAGGTCACGATGATCAATGTCTTACCTGAGAGCAGAGGCTGCAGCGGGAAGTCTCCTCGTTCGAGATCGAAATCAAATGTTTTGCCAATGCGAACGATCTGATCGAACCAGGCTTTTAGCTGAGCGGGCATACCGTAGTTGTACATGGGTGAGGAGATCACAATAACGTCGGCTGCTGAGACCTCAGCGATCAGGGTATCGGAGAGTGCCAGTGTCTCCTGCTGCTCCGGGGTCCTATCTTGCTCCGGGGTAAACACAGCGCCAATCCAATCCTGTGTAATGAAATCAGGTGGATTCACCCCAACGTCACGATAGATATATTCATCCTCAGGCCGGTTCTGTTTCCAGGTATCAATGAATCGACGGGCGACATTTTTCGATATGGAATCGTGATCCGGGTTCGGGTTGGTCGCCGCTCTGACGCTTGAATCAATGTGTAATAGTGTGCTCATGTTCATTGCCTTGGTTGATTGCTGACAGGAGCCAGTTTGTGGCGCTGGATGGACTTGCACAAACGGAAAAATTACACTTGCAGATGAATTAAACTCATCCAAAAGTTCATGAACTCGTGATTGACCTGGAGATTCACATTGCAGGTGTCATTACAGGCGCTGAAAGCCTTTGAGTCGGCTGCCCGCCGGGGTAGTTTCAAGTTGGCGGCAGAAGAACTTTCGCTGACGCCAACAGCCATCTCACACCACATTGGCAACCTGGAAAGCCGATTGAATGTGAGCCTGTTTCATCGGCAGGGAAGACGGATATCCTTGACGGGAACGGGTATCCGATTAGCCAAAGCGACCTCGGAAGGGTTTCGGAAAATCGACAGCGCTTTGGAAGAGGTGGTGAAGGCAGGCAATACAGTCAGGGTGACGACGACATCATCCTTGGCAGCGATGGTGCTGATCCCTTCCCAGCACGATTTCGAACAAGCCAACCCCGAGATTTCTGTGGAAATATCGACCGGCGAGTCGGTCGACAGCCAATCCTACATCATTCCGATTCGATTCGGGGATGTCTCAGTTGCTGAGCATTCTGATGTCATTCGATTTGAGTCATTCAATGTATTTGGTGCCTATGGAATGACGCCTCCCTCCTGGGAAAATGCCCCCATAACCCTGTTTACCACGGAGTGGAAAAACAAAGCGTTACCGAGCCCTCCCCTGGCCGCCTGGTTAGAAAAAAATGGACTGGAGCTGGCAAATATCCAACTCAAAACGTTTGATCAGGAGCTTTTCGGGATCCAACAGGCTATGGCGGGCAACGGGCTGGTGTTCTGCTCTACAACGCTCGTCGAAAGGCTGTTGAAGGCCAACGTTCTGCAGCACTTCGACACGCAATCGGTAACATCAGATTTGTGCTATTACGTTCCAGGTAGGGATAGCTTCGAAACGAGGAGTGCGGCCAAATTCCTGAATTGGATCGAAGATATCCTGAACCAGTAATGCTCGCAGTCACTTTCATTTTTCATGAACATCAGCCCAAATAAAAACCGGAGAACGCCAATGACCGCCTACGTGATCGGTAACATCACCGTAAAAAACCCCGACAAATGGGCAGAATACCGCAGCCTTGTTCCGGAAACGCTGGTTCCCTGGGGTGCGGAACTGGTACTTCGGGGTACACAGGCAAAGGTGCTGAGCGGGCAATACCGGCACACCGATACGGTGGTTATCCGCTTTCCCGATGCGGATTCCGTCGTCGATTGGCACGACTCTCCTGCCTATCAGGCATTGGTGCCGTTACGCACCCAGGCAGCAGATGTGGATCTGGTGACGTTCGAGGCCGACTAATAACTACTGCCACCGCGGGCAGCCTGGCGCCTATACTGGACAGCAAAACCAACAGAGAAGCGCCATGGAAAACAATTCAACAAGCCTGAGCATGACCGTTCTGATGACGCCGGACAAAGCCAATTTCTCCGGCAATGTGCACGGCGGCACCCTGCTGAAGTACCTGGATGAGGTTGCCTATGCCTGCGCCAGCCGCTACGCGGGGACTTATGTAGTTACCCTGTCCGTCGACCAGGTGATGTTCCTCCAGCCCATCCAGATCGGCGAGCTGGTGACCTTTCTGGCCAGCGTGAACTATACCGGCCGTACCTCCATGGAGATCGGCATCAAGGTGGTTACCGAGAACATCCGCGACAAGTTGGTTCGCCATAGCAACAGCTGCTTCTTTACCATGGTGGCGGTTGATGACAACGGCAAAGCCGTCGCCGTGCCGCAGCTGGTCCCGAGCACCGATGATCAGATACGGCGATTTGCCAACGGTAAGGAGCGCAGGGCCATTCGTGCCGAACTGGAGGAACGCTACAGGGAACTGCATAAAAAATGAGTCCGGCGTGCGAGAAGTGAACCGGCCTCTCAGAAAAGACAGTGTCATCCATATTTGAGCACTCGCTCGGATGTTATTGTTAAAGGGTGCCAGTCAGACTGATATCGGAGGAACCATGGCAGGCGGATGGTCTCGTGATGGTGCGGTTCAGGAACAGATCGACGCAAGCGTTGAGGATGAAATCCAGCGCGCACGCAGCCAGTTGGCCAAAGGCGAAAGTGCCGAGGAATGTGATGAGTGCGGAGCACCAATTCCAGAGGCCCGGCGCAAGGCCATTCCCGGTGTTCGTTTGTGCATTGACTGCCAGTCGGCCCATGAAAAGGAGCACAGCCAGTCTGGCGGCATCAATCGCAGGGGCAGCAAGGACAGCCAGCTGCGATAGAGACGGCCCACAAAGTAGCCTGGGCGGCGGTTAAAGAGGAATATCACAAGGAGGGCGACAGGTGGGTCAAAGGCAAATCCCGAGAATGAGTCGCCATAGTATTCCCTCCCGGAGTAGCGATTGAATATGGACATTTCAATCGAACCGGGGCGGGTTGATCATCTTGATGGCATTCACGCTCTGGTCCTCGAATGGGGTTACACAGCCAGCAGGCTTCGAACGAAAGCATGGCTCGAGGCAATCACTGACTCTCCCGACCATCAGATTTTCGTCGCCCTTTCCGGGGGTTCGGTCGCTGGGTGGATAGCAGTGGAAAAGCGCCTGTTCCTCAGCGAGCTGTTTGTCGCGGAAATTACAGGCCTGGTTGTAGGCTCCCGCGCACGGAGGGCTGGTATCGGCCAGTTATTGGTCCAATCTGCTGAAGACTGGTCCAGCTCTATGGGACTCCCGCGGGTGGTGGTACGCTCTAATGTAACGCGCCTTGAGTCTCATGGCTTTTATCCGGCGGTTGGTTATACGCAATCCAAAACAACGCATGTCTACACCAAAGACCTCAAGCAGCCCGGATCGGAGCCCTGAACGCCCCGGCCTGAAAAACGGCGCGCTCCCAGCAAAGGAAACTGCATGAAAATCTATGGCGATACCCAATCCGGGAACTGCTACAAGGTTCAGCTCGTTTGCCAACTGCTGAACATCGACCATCAGTGGATTGATTTCGACATTCTGGCGGGCACAAGGCCTTGCAGGTGATGGAGCAGCAGCTGGCACAAACGCCATTCCTGGCGGGTGAGAAGGTCACTACTGCAGATATCTCACTCTATGCATACACCCACGTCGCCGATGAGGGTGGTTTTGAGCTGGAAGCCTACCCTGCAATTCGCGCATGGCTGGATCGGGTTGCGGCATTGCCGAATTTCAGGCCTATGGTTTAGGAGTGTTCGGTAATTGCTCTCCAATCCCCATGTAAATCTCAAAGACTGGTTCACAATGCGTCATAGAATACGGACTTTTATCGGTCCAAAGGAAAATCCCTTTGCCTGAACTGAAAACCATCGGCCTTTTTCTCGTCACCGCGCTGGCTGAAATCGTTGGCTGCTACCTACCCTATCTCTGGCTTCGCGAGGGAAAGAGCATCTGGCTTCTGGTACCCGGGGCCCTGAGCCTGGCGGCATTTGCCTGGTTACTTTCCCTGCATCCTACTGCCGCCGGTCGGGTTTATGCGGCCTACGGCGGTGTGTATATCTTTATGGCCATTCTCTGGCTTTGGGCTATTGATGGTATCCGGCCAACCGTTTGGGATCTGGTGGGATCCGGCGTAGCACTGCTCGGCATGGCGATCATCATGTTTGCGCCTAGAGGCGCATAAATCTGCATCGCGTACCCGATAATCACCACAGATCTGATTAAGCCGTGACCTCCTCCCGGCACGCTGACGTACACTAGTCATATGATCGACGTTCCACTTACCAAAACGAAGAGGCTATCGCCTCCTTACACTATGCAACGCTTTTCATATTGGCTTTCCGCACTGCTGCTCCTGGTGACCCCGCCAAGCCACTCAGAGACGGCCGACTGGCAAACAGAGGTGTCCAGAGAAGCTGCAAACCTTGAGCGCCTTCACTCCTTGATTGTTGTCCATGAGGGCCAGGAAGTTCTGGCATTGGATTTGAAGAGTGCCGGGCTCGACACGCCAACCAACATCAAATCTCTCTCCAAGACAGTACTCGCCGCGCTGGTGGGTATCGGCATCGAAAAAGGTGTGTTCGAGGGAACCAATCAACCGGTTGTTGAAACGCTCGGTGACCGCATACCCGCCTCCGCCACCGAGGGCGTAGACCGGATAACTCTGGGGCACCTGCTGTCTTTGCAGGCCGGGTTGCAGCGGACATCTGGCCGTTACTATGGCCCATGGGTGAACAGCGATAACTGGGTGCACCATGTGCTTACCCGGCCGTTCGTGGATGAGCCAGGCGGTCGCATGCTCTACTCTACCGGCAGCAGCCACCTGCTCTCGGCGGCGCTCACCGAAAGCGCCGGGCGCAGCACGCTCGCCCTGGCCCGGGAATGGTTGGGCGAGCCTCTGAATATAACCATTCCTGCCTGGGGCCGGGATCCCCAGGGGATTTATTTTGGTGGCAATAATATGGCTCTTTCGCCAAGGGACCTGGCCAAAATCGGCGAGCTTTATCGCAATGAAGGCCGCCTTGGTGATCGGCGCCTGTTTCCGGAAAACTGGGTGCGGGAGTCCTGGATTGGACGCGGAAGGTCCGCCTACACAGATGATCCCTATGGCTACGGCTGGTTCCAGCAGCCGCTCGCCGGCGAAATGGGGTATTACGGGCGTGGGTACGGAGGCCAGGTACTGTATGTGATGCCCGCTCGCAAACTGACCGTGGTGATGACCTCTGACCCTACCCCACCCTCGCCGGGTTCAGCCTTTTTGCGCCGCCAGTTCCAGTTAATTGAGGAGCACATAATTCCTGCCGTGGATAACTGAAGCGGCCGTCACGCATAAGTTTCCTCAACTGTAATCACTGGTGGCGAACACCAAGGAGGAAATGAACAGGATCGCAATTACACTATTGTCAGCTCTGTTGATCACGCCAGTAGCAGCGTAAGTCACCGCATTGAACGGAATGGCCAGTGCAGAGTTGCATTTCAGTCAATCCCCTGGGCGTTCGATCATGGTACTGTGAGCGCAAATAATCTGAACGAATCCAGGGGATAGCTGATGCGAAAGAACATTCTGATTACCGGTGCCAGCACCGGTCTCGGGGAAGGCATGGCTCGCGAATGGGCGGCCAAAGGCTGTAATCTGGCGCTCTGTGCGCGCCGGGCAGACAAGCTGGAAGCTCTCCAGCGGGAATTGCAGCAGGCTCATCCGGATATCCGGGTACTGGTCCGAGGCCTTGATGTCTGCGATTACGATCAGGTGTTCGAAGTGTTCCGGGGCTTCCGGGATGAGCTCGGTAGTCTTGATCGGGTGGTGGTTAACGCAGGTATTGGCAGCTCACAGCCCATCGGCCGTGGACATTTTGCCGCCAACCGCCACACCGCCGAGACCAACTTCATCGCTGCTATTGCCCAGAGTGAGGCGGCCATGGAGATCTTCCTCGAGCAGAACAGCGGTCACCTGGTGTTAATGTCGTCTGTCAGTGGTGTTCGCGGCTTCCGTGGTCCACTGAACGTATACGCTGCCACCAAGGCCGCCGTAGCCTCTCTGGCGGAAGGCCTGCAACTGGATACAAAGGGCAAGCCCATTAACGTCAGCAACATCATGCCGGGCTACATTCTCACCGATATTAACCGCGATACGAAAAATGCCCCCTTCCGGGTGGATCTGGAAACCGGCGTGAAGGCCCTCGTAAAAGCCATTGAATCCGAGAAACGCCGGGCCTACGTGCCCTGGTGGCCATGGACGCCGCTGAGCTACGTGATCAAATCCCTTCCCTTTGGATTATTTGCCAGAGCAATGTAAGCAGCTTGGAATCTTCAGAATGAACAAATCCTTTGCCCTGGCAGCGTTGATTGCTGTTCTGCTGGGGTTCCTCGGCTTTCAATACTACATCACCTCGGTACCCGATCTGGTTGAGCCCATTACCGTGGAGGAACCCCGATTCATCGAGCAAGATAAATCGCTTCTGTTAACGCTACGGGGTGGCGAGGGCCGCCAGTTCACCGTGGGCCTGCGCGGAGACATCGCCAACGATCCGGAACAAACCGCTTTGTTCTTTATTAGCAATCCGGATCTGGTGCCCTATGTGTACTGGCCGGGTCTTCGGAGCAACGACGAAAAACGGGTACTGGAGCTGCTGGAAGATATGGTTGAAAAACAAAAGCAGGAGGAAGCGGTCAGGCAGATTTATGAGGTGCTGAAGAACCGGAACTGAAGCCACCGGAGTCTGGGCGGGCTGGAAAAATGGCTGGGAAAGCGGGTCCAAGAACTCCCCCAGCCAGCGCCACGATTGTGGCGACTTTCTAGCGCACTTTTGAAAGGAACTTCTGGGTGAGCGGGTTTTGCGGATCGGTAATCACCTGGCGCGCTTCACCGATCTCTGCGATCACGCCCTCGTGGAAGTATGCCACCCGATCAGAGACATCCCGTGCGAATCCCATTTCGTGGGTCACACAGATCATGGTCATCCCCTCTTCTGCCAACAGGCGCAGGGTATCCAGTACCTCGCCGACCAGCTCCGGGTCGAGCGCCGAGGTCACTTCGTCAAGCAACATGTAGTCAGGCTTCATGGCCAGAGCACGGGCAATCGCCAAACGCTGCTGCTGGCCGCCGGACATTTTCGTGGGGTAGACATCGAATTTGTCACCCAAGCCAACATGTTCAAGCTCCTTCTTGGCGATCTCCATCGCCTCTTCCTTGCTCATTTTCTTGACGATTCTGGGTGCGAGCGCGGCGTTCTCCAACACAGTCATGTGCGGGAAAGAGTTCCACTGCTGGAAAACCATGCCCAGTTTCTGGCGCAACTTGTCCTTGTTGGTCGCCTTGGCATGGACATCCACGTCGTCAACCAGGATCTTGCCCTTGTTGATAGGCTCAATGGCATTGATGCAATACAGGAGAGTCGACTTACCACTGCCGGAGCCTCCGATAACGCTCACGACCTCGCCTTTTTGGACATCCAGGCTGACGCCTTTCAGTACTTCAAGATCGCCAAAGGATTTATGGACATTCTGTACGCTGATCATATTGCCATTTTCCTCTCAACATACCGGCCGTAGTGGGACAGCGGATACGAAATAATGAAGTAAAAGATACCAACACCTATCAGGATCTCGAGCGGTTGCTGGGTTCGTGAGATAAGTTGCTCCGACGTTCGCAGCAGTTCCATGTAACCGATGACCGAGACCAGGGCCGAGTCCTTGATGACACTGAGTGCAACACCCAGCCACGAGGGGAACACAGCACGCAAACCAATCGGTAACCGAATGTGGTAGATGGTTTGCCATTTGGTCATACCCAGTGAGCGCGCAGCGGTCTGCATTGAGGGGCTAACGCTCTCAAAGCCACTGCGGAATACCTCGCTCATAAAGGCCATGGTATACAGCGAAAGCACAATGGAGCCCGCAACAAACGGAGCCAATGGGTTACCCATCGCACCGACAAAGGTGGAGAACAGGATAAGCTGGATAATCAGGGGAACACTTCTGAGAATGTCCAGCACGCTGCCAAAAAGAACGTTGACGGCCCGGTTACTCTCGGCACGGAGAAAACCGACGATCAAACCCAGAAGAGTACCCACCACAATGGCGACAACGGAGATGATGATGGTATTCCAGACGCCGGTCAGGATTAGACCGCTATCGCTCCAGGACAGGGGTGTGAATAAGGAATTCATCAGATTTCCCCCTTGAAGAGTCTACGGGCAAGCAACGATGAACCGAACAACACCAGTTTGGTGATGATGAAGTACATAACCGCCGCCACAATGAAGAACTCCAGCGTTCTGAACGACAGTGACTGCAAACGCTGAGTCGTGCCAGAAAGCTCGCTCATGCCCACGAGAATGCCCAGAGAGCTCATCAGAATCGACCAGACAAACTGATTGGTCATCGGGTGATAGATGCGTCTCAGCATCTGCGGAAGGATGATATACCGGTAGCTCTGAATGCTGGTCATGCCCAGGGATTTGGAGGCGCTGTACTGGGTGCTCGGAATCGACTGGAACCCACCCCGGAAGGTCTCGGTGAGATAGCCTGCGTTGATGAAAACCAGTGCGCTCAGTACTGCCGCATAGGGACTGAGGTGTATACCAAACGCCCCAAGGCCGAAGTACGCCATATAAATTTGGAACAGGGCTGGCGTATTTCGGGCGATCTCCACCCAGACCGTAGCGACCTGGCTGAAAAACTTTGTGTTGTTCATTTTGGCGATCGCCAACAGTATTGCGATCACAACGCCCAGAAGCATGGCTAGAACGGAGACGTGCAGAGTAACGAAGGCACCGTTCAGCAGCTGGGGCATGTTCTGGAACACAACGTTCCAGTGAAATTCGTAGTCCATACCTTGGCCATTTTATGAATGGTAGGAAACTCGACCAGAACCCGGTAAGAAGGGTCATGATCAGAATTTTAGGTCAGGACACCAGATGGTGAGCCCCCGACCCGTAAGCCAATGCAATGACGGCCGCCTGTTTGGCGGCCGTCGGCTCGGCGCTTACTTGTTGTCCCGGAGGGACTGAATCAGATCAGCCGGCGCATCGGTACCGAAGTGCTTGTTGTATGCTTCGTTCATGTTGCCGTCGCGAATCTGGCGTACCAGGAACAGGTTCAGGTAGTTGATCCAGGCAACCTCATCACGCTTGGCGATGATGCCCACAACGTCGTCGTAGTTGGGAACGTAGGGGCCCGCTTCAAAGTCTGCGAACTCTTCGCTACGCAGTTTGGTCGCGATGTTGGTGTTGGTAGAGATGATTGCGTCGACCTTGCCCTGGTAAAGACCCAGGTACGCATCGTTCTCGGATTTGAAGGAGGTGTAGTTGTCCTTGCCCCAGCCCTGCTGCTCGGCATATGCGAGGTATTCGGTTTCGTAGGTGGTGCCGAGTGCCGCACCGACTTTCAGATCCTTCAGGTCGTCGAAGGATTCAATGTTCTTGTCCTCGTTGGCGATAACCTGGAATTTGAAAACGAAGTACGGGTAGGTGAAGCCGACGGTCTTGGCGCGCTCCAGTGTATCGGAGGTAGAACCGATAACCACATCAGTCTTGCCCGAAATCAAGGATGGGATCCGCTCACCCCAGGTCAGGTTGAGAACATTGACGTCGACGCCGAGCGCTTCGCCCAGGTCGTTGCAGTAATCTACGTCAAAACCGGCAGCTTCGTTATTCTCGTCGAAGTAACCCATCGGTGGGAAATCCAGAACCACGCCACAGTTCAGAGTGCCACGTTGAATCACGGTGTCCAGCTGATCGGCTGTCGCGCTTACGGAGGTTACCGCAGCACAAGCGAATACAAGCGGTGCTAGTTTGCGAATCATAGTTATTCTCTCTTTTTCTTTCGTGGGCGAAAAGTGTGTGTCCGTTATGCCTACACAACACGAGTTATGTGCAAAAAGCATACGTAAAAATACTACCGTAGATTATTTAGTGAAAATTTTTGAAATTTGCCATTTGGTAGGCAATTTTCCTTAATTTCCTCAATATAACCGGATTTTTTGAGCCTGCAACTCGTGATAGCGGCCAAAAAACGAACAAACAGTCATTTTTCATGTTCTTAGGTCTATGATTTAACTGATGTTTACACCTCCTTAATCAAAAAGACGAATTTATTACTATAGCAGGCCATTTTAACGGTCTCTGAGCAACACCGCGGGGTTTAACCGCATTGCCCTGAGCGTGGGCAGTAATCCACCCAGCAGCGCCAGCGAACTGACACCTCCGGCAACCAGCGCCCCAATCCACCATAAATCGCCGGCCGGCAGCTTCAAGGCCAGGTCAGCTACAGGTAAAGCAATTAGCGCACCAAGCGCCGTCGCGAAAACCGTTGCCAGGAAGGTCAGCAAACCGGTTTCCAGCAGCATGGATTGGCGGATCGCTCCGTGACGGGCGCCAAGGCAGTGCAACAGGTTGGCCTCGTAAAGCTGCCGCCTGCGGCTGACACTGACCACGCTGGAAAGCACAAGCAGGCTGGCGAGAAGACTGACCGATGCCACAGCCGCCAGGCCCGCGGCTGCCTTGTTCAGCAGATCGCCTGCGGTTTCCAGCCAGTCAGCGGTGCGCAGCGTGATTACATTGGGTATGTTCTGTGCCAGCCATTGCTGGGATTTCCTTGCCGCCTCATCGCTTTGGTAGACCGCACCGACGTAAAGGCTGATCAAGTCGTCCAGTGCGCCTTGCTGCAATATGCCCTCGAACCAGAATCGGGTCTGCAGCCCTTTTTGCCGGTAAATTGCACGGATTTCGACGTCGATGCTCTTATCCTGTGCAGTAAAGGTGAGCTGGTCGCCCACCCCCAGTCCGAGCTGGTAGGCCTCCCGATCCTCCATGGCCATGTACGCGGGCTCCCCCTCGGGGGCCGGCGATTCCCACCAGTTGCCTTCCACCAGTTCCAGTGCTTCTGGATTTCCCGAGAGATAACTCAGCTTGTATTCATCTCCCATAGCTTCGCGCCGAGCTTCGGCATTATCAGCCAGAACCTCCGCAATCGGCTTCTGGTTAATAGTGTCCAGACGGGAACGGACCATAGGAAGTAACTCGACGCGGCTAGAGGCATCCACCGCTTCCAGGCCGTTTTGCAGCGGTTCCATCTGGTCCGGGAACACTTCATAGAGGATTAGCGCCGGCGACTGTTCCGGTATGGTGGTTTCCAGTGCCCTCAGGAGCGTGGTAACCATCAACGTGCAGGCCACTACAAGCGTCAGTGCGGTGCCCAGTGACAGCAAGGTTGCCCGTAGCGGCGAATCCGGCCGGTGCAGATTGGCCAGGGCCAACCGCCGGGCAAACCTGCGATCGGCAAAACCGCCGTTTTCCAGAGCCTTGGCACCACGGCGCAACCCCTTGATCAAACCCTCCAGGAGGCCCCAGAGCAGAGTAACCGCCAGCAGGAACAGAAAGCCCAGATGAGGCGATGGGAGCCAGAACAGGGTAGCGCCGATGTAGGCAGCCAGCAGTAGATAGCTGGCAATCCGCCAGCTGCGAGGCTCGTTGGGAGCGGCCTCGACCTGCCCCCGGAAAAGCCCGGCCGGCGCAGCAGCGAGGGCTCGAGCGAGTGCCGGCAGTGCAAACACGTAAGCAGTGAGAACCGCGAACAGCCAGCTCAGTAGCAAGGGAACCAACCACAAGGACAACCAGCCGCCGGCCCCATCGGGCCCCGCCAAAGCAAAGGCATCGCCCGCCAGGCTGATCGCCAGGGCGGAAAGCCCCAGCCCGATACCACCGCCAACAAGCCCCGCAAGGCTGCCCAGTACACCGATCTGCAGCAGGTATATGCCGACAAGTGGTTTGCGACGCAGGCCAAGTGTTTGCAGGGTGGCAATCGTGCCCAGCTTTTCATCGAGGTAGGCGTGGATACTGTTGGCAACGCCGAGGCCACCGATGAACAATGTAGTGAAAGCGATAAGGATGAGCGCTGTGGCAATCTGGTCCAGCCGCTCGGAAATCCGTTCGCTGCGCTCGGCAAAAGTAGTGATTTCCCAACGCGCATCCGGGAATGCCTGCTCGAATTCCTCAAGCCAGGTGTCGAGATTCTGCTCGGTCTGCACCCGGTATTCGTAATCCACGCGGCTACCCGGGCGAATCAATCCGGTTGCCTCTACGGCCTGCTCAGAAATCATGATCGGCAGACCTCGCCAATTGGCGTTCAGGCTCCGATCCGGTTGCTTCTCAATAAGGCCGCTGATTCGGAAGGTGGCGGCGCCTATCTCAATCTGGTCACCCACCGACTGGCCCAGGCGTTCTGCCAGCAAAGGATCGATGATAGCGCCCCACTGCCCTTCCTTCTGGTCTGTAAGCGCAAACAGCGGTTCATCCGGCGTTAGCTCCAGCTCGCCGTAAAGGGGATAGAGAGCATCCGGAACCAGTATCTCCGCCCGGAAAAAGCCGTCGCCGCCGCTTCCGCTGACGATGGTATCGAATTCCCGAACCAGTGAAATTTTGCCGGTAGCCCGAATCCATTCGAGCGCATCATCAGGCAGCGGCTCGCTGGTATCCAGCTCCACATCGCCACCGAGCAGCGCGCGGGTATCCGCCAGCAAGCTTTGCTCGATCACCCTGTAGAGGCTGGCTGTCGCAGCCACAAGGGTAACGCCGAGAATCAGGCAGGCCAGGAAAATCTTCAACGCAGAGATACGTGACCGCAGGTCGGTGATCGCGAATCGGAGCATCCAGAGCGGGTTTGTGGAGCGTTCAGGAGGCATAGAGACGCCCACCGTCCATCCGCACCCTGTGCTGGCAACGCTCGGCAACGCGCTCGTCGTGGGTCACCAGTACCAGCGTGGATTTGCTGTCCTTGTGCAAGTCGAACAGCAGGGAGAGCACTTTCTCACCGGTTTCATGGTCCAGATTCCCTGTGGGCTCATCCCCCAGCAACAGGCTTGGCTGGTGAACCAAAGCCCGAGCGATCGCTACCCGTTGCTGCTCGCCGCCAGAGAGCTGCCCCGGGTAGTGCTGCAGCCGATGGCTGAGACCAACTGCCTCCAACATGGCGAGAGCTCGTTCCCGCGGCCTGGCCTCGCCGGCAATCTCAAGCGGCAGACTCACGTTTCCCAGGGCTGTGAGGCCAGGCAGCAGGTGAAAGGACTGGAAAATAATGCCAAGGTGCTTACTTCGCCAGTCGGCCAGAGCATCGGCGTCCATGTCGCCCAGACGTTGATCGCCGACCAGAATTTCACCACTGGTCGGTCGCTGCAGGCCGGAAAGCAACAAAAGCAGGGACGTTTTCCCGCTGCCAGAGGGGCCTGTGATTGCCAGTGTTTCTCCCGGGGGCACCATGAGGGAGGCATTTTTGAGTACGGCGACCTTGCCGGACTCTGTGGGGTACTCGAGAAAAATGTCGGTCATTTCAACACTGGTGGACACTGGCGCTCCTCTGGTTTGATGAATTTCCTGCTCTGTTGCGTACTGGTAAATGATCGGCATCCGCATAAAGTTTAGAGTACGAACCCTTTTTAAGAGTGGCGCACTCACGTTTTTTGGCGCCTCCACGAAAAAACAGGAGTCCTGACCATGACCGGACCGCTCGATGGCATCCGCATTATCGATCTGACAGCCATGATTTCCGGGCCTCTCGCGACCATGATACTGGCGGATCAGGGTGCCGAGGTTATCAAGATCGAGAATCCGGAGCGTGGCGACTTTACTCGCTCCGCGGCCAATCGGCAGGGCGATATGTCGGCGCTGTACCTCAACAACAACCGTAACAAGAAGTCGGTGGCACTCAACCTTAAAGAGCAGGAAGGCCGCGATGCGCTGCTTCGACTGGTGGCGACGGCTGATGTCTTTGTACAGAACTTCCGGCCGGGGGTCATTGAGAGGATGGGGCTTGGCGAGGATCAGCTGCGCAAGGTGGCTCCGAATCTCGTGATGGTATCAATCAGTGGCTTCGGTGATACCGGCCCCTATTCCCAGCGACCGGTATACGACCCGCTGATTCAGGGCCTCTCCGGATTGGCCACCGTGCAGGCGGGCGCCGATGAACAGCGTCCGCAACTGGTGAGGACCATCCTGCCCGACAAGCTCACCGGTGTAACCGCAGCTCAGGCGATTACCGCGGCCCTGTTTGCCCGGGAACGCACCGGGGAAAGCCAGCATGTCCGGCTGTCCATGCTGGACGCGATCATCGCGTTTCTCTGGAGCTCCGATATGGGCAGCCAGACCTTTGTCCACAGTGAGGTGCCACAGCAGGAAGCTGCAAGCCTCCAGGATCTCATCTATGAGACCACAACCGGCTACATCACCATTGCGGTTCAGAGCGATCGAGAGTGGCAAGCCCTTATTCGTGCTGTGGACCGCCCGGAGTGGGCGGAGGATCCACGGTTCCTGACAGCCCGGCTGCGCCAGGAGAATATTGATGCGAGGCTTGAGCTGATCCAGTCGGTTATCAAAACCGATACGGCCGAACACTGGCTGGCAAGGCTTGAAGCGGAACAAGTGCCCTGTGCCCCGGTGTTGACCCGCACCCAGGTGCTCGACCATCCCCAGGTACAGGCCAACGACCTGCTCTCACACTACGATCATCCCCAGGCCGGCCGACTCCGCCAGGCCCGGGCTCCGTCGCGATTCTCGGCCGCACCGGAGCAGCACTGGCAGGGAGCTCCGCGCCTTGGCGAGCAAACCGGCGAACTGCTGGCAGAGTGCGGGTATTCCGCCGAAGAAATCCAGGCGATGTGTGATTCTGGCATCGCAGCCGTGCCTGCCAGATAACACTCTGACGTCGCCAATTCACTGCAGCCGGACGATCCAATGCCAGTACCCGTGGTTCACCATCCAGACTACAGCTTCCCATTCCCGGCAAAGCATCGATTTCCCATGGAAAAATTCGGGCTCCTTGCCGATTACGCCCGCTCGAGAGGGCTTCTCACTCAAGCCAATAGCTTTCGCCCTGCCCCATGCCGGCAGGCGTGGCTGACCCGTACCCACTGCCCGGATTACCTCGCCCGTTTCGCCGGCGATCAACTCTCGGCACGGGAGAAACGGCAGATGAATCTGCCCTGGAGCAAGGGCCTCGTCCGACGCACTTTCCTGGCTCCTTCGGGCACGGTTCTGACGGCGCAGTTGGCCCTCCAGCATGGCATTGCCTGTCACCTGGCCGGTGGCACCCATCACGCCCATTACGATTACGCGGCCGGCTTCTGCATCCTCAACGATCTGGCGATCGCCGCCAATGTGCTGTTGCAACAGGAGGGCATTGAACGTGTGCTTATCTTCGATGTGGATGTGCACCAGGGTGACGGTACCGCTGCATTGTTGGCGAACGAGCCGAATGCCTTTACCTGCTCGATTCACTGTGAGCGCAACTACCCGTTCGAGAAAAAGATGAGCGATCTCGATGTCGCCTTACCGGATGGCCTCGAAGACGGGGCCTATCTTGAGGTTGTCAGCGAAACGCTGCACAAAGCACTTGCGTTATCCCGGCCGGATATCGTGCTCTATGACGCAGGCGTGGATGTATTCAGGGATGATCCCCTCGGCCGGCTGAACATTTCCGAACAGGGAATTTTTGAGCGGGACTTTCAGGTGCTCAGTGAATTGAAACGTCGGGACATTCCGGTAGCGACGGTGATTGGCGGCGGCTACGATGACGACCGGGTGAAACTGGCCAAGCGGCACGGGATTGTTGTGGAAGCCGCCAGCCGGGTGTTTTCAGCCGACTGACCCAGTCTTTATTGCTCAAAGCAGAATTAGTCTTCATCACTGAAAGCAGACCGATGGAACTCCGCTGCCTCCTCGGCCTCCAGAACACCTATTTCATGAATTTCCGGCACCTCCCCTCCGGCCAGCACTTCGAGCACGGCGTGCACCCCCTTGGACAGCGAACTCAGGCTGTAGCCACCTTCCAGAACCAACGCTAACCGTCCCTCACAGTGTTTGTCGGCAATCGCCTGAACAATGCCCGTGATTACTTTGAAGCCATCGTACGTGAGGTTCATGGCCATGTCGTTTCTGTGCGGATCAAAGCCGGCAGAGACCAGCACCAGATCCGGCTTGAAGTAATCCGCCGCCGGCATCAGGATCTCGCGGAACACTTTCTCGAAGGCAACGTCGCCAGCCGTTTCCGGCAGTGGCACGTTGATGGTGTAACCCTCCCCCATCCCGTCACCGATCTCCTCCAGGTGACCAGATCCGGGATAGAAAGGCGCCGCGCAATGGGTATCGAAAAACAGGACATCGGGGTCTGCCCAGAAAATGTCCTGGGTACCGTTACCATGATGGGCATCCCAGTCGATGATCAGAATCTTCTCACAGCCGAGCTTGGCCTGGGCATGGGCCGCAGCAATGGCCACATTATTGAGCAGGCAGAATCCCCGGGCCCGAACCGGTTCGGCATGATGGCCGGGCGGGCGGATCAGGGCAAACGCGCTGTCACACTCCCCTTTAACAACGCTTTCAACGGCGGCAATGGCGTTGCCGGCCGCAGCCGTGGCAGCTTTGATGCTGTCTGGCGACACCGCCGTAGTGTCTTTATCAAGCCACGCCCGTTTACCGTCCAGCGAGAAGATGTGGTCAAGGTAGGAGGTGGTGTGTACCCGTGCCAGCTGATCGTATGTTGCGGCAGCCGCACCCGATTAAAATTGAGTACCTGCCACAGGGTTTTCATCCAGATACGCCTTGATGGCGCTGATCCGCCCCGGGTGTTCCGGATAGCTCCATTTGAAGTCCAGCCCCTGAAGAATGGATCGCACCCGTTTTTCCACCCGGCTGGGCATGAACGGAAGATCCACCTCGGGGTTATGCCCGAGCATGATCTCATCGTAAAACACATTCACACTGCGATCGCCGATCATGGCCTGTTTCCTTTTTTATCCTTATGATTCTGTCAATGCTTGCTTCACTACCGACGTGAATGCCGCCGCGCGAACCCCGGTCGGTTTGAAACCCAGCTTGGTCCAGGCAGCCTTGGCTTCCTTGTTCGAAGCAGAGTATTCGAGGATCAGCTCCGAGGCGTGATGCTCCTCCGCGAAGATCACAAGATCCCGCAACAGTGCCTTCAGAATGCCAAGCCCCCGGAATTCCGGCTCGACCCAGATATCATCAATAACGCCAGACTTGAATTCTGTCGCTTCCGACTGCTCCCAGATGCCCTGGCTTCGCAGGATATACACATAACCCATACCAACCAGCCCCGTGCTTTTGCTTTCGGCCACAACAAGTCGTCTGTTGTGATCGTCCAGGGAGGAGTGCAGAGTTCGCAAAAGCCGTTTGTACTCGCTTTCCTTCAAGTCATGGGGAGGCGCACCCGAGACATGCAGGGCCAGTTTGGCGAGGAAGCTCACCATCGCGGGCAGATCCTCTTCCCGGGCCTCTCTGATCACAAATCCACGCTTCGCTTGATTTACCGCCACTTGCAACTCCCGTTCGACCTTCGCCAAAAGCATGCCAGCCCAATCCCGGAATGATCTGCATTTTCGGGGCGTATACATTTGCGCTACTCTCCAAAGCGTAGTCGCTGGTTGATCGAGCTACAAAAGCGGCAACCCCTACACTGTATCTTTTACTCATTCCTGCCCGGGGTAAGTTCCGATGAGAAAACTCCTGTTGATTCTGGGGATTTCGGCGATCGTTGCATTGTTGTCGACGGTCACATCCCGGCCCATGCTGATTGAAGAGCGGCTGATCCAGATTCAGGCGGAAGATACTCTCCGGGAATTCCCCCGGATCGAGCAAGAGCCACTGGAAGTTCAGGCAGCCTTGCTGGATATGGCGGACGACGAGCTACTGCTTCTGAAGGCCCGTGCAGCGTATTTGCGATACCCGGCAATGACACGCCAGGTATTCCCCCTCTATGGCCCCGAACCGGAATTCCGGGAAATTCTTCGGCTCTATGGCGAAAACATTCTTCCGCCGATCCACTATTTCCTGAGCAACCCCATTGGCTCGATCGAGCTGATGAACGATCTGGCCACTCAATACCAGGCGGCTGTGGAGTTCTTCACCGGGAGCGGAAAGACAGACACCGATGCAGCCCCCCAGCAAAGCACGCCCAGAAAGGAGAAGCTGACTCGGGAAGAGCGTGGGTGGTACGCCGTGCGCTTTATTCAGGAAGAAGGGCATGATTTCCTGGGCCAGTTTGTTATAAACGACCAGGGCGACATTATCTGGGTTCGAACGGAACGGGTTCTGGAGAACATTAACCAGTTTTTCGCCAGTGGCATCCGCAACCTTGAGATTCAGCACCGCACGGGGGAGGATGTGTCCGCCGCTGACGTTGGCTGGGCATCAGTGGATGTTCTGGTTTTTGCCAGCGCACTGAAAGTGCTTCGGGCCGGACGCGCGGTTGCGGTTTCATCGCGAAGCGCCGCTGCGGGTACCCGGTCTGCGGCGCTTGGCGCTCGCCTGGCTAATAGCGGGCGCATGCTGATGACGACTGCCCGATATGCAAAGTGGCCAGCCGTGATTGGCGCGGGGTATCTGGTGGTCACACACCCCGGTATCATCAACGACTTCCTGGCCGAGGTGTCCGAAATCCTGGGTTACCCGGCAAAACTGGTGCAGTTTCTCGGATGGATGCTGATACTGCTGCCAGTGTTGTACATCGGCAGTTGGGTATTCCGATTCATTTTACGTCCGACATTCGTCTTGCTCGGAGCCCTGATCACTGGCCTGGCACACATTGGCCGCAAAAAATCACTTAACACACTGGACTGATTCAGAGACCGCTATGTCCTTTTCCCGCATCTACGAACAGGCCGTTCTTCAGAAAGGCGGCGAGAGCGAGGTTCGCGCACGGCTGCCGAGAGTGGCGGCACCCGGCGAGCTTGAGGCTCTTGGTGACGATCGATACCTTTCGGAAATCACCCGGTGCATCTTCAAGGCCGGTTTCGTCTGGCGAGTGATCGAAAACAAATGGCCCAAGTTTGAAGAGGCGTTCGAAGATTTTGTACCGCTTTACTGGCAGCAGGTTCCTCCCGAAGTGCTTGAGCGTTTGGCGGGCGACGAACGCATCGTCAGGAACGCGCAGAAAATTCAGACCGTTCCCGACAATGCGCGGATGATTGTCGATGCCTCCCGGGAACACGGCAGCTTTGGCAAGTTCCTCGCCGATTGGCCCAGCAGTGATCAGGCCGCCCTGCTGATGTGGCTTAAACGCAACGGAGCGAGGCTCGGTGGTAACAGCGCCCAGTACTTTTTGCGGCGAGTGGGTTGGGACGGCTTTATCCTTTCACGGGATGTTATTGCCGCGCTGCATAGGGAAGAGGTTTTGGATGCCTCACCCACCAGCAAGAAAGGGCTGATGCAGGCGCAGGAAGCGTTTAACCTCTGGCATGAGGAAAGTGGCCTGCCCTACAGCCACCTCTCGAGAATCCTCTCGTTTACCATCGACTGATCTTGTCACGCGATTTCATCTCCCCTTGTTTTGTTAATGATAATTGTTATTATTCGCCTCCGCATTAACAACGAAGGCGCATTTTTGTATGAAAGTCATCCGCTCCCGACGCTGCAGCTCTGCAGCACTGGTTTCACTCCTCGGCGCAAGCTCTCTGGCCATGGCGCAATCGCAAACCGACGACGCGACCACACTCGAAGCTCTCGATGTAGTTTCTGATGCGATCACCGCTCCGGACTATATGCCTCTGGAAAAAACGCCGGCCGTTGGAAAACTGAACGTTCCGGTTGAAGAGCAGCCCTATTCGGTCTCAATCGTCGATCGCAGCTTCATCGAAGATTCCGGCGCCAAGAACATCCAGGACGCCCTGCTCTATACCCCCGGGGTTAACGCGGGCAACTTCGGCTTTGACACCCGAATCGATTCCGCAAAAGTGCGTGGAGTAGACGCCGGCCGCTACCTGGATGGCTTGCGTCAGATCTACGGTTCCTACAACACTGTTCGCACCAATGTGTACGCCCTCGAGAGCATCGAAGTGCTCAAGGGCCCCTCCTCCATGCTTTATGGCCAGAGCGATCTGGGCGGCATCATCAATGGGGTATCCAAGCTCCCGGAAGAGGAACAGGGCGGCGAGATCTGGGCCCAGTACGGCACCTTTAATCGCAAGCAACTGGCCCTGGATGTAACCGGCCCCGTCAACGAGAGCGGTGATTTGTTGTACCGTCTGATCGCACTGGGACGCGACAGCGACACACAGGTGGATTATGTGGAAGACGATGGCTACGTGCTCTCCCCTTCACTGACCTGGCGCGCCACCGATGATACAAGCATCACCCTGCTTCTGAACCGTCAGGAGAACAAAGGCCAAGTGTCTGCCCAGTTCCTGCCACAGGCCGGCACCCTGGAACCAGGTTCTCAAGGTTTCATCGGTTCCGAGCGTTTTGTTGGCGAACCGGGTTGGGATCGTTATGACCGGGAGAAGACCGAGGCTACCCTGTTTGTCGATCATCAGCTGAATTCCAACTGGGCGGTTTCCGCTACGGCCCGTTATACCGATTCCAGCTCAGAAACTCGTGAGCATTGGATCACTATTCCAAGCGTTCCTGACGCCAACGGTGAGGTATCACGAACTATTTACACGGCAGACGCTGAAACCCGTATCTTCAACATGGACGCTCGTCTCGAGGGCGATGTTGATCTGGGCATGACCCGCCACCGTCTTATTATCGGAGCCGATCGCCAGGATGCCCTCTGGGAACAGGACAACTACTTTTACGGCTATGGTCTGGGCGGAACATTCGATGTTTACGACCCACAGTACGGCAACCTGAATGACAGCATCATCAACCCATCCGACCGGCCAGACAACGAGATTGAACAGATCGGCCTCTACGTTGCCGACCACATTGAAATCGGTCCTGTTGTCGTTTCCGCGGGCCTTCGCCACGACTGGGCCGAGAACCGCAGCCTGGCCGTCTCCGGATCAGACACCGCCAGTGACGAAGAAGCCACTACCGGTCGCGCGGGTCTGATGTACCGGTTTGAAAACGGAATTTCTCCGTACATCAGCTACGCTGAAGCCTTCAGCATGAACCTCGGTACCGACGGCACTCCTGAGGCCAATACACTGAAACCGACAACCGGCGACCAGCAGGAAGCTGGCGTGAAGTATGTTTCCCCGGACCAGTCCCTCGGCATAAGCGCCGCGTATTTCGATATTACCCAGGAGAACCGCGTCAGTGATGGCAATACGCCAGGAGGTGTCGAGCAGACCGGCGCCGTGATCGACGGCTGGGAGCTCCAGGTGAACAAACGCTGGCAGCGTTTCGAAACCCAGTTGGCGTATACCGACATCAGTGCCAAAGACGATGGCACCGGCAACCGTCTTCCCTATGTAGCCGAGCGTCAGGCTTCCTGGTGGAACCAGCTCTATATCGCCAGCAACTGGCGGTTCGGTGCCGGCGTTCGATATGTGGGCGATAACGTTGGTTCAGGCGGCGGGCCCGTCGTGCCTTCCGTTACTCTTTACGACGCCATGATTGGCTACACTTGGCAAAACTGGGACTTCACCGTAGATGCCAAGAACCTGGCCGATGAAGAGTACATCACCTGGTGTCGCTCCGAGGGCGCAGACTGTGGCTATGGCGAGCGGCGCACTGTGAATGCAAACGCCAAGTATCGTTTCTAACACTTCATCCTGAGGTCTCTGATCGCCGCAACCCGCAAATCTCCGCGGCGATCAGCTCTTCTTTTTTCTCCTATTTGGCCCTCTTGTTAAACTCGCAAACCTCAATGCAGGGTTTCTTGGTGACGGGCTCCATGGATCTTGATTCCCCCTCCCTCTGCAGACGTGGCATGCTCCAAGACTGAGGACTGCCATTGTCAGATACAAGGCCTGGTGCCAGGATCTTATCCTTCGATCCTGTTCAGTGAGGTTGCAAGGGCCGATACCCGCTGATTTGTCTCGTCGACCAGGCCATCAATTTCACCTGCCGAAGCACTCGACTTCTGGGCCAGTGAGCGCACTTCCTCAGCCACAACCGAGAACCCCCTTCCTGCATCGCCAGCCCGCGCGGCCTCAATGGCAGCATTCAGGGCCAGAAGATTGGTCTGCTCGGCAATACCATTGATCGTCGAAACAATCCCGCTGATCTTGTTACTCACCTGCAGCACAGAATCCATGGCTTCCTGGGTCTCCCGCAGCGCAACATGGCGGTCGGTAATGTCGACACCAAAAAGAACGTATTTCCGGACCTCACCATCAAACTGCTTCAATGCCACAATCTGATAATCCAGCGCCAACAGGGGCATGCCCTCCAACTGAACTGAGGTTTTCCCACTGAATTCCCCGGTTTTTCTGAGCACATCGATGCTCTCCCGGCTCAACCCGGACCAAAGCCCGCTCGCAGCCCGGGCCACCCTTTCCTCGGTACCGTAGAGTTTGTGGATAAGGCCATTAGCGCTCAGAAAACTGCCGTCCGGATTGAACTCGATGGTGGCCATGGATCGTTCGATGGCCTGCAGCCGACGGGTAAAGTCCACTGTCTGTTGTTTACTGCGTGTGATATCGGCCTCAACGGATATGAAATTCTGAACCCGGCCTTTCTCATCGAACACGGGGGCAATTGAAAGAGAGACCCAATAGGGCGCGCCATTTTTGTGATAGTTGAGGATTTCGGTGTAGAAGGGCTCCTGACGGTCCAGATGCTCCCGGATCTGCAGTGCCGTTTCAGGGTCAGTACCATGCCCCTGCAGCATGGGGCCGGGTTTTCGCCCCCTGCACTCTTCAAGGCTGTAACCCGTCAGCTTTTCAAAGCCGGCGTTGATGTATTCAATCTTGCCGTCACCGTCGGTGATGATGATGCCGCTGTTGGCATGATCTGCTACCAGCGACAGCATCTCCATTTTCTCGCGTTTTTCGACCTCTTCCGCAACGTCCTTTATAAACGCCGTGTAGGTGATGCGACCGTCAAATTCGATCTTGCTGATCGCGGCCTGCCCCCAGATTCTGGAGCGGTCTTTGCGCTCAATGGTCAGTTCCCGGTAGCTGCCTACGATGCGGTTTTCACCGGTCTGACGATTCCGGTCTACAAAGCTGTCGTGTTGGCCGCGAATAGCCTCGGGCACCAGCATCTTGACGTTCTGACCAAGCACTTCCTCACGGAGGTATCCCCACATAGCCTCAGCAGCTTTGTTGAAGAAGGTAACGTTGTTATGTTCATCGATGGAAATGACAGCATCCATTGCCTGCTCCAGCGTCTGGTTCATCATCTCACGGGCATAACGTTCATTACTGATGCCTCGGACGAACACTGTCTTTTCGGTTTTTGAGCCGGCCACGACACTGGTCATGTCCAGATGGGCCCAGAAACCCCGGCCATGAGAGCTGCTCAGGTAGACCTCCTCTGATTCGCTTGCTCCATTGACAAACCGTCGAAGCACCTCTGCGGGCAGAAATTCAGAGGCGGCACGGCCAACCACCTTTTCCCGGCTAATGCCCCACAGAGCCTCGGCGCTTGCATTAAAAAAGGAGATCGTGTTGTGCCGATCTATAGTGAGTATTGCTTGTGGCGCCTGCTCAAGAACAAGTGATGCACGGGAGGGGAAAAACAGACTGGACAATAATTGAAGCATGGAGAGCAGACCCTTTAAAGTTACGGCACAGCTCATGCTGCAATCCGTAAAGACCCTTTTTAAATTAATGTTATGGCGATTACGCTTGGCCCTGTATAACAGACTTTTCCCGTGTGTTTTTTATGGTAAGCGGTTTGTGAAATAGAGATAAAGCCGGTCGCAAGGATTCGTAACCTGTGTTGTCAGACCGGCTATATTGAAAGATGCCAATACTGATCGAGGCCCTGAGTGTTCTCATCACTAACTACCGCCATTATTGCTTTTACCATCGCTTCTATTGTCATTGTGACTGCCGGCAGCCGGTTGGCCCGAGTAGCCGATGAACTGGCTGATCGCACGGGTCTCGGAGAGGCCTTGTTCGGCATCTTTCTGCTGGCGGGAGTAACCTCACTACCCGACTTCGCCGCCACCCTCAGCGCCTCGCTGGATTCAAGGCCGGATCTGGCCATGAGCAATGTCATGGGCAGTATGGCCGCGAACCTGGTGTTTCTGGGCATTGCCGACATCATGTATCGGAAAGCCAACCTGGAGCATGCCGCGGCATCCTCGACCAACTTGATGCTGGCCGCTTTATTGATCGTCCTGCTCGCCTTGCCACTGCTGGCGATTGCCAGCCCACCGGTTTCCGTGTGGGGCATCCATCCGATCACTCCCGTGATTACCGCAGCGTACCTTTTCGGCCTGCACCTGGTTCGCACAACCGACAGCAAACCCATGTGGTTTCCCCGACTGACCCGCCAAACCGTTCCCGACAAGCCCGGCCATTATCTTCACGGTGGCCTTGCCCAGGCCTGGGCCAGTTTTATTATTCTGGCCGCAATTACAGGCCTCGCGGGTTGGGTTTTGATGGAAGGTGCCAAGGTCATCAGCGATGAAACAGGCCTGTCGGATACGCTGATCGGCGGTCTGTTCACCGCCATCGCCACGTCTTCGCCAGAGTTGGTCACTACCCTTGCGGCCATCCGCAGAAACGCGCTGACATTGGCGGTAAGCAATATATTCGGTACCAACTGTTTTAATATGCTGGTGATTGCGTCGGCCGATGTCGGCTACCCTGGGGGCTCCATCTATCACGACATTACCCCGATACAAATGACCTGGGGCCTGGTGAGCATTTTAATGACAGCGATACTGCTGATGGGCATGGTTCGACGCCAGCGCTATGGGATTGGCAAGATCGGGTTTGAAAGCGCCCTGATGCTGACGGTCTATGCGGTGGCACTAACGATCGTTATGGCAAGCGGATAATACGGAGGTTAACCATGAAAACCATTGGTCTTCTCGGCGGCATGAGCTGGGAATCCACGCAGACCTATTACCGGCTTATCAACGAGGGCGTCAAAAACCGTCTGGGCGGGCTGCATTCAGCAAAACTGGTGCTCTTCAGCGTGGATTTCGCCGAGATTGAAGCGCTGCAACACAAAGGCGACTGGCCGGCCACTGCCGACATTCTTGCCGGGGCCGCTCTGTCAGTGCAGAAGGCCGGCGCTGATTTCCTGGTGATCGGTACCAACACCATGCACAAGGTTGCTCCGGAGATCGAACAGGCAATCGGGATTCCATTGCTGCACATCGCGGATGCCACCGCGCAGGTACTGAAAAAAGAGGGTGTGACCCGAGTAGGCCTGCTGGGCACCCGCTTTACAATGGAGCAGGCGTTCTACAGGGAACGACTGGAGGCGGCCGGTATCGACGTTCTCACCCCGGATGAAAGCCAGCGGGATGAGGTGCACCGTGTTATCTACGAAGAGCTTTGCCAGGGCGCAATAAAGTCTGACTCGCGCCACACCTACCTGGATATCGTTTCGTCGCTTTCCGGGCGCGGGGCCCAGGCGGTCATTCTCGGCTGCACTGAGATCGGATTGCTGATCAGCCAGGCCGACACCGAGGTTCCACTTTACGACACCACGAAGATTCACGCCGCCCGAGCCGTGGAGCTGGCGTTACATCATCCGTAGAAGACCGACCAAGACGAACACCTGCAAAAACTGGATAATGGCCGCCATTAGAAGCCATGGCGCGCCAAACTCTCCGATCCAGGACTCTTTGCAATGGAAATCAACGTCAACTTTCTCGAGAACCTCAGACTTGAAGCCAAGTTTGACGATTTCACCGTCGTAACGGACCAGCCGATTCGCTATAAGGGCGACGGCTCGGCGCCCAGCCCGTTCGACTACTTCCTGGCCTCCTCTGCCCTGTGTGCAGCCTACTTTGTCCGGGTCTACTGCCTGGCACGGGACATTCCCACCGAGAATATCCGCCTGTCCCAGAACAACATCGTGGACCCGGAAAACCGCTACAACCAGATCTTCAAGATCTCCGTTGAGCTGCCCGAGGACATCTCAGAGAAAGACCGCCAGGGCATCCTGCGCTCGATCGACCGCTGCACCGTGAAAAAAGTGGTCCAGACCGGCCCGACCTTCGAGATTGAAACCGTCGAGAACCTGGACGCGGACGCCCAGGCACTGCTGATGACCCAGCCGGAAGGCGGCACCCAGACCTTTATCGAAGGCAAGGACCTGCCCCTGGAGCAGACCATCGCCAACATGACTGGCATCCTTGAAGACTTGGGCATGAAGATCGAGATTGCCTCCTGGCGGAACATTGTGCCTCACGTGTGGTCCCTGCACATTCGCGATGCCGCCTCACCCATGTGCTTCACCAATGGCAAGGGTGCCACCAAGGAAAGCGCCCTGTGCTCTGCCCTGGGCGAATTCATCGAGCGTCTCAGCTGCAACTTTTTCTACAACGATCAGTTCTTTGGTGAGGACATCGCCAACAGCGACTTCGTCCACTACCCGAACGAAAAGTGGTTCAAGCTGGGCCCCAACGACGAGCTGCCGGAAGGTATTCTGGATGACCACTGCCTCGCCATCTACAACCCGGACGGCGAGCTTGGCGGCTCCAATCTGATTGATACCAACTCCGGCAGAGCCGACCGGGGCATTGTCTCCCTGCCCTACGTGCGAAAATCGGATGGCGAGGTGGTTTATTTCCCCTCCAACCTGATTGAGAACCTGTTTCTCAGCAACGGCATGAGTGCTGGCAATACCCTGAACGAAGCACAGGTTCAGTGTCTGTCGGAGATTTTCGAACGGGCGGTAAAGAAGCAGATTATCGAAGAGGAGATCGCCCTTCCGGACGTGCCCCGGGAGGTACTGGAAAAATACCCGGACATCCTGGAAGGCATTGAAGCCCTGGAAGCCCAGGGTTTCCCGACTCTGGTAAAGGACGCCTCCCTCGGCGGCCAGTTCCCGGTAATGTGCGTTACCCTGATGAACCCGCGAACGGGCAGCGTGTTCGCCTCTTTCGGCGCTCACCCGAGCTTTGAAGTGGCCCTTGAGCGCAGCCTGACGGAACTCCTGCAGGGCCGCAGCTTCGAGGGCCTCAATGATGTGCCGGCGCCCACCTTCAACAGCCTGGCCGTGACCGAGCCAAACAACTTTGTGGAGCACTTCATCGACTCTACCGGCGTTGTTTCCTGGCGGTTTTTCAGCGCCAGGTCCGATTATGATTTCGTTGAATGGGATTTTTCCGGCACCAACGCCGAGGAAGCCGAGTGTCTGTTCGGTATCCTCGAGGAGCTGGGCAAGGAAGTGTATGTCGCCGTCTACGAGGAACTGGGCGCGCCGGTCTGCCGAATCCTGGTTCCAGGCTATTCCGAGGTGTATCCGGTGGAAGACCTGATCATGGATAACACCAACATGGCTTTGGACTACCGGGAAGACATCCTCAACCTGCACCGCCTGGACGATGAGCAACTGGCCGATCTGGTGGAACGTCTGGAAGCCAGCCAGCTGGACAACTACATGACGATCATCACCCTGATCGGCGTGGAGTTCGATGAAAACACCATCTGGGGCCAACTCACGATCCTTGAGCTAAAGATCCTGATCTGCCTTGCCCTGCAGTGGCATGAAGAAGCCCTGGAATTCGTCGACATGTTCCTTCAGTTCAACGACAACACCGTTGAGCGCGGCCTGTTCTACCGAGCCATGTATGCGGTTCTCGAAGTCACCCTTGACGACGAAATGGAGCTGGGCGACTACATCACCAACTTCACCCGCATGTTCGGCGAGGAAACCATGGAAGCTGTTGTTGGCTCAGTGGATGGCAGCGTTCGTTTCCACGGCCTGGAAGCCACGAACATGCAACTGGATGGGCTGGAGAAGCATCAGCGTTTGATCGAGAGCTACCGGAAGCTGCACGCGGCGCGTGCAGCCAGGGCGGGCCTGCAGCAGTAATCGGACGCTGAGCGAACCGCGCCGCATTGGTGGCGCGGTCAGTCCTGATCCACACTTGATCATTACAAGTAGCCTATTTGCGTTTAATGCCCGTACACCCTTGTACATTTCTGGCATACGCCAATCAGGGAGCCTTGCAATGAGCAATCCAGTGATCGCTGATAACAAGCCCAAGAAAGTCAGCCTGAAAAAAGGCGAGGAATACGCCTTCTGCGTTTGTGGCCGTTCCAACAACCAGCCCTTCTGCGACGGTTCCCATGGAGATACGGGGTTCAAACCCAAGGTCTTCAAGGCCGAAAAAGACGAAGAGGCGGTTCTGTGCCAGTGTAAACAGACCGGAAGCGCGCCTTATTGTGACGGCACTCACCAGCAGTTCAGCGATGACCAGGTTGGCAAGGAGGCGCCGGAGTCTGATGATGATGGCGGCGACGAATCCGGTGATGCGCCGAAGGCCAAATCCACCAAAGAAGAACCCACCGTTGAATTTATTCATCAGTTGGCCCGTGAGGGGCTGAGCAGTATGGGCCACCATGGCCCTACAACGGCCATGGGCGTGCCCCGCCACACCCTGCCCCACTGGGACGACCTGCAACTGATGGTGGCGCAGATGGCCAGCAAACCACTGGCAGACGACGCCGACGTCTCGACCGAACTGGTGATCGGGCCTGAAGCCCGCAAGCCACTGACACTGAGCATGCCGCTGTTCGTTTCCGACATGAGCTTCGGAGCCCTGTCAGAGGAGGCCAAGATTGCCCTTGCTCGTGGCGCCGAGCTAGCGGGCACCGGCATTTGCTCTGGCGAGGGCGGCATGCTGCCCGAGGAGCAACAGGAAAATTCCCGATACTTCTACGAGCTGGCCAGCGCCAAGTTCGGTTACAAGGAAGAATTGCTCAAGAAAGTGCAGGCGTTTCACTTCAAGGGTGGCCAGGGCGCCAAGACCGGCACCGGTGGCCATTTGCCGGGCAACAAGAACACCGGCAAGATCTCAGAGGTTCGCAAAATTCCTGAGGGCGAACCGGCCAATTCCCCACCCACTTTCGACGATTTGCGCTCAGTTGAGGATTTCCAGCGCTTCGCCAGCCATGTTCGGGAAGTGACCGGAGGTATTCCCGTCGGCTTCAAGCTGAGCGCCAATCACATCGAGCGGGATGTGCAATTCGCCCTGGATGCCGGCGCCGACTACATTATTCTCGACGGCCGTGGCGGCGGTACCGGTGCTGCACCCGAGATCTTCCGTGATCACATCAGTGTGCCCAGCATTCCTGCCCTGGCCCGTGCGCGGCGCTATCTGGATGACCGCGGTGCAAGCGGACGGGTCACATTGATCGTTACCGGTGGCCTGCGGGTCCCTATCGATTTCGTGAAGGCCATGGCGCTGGGCGCTGACGGTATTGCCGTTGCCAACAGTGCCATGCAGTCCATCGGCTGTGTTGCGGCGCGTATCTGCAATACCAACACCTGCCCGGCAGGCATCGCGACCCAGAACAAGGACCTGCGCCAGCGGTTGAACGTCGACCAGTCTGCCAAACAGCTGCAGAACTTCCTTGAGGCCTCTGTCTCACTGATGCAGGTGATGGCACGGGCCTGTGGCCACGACAGCCTGAGCAAACTGAATATTGATGACCTTTCCACCTGGCATCGGGAGATGGCTTTGCTCAGCGGCGTTCGCTACGCCGGTGTGCTCGACCCTTCTGCCTGAGGTGCTTCTTCGCTGGCCGCCAGGACTCGAACCCGTTCGAAGTCCTCCTCGGTGAACACACCGTTCACCCCGGAAATGGCGGCCAGCTTCATGCCATGCTTCAGTCCCAGCTTGTAGATCTCCCGCACTTTCTCCCACTCGATATTCCGCCCGAGAGTAAAGTTCTCAAAACGCGCTTCCAGAGCAAGCACAATGGTTTCCGCCAGGCAGGCATAGGCAATGCCTTTCGGGAGCCCGATGTCTTTCATGTGCACTTCACCCGGTAGCTGGATCTCGCCGGATTCGATCACCAGCACATCCGGCCGCTTGGCGACATCTTCCGCCGGGATATCCAGGGGGCGGGCGACGTCGGTTATGACGCAGCCCGGCTTCACTTTCATGATATCCAGGATACGTTTGCCGGCCCCGGAGGTGGCGGTCACGATCATGTCCATGTCGGCCAGATCGCGTTCGGCAGAGCCGGCAACATGTACGATGGCTCCCGGCGTTTCCTGTTCGATGCTTTCCTTGAGAGCCAGCAGTTTGGCCGGCTCCGGTGCCGCCAGATAAATCTCGTCCACTGCCTTGGCCAGCAATCTGGCGCAGACAGACCCGATAGCACCCGTAGCGCCCACCACCATCGCCTTGCCGGCCGCTTTGCCACTGGGGCCAATGCTCACCCGCCCTATTTTCTTCATGGCGTCATGGGCCGCCCACAGGGCACCGGATGCGCTGTAGCTGTTGCCGGTGGTGATTGGCAGCGGCGCCCGCTTGGCCACCGTTATACCGGCATCACCCACGACCTTGGTAAACGCACCCAGGCCCATGATCTGGGCGCCGAGTTTCTTGGCCAGTTTGGCCGCCTGCAGCAACCGGGCGTAGGTAAATTCCGGCCCGTGGGCCATGATTTCCCGAGGAGTGCCACCAACGGTAATGAGCCAGCCCTCCACCTCATCGCCATTGGGTGACCGGATTCCGGATACCTTCGAGTAGATGAACGGTGGCGAATACGCGATGGCCTTTTCCACCAGGTTCATCACCACAGGCGGCGATACGTTGGCAACCCAGTCCAGCGGCGGTGTTTTGGTGAGGTATTGCTGCGACAGGGGATGAATGACAAACGCAAACCGGTTAACCCGGCGGTAACCGTTCGGGTAAAGGATTCGCGGCTCAATCTGCAGGCTCTGAATAACATCCAGATAGTCATCGGGGCCCAACTGGTCCGGTGTCCTGGACAGCGCCGCACTGATCATCGCCTCCATCACATTCACGCCAACGGGGCGGCCCTCCAGCCAGGGGCTGTAATCCACTACCATGGCAACCTTGCGAGAGCGCATCCAGTCCATGGCCGCATCCGTTACCCGTGAGGTAATCACGGTTTTTCCATCGAGCTCTTTCGCCGTGAAGTTCTCCAGGTCGCCAATCGAGGCCACGATGACATGGGCCTCGGACACCGCGTGATGGAGCGAACCTTTAACCAGATTCTCACCCAACCGATACAGCGGTGTTCGGAGAATGGTTTCAACCGCTTTCACCGCCGCAGGCCTGAACATGATGGGTGCCGTAAGCGAGGTATAGGTTTCCAGCTGTTTCAGGGAAGTCAGCAGCCTGGGCACTCCGAAATCCATGTAAGGATCGGCAAAGAAGAGATTCTCGGTATGTTCGGAAAGGGCCCTGGCAATCCGGTAACCGGCCTGCCCATTCAAGAAGAGCACACGGGCATTGTCGAAGAAATGCCCGAGCTCAGACTGGGTATGACGCACAGCCCACTCCTGCAGGATAGCCCGCAACCCAGCACCGGTGGTTATCGGCTTATCCGGCACACAGGCCTCAAGGCGGGCAGTATCCGGGTGTTCAAGCTGCTCCCGGCCCACCTCGTAATGATCGTGTACCATGCTCAGACCGATAGCATCTGCCTGCGGATGGACGGACTCCAGAACCGCCTCGGCCCGGGAAAGATCGCCGTCCGTACCGATCCGGATAACCCGGAAGGGCTGCCCAAGAAACGACGTCTCTATATCGTAATCGTACTCACCAGATCCCTGGCTGACGCTGACAACGGTTTTCATATTCAGGTCTTCCCGTTTTCCTGTTGTTATCGTTTACAGCCTAATTCAGAAGATCGGTTTCTGCCTTAGCGCAGATCAAATTCCAGACCGCTATTCAACGTCTACAATAGAGTGGCGGGCCGAACGACCAACAGACCTTCAAGGATCAAACAGGAGCTCACCATGACCATTCAGGAAGAACTCAACTCTACCGTCCGGGAACTGGTTCAGCCCGGCAAGGGAATTCTCGCTGCGGATGAAAGCCACCCGACCATTGCCAAGCGTTTCAAGGCCGTTGGCGTGGAGTCGAGCGAAGATATGCGCCGGGAGTACCGAAGCCTTATTTTCTCGGCTTCCGGGCTCGGAGAATTCATCAGCGGGGTCATTCTGTTTGAGGAAACTCTCGGCCAGCAGAGCCTGGATAATATTCCGATGCCGAAGCTGCTGGCCAGCAAAGGCATCGTGCCGGGCATCAAGGTAGACAAGGGAAAAGGCCCTCTTGTGAATGCACCCGGTGATGAAATCACCTTTGGCCTGGATGGTCTGGAGGACCGCCTGGAAATCTACAAAAACCAGGGGGCCCGGTTTGCCAAATGGCGGGATGTGTTCCATATATCGGATACCCTGCCCTCACGGCAGGCGATCGAGGCGAATGCCGAGGTTCTCGCCCGCTATGCGGCGATCTGCCAGTCCCTGGGTATCGTGCCGATCGTTGAGCCGGAAGTGCTGATTGATGGCAACCATTCCATCGAGCGCTGCGCGGAAGTCAGCGAAGCGGTGATTCGGGAGGTGTTCCACGCCCTTTACCGACACAAGGTGGCACTGGAATACATGATCCTCAAGCCCAACATGGTGACGCCGGGCAAGGAAACCCCGAAGGCATCCCCGGAAGAAGTGGCGACAGCGACTCTCGATATTTTTCGCAGGGCGGTACCGGCTGCGGTACCCGGCATTTTCTTCCTCTCGGGCGGCCAGACGCCGGAAGAAGCCACTCTCAATCTGAACGCCATGAACAGCATGGGCACCCAGCCCTGGGAGTTGAGTTTCTCCTACGGACGGGCTTTGCAGGAACCGGCACAGAAGGCCTGGGCCGGCAATCTGGATAATGGTCCGGAGGCGCAGGCAGCAATGCTGAAGCGGGCCCGCCTGAACGGTGCCGCTCGCGCCGGCCATTACCGACCGGAGATGGAAGACTGATCGGCAACAGCCCTGCGTGCCCGTGTTTCCTCAGTTGCAGCCTGAGACGCAGCTCGCCATGCCATTGAACGCCATGGTGCGGCCACTGAGGGGCACATGAACCGGCACTGTCACTGAATCCCGGAACAGAGCCGTGCGCGTTCCTTCCTGCACCATGCCACCGGAGGTAGCAGGTTCGTTGGCGTGGGAGGCGATAACCGCCTTCGGTTGCACAAGGTCATTGATTACGTAGGCGGCCTGTTTCGGTCCGGTGGTGAACGTATCACCGATGTTCATCACCACAAGCCCCGCACCGTAGTGATCCTTCACGACCAGCCTTTGCTCGGCAGTAATGCCAGTATCGCCGGACAGGTAGACCACCAGGCCGTTGGAGAACCTGAGCACGTAGCCCGTGGGTGGTCCGACACTGGCGCCAACACCCGCGGCAGCCAGATACTCTGCCAGTGGCCCGGTGAGGAACGAAGGCGATACGCCATTGCTGTGCACAGCCGGCACGGTCGTAATTGCCACTCCGCCAACCTCACGCTCGCCACCGAACCGAACCAACAGCGAGTTTGCAGGATCACCGCCGGCATCTTTCAGCTTGGCAGCAAAGAAGGCGGGCATTTCGCTACCCGTAACAATTTTTGAACCGTGTTTTACCGCAATATCAACAGTGTTGGATTGTGGCAATGTTGAAACGCCGGTGTCCGGAGACCCGCAAGTGCCCTGATTGGTCTTGCTGATGCGCTGATCACCGACATGGTCCCCATGCATGTGGGAAACCAGAACAATATCAATTTTGCCCAGTCGGGGATCATCCGGACCGGCGACCGTTCTGCCGGCGTCATAGAGAATTCGGGTGCCATTGGGATCTTCAAAGACCAGCGCCCGGTCCCGGCTACAGAACTCACCATCGTGGCTACCCAGGGGTGTGACTTTCACCACGTGGTCGTCGGCGGTAGCCGGCATAGCGGCGCCGAATAGCATACAGAAAGACACTCCGGCAAAGGCCATCGTGTTGCGCAAACCTGCTCTGAACATGTTGTTCGTCCTCCCACTCGTTTTTTATTAGTACCGGTATTGATACGAACGACAAGCCCGTTGATACCAGTTTAGGCGGCGGGAAGGTCAACGCGTGGGGATTGAGTCAGTGCGCTTGATTGAGGATCAGGCAGCGCGGGAGTCCGACAGGATAACCCGCTGTTCCAGGCATGCCAGCATGGGCGCCACCTGACGGATTTTCCGGGCCTCGGGCCAGAGCGCCTCTGCCTCGGCGAAACCCTGGCGGAGAAAGTTAAGCCATTGTTTAATACGACCGGTCACATAGCGGTCCTCAAGCCACCCCTGCAGAACCGTAGCGTACTCACGAACCAGGGCGACAGCTTCTGGCCAGGTCATATCCGGCACCGTTTCGCCCTGCTGGCTGGCCTTGATCTGCCGGGCGAGGTCTGGCCGGGCGATCAGGCCACGGCCAATCATCACGTCATCGCAGCCGGATACCTCACGGCAACGCCAGTAGTCCGCGACACTCCAGATTTCGCCATTGGCAATTATGTGGGTTTTGACAGCTTGCCGGGCCCGGGCGATTTCCTCCCAATAGGCCGGCGGCTTATACCCGTCTACTTTGCTGCGGGCATGAATGACAATCTCCGCCGCGCCTGCCGCTTCCAGCGCCTGGGCACAAGCCACACCCATGGATCGGTCGTCATACCCCAGCCGCATCTTGGCTGTGACCGGCACATGCGCTGGCACAGCCTGACGCACAGCAGCCACGATCTCATGCATGAGCTCCGGCTCGCGCATCAACACACAGCCACCCTTGTGCTTGTTGACAGTTTTGGCCGGGCAACCAAAGTTGATATCCACCTGGGTGGCACCGAGTTCTGCCGCACGCAAGCCGTGGCGCGCCATCTGGTGAGGGTCTGAACCCAGCAGTTGAACGGCAACGGGAGTGCCGACTTGAGTGAGCGACCGGTTGTATAATTCGGGGGCGTATTTGTAGAACACTCTCGGTGGCAGCATGCCATGGGTGACACGAACGAATTCCGTTACGCAACGGTCGATGCCGCCTACCCCGGTCAGGGTTTCACGGATGGGTGCGTCAACCAGCCCTTCCATCGGGGCGAGAATGATGCGCATGAGTGCTCCAGCAATTACAGGGTCTGTTCGGGGTGAGACTGATCAAAAATCAGACGGAGCGGATTGTAAGGAATTTGGCGGGAAGTTGATAGACGGACACCCCGAAGCCGGGGTGTCCAATCGCTTGCTTACAGGTCTTATTCGACGTCGAACCGGTCGGCGTTCATGACCTTGGTCCAGGCTGCAACGAAGTCTTTCACGAACTTCTCTTCGTTGTCGTCCTGGGCATACACTTCTGCGTAGGCACGCAGGATCGAGTTGGAACCGAACACGAGATCAACACGGGTCGCAGTGAACTTGGTATTGCCACTGTTGCGATCCACGATGTTGTACGAGTTCTTGCCAGTCGGCTCCCAACGATTCGACATATCAGTCAGATTTACGAAGAAATCATTGGTCAACTGGCCAACGCGATCGGTGAATACGCCGTGCTTGGTGCCGCCGTAGTTGGTACCCAGCACCCGCATGCCACCCAGCAGGACGGTCATTTCAGGCGCAGTCAGTCCCATCAGTTGGGCACGATCCAGAAGCATTTCTTCCGGCTTGACCACGTAGTCCTTCTTCTGCCAGTTACGGAAGCCATCAGCCAGCGGCTCCATCGGATCGAAGGATTCGGCATCCGTCATCTCGTCGGTGGCATCGCCACGGCCCTTCAGGAAGGGAACGTGAACCTCGTGGCCGGCTGCTTTGGCTGCCATCTCGATGCCAAGGTTACCGCCAAGCACAATCACGTCAGCAACGCTGGCGCCAGTGTCAGCCGAAATCTGCTCGTAAACCTTCAGCACCTTATCCAGACGATCGGGCTCGTTACCCTCCCAGTCCTTCTGGGGCGCCAGGCGAATCCGCGCACCGTTTGCACCACCACGCATGTCTGAGCCGCGGAAAGTGCGGGCACTGTCCCAAGCGGTGCAGATCAGCTCGTTCAGGCTCAATCCGGCCCCGGCAATCTTCTGCTTGACCACTTCCTCAATGTAATTGGTCTCGCCCTGGGGAACAGGATCCTGCCAGATCAGGTCTTCATCCGGCACACCCGGTCCGATGTAGCGGGACTTGGGCCCCATGTCGCGGTGCGTCAGCTTGAACCAGGCGCGGGCAAAGCAGTCCCTGAAGTATTCCGGATCTGCCATGAACTTCTCGCAGATTGCGCGGTACTTCGGATCGACTTTCATCGCCATATCCGCATCGGTCATCATCGGCTTGCGACGGACGGACGGGTCGGTTGTATCGACCGGCATGTGCTCTTCTTTGATGTCGATCGGCTCCCACTGGTTTGCACCAGCCGGGCTCTTGGTCAGCTGCCACTCGTAGCCGAACAGCAGATCAAAATAGCCCATGTCGAACTTGGTCGGATTCGCGGTCCAGGCACCTTCGATGCCAGAGGTAACCGCGTTGGTTGCCTTGCCATCCAGGTTCGGGTTCATCCAGCCAAAGCCCTGGGTTTCAACGTCGGCCCCTTCCGGCTCCGGGCCGAGGGCATCGGCGTCGCCATTACCGTGAGCCTTGCCCACTGTATGGCCTCCAGCGGTCAGCGCTGCGGTTTCTTCATCGTTCATCGCCATGCGGGCAAAGGTCGTTCTCACCTGCTCCGCGGTCTTCTGCGGATCCGGCACACCGTTCACGCCCTCAGGATTCACGTAAATCAGGCCCATCTGCACTGCAGCGAGCGGGTTCTCCATGGTGTCGGGCTTGTCGACGTCTTCATACCGGCTGTCAGACGGCGCCAGCCACTCTTTTTCCGCACCCCAGTAGATGTCTTTTTCCGGATGCCAGATGTCCTCGCGGCCATAAGAGAAACCAAAGGTCTTCAGGCCAAACGACTCATAGGCAACATTACCGGCCAGGATAAACAGATCGGCCCAGCTCACCTTGTTACCGTATTTTTTCTTGAGCGGCCACAGAAGACGGCGTGCCTTGTCGAGGTTGCCGTTGTCGGGCCAGGAGTTCAGCGGAGCGAATCGCTGGTTGCCGGTGCCGGCACCACCACGGCCGTCGGCCAGGCGATAGGTGCCAGCGGCGTGCCACGCGAGACGAATCATAAGACCGCCGTAATGCCCCCAGTCAGCAGGCCACCAATCCTGACTGTTGGTCATCAGCTCGTGCATGTCTTTTTCGAGGGCTTCGTGATCAAGCTTTTTGACTTCTTCCCGGTAGTCGAAGTCTTCACCGAGAGGATTGGTTTTTCGGTCGTGCTGATGAAGGATGTCAAGATTGAGGTTCTCAGGCCACCAGCCGGCTACATCGGCTTTCTCCTGAGTGTTTGAACCGTGCATTACGGGACACTTTCCGCCCGCACTGTTGTTATCTGTCATTTTTCTCTCCTCATTGGGGTTGGCAAAACGACACTGCTTTGATTCAGGCACTTCTAACTATAGGACACACCCAATAATCTGCTCTGAGTATTTCTTATGTCCCGGATAGCGTGCGCCTATAAGATTCCCCGCAAAGTCTGCGGGTGCTCTGCTTTACTGGGCACAAGCGTAATCACTTGAATATCTCGCCAGAATGTCTAAAAAGTCCGGCCATGCGATTGAACGACTGAATGGCATTACATTGGACATGGATCTGCTCCTGCCTAACGAGAACAGCTCCACCGTAGCGCGGGATCGATAACCCATTACAATTAATTAAAAGTAAATTTGTGAAAGTTTTTATTTATGGATGGAGCTCTGGTCGGTCAGAGCCGCTCAATGGATGAAAATTTGCCGGCGTCGTCAAAGACGATGCGGAAACTGCCGCGAATGCCATCGCGAAGGTAAAAACGGGAGAGGATACGAGCCGGGAATCGGACAGAGCGTCCGTCCCGGGCCGTGGTGTGAACATCCGTGGCAACGCCCTGATAGAGCTTGATCCACTCATCAGGGCTGATGCTGATATCCACAATAATCTGCTGCATTGGCGATCAGTTCGCCAGTTCAAGCAGCAGGCGGTTCAGACGGGTGACATAAGCACCGGGGTCCGGGAGTTGCTCACCGCTGGCAAGGGTGGCCTGGTCCAGAATAACGGCAGAGAGCTCGTTGAACCGCTCTTCGCCCTTCTCGCTTTCCAGTCGCTGGACCAGCGGATGATCAACATTGATCTCGAAGATCGGTTTGCTGTCCGGTACCTTCTGGCCGGCAGCTTCCATGATCTTCTTCATCTGGGCGCCCATATCGAAATCGCCCACCACCAGACAGGCCGGTGAATCGGTCAGGCGGTTGGTTACACGCACCTCCTGCACACGGTCGCTCAGGGCATTCTTGATGCGCTCCAGCAGGTCCTTGTGCTCTTCAGCCGCCTCTTCCTTGTGCTTCTTGTCTTCCTCGGTCTCGACCTCGCCAAGGTCCAGGTCGCCGCGGGCAACATCCTGCAACTGCTTGCCGTCGTACTCGCTGAGGTAACCCATCATCCACTCATCGATGCGATCTGTAAGGATCAGAACCTCAATGCCCTTCTTGCGGAACACTTCCAGATGGGGGCTGCTCTTGGCCGCTGTGAAGTTGTCGGCGGTGATGTAGTAAAGCTTCTTCTGCCCTTCCTTCATCCGGCCGATGTAGTCATCCAGCGACACATTCTGTGCGCTTTCACCGGTGTGGGTAGAGGCGAAGCGCAGCAGGCCGGCAATTTTCTCGCGGTTGCTGAAATCTTCCGCCGGGCCTTCTTTCAAAACCGTGCCGAACTCGCCCCAGAACTTCTGATACTGCTCGGAATCCTTCTTGGCCAGCTTGGACAGCATATCGAGGACCCGCTTGGTGAGAGCGGTGCGGATGCTTTCCACGGTGCTGTCGTTCTGCAGGATCTCACGTGACACGTTGAGGGACAGATCGTTGGAATCAATCACACCCTTGGCAAACCGCAGGTACAGCGGCAGGAACTGTTCGGCGTCGTCCATGATGAACACGCGCTGCACGTAAAGTTTCAGGCCACGAGGCGCTTCCCGGTTGTACAGATCAAACGGTGCACGGGCCGGGATATACAGCAGGCTGGTGTAATCCAGCTTGCCTTCCACTTTGTTGTGGGACCAGGTGAGCGGGTCTTCAAAATCGTGGGCGATGTGCTTGTAGAACTCCTTGTACTCCTCGTCCTTGATCTCGGTACGGGGGAGTGTCCAGAGCGCTGTCGCATCGTTGACGGTTTCGTACTCATCCTTCTTCTCACCTTCCTCGGATTCGGCCTTCATGACAACCGGGAAGGAAATATGATCCGAGTACTTTTTCACCAGACTGCGCAGCTTCCAGCCGTTGGCGAATTCCTTGGCGTCTGGCTTCAGATGCAGGACGATCTGGGTGCCGCGGTTATCCAGATTGACCTGCTCGATGGAAAACTCGCCGTCGCCCTTGGATTCCCAATGCACACCTTCTTCTGCAGGCGCACCCGCACGACGAGTGAAGACATCCACCTTGTCGGCCACAATAAACGCCGAATAGAACCCAACACCGAACTGACCGATCAGCTTGCTGTCCTTCTTCTCATCGCCGGACAACTGCTGGAGGAATTCAGCCGTACCGGAACGGGCAATGGTGCCCAGATTCTGGATAACATCGTCACGGGTCATACCGATACCGTTGTCGGTGAGCGTGACGGTATTCGCCTCTTCGTCAAAATCCAGGCGAATCTTCAGCTCAGAATCGCTTTCATACAGGCTGTCGTCCTTCAGCGCTGCGAAACGCAGTTTGTCTTCGGCATCTGAAGCGTTGGAAATCAGCTCACGAAGGAAGATTTCCTTGTTGGAGTACAACGAGTGAATCATCAGGTGAAGCAGTTGCTTCACTTCGGTCTGGAATCCAAGCGTTTCTTTATTGGCTTCAACCGTCATGGCGTTTATGTCTCCTGAAACGAATAAACAGGCACGGCGTTGTGCCCGAGTTACCTCATAGTTTTGAGAGTGAGCGCGGAGGCCGTTCCGAAACCGTGCGGAGCCATGGATGGCGGAGCCGAGCGTACATGGACGTATTCACAGCGTGTTTCGGAACGGCCTCCGTGCTCGCTCCTGCACAAAAATCTCAGTCTGAGCAAAAAGTGGGGGCACACCGGGGCATTTCAAGCCCCGGAGTATGGGCAAGATCAGTCTTCGAGGAGGAAGTGCGCCCTGGCAGTCGCAATGGGTTGCGAGCGGGATTTCTGCCAGGCGCTGACCATCACGTTGGCAACGCGGTTGCCCTGGCGGGTCAGGCGGCATTCGGCGTAGGTCTCGCGATTGAGACCGGCCCTGAGGTAATCCAGGGAAAAGTCGACGATACGGGGCATGCGTAGGCTTTCCTGGGACATGATCAGGTAGATGTTGGCGGACATCTCCATGAAACCACCGATCACGCCACCGTGGATGGCCGGCAGTATTGGATTACCCAGGTTGGAGTCTTTGCAGGGCAGACGGAAAATCAGGTCGTCTCCAAACTGCTCACACTGAAGACCTATCCAGGTGGCGTAAGGAATGCTGCTGAGCATGCGGCTGAAGTCACCGGTCTCCTGGGTGTAACGCAGGATTTCAGGATCGGTCATTCTTCACCTCCGGTAATCAGGTCCCGGTAATGTTTCGGGCTGGCATCCTTCCCGATACGCATGAAGGTGGCCACGCAGTTGGCGATGGTTTCACCGCCTTCCTGGTACGCCTCACAGCGGGTAAAAATAATGTTCCGGGTTACCCGGTAGGTTTCAGCCCGGGCATAGACCGGCTTGCGGGGCTGGGCCGGGCGCATGTAGTCCACGCGCAGGTCCAGCGTCGGGCAGAGTTCAAAATCTTCCAGGGCACAGAGGATCACGCAACCTGACGTGGTATCCATCAGTGTGGTGATGGCCCCACCGTGAATCACCCCGGTGTCCGGGTTACCGATAATGCGATCACTGTAGGGCAGGCACAGTGTCAGGCTGCCTTTTGTGGCCTCGGTAACCGACAGGCCAAGCTCCTTGGCCTGGTTGAGGGTGGCTATAAAACGGCTAACCCGTTTCCGTCGGATATCATCGTTCATTCAGATTCAACCTGTGGATCAGCTTTTGGGTTTTGGGCTGTTTTCCGCCTTGCCGGGCAGCGGCTCCTCGAAGACCTTCCCTGCTCTCAATGCTTCCAGTGCCGTCGAACAGAACTCGCGTCGATAGAGAACGACAACAACCAGCGTGGAGGCCGCCATGAAGACAATCGGGTGGATAAACCAGCCTACCACGGCAAGTGCGTAATAGTAGGACCGCAGCCCCAGGTTAAAGGCATCGCCGGCAAGATTGCAGATGTTGCCTGCACTTCGTGCAAACGCCTCCCTGCCAGCGGGGCTGGTTTTGGTGTCATCTGGCGGAGGAGCACTGCCCACCATCACCGACACAAAGTTGTACATCCGCATGGACCAGGTGAATTTGAAAAAGGCGTAGATAAAGACCACCAGCAGCACCACCATGCGAAGTTCCCAGATTTCCCGGGTCGGCAATGTGCCGAAGGGCATGGTACTGAATACTTCCATGACTTCCTGGGTGTAGCCCAGGGCGGTGATAATACCTGCAAGAATCAGCAGGCAGCTGGAGGCGAAAAACGCACCGTTGCGCTCCAGGTTTCCAACCACAGACGCATCGGCAATCCGGTTTTCCCGCCGCAACATAACGCGCATCCAGTCCTCACGGTAAAGGTCGAGGGTGTTGGACAGGCAGGGACGGTCCGCGGCACGGCGTTTGGAGTATTCGGTATAACCCAGCCAGCAGACGAGGAACCAGAGCAAAGCGATCAGTTCGAGTAAATTACTCATGGGTTGCCTTGGGTGCGAAGTTGGTGAAACAGAGCGGGAACAAACGCTTATGATACGCCAAGGGCCTGCTCGTCACCACCGCCGGGCAGGTTGCGGTAATCCACTGATGGCCGATCATGTGCTATAAACTGCCCATGCGGGAAGCGGGCAACTGTTTTGAACGTACCCGACATCGCATCATCTAAAAGGGAGCTTACTGTGAACCTGTCTGCCATCAAAAACAGCCTGGTAGCCATTGCGCTGGCACTGACACTCAGCGGCTGCTCGGTCAATCCGGTTACCGGGGAAAATCAGCTTTCGCTGATCGGTGAAAGCCAGGAGCTCGCCATGGGCGCCGAGCAGTACGTGCCCACCCAGCAAACCCAGGGCGGTCGGTTTTATGTGGACCCGGAGCTGACGCTCTATGTGAGCGAGGTTGGCCAGAAAATGGCCAGGGTCAGTGACAGACCGGACCTGCCCTACGAATTCGTGGTTCTGAACAGCAGTGTACCCAATGCCTGGGCCCTTCCCGGAGGCAAGATCGCCATTAACCGTGGCCTGCTGACAGAGCTTGACGACGAGGCTCAGCTTGCCTCGGTTCTGGGGCACGAGATTGTTCATGCGGCGGCCCGGCACAGTGTTCAGCGCATGCAGCAGGGAATGCTGATCAGCGCCGGCGTTGCCGGACTTGGCTTTGCCCTGTCGGACAACGAATGGGCCGGTCTGATCATGGGTGGTGCTGCCCTTGGGGCGCAACTTGCGCTGGCGCAATACAGCCAGGGCGATGAACTCGAATCCGACCATTACGGCATTCTCTACATGAAAGAAGCCGGCTATGACCCACAGGCGGCGGTGGAGCTTCAGGAGCTGTTCCTGAAACTATCAGAAGGGCGTCAGTCCAGTTTCATTAATGGCCTGTTCGCGACCCATCCGCCCTCAGCGAAACGCGTGCAGGAGAACCGTGAACTGGTGCAGAAGGTTGGCGGGGGCGGCTACCGCGGTGAGGACGTCTATGAACGCAAGATGGCCAAACTCCGCTCGCTGCAACCGGCTTACGATGCCCATGATAAAGCCATGGAACTGGCCTCCAAAGGCGAGATGAAGCCCGCGCTCGACAAGATCAACGAAGCCATCCGCCTGCTGCCACGGGAAGCCATGTTCTATGCCCTTCGCGGCCGCATTTATCAGGACCAGAAGGAAACAGAGAAGGCCGCGGCCGACTTTGAAAAGGCGGTGGAGCTCTACCCCGAGATGTTCAAATATCGCCTGTACAATGGCCTGAATGCTCTGAGGCTCAACAATCTGGACAAGGCCAGGGAGAATCTGACCAAAGCCAATGAAACCGTCCCCACTTCCATTGCCTTCCTGCGACTGGGCGATGTTGCGGTGAAACAGAATAACCGCAATGAGGCCATAGCCTATTACAGCAAGGCCGCCGAGGCCGGTGGTGATGTTGCCGAGGAAGCCAGGCGGAAGCTGGCAGCCCTTACCCAGTAAAGTCGCACCGGATCAAGGCGTTGCGAAGGCCGGAGTCCCCACGGATTCCGGCCTTTTTCGTTGTCCGGATCGCAGGTTGCCGGGATGACGCGCATCTTCTGTCATCGTCTCCATTGACTTTTAGAGCAATAACTCTAAAAATCAGATGACATCAACAACGATTGGATGACGGACATGCTAGCGAAACGTATCCAGCCCATGGTCTTCCAGGCGCGCCGACTGTACGTGGAACTGATGTTCCAGGTGATGGGGCGAGCCCTGCAGGCTGTGAGCGAGGTGGACGAGAAGGTTCAGAACGAAGCCCGGGCACTGCCTGACGGTTTCCTGTTTGAGATGATGGTGATGCCGGATGGCTCAAAGCTGATCGTCGAGCATACCGGCCAGGGGCGTTTCCGTTACCACGGTGACAAAGCCCCACGGCCCATCGACCTGTCGATTCAGTTCAAGCACATCGCCCACGCTTTCCTGGTGCTGTCTTTCCAGGAAAAAACATCCGTGGCTTTCGCCAATGACCGCATGCTGGTGGATGGCGACATCAGCTATGCCGTGCGGATGACGCGGGTACTGAACCGGCTTGAGTCCTTCATCCTGCCGAAAATGGTCGCCGAGCGCGCCGTGAAGGAATACCCGGCCGACCTCCACCTGCCGGAAAAGCTGATCAGCGCCGCGCGCATTTACCTGAAAGTTGCCACCAATTTCGTTGAGACAGTGAGAGCGTGATGACCAATAAATACTATGAGTTCTTCTGCCCGGTAAAAGTCATTGCCGGCAAGGCCGCCCTTGAACACATCCCTTACGAGCTGACCGGAATGGCTGCCAAGCGGCCAATGATCGTAACCGACAAGGGCGTGCGGGCTGCGGGCCTTCTGGAACCCGTGATCGCAGCTTGCGAGGAAAGCGGGCTGGAAATAACCACCATCTATGATGACGTTCCGCCCGACTCCTCCACCACGGTGGTACGTGATATCGCCGGCATCTATCGCCAGGAAAAGTGCGACTCTATCATCGCCGTGGGCGGCGGTTCGGCGATCGATACCGGCAAGGCCGTCAACATTCTGGTTTCCGAGGGTGGTGACGATATCGCCAAGTACAGCGGTGCCGGTGTGCTCAAGCATCCGCTCAAGCCCTTCTTCGTGGTGCCGACAACAGCAGGGACCGGTTCGGAAGTTACATCGGTTGCGGTCATCACCGATGAAGCCAAGGGCGTCAAGCTGCCCTTCACGTCGTCGTTCCTGCTGCCAAACGCGGCCATCATTGACCCGCGCATGACCCTCACCCTGCCGCCGCACATTACTGCCGCGACAGCCATGGACGCCATGACCCACGCGACCGAAGCCTTCACCTGCATGGCGAAAAACCCATTGAGTGACGCCTACGCGACCGCGGCCATCAAGAAAATCAGCCAGTCGCTCCTTCAGGTCATGGACAACCCGAAAGACAGCGACGGCCGACTGGAGCTGGCGCAAGCCTCGACCATGGCCGGCATCGCCTTCTCCAACTCCATGGTGGGTCTGGTGCACGCCCTGGGGCACGCCACCGGCGCCGTCTGCCACCTGCCCCACGGCCTTTGCATGAGTCTTTACCTGCCCTACGCCCTGGAGTACAACCTTGAAACCATCCGGGAACCCCTGGGTGAACTTTTGCTGTACCTCGAGGGCCCCGAAGTCTTTGCAGCAACACCGGCAAGCCGCCGGGCAGAAGCCAGTATTTCCGCGATCCGGAAGTTGCGGGATGCTTTGTACAAGCGCTGCCAGCTGCCCCGGACACTCAAGGAAACCGGTAAGGTAACCGAGGCACAGCTGGACCACATCGCTGAAATGGCGTTGGATGATGGTTCCATCATGTTTAATCCGAAGGAAGTAACGCTGGAGGATGCCCGCTCGGTTCTGCGCCGCGCCTGGGCGTGACTGTTTCGCCGGGGGCCCTGCCTGGCCCCCGGCGTTTGCGTTGTGTGAAGATAGAATTCACATCATTGAAATTGATCAAGCAAGAGAGGAGAATCAGCCAATTCTGGCAGGGATGATAGCCGGGTTCATTATCCACCTACAGTACTGTTCCGTAGAGAGCCCCACCACATGCAAAACCGATATCCCCGCCCCGTTTGCGCCACGTTTTTTTGCCTCTTGCTTGTACTGAATGCACTTTTCTCGCGAGTTTTTGCCTCACAGGATTCCTCTGGCGAACAAAACGTTTTCCGTTTCAATATTTCGCCCAATGGCTACCCACCCTATCTCATCAGTGACCAGAGCGAACCATCGGGAATCATGTGGGATGTGGTGTCCGAGGTAGCCCAGAGGCTGGGGTACCGGGTAATCGCTGAACAAATCCCCCGTAAACGTGTAGATCAGATGCTGCTTGATGGGTACATCGATGCCACACCAAGGGCCCGGGAGTGGGCGGACGACCCGGAGAAATTCCTGTTTACCGATGCGATAGTCGACATCGAGGAAGTGTTTTTTGTACCAGCACAATCCAGCTTTTACTACGAGAGCCCGGACGATCTGATCTCCAAAACCATTGTCACCCACCTCGGCTACCGTTATCCGCTGCTTGAGCCCTACTTCGAGGAAGGTCGGATTCGCCGCTTTGATGTTTCCAGAGACAAGGACATGTTCACCTTCGTACTGCACGGTGACCGCTTCGACGCCGCGGTCGCCGACCGACTCGTCGGAAAGTGGATTCTCAGAAACGAGGGCCTGCGGCAGCATTTCGACATCAGCAACGAAAGCATCAGCAATTACGGGTTCCGGCTGATGCTGCGGAAAGACTGGCAGTCCTTTGCCAGCCAGTTCAACGAAGAACTGGCGAAGATGAAGGCGAATGGCGAGCTGGATGCCATTCTCGCCAACTACCGCTGAAGCCGCCTGGCGCTACTCGAGGCGTCGCAACAACAGCATCGGCGATACACTCAACACCGGCCGTAGCTGCCAGCGGCCGAACAGGGCAAGAACAACGGCGCTGACGATTGGGATCGGCAGCACCACGTGCCAGTGCCACTGGAACGTGCCTTCGAACATCCTGAACTGAAGCGCCCAGACTGCCGCCTCGGCGGCGACCACTCCAAGCACACCCGCGAAACCACCCAGCAACGCAAATTCGAGCATGGTGCTGCGAACCAGCAATCTCTGGCGCCCGCCCAGTGTTCGCAGCAGCGCGCCTTCCCGCTGTCGATCCTGAAGCGTTGCACTGACGACTGCAGCCATCACCACGAGCGCGGCGGCAAGGATCAGCGCCAGAATGGCTTCAATCGCCTGGGTTACTTGTCGCACAATTTCCTGAATTCGCTCGATAATGTGATCGATTTCCAGTACCGATACGGTCGGGAACTGCCGAGAAAACTCATTCAGGGCATCCTTTCTATCCGTGGGAAGATGAAAGCTGGTTATCCATGTTGCTGGCATGTCTCTCAGGCCGCCCTCCGGCGGAAATGCCATGTAGAAATTGGGCTTCATGCTGTCCCATTGAACCGTTCGGATACTGGTAACGGTTTCCGTCACTTTTTCGGAACCGATGGTAAAGGTCAACTTGTCCCCCAGTACCAGGCCAAGCTGTGCTGCCAGTTCCGCTTCCACCGAAACGCCATCTTTCTGGTTCTCGTCAAACCAGCCGCCTTCGACGATCTCGTTGTCGTCCGGCAAGGTCGACATCCAGGTCAGGTTCAGTTCACGGTTGAGAGCGTTAACATTCTCATCCTTGCTGACCGTTTCCTTGACCGGCTGGCCATTGAGTTCGGTCAAACGTCCTCGAACCATCGGGTAAAGCTTGTCCAGTGGCTGGCCACGCTCCTGCCAGAACGCATCGACGTCCTCGACCGCTTCCGGTGCGATATTGATCAGGAAATGATTGGGTGCGTCATCCGGCAACTGGGCCTGCCAGTCTGCCAGCAGAGAGGTCCGCACCAATATCAGCGTGGCCGCCAGCATCAACGTCATCGCAAATACGGCAATCTGGGAAAGACTGGCCCTGCGATGCCGGTACAGCCCCACCAGGGCCAAACGCCAGGCGTTACCACCGCCACGGACCTTACGCAGTGTTGCCACCAACAGCCAACCCACCAGGCCGAGTGCCCCGAGCAGCAACGCAAGCCCCCCCAGAAGGGAAACCACCAGCGCAAGTTCGCCTGCATACATCCACACCAGCCCGAAAACCGCCACAATGGCAATTATCATATCCGGCAGGGCCTCACGACCGGTTTCACCGGGCTGGCTGCGCAGTACACGCATCGCCGGAACGTTGCGAAGCCTGCGAACGGGAGGATAGGCAAACGCAAACAGAGAGACCAGTGCCGTAAGCAAGGCGGGCACCAATGCGGACGGATCGAGCTGAAATTCCACCGGGCGCTCAAGCACCTGGCTCAGCATGTGAATCAGCAACCAGTACAGCGGCATCGCGACCAACAGTCCGCCCACAATCCCGGTGATACCCCAGAGCGCGAGGCGCTTGAGGTACAAACCGCCAATCCCTGCACCGCTGAGCCCCAGCGTTTTCAAAAGTGCCACGGTATCGCGCTGGGAAAGGGCATACTGACGACTCGCCACAGCCACGGCGACGGCTGCAAGCAGGACCGCAAGACTGCCACCCAACAGAAGGAATCGCTCGGCTCGCTCGAGTGAGCGCGAGAAGGTCTCGCCATCCCGGACACCCGCCCATTCATGACTGGGCTCGAGTCTGGGTTCCAACCATTGGTAGTACGATTCCAGCGCAGCTTCATCACCGGCAAACAGGTAGACGTATTCAACCCGGCTGCCCTCCTGGATGACCCCGGTGGCGGGCACATCATCCACATGCATCATCACACGGGGGGCCAGTGCCGACAGCCGGAAACCGCCGTCCGGCTCACGGATGAGCAGGCCGGACACGGTGAGATTCAGATTACCGACTTCAAGCGATTCGCCGACTTCGAGATCCAGCAGCCTGAGCAAACGCGGGTTGATCCAGACCTCTCCCGGCCCGGGCCCCTGATTTACCAGCTCCCGGGTACCGGTCGGGTCCCGCTGGATTTCGATATCGCCGCGAAGCGGATATTCATTGCTCACGGCCTTGACTGACACCAGCTGGAAATTCTCGTCACCGAACACCATGGTGGAGAATTCCACCATTCGACCGGTTTTCAGGCCCTGATCGGAGGCTTCCTGAAGCCAGGCGTCCGGAATCGGTCGGCCATTCTCTGCCTCAAGCTGGCGATCCGCTGCCAGGAACGAGCTGGCTGAAGAAACCAGGGTGCGTTGAAGCTGACTGGCAAACAGGGCAATGGTGGCGACAGTGGCAACGGCAATGATGAGAGCGGCCAGAACGACGCGAACATCCCGTTCCCGCCAGTCCCGGCGAACCGACATGAGCTTTTTTGCAGCAGCCATCAGTGCGCCATCTCCTGCGCTGCTTCCGGTTCGGTCAGAACGCCGGCTTCAATATGGAACTGCCGATTGCAGCGAGCCGCCAGGTGTTCATCGTGGGTTACCATCACCAGCGTTGTGCCCTGCTCCCGGTTCAACGCCATCAAAAGATCGGACACTGCCTGACCGGTGCGGTTATCCAGGTTACCCGTCGGCTCGTCAGCGAACAGGATCAGCGGCTCAGACGCAAATGCCCGCGCGATGGCAACCCGCTGCTGCTCACCACCGGAGAGCTGTCTGGGTGTGTGGGTCAGCCGTTCGCCAAGCCCTACCCGTTCCAGTAGCTCACGGGCCCTTTTCTCCGGCGAGGCCATGCCGGCAAGCTCCAGCGGCAACATAACGTTCTCGAGCGCGGTTAGCGCCGGCAAGAGTTGGAAGGACTGAAACACAAACCCGACCCTGTGTGCGCGGAGTTTTGCCCGCTCGTCCTCACTGAGCTTGCTGATCACCGAGCCGTCCAGCTCCACCGTCCCCTCACTGGGCGTATCAAGACCCGCCAGCAAACCCAACAGGGTGGTTTTACCAGAACCGGAGCGCCCGACAATGGCTACGGATTCTCCCCGATTGATTTCGAGAGTGACCCCCTGCAAGATCGTGAGCGTATCGGTTTCAACACTGACGCGATGGGTCAGATTATCTACCCGTAACATTGGGCTCTGGCTATCCGGGTTAACATTGGTCATCTGATTCACGGAATCTCCCGATCCTGGGTCTCGAAAAACGGCTTAAAGGTGTATTGGTTGTCTATGCATACGGCATTGGTGTACGTCAGATCAATTCTTTTTCTTGTGTTTGCCGTGCTGGCTCTGCCGGCAGTGGCCAGCCAGAACACGCTGCTCATCGTCGGTGACAGCCTCAGTGCGGCCTATGGAGTGCCCTCCGAAACTGCCTGGGTGCAGTTGCTTAGAAACCGGCTCGATAGCAAAGGGTTGAACGACTGGGAAGTGGTCAATGCCAGCATCAGCGGAGAAACCACGGATGGCGGTGCCCGCCGGCTGCCTGATCTCCTTGCGGAGAACGAGCCCGACGTCGTGGTCATTGAATTGGGCGGCAATGATGGCCTTCGCGGCTTTCCCCCCAACGTTATCGAATCCAATCTCGCCTCCATGATCGAAAAGGTCCAGACCTCGGGTGCTCTCGCCGTATTGGTGGGCATGCAGATACCTCCCAACTACGGACAGCGCTACACGGAGATGTTTGCCGACATCTATCCGAAGCTGTCTGACCGATACGACACCGCATTGGTTCCCTTTTTCCTGGACGGCATCTACAACCAGGCCGGGCTGATGCAGGACGACGGGATTCACCCTACCGAGGAAGCCCAGGGCAAACTGCTGGAAAATGTCTGGCCGGTACTCAAACCGATCCTGCAATAAAGATGGTTCAGGTCAATCCCTGGAGGAATGCCAGCGCACGGCGCTCTGACCAGTAAAAGCCATCTTTCGAATGCTCGACAAACCCGACGTGGCCGCCCCAACGAGGAGCGTCGAGGCGCACATGAGCGCCAAGCTCCCGCCGGGATTCAGGGAAACAGCGCGCCGAGAGAAACGGATCGTCGGCGGCGTTCACCATCAGCGCCGGCACACGGATATCTCGCATGCGCCCCAATGCTGAACACTGGGCCCAGTAATCCCGGGCATTGCGGAAACCGTGCAGAGGCGCAGTGTAGCGGTCATCAAACTCATGAAAGCTACGAATGGCATCAAACCCCGAAATATCAATCAGGTCCGGGAACCTCTCCGCCTTTTCCTCCATTTTTACCTTCAGATCCCGGAGAAAGCGCTGCATATAGATCTTTCGGCTGGGCAACGCCAGCATATCTGCGCTGCCGGCCAGGTCGCAGGGAACCGAATAGGCAACGGCTCCGCAGATCCGGCTATCAACACGCTCGCCCTGTTCGCCCAGATAAAGCAGCGTCAGATTGCCCCCCATGCTGAACCCGGAAAGAAACAGGGTGTCGTACGCACCTGACAAACCGTGGTTGACCACCAGGCCGAGATCCTCGGTGGCGCCGCTGTGATAGAACCTCGGTTGCCGGTTCATAACCCCGCCGCAAGAGCGGAAGTTCCAGGCAAGAACATCCCAGCCTTCCCGAAGCAGGGCGCGAGTTAAACCAAGCACGTAGGGCCGCCTGCTGTGACCTTCCAGACCGTGAGACACGATGGCCAGGCGATCGCTACCCTGCCGGTACCAGTCCAGGTGCAGTTCGTCGTCATCCGGTGTGGCGATCACTTCCGGCTCCGGTTCCACCATCGGGACTTTGCGAAACAGTGTGGGCCAGACAGACTGAACGTGGCCATTGCGCAACCACGGCGGGGGCCGGTAGTGAAGAGTCCTGCTTTCGTACAATTTTTAGCCTTTCATATCAGGGGGTTGACCCCGTAAACCAAAGCGCTTAATATGCGCGCCACTTGATGCTGTTCCCCGATAGCTCAGTTGGTAGAGCAACGGACTGTTAATCCGTTTGTCGCTGGTTCGAGCCCAGCTCGGGGAGCCACTTATTCCGAAATGCCGCTGATTCTTCTGAACCAGCGGCATTTTTCGCTTACGGCCTCAGAAAATCTGCTCGCGCTGCATGAATTCGCTCAGCACGCGGAACAACGTGAACCCATCCTCGGTGCCAATCAGCTCCCGAATGGAATGCATACCGAACTGGGGCACGCCAATATCCAGCGTGGTTACACCCAGGTTCCCCGCCGTCAGGGGCCCAATGGTGCTGCCGCAGCCCATATCGCTCCGAACCACAAAGGTCTGGTGAGGCAACCCCAGCTCGTCACTAATGTGCCGGTATACTGCTGCCGATCGACTGTTGGTGGCGTACCGCTGGTTATGGTTGACCTTGATCACCGGCCCCTGATTGAGAATCGGGCCATGATTCTCATCATGTTTATCCATGTAATTCGGATGAATGCCATGGGCATTGTCCGCCGACACCATCATCGAGTTGGCAATAGCGCGAGCCTTTCCAGCGCCGACCCAGCGGTCCAGAACCGCTGTCAGGAACGGCCCTTGTGCACCTTCGGCAGACATACTGCCAACTTCCTCGTGATCGTTGCAGACCAGCAACGCGGCTTCGTCGCCGGAGGTTTTCAGCAGCGACTGGAGGCCAATGTAACAACTCAGAAGGTTGTCCAGCCGAGCCGAGGCGATGAAATCATCACGCAATCCGACAAACGAGGCTTCACGGGCATCGTAGAAACTGAGCTCGTAACCCAGGACCTTGCGGACAGTGAGCCCGGTCTCCGACTTGACCTGCTGGGACAGCAGATCCACGAAGCTGGTGGTATCGCTCTCAGGAACCTGCATCAGAACCGGTGGCAGATCGGTCTGTGGGTTAACCGTGCGATTGCTGTTGGCTTCTCGATCAAGATGGATTGCCAAGCTGGGAATAAATGCGACAGGCTTACGGAAATCCACCAGGGTGTCCCTTACCTTGCCGTCCTCGTCCAGCACCGTCACCCGACCGGCCAGGGAAAGATCCCGGTCAAACCAGGGATTCAGCAGCACACCACCGTATACTTCGACACCCAACTGGAAGAAGCCCTTGCGGCGGAGCTCAGGGTTCGGCTTGACCTTCAGGCAGGGGCTGTCGGTATGAGCACCCACCATGCGGATTCCCGAGGTGGTGACATCTTTGCTGCCGGTTCGGAAGGCGATAATTGAGGAGCCGTTGCGGACAACGTAATAGCCCTGGTTGCTCACCAGCGACCAGTCTTCCCGCTCATCCAGCTCCTGAAACCCGGCCGCACTCAGCCGTTGTTTCATGGTGTCGACCGCATGCCAGGGTGTGGGGGAAGTGTTCAGAAACTTCAATAAATCTTTGTTAAATTCAGCGTGTTCCATGATGTCCCTGATTAAAAGATAATTGCGCCAACAGTATGGCATGAAGCCGTAAAGCCTCATACTGCGTCAACGGACATTCCCTATAACCGGGTCACAAATCAACCATCACCGGGAGCCCAACGTGCCAGCACCGAGATTTCTCGACATTGAATACTGCCAGACCGACGATGCGCTTTTTCCCACCGCCATGGCCTGGTCGCTGGAAGACGGCCGAATGAAAACCGTGGTTATCGCCCCTTCCGACGACTGGCTCCCGGAAGATGGTGACCTGGGTGATGTCGACCTTCTCTACCTTGAAGAACAGGGCGTGCCCCTGATCGAGCTGGCCCGGGAACTGCACCAGGATCTGCCCGACCAGACCGTCTTCGTAGACGGCCTCGATCCGGACGAGATTCTGGTAGACCTCATTTTCACGGCCGTGGCACAGGAGGCCCCGTTCGAAATCGCACCCATCAGTGAGCTGATCACCGGCCTGGACAGCGAAACCCTGGAAGACCGCCGCCGCCAGCTTCTGTTCGAGGAAAGCCTGGAACCCCAGTTGCCTGAAAATGGCGTCTACGCACTGCTGCTGATGGCGCGGGAAGAAGGCCTGTTCGACGAGGATTGAGAAACAGCAGGAATTGACAGGGGGAAGTGTGACACGGGTCGACGTAACAAACGGTTACACGAGGCAGAATCAGCCCGTATTCGCCCATGTCAGGAAGCCCGATAACAATGAACAAGGTTGTGCGAACGCCCCTCGTCTGTCCGCTTGTCCCTGCCCTGCTCCTCGCATCCCAGGCCGCCCTGGCCCAGGAAACGCCAAGGGCCGACAAACACTACATCGGGCTGCTGGCAACCAACTACAACCACCGCACCATCGGTGAAAACACCAAGGAAACCGCCTGGGGCACAGGCGGAACACTGGTTGTGGGTGGCCACATAACCGATCTGTTTCACGCCGAGCTGCGGGCCGGTGGTGGCTTCAAAGACGCCGAGGTACCGGACAGCGACCTGACGCTGAGCGTTGACTACTACGCCAGCTGGTACATGGGCCTGCACTACCCGATCACCGACTATGCAAACCTCTACGGCCAGTTCGGCTTTTCTTATATCCACGGCGAAGGCGAGATCAGCGATCCCGCAAATGATCGCAACAACCCCTACCTGGATCTCGAAGGCGAGTTCCCGGACAGCGGCTTCAACGTAAGCTGGATTGCCGGGCTCGACTTCGAAGTTTTGGACGATACGTTCCTGGTGTTCGAGGGCGGCAAGCTCTTCGAAGACACCGGAACGGATGTAAATACCTTCCAGTTCTCTGGTGGCGTGCGTTACGAGTTCTAATATGATGTAGGTCGGATTAGCGCAGCGTAATCCGACAATCTGCTGATACTTGATGCCAATGATTACTTGTCGGATTACGCTGCGCTAATCCGACCTACTATTCGATAGTGGTTACGCCTTGTGGCGGATATGCCAGCACCGGTGAATCCGGGCGTTGCGTTGAAAATCCTTGTCCAGGGTATCCCGCGTCACTTCAGCAACCTCGAACTCGCTTTCCAATGTCTCGTCCAGCTTGAAGCGTCGGAAATTGTTGGAAAAGATCAGCAACCCGTCGGAACTCAACCTTGCCATGGCCTGCCTGACCAGCGTGGGATGATCCTTCTGGATATCCAGAACGCCGGCCATACGGGCAGAGTTGGAAAAGGTCGGCGGATCCATGAAGATCAGGTCAAACCGTTGGTCCGCCGTTTTCCGGTCTGCCAGCCAGGCCAGGCAGTCTGCCTGCTCTACCCGATGCTTCTTGGGGTCGGCTCCGTTCAGCGCAAGGTTCTCCTCGGCCCAGCCGACATACGTCTTTGACATATCCAGACTGAGCGAGCGGCTGGCACCTCCAACAACAGCGTGAACAGTGGCCGCGCCGGTATAACAGAACAGGTTCAGGAAACGCTGGTTTGCCGAGTGCTGCTGAATCCAGTGCCGCACCGGACGATGATCCAGAAACAGACCCGTGTCCAGATAATCCTTGAGGTTCACCTTCAACACGCAGCCGTGTTCGTGAACCCCGAAAAACTCGCCACTGACTGCCTGCTTCTCATACTGATTGGTGCCGGTTTGCCGCTGGCGCTGCTTGCACACCATATCCTCCGGCTCCACTCCCAGTGCTTCGGGAATGACTGCAAGGGCCTCCGCCAGGCGTTCTCGAGCAGCACGTTCATCCACCGATTTCGGGGCCGCATACTCCTGCACGTGCACCCGCCCCTCATAGATATCGATCGCCAACGCAAACTCCGGCATGTCGGCATCGTAGAGGCGGTAGCAATCAATGCCCTGCTTTCTTGCCCACTGCCCAATGGTCTTCACGTTCTTCTTGAGACGATTGCGCAACATGGCCGCGCGTTCCTCATTGGCAATCCGAGGGGTGACCTCACCGGGAATATCCGGGGTCCTCGGTGTCATGGCGCTCACTTCATTTATCTCGAACAGCAGCAACTGGGCGGGCAGCTTGCCGTTGAAAAGCCGGTATTGCTTGTAACTTCTCAATCCGATGGACTTGCCGAATTCCGGGGCCCCGGTAAATACCCCGAGGCGCCAGCCTGGGACGCTGCGTTTAACCGCGTCGCCCAGGGCCTGGTACAAGCCGCCCAACTCCCTGCGCTCACTCAACCGCTCACCGTAAGGGGGGTTGGTGAGGACCAGCCCCTGATCAGACCAGTCGCCTTCAAGCTCCAGGGCATCGACTGCGCGAGCCTCAACGTGCACAACATTCTCCAGGCCTGCCCTCTGGATGTTTTTCCAGGCGGTCCCGATGACCCGGCTATCCTGATCAAAGCCCGCCATTCTCGGGATCCGCCCTTGCTTGCCCTCGTGGGCGCGGCGCTCCGCCTCCTGGCGCAGCGATAACCAGAGCTCCGGCTGATGGCCCGGCCACTTCTCGAAACCGAACCTTTCCTGCTTGCGGCCGGGCGCCATATCCAGCGCCATCATGGCAGCTTCAACCACGAGGGTGCCTGAACCGCACATCGGGTCCACGAAGTCGCCGCCGGCGGCGGCGATCTCCGGCCAGCCCGCTCGCATCAGCAATGCCGCGGCCAGGTTTTCCTTCAGGGGTGCCATGCCCTGATCCGTGCGATAGCCGCGCATGTGCAGGCTATGCCCGCTCAGATCAATGCCCAGGGACAAGCGGCCACGATTGAGTCGCGCGGAGACAATGACATCCGGGTTCTTGGCATCCACTGAAGGCCGCGGTCCGCCATTGGCCTGAAACCGGTCCACAATGCCGTCCTTGACCCTTTGAGCGCCATATTGCGTATTGCGGATGGCCTCGTTCTGACCGAGGAAGGTAACGCGGAAACTGCCATGCACAGGAATGTGCTGCTGCCAGTCCATGTGAACAACGCCGTCATAGAGCTGGTCGCCGCTGTTGGCATCCACTTCATCAATGTGAAGGATCACCCGGTTGGCGAGACGCGACCATAGACAGGCGCGATACCCCCCCTCCAGAGAACCTTCTACCCAGACCCCGGCCGGGGCATTGCGTACGGTATCCAGACCAAAGGTGCTGAGCTCGTCCGCCAGTAGGTATTCCACCCCCTTCGGGCAGGTTACGAAAAATACAGATTTGGACAAGTTCAACTCCTGGTTCCTGGACAGCTTGAGGTAAGTTTCCGAAATAAAGGCTATTCCGAAAATCGCAGCAAAATTTTTAGTTCATATAACTATAAAAAAAGCGTCACATAGATGAAATAATTAGTGTACATCCGCTAAAGGTTCGACTTACCTTGTAAGTGACGCGTCGTTCCGGAAGGGTTCAAACCTTCCGTTAACAGGATCCTGACTGCTCTGGCTTGAGCTGACAATAGTGGGTTATCCCGGAGCGGATAACACTGGTCGCAGCCACTGCAGATGTGTATACGCTTGTTCTGTTAATCCATCAGTGAGGAACGGCATGAAAAGACAGAAAAGAGACATGTACGCTCGTGCATTCAAGCGGGGTTATCTCGCTGGCGTGTCCGGAAAATCCAAAGACAGCTGCCCGATTGAACAGGCGGAGGTTCGCCAGGAATGGCTGAACGGGTGGCGAGAAGGCCGCACAGATCAATGGGAGGGCATGACCGGCGTATCCGGCATCCATAAACTGGCTAACGTTACGACAGCGTGACGCCTCAACTAACCCCGATTCTTAATCTGATCTTTTTACACACAATTTGACGCAGTACTCAGAGCAACCCAAACGGGGCCTCCCGCCCCGTACCATGCGATGAAGCGCCACGGGGTTCATTCCCCGCTCGGGCCCGCTAAGCGGGCCCACCTTCGTTATGGGGCGCAGTAAATCACTTCACCTGCCGGATCGCCTCAACAGCCTCTTTAATAAGTTCAGGCCCCCGGTAAATAAAGCCGGTGTAGATCTGAACCAGCTTGGCACCGGCCCGGACTTTCTCGGCTGCACTTTCACCGTCCATAATGCCGCCGACACCAATAATCGGAAGTGATTCCCCCAGTTCCGCGTAAAGCCCTCGGATGACCCTGAGAGAAGCCTCCCGCACCGGTGCGCCGCTGAGGCCACCAGCCTCATCGGCATGGGTATGACCTGCCACGGCATCCCGACTGATCGTTGTATTGGTGGCAATCACGCCATCAAGGCCCGTCTCACGCAGGGCGGATGCCACGAAGCGGATACCGTCATCATCCATGTCCGGGGCGATCTTCACAGCCACAGGCACATACCGGCCATGCTCCTTCTCACACTGGAGCTGTTCGTCCTTGATGGCCTCCAGCAGGCCCTTCAGGGAGTCTCCAAACTGCAAATCCCGAAGACCGGGCGTGTTGGGCGAGGACACATTCACCGTTATGTAATCGGCCCGACTGTAAACTGCCGATATCCCCTTCCGGTAATCGGATTCAGACTGATCGTTGGGCGTGTCCTTGTTCTTGCCAACATTGATTCCAAGCACGCCCCTGTAGCGGCGCTGATCCACACGGGCCAGCAAATGGTCCAGCCCCTGGTTGTTGAAACCCATCCGGTTAATGATGGCCTGATGCTCCGGCAGCCGAAACATCCGTGGTTTGGGATTGCCGGGCTGCGCCAGAGGCGTCACGGTACCGACTTCAATAAACCCGAAGCCCAGGGCGCCAAGCGCATCGAGGTGATCGGCGTTCTTATCCAGACCTGCGGCAAGCCCGACGGGGTTCGGAAAATCCAGCCCCATAACATTCACTGGAAATGAATCTATCTTTGGTGAAAAAGCGTTCAAAACGCCTAATCGGTGCGCAAGATCGAGACCATTCAATGCAACATTGTGAGCTTGCTCCGCTGGAAGGCGGAAAAGCAGATTGCGGATAACGCCGTACATCTGAAAAAACTCCCCTTATCCAAGTGGGCGGAGTATACCGGAAGTTTTCCACAGCATCCCGGGATAGAACTAAATCAGCTGTAAATGACTGTATCATGGCACTCTCATGACCTTTTCCACGGAATCTGTGGATAAACCTGTTGAAAATCGCGGGGCAACGGTTGCCATCCCTTGATAACTGCGCCAATCTACAAATTGATCATTTTTTAACCAGTTATTTTTATGTTTATTTTCAATGGCTTATATATTTTTGTCATGACTGTCGACAAATACTAAACAAAATGTTACCCAGTCATCGTTCTGCAATGATGTGCATAAATCACTTGAAATCCCCTCTTTTAGCCACCCCTGCCAAAGCCCGTAAGAATAACGTTATACTGGCACCTGTCTACAGATCTGGAGTGCTTCAATGCAAGAGCCGACTTCCCCCGCCCAACAGCACAGGGAAAACCTCGCGGGCGAAATGAAGGCAGCCTCGCGCGTGACCATTATCGGAATGATTCTCGATGCCGTACTCGGGGTCATAAAAGTCATTGGCGGCACTCTTTTTAACTCCCAGGCGCTGCTGGTGGATGGCATTCACTCCTTTACGGATGTCGCCTCTGATCTGGTAGTTCTTGGCGTCATGAAGGTATCGCGTCAGGAGCCGGATGACGACCATCCCTACGGCCATCAGCGAATCGAAACCTTCGGCACTCTGGTTCTGGGCAGCATCCTGATTGCCGTTGGCGCCGCCCTGGCCTGGGAAAATACCCTACGCCTCATAGAGGGCGGCGTGGATACCGTGCCTGGCTGGCCGGTTCTGGTGGCAGCTGCTGCGTCTGTAGTGGGTAAAGAATGGATTTTCCGATACACACGCCATGTCGGCCTGAAGATCCGCTCGGACCTGATTATCGCCAACGCCTGGCACAGCCGTACTGATGCATTCTCCTCAGTCGTGGTTCTGGTGTCCACGGCCGGCGCCATGCTCGGCATGGTCTGGCTTGATGTGTTCGCGGCGGTGGTGATCGCAGGCATCATTATCCACATTGGCTGGAAGTTTACCTGGGACAGCGTCAAGGAACTCGTGGATACCGGCCTCTCCCAGGAGGACACGGAGATGCTCAAGAGTATCGCCCGGGACACAGACGGAGTGCGCAACGTGCACGAACTTCGCAGCCGTCGTATGGGGCACGACATTCTGCTGGATATTCACCTGGTGGTTCGCCCGGAAATCAGCGTATCGGAAGGGCATCAGATCGGCATGCAGGTTGTCTCGGGAATGCGGGATGCCCTGGACAACATCCGGGACATCAACTTCCACATCGACGCCGAAAACGACGAAGATCAGCCGCTGACCTCCGAGCGCCTGCCCTCCCGTGAAGACATCCGGGCCAGGATGGCCCGGCACCTGGGAGAGCTGCCACAATACAGCCGGCTCCGGCTGCACTACCTGAAAAACAAGGTGCACCTGGAGCTGTTCCTGGACAGCCCCGAGGGTGAAACCGTCTTCTCATCCTCCAACATCAAGGAAGCGCTTGGTGACTACGCGTGGTTTGGGAGTGTCCGAGTCTGGGTGGCCGGCCCCTGACAGCAGCCGGCCATAGAACCTAGCGACGCCTGTTCTCTTCCATCCTTGAAAGAAATTCCTGCATGATCAGGGTGTAGAGCTCGCCCCCCAGGAAGCGGTCTTCCACGCCCGCATCAATACTCGGGTTATCGTTGACTTCGATGACGGCAACCCGGTTGCCTGACTGTTTGATATCCACACCGTACAACCCGTTGCCGATCAGTCTGGTGGCATTCAGGGCCGCCTGAATGACATTCCTTGGCACCTCATACGTGGGCATGGTCTCAAAGCCACCGCTCTCACTCTCGGATTCGCTGTGCTGATAGATCTGCCAGTGGCCTTTCACCATCATGTACTTGCAGGCGTAGATGGCCCGCCCACCAAGCACGCCAATGCGCCAGTCGTAATCGGTGTACAGGTATTCCTGAGCCAGCACCAGGGCGGATTGCTTGAACAGGTCTCTCAGTCCGGCACGAAGGGTCTTTTCGTCTTCGGCCTTGGTTACGCCGCGGGAAAACGCGCCATCGGGGATCTTGATGACCACCGGAAAAACGAGCTCACTGATGACCTGCTCGACAGCATTCTTCTGATCTTTCGACAGGATGAGTGTCTTCGGCGTGGGAACCTTGTTGTTCTTCAGGAGATCTGCAAGGAACACCTTGTTGGTGCACTTGAGGATCGACACCGGATCATCAATGACCACCATGCCCTCAGCGGCCGCCTTGCGGGCAAACCGGTAGGTGTGATGGTCAATGGCAGTGGTCTCACGAATGAACAACCCATCGTATTCCGGCAGCCGCATATAATCCCGGCGGGTAATCTGCTCAACGTTAATACCCAGTTTACGGCCCGCCTTCTCGAAGCGCTTCAGGGCAACCTTGTCACTCGGCGGCATTTCCTCATCAGGATTGACCAGCACCGCCAGATCAAAGCGGTAACGGCGTCGGGTCCTTGGCTTACGCCAGACCATACTGCTGAAACGATCCAGCGCCGCCGCGAACACGTCCTGCTCCTGCTCGCCCAGATCCGCCGGAGCCGCCGGCTTCATGGACTCGATTTGCCACTGCTTGCGGCGCTTGAAAACAATTTCAAGAATTGGACAAGGGAACCGCTCGAACAGCGCCCTGGCGACCGGCTTCAGATCGGGGTGCTCAGCCTGGCCAAAGTAGGTCCGAATGCGCACTTCATGGGTGGCCGCGCGCTCATCGCTGGCAGGGTCAATAGCGGAACCCGCCGCTTCGAGCCAGTTGATGACGCTTTCATCAAGCTCTTCCAGCTCAAGTGAAAACAGTCCTTTGCGGCCGAGATCATTGAGCGTCATCACCGAAGGTACGACATGGTGACCACGGGCCTCTGCCAGGAGTGAACAATAATACCCCTTGCTCAGGTAACGGGCGCTCTGACACAGGTTGATGACCCTTACCCGGCTGGCGGGCGGAGCTGAGAACTGGAGGTACTGATCAAACGTCAGCACGTCCTCACTGGGGTAATAAGGCGCCCAGTCTTTGGCGCGGTCCACTACGATAAGCAATCGGGACATTGAAGGCATTCCTCCCTGAAAGGTCTTGCCTGTGGTAATTGAGGCCACAATACGCCGGTCACAATCGCTGCACAATCGGCGAATAATGCGTGCTTTTACGCATCCTTGCGGTCTTTGCGTTACCCTGACTCTCACACATAATAGCGGAGTACGGGAAGCCTACCAGCATGCCCTCCCCCGCGTTTTTCAAGGCCGTCTCTCAATGCCTGATTTCCAGCTCCGACAAGCCTCCAGCAAGGATCTCGACGCCCTGGTCTTGCTCGAAAACCGGTGCTTCGCCGAAGACCGGCTTTCCAGGCGTAGCTTCCGCCGTTTTCTGGAGATGCCCAGAGACCGCTTGATTGTGGCCGAGGCCGAGGCCGATGGCGAGCTGGTGGGCTACTGCCTGGTTCTGATGAGCGCTGCCACCCGGCTCGCCCGGATCTACTCCATTGCGGTATCTCCGGCTGTGCGTGGCCAGGGCGTGGGCGAGAAACTGGTACGGGAGGCAGAATCGGAGGCGGTGGACGCTGGCCGTATCATCATGCGTCTGGAAGTCCGCGAGGATAACAGAGGCGCCATCAATCTCTACAAGCGCCTGGGCTATCGCCAGTTCGGCACCTACCGGGACTATTACGAAGACCACGGAGACGCCCTTCGCTTCGAGCGACGGATTCTGTTCTACGAGCCTTCAAGAGAATTCCCGGCCGTTCCCTACTATCCGCAGACCACGGATTTCTCCTGCGGGCCGGCGGCGCTGATCATGGCGATGGCAGCTCTGGATGAGCAGCAACCTCTCACCAGCCTGGAAGAACTGAAAATCTGGCGAGAGGCGACCACCATTTTCATGCTTTCCGGCCACGGAGGTTGTGGGCCTCATGGCCTTGCGCTATCGGCCTGGAATCGAGGCTTTGAAGCCAGCGCCTGGATCAGCATGGAAGGCGCCTTGTTCAAGGACACGGTCCGCAATGAGGACAAAAAAAGGGTACTGGAGCTGGTCCACGAAGGTTTCTTGCACGACATCGGCCAGACAGACATTCAACTGCACCATGATCCTTTAACCCTGGAGGCCATGGAAGAGGCCCTGCACGACGGGCGTGTTCCGGTCATCCTGATCAGCACCTGGCAACTGAACCGAAGCCGGGTTCCTCACTGGGTGACCGTGTGCGCGATCGATGACCAGTTTGTGTACCTGCACGACCCGGAAATTGACGTGGAGGTTGGCGAAACGGTAGCCGACAAACAATATCTGCCAGTCGACCGCCGGGTGTTCAGCCAGATTTCACGGTACGGCAGAAACCAGCCATTGCAAGCTGCGATCATCGTAGGGCCCAAGCGACCGGCCTGATCAGCCGGTCCGCAATGCCGCCTCTTTCAGCTCGGCAATATCATCACGAAGACGCGCAGCCGTCTCGAAATCCAGTTCGGAAGCGGCCTTGTACATTTCATCCTCAAGCCGGGACACTTCCTTGAGGACTTCCTCCGGCGACCGATTGCCAGCCTTGGCCCGATACTGTTCCGCCTCTTCGGCTGCTTTCTGCCCCGGGCGCTCGGCCTTGCGACGGCCACGACCGCCGCCTCCGGCACCTTCCATGATGTCGGCAATCTTCTTGTTCAGGCCCTGCGGGGTAATGCCCTGCTCCAGGTTGTGAGCTTCCTGCTTGGACCGGCGACGCTCTGTCTCATCAATGGCCCGCTGCATGGAGCCTGTAATCCGGTCACCGTAGAGAATGGCCTTGCCGTGAACATTCCGTGCCGCACGCCCCATGGTCTGGATCAGTGAGCGCTCGGAGCGCAGGAAACCTTCCTTGTCAGCATCCAGGATGGCCACCAGCGAAACCTCGGGCATGTCCAGCCCCTCCCGCAGCAGGTTGATGCCCACCAGCACATCGAATTCCCCCCGCCGGAGGTCCCGGATGATCTCCACCCGCTCTACGGTATCGATGTCCGAATGCAGATAGCGAACCTTGATGTCGTGTTCCATCAGGAAGTCGGTGAGATCCTCGGCCATACGCTTGGTCAGCGTGGTCACCAGAACCCGTTCCTTCACCTTCACCCGCGTGTGGATTTCCGAGAGCAGATCGTCCACCTGGGTAGACGCGGGACGCACCTCGATTTCCGGGTCCAGCAGGCCGGTGGGGCGCACCACCTGTTCCACCACCTGACCCGCATGCTCGGCCTCGTAAGTGGACGGGGTTGCGGATACGAAGATCATCTGGGGCGCAATTCGCTCCCACTCTTCAAACTTCATGGGTCGGTTATCCAGCGCCGATGGGAGGCGGAAACCGTACTCAACAAGGGTTTCCTTCCGGGACCGGTCGCCCTTGTACATGGCGCCGATCTGGGGAATGGTCACGTGAGATTCATCCACCACCAGCAAGGCATTGGGCGGCAGGTAATCAAACAGTGTCGGCGGTGCCTCACCCGGGCGGCGACCCGAGAGATAGCGCGAGTAGTTCTCGATGCCGTTGCAATAGCCCAGTTCCAGCATCATTTCGATGTCGTACCGGGTGCGCTCTTCCAGGCGTTGAGCTTCCACCAGGCGGTTGTTGTCCCGCAGCTGCTGCAGCCGCTCATCCAGTTCAACCTTGATATGCTCGACCGCATCCAGCACCGTCTGCCGGGGCGTCACATAATGCGATTTCGGGTAGATGGTGACCCGTGGCACTCGGCGCAGGACCTCACCGGTCAACGGGTCGAAATAGCTGAGATTCTCAACCTCGTCATCGAAGAGCTCGATGCGGATAGCTTCCTTCTCGGATTCCGCCGGGAATACATCGATCACATCGCCCCGAACCCGATAATTGGCCCGGTGGAACTCGATATCGTTCCTGGTGTACTGAAGTTCGGCCAGGCGCCGGAGGATGTATCGCTGATCGATCTGATCGCCCCGGTCAAGATGCAGCATCATCTTCAGGTAAGACTGGGGGTCACCGAGGCCGTAGATAGACGACACCGTCGCCACAATGATGGCATCCGGTCTTTCCAACAATGCCTTGGTAGCAGACAGACGCATCTGCTCAATGTGCTCGTTGATAGAGGCGTCTTTCTCGATAAACGTGTCCGACGAGGGAACGTAAGCTTCTGGCTGGTAGTAGTCGTAGTAGGAAACGAAATACTCCACCGCATTGTCCGGAAAGAACTCCTTGAACTCACCATAGAGCTGCGCGGCCAGGGTCTTGTTGTGGGCCATGATGATGGTGGGCCGCTGGACCTGCTGGATAACATTGGCGATGGTGAAGGTTTTGCCGGAGCCGGTTACCCCCAGCAACGTCTGGTGTGCCAGACCGGAGTGTATACCATCCACCAGCCCCTCAATTGCCTTGGGCTGATCGCCCGCTGGCTGGAACGGTGAATCAACCTGGAACACACCCTCTCTGGCGGAAACGTTTGCCTGATTACTGGCCATAACTGGCGGAAACCTCCGGTAAAACCGACGCACGGGCGAAACAGCCCCTGCCATTCGAGAAATTTAGCGATACACTGGCTTCATGATACCATCAGTGCGATCGACGGCTGGGCGTAAATCAGCCAGCAGCTCTGGCACCCGGCGGTCGCAGCCCTATCAGACGCAGCTTTAAGGAGCGCAAGTTTGGACCTTCAACTTTCCAGCCGAGTACAGGCTATCAAGCCCTCTCCCACCCTCGCAGTCACCAACAAGGCCGCGGAACTCCGCGCAGCAGGCCAGGACATTATCGGCCTGGGTGCCGGCGAGCCGGACTTCGACACACCTGATCACATCAAACAGGCAGCCATTGAAGCCATCAATAACGGCCAGACAAAATACACTGCCGTGGATGGTACGCCAGCCCTGAAAAAAGCGATTATTGCGAAGTTCAAACGGGACAACGGCCTGGATTACGAAGCCAACCAGATACTGGTAAGCAGTGGTGGCAAACAGAGCTTTTTCAACCTCGCACTTGCCACACTGAACCCGGGTGACGAAGCCATCATCCCTGCTCCGTACTGGGTGTCCTACCCGGATATGGTGCTGGTGGCTGAAGGCAAACCCGTGATTATCGAAACCGGTGCTGAAACCCGCTTCAAGATCACACCGGAGCAGCTGGAAAACGCCATCACCGAGCGTACCCGCCTGTTCGTGATCAACAGCCCCTCGAACCCGAGCGGCATGGCCTATACCCTCGAAGAGCTGCAGGCCATCGGCGAGGTGCTGAAGAAGCACCCGAACATCATGATCGCCACTGACGACATGTATGAGCCGATCCTCTGGACCGGCAAACCGTTCTGCAACATCCTGAACGCCACGCCTGAGTTGTATGACCGCACCTTCGTACTGAACGGCGTATCCAAGGCCTACTCCATGACTGGCTGGCGCATCGGTTACGCCGCGGGCCCGGCGAAAATCATCGGTGCCATGAAGAAGATTCAGTCCCAGAGCACCTCCAACCCGGCCTCCATCTCCCAGGCAGCGGCACAGGCTGCGCTGGATGGCGATCAGGGCTGCGTGGGCGAGATGGTCAAGGCCTTCAAGGAACGCCACGACTGGCTGGTAGAAGCACTGAACAAGCTGCCAGGCGTTGAATGCCTGAACGGCGACGGTACCTTCTATGTGTTCCCCAGCTTCCAGGGCGCCATCGATGCCGATTCCAGCGTCAGCACCGACGTTGAATTCGCCGAGAAACTGCTGACCGACGCCGGCGTAGCACTGGTTCCGGGTTCCGCCTTCGGCTGCCCTGGCCATATGCGCCTGAGCTTTGCGACCAGCATGGAAAACCTGGAAAAGGCTGTCGAACGTCTTCAGAAAGCGCTTGGCTAAAAAGTTCTGGCCAGGGGTTGACGGGGCGGTATTGCCAACTTAATATACGCGCCTCGTCACACGACGACGTTCCCCGATAGCTCAGTTGGTAGAGCAACGGACTGTTAATCCGTTTGTCGCTGGTTCGAGCCCAGCTCGGGGAGCCACTATTCTGAAAGCCCGCTAATTCTCTGAGTTAGCGGGTTTTTTATTGCCCCGCTTTTCGGTTCAGACTTCGGTTGTTGAGAGCAAATCCTGCCCTAGCCTGCTCGTTGGCGGGACTGGTGCGGCTGTCATGGCTTTCCAAAACACGCTACAAGCACGTCCGTGTGCGCTTGTTTCGGGCCGTCCATGGCCCTCTACAGTTTTGGAAAGCCATGACAGCCACACCGTTCGACGGTGTACGTATCCGCAAAACAGACAAAACTCTCACAGAAAGCAGGTAGTCAGTAGGTTGCAGTAGCCCACCGAACTCTGACGCAAGATATATCTGAGAAGTTCGAAGAGGTGGTGTGGGGCCTCCCTCCCAAAAATGTCTGTGGCCAAGGATGGCCACAGCCAAGCGCACATGGATGTGCTCGTAGCGGTTTTTGGGAGGGAGGCCCCACACCACCAGACTCCAAACCATGCAGGCTAGGAGCCCAAATCAGACAAGAACCTAGAAACTAGGCGCCAATAACCTCAGAGTGAATAGCCTCCAAGGCAGCCAGAGGGTCAGACGCCTGAGTAATCGGGCGGCCGATCACGAGGTAGTCGGAACCGGCTTTGAGGGCATCTGTGGGCGTCATGATGCGCTGCTGATCGCCTTTATCGGCAGTCAACGGACGGATTCCCGGTGTGATCAGCTTGAAGTCGGCGCCCTGCTCGGCTTTGAGCTTCGGTGCCTCTTGCGCGGAGCAGACGACGCCGTCGAGGCCGCAGTTTTTGGTAAGGGTTGCCAGGCGGGATACCTGGGCTTCCGGGGAATCGGTGATGCCAATACCGGCGAGATCGTCGGCGTTCATGCTGGTGAGGACCGTGACGGCAATCAACAGCGGGCGATCCGCACCAAAGGTTTCCAGGCGCTCCCGACAGGCGGTCATCATTTTCTCGCCGCCAGAGGCATGCACATTGACCATCCATACACCGAGATCGGCAGCGGCCGCAACTGCCGCCGATGTGGTGTTCGGGATGTCGTGGAATTTCAGGTCCAGGAATACGTCGAATCCACGCTTCTGAAGCCCTTCCACCAATTGCGGGCCAGAGCGGGTGAACAGCTCCTTGCCTACTTTCAGGCGGCATTTGCTCGGGTCCAGTTTGTCGACCAGCTCAAGGGCAGGATTCTGGGAGGGAAAATCGAGGGCGACGATGATTTTGGGATCGTTAGCAGTTTGCACGTTCACTTGTCCTGCGGAAATTCGGTAAAGGTTTATTCGGCTTCAACACCCTGGATCGGGCGTACGGTTTCCCATTGCTTGCAGCTTGGGCAAAGCCAGTGCAGCTGACGGCCAGAGAAACCACAGCTGACACAGCGGTAGACGGGGCGATTGGCGAGAATCAGGTGGCCAATACGGCTCACCAGCCTGCCCTCATCAGTGGTCATGCCCTTTTCATAACCGGCCATTTCCACCAGCCGGAGCAGGCCACGGACGCTCGGGCGGGTTTCCAGTTCCTGCCTGAGCAAGTCGATGGCAGCCGGTCGCCCCGAGGCGCGCTCAACGGACTCCACCAGAGCCAGCAACAAACTGGTGCTCGGGTAGTTTTCGTAAAGCTTGCGCAGTTTTTTCGCCAACCGGCCAATGTCGCCGTGCTCGTGCTCAAGTTTCATGAGCCGGTCGATGGCTTCCGGCCCAAACTCAGGGTTCTGTTCGAATACTTTCAGGCACTGGCTGCCTGCCTCGCGATAGCTGCCCTGCCGAACCAGCAGCTTCATCATAATCAGATTGGCCCGAACGCAGGAGCGATCGTACTCAAGCGCCTCCTTGGCAAGTTTCTGGGCAGCCCAACGGTCGTCCTGTTTCAAAGACTCTTCCGACAGCTCACATGTCAGGTAGGCCAGCACCTTGAACATTGCCGGGTCGGAATCCCCACGCGTCAGCGTTCGGGCCACTTCGGCAGCCTTTGCCCATTCCTTTTCCTGTTGGTAGAGGTCGATGAGCTGCTGGGAGGAGTGCCGTCCGTAATCCTTGTCGCCCATCAACTGGTGCAACAATGCCTCGGCCCGGTCGAGGAGCCCCGCGTTCAGGTAATCGCGGGCAAGCTCGAGAGTCACCTGCGGGGAGAATCTCGGGGGTAATTCGGGCCTGGCCAGAAGGTTCTGGTGGATCAGTATGGCGCGATCGGTTTCGCCCTTGTTGCGGAAATGGCTGCCAATGGAGAGGTGGAGGCTGACAGTATCCTTGTTGACCGCAAGGGACTGGACGAAATTCTCAACTGCCTGGTCGGAGTAGTTCGTAAACAGGAACTGGAGACGATCCTTCACCGATTCCTCATCGGAAATCGTTTTGCCGGATCGCCTGTCACCGCTTCCCAGCCGGCCCACAAGCCAGCCAACGGCGACTGCAACTGTCAGCAGCAGCCACTGTAATACGATATCCATTAAAGAGTCCGGTCGTTCTGGGCCCTGGATTTCTCCAATGCCTGCTCGGCGCGATCAAGTCGTTTCTGAAGGGTTCGCCGGGACACCGAGTTGCGAACGGTGGCCAGCATGGTTATCAGCACGCCAACAAGGGCACCGACAACAAATGCCATGATAATCCAGACGGCAACACCATGGGGTTGGGTTTTAAACAACAGAAAGTTGAGGGAGACTGCCATTTGATTGTTGAGTGAAAATACCAGTGCCAGCAGAACCAGGACCAAAACCAACAGAATAATAAGGATCTTCTGCAATCCTGCCATAGCAATAGCACTCCCAAAGGGCATTGATGCCCGAATTATACGCGTTCCATGAGCAGCTGTTAAAAGCCTTGCTTCAAGCTGTCGTTGACCTGCTCTCTCAATTCCTTGCCGGGTTTGAAGTGCGGCACATATTTGGCTGGCAACTGAACAGCCTCACCGGTTTTCGGATTGCGCCCGGTACGCGCGGCCCGGTGATGAAGGGAAAAACTGCCAAATCCCCGGATTTCTATTCTCTGACCATCGGCAAGCGACTGGGACATGTGCTCGATGATGGTTTTTACAGCCAGTTCGACATCTTTAACGGAGAGCTGAGTCTGCTTGGAAGCAATCAGCTCGACCAGTTCGGACTTCGTCATGAGGCGTTTCCCTCTTTCATTTTTATTCGGCCGTCGGTTACCGGATTCCCATGACTACCTAGTTTAGCCAAACCAGAAAAAAACACAAAAAAAACGGGCTCTTAGAGCCCGTTTTTTTCATACCAACCGGAGGATTAGTCCTTGTTGGCGTTTTGCTGCTGCATCTGCTCCTTGATGAGATCACCGATGGTGGTCGCACCAGAGGAAGTTTCCGCAGTTTTGGTCCGCACGTTTTCCAGTGCCTGCTTGTCGTCCTCAACATCTTTGGACTTCACAGACAGGTTGATGATGCGGTTCTTGCGGTCGATGCTGATGATCTTCGCTTCAACTTCTTCGCCTTCCTTCAGCGCGTTGCGTGCATCTTCAACACGGTCACGGCTGATTTCAGAGGCTTTCAGTACCGCTTCAACTTCGTCGTTCAGAGCAATGGTAGCTGCCTTGGCATCAACTGCAGACACGGTGCCCTTAACAATGGAGCCCTTGTCGTTCAGCTGAACAAACTCGGCGAACGGATCGCTCTCGAGCTGCTTGATACCCAGGGAGATACGCTCACGCTCCGGATCAACAGACAGGATAACGGTTTCAACTTCGTCACCCTTCTTGTATTCACGAACCGCTTCTTCGCCAGTCTCGTTCCAGCTGATATCAGACAGGTGAACCAGACCGTCGATGCCGCCATCCAGACCGATAAAGATACCGAAGTCAGTGATTGACTTGATCTTACCGGAGATACGGTCGCCCTTGTTGAAGTTGCTGGAGAAATCTTCCCACGGGTTGGATACACATTGCTTGATACCCAGGGAGATACGACGACGTTCTTCGTCGATATCCAGAATCATCACGCCCACTTCGTCGCCTACCTGGACAACCTTGGACGGATGGATGTTCTTGTTGGTCCAATCCATTTCAGATACGTGAACCAGGCCTTCAACACCTTCTTCCAGCTCAGCAAAGCAGCCGTAGTCAGTCAGGTTGGTAACGCGCGCAGTAACCTTGCTGCCTTCCGGGTAACGACCCTTGATATCAACCCAGGGATCTTCGCCCAGCTGCTTCAGGCCGAGGGAGACTCGGTTACGCTCACGATCGAACTTCAGCACCTTGACGCTGATTTCGTCGCCAACATTAACGATTTCGCTCGGATGCTTGATGCGCTTCCAGGCCATATCGGTAATGTGCAGCAGGCCGTCAACACCACCCAGATCCACGAACGCGCCGTAGTCGGTCAGGTTCTTGACGATACCCTTGATTTCCATACCCTCGGTCAGGGTTTCGAGCAGAGCTTCACGCTCAGCACTGTTTTCAGCTTCCAGAACGGCGCGGCGGGAAACAACCACGTTGTTGCGCTTCTGGTCGAGCTTGATAACCTTGAATTCGAGTTCTTTGTTCTCCAGGTGCGCGGTGTCGCGAACCGGACGAACATCAACCAGCGAGCCAGGCAGGAAGGCACGGATGCCGGCCAGATCGACGGTGAAACCACCCTTGACCTTACCGTTGATGATACCTTTAACCACTTCCTCAGCTTCGAAGGACTTCTCGAGTACCTTCCAGGCTTCTGCACGCTTGGCCTTTTCACGGGACAGACGGGTCTCACCGAAGCCGTCTTCAACAGCGTCGAGAGCTACATCGACAACGTCGCCGATAGCAATTTCCAACTCGCCTTTTTCGTTAAGGAACTGGGAGGCGGGGATAACGCCTTCGGACTTCAGTCCGGCGTTAACGGTGACCCAGTCGTTATCGACGTCTACAACGGTTCCCTGGACGATGGAACCCGGTTGCATGTCAATTTCTTTCAGGCTTTCTTCAAAAAGATCCGCAAAGCTCTCGCTCATTATGAGTCCTATATGATCAACGCAAGTGTACTCCGTGCCACCAGCAACACGGTCTGTTAACAAGTTCCGGACTAAGCCTGTGGCTGGCAGATAGCGCTACATCCGGCATTTCAACGACAAAAAGGTGTAGTCAGGCCTGACCTGCTGCGGCCATACACCTGTCCAACACCTTTTCTATACTCAATCCCGTAGAATCAATGACTTGCGCATCATCTGCGGGCTTGAGAGGGGCTGCGGAACGGTTCATATCCCGTTCATCACGAACCCGTATCTCCTCTAAAAGGGCGTCAATATTAACATCGACACCCGCGTCCTTCAACTGGCTATAGCGCCGCTGGGCCCTCTCCTCGGCGCTTGCCGTCAGGAAGATTTTTACCGGTGCATCCGGAAAAACCACCGTTCCCATATCCCGGCCATCGGCCACCAGGCCCGGCGCCTGCCGGAAGTCCCGCTGGCGCTGCAATAGCGCATCCCGAACCGGCTGCATGACTGCCACCTTCGAGGCGTTGTCGCCAGCCGATTCTGTACGTATATCTGCTGTCACGTCCTGACCGGCGAGAATCACTTTTACCGGCTCACCTTCCGGAGTGGGCTCAAAGGCCACATCCAGCCCGGCGGCGACTTTAACCAGGCCGTTCTCGTCATCCAGAGACACGCCCTGGCGAACCGCGGCCAGCGCCGTCAGCCGGTAAAGGGCACCACTGTCAAGAAGATGCCACCCAAGCTTTCGGGCCAGCATCTGGGTGATCGTGCCTTTGCCGGAACCTCCGGGACCATCAACGGTAATCACCGGCGCACTGCTATCAACCATTATTCAGCCCCCTCGGCTGAGATATTGATCCCCGTTCCTTGCGCAAGTTCCACAAAACCGGGGAAAGACGTAGCCACATTGGCACAGTCGTTCACCGTAATGTCACCCGCAGCGCGCAGGGAAGCGACCGCAAAGGACATCGCGATGCGATGGTCTCCATGACTGTTCACGGTACCGCCACCGATGGTCTGACCGCCATCGATAATAATGCCGTCAGGCGTGACGGTGGTCTCGACTCCCAGTGCAGCAAGGCCATCTGCCATCACCTGGATCCGATCGCTTTCCTTGACCCGAAGTTCCTCTGCGCCCCGCAGCACCGTGCGGCCGTTGGCACAGGCCGCGGCAATGAACAGCACCGGGAATTCGTCGATGGCCAAGGGGACCTGATCCTCAGGGATGTCGATACCCTGGAGCTCCGCGGAGCGGACCCGAAGGTCAGCCACCGGCTCACCACCGATTTCGCGCTCGTCCAGAATCTCGATATTGGCGCCCATCTGATTCAGGATGTTGATCACACCAACCCTGGTCGGGTTCATACCAACGTGGCGAAGGATCAGATCGGAGCCCGGGGCAATACTGGCCGCGACGAGGAAAAACGCGGACGACGAAATATCGCCAGGCACATCAATATTGGTCGCCGTCAGTTTGCCGCCACCACTGACACTGGCGGTCGCACCGTCACGGTGAACGTGATAGCCAAAACCCGCGAGCATGCGTTCGGTATGATCACGGGTAGGCGCCGGCTCGGTCACCGATGTACTGCCCTCGGCATAAAGTCCGGCCAGCAGAAGACACGATTTGACCTGGGCGCTGGCCACCGGCATTTCATAGTGAATACCGGACAGCTTCTGGCCACCACGGATTTTCAGTGGCGGGCGCCCCCCTTTTTCGGTATCGATAACGGCGCCCATCGCCCTGAGCGGATCGGCAACCCGCCCCATCGGGCGACCGGAGAGACTCGCATCGCCGGTAAGCTCGGAATCAAAAGGCTGGGCCGCCAGCAAACCGGCGAACAGCCGCATGGCGGTTCCCGAGTTACCCAGATACAGAGGCCCGCGGGGGGCCTGAAGCCCGTGCATGCCAACACCATGGATGCGAACAAAGCCGTCGTCCGGGCCTTCAATAGTGACGCCCATATCCCGGAATGCCTGGAGCGTCGCCAGGCTGTCTTCACCTTCCAGAAACCCTTTCACCTCGGTTACACCGTCTGCCAGAGCACCCAGCATGATGGAACGGTGCGACATTGACTTGTCGCCGGGCACCCGGATATCACCGGTGATCGCGCCACCGGGCTGTAGACGGAACGTTACCTGCTTTTCACTGTTGTTTGTCACGTAAGCCTGTCCTGAGAGCATCTTCGAAAAATGTTCACGCGCCGCCTTGGCGCGACTGAAAACCCGCAACAACGTGGCGCTGTCCTGATTGGCAATGGCAGTGCGCAGTTGTTCGAGGTCGTGGGTAAAGTGGTCAATGACACGAAGAACCGCATCACGGTTCGACAGAAAAATATCGTGCCACATCACCGGATCGCTGGCCGCAATCCGGGTAAAGTCCCTGAAGCCACCGGCGGCGTAGCGGAAGATGTCCATGTTCTCATCTTCACCCGCCAGGGTATCTACGAGGGAGAACGCGATCAGGTGGGGCAAGTGGCTGGTGGCTGCCAGCACCTCATCGTGATACGCCACCGACATGGTCAGCACCGTGGCACCGCATCCCTCCCAGAGCCCTTTCAGGCGAGCCAGGTGGGGCTGGCTGACATTGTCCGGCGGCGTAAGGATGACCTTGTGGTTGGCGAACAACTCGGGATTGGCCGCCCGGATGCCGCTCTTCTCGGAACCGGCAATGGGATGACCGGGAATAACCAGAGGCGACAAGCCGCCGAACACGGCCTCAACATCGGTTACGAAGCTGGATTTGGTACTACCGACATCGGTGAGTATCGCGTCCGGCTCCAGAGCCGGACGAATCTGCTCAAGAACCGCGCGTGTCGCCCTTACCGGAACGGCAAGCACAACGAGGTCCGCGCCACGAACAGCATCAGAAACCGTTGAAGCCGCCTGATCGATCACACCCAACTCTTTGCCGAGTTGCAGTTCCTCAGAGCGATGGTCCGCACCAACAACCGTACCCGCAAGCCCATTGCGACGGATCGCGCAGGCCAGGGAGCCACCGATAAGCCCCAGGCCAATCACCGCTACCCGTTTAAACAGAGGCTCGGAAGACGTCATATCAGTCGCTGAGCCCCGATGCAGTCAGGGCCTGGGCCAGAGCTTCGATAAAGCGCTCATTTTCTTCCGGCAGCCCTACGGACACCCGAAGATGTCTGGGCATGCCATAGCCCGCGATGGGCCGGACAATTACACCGTGTGCGAGCAGAGCCTGGTAAACGCCCATGGCCTGCTCCCCCACTTCCACGGCAACGAAGTTCCCGGCCGACGGAATGTAACCGAGCCCCATCCGGTCAAATGCCTCCTGCAACTGACGCAGACCGGCTGTATTCACATCCCGCGAACGCTCGAGGTAATCCTCATCTTCGAGCACAGCCGTGGCGGCAGACAGGGCAACGGTATCCACGTTGAACGGCTGACGCACCCGGTTAAGAATGTCTGCAATGGCCGGCGAGGAGATGCTGTAACCTACCCGCAGAGCCGCCAGCCCCCAGGCTTTGGAGAACGTGCGGCAAACGATGAGATTCGGGAAACGGGCCAACAGCTCGACACCATCCGGGTATTGATCACCGGTCAGGTATTCACAGTAGGCTTCATCCAGAACCACAAGCACGTTCTCGGGAATTTTCTTCAGGAACGCTTCAATGGCGTCCGCCGTATGAACGGTACCCGTCGGGTTGTTCGGGTTGGCGACAAACACGAGACGAGTGCGATCGGTAACCGCTGCGGCCATGGCGTCCAGATCGTGCCCCCATTCCCGGGCTGGCACGGACACACCCCTGGCACCGATGGCCTGGGTCACCAGCGGGTAGACGGCGAACGCGTACTGGGAGAACACCACCTCGGAATCTGCATCGGCGAAGCAACGGGTAATCACTTCCAGTACATCGTTGGAGCCGTTACCAAGGGTAATCTGATCCATCCCGACGTTCAGACGCTTCGAAAGCGCCTGCTTCAGGTTGAATCCGTTGCCATCGGGATACAGACAAAGCTCGGAGAGGGCCTGCCGCGCCGCCGACATCGCTTTTTCGCTGGGCCCCAGCGGGTTTTCGTTGCTCGCCAGCTTGATGATTTCTGCCGGATTGAGGCCAAGCTCACGGGCCAGCTCTTCAATCGGCTTGCCCGGCTGATAGGGTGAGAGGGCCTGTACGCCGCGAACCGCCAGGCTCTGGTAATCAATAGCCATAAATCGTCCTCGACACTCTTTGCTCAGAAACGCAGGTGGAGATACTTACAGAACGCCAATCGGATAGGAACCCAGGCGTTTGAGCTCAACGGCCTCTTCATCCACTTCTGCCAGCACCTTCCGGACCTGCTCATCTTCCATGTGTCCCTCGAAATCGATGTAGAACACATAGGCCCAGGTGCCACTTGGCGAGGGCCGCGTTTCGATTCTGGTCAGGCTGAGCCCGTGACGATGGAAAGGCTCGAGGAGCTGATACAGAGCCCCCGGCTTGTTGCGCATGGACACCAGGATAGACGACTTGTCGTGGCCACTGGCCGGCACTTCCTCCCGGCCAATGATCAGGAAGCGGGTGGTATTGTCCGGGCGATCCTCAATGCTGTTCGCCAGCATCTCCAGACCATAGAGCTCTGCCGCCATATCACCGGCAATGGCCGCCGTGCCGGGCTCCTCGGCTGCGCGCCGGGCCGCTTCCGCATTGCTGGAGACGGTAACCCGCTCGATGCCGTAGCGGTGGGTGTCCAGCCATTGCCGGCATTGGGCAAACGATTGCTGATGGGAATAAATCCGGGTGATTTCCTGGTCGCCGCGCTTCGGAGACACAAGCAGGTGATGGTGAATCCGCAGCTGAACCTCGCCGCAGATCTTCAGCGGCGAGGACATGAACATATCCAGGGTGTGGTTGATCATACCCTCGGTCGAGTTCTCGACCGGCACCACGCCGTAATGGGCAGCGCCGGATTCGACCTCCCGGAATACCGCATCAATGGCCGGCAAAGGCACGCTGACCACCGAGTGACCAAAATGCTTGAGCGCTGCCGCCTGTGTGAACGTGCCAATCGGACCCAGGAATGCAATGTGCATGGGCTTTTCCAGCGCCAGGCAGGCGGACATGATTTCCCGGAACAGACGGGCCATTTCCTCACCCGACAGCGGCCCCGGATTCTGTTCCTTGATGCGGCGAAGCACCTGGGCCTCACGCTCGGGGCGATAGAAAAAGACGTCCTGCCCCGGATTGGCGGTCATTTTAACGTGCGCCACTTCCTGGGCACAGGCGGCCCTGGCACTGATCAGCTCCATGATCTTCTGATCAAGCTGATCGATCTGGTCCCGCAGCTCTCCGAGCCGAACCTGCTCATCACTCATGATCAGCCACGCTCCTTCGCAAATTCGGTCATGTAGTCAATCAGCGCATCGACACCGGCTTCTGGCATCGCGTTGTAGATGCTCGCACGCATCCCGCCAACCGAACGGTGGCCGGCCAGGTTCAGCAGGCCACGGGCATTGGCACCCTTCAGGAATTCACCATTCAGGGCATCATCCGCCAGCGTGAATGGCACGTTCATCCAGGAGCGGAACCGCGGGTCGATCGGGTTGGCGTAGAACTCGTTGGTATCGATGAAATCGTAGAGCTTGCGGGCCTTGCGCAGGTTGATCTCACCCATGGCCTTCACACCGCCCTGCTCTTTCAGCCACTTGAACACCAGACCGGCCAGGTACCAGGAGTAGGTCGCCGGCGTGTTGTACATGGAGCCGTTATCTGCAATCACCTGATAATTCATCATGGTCGGGGTCTCCTTGCGGGCCTTGCCCAGGAGATCCTTGCGGATAATGACCACCACCAATCCCGAGGGACCGATGTTCTTCTGGGCACCGGCATAGATCACACCGAACCTGGAGACGTCCACCGGCCTGGACAGCATAGATGAGGACATGTCGGCAACCAGCGGCGCGCCCGGGCTATCCGGAATAAAACCGAATTCCAGGCCACCGATGGTCTCGTTGGGCGTGTAGTGCAGATACGCCGCGTCGGCACTGGTCTGCCAGGAAGATTGATCCGGAATCGTGGTAAAGCCACTGTCTTCCGAACTCGCCACCACGTTCACCTTGCCATAGCGACTGGCCTCGGCAATGGCCTTCTTGGACCAGATGCCAGTATTCACATAGTCCGCAGAGCCCTTTTCGCCCAGCAGATTCAGAGGAATGGTGGAAAACTGGCTGGACGCTCCACCCTGCATGAAAAGAACCGCGTAGTCGTCCGACACGCCGGCCAGTTCACGCAGATCTTTTTCTGCAGTTTCGGCAATCTGGACAAACTCGTCGCTGCGATGGCTCATTTCCATCACCGACATGCCGGTACCGCGCCAGTCGAGCATTTCATCCCGCGCCTGACGAAGCACGCTCTCCGGCAAGGTGGCCGGACCTGCACAAAAGTTATACGCCCTGCTCATGTTGCTGCTTTCTCTCAAGTCTTGCTGAATCTGTCTGTGGCAAGTGCCGGCTTATTCGTCGCCGGCACTCTCGCCTTCTTGGCCTTCTTGGCCTTCTTCCGGGCTCTCGTCGGCAACAATCGGATTGCCTTCACTGTCGAGCTCTTCGTCGTCGGTTTCCGCAATCCGCTCAACGCCAACCAGCCGCTCGTCTTCCTGGCTCAGCTTGATCAGGCGCACGCCCTGGGTGTTCCGGCTAAGAACCGACACTTCGTCTGTCCGGGTACGCACGAGCGTGCCCTTGTCAGAGATCAGCATCATTTCGTCACCGTCGAACAGCTGCAGGGCTGTCACCAGGTTACCGTTACGCTCGGAGCACTGCATGGCGATAACGCCCTGGCTGCCACGGCTGTAGGTCGGGAACTCGTCAATGGCGGTACGCTTGCCGTAGCCGTTTTCGGAGGCAGTCAGGATAACCCCGCCGTCCTGCGGAATGATCAGCGACACCACATGGTGACCCTGCGGCATCTTGATACCGCGAACGCCACGGGCTGTCCGGCTCATGGGACGAACGGCTTCTTCATTGAAGCGCACCGCCTTGCCAGCGGTCGAGAACAGCATGACCTCGGCATCGCCTTTGGTAATGGCTGCACCAATCAGGGTATCGCCCTCATCCAGAGACAGAGCAATGAGGCCGCTGCTGCGCGGACGCGAGAAGTTCGGCAACGGCGTTTTCTTGACCACGCCGGCAGAAGTGGCCATCAGCACAAACTGGTCTTCCGGATAATCCCGAACCGGCAGGAACGTGGTAATACGCTCGCCTTCGTCCAGCGGCAGGATATTCACCATGGGCCGACCGCGGGAGGCGCGGCTGGCGCGCGGAATCTCGAAGACCCGCAACCAGTAAACCTTGCCACGGTTGGAGAAACACAGAATCGTGTCGTGGGAGTTGGCAACCAGCAGCTTCTCAACGAAGTCTTCATCCTTCATGGAGGTTGCCGCCTTGCCGCGACCGCCCCGGCGCTGGGCCTGGTAGTCTTCCACTGCCTGGGTCTTGGCGTATCCACCGTGAGAGATGGTGACTACGAGGTCCTCCTCATCTATCAGATCCGCGATGGTCAGATCGCGCTGGGAGCTGGTGATCTCGGTGCGACGTTCATCGCCGAACTCGGAAACAACGGCTTCCAGTTCTTCACGGATAACCTGCATCAGGCGGTCAGGATCGGCCAGGATCTCGAGGAGGCCGGCGATCTTTTCAAGGATGTCCTTGTACTCATTCTGCAGCTTCTCGGTTTCAAGACCGGTCAGACGGTGCAGACGCATATCCAGAATTGCCTGGGTCTGCTCGGGAGAAAGATAATAAAGGCCATCACGCAGGCCATAGATTTCCGGCAGATCGTCTGGACGACAGGCATCCTCACCGGCACGCTCCAGCATTGCCAGAACATCACCCGGAGCCCAGCCCTTGGCCATCAGCTTTTCTTTTGCTTCTACCGAACTCGGAGAAGCTTTGATCAGCTCGATCATCTCATCAATATTGGCCAGAGCAACCGTGAGGCCTTCCAGAATATGGCCCCGCTCACGCGCTTTGCGCAGCTCATAGATGGTGCGGCGGGTAACCACCTCTCGGCGGTGACGAACAAAGGCATCCAACATCTGCTTGAGGTTCAGCGTCTTCGGCTCGCCATTGATCAGCGCAACCATGTTGATGCCAAACACCGTCTGCAACTGGGTATGGGCAAACAGGTTATTGATCACAACATCCGGGTTTTCACCCCGACGCAGCTCGATCACCACCCGGATACCTTCCTTGTTGGATTCGTCCCGCAGTTCGGTGATGCCTTCGAGGCGCTTTTCTTTCACCAGCTCGGCGATCTTTTCGATCAGGCGGGCCTTGTTGAGCTGATACGGCAGCTCAGTGATGATGACAGCGTCACGATTGGTTTTTTTGTCGTGTTCAATCTCGTGGCGGGCACGGACATAAATACGGCCCCGGCCGGTACGGTAAGCTTCGACAATGCCGGCACGGCCATTGATGATGCCCTCGGTCGGGAAATCCGGGCCCGGGATGAATTCCATCAGCTCATCAACAGTGAGATCCGGATTATCAATCAGCGCCAGACAGCCATTGACCACTTCCGTCAGGTTGTGGGGCGGAATATTGGTGGCCATACCCACGGCAATACCGGAGGAACCATTCACCAGAAGATTGGGAACCCGGGTGGGTAGAACCTCGGGAATCCGCTCGGTGCCGTCGTAGTTGTCAACGAAATCGACGGTTTCCTTATCCAGATCCGCCAGCAGGGAGTGAGCGATTTTCTCCATGCGGATCTCGGTGTAACGCATGGCAGCCGCGTTGTCACCGTCGATGGAACCGAAGTTACCCTGGCCATCGACCAGCGGATACCGCAGGGAGAACGGCTGGGCCATACGTACGATGGTGTCGTACACCGCAGAGTCACCGTGGGGGTGGTATTTACCGATAACATCACCCACCACACGGGCGGACTTCTTGTAGGCTTTGTTCCAGTCGTTGTTCAGTTCGGACATGGCGAACAGAACGCGGCGGTGAACCGGCTTGAGGCCATCCCTCACATCCGGAAGCGCCCGCCCGACGATTACGCTCATGGCGTAGTCGAGGTAGGACTGTTTTAACTCGTCTTCAATATTGACCGGCAGGATCTCTTTGGCTAACTCACCCATCGAGAAAGGTTCCTTTGCGTTATCTGGAAGTCGTATCGGGGCCGTTTCCGGGCCCCATAGTTATTCTTCAACAAGCCGCCAAGTCTACCACAGTCGCACCCTTTCCGGGGCAACTGTGAGGCAGCCTTAATCAAACACCACTGTCTTGTTTTCGTAGGTGATCACCCGGTCTTCAATGTGGGAGCGCAGGCCCCGGGCCAACACGTTCTTTTCCACATCCTTGCCCAGGCGAACCATATCCTCGATAGAGTCGCTGTGGGTGATCCGGATAACGTCCTGCTCGATGATCGGGCCCTCGTCGAGGTCCTGGGTCACGTAGTGGCAGGTGGCACCAATCAGCTTAACACCGCGGCTGTAGGCCTGGTGATAGGGGCGTGCACCGGCGAAAGACGGCAGGAAGCTGTGATGGATGTTGATCACCTTGCCGGAGTATTTCTCGCAGAGCTCGCCGGGAAGGATCTGCATGTAGCGCGCCAGCACAACCACATCGGCCTCATATTTCTGGAACAGCTCATCAATATGGGCGAAGGCTTCCGCCTTGTTTTCCTTGCTGACCGGCACGTGGTGGTAGGGAATCTCATGCCACTCCACCATCCTGCGAAGGTCGTCGTGATTGGAGATGACCGCCACTATCTCGGCATTGATCTCCTTGCTGTGCCAGCGGTACAGCAGATCGGCCACACAGTGGGATTCCTTGCTGCACATCAGGATCACTTTCTTCGGCTGGGCCGAATCGGCAATGTGCCAGTTCATGTTGAATTCACGGGCAATGGGCTCGAACGCAGCCCGGAACTGGTCCAGGCCAAACGGAATCGAGTTGGCCTTGATTTCGTGCCGCATGAAAAACCAGCCGGTATGGGTATCCGAATGGTGACTCGCTTCGGTAATCCAGCCATTGTATGTGGACAGAAAATTACTCACCTTGGCGACAATTCCCACCCGGTCGGGGCAGGAAATCACAAGACGATAGGTATGCTCCATGAAAGCCTTTCCTTAACTGAAATCCGGGAAAGCAGGTGCGTCGGGGAATCACCGCCGACATTAACGGCAGGTTAACGGTACGCACCTATGAAAATGACCGGCTATCATAGCCTATCTGAACGCCAGAAACGAGGAATGGAGATATGGACAGAGGCCTCTACCAACGCACAATCAAAAACCTCGCCACGGGGCGCTCAGGCCGCCTTTCGATTGCGGCCGCCCTGGCCTTTTTCATCACCACCGCGCCGGCCTTCGGACAGGCCATTCTCGAGGGTGAGCGGTTTCACCCGGTTACCGCAACCCAGGGCATGGTTGCCACCAGCCATACACTGGCCACCGAGGTGGCTCTGGAAGTGCTGAAAAACGGCGGCAATGCAATCGATGCAGCCGTTACCGCCGGCTTTGCACTCGCTGTCACCCAGCCCCGTTCCGGCAACATTGGCGGTGGCGGTTTCATGCTGATATCCAGGGGCGACGGCTCAGATCCGGAAGCCATTGATTATCGCGAAAAAGCGCCCGCTGCCGCCACAGAAACCATGTTCCAGGACGAATCCGGCGAGGTAGTCAAGAACCGCAGTCGTTTTACCCACCTCGCCGCAGGGGTTCCGGGCACGGTTGCCGGCCTGGCACTGGCGCTGGAGCGGCACGGCACCATTACACTCAAGCAGGCACTGGCGCCAGCCATCAAACTGGCCCAAGAGGGTTTCGTGGTGCCCCAGCGTTTTACTGAGGGCCTGGAGCAGGCACGGGAGAGACTCGAGCGATGGCCCGCCACCCGTGACACCTTTTATAAGGAATACGGAAGCGCCTGGCAGCCCGGGGAACGCTTTCGACAGCCGGAACTGGCAGCAACACTCCAGCGCATTGCCGACAACGGCGTGAAAGGCTTTTACGAAGGCGAAACCGCCGATCTGATTGCCAGCGAAATGGAACGGAATGGCGGCCTCATCACGCACCAGGACCTGAAAGACTATCGCCCGGTTGTCCGGGCGCCGGTTCACGGCAACTATCGCGGGTACGATATTTTCTCGATGTCGCCGCCCTCTTCCGGTGGCACGCACATTGTCCAGATCCTGAATATCCTCGAAGGCTTCCCGATGGCGGAGTTTGGCCATAACTCCGCTGATGCGATTCATCACATGGCCGAAGCCATGAAACTGGCCTACGCTGACCGTTCAAAATACCTTGGCGACACGGATTATGTGGATGTGCCGCTGGCGGGGTTAACCAGCAAAGGCTACGCAGAAGAACTGCGCAAAGGCATTGATCCGAACAGGGCACGACCGGCCAGCGACATCAATCCCGGCCAGCCGGCTGCCTGGGAAAGCCCGGAGACTACCCACTTTTCCGTAGTGGATAAATGGGGCAACGCAGTATCAAACACCTACACCATCAACTTCAGTTACGGATCAGGCATCACGGTGGAAGGTGCCGGCTTCCTGCTCAACAACGAAATGGACGATTTCAGTGCCAAGCCCGGTGTACCCAACGCCTATGGCCTGATTGGTGGCGAAGCCAACAAGGTTGAGCCCGGTAAACGCATGCTGAGCTCCATGTCGCCCACTATCGTTAAGAAGGATGGCAAGAACATTCTGGTTACCGGCAGTCCCGGGGGCTCCCGGATCATTACCACCACCTTGCAGGTGATCCTCAATGTGATTGATCATGGAATGAACATCCAGACCGCCGTGAGCGCGCCGCGCATGCACCACCAGTGGCTGCCGGATGAAATCCGGATCGAACAGGGCATCAGCCCCGACACCATCCGGCTTCTGCAGGAACGGGGGCACACGGTGGTCGGTGGATCAGCCATGGGCGCCATCCAGAGCATCCTGATTGACGAAGACGGTGTTCGCAATGGTGGCGCGGACCCGAGGAGGAGCACTTCGTCGGCCATGGGCTATTAACGGGCAATTGACCAGGGTCACTGACCTGAATGGAGGCTTTATGTATCTTTCTGTACAACTGAGCTGCTATCCCCTGAAAGAGGAGTACAAGCAGCCAATCAAAGACCTGATCGCGCGCCTGGAGCAGACCGGACTGGAAGTCTACCCGGGGCGGATGAGCACCGAGATTTTCGGCGACTATGATGAGGTTATGGGCGTGCTCTCGGACACCATGAAATGGTCGTTCGAGACCTACGGCAAATCTGTCTTCGTGGCGAAGATCATGGAGGGCGACCGGAGACCGAAATGACAGCACCGAGTGGGCCAGACAACCAGCAACAGAAACCGGATCAGAACCAGCAACCGGTCATTCCGAACCAGTATGCGTTCCTTTGGCTGAGCGCTGCCATCTTCCTGATGGTGCTCTGGCTGCAGGATGGCGGACAACCGCGACTTCAGGACCTCGCCTACTCGGAATTCAAGACGGCTGTTGTGAACAATCAGGTGGCAGAAGTCACGTTGAAAGAAGAAGCCATTACCGGCTTGTTCACCGACAGCGGTGCCGCCGATTTCAGCTCTGACAGCCCACCCCACACCAGCACGCCCGGTTTCCATACCATCCGCCCGCCCATGGAAGACCCGTCGCTGCTCAACCTTCTGGAAGAGCACAGTGTCACCATTCGGGCCACGCCATCAGGTCTGCCGTGGTGGCAGGAAATGATTCGCGGCTTCCTGCCCTGGATCCTGCTGCTGGCGCTGATGTTCTGGTTCTGGGGTGCGGCGCAGAAACGCATGACACAGGGTGGCGGCCCCTTTGATTTCAGCCGCTCCAAGGCACGGCGGGCCCACAAGGAAACCTCTACCGCCACCCTGGATGACGTGGCCGGCATTGAATCCGCCAAGCGGGAAATTGCCGAGATCATCGATTTCCTGAAATCTCCCGAAAAATACCGGGCACTGGGTGCCGTCATGCCCAAGGGCGTGCTTCTGGTCGGCCCGCCGGGCACCGGCAAGACACTGCTGGCCCGGGCCATCGCCGGCGAAGCAGAAGTGCCCTTCTACAGCATCAGCGCCTCGGAATTCATCGAGATGTTCGTGGGTGTTGGCGCCGCGCGGGTTCGGGACATGTTCAAGGAAGCCCGGAAAGACGCGCCGGCGCTGATTTTCATCGACGAACTGGATGCCATTGGCCGATCACGTGGTGCGGGCCTGGGTGGCGGCCACGATGAAAGAGAGCAGACACTGAACCAGATCCTCACGGAAATGGACGGTTTCGAGGCTCACGAAAATGTTCTGGTACTGGCTGCCACCAACCGGCCGGACGTGCTCGACAGTGCCCTGCTCCGCCCGGGCCGTTTTGACCGCAAGATCACCCTCGACCGCCCCCACAAGGAGGCCCGCGCGGCGATCCTGGCCGTTCACGTGCGAAAGGTCCCCCTGGCGAATGATGTCGACCTGAATCAACTGGCCGCGCGCACCATCGGCTTTTCCGGGGCGGATCTCAAGAACCTGGTAAATGAAGCGGCGCTCACCGCAGCCCGCGAAAGCCTGCATGAGGTGAATGCCCATTGCTTTGATCTGGCCCGGGACAGAATTATTCTCGGTGAAGAGCGAGACACCAAGCTGAACCCGCAGGAGCGTGAGGCCGTTGCCTACCACGAATGTGGTCACGCCATCATGGCCTACTACATGCCGAACGCGGATCCCCTAACCAAGTTGACCATCATTCCTCACGGCATGGCCATGGGAGTGACGGAACAAACCCCGAGGGAAGATCACTACACCTACACCGAAAGCTACCTGAAGGATCGCATCAAGGTGATGCTTGGAGGTCGCTGCTCGGAAAAGCTGATCTACGGAGAAGTCAGTACCGGCGCCCAGAACGACCTCAAGGAGGCAACCGCGCTGATACGCAAGATGATCGGCCAGTGGGGCATGAGCGAAAAGATCGGCCCGCTGGGCCTGAACATCGGCGAGGAACATGTTTTCCTGGGCCGGGAGATGGGCATGCCGAGGGAGTTCAGCGAAAAGATGGCTGAGATGATTGACGAGGAAATCCAGTCCCAGCTCCTGGCCCTCGAGAAGGCAACCCTCGACTTCCTGACCGAGCACCGCAACCAGCTGGAGGCACTGGCCAAAGCCGTGCTGAAACAGGAAACCCTGTCCGCCGAGGACGTCGAGGAAATTCTGCGCAAGGAGGATTCACGGAAAATTGCCTGATACTCAAGTCATGGCCTAGATCACCAGGTCGTGACTGAACAGCGTAATACAGAACCCAAGGACCGCTCCCAGAGGCGGGCCCCAATGCCGGTCAAGCCTCGACTGAGGAGCGATGTCCTGGAAAATCAGGTACAGAATACCCCCGGAAGCCATCAGCATCAGTGAGCCCAGTAACACGGGGCGCTCAGACAAGAAAAAATAGCCAAACAGGCCGGCCACCGGACCTGTGATCACCAGGCTACTCATAAAGACCAGCGTCTTTCGGGAACTGTGGCCTTTCAGGTAAAGCAACTCCCGATAGGCGTTGAACCCTTCCGGCAAGTTCTGCAAGGCAATGAGTAACGCCATGAGCAGTGCAATCTCGGTGTTCACCACGGCGAGCCCGCCCAGCGCGGCAGCTTCCGGAATAAAATCCAGCATCACACCCAGGAGCTGCGGAGATTCACGGCGTTTCAAGCCGAGAACCCGCTCTATCAGGAAGAATATGAGCCCGCCCGCAAGAATAGCCGGAATCGCAAGAAGGGATCCCCCCATGCTGGATCGGCCTTCCGGAATAAAAACCACAGCGACCGCGCCAAGCAGGATGCCGCCACCGAGCGCGATCACGAAATGGCGGAACTCCTGCTCCAGCCAATTGGGTCGGATCCGTTCAAAGCTGGCGAGCAGTCCGCCCAATGGAATGCAGGCGCCGGCAAGGACGGTCAGTCCAACAATGGAGAGAACATCTATGAACATCAGCTAATCAATACCTATGGAGCAACCGATGAGATTCAGGGCGTGACCGTAACGGGAAGATTCAGGGCCACCAGCAACCGCTCTGCGCCGGGCTCCTGGAGCAGTGTGCATTCCCGGCTTAGCACCAGCTCTACCGCCCTTTCCTGTCGCAGAATTCCGGCCACAACAGCCGGATCCGTTGATGGCAGAGACCTTACACGAAGCTCCGATTCCTGAATACCCAGGTCCCGGGCGACGCCTTTAAGGTCGTCGGCGGAGACCGTCGAGTCAGCGCCCAGCAGCAGTGTCACGGGCCGATGCCAATGACGAACCACCTCAGCGGTTGCCTGGACAGCACGGCCGTTGGCGCCATCGTGGTCATTGAGAAACACCACAACCCTGCCCAAAGGTTCGGCCCGACCTTCACACCAGAGCAAGACCCTTCCCCGGGAACGACGAACCAGCCCTTTTGCCGTCGAGCCCAAGCGCACACCGGGCTCGGAGGACCACCCAACGCGGCCCAGCACCAGAAGATCCTGAGGGCCGGCGAGCGCCAGTACCTCATCAATCACATGGCCCCGGGCGACACTCAGGGATTGCCTGCAACCGTATGACACTACGGCACCGGCAAGAGCGCGGCGGGCCTCGCTCGCCAACCTCTGCATGCGCTGTTCAACGTCGCCAGCAGCCAGGGGGCGACTGATACCGGATGAACCGCCCACTTCGCGGGCAAAACCATAGCCGGCGCTTCGCAGCTGGTTCAGCTCCTCAACAAACACACCCAGCACATCGGCACCCGTATTCGCGGCAATCCCGACCGCAGCCTGCAAGGCGGCGTAACTCATCCTGGAACCATCGAGAAGCACCAGTACACGACCGGTTGTGGTGCCGGGGTCAGCCTGGTTTGCTGGCCTATCAGTCACGATCCTTGCCTCCGCTGTTGTTCTCTTCTCCGTTTTCGTCCCGTTTCTTGCTGGCCTCCGCGAACTTCTCCAGGCGTTCGGCAACCCGGCGATTGAAGCTGTTCTCAGGGAACTCGCCATTACTGTCCGGTTCTCCGGCCTCAAGACCGGTTAGCAGCTCAATTGCCTCATTGATGCCTGAAATCGGATAGATCCGGAACCGGTCCTCAGCGATCGCCTGCCTAACATCGGCTCTCAGCATGAGGTGCTCAACATTGCTTGCGGGCAGCAAAACACCCTGCCCGCGAACGTCGCCGGCTTCCTTGCAGACATCGAAAAAGCCCTCGATCTTCTCATTCACACCGCCTACGGCCTGAACTTCACCATGCTGGTTCATCGACCCCGTTACCGCGAATGACTGCTTGATTGGCACCCGGGAAATGGCTGAAAGCAGCACGCAGGTTTCTGCCACCGACGCGGAATCGCCCTCAACACCACCGTAGGATTGCTCGAAGGCGAGACTCGCCGATAGGGAAAGTTCGCCGTCGCCAGCGTACCGGCTCGCCAGGAAGCGGGAAAGAATCATCACGGCCTTGCTGTGAATGGGGCCGCCGAGTTTGGCCTCCCGCTCGATATCCACCACCTGCCCTTTACCGGGACGGGCCGTGGCGGTAATCCGGGTAGGCTGCCCGAACATCGACGCCCCAAGCCGGAGTACCGAAAGGCCATTTACCTGAGCCACCTCCTCGCCAGTGGTGGCTATCATCACCACACCCCGGCTGATTTGCTCACGGCTTCGTTCCCGGACCCGGCTGGCCCGGTATTCCCGTTCATCAATGGCCTGCTGGAGATGGCTGGCTTCAACCGTATCGGCCCCGGCCTGTCCCGCCCAGTGGTCTGCCTCGCTCAGAATGTCGCGGAGCACCCGGTCGTGGGCGGTCAGTTTGCGCTGGTCTGCTGCCAGCCGGCTGGCATGTTCAATCAGCCGGGCCACGGCGCTTCGCTCCAGCGGTCGCATTTTCAGGCCCCGGGCCATGGTGGCGATCATGCGCGCGTAGAGTTCATAGCATTCTTCATTGCGGTCCAGGTCGTCCTCGAAATCCGCTTCTACTTTGAACAGGTCCAGAAAGTCCGGATCATAGTGGGACAGCAGGTAATAGAGCATCCGGTCCCCAAGCAGAACCACCTTGACCGACACCGGAATGGGCTCCGGCTGCAGGCTGACGGTACTCACCAACCCGTAAAGCCGCTCCAGTGACTCGATTCGAACCTCACCGGAGGACAGGATCCGTTTCAGGCTTTCCCACGCCATCGGCTGTGTCAGTACCCTGCGCGCATCAATAATCAGATAGCCGCCACTGGCCCGGTGCATGGAACCGCCACGAATCAGCGTGAAATCGGTATAGAGATTACCCTGCCGGGCCCGATGTTCAATCTGCCCCGCCAGATGCTGATGGTTGGGCAGGTCCTCGTAGATAACGGGCGCGCCGGCCGTCTCCGCATTATCGACCAGCAAATTGACCTTGTACCTTGCCAACAGGCCCGCCGGAGGCCCGTTATCGGTATCCTGGAAAGCCTCGGCGTGCTCAACCACATCCTCGCGAACGACATCCAGGTACTCGACGATATGCTGCAGGTGGGACCATTTTTCCCTCAACTCCCCAATCGGGCCGCCCAGGGTCAGCTGCACCATTTCTTCATTCAGGGCGTGGACTCTTTCCCTGACCTCCTTCCGCATCCTGGGTATCTGCTGGATGGTTTGCTGAAGCTTTTTCTGAAGCTCCTCAACCTTGGATTCGACCAGCGCTTTCTCCTCGTCCGAAAAGTTCTTGTATTCCTCCGGGTCGATCACCTCGCCCTTGCGCATCGGGGCAAAGGTAAAGCCGGCCGGCGTGGTGATCATGGCAATGTTGTTCCGGTTCGCCTCTTCCTGGATATCAAACAGGCCCTGATGCTGACGCTTGGCCATTTCTTCCTGGAGTTCCTGCAACCTGGCCTGGTATTCCTCGCTTTCGAAGGCAGCAGGGATTGCTGTTCGGAGCTCCTCCGCCAGTTCATTCATGTGTTTCTTGAATTGCCGCCCTTCACCGGCCGGCAGTCGAATGGCGCGTGGCCGCTCTGAAAACTTGAAGTTATAGACATGGCACCAATCCGGCGGGACCGGCTGGCTTGCCGCATGCAGGCAAAGAAAGCGCTCAACCAGCTCGTGCTTGCCGGCACCGGAGGGTCCGAGAACAAAGAGATTGAAACCGTCTGCCTGAATACCGGCACCAAATTCCAGCGCCCGCAGTACCCGGTCCTGACCATACGGACGCTCGAGGTCCTGCAGGTCTTCGGTGGTTTGGAAATCCAGCTTGTCTTCCGGGCAACCGTGGTAGACCTGGTTTTCGGTCAATGGCGCGGGTAGTGACATTACATCCTCCTGATTGTGTCGGCATTACCTGGGCACAACTATTCGAGACGCTTCTTGAACCTGAGTGAGGCAACGATCAGGCCGCCAAGGGTGAATAGCGCCAGCCAATAGACATCCGATGCCATATTCGTTACCTCAACGTCCCTCAGAACCACTCCGCGAACCAAGTGCATGAAATGCGTCGCGGGAAGTGCCTCTGCAATATACTGGGCTGCGACAGGCATGCCCTCATAGGGAAATACGAACCCCGACAACAGAATCGAGGGCATCAGAACAAACACCGTCATCTGCATTGACTGTAGCTGGTTCCGGGCAATCGTTGAAATGACCAGCCCAAGCGTCAGACTTGCGGTGATGAAAAGGAAGGTGACGCCTGCGAGCTGGGCCAACCCTCCCTCTACCGGAACATGGAACAACACCCGGCCCAGCCCCAGGATGATGCTGACCTGAATCACGCCAATAAAAATGTACGGAATGATCTTCCCGATCATCAGTTCAATCGGTCGCACCGGCGTCGATATCAACATTTCCATGTTGCCCCTCTCCCGCTCGCGGACGATTGCGGCAGAGGTAAACATGATCATGGTCATGGTCAGAATGATCGCGACCAGACCCGGCACAATATTGACAACTGTGCGTTGCTCGGGGTTATAGAGCAGCGTCACTTCAAAGGTGGGTGTAACGCGATTGACAGGACGGTCCAGCAATTCGGCCAGCGGCATGCCACGCAGACTCTTGATGGCAGAGGCAATGATCGTATCGGAGCCATCGGCAATCCATTGAGCGATGGGTTGGCTGGTTTCTTCATCGGTGGCAGGGGGCGAACCAAAACCCAATGATTGGTGCCGCGCCAAGCGGTTATCAACATCTTCAGGGATGATGAGGACGGCCCTGACTTCGGCACTGGCAATGGCCGCCTGCGCTTTCTCTACACTCTCAAAGTAGGACCTGATCTCAACCACTTGCGTGGCTTTCACAAGCTGCACGATCTCCCGACTCAGGCCGCTCTGGCTGAAATCGACAATGCCTACCGGGATATGGCGGATGTTTGTATTGATGGCATAGCCAAATAGCAACAGCTGGAGAAGCGGGATCATGACAATCATGCCGAACGTCATCCGGTCCCGCCGGAGCTGAATCAACTCCTTGCCAAAAATGGCTCGGATGCGTCGGAGGCTGTTCATTGTCGGCCTCTTCCCGTACTGGTTACGAAAACATCCTCCAGGCTTGGGCGCACCTCAGTAAGACTGTCCCCTGTTCCGATAAAAGGTTGCCCCGTCAGATACGCAACCGGACTGCTAACCCGGTTCTTCACCAGCACTCGAAGCCGCGCGCCAAGTTGCGCTGCCGATATCACGTCTGGCAACTCAAGAAGCCGATGCTTTAACACGCGGAGATTTTCAGAACTGACCTCAACAACCCTGGCGCCCATGTTCTTCATCAGTTCATCCGGTGCACCGTCGGCTCGCTTGATTCCCGTCTCGAGAATGGCCAATTTGTGGCAACGCTCCGCCTCGTCCATATAGTGGGTTGAGACCATGATCGTCGTTCCGGCATCACTAAGATCAAACAACTGCTCCCAGAAGTCCCGGCGACTCTGGGGATCCACCGCCGAGGTGGGCTCATCCAGGAACAGCAGATCTGGCTTGTGCAGTGTTGCCGCAGCAAGGCTGAGGCGTTGTCGCTGCCCGCCGCTCATGCTTCCTGCCAACTGATGCCGGCTGTCACGCAGCCCATAGATAACAAGCAGATCCTCAATCCTTGAGCGCAGCTGGTTCGCAGACAAGCTGTAAATGGAGGCGATAAACCTTAGATTTTCCTGAACGGTCAAATCATCGTACAGGGAGAATTTCTGGGTCATGTACCCGATCCGCCGCCTGAGTTTCTCGGCACCGGCTGGCAAGCCATAACCAAGCACTTCCGCCGTTCCGGAGCTTGGCTTCAACAAACCGATCAACATTCGGATAGCCGTGGTCTTGCCACTGCCGTTTGGCCCGAGAAAACCATAAATGCGGCCTCGCTCGACCTCCAGATCCAGCGACTGAACAGCCCTGGTATCGCCGAAATTCCGGCTAAGCCTTTCCGCGCGGATGACACATTCACTCATGGCAACTCAACCTGGGCCGGCACTCCGTTCGGCAAAGCAGCCTCTGCCTCTGGAAGCTGGACCTCTGCCCGGTACATCAGCCGGGCACGTTCTTCCTGATTAAGCGCAAAGTACGGCGTGAATGCAGGCTCCGTGGCAATCCAACGCAAACGGCCCTTTATGGTTCGGCCAAGACCATCCACACGCACAGTCAGCTCGTCACCAATCGCCAGCTTTACCCGATAAGGCTCTGGCACATAAACCCTCGCAAACGGCGCCTTGCCGGCCAGAACAATCGCCAGAGGGCTGCCTGCGGTCACTCGCTCCCCCAGATTCCAGGGAAGGTTGTCGAGAATACCGTCCCGTGTCGCGACAACGGTCAGATCGGCAAGGTGTTTCTTTTCGCGGGCGAGCATCGCTCTTGCCGCATCAGCTCTGGACTCGGCCGCTCTCAGATCCTCTTCACGAGCGCCATTCGTTAATTCCAGCAACGCTTCCTGCGCATTGAGCAGCTTCGCATGATTGGCGTCGCGCAAGGCGACCGCCTTGTCCAGGTCGGCCTGACTGGCCAGATTCTGATTCCTGAGATTGAGGATGCGTGAATAATTGGCCTCACTCTCGATGAGTTCCGCCCGGGCGCCGGCCACATTCGCTCTTGCTGCCGCCACTTCCTCCGGCCGGGCTCCGTGTCGGAGTTTTTCAAGATTGGCGACGGCCTCTGACAACTGGGCTGAGGCCCGGTCAACCTCCGCCCGCTGCAGCGTGTCGTCGAGTTTTACCAACACACTCCCTTTTTCAACCGGCGAGCCGGGCGAGACAGGGAGCTCAACAACAACTTCACTGGCGGTTGCGGTATGGGCAATTCGATCCCGCTCAAGCGTCCCCAGAGCCAGATTGCCGGAACTCCCATCACAGGCTGCCAGAGCCAGAAAAGACAGAACCAATGCAAGGCGTATCACGTTACTTACCCTCTTTTGCGATGGGCGAGTCATCGCAGCGGCTCCCGGCTTCGATCCGGCATGGCGATGAGAGCCAGCACAGCAATGAAGGCGGTTACTGCCAGATACATGGCCGGTGCCGTCACAACACCGGTTGTTGCAATCAACGACGTGGCAATCATCGGTGTGAGTCCGCCGAATACACCCAGGCCAAGATTGAAGGCTACAGAATAGCCGGATAAACGGTCGCTCTCCGGAAACATCTCTACAAACAGTGCGGGTGCGGAGCCCAATGGAATGGCCAGCAGCAAGAACACCAGAGCGTGTGCCAATACCACCACATACAGTGAACCGCCGGAGCTTAGCATCCAGGCATGAAGCGGCCAGGCGACCACGGTAAGCAGAAACAAAGAGATGGCTATCCAGCTCCTTCGACGAAGCCATCGATCACCCACGATCGCAAACAGCGGCATCGCCGGGATGACAAGCAGCATCATGCCCGTGTTGATCAACAAAGCTGTTCCGCGAGAAAGCAGTTCCTGGGCCGAGAGCCATTCCGGCAGATACACGAAAACAATGTAGTAGCACGTTCCGTAACTTGAAGCGAAAGCCAGTGCAAGAAGGGTTTCCCGCCGATTGGTTGTAAACGCCTGCAGAAGCGGCGATGTTTCGTCGCGATTCTCATGGTGCTGGCTGAATCGCTCTGAGTTGTGCAGGTTCCGGCGAATTGCGATGGCGGCAATGCCCAGAATGGCGCCTCCAAGAAACGGCAGGCGCCAGCCCCAGTCACTCAATGTTTGTTCATCCAGGGTATTGGTTACCAGTGCCGCCGCAGCAACGCCCAGCAAAGAGCCCGTCATCGAGCCGATGTTGGCCCAACTGCCCGTCAGACCTCGTTTACCATCGGGAGCCGTCTCAACCAGGTAGGTCGCCGAGGATGAGAACTCGCCGCCAACAGAAAGGCCTTGAAGCAATCGGATCAGAACCAGCAAGACTGGAGCGAGCAAGCCGGCCTGCTCATAGGAGGGAAGCAATCCGAGCAGCAGGGTCGGCAAGGCCATCAGCATTACAGAGATTTGCATGGTACGAGCACGCCCGTACCGGTCTCCAAACCAGCCGAAAACCGCCGCCCCCAGGGGCCGCATGATGAAGCCGGCAGCAAATATGCCGTAGGTGCCGATAAGTGCTGCCGTTGGGTTGGCAGACGAAAAGAAAACCGGAGCAATAACTCCGGCCAGATAGCCATAAACGGCAAAGTCGTACCACTCCACGACATTACCGATAAAACCCGCCATGATGCGGTGTCGAAGTTCTGGAGAAGGAGGCGTTGGCGAACTTTCGGTCATGTCCAGTTCATCCCGGTTTTACCCCTGCCTTGAGCGAAATGATGGCAGCAAACTCTCTGATGCAGAGAATTATAGGCAAGGGACAGAAACCAGAGATGATCTGGGGCAAGTACCCGGCTCATCAATCACCGGGTAGATGCCACCAGGTCTACCAGACGAGCGTCTTGGGCTCCTGTGAGTGTTCGCAGAACAGATGCCCCACATCCGGCACGGCGAAGCAGCGGTCACCCCGCTGGGGCTGACGGGCGTTGAACTCGGTATGGCTGATGCCAACTTCCCAGAGCTCCTCGCACTCCCAGCCATCGGGCTTGAGTTCGATGCGAACTTCCGCACCGATCAGGTTGATAGCCTCGATCCGGAAAGGCAGATGGGCCTCGTCACTGGCAGACTGGGTGAGGCGCACTTCGTGGGGCCTCAGGTAGAGCTGCGCGTCATCGTTTTCGCAGCCTTCGGGCAGTCGAATCCAGGCGTCACCCTGGCGCATGACACCATCGCGGATCTTGCCAGACAGCACATTCACCTGCCCCAGAAACTCGAATACAAACCGGCTGTCCGGGCGGCCATAGAGCTCCAGGGGCGTATCAACCTGCTCAATCCGACCATTGCTCATCACAACCACCTGGTCGGAGAGCTCCAGGGCCTCCTCCTGATCATGGGTCACGAACACACTGGTGAAATGCAGCTCGTCGTGGAGGCTGCGCAGCCAGCGGCGAAGGTCTTTTCGCACCTTGGCATCAAGCGCCCCGAAGGGTTCATCCAGCAGAAGAATCTCCGGGCGCATGGCCATGGCCCGCGCCAGGGCGATGCGTTGCTTTTGCCCACCTGAAAGCTGCGCGGGGTACCGGTCGGCCAGGTGTTCCAGCTGCACCATTTCCAACAGGTCTTTTACCCGCTTGCGGATCTCGGGCTTGCCGGGGCGCTCCTTGCGCGGAAGCACATCGAGGCCAAAGGCCACGTTCTCGGCCACTGTCATGTGGCGAAACAACGCATAGTGCTGGAACACAAACCCCACACGTCGGTCCCGCACATGCAGATCGGTCACATCCTTGCCGCTGAACCGGATTCTGCCCTCTTCGGGAGTTTCCAGGCCGGCAATGATCCGCAGCAGCGTGGTCTTGCCCGAACCGGAAGGACCCAGCAACGCCGTGAGCTGGCCATCCGGAATGATCAGATTAATGTCATGCAGGGCCTGGAACTTGTCGAAAAACTTGTTGATACCCTGTATCTCGATGCTCATTGGAAACCCTTAGTTACGACTCTGACGCCATTCAATGATGGCCTTCACGACAAGAGTGATCAGCGCAATACCGGCTAGCAGCGACGAAGCTGCAAACGCGCCTACGGTGTTGTAATCCTGGTAAAGCAGCTCCACCTGCAGTGGAAGAGTATTGGTCTCGCCCCGGATATTGCCCGAAACCACAGAAACGGCGCCGAACTCGCCCACGGCCCGGGCGTTGGTGAGGATCACGCCGTACAGCAACGCCCACCGAATGTTCGGCAGAGTCACCCGGCGGAACAGCTGCCAGCCGGAGGCGCCCAGCACCACACCGGCCTCTTCCTCTTCCCTGCCCTGTTGCTGCATCAGCGGAATCAGTTCTCTGGCCACGAACGGGCAGGTCACGAACACGGTCACCATCACGATGCCGGGCCAGGAAAACATCAGTTGAATGTCGTATTCACCAAGCCACTGGCCCACCCAGCCATTGCTCCCGTAAAGCAGGAGGAAAAGCAGACCGGCAACTACCGGAGAGACGGCAAACGGGATATCAATGAGGGTGGTCAGCAGCTTGCGCCCGGGGAACCGGAAGCGGGTCACCAGCCAGGCCAGGAACACGCCGAACACCATGTTCAACGGTACCGTGAGCAGCGCAACCACGAGCGTCAGGCCAATGGCATGAAGCGTGTATTCGTTGAGAATATTGCTGACGTAACCGGCCCAACCCTCGGCAAACGCTTGCACAAAAATCAGCACCAGGGGCATGAACAGCAGAAGCAACGTCAGGCCGACGGCGATTCCGATCAGAGTGCGACGAACCAGCGGGCTGTCGCCAACGCGGCGATGTTTACGCGCAGCCATATCCTAACCTCCGTGCAGGCGCTTGAGATAGCGCCCCTGCCAGACGTTGATCGCCAGGAGCAGCAACAGCGATACCGTCATCACCACTGCGGCAATGGCACTGGCCGCCGGAAAATCGTATTCCTCCAGACGAACAAAGATCATCAGACTGATCACTTCACTGATGTAGGGTGAGTTGCCGGCAATAAAGATAACCGCGCCGTATTCCCCAAGGCTGCGGGCAAACGAAAGCGCACCACCGGTCACCACAGCCGGCCAGAGTGTCGGGAACAGGATTTTCCGAAAGACCGTCATGTCCGAAGCACCCAGGCTCATGGCCGCTTCTTCATCCTCCGGCGCCATTTCCTCCAGTACCGGCTGAACCGTGCGCACCACAAACGGCACACTGGTGAAGGCCATCGCCACCACAATACCCAGCGGTGTGAATGCCACTTCAATACCCAGATCGGCGAGATACTGTCCATACCAGCCGTTCTCGGCAAACAGGGTTGCCAGTGTGATGCCGGCCACGGCGGTTGGCAGCGCAAACGGCAGATCCATGATCGCATCCAGCAGCCGCTTGCCGGGAAACTCGTAACGCACCAGCACCCAGGCCATCAGAAGGCCAAACACGCAATTGAACAGGGAAGCAGCCAGGGCCGCCAGCGCGGTGACTTTATAGGACGCAACCACCCGCGGATCGGTGATCACAAACCAGAACTGCTCCCACCCCATGCCGGCGGCACGAATGAACAGGCCGCTGATGGGCAGAAGCAGCACCAGGCTGATAAAGAAAAGCGAAATGCCGAGGCTCAGTCCGAACCCCGGCAAAACGCGTTTGGTGGCGGGAGCGCTCAGCCGCTTTGACGGGCGCTCCGAAACGTCAGTGGTGGCCATGAATCAGCTGCGCATCCGTTAGCGGCGACGCTGCAACTGGTCCAGTTTGCCGCCACTGGCAAAGTGGGTCTCCATGGCATTTTCCCAGCTGCCGGCGATGTCCTGAATCGGCATCAGCTTCAGTTCCGGGAACTTGTCAGCCACTTCCGCTTTCACGGTTTCGTTGTGCACCCGGTAGTTGAAGCCGGCCAGCATGCGCTGGGCTTCTTCGGAGTATAGATGCGTCAAGTAGGCCTGGGCCAGTTCTTCGGTGCCCTTCTTCTCGATGTTCTTGTCGATCCAGGTCACCGGGAACTCGGCCAGGAAGCTCACTTTCGGAACCACAACCTGGAAGTTCTTGTCCGGGTTCAGGACCGGGATGTTGTTCACTTCGGATTCGAAGGTCAGCAGCACATCACCCAGGCCCCGTTCCACGAACGTGGTGGTGGCGCCACGACCGCCGGAGTCGAATACCTTCACCTGGCCCAGCAGGTCGCTGAGGAAGGCATCGATCTTCTCCTGGTCGTCACCGAACTTGTCCTGGGCAAAACCCAGCGCCGCCAGGTAGGTGTAGCGGCCGTTACCGGAGGTTTTCGGATTCGGCATGATCAGTTCGACATCTTCGCGGATCAGATCATCCCAGTTCTGGATATTCTTGGGGTTACCCTCGCGCACCAGGAACGCCATGGTGGAATAGTACGGCGAGCTGTTGTTTGGCAGGCGTGATGCCCAGTCCTCAGGAATCAGATTGCCGCGCTCGGCCAGAATGTTTACGTCGGTGACCTGGTTGTAGGTAACCACATCCGCACCCAACCCCTGCAGGATGGCGCGCGCCTGCTTGGAAGAGCCAGCGTGTGACTGCTGGATATCGACGGTTTCGCCAGTTTTTTCTTTCCAGTAGTCCTGGAACAGAACGTTGTATTCGGCAAACAGCTCGCGGGCAATATCGTAGGAGGAGTTCAAAATCTCCCGCTCCTGAGCGGAAGCTGGGCCAGTCAGCGAGAACGCCAGCGCCAGCGCACTGAACCACAGGCCCTTACGGGCTTTGGAACCAGAAAAAATCGAATTCGGCATAGTAGGCAGAGCTCCCTGTTGAGTCGGAATCTTTATATATCTAAAAAGAATAGATACCGCATTTATTTAGAACGCAAAGATAAGGTCAGAGCTAAAAAACAACAATGCCTGAACTAGATGTTTTATTGCTGGCTTAGGAACTAAAAGTTATATAGGGCACCTCGCCATCTGACCGGGCAATTAATTGCGTCAGATTGGTGCCCAGCGCATCTTCCACTACTATCAAGATAAGTGAGTGCGAGGATGACGTTGACGTGGGACTGTCGATCAAGACAACAGAGTTTGCGCCGGAAGAGTTTGAACGTTTTGCCGCCAAGGTCAGGACGGATCTCAAAGCACTTACTCGTCTTCTGAACCGGCCCGGCTTTGGCGAAGGCGCAATCTCCATCGGTGCCGAGGTAGAGTTCTACATCGTAAACCCGGACCTGCGCGTTCAACCCATCAACACCGAAATCGCCGCCCGCGTTCAGGATCCTCAACTGACGGTTGAGCTTAACCGCTTCAATCTCGAATACAATCTCAGCCCCCAGGCTTTCAAGGGCTCTCCCTTCGCCAGAACAGAGCAGGAGTTGCTCTCTGCGATCCAACGGATCAACCAGCACGCCGCATCACTGGATGGAGAACTGGTGCCGATCGGCATCCTGCCCACACTTCGCCAGTCCGATATGGGTGCGAAGGCAATGACAGACGAGCCCCGCTATCATGCGTTATCCAAGGCGCTGATCCAGCAACGGGGAGAGCCATTCAGCATTCATATTGGTGGCAACGACGTTATCAATCTGGAAGCTGACGACGTCTATATGGAAGGAGCAAACACCTCCTTCCAGCTTCACTGGCGGGTGCCCGCACATCGTTTTGCCGATTACTTCAATGCGGTCCAACTGGTCACGCCGGTTGTCCTCGCTCTGGCCAGCAATTCACCCAGCCTGTTTGGCCACCACCTGTGGGACGAAACCCGCATTGCCCTGTTCAAGCAATCCATTGACAGCCGATCGCCCAACCATAAAACCTGGCGCCATCCGCCACGGGTTTACTACGGCAACGGCTGGACACGCAGCGCCTGGGAACTCTTTGCTGCCTCGGCATCGCTCTATCCGCCCATCATTCCACTGATGTCGGAGGAAGACCCGATGGCGGTGATTGATCGCGGTGATGTGCCGAAACTGGCTGAACTGCGACTGCACCAGGGAACCACCTGGCCCTGGAACCGGGCCATCTACGACCATACCGAAGGCGGCCACCTGCGCATCGAGATTCGCTCAATGCCCGCAGGTCCTACGGCTGCTGACATGTGTGCGAACGGGCTGTTCATAATTGGCGCTGCGCTGGCAGTCCTTGATGATATTCATCATCTGACGTCGATACTTCCCTTCCATTACACGGAACACAACTTCTACCGCGCCGCAAAATATGGCGTTGGCGCAGAAATCATATGGCCACACAAAAAACAGGTTCAGTTGCAGGATACGCCGCTGTTAACCGTGGCCCGGGACCTGCTACCCCGCGCCCGGGACGCACTGGCACAAACAGCCGTGGACGAGTCGGAAATTCACCGCTTGCTGGGAATTATCGAAGGCCGCATTGAAACCGCCATGTCGGGCGCCCGGTGGCAACGCCACATCACCGAATCTCTGTTCGAATCCCTGAGCCCCGACGAGGCCTTCCAGACCATGCTCTCTCTGTACATGGCCAACCAGAAAACAAATACGCCGCTCCATGAATGGACATTGTCGCCGTGAGTAACTCGAACGTCCTCGACTATTTGAATGATCCCTCACCCCGGACCCTGGGCCGCTCCGCCCTTGAGTGGCTGGACCAGCTACAAAAGCCCACGATTATTCGTGTTGCCGGTCGTGATCGCTCCCGTACCCGAGCCATGGCAACGCTGCTTCACGGCAATGAGCCTTCCGGCCTGCTTGCGCTTCATCGATGGCTGCTCGAACAGCACACCCCGGCAGTTAACATGCTGTTTCTTCTGGGCGGCATCTACCCTGCGAAGATTCCTCCCACACTCTCATGGCGACAGCTTCCAGACGGACGTGACCTCAACCGATGTTTCAAAGAACCGTTCGAGGGAGAAGAAGGGGCGATTGCCAGGGCCATGCTTGCAGAGCTCCATAACGCGAAGCCCGAATGCCTGCTGGATGTTCACAACACCTCAGGTTCAGGCCCTGCGTTCGCCGTATCGATCACCAATGACGCGGCGCATCAGGCACTGACATCGCTCTTTACCGACCGCCTGATCATGACGGATCTACGCCTGGGGGCGCTGATGGAATATTCCGAGCAGGAGGTGCCCACGGTAACCATCGAGTGTGGTGGTTCCCAGGACGAGCAGGCGCACGAACTGGCCTATGAGGGACTCGTCCGGTATTGCTCAAGGTCAGATGTGTTGTCACTGGAAAAAGCGGACTGGGACGTCACCGTGCTACGCAATCCGATCCGGGTGGAACTGGCGCCTGAAGCAACCATAGAATACCGCCTCGAACCCACCGGCCACGCCGACCTGACCTTCCCCCCCGACATTGAACATCGTAATTTCGGAATCGTGTCCCCGGATGAGCCCCTGGGGTGGGTTGGCGACAAAGGCCTCGGCATACTCACCGCGATCGGCCACAACCGAAAAGAGAATATGACACAGGTTCTTCAGGTCAGGGATGGGAAGATCTACCCCGCCCAGGCCCTCAGGACCTTTATGATTACCACCAACCCGATTATTGCGAAAAGTGATTGTCTGTTCTATGCGGTCAAGGCAACGGGGGAGCCTATTTTTTGACGCTTGGCTTTGCGGCGTGCCGGAGCGCCAGCGCAGGCACGTCCGACAACAGCCTCTGGTTAAGCTGCGTCGAAATCCAGGCGATGAATACCATCCAGATTGACTGTGCCGCGAGCCACCCATAGGTCATACATATCTTGCATCGCCAACCAGCTCTCAGGAGTACGCCCGAGAACCTTGGACAGCCGCAGAGACATTTCAGGGCTAATGCCACTATCCCCTTTGAGAAACCGAGACAAAGTAGAAGGTGCAACGCCCAGACTGGAAGCAAGCTGACGAGAGCTGATGCCGAAAGGCTCCAGGTACACCTCGCGAATGAATTCACCAGGATGCGGCGGATTATGCATAGTCATCAGTGATAATCCTCATAATCAAGAATGTAGGCGTTGCCGTCCTGGAATTCGAACGTCATGCGCCAATTTCCGTTAACCCTAATCGACCACCGGCCTTTGTCTTTGCCCTTCAATGGATGAAGCCAAAAACCAGGGATATCCATGTCTTCCACTGAAGTCGCCGTATCCAGAGCAGCCAGTTGCATACGCAACTTCTTGGCATGGCCGGGTTGTATGCCAGACGTGTGGCCGGTTGAATAGAACCGCTTCAGTCCTTTGTGGCGGAATGATTTAATCATGGGGGAACAATAGCATGTTGCGCATCACGCAACAATAGAGCTTAACGCCGAAGCGCACCGGTGACTTTGACGCAGCGAAGCGAGACAAAGGCATCCGAGTGACGCGCCTGGTTAGCTGTTACCAAGCATGTACGCACGAAGCTGCCGCTCCTCTCGCATGACATAGAGCACGAGAACCCGCTGCTCATCCTCACGATAAAAAATGCGGCACGGGGTAACCACTACCTCCCTGTATACCGAATTAGGGAGCTCAGGAGGAATCCGCCCGGATTGGGGAAAGTTTTCCAAACGCTCGGTTTTATCGAAAACTTCCTGGACCAGACGGCTTGCGGCAGCAGGGTTATCCAGAGCAATGTACTCTGCGATTGCGTTTAATTGTTGAAGAGCCGGCTCCGTCCAGATTACTTCAGCCATTTACTCATTTTCTCCCTGGCCTCACTTTGGCTGTACGTTCTTCCCTCAAGTACAGCACGCTCTCCTCGTGAGAGCCCCTCAAGCAGCTCAAGCCGACGCTGCATGAATTCGTAATCCTGCACATCAACAAGATAAGCGGATGGCTGGCCATGTTCAGTGATCAGTACCGGCTCTTTGGACAGATGCAGGTCTGCCAAGATTTTTGTGGCTTGGCGCTTAAGGTTTGTAACAAGCTCAACTTTCATGGGCCCACCCTGATACAAATAGACAGTGATACTATAGTATCACTTTGCGGGTAAGGCAATCATAGCTAACGCGAAGCACAGCGGCGGCTGAAAGCCGTCCGGTGGCCATAGGCCACGTACTGCTGCGCCTTGTTAAAACATTTCGATGATCCGAAGACAGATCATCGTGCCAATACAAGCCACCATCACAATGGTAAAAATACTATCGTAAGAGTGCACCAAGGGCTGAATCTCTAATTCGAAAAATGAGATAGCTAAATCGGAAAGCATTACAAGAAACCCAATGACAAGGTTTGCATAGAAAGCCCTCGTGACAAATTTGTCGATCAACTCTAGCTTGCTCACTGATAGTTATACTCTGGAAGATTTGCAGATTTCTCCGCCGTGCCAAATGATTTAACGCTTTTGTTTAGCGGCGTGATCTTGCACCACTTTGGTGGACACTTTAGGCACTGAGCTTTTCATAATCCTCCGGGGATTGGTAGCCCAGGCTCGAGTGCAATCGCTCGCTGTTATAGAACATCATGTAGTGAATGATTTCCGAGACCGCCTGCACTTTTGTGTCGAACAGACGCTTGTGGACCAGCTCCGCTTTCAGGGTGTGGAAGTAGGACTCCATGACCGCGTTGTCCAATGGATTGCCTTTGCGGCTCATGCTGCGAACCATCCCGGCCTTCTCCAGCAGTTCCCGGTATTCGTGCGCGGCGTATTCGATTCCTTGATCAGAATGGAACAGGCAACCCTTTTCTGGCATTTCGTTCAGCAACGCCATGCGCAACGCACTCTTGGTCAGTTCACTATTGCGGCGACTGCTGAACGACCAGCCCACCACTTTGCGACTGAACAGATCAATGATGGCTGCGTGGTACAGCCAGCCAGTGCGGGTTTTCAGATAAGTGAAATCCCCAGCCCACTGCTGACCGCAGCCGCTCGGTGCTTCACTGCCTTTGAGTTGATTGCCGGCGGAGCTGTAAAACGCGTGCTGCCCGGGCCGCCAAGCATACAGTCCAGTTGTAGAGGCTTTAATCTCTAGCGTCCTCATCAACCGATTCACCCGTCGACGACTGCAAGGGAGGCCCTGCTGGCGCAACGCCTGATGCACTCTTGGTGCGCCATAGGCCCGACGATATCCCTGATGCAATTCGATAATGGCGCCCTTGAGGACCTCATCCTGCTGTCGATGAAGGCTAACAGGGCGAGTGAGCCAGGCATAAAAGCCGCTGCGAGACACACCGAAAAACAGGGAGAGGCGCTTGATACTGAACTGATCCCGGTTCTTCTCGATAAACGCAAAAATCAGTGACGGTTTTTCTCGAAGAACCGGCGCGCCTTTTTTAGAAGGTCAATTTCCTCCTGGCGCGCATTGAGCTGCTTTTCCAGATCCTTGATGCGCCTCTTCGCCTTGGAAAGTTCGTCTTCGGCGGCAGCCTCGGAATCCGGCGGAGGGTTAACGCGTTTCGGAGAGGGCTTCTGCTTTTTCATGTGTTTGTTGGCTACCAGCGTTCCGTTGCGATGCTCCATACACCAGCGGTACAGCATCACCGGGTGTATCCCCAGCCCCTCCGCAATATCTTTGGTTTTAACGTTAGGGTGATTAGCCAGTTTAACGGCCCTTAGCTTGAACGCCAGGGTATAACGATCGTAGTTTCTTTTGTGGGTGTGCCCCATGACAGGCCCCCTCTAGTGTCCGGTAAATGACCGTCCACTAAAGCGGTGCAAGATCAGCGCCCTGACAAGGGCGTCCGGTGGAGGGCCATCGGCCCGGAACAGACTTAATGGCCTTGTTATGAGTTTTAGGGGATTGGTACATGCTTGATCCAATACGGCGCAAGATAACCAAGAACCCCGCCCAATAAAGCCCCAAAACCTGCGGCTTCCGCCCCAACTCCAAATACCAACCCCAGCACCGCTCCTGCCAGAGCCCCAAAAATCAACTCATAAGCCCAGGCGTGCTTGAACACTTTTGGCTCAATGGTCGGTGCGGCAACCAAACCGACAAACACCCCAGCCGAACCAACCAAGGCCAGCCTTTGCCAGTCCCCAAAATAGAAAATAAGGGAGACTGCCGAGAAAGCCACGCCGAAAAAGAGGATGGAAAAGGCGACTACTCGTAACTTGGGCATAAATCCATTTTCCCCTCATAACGCTAAACGAAGCGGCGCGTCTCACGCGTCCGACTTCCGTGACTGGTTAGGAGCGTCGTACTCATAGAGATTCGATAACTCCTCCACCCCTTCTGCAGTACCACTTAAATAGAAGCTAACACCCGGACAGAATCTCAACATCCAATTCTCAACGTCGGTGCTCAACAGCCCGCCGAAAAAGAGGGCGTCATCGACCAACAGCTTTTCAACTCCCAAAAGATCAGATTTTTTGTAAGTTCGGCTGGATCCGAAGAGTGGTTTGATTTGAATGCATCCATTTATCGACAACTCCCGGGCGACTCTTCGAGAGCGCCAAAGTATTCGTAAGGCTCTAAAGGCAATCCAGAGAAAAAATGCGCACGATGCGATACCGATAATAAAAACCAGGGTGCTTCGAGCTGACTCAAATTGAAAGAAATCGGGACTGAAAATGGCAAAGAGTCCCTTGATAACAGTTATCAACGCCGCGAGAATTCCTAGCGGCAAAAAATAAAACCACAATCCCCTTCGACCAAACCGTGTATCGGTAATCTTTATCATCAGTGCTTCCATGCCGAAGTAAGGTTCCTAACGCCGTACATCAGCCGCGTGCGTCTTCGCACGTCGGCTGGATGGATTTGTTAGGGCTTTCGGTAGTCCCACACGCCAGTGCAACCTCAAGACCCTCGTTGTTGAAGAATTTTAAACCAAGGGGCCCAACATAAATGGAAACTTGTTTCAGGTCGCTAGAGCAATCGCATGCCGAGTAGTTAGGTTGAAATTGGAAGTGCGTGATTTCTTGGCCGGGTGATGTTCTTACTTCGATTTCACCCTCACTCCTATCGATCGAGACGAGTCTCGCTTCTACAGGGCCATTTCGAATACCGAAAATGTAATTCACGCTCAGTAAGCAGAAGAGAATCATGGTTGCCGCCAAAAGTGCCGCGGCCCAAAGCATGAAAAAAGCCTGAACCGTTGGAGTCTCCTGCCAAAAAGCGGACCACTTCGAGCGAGTGTACCTGTATAAAAGAAATAGAAGTGGAAATGAACCAGCCAATACTGCCAGGCCGGACCTCCATTCCTCTGCCGTATACAAGAAGCTCAGACCATATGACGGCGCAATCAGAATCACACAGGTTATGACAAAGCGCCGCCCTGAATTTATCTCGGAGGCTGCATTTTGATCAGGTTGACTTGCCATCTCGGATTAATCTCGCCCTAACGCCGAAGCACAGCGGCGCCACGACAGTGGCGTCCGGCGGCCTTCGGCCGCGTACTGCTGCGACTTGTTAAAAATTGGTCCAACTCCGAGGGTAGCGCAAACGCCAGACCACCGACGTCACATCAGCTAACCTCAAGCGACCAAGTAAAACCAGAGAGAAAAAGACTCCCTGAACGCAAATAATCATCGACACTACCAAAAGCAAAACCATTGTGACCGCAAAGAGCCCAGTCGGATCGCCAGTTTGTGCGAAACCAGCGACATCGATACCGAGCGAGGCGGCTAAGAGGGGAACCAAAGTGAAGTACCAAAGTCCGATACCGATCACCACGCCCAGCCCCGTAGCCACATTTGAACAGACTCTGTAGTAGGGCTTTAGCCTTGCAGCGTCATGAAAGAATTTACGTATGCGGCCCATGTTTACCTGATTTTTAACGCTCTGGCTTTGCGGCGCACCGGAGCGCCAGCGTAGGTGCGTCCGACAACAGCCAATTGTTAGCTTTAGACGACCGGACGCTTGGCCAGCAAGGCCCAAGCGCCTGCTGCGGAAAGTAGAGCACCACCCGCAAAATGAAATCTACGCTGCGCCTTGGGCGACACAAGCAGCCGACGAGCGGAGGATGCGAAAATCGTGTAAAGCGTGGCATTGATGGTCGCCAGAGCAACAAAGGTGACCGCAAGCAACCACATTTGAAACACTCCGTTTTCACCTGGTGTAATGAATTGCGGTAAAAAGGCCATGAAAAAAACAATACCCTTCGGATTCAGCGCAGTTACTAAATATGTGTTGGCGAACAACTTCAAACGTGATGAATCAGACGCAGGCTCAACCAATTCGGTGGGCGATAGGCCTGCCCGAAACAACTTGATGCCAAGGTAAAGCAGGTACAAGCCGCCCGCCACTTTCACCACGGTAAACCAAAAAGCAGACACTGCAAGCAACGCACCCAAACCCACGAGAGAAGCGAACAATGCTGTAGAGTCACCAAGCGCTACGGCAGCCACCAGAGGAGTATTCGCACGACGACCGTGAGCAGCTGAATAGCTGATGACGGCCAAAATTGTCGGGCCAGGAATCACTAATAGAACCGCCGATGCAACGACAAACGCAAACCAGGATTCAATTGCCATGCGACGTTCTCCTCAAAGCTAACGCCGGCCATAAGCGGCGCCCTGACAAGGGCGTCCGGTGGAGGGCCATCGGCCCGGAACAGACTTAATGGCATTGTTAACTGGCATGAGGCACGTAACCCTCGAACTCCCACCCAAGGGTTCGGGATAATTTACTGGAAACCTCGCCCCAGTCCGAACCCGTACATTGGGTAACCAGCTTATTAACTGCTTCCTCTATACCTGCCCAAGAAAACTCTGGAAGAAGTAAGTAGCCTCTCAGCCACGCCGGAGCGGGCAAAGATTTGACGGCAGCTGGTGTAACCACCTCGAAAGAGAAAACCTCAGCCCCTTCACTTTCAGAGGGTCCGACTTCCACCTCTATCAAGACACAACAATTTTCGGGATTGTCCGGAAGTGAACCGTAGTCCAAATCCGGGCTCATGATACTTTTGACCCGAGCGTACATTGCTGATCCTTTGCTAGTTAACGCCAAGCTAAGCGGCGCCCTGACAAGGGCGTCCGGTGGAGGCCAAAGGCCGGAACAAACTTAAGCGCCTTGTTAAATTCAGCCTGACTCATTGCCATAGAGCCTGGCCCCGTAAACGATGTGCAAATAGAAAAGAAGCGGAACAAAAATGAGCAACGCTAAACCAACGATCCCCTGATGCTCTAGGGATTGCCTATATGTCGGTTTGATAGCTCCAAGGGAAACCGCGTAAAACACTAGTCTCGATACTGCAATGAAGGGCCAAGCCACAAGCAGAAATAGTATCCACAACACTGAAGCCACAACAAAAGCTTGGGCAAGCGACTCCAGAGTGCTGATGAGTCCCGAACTAGTGTCTTGCATAAGATCCCTAAAATTTAACGCTTGCAGCATGCGCGGCTACGAAATGAAGCCGAAGGCGCAATGTAGTAGGCGTCGCCGTGCCTGCATTTGTTAGAGTTGATCTTTATTGTATGTAAGACCTTTAACCACATATCCAAGCTCAGATCTCTTAACTCGCAACTCAACTTCTATTCCTCGATCAGGAAGAAAATTATACTCTCGCTCAGATATACAGTAAAAAAACAAATGACGGCTAAATGCCTCAAATTCTAGTCGATGAGTACAACTCCATCCCCGCCGACTAATCCCCGATTGTTTTTTTACTTCACTGGTCAAAGTTGCATCTTCGCCAAAAATCTCCGTAAACAACTTGGGAACCAAAAACGCCGAATTCATCCACATCAACCAAAAAAAGAACACGGGCCCTCCCAGAAATAAAAGGACTTCTTTAAAACCTCTTGGGTAAAGGCTAGATTCACGAAACGGACAAAAAATTCCCTTTATATAAAAGCACAAAAAAATCAAGTACAAAAATATGACTAAAAATAACGCTATATATATGGATATCTCAAAAGTCACAGGATCGACCACAAAATCATGTGAAAACAACGCAAAAAATAATCCAATACTTGATACTGCTGTAATCCATCCTAAAACTTTATGATCTAATGAATAGCTCTCTCTCGCTATAGTCATCACCGATCCTTCTTGAACTCTAACGCCAGCGGCAGGGGCGCGACGTAAGGAGCGTCCCTTGACCGCATTTGTTATGAGTGCGCCGTAATTAAAATTGGGCACGGAAATCGCAATCGACTTCCAAACAGACCATACAACTAATAGCCATTAATCGAATCAGATGACCCGTAAAATACTAAAAGGCTCTCGTACAGTCTTGCGCGGTAACATTTTCCAGACTGGTAGTTTGTCCACGATCCATCAGATACTGCATAAAGGACTCACCATTTGGACCGATCTCCAAACAAGGATTGGCTCCATGCTCCAGAAGGACCTCTACACATTTAAGACCACATTTCCCCCGCTCATAGGCCAGAAATAGCGCTGACAGGCCATTTTCAGGCCTAAAATTAACATCCGCGTTTGAATTACTGATAACGAATTTGAGAGTGCCTTCACTTATGGAGCGGAGCATACCTGTGAAAGCGGTAAATTGGTTAACGTACATCAATCTATTCAAGTCAGGATTCTGCGCCAGCACTGGTTTAAGAAATTGCAGATCATTTTTGAGTGAGACGTAAGTGGCAAAATACATGTTGTCTTTCAGTTTATGGTCAACATTTCCGCCAGCTTGAATAAGATCTTCCAAGATTGCAGCCCTCCCGAAACCAACCGAAAGGCGCATCAAATTTCGAGGCTCACCAAGTTTATAATTGGGATCCAGGCCTTGGCTCAACAATTCCTGCACTCTTGGCCTATTACCTTCCTTAATTGCGGCGAAAGCTTCTTTACTCAGTTGCTCTTGAATATTTTTCGCATAGGTTGTCGTCGGGGACACAAATGTCCCAAATAAAATAAGAATTGTTGCCGCGAATCCCAGAGACCTATCCGATAGCACAGTATCAAACTCCTGACTCTATATTTACTCATAACGAAATATGTTCACGTGCCGGAGCGAAGCGCAGGTCGCGTGCAACGTGTTGTTAAACGGAACGTCCAGAAAGACTGTCATATTGCTCTTAGTCACAGGCCACTCCATACCCTGAAGACACCCCTGGGAAGCTCTCAGGCCAATCGTCAGCGCGGGCAACCAAGACGAGAAGGCACTCAACAAAGGCGACCACGATCGAGGATTGATCGGCTTTCCCTCAAGAACCAGAGCAGACGCATCAAGCCGCGACTTATGCGTCTGCTCTGGTTCTTGAGGGTAGCAAGGAGAGCGCTCAACGGCGATCCGCATTATTTGTTTTCTTGCACTCGATTCCAGATTGAAAATAATGCTGTTTATCTATACAGTTATTTACTCTAACCTACGGTGATTCGGCAAGAAAACTTTGCACCTCACCCACCGCTTTAACGCCAGTAATAAACGGCGCCCTGACAAGGGCGTCCGGTGGAGGCCGAAGGCCGGAACGAATTTGATTGCCTTGTTATAAGCCGCCCGGCCAAACGCATGAAATTTTCGGCTCCTTCAAATGCCAACAAACCAGATCATCTCTTCCCACTGCATAGCTGACGGTGGCACCCGAGGCTCCAACAACCGGGATACTGAAAAGTAATTTACCCGCACAGTAGGCATCTATCACGTTGCGAGGGCTACTGAATTGGAGAAACTTCGCCTCTCCAATCTCTCTCGCCAACTCCCAAATTGATGAGTCTTCAGGTAGATCAATTTGAAGATTCAAAGGCCCCAACTGATCGTCCTGGGAGCAACAGGCTTCACGGGTAACTTCGATTCTCATGTTTGCCTTATAACGCCAGTGGTAATGGGCGGCAACGGAGCGCAGCGCAGTTGGCGTCCCGTTGACCACATTGTTAACCTCTGATCACAAAATGTTTGAGTTTCAAAAAGCCCAATCGGCTTAAAACCGCCAAAGCTAAACAGACCGGAATCACGAGAGTTTGACCAGGTATGGCGGGAACGAAATCAATAAGATGCGAGCCGAAACTCCAAGCCAAGAATACGCCAGCCCAAAAAATGCAAACCTTAGAAATCACTGCACCAGTTACGTTGAAGAATTTCCCAACCAGGTTTTGTTCGTGGCGAGGGATCTCCTGCGTTTTCAATATCGCCACGACCAGAAAACTAAGCAGCACGCTCATGAGTAAGATTAGAAAAAAGCCATCGGCGGAATAACGCCAATCGAGTGCCTTCATTAGAAATGGGGGAAGTTCGGATTCCGCCGTAACGGCACCGGTAGATGTCGTTATGACAAGCACTAGCATCAAAATCGGTGTGAAAACAAAACAAACCATCCCTGATTTCAAAGTGTTCCAAGTGAATCTCAATTTTTGCTCCTCAAATGGTTAACGCCGAAGCACAGCGGCGACCTTGGAGTGGCGACGAAGGAGCCACGTAAAGGGCGTCCGGCGGCCACAGGCCGCGAACTGCTGCGCCTTGTTAAAGGTTATTGAGGACAGCTCTCGACCTATGAGCCTGTAAAAATTGAAATACACCGAACCCAACCAATAAAGCGACCGGCAAGTTCGAGCTGTCCATATCTGTGTGTAAAAAGCTGGCAACCGCCATGCAAAATGCTGCGCCTAGAATGTACTCGTGAGGCCCATAGCTGTAGTTGAACCTCAATGACTTTCCAAAAAGCTTTGAGCCAAAATCGACGGGAATCTTCCACTCTTCGGCTTGGTTGATAGCGAACCGGTTTACTTTGGCACGCAAAAATGACCAATAGACGATTTCCTCACCCGGTAATGCAATAACTCGAAAAGCCCTGCCTGTTCCTGCTGTGACTTGATCTATACGCAGGCCAGTGACCTCCGAGAGATCGCCAATTCTCATTGTTCCGTCCAAGAATTGCTTCCGTGCCATAGTTCCTGTCTACCTTTAACAGCTAATTATACGAACGCGTTCGTATATCACCCGTTCGTAAAACTCCATTCAAACGCGCTCAAGAAAAAACAAACTTCTCTATTAAAAACAATTACTTGAGCATCATTCACCACGGCTACCGCCAGAGTTATACGCCCTCTCCCGAGCCACTCCTGCTCCCGCCATAGGCGTATAACTCCGCCATTACTTTTCTAAGTTATCAACCCTATCAGATAGTTACCGTCATTTCTCATGTGATTTTTGGAATTTTGCGAACGCGTTCGTATAACTCCGCCAACATCACTCTCTTGACTTCAACCCAAACCGATGTACTGTATATAAAAACAGCATTCAAGGATGAATGGATATGGATATCCCCACCCCGTTACCTGCACAACCAACCCGTTTTTTGGACAAGGTTCGGAGTTTCATACGTTTGCGGGGCATGGCGTATAAAACAGAGAAAACCTATCTGTTCTGGATTAAACGCTTCATCCGTTTCCATGGCCTCCAGCACCCTGAAACCATGGGCTCTATGGAAGTCGAATCGTTTCTGTCTCATCTGGTTTTGCAGGCGAATGCGAGCGCCTCTACCCAGAGAGTCGCTTTGAACGCATTGGTGTTTTTATACCGGGAATTCCTTGGCAAACCTTTGGACGACCTGAAGTTCGAACAGTCCAGAAAGCCGGTAAAGCTCCCAACGGTATTCAGTAAGGAAGAAGCCAGCTCTGTAATTCGCAACCTGAGCGGAGATTACAAGCTTGTTGCCATGCTCCTCTATGGTTCTGGTCTGCGTATCAACGAAGCCCTGCGCCTAAGAGTCAAAGATGTTGATTTTGATATGCAACAGTTGATTGTTCGAGGCGGCAAAGGCTCTAAAGATCGAATTACACTGCTACCGGATCGCCTCGTCGAACCGTTAAAGCAACAGATCGATTCCGCGCTGTATTTACATCAGGCGGATCTCTTGAAGGGGTTCGGCTCGGTTTATCTTCCAGCAGGCTTGGAACGCAAATATCCAAGCGCCAGCCAAGAGCCCGCCTGGCAGTATATCTTTCCAGCGCAGGAACTATCGCGAGATCCTCGCTCCGGCATTCACCGGCGCCATCACTTGCTCGACAGGACGGTCCAGAAGCATTTTCGCCGCGCTATTCAGGCAGCAGGTATCCGCAAACTCGCGGGCAGTCATACCTTTCGTCACAGTTTTGCCACACGTTTGCTTGAGGCCGGCTATGATCTCCGAACTATCCAGAAGCTTCTCGGCCACTCGGATTTGCGCACCACAGAGATCTACACCCATGTCGTTCGCAAGGGCGGTTTTGGCGTTCGCAGCCCGGTTGACGAAGGCTTCTAACTCTCCCAGTTACTGGCTGGAATTCGCTTAACGTGAATGTGGCTGATAAGCCGGATGGTGGGGCGGATCAGGAACTGGAAGCCAGTAAGGAGCGCGGCGGAAACCGGGTTCCGCCGCGATTGGGATTATTGCATGTCGTTGAAAGCAGCGTCGGTTCTCGCTGCCAGGATAAAGTCGTTCTTGTGCAGGCCGCCGATTTCGTGGCTCCACCAGCTTACTGCAACTTTGCCGTATTCCAGAACAACCACCGGATGGTGGTCTTCTTCTTCGGCAAGTTCGCCAATCTTGTTGGTGAGTTCCAGGGCCTTCACAAAGTTTTTAAGTTTGTAGACCTTATGAAGCTGTTCTTCCCCGTCAATTTCCAGAATTTCCCAGTCTGGAACCTCTTTATGCAGCTGCTGCTTTTCTTCCTCGGTCGCCTTGGGTGCGTTCGGGCTGCAGGCTTCACAGCTGTGTGCTTTCAGGTCACTCATTTCAACCTCCATGGTTGATGGCTGTACTACAAGCGTGGGTCGTGCCCTTCGCTTTATCAACCCTTCCCTTGAAATCTGGCCGCTTTCAGAATACTGTATATTTAAACAGTATTTCGAGAGTTTTCATCATGAGCGAGCTTCTGAACACGCTGATGCAGGATGCCCGTGTCTGGCAGGGGCACCGCCACACCCAGACCACACAGCCGGCGGAGCCAACCGGGTATCAGGTTCTGGATAACCAGCTTGGAGGCCTGGGCTGGCCCCGGGGTGCCCTGAGCGAATGCCTGCTGGATGCGCCGGGCATTGGTGAGCTGCATTTGCTGCTGCCCCTAATGCAACGGGTGTGCGGAGAAGGTAAAAGCGTGTTCTGGCTGAACCCGCCGCATACGCCCTATGCCCCTGCCCTGGCCCGGGAAGGCGTCAATCTGGATCAAGTAGTACTGATCCATACCGAAGATGAGGGCGACTTTCTGTGGACACTGGAGAACTGTCTGCGTTCACCAGTAACAGGCCTGGTGATGGCCTGGCCGGGCAAGCTGGCTTCCCGTGAAGTCCGCCGCATGCAGCTGGCCGCCGAAGCCGGGAGCAATGTGTGTGTGCTGTTCCGGGAACGACGTTACGCCGGGCAGAATTCTCCGGCTGCCCTGCGGCTGGAGCTGGAACCGGGGGAGCAGCAGGATCTCAAGGTGAATGTGCTCAAGCGCCGGGGTAGCTGGCCCGGGCAGCGCTGTTCATTGGCCATGGCCCAGAGGGCCGATCTCTCCTTCCGTGAAACCACCCGGGTTGTCCGGGGCCCCTGGTCGGGTTCAACCGGGTAATAACGCTCCATGCTCTGGCTGTATCTGCATTTCCCGCACCTGGTGCTGGACCATATTCGGCGCACCCGTGAAGATGAGGGCGCCCTGGTGGTGGTTGAAGGCTCTGGCCAGAAGGTGATCCAGGCCTGCCCCGACGCCAGGAGCCAGGGTATTCGTAGCGGCATGCGCCTGAAAACCGCCATCAGCCTGGCGCCGGATCTGGGCATGGTGCGGGCCGATGAAACCCAGGAGGCCAGGATTCTGGAAGATCAGGCCCGCTGGCTGTACCGCTATGCTGCCCATATCGTGCTGGTGCCGCCCGATGGCCTGCTGGCCGAAATTGGCAGCCTTCAAAAACTGTATGGCGGGCTGCCCGCCGTTTGGCAAACCGTGGAACAGGGGCTGAATGAGCGCCAGCTGAATGCCTGGATCGGTATTGGCTATACCCCTCTGGCGGCCCGGCTGATTGCCCGCGCCGGCAAGGGGGAATGCACGGCAGACAAGGGCCACATTCTTCGAAGCCTGAGCCAGATGCCCCTGTTGGCAGCGGAATTCAACGAGAAAGCCTGTACCCGGCTACAGCGCCTGGGGCTGAACACGCTGGGAGAGGTGTTTGATTTACCGCCCGGCGAACTGGCACGGCGTCTGTCTCCAGAACTTCTGGCTTATATACAGAAAATCCAGGGCACCCGGCCAGATCCCCGCACGCCCTGGCAGCCGCCCCACTCGTTCCGGCAACAGGCGGATTTTGTGCAGGAAATAGAACACACCCAGGGGCTGCTGTTTCCGCTCCAGCGCATGCTTGCCGAACTGGAAGAGGATCTGTGCTGGCGCCAGCAGGATACCGACAGCCTGCGGCTGGTTCTGAAGCACAGGCATGCGGAACCAACCCGGCTGCAGATTCGCACATCCGGGCCGGAGCACCGTGCCGATCATTTCCTGAACCTGGTTCGTCTGCGGCTGGAGCAGCATACCCTGAGCGCCCCGGTTATCTCCATGGTTTTGCTGGTGAAGCGTTTCCTGTCACGGGAAGCACCCTCCGGGCAGGATCTGCTGGGTGAAACCCAGGATCTGAATGAAGCCTGGCATACCCTGATCAGCCGGCTGCAGGCGCGTCTGGGCGATCAGGCTCTCAGGCAACTCTCGCCCCAGGCGGATCATCGTCCCGAACGGGCCTGGTCGGCCTCGGAAGTTCTGCGTAAAACCGGAACGCCGCTAGTACCGGCAGCAGAACTGCCCAGGCGGCCGCTCTGGTTGTTGAAAGGCCCACAACCGCTGACCGAGGCGCCCGTTACCTGGTTTTCCGGGCCTGAGCGCATCAGCGGTGGCTGGTGGGATGGCCAGCGCGTGCACCGGGATTATTACATTGCCCAGTTGAGCAGCGGCCAGTTGGCCTGGGTCTTCCGGGATGCCCGGGAAGGCTGGTTTGTGCATGGGTGGTTTGGCTGATGTCCGGGCAGCAGTATGCGGAGCTGTTCTGCTTCAGCAATTTCACCTTCCTCACCGGGGCCTCTCATCCCCACGAACTGGCTAAGCGAGCGCATGATCTGGGCTACACCGCCCTGGCCATCACCGATGCCTGCTCCGTTGCCGGCATTCCCCGGGCCTGGGCGGCGCTGGCAGAAAGCCCGGTAAAACTCATTACCGGCAGCTGGTTTGAGTTGTCGGATGCCCCCGCCGGCGCCACTCAGCCCCGCTTTATCCTTCTGGCCCGCACGCGCAAAGGCTATGGCCAGCTTTGCCAGTTGATCACTACCGGTCGTCGCCGGGCTGAAAAAGGCCATTACCAGCTGTTTTACCGGGACATCGAAACCCACATCCTGGATGACTGCCTGTGCCTGTGGCTGCCCCCATCGCCTACCGAAGCGGATTCCGATCAGGCGCTGGCCTGCGGCGAGTGGCTGGCCCGCCTGTTTGATCCCCGGATCTGGATTGCCGCGGCCCGCACCCTGGAATCCGGCGAGGAGCAGCGGCTGGCGCGGATACACTGGCTGACCGATCATTTGCGCATTCCCGTGGCTGCCGTGGGCGAAGTGCACATGCACAGCCGCGAGCGCCAGCCGCTGCAGGATGTACTGACAGCACTGCGCAATCACACCAATCTGGAGAATGCCGGCCACTGCCTGTTCCAGAATGGCGAGCGATACCTGCGCCCCCTGCCCGTCCTGCAACGGCTGTTTCCGGAAGCCTGGCTGCATGAAACCCTGGCCATTGCCAGCCAGTGCACCTTCGAGCCCGGCAGCCTGCGCTATGAATACCCGCCAGACCTGGTGCCGGAGGGCGAAACTCCGGCCGGCTACCTGAAACGGCTGACCCGCGAAGGCGAGCGCCGGCGTTACCCGGATGGCACACCGCTGCAGGTTCAGAGCCTGATCCGCAAGGAGCTGGGCCTGATCTCGGAGATGAACTACGAGCATTACTTCCTCACCATCCACGATATCGTGGACTTTGCCCGCAGCCGGGGGATTCTCTGCCAGGGCCGGGGTTCAGCCGCCAACTCTGCGGTTTGCTATTGCCTGGGCATCACCGAGGTAAACCCGGCCCGGGTGGAACTGCTGTTCGAGCGTTTTATTTCCAAGGATCGGAACGAGCCGCCCGATATCGATGTGGATTTCGAGCACGAGCGGCGTGAAGAGGTTATCCAGTATATCTACCGGCGCTATACCCGTGAGCGGGCCGCCCTGGCGGCTACCGTGATCCGTTACCGGCCCAAGAGCGCCATTCGTGATGTTGGCAAGGCCCTGGGATTTGATCCGGCTCTGGTGGAGCAACTGCTGGAGGGCATCGACTGGCGGGACAAGGCCACCAACTGGCGCCAGCAGATTCTGGACAAGAAAATCACCCGCAACCCACAGGTGGCGGACCAGTTCTTCACCCTGGTCAATACCCTGCTGGGCTTCCCCCGGCACCTGTCCCAGCACGTGGGCGGTTTCGTGATCAGCGCCGGGCCACTGGCCGAACTGGTGCCGGTGGAGAACGCTGCCATGGCCGACCGCACCGTAATCCAGTGGGACAAGGACGACCTTGAGAGCCTGGGGCTGATGAAGGTGGATGTGCTGGCCCTTGGCATGCTCTCCGCCATTCGAAAAGCGCTGGAACTGATCAGCGAGGAAAAAGGCCAGACGTTCCGGATACAGGACATTCCCCAGGAAGACCGTGACACCTACGCCATGCTTCAGACCGGCGACAGCATCGGCGTATTCCAGGTGGAATCCCGGGCCCAGATCAACATGCTGCCCCGCCTGAAACCGGAAACCTATTACGACCTGGTGATTGAGGTGGCTATCGTTCGGCCGGGCCCCATCCAGGGTGACATGGTGCACCCGTACCTGCGCCGCAAGCACGGCCTGGAGCCGGTGGACTATCCGAACGATGCCGTGCGCAAGGTGCTGGAGCGCACGCTTGGCGTGCCCATCTTCCAGGAGCAGGTGATCAAACTGGCCATGGTGGCGGCCGGCTTCTCCGCCGGCGAAGCCGACCAGTTGCGCCGGGCCATGGCGGCCTGGAAATCCCACGGCGACCTGACCCCGTTCCGGGAAAAGCTGGTCACCGGTATGCTCGAGCGTGGTCACGATGCCGACTTCGCCGAACGGCTGTACCAGCAGATCTGCGGCTTTGGCGGCTATGGCTTCCCCGAATCCCACGCCGCCAGCTTTGCTCTGCTGGTGTATGTCTCCGCCTGGATCAAGCGTCATTACCCTGCAGCCTTCTACTGCGCCCTGCTGAACAGCCAGCCCATGGGGTTCTATTCTCCCTCACAACTGGTGCAGGACGCCCGCCGGCACGATGTCACGGTGCTGCCGCCGGATGTAAACGCCAGCCAGTGGGACCACACCCTGCAAGGCGAAGACCGCCACCTGCGCCTGGGCCTGAGAATCATCCAGGGCCTGTCCGTTAACGGCGCCGAGCGTATCCACCAGAACCGGCCAGCAGAGGGCTACCGCTCTGCCAGCGAACTTCGCCGCCTGGCCACCCTGAACCAGCGGGATATGGAACTGCTGGCCGGCGCCAACGCCATGCCGGCATTCACCGCCAACCGCCACCAGGCGTACTGGCAGCTGCTCGACCACGAACAGCCCACGGAACTGTTCGTTGAAGAGACCGCTGTCGACTATCAGGCGGAGTATTGCCAACAATTGCCGGAACCCTCGGAAGGCCAGAACGTGCTGGCCGACTACGCCAGCCAGGGCCTCACCCTGCAGCGCCACCCGCTGGCGCTACTCCGGGAACAGGGCCACCTGAAGTTCTGCCTCAGTGCCGAACAACTGAAAAGTACCAAAGCCGGTATTCCGGTTCAGGTCGCCGGTCTTGTCACGGGCCGCCAGCGACCCGGTTCCGCCTCCGGCGTCACCTTCGTCACCCTGGAAGACGAAACCGGTAACGTGAACGTGGTGGTGTGGCTGGAAACGGCACGGCGACAGCGCAAGCCGTTACTCACTGCCCGATTGCTGCATGTGAAGGGAGTGCTGGAGCGACAGGGGGACATTGTGCATGTGATGGCAGGTCGGCTTTCGGACCTCAGCCACCTGATTCAGTCGTTACCCGTGAATTCCAGGAATTTTCATTAGACACAAAAAACCCCGCGCAGAGGCGGGGTTTTTTGTACTGCGGTGAACAAATCAGCCAAGAAGCTTGATCATTACACCCGCAGCAACCGCAGAGCCGATAACGCCGGCCACGTTCGGACCCATGGCGTGCATCAACAGGAAGTTCTGCGGGTTGGCTTCCAGGCCCACCTTGTTGGAGACCCGCGCGGCCATCGGCACCGCAGATACACCGGCAGAACCGATCAGCGGGTTGATCTGCTCTTTGCTCAGCTTGTTCATCAGCTTCGCCATCAGAACACCCGAGGCAGTACCCACACCGAAGGCCACGATACCCAGGCCAAGGATACCCAGGGTCTGGGCGTCCAGGAACTTGTCTGCCATCAGCTTGGAACCAACGGACAGGCCAAGGAAAATGGTCACGATGTTAATCAGCGCGTTCTGGGCCGTGTCGCTCAAACGCTCTACCACGCCACATTCACGCATCAGGTTACCGAAGGTGAACATACCCAGCAGCGGCGCTGCATCCGGCAGGAACAGAACGACCGCAATCAGAACCACCAGCGGGAAAATGATCTTTTCCTGCTTGCTGACAGGACGCAGCTGCGTCATCTTGATCTTGCGCTCTTCAGCGGAGGTCAGTGCTTTCATGATCGGCGGCTGGATCATCGGCACCAGTGCCATGTAAGCGTAGGCAGAGACCGCAATAGCACCCAGCAGATGCGGGGCCAGAACACTGGAAACATAGATGGAGGTTGGTCCATCTGCACCACCAATGATACCGATAGCGGCGGCTTCCAGAATGTTGAACTCCAGAACACCGGTCCAGTCCAGCAGCGCAGCACCAATTACGGTACCGAAGATACCGAACTGGGCAGCAGCACCCAGAAGCAGAGTTTTGGGGTTAGCCAGCAACGGACCGAAATCGGTCATGGCGCCCACACCCATGAAGATCAACAGCGGACCAACCGTACTGCCAATGATCACGGAGTAGAAGTTATAGAGCATGCCATTGCCGTAACCGAAATCCTGGGCCAGGGAGTTGGCCATCGCCATTTCGGAGTAGCTGGCCTCTTTTACGGCCACCTTGAAGGCGTCTTTCAACTCTGGCGTCACCGCCTGCCCGACCTGGTAGGCCACATCCAGAGGTGCGGCCAGAGCAGCCAGAATCTGAGTTGACTCTTCCTTCAGAGCAAAATGGATGGCATTTTCCGCCGCAGTCAGGGCAAGGCCTGCCTCCGGAATATTCGCCAGGATGCCGCCGAACCCGATGGGTACCAGAAGCAACGGCTCGAATTTCTTGTTGATCGCAAGATAGAGAAGACCGAGGCCGATGGCGATCATGATCACCTGGCCGATCTCGATGTTGAACAAGCCGCTGCCTGTCCAGAGTGTCATTAATTTTTCCATGGAATGCTGGCCCTTATGCGATTGTCAGCATTTCGTCATCAGGGGAGACGGCATCACCGACCTTGATGAAGACTTCGCCGATTGTGCCGGCTTTTGGCGCGCGAACCTCGGTTTCCATTTTCATGGCCTCGAGGATAATCATCACATCGCCCTCTTCCACGGTGTCACCCGGAGAAACCAGAACCTTGAAGATGTTGCCGCCCAGCGGTGCAACCACAGGCTCGCCTTCACCCGCTGCGGGTGCCGGAGCCGAGGAAGCAGCCGGTGCGGAAGCAGCACCGCCCTCGCCCTGGATCTGGCTGATCTCGCCACCTTCGGAAACGGCAACCACAAACTTCTTGCCATTCACTTCAACGGTGTAGGTCTCAGGGCCTTCAGACTTCGCGGCCGGAGCAGCGCTTTCAGCAGTCGGAACCGGCTCGAACGCATCCGGATTCTCACGGTTTTCCAGGAACTTCAGGCCGATCTGCGGGAACAGCGCGTAGGTGAGAACGTCATCTTCAACGTTGTCAGCCAGCTTGATGCCCTTCTCGTCGGCCAGCTTCTTGAGTTCGTCAGTCAGCTTGTCCATTTCCGGTTCAAGCAGATCCGCCGGACGACAGGTCACAGGCTCTTTGCCATCCAGAACACGCTCCTGCAGTTCCTTGTTCATCGGCGCCGGTGCAGCACCGTACTCGCCTTTCAGAATCGCAGAGGTTTCTTTGGAGATAGACTTGTAGCGCTCGCCGGTCAGAACGTTCAGTACCGCCTGGGTACCGACGATCTGGGAAGTCGGGGTTACCAGCGGGATGAAGCCCAGGTCTTCGCGAACCTTGGGAATCTCGTCCAGAACCTGGTCGAACTTGTCGCTGGCGTTCTGCTCACGCAGCTGGTTTTCCATGTTGGTGAGCATGCCACCCGGTACCTGGGCGATCAGGATGCGGGAATCGGTGCCACGCAGGCTGCCTTCGAATTTCGCGTACTTCTTGCGCACCTGGCGGAAGTAGCTGGCGATTTCTTCCAGCAGGTTGAGGTCCAGGCCGGTGTCACGGTCAGTGCCCTCCAGGATCGCAACCACGGCCTCTGTGGGCGAGTGACCGTAGGTCATGCTCATGGAGGAGATGGCCGTATCCACGTTATCGATACCGGCTTCCGCAGCCTTGATGGCGGTAGCGGTCGACATGCCAGTGGTGGCGTGACACTGCATGTGGATCGGAATATCCAGTTCTTTCTTCAGACGGCTGACCAGATCATAGGCCACGTACGGCTTGAGGATACCGGCCATGTCCTTGATCGCAATGGAGTCCGCACCCATATCGGCAACTTCTTTCGCAAGCTCTACCCACATCTCGATGGTGTGCACCGGGCTGGTGGTGTAGGCAATGGTGCCCTGGGCATGCTTGCCGGTCTTGCGAACGGCCTTAATGGCACGATCCAGGTTACGGGGATCGTTCATCGCATCGAAAATACGGAATACGTCAACGCCATTTTCAGCGGCACGTTCACAGAAACGGTCCACCACATCATCCGCATAATGACGATAGCCCAGCAGGTTCTGACCGCGTAGCAGCATCTGCTGCTGGGTGTTGGGCATGGCTTTTTTCAGCTCGCGGATGCGCTCCCAGGGATCTTCGCCCAGGTAGCGAATGCAGGAATCAAAGGTAGCGCCGCCCCAGGATTCCAGGGACCAGAAACCGACCTTGTCGAGTTTCTCGGCAATTGGCAGCATGTCATCCAGCCGCATACGGGTGGCAAGCAGGGACTGGTGGGCGTCACGCAGGATAACGTCCGTAATCCCCAGCGGTTTCTTTGTGTCAGTCATCGTGTCAGCCTTCTGTTTAAAGGTTCTAGTCTTTTACCGGTTCACTTCTTGTGGCGGGACCGGAATTGTGCAATCGCCTTCTTGATGGCCTCGGCGGTGTCAGGGTCAACCGACGCGGGCGCCTTCGGCTTGGCACGTGGCGTTTTGGCCGGGGTTGCCGGCTCTGGCGGCGCAAACCGTCCTATGAGCTTGGACATGAGGAGTGTCGCGAACACCAGAATAATGAGGAACACGAATACAAACCCCATTCCGGCAATCATCAGATCGACGGCTTGTGACATCAGGTCATTCATATCGAACAGCTACCTGTATTGATTTATATTTCTCCCGATCTGTGTCCGGACTGACCAGTTAGACTAAGGTCTAACATGCTTCCGCGACAATTCGGGGGGCAAAATCCTGCGTAATTTACCGTTTTCAAGGTGCTTGGGCAACCTGAATGCAAAAATCTATACGGGGTTTCCGAGCGTCGCGGCTCGAAAAGACACGCATTTATACAAACGAAGCAATTCTCATTCAGGCATATCGAACGCGTATTTTCCGACCCTTGACCTTGCCACTTTCGAGCCTGGCCAATGCCTTAGCTGCAAGCGACTTCTCTACCGCGACAAAACACTGATGATCAAACAGATCAATCTTACCGACAGCCTTGCCAGGCAGGCCTGCTTCGCCCGTCAGGGCACCCAGGACATCGCCAGGACGAACCTTGTCTTTGCGACCACCGGCAATGCACAGGGTCTTCATGGCGGGCACGACCGGTTTCAGCGGCGTCGCCAGGAGTTTCTCTGTGTCTCCCCATGTCACGCTGCGGCCTCTTTCGGACTCAATGCGGGTAATCTTGTGCCCCTGGGCTGGCGTGCAAAAGGTAACGGCATGCCCCTGCTCCCCTGCCCGGCCGGTGCGCCCGATCCGATGGGTATGAACTTCGGGATCCCGCGCGGGCTCAGCATTGATGACCAAAGGTAGGGACTTGATATCAAGGCCACGGGCAGCCACGTCGGTGGCAACCAGGATGGAGCAGCTCTGATTGCCAAAGCGCACGAGCACGCTGTCTCGATCCCGTTGCTCCAGATCGCCATGCAAAGGCAGCGCAGAGAAACCCCGCTCACCGAGTTCCGCCGCCATGTCGTCACACTGCTGCTTGGTGGTACAGAAAACGATACAGGACTCGGGCTGTCGCTGGGAAAGCAGCGCCACGATGGCATCCGATTTGGACTGTGGCGACACTTCGTAGAACAGCTCTTCAATGTCCGGGTTGTCACCGGTGTCCTCGGCCCGAACGTCTACCGGGCTTTTCTGGTACTGCTTGCTCAATTCACGGATGGGCGCCGGCCAGGTCGCCGAAAACATCATGGTCTGGCGTGATGGCGGAGTCTGGGACAGGATGTCTTCCATCGCTTCCTGAAAGCCCATATCCAGCATTCGGTCCGCCTCATCAAGCACCACGGTTTTAAGCCGCGCCAGCGAGAGGGTCTGCTTGCGCAGGTGGTCCTGAATCCTGCCCGGGGTACCCACAACAATATGGGCGCCATGGCTCAGGGACCCGATCTGGGGACCGATGGCAACACCCCCACACAGAGTCAGCACCTTGATATTGTCCCGGGCCCGCGCCAGCTCACGGATAGCTTTAGCGACCTGGTCTGCCAGCTCACGGGTCGGGCACAGCACGAGCGCCTGAACCGCAAACAGTCGGGGATTGAGCCGCTCAACCAGGCTGATGCCGAACGCCGCCGTTTTTCCGCTACCGGTTTTGGCCATGGCAATGATGTCTTTTCCCGCAAGCCCCGGGGCAATGGCCTTCGCCTGAATCTCTGTGGGTTGGGCAAACCCGAGCTGGTCGAGGTTCGAGCACATGGCGGTAGACAGGCCAAAGTCGTTAAAAGAAGACATAGAAGAAAATCCCGGATTCAGCGGAAGCTGGTTATGAAGGCAATAATGAGGGCGTATACTAGGCCGGAATGATACCAGAATCTGCAACGAAAGAACGGAGTTACTGATGGCATCCCTGCAGGATCAATTGCTGAAGGCCGGCCTTGCCGACGAGAAAAAAGCCAAGGCCATTCGCAGCGAAAAACGGAAGAAAAGAAAGCAGCAACCCAAGGGTGCTGTGGAAGTTAACGAGGCCGAGATCCGTGCACGCGAGGCCCGTGAGGAAAAAGCAGAGCGGGATCGCCAACTCAACCTGGAGCGCCAGCGCGCTGCCGAAAAGAAATCCATCCAAGCCCAGATCCGGCAACTGGTAGAAACCAACCGACTGGACCGGAGCCGCGGCGAAACCTCCTATCAGTTTGTTCATGACAAGAAGATCAAGAAGCTCTTCGTGGACGACACTATGGTCGATCAGCTATCCCGAGGCCGCCTGGCAATTGTTTTCGTGAACGATAACTACGAGATTGTGGCGGAAGGTGTTGCCCGAAAAATCATGGAGCGGGATGAGAACGCTGTGGTGGTGCTGCATGACCGCAAGCAAGATGACATAGGAGAGGATGATCCTTACGCAGGCTACGAAATCCCTGATGATCTGATGTGGTGAACCATCGTTCGCCCAAGAGTCACCTCCTTTAAGAGCGACCTGGTGCTCGGAGAAAAGATACGTACTTCTCATAACCCCAAAGTTCCTCACTTGGCCTATACTTTAGTTATATCCATAGAACGAAAGGGGATTAATTATGAGACTGAAAAATTCATTGAGCTTGATTGCTGGTGCCACGTTGCTGGTGTCTTTGGCCAGTATGCCGGTTGCCGCCCAGTCAGACGATCAGGTTTTCGGACGGGAACTGATGACCCAGCAAGAGCTGCAGCAGCACCGGGAAACCATGGGCAACCTGAATACCGACTCCGAGCGGGCGCAATATCGCCAGCTGCACCATGAGCGGATGATGGAACGAGCCAGAGAGCGTGGCGTGGAACTCAGGAACGGCATGGGACAGGGTTCCGGGCAAGGAATGGGCAAAGGCCAGGGCATGGGTCAGAAAAACGGCCAAGGCATGGGCATGCAGAATGGCCAAGGGATGGGCCAGAAAAATGGACAGGGCGCCGGAGGTGGCGGTAACGGCAAGAATCAGCAGTATAAGATGAAAGGCTCGAACAGCCAGTAGTCGGAAGTTTCTGTTCCGGACCACATAAAAACGGGGCTGATTTTCAGCCCCGTTTTTTATTTGCGCCTTTTACCAACAGGCTATTCAGGGATTGCTTAGACGCTTACGCATCCACAAGCCGCCCAACGCCATCAGAACCAGGCCTGGCAGAACTGGATCGAACGGAGCACCCGGCTTGCCTGCTGTACAACCAAAGATGGTACCGCCGCCACTACTGGGAGCTACAGTAGGCTCCTCCGGTTCGGGTTCAACCGGAGTATCCGGAATCATCGGCTCATCAACTGCACCATTCAGACCAGAAACCCTGAACGTGAAGCTACAAGTGGTACTCACACCATCACCAGTACAGGTTGGCCAATTGGCAGCCGCGCCCACCGAAATCGTGGGGTTGATATTGACGTTAGCAAGATCTTCAATCGGACCTTGAACGTAACCGGCAACGCGTTCATATGCAGCTTCATCAGCGAGAATCGTTGCGTTTACAGTTTCAAGGGTTTCGAATGAGCCGTCCGCCAACTCATACAACCCATCCTCACCCTCATCAGACCTCCATGTGGCATAGAGGGAATCGTCTGAAGTATTGAGGACTTTCGGAGGGTTATTAGCCCATTCGGCGAAGGCATCAACGGTTACCGCCTCGCCATCGATCAGAACCTTGAACGTGCCGTCATACAGGTCATCCGCAGCCCTCTCCACAAGCGAGAGCGCATCATCAACAGTTCCTGCTGCATCACCCTCGCCCAGGGTTTCCACGATCGGCAGAACATCACTCACATCAATTACAGTCGGATTTCCTCCTTCATTGAGCACCGTAGCAAAAGGCACAACGTTTGGATCGTAATCCTGAGCGTTGATGTCGATCTCGGGGGTGGCAGGATCACCATCAAGATCTCGGCTTTCTACCACTACGTTTTCGAAAACCTTCTCATATGTCTGCCAGTTCGGCGCGTCCACCGTACCAGCATTCCAAGCCAGGAGAATCGAATCATTAGCCGGGTTGCCGTCATCATCAATAAACCAGCCGTTGGGCGTTTCGCTCAACGTCCGCCAATCATCAAACAAAGAACTGTACTGCGTGGCAATGGTGCCATTGGTTTCGAGCACATCCCCATCATCAGCCGTAGCAAGCGACTCAATAAATGGGGCAACCTCGGTGCTGAAGAAAGGTAATCCCTCAACTTTACTACCACCGAAAAGGCCGCCGGGGTATTTACCAACCGGCCCGATGCTAAGCTTGTCATTACCATCGAAACCAAAGCCCAGCCCATCACCAACAGATGACCGCATAAACTCGCTTCCAACCCCAAAACCGAGCTCGAAACGAATCGCATTCAAATCACCGCCAACTGAATTGGAGGCGTCGGTGAGATTGGAAAACTTGCCAATCACACGATAGAGACTTATCGAATCATCGGCTGACACATCGACAACGATGTCGATGGGACCATTGGTTTCGGTTGTTTTCAGCTTGAAACGCTTTCCGGAATCAGGCGGAGCTGTACAGTTGTCGCCGGGGTCACGATCCGGCTGGGCCATCAGGCACCCTGCAAAATCGTATATTTCCTGAGCGGTGAACGGCTCGTTATAGACCTTGATCCCCAACCCTACATTGCCAAAATCGTTAACCGGATCAAGCCACCCAAAGCTGGCAGTTCCCTCTGTATCGGTATACACCAGGGTTTTTCCTTCAACCGGTGGAACCGCAAGGTTCTCTTCGTTCACTCCGTCCATCGTTGCCGCAACAGCCACATACGGCAGGCCAATCATGGAACAAAGCACAGCGCTGGCGAGTCGATTTCTCGCAAAATATCTTTTTGTAATTGTCATAACCTTTCCCTTTGCTTATCTCAGAGAGTCCAGAACCAAAGCTGTTTTGGTTTACTGCTCACTTACAAGACTAAATCACGAATAACGATAAGCAAATTTCTTTTGGGTCTATATGGCAAGGCAATCTAGAATGAAACATTCTAAATGCTTTTACTTGGTGCACAGACCCTGAAATCGCAATAAGTCAGCTCTCAGCTCACAAAACCAACATCCATTAGAGTTATCTCAAGAACTCAGCCAGTTAAGACAAAATCAATTACCAGAGTTCTTTCTATTTCTGCCAATCCTTGTGCACACCCCTCAATTCACGGGTGCGACGTTTTGTCACAGCTTTTGAACCGACCACAGTTAAAACCCCTTCAAACACGATTCATCTTTCGGCACCCGTTGACTCGCTACTTAATGATTTTATTTTTCAGCGAAAAGCTGAATTTCCGAATCAAATCCGCCCCCTCCAGAAACTAACTGTTACGGTATGCCTCTGGATTATTGCGAGAAAAACGGCGTTAATAGCTGCAAATAAAAGATTTGAAATCGCCTGGGTGTATCAATTGCATTTCCTGCCCTGCGAAGAAAGTGAGGCGAAACCATTCTTTGATACAGCCCTCAAGAAACAAGGACAACCATGACACTGTCGAGCTTCTTCACCAACATGACCATCCGGACCAGATTAGCTGGAGGTTTTTCGGTTCTGCTATTGCTGACCATTGTGGTGGGACTGGTGGGCGATCGGGCCCTTGAGAGCTATGGCCAGCGCTCAAATATCGTCGCCATGCTCGGGCAAGTGAACACCAACCTGACCGAAGCCCGGGTTGAAGAAAAGAACTTCCTTCTGACCGGTGAAACTGAGGCTGTCTCCCGGACACAGGCCCAGGGCGACCGGGTTCTGGAGTTGATCAGTAACATCAAACCATTGCTTCACGTTCCTGAAGATATCGACACACTCGGCGGAATTCAGGCGGATGTAAAAGACTACCAGCAGCTGATGGGTGATGTTGAGGCAAACATTAGTGGACGGGAAGAAGCGCTCGAACGGCTTGAGACCAGTGCACGCATCTTCGGCTCATCCCTCAAGGCCCACAGCTCCCTTTTCTTTGCCTCGGCCATATTCGAGGATATGCGTCGCTCTGAGCGCAAGTTCCTTATTGAGAAGGACGAGGCCAGTGTTAAGGCATATCTCGAAGATGCGCAAAGGGTCCAGGGTCCAATCAAATCGGGTGCGATCACCGCAGAAGAAAAAGAACAGATCAATGCGGCGCTCGAAACCTATGTCAGCGAATTTCGAACAGTCGTTGATCTGACCAACGCAGGAGAGCAGCTGTCGAATGACATGGTCAACACCGCAAGGAGTGCCATCGAATCGGCAAACAGCCTCCGGACACATCAGGCCGAGAAGATGGAAGCTGACAGCCGGCAGGCATCCTGGCTGATTTTCACTGCCACCGTTATCGCTTTGTTACTCGGCATTCTGATGGCTTTTCTGATTACTCGCGCGATTGTTTCCCCGGTCAATCAGGCGGTAAATATTGCCTCCGAAGTTGCCTCTGGCAATCTGACAGTGGACATCAAGGCCAGTGGCACCAACGAAATTGGTCGACTGATGGCCGCCCTGGCGACAATGGTAACCAGTCTCAGGGAATTGGTCAGAAGCATTGAATCAGGCGCCTCCAACATCGCCGCCTCTGCTGAGGAACTTTCAACCGTTACCAGCCAGACCAGCGATGGCATCAGTCGTCAGAAGCAGGAAACCGATCAGGTTGCCACGGCCATGAACGAAATGACCGCAACCGTTGGCGAAATCGCCCGCAGCGCCGAACAGGCCTTTTCGGTGGCCACCAATGCGGCCAGCCAGGCAAGCGACGGTGAGCGGGAAGTCCGCGCGACCGTGGATCAGGTCAACAACCTGGCGCGAGAAGTCAGCCAGAGCATGGAAACCATCCAGGGGCTCCAGAAAGAGACGGCCAACATCGGCACCGTTCTGGATGTCATCAAATCCGTCGCCGAGCAGACCAACCTGCTGGCGCTGAATGCCGCGATCGAGGCAGCCCGGGCTGGCGAGCAGGGTCGCGGCTTTGCCGTGGTGGCCGACGAGGTGCGCTCGCTCGCACAGCGGACACAATCATCGGCCCGGGAAATCGAGACTCTGGTAACGTCACTTCAGAACAGCGCCGGTGACTCGGTGTCCGCCATGGAGTCCAGCACCAGCATGGCCTCGAACACCCTTAAACGTGCGACGGCAACCGGAACGACCATTGAGCGCATTGCCCGTGCTGTAGAGGAGATCAAACAGTACAACAGTCAGATTGCTACGGCATCCGAGCAACAAACATCCGTGGCTGAGGAAATCAATCAGAACATCACCAGCATTCGGGATGTTACCGATCAGTCCGCCGCTTCATCGAACCAGACCGCCAGCTCCAGTAGCGAGCTGGCCAGGCTTGGGAGCGATTTGCAGAATCTGGTCGCGCGGTTCCGTTTGTAAGTTCTTGTTAACGAAAAAGGGGCGGGCAACCCTTCCTGGTTGCCCGCCCCTTTTTCGGATCCGCTCGCGTCAGTGGAGCTGGTGCCGCTCAAATATCTCCAGAATTTCCCTTTCACTTTCTGCAGGCACGCTCACCTTGACCACCTTGGCCTCCTCGTCAATGAAGATGTTGTCTCGAGGAATGCCCGTTGCAATCAGGTCGTCCCAGGTATTCTTGGCCTGGTCGTGATCTTTGTATCTACCATTGAGTGTCTTGTTCATGGTTGGACCTCCTTTCTGAAATTAGATTTCCATGCATCCTTGAGGTTAGGCTCGGAGAAGAGGGTTGCGCAAATACTGATCAACTATAAATTGACGCACAGCAAGTGACTGCCTGTCTCGTCGCTATCCATGAGCTTGGCCCCCCTTGCACTATGGCATTGGCCAGCAAACTAAAGGGAATACGCCTCGTGTAGGCCTGGCATGATGACCTCCGTGTTACTCAACTGCGCAGCAAACGATTCCATCGTATCTTGCTCTCCGTGGACCAGAAAAGTTCGCCCCGGACTCCCGGTGCGTCGGTGCCAGGCCAACAGCTCATCGCGGTCTGCATGGGCGGAGAATCCTCCAATAGTATAGATGTTGGCTTGTACCGGAATTTCCTCACCAAACAATCGAATCTGTTGGGCACCATCCACAATAAGCCTTGCCAGCGTGCCTCTGGCGGCAAATCCGACGAACACGATACTGGAGTCTCTGCGCCACAAGTGGTGCTTGAGATGATGACGAACCCGGCCACCAGTGCACATTCCTGAACCCGCCATTATGACGGCGCCCCCTCCCAGCCGATTCAGAGCCATCGACTCGGACGTCTGACGCACGAAGTGGAGGCCGGGAAAATTAAAAGGGTCCTGCCCTTCACCGAACAGTTCGCAGGCGTCTTTGTCATAGCACTCCGGGTGACGTCGGAAGATCTCTGTCGCAGAGATCGCCATCGGGGAATCCAGAAACACCTGAATTGATCCAGAAAGGCTTCCAGCCTTGATGCCCTCCCGAAGGTAATAAAGGATTTCCTGAGCTCGCTCCAGGGCGAAGGTAGGGATGATGACATTTCCGCCAGCTGCGAACGTGCTGTTGATTGCCTCATAGAGCTCTTCGACGGATGGCTTAAGCGACTTGTGCAGACGATCGCCGTAGGTTGTTTCCATCACGACCACATCCACATCTGAAGGCGGATTCGGATCCCGCAGTATAGCGCGCCCCTGGTAGCCAAGATCCCCGGAAAACAACACCCGCTTCTTTCTTCCTTCCTCTTCAAGTTCCAGCAAAACAGATGCGGAACCCAGAATATGCCCGGCATCAGAAAAAGTCGCCTGAACGCCCTTTCCAAGAGCTATAGCCTCCCCATACGTCGCTGTGCGGCCAAAATGATCGAGGCTGTTGAGCGCGTCCAGCGTTGTGTATAGCGGGCCAGTCAGCTCTTCTTTGCTGCGCCCATGTCGAGCATGTCTTCGGGCCTGTCTCTCAGCCTCTTCTTCCTGAAGTCCTGCCGCGTCCAGCATAACCAGCTTGGCCAACTCCCTGCTCGCCGCGGTTGTGATGATTTCGCCGCGAAAGCCTCGATTCACCAGAAGCGGTATTCTTCCGCAATGATCGAGGTGGGCGTGAGTGAGCAAAAGGTAATCTATATCAGCCGGATCAAAACCAAGCGGCGCCCGATTTTCTTCATTCAGTTCGTGCCCTCCCTGGTAAAGGCCGCAATCAATCAATATCTTCTGGCCGCCGCATTGGACCAGATGGCATGATCCGGTTACGCCCAGATCGGCCCCGTGAAATGAAATCTCCATCAGCCTGATTCCTTTAGTTGGTGTTCGGCAGTGGACTGCCGCTGACCCGATGCCAGTGTCGGATTCCGTCCCAAATTTCCTCGGCGGTTTCCGCATACCAGAACAGTTCACGATCCTCTTCGTCGATCACACCCTCAGCGACAAGGAAATCGACATTTACCGCCTCGCGCCAAAACGATTCTCCAACCAACACAATCGGTAATGGCGCAATGGTTCGGGTCTGAACGAGCGTCAGAGTTTCGAACAGCTCATCCAACGTGCCATAGCCTCCCGGAAAGGCAACGAGTGCTTTCGCCCGCTTCAAAAAGTGGAGTTTACGCATGGCAAAATAGTGAAACCGGAGACACAGGTCCGGAGTAATGTAGGGATTCGGAAACTGCTCGTGGGGCAGCGTAATGTTAAGACCGACGGATTTGGCTCCCACGTCAAAGGCGCCTCGGTTTGCCGCCTCCATGATGCCCGGCCCACCGCCCGTAACCATCGTCACACGAGAATCCTCGGGGCCCTCCCCGCATTCCGCAACCAACCTTCCCAATCTCCTCGCTTCCTCGTAGTAACGGCTTTTCGATTCAATCGCCTTTGCCACTTGCAGACGACGCCGGAGGTCCTCGTTTTCAGGGCTGCCCGCCGATGCCTCCTCGAGAGCTGCAACTTTACGGCGTGCCGCCTCGGGTTGATGCAGGCGAGTGCTACCAAACACTACGATGGTGTGCTCGATTCCATGCTTCTTCAGCAACAGTTCGGGCTTCAGATAGTCAATCTGCAGGCGTACACCACGAGTGTCGTTCTCGTTCAGAAATTCAACATCGCGGTCAGCCTGACGATAACCCGGGCTCGCAATCAGTGCCTGAACCCGCTCGAGTGCTTCCGGGTCGTCCTCCGCCGCTTTTGGCGTTTGCCAGGGCAAAGGTTCCTTTCGCTCAACTCGATGAACGGGGGGCGGTACGGACTTGTGGGGATCCCAATCTTTGGACATAAATCCAGTCAGCCAATCAGGGACTCATTGAATCAAAAGCCGCTCAAAAGGCCTCTCAAAACGCAAATACCGAGAGGTTGATGGGCAACGAGGCTTTAATAAATAAAAGTAGTCAGGCGGGGTTATGCTGTCCATCGGCCAGCAGGAGATGCAAACAAAAAACCCCGCACAGGGCGGGGGTTTTTGTTTGATATGGCGCGGCTGGGAGGATTATTCGGGCCTTTGGCCCTCACCCCTTCGGGGTCGCCGTCGCATTGCTCCGGCGTTCCTCAACCCACTGCGTGGGTTTCGGTCGAACCTCTTATCGGTTCAAATCCTCCCAGCTATACAAAGCAAAACGCCCCAGCCTGTGGGGTGCACAAACTGAGGCGCTTTGGTCTTTATATGGCGCGGCTGGGAGGATTCGAACCTCCGACCGCCTGGTTCGTAGCCAGGTACTCTATCCAGCTGAGCTACAGCCGCTTAAAACTAGTGGCAAGTTGATCGATGGCGCGGCTGGGAGGATTCGAACCTCCGACCGCCTGGTTCGTAGCCAGGTACTCTATCCAGCTGAGCTACAGCCGCACATTGATCACTTGCTGTGGTTGAGTGCTACTTCAACCTGTCTCGCTTTCCTCAAAAAAGGAAATGGCGGAGAGGGAGGGATTCGAACCCTCGGTACGATTGCTCGTACGGTTCCTTAGCAGGGAACTGGTTTCAGCCACTCACCCACCTCTCCTTGAGAACGGGGCGTATACTACCATAATTTTTCTGTTTTCATAGGGTTGACACGAGATTTTTCAGGCCCGTTTCCTCACACCATCAAAAAAGCCGTTCAGGTTTCCCATGAACGGCTTTCTGTCTCTCAGCTGTTGCCGGGCTCGGGCTCTTCAGAGCCTTTTTCCGACTGAATCCGCTGGTAGATTTCTTCACGGTGAACCGCAACTTCCTTCGGGGCATTGACGCCAATGCGCACCTGATTGCCTTTCACTCCCAGGACGGTGACGGTGATATCGTCGCCGACCATCAGAGTTTCGCCCACGCGGCGAGTCAAAATCAACATATCCCTTACTCCCTATCCAGAGCTACCTGTTCCGATAAATGGTTTTTTGATCTATTTATTGCTTTTATAGTTGGATCACTTACTGATCTAGAGACACACATCCCCTTATACGGTGCACGTTTGCCATAGGCTCAGTATATGATGCCCTTTTTTCGGAGGCCCCGCAGACCGACCTTTTATCTGCGGTTTTCACGCCTCTTCCGCTACCGCGGGCTTGTCCAGTTCAAATGCACTGTGTAGCGCGCGAACCGCAAGCTCAAGGTATTTTTCGTCGATCACCACGGAAATCTTGATTTCTGATGTGGAGATCATCTGGATATTGATTCCCTCGTTGGACAGCGCCTCGAACATCTGAGTTGCCACACCAGCGTGCGAACGCATACCGACACCCACGATGCTGACTTTGGCAATCTTGCTGTCGCCGGCCACTTCACGAGCGCCCAGTTCGTCAGCAACTCGCTGCAGCACTTCTTTCGCACGCTTGAAATCATTGCGATGGACGGTGAACGTGAAGGCTGTGCGGTTGTCCTCACCCACGTTCTGCACGATCATATCCACTTCTATATTGGCGTCACTCACCGGCTTCAGAATGCGCAGCGCGCTGCCCGGGGTATCCGGTACGCCGGCAATGGTCAGTTTGGCTTCATCACGGTTAAAAGCTATGCCGGAAACAACCGGTTGTTCCATGGCGTTTTCATCCTCAAGAGTAATCAGGGTGCCCTCGCCTTCCTGGAAGCTGGAAAGAACCCTTAATGGAACGTTGTATTTACCTGCAAATTCTACCGAGCGGATCTGGAGCACTTTCGAACCCAGACTCGCCATTTCAAGCATTTCCTCGAACGTAATCCGTTCAAGCCTGCGCGCAGTGTCTACAACTCTGGGATCGGTTGTATAGACACCATCCACGTCAGTATATATCTGGCATTCATCTGCCCTGAGTGCGGCAGCCAACGCGACGGCCGTGGTGTCAGACCCACCCCGTCCCAGCGTGGTGATGTTTCCACTCTCGTCGATGCCCTGGAATCCGGCAACCACCACCACTCGACCCGCATCCAGATCTTCGCGCATACGCTGCTCATCAATCTGTTTGATCCGCGCCTTGGTATGGCTGCTGTCGGTCAGGATGCGCACCTGTGAACCGGTGTAGGACCGCGCTTCACAGCCGCGCTTCTGCAGCGCCATGGACAGGAGCGCGATGGTTACCTGCTCACCGGTGGATACCAGCACATCCATCTCACGGGGCGTCGGCTCCTCCATGATGTTGTTGGCCAGGGCGATCAGCCGGTTGGTTTCACCGCTCATGGCGGAAACCACGACAACAACATCATGACCTTCCTTCCGAAAACGGCTCACCTTCTCGGCTACCGCTTCAATACGCTCGGTTGTTCCAACCGAGGTGCCACCAAATTTCTGAACCAACAGAGCCATTATTTTCCCAATATCCGAAACGGGGACTCACAGCGGAGTGATGCTCCGCCACTTAGAAGAAACGGGCGGGATTATAAACCCCAGCCCGCTCACAAAAACAGTTGCTTAAGCGATATTTTTCTCGACCCAGCCGGCAACACCCGCCAGGGCATCCTCCAGCTTGGATGGATCGTTGCCACCGCCCTGAGCCATATCGGGTCGCCCCCCGCCCTTTCCGTCGACCTGGGCGGCCAGATGCTTCATGAGGTCCCCGGCCTTGATCCGGCCCGTGGCCGATTTTGTAACACCGGCAACCAGAGTCACCTTGCCATCTTCCACGCTGGCAAGAACCACAATGCCCTCACCCAGCTTGTTCTTCAGTTGATCGGCCGTCTCCATCAGGGCCTTTCGGTCAGCACCTTCCAACTCGGAAGCCACCACCTTGAGCCCGCCGACGTCGACAGCGGTGCTGGCCAGATCGGTACCGGCCGAGGAAGCAAGTTTTGCCTTCAGGGCATCCACTTCCTTCTCAAGGTGACGGTTGCGGTCAATCGTTTGCTGGACCTTTTCAATGACCGACTCGCGGGAGCCTTTCACCAGACGGGCCGCCTCGCGAAGGGTACGCTCGGTGCCGTCGATCCAGTCCAGCGCGCCCATGCCAGTAACGGCTTCGATACGACGGACGCCGGATGAAATGCCACTTTCAGAGGTGATACGGAAAAGACCAATGTCACCGGTACGGGAAACGTGCGTACCTCCGCACAGTTCAACGGAGTAATTGTCGGTACCCATGCTGAGTACCCGAACCACATCCCCGTACTTTTCCCCGAACAGCGCCATGGCACCCTTTTCCTGGGCCTTTTCCATGTCGGTAATTTCGGTCTGGACCGGGCTGTTTTCGAGTATCTGCTCGTTCACCTGGCGCTCAATCTCGCGAAGCTGCTCCGGAGTAACGGCCTCGAAATGGGAGAAATCAAAACGCAGTTTTTCCGGGTCCACCAGTGACCCTTTCTGGCTAACGTGCTCACCCAGTACCTTGCGCAAGGCCGCATGCAGTAGGTGGGTAGCGGAGTGGTTACGCTTGGTTCGCTCGCGACGGGCGTGATCAATCCGCGCATCGACTTCCAGCCCCGGAAACAGCTCGCCCTCGATCAGGGTGCCAAGGTGCAGGTGGTTATCCCCTTCCTTGCGGGTATCCGTCACCTTGAACCGGCCGCCGCTCCAGGTCAGCAGACCGGTATCGCCGACCTGGCCACCAGACTCGGCATAGAACGGCGTGCGTTCGAGCACCACAACGGCCTCATCACCGGCTTCGGCGGTCTTTTCCTCGCCGTTGACGATGACTGCACGGATTTTCTCGTGGCCGTCAATGTGCTCGTAACCGGTAAACTCGGTCTTGCCCTCAAGCTGCAGGCCCGCGGCGTTGTAGTCGATCCCGAACTTGCTGGCTGCACGGGCGCGCTCGCGCTGACCTTCCATCGCCTTTTCATAGCCTTCGTAATCCAGCGTCAGGCCTCGCTCGCGGGCGATGTCGTTGGTCAGGTCAACCGGGAAACCAAAGGTGTCATAAAGCGTGAAAATTGTCTCACCCGGAATCTCGGTACCCTTGAGTTCGGCAATGTCCTGCTCAAGCAGACGCAAACCCTTGTCCAGCGTCTTGGCAAACTGCTCCTCTTCTTGCAACAACACCTTCTCAATCTGCTTGCGGCTGCTAACCAGCTGCGGGAAGGCCTCGCCCATCAGCTCGCACAGTGCACCGGTGAGTTTGTAAAAGAACGGCCCGGTTGCACCCAGCTTGTTGCCATGGCGTGCCGCGCGGCGAATGATACGGCGCAGCACAAAACCGCGCCCCTCGTTTGAGGGCATGACGCCGTCCGCGATCAGGAAGGCGCAGGAGCGGATGTGGTCCGCGACCACGCGCAAAGATGCTTCGGTGGTTGCAGCACCGCCCAGAATCTGTGAGGCGGCTGCCAGCAAATCCTGAAACAGATCAATTTCATAGTTGCTGTGAACACCTTGCAGAACCGCCGTTATGCGCTCCAGGCCCATGCCAGTATCAACAGACGGCTTGGGCAGCTTCAGCATCTCTCCGGCGGCGGTGCGGTTGTACTGCATGAACACAACGTTCCAGATTTCGATGTAACGGTCGCCGTCCTCTTCCGGTGAGCCGGGAGGACCACCAGCAACATCCGGACCGTGGTCGTAGAAGATTTCGGTACAGGGACCGCAGGGACCGGTGTCCCCCATCTGCCAGAAGTTGTCAGAGGCGTAACGGCCGCCTTTATTATCGCCAATACGGATGATTCGGTCGGCCGGAACCCCGATTTCCTTGTTCCAGATATCGAAGGCTTCGTCGTCTTCTGCGTAAACAGTCACCCAGAGTTTTTCCTGGGGCAGGTTCAGCCAGTTTTCGCCCGTCAGGAATGTCCAGGCGTAGTTGATGGCTTCCCGCTTGAAGTAATCACCGAAGCTGAAGTTGCCCAGCATCTCGAAGAAGGTGTGGTGACGGGCGGTGTAACCGACGTTTTCGAGGTCGTTGTGCTTGCCGCCAGCGCGAACACATTTCTGGGACGAGGTTGCCCGGGTGTAGTCGCGCTCTTCACGACCCAGGAACAGGTCCTTGAACTGGTTCATTCCCGCATTCGTAAACAACAATGTGGGGTCGTCCGCAGGTACCAGCGAACTACTTGGAACAATGGTGTGACCTTGCTGCTTGAAATAATCGAGGAACGCCTGTCGCAACTCTGCGGTTTTCATAGCCCTTTGATACCTTTCCAGAAACCCGGCGGAAATGCCGCCCGGTCCGCGATTGAATACGGATACTTACATGCTTGTGCAAATCGGCTACTCTAGCACACGCCGAGAACAGGAAAAACGTGAAACATCACAGGAGATTCCATGCCCCGACGCTTCCATGACGCCGAGGAACTATTCCCACCAGCCACTGCCCTCAAACGTGCCCTTGCCATTATTTACGACGGGTTGATCAGCATCGCTGTACTGCTTGTTGCTACCTGGGGCTACACCGTGGTGGCCGGCTGGATCACTGGCTGGGACAGGTACGAACAGATGGCCGAGGCAGGCCAGCTTTCCGGGGACCCGGGGCTGACGTTCACGTTGTTCCTGATTCTTTACCTGTTCTTTGCCTATTTCTGGACGCGCATTGGCCAGACCCTGGGGATGCAGGTCTGGCGGATTCGCATTGAAAACATCGATGGCACTTCGGTGAGCTGGAGCAAGGCGCTCAGGCGTTACGTGACGGCGGCGGTTGTGATCTTCCTGACACTTCTGGGCAGCTACTATATCGGTGCAGCCACTCTGTTTTTGAGCATTCCTGCTATCGTTGCGCTGTTCTATCCGATCAATGGTCTTTCCATTACCGACCGCCTCTCTGACAGCGTGGTTGTATCCGTACCGCAAGAAGCGACGAAAAAGTAATGGTTGAGCCGGCGGGATAGCAGGGCCGGTCAACCAGCCCGCCGCATCAGGATGCCACCAGCCACGGCGCTAACCGCGATGGGCACCAGCACCGCAAGCATTGGATTGAACCCGTATACAAGGCTCATTGGCCCAAGAAAATCCTGCATATATTTGAACAGAAGCCCCACCAACAGCCCGGTAAAAACCCGGAAGCCCATGGTAACCGAGCGCAATGGCCCAAATATGAAGGAAATTGCCACCAGCACCATGACCGCCGTTCCCAGAGGCATGAGCGCCTTCTTCCAGAACGCCAGCCAATAGCGGGAGGCGCTCAGGCTTTGCTCGCCAAGATAGGTGGCGTATGTGTAGAGTCCGGTCATCGAAAGATTCTCGGGCTTCACGATCAACACGCTGAGAACGCCGGGCGAGAGGCCGGTTTCCCAGCGCAGGGTCCGGTCGTCAACCCTTACTGTCCGATCATCCTCGAAGCTCGTGGTGCGAACATTCTGCAGCAACCAGTGGTCGCCCTGATAAATCGCGCGCTCCGCAAAACTTGCGGCCAGCAGCTGCCGATCATCATCAAACTGGAAACGCGACACCCCATGCAGGACGCCATTCGGTTGCACGGCATTCAGATGGATGTATGAATCCCCTTCCTTGTGCCAGACCCCCGAAGCCGACGCCACGTTGCTACCGGCGCCCAACGCCACCGCCTTGTAACTCTGGGCCACGCGCTCGGCAGGCGGAGCCAGATATTCGCCTATCAATACACCCAGAACCACGATAACCAGCGCCGGCTTCATCGCGGACCAGACAATACGCTTGAGCGATACGCCGGCAGCCCGTACAACCGTCAACTCCGACGAGCTGGCCATAGAACCCAGGCCCACCAGGCAACCCATGAAGGCACCCAGCGGCAAATAATCGTAGATTCGTCTTGGCAGGGTCAGAAAGACATACCAGAGTGCGTCCAGTATCTGATAGTTGTTGCGGATATCATCCAGTTCAGCGATGACCGCAAAAATGAGATCAAGGGACAACACCACCATCATCACGAGGAACATCGCGCCGCCAACCGTGCGCATCACATACCCGTCAATCTTACGCACGAGCACCCCCATCCCGAATCAGACGGCGCCGGTACAACCAGGCAGGGCCGAACTGAAGCCATAAGCCAAAGCCGAGGAACAGCGCATGAACCCAGAGCATGCCCAGCCATTCCGGGACCTTACCGGCCGCCAGCCAGTCCCGGGCCACGATGAGCAGGCCAAGATAAGTAATGTAGACAAGCATTGCCGGCAACAGATGAAAAAACCGGCCCTGGCGTGGATTCACGCGGCTCAGCCTCACAGCCAGCAACGTTACGATTGGCACGATCAGCGGCAGCGAAAATCGCCAGTGCAGCAACGCACGATCTTCCAGGCGGTCTGACTGCATCAGGCTCCAGGTACTGGCGCCCTCTTCCCGCTGCTTGGTGCCAGCCTCGCCGCCCTCGATCTTCAGACCGTAGGCTTCGAAATCGATCACATTGTAATTCAGCTGGCCCGCGGCGCCCTCAAAGCGACCGCCGTTTTCCAGTATGAGAAAACGGCTGCCGGTTTCCGGATCGATCAGCTGGGAGCCGGAATCTGCGGTTATGATTGTCAGGCCACGCCCGTCCGGTGCGTACTCGGCGATAAAAACGCCCTGTAACTGGCGCTTGTCTTCACTCAAAGCCTCGGTATAGGTCACCCGTCCGCCAGAGGAAAAATCCTGGAAGCGCCCGGGCGCAAGCATTTCAAACTCGGTTGCCTTTCGTTGTTCGTTCAGAATTTCCTGAACCTGATTCATTCCCCAGGGCGACACGTAGAGACTCATGGCACCGACAATGAGCATCACTGGCAGACTGCCCAGAAGCGTTTTTCCCAACAGTGCCTTGTCACTCACCCCACAGGCGGACAGAACCGTCATTTCGCTTTCGAGATACATACGCCCATAGGCGAGCAGAATGCCGATGAACAGCCCGAGGGGCAGAATCAGCTCAAGAAAACCCGGAAACCGGAAGGCCATGATTTCCAGCAGCACACCGGCCGAAATGCTGCCCTGGGCCGCACTGTCGAGATATTTCAGGAAACGGCCGCTCATGAACACCAGCAGCAGGATGCCCGAAACGGCAACCATGCTGATCATGATCTGGCGTATGAGGTAACGGAAAATGATGCTCAAATCGGTCTCTCTGGCGGTATCCGCTGAAACGTGGAGGTCGCTGGGAACTGCGCGTATTCTATGTAACCTTGGTGCCGAATGACAGAGTAGCGATATTACACCGGCATGAAGGCACAGACAGGCACGGAAGCGGCGCCAATCGCTTGATAATTTCCCCGCAAGCCCCAATGCTAGACTAGATCATAATCAAGAACGATTCCCGCCGCCGGCGGGAGCCTCGTGAACAATCAACAGGAGTTGCCATGAATTTCAGCCTGAGCAGTAAAGCCATCGCCAGCACCAAAGCAGACTGTCTCGTAGTTGGCTTGCCTGAGAAAGGCACCTGGCCCGATTCGACGAATCAGGCCGATGAGGCTCTGGGTGGGATGATCAAGACACTCCAGAAGGCCGGTGACCTGTCAGGCAAAAATGCGACTACTCTGTCTGTTCCCCTGACCGATCAGCCCTGGACTCGCCTGCTTGTGGTTGGCACTGGCAAGGATGAAGATCGCAGCCCTGCCAACTACCGTAAAGCGTTGATCGCGATGATGACCGCGCTCAAGGACGGTCCGTCCAAAAGCGTCGCGATCGCCCTCGCAGATACCCCTGTAACTGGCGAAGAAGCTGTGAGTTCTGAAGCAGCCCGTCTCAGCCTGATTGGCCGGACCCTTGAAGATCAGCTTTACACCTTCAGCGACTTCAAGAGCGAAAAACCCGCCGCCCGGAAGCTCAACAAAGCCATTGTGCATGCCTCCAGTGCCGGCAAGGCCCTCAAGGACGCCTTCAACCTCGGTCTGGCCACCGGCCGTGGTATGAATCTCACCCGGGATCTGGGCAACACGCCGCCCAACATCTGCCACCCGGAATGGCTGGCTCAGCAAGCCAAGAAGCTGGCCAAGGATTACGACTGCATCAAGACCGAAGTGCTTGACGAAAAGCAGATGGAAAAGATGGGCATGAACACCATCCTGGCCGTGGGCAAAGGCAGCACCCAACCGCCGCGACTGATCGTGATGGAATACCGCGGTGGCAAGGCCAAGGACAAGCCCCACGTACTTGTGGGCAAAGGTATCACCTTCGACACCGGCGGTATCAGCCTCAAGCCCGGCGAGGGCATGGATGAAATGAAGTACGACATGGGCGGCTCCGCCAGTGTCTTCGGCGCCATGAAAGTGCTCGCCGAAACCCAACCCAAGATCAACGTGGTGGCTGTGATTGCCGCAGCAGAGAACATGCCGGATGGCGGCGCTTCCCGCCCTGGCGATATCGTGACCACGCTCTCCGGCATGACTGTTGAAATCCTCAACACCGACGCCGAGGGGCGCCTGGTATTGTGCGATGCCCTCACCTACGTGAAGAAGTTTGACCCGGCCGCCGTCATCGATCTGGCAACCCTGACCGGCGCCTGTATCATTGCCCTTGGCAATCACGCCACCGGCCTGCTGGCCAACAACGATGAGCTGGCCAACGAGCTTCTTGCCGCCGGCGAGCGTGCCGGTGACCGGGCATGGCGCCTGCCGCTCTGGGACGAATACCAGAGCCAGCTCGACAGCAACTTTGCCGACATGGCCAACATTGGTGGCCGCCCTGCAGGGACCATAACAGCGGCCTGTTTCCTTTCCCGCTTTGCCAAGGACTATCGCTGGGCGCACCTGGACATCGCCGGCACCGCCTGGCACTCCGGCAAAGCCAAGGGCTCATCCGGTCGCCCGGTGCCCATGCTGGTCGACTACCTGATGTCCCATGCAGGAAAGTAAGCCCTCCAGCTCTTCGGAGACCGGCAGCCCAGCTGCCGGCCACTCCGGACAGGAAGACCGGAACCAGCGCTACTGGTTTCACATCCTTGCCCAGAACACGCCCGCCGCCCGCAATCTCCACGCTGCAAAACTCGTGGACAAAGCCTGGCAGCAGGGCGACCGCGTGTGCGTCGTGTGCGATACCATGCAACACGCAGATGAGCTGGACGACCTGCTCTGGAACTTCAGCCCGGACGCATTCATCCCCCATAGCGTTGTTCCGGACTCTGCCACAACCTGCTCCGACCCCGTTGGCATTCTGCTTTGCCCGCCGGCGCCAGAGGATTGGGATACCGTGATCATTCTCTCCGCAACCTTGCCGGCGGATGCCGACCGGTTCAAGCGACTGGCCCTGGTTGCCCATAACGACCCGAATGTTCTTAATCAGGCGCGGTCACACTTCAAGCAATTGCGGGCACTGGGGATTGAACCCCGGGTGCATGATCAGAGGAAGCGTTAGGTTCGCCGCAAACAGGGCGACCATGTATAATCGTGCGTCTCAATTTTCCCTTGTGAATCAACCAACGGTCACTGCAGAACCCCATGGAAAAAACCTACCAGCCAGAAAACATCGAGCGCCAGTGGTACGAAAACTGGGAATCCAAAGGGTACTTCCGCCCCAGCGGTGAAGGCCAGTCCTACAGCATCGCTATCCCGCCGCCCAACGTAACCGGCAGCCTGCACATGGGCCATGCGTTCCAGCACACCATCATGGACACCCTCACCCGCTTCAAGCGCATGCAGGGCCGTAACGCACTGTGGACGGTTGGTACCGACCACGCCGGCATTGCCACCCAGATGGTGGTTGAGCGCAAACTCGCTGCGGAAGAGGACAAGACCCGCCACGATCTAGGCCGGGAAGAATTCATCAAGCGCATCTGGGACTGGAAAGAGCACTCCGGGGGCACCATCACCCGCCAGATCCGCCGCCTTGGCAATTCCGTGGACTGGGACAACGAACGCTTCACCATGGACGACGGCTTCTACAAAGCCGTTCAGGAAGTGTTTATCCGCCTGTACGACGAGGGACTTGTCTATCGCGGCAAGCGGTTGGTGAACTGGGACCCGAAACTGCACACCGCCATCTCCGATCTGGAAGTGGAAAACAAGGAAGAAAAAGGCTTTTTCTGGCACCTGCGTTACCCGCTGGCTGACGGCACGCAAACCCAGGATGGCAAGGATTACCTGATCGTAGCCACTACCCGGCCGGAAACCATGCTCGGTGACACGGCCGTGGCCGTGCATCCGGAAGACGAGCGTTATCAGCACCTGATTGGCAAGCACGTGATGCTGCCGCTGGTGAACCGCCGTATCCCCATCGTTGCCGACCATCACGCCGATCCGGAGAAAGGCTCCGGTTGCGTGAAGATCACCCCGGCCCACGACTTCAACGACTATGCCGTGGGCAAGCGCAACAACCTGCCGATGATTAACGTCATGACCCAGGACGCCAACATCCGGGACGTGGCCGAGGTGTTCAATGCCGACGGCACCGAAAACACCGAACTCGACGGCACCATGCCGGGCGCCTACGCTGGCCTGACCCGCGAAGCGGCGCGCAAGCAAATTGTTGCCGATATGGAGGCCGAGGGGCTGGTCGAGAATATCGAGGACCATGTGCTCAGCGTCCCCCGCGGTGACCGGTCGGGCCTGATTATCGAGCCCATGCTCACCGACCAGTGGTTTGCCGATGCCAAGACCCTGGCCAAGCCGGCCATTGAAGCGGTGGAAGACGGTCGTATCCAGTTCGTACCCAAGCAGTACGAGAATATGTACTTCGCCTGGATGCGCGATATCCAGGATTGGTGTATCTCGCGCCAGCTCTGGTGGGGCCACCGCATTCCGGCCTGGTACGACGCCGACGGCAATATCTACGTGGGCCGCAGCGAAGATGAAGTGCGCCAGAAGCACAACCTGGACGCCAATGTCGCCCTCGAGCAGGATGAAGACGTTCTTGATACGTGGTTCAGCTCTGCCCTGTGGACGTTCGGCACCCTGGGCTGGCCAGAGATCACCGAGCGCCTGAAAACCTTCCATCCGACCGACGTGCTGGTCACCGGCTTCGACATCATCTTCTTCTGGGTAGCCCGGATGATCATGATGACCATGCACTTCATGAAGAACGAAGACGGCAGTCCCCAGGTACCCTTCCATACCGTCTATGTCACTGGCCTTATCCGTGATGAGCACGGGGACAAGATGTCCAAGTCCAAGGGTAACGTGATCGACCCGCTGGACATGATCGACGGCATCAGCCTGGATGACCTGCTGGAGAAACGAACCGGCAACCTGATGCAGCCCAAGCTGGCCGAGAAAATCGGCAAGCGCACGAAGAAGGAATTCCCGGAGGGCATCACCGCCCACGGCACCGATGCCCTGCGCTTCACCCTTGCCGCCATGGCAACGACCGGCCGCGACATCAACTGGGATATGAAGCGCCTGGAAGGCTACCGCAACTTCTGCAACAAGCTCTGGAACGCAGCCCGCTACGTGTTGATGAACACGGAAGGCGAAGACTGTGGTGTGAATGACGAGCCCGTGGAACTGTCTCTGGCAGACCGCTGGATCATCAGCGAGCTGCAGAGCTGCGAGCAGGACGTGATCCGTCACCTGGACCAGTACCGCTTCGATCTGGCGGCCTACGCGCTCTATGAGTTTATCTGGAACGAATACTGCGACTGGTATCTGGAACTGTCCAAGCCTGTGCTCAGTGATGAAGACGCCAGTGCCGAAGCCAAACGTGGCACCCGTCGCACCCTGGTGCGCGTACTGGAATCCGTTCTGCGCCTGGCGCACCCGATGATGCCGTTTATCACCGAGGAAATCTGGCAGCGGATTGCCCCCCTGGCCGGCAAGGCCGGCGACAGCATCATGCTGCAGGCCTACCCGCAACCGGATGCCACCAAGCAGGATTCAGCGGTTACCGCTGATATTGAATGGCTCAAGGGCGTGATCGTTGCCGTGCGAAACATCCGGGGCGAAATGAACATCTCGCCGGCGAAAAAGATTCCGGTATTGCTGCGTGGCAAAGACGCCGAGGATCAGCGTCGCATGAATGACAATCGCCAGTTCCTGAGTTCCCTGGCGAAGCTGGAGAGCCTGGACTGGTTTGAGGGTGACAAAGCCCCCATGTCTGCCACCCAACTGGTGGGAGACATGGAAGTATTGGTTCCCATGGCCGGCCTGATTGACAAGGATGCCGAACTCAAGCGTCTGGACAAGGAGCTGGAGCGCCTGCAGAAAGAGATCGGTCGCCTGGAGGGTAAACTGGGTAACGAGAAGTTCACGGCCAAGGCTCCGGCCGAGGTGGTCGAGAAGGAACAGGAAAAACTCCGGGACGCCCAAAGCAGCCAGGCCCGCCTGAGCCAGCAAAGGGCCGATATCGAGGCCATGTAACCGGCATGATCGGTATTCTCGGTGCAGGCTCTCTGGGCAGGCTCTGGGGCGCAATGCTACCCAACGGTTGCGTTGCCTTCATGGCCAGACCGGGCGAGCCCATCGACGCAAGCGTCGATTACCGTTTCCGGCCCTTTGAGGGGCCGGAAACCTCCATACAGATTCCCTTCCTCAGGGCCAGTGACACGCCGGACCTGATGCTGGTGACAACCAAGGCCGGTGATACCCTGAACGCCGTGGCAGGCGTGATCGACCAATTACCCGTTGAAACCCCCATCCTGCTTTTCCAGAACGGACTGGGCAGCCAGCAAGCTGTCGCCCAACGTTGGCCGGAGCGCCCGATCCTGGCCGCAAGCACTACCGAGGGTGCGAATCGACCTGAACCGGGACTTCTCGTCCATGCCGGTACCGGCGATACCTGGGTGGGTCCGCTGACGAAGCCGGCCAGATTCGCCGTGGACCGCGCGGTCGCCATGCTGGAAGACTCCGGCCTGGCCATTCATCCAGAGCCGGCCATCCTCCAACGACTCTGGCAGAAACTGATCATCAATGCGGGCATCAATCCTTACACCGCGATCCTGAACTGCCCCAATGGCGAAATCCTGTCTGCAGGGCTATATCAGAACACCATCGACGAGCTTTGCCGGGAATTGTCAGAGCTGATGAGCGCCGCCGTCCAGATCACGGAAACACCGGATACCCTGCGCCAACGCATTGAACAGGTCGCTCAAAACACCGCCGGCAACACATCGTCCATGCGTGCCGATGTTCTCCGGAAACGCCAAACCGAGATAGACTTTATCAACGGGTATCTGGCAAAACTCGGAAACGAACTCGGTATCGACACGCCGGTGAACCAAATGCTGACCGAACGGGTACAACAACTGTCGTCACATTAACAGGAGCAGACTGATGGGCAACCGCCTTTCCAAGATTTACACCCGCACCGGAGACGATGGCTCCACGGGCCTGGCCGATGGCAACCGGATTGCCAAGAATGCCCAGCGAGTTGAAGCCATGGGCACCGCTGATGAACTCAACTGCCATATCGGGTTGCTAATCGAAACCCTGGACAGCGACGACGAACTGGTGGAGAGCCTGCGCCGCATTCAGCACCATCTGTTTGACCTGGGGGGCGAATTTGCCATCCCTGGCAGCCGTGTCATCGGTGACGAGCACATCGAATGGCTGGAAGGCACCCTGGACCGGCACAACGAAGGCCTGCCACCGCTGAAGAATTTTGTCCTGCCCGGCGGCAGCCCCGGCGCCGCCCAATGTCACCTTGCCCGGGCGGTCTGCCGTCGTGCAGAGCGGGTTGTCGTCGCCCTCGGCCATGAGGACTCCATCAACACCGCTTCACGGCACTACCTGAACCGACTCTCGGATCTGTTGTTTGTCATCGCCCGCGTGCTGGCCCGGCGCGAGGGTGGCGAAGAGATTCTCTGGGAACAAAAAAAATCCGGCCTCTGAGGGCCGGATTTTTTATGCGCCTGATCGCGCGTGAAGGTCGCACCGATCAGACCTTGAAGGCTTCCACCAGACGCTGAAGCGACGCTGTCAGTTGAGACATTTCTCGGGAAGAACCCAGGGTTTCTTCAGCATTGGCGGCGGTTTTCTGGCCCAGCTCGCCAATCTGCTCGACGTTCGAGTTCACGTTTTTCGCGACGGCAGACTGCTCTTCGGCGGCCTGGGCGATCTGGTGACTCATATCCACGATCACGGAGATGCCCTTGGCGATTCTGTCCAGGGCCTCTGTCACCTCTCCGGACTTCTGCACCGTTGCCTCGGTCACGTCCCTGCTGTTGGTCATGGCCGACACCGCGTCTTTGACGCCGCTCTGGAGACGGGAAATCATGCCTTCGATTTCTTCCGTCGATTTGTGCGTGCGCTGTGACAGCGAACGGACCTCATCGGCAACCACCGCGAATCCACGCCCCTGTTCCCCGGCCCGGGCCGCCTCGATCGCGGCGTTCAGGGCGAGCAGATTGGTCTGCTCGGCGATGGCCTTGATCTCGACCAGCACCTGACTGATGTTGTCACTGTCCTTGCTGACCCGGTTGATCACTTCCACCGCACCTGAGATTTCACCCGCCAGCTTGTTGATAGTTTCAACCGTGTCGGCCACCACGCCCCGGCCGGTTTCTGTGTCCTGTTCGGCATTGCTCGCGCTGTCCGCAACCCGGTGCGCGCTTTCGGTGACTTCATGAACCGCCTCAACCATCTGGTTCATGGCTTCATTGATCTGGCCGCTTTCTTCCATCTGACGCGCCACGGCTTCGCTGTTGGCCGCAGCGGTGTCATTGACACGGGTTGCCTGCTGGTCGACGTCCGACGTGGTTCGACTGACGGAGCGAATCAGCTCTGCAATCCGGTCGGTCATGTTATTGAATTCCGTCGTCAACTCGCCCAACTCATCGCGGTTGCGCAAACTGATGTGCGTGGTCATGTCGCCGGCGGCAACGTTCCGCGCGGCTTCGCTGAAGCGGTTGATGGCGGTACGTACCGACATGAAGAAGCCGATGTAGAGATAGACAACCACAAGCAGCACGGCGATCAGGGCGACCACGATCAGGCGACGCTGGTTGATTTCACTCTCGAGCCTTGCGCGCAGGTTCGACTCGACCACGCTGAACGCTGCCGTCTTGACGTCATCGTAATGGGCCAACTGCGCGGAAATCAGATCGTCGTATTCGGTCCACGGCATTTCCAGACGCATGGGCGTTATCACGTTCAGATCCAGATGATCCCGAACCACCATCAAACTCTCGTCAACCCGTTGAATCGCGTTGCCTGCCCGATTGACGAGGGCCGGCGACGATTCAGAAGCAAGAGCCAAGGCCGGCGAAAGCAAGGAGGTGCGATTGGTCAACTGGTCATAGATTTCGTTCAGGGTTTCGCTCAGAGCGTAACCTACCTGCCCCTCAACCAGTGCGAAGATTCCGTAGGATTTTGCCCGACCGATCACGGTGCGTGCAGCCGGGAGCGAGTCTTGGATCAGGCCCAGAATCAACTGGTTTTCTCTTGAGGCTCCCTGCCCCAAACTAGAGATTTCAATGGTGGCCGAAAGCAGCGCCTGTGCCTTCTGGACGAACTCCTGATAATATTTGAACTGAGGATCGAAGCGGCCCTGATAATTGTCATCGGCCCGCAATGCTTCCCACTCCTGGCGAAGGCCTTCAACCTGATCGGCCCAGGAGCCAGTCGTATCGAACGAGCGCTCTTCTGCGGTCAGAGCCGCCAGCAGGTTATCAATCTCACTGGCCGCTTCTTCGGAAACTGCGGTAATGGCACTCTCATCCTTGATGATCGCCGGTGAGCGATAGTCTCGATAATCCATCGCCGCATCCACCAGCCGATCCACTTGCTGGAGTTGCTCCAGCCCCTCGACACCCCGGGTCATGGTCTGAACCGAGCGATTCAGCTCGGAAATGGCAAGCCAGGACAGCCCGCCAATTGGTAAAAGGAACAGAATGCTGATGAGACTGAACTTGTAGACCATCGGCAGCCGGTTCATCAGGGCAATGGCAGGATTAATGAGTTGCTTCACAGGGACCCTCGTGCTGGCAAATAACCACTGAACGTTAATTCTTTTCTTCTATTGTCGCCTAAAGTCTTAAAAACTTAAGCTTTATTTGTTGTTAAACTGTAATGTTTTATAAAATCCGGGCTAAACGACGCCGGAAATAACCAGCAGGGCGAGTATGCATATCCATACCAGCATGCTTCTGTTCAGCAGATCCCTTACCGCTCGCAGACTCCTTCCCCCAAACGCTGTCCACTCATCCGGGTGAATCCGGGAAAACCTCGCTGGATCCAGTGCATACCCGGTTAACGACCCGTTGGCCGAAATCATGAGTACCTCACCCGCTTTTTTGGAGATTCCGGTCAGAGTCTGGCGAGTTTGACGCAGCCACCCGGCCAGATCTCCGGCAATTCCGAACGTTAACGACAAAAGCCTGGCAGGAATCCAGCCGGCAAGGTCGGACATTTTTGCAAACCTGGGCCTCGCCGGCGCCTGCGGCCATTGCTCGGCGAGCGCTACCAGCCCACGCGCCAGGACCGCGAGACCGATACCGCCAACCACATACCAGAAAGCCACCAGAAAAAAGCGCTGGAACACCGAAACCATCAGTGCCTTGGACAGGGAGAGGTGCATGGCCTCGGGAGACACTGCGGCTCCCCGTTCATCGGCCGGAAGAAGGTCTTTCACATGATGCCAGGCCGACTGCATGTCTCCCCGATGCCACGCCTCCGCATAGGCCCGCAGTACCTGTCGCCAGCCCGGCGTTCCCATAAGGACGACCAGCACCAGGAACTCCAGCGGGTAAGCCGCCATTCTCCAGCCAGAAGACACCAGCAGGTATTCCGCAAGCCCCAGTATCAGGGCCGGCAACAGGACCAGTGCCAACCCGGTCGCTATCCCCGATTCATGGCCCGCCCTGACCCGGCTGCCGTAGCGGAACCAACGGCGCCAGACCTCATCGCCAGACAGCATGTCCAGGGAATCCAGACGCCTGCGCACCATGTAGGCCAGAAGAAACACAACAAATACCATTCAGACGTTCCTCCCCGATCCTCGGACTATTTCCAGGGCTGACCGAAAATACCGCCAGTCAAAAGCCGGGCCGGGATCGCTCTTCCTGCCGGGCGCAATGTCGCAGTGCCCGGTAATCCGATTGGCCGTGACATCCGGCCAGGCCGTCATAATCAGGTCCGCCACTTTCGCCAGCATGCGATATTGTTCGGTGGTGTAAGGGGTGTCGTCGGTCCCCTCCAGTTCAATCCCGATGGAAAAATCATTGCATTCCTCCTGCCCTTCAAAACACGATCGGCCGGCATGCCAGGCCCGATCAAGCAGGCTGACAAACTGCACCAGCGCGCCATCGCGGCGAATCAGCAGGTGCGCAGACACCTGGACGCCCTCGATAGTCTTGAAGTAGGGGTGCGCAGAATGGTCGAGTTGGTTGCAGAAGAAGTCTTCTATTTCGCGGCCACCAAACTGGCCCGGAGGCAGGCTGATATTGTGGACGACCAGAAGAGAGATGCCCGCTCCATCCGGACGAGGCCCGAAATTCGGCGAAGGGGTCCAGCGGGCGAAGGAAATCCGCCCGGTTTCGCGAAGCGAATTTCCATCGGTACCAGAGGCTGAGGGGCGTTCGGAAAAAACGTCTGAATCGGGCAAAGTAATTCCAAAAGTTTCAGAGCATTACAGCCTCTGATTGAATCACAAAGTTGCCACGGTTGCTACGAATCAGTCCTTGCGGCTGCTGCGTAGGTTGTCGATGATCGACTCCAGTGCCCGGTCGAAGATCAGGCCATCATCCAGCATGCTGATTTTCCCGGATTCCATGTCGGCGGCCAGTTCCTGACGCAGATACTCTGCCACCTTCGCACCACTGCGATTCACAAAGATATATTTGCCAGTGGCCTTGATAAAGGCCGCGAGCTTGCAGCGCACCCGGGTTTCGTCGCGGGTGAGTTCAATCCAGGAACCCACACGCAGGCTTTCGGCCTTTGTCAGCCACTCTGGAGATACTGAGGCAGTCTGCGCATCAGCGTCCGCCTGTGAGGCCTGAGAGGCAGTCTCGCTGACCACAGAAACAGGCTCTTCGGGCTCGGCCGGCGCGGGCGTTGCTCTGACAGCGTCTTCGGCCGCCGGCTCAGGGGGCTCGACGGGCTGCTCAGCAGCGGGTTCCGGAACGAGCAGATCCCCTGGCTCCGAAGGTGATTCCGGCCTGGACGGAGCCGTCACCAATCGCTGGAAAACGTCCACGTGGGCAAGTTCAAGGTCGCGAATGGCCGCATCGGTGGCAAACGGGTCCCAGGAAATATCCTGCAGTGCCTTGCGAAGGTCGTCCACAATGGCCGGTATTGCCCTCAGCAGATCTGACCTGGTGGTATCAGTGACCGGGCGCGGATCCACACTCCAGACCAGCTGCTCGGTCAGGTTCCGGGCGTGCTGCCACCGGTCGCTGTCCTCGCCCTCCCGGAGGACAACCCATTGCAGGTACCGGGTCCAGGCTTCGCTCAGGAGGCCGGCAACCGGTTCGGGTACGTCCCGCTGTTCTGTCAGCTCCTGAACCAGGCCTTCCGCCGCCTGGGACGCCCGCTCCTGACGAGCACGCCCTTCTTCAGCATCCCGAAGACGTTGTTCGACGAGCTCACGACGCCGGCGATCGAGATCCATGAAGTGGCTGAAATCTTTCAGCAACTCCTCGAACAGAGAGACGTTGGTAGTGAACTCAGTCAGAACCCGATCTACCACCGATTCGATTTTATCCCGAAGCGGGTCTCTTTGCCCGGCCTTCTTCTCGGTCCAGCCAATGGCCGAGAGTGCCAGCTCGTTAAGCAGTTTTCGAACCGGATGGCCGCCCCGATTGAAAAAGTTCTTGTCACTAAGCGCCACTTTCAGCACCGGAATCTGCAGGCGCCCGATCAATGCTTTCATCACCGGATGCAGTTGGCGATCTTCCAGAATAAAGTCGAACAGCATGGAAACCAGATTGATCACGTCACTGTCGACCTGCCCAACGCTGAGGCTGTTGCCATCGCCGGAACGCAGGATGGGTTGAAGCTGTTCGTCCAGAGGTACAACGGTACCTTCACCCCATTGCCTGCTGCTCGACTGCGCTTCAGTCAAACGGGCCATGAGCCTGTCGGTATCAATGTAGCTTTCGCCCACCGGAGATCCGCCAGTGACCGCATTAGACTCGCCGCGGTGCAACAGCGCGCTGAGCTCCGAGAAAGTGGCCTGTGACTGAGACATACCCTGACTCTCGCTGGCGGAATCCGCCCGCCCGCTGGCACTTGGCGGCCCTGAACTCTCTGCTGACCCACGTTGACCGGAGCGGGAGGGCACCTTGCCGGTGGGCGGTCGTTTCATGTCAGGCATTACGCCTTCACTGATCAAGGTGCGATTGGCTTCTTTGTAGAAATCACCGAGGGTATCGGCAAGCAGGCGATCAAACAGTTTCAGAACCACCAGCTTGGCCCGGATATCAATGTCGAGGTCGGCACAGGCCTCGGCAACACCGCCGCAGATGATCTCAGGGCTCAGTGGCATTTGCGCGTCTTTCAGCTCAATACCCGGCACCAGATGCCCAACCCGGACGGTAAGCAGACGGATCTGTTCGGTATAACGGTTCCGGAGTTTATTTATGAGATTGTCGACTGCCACCTGCTGCTCAAGCTGGGAATGGTCAACGAGGCTGAGAGAGTCCTCGTCAACTTCATCCAGGGACTTGGCGCTTTGCTGGGGCTGGAACCTGCCGATCTCATTGAACGCCTGGCTGACATACTGGAGGATCGAGACCACCATGGCCTTGCGACGAAGCCTGAGCTCCCGCATGGCATCAAAGTAGGCGGTCTGGTCGAGGTTGGAGCCGGCTCTGTCGGCGAGTTCAAACAGGGCATCATCGGCACGATCGAAAAAACTGGCAAGAACGGACTTGAGGGACTGACCCGATGCGTCACGAAGGCGCACGAGGGACGCAGGCAAAGAAAACCGGGCGGGCGGTTTCTGGCCTGAAAAGCTGACAACCTTGTTATCGTGCACCATCTCGCTGCTCCGCCTTGTATTACACAATTGCCTGTTTATTTCTCCACTTCACATGATACGAGCTGCCCACGTCAGGTTGTGTCAGATTTTGTCACCTTTTGTGTAGACCTGACGTGCATCACAGTTTAGCAGCCCTGCCCCAAGAGTTTGGCGATTCACCAGCGGCGCTTTAGAATTGGCAGCCTGAAACGCCGACAACCCACTGCACCGGACTTTTTGCCCTATGATCCCCCCTGAACTCCTCCGCCAGGCCAGAATTGAAAATGTTGCCCAGAGTCTGCGGGAGGACATCGGCGATGGCGACATCACGGCCAGACTGATACCCGCCAACAAACAGGCAACAGGGCGGGTAATTACGCGGGAAACCGCCACCATCGCGGGCAGGGAGTGGGTGGACGAGGTTTTCCGACAGGTGGATCCGGCCGTTGAGCTCAACTGGCAGGTTGCCGATGGCGAGACCGTGTCACCGGATCAGGTGTTGTTTACCATGCAGGGTTCGGCACGAAGCCTGCTGAGCTCCGAACGCGCGGCTCTGAACTGGCTCCAGTCCCTGTCTGGCGTTGCGACCGCCTGCGCCGGCTATGCCGCCCGGGTTGCGCACACCGGTGTTCGACTGCTGGATACCCGTAAAACCCTGCCGGGTCTGCGCCTGGCCCAGAAATACGCTGTAACCTGTGGCGGCTGCTTCAATCATCGGATCGGGCTGTGGGATGCTTTCCTGATCAAAGAAAATCACATTGCCGCCTGCGGCTCCATTGCCCAGGCCATTGAAGCCGCCCACCGGATTGCGCCAGGCAAACCGGTGGAGGTGGAAACCGAGAACCTTGACGAGCTGGAACAAGCCCTTCGAGCGGGTGCAGACATCATCATGCTGGATGAGTTCTCACTTGAAGACATGCGGACCGCGGTCGCTACCACGGGTGGCAAAGCAAAGCTGGAGGCATCCGGGGGAATCAATGCCGACACCCTGGTGCCGATCGCCGAAACCGGCGTGGACTTCATCTCGATTGGCGCGCTGACCAAGGATTTAAAGGCTGTCGACCTGTCAATGAGACTGGACTGATCACTCCCCGCTAAGCAGGCGGTCGATCACCTCCAGCTCCCGAACCAGCCTGTTACCGGACTCCGGTCGCCCCCGGAAATGCTCTTCGGCCATCGGCGCTATGCCGGAGGCCGAGGGCAACGGGTGGTCGTTTTCGATGATGATCTTCATTCTTTCCACAAAAACAAATTGCAGCCACTGGGTAAATTCCAGCGTATCGATGCAAAAGGGCTGCGCACTCTGGAACGCCTCGTCCGGTGGCGGCTCTGACTCCCAGAGCCCCAGCTGCCGCAACTCCATCTCAATGTTCAGAAGGCAGTCCGCAACCTGCCCGACCGGGTTACCGGATTCGGTCATATCAGTCTCGCTTCAATCGTTAAGCGGCTCAAGCTCCACGGTTTCGCCATGCAGAACCCGGAACAGGTCCTCGTACTGGCGCGTCAGTGGGTGCTTGGGTGCCATGTGAATCAGGGGCTGCCGGCTCTGGTGGGACTCTTTCATCTTCACGGAACTCGAGAGACGCACAGGCAGAACCGGCAAGCCCTCCTCGGTAAGCTCCCTGACCAGCTGTTTGGGCAGGCTGGCCCGCGGCTGGAACTGGTTGGCAACAATCCCTTCGACAACAAGATCCTCGTTGTGGTCTTCCTGCAGATCACGAATTTCGTTGAGGATGTTATACAGCGCCTGACGGGAAAAATCGTCACAGTCGAAGGGTATCAGGCAGCGCTGGGCTGCAATCAGGGCAGACCGGGTATAAAAATTGAGCGCCGGCGCGGTATCGATGTAGATCGCATCGAAGGATTCACCCAGTTTTTTCAGGGCTTCCCTCAGCTTGTATATCTTGTGCTTGGCCTCCAGCTTGCGCTCGAGAAAATCCAGCTCCGGGCTGGAGGGCATCACAAACAGGTTCTTGAACGGTGAGGCATGGACAAATTCGTCCGGACGGCGATTGAACACGGTAAAGGCCACCGTCTGCTCCAGCATATCCGCCACGGTGTCCTTGAGCTCGCTGGCAGGCTTGCCCAGCAGGTAGTGGGTGGAGTTTCCCTGCGGATCAAGATCCACGACCAGGGTTCGCTTTCCACGAGCGGCGCTGATAGCTGCGAGATTGCACGTGATACTGGACTTACCGACACCGCCTTTCTGGTTGAATACCACCCGTCTCATTTTGCCTCTCCCTTGATGAATCCGTTATCGATTTCTGCCCTGCGATGAACCCATTCCAACTCACCACCCCATCACTGTCTTCACAAACGGGATAGTAAGCCGTCTCTGTGCCTGAAGTGAATTTTCATCCAGTATATCCAGAATCCCCAGCAAATCACCGAGCCTTCGGGGCGCCCGGCGCATTATATAGCTGGCCACATCATCCGCCATCACCAGGCCACGCTTCTCGGCACGGGCCCTAAGAATGGTCAGGCGATCCTCATCCCGGTAGATACCCAACTGGATGACCAGCCCGTGACTGAATCTGGAGATCAGATCCGGCAACTCAAAAGGCAGACTGGCCGGCAAATCGGCCAGACTCACCAGCAAAAGGCCGCCTCGATCGAGAATCCGGTTATAGAGATGAAAAATGGCCTCTTCCCATACCCGCTGGCCTGCAATGCGGTCGACATCGTCAAGACAGACGATCTCATGGGTCTCAAGCCCCGACAAGGCATCGGGACCAAAAGGCTCGAGCTCTGCGATGCTGATACACACCGCTGCCCTGCCCTGCTTTTCGCCCAGGTGGCACACTGCCTGTAGAAGATGGCTCTTGCCGGTATCGGCATCACCGCACAGAACAACGACAGGCATATCATGAGGTTGCTGACAAACGCTTTCAAGACGCTGGGCTGCGCCCGTGTTCCGGTCGCCATGGAAATTGTCGAATCGGGCGTCGTCACGCAGCTTAACCCCGAGCACCAACTGGGATGCGGTCATGGCCGGGTAGCCCTCCAGGCCCGCAAGCCCCACACAAACAGGTAATGCCCCCCGCTGAACACGGTGGAAACAGCCACCAGGATAATGCCGGCATCAACCACCCAAGGCTGCATCGGCAGGTCCGCCAGAAGCACGATGATGGCCAGGGCCACAAGAATCTGGATAAACGTATTGATCTTGCCGGGAATGCTGGGCTCCATATCGTATCGACCAACCTTGTAGTGGTAGGCCAGAGCGCCGACTACAATCAGCAGATCACGCCCCAACACCAGCAGAAACAGCCACACGGGCAGCACAGCGGTGAGAGTAAGCATCAGGTACGCGGTGATCAACAAGGCCTTGTCGGCGAGAGGATCTGCAATTGCACCAAGCCTGGAACGCCAATTGAAATGGCGGGCAAGGAAGCCGTCAACCGCGTCTGTGCCGGCGGCCAGAAAGAATATCAGCAACGCTCGGCGATAATCTCCGATCAGTAACGCTCCCGCGAAGGGAGCGATCAGAAGAATGCGCAGGAACGTCAGGGCATTGGGAATCCAGCGCCAGCGGTGCAAATTCAAAAGACTCCCTCCGGTTACACCTTATTCGCCGCCATCGCTCCCGATGACAGAAGACGGTTGCCAACGATAATACAGAACCTGGTACAGGGATTCGAACGCCTCCCTGGCATCTTCCTCATCGACGGGCACCGGCTGATAGGTAAACAGGGCAGTCTCTTCAGACGCCTCAGCAGAGGTTTGCTGATCCGGGCCAGCCGGCTGCGATACCTCGCTCTCGGGCACCTCTTGCGGGTTCGACCCAGACGACGCCACCTGGCCCTCTGCTGTACGGGCGGTAACCGGAGGTTCTGCCGGAACATCGGCTTCCATTGGAACGAAGCGCGGATCCAGGGCGATGTACTCCCGCAGCTGGTCCAGCTCACCGGAGAAAGCCACCCGCAGGGTCAGTTGTTCGTCCCGTACCCGATGGGCACCAACGCTAACCACGGGGGTCAGTCCTTCCAGCACCTTATTGGCGCCGGCATAGTCTTCAAGCGACGTAACGCCACGCAGCACAATGTCCACCTGGGGCGAATCGCCCACTTCCGATGCAGCAACCGCGTATCGGCTGGCGTATAGCTCCGCCCAGCGGTTTATCGTCGCCTCCGCCAGTGCTTCCGGGGTATCGGCGGTTACCGACTCTTCCCCGGCATTCATGGCCATACCATCGAAGACCCAGCCGGCACGCCATTGCCCGCCAGCACGGCTGACCCGCACCAAAGCGAGCACATCATGGTCCAGATTCCCGGACGCAGACTTCACCCGACCAATAAACTGCCCCCAGATATCCGAGAGCAATTCACGGTCGGAGCTGAAATCTGACGGGGGCAGCGCCACGGGCAAGCCACGCTTTCTGGCCGCCTCATCGAACGCAGCCCTCCAGGTTCCCGCGTCTTCCTGACCAGAGCCGTCCCCAAGCCGTGTTACGAGTGTTCTCGAGCCACGATCCTCGGCAGCAATCCAGGCCAGCGTGAGCGGTCTGTTGGCACCCCACACAGGCGCATCAATTGCAGCCAGCGCGCGGTTCACGCCAACCGCTCCGAAGGACATGCTCAGAACACTCTGGCCGGACTCGCCACGGGCAACCTGATAGGAAAGCAGTAACGACTCGGCATCGGACAGCAGGGCTTCAACGCCCTCCATCGCCAGTACGTCTCGGGTACCGGAAACCCTTACCAGTACCTGGCTCAGCCCGTCTGCATACCCCTGGGCGAGTTGACCCGGCGAGGACCCTTCCACTGGCACCTTTACCGAATAGAGACCGGAAACCGTCACCGCGGTCGCCTGGGCGGAAAACCCAGACAGCAGAACGGTGAACAACGCAACTACCCACGCCCCGGATACAGACCTGTGTGCCGGATTTTGCCCTGATACTGACATGAAACACCCTGCAATTCGCATGAATGGCGCATAGGATACACCATGCCCCAAGGTGTGAGTAGCGGCCCCGGATTTCGGAAAAGCAATATACATTTGGAGCGCCACACCGCACCTGTTAAAATCCGCCGCCTGACCCACTGGCCAACGGTTAAGTACAACATGAGCGAACAGAAGCCCTCCCTGACCTACCGCGATGCTGGCGTAGATATTGATGCCGGCAATGAACTCGTCAGCCGAATCAAGGACACCGCCGCGCGCACCCGCCGCCCCGAGGTTCTTGGCGGTCTCGGCGGCTTCGGCGCCATGGTCTCCATCCCCGCCGGATATAACGAACCGGTTCTGGTTTCCGGCACCGACGGAGTGGGCACAAAGCTCAGGCTGGCCATGCAACTGGACAAGCACGACAGCATCGGGATCGATCTGGTCGCCATGTGCGTGAACGATCTGGTTGTCGGCGGCGCTGAACCGCTTTTCTTCCTCGACTACTACGCGACCGGCAAGCTGAACGTAGACGTTGCCACTCAGGTGGTTGCCGGGATCGGCGAGGGCTGCGAGCAGGCTGGCTGTGCGCTGGTCGGCGGTGAAACCGCTGAAATGCCGGGCATGTACGAAGGCGACGACTACGATCTGGCTGGCTTCTGTGTAGGCGTTGCCGAACGCAGCGAAATCATTGACGGCGGCCGCGTCCAGGCCGGAGACGTGCTGATTGCCCTGGGCTCTTCCGGCCCCCACTCCAACGGCTACTCCCTGATCCGGAAAATTCTGGAAGTCAGCAACGCCGACCTCGAGCAGCCAATGGGCGACACCACCCTGGCCAACGCTTTGATGGCACCGACTCGAATCTACGTAAAGAATCTTCTGCAGCTGATCCGGGAAGTCGACGTCCGTGCCCTCTCCCACATCACTGGTGGTGGCCTGCCGGAAAATATTCCCAGGGTGCTGCCGAACGGCACCATCGCTGCCATCGATACCAACAGCTGGTCATTGCCCCCGGTATTCCAGTGGCTCAAGGACAACGGCGGCGTTGCCAGTGAAGAGATGTACCGCACCTTTAACTGTGGTATCGGCATGATTGTTTGCGTGCCTGCCAACCAGAAGGAGCTGGCCCTGGATACTCTGAAAGCACTGGGCGAGCATGCCTGGCAGGTAGGCCTGATCGAACGTGCCGATGACGAACAGGCAGATGCCTGCGTTCGCTACGCACCGGGGCTGCTGTCGGCATGAAGGCAGATCAGACCCCGTTACCGAAAATCCTGGTGCTCGCCTCCGGAAGCGGCACCAACCTTCAGGCACTGATTGACGCCAGCCGGGAGCGGGATTTTCCCGGGCAGATCATTGCCGTTGGCTGCAACCAGCCCGGCGCGTTTGCCCTTGAGCGCGCGGCCCAGGCCAATATCGAGACCTTTGTGGTAAACCACAAGAATTTCGAGTCCCGGGATGAGTTTGATGCCTCCCTGATGGCGGAAATCCTCCGATACAATCCGGATCTGATTGTCCTGGCAGGCTTCATGCGCATTCTGACCACGGATTTTGTTCGGGCATTCCGGGGTAAGATGCTGAACATTCACCCGTCCCTGTTACCAAAGTACACCGGACTGAATACTCACCGTCGTGCACTGGAAGCGGGCGATACCGTACATGGCGTTTCCATCCACTTCGTTACCGAAGAGCTGGATGGTGGCCCCGTGATTGCCCAGGCAGAAGTGGCGATTGTTTCCGATGACACGCCAGAAAGCCTCGCGGAGAAGGTACAGGCCAAGGAACACATCCTCTACCCCATTGTTGTACGCTGGTTCTGTGAGGGCCGGATTCAACTTGGTAGCGATTATGTGTTGTTCGACGGCGAACCCTTGAACGCTCCGATGCGCCTGCCGGACAACTGAGGCATCGCCTGAACGAATTGTCATCCCCGCATCCTGCCCGAGCAGCTACACTGTCGCCATTGATGACGGTAATTGTTCGGGTTTAACAAGATGCTTTCACGACGTCTCATCAGATTTGGTTGCGCGGCCCTGCTGGCCTGTCTCGGCATTCTCGCCGGACCGGTCACACTGCATGCCGAGACCGAAGCGGACCTGACCCCTTTCGAGGCCAGCTATACCGCAGCCATGGAGAAGGGTCTCTCTCTCAATGGCACCGCAAAACGCACACTCTCCTCCCAGGGCAACGATGTCTGGCTGTACCGCACGGATGTCGACTCGTTCATTGTCAGCATCGATGAATCGCTGGTATTCCGCTGGGAGGACGGGCAAGTCATACCCATGCGATACCGGTACCGCTTATCCGGTTTCCTGATCAGCGACCGCAAGAACTCTATCGACTTCGACTGGTCCGCAGGCGTGGCGACCGGGGAATACAAAAGAAAGCCCTTCGAACTGGCGCTGGAAGAAGGCCTGCTGGATCCGCTGGGCTACCAGCTTCAGCTGCACCAGGACATCAAGAACGGCAAGCGGGAAATGACCTATCGGGTGCTCGACGGTAACTCTATCGACACCGATCGCTTCGCGGTGATCAATGGTGAAAACATGAGTACTGGCAGCAAACAGAGCGCCACCCTGAAGGCGGAGAAGGTTCGCGAGGACTCGAAGCGTCAGACGCTGATGTGGTTCTCGCCGGAGCAGAATTTCCTGCTCGTCCGCCTCAGGCAAGTTGAGCCGGACGGCAGCACCTACGAATTGAAACTCAAGGAAGCAGAGTTCGAGCGCTAGACCTCGCGCCCGGCCTCGCGCCACACGGCCTTGACCTCATTGGCAATGATCCGGAGGCCCTCGGCAACCCGGTCGTCGTCCTGGGAGTAGGTCACGCGCAGACACTCATGCCGGTGCCTCCAGCCATCTTCCGGCAATCCGGGAAAGAAATAGTGCCCGGAAACGACCAGAACCCCTCGGCTCTTCAACCGCTGATACAGTTCCAGGCTGGAGATCGGCAGATCCGGGAACCAGAGCCACAGGAACATGGCGCCCTCGGGCTTGTGCACATACCAGCGGCAGCTGTCCTCTCCCATGGCCTCCCGGAACGCGGATACCGCCCGCTCCATCTTCGCCTTGTAGAACGGGCAAACCACATCCCGGCTCAGGGACAATATTTCACCGGAACGAACCAGAGGCTCTGCCAGCATAGCGCCAAAACTGCCCGTGGCCAGATTCATGATGGCATTAATGCCTGACAACGCCTTGATCACCGGTTCGGCCGCAATCACGATTCCGGTCCGCGCTGCCGGCAAACCAAGCTTCGAGAGGCTCAAGCAGAGGATGATCTGGTCGTTCCAGGTGGGTGTTGCATCGACGAACAGCAAGCTGGGAAATGGTGTGCCATAGGCGCCATCGACGATCAGTGGTATGTCGTGTTGGCGGGCGAGCTCTTCAAGCCGAGCAAGCTCTTCGTCAGTAACGACGTTACCGGTCGGATTGGTGGGACGTGACACACAGATAGCGCCGGTCTCGCCGGTAACCTCTACGGCATCAAAATCCACCCGGTATTTGAACTCGTGGGCGTCGGTGAACGAGATGTCCGGCTGCACCGCATGGAACAGGCCCGGTTCAATGCCAGCGTCAGCGTAGCCGATGTACTCGGGCGCAAGCGGCAAAAGAATATGCTTGCGGTTACCGTCGCCGTAGTCTCCGCCAAACATGTTGAACAACATGAAGAACGCCGCCTGGCTGCCGTTGGTCAGGGCGATATTCTCGGGTTTCAGGCCCCAGCCATATTCGCGGTTGAGCAGCTCGGCGAGCGAGGCGATAAACTGCTTTTCCCCCTGGGGCGGATCGTAGATACCGACCAGACGGCGAACATCGCCCTCGTTACGGCTCATATCCGCGAGAATTTCCTGCACTCTCTGCTGGATCTCGGGAATATGCCCGGGATTTCCCCCACCCATCATGATCATGTCATCGCCGGATGCCATGGCATTACCCAGGTCATCCATGAGGGACGTGATACCGGCATCGGCGGTGAACTTGCGACCAAAAGCAGAGAGTTTCATGGGGTAAAATCCATCTGACCTATTCTGAATACAACGGGTAATACCGAAAGTGTAGCTTGCTCGCTCCCCAACGTTTATTCGGTGAGCGAAATGCCAAGGTTACTGACGCCCTCGTTGGCTGCATCCTCCCGGAGACGGGCCACAAACTGATCGGTTGGCGTGCGTTGGCGCTTCAGCTCCAGGATCAGGTCCCGCTGGAAGGTTTTGTCTTCTTTCATCAACGGGTGATGATCAAGCAGACGGACGAGCTCGTCTTCCTCGAGGTCTTCACCTTCGGACAGCTCAATAAAGTTCATCACGGTTCCGGTCGCCATCTGTGACGCATCGGTAGCGCGGTGTTTGGAGGGATTCAGGCGGTTCAGCAGCGCCTGCTCCAGTAGCTGACAGAAGTCGAAGGCCGGGTAAACACCGTAGGCATCGTAGGCGTCCACGTCCGGCGACAGGGTTTCCAGTTTGGCGAGCAACTGCGGGATCGCCGATTCGGAGACGTCCTTTTGGAGCAGGTCCCAGCCAAGGTCCAGAAGCTGGCGCATTTTGGCACCGGTCTTCAGGCCCATGGCATCGGCAAACAGGGCGTAGTTTGGAAATGAGCGCTCAGCCAGAGCGAGCAGGAAGGCGCATTCGCGCCATCCCTGCAGTTGTGAAACGGCTTTCAGGAACTGGTTGGCGTTCATGTCCTGGGCAGGGTCACGCCGGTCTGGCCAAGATATTTGCCACCCCGGTCTTTGTAGCTGGTTTCACAGATCTCGTCGGACTCAAAGAAGAGCATCTGGGCGACGCCTTCGTTGGCGTAGATCTTCGCCGGCAGGTTGGTGGTGTTAGAGAATTCCAGGGTAACCTGGCCTTCCCATTCCGGCTCCAGCGGGGTGACGTTGACGATGATGCCGCAACGCGCATAGGTGGACTTGCCCAGGCAGATGGTCAGGACGCTTCGCGGAATGCGGAAGTATTCAACGGTGCGGGCCAGTGCAAAGGAGTTCGGCGGGATGATGCAGACGTCGCCGGTGTAGTTGACGAAGCTGTTTTCGTCGAAGTTCTTCGGGTCCACGGTGGCGGAGTGGACGTTGGTGAAGATTTTGAATTCGTTGCTGCAGCGTACGTCGTAGCCGTAGCTGGAGGTGCCGTAGGAGATCACGCGGCCTTTTTCGGTTTCACGAACCTGTCCGCTTTCGAACGGTTCGATCATGCCGTGTTGTTCGGACATCCGGCGAATCCACTTGTCGGATTTGATGCTCATTGGCGAAGTCTCGTATCCACTGGGAAAATTGGGGCGTAGTTTACCTGTTCCCTGAAGGTCTGTCGAAGCTTCAGCAGCTTACTTATTTGCTTGAGCTTGGGGGCTGCGGTCACAGGAAAAGCCGTCCAAAAACCGCTACGAGCACATCCATGTGCGCTTGACTGTGGCCATCCTTGGCCACAGACATTTTTGGACGGCTTTTCCTGCGCCCGCGAATCGACATTCGGGTAGACCATCCATGGCCTTCGACATTTTTGGAAGACGGTCCCTATGCCCGCGAACTAGCGCTGGCGAAGATCGCGGCGAGGTCGGGCGAATCAGTGCTCTGTCACGGAAACACTTGAGATTGAACCGGAGAGGTTTCGATCACGGGTCGAGAGCTCGGCCCCTACTCTTCTCGCTATATCGCGGTAACGGCGGGCCACTTCGGAGTCCGGTTCGGCGATTACCGAGGGGGTGCCGCCGTCGGTCTGTTCGCGGATGGTCATGTGCAGGGGCAGTTGGCCCAGGAGTGTTGTGTCGTATTCATGGGCGATGCGTTCACCGCCGCCGTGGCCGAAGAGGGGTTCTTCGTGGCCGCAATTGCTGCAGATGTGGACGCTCATGTTTTCGACCACGCCAAGCACCGGGATGTCGACTTTGCGGAACATTTCGATGCCTTTCTTGCCGTCCAGCAGGGCGATGTCCTGGGGTGTGGTGACGATGACGGCGCCGGTGACCGGGACTTTCTGGGCCAGGGTGAGCTGGATGTCGCCGGTGCCGGGGGGCATGTCGACGATGAGGTAGTCGAGCTCGTTCCAGAGGGTCTGCTGGAGCAGTTGCATTACGGCGCCGCTGACCATGGGGCCGCGCCAGACCATGGGGGTTTTCTCGGTAACGACAAAAGCCATGGAATTGGCCTGGAGGCCGTGGGCGTCCATGGGCACGAAGTATTTGTTTTCGCGGGTGTCCGGGCGCTTGCCTTCGGGCACGCCGAGCATCATGCCGATGCTGGGGCCGTAGATGTCGGCGTCGAGGATGCCAACCCGTGCACCTTCGGCCTGAAGTGCCAGGGCGAGGTTGACGGCGGTGGTGGATTTGCCCACGCCTCCCTTGCCGGAGGCGACGGCGATGATGTTTTTCACGCCGGGGACGGAGGGCAGGTCTTTCTGGACTTTGTAGGAGTGGATTTTCTGGCCCACGTGGACGTCTACCTTCTCGACACCGTCGACGTCTTCCAGAGCATTACCGACAAGCTGCTTGAGGGCACCTGCAATGCCTTTCGAGGGGTATGGCAGCTCGACCATGAGGGTGACGTTTCCGCGCTCGTCGGCGTTCAGGGATTTTACGGCACCCAGTTGGTAGAGGTCCTTGTTGAGGTAAGGATCACGGTACTCGCGAACCGCTGATTGCAGGGCCTGCTCAGAAATCTGTGTCATCGGGTTCTCCGGAATAAGCTCATGCTCGATTTTAAGCACGGAAACAGGTGATTCGGGTGAAAAATATCTGCTCGGAAGGTATCATCTGTGCCCGTTTCTGACCATATGGGGTCTTTACCTGGGGCAATCAATCAAGACAGCCACCAGTTCCCCGTTTTGTCTTTCCAACCCGTGTCAACATAAGGTTCGGACATCACCATGACGCAAGCGAGCAAGCAACAGCGCGATATTCTGGTTACCAGCGCCCTGCCGTACGCCAACGGCCCTATCCATCTGGGGCACCTGCTGGAATACATTCAGACCGACATCTGGGTGCGTTATCAGAAGATGCGTGGCCAGAATTGTTACTACGTTTGCGCCGATGATGCCCATGGCACTGCCATCATGCTTCGTGCCGAGCGCGAAGGCATTACCTCCGAGCAGCTGATCGACCGGATCCGCGAGGAGCATCAGGAGGACTTCGCCGGGTTCCACATCCGGTTCGACAACTATTACACCACCCATTCCGAAGAGAACCGTTATTTCTCGGAATATATTTACCGTCAGCTTCAGGAAAAGGGGCACATTGCCACACGCAAGATTACCCAGTCCTATGACCCTGAAAAGAACATGTTCCTGGCGGACCGGTTCATCAAGGGCACCTGCCCCAAGTGCAAGACCGAGGACCAGTACGGGGATAACTGCGAGGCCTGTGGCGCAACCTACACGCCGGCCGAGCTGATTAATCCGCGCTCGGCGGTTTCCGGCGCCACACCGATCGAGAAAGAGTCCGAGCACTATTTCTTCAAGCTGCCGGATTTCCAGGACTTCCTCGCCAAGTGGACCCGCAGCGGCACGCTGCAACCCCAGGTGGCCAACAAGCTGGCTGAATGGCTGGACGCAGGCCTTCAGGAGTGGGACATCAGCCGTGATGCGCCGTACTTCGGCTTCGAGATTCCGGACGCGCCCGGCAAATACTTCTACGTGTGGCTGGATGCGCCGATCGGCTACCTTGCCAGCTTCAAGAATCTCTGCAACCGGGAAGGCATCGATTTCGAACACTTCTGGAAGGCCGATTCCACCGCTGAGGTCTACCACTTCATCGGCAAGGACATTATCAATTTCCACGCGCTGTTCTGGCCGTCCATGCTGCACGATGCGGGGTTCCGCACACCAACCGCAGTCTGGGCCCACGGCTTTGTCACCGTTAACGGAAAGAAAATGTCCAAGTCCCGCGGCACGTTCATCATGGCGCGCACTTACCTGGATCACCTGAATCCCGAATACCTGCGCTACTACTTCGCCGCCAAGCTGACCGGCAGCGTTGATGACATGGACCTGAACCTGGAAGACTTCGCTGCCCGGGTGAACTCGGATCTGGTGGGCAAGGTGGTAAACATTGCCAGCCGCAGTGCCGGTTTCATTACCAAGCGCTTCGACGGCCAGCTTGGCCAGGTCACCGAGCACGCCAAGCTGAAGGAATTCATCGAAGCCGGCAAGGAAATCGAGGAATACTACGAGTCCCGCGAATTCGGCCGCGCGATGCGACGGATCATGGAACTGGCAGACATTGCCAACCAGTACGTCAATGATGAGCAGCCTTGGGTGATCGCCAAGCAGGAAGGCCAGGACGAGAATCTCCAGGCCATCTGCACCAACGCCATCAACATGTTCCATCTTCTGATGACCTATCTGGCACCGGTGCTGCCGGAGACCGCCAAGGCCTCCGAGGCTTTCCTGAATGCACCGCTGGACTGGAACAATCGGAGCGAACGCCTGGAGAACCATGGCATCAACAAGTTCAAGCCGTTGATGAACCGCGTGGATATGGCCCAGATCGAGAAAATGCTGGATTCCTCCAAGGAGGAGTTGCCCGCAGCGACCGGAAAACCGGCACCCGCTGCCAATCTTGAACCCATCGCCGATGAAATAGAATTTGGCGATTTCGCGAAAGTGGATCTTCGGGTCGTTAAAATTGTCAAAGCAGAGCATGTGGAAGGCGCCGACAAGCTTCTTCGCCTCACTCTTGACGTAGGGCATGGCGAGCGAAACGTGTTTGCTGGTATCAAGTCAGCCTATAAGCCGGAAGATCTCGAAGGACGTCTGACTGTCATGGTTGCCAACCTCAAGCCGCGGAAGATGAAGTTCGGCATGTCCGAGGGTATGGTTCTGGCGGCCGGGCCGGGAGGCAAGGACATCTTTATCCTGTCTCCGGATTCAGGCGCCACGCCCGGCATGCGGATTATGTAAGGGCGACCGGGCTGAGCGCTGACAGGTGCCAATGGAGCAAGGTAAATGACCGAATATCTGCTGATTCTGGTCAGCACCATTCTGGTGAACAATTTTGTACTGGTTCAGTTCCTGGGCCTGTGCCCCTTTATGGGCGTATCCGGAAAACTGGAAACGGCCATGGGGATGTCCCTTGCCACCACGTTCGTGCTGACCCTGGCTTCTGTGTGCAGCTACCTTGCCTATACCTACCTGCTCGAGCCGCTGGACCTCGCATTCCTCAGAACCATCACCTTTATCCTGGTGATTGCCGTGGTGGTTCAGTTCACCGAGATGGTGGTGCGCAAAACCAGTCCGTTGCTTTACCGGGTATTGGGCATCTTCCTTCCGTTGATCACCACGAATTGCGCGGTGCTGGGCGTCGCCCTGCTTAACATCAACAAGAACAACAACTTCGTTGAGTCGGTTTTATACGGATTCGGTGCAGCAGCGGGCTTTTCGATGGTTCTGGTGCTGTTCGCTGCCATGCGTGAGCGCATTGCCGTGGCCGACGTGCCGGTTGCCTTTCGCGGTGCCGCCATCGGCCTGGTTACGGCCGGGCTGATGGCTCTGGCTTTCCTGGGCTTTGGCGGCCTGGTCAGCGTTTGACCGGCCGGCGGGATTAGGAGTAACAGGTTATGTGGACAAGCGTTCTTGTTGCCGTTGTGGTGCTTCTGGCCCTTGCCGTTGTTTTCGGCGGCCTGCTCGGATTTGCGGCCGAACGGTTCAGGGTGGAGGGCAACCCCCTGGTCGACCAGATTGACGCCCTTCTGCCCCAGACCCAGTGCGGGCAGTGTGGCTACCCCGGTTGCCGGCCCTACGCCGAATCCATCGCTGAGGGCGGCCCCATCAACAAGTGCCCGCCCGGTGGCGAGTCCACCATCAAGGCACTGGCCGACCTCCTGGATGTGGAGCCGGAACCTCTGGATGCTGAGCATGGCGTTGAGCAGGTCAAGCGCGTTGCGGTTATTCGCGAAGACGAGTGCATTGGCTGCACCAAGTGCATCCAGGCCTGCCCCGTGGACGCCATTCTTGGCGCCGCCAAGCACATGCACACGGTCATTGAGAGCGAATGCACCGGCTGCGATCTGTGTGTTGATCCCTGCCCGGTGGACTGCATCGACATGGTGACGGTGGAACCGGATATTCGTACCTGGACCTGGACACCGCCCAAATCCGGACTCATTGCCACCGATCGCCAGGGAGCCAGTGCCTGATGACTCAACTCTGGGACTTCTCCGGCGGTATCCATCCTCCGGAACACAAAGACATCTCGACCGCGCGTCCGATTCGCAATGCGGGCATGCCTGCCCAGTTGGTTCTGCCACTTCAGCAGCACATCGGCGATCCGGCGGAGGCCATTGTTGAGGTCGGCGAGCGGGTCTTGAAGGGCCAGAAAATTGCCGACGTTAAAACCGGCATGGGCGTTCCCGTTCATGCACCGACATCCGGGGTGATCGAGAGCATCGCCGACTTCCCTGTCCCCCATCCCTCAGGTATGGCGGACCGGTGCATCACCCTGAAACCGGACGGCGAGGACCAATGGTGCCAGCGCAGCCCAGTGGCGGATTATCGTTCTTTGGAGCGCGACGAGGTTCTGCAAATTATCCGTGATGCCGGTATCTCCGGTATGGGTGGAGCCGGCTTTCCCACCAATATCAAACTCCGGCCACCAAGGGATCGCAAGGTCAGCACGCTCATTCTGAACGGTGCGGAATGCGAGCCCTATATCACCGCTGATGACATGACCATGCGGGAAAAGGCCGACGAGGTGGTTGCCGGGCTGAAAATCATGGCGTGGATTCTGCGCCCCGAGCGTTGCGTGATCGGTATTGAGGACAACAAACCCGAAGCCATTGCCGCGCTGCGAAAAGCCACCGAAGGCACCCAGACCGAAATTGCGGTTGTTCCCACCAAATACCCCTCAGGTGGCGAGAAACAGCTGATCCAGATACTGACCGGCATGGAAGTACCCAGCGGCGGAATTCCCGCCGATATCGGCGTGATGTGCCAGAACATCGGAACCGCCGTTGCCGTGGCAAATGCGGTCTTGGAGGGTACGCCGCTGATTTCCCGAATCGTTACCATCACGGGGGAAGCCGTTCGGGAACCGGGTAACTTCGAAACGCTTATTGGCACACCAATTGAGCATCTGCTGGAGCAGGCCGGCGTCAACCAGAACGCGGTCAGCCGGCTGGTGCTTGGCGGACCCATGATGGGCTACACACTGACAACAGAAGCAGTACCGGTGATCAAAACCACCAACTGTGTGATCGCCGCAACGGCCGCTGAATTGCCGGCACCGCCGCCGGAGCAGCCCTGCATTCGCTGCGGGCAGTGTGCCGAAGCATGCCCCATGGAGCTTTTGCCACAACAGCTGTTCTGGCACGCCAAAGCCACCGAATTTGAAAAGGCGGAGCACCTGAACCTGTTTGACTGTATTGAATGCGGAGCCTGCTCCTACGTTTGTCCGAGTTCAATTCCACTGGTTCAGTACTATCGATTCGCCAAGGGCGAGATCCGAGCACAACAGGCGGAACAGCTGAAGTCAGACAGGGCTCGTGAGCGCTTCGAAGCCCGCCAGGCGCGCCTTGAGCGGGAGCAGCAGGAGAAAGAGCTGAGGCGTAAAGAGCGCGCGAAGGCCGCTGCAGAAGCAGCGGCCAAGAAGCAGGCCGAAGCCGAAAAAGGCGAGGCCGTTGACGAGCGTGCCGCCAAATCGGCGCTGGTTGAGCAGGCCCTGGCCCGCAAGAAAGCAAAGGCCGAGGCATCCCGGCCGCCTGCTTCCAGTACACCGCCAGCAGAGGATAAACCGGATATCGAGGCCCTGGAAAAACAGCTGAGCCAGGCTCAATCGAAACTGGAAACCATGCAAGGAATGCTCGACGAAGCCAAAGCCCAGCAGGCGGACAACGTCGAGAAGCTGGAGCGGGCCGTGGCCAAGAATCACGATCGGGTACAACGGGCTGAAGAGGCATTGTCTGAGGCCAGAGAGAAGCTGGCCGCCGGTCCGACTGAATCCCAGCCAACCCATTAACCGAGATCAGGCACCACACCCATGGCATTTGTTCAGCAGTCATCGCCCCACGCACACAGGGCCCGGCCAACATCCCGCGTGATGTTGTGGGTACTTATTGCGGCCTTGCCTGGTCTGCTGGCCCAGACGTTGTTTTTTGGCTGGGGCAACCTGATCAACGTGGTCTTCTGTATTGCCCTGGCGATCGCCTCTGAAGCCGCCCTGCTCAAGCTCAGAAAGAAACCAGTCGCATTCTTCATCAAAGACAATACTGCCGCCGTCACCGGCCTTCTGTTAGGTCTGTCGCTGCCACAGTTTGCGCCCTGGTGGGTATCTGCCGTCGCAGTGATCTCGGCTATCGTTGTGGCCAAACAACTCTATGGCGGGCTGGGCTCAAATCCGTTCAACCCCGCCATGGTGGGCTACGCCCTGGTTCTGGTCTCATTTCCGGTTGCCATGACAACCAACTGGGCGGAACCTGCCATGCTCTGGGACGGTGCACCAGGGTTTGGTGAGACCCTGGCGACCATTGCCTCCGGCCAGCAAACAGCGGTCGATGGCTGGACCATGGCAACCCCGCTTGATGAGTACAAACACAAGATCACTACCCATACTGCGGCCGAGGTTCTCAACCACCCAACCTTTGGTGAGGGTATCGCCAAAGGTTGGGAATGGGTCAATGCGGCTTTCCTGGCCGGAGGCCTGCTGCTCGTAGGTCTGCGCATTATCAGTTGGCATATTCCTGCCGGCTTTCTCGGCGGTCTGATCGTAATGAGCCTGGCCTTTGGCAGCAATGCCGACCTCTACACGCCGCTTTCGTTGCATCTGCTGGCAGGCGGAACCATGCTTGGCGCTTTCTTCATCGCCACCGATCCGGTTTCGGCCGCTACCAGCCATCAGGGCAAACTGATCTACGGAGCCGGAATTGGCATCCTGATCTACCTGATCCGCACCTGGGGCAATTATCCGGATGCCGTCGCCTTCAGCGTTCTGCTGATGAATTTTGCAGTACCGTTCATTGATCATTACACACCTCCGCGTACGTATGGGCATCACAAAGCCCGCCGGGGTGTACCGGGGAGTCAGGGATAATCATGGCTGCAGTTGTACAATCCATCCGTCGCAGCGCCATCGGGCTCGGCCTGTTCGCCGTGATCACCGGGGGCACCATTGCCGTGACTCAGGTGGCCACCGAAGAGCGAATTCATGAGCAGGCAGCCCGTGCAGAGGCCCAGGCCCTGTACGAGATTATTCCGGAAAGCCGGCACAACAACGACCTGCTAAGGGACACCGTGCAGTTACCCGCCAGTGAACGGCTCGCGCAACCTGGCCCTCTGACAGTCTGGGTGGCGCGACAGGACGAGCAGCCCATTGGCATGATCATGCCGGTGGTAGCGCCGGACGGCTACTCGGGTAAAATTCACCTGCTGGTGGGGGTCAATATGCAGGGCACCATCCTCGGAGTGCGGGTCACCAATCATAAAGAAACACCCGGGCTGGGAGATCAGATCGAAACCCGGAAATCAGACTGGATCAAGAGCTTTGATGGCCGCTCCCTGGGAGAACCCCCACATCGGGAGTGGAACGTCAAAAAAAATGGTGGAGAATTCGATCAGTTCACAGGCGCGACCATCACGCCAAGGGCTGTAGTAAAAGCGGTTCAGAAAGCGCTGATGTATTTTCGGGAAAACCGTCAGATTATCCGGGAGCGGCTCAACGAAGAGCCGTCACCGAGAGACAAGATTCTGAACCCTGAAGCGATTGCCGGCGAATCGTCCAATACGGAGCATTCCTGATCATGGCAACCAAATCATCGAGCGAAATCATCCGCGACGGGCTCTGGGACAACAACCCGGCCCTCGTCCAGGTGCTTGGGCTCTGCCCGCTTCTGGCCGTGACCAGTACCGTCGTTAATGCCATTGGGCTGGGGCTGGCTACACTCATGGTGCTCATGGGGTCCAATCTTGCGGTGTCACTGATTCGCAATTTCGTAAGCGAGTCCGTGCGCCTGCCCGCATTCGTCATGATCATCGCTTCATTCGTAACCTGCGCGGAATTGCTCATGCAGGCCTTTACCTATGAGCTCTATCTGATTCTCGGCATCTTCATTCCACTGATTGTCACCAACTGCGCCATCCTTGGCCGGGCTGACGCTTTTGCTTCCAGAAATCCACCACTCCCGGCACTGCTGGATGGCGCCATGATGGGCCTGGGCTTTCTGGCGGTGCTGGTGGTTCTGGGCGGCCTTCGGGAACTTATCGGACAGGGCACCCTGTTTGTGGACATGCACCTGCTGCTGGGCCCCGTTGCTGCCGATTGGGTGATCAGCCCCTTCGACAACTACCCGGATATGCTGTTCATGATTCTTCCTCCCGGCGCCTTTATCGGGCTCGGACTGCTGATCGCGCTCAAAAATGGTATCGACAACCATCTGGAAGAGCGCCGCAAGGCACATGAACCAGCGCCTGTAGCAGCAGGCAGCAAGCGGGTCCGGGTTACCGGGAACGTATCCTGAGTCCTCACTTGCAAAAGACCGAGAGCTGATGAACAAACAGAAACGCATTGAGATCTTCACCCGCCTCAGGGAGGCCAACCCCAATCCGACCACCGAGCTGAACTATTCCAGCCCGTTCGAGTTGCTGATTGCCGTTATTCTCTCGGCCCAGGCCACGGATGTGGGTGTCAACAAGGCTACCGACAAGCTGTTCCCGGTCGCCAACACGCCTGAGGCCATCCTGGCCCTGGGAGTGGATGGCCTGAAGGAGTACATCAAGACCATTGGCCTGTTTAACAGCAAGGCCGAGAACGTGATCAAGACCTGTCGAATCCTGATTGAGAAACACGGCGGCCAGGTGCCGGAGCGGAGGGAGGATCTGGAGGCGTTGCCCGGAGTCGGTCGCAAAACCGCAAACGTGGTCTTGAACACCGCCTTCGGCCACATGGCCATGGCGGTGGACACTCACATCTATCGCGTGTCGAACCGCACCGGCATTGCGCCCGGCAAGAACGTTCTGGAGGTGGAGAATCGGTTGATGCGCCTGGTGCCAAAAGAGTTCCTGCTGGACGCGCACCACTGGCTGATTCTGCACGGGCGCTATACCTGTACCGCCCGAAAACCGAAATGCGGCGCCTGTATCATTGAGGACCTGTGCGAGTTCAAGCAGAAACGGGATTATCTCTGAATCCGGGGCGGAAAAAAGCCGGCATCTTGCCGGCTTTTTGTTTCAGATGCCAAGCCGCGGTTAGCGCTGACCCAGCATTTTCTCCTTCAGATCCTTCTGAGCCGGCTTATCGGAAAGCCAGATTCCGAACAGGGCCTTTTTAAAGGCCAGATCGCCAACCGTGTCCTTCTGCTCGCTGTTCTTGAGGACCCGCACGCCTTCGCCCGGCAGATAAACCAGATCGAAAACGTCACCCTCGGTGATTTCTTCCTGGAAGACCGCCATAAACTGGTCCACATCCTCCTGGATAGATGCCATATCGCCGTCGGTGGAGGCCTCGAAACCTTCCAGAGTGGCCTCTGTCATGCGTTCGCTGGTAATCATGCCGGAGATGATGTGCAGAGTGATGGCCTGGGGCTCATCTGCGTTAATCACGGCCTCACCATCGTCGATGGTCTCGGGAACGTACAGACCGCCGACATACAGGTCCATGAACCATTTGGAACGGGTACCTGCGCCATTAAGCGTGAGTTCGGTATCCATGGCGGAATAGGTATCCGGAACATCAACACCTTCCACGGTGAGGGCGGCGGCTGGAGCAGACAGCAGGGCCGTCAGCGTCAGAGACGCAAAACCGGTTGTAAGAGCCTTCTTCATAGTCCTTTCCTTTTCGATCGTTATTGTTGACGTGTTTCATTCGTGCACCGGGTTTCGACACCCTTATCCCCGCCCGGTCACGGCATTCTATCAACGGCGCTGGCGGGCGGGACGCGCCCTGGTTCTCATTTGGGACGATCCTGAAACACGAAAAAGCCGGCCAGTATTCCCTGGCCGGCTTTGGATCGAAAGAAAAGAAAGACGTTACTTGAACAGCAGGTTTCCGGACAGGCCTTCCTTCTCCAGGATCTCACGAAGACGACGAAGCGCCTCGACCTGGATCTGTCTTACTCGCTCACGGGTCAGGCCAATCTCCTGGCCGACTTCCTCCAGCGTGCTTACCGGGTAGCCCCGCAGACCAAAACGGCGTGACAGAACTTCTTGCTGCTTGTCGCTTAGCTGGTCAATCCACTTCTCCAGGCAGGAACACATATTGTTGTCCTGCAGGAGATCCGCCGGATCCGAAGCCCCTTCATCCGCTACGGTATCCAGAAGCGACTTTTCGCCACCGGCACCAATGGGCGTGTCCATGGAAGCGACGCGCTCATTGAGCCCCAACATCCGCTTAACGTCGGCCACGGGCTTATCGACCATTCTGGCGATTTCCTCCGCCGAGGGCTCATGATCCAGTTTCTGGGTCAGTTCCCGCGCTGCACGGAGATACAGGTTGAGTTCCTTGACCACATGAATCGGCAGACGGATGGTGCGGGTCTGGTTCATGATGGCCCGCTCTATGGTCTGGCGAATCCACCAGGTGGCGTAGGTGGAGAATCTGAAACCCCGCTCCGGATCAAACTTTTCCACCGCCCTGATCAGGCCAAGGTTGCCCTCTTCGATCAGGTCCAACAGGGTCAGCCCCCGGTTCACGTAACGTCGTGCGATCTTCACCACAAGGCGAAGGTTGCTCTCGATCATCCGTTTACGGCCGGACTCCTCTCCCTTGCGTGCCAGACGGGCAAAATAGACCTCTTCTTCCGGCGTAAGCAGGGGGGAAAAACCAATTTCGTTGAGGTACAGCTGAGTGGCATCCAGCTGCTTTTGACTGGTGAAATATCGTCCCTTGGTGGGGATGCCCTCTTCTACTTCTGCCACTTCTTCGGTTGGCTCTTTTTCAACTTTCTCTTCTGCTAACAATTGATCCTCGGCATCGTCCATGTCCGATACACGATCAATGATGATGTCTTCTTGCTCTGCTGACATTTGTCTTGCCCCGCCTCTCAATAATCCTGGATGTTCGCCCGATACTTCTTGTTGTTGCGGACGTCTTTGTCTTCACGCTTTTTCTTCAGGACATTTTGTTGGTCGGCCTGTCATGGCCTTTACCGTTCTTGTTTTTCTTGCGAACGCGGTGTTTTGTCAGTGCCAGGGTGTGCGATCAGGGCAGCCTGCTGACTGCGTCGTTCATTAGCGCGGCGGCAGATAATGGACTGGGTCAACCGGATTGCCATTTTTGCGAATCTCAAAATGCAACATGGGTCGTTCAGCGCCACTGCTACCGAGCTCTGCGATCACCTGCCCGGCTTTCACATCCTCCCCTTCCTGCACCAGAATCTTCCGGTTATGAGCGTAAGCACTTAAATAGTGCTCGTTGTGATTCACGATAATCAGGTTGCCGTATCCAAGCAACCCGTTGCCGGCATAGACCACATTCCCGGTGGCCGCAGCTCTTACAGCATCCCCGGCTTGCCCGGCAATATCAATACCTTTATTGACTTTTCCGGATGTTGAATATCCAGCAATTACAGTGCCAACGTGAGGCCAGCGCCATTCAATTCGGGCCACGGTCTGGGTCTGGGAAGCGAGTGGTGCGCCCTTGTTCGCTGCTCTCGTCACCGCAGGTTTGGGTGCCGTGGCGGCTGTCTGTTTCGGAGGCGAAGCACGACTTGCCGTTCTCGGCGGTTGCGATCCAGACGGCTTTTTGGCAGCTGTAGTCTGACTGCCCGAGGTTACACTTCCGCGAAGATCCAGACGAATCACCTGACCCGCCTTGAGATTCCAGGGCGGACCAATGCCATTGGCGTCGCCAAGCTCGCGGTAGTCCCGACCATACCGCCAGGCTATGCTGTAGAGGGTTTCGCCAGGTTTGACAACATGACGGCCCCAATAGACCGGGGGATTGTAAATGTCGTCCTGGTAGAGAGCCGGCGTGTTACAGCCGGAGAGTAGTAGCAGGGCCATGAGGGGCAGGAGTGCCAGGCGGCTGGCCAGCACCTTTTTCGCGGGGCGATCAGGCTCTGAGGCACCGGACGGGAACCGCGGGGACGCCGGTGAAACGGCATTGATGAGCCCACGCATAAATCTCACAGGAATAAAACTGACCCAGTTATGAAAAATCCGTATAACCGCTGTCGCTTGTCGAAGCAGTTTCTAAAGTTTTTATAGTAACTTGCTAATATATTGCACATTTTTCTCGGGAAGCCAAGTTACTGACCGACCTCCCTTGTTACCTCCAGAAACACCCGTTTTGTGCGTTAGGTAACACTCTTCGCACACAGTCGCCTCGAATTACCTCGATGGTGCGACCTCTCCATGCCGGGAACCGAGCCACTCCACCAGCAGAACGAGGGCAAAACCGGCCGCCGCCATGAGCAGGGCAAATAGCACCTGGGGATCCTGGCCGGCCTGCTCTGCAAACGTCGAGGGCCAGATACTCGTCTCATTCAGGGGAACTTGGTCACCGGAGCTGTTGGTACGCCAACTGAGAGTCTCCTTCCAGGGCCAGACCTTGTTGAGCGCTCCGATCATGAAGCCGGTGAGCAAGGCGAGCACGAGATCATGAAAATGGTGGAACGCCCAGGTGATCAGGCGGGCGATGGATAAAAGACCCACCACGCAACCTGCCATAAACAGAAGCAGAATGCCCGCGTCCAACGATTTGATCGCGGCGAGCACGGGCGCATACATACCAATAATCACCAGGATAAAGCTGCCCGAGATGCCAGGAAGAATCATGGCGCAGATGGCCAGGGCGCCGGCCCCGAAAAACGCCAGAGTGGAAGGCGCAAATTCGCTGGCAGACAGGGTGGTTATCCACCACGCGATAACAATGCCGAATAACAGCGGAACCAGCAGTGCGGGCTTGTAGTGTCGCACCTGACGCCCGACATGCCAGACCGAAGCGACGATCAACCCGAAGAAAAAGCTCCAGATCAGGATTGGATAGGCCACCAGCAGATAGCTGATACCAGATGCCAGGGTAACAATACTGGTCAGAACGCCCGCCAGCAAGGCGACCAGAAAAGTTCCGTCACAGGCTTTCCAGAACCGACTGAACCGGCCTCGAAACAGGTCATGGAAGACTGCGCCGGGAACCGCGTTGATCGCTTCCAGGAGGCGGAAATAGATACCGGTAATGAATGCAATGGTGCCACCGGAAACCCCTGGAACGATATCAGCGGCGCCCATGGCGATTCCTCGCAGAAACACGGCTGCGGGGTGGTGGCTGCGTACAATATCGTTGCCGTGGCTTGGTTTACTTGCTGAAGAGTCGACCATGATTATCGGACAACCCCGCCCAGAAGCGGCACAAACCGGACCGGCTCCAGCTCCTTGTGATCAAAGCGATCTCCCCGCCGGGTTACCTGCACCAGCACCTGATTCTCCTCACCTACCGGGGCGATCAATACGCCACCGTCTGCCAGTTGGGCGAGCAATTCGCCAGGAACTTCAATGGGCGCTGCCGTCACGATAATGCCGTCGAAAGGGCCACGTTCAGGCCAGCCCATGCCACCATCAGCATGTTTCAGGAACACGTTTCTGGCGTTCAGTTGTCGCAACCGGTCCCGGGCCCTGTCCTGAAGCGCCTTGATCCGCTCGACGCTGAAGATTTCGGCGAACAGGCGGGAGAGCACCGAGGTCTGGTAACCGGACCCGGTGCCAAGCTCCAGGACCCGTGAGGGCCCGTGGGCAAGCATTAATTCAGTCATGCGGGCCACTATGTAGGGCTGTGACAAGGTTTGGCCGTAGCCAATCGGTAGCGATGTATCTTCGTAGGCCCTATGGGAAAGCGCCTCATCCAGGAAAATGTGCCGTGGCACCTCTCCCATAATCTCAAGTACCCGGTCCGACTCGATGCCGGCTTCCCTGAGGCGCTGAACCAGTCGCATTCGGGTGCGTCGGGAGGTCATCCCGATGCCTTCGAGCTGCGCTGTCATCCCCGCCCCTCCAGCGAAACCTCCAGAGTATCGACCCAATCCCGGAGCCGTGAGAGCGCCTCATGACGGGTCATGTCGATGTGAACCGGGGTAACCGAAACATAACCTTCGCGGACAGCGTTGAAATCGGTGCCGGGACCGGCGTCACCGCCGACACCTGCCGCCCCGATCCAGTAACGCTCTTTGCCGCGGGGACAGGTCATCGGGACGGCACCCTCTGCCCGTTCCCGGTGGCCCAGGCGCGTTACCCGAATGCCAGCCAGCTCCTCCCAGGGAACATCCGGGACATTCACGTTGAGAATGGAGCGTGGCCCCAGCACCAGGGGACGCTCGTTCTCGAGCAGTATCCGGACAACCCGGGCGGCGGTCTCGTAGTGAAAGTGGCCATCGTTGACGAGGGAGACGGCAATGGCAGGGAGTCCGAGGTGGCGACCCTCGGTTGCCGCAGCAACGGTTCCGGAGTAGATGATGTCGTCGCCAAGGTTGGCGTGGGTGTTGATACCCGACACCACCCGGTCGAACGGCTCACGGAACAATCCGTTTACCGCCAGGTGGACGCAGTCAGTCGGTGTTCCATCGACCGAACGGAAGCCGTTGGGATGTTCCTCAACCGTCAGGGGGCGATTGAGCGTCAAGGCGTTACTGGCGCCGCTGTGATCCCGGTCAGGCGCCACGACCTCAAGCTCACCCAGTCCTTTTAAGCCATCATGCAGGGCTATGAGCCCCGGTGAATGAACGCCGTCATCATTCGACAACAGAATACGCACAGTGTTCTCCGCTAGCCTTGTTGTTCGTTGTGTCGGCCGAGGCTCATGTCCTCAAGCTCGAAAATATCACTCAAAATCGTTGTCGCGTACTGGCCGGGCGAAAGAAAAAACGCCAGCTCCAGACAGTCTTCAGCGACCCACTGCCAGGAGAGGCTCTCCGGTTTTACCACCAATGGCCTTCGCTCCGGTTTCATCCGGGTGACCGAAAACAGGGCGGCCAACTCCGGGGTTTGCGCGACAATGCCCCGCTCGAAGGTTTCCAGGGGACCGCAAGCGGTGGTGCCGCCGTCACCCCACAGTGGACCTGTCGCTCCTGCCTCGGCCCAGCTGCCATCATCTACCCGAACTGCCAGCACCTCATTGAACAGCCAGGAGCGCGCTGCCGAAAAATACAATACGTTTTTCGAGCCGTCGCTGCCAGCTCGCTTTTTGCCACCCCGGCCTTTTCCGCCAGACCGGCCACGTCGGTTCAGGGTAGCGGGATCGAGATGCACCGCACGGTCAAGGTTAGCGCCATCATTGCCAAACCGTTGGGGGCCAAAGTAGTTTGGAGCCCCAATATCGCCCAGACGCTCCAGCGCTCGGTCAATAACCCGGTGCTCACCGGCAACGGCCCTCAGGGTAATCGTGAAGCCATTCCCCCTGTGCTCCCCACGCCGCAATTTCCGCGCCTGCCGCGAAGCCGCCAGAACCGGCCAGCATGCGCCAATCTCCCGGATCAGAGCGGTGTCCTGATCCTCGTTTCCGGGACGGTACAGACTGAACCACTGGCGGGTCACAGCATGCCTATCCTTGAGCCCACAGAAACCGACATCAAAGTGACGACACCCGGCGATCCTGGCCAATTCGCGGGCAACATACTCTGTGTTATCGCCCACTTTCTCCAGTTTCAAACAAAGATGTTCGCCACGACCTGCGATTACATCTCCCTCGACGGCCGGGCTGCTCTCCGGCAGCTCCAGCAATTCGTCGACAATGAAATCGCCCGGGGCGGTTTTCAGGCGGCCAGAGGCAATACGACCGCCGCCGGAGGTTGGCCAGTCAAGGCGCCAGTTGCTCAAGATTCCACCGGTTCAAGCAGGCAGATCGCCTGGCAGGCAATGCCTTCCCCGCGCCCCGTAAAACCCAGCTTTTCCGTGGTGGTGGCTTTCACGCTGACACGACTGGCCGGCACGCCCAGATCTTCGGCAATGTTCAAACGGATGGCATCAATATGGGGTGCCATCTTGGGAGCCTCGGCAATGATTGTGGTATCTACGTTAACGACGGAGAAGCCCTCGTCCCGGATCCGGTTCACAACCCGACGCAAAAGGTCCCTGCTGTCGGCCCCTGCCCACTCGTCACTAGTGTCCGGGAAGAAATGCCCGATGTCGCCAAGCGCGGCAGCGCCCAGCAATGCATCTGCCAACGCATGCAGCAGGACATCACCATCAGAATGGGCCTTGAGCCCGTGGGAATGCGGAATGCTTACGCCGCCAATAATCACAGAGTCGCCTTCGCAGAAGGCGTGGACATCGAAGCCCTGACCAATACGCATAATGTGCTCCGGAACACTCCGAAAGTTCAGAATTGGCTCAGAATGAAGCCTGCCAGTGCCAGATCTGCGGGCACGGTGATCTTGATATTGTCCGGCCGCCCTTCAACCAGCACCGGCATGTTACCGGAAAACTCCACCGCGGAGGACTCATCGGTCACCGGAAGGTCCCGGGCAAGAGCTGCCTCCAGAGAATCAACAAGAACACGGTAGCGAAACATCTGGGGCGTCAGAGCCCGCCACAACCCCGTGCGGTCAACGGTCTCAATCACTTCCGAAAGCTCAGCAGTACCGGCTTTCTTTAAAGTGTCGGCAACCGGCGAGGCAAGCAGCCCCCCGACAGGATGGCTGTAGAGCCGGTCAATCAGATTGGAAAGATCCCGGGTATGAAGGCAGGGCCTCGCCGCATCGTGCACCAGAACCCAGTCGTCATCTTTCACCTGTTCCGCCATAGCGTGCAGCGCCGACAACACCGAACCAGCTCTTTCGGAACCGCCGGTACAGGTCTGGATTCGGCTATCGCCGCTGGCTTCGGTATCCGGCCACCAATGGTCGGCCGGGTGCAATGGCACCATGCAGCCGGAAAAAGGCGCGGAATCCATAAGTCGGGAAAGGGTGACGTCGAGAATGAAACGCTCGCCAATCCGAAGGTACTGTTTCGGTTGCTCAGCCTGCATACGCTGGCCGATGCCGGCGGCAGGAACAATCAGCCAGAGTCTCGGAGCAGGCATAGACAATCAGTTTTCAACAACCAGGAAAAAGGTCTCGTCGTCTCTTATCAGGCCGAGGTTCATTCTGGCCCGTTCTTCAACGGCGCCCTGCTCGTTACGCAGATTCCTGACTTCGGCATAGAGACGTTCATTGCGGGTAGCCAGTTCGGCATTTTCTTCACGTTGCTCGGCAATAGACTGCTCCAGAGCCCATACCTGCGCAAAGCTGCCCTCCCCGACCCACAGGCGCACCTGCAGCAGGAGAATCACAACCACCATTAAGGTCCAGAGCAACTTCATTGCCGATTCCGTTCAAAATTCAATCAATCAAAATACCAACGCCGGACGTTGAGTATAGACCTTAGAGTAGATTAGCAACAAATTCTTCTAACTGCCTGTACAAAAAGGCCATCATGTCCGGAATTTCGCCCAGAACACGATGGCCTTAACAGTTTTTCGCCAATTACCGGCCAGACACTCTGCCAGAACCGGTGGGATCAGTCGATCAGCCCTGCCCTTTGATTTCGCTCAGGCCGCGGTAAGGCGCCTTACCGTCCAGCGCTTCTTCGATGCGCAGCAGCTGGTTGTACTTGGCAACACGATCCGAACGGCACAGGGAGCCGGTCTTGATCTGGCCGGCGCAGGTCGCCACCGCCAGATCGGCAATGGTGGTGTCCTCGGTTTCACCGGAACGATGTGAAATCACGGCAGTGAAACCGGCATCCTGGGCCATCTTGATGGCATCGAGGGTTTCGCTCAGGCTGCCGATCTGGTTGAACTTGATCAGGATGGAGTTACCAACGCCCTTCTCAATACCCTGCTTCAGGATTTTGGTGTTGGTCACAAACAGGTCGTCACCAACCAGTTGAACCTTTGTGCCCAGCTTGTCGGTCAGCACCTTCCAGCCATCCCAGTCGCTCTCGTCCATGCCGTCTTCAATGGAGACAATCGGGTATCGCTCACACAGGCCCGCCAGGTAATCGGCAAAGCCCTCGGAATCGAAGCTCTTGCCTTCACCAGACAGCTGGTACTGGCCATCCTTGTAGAATTCGGAAGACGCACAGTCCAGGGCGAGGGTCACATCGGTACCGAGCTTGTAACCGGCCTTCTCGACCGCTTCCTGGATAACCGCCAGCGCGGCTTCGTTGGAGGGCAAGTTGGGAGCAAAACCACCCTCATCACCAACCGCTGTGTTCAGGCCCTGGGCCTTAAGCACTTTTTTCAGGCTGTGAAAAATCTCCGCGCCGACACGCAGGGCTTCAGAGAAGCTCTTGGCGGAAACCGGCTGAACCATGAACTCCTGGATATCCACGTTGTTATCCGCGTGCTCGCCACCGTTCAGGATGTTCATCATCGGCACCGGCATGGAGAACTTGCCAGAGGTACCGTTGATGTCTGCAATGTGCGCATACAGCGGCTTGCCCAGGGAGATAGCTGCAGCCTTGGCCGCCGCCAGGGAAACTGCCAGAATGGCGTTGGCGCCCAGGTTGGCCTTGTTCTCGGTACCGTCGAGGTCCAGCATGATCTGATCCAGAGCACGCTGATCAGCTGCATCTTTGCCTACCAATGCATCACGGATCTTGCTGTTCACGGCTTCTACTGCCTTCAGAACACCCTTGCCAAGGTAACGGGATGCATCACCATCGCGCAGCTCAAGCGCTTCGCGGGAACCGGTGGAAGCGCCAGACGGTGCGCAGGCGGTACCAATGGTGCCGTCTTCCAGGATAACGTCGGCTTCTACCGTTGGGTTACCACGGGAATCCAGAACCTCACGGCCTTTGATGTTGGCAATCTTGGTCATTCTTCTCTGTCTCCAAGTTCATGTTCAAATTCGGGAGCCAGAGCGAACGGGAACGGCCCTGCGAAAACCGCTACGAGCACATCCATGTGCGCTTGTTTCGGGCCATCCATGGCCCTCTACATTTTCGCAGGGCCGTTCCCGCTCGCTCCCATAGTCCGCGTAAAACGCCAACACCGCCAATCAGGCGGTGTCGATAGGTTTAAAGCTTTTTACCAGATCATCCACAGCTTTCACCCGCTGCAGGAAGGGCTCAAGCTGGCTGAGCCGCAAAGCGCAGGGGCCATCGCACTTGGCTTTGTCCGGGTCCGGATGGGCCTCAAGGAACAAACCTGCCAACCCCTGGGACATACCCGCCAGCGCCAGGTCAGTCACCTGGGCACGTCGGCCACCGGCCGAATCCGCGCGTCCGCCGGGCATTTGCAGGGAGTGGGTCACATCGAACATCACCGGTACGTTCATGGCTTTCATGATGCCAAAGCCCAGCATGTCGACAACCAGGTTGTTGTAGCCGAAGCTGCTACCCCGCTCACACAGGATCACCTTGTCATTGCCGGCTTCCTCGCACTTGGTGATGATGTGCTTCATTTCCTGGGGAGCAAGGAACTGGGCCTTCTTGATGTTGATCACCGCACCGGTTTTCGCCATGGCGACCACCAGGTCCGTCTGGCGGCTCAGGAAAGCGGGCAGTTGGATGATGTCGCATACCTGCGCTGCGGGAGCGGCCTGGGCCGGCTCGTGGACGTCCGAAATAATGGGAACACCAAACTTGCTTTTGATGTCCGCCAGAATCTGCAACCCTTTCTCAAGGCCTGGACCACGAAACGAATTCACCGACGAACGGTTGGCCTTATCAAACGAAGCCTTGAAAACGTAGGGAATGCCGAGCTTGCCGGTAGCCTCAACGTAGGCCTCGGCAACCTCCATGGCCAGCTCCGGCGACTCGAGGACGTTCATGCCACCAAAGAGCACGAACGGTTTGTCGTTGGCGACGTCGATTCCCGAAACGTTTACAGTGCTCTGCGCCATGCTCAGGATCCTTTCTTGCAGGCCAGTGCTGCCTCAACAAAGCCTTTGAACAGCGGGTGGCCGTCCCTGGGCGTGGAGGTAAACTCCGGATGGAACTGACAGGCGACAAACCAGGGATGATCCGGCGCTTCAACCACCTCGACCAGACGACCATCGGTCGAACGACCTGAGATCTGAAGACCGGCCTCTTCCAACTTTGGCAGGAAGTGGTTGTTGACCTCGTAACGATGGCGATGACGCTCGCGAATGGTTTTCTTGCCATAGCAGTTGGCAATGGTGGAACCTTCGGTAAGCACGCAATCCTGGGCGCCGAGACGCATGGTCCCGCCAAGATCAGACTCTTCCGTACGCTCTTCGCGCTCTCCGGTGGAATCCAGCCATTCGGTGATCAGGCCCACCACCGGCTCCGGCGTGTGCTCGCGGAATTCTGTGCTGTGAGCGTCGGTCAGACCGGCCACGTTCCGCGCGTATTCAATTACAGCAACCTGCATACCCAGGCAGATGCCGAGGTAAGGCACCTTGTTCTCACGGGCATACTGAACCGTGCGGATCTTGCCTTCCACCCCGCGCTCACCGAAACCGCCCGGCACCAGAATCGCGTCGGCACTGGCCAGCGCACCGGTGCCATCACGCTCGATGTCTTCGGAATCGATGTAGTTGATATTGACCTTGGTGCGGGTCTTGATGCCGGCGTGCAGCAGGGATTCGATCAGGGACTTGTACGCGTCAAGAAGCTCCATGTACTTGCCAACCATGGCAATGGTCACTTCCTGCTCGGGATTCATCAGTGATTCAACAACGTTGTCCCACTCGCTGAGGTCCGCCGGACGTGCATCCAGGCCGAATCGTTCGATAACGAGCTGATCCAGGCCATGCTCATAGAGCATGCGAGGAATGGCGTAAATGGATTTGGCATCCTGGAGAGGAATAACGGCCCGCTCTTCGACGTTGGTGAACAGGGCAATCTTGCGTCGTGAACTGGCGTCCACCTCGTGCTCGGAGCGGCACAGCAGGATATCCGGCTGCAGACCGATAGAGCGCATTTCCTTGACCGAGTGCTGGGTGGGCTTGGTCTTGATCTCACCCGCAGTGGCAATGTACGGAACCAGGGTCAGGTGCATGAAAAGCGCACGCTGGGGACCGACTTCAACCTTCAGTTGGCGGCAGGCTTCGAGGAACGGCAGGGATTCAATATCGCCTACCGTGCCACCAATCTCGATCAGCGCTACGTCGGCGCCAGCAGCACCTTCAACGACCCGGCGCTTGATCTCGTCAGTGATGTGGGGGATTACCTGCACAGTTCCGCCCAGGTAGTCGCCACGGCGCTCCTTGCGGATTACTTCCTCGTACACCCGACCGGTGGTGAAGTTGTTGCGCTTGCTCATTGGGGAGCGGATGAAGCGCTCGTAGTGGCCCAGATCGAGGTCTGTTTCCGCGCCATCCTCGGTGACAAAAACCTCACCGTGCTGGAACGGGCTCATGGTGCCGGGGTCCACGTTGATGTACGGGTCCAGCTTGAGAATAGTGACCTTCAGGCCGCGTGCCTCGAGGATCGCAGCCAGAGAGGCTGATGCGATACCTTTCCCCAAGGAGGACACGACACCGCCGGTGACGAAAATATAACGCGTCATGCAGATTCCGTGATTGTCTGGTTCGGTGAAGGAGGGAGATTGTCATCTCAAGATGGGACGCCAGACTACCAGAAAGGCCCCATTGACTCAATCACATTCCCGCTCTACGACCAGCCGCCAACCGGCGGCATGGGCGCCTCCCGAGTATTGTTCAGAACACCATAAATCGCCAATGGCAATGAGCTCTGCTGCGTCCCCGGAACCCGCGAAAACCAGCGGCAGACGGGCCCTTTCCCAGGGTGGAACGCCGACTTCCTGCAGCCATTTCTTGAGCGAACGGGACGGCCCATCGGGACGGAAACGGAGCCGCTCGCCACCCTGCCTCGTAAATATCCGTATTGGCGGCAACGACCGTTCCGGGGTAACGACAGATTCCAACCTGAGGGACCACTCTCCCCACGCCACGCCCTCCCCCGGCTCGAGATCGACCGGAGCGTCCGGTAACGGGCCGCGGTCGGGAACCAGGCAAAGATCACCCTGGAAACGCCGCAGACTGAAACCGTCGGACCGGAACTCCGGCTCCCGATCCTCTGCGGCAAGCAGCAGGTCCCGAATGACCTGCTGCCAGTCACCAGGGGTGGGCGCATGAAACCCGCGTTCCCGCGCCCACCAACGGACCAGATTCTTCTGCTCCGCCAGAGGCAGTGTTTTCAGGCCATCAACGGGGAGACGGTCCCGGTCGCCGCCGATTGCCTGCCACTGCAAAGCGGCCAGCGTGCGGTTCAGCGCTTCGCTCTCGCCACAGGATTCCGCCGTGTGCCGCAGCCTGCGATTCAACCCCGGCCAGCGATCCCGCAAGAGCGGCAACACAGTGTGACGGAGGAAATTCCGGTCAAATCGCTGGTCGGTATTGCTGGGGTCATCAACCCATGACAGGCCAGCGACCCGGGCCCAGCGCTCGAGTTCGGCCCTCTCAAACCCGAGCAGGGGCCGGACGAGGGTCGCGGGGCCCAGACCACGACGCTCCGGCATGCCCGCCAGCCCGGCCACACCGCTGCCCCTGAGCATCCGGAACAGAACGGTTTCCGCCTGGTCATCCCCATGGTGAGCCATCAAGACCAGGTCGCCCTTCCCGACCAGCGCCTCGAGGGCGGCATAGCGGGCCTTGCGGGCAGCTTCCTCTATACCCGCACCCGAGCTACCGCCACCATCGACGGTTACCCGCTCAACCACAAGCGGCACGCCAAGTCGCTCACATTCACCGCGACAAAACGACTCGGTATCCGATGCATTGGGTTGAAGCTGATGATTGACATGGATCGCCCGGACAGCGCCGGAACGGCCATGGCAGTGGGCTGCCAGGTGCAATAACAGGGTGGAATCGAGGCCGCCGCTCAGGGCGACCCAAAGACGGGTGTGATCGGGGAGTTCTCTGACCGGGGCACACAGGGCCTCCGGCCAGTGGAATCCGGAGCCGGGCTCAGCGCCCGGTGTCATAGCGGGTCAGCCGCTCGTAGCGGCGGGATACCAGCTCATCCAGTGGCAGGCGGCTGAGCTCAGCGACGCCTTTCGCCAGAACCTCTTTGAGGGATTCCGACATTTTTTCAGGGTTGCGGTGAGCACCGCCGAGGGGCTCGGTTACCACGTTATCCGCCAGCCCCAGATCTTTGAGCCGGTCAGCCGTAACACCCATGGCCTCCGCCGCCTGGGCAGCGTATTCGGCACTTTTCCAGAGGATCGACGCACAGCCCTCTGGGGAAATCACCGCGTAGGTGGAATACTGCAGCATGTTCAGCTGGTCACAGACACCGATGGCCAACGCGCCACCGGAACCGCCCTCACCGATCACCGTGGAGATAATGGGTGTCTTGAGGCGGGACATCACGGCCAGGTTGAAGGCAATGGCCTCACTCTGCCCACGCTCTTCCGCACCAATGCCGGGATAGGCACCCGGCGTGTCGATGAACGTGAGAATGGGCATCTTGAACCGCTCGGCCATTTCCATCAGGCGCAGGGCCTTGCGATAGCCCTCAGGGCGCGGCATACCAAAGTTGCGCTTGACCTTGTCCCTCACTTCCCGGCCCTTCTGATGACCAATCACCATTACCGGCTTGTCGTCCAGCCGGGCAGTACCCCCTACGATCGCCAGGTCGTCTGCATAACGGCGATCACCGTGCAGTTCATCGAAATCCTCAAACATGGATTCGATGTAGTCCAGGGTGTAGGGCCTGCGGGGATGGCGGGCCAGCCGGGCAACGTCCCAGGGTTTGAGATCGGAGAAAATGCTCTCTGTGAGGCTGACGCTTTTTTTCTTCAGCCGGGTGATCTCGTCGGTGATATTGATGTCGGTGTCATTGCCAACCATCCGAAGCTCTTCAATCTTGGCTTCCAGGTCGGCGATTGGCTGTTCGAAATCCAGATAGTTAGGGTTCATGATGTTCCATCATTTTTTGCCAGGCGGGAAAATGCTCCGCCAAACCAGAATTTACACAAAGATAGCAGCGCCCGGTCAGTGGCTAAAGCGGACATTGGTATGAGTCCGCTATCTGACAAACTTTTAATTTTCAGCTTACTCAATCATAGACCAGTTCTACCGACTGGTCGCCTACGAGGTAACGCAGCTCCAGTAGCAGGTTGTCATCCGGCTGCACCCGCCAGGATTCGCCCAGCTCGATCCGGGTGGACGCCTCGGGGCTGCTGTACTCAATCCAGACCGGACTGCCATCACAGCGGAACGGCCTCAGGGTGGTGTCCAGTTTCTCCAGCAGTCCGTTCTGCAGCTGATCGGCGTGCAGGTTGAGCTTCAACCCACGGCTAAACTGCTGACGAGCGCTCGCGACATCCATCACCGAGCTCACCCGCATCTTCATCTGGCCGGAATAGTCGTCGTGGCTCACCTGACCTTCCACCACAATCACCTGGTCAGATTGCAACAGTTCCCGATTTTCAAAGAAGGCTTCCGAGAACAAGGTCGCCTCTATCCGGGCGCTCCTGTCATCCAGCGTAATGAAACACATGGTGGAGCCGGTGCGGGTTTTCATGGTGCGCTGGGCAACCACCAGCCCCGCGACCCGCTGGGGAGACTTGTTCGGCTTCAGATCGGCAATGGAGGAACGGACAAACCGCCGAACCTCTTTCTCATATTCATCAAACGGGTGGCCGGTCAGGTACAGCCCCAGCGTGTCCTTCTCTCCCTTCAGGCGCTGCTTCTCGGGCCACTCGCGCACACCGGCCACATCCTCGTAAGGATCGCCACCTTCGCCCGCCTCGAGCATTTCACCGAACATATCCATCATGCCAACGGATTCGTTCCGGGATTGCTGGCCGGCCTGTTGAACAGCCTTATCGATGCTGGCCATCAACTGAGCCCGGCTGGCGCCAAGCTTATCCATTGCCCCGCACCGGATCAGCGCTTCCATAGCGCGCTTGTTGACCTTTTTCAGGTCAATGCGTCGGCAAAAATCGAAAATATCCTGATAGGGCTCGCCATCACCACGCCCTTCGACGATGCTCTGGATCGGGCCCTCACCCAGCCCCTTGATGGCCCCCAGGCCATAGACAATCTGACCCTCGTCGTTGACGGTAAAGGTATATTCCGAGCGACTGACGTCAGGCACCAGAAGATCCAGCTTCATATTCCGGCACTCTTCCACCAGCGTGACCACCTTGTCGGTGTTCTGCATATCGGCAGTCAGTACCGCGGCCATGAACTCTGCCGGGTAATGGGCTTTCAGCCAGAGGGTCTGATAGGACACCAGCGCGTAGGCGGCCGAGTGGGATTTGTTGAAGCCGTAGCCGGCAAACTTCTCCACCAGGTCAAAGATGTTTTCGGCCAGGGTCGTGTTGATCCCGTTCTGCTCACAGCCATCCAGGAAAAACTGCTTCTGCTTGGCCATTTCTTCTGGTTTTTTCTTGCCCATGGCCCGACGAAGCATGTCCGCATTACCAAGGGTGTAACCGGCCATCACCTGGGCGATCTGCATGACCTGCTCCTGATACAGGATGACCCCGTAAGTGGGCTCCAGGACCGGCTTGAGGCCTTCGTACTGGTAATCCGGATGCGGGAAGGACATGGGTTGGCGACCGTGCTTACGGTCGATAAAGTCATCCACCATGCCCGACTGCAGAGGTCCAGGCCGGAACAACGCCACCAGAGCGATCATGTCTTCCAGAGAGTCCGGCTGCAGGCGGCGAATCAGGTCCTTCATGCCCCGGGATTCCAGCTGGAACACCGCCGTGGTTTCAGCTTTCTTGAGCATATCGAACGAGGGCACGTCGTCCAGCGGAATCTCGTTGATGTCGAGCGGCTGCATGCCCTTCTTTTCCCGGCGCGGATTGATCATGTTCAGCGCCCACTTGATGATCGTGAGCGTCCGCAGGCCCAGGAAGTCGAACTTCACCAGTCCGGCATCCTCCACATCGCCTTTGTCGAACTGGGTCACCAGGCTGCCGCCCTCGTCATCACAGTACAGGGGCGAGAAATCGGTAATCTTGGTGGGCGCGATCACCACGCCACCGGCGTGCTTGCCGGCGTTACGGCACACGCCCTCGAGCTTCAGGGCCATTTCCCAGATTTCCTGGGCTTCCTCGTCGTTCTCGAGAAACTCGACCAGCTGTGGCTCCTGCTCCAGAGCCTTTTCCAGGGTCATGCCCGGCTCAAAGGGGATCATCTTCGAGAGCTTGTCGGCCAGACCGTAAGACTTGCCCTGGACCCGGGCAACGTCCCGCACAACCGCCTTCGCCGCCATGGTGCCGAAGGTAATGATCTGTGATACCGCCTCACGCCCGTATTTCTGGGCGGTGTATTCGATCACCCGGTCCCGGCCCTCCATGCAAAAGTCGACGTCAAAGTCGGGCATGGAGACCCGTTCCGGATTCAGGAACCGCTCGAACAGCAAATCGTATTCCAGCGGGTCCAGATCGGTGATCAACTGGGCGTAGGCCACCAGCGAGCCGGCACCGGAACCCCGACCCGGCCCCACGGGCACACCGTTGTTCTTGGCCCACTTGATGAAGTCCATCACGATCAGGAAGTAGCCCGGGAACCCCATCTGGATGATGATATCCAGCTCAAAGTTCAGGCGCTTGTAGTAGGCCTCGCGCTTGGCATCGTATTCCGGATCATCCTTGCTCAGGGTCTTGGCCAGGCGCTCTTCCAGGCCCTCCTCCGAGACCTTCCGGAAATAGTCATCCATGGTCATGCCGTCGGGGATCGGGTAGTTCGGAAGGAAGTACTCGCCCATCCGAACCTTCACCGAGCAGCGCCGGGCAATCTCCACGGTGTTCTCGATCGCTTCCGGAATGTCGCTGAACAGCTCGATCATCTCATCGGCGCTGCGCAGGTACTGCTGGTCACTGAACCGGCGATCACGGCGCGGATCATCCAGGGTACGACTCTCACCGATACAGACCCTGGCCTCGTGAGCCTCAAAGTCTTCCGCCTCCAGGAAGTGGACGTCGTTAGTGGCAACCACCGGGAGTCCAAGAGCACCGGCCAGCTCAACACTCATGTGCAGACAGTCTTCGTCTCCGGGACGACCGGTGCGCTGTAACTCGAGGTAATAGCTATCCGGGTACAAATCCATCCAGTAACGGGCGCGCTCGCGGGCCAATTCCGGTTTGCCCGCCATCAAAGCCTTACCCACATCGCCCATTCTCGAACCAGAGAGCGCAATCAAACCGTTCGGCCGAGCCTCAAGCCACTTGCGCTGAATGATCGGCTTGCCAAACCGCTGCCCCTCGGTATACCCCAGGGAAATGATTTCGGTGAGGTTGAGATAACCGTCGTTATCTCGTGCCAACAGCGTGATGCGGAACGGGTTCTCTGGCTCGTCCGGATTCTCCAGCCACAGATCGGCGCCAATGATCGGTTTGACGCCCGCGCCCATGGCCGCCTTGTAAAAGCGAACCAGCGAGCACATGTTGGATTGCTCGGTCAGGCCAACAGCCGGCATGCCCAGCTCGGCAACGCGCTTGATCAGCGGTTTAACCCTGACCAGGCCATCCACCATGGAGTATTCGGAATGGACGCGGAGGTGTACAAAAGTCTGCGACATAACGTCAGGTTATTCCTGCTGTGTAATTCAGTTGGGGCGGCCGGCTCAACCGCCGATCACGGCCCGGAGTTCTTCTTCGGTCTGGGGTCCAAAACGGGTCTCGACCAGATCGCCGCCCGGATTAACCAGAAAAGTGGCGGGCAGCGCGACCGGTAACTTCCAGCCGAACCCCGGCCCCGGATCGTCCGCCAGCATGGTAAATTCAATGCCCATACGCTCGCCCAGTTCGACCAATGCGTCACCCTGCACCCCATCAAAATTGACGGCGAGTACGGTAATGTCGGGCGCCTTGTCCAGCTCATTGAGTTCGGGAATTTCCTCGAGGCACGGCTTGCACCACTCCGCCCAGTAGTTAACCAGCACCCACTGGCCGCGCAAGGTGTCCCAGTTCAACTTTGTGCCTTCTGCCCGCTCAAGCTCGATTTTCTGACAGCCGGACATCACCAGAGTAAGCAGCGCCAAGGCCAGAACATGCAGGCGGGAGCGCCCACGAACAGAATCAGGGTACTGCACTGGAAAACCTCCTGTTAGACTACCGGCCACAGAAATCGTGGACTCCATTCAGACAATCAGGCACGAAGATGACAGAACCAACCCGGATTTTCCACAACCCTCGCTGCTCGAAATCCCGCCAAACCCTTGAACTGCTTACCGAACGGGGAATTGAGCCAGAGATTATACGCTACCTGGAAACACCACCGACAGAGCAGGAGCTCATGGATATCCTGAACGCTCTGGATCTTAGCCCCCGCGAACTGATGCGCACGAACGAAAAAGAGTATAAAGAACAGGGCCTGAACAGCCCCGACCTGAGCGACGAACAACTCATCGCCGCGATGGTAGCAACACCGAAACTGATTGAACGACCGATTGTGATCGCCAACGGCAAAGCAGCACTTGGCCGGCCACCGGAAAACGTTCTCTCGATTCTGTAACGCCGAACAATCTCCTCCAGCCAGATCAGAAGGATCTCTGACGATGTCCGATCAATTGCCCTATGTTCTCGTGCTATTTTACAGCCGCACAGGCCAGACTGCGGAGCTGGCCAGCCAGATTGGTCGTGGTGTGGCGCGGGTAACAGGCATGGAAGCGAGGTTGCGGGCGGTACCACCGGTTTCACCAGACACGGAAGCGTCCCTGCCCGCAGTTCCGGACTCTGGAGCGCCCTACGCCAGCAAATCCGATCTCGCAAATTGCGCCGGCCTTGCCATCGGCAGCCCCACTCGCTTTGGCAACATGGCAGCGCCCCTGAAGCATTTCCTCGACACGACCGGCGACCTCTGGCTGAGCGGAACCCTGGAAGGCAAACCGGCGGGCGCGTTTACCTCTACCGGCAGCCTCCATGGCGGGCAGGAAACGACTCTCATGACCATGATGATGCCGCTGTTGCATCATGGCATGGTGGTCTGCGGCCTGCCCTACTCGGAGAAGAGTCTCGGCAAAACGGACACCGGTGGCACACCCTACGGCCCTACCCACTGGGCCGGAACCGGCGAACAGCAACCCCTGAGCAAGCATGAGAAAGCCCTGTGCCAGGCCTTCGGCGAACGTCTGGCGCGACTGGCCCTGAAACTTGCTGACTGATACGCGACCGGGCGCAGGACGTACTTTGCTCTACACTTATCGATTCCGGAACACACTATGCTGAACAACCCGAAGGCCCGCATCACTGTGCGGGCGACGATCGCCATTTACATCGGCGTGCTTGCCACACTGCTGATTACCACGTTCTACCCGGCTCCCGTCGAGGGTGTTTCAATACCCCTGATGCTGGCGGTGAAACTGATCCCGCTTCTGCCCTTTGCGGTGACGGTCTTTCGAGGTCACAATCGGGGCTATATCTGGATGTCTTTTGTAGTCATCTTCTATTTCACTCAGGCCGTTGTTTCGGCATGGCTGAGCGAAGGTGCCCCGGGGCCGGTCATTTTGACGGTACTGACCTTCCTGTTGTTCACTGTTGCAATGATCCACCTGAAGGTGAACCGGCCGGTGGCAAACGGAAACACACCCTGAATATCTGGAACTGACCCTCTATGGCTGAAACAAGCAACTCCGGAACGGTGCAGCGGCCACCCGCGCCGCCCATAAGCACCCTGACCCTGAGAGATGTTTGCACCGCGCTTGTTACCAGCGGGGAAATCAGCCAGGAAGACGCCGAGCGGGTTCTGTCGGCCAACCTGGGCGCCGCAACCGGCGATGGACAGAAAGGCAAGCGCCACCCTCTGGAACTCGTGGCGATTGCCGCGTTGACCAGCCTGAAAAGCGGTCGCACTCTGGATCTGGATCGGCTGACCCACTGGCTGGCCGATTGGGCGGGGCAAACCTACTACCACATTGATCCTCTCAAGATCGACACACCTGCCATTGCTCGGGTGATGTCTTATGCCTTCGCCCAGCGCCATGGCATCCTGGCGGTTGAGATCGGCACCGACGAGGTGCTGATCGCCAGCATAGAGCCCTTCAAGAGCGATTGGGTTCAGAACCTCCAACAGGCCGTCCGCAAGGATATCCGGCGCGTTGTCGCCAATCCCGAGGATATCCGCCGGTACACGGTAGAGTTCTACCAGCTCGCCAATTCCGTCAGCAAGGCAAGCGGCGGCCAGGGCCCGGGTGTTGCCGGCAACCAGAATTTCGAGCAGCTGCTCGATCTTGGCGCCAGCGAACACCCGGACGCCAATGACCAGCACGTCGTCAAGATTGTCGACTGGCTGCTTCAGTATGCCTTCGACCAGCGCGCCTCGGATATTCACATCGAGCCCCGCCGCACGGTTACCCAGGTGCGGTTCCGGATCGACGGCGTGCTTCATAACGTTTACGAATTTCCGGAACATGTCGGCGTGGCGGTGACCAGTCGACTGAAGATCCTTGGGCGCCTGAATGTGGCAGAGAAACGCCGCCCCCAGGACGGTCGCATCAAGACCCGCAAACCCGACAACCGGGAGGTGGAACTGCGTCTGGCCACCATGCCGACTGCCTTTGGCGAAAAGATGGTCATGCGGATCTTTGATCCAGACGTGCTTCTGAAGTCCTACGAGCAACTGGGATTCGGCAAGGAAGACCGCCAGCGCTGGCAGGAAATCACATCCCGCCCACACGGCATTGTTCTGGTAACCGGGCCCACGGGGTCCGGCAAGACCACGACCCTGTATTCGACCCTGAAACAGATTGCCTCGCCCGAGCTCAACGTCTGCACCATAGAGGATCCCATCGAAATGGTGGAGCCGGCGTTCAACCAGATGCAGGTCCAGACCAACATCGATCTGACCTTTGCGGCTGGCGTGCGGGCCCTGCTGCGACAGGATCCGGATATCATCATGATCGGCGAGATCCGCGATCTGGAAACGGCGGAAATGGCCGTGCAGGCCGCCCTGACAGGCCATCTGGTGCTATCGACCTTGCATACCAACGATGCCCCGAGCGCGATCACCCGGATGATGGAACTGGGCATTCCGCCTTACCTGATTCGGGCCACGGTGCTGGGCGTCATGGCACAACGGCTTGCCCGAACGCTCTGCCCTCACTGCAAATCCCCTGGCCCTGCTGATGAACAGGCCTGGCAAACCCTCACCCGGCCCTGGAAAGCGCCCGTTCCCAAGCAGTTCTACCAACCGGTGGGATGCCTGGAATGCCGGAACACCGGTTATCTTGGGCGTGCAGGCGTGTATGAAATCATGACGCTATCGGGCGCATTGCTCAGACAGATCACCGACCATTGCGAGCTGGAGCAGCTCAGGCTGGACGCCTACAAAGAAGGCATGAAATCCCTGCGCCTGAGTGGTGCCCAGAAGGTGGCTGCCGGCCAGACAACGGTCGAGGAAATTCTGAGGGTGACGCCCGAAAGCCAGCGTTGAAACAGGGTCAGGCGCCCGGGCGCAATCCGCACTGGCCCAGTAATTCCTGCCAGGCTTTGGTGTGGGCCATCATGGCCACGTCAAGCTCCCACCAGAGACTTTGCTCGGAATCCTGGGAAAGCTGCCGCTCATACCAACCGGTGAAGCTTTCAGGCATGGCGCCTTTCTGCACCTCCGCCAGCCTCTCGAACGGTTCGATAAGTGCAGCCCGCCCCTGGGTCATTGCGCTCATGTAGGGCTGGATCTTTTCGATGTACACACTCAAGAACATGCTCTGTACGATATCCGACTGGTTATTGGGCTTGCCATCGAGACACAGGGGGCGGCCGTCAATTCGCTGCCTGAGCAATTTCGTCCCGTCCTGCAGCCTTGCAGTCAGGAGAAGTGCACTGTTGATTAACTGCCCAGCCCGGTATTCCGCCTGCCAGCGCTGATGAACGTCGCCGGCAAAGTCGAGGGAAACCGCCAGATCTTCAGAGTACAAACGGGCCACCGCTGCGTTCAGGCTGTCGATATCAAGGGCAAGATCAGACACCGGGTTGCCCTCTGGCGCGACGGGATAGTAACCCTTGGCCAGGGTAAACAGCTTTTCGATTTCTTCGACGCCCCAGGTGGCATTCCAGATAGCGATGGGCAGGGATTCAAGCTTGCTGTCGATACCACCGGCAAGCTCTTCGGCAAATTCTTCATCTTCTATATCCGGCAGACAGTCCCTGGCCGCTTCGATAAACCGGATTTCATAACGAAGGCGGTTCAGGGGTTGCATAACCCGCCCCATCACCGAGTTTTTCTCACCAACAACGTACTGGAGTTCACAGCCGTAGAGCGATAGAAAATCGAGCATCCCCATGTCCAGCTCGGGCATGGTCAACACCCGGTCACGGCGGCGGGGAAGCTGGCTGGCGGAGGGAATATCAGAAAACTCGGGATCGGTTTCCAACACGCGGGCCACCCGCTCCACATACTCGTCCATCATAGGGCGAGCATCCGAGAACGGGTCGCAACCGGCAAGAAGCACGGCGAGAACCGGCGCAAAGATTCTGCAAATTCCGGTTCCGGGCATTCATTCCTCCTGCAATGGCGTTAAAAAGCCCTGGGCCTAGCGCTTTTGCAGCAGGGTATCGACCTCCGCAAAATCACGGGCAACGAAACGTTCGGTTTCCGGCAGATCTCCCTCGCGAACAAGCCAGGCAGTTTGCATTCCGGCTTCCTCGGCTGCCTCCAGTTCAGCTTCCACATCAGACAGGAACAGCACCGTGCAGGCCTCGACGCCCAACTCAGACAGAATATTCCGGTATGAAACTGTCTCTTTCTTGCCACCGATACGGGTATCGAAATAGCCCGAGAAAAACGGCGTAAAATCGCCTTCCGTTGTAAAACCGAAAATCAGCTTCTGGGCTTTTACCGAACCTGATGAATATACGAACAAACGCAGTCCCCGATCATGCCAGCTTTGAAGGTAGTCGGCTGCGTCAGCATAGATGTGCCCTTTCAGCTCTCCCTGCCGATATCCCTGCTCCCAGACCATGCCCTGCAGCGTCTTGAGAGAGGTTTCCTTGCGGTCTTCCCTGATCCAGGTTTCAAGCACTTGGATAAGCCCTTCGACATCCTCACGCGCAACGCCTGATACCTCGGCCACTGCGTCCAGTTGCTCAGACACAGCCGGGTTGTCCTGATGCTGGTTAAGAACAAAACGCGGCAGGTGCTCGCTGGCATAGGGAAACAGGACATCGTGCACAAACGAAATAGAGCTGGTGGTGCCTTCGATATCCGTCAGCACAACCCGGATCATTCGGCCGCTCCTGCCAGCGCCTCATAGCGAGGCAGGCGACCGGCGATGTCCTCACCGGTAAAGTCCGCCACCCAGCCCTCGGGGTTGGTGAACAGGCGAATGCAGGTAAACGCAGGTTCCGGGCCCATATCAAACCAGTGGCGAGTGCCATCGGGCACACTGATCAGATCGTTTTTCTGGCACAGCACGGCGAAAACCTCGTTGCCGAAGTGCAAGTAAAACAGACCCTGGCCACGGACAAAGAAACGAACTTCGTCTTCACTGTGGGTGTGCTCATCCAGGAACTTTTGACGGAACGCGTCTTTCTGCGGATTGTCCGGGTTCAGGCTAATTACATCCGCGGTCTGAAAACCACAGTCGTGCTTCAGTTTCGAGACTTCCTCGCTGTAGGCCTCAAGGATGTCTTCCTGGGATGCGTCAGCCGGCAGATCTTTCGTTGGCCACTGCTCATAGCGCACACCGTGGCGGGCCAGAAGCTCCCGTATTTCTTCAGGATTCCCGGTCACTTTGCGTGCCTTTTCGGGCTGGCTCTGGTCGAAAATACTCAGGGTAGTCATGGGCGAACCCTCATGGTTTCAAGCTCACATTCAAACAGGAATTCAAAGGCCTCGACATGGCGCAGGCAATCGGCCATGGTTTTGCCCCAGGTGTACAGGCCATGGCCACGAATCAGGTAGCCTGGCTGTTCCGGATGCTCCCGGAACCATTCGCGAGTTTGCTCCGCCAACGCGTCGATGTCCTGGGTGTTGTCGAACACCGGAACCGTCAGGACTGATTCGTGGGTCTCAACGCCGGTAAACGCCTTCTGCAGCTCATAGCCTTCCAGCGCCAGTGGCTGGCCGGGCTCAAGCAGACGACTGAGCACCGTTGCCTTCACCGAGTGGGTGTGCAGAACCGCGCCCACCTCGGGAAAGACCTCATACAGCACCGTATGCAGCCTTGTTTCTGCAGAGGAGCGACAGTCACTCTGTACCGGCCGGCCGGCCAGATCGACCACCATGACATCACCCGCCCCCAGCTGTCCCTTGTGACGGCCTGAAACAGTAATGGCGATGTGTTCGGCATCAATGCGGGCAGAATAGTTACTGCTCGTTGCGGGCGACCAACCCTGCTGGTACAGGAATCGACCGGCTTGCACAATCGCATCCGCGGCGACGGCGTATCGGGTTACATCAAACACGAGTTCTCTCCCGGGTTTCAGAGCGCTTGGGACACTCCCATGGGCGCCATTATAGGGACGAACCAGCTCCTCGCAAATGATGCCGTGCGGCAATCAGATCGGCGACAATGGAGACAGCAATTTCTGCCGGTGTCTTGCTCGGAATATCGACGCCAATGGGGGCTCGCAGGCGCTCCAGTGCGTCTTCTTCCAGCCCCAGAGAGGCGAGCCTCTCCCGCCTGGCTTCTGAGGTCCTTCGGGATCCCATGGCGCCAACATAAAAGGCTCTGGAGTGAAGAGCGGCCAACAGCCCCATATCATCGACGCGCGGATCATGGGCGAGGGCCAGAATACCGGACCAGGCGTCGCCAAACTCTGTCGAAATCAGATCATCGGGCAGGCGCCGGTCCAGGGGAATCCCTTCAAAACTCCAGCCGGCGGCGAAGGCCTCCCTCGGCTCACAGAGGGTGACGGCAAAATCCGCCGCGGTCGCGAATTCAAAAACGTAACGGGCGACTTCGCCGGCACCGATCAGCAACAGCCGGCACTCGGGCTGCAAAGCATGAAGAAGCTGTTCACCGTCGAAGTGGACCGCGTTACCGGCCCAGGAGACAGAATGCTCCAGCGTCGCTGCCCCGTTTATCGGCACGCGACGAGCCACCGGTTCGCGATCGCGCAAGGCAGCCGCCAATGCCTGAACGTGATCGAGACCCGTCTGCCCCCGGAAGGGTTCAATCAGAAGACGTATCCGGCCACCGCAAGGCAGCTGGAAATGATCCCGGTCATCATCGGTGATTCCATAATCAACGAAAACAGGATGGTCCGGACCGTCTTCCGCTGTGCGCCGGAGCAGATCCTCTTCCAGACAGCCACCGGACACCGACCCGCTCCAGTGACCGGATTCTGCAATCGCCAGCCAGGAGCCGACCGGACGCGGCGAGGAGCCCCAGGTGTCCACTATGGTGCAAAGCCAGGCTCTCTGACCTTCCACCAGCCAGCGAGACATTCTGTCCAACACTGTCTGGCGGCCAGTAGCAACCGAATAGGCAACGCTTGAATCAGCCATTGGCTCTCAATGGCAGGCTACGCTGCCGCTTTCCATTGAGCGCAAACAGCGCATTACCCAGTGCCGGGATCACCGGCGGCACGCCCGGCTCACCGACTCCGGTCGGCGACTCGCTGCTTGCAACAATATCCACCAACACCTCAGGACGCTCGTACTGCCTCATTAGGGGGTAGTCGTGGAAGTTGCTCTGCTGGACCTCGCCATTCTCCAGCGTGATTTCTCCATAAAGTGCCGCAGTCAGCCCAAACAGGATACCGCCCTCGATCTGGTCCTCCACGATACGGGGGTTTACGACCTGGCCACAGTCCACCGAACAGGTGACCTTGTATACCCGGATCGCACCATTCTCGATTCCGGCTTCCACCACCTGGGCAACGTACGTTCCGAAACTCCGGAACAGGGCGAGCCCCCGGGCCCGACCCTCTGGCACAGGCGACTGCCAGTCGGCCAGCCTGACAACCCGGTCAAGCACTTCAAGGTGCCTCGGCTCGTGGGCAATCAGGCGACGACGGAACTGGTAAGGATCCTCACCTGCTTCATGGGCAAGTTCGTCCATGAAGGTTTCGACGGCAAACCCGTTGTGGGAAAAACCTACCGAACGCCACCAGGTAATCGGAATGCCGGGATCGGTGTGGGTATGACGGATATCAATATTGGGGACCCGGTAGGGGTATTCGATAGCCCCCTCAATCGCGGAGTGATCTTTCGGCGTGGCAATGCCTTCGGCCATCAGCCCGACACTGCCCAGTGTGTCGTACATGAACTTTGGAGCCCACGGATACTGTGCAGGCGCCGCATTGCGGACGTACCAGTCAAGAATTTGCGGGCCCACGATCTGGTGATGCCAGCCTGTAAGCTCGCCGCCCGCGAAGCTGGCTTTCATGCGGTGCAGCATGGCCGGACGATAGAGATCGTGACGGGTGTCCTCTTCACGGGACCAGATGACCTTAACCGGCAGTCCGACCCGATAGGCCACTGCCGCCGCTTCTTCGATATAGTCCTGAGTCAGTCGACGACCAAAACCGCCGCCGAGAAAGGTCGTATTAATAGTGATGTCGTCGGGGCCAAGATTGGTCACCCGGGCTGCTGCTATCCGGCCAAGGTCCGGCGCCTGTGTAGGGGCCCACACCTCCATGCCGTCCTCTCGGTACCAGGCCGTGGCATTCATGGGCTCCAATGTCGCGTGGGCCAGGTAGGGCTGGGCATATTCCGCTTCCACTACCCGGTCGCCCTCCCCCATGGCACTGGCAAAGCTGCCCTCAAGACGCTCGGACTCTCCGGGATCGTCATCGGCAGCGGCGCGGTAGTAATCGAACACGTCGCCCGTAGATAGAGACACGGCATCCGAAAAATCCCAGTCTATATTGAGCGCGTCCTGAGCCTTCCGGGCACGCCAGTATTTGTCGGCAACTACGGCCACGCCACGCTCGATCTCAAATACATCAAGCACACCCGTCATTGCACGGACCTGATCAGCGTTGAAGTCCCGGACTCGGCCGCCGCGCCGGGGAGACCGAGAGACAACGCCGTACACCATGTCCGGAAGATCGACATCAATCCCGTAAACTGCGGTTCCGGTGGACTTCGCCCGGGCATCGAGTTTGCCTCGTTGCTTGCCAATGTATTTCCATTCGCTCTGCGGCTTGAGCGCTATTTCACCACGCAGGACTTCTTTGGCGGCCAACTCAACCAACTGGCCATAGGCCATGGAGTCGATACCGTTCGGGTGCACCACCCTACCCTCACTGGCGCGACATTCGGTTGCTTCGACGCTCCATACACGTGCTGCCGCCATAACCAGCATTTGCCGGGCTTCCGCACCGGCCATTCGAAGCGGCTCCCAACTGGTCGCAACACTGGTGCTGCCGCCTGTCAGTTGCAGCTTGTATAGAGGATTTCGATACTCCGGCGCCACCGGTGCAAAGCGTGGGGTGATTCGCTCCGGCTGGATTTCCAACTCTTCGGCAATCAAAGTGGTCAACCCGGTGTAGGTACCTTGCCCCATTTCGACCCGGGCCAGGGTGAAGAAGACTTCATCATCGGCAGTCAGTTCCAGCCAGGCATCGGGACGCCATTCGCCCGTGTCCGGCTCATAACCGGTCTGGATTCCCGCGCAGCCCGGCATCGTTATTGAAACCATGAGGCTGCCGGAGGCACCGGCACTGACCTTGAGGAAATTTCGTCGGTTCATCGCCATGTTATGCGGCCCCTCCCTGAGCGCCGTCTGACGTATCAGCGACGACGGATTCCACGGCTGCAATGATCCGCGAGTAGGTGCCGCATCGGCAAAGATTGCCTGTCATGGCCGCGACAATTTCCTCACGTGAAGGCGCCGGATTGCTGGCCAGAAGGTGGGCCGCACTCATGATCTGGCCTGACTGGCAGTAGCCGCATTGGGGAACGCCGTGTTCGATCCAGGCTTCCTGCAGGGCATGAAGACGACTCCCCTCCCCCAGGCCTTCAATCGTAACCACATCACCACCCGCGACCATTTCGACCGGTGTCGAGCAGGAACGCACAGGCTGCCCGTTCAGGTGAACCGTGCAGGCACCACAGAGGCCCGCGCCGCAGCCGAATTTGGTTCCCTTGAGCCCCAGCTCATCACGCAATACCCATAGAAGAGGAGTATCCCCTTCAATGTTCAGCGACCGCTCGTCGCCATTGACTGTCAGGCTCACGGCCATCCCAACCCTCTCCTCTACCTGTCTCCGGTATTGTTTCCGGATTTCTAATTGTGGCTGCCCCTGAGGCAGATACCAGAGTCCTATCTGACGACTTCTTCGCCATCCTTGTTAACCCAGATCTTGCGTTCGCCGGACTCCATCTTGCCGTTGGAGTTCCAGACCTCCCGATCCGTTGTGGCTTCTTCCACCTTGCCGTTGTCGTTCCAGATAACTCGATCCTTACAGCCCGCCAGTGCCAGTACGGCGAATACAACCAATACAGCTTTTTTCACGACGATAACCTCCGTTCAGCCGCCACAGCGGCTCTTGTTAAGGCATACCTGGGATTGGCAGCCCTAACGGCTGCCGTGGAGTTCACGATTATGCTGCTTATCCCGGTCACTCTTTCGCACCATGACATAAACAGCCCCCGTACCACCATGGTGTTTCTGGGCCGAATGAAAGGCCAGGACATCGTCCAGCTCCGGCAACCATTTGGCGAGGTAGCTTTTCAACTGGGCGATACCATCAGGATTACGCTCGCCCTTGCCATGAAGAATGATGACCGACCGCAGGCCATAGCGCACGCAATCACCGATGAACCTGAAGACTTCGCGACGGGACTGCTCAACGGTCATACGGTGCAGATCAAGGCGGGCTTCGATCGGATACTGGCCCAGCCGGAGCTTTCGAAATACGCCATGCTGGATGCCTGGCCGCTGCCAGCTCAGGATATCGTGGGCCGTAAGTGGCTCTACCATGTCGGAAGTCAGGGGATTGGTGTCCCGAGCAGGCTTTTCAACAGCCGCCCGCTGACGCTCCAGATGGCCTGGCGTCAGTTCCCGGGGCGTTGTCACCTCGGCCCGGTTGGGCTTGCGGATACGCCGGACGTCTTTCATTTCCTCAAGGAAGCTGAGGCGCTCTTCTTTGGTAGTCATGGCGTTACAATTAATGACCTGTTTCAGAAACCGACTTTACCATCCGGGTAACCGGCCTTAAAGAAAACTGATCTATGTCAGGCTTTTTGCGACCAAAATCGTAGGGCGACAGATGCTTTGGCTACACTACACTTCAGACGGACAATAATAACCAGCGAGTGACGACGGACATGGCCTCAGCGCACCAGGAAAATGACCGCCCGCAGAACATCCGCGCCATCATGACGTTTTTGCGGGAACACGCGCCTTTCTCAAGCATGGATGACACGCATCTTGCGCATTTTGCGGAGAACGCCTCCATCCAGTTCTACGCCGATGGCGATATCGTGTTGTCTCCGGATCAGGATGTCGTTAAACGATTCTACGTGGTCAAACAGGGGCGGATTCGTGGCGAGCGCCACAACGACAAAGAAGACCGCACGGAAACGACCTTCGAAATCAGCCAGGGCGAGTGCTTTCCCCTCGCCGCCATGATCGGCGAACGGCCAACCAGAACCCTGCATCGGGCAGACGGCGACACCTTCTGCCTCAGCATCGGGCAGACGGCGTTCGTTACACTCTTCGCAGAAAGCGAACCGTTCCGGGATTTTTGCCTGCGGGGCGTCAGCAGCCTGCTCGATCAGGTAAACCGGCGCATTCAGTCAAGTGCCATGGCCTCAATCGGGTCCAGCACATCCCTCGATACGCCACTTGAACGCTATGCCCTGCGCAATCCGATTGTCTGCTCGCCCGATCTGCCGGTGCGTAAAGCCGTGGCCCGAATGCACGAAAACAACGTCGGCAGCATGATCGTTACCGATGAAAACCGTATCCCGACCGGCATTTTCACACTGCGGGACCTTCGCACCATGATCGCAGAGGACGCCGGCCCCCTGGATACGCCGATACAGCAGGTAATGACCAAGAATCCCTGCTGCCTTCCTTCCCATGCCGATGCGTTCGAAGCTGCCATGCTGATGGCGGAGCACCATTTTGCGCATCTTTGCGTCATCGACGATGACCGTAAACTGATTGGTGTGGTTTCGGAACGAGACCTGTTCTCCCTGCAGCGCGTGGACCTGGTGAACCTTGCCCGCACCATTGGCACGGCCACCCACCTGCGCACCCTGGTCAGCCTGCGAACAGACGTATCACGCCTGGTGGATGCGATGCTCGCCCACGGCGCCGACTCCGGACAGGTGGTCAAGATCATCACCACGCTCAATGATGTAACCGTCCGACGGGTCCTGGAACTGAACATCAAGAAGAACGACCCGGGCATTCCCTTCACCTGGCTGACGTTTGGCAGCGAGGGCCGCCAAGAGCAGACCCTGCTGACGGATCAGGATAACGGCATACTGTTCCAGACGCCGGAAGGCATGACCGCAGAACAGGTCCGCGAAAAGCTCTTGCCCTTTGCGCGAAAGGTAAACGACGAACTGGCCGAATGCGGCTTTACCCTGTGCAAGGGCAACATCATGGCCAGTAACCCGAAACTCTGCTTGAGCGACAAGGAGTGGGACGACTGGTTTATCCGGTTCATTGATGCCTCCACGCCCCAGAACCTGGTGTATTCTTCTATTTTTCTTGATATGCGGGCTATCTACGGTCCAACCGAGCCGCTGAACGACCTTCTGGACAAGATCCTCACTCGGATCCGGAAAAACGCCCTGTTCCAGAAAATGCTTGCCGGCAATGCTTTTCAACGGAAGCCGCCGCTCACCATGTTCCGCAATTTCCGCTATATATCCGAGGGCAACAAGCACTCACTGGACCTCAAGCGTCAGGGCCTCGCGCCGTTTGTTGAGGCGGTGCGGGTTTTCGCCCTGGCGAATGGCGTTGAGACAGCGAACACGTTGGAGCGCATGGATGAACTGGCGAAAAAGGGCGTCTTTGATCCGAAAGATGCCAACGCCTGGAAGGAAGGTTATAGCCTGATTCAGGCTATCCGCATGCGGGCCCACCAGGAAATGCTGGCCAAGGGGGAGGAGCTCACCAACTACATCGATCCCGACGATCTGAACCCACTCGACCGTCGAATCCTGCGGGAATCCTTCAGGCAGGCGCAGCGGTTGCAACAGAAACTCGAAGTTACCTACCAACTCTGAACTTCAGGCGCGAGACATGCTGGAACAGATCAAACAATGGATTGAGCATCGCCGGGGCGGAAAAATCGGTAGTCACGATCCTGGCAATCTGCCAAATCCGAAAACGCCTGGAGAACAGCTACTCACGGACTGCCGTCTGATCGTGCTGGATCTTGAAACCACGGGACTGAACCCCTCCAAGGACGAGGTGATCGCTATCGGAGCCGTCGCCATCCGCGGCGGCATTATCCACCTGGGCGACCAGTTTGATCTGATCCTCAGGCGTCCTGAGCTCGACATCCGCGAAACCGTGCTCATTCACGGGATCGGGCCGGAGGCGCTGACCCAGGGGCACGAAATCGAGGATGCCCTTCTCTATCTTCTCGAGTGGATGAACGGCGACCCGATCCTGGCCTACCACTCGGCGTTCGATCAGAAATTCCTGGAAAAGACCCTGAAAGCGCAGCTTGGCTATACCCAGCCCCATACCTGGATGGACGTGGCCGACCTGATGCCTGCATTTTTTCCAAACACCAAGACCGGTGGCAAAGGACTCGACAACTGGGCCGATTATTTCGGCCTTGAAGTCAGCGAACGTCACCACGCCGCTTCCGATGCTCTCGCTACAGCCGAACTTACCCTGGTCGCACTTAATAAGGCGCGGTCGGAAGGGGTAAAAACACTGAAAGGGCTTCACGACAAACTCCATTATCATCGGCGCCTGCAAAACATGCATCGTTTCTGAATCGATGCCCGGCGGAACATGGCATTAATAGACCGACGTCACGCCAAATTACTGAGAATTAGACCTTTTGCCAATATCTATAAATCGCTTGACCAGTAAAGTCAGTAGGGACAACTAGTCGGAGAAGTACTTATATGAATAATAAATTCTCTAACAGAAGTGCCTCACCAAAAACCCACCCAACCTCCACAACAACAAAACAGGAGTGATCCTATGTCAGCAGGTCATAGCTACGATGCTGAAGCGTACTGGAAGGCGAATCTGCGCCTGATATTCGGGAGCCTGATAGTCTGGGCCCTGGTATCTTACGGCTTTGCAATTCTGCTCCGTCCGATGCTTGCCGGTATTCCGATTGGTGGTACTGATCTGGGCTTCTGGTTTGCCCAGCAAGGTTCCATCCTCACGTTCATCGTTCTGATCTTCCACTACGCGTGGCGCATGAACAAGATCGATGAAAAATTCGGCGTGCACGAGGAGTAAGAACGAATGAGCCAATTTGCCATTAACATCATTTTCGTAGGGGGCTCATTCCTCCTCTACATCGCTATTGCTATCTGGGCCAAGGCCGGAAGCACGAGTGACTTCTACGTTGCCGGCGGCGGTGTTCATCCGATCACCAACGGCGCTGCAATCGGCGCCGACTGGATGTCCGCGGCATCGTTTATCTCCATGGCAGGTCTGATTGCTGCCGGTGGCTACGCCAACTCCACCTTCCTTATGGGCTGGACTGGCGGTTACGTTCTGCTGGCCATGCTGCTGGCTCCGTACCTGCGGAAGTTTGGCAAGTTTACGGTTCCAGAGTTTATCGGCGACCGTTTCTACAGCAAGAATGCCCGCCTCGTAGCGGTTATCTGCCTGATCGTAGCGTCTGTAACCTACGTTATCGGCCAGATGGCTGGTGCCGGTGTTGCCTTCTCTCGCTTCCTCGAAGTTGATTCCACCGTCGGCCTCATGATCGCAGCTGTCGTGGTTTTCATCTACGCGGTAATGGGTGGCATGAAGGGCATCACCTACACCCAGGTTGCACAGTACTGCGTTCTGATTGTTGCCTACACCATTCCTGCCGTGTTCATCTCCCTGCAGCTGACCGGTAACCCGATTCCAGGTCTGGGTCTGTTCTCGACTCACGTGGATTCCGGCATGCCGATCCTCACCAAGCTGAACCAGGTCATCACCGACCTCGGCTTCAATGAGTACACCGCCGATATCGACAACAAACTGAACATGGTTCTGTTTACCCTGTCGCTGATGATCGGTACTGCAGGCCTGCCACACGTTATCATCCGCTTCTTCACCGTACCCAAGGTGGCTGACGCACGTTGGTCCGCAGGCTGGGCGCTGGTATTCATCGCCCTGCTGTACCTGACTGCGCCGGCGGTTGCCTCCATGGCTCGCTTGAACCTGATGACCACCATCTACCCGGACGGCACCTCAGCGGAGCCGATCCAGTACGATGAGCGTCCAAACTGGATCAAGGAGTGGGAAGTAACTGGTCTTATCCAGTTCACCGACAAGAACGAAGACGGCCGTATCCAGCTTTACAACGACAGCGAAGCCTTCGCGCCTACCGCTGAAGCCCGCGGCTGGAATGGCAACGAGCTGGTCGTAAACCGGGATATCCTGGTACTGGCCAACCCGGAAATCGCCAACCTGCCAGGCTGGGTCATTGGTCTGATCGCAGCGGGTGGCCTGGCCGCAGCACTGTCCACAGCGGCCGGTCTGTTGCTGGCGATCTCCTCGGCGGTCAGTCACGACCTGATCAAGGGCTCCATCAACCCGGCCATCTCGGAGAAAGGTGAGCTGCTTGCAGCCCGGATATCCATGGCGGTGGCCATCGTTGTCGCCACATGGCTTGGGGCGAATCCTCCCGGCTTTGCGGCACAGGTCGTGGCCCTCGCCTTCGGTATCGCGGCAGCATCCCTGTTCCCGGCGCTGATGATGGGTATCTTCTCCAAGCGCGTGAACAATACCGGTGCCATCGCTGGTATGCTGAGCGGCCTGACGTTCACCCTGGTATACATCTTCGTATACAAGGGCTGGCTGTTCATCCCGGGTACAGCTAACCTGCCAGACACTCCTGAAAACTGGGTGCTGGGCATCTCCCCGCTGTCTATCGGCGCGGTTGGTGCAATCGTCAACTTTGCGGTAGCCTTCATTGTATCCAACGCAACTGAAGAACCGCCCGTTGAGATTCAGGAACTGGTTGAAAGCGTCCGTTACCCACGTGGTGCCGGTCAGGCTCAAGACCACTAAGCAACATCTCAGCCTGATTTGTTCGATGAACTGACAGGTTGATACTGAACGGGCTTCCTCAATGAGGAAGCCCGTTCTTTTTTGAGGAAGTCATTATATGTTCTGGACATTTGTCGCTACTGTAGTTTGCGGCCTTGGCGCTGCCGGTATTGCACTGGGTATTCGCGCCGCCACTCGAAACAAAGCCCCGAAGTGGATCATCCCCGTTTTCGCCGGCGCGGGCATGCTCGGCTATCTCATTTACATGGAATACACCTGGTTCGACCAGAAAGAAGCACGGCTGCCGGACGAAGCGGTGGTTGTGAGCACCGAATCCGACGGCATCCTGTGGCGGCCATGGACCTTCGTGCTCCCCTACGTCACCGCATTCTCCACCGTCGACACCAAAAGCATCAGCCGTGACACCAGCAGCGAAGACATTGTCCGGTTTACCCTCTATCGCTTCGAGCAGAAAATGACAGACGCGGTTTCTCATCGCGTTCACCTCATTAACTGTACGACCCGGGAACTGGTACCTCTGGGATCTGACGGAAGCCCGCGAGTGGATAACCTTAAGCTGCTCGAGCGCGGAGACCCCCTGTATGAAACCGTCTGCGCCGAGTGATACCTCGTTAGCGTGATGCACCAACCTGCTGATACTGTCGGGAACGCGTAACCATGATTAGTGCCTGGCTGCTGGTCCTCATTTCCATCACCTACATCTCGATCCTGTTTGTGATCGCCTGGGCCGGCGACAAACACCCCGGGTTATATCGCAGGCGTCTGGCACGCACACACATATACGCACTCTCCCTGGCAGTCTACTTCACCTCCTGGACTTTCTACGGCGCCGTTGGACGCGCCACCCAGGAGGGTCTGGGGTTTCTCCCCATCTACCTCGGGCCCTTGCTGGTCTTCGTGTTCGGTGCACCCTTGCTGCGCCGGATCATCTATATCAGCAAGCGCAATAACAGTACCTCCATTGCCGATTTCATTGCCTCCCGGTATGGCAAATCCCAGCTTCTGGCCGCAATGATTGCGACCTTTGCGCTGATCGGCAGTGTTCCCTACATTGCCTTGCAACTGAAAGCCATTGCGATGGGCTTCAACGTGCTCTCGGCTACCGGAACAGGCTATGAAGAGCTGAGCACGGCGGCCTGGAGTGATTCCGCGTGGTACATCACCCTTGCCCTGGCGGTCTTCACCGTTCTGTTTGGTACCCGACACCTGGAATCCACCGAGCATCATCGGGGCATGATCCAGGCCGTGGCCTTCGAGTCACTAATCAAGCTCGTGGCTTTCGTCGCCGTGGGACTGTTCGTTGGCTACGGACTCTATGGCGGGTTTGGCGAACTGTTTGAACGGGCCCGGGACGCCGACCTGATCGGCACCCTGACCACCGATGGTATCGAAGCGCCGGCGTTCATTACCCAGACACTCATTGCCATGCTCGCCATCATCTGCCTGCCCCGGCAGTTTCATGTCATGGTGGTTGAAAATACCGATCATCGGGACTTCGAGATTGCACGCTGGGCGATGCCGATCTACCTGATCGTAGCGAGTGCCTTTGTGCTTCCTATTGCTGCTGCCGGCCTGCTGTCGCCCGAGGCCTCTGCTGGAAATCCTGACATCCTGATACTGCAACTACCGATCATGGCAGGCGAGGAATGGCTGGCCATACTGGCGTTCCTCGGTGGCGGGTCAGCGGCTGCAGCCATGGTAATCGTGTGCTCTGTGGCGATTGCCACCATGGTCAGCAACGAGATCATCATGCCGGCCCTGCTGAAATTTTTCCGACCGGGCATGAACCGGCGCACTGATCTCAGCTACCTGCTCCTGAGTATCCGCCGGGTCGCTATCTTTGTGGTGTTGCTCACCGCCTATGGTTTTTATCGGATGGCCGGCGAAGACTACAGCCTGACGGCTTTCGGCCTGCTCTCCTTTGCGGCAGCGGCGCAATTCGGGCCGGCGCTGGTAGGCGGTATTATCTGGCGCCGGGGCAATTACATGGGCGCCGTCTGGGGCCTTGGCCTTGGTTTCCTGATGTGGTGTTACACCCTGCTACTGCCGGCACTGGCCACCACTGGCTGGGTCTCTGACACCCTGATTGAGCAGGGAATCTGGGGACTGAACTGGACACGCCCCACTGCCCTGTTCGGGTCCGAGCTGGACCAGACCAGTCACGGCATTATCTGGAGCCTCGGCATCAACACGCTGGTATACATCGTACTTTCGATGCTGACCCGTCAACGTGTCCGCGAGAAGATCCAGATTGCCTCCTTCTTCCACGATCCGCAGCCCAAAGCGGAAACCGCGCAGCACCAGAGCTGGCAGGGCGAAATACTGACCTCCGACCTCCAGGCGCTTACCGATCGGTTCATGGGTGAAGAACGCTCGGAAACCATTTTCCGGAATTACGAACGCCGCAACGCCATCCGTTTGCACCCACAACGCCCGGCATCGGCGCATCTGATGAAATATATCGAGCGCCAACTGGCGTCGGTCATCGGCGCCTCCACCGCCAGGGTGGTCCTGGAATCGACCCTCACCGGCCGGGACATGCAGATCGAGGATGTGGTCAGCATCGTCGACGAAGCGTCCCAGGCCATGACCTTCAGCCGGGAGTTGCTCCAGTCAGCGATTGAAAATATCAGCCTGGGCGTGTCGGTGGTTAACCACCAGCAGCAACTGGTAGTCTGGAATCACCGGTATCTGGAGCTGTTCACCTACCCGAAGGGCTTCGTCAGGGTCGGTCGGCCTGTTGAAGATCTGATGCGCTATAACCTAACCAATGCCAATCTGTCAGCCCGCCGGATTGATGAGATCGTCGTCGATCGCTGCACCAGCATGCGGGAGGGCCGGCCGATGTCCTACGAGCGCCAGAGACCGGACGGTACCGTTTTACGCATTGATGGCAGCCCGATACCCGGTGGTGGCTATGTGACCACGTTCCAGGACATCACGGCCATGCGCAGAACCGAGCAGGCCCTCAAGGAGACCAACATCTATCTCGAGCAGCGGGTCAAGGAGCGCACCCAGGAGCTTCAGGTCATCAATGAGCAGATGCTGAAGGCTAAATCCGTGGCCGAGCAGGCCAACCAGAGCAAGACACGCTTCCTCGCCTCGGCCAGCCATGACCTTCTGCAGCCGCTGAACGCAGCGCGGCTATTCACCTCTGCCCTCGCCGGCAAAGCCGATGACGGCGAAATGAAAGATCTCGTGGACCACATCGACAGCTCTCTCGGGGCTGCCGAGGAGATCATCAGCACCCTGCTGGATATTTCAAAGCTGGACGCGGGTGCCTTGGAGCCCGATATCGGGGTCTTCCCCGTGAACGAGATCATGCGCCACCTGGCAACCGACTTTTCAGCAATCGCCAAGGACCAGAACCTTGAGCTGCACGTTGTGCCCAGCACGGCCTGGATCCGCTCCGATTCCAAATTGTTGCGTCGTGTGGTCCAGAATTTCCTGTCCAACGCCATACGCTACACCCCGGAAGGCAAGATTCTGCTCGGGTGCCGGCGTCTGAAAGGCTATATTCGTATAGAAGTCTGGGATACCGGTCCGGGGATACCCGAGGACCAGCTGGCACACATTTTCGAGGAATTCCGTCGGTTTCAGCATGGCCGTGATAAAAAAGGCCTGGGGCTCGGTCTCGCGATCGTTGACCGTATCAGCGGCATGCTGAACCACCCGGTGAGCGTCCATTCCGTCCAGGGCCGAGGCAGTGTCTTCGGCATCACAGTGCCAACAGCGGCCCCCGAACAGAACGAGACCGCCGCTGCCAAGCCCGCATCGGGCTCACGCAGGGTATCCAACCTCGGTGGCCTGCATTTCCTGTGCATCGATAACGACCCGGCTATCCTGCAGGGCATGGTCGCATTGCTTGGGAACTGGAAATGTGATGTAACGGCCGCCGAAAGCCTGGAAGACGCCATGGACAAACTGGAAGGGAACCGGCCCGATATTATACTTGCCGATTATCAGCTGGATGATAACAAGAACGGTCTCGATGCCATGGACAGCATTCGCGGTGCTCTTAATGCCAACATCCCGGGCATACTTATCACCGGCTATATGGCGCCTGAAGTTCGGGAGGATGCCATCAACCGGGGCTACCAGATTCTCTATAAACCGGTGAAACCGGCTGCACTGAGGGCACTGGTTAACAAGCTATTGAAACAGAAGCGCTCATGACCGACACCAAAGCGGACGTCAATCCTTTCGGCAAGCTCAACTATCTCGTCATCGATGACTTCGAAAATTTCCGATTGTCCATTCGCCAGATGTTGCGTAGTTGTGGCGCTGACACGATCGAGCTGGTTTCCAATGCCAGTCAGGCCATCCAGCACTGTACCTATAATCATGTGGATGTCGTGTTGTGCGACTTCAACCTGGGAGAAGGCAAGAATGGCCAGCATATTCTCGAGGACCTCCGGTACAAAAAATTACTGAAGCGCTCATCCCTGTTCCTCATGGTGACAGCGGAGACCTCCAAGGAGATGGTCATGGGGGCGAGGGAGTACCAGCCCGATGCCTATCTGACCAAGCCCATAAACCGGGCTGTACTCGAAAAACGTCTGGGCGCCCTGATCAGCCAGCGCAACACGCTCATGCCCATCAATCGGGAAATCGACCGGGAAAACTACCCGGAAGCCATTTCGCTCTGTCTCCAAATGCTGCCCCGGCAGCCACGCTACAAGACCTGGTTAATGAAAACCCTGGGCGACCTGTATTTCCAGCTCGGGGACCTGGCGCACGCGCTCAAAACCTTCGATGACGTCCTTGCGCAACGGGAATTGTCCTGGGCAAGGCTCGGACGCTGCAAAGTCCTGCTCGCCAATCGAAGCTTCAACCAGGCGGTGGACGGCCTGCGAGAGCTTATTGCAAATCATCCGGACTACATGGAGGCCTATGACCTTCTGGCAGAGGGTTTCGAACGGCAGGGCCGGCCGACACAGGCACAGCAGGTACTGGAGAAAGCCATAGAGCATTCCCCCAATGCACTACTTCGGCAAAAGCATCTGGCAAAGCTGGCCGGCTCCAACCAGGATCTCGAGACATCATCCGAGGCGTGGCAGCGCACAGTAGAGCTTGGCACCCACTCGATTCACGACAATTCAGAGCATTACCTCGCCTTGGGCCAGGCACTTTCCGACCTCAGCGAGGGCAATCTTGAAGAAGAAGGCAAAGAAAAAGCGAGGGAAGCACTAACGGTTCTTAAGAAGATGGAAGAGCGATTCGAGGCTGAGGAAGGTATCAGCCTGCGGAGCCAGATCGTCCAGTGCCGGGTTTATGCAGGACAGGGTCAGGACAAAGAGGCGACCAAAATCCTCGAGAGGATCAGACCGGAACTCGACAATGCCACAGCCCTGGATGCCGCAACGGGTCTTGATTACGCCAAGACCCTGTTTCGACTCGGCCATGAAAGCGACGCCAAAGCGCTGTTGCGAGAGATGTCAGAGCGGTTCAGCAACGAGCCTGACATACTTCAGAAGATTGAAAGCCTCCTTGATGAGCCCGTGGGGTTCCGGCAGAAAATCAAAGCCCGAACCCTCAACCGGGACGGAATAAAAGCGTTCGAAGCCGGGAACCTGCAAGAAGCCGTGGAGATCTTTTCAAAGGCTCTGGAAATCGTCCCGGACCACGCCGCCCTGAACCTTAACCTGGTTCAGGTGCTGATGAAGGAGAATGACAACAGTCCCGGTGACGCTGAGCTCCTCAAACGCTGCCAGACTTGCCTGGATCGCCTGGCAGGACTGCCGGAGCAACACCGCCAACATCGGCGCTATATCGCCTTACAACGAAAACTGAAGGGGCTGATGGTATGAAAGACCAGAATATCGATTTTTCCATGGTGCTTGCCTCAGCCGTTCACGATATGAAGAACTCGCTTGGCATGCTCCTTAATTCCCTCGACGAGCTTCGCAGCGAGCACGAGGAAAGCCTCGGGGAATCTTCCCGCTTAAATACCCTGCAGTACGAAGCCGAACGGATGCACAACGATCTGGTGCAACTCCTTGGTATCTACCGGCTTGGCGAGAACAACCTCTCGGCACACATTGAGGAGCACTTTGTGCCGGATTTCCTCTCGGAACACCTGGCCAGACACAACCCTCTTCTGCAAGGGCTCGGCATTGATGTTTCCGTGGACGCTGAGGACATAAACGGCTTTTTCGACGAGGATCTGTTGACCGGTGTACTCAATAACACCATCAACAATGCCATCCGCTATACCCGCAGCAGAATCCGTCTTACCGCTGGCGAGAGAGACGGTTACCTGGTGATCGGTGTTGAGGACGATGGCAAGGGGTATCCCGACAACATGCAGCACACGGGAACACTCAACTTCAAATCCCTTGATTTCAAGAGTGGCAGTACCAGCCTCGGGCTGTTCTTCGCCTCATCCGTTGCCAGACTGCACAGTGAGGGAAAGCGAAGTGGGTCGATAAAACTCCACAACGGTGGGAGCCTCGGTGGTGGGGTGTTTGAGATCTGGCTGCCCTGATCCAGGTCTTTTCTGAAGGCAATAAAAAACCCCAACATCGAGGATGCTGGGGTTTTTGGTATTAGGAGCCTGACGATGACCTACTCTCACATGGGCAACGCCACACTACCATCGGCGCTGGTCTGTTTCACTTCTGAGTTCGGGATGGGATCAGGTGGTTCCAGACCGCTATGGTCGTCAGGCAAAACGGTTGATCACTGGGGGACGAGAAGGAACTGAGTGATGTTGATTTCGTTTGAGCGGTTAGGCTCTGCGTTATCCGCAATTGTCTTGGGTGTTATATAGTCAAGCCGCACGAGCAATTAGTATCGGTTAGCTCAACGCCTCGCAGCGCTTACACACCCGACCTATCAACGTCCTGGTCTTGAACGGCTCTTCAGGGACCTCAAGGGTCCAGGGAGATCTCATCTTGGAAGGGGCTTCCCGCTTAGATGCTTTCAGCGGTTATCCTGTCCGAACATAGCTACCGGGCAATGCCACTGGCGTGACAACCCGAACACCAGAGGTTCGTCCACTCCGGTCCTCTCGTACTAGGAGCAGCTTTCCTCAAATCTCCAACGTCCACGGCAGATAGGGACCGAACTGTCTCACGACGTTCTAAACCCAGCTCGCGTACCACTTTAAATGGCGAACAGCCATACCCTTGGGACCGGCTTCAGCCCCAGGATGTGATGAGCCGACATCGAGGTGCCAAACACCGCCGTCGATGTGAACTCTTGGGCGGTATCAGCCTGTTATCCCCGGAGTACCTTTTATCCGTTGAGCGATGGCCCTTCCATACAGAACCACCGGATCACTATGACCTACTTTCGTACCTGCTCGACGTGTCTGTCTCGCAGTTAAGCGGGCTTGTGCCATTACACTAACCGCATGATGTCCGACCATGCTTAGCCCACCTTTGTGCTCCTCCGTTACGCTTTGGGAGGAGACCGCCCCAGTCAAACTACCCACCACACAGTGTCCTCATCCCCGATAAGGGGACCAAGTTAGAACCTCAAACATGTCAGGCTGGTATTTCAAGGTTGGCTCCATGAGAACTGGCGTTCCCACTTCAAAGCCTCCCAGCTATCCTACACAAACATGCTCAAAGTTCACTGTGAAGCTATAGTAAAGGTTCACGGGGTCTTTCCGTCTAGCCGCGGATACACCGCATCTTCACGGCGATTTCAATTTCACTGAGTCTCGGGTAGAGACAGCGCCCCCATCGTTACGCCATTCGTGCAGGTCGGAACTTACCCGACAAGGAATTTCGCTACCTTAGGACCGTTATAGTTACGGCCGCCGTTTACCGGGGCTTCGATCAAGAGCTTCGCGCAAGCGCTAACCCCATCAATTAACCTTCCGGCACCGGGCAGGCGTCACACCGTATACGTCCACTTTCGTGTTTGCACAGTGCTGTGTTTTTAATAAACAGTCGCAGGGGCCTGGTATCTTCGACTGGCTTCAGCTCCACCCGCAGGGGTATCACCTAACACCAGCGTGCCTTCTCCCGAAGTTACGGCACCATTTTGCCTAGTTCCTTTACCCGAGTTCTCTCAAGCGCCTTGGTATTCTCTACCTGACCACCTGTGTCGGTTTGGGGTACGGTCTCGAATAGCCTGAAGCTTAGAAGATTTTCCTGGAAGCATGGCATCAATGACTTCCCGCTCTAGGAGCAGTCGTCGTCGCGTCTCGAGATTGTGGACCCGGATTTGCCTAAGTCCACTCCCTACTCGCTTAAACCGGGACAACCGTCGCCCGGCTCACCTAGCCTTCTCCGTCTCTCCATCGCAGCTATCCAAGGTACGGGAATATTAACCCGTTTCCCATCGACTACACCTTTCGGTCTCGCCTTAGGGGCCGACTCACCCTGCGCCGATTAGCGTTGCGCAGGAACCCTTGGTCTTCCGGCGTGCGGGTTTTTCACCCGCATTGTCGTTACTCATGTCAGCATTCGCACTTCTGATACCTCCAGCATGCTTCTCAACACACCTTCGCAGGCTTACAGAACGCTCCCCTACCCCGCATACAAAGTATGCAGCCGCAGCTTCGGTGACCAGTTTGAGCCCCGTTACATCTTCCGCGCAGGCCGACTCGACTAGTGAGCTATTACGCTTTCTTTAAAGGATGGCTGCTTCTAAGCCAACCTCCTAGCTGTCTGAGCCTTCCCACATCGTTTCCCACTTAACTGGTACTTGGGGACCTTAGCTGGCGGTCTGGGTTGTTTCCCTCTTCACGACGGACGTTAGCACCCGCCGTGTGTCTCCCGGATAGTACTCACAGGTATTCGGAGTTTGCATCGGGTTGGTAAGTCGGGATGACCCCCTAGCCGAAACAGTGCTCTACCCCCTGTGGTATTCGTCCGAGGCGCTACCTAAATAGCTTTCGGGGAGAACCAGCTATCTCCGGGCTTGATTAGCCTTTCACTCCGATCCACAAGTCATCCCCTGGCTTTTCAACGACAGTGGGTTCGGTCCTCCAGTTGATGTTACTCAACCTTCAACCTGCTCATGGATAGATCGCCCGGTTTCGGGTCTATGCCCAGCGACTAAATCGCCCTATTCAGACTCGGTTTCCCTACGGCTCCCCTAAACGGTTAACCTCGCCACTGAACATAAGTCGCTGACCCATTATACAAAAGGTACGCCGTCACGGAACAAGTCCGCTCCGACTGCTTGTACGCATACGGTTTCAGGATCTATTTCACTCCCCTCACAGGGGTTCTTTTCGCCTTTCCCTCACGGTACTGGTTCACTATCGGTCAGTCAGGAGTATTTAGCCTTGGAGGATGGTCCCCCCATGTTCAGACAGGATATCACGTGTCCCGTCCTACTCGATTTCACTAAACTCAGGTTTCGGATACGGGGCTATCACCCACTATGGCGGCACTTTCCAGAGCCTTCTCCTACCAGTTGTCTAGCTTAAGGGCTAATCCCCGTTCGCTCGCCGCTACTTAGGGAATCTCGGTTGATTTCTTTTCCTCGGGGTACTTAGATGTTTCAGTTCCCCCGGTTCGCCTCTTACACCTATGTATTCAGTGCAAGATACCGACCCGAAAGTCGGTGGGTTTCCCCATTCAGAAATGCCCGGATCACAGCTTGTTTGCCAGCTCCCCGAACCTTATCGCAGGCTTCCACGTCTTTCATCGCCTCTGACTGCCAAGGCATCCACCGTATGCGCTTAGTTGCTTGACTATATAACCCCAAGACAACTGATCACGAATTAACACCCATCACCAGGCAAGCCTGATTCAGAGGTTTCTTCGAGACAGCCACTTGAAGTAATAGAACAACCACTTCAACGACAACACCGGATAACGCTTGAAATCGTTATCACTCTGATCAATGAATTCCGGAGATAATGGAATCCATCAATCGTGTTCTATCTCGTCCAATTTGTTAAAGAGCAAATCTGACCCAGTGATCAGAAAGAAGATCTTCAGCGACAACTCTTAATCGAGTCACACAACTGAAAAGCTTGTTTCTGTACACTGCTAACCGAAGTTAGTCAGTTATAAACGCATCGATCGTTCAGGCTTTTTTGGTGGAGCTGAGCGGGATCGAACCGCTGACCTCCTGCGTGCAAGGCAGGCGCTCTCCCAACTGAGCTACAGCCCCAATTAAGCTGCCAGGAATTATTCAGATCTAGGCGTCGAAGTGCGCCGCATAGCCTGCTATGCAAGTGCTTCGACAACGACGAGCTGGATAATTCTGGTGGGTCTGGGTGGACTTGAACCACCGACCTCACCCTTATCAGGGGTGCGCTCTAACCACCTGAGCTACAGACCCAAAAACACGGGCCTGCAACGACCCATCTGCTCTCTTTATTCAGCTAACCAAGTAATTCGTGTGGACTCTGACCGAAGCATTCGGCTTCGTTTAAGGAGGTGATCCAGCCGCAGGTTCCCCTACGGCTACCTTGTTACGACTTCACCCCAGTCATGAACCACACCGTGGTGATCGTCCTCCCGAAGGTTAGACTAACCACTTCTGGTGCAATCCACTCCCATGGTGTGACGGGCGGTGTGTACAAGGCCCGGGAACGTATTCACCGTGACATTCTGATTCACGATTACTAGCGATTCCGACTTCACGCAGTCGAGTTGCAGACTGCGATCCGGACTACGATGCGTTTTGTGAGATTGGCTCCCCCTCGCGGGTTTGCAGCCCTCTGTGCGCACCATTGTAGCACGTGTGTAGCCCTGGCCGTAAGGGCCATGATGACCTGACGTCATCCCCACCTTCCTCCGGTTTGTCACCGGCAGTCTCCCTAGAGTTCTCAGCCGAACTGCTAGCAACTAGGGATAGGGGTTGCGCTCGTTACGGGACTTAACCCAACATCTCACGACACGAGCTGACGACGGCCATGCAGCACCTGTGTCAGAGTTCCCGAAGGCACCAATCCATCTCTGGAAAGTTCTCTGCATGTCAAGGCCAGGTAAGGTTCTTCGCGTTGCGTCGAATTAAACCACATGCTCCACCGCTTGTGCGGGCCCCCGTCAATTCATTTGAGTTTTAACCTTGCGGCCGTACTCCCCAGGCGGTCTACTTAGTGCGTTAGCTGCGCCACTAAGACTTCAAGAGTCCCAACGGCTAGTAGACATCGTTTACGGCGTGGACTACCAGGGTATCTAATCCTGTTTGCTCCCCACGCTTTCGCACCTCAGTGTCAGTATTGGTCCAGGTAGCCGCCTTCGCCACTGGTGTTCCTTCCTATATCTACGCATTTCACCGCTACACAGGAAATTCCACTACCCTCTACCATACTCTAGCCTGACAGTTCGAAATGCCGTTCCCAGGTTAAGCCCGGGGCTTTCACATCTCGCTTATCAAACCACCTACGCGCGCTTTACGCCCAGTAATTCCGATTAACGCTTGCACCCTCCGTATTACCGCGGCTGCTGGCACGGAGTTAGCCGGTGCTTCTTCTGTGAGTAACGTCAAGCCCTACGAGTATTAGTCGCAGAATTTTCCTCCTCACTGAAAGTGCTTTACAACCCGAAAGCCTTCTTCACACACGCGGCATGGCTGGATCAGGGTTGCCCCCATTGTCCAATATTCCCCACTGCTGCCTCCCGTAGGAGTTCGGGCCGTGTCTCAGTCCCGATGTGGCTGATCATCCTCTCAGACCAGCTACGGATCGTCGCCTTGGTAGGCCTTTACCCTACCAACTAGCTAATCCGACATAGGCACATCCAATAGCGCAAGGTCCGAAGATCCCCTGCTTTCCCCCGAAGGGCGTACGCGGTATTAATCCGGGTTTCCCCGGGCTATCCCCCACTACTGGGCAGTTTCCTATGCATTACTCACCCGTCCGCCGCTCGTCAGCGGGGTGCAAGCACCCCCTGTTACCGCTCGACTTGCATGTGTTAAGCCTGCCGCCAGCGTTCAATCTGAGCCATGATCAAACTCTTCAGTTTAAATCATACAAGAATCCGAAGATTCTCTATTCTTGCTCAAGACAAAACTCAATTTCGACGAGTCACTGTCCTGATATTTCATATCCGAAATACCTCGGCCAGCGCCCACACGAATTACTTGGTCAACTTTTTAAAGAGCGTTTGAGCTGTTGCTCAATCAAGGCCGCGTATTCTACATCGTAGCGCCGCCTTGTCAACCGTTTATTTTTCGATGTTTTCCGTCTCCGGAAAGCGCCGAAAAATGACCCGGCTTACTGCTTGTTTCGAGGCGCGCATTCTACAGCGAATCGCTTGCCTGTCAACTGCTTTCTGAAGAATTTTGAAACTCATTTTCTTCAGCGCTTTCAAACAGTTATCTTTCGATTTCTGAGCCGCCTCAGCGGTGCTCCCTTCGAAAGAGATGCGCATTCTACAGACCTGCCCGAGGGTGTCAACGGTTCACTCCGAATTTTTTCGCGAATCGTCATCAAACCTTCATAAGCCTGGCTGATCAGAACCAGGCCTCGGTAGACCTCATAGTTCAACGGTAATCGAATTTGCCGAGCCGCGAGCTTTCTTACGCGCTTCATCCACCGTTGCGCCCTTCGCCAGGGCAACGCCCATTCGACGGCGACCCTTCAACTCGGGCTTGCCGAACAAACGCAATTGAGTATCCGGCTCAGAAAGCGCTGACTCAAGACCGGAATACGATACGGATGCCGAATCGCCCTCAGGAAGAATCACGGCTGATGCCGAGGGACCAGTCTGCCGTATCGTGGGAATGGGCAAACCCAGAATGGCTCGGGCATGCAGTGCAAATTCGGACAAGTCCTGTGAGACCAACGTTACCAGGCCAGTATCGTGCGGACGCGGCGAAACCTCGGAGAACCAGACATTGTCTTCCTTAACAAACAGCTCCACACCGTAGATGCCATAGCCACCGAGGTTTTCGACCACAGCGCGGGCAACTTCGGCCGAACGCTCGTAGGCCAGCGGGGCCATTGGCTGTGGTTGCCAGGATTCCCGATAGTCTCCATCTTCCTGCCGGTGCCCGATGGGCTCACAAAAAGACACGCCATCACGGTGCTTGACGGTGAGCAGGGTAATCTCATAATCAAAGTCCACAAAGCCTTCGACAATCACCCTTCCCTTTCCGGCACGCCCGCCAGACTGGGCATATTCCCAGGCCGCTTCAATATCATCCTCGGTCTTGACGGTACTCTGCCCCTTGCCCGAGGAGCTCATCACCGGCTTTACCACAAGTGGCAGGCCTATTTCGTTCACGGCGGCAAGGTACTCTTCCCGGGTACCTGCAAAGCGGTAGGGTGAGGTAGGCAGCCCGAGCTCTTCAGCCGCGAGCCTCCGGATTCCCTCACGGTTCATGGTGAGGTTCACCGCTCTGGCGGTGGGGATGACGCGATAGCCTTCCTCTTCGAGCTTTACCAACTCCGGCGTGGCAATCGCTTCAATCTCCGGAACAATCAGATCCGGCTTTTCCTGTTCGATAACACTGCGCAGGCTAGCGCCGTCCAGCATGTCGATGACATGGCTCCGATGCGCCACCTGCATGGCAGGCGCATCCGCATATCTGTCGACAGCGATCACTTCGACGCCATAGCGCTGAAGTTCAATGACAACTTCCTTGCCAAGCTCACCGGATCCACAAAACAACACCCTGAAGGCATTACCTTTGAGGGGAGTACCAATTCGAACTGAGTCAGTCATGATTTACCAACACCTATGTTAGCCATGAATCAGGGAACCTTTTTCGCGCTCCGCCACTTTCCGGAGCACCTCGCGCCGTTCGTCGTCATCCATCCTGGTCCAGAGGGTGATCTCATCCCCACTCCGATGGCAGCCCACACAGATGTCATTTTCATCAAGCGCGCAGATGCTTACGCAGGGCGATCGAACCTTGTCAGCAACACTCATTTTTTCGGCTCGCAGGGCTTGAGTTCATCGGCGTAACGAGCAGCATTCTGAACATAGTGCTGCGCACTCATTTCCAGCATCTTCTTCTGGCTATCGTTGAGCTCCCGCTTGATCTTGCCCGGCGAACCGACAACCATGGAGCCGTCAGGCACCTCCATTCCTTCGGGAATGAGAGCATTGGCGCCAATCAGGCAGTGCTTGCCAATCTTTGCTCCGTTCAGAACCACAGCATTTATGCCAATTAAAGAGTAATCACCAATCTCGCACCCATGGAGCATTACCTTGTGACCAACCGTTACACCCTTACCCAGAGTAAGAGGCATACCCGGGTCTGTATGCAGCACCGAACCGTCCTGAACATTTGTTTCAGGCCCAATGGTGATCCACTCGTTGTCACCACGTAGAACGGCATTGAACCAGACGCTGGCCTTATCCATCAGCCGGACACGGCCTATCACCGACGCGTTCTCGGCCACAAAGTGACCTTCACCTTCCAGTTCCGGCGTTCGGTCATTCAACTGGTAAAACATTCTCAGCCTCCTTCAGGCGGTTCAAGCAGATCGATTCCGGCATCGTACACAGCGTTCAGGAAGTCAACCAGAACCACTGCCGACAGGCCCCAGATCTCGTAGCGTTCCCAACGGTAGCAGGGTACGTAAAACGTATGGTTCAGGAAATCCAGAGCATCTGTGCGCTCCCGCCTGTCTTCCAGGAAAAACGATAGAGGCACGCGGAATACACTTTCGATTTCATGGGGGTTTGGCTCCAAAGGATGATCTCCGGGAATCACACCAACGTAAGGTGTAACTAGAATTCCGTAACGGGACATCACCTGACTGAGCGGCGCAATTATTTGTACTTGATCCGGCGGCAATCCGATCTCTTCATGGGTTTCACGTAACGCCGTTGCTGCCAGAGACGGGTCTTCCGGATCCCTTTTGCCGCCGGGATAGGCGACCTGCCCGCGATGGGTGCTCAGATTCTCAGACCTGAGCGTAAAGATCATCTCCGGGTTTTTCAGGTCGTCGGTTACCGGAACCAGTATGCCTGCCTCAGGATAATCCAGGGCCAGCTGGCGCGGTGCATAGCCGGCCAGGCGCTCGGCAAGTAAATCACGCAATGTTCATCTCCACGGTACATCCGGAGGTTGGATGAGACAGAGGCAGCCGGGATCGTTAAACTGACTACCAAACCAATTTAAGTATACGGGGAAAATCATGAAGTACTGCAGCACATGCGGCCATCCGGTTGAACAACGCATCCCCGAAGGCGATAACCGTCACCGCTATGTCTGTGTCAGCTGCGATACCATACATTACCAGAACCCACGGATTGTCGCCGGCACGGTGCCCGTATGGGAAGGCCAGATACTGCTGTGTCGCCGCGCTATCGAACCTCGCTATGGTTACTGGACCCTGCCTGCTGGTTTCATGGAGAACGCTGAAACCACCATCGAGGCCGCCGAGCGGGAAACGATGGAAGAAGCGCTTGCGGAGGTAAACATTGAAGGCCTCTATTCCATCATCGACGTCCCGCACATCAATCAGGTACACATGTTCTACCGGGCCACCCTGAAAGACGGTCAGTTTGGCGCAGGTGAGGAGTCTCTCGAATCCAGACTGTTCGGCCTGGACGAGATTCCCTGGGAAGAAATCTCGTTCCCGACCGTCAAGCGAACCCTGGAACTTTTCCTGTCTGACTACAGTCGCGAATCCTTCGGGGTTCACGTGAGTGATATCCGCCACCCCTTGGCGAAAGACCACAAGTAGCGCGGGCGACTACAATTCTTCCATTCGATAGATTTCGTAAGCGGGCTCCTCGTATGGGTGGGCCTGCTTAAGTGCCGCGAGGGCATCCTTTATCAGATCGTCGGCGCAAACCAGCTCAACCTTGTATTCATCCACCGCTTCAATCTCCCCGGCATGGCCGAGAAACGGATCGCTTCCTTCAAGCGGACGAAACTGCCCTCTTCCAAGACATTGCCAGGCACAGGAATCGTAATCACCGATTCGACCGGCGCCGGCATCGAACAATGCCTGTTTGGTTTTTTCGACGTGAGTCTCCGGAACGAAATAACACATCTTGTACATCGAAAAACCTCCTTCAGGTCGGATATTTTTTGTACAGATTAATAGCTTAGATACTTACCCACAGAATCTGTGGATAACTCTGGGGAAAGTTTTTGGGAACACGCCCTCAAACCCCGTAATCACTGCACTTCCGTTAAATTGGCGACAAAATCACCTGATTCATTTATTCTATATTTTTCAATTGGTTATGACTTTTGGGCAAAAGTTGAACCAAATTCCTGCTCTTTGTGCACAGAACAAACAGGGAGGCACCAGCAATGTGCATAAAAATACTGAGTCAAGGGGATTTTTGCCATTTTTGCCGATTTTTTCCCTTGAAAAACGCCCAAAAAAAGGGCGCAAAACAAAAAAGCCGGCTTTGGAATAAACACTCATGCTGAGCGCACCCAAAACCGGCTTGTTACTGGAACGGAAAATCAGCCGAACCAGCGTCTCGCATTTCGGAACATGCGAATCCAGGAACCGTCTTCCTGCCACTCTGAAGGGCGCCAGGAATGCTGGACAGCCCGGAACACTCGCTCGGGATGCGGCATCATGATGGTGACCCTGCCGTCGCGCGTCGTCACACCAGTAATACCGGCTTCGGACCCATTCGGGTTGTAGGGGTAGCGTACGGTTGCCTGCCCCCGATTATCCACATAGCGCAGCGCCAACAACTCGTTCTCGGAGAGAGCTTCTGCCGAGGTGCCGCTGGCAAACTCAACCCTGCCCTCGCCGTGGGCAACCGCAATCGGCATACGGGAACCGGCCATGCCATCCATGAACGCCGACGGTGACGGCAACACCTCAGCCATAACCAGGCGCGCCTCAAACTGCTCCGACTGGTTACGTACGAAACGTGGCCAGCCCTCACTTCCCGGAATCAGTTCGTGAAGATTGGAGAGCATCTGACAGCCATTGCACACACCCAGCGCCAGTGTGTCCTGGCGATTAAAGAACGCCGCAAACTGGTCCCTGACGCGATCGCTGAACAGAATCGATTTGGCCCAGCCCTCGCCAGCGCCCAGAACGTCACCGTAGGAGAAACCGCCACAGGCAACCAGGCTGTTAAAGCCATCCAGCGTAACCCGGCCGGAGAGCAGATCGCTCATATGCACGTCAACAGAATCGAAGCCGGCACGGTCGAATGCGGCCGCCATCTCAACCTGACCATTGACACCCTGCTCCCTCAGAACCGCGACTTTTGGACGAGCTCCGTTGTTGATATACGGGGCAGCCACGTCGTCGTTGATATCGTAGGAGAGTTCGGCGTGGAGACCGGGATCCTCTGCGTCAAGCAGGTTATCGAATTCTTCACGAGCGCAATCAGCGTTATCCCGGAGCGACTGAACACGGTAACTGGTCTCGGACCACAGGCGCTGGAGTTCTACCCGAGATTCATCCACCACAGTGCTACCTTCGAAGGTCAGGCGAAGGTTGTCAGTATCATTCGGGCTACCGATAACACTGATGTAGTCCCCAAGACCCGCGGCAGAGAATTGCTGCAAGACAAAACCGGTGTCTTCCTTGCTTACCTGGATGACGGCACCCAGCTCTTCATTAAACAGTTCCCGAGCAAACTGACTGCGATCCTCGGCTAGGCCATCCAGCTTGATATCAACCCCACAGTGGCCGGCGAAACACATTTCAGCCAGAGTGACGAACAGGCCGCCATCTGAACGATCGTGATAGGCCAGGAGCTTACCGTCGCTGTTCAGACCCTGAATAACCGCAAAGAAAGCCTTGATGTCCTCCGGGTCATCCAGATCCGGTGCAACTGCACCGACCTGACGGTAAACCTGAGCCAGAGCGGAGCCCCCGAGGCGGTTCTGGCCCGCAGCAAGATCCACGAGGATCAGGTCTGTCTCGCCAGCATCTTTGACCAGCTGGGGAGTCAGCGTCCTGGCAACATCAATAACCGGAGCAAAACCACTGACAATCAATGAAAGCGGTGCAGTCACGCTTTTCTGTTCGCCACTGTCTTCTTCCCACATGGTCTTCATGGACATGGAGTCCTTGCCCACGGGGATCGTGATTCCAAGCTCCGGGCACAATTCCATGCCTACGGCGCGAACGGTCTCGTAGAGATTCTCATCTTCACCCGGGTGGCCGGCGGCGGCCATCCAGTTTGCCGAGAGCCGGATATCGGACAACTTGCCGATCGGCGCTGCCGCCATATTAGTAATCACTTCACCGACGGCCATGCGACCGGACGCGGGCGCATCGATCGTGGCGACCGGCGTGCGCTCCCCCATGGCCATTGCTTCACCGGTGCGAACATCGAAGGAGGTGGCCGTCACAGCCACATCAGCGACCGGAACCTGCCAGGGCCCAACCATCTGATCCCGCGCAACCAGGCCGGTAATGGTCCGGTCACCAATGGTGATCAAAAAGCTCTTGGAGCCAACAGACGGCAGACGCAGTACGCGGCGAATGGCATCATCCAGATCGATTTTGGTGGAGTCAAAAATGGGCTTCGTAAAGGAAGCGCGGCTGACACTCCGGTGCATGCGCGGTGGTTTGCCGAACAGCACTTCCATCGGCAGATCAACCGGCTTGTCGTTGAAGTAGGAATCGCCCAGTTCCAGATGATGAGCTTCTGTTGCCTCGCCTATCACGGCATAGGGGCAGCGCTCGCGGCGGCACAGGGCGTCAAATTGTTCCAGGTTTTCCGGAGCCACTGCCATCACATACCGTTCCTGGGATTCGTTACACCAGATTTCCAGCGGAGACATTCCCGGCTCGTCACTGGGAATGTCGCGAAGCTCGAACTTACCGCCGCGGCCGCCATCTTTGACAAGCTCAGGCATAGCGTTGGACAGACCACCGGCGCCCACATCATGGATGAACGCGATAGGGTTCCTGTCGCCCATCTGCCAGCAGCGGTCGATAACTTCCTGGCACCGACGCTCCATCTCAGGGTTGTCCCGCTGCACTGACGCAAAGTCCAGATTTTCGTTGCTGGAGCCCGAGTCCATGGACGAAGCCGCGCCACCACCCAGACCGATCAGCATGGAGGGCCCACCCAACACGATGAGTTTCGCGCCCACCGGAATATTGCCCTTCTCAACATGTTCTTCACGAATGTTGCCCAGACCACCGGCAATCATGATCGGCTTATGGTAACCGCGGACTTCTTCGCCGGCGGCTCCGGGCACTTTTTCTTCAAAGGTCCGGAAGTAGCCCGCCAGGTTGGGACGTCCGAATTCGTTATTGAATGCCGCGCCGCCAATAGGCCCTTCAATCATGATGTCGAGCGGTGAAGCGATACGTTCAGGTTTGCCGTAGTTGATTTCCCATGGCTGGGGATCGTCCGGCAGATTCAGGTTGGAGACTGTGAAACCAGTCAGACCCGCCTTGGGCTTGGAACCCCGGCCGGTAGCACCTTCGTCGCGAATTTCGCCGCCGGAGCCCGTGGCGGCGCCGGCGGCAGGGGCAATCGCCGTCGGGTGGTTGTGCGTTTCCACCTTCATCAGAATATGGATGTCTTCTTCGTTATATCCGTAGACACCCGTCTCGGGATCGGGGAAGAAGCGGCCACCACGACTACCCCGAATAACCGAGGCATTGTCCTTGTAGGCGGATAGCACGCCCTCGCTGTTCATTTCGAAGGTATTCCGGATCATGGCGAACAGGGATTTTTCCTGACCCTCGCCGTCAATATCCCAGGACGCGTTGAATATCTTGTGGCGACAATGCTCGGAGTTCGCCTGGGCGAACATCATGAGTTCCACGTCGGTCGGATCCCGTTCAAGATCCGTGAAGGACTTAACCAGGTAGTCAATTTCATCTTCGGCAAGCGCCAGCCCCAGGCGCGAGTTGGCTTCCACCAGGGCATCGCGGCCACCAGCGAGAACTGGCACCCTTCCCAGAAGCCGAGGCTCTTCATGGCTGAACAACAGCTCTGCGCCGCCCATCTCATGAAATACTTTCTGGGTCATGCGGTCATGCAGCAGCGCTGCGATTTTCTCGCGCTGTTCCAGGCCAAGCTTGCGCCCCGAACGAATGTAATAGGCCGTGCCCCGCTCAATCCGGTGTATCTGCCGCAGGCCACAGTTTCGGGCGATGTCCGTTGCCTTGCTGGACCAGGGCGAGAGCGTGCCGGGGCGAGGCACAACCAGGAAAAGCACGCCGTCAGGCTCTTCCACCGGCACACTCGGGCCATAGGTCAGGAGCCGGTCCAGAATAGCTTGCTCAGCGTCCGAGAGGTCTGCCTCCAGGTCAACAAAGTGCATGAACTCAGCATAAACATGCTCGATTTCAGGCACGATATCCTGAATCCGGGAATGCAATTTGCGGGAGCGGAATGGCGAGAGCGCGGGAGCGCCGCGAAGTTCAAGCATGATATCAACCTGTATCGCGCGAAACGGGGAAGTCTGGGTGCAATTTGAAAGGCCGACATGATACTCGAAAGCGGGGTCAGGATACAGCGCTTGAGGCGTTAATCCCGGGCCGTACAATTAACATTGTTTTGCACATTAATTAACCAGCTTTATTGACCAGGCCTCCGACACCAAGGATCATTGGGAGTGTGGAAAGGAATTCCACGCTCAGGATAGACAAGGTTGCATGGCTTTAAGCGACGCTACAACCAGATGATCCAGCCGTGACGGAGTCCATGGACTTGCCAAAGATATTTGCTGCTTTCAAAAGCGCATCCGCCGGGATTGTTTTTTTCCTCGGCACTGCCCTGATACTGACCGGATGCTCACAGCCCAGCACTCTCCAGGAAATCCGTGATGAGGGGGTTCTGCATGTGATTACCCGGACGGCGCCGTCTATCTATGCGGAAAGTGAAGACGGCCCCACCGGCTATGATTACGAACTGGCAAAACTGTTCGCCGAGGAACTTGGCGTAAAGCTCCGGGTTCGCGTTGCCGATAACAACACAGAAATCCTGTCTGTTCTGGAAAAGAACTACGCCCACTTCGGGATGCTCGGGCTTTCCAGACAACCCCATACTGCCAATCAATATCGCACCGTAGCGACCGGCATCACCGCCCAGTCGATCCTGGTTTATAACCGCGATGTCGAGCGGCCTGAATCATTGCAAGACCTGATCGGGAAAACGGTGCATGTGGTATCCGACAGCAACCACGAGCACCGCCTCAATGAAGCCCGCCAGGAAAACGCAGAGCTTGAATGGCAGGTGCATTCCGGACTGGACGCCGCGGGCGTTCTGTCCCGCGTTGAGAGCGGCGAATTCCCCTACGCGATGGTTTCCTCCAACGAGCTCGACCTTAACCACGTATTCTACCCGATGGTGAAGGAGGCCTTTGCCGTTGGAGAGCCCGGTGAACTGGCCTGGTTTTTCCCGTCAGCGCAGGATGATTCCCTGGCAAAAGCGGCCCGCCAGTTTCTGGAAAGTCTCGAGACCAACGGAACATTGGCCCAGATTTCCGAACGCTTCTATGGCCACCTTGATCGACTGAATTACGTGGGTGCCCGAACCTTCATGCATCATGTGGAGAACCGGTTGCCGAAATACGAGGCGCTGTTTCGCGACTATGCCCGCGACTTCAACATGGACTGGCGACTGCTCGCAGCCATTGGTTACCAGGAGTCTCACTGGCGCCCCAATGCGGTATCGCCCACCGGGGTCCGTGGACTGATGATGCTGACCCGGAACACCGCCAGCCATATCGGCATCAACAACCGCCTGGACGCCGAAGAAAGCATCCAGGGCGGCGCCAAGTATTTCCGGATCGTGCACGAAAAAATCCCGGAACGGATCCCGGAGCCAGACCGCACCTGGTTCGCCCTCGCGTCCTACAATGTGGGTTTCGGGCATCTGGAGGACGCCCGTCGGCTTACAGAAGGCGCGGGACGAGATCCTGACCGGTGGATGGACGTTAAGGAATTCCTGCCGTTACTGGCCGAGAAGGAATGGTATACCAAGACCCGCTTTGGCTATGCCCGGGGCCACGAACCGGTGGTCTACGTCCAGAATATCCGGCGCTATTATGATGTCCTCGCCCGACTTAACCAACCGGGTATTCCGGCGAGCGAAGCAGAGGAACAGATCGTACAGATGGAGGAAAGCCGGGAGCCGGAAGGCCCATCAGGCGAGCTGCAAACGGACGGAAAGCTCAGGGCCGGCCTGCCCGCAGAACTGGGCATGATACCGCCGACCCTGTGAAGAAGCAGACTTCCGCCGGCTATTCGCTACGAGCCTCAAGCGCACGCTCCACCTGACTGGCGGAAAAGCCTCTACGATTCAGGAAACGTGCCTGCCGCACTTTTTCATCCCAGTCTTCACTCAGGTCCGCCAGGCCAAACCGCTTATCGCGGATACCGATAGCTCGCTGGCACCAATCCTCCTCCGTCATCTCGTCAACACATTCCGGAGCCTTGTGAACCCCGCGCTGCTGAAGTTCGCCAAGAATCCGTAGCGGTCCGTAACCAAGGTCCATTCTTTGGCGGGCGTAGACGTCAGCAAACCGATCATCGTCAAGCCAACCCTCTCTCTCGTAATCATCCAGAACAGCGTTAATAATGTCGCCCGGCAGCTTTCTTTGACGGAGTTTCAGGCTTAACTCGAGGCGACTGTGCTCGCGTCTGGCAAGCAACCTGAGTGCCGTTGCCCGGGCCTTGTAATCCTGATCGTTGTCATTTTCCTGTTTTGCCATACAGACCCTTTCCGCACACGCATACAAAACGCTAGACTAGCCGCGAATTTTTCCTGCTGGCCAGCACCTCATGCTGACCAGTCAAACTACCCGGCATCCCAGACCGGATGCCGACGGCCGGTAGCGGCACAACTTTGCCCGACACCGTGAACTGGTTTCAACACCCAAGGATACTCTTATGGCCGCGTTCATCCAGAAACTGTTCAAATCCCGCAAGACAACCGAGGCAACGCAAAAACAGCGGAAAGCCACCCAGCCAGAGCCTGTCGAACAGGAAGATACCCGGACTGACCGGAGGGAAGAACAGCTCAAAACACTGGAGAGCGCACCATCCCAGGATGTCCTGGCCAAGCTTGCCATTGAGGGCGTTACCGCGGATATCCGGCAGTCCGCTGCAGGCAGACTGACCGACGAAGCCAGCCTGCAGGACTTGCAGAAACAAGCCAAAGGCCGTGACAAAGGTGTCTACCAGATCGTTAAACTGGCACTTCAGCAGCGGCGCGAAGAACAGGCCCGGGTGGACAGCATCAGCCAGACCATCGCTACCCTTACCCGCCACGCGCAGGACCAGGCGAAAAGTGACGATACCAAGCTTTATGAGGCCCGGCTCGATGCCCTGCTGAAGCAATGGGCTGAGGTGGAAACACACGCCTCACCGGAACAGGCCCAGGCATTTCTCGAAGCGGTTCACCTGTGCAAGGAGCGCATTGTGGCCCTGCAATCTGCAGCGGAAGATGAAAAGCGCCAGCGCGAGCAGAAGCTGCAACGTCAGGAAACCCTGGATCTGCTGAACCGCACACTGGACGAGCTCAAGTCTCAACCGCCTGAGACACTGCCCTCGCTGGCGTCCCTGGATGCACTCCAGAAAACCCAGGAAAACCGCTGGCTGGAAGCAACCCGGGATACGGCAGTGGAGAAGCAGGAACAGAAAGCCTACGAAACCGCCATGCTCGCATTGCGCAATTACCTGAGCTCTGTCCGTCGCATTACCCAGGAACGGGAAACCATCGTCGAACTTGGCGCACTGCTCGAGCGCGCAGACGATGCCACCGACGAGCAGCGGGCCCAGGCAAAGACCCTGGTTGCCGAGATCAACTGGCCGGAAGGCTATCCCATCCCGGCACTGCTGGAGCCATTGCGGAAGCTGGCCGGTAAACGCAAGAAACCGGCAGAGCCCCGAGTTGACCAGGAGCAACAGAAAGCTCTGACGACTCGCCTCGAGGCCGAAATCAGGCAACTGGAGGAGGCTCTGGAGGCCAAGCAGCTGAAAGAATCCAAACAGCTCTTCAAAACGGCACAACAGCACTTCCGGGATCTGGACCAGCGCCACGCCAAACCCTACCAGGCGCGTATGCAACTGCTTACCGGGCAATTGCGTGAACTCTCAGACTGGCAGGGCTTCGCCACGGAACCCAAGCAGATTGCCCTGTGCGAGCAAATGGAATACCTGGCAGAGCAGCCAATGGACCCGGAAGCAAAGGCCGAGCGAATCAAGGAGTTGCAGAATGAGTGGCGCGATCTTGGCGGCTCTTCAGATCGCTCGCTGTGGTCCCGGTTCAAAGCTGCCTCGGACACGGCTTACGAGCCCTGCAAGGCCTACTTCTCTGCCAAGTCCGGCCTCAAACAGGCCAATCTGGAAAAACGGTCCGCCATTTGCGAGCAGCTCGAAAGCTTCCTGGACAATGCCGACTGGTCTTCAATCGATTGGAAAGCCGCAGAACGAATCCACCAGACCGCACGCCAGGAGTGGAAAGAGGCCTGGCCAGTGGAATTCCGCGCCAATCGGGCCGTTCAAAAGCGCTTCGATGAACTGCTCAAGAGGCTGGAAGCACCTCTGGACGGGGAACGGCGCAAAAACGAAGGCCTGAAACAAACGATCGTGGACAAGGCCCAGGCCCTGGTCGAACACGAGCCGCTTCAGGAGGCCATGAACCAGGCCAAGGCCCTCCAGGGAGACTGGCAAGCCATTGGAATCACCCGCCATCGAGAAGACCGAAAATTATGGCAGGCGTTCCGAAAGGCCTGTGACCAGATCTTTGCCCGCCGTGATGCCGAGCGCTCGGAACAGCAGCAGGCATCACGGGCCGCCGACGAGACGGCACAAGCAGGCCTGAATAAGGTTTCAGAAATATCCCCGGAAAGTGACGAACAGGCAGTCACTGCGGCCCTGGCGACGCTCAAGGATATTGACGCCACTACGCTCTCAAAAGGCGTCAGAGAACAGGTCCAGCAAGAAAAGCAGCGGCTGAGCAAGATTCTCTCGACCCTGAGACTGCAGGCAAAAATGGCTTCCTGGCAGTCTCTGGTGATGGCGGCCACAGCGGGCCAGTTCGGCAGTGAATCAGCGCCTCAGAACTGGGCTGCGCTGGCCGAAACGTCAGACGCCAGCGATCCGGTCGAGCTGGTGATTCGCGCAGAGATCCTTTGCGGCGTGCCCTCGCCCGAAGCCGATCAGCAGCGCCGCATGGAAATTCAGGTTCAGCGCCTTGCCGATGGTATGGGCTCCGCCGACAACAGCAAGGATCAAATGCAGGATGTAGAAAGACTGCTGGCAGCCTGGTGCCTGGGTGGCACTGGCAAATACGCGGACGCGGAGCTCGCTGAGCGACTGAACAGGGCCATCGCCAATCTGAACGAGGCCTGAGGCGCCCAGCGCTCTACTCCCGCTGATGTTCCCTGACGAATTCCCTGGCTTCCTTTACGGCGGCCAGGGATTTCTGCTTCATTCCCTTGAGCTCCTCGTCCGCCAGATAAAACATCATATCGATTGAATGCCGGTAATAACGTGTGGGCAGTCGGTTGAGAGCCACGCACATAACATCGGTCAGATAGTCCGCTGTGTCAGACTCCTCCCGCGTTGCCTCGATGGCATCCACCACCAGCCGCTCGTAGAAATTGTCGATTGCATCTCGCAGAGACATGGCTGCCGCCTCCTGAATTCAACTGCCGTTCCTATCACCATAGAAGCCCCACCCCCGCTTGTCATGGTTGCTGAGCAATTTCGCCAATGCGATTGGCAGCCGGCGTCATTACACCCCGCAGTCGCAACCGGCTATGGTTGTGTCATCGGTAGATCAATTCCGAAAACAATATGACCAGAGGACAAGCAATGACCACCGAGGCTTATATCTTCGATGCAGTCCGCACCCCCAGGGGGCGCGGAAAAAAAGACGGATCACTTCACAGCGTCAAACCCATCTCGCTGTTGACCACGGTGCTCCATGCGCTGCAGGAGAGGAACAGCCTGGATACCGCCCAGGTGGACGACATTGTGATGGGCTGCGTGACCGCCGTGGGTGACCAGGGTGCGGATATCGCCAAGACGGCAGCGCTGGCCGCTGACTGGGATGAAAAAGTGGCGGGCGTCACCCTGAACCGTTTCTGCGCTTCCGGATTGGAAGCCGTGAATCTGGCGGCCATGAAAGTTCGCTCTGGCTGGGAAGACATGGTGGTTGCCGGCGGTGTGGAGGCCATGTCCCGTGTGCCCATGGGCTCCGACGGCGGAGCCTGGGCCACAGATCCGGAAACCAATCTGCATACCGGTTTCATGCCCCAGGGCATCGGCGCAGACCTGATTGCCACCCTTGAGGGCTTCAGCCGTGAAGACGTTGATGGCTTTGCCGTGAAATCCCAGCAGAAAGCGGCCAATGCCTGGCAGAACGGCTACTTTGCGAAGTCCATCATTCCGATCACTGACCAGAATGGCGTGGTGATCCTTGATCGCGATGAGCATGTGCGTGGCAACACTTCCCTGGAAAGCCTTTCTGGCCTGAAACCCTCCTTCCAGATGATGGGCGAGATGGGCTTCGACGGTGTCGCCCGGGAGAAATATCATTATGTGGAGAAGATTAACCACGTTCATCATGCCGGCAACTCCTCAGGTATCGTCGACGGTGCCACCGCCATGCTCATCGGCAGTGAAGCCAAGGGCAAAGCCATGGGGCTGACGCCGCGTGCCCGCATCATCGCCACGGCCGTGACCAGCACAGACCCCACCATCATGCTCACCGGCCCTGCCCCGGCAGCGCGCAAGGCACTGGAAAAGGCGGGCATGACTGCCGATCAGATCGATCTGTTTGAAGTGAACGAGGCCTTCGCCTCTGTGGTTATGCGCTTCCAGCGGGAACTCTCGGTTCCCGACGAAAAAGTGAACGTGAACGGCGGGGCTATCGCCATGGGCCACCCTCTGGGTGCCACCGGCGCCATGATTCTTGGCACCCTGCTGGATGAGCTGGAGCGGCGCGAGCTGCGCTACGGCCTGGCCACACTGTGCGTCGGTGGCGGCATGGGCATTGCCACCATCATTGAGCGCGTCTGAACCCGTCCACTTTTTCAGGAGAACCAACTATGAGTGCTATTCGTTATGAACTGGGTTCAGACCAGATCCTGACCCTCACCATCGACATGCCCGGCCAGTCCGCCAACACCATGAACGCTACTTTCCGGGACGCCCTCTCGGAAACCGCCGCAAAAGTGAAGGAAGACCTGGATAACATTCGCGGCATCATCATTGCCTCCGCCAAAAAGACCTTTTTTGCTGGCGGCGACCTGAAAGAACTGCATAAGGTCACCCGCGAAGACGCCGGGACTTTCGAGGATATGGTCAACGGCCTGAAATCCCACATGCGGTTTCTGGAAACCACCGGAAAACCCGTGGTGGCCGCCATCAACGGCTCCGCCCTGGGTGGCGGCCTCGAGATCGCCCTCGCCTGTCATTACCGTGTCGCAATGAATGACGACAGCATTCAACTTGGACTTCCGGAAGTGACTCTGGGCCTGCTGCCAGGTGGCGGCGGCACCCAGCGACTGCCTCGAATGATTGGCCTGGAGGCAGCCTTCCCGTTCCTGATGGAAGGCAAAAAGGTAAACCCGAAAGCTGCACTCAAGGCCGGCATAATCAACGAACTGGCAGATTCTGCCGACGATATGATCACGAAAGCCCGGACGTTCATTGAGGCCAACCCGAAATGTCAGCAGCCATGGGACCAGAAAGGCTTCAGGTTCCCGGGTGGCGCGCCCCACCATCCTGCCATGGCGCAGAAGCTGGCGATCGCTCCGGCCATGCTGAAGCAGAAGACCAAAGGCTGCTACCCGGCCCCGGAGCGCATCCTTTCTGCTGCCGTTGAGGGCGCTCAGGTCGATTTCGATAACGGCAGCCTGATCGAGACCCGGTATTTTGCGGAACTGGTGATCGGCCAGGTCGCCAAGAATATGACCGGAACCTTCTGGTTCCAGTTGAACGCCATCAAGGCGGGCGGCAGCCGCCCCGAGGGCGTTGAGAAAGAAACCTTCCGCAAGGTGGGTGTTCTCGGTGCAGGCATGATGGGCGCAGGTATCGCCTATTCAACGGCGACACGGGGTATCGGTGTGGTGCTGAAAGACGTCTCCGTTGAAAATGCCGAAAAAGGCAAAAGCTACTCGGAGAGCCTGCTCGCCAAGAAGGTCAGCCGTGGCCGAATGACCGAAGAACAGAAGGCAGACATCCTGAGCCGCATCAAGGCCACCAATTCGGCAGACGATCTGGAAGGCTGTGATCTGGTGATCGAGGCGGTCTTCGAGGACAGTGGACTGAAGGCAAAAGTGACCCAGGAAGCGGAGCCCAAACTGGTGGCAAACGGGATTTTTGCGTCCAACACCTCAACCATCCCCATTACCCAGCTCGCCGGAGCCTCTGCGAACGCCGAGAACTTCATTGGCCTGCACTTCTTCTCACCGGTCGACAAGATGCAGCTGGTGGAAATCATCGTCGGCGAAAAAACCTCGGATGAAACCCTGGCGCGCTCGTTTGACTACGTTCAGCAAATCGGAAAGATTCCCGTGGTGGTCAACGACAGTCGAGGGTTCTTCACCTCGCGGGTCTTTGGGACCTTCGTCAACGAGGGCATCTGCATGCTTGGTGAAGGTATTCATCCAGCGAGCATTGAAAACGCCGGGGTGCTGGCCGGTATGCCCGTCGGGCCACTGGCTATTTCCGACGAAGTCAGCATGACCCTGATGCAACACATCCGGGACCAGAGCAGGAAGGATACCGAAGCCGCCGGCGGTACCTGGAACCCCCACCCCGCGGAGGCCGTCATCGATGCGATGGTCAACGAGCATGGCCGCAAGGGCAAGGCTGCGGGCGCGGGCTTCTACGAGTACCCTGCCAACGGCAAGAAACACCTCTGGCCGGAGCTGGAAACTCTGTTCGTGAACGCGGAGAAGGCAAGAACGGTCAAACTGCAGGAGCTGAAAGACCGGATCCTCTTCATTCAGGCCATCGAAACCGTTCGTTGTCTGGAGGAAGGCGTATTGCGAACGGTAGAGGATGCGAATATCGGCAGTATCTTTGGCATCGGCTATGCGCCGTGGACCGGTGGCGCGATTCAGTTCATCAATCAGTATGGCGTGAGAGCATTCACGGAGCGGGCATCCGCGCTCGCCGAGACCTATGGTGAACGCTTTGCACCACCCAGACTGTTGCAGGAAAAGGCGGAAACGAACACACCGTTCGCCTGATTAAGCCTCTGCACGTCTGCTGCCGGGAGGATTTACCAATTCTCCCGGCAGTTTCCTCGTGTGCAACACGCCTCAACCCCGATGATCCCTCGGTTACGAACGTGGCGTCTTCATGGACAGATTGTCACGATCCGATACGCCCTGCCTATGGCATCGGGTGTAGTGCTTGCCTACAATAAATTTAATAAGTCACGGGTAGACACTCCCTCGCAAACCGAGGGGCTACCAACACCGTCGGGTAAGCATTTATGACCATCGCGGAAAGAATTATGGCTCGTCACTCTTCGGCCGGATCTGTTCGGTTCGGAGTGTGCAAGGCAATGACTGTAGCATTGCTGCTGTCTGCGCCACTGGGGCTTCATGCCAACGTTGAAACTCCAGACGTGTACGAGCCAGTTGCACCGACGATTGATCAGGCGCGAGCCAATATCCTGATCGCCCGTCAACTGCAGTTTACCCACTTCCGGGACCTCGGAATCAGCGATGAACTCTCCGGAGATGTGTTTGATGCCTACCTGGATTACCTCGACGGGCAGAGAATCTATCTGTCGCAGGACGACATTGCGAAGTTCGACAAAATCCGCACTCAACTCGGCTCTGCCCTGAAAACAGGTCAGCTTCAGCCCGGGTTCGATATTTACAATCTGGTTCAGCAACGGATTATCGAGCGCCTCCAGTTTGCTCTGGAAACAATCGACAAAGGTATCGACACGCTGGATTTCTCGGCCAACGAAAGCATTCTGGTCGACCGCTCGAAAGCGGACTGGGAATCGAACGCCAAGGCCCTGGACGATCTCTGGGTCAAGCGCATCAAGAATGCGGTGCTGGCTCAGCGCCTGAACGGAGCAGAAGACGAGGCCATCGTTGAAACCCTGAGCCGCCGCTACGAAGGCCAGTTGAAGCGCGCATATCAGGCCCGCAGTGAAGATGCTTTCCAGGCCTATATGAACGCTTTTACCGGCATGTGGGACCCGCACACGTCCTATTTTTCGCCGCGCACCTCCGAAAACTTCAATATCAACATGAGCCTTTCACTGGAAGGCATAGGTGCTGTGCTTCAGTCGGACAACGAATACACCAAGGTGGTGAGACTGGTACCCGGCGGGCCTGCCTCCAAGCAGGGTCAGCTTGAGCCCGCAGATCGCATTGTTTCGGTGGCGCAGGAAGACGAAAAACCGGTGAATGTAATCGGTTGGCGTCTGGACGAAGTCGTGGAACTGATTCGTGGGCCACGCAATTCAACCGTCACACTGGAAGTTATTCCGGCCAATGCCTCCGATGAGACCATTACTGAGACCATCGCCATCAAACGCGATGAAGTAAAGCTGGAAGAGCAGAGCGCCAGCAAGGACACGATACGTCTTGAGCGTGGCGGCAAGGAATATACCATTGGCGTCATTACCATCCCCACGTTCTATGCCGATTTCCAGGCCATGCAGGCTGGTGACCCGAATTACAAGAGCACGACCCGTGATGTCCGCAACCTGATTGCGGAGCTCGAAGCCGACGGCGTCGACGGCCTGGTGATGGATTTGCGAAACAACGGCGGTGGTGCGCTGCACGAAGCCAATGATCTGGTTGGCCTGTTTATCGACAAGGGCCCCACCGTTCAGATTCGCAACGCCAATAACGACGTGCAGGTACTCAATGACGAGGATCCTTCGGTGGCCTACGACGGACCTCTGGTGGTGCTCACCAACCGCATGAGTGCGTCAGCGTCCGAAATTTTCGCCGGCGCCATCCAGGACTATGGCCGCGGACTGGTTGTCGGTTCCCAGACCTTTGGCAAGGGCACCGTTCAGGCCGTGCGTCCCTTGAACCATGGGCAACTCAAGATCACCCAGTCCAAGTTCTACCGGGTATCCGGCGGCTCCACCCAGCACAAAGGAGTCATCCCGGACATCGAGATTCCCTCTCGCATCGACAAGACCCGCATCGGTGAGGACGCCCTGGATCATGCCCTGCCCTGGGACCAGATTGAGGCTGTGCCACATACACGCTACTTCGATTTCAGCGGCATTATCGATGAGCTTCGCAAGCGGCACGAAGAACGGTTCTCAACCAACCCTGAATTCAGCCTGCTACAGCAGGAGATCGACTTCCTGACCAAACAGCGCGCCACCGACAGCGTCAGCCTAAACCTGGAAGAACGCCGAGCCGAACACGAACAGATCGAACGCACACGGCTCACCATCGCAAATGCCCGGCGTGAACTGAAAGGCCAGGCACCGTTCGGGTCGCTGGAAGACCTTGAAGACTGGCAGGACCAGCAGGCGGCGGACCTGAATTCCACCGATGAGGAGCTGGATTTCGTGATAAGGGAAGGCGGACATATCATGGCCGACATGCTGGACCTTGATAACCGCATGGCATCGATCCTGGATCCCCACCAATTTGCGGCACAGTCTCCGGCCGCCGCCGTAACACGTTGAACGGGCAGATCCGGGTCTCATGACTGAGAAGGACGCAGGCGGACAGGATAGCCACCAGAAAGCACGGATGTTGCAAGACATGCTGCTGGACGCGCTACATGCCATGCGCTCCCTGGAGGAAGTGGAAGGATTGGAAAAACCAGCGGCTCAGGAACGAACGCCGGAAGGCCTGATCGACCGCCTGGCCAGCCTTACCGGGTCTGCGCTCCGCTTCGGGGTCAAGGCGACGGATACGTCTCTTCGGGTGGGCCGGGCGCTGATCAATTCCCAAGATCAGCTGCGGGCAATGCTCACAGCAGGCCAGTCTCTGAAAGACATCCGCGAAGTGGCCGGCCTCACCGTGTCAGAAATGAGCGAGGCGCTTAACCTGCGGGACAAGTCCGTCCTGGAGGCTATAGAGAACGGCACCACCACCCTGTCCTTCGAACTGATACTACGTCTGGCAGCCCTCATTGCCAGAAACGACCCCATCCCGTTCATCATGCGCACCACGCGTAATTACAATCCCGAAGTCTGGCAGATTCTGAATGACTGGGGCGTGGCGAGACTACCCTTGCAATTTGAACGGGAGCGGGAGTTTATCAACATCTTCCGCCGGCATGATGACGCTCGCACGCTCTCGGATGAAGGTTTCCAGAAAGTGCTGGAGTTCACCCGTCACAGCTTTGAAATGTCCCTGCACTTTATCGAGGAGCAGGAACGGCAGGTGGCTGAACTCAGGGCCACCTACGAGGAAAAGCACCCCGACGTGAAAAGGTCACCTGACAAGCCTGCCGCCAACAAGAAGCAGCCGGAGCGCACCCCACCGTCAACCAAATAACGCCTGCATACCGGTTCTGTTCGGGTTATGCACCACGCCCTTTTCAGTAACGATCGCGTCGATCAGGCTTGCCGGTGTCACGTCAAAGACCGGATTGAATACGTTGATGCCTTCCGGCGCCAACCCAATACCGCGTATCTCCCGGATTTCAATGCCGTCGCGCTCCTCAATGGCCACATCTGCCCCTGACGCCGTGGCCATGTCTACCGTGCTTGAAGGCGCGACCACCATGAAGCCCACCTTGTGATGACGGGCCAGAACCGCCAGGCTGTAAGTGCCGATCTTGTTCACAACATCGCCATTGGCAGTTATTCGATCCGCGCCGACGATCACCCAGCGTACGTCTTTCCGGGCCATGATGGCAGCAGCGGCACCATCGGCATTCAGCGTTACGGGAATGCCGTCGCGTGAAAGTTCCCAGGCCGTCAACCGGCCACCCTGAAGCCAGGGGCGAGTCTCGTCGGCATAGACGTCTGCCAGCAGCTTGTCCTCATGGAGACGACGAACAACGCCCAGTGCCGTACCGTAGCCCCCGGTGGCCAATGCACCGGTATTGCAATGCGTCAGCACCGAAAACGGTGCCTTTGCTCCTATAAACTCAAGGGCATGGTCCGCCATGGCAAAATTGGCGGCCAGGTCTTCCTCATGTATGGCCCGGGCCTCCGAGGCCAGGCGTTTTACCGCCTCGTCCAGCGAATGGCACGCGTGGAAAATCCTTTCCATGCGCTGCAGCGCCCAGAACAGGTTTACTGCGGTCGGACGTGAGGCTGCCAGCTCGCGAATGGCCTGTTTGATTTCCGCCTTCCAGTCCCCGCCACTGGCATGCCTGGCCGCAAGGGCCACCCCATAGGCTGCACTGATGCCGATTGCAGGGGCGCCCCGAACCACCATATCCCGGATACTCTGCGATACACCAGCGGCGCCTTCCAGCGTTATCCAGTGCTCCTCTCCCGGCAGCAGGCGTTGATCCAGCAGCTCAAGACTGCTGCCATGCCAGCGAATCGCAACGGTGCCAATGGCCCGTTCTTGGGCGGGTTTCGGGGTTGTTGTCATAGAAGACTGCTCCGGTTTTTCAGCACTGAAAACTGCCAGTATAACGGTTATACTTCGTGGCTACATTTTCAAGGTGTGGAAGCTCCGCGCCATGCGCTGTAAGGCAGGATAAATGACGGCAGACACTATCACCGCAGCCGATATTCGCATCAACGCACGCTGGCTGATCCCAATTGAGCCGGCAGGCACGGTGCTTGAGCATTATGCAGTCATTATCCAGGGTGACCGCCTTGCCGCAGTCATTCCCCAGGAACAGGCGGACAGATCGTTCAGAACCCGGGAAACCGTTGATCTTCCGAACCACGTCGTCATGCCCGGCCTGATCAATATGCACGGCCACGCGGCCATGAGCCTGTTCAGGGGCATGGCAGACGATCTTCCGCTGATGACCTGGCTGAATGACCATATCTGGCCGGCCGAAGGTCGCTTTATCAGCGAGCAGTTCATTGCCGATGGCACCCAACTGGCCATGGCCGAGATGCTGCGTACGGGAACCACCACGTTTTCTGACATGTATTTCTTCCCGGAAATTGCCGCTCAGATGGCGCACGATACGGGCATTCGTGCGCAAATCTGTTTTCCGCTGCTCGACTTTCCGACGCCGTGGGGTGCCGGCCCCGAGGAATACCTGAGCAAGGGCGCCGACTTTATCGACAGCTGGAAAAACGATGGCTACATCATGCCGGCCATTGGCCCCCATGCACCCTACACCGTGTCCGACGGCCCGATGATTGAAGCCGTCCGGCTCTCGGAAAAGACCGGCGCAGCCATCCAGATCCACCTGCACGAAACGGCATTCGAAGTGGCCGAGGCTACTGAAAAGCTGGGTCAACGGCCGACGGCCCGACTGGCGGATCTCGGCCTGCTCCGTCCAGAGACCCAATGCGTACATATGACCCAGATTGATGCCAGCGATATCAGCTTGCTTGAACAAACGGGCGCCCATGTCATCCACTGCCCGGAGTCAAATCTGAAGCTGGCCAGCGGCCTTTGTCCGGTGCAGGAACTCCTCGATAGCGGGATTAACGTCGCCATAGGCACCGACGGCGCCGCCAGCAACAACGACCTCGATCTGTTCGGGGAACTCCGGACTGCCGCCATGATGGCCAAAGTTGTGGCCAATGATGCCTCGGCGCTATCGGCGCACAAGGCCCTGCAGATGGCCACGATCAACGGGGCAAGGGCTCTGGGGCGGGACCATGAACTGGGTTCTCTGGCCGAGGGCAAGCTGGCGGATATCATTGCCATTGACCTGAGCGACCCGTTTTTGCAGCCGGTCTACGACCCGGCTTCGCACCTCGTCTACAGCAACCATGGTCGATCAGTAAGCCACAGCTGGATTAACGGCGTACCACAAGTACAGGATGGCCGGCTTACCCGCATTGACGTTGCCGATCTCATGCTTCGAGTTGAGGACTGGGCCGGGCGAATCCGCACAGAGGCTGACTAACCGATTTCCTATTGATTCACCAGGCAGAACCAACCATGACAAACCAGAACGTAGACCGGAACGAGATCGCCAAATTCGAGGCCCTGGCCAGCCGCTGGTGGGATCCCTCGAGCGAATTCAAGCCACTGCATGATATTAATCCCCTGCGGCTGAACTACATCGATGAGCGGGTTTCCCTGGCCGGAAAGCGCGCTCTGGATGTCGGCTGCGGTGGTGGCCTGCTGTCGGAGGGCATGGCCCAGCGCGGCGCCCACGTTACCGGTATCGACATGGGCGAGGCTCCGCTGGCCGTCGCGCGGCTGCATGGCATGGAGAGCGGCGTGAACGTGGATTATCGCCAGATCACCATCGAAGAACTGGCCGAGGACAGCGAACATGCGGGCCAGTACGACGTGGTTACCTGCCTCGAAATGCTTGAGCATGTGCCGGATCCCGCATCTGTGGTGCGGGCCTGTGCCGCCATGCTGAAACCGGGCGGCCATCTGTTTGTATCAACCATCAACCGGAACCCGAAATCGTTTCTTTTTGCGATTATCGGGGCGGAATACGTGCTCAGGTTACTACCCAAAGGCACCCACGAATGGAAGAAATTTATCCGGCCATCGGAAATGTCCGACCATCTTCGCCATGCAGGGCTGGAAGTCCGTGAGCTTACGGGCATGACCTACAACCCCGTCACCAAGGTTTACAAGCTCGGACGGGACGTGGACGTCAACTATCTGATGCATGCCAGGGATATTCGTGAAGCCTGAAACCACGCATCGAGCCTCCACGGTCCTGTTTGATCTTGATGGAACGCTGATTGACACCGCGCCGGACTTCATCCGGTGCCTGAATCAGTTACGGGAACAGCACGGGCTGCCCGCCCTTCCCCACGAGCATATCCGACGCTCGGTCTCGAACGGCGCGCGCGCCATGATCCGGGTCGGCTTCGGCCTGGAACCGGAACATCCGGAATACCTGGAAAAACACACCGCGTTCCTCGACCTCTACGAAGCTGGAGTGGCAGTGGAGACCAGCCTGTTCGAGGGGATGGACGAGCTTCTCAAAGCCCTCGAGGAGCAAGGTATTCCCTGGGGTATTGTGACCAATAAGCCTGCCAGGTTCGCGGTTCCACTGATCGAGGCCCTTAACCTGGCTGACCGATGCGCGGCACTGGTTTGCCCCGATCACGTTGCCCAGCGCAAACCTCATCCGGAGGCCCTCTATCTGGCCTGCCAGCAGATCGGCGCCGATCCGGCCACCGGCATTTATGTGGGCGACCACGAACGGGACATCGAAGCCGGGCGTAACGCTGGCATGAAAACCATCGCCGTCCGCTACGGTTACATCGAGGAGCCAGAAGCCATTGACCTGTGGCAAGCGGACCTCATCGCCGACACCGTCACGGACCTGGCAAAGCTGTTACAATAGCGCATCAAATTTAGGATCCGGTGTTCAGCCGGTAACAGCCTGACACGGAGACAGGTTATGCATGATTACCAAGCACCCGCCGATCTTCTGAAAGACCGCATCATTATGGTGACGGGTGCCGGCAGCGGCATTGGCCGGGCTGCAGCCAAGGCCTACGCCGCCCATGGCGCCACCGTGGTACTGGTAGGCCGCACGGTCAGCAAACTCGAAACGGTTTACGATGAAATCGAGGCAGCCGGCCACCCCAAGCCTGCCATCGTGCCCATGAACTTCGAGGGCGCCGCGGTGAAGGACTACGAAGAACTGGCCATGACCCTGGAAGATAATTTCGGGCAGCTTGACGGTTTGCTGCACAACGCGGCAATTCTGGGCGACCGCAGTCCTGTAGAGCTTTATGACCCGGAGACCTGGAACAAGGTCATGTACGTGAACGCAACGGCGCCGTTCCTGCTAAGCCGGGCAATGATTCCCCTGCTTCGCAAATCCGACGACGCCTCGGTGATCTTCACCTCCTCGGGTGTCGGCCGCAAGGCGAAAGCCTACTGGGGCGCCTATGCCGTCTCCAAGTTTGCCGTAGAGGGCCTGAGCCAGTTGCTGTCCGAAGAGCTGGACGACGAGCGTCACAATATCCGGGTAAACAGTCTGAACCCCGGCGCGACCCGTACCAACATGAGAGCCCACGCCTATCCGGCGGAGAATCCACAGCAAAATCCGGCACCAGAGGACCTGATGCCGATTTACCTGTACCTCATGGGCAAGGACAGCCAGGGCGTCAACGGCCAGAAACTGGACGCACAACCGAAATAATGGAACTGCTTTTTTACACAACCTCTCAGTGCCACCTGTGCGAACTGGCCGAAGCCCTGCTTGTAAGCACGCCCATGCCGGAGCCGATCCCGGTAGACGTGGTGGACATTGCCCAGTCCGAAGAACTGGTAGAACGCTACGGTACCCGGATACCGGTGCTCCGACGCAACGATACCGGTGTGGAACTGGACTGGCCATTTACCAGGGATGACTTACTTACATTCCTGCAATGAGGATTGCCTGACATGTTGATGGTTATTTCCCCTGCCAAAACGCTGGATTACGAGAGTCCGTTGGCGACCAGTACCTATACTCAGCCGGAATTCCTTGAGGATGCCTGCGAGCTGGTCGACCTGCTTAAAACGCTGGAGCCGCACCAGATCAGCAATCTGATGAGCATCAGCGACAAGCTTGGGCAGCTGAACGCCGAGCGCTTCCAGAACTGGCACACACCGTTTACCCCCGAGAATGCCCGGCAGGCTGTACTGGCTTTCAAAGGTGACGTGTACACCGGCCTGGACGCCGAGAGCTTCAGTGAACAGGACTTCGACTTTGCCCAACAGCATCTACGCATGCTTTCCGGTCTGTATGGCGTCCTGAAACCCCTGGACCTGATGCAGCCCTACCGCCTGGAAATGGGTACCCGGTTCGAAAATAACCGTGGCAAGGATCTGTATGCCTTCTGGGGCAGCAAGATCACAGAGGAGATCAACCGGCTGCTTGCGGATGACGACGGCGTGCTGGTCAACCTCGCCTCCAACGAGTATTTCAAAAGCGTAAAGAAGAAAGACCTTGAAGGCCGGCTGATTACCCCCCAATTCAAGGACTGGAAGAATGGTCAGTACAAGATGATCAGCTTTTATGCCAAGAAAGCCCGGGGGCTGATGTGTCGGTTTGCCATTCAGAACCGAATTACCCAAGCCGACGACCTCAAGGGATTCAATCTCGAAGGCTATTACTTCAGCGAAGACCAATCCGATAAGAACAACTGGGTTTTCCTGCGGGATGAACAGTAATCCACGTTGAAATCGGAGTCAGCAATGAACGAAGCAATGTTTTCCCAGATCGCCATGCTGGTGTTTCTGACCGGCCTGATTGTCTGGATGGGTTTCATCGTCTGGGATCTGGCCAAGAAATCCCAGGCCGGCAAGTTCGGCACCATCGCACTGTTTACGGTGCTGGGCGCCGGCGTTGTGGGCTTTATCGTTAAAACCGTACTCGTAGAGATCATGCAAATATGAAAGACAAGGACCAGCCCTGATGTGGTTTCGCAACGCCCGCGTATTCCGATTTACCAAACCCTTTGATATCTCTGCCGAAGAGCTGGAAGAAAAGCTCCAGGCCGACGCCTTCAAGCCCTGCGGACCTCAGGAAACCAGCCGCCAGGGCTGGGTTCCGCCCCTGGGCAAGCATGGCGAACAGCTGGTTCACAGTGCCAACGGCTATCACCTGATTGCCCTGCGCAAGGAGGAAAAGATTCTTCCCGGCCCGGTGGTGAAAGAAGCGGTTGAGGAGAAGGCCGAAGCCATCGAGTTCGAGCAGGGCCGGAAGGTCCGGCGCAAGGAAAAGGACGAAATCAAGGAACAGGTAATGCTGGAGATGCTGCCCCAGGCCTTCTCCAAGAACCGCCGCTCCTTTGCCTACCTCGCCCCCCAGGACGGTGTTCTGGTGGTCGACGTGGGCTCCGCCAAGCAGGCGGAAGATCTGGCCTCGACTCTGCGCAAGAGCCTCGGATCGCTGCCGGTCCGTCCACCCGCGGTGGAACAGGCACCTGCTTTCACCTTTACCGGTTGGCTGAACGAATCCATCGACCTGCCCGGCAAGGTGGTTCTGGGCACTGAGTGCGAACTCAAGGATCCGTCTGAAGATGGCGGCGTGGTGCGTTGCAAAGGCCTGGATCTTAAAGCAGATGAAATCCGCAACCATCTGGATGCGGGCATGCAGGTGACCAAGCTGTCCCTGACCTGGGACGACAACGTCTCCTTCGTGCTGGATGAAGAACTCGGCATCCGTCGCCTGAAATTTGGCGAAACACTTCAGGATCAACTGGACGATGTCGACGTGGACGACCACGCAGCCAAGTTTGATGCGGCTTTCACGCTGATGACCCTTGAGCTGTCCCGACTGATTCCAGGGCTCCTGGAAGCGCTCGGCGGCGAAGATCGCTCTGCGATTGTCGAAGAGTAAAGCCGTAAAACCGGGTCAGATACCCTCCTTGTCTGACCCGGCCTCCCTTGCACTCTTCAGTGGGCGCTTTTTCCCAGACGCTCTCGCTGCCAGTCTTTTTCCGGTTCGTTCAGGACCAGCCGCAGATCCATCACTTCCTCTTCGGTATTGAACTTGATTTCAAAGCCCAGATGTTCCGCCAGCTGCAGCATGGGACGATTATCCGGCAGTACATTGCCCACCATTTCCATGGTGCCCCTGGCCCGGCAGTAATCGATCATCTTCTGCATCAGGGCAACGCCGAGGCCTTCGCCCTTCATTTTATCGTGCACCATGACCGCGAACTCGCATTGCAGGTTATCGGCATCGGTCCAGGTGCGCACGGTTCCCAGGGTTTCCTCGCCTTCCCCGTCTTCCCTCGGCGCGTTGGCAATAAAAACCATCTCCCGGTCGTAATCGATTTGCACCATCTGGGCAACGTCTTCCCGGGAGAAATGCTTGCGATACTGGAAGAACCGGTAACGAATGGACTCCGGCGACTGCAACTCATGGAACGCCCGGTGGGCAGGCTCATCTTCCGCCAGTACCGGGCGAATGATGACCCGGCGCCCGGATTTGGGTAAAACAATCCATTCCTCCAGTTCCCGCGGGTAAGGCTGAATAATCGGCCGCCCCGGCTTGTCAGCCAGATTGATGGCAATATTCACCGCCACCGCCCCCTGCTCGTTGAACAGCAAGGGCGAGATCTCAAGACCCTTGATTTCCGGAATATCGATAACAATCTGCGAGAGGGTGACCAGGGTCTCGGACACCGCGCGGATATCCTCCTCCGGCTTCAAGCTGTGTTCTTTCAGCAGCTTGTACATGTAGGTACGGCGAAGAAGCTCACGGGCCAACACCATGTTCAATGGTGGCAGTGCGATCTGCCGGTCGGTCATCACGTTGATCTGGGCGCCTGCGGCACCGCACACCACCAGCGGGCCAAACAATGCGTCCCGGGTAATGCCGACACTGAACTCGATCCCACCCACGTGCTGGTAGGAACGCTGAACCGCAAACCCGAGAAATCCACTTTCCGGGAAATGGCTCTTGTATTCCTCCATCAGGTAGCGGCAGGAATCCATGATGGCCGTTTCGCTGTTCAGTTTCTGGACCGTGCCCTTGTAACGACGCTGGGTCGGACTCAGGTCCAGGAAAGGATGGCACGCCTGCTCATGAATAATGGTGATGTCGATGGGGCGCCGCTCAACCGCAAACACCTCCAACACCTCTTCCATATCGTCGCAGTACATGGTTTCGATGGTGCTGATCCCGTAGTCCCGCACCAGATCCCGCGCTTCCCGGTTGGAGAGGTGATACCGACCTGCTCGAAGTGCCCGGTTGACCACATGACGGGTGTGGGTACGGTCTGCAAAGTGGTCGGTAAAGGATTCCGGCGTTTCCGTTAGCAGCCGCTGAACCCGCTGGTGACGAACATGCTGCATGAATGCCATCACGGCTTTCTCAGGATTGAAGAACGACGGCAGCCCGGCCCGGTAAAATTCTTCCCGCGCATCCATGACCGTACTCTGGCCGAGCCAGCAGGTGAACACATTCAGACGTGTACCCTTGGAGGCCTGCACAACGGCATCCGCAATCTGCAGGCTGTCCTCCGTCAGGCTCGGCGCATACATCACCAGCACGTTTGCCACTTCCGGATCCTTGGCGAGAATTTTGATGGCTTGGCCATACAGCTCCGGTGAGGCATCGTAGTTAAGGTCAATGGGGTTTTTACGGGTCCAGTAAGGTGGCAGCAGCTCGGCCAAGGCCTCGATGCTGGATTTCGACAGCTCTGCCAGTTCACCACCAAGATCCGCCAACCGGTCCACGGCCAACACCCCGGGACCGACTCCATTGGCCATAATCGCCAGGGTTTCGCGGCGCAAGGGACGCATCCGCGTCAATGTCTCGAGCGCATCAAACATCTGGCCAAGGCCATCCACCCGGAGCACACCTGCCCTCTGAAGCATGGCGTCGTAGATCGGATCACTGCGTTTCAGGCCATCAGGAAGGTCATGGGGAAACCACTCCGACTCCGGTACACGACCGGACTTCACCGCAATCACCGGCTTGGTGCGGGACGCAACCCGAACCGCCGACATGAAACGCCGGGCACTGGGAATGTTTTCGATGTGCAGGAGAATCGCACGGGTCTGTGTATCCTGGGCCAGGTAGTCGATCAGGTCGTCGTGATCGATATCCATGCCATCGCCCAGGGTCAGGAAGTAGGAAAACCCCACACCACGGGCGAATGCCCAGTCTATGACCGAACTGGCGATGGTGCCGGACTGGCCAACGAAGGCAACCCGGCCAGGGATGGCGCCCATATGGGCGTAGGTAGCGTTCAGGCTGCGTGCCGGGACCATCAGGCCAATGGTGTTGGGGCCCAGTACCCGGATTCCGGTTTCCCGGGCCGCTTCTCGAACCGAATACATCAGGGGCTGGCCGGTTTTACTGTGAGTACGTGACATGCCACCGGTCATAACGATCGCGGTGCGCACCCCGGCCTCCCCCAGCCGCTTGATGGTCTTGGCCACGGTATCCGGCGGCGTACAGATGATTGCCAGGTCCGGGGAAAATTCCATTTTCGAGACTTTCTTGACGCAGGGCACCCCGTGCACGTTGTCGTAATCGTTCTGGTTCACCACCAGTAACCGGCCGGGATAACCGCCCCCCATCAGGTTCCGCAACACCATACCGCCAAGGTTGTCTGCCCGCTCCGACGCACCGATCACCGCAATAGACGCGGGATTAAACAGGCTCTCCAGATACCGGGTGCTCAAGCTGACTCTCCTTTGTATGCGGCCGGCAGACCGTTGGGGAAATAAATGTAATAAAACAGGTTACTTATGAGTGTAACTCTTATCTTAGGCCTTGATACCCCGATGTGAAATGACTATCGCCCTTATAAGACCAAAGAAACACGGCATCGTGCAGTTTTCCCTGATAAGCTTGAAGAAAATATAAGCATATCGAAGGCAGTCCGAGACGTATGACCACGGCATTCTTTTCCCACGATGACTTCATGAAACACAACATGGGGCCGGAACATCCGGAAAGCCCTGAGCGGCTGGCGGCCATCGTCAGCTACCTTGCTGACACTGGCCTGGACCAGAAACTTGACTGGGTCCGACCGGAAGAAATCACCCGCGATCAGCTTCTGATGGTGCATCCGGAAAAATATCTCCATCAACTGGACCTGATGCAACCGACCCGTGGCCGCGTGTTTACCGACCCGGACACGGCCATGATGCCTGACACCCTTCGAGCCGCCCGCCTGGCAGCTGGTGCCAATATCCAGGCCGTGGATATGGTAATGAGCAGCCAGGTTACCAACGCGTTTGTTTGTGCACGGCCGCCCGGGCATCATGCCGAGCGGGCGAAATCCATGGGGTTCTGTTTTTACAACAACGTTGCCCTGGCCGCCATGCGCGCCCTCACCTTTCATCATTTGGAGCGGGTCGCGATCATCGATTTCGACGTGCACCAGGGCAATGGCACCGTAGACATTGTTAGTGGCGACGAGCGTATCCTGATGTGCTCAAGCTTCCAGCACCCCTTCTACCCGCACTCTCACGTGCACCGGCAGGCCGACAACATCGTGAATATTCCGATTGAGGCAAACTGTTCGTCTGAAGAGTACCGGAAGCAGGTGGAGGCGGGATGGCTGAAGCGCCTGAATGAATTCAAACCGCAGTTGATCCTGATTTCGGCGGGTTTTGATGCCCACCGGCTGGATCCGATGGCAGAACTGAATCTGGATACTGAAGATTATCGCTGGCTGACGGAAATGATTGTGAGTGTCGCCAGTGAGCACAGCAATGACCGGATCATTTCAACCCTGGAAGGCGGTTACCACCTGCGGGCCCTGGCGGAAAGTGTCAATGCCCACCTCGAAGTTCTGGATTCGGTTTACTGAAGCCGATCAGCCCCTGGGTTCGCCGCCATAGCCGTTAGCCTGCTGCAATTCCGGGCGGTCACCGGCCCGTTGCAGGCGGATATTGGTGCGGCGGTTATCTGCGGGCCGGTTGGATACCGGGTACTGGTCGCCATGGGCCCGCACGGTAATCATGTTTTCATCAATACCGCTCGCCTTGAGGTAGTCGGCCACCACATTGGCGCGATCTTCGGAAAGCGCACGGTTGTCGATCCGGCTTCCAATTCTGTCACTGTGGCCATCCACAAAAATCCGCTCAACCGTCGAATCGGCGTTCACATAAGCCACGATGTTATCCAGTAGTTGCCTGTCGGCATCGGACAATTGCGTGCTGCCGCTGGCAAACGGCACCCTCGAGCGCTGGATCTGATCAAAGTTTACCGGCAGAAGATTGGACGTACAGCGTTGATAACGCTGGTACTCGCCGGCAAAGTTGATGTTGGAGACCTGAACCCGCACCGGGCGGCCATCAAACCACGATTCCCTGGTTACCGTCGGGCGCATCCCATCCAGAAGTCCATGGGCGACCACGAACGCCTGACGTGTATCCAGCGAGACCTGACGCCGATCATCCGATACGTTGACCGTTCCGAGGGGCTTCGGCGCCACACCCGGACGCCAGGCCGGTGCCTCGACCACAAGGCTGCCGCGCCCTGGTCGCATCAACGCAGAATCAGACTCCAGGAAAAAGCTGAGACTTTCACCGGCGCGATGATTGAACACCGCCCGACCGTAGCCGGGAACTTCGTGCACCAGTCGGCATTCAAATACCGACTCGGCGAGATACCACTGGCTGTTCTCGATTCCGGCGCCATAGCTGGCAGCCTGCGCGGCCGCCGGCAGAAGCACCACGGGCAACATGGCAACAAGCAGAGTATTCAGGAGTTGTCCGGGGCGAAATCCCATAGAGCTAGCCATCAGTGTCCGGAGTTAGCAGAGTCAGACTGTTTAACGGCCTGAGCCGGAAGTTCTTTAGCCACCAACCGGAAAACAATCACCCGCGCCTTCTGGTATAATTCGCCAAATTTTTTCGGCTCCCAGAGAAACGGGCACAAGCTCGCCCCGCCAAAGGTATTTCGGACAAACGCCATGACAGACAAGCTCACGCTCACACGCCCCGACGACTGGCACCTTCACGTACGGGACGGCGAAATTCTCAAGGACGTGGTACCGGCTACGGCCGCCTGCTTCGGTCGCGCCATCATCATGCCTAACCTGGTACCGCCGGTGACAACCGCAGCCGATGCCAAAGCCTACCGGGAACGCATTCTGGCGGCTGCCAATGGCACCGAGTTCGAGCCGTTGATGACGCTATATCTAACCGAGAGCATGACGGCGCAGACCATCCGGGATGCCAGGGCTGCCGGCGTTGTGGCCGCCAAGCTTTACCCGGCCGGAGCAACGACCAATTCCGACTCGGGGGTGAAGGATATCCGTAACATCTACCCGGTTCTGGAGGCCATGGCCGATTGTGGCATGCTGCTGCTGGTACACGGAGAGGTAACCGATGCCGATATCGACATTTTCGACCGGGAAAAGGTATTTCTGGAGCGTGTCCTGGCACCCACTCTCGAGGCTTTCCCGAACCTCAAGGTTGTACTGGAACACATCACCACGGCCGATTCCGCAGAATTTGTCCGGCAGCACGCCGGAGACAACCTCGGTGCGACTCTGACGCCCCAGCACCTGATGTACAACCGCAACCACATGCTGGTAGGCGGCATTCGGCCGCATCTCTATTGCCTGCCAATCCTGAAGCGTAACCGCCATCAACAGGCGCTCAGGGACGCGGTGGCCAGCGGCGACAAACGCTTTTTCCTGGGCACGGATTCCGCCCCTCATTCGAAGGATCGCAAAGAGGCAGCCTGCGGTTGTGCCGGCTGTTACTCGGCCTACGGCGCAATCGGCCTGTATGCGGACATTTTCGAGGAGCTTGGCATCTTGGATAAACTTGAAGCATTCGCCAGTTTCAACGGGCCGGATTTCTATGGCCTACCGCGGAATACCGATACCATCACCCTGATTCGTGACCCCTGGACCATGCCGGCAGAGCTGCCGCTGGCTGACGGAACCATCGTGCCCCTCAAGGCTGGTGAAACCGTTCACTGGAAACTGGCGTAAACCTGACTTATTCCTTCTCACACACGGCCAAGACCGGAGCTTGAGTGACTGACGAAAACAAACCACCGCATCCCATGTCCCGCCGCTTTCGCGGGTTTCTGCCTGTTGTAGTCGACGTGGAAACCGCTGGCTTCAATCCCGAGCGGGACGCTCTGCTCGAAGTGGCAGCAGTGATACTGACCATGGACGAAGACGGCTGGGTGCGGCGCGCTGAGACCCACGTTCAGCAGATCGATCCTTTTGAAGGTGCGAATCTGGAGCAGTCCGCCCTTGATTTCACCGGTATTGATCCGTGGAATCCGGAGCGAGAAGCGGTACCCGAGCGGGAAGGACTCAGCGAGATCTTCAGTCCCATTCGCAAGGCGGTGAAGAACCACGATTGCAAGCGAGCCGTCCTGGTGGGCCACAATGCCACCTTTGACCATAACTTCATCTTTGCAGCCGCGCTGCGGGCCGACATCCGTCGTAACCCATTTCACCCTTTCTCAACCTTCGATACCGCCACGCTGGCCGGCCTGGCCTATGGCCACACGGTTCTGGCCCAGGCCTGCAAACTCGCGGGCATTCCGTTCAGCAATAAGGAAGCCCATTCCGCCGCCTATGACGCGGAAAAAACCGCAGAGCTGTTCTGCGGCATTGTGAATCGCTGGAAAGAACTGGGCGGCTTTCCGCCTCCGGTGATCCTCGAAGAGACCGAGTAACCGCCATAAAAAAACCCGCCGCAGCGGGTTTTGTTTTCTGTGTGCCGGGCATAAGTGTGGAAGCCACGCCTCGTACTCAGCTGACTTTAAACCGGGACAGCGAATCTTTGAGCTGATGAGACAACTCCGCCAAGTCACCACTGGCTTCGGATATCTGGGCCATGGCCTGTTTGGTCTCAAGGGACTTATCAGCAATTGTCGATACGTTGCGCGTTACTTCTTCGGCCGTGGCTGATTGCTCTTCGGATGCCGTAGCAATCTGCTCGGCCATACCGGACATCCGGGTGACCTCGTCCACTGCCTCGCGAAGCCGCAATACAACGGCGCCTGCCCGCTCGGAAATACCGCTGGCCTGTGCGCTGCAGCGGGTAACCACCTTTGAAGCACGCTCCGACGAATTGACCAGGGTTTCGATGGAACTACTTATCTCCTCGGTCGCCTCTTGGCTATTCTTGGCCAGGCTGCGCACCTCATCCGCAACCACCGCGAAGCCCCGGCCCTGTTCACCGGCCCGGGCCGCTTCAATGGCAGCATTCAGAGCCAGCAAGTTAGTTTGGTCGGCGATGGACTTTATCGAATCTAGAACCCTGGTAATGGACTCCATATTCTTTCGCAAATCCTCTATGCCGGCCTCTGCTTCCTCCAGTTCCCTGGCCATAGCTCGGGTGTCAGCAGCGGAGGATTCCACCTCGGTTGCGCTGCGGCTCACCGCCTCATCAGTGCGCCGGGCACCGGCTGCCGATTCAGCGGTATTCTGGGACACCTCGCTGATTGCTGAGGACATTTCTTCAATAGCCGACGCCACCTGCTCAGTCTGCTCTGCCTGCTGATTCACATTGTCCAGGGTCTGCGAGATAGTGCCGGACAACTGTTCGGACGCACTGGCCTGGCGCTGGGACGCTTCTTCAACCTTGAAGATCACTTCTTTCAGGTCCGACACCATCTTGAGCATGGAGCCGTATACGCCCGCGGCCTTGTCACTGTCGGACGAATCAATGACCAGGTTACCCGCCGCCACCTGTTCCGCCAGTGCCTGCAATTCGGCCGGGTCTTTGCCAAGGGGTTTCATGATCCGCGCCGCGGTCCAGACTGCCACGGCCACCACAGCCAGGAGCACAATAGCAATGGCTATCGCCGTCAGCGTCCACATTTCACGCACCGGCGCCAGGGCCTCGTCTTCGCTGATCTCCGCCACAAGCGCCCAGTTCAGCCCGCCTACGGTAACTGGCCTGTGGGCGGAAAACACTGGCTCGCCACGGTAGGACGTAACCACGCCTTCACCGGAATTTCCGGCCAGGGCCTCATCCACCGATGTCGAACTAATGCGTCCATTCTCCGGGTCGGCAAAGGAAGCGACAACACTGCGGTTTTCTGGATCCAGGTAGGAGTCTGACCGCATCAGGTTATCCGGCCCCACCAGATAGGCATCCCCGGTTTCGCCCATGCCATCTCGTTCCATCATGATGTTGTTCAGGCTGTCGATGGGAAACTGGAAGGCCAGCACGGCCAACCGCTCATCTTTTTCGGAATATATGGGGGTTGCCACAAATCCGGCGGGCGCACCGTAGGACGGTACATACCGAGTAAAATCAACAAAAGTCGGAGCAGTATCCTGTTCGTCAGACATCGCCTGACGATAAGCTGCCGCCAGGCCAGAATTCGCGTAGGGACCGTCTTTCAGGGAGGTAGCAAAATCCACCTCTTTGGCTACGGAATAGATAACATGGCCTGTATCGGCATCAATGAGATAAATATCGTAGTAGCCGAACGCCTCCTGAAACTCCTTGAACGAGGTGTGCCACTGTTTGTGAAGCGTGTTATAAAACTGCGCGATATGGACGTCAGCCGATACCAATTCGTCTTTCTGCCCCACAGGATTCGGGTTGTCCACGATGTAACCCATCTGCAGAGCCAGGCTGTTTTTGCTGAGGGATGCAACGAAGTCCGAGGCTGAACGTCCGTTAGCACCACCATTTTGCTGCAAGGGTGGCAAAAAATTCTGCTGATAATAAGCCTCGACGTTGTCTCGTAAGGTCGATTGCTCCTCTTTTACCAGTTTTTCATAATTTTGAAATGCCAAACCAAACCCCTGGGCCGCCGTTCGGGTCCCGCGATTATTGGCCATGGCTTTCAGCTGCCGGGCAATAGTGCTGAGATAATCTTCAACACTATTCTGCTTATTGGTAGCCGCAATAGAGAGTTGTTGCAACGCCTGTTCCGTCAGGCTCTGTCGGGCAATTTCGGCGTTAAAAAATGAGATGGCAATGACGGGAAGCAGGCCAACCAGCAGCAAAGTCAGCAAAAGACGTTTCTTGAGAGTCATCAATAGCCCTTCTTTTATATTGTTCTTGTATTAACCATCGGCTATCGGCACGTTTTCTTTAGCCCAGAACACTTCCTAAAAGAGGCGAATCTCGTTTAACCCATTAATATGGGAGGGGGAGTAACTCCCCCTCCAACTCGACTCAGGGGCTAAGACATTACCAGTAGATGCCCCGCATGATGGCGGCGAAAGCTACCTGCTCGCTGGACACCTTCGGCTTCTCCCCGGAACGGCTACCGGCGGCGGACGGTGAATCCGGGAACATCCGGTAACCGGTGTTCATGACGATTTCGGCCATCTTGGGCGCCAGGGCATGAAGCACCTGGGCAAAGATACCCAAACGGGTAGCGATCCGCTTCGGCCGATAGACAATGGCATCCGCAACCATGGTTGCAGCCTCGTCTGGCGTCAGCGTCGGAACAGAATCGTAGATCTTGGTTGGCGCAATCATCGGCGTTTTCACCAGCGGCATGTTAATGGTGGTGAACGTGACATTGCGATCCGACCATTCCGAAGCGGCGCAGCGGCTGAAGGCATCCAGCGCGGACTTGGAGGCCACGTAAGCCGAGAACCTGGGAGCGTTGGTCAACACACCGATGGACGAGATGTTGACCACGTGACCGCGGCGATTCTCCAGCATCTTGGGCGCAAAGCCCATGATCAGACGAACGGAACCAAAGTAGTTCAGTTGCATGGTGCGCTCGAAATCGTGGAAGCGGTCGAACGACAGATCCAGTGAACGGCGAATCGAGCGCCCGGCGTTGTTGACCAGCACGTCGACCTGGCCATGGTTATCCAACACGGTCTTCACGAACTCGTCGCAGGCATCCATATCGGAAAAATCGCAGGGATAGGCATGCACGCTTGCGCCCCGGGACTCCAGCTCCGCGGCCACTTCCTTCAGGCGCTCGAGTTTGCGGGCACCGATCACAAGGATCGCGCCGGCGTCTGCCAGTTTCTGGGCAGTTGCAAGGCCAATACCGGACGTAGCACCGGTCACCACGCAGACGCGACCTTCAACCGTGCCCTTGAGCGTGCGGTCCTTGAACAGGTCGGGGTCCAGATTGCGCTCCCAATAGTCCCAGATCACCGGCGCGTAATCTGGCAGGCGAGGCACTTCAATGCCGGTGCCTTTCAGAACGCGCTCGGTTTCGCGGGCGTCAAAACGGGTCGGGTAATTGATGAACGACATCACGGATGGCGGAATGCCCATATCGTCAAGGATCGCCGACGTCAGACGCTTCACCGGTGGCAGGTTCTTCAAGCTCTGGCGAATGAATGGCGGAATAAAGCCGAACATGCGGGAATCGATCCGAATCCCCATCCGCGGTGCGTGACCAGCCTCGCTGAAGATGTTGAGAATTTCGCCAACCTTGTACGGATCGGTATCCACCAGGTGAAAGCACTTGCCGTCTTCACCCTCGAGGTGGGCAATATGATCCATGGCGTTAACCACGAAATCCACCGGCACAATGTTCAGACGCCCACCCTCGACACCAATGGTCGGAACCCACTGGGGCAGCGCGTGGCGGATTTTCTGAATCATCTTGAAGAAATAGTAGGGGCCATCCACCTTGTCCATTTCACCGGTAGCGGTATGCCCAATCACCATGCCCGGGCGGTAGATGCGGAAGGGAACCTTGCATTCCTCACGAACGACCTTTTCAGATTCGTGCTTGGTCCGCAGGTACGGATGATCCAGCTTCTCAGCTTCCTCGAACATGTCCTCGCGGAAGATTCCCTTGAACAGACCGGCAGCCGCAATGGAAGAAACGTGATGGAAGTGCTTGGCGCCCATCGCCTCCGCAGCATTCACCGCAGCCCGGGTGCCCTCGATATTGGTCGCCTGCTGGGCTTCTTCATCTGCGCCCATATCGTACACGGCGGCGAGGTGAAAGAAGTGGTCAATTTTCCCCTTCAGGGCTTTCATCGTCTTGGCGTCGATGCCCAGATTCTTGCTTGTCAGGTCGCCTATAACAGCCTTAACCTGGGTTTCATCCGCGCCCCAGCGCTCACGCAATTTGTCCAGCTTGTCCTGGGATTGCTCACGCACCAATACGTGGACAGTGCCACCACGTGCCAGAAGCTTCTCCACCAGGAAACGGCCAATAAATCCGGTGCCACCCGTCAGGAAATAATTCATCAATCTTCCACCCTGCTTGTTGCTCGTTGTTGTCTATCCATGCCAGCACCCATACGACTAAAGTCTTAGAGTTTTCCGGAAACGCCGGCATTGTACTTAATTGCAACCTTCATGTATCGAACTTTTTTAGAGCTTTTACTCTGTAAGCCTTTGTTTTGTATAGAGCTATTACTCTAAATTCCTGACCCGACAAGCGGGACATGCCTGTCCGGTTCGCCGACACAATGTTTTTGAGACTAGCACAGGAATTGCCCCATGCATGCTCAATTTGCGGATTACCACAATGCAATGAAAGCGCCCGCCAGCAATGACATAATCGGGAACTTATCGCGCCTTTTGGCATCTCTTGTTTTCACAGGAACACCGATCTCCGGAACCCCTACTATGCAGAAAGACAATCCCAACGCGGAACGCTACATTTCGATCGCCCGGGCCTGCCTGAAGGCCATCAACGACACAGCCGATAACGCTGGTTCACGGGAAGAGAAAATTCAGGCGGTCTACGAGGCCATCGACAAGGCCTTCCAGGCCGAGTTCGCAGATTATCGCCAGTCCGTCGCCATCATGGCCACGGTTCTCGAGCGTATTGCCTCGGGCCAGCTGGACAGTGAGAAAGCCGCCGACCTGGCACGTAAAACACTTGATCAGCAGCCTGAAGGCACCCGCAACGCGCTGATGCACTGATACGCAAACGTCTTCTCCGGATCCCAGAGGGCCTATGAACACACGTACCGTCAGGAAGAACTCCATGCAGAACCCGATCTCACGCCTGTTTTCCCTGCTCATACTTTTGCTGTTCAGCACCCTTGCTCTTGCAGCGCAGATTCCGGAGAAGAGCCCCAATGACGACAACCAGTACCGGTTCATCGAACTGGACAACGGCCTGAAGGTCATTCTGGTGTCTGATGAAGATGCAGATAAAGCGGCGGCCTCAATGAACGTTGCTGTTGGTAGCGGAGATGATCCGGCGGAGCGGGAAGGCCTCTCCCACTTCCTCGAGCACATGCTGTTCCTCGGGACCGAGAAATACCCCGATCCGGGCGAGTACCAGCAGTTCATCAAGAGCCACGGCGGCCAGCACAATGCCTTCACCGCGTTTCAGGACACGAATTATTTCTTTGACGTTCAGGCCGAATTTCTGGAACCGGCACTGGATCGGTTCGCCCAGCAATTTTCCGCCCCCCTCTTTACCGCCGAACTGGTAGATCGTGAGCGCAACGCTGTGCACTCGGAGTTCAGCGCCAAACAGAAAGACGATGGTCGACGCTTCTATTCCGTCAAGAAGGCCGTCAGCAATCCGGATCACGCCTTCAGTCACTTTGCCGTTGGAAACCTGAGCACCCTTGAGAATACGGAAGCAAATCCTCTTCGGCCGGACCTGATCGAGTTCTGGAAGCAGCATTACTCCTCGAACATCATGAGCCTGGCGGTTTACGGGCCCCAAACCCTGGACGAGCTGGAATCCTTCGTGCGAGGGCGGTTCGATGCCATTGAGAACCGCAACCTTGAGACCAAACGTCACGTGGCCAGCCTTTACCGCTCAGATGAGCTGCCAGCCAAGGTCACAGCAGAAGCACTCAAGGACGTTCGAAGCCTGTCGCTCACCTTCCCTATTCCATCTCAGGAAGCGAACTATCGCACCAAACCCGCCAGTTACGTGGCCAACCTGCTCGGCCACGAGGGCCCGGGCAGCTTGTTCGATGTTCTGAAACGGGCCGGTCTGGCGGAAAGCCTCTCTGCAGGCCTGGGTATGGATACCGGCGAGAACGCCACCCTCGAAATCAGCATTTCCCTGACACCGGAAGGACTGGCTCGCCATGAGGACGTCCTGCCGCTGGTATTCGATTACATCGAAAAGATTCGCCAGAAAGGTATCAGCGAGCAGCGTTTCCTGGAAATGCAGAACCTGGCTCGCATCGATTTTCGATTCCGCGAACAGGGTAATCCCCTGCACGAGGCCATGCGCCTTTCTCGTTACCTCCAGGACTATCCCGCCGAAGACGTTTTGCGGGCGCCCTGGCTGGTTGAGCGCTTCGCGCCGGAACAGTACCGCGACATTCTGGACAGGCTGACGCCGGACAACCTCCTTGCCTTTGTTCTGGCACCGGAGCTTGAACTTGAAAATCCGAACCGAACCGACTGGTACGAAGCGGCCTGGGCCCGTGAACCACTCGACCCGGCAACGCTGAAGACCCAGAGCCTGCCGGAACTCGCTGCCCAGTTGCGTCTGCCGCCGGAGAATCCATTTGTGCCTGAAGATCTGGCGATGGTGCCCGGAAAAACCATGGCGCAGCCGACACAACTGGCAACCATCGAGGGAATGGATGTCTGGTTTGCCCGGGATACCCGGTTTGATACACCGAAAGCCAACGTGTTTGTGGGCCTGCGCACGCCTGCCACCCGAGCATCGGCACGCAGCTACGTGCTCACCCAGCTGCTGGTGGACGCCATCAATACCAATCTGAACGCCTGGGCTTACTCCGCCAGTCTTGCGGGCCTGGATTACAGCGTCTATCCGCATCTCAGGGGTATCACCGTTCGGGTCGGCGGTTACAACGACAAACTCCATACCCTGATGAACCGGATTCTGCTCCAGGTGGCCGCCCCGGAGCTGACCGAACAACGTTTCGAGATCGCCCGGCAGCAGCTGATTGACGGCCTGCGGAACAAGGCCAAGGATCGCCCTGTCGAACAGACCTCTGAGTTTATCCAGACGTCCCTCATCGAAGGCGCCTGGCCCACCGACGCCAAGCTGAGAGCCGCCCGGGAAGTTAGCTTCGAGGAACTGCAATCCTTCTCTGAAGCCCTGCTGTCACAGGTTGACCCGGTTATGATGGCGCACGGGAACCTCACCGAGGCCTCGACTCTTAACCTCGCGCGGCAAATTGACGCCATTGTTCTCGGCAACAGCGAGCTGGTCCGGGTAGCACGCAGTCAGGTGCGCCAGCTGCCAGATAATGAAACCCTCGTCTCCATTGACGTGGACCATCCGGACACGGGCTATACCCTCTACATGCAGGGAGACAACACCAGCTTTGAGGAACGGGCCCGTTTCCGTCTGCTGGCGCAAATCATCAGCAGCCCCTTCTTTGAAGAGCTACGCACCAACCGACAATTGGGCTATATCGTATACGCCACGCCTTTCGAAATGCTGGAAACACCGGCCCTGGGGTTTGTTGTGCAGTCACCTTCCGCTTCCCAAGCAGAGATTGACCAGGCGGTTCAGGAGTTCTCCAACAGTTTTGAGGCAACCCTGACAGCGTTGACACCGGAGCGCCTGGAGCGGGAAAAGCAAGCCGTCATCAGCAAACTGCTCGAAAGGGACCGGCAACTGGGCGAGATTTCCAGCCGCTACTGGCGTGAGATTGACCGGGGAGTGGAAAGCTTTGATTCGCGCGAGCAACTGGCCAACGCAATACAAAGAGAGAGTCAAGAAGCACTGCTTGAGACGTTCCGAAACTCGGTTCTGGAACGCGACCAGAGCCTTCAGGTCGTTACGGGCGGCGATGGCCTGGAGGCAAACCGGGCGCTTGGCAGGCTCACAGAGCTGCCGCCGGTGCCCGCCAGCTAGAGTCATCAAAGAGTGCGCAGAAAGCGCGCCCAGTCTTCGGGCTCGTCGACATCCCAGCGGGGCTCCAGCAAACAATAGCTGAGCCCCGATGCCTTCAGGCGGTCACAGGTCTGGGTCAGAACTTCCGGCGTGCCCCAGGCAATGTCATCCAACATTCCCTCAGCCACTCGGGAGGCTCCAATCAGGACATAGCCGCCATCGTCTGAGGGCCCAAGCACAACGTCGTAGTCTTTCAGGCGCGCGACAGCATTACGGGCGTAATCCGGATCGACCGAGGGGCAATCACTGCCCACCACCAATGCCCGGTCATAGTCCTGAAGAGACAGACTCAACGCGCGATACATCCGTTGGCCCAGTGTGCTCCCCTCCTGAACGCCTTGCATCAGGCCGGCGGCATCCAGCTCTTCAATGATAGAGGCCGCCTCGCCGGGCCGGTCATCCACCGGTCTATCCCACCAGAATTCCACCGGATAGCCGGTCGCACACAGGTTATCCAGCACAGCCAACGTGAGCCGAACATGGGCTTCGAGAGCCCCTACCGCACCCAACTCGGGCATCAACCGGGTTTTAACCCGTCCGGCTTCCGGCCATTTGGCAAACTGGAGAAAAACCGCCGCAGGCGGATTACTTTGAGGCATTGCGCACATCCGATCGATAAATTTGGGCCAGGGACTCCGGCGATTCACCACGCCAATACCGCCAGCGCAGCTGCCACATCAGAAAAATCGTTCGCCAGGCACCGTATTTCTGCCAACGGCGGCTATCGGTAACGACTGGCTCTTTTATACAGAAAGGACGGGACACCAGGCAAAGACGGCGTGAGAATTCGACATCTTCCATGAGCGGCATCGGGTGAAAACCACCCAGTGCGTCGAAAACATCCCGCCGTACGAGCATGGCCTGATCACCGGTGCAGATGCCTGACAGCCGCGAGCGCTGGTTCATGAACCAGGCAATAACCCGGAAAAGCGGCCGCTCACCACTCAGCCGCACATCGAACCGCCCCCAGGCGCGACGGGAATGGACGAAACTTGCGAGATGTTCCAGAGCTTCTTCCGGCAGGCGCGTATCTGCGTGCAGAAACAACAGTAGATCGCCCTTTGCAACTGCAGCGCCGGCGTTCATCTGAAGCGCCCGGCCCTTCTCTGACACAACCACCCTGTCGCAAAGTGGCCGGGCCAGCTCAACGGTTCGATCGGTGCTGCCACCATCAACGACAACCACCTCATGCCCCCGGTTACGAATCGGTTGCAGGGCGCGCAGGGTGTCGGTTACACCTGCCGCTTCCATCCACACGGGAACAATCACGCTTAGCGAGAAAGGATCTGGCAAAACACACTCCGTGGCATTCTCTGAAACCGGACCGAACCTTGAGCCTCAGGTCTTAGCCCGCTATCATACCGCCCTTCTCGCGATAATGCCCCCGTAGCTCATCTGGATAGAGCGTCCCCCTCCTAAGGGGAAGGTAGCAGGTTCGAGTCCTGCCGGGGGTACCACCTCTCTTAACCCCGATTCTCGGTCCGTGATATTCAACCTGGCTCCAGGCGAGCTAAACTGCCCCTCCTCACCGACATCAGGACTTCTCAATGGCCCGTTTTACCGAAATCGGAACCGCAACGATCCCCGGCAAGGGAACCCGATTACGTCTTTTACAGCGAAATGATGAATTTTCCATCAAAATTGCCGGAACCACCGGAGAATTGATGAACAGCAGGATCCACGGCTCGGAGGATGCTCTTGCCACCCTGGCGTGCGAACGGATTGCCGATCAGCCTGCTCCCCGGGTTCTTATCGGCGGCCTGGGCATGGGATTCACGCTGGCAGCAGCGCTGGACGCCGTAGGCGACGATGCGCAGGTGACGGTAGCCGAGCTGGTTCCCGAAGTAGAAGCCTGGAACCGCGGGCCGCTGGGCTCTGCGGCGGGCAACCCGCTGAACGACCCGAGAGCCCGGGTTTACATTGGTGATGTTGCCGAATTACTCAGAATCAGCGACGGCGAATGGGATGCCATTCTTCTCGATGTCGACAATGGTCCGGAAGGACTGACCCGCAAAGAAAACAACTGGATCTACTCACCGGATGGCATTGCGGCCGCCCAGAAAGCCCTGCGGCCTGACGGGATCCTCGCCTACTGGTCTGCCGGCCAGGAGCACTCCTTCACCGAGAGGCTGCGACGGGCAGGATTTTCTGTTGAGCCCGTCACAGTCAGGGCCTTGCGACCCGGCAAGGGTGCCCGCCATGTTATCTGGCTGGCGTGGTAATCATTCATGGGCTCTACCGGAATCTGTCCTGGCTCAATTTGGGATCATTCTTTTGTTATATACTTATTCCAAAGCCAAGAAGCGCGGGAGAGATTCAATGACCAAACCAATTATCACAACAGCCTTGCTATGCTCCTTGCTTTCCATGCCACTGCTCGCGCAACCTCAAGCAGATAGCCCGGAAGCAATGGTTGCCGAAGCACGTTCCCTGGTAAAAAGCTTCGGCGGCTCATTGAAGCAGGCGCTCCAGGCGGCCATCAAAGAAGGCGGCCTCACAAACGGTATTGGTGTTTGCAAGACTGTGGCACCGGAAATCGCCAGGAACAACAGCAGCGGAGGCTGGGTCATCAGTCGAACCAGTCTGAAAGTCCGGAACCCGGAAAACACCCCCACCGACTGGCAGGAGATCCAGCTTCTGGCCATGGACAGACAGCCGGTGAAGAACGGAAAACCGGTGGAGGTCTGGCAGGTCTCCGAAGCGTCCGGACAGCCGGCGTTCCAATATATGAGCGCCATCCCGACACAGAAGCTTTGCCTTGGCTGTCACGGAAAGTCCATCGCCCCGGAGGTGAAGGCAAAACTGGCTGAACTCTATCCTGAAGACAAGGCGACCGGCTTCTCCGAGGGCGATTTGCGGGGCGCGTTCGTTGTTACTCGGGAAGTTCCAGTAAACTGATGGCACTAGCCATTTCCTCAGCGATTGAGAACAGGTATGTCACTGAACTACAGAATCATTCCGGTCACGCCTTTCCAGCAGAACTGCTCACTGATCTGGTGCGAAAAAACGCGCAGGGCAGCCGTAGTTGATCCAGGCGGGGATTTGGAGAAGATTCGCGCCGCCGTGGATGAGGAAGGTGTGACGGTCGAAAAAATTCTGCTTACCCATGCCCACATTGACCATGCCGGCGGAACTGCAGAGCTTTCCAAAGAGCTGGGCATTCCCATTGAGGGGCCGCAGAAGGAAGACAATTTCTGGATTGTTGGCCTACCCCAGCAGGCGCAGATGTTCGGGTTTCCGGCCCCGGAAGTTTTCACCCCGGATCGCTGGCTGGAAGATGGGCAGCAGGTCACCGTGGGTAACCAGACCCTGGAGGTCCTTCACTGCCCCGGCCACACACCGGGGCATGTGGTTTTTTACCACAAGGAATCGGGTCTGGCGCTGGTGGGTGACGTGCTGTTCCATGGCTCCATCGGGCGCACGGATTTTCCAAGGGGCGACCACGCAACACTGATTCGCTCTATCAGGGAACAGCTGTTCCCGCTCGGCGACGAGGTTGCGTTCATTCCCGGACACGGTCCGATGTCCACCTTTGGCCGGGAGCGAGCCACCAATCCCTTTGTTTCCGATCATCGGGGCTGAAGCCTGTCGCCAACCTTTATAGGTATGCGTCAATGATTTCCCGACCCAGATGAGATTCGCGGAATAGTCGTTCACAGACGAAAGAAGGAGGAAGGCGTCAGCCTGGGATTCCATGGAGTTGGCCTGAAAGCTGCAGAGCATGATGACAAGCATTCGTGATTCCCAACGCTGACTGTTCGGAAACCGCACTCCGGTTGACCGAAGGAGGAAACCCATCCATGTCCCTACTGACCTCTCTGATCCGGGCAAGCACCCAGTTCCAGCAGGCCATGGAAAGGCGCCAGACGCCTTCAACAGGGCCGGAAGCCGCGCCTGGCAAAGCACAGGCAAAGGCCATGGAAACCGAGCCGACACCTGGCGATGACCGCTTTACACCCTCGGAGAACAACCAGTCTGACCTCTCACGGCTGAAAGCCCGCCGACTGGCCATGACCGACTACAAACAAACTGTGGGGCAGGATCTTGCCTTCGTTCGAGAAACACTGCGGCACAAACTTGCCGAATACAACCTGCACCCGGCAACCGCATTGAACGTGAGCAAAACGGAGAACGGCAGCGTTGCGGTGGAGGGGAAAATCGCCGACAACACACGCATCCAGATTGAAAAAGACCTGAACGTAAACAAAAACTTCAAGGAAGCGTTCAATCGCCTCAGCGTTAACGAGCCAACGCTGCATTTCATGGACAATGCGCTCAAGCTGAACCAGGCGTACGGGGTGAATAACCCGCTATTGGACACACTGATCAGCGAGAACCAGCAATTTAACGGCCTGCAGGACCTCGTGCACCGTTACGACACCATGCGCCGCTCAGTGAGTGCCGAGCAAATCGAAGCTGCAGGGAATAGCCGGACGTACGCCTTTAATCTGAACGCCCGGGCATAACGGAAAGACGGATCAGGAGAATCAGACCTCGAAAGGCTCCGGATCCCCCTTACCAACACGGGTAACCACCGGAGCCTCGCCGGTAAAGTCCACGACCGTGGTTGCTTCCATACCGCAGAACCCCCCGTCGATAATCAGATCCAGCTCATGCTCCAGGGTTTCCCGGATTTCATAAGGGTCTGTCATCGGATCGGTTTCGCCCGGCAAAATCAGGGTGCTACTCATGATGGGCTCACCCAACTCGCCCAACAGCTCCTGAACAATGGCATTGTCCGGCACACGGACGCCCACTGACCGGCGCTTGGGATGAAGCAGTCGCCGGGGCACTTCACTGGTGGCATCCAGAATGAAAGTGTAGGGCCCGGGCGTGAAATTCTTCAGCAACCGGTACTGGGTGTTATCCACCTTGGCATAGACCCCGATGTCCGAAAGATCCCGGCACACCAGGGTGAAGTTATGCTTGTCATCCAGACGGCGAATCCGCTTGATCCGATCCGCCGCCTGTTTGTCACCCAGGTGACAGCCAATGGCATAGGCTGAATCCGTGGGATACACGATCACCCCGCCACGACGCAGAATATCCACCGCCTGATTGATCAGACGCTTCTGCGGCGTCTCCGGATGAATCTGGAAAAACTGACTCATGAACCCTCTCCCTGTGCGGTCCGCGTCGCCATCGCCGGATCTTTCTTCGACCCGCCCATACAATTCGGAGAATCCGGCGCCGACTGCCCCGTCGCCTCCCATTCTTCCGGTGAGTATAGATGCAGCGCCAGCGCATGAACCGGCCCCGCCAGCTCCTCGGCAAGTACCTTGTAAATCGCCTGATGCCGCCGCACCCTCATCTGCCCCTCAAATTCCGGCGACACCAGGGTCACCTTGAAATGAGTTTCAGAATTAGGCGGCACACTGTGCTTGTGGCTCTCGTTCTCCACCTGAAGCACACGCGCATCGAAGGCGTCGTTCAGCTTGGTTTCAATTGCATTCTGGATCTTCATGTTTCGAGACTCCTACTGCTCAACCCTGATGGAAGAGGGCGAATGGCAAACGGTCAGAAGCGGGTGTGGAGATGGCTTTCCCAAAAGTGTGTGTTGCCAAGGATGGCAACACCAAGCCCCCATGGATGGGTTCACGGCGTCTTTTGGGAAAGCCATCTTCACAGCCGCCTCCACCAACACCCCCAGTCTACTACACATACAGGACACACCCGAGAGCCTTGACACCATAAAGCCAAAGCGCCACATTCCCATCCCGATTCCAAAACGCCCAAATCCCATGCACCTGTACATAGCCGAAAAACCAAGCCTCGGCCGCGCCATCGCCGCAGCCCTCCCCGGCCCTCACCAGAAAGGCCAGGGCTGGATACGCTGTGGCACTGGCGACAATGCTGCCACCGTTAGCTGGTGCATCGGCCACCTGCTGGAACCGGCAGAACCTGCACGCTATAACCCGGCCTGGAAAAAATGGCGCCAGGAAGACCTGCCGATGTTTCCCGACAAATGGGAGGTCATGCCCAAGGACAGCGTGCGACAGCAGCTCAAAGTGCTGGAATCCCTGATCCGCCAGGCCCAGACCATTATTCATGCCGGCGACCCGGACCGCGAAGGCCAGCTGCTGGTGGACGAAGTTATCCGCTATTTCGGCACCAGCGCACCGGTGCAGCGCATTCTGATCAACGATCTGACGCCAGCGGCCGTGGCTCGCGCAATCCAAAACCCCAAAGACAACCGGGAATTCCGTCGGTTATCCCATTCCGCCCTGGCCAGACAACGCGCCGACTGGCTCTATGGCATCAACCTGACCCGATTTTATACCCTCAGTTATCAGCGGCAGGGTGAACAGGGGGTCTATTCCGTTGGCCGGGTACAGACTCCGGTGCTTGGCCTTGTGGTTGAACGTGACAACACCATTGAGCACTTCCAGCCCAAGCCCTATTATCGAATTGAGGCAAGGTTCAGGGCGCAGGAGGAAGAGGCCGACCAGCAAACCTTCACCGCCCGCTGGCAGCCCAACGAGCAATTCCAGGATTACCTGGATGAAGAGAACCGCCTGCTGAACCGGGAAGTCGCTGAACAGATTGCCGACAGCGTTCGAAACCGACCCGGCACCATCACCGAGTCCCGCTTTCGGGATCGGTCGGAAGCGCCGCCGCTGCCGTTTTCCCTGTCGGCCCTGCAAATTGAAGCAGGCCGGTTATTCCGCATGGGTGCCAAAGACGTCCTGGATACCGCCCAGAATCTTTACGAGCGCCACCAGCTCATCACCTACCCGCGATCCGATTGCCGGTATTTACCGGAAGGCCACTACAGCCAGCGGGAGCAGGTGATAAGGGCCATTGCCCGAGTGGCACCGGATCTGGAGCAAGCCTGCAACGGCGCAGACCTTGGCCGCAGGACTTCCGCCTGGAACGACAAACAGGTCGACGCCCACCACGCTATTATCCCAACCAGCCGCCCGACGCCGAACGGCAAACTCAGTGACGCGGAAGAAAAAATCTACGGACTGATTAGCCGGTATTATCTGATTCAGTTCGCGCCCGATGCCGTGCACAGGGAGGGTAAGCTAACGGTACGAGTGTCAGAGCACGAATTCCGCGCGACGGAAACCGCCATCCTGGTGCCCGGCTGGAAAACGCTGGAGCTGAAACTGCGAGAAGGTCGCAAGGAACCGGAGAAGGCACCCCTTCCCAGACTGGAAAAAGGCGAGCCGGTATTTTGCGACGATAGTAGCCTTAGCGAGCGCAAAACCCAGCCGCCCCAGCATTTCACGGACGCGACCCTGCTCTCGGCAATGACCAACATTGCCCGATTTGTAACCGATACCGAACTTCGCAAAACCCTGCGCGAAACCGATGGCCTGGGCACCGAAGCAACGCGGGCTGCGATCATCGACACCTTGTTCAAGCGCGATTACCTTTACCGCGACAGTCGACATATCCGCGCCACCGACAAAGCCAAGGCGTTGATCATTGCTCTGCCCGAATCGGTAAGCAAGCCGGATCGAACGGCCGTCTGGGAAGCCACCCTGGAGAGTATTCGCCGTGGCGAGGGCGATCCCAGGAAGTTTCTGGATACCCTCAAAGAGGAGATCCGCGGCTTTCTGGACAGGCCCCAGGGCCGCCAGACCGTCGACTCGGAGAGTATCGGCACAACCTCACCAGAGGCACAGCCCCACTGCCCCAAATGTCGCGCCCCGATGCTGGAGCGAGAGGGCAAATTCGGCCGCTTTTTTGCCTGCACCCGCTACCCGGATTGCCGGGGCACCCGACCGCTGGAAGAAGCCACGCCTCAGGATGGTACTGGCCAGAAACCCATTCCATGCCCCCACTGTTTCTCGCCCCTGGTGCGACGAAAAGGGAAAAAAGGCTGGTTCTGGGGCTGCAGTAATTTCCCCGGCTGCCGACAAACACTGGACGACGACAACGGAAAGCCTTCGGTCCGTTTACGCAAGTCTACATAACGATACTGAACGCAGATCCACATTTTGTGATAATTGATTGATATAGCAGAGTAGTCCATTGAACGCTCTGCTCGATATCAGGCAAGAGAGCGACACTCCGGGAGAGGCTTAATGCGTATTGCTTTGCTTGAAGATGAAACGGAACAGGCACAGCACATCCAGTCAATTCTGTCTGAAAGCGGGCATCACTGCGACAGCTTCCCGACCGGCCAATATTTCCTGAGCGCGGTTCTGCACCGCAGCTACGACCTCCTGATTCTGGACTGGCAGATCCCGGACATGACCGGCATTGATGTTCTCGAGAGCGTTCGCGCCCAGCTGAACTGGCCGATTCCGGTCGTGTTTCTCACCCAGCGAGACAGCGAGGCGGATATTGTTCGAGCTCTGGACGCCGGCGCCGACGATTACCTGGCCAAGCCGGCCCGTGCCGCGGAATTGGGCGCACGCATCAATGCCCTGGCAAGACGCTCCAATCCTGACAGCGAAAAGGAAGTGCTTCACTATGGTCCGTTCGAAATCAACACACAGCAAAGGTTCATTGTACTCCATGGCGAAGAACTGACCCTGACCGACAAGGATTTCGATCTGACTCTGTTCCTGTTCCAGAACCAGGGCCGGCTGCTGACTCGGGAGATGCTGCTTGAGCGCGTCTGGGGTCTGGCGCGGGATATCAATACCCGTACCGTGGACACGCATATGAGCCGACTGCGCCGTCGTCTCGGCCTGAACCCGGAAAACGGCTTCCGCATCAAGACGATATACCAGCGGGGCTACCGCTTGGAGGCCATGAAGGCGCAGGACCAGGCCTTTGACGTCAACGAACCCGCCAGGGCAGCCAATGACTGACAGCCCCGCTCCGCGATTACCGGCACTGCTGCTGATCCTTTCACTGCTTGCCTGGGCTGCGCCCGCAGCTGCGGAGCTGTCGGTAACTCGCGGTTCAGCCGGGCATTCTGACGTTTCGTCGGCCAACCCGGTGCCCGAGTGGATCTACACCTTGCGGCCGGGAGAAAGCTTTTCGGAAGTGGCCAGCGACCTGCTCGCCCCCAATTATCCCGCGAGTCGCCTTCTGCAGTACAACAAGATTGGCAACGGTGCCATTCTGGGGGCCGGCGACCGTGTGCGAATTCCCCTTGCCTGGCTAAAGCGCCAACCTCAGCCGGCGCGGGCGACATCGGTCACCGGAACCGTGCAGTTGATTTCCGGAAATACCGGTCGGAAAACACCCCTGAGCGAAGACGTCCTCATCCGCGTTGGTGATGAAATTCTGTCCGCGTCCGGGACCGCCACCATTGAACTGGCGGACGGCTCGGAAGTAAGGATTTCTCCAAATTCTCGACTCATCTTCAATCGCCTGACCCAATACGGCAAAGCCGGCATGGTCGATACCAGACTCCGACTCGACAGGGGCGAGATCCACACCCGGGTGAAGCCGGTCATGGAGGGAGGCGCACGATTCGAGATTGAAACGCCTTCAGCCGTCGCCGCCGTGAGAGGTACCGCATTTTCACTCCAGACATCCGCAGAGGGCACTCGACTGCAGGTAACCGAGGGCGACGTTGACTTCGGAGCCCCCGGCAAGACCCGCCGCATCCCTGCGGGTTTCGGAGCCAGCTTGTCCACCACCGACAACGACGGCCTGAGCATTCGTCGCCTGCCGCCAGCGCCGGCGCTCAATCCACTGCCTCCGAGACTGACCCAACTGCCCACCACCATGACCTGGCAGGAAAGTCGCGCCCCCATGCACCGGGTAGACATCTTCGAAAGCGACACAGGTCGCTGGGTAGAAAGCCGAAAACTGACAGGTAACAGCTTTGATATCGGGCAACTGGATAATGGCAGCTATGAGGTTCACCTGGCGGCACTCGATACTCGCGGCACGGCGGGAATGCCCCGCGTCGTCCCGCTGGAAGTCGATCTTCAGGCCAGGACTGCAAGCCTGGTTGCTCCGGAAGATGGTGGCACCGTCAACGACGATATGCCCGAGTTTCGCTGGCAGCTTAACGGCGACAATGAAGTGGCACGGGTAGAAATAGCCGAGGATCAGGATTTCCGGAACCTGATTGCCACCAGCGAGTGGGCACCCGAAACGGCTGCCCTGCCCTCACGCCCGCTTGGGCCTGGCAAGTATTACTGGCGCGTGGTGACCGAAGCAGGCGGCAATTCAGTTGCTTCAACGCAGCCGCGGGAGCTGCTGGTCAATGGCAGTCTGCCTCCGGTTCGGATCATCAGCGTGAACTACATCGACAGCCAGGTAAGGGTGTTCTGGGAGAAGGTAGACACGGCGGCAGAATACCGACTGCAACTCTCGGAGGAGCCGGGCTTCAACAATATCATCAAGGAAGCAACACTGCCTGATACCACGGCAGCCTTGCGTCTTATTCCCGGAAGGCGGTATTTTGTGCGCCTGAAAGCTCTTTCTGATGGTCCACTGCAAAGCCGTTGGGGACCAGGGAGGGAATTGTACCTGGAATAATCCGTTGATCGACCGAACCACACAGCAGGGCTCATGAACCGGGATTGGCTGCCAATTAAAACGACCCCCTGGACTCTGGGCCTGATACTGCTGGCACTGCTCCTGCTTATCCAGACAACCGAACTGCCTCAACGCCTGGATTACTGGCTGTACGACCAAACCATCACCTCGAATCCACTGGAAGCCTCGGACGAGGTGGTTCTGGTGACGATCGACGAGCTGAGCCTGAATCGCCTGGGCCGCTGGCCCTGGCCCCGTAATCTGCACGCTGAGCTCATTGCCAAGCTCAACGAGGCGGGCGCAAAAACCATTGTGTTCGATATTCTGTTCGCCGAACCGTCGCCAGACGACCAGCAACTGGCAGAACAGATGCGAAGCCACGGCAACGTTATTCTGCCAGTCTATCTGTCACCTCCCACCTCCCAGTACCTGTTAAGCGAACAATTGCCGGTTGGAGTGCTGGCTTCAGCGGCCGCCGGTCTGGGCCATGCTCACGTGGAACTGGACAGCGACGGCGTTGCCCGAGGTCTTTACCTGTTTAATGGCCTCGGTAACCAGCTCTGGCCAAGCCTTGCGCTGGCCGCAAGCGGTGTTGGACCACAAAATCCGGAGACCGAGGATACGCCTTCCTATGTCAATATTCGGGATCAATACCGTGCTGTGCCCCTGATCGGTGGTGCTGGCTCTCTGCAGTCGTATTCTTTCTCGCAGGTACTCACTCAGCCGGCCGCACCCGAACACTTCAGTGGCAAAATAGTCTTTGTCGGTGCCACAGCCGCCGGTTTTGGCGACATACTGCCCACGCCCTTCTCGGGGCTGAGCCGTCCGATGTCTGGCGTTGAGTTCCACGCCAACGTGTTGTCGGCATCCATGCAGGGATTGTTGATTAAACCGGCACCGGCGTGGGCGTCTGCCCTGTTGGCTATGACAACTATCCTGATACTCGCCCTCGCCCTGCCGCCCATGCGCCCCGCGCGAACCCTTCTCGCCTGTGCGACAGCCCTGGCGGGACTGGTCGGAATCTATCTGTTCGTGCTGCTGACGATGCGATGGTGGGTTCCCCTCGCAAACGCACTGCTGGTTCCACTCTTGGCCTTTCCTGTATCCAGCGGCCTCCGACTGGCCATGACCAACCGATTTTTAAACCGGCAACTGGACGAGCTGGCCAGAAGCCCCCAGGTCGCCCTGCCCGCACCCTCGGGAAGGAACCCGACACAACTTCTGGAGCACTTCCAGGCCCTGTTTCGTCCCACAGGATGGCTTCTGATGGAGGAGAACGACATCCTCTCCGCACGTGGACTGTCACAGAGCGATATTCCGGATGACCTGACTCCGGGGCACTGGTTTCACGACAGCAATCGCAGCTGGATTGAGCTATTGCGAGCCGGCACCCGCTATCACCTGGGTCTGCTATTGCCCAATGATCTTGGGCGCGAGGCTATCCAGCGCTATCTGCGCAGGCTGCACCTTGAGCAAGCCGTACCGGCGGATTCTGCTGCCCGACCCAGTGAAAACATTTCTGCACGAATCGAGCGGGTCCGCATTGCCACGGATCGCTTGAACCACATGCAGCAGTTCATCCGGAGAAGTTTTGAGCGCATGCCCGACGGTATCATCGTGACTGACGAACTGGGGGTCATCCGTTTTGCCAACGGTCACATAGAGGAGTGGTTCCGCGAGCCCATGCCGAGCCTGGCCGGCCTTCCCCTGGTAAGGCTGCTGGAGGGACATGATCCGCGGGAAACGCCACCCTGGCATGAAACCGTTTCCGACACCCTGACCCTATTACAGAGCCGCACCGTAGACCTCAGGATTCGCGACAAGGATTTCCTGATTCATTTTGCACCGTTTTCTCTGCCGGACAGCGACCAACAAGGCATCATTGCCAATATTTCGGATATTTCGGAATTGCGGGAGCAGCAGCGCCAGCACCGCGAGGCTATCGACTTTATTTCCCATGACGTGCGTTCGCCTCTGGTTTCCCAACTTGCCCTGATCGAACAGTTGAAACGGGATCCAAGCCACATTGAACAGAAACAGCTGGAGCAACTGGGGCGACTGGCCCGAAGAAGCTATCACCTGGCCGAGGAATTCGTGCAGCTGGCCCGGGCGGAACAGCTAACAGAAACCCGGTTCTACGAATGCGAATTCCTGGCGATCGTAGAAAACGCTCGCGACAGCGTCATCGAGCAGGCTGTAGAGAAACAGATACAACTCCAGTTACAGGGTACCGAGGATTTGTGGCTGAAAGGCAATGCGGAGCTTCTGGAGCGCGCCGTTATCAACCTGCTGACCAATGCTGTTCAATACAGCCCGAGTGGATCAGACGTCAGCGTTCAGGTCTTCCGTGCGGGCCATCAGGCCTGTTTGACGATTGCTGATGAAGGTACCGGTATCGATCCGGAGGAACTGCCACAACTGTTTGACCGTTACCGGCGTCAAAAAAGCACTGAGCTGGCCGGAGTCCACGGAACGGGGCTCGGACTATCCTTCGTTAAAACCGTTGTTGAAAAACATAGAGGAGAAATTTCGGTGTCGTCGCAACCAGGTGAAGGCTCTGCGTTCACGCTTAAACTACCGATTGCCGACCCGATGGCCTGAGACTTCATACTCCAGGCCCGGGGTTCTAGTTTCAGGAACGGATGGACTTGCTCACAACATCGGAGGGCTCACTGGTCAGCCCGTTGGTATCCTGAACCTGGATAGTGAAATACCAGGTCCCTGCGTCCAGACCACTCACCTCGTAGGACATTTCCGCTTCGGCCTGAGCATTGGTGACGACCACCTCTTCGCTCAGCTCGTCAGCATCCTGACCGTACCGGATCACATATTTGTCGAGCTCACCCATCGGAATGCTCTCGCCGTTAACGCGAGTCAGGGGAGCGCTCCAGCTCAATACTGCGGAGCGCTCTGGAGATGACTCTTGTCCGCCGGCGCCCCCGGAATCAACTTGACTGCCTGATCCAGCGGAATCTCCAGAATCGCCCGGCGAATCGACGCTAGCACTACCCGATGATCCACCCCCACAGCCTGTGAGAAGTGCTCCAAAAATAAACGCGGCGATCCATGCCTGTGACACTTTGATGACGCGTTTCATAAGCATTAAGCACCAATAAATCGTCGACTTTGTTAAATTGTATAAAACGCGGACGATTATCGGTGTGACTGGGGTCATTTTCCTAATTACGAAAATGTCAATTTCCCGTCAGGGATTGGTAATAAAGCGGGGAAGTAATTGATCAGGCGGGCAAATTTTTGCTTAACGGAATCAAGCGACATACACAACGTTACAAAAAAGTCTGGGCAGGGGCAGTGGAGAAAAAATGCGCATGCTGAAGTGCGAAAAAAAGGTCCCCAAATACGGGCCTTTTGCTTATGGTGGGTATGCTCACAAAGGTCGAATACAAACAATAAAGCCCGCAAGATGCGGGCTTTATTTCAATAATGGTAGCGGGGGCTGGATTCGAACCAACGACCTTCGGGTTATGAGCCCGACGAGCTACCAGACTGCTCCACCCCGCATCAAAACTGGTTGTTTACCGGGCTACCCCGATCAACGTGCGCGTATAGTAAGGATTGGATGCGGAACTGTCAATCGATATCTTCGAAAAGGTCGGCCCGGTACTGGAGCCCTTCGGGCTCTGTGGCAATCTGATCTCGATAAAACCCCACTGTCTCAATCACTTCCTGAACAGGTCGAAACGAGCGGCGGTGTTCAGTGGTTGCTCCGAGGCGGCGCAGGGCTTCCAGATGGACCGGGGTCGGATAACCTTTGTGCTGCGCCAGGCCGAAACCGGGAAAACGCGCTTCCAGCGCTTCCATTTCCCGGTCACGCGTTACTTTGGCAATAATAGAAGCGGCGCTGATGGCTGCCACCCGACTATCGCCTTTGACAACCGGTTCCGACGGCCAGCGCCACTTGGGACAGCGATTGCCATCCACCAGAACGTACTCAGGCACCACAGCCAGCCCCGACACTGCGCGCTCCATAGCCAGCATTGTGGCCTGGTAGATATTCAGCCGGTCAATTTCGTGGGACTCGCACCGGCCAATGCTCCAGGCTTTGGCATGCTCGAGAATCTGATCGTAGAGGGCGTTGCAACGCTTCTCGGTCAGCTTCTTTGAGTCAGCCAGGCCTGCGATTGGCCGGTCCGGATCCAGAATGACCGCGGCAGTCACAACGGCCCCGATGAGCGGCCCCCGACCGACTTCGTCCACACCGGCAAGCAAAGAACCGGTGTAACGACACTCGAAGGGTGGCAAAGGGCTCTTGGGCATCAGTGGGCACCCTGCTCTATCAGGTCTGAGATCGCTTGAGCGGCTTTTTCATCAGCCCCCTGCTTCAGTGCATGGTGCAACTCGGTAAAGGCTTCGTTAAGCCTCGCCCTCTCTTCTTTGTTCTCGAGTCGCTCAAGCACTGCTGCACCCAGACTCTCGGCCGTGGCGTCGTCCTGGAGCAGCTCTGGAACAAGCTGGCGCTTGGCGAGGAGATTGGGCAATGCGACATGAGGCACCTTCACCAACTTCGACAGAAGAGCATAGCTGAACCCGCTCAGGCGGTACCCTACAACCATCGGCTTTTTAAGAAGCATCGCTTCGAGTGTTGCCGTTCCAGAGGCCAAGAGCACAACGTCGGAGGCGGCCATAACATCCCTGGAACGCCCGCGTATTATGGTAACCGGAAGCTTCAACTCCAACGCATCGACCAGATCGCGCACCTGCTTCTCCCGGTCCCGGTTCACGCAGGGGATCACCAACTGCAGATCAGGTCTTCTTTCCTGTATCCAGCGAGAGGCCTCAAGGAACAAGGTACCAAGTCTCTCCACTTCTCCTGCACGACTACCGGGAAGCACCGCCAGTACGGGTGCATCCGCATTTATTCCCAACGACTCCCGCATCTTGAGGGTATCCGGTGCCACGGGAATTCGATCCGCCAGTGGATGGCCCACGAAGGCTACAGGCACCTGATGCTCCTCGTAAAACCTCGCTTCGAAAGGAAACAGCGTCAACATCAGGTTGACCGACTTGGCAATTTTGAAGATCCGCTTCTGCCGCCAGGCCCAGACCGATGGGCTGACATAATGCACGGAAAGAATGCCGGCCTCGCGGCAGCGCCGTTCGATCGCAAGCGTAAAATCCGGAGAATCGATACCGATCACGACATCCGGTGGCGTGGCGAAGAAATAGTCCAGGAGCCGGGCCCGGATGCTGAACAGTTCACGAATTCGTCCAAGAACCTCCACCAGCCCCATGACCGAAAGACGTTCCATCGGCACCAGGGAATGAAATCCCTCCGCAACCATTTCCTCCCCGCCAATGCCGACAAACCGGGCCTGGGGATAGCGTTGGCGCAGCGAACGGATCAGGCCGGCACCGAGGATATCCCCCGATGCCTCACCGGCAATGATTCCGAATGTGATTTTACGCTCGCTGATGGTCGCGTGAGAAAGATCTGTCACCGACAGGCTCCTGCCGGGTTAGCGGATGATGCCGCGGTGAGCTCCACGCAGGGAGTCAATGAGGGGGCGTATTTCTGCAACATCGGAGTAGGACTTCTCAAGCTCTTCGACGGCCTGTTCTGTTGTCAGCCCCTGGCGATAGATCACCTTGTAGGCGCGGCGCAGAGCCAGCAAGACATCCTTGCTGAAACCACGACGCTTGAGGCCTTCCACGTTCATGCCGTGTGGCTGAGCAGACTGACCGCTCGCCATCACATAGGCCGGGATGTCCTTGAGTACGATGCTGCCACCGGCGGCCATGCTGTGGGGACCAATATGACAGAACTGGTGCACCATGGTACCACCGCCCAGGATCGCGAAATCACCGACGGATACATGGCCCGCCAGGGTGGCACAATTGGCCAGAATGGTGTTGTCACCGACGATACAGTCATGAGCGACATGCACGTACGCCATCAAAAGGTTGCCGCTGCCGATACGGGTTTCACCCCGGTCCTGGACCGTGCCCCGATGAACCGTGCAATTCTCGCGAATCACGTTGTTGTCACCAATCACCAGTGTGGTTGGTTCGCCCGCGTATTTCTTGTCCTGGCATTCCTCGCCGATACTGGAGAACTGGAAAATACGGTTATTCCGGCCGATAACCGTCGGCCCCTTTACCACCACGTGGGACAGGATCTCGGTACCCTCGCCGATTTCCACATCGGGGCCAATGTAGCTCCAGGGCCCGACAGTAACGTTGTCCCCGAGCCTGGCTGACGGGTCTACAATCGCCTGAGGATGGACACCCGACCAGTCATTCGTCGCCATCAAACTTCTCTCTCAGCGGTCAGAATCTCTGCCACACAGACGACTTCACCGTCGACCAGGGCGCGACACTCGAATTTGTAAATACCCCGTTTACCGGAGATGAGTTCCGACTCCATGCACAGTTGATCTCCCGGCAAAACCGGGCGCTTGAACCGGGCCTTGCTCGAGCCGGCGAGGTATTGTACCACGCCGTCAGAAGGTTTCCGGCCCACAGTCACAAAACCGAGAATGCCCGAGAGCTGGGCCATGGCTTCGATAATCAGAACGCCCGGCATGATCGGGTTGTTCGGGAAGTGGCCCTGAAAGAATGACTCGTTGAACGAAATATTCTTGTAGCCCTTGATCGATTTTCCTTTTTCGACCTCCGTTACCCGATCCACCAGCAAAAACGGGTATCGGTGCGGCAGGTATTCCAGAATTTCGTCGATGTTCATCATGTTGATCGGCCTCAGCCCTCTAATTTCTTTTCCAGTTCTTTGACCCGTCGCGCCAGCGCATCAAGTTGCCGGAAGCGCACAGCATTCTTGCGCCACTGACGGTTGGTATCGGCGCTGGTGCCAGATGAATAGACTCCGGGCTCACGGATATCCCCGGTCACCAGAGTCATACCTGTCAGATGGACCTGATCCCCAATCTCGAGATGGCCGGCCACGCCCGAGGCGCCACCAAACACGCAGTGCCGACCAATACGAGTACTTCCGGCAATGCCAACCATGGCCGCCATGGCGCTGTGATCACCGATGCGAACGTTATGGGCAATCTGGATCAGGTTATCGAGCTTTACGCCGTTGCCAATCACCGTGTCGTCCAGTGCACCGCGATCAATGGTGGTGTTTGCCCCCACTTCCACATCATTTCCGAGCACAACCCGACCGAGTTGCGCGATACGATGCCATACGCCCTTCTCATTGGCGAAGCCAAAACCGTCGGAGCCAATAACGGCGCCGCTGAGGATGTGACAACGCTCACCAATGACCACATCGTGGGCCAGCGTTACCCTCGGTCGAATCAGCGTGCGGGTTCCGATGCTGGCGCGGGCGCCAATAACGGAGCCTGCCCCAACAACGACTTTCTCGCCGATCTTTGCTTCCGCTTCCACTACCACGTTGGGGCCAATACAGGCGTCCTCAGCAATGGACGCAGACGAATCCACCACTGCAGTTGCATGAACGCCGGGGATAGCAACAGGGGCAGGATCAAACCAGTGGCTCAGTTGAGCATATCCGAGATAAGGGTTGTCCAGTAACAGGACGTTGGTCGGAGCATCTTTGGCCGACGCGGGCGAGACAATAACAGCCGAGGCACGCGTATCTGCCAGGTATTTACCGTAGGACGGATTGGCAAGGAAACTGATCTGGTCGGGACCAGCCGCCTGCAAGGTCGCAAGGCCCGATACCTTCACATCCGGATCACCCCGTAGCTCCGCACCGAGGGCACTGGCAATATCCCCAAGGCGATAGGACCTTTCTGTCATTGCGAGCTCCCAAGCAACGATCAGGGCACCGGGGTGCCCGTCACAGGTTAACGGTTCAGTTTTTCAAGAAGCTGAGAGGTCAGATTCATTTCCGGCTTTACATAGACAACCGCTTCGCTCGGAAGGATCAGATCAAGGTTGTTCTCCTCAAGCAGCTCCTTGACCGCAGCGTCTACCTCGGGACGGGCTTGCTCGAGAAACGCCTGCTTGCGCTGATTCACTGTAGAATCCAGCCGCTGCTTCAAAAAGTTGAACTCTTTTACCTTTTCCTGAAACTCGCCGGCCAGCTGGTTACGCTCGCTCTCGTTCATCATGGCACCGTCTTTTTCCAGACGCTCCTGAAGCTTGCGAGCTTCTTCCTGCGCTTCGCGAACCCGGGCTTCATCGCCGGCAAAGTCTTTCTGAAGCGACTCGCTGAAGGTCTTGGCATCGTCAGACGAGAACAGTGCCTGACGCAGATCGACCACACCAATGCGGGTTTCGGCCATCGCCGGGAATGAAAACGCCAGCATCACGGCAGCGAACATCAACACAAATCGGGACATTGGTTTTCTCCTGGTTTTCATCCGTAGATTGTTATTATCCATGCTTTAGAAGGTCTGGCCCAGCGAGAACTGGAACACCTGAGTGTCGTCGCTAGCCTTGTCGTTCAGCGGGTAGGCGAGACTGAATGCCAGCGGACCAACCGCGGTAATCCACTGGAAGCCAACACCGGCGGCCATCCTGATTTCACTCAGCTGCGGATCAAACCCCCGTGCCGTGTCAAATACCTGGCCGGCATCGAGGAAAAAGGCGGTCCTCATCGAACGGGTATCGCCGGCAAAGGGCGTCGGGAAAATCAGCTCAAGTCCTCCCTCGGTCAGCACGTTACCGCCGAACGGATCAGGATCGGAAAGGTCGTTGATGTTATTGGTTGCTTTGAGGCCCAAAGAGTTAGCCTCGTAACCACGCACAGATCCGTAGCCACCGGTGTAATAGTGTTCGTAAAACGGCAACTGATCGACATCGCCGTAACCATCTCCATAGCCAATCTCAGTGCGCGTTCGGAAAACCCAGCGATTGTCATTTGTAACCGGGTAGTAGAAATCGGTTCTGTGTGTGGCCTTATAAAACGTCAGATCACTACCCGGAACCGCCACATCAAGAGACAGCGAGTGACTGTAACCGTCGGTTGGCAAGACACCACGGTTCAGGGTACTGCGGCGCCAGCTTCCAAACAGGAAAAAGTTGGTGAATGAGTCGCCCTCTTCATCAATAAACTCACTTACCTCTTGGGAGGTGAACAGACCTTCCGTCAGATTCGATTGGGTTACGCCAGCGCCGAAATTCAGGCGGGTAATGTTGTCGGTGGGATATCCGAAGGTTACCCGGCCACCATATTCATCCAGCAGGAATGAGGAGATATCCTCTTCTTCAAAGTCAGTCTCACGGGCGAAAACACTAAAACCCCGACTCACACCATCAACGGTGTAGTACGGATCGAGATAGGAGATGTTCGCACTCTTGATGGAATCACTGACGTTCACACCGAAAGATACCCGTTTACCCGTACCGAAGAAGTTGTTCTCGGAGACATTGGCACCTAGGATCACCCCGGAATCCTGGGAGAAACCGACAGACGCGGACAGGCTGCCTGTGGGCTGTTCTTCGACAGAGTAGTTCACATCAACCAGATCGTCAGTGCCTGGCACAGGCACGGTTTCAACGTTCACGGTCTGGAAGAAGCCAAGACGTTCGAGCTTGGTCTTGGAGAATTCGATGCGGTCGGAAGAGGCCACGCCCCCCTCCATCTGCGTCATTTCCTGGCGAAGCACATCATCACGGGTCGACACGTTACCATCGAAATTGATCCTGCGCACATAGGCCCGCTTGCCAGGCTCCACAAAGAAGGTGACGGCAGCCGTGTTGTTCTCACCGGGCTCCGGAACAGCATTGACGTTGGCGAAGGCATAGCCCTCACGCCCGAGCCGGAACGCCAGGGATTCGGAAATGGCCGTCATACGGGAGCGGGAGAACACGTCGCCTTCCTCAACCGGAATCAACGCACGCAATTCCTCTTCCCCCACGATGAGATCCCCGCGAAGGTTGATTTCCGAAATGGTGTATTGGGGCCCCTCATTCAGGGCGATCGCAATAAAGACTTTTTGTTTGTCAGGGGAAATGGAGACCTGACTGGATTCCACGTTGAAATCAAGATACCCGCGGTCAAGATAGAATGACCGTAGCGATTCCAGATCGCCGCTTAGCCGCTCTCTGGCGTACTTGTCCGAGTTGGTCAGGGAATTCCACCAGCTCGTGGACTGCAGCTCGAACAGTTCCTGCAACTCCTCGTCGCTGAAATCCTTGTTGCCGATCAGATTGATATGGTGAATCGCAGCGACCGACCCCTCGTTGATATCCAGGCGAATCGCAACGCGGTTTCTGGGCAGTTCCTCGGCCGTAGCCTTTACCCGGGCGTTGTAGCGCCCCTGGGCAATGTAGGAGCGCAGGATTTCAAGCTCGAGACGCTCAAGGGTTGCGCGCCGGAACACCTGCCCCTCCTGGAGCCCGGCACCCGCCAGCGCGTCCATCAACATCTCGGTTTCGATGTTCTTGTTACCCTCAATCTCGATGTCACTGATGGAGGGACGTTCGCGCACCGTCAGGATGAGTACGCCGGCATCCCGGCTGGCCTCAATGTCGGTAAAAAGCCCTGTCCGGAACAGCGATTTGATCGCACCAGCCAGCTCAGTCTCGTCCACCTGTTCACCAATATTGACAGGGAACGCGGAAAACACGGTACCCGCAGATACCCTCTGCAAGCCTTCCACCTCAATATCCGCCACCGTGAACTGATCAGCAAGTGCTGGCTTCAGGCCGGACACAGCCACAGCGAGGCCAACGGCTACACCTAGAAGAGAACGTCTCATTCAAATATTTCGCCTGGTTAATGCGCGTAAGGAGCTCGCAATTCTCACAACCGCATCAGGTCGTTGTAAAGAGCAAACACCATTAATGTGAGGATCATTGCCATACCAATTCGTAATCCAAACGCCTGAGCCTGCTCGGAAAGCGGCTTTCCACGGAGGGCTTCGATGGTGTAGTAGACGATATGACCACCATCAAGAACCGGCACAGGTAAAAGATTCAGAATGCCCAGACTCACGCTGAGATAGGCAAGAAAACGCACGAAGTCTTCGAATCCGGAGCTGACACTGGCTTCAGCCACCCGGGCAATGGTGATGGGCCCGCTGAGATTGGTGGGCGACAGCAGGCCAGTAAACATCTTCTGGATGGCCACCAGCGTCAGACGGGTATCTGCCCAGGTTTCGCTGAGGGCAACCGGCACCGCAGCGAACGGGCCGTAGCTGACATCCCGCAAAACCTCTTCCGGCCAGGAAATAGCTTCCACACCGGCACCGACAAAACCAATCGACTCCCCGCTCTCTTCGGCCCTCGCCTCCGGCGTTACACTGACAGCTTGTTCCGCACCATTACGTTCGATGGTTACCTGCAGCGTCTGCTCCGGGGCATTGCGAATAAATTCAACCAGCTCGAACCAGCTGTTGATAGATTCCCCGTTGACGGCCACGATGCGGTCACCAGGCTGAAGCCCTGCCGCCTGAGCGCGGCCACCGTCGGAAATCTGCCCCAGTACCGGGGGAACCGCCGGGCGCCATGGTGTGATACCGAACTCGGCCAAAGGATTGGGGGTGTCATCACTCAGGCCCCAACCGGAAAGCTCGCCGCTGATCGTCCCGCGCGCGCCGTCCTCCGAAACCTCCATGGAAATCAGGCCATGCTCCCCGGTCCGCTCCAGAATGCGCATATTCACATCGCGCCAGGAGCTTACCCGGTGGCCATCCACCGCGTGGATTTCCATGCCTTCCTGCAGACCGACCCGCTCGGCCACGCTCTCATCGGCAATCTGCCCAACAATGGGCGCGACATGGGTAACGCCGACCACGCTCAACAGCCAGTATGCGAAAATAGCGAAAATGAAGTTGGCCACGGGACCGGCTGCGGCGATGGCAATGCGCTGCCCTGGCGGTTTGGAGGTAAAGGCCTGGTCCCTCAGTTCTTCTGGCACCGGCCCTTCGCGCTCATCCAGCATTTTCACGTAGCCACCCAATGGAATGGCGGCAACCGCAAACTCGGTTCCATGCCTGTCGTACCATGAAAACATCGGTTTCCCGAAACCCACCGAGAAACGGAGCACTTTCACGCCGCAACGCCGGGCAACCCAGAAATGACCGTATTCGTGCAAGGTCACGAGGATACCCAGGGTAAGTGCGAGTGCTAGGACGGTTTCAATAATCTGCATAGCGTTCCTGATTGAATGGCTTCAGCCGGGCAGCATTCCGCTGCGACTATCAGACAGTTAACAGACCTATCTGTTCCCGCGCACGGGCCCGTGCCTCTTTATCCTTTGCAAAGATAATGTCAAAGCTGTCTGCTGGTTCAACAGCAGTCGCGACCAGCGTTCGCTCTATGATAACGGGGATATCCGAAAAACACAGGCTGCCCTCGAGAAAAGCAGCAACAGCCACCTCATTGGCGGCATTGAGAACCGCCGGCGCAGTGCCACCCGCCTCAAACGCTTCCGCCGCGAGGCGCAGACACGGAAAACGACCCAGATCCGGACGCTCGAAGTGAAAGCGGCCGATCGCAAACAGGTCGAGGGGGGCAACGCCGGCATCAATGCGCTCTGGCCAGGCCATGCCGTTGGCAATCGGTGTTCTCATATCGGGACTGCCAAGCTGGGCCAGAACGGAGCCATCGGCATATTCAACCATCGAGTGGATAATACTCTCAGGGTGGACATGCACCTCAACTTTCTGGGGTGTGGTGTTGAACAGCCAGCAGGCTTCAATGAGCTCCAGGCCCTTGTTCATCAGGGTGGCCGAGTCCACGGAAATCTTTTGCCCCATGGACCAATTCGGATGGGCACAGGCCTGGGCGGGCGTTACCGATCGAAGATCCTCGGCAGAATGTTCCCTGAACGGGCCACCGGAGGCTGTCAGAAGTATACGAGTGATGCCGGCACCGGCAGGGTCCCGGACCTTGTCGGCCGGCATGCACTGGAAAATCGCGTTGTGCTCGGAGTCGATCGGCAGCAATTCTGCCCCCGCTTCGGCCACGGCATCCATAAACAGTTTGCCAGACATCACAAGCGCTTCTTTGTTGGCAAGCAATACCCGCTTTCCCGCCCGCACCGCCGACAGTGTTGGCGAAAGACCCGCTGCCCCGACGATAGCCGCCATCACAGTGTCGACATCGGGGGTGGAGGCCACCTCGCACAACCCTTCCAGCCCGCCAAGCACGCGAGTTTCAGGCAGGTCTACCAGCAATTTTGAGAGCACATTGGCCGCTTCAGGATCAGCCATGACCGCCACTTTCGGACGAAATTCACGGCAGAGGGCCGCGAGCTCTTCAGCACGGGTACTGGCTGTGAGCGCATAGACCGAGAAGCGGTCAGGGTGGCGCCGAACAACGTCCAGGGTACTGAGACCGATGGAGCCGGTCGCCCCGAGAACACTGATAGAGCGGGTTACCATAGTCACCAGTGCCCGCTTGTCAGCCAACCAAGTTGGGTAATAATTAACGCAAATACCGGAATGGCCGCCGTCAGGCTATCGATCCGGTCCATGATGCCACCGTGACCGGGTAACAGCTGACTACTGTCCTTGATGCCACGGTGCCTCTTGAGCATGCTTTCCAGCAGATCGCCCAACACTGAAACAAGACCCGTGGCAAGGCTGGCAACAATTAGCAGCGAGGTCTGAACCGTCCCTGCCGAAGCCAGCCAGCTGACAATCAGCGCAAAAACTCCGACGGCCATCAGGCCGCCCCAAACGCCCGCCCATGATTTGCCAGGACTGACACGGGGCGCCAACTTTGCCTTGCCAAACGCCCGACCGGCGAAGTAAGCACCGATATCGGCAACCCACACCACACAGAATACGTAGAGAATGAGCAGCAGGTTGTTGGTACTGTCACCAAACTGGAAACCGCCGGTTCGCAGGTGATTAAGGCCCACCCACGCCGGCACCAGAACGAACAGCCCCATCACCGCTCTTGCGGGTAGACTGCCCCATTTTTCGGAGCCGGCGGGGTAACTGCGAACCAGAAGGAAGCACACGCCCCACCAGAGCAGCGCTAACCAGAGGACCGCCACAAACGGAACGTTCAGCAGGCCGTAGAGAATGATAGCGGTGGCCAGTGCGTAGCCAACCCGGCCAGCAGGACTCTCAATACCGGACATATTCGCCCACTCCCAGGCGCCCAGGGTAATGATGGCGCCGGTAAAGAGCGCAAAACCCAGGGGCGGGAGGAAAAAGATCCCGCCAATGGCGATAGGAGCAAGGATCAGTGCGGTGATAATTCGGGTTTTTAACACGGTTAACGTCGCTATCGTTCGTTATTGTTGTACAGCCTTGGCCGCTATCTGATCATCCGTCTGGCCAAAGCGACGCTGTCGGCCGGCGTAGGCATGCAGGGCCTTGAGCATCTCTTCCTGTTGGAAGTCAGGCCAATACACCGGTGAAAAGTAAAGCTCTGTGTAAGCCAGATGCCAAAGCATGAAGTTGCTGATTCTTTGCTCACCGGCGGTACGAATCATCAGGTCCGGCATTGGCAGGTCACCGATGCTGAGGTGCTGCTGAATAAGGTCATCTGTGATGTCAGAGGGTGCCAACTGCCCGGAGCGGACCTGCTCGGCCACCTTGCGTGTGGCCTGCGTGATATCCCAGTGACCACCATAGTTGGCGGCAATTACTAGGGTCATCCGGGAGTTGTTGCGGGTCAGCTCTTCAGCCGACTCCATGTGTTCACGCAGTGAAGCGCTGAACGCTGAACGATCACCGATAATGCGCAGGCGGATATCGTTCCGGTGAAGCTTGCGAACCTCGCGCTCAAGGGCGAACAGGAACAGTTTCATGAGCGCGGATACTTCGTCCTTGGGTCGCCGCCAGTTCTCGCTGGAAAAGGCAAACAGCGTGAGCACTTCCACGCCTTCACGGGCACAGGTTTCCACCACTGCCCTGACCGCATCGACACCGGCCTTGTGCCCAGCCACTCCCTTGAGACGACGGGCCTTGGCCCATCGATTGTTCCCGTCCATGATGATGGCCACATGCCGGGGCCGACTGTCTGCCGACACCGGAATCTCTGCGGATACAGTTCCCGTCATGAAATCCCCTGTGCGGCCGGAGCGCCTCGGTGCTTCGGCCTTTCAATTCGCTTGCAAGTAGGTCCGGACGGTTAAACCGCCATCAGGTCCTCTTCTTTGGCCTTGAGCATCTTCTCGACTTCTGCAATATAGCGATCGGTCAGCTTCTGGATATCGTCCTCGCCCTTGCGCTCGTCGTCTTCGGTGATTTCCTTTTCCTTCAGCAGATCCTTGATCATGCTGTTCGCGTCGCGACGCGCATTACGGATGGAAACACGACCGTGCTCGGCGTCTGCTTTTGCCTGCTTGACCATTTCCTTACGGGTTTCTTCTGTCAGCATGGGCATCGGGATACGGATGATATCGCCGCTGGTCGCCGGATTCAGGCCAAGATCTGACGCCATGATAGCCTTCTCGATGGTCGGCATCAGGTTTTTCTCCCAGGGAGAGACCGTCAGCGTGCGGTTATCCTCGACGTTGACGCTAGCCACCTGCTTCAGCGGCGTCTCCTGGCCGTAGTAGTTCACCATGACACTATCCAGGATAGAGGGGTGGGCACGGCCGGTGCGGATCTTGTTGAACGCGGAGTTAAGGGACTCCAGGCTCTTTTTCATTTTCTTTTCGGCTTCTGCTTTGATGTCGTTGATCACTTCAGCATCCTCAATTCGTTCGTCATGTCATTCTGTAATCTGGCGCCACGATCCTGTGGTGCCGGGACAGCGATTCATTCGATCAGTGTACCTTCTTTCTCGCCAGTTACGATGCGAGTAAGGGCGCCGGCACGGTTCATATCGAACACCCGCAGCGGCATGCCGTGGTCACGGGCGAGACAGATGGCTGTCAAATCCATCACGCCCAGTTTCTTGTCCAGAACCTCATCATAGGTGAGGTAGTCGTATTTCTCTGCACTGCTGTCGAGGTGCGGATCCGCTGAGTATACGCCATCCACTTTCGTAGCCTTCAGCACCGCGTCGGCCTCGATTTCAATGCCACGCAGACATGCAGCGGAATCGGTCGTGAAGAAAGGGTTACCGGTACCGGCGCAGAAGATCACGACATCGCCATCCTTCAGATCCCGTACCGCACGACGGCGGTCGTAGTGCTCCACGATGCCGCTCATGGGGATCGCGGACATCACACGGGTCCGGATGTTCGAACGTTCCAGGGCATCACGCATGGCCAGACCGTTCATCACGGTGGCCAGCATGCCCATATGATCACCGGTCACCCGATCCATGCCGGCCGCATTCAGGGCTGCGCCACGGAACAGGTTGCCACCACCAATAACCAGACCAACCTGCACGCCGATGCCAATCAGCGCACCGATTTCCAGTGCCATGCGGTCAAGAACTTTGGGATCAATACCGAAATCGTGCTCTCCCATCAGGGCTTCGCCACTGAGTTTGAGCAGAACACGCTTGTATCTGGGCTGGGTTTTCGATGATGTCGGCATGATGATCCCCTTGTCGTCTGTTGGCTGCTATCCGGCGTGGTACCCGTTGCAGGCTTGTATCTGACATACTCCTCATAAAAAGGGGTATCTCAGATACAAGCCCGCCACGAGAGCCGGGAATTCCCGGCTAACGTGGCAGACTCAGGTGATACAGTGGCTCAAAGCCCGCTGCATCGAACGAAGGATCAGGCCTTGCCTGTGCCGGCTGCAGCAGCAACCTCGGCAGCAAAGTCCACTTCTTCCTTCTCAATGCCTTCACCCACTTCCAGACGAACGAAGCCAACCAGCTCGCCGCCGTTGGACTTGATCAGCTCGCCCACGGTCTGGTCCGGGTTCTTGACGAAAGGCTGCTCAACAAGGCTGTTCTCCTTGAGGAACTTCTTGATGCGGCCACCCATCATCTTTTCGACGATCTCGGCAGGCTTGCCTTCCATATCCGGCTGGGCCTTGATCACATCCTTCTCTCTCTCGAGTTCTTCTGCCGGCATGTCTTCCGGCTTGCCGACACGCGGGTTAACGGCAGCTGCGTGCATGGCGATGTCACGGGCAACTTCAGGATCACCGGCAGTCAGGGCGACAACCGAAGCGATCTTGTTGTTGCTGTGAACGTATCCGCCAACAACCGGGCCTTCAACCTTGACGATACGACGAACAGTGATGTTCTCGCCGATTTTCTGAACCAGCGCTTCACGCTTGGATTCCAGATCGCCTTCCATCAGCTTGGCTACGTCGGTTTCGCCATTTTCAAACGCAACGTTCAGCACGTCGTTGGCAAAGTTCAGGAAGTTGTCATCGCGAGCAACAAAGTCGGTCTCGGAGTTCACTTCCAGAATAAAGGCAACGGTGTTGTCGTCAGAGATCTTGATCAGTGAAGCGCCTTCAGCGGCGGTACGGCCGGCTTTCTTGGCAGCTTTCAGACCGGATGACTTGCGCAGCTCTTCGATCGCAGCGTCAACGCTGCCTTCGGCTTCAACAAGTGCCTTCTTGCATTCCATCATGCCAAGGCCGGTACGCTCACGCAGCTCTTTGACCATTGCAGCGGTAATTGCAGCCATGTTCAATCCTCTCAACTGTTCCGAATTCGGTGGGGCGGCGTGCCTCGGAAAACACCGGGCACACCTTACATCTAAAACGTGAAGGTAAAACGTTACTCAGCGGCTGGAGCAGCGCCTTCAGCGTCTTCGCTGACTTCAACAAACTCGTCAGCACCGGCACCAGCAGACTGGGCTGCTTCCATGCAGGTATCAGCAACGGCTTTCACGTAAATCTGGATCGCACGGATAGCGTCATCGTTGCCCGGGATCACGTAATCGACACCGTCGGGATCACTGTTGGTATCCACAACGCCGATGACAGGAATGCCAAGCTTGTTGGCTTCCTTGATGGCGATACGCTCGTGGTCAACGTCAATCACGAACATCGCGTCCGGCAGGCCGCCCATGTCCTTGATACCACCAATGGAGCGCTCCAGGCGGTCCATTTCACGGGTACGATCCAGTGCTTCTTTCTTGGTCAGCTTGTCAAAAGTACCGTCCTGGCTCTGGGTTTCCAGGTCACGGTAGCGACGGATAGACTGACGGATGGTCTTGTAGTTGGTCAGCATGCCACCGAGCCAGCGGTGGTTAACGAACGGCTGACCGGCACGCTCGGCTTCTTCCTTGATGATCTTGGCCGCGGCACGCTTGGTACCAACGAACAGGATCTTGTTCTTGTTCTCTGCCAGCTGCTGAACAAACTTCAGCGCGTCGTTCATGGCAGGAACGGTCTGCTCAAGGTTGATGATATGAATCTTGTTACGGGCGCCGAAGATGAACTTCGACATTTTCGGGTTCCAGTAGCGGGTCTGGTGACCGAAGTGAGCACCTGCCTTCAGCAGGTCACGCATATTTACCTGAGCCATGATAGTTACCTTTTTAGCTTCGGGTTAGTCCTCCACGTATCCGATTACCCCAACCTGGCTCCTTCAAAAGCAGGAGCAGGCACCCTGGGATAACGTGCCGACACGTGTGTGAATTTGCTGGATTCGTTTCCAGCGGGCGCGTTTATACCATATTCGGCCCGACAAACGCCATTATTTTTGACGGCGAGCTTCCTTGTACCCGGGCAGCAGGCCCCTTAAAATGCCGGTTTGGCACAAACAACGGGAAACCCAATGCAGGTATCGATCAAGACACCGGAAGAAATTGAAAAGATGCGCGTCGCTGGCCGCCTGGCGGCCGAAGTCCTCGAGATGATCGGCGATCACGTCAAGCCCGGCGTTTCCACCGAAGAGCTTGACCGGATTTGCCACGACTATATTGTTAATGAGCAAAAATGCATTCCGGCACCGCTCAACTACAAGGGGTTTCCGAAGTCCATCTGCACGTCGGTCAACCACGTTATCTGCCATGGCATCCCGTCTGAGAAGAAAATCCTCAAAGATGGAGACATCCTTAATATCGATGTCACCGTAATAAAGGATGGCTACCACGGCGACACCAGCAAAATGTGGATTGTCGGCAAGCCGAAACCTGGCACCGAGCGGCTGATCCAGATTACACAGGAGTGCCTCTATAAAGGTATTGAACTGGTCAAGCCGGGAACCCGTCTGGGCGATATCGGGCATGTTATTCAGCAGCACGCTGAGAAACACCGTTATTCCGTAGTTCGCGATTATTGTGGCCATGGAATCGGCGCAGTATTCCACGAAGAGCCTCAGGTAATGCATTACGGCAAACCCGGCACCGGTCTGGAGCTGCAGGAAGGTATGACGTTTACCATTGAGCCGATGATCAACCAGGGCAAGTACCAGACCAAGCTTCTGCCGGATGGCTGGACCGTCGTTACCAAGGACCACAAACTCTCTGCACAATGGGAGCACACCATCCTTGTGACGGCGGACGGCCATGAGGTCTTGACCAAGCGAAAGGAAGAGTCCTTCTAAGTGGACCAAAGCGAGCTGGAATCCCGCATCAGTAATGACCCATCTCCGGTTACGGCGGCCCGGGAGCTGTTAAAGGGCAGGTATGACGCCGATGCCGAAGCCTTTCGACAAGGCGCCGATGTGCGCGCCCTTGTCCGCTCCCGGGCTGACACGGTCGATACGGTTCTCAGATTGATCTGGAACCGCTACCCCTTTTCCGATTCACCGGACATTGCCCTGATCGCGGTCGGCGGCTACGGACGGGGTGAGCTGCACCCCCATTCGGACATCGACCTGCTCATTCTCACCCGTGCCGGCATCGAAGACAGCTGGCACGAAGATCTGGGCGCGTTTGTTACCCTGCTGTGGGATCTCAGGCTGGATATCGGCCACAGTGTTCGCAGCATCGAGGAAAGCAAGACAGCCGCTCGTGAAGACATCACCATACTGACCAACCTGCTGGAAACGCGCACTATTGCCGGCCCGGATGAACTCCGGTCAGATCTGAGCGAGCAAGTCTATTCCGATGATGTCAGCACCGACCGCGACTACTTTATTGCGAAGCGTGAGGAGCAGCAGCAACGGCATCAGAAATACGGCGATACCGAATACAACCTCGAGCCAAACGTGAAGGGTTCCCCGGGCGCCTTGCGGGACATACAAACGATCGGCTGGATTACCAAGCGACATTTCGGACTGCAGAACATCGCTGACCTGACCCGCTTCAGCATTCTTACCGAGGAAGAACATCAGATTCTGTTCCAGGGTGAAACCTTCCTCTGGCAACTGCGATACGGCCTGCAGCTGCTCGCTGACCGGAATGAAAACCGGCTGCTGTTCGATCATCAGCGAGCCCTGGCCCAGATGCTCGGCTATAGAGACGAAGGTAAGCGGCTGGGCGTCGAATTGATGATGCAGGCCTACTATCGCACCGTCCTGGCCCTCGCCGAACTGGCGGATGTGATTCTGCAGTATTACGACGAAGCGATTCTGGGTAGCCCATCGGAAGACGCCATCCAGCCTATCAACAAGCGTTTCCAGATTCGCAACTACTATATTGAAGCGGTCAACAACCAGGTCTTCGCCTACGCGCCCTATGCCATCATGGAAATCTTCGTTCTGTTGGCTCAGCACCCTGAGATCAAGGGCATTCGGGCCACGACGATCCGGTCGCTTCGGGCCCACCGGCATTTGATCGATGATGCGTTCCGATCTGATCTGGCGGTGACTACCCTGTTCATGGAGCTGCTCAGAACGCCCCATGCCCTGGATCAGACGCTGTCTGCCATGAAGAAGTACAACGTGCTCGGGCGCTATCTCCCGGAGTTTGGTCAGATCATTGGCCAGATGCAGCACGACCTTTTCCACATTTACACCGTGGATGCCCACACCATGCGGGTCATCCGCAACATGGTGAGGCTTGGCGGCTCGGAAGCCCGAACCGAGTATCCGCTGGCATCTCGCCTGATTCACAGGCTGCCGAAACTGGAAACTCTCTACATTGCGGGCATTTACCATGATGTGGCCAAAGGCCGGGGTGGCGATCACTCGGAACTGGGTGCCATCGATGCCGAAGCCTTCTGCCAGCGGCATCACCTGAGCGAACGGGACACCCAGCTGATTTCCTGGCTGGTGGAAAACCACCTGCTGATGTCCATGACAGCCCAGCGCAAAGACATCTCCGACCCGGACATTATCCATGGGTTTGCCAGGGCAGTGCCGAGCCAGGCGCACCTGGATTACCTGTACGTTCTAACCGTGTGCGACATCAGCGCTACCAATCCGAAGCTATGGAACACGTGGCGGGCCTCGCTGTTGCGCCAACTCTATATCGAGGCCAAACGGGCTTTGCGTCGGGGCACTGAAACGCCCATCGACCGACAGGAATGGGTTCGCGCTACCCAGTCGGAAGCCCGTGAAATCCTGCATGCCCAGAACATGACCGACGAACAGATCGACGCCATCTGGGACACCGTGGACGAAGACTATTTCCTCCAGGACTCGACCGTGGACATCGCCTGGCAGACTGCTGCCATCATCAGACACGGCGACAATACGGACCCGCTGGTGCTGATTCGAGACACGCGGGGCGGCCCTACGGACGGCTACTCCCAGATCATTATCTACATGAAGGACCGGGTTGCCCTGTTCGCTGCGACAACGGCGGTCCTCGAACAGCTGAACCTGAACATCGTGGACGCGCGCATCAGCTCAAGCGAGGGGCCCTACTCGATCAGTTCCTATGTGGTACTTGATGAGAAGGGACAGCCTCTGGGCATCGACCCTGCGAGAAAAGAACGGGTGCGTTTGCGCCTGATCGAAGAACTGGACGACCCGGATGACTATCCGGACATCATCCACCGGCGCACTCCACGCCAGCTCAAGCATTTCGCTTTCCCGACGGAAGTGACGTTCTCGAATGACACCATCAACCAGCGCACCGTAATGGAAGTGATCACGCCCGACCGCCCGGGGCTTCTGGCCCGCATCGGCCAGGTGCTGCTGGAGCACCGGGTACGCCTAAGCAACGCCAAGATTGCTACTCTCGGCGAGCGCGTAGAGGACGTTTTCTTCGTAACGGACGAACAGGGCGAGCCCATCCGGGAGCCGGCGGTATGCCAGGCCCTACAGCAAGATCTTTGTAAAATGCTGGACGACATTCAATGAATCCAAATCTGGACAAACTTCACCCCTACCCTTTTGAAAAGCTTGCCAAACTGAAGGCAGGCATCAGCGTGCCCGATCATCTCCGGCCGATTTCCCTGGGGATTGGAGAGCCGAAGCACCCTTCGCCCGATTTCGTCAAACAGGTCATTGCGAACAATCTGGACAAGCTTGCCAATTACCCCACCACCCGGGGCACGGATGAACTCCGCGAGGCCATCAGTGGCTGGGCAACCCGCCGATTCAATCTGAAGGCCGGCAGCCTCAGCGCGGCGAACAACATCGTGCCGGTAAACGGCACACGCGAAGCAATCTTCTCCCTGGTTCAGGCTGTCGTGGATGCCACCAAGCCTGCCACCGTAGTCAGCCCCAATCCGTTTTATCAGGTTTACGAGGGAGCCGCCTTCCTTGCTGGCGCGACGCCCGTATACCTCCCTTGCGATGGCTCAAATGGCTTCATTCCGGATTTTGATTCAGTGCCCGAATCCATCTGGCAGGAATGCCAGGTACTGTTTCTGTGCTCTCCGGGCAATCCCAGTGGTGCTGTTATCTCCCGGGAAGCGCTGACCAGGGTGATAGCTCTGGCCGACAAACACGACTTTATCGTTGCTTCCGACGAATGCTACTCCGAACTCTATCCGGAGGAAGGCAACCCGCCGGAAGGTCTCCTGCAAACCTGCGCCGCCATTGGCCGGGATGACTACGCCCGCTGCGTGGTGTTCCACAGCCTGTCCAAACGCAGCAACCTGCCCGGCCTGCGATCGGGTTTCGTAGCCGGGGATGCAAGCATTCTTGATGGCTACCTGAAGTACCGCACCTATCACGGCTGCGCCATGCCCATCCACAATCAGCTGGCGAGCATCGCCGCCTGGAGCGACGAAGACCACGTTCGGGAGAATCGTGCAGCGTACCGTGCCAAATTTGAGGCCGTGGTCCCGATCCTCCGGGAAGTTATGGATGTTGATTTTCCGGATGCCGGGTTTTACCTGTGGCCGATAACTCCGATGGACGATGAAACGTTTGCCCGGGAGCTCTCGGCGCAACAGAACGTGCACGTGTTGCCTGGACGATATCTTTCCCGAACCGTGGATGGCCATAACCCCGGAGAAAACCGTGTCCGGATGGCCCTGGTCGCCCCGCTGGAAGAGTGCGTAGAGGCAGCGGAACGCATTGTTGAATTTGTTAAGGCGAACAAGCCATGAAACTGTACGGCATCAAAAACTGCGACACCGTAAAGAAGGCCCGGAAGTGGCTGGACGAACAAGGTATCGACTACGAATTCCACGACTTCAAGAAGGATGGCCTGCAGAGTGAGTTGCTGTTCCGCTGGGAGCAGGCGGTCGGATGGGAAACCCTGCTGAACCGCCGTGGCACCACCTGGCGCAAACTTCCGGAGGACGTTCGTGATACCATTGACGCCCAAAGCGCTCACGAGATCATGCTGGAGAATCCATCCATTATTAAGCGCCCCGTTGTCGAAAACGTCGGTGATGTGCGCGTAGGTTTCAGTGCAGACGAATGGTCCGCATGGCTGGCCTGAATCTCGGGCAAACCAGATCCAAACTTTAATTTCAGGGGTCTTGAGGCATTGCCCTGCCCCCACATTCATAACAGGAGCAACCATCAGATGAGCTTTGCATTCGGTATCGGTATCGGCACCCAGAACAACCAGGGCGAGTGGCTGGAAGTGTTTTACCAGCAGCCGGTCATGACACCCGATAACACCCTGATGGACGTCATCTCCAACGCCCTTGATTACAAGGATGGCAACCAGGCGATCAGCGCGACCGCCGAGCAGCTCAGCCAGCTCGCCAACGCCTTGCGTCAGATCGGCCAGACAGGCCAGGCATCACTGGCGGACAAAGCGGCCGTTAGCAAGCGCCCGGTGGTTGTCACAGTACTCGAAACAGATGACACCGCGTCCAGCACCCCGGAGGTTTACCTCAAGCTTCACCTGATTTCTCATCGCATGGCCAAACCCCACGGATTGAAGCTGGACGGCATTTTTGGCCTGCTGCCGAATCTGGCCTGGACCAGCGAAGGCGCGATCGATCTGAACGAACTGTCCGACCGCCAGCTTCAGGCTCGCCTGGAAGGCCGCACACTGGAAGTCAAATCCGTGGATAAATTCCCGCAGATGACCGATTACGTGGTGCCGAAAGGTGTCCGCATTGCCGATACCGCCCGGGTTCGCCTTGGCGCCTATGTGGGTGAAGGCACCACGGTCATGCACGAAGGGTTTATCAACTTCAACGCCGGCACCGAAGGCACCAGCATGATTGAGGGCCGCATTTCCGCAGGCGTCATGGTGGGCAAGGGGTCTGATCTGGGCGGTGGCTGCTCCACCATGGGCACCCTTTCCGGTGGAGGCAACATCATCATTGCCGTTGGCGAGAACTGCCTGATCGGCGCCAACGCCGGTATCGGCATCCCGCTGGGCGACCGTTGCAAGGTCGAGGCCGGGCTGTACATCACCGCCGGCACCAAGGTTGCGCTGCTCGACGACAACAACGAGCTGGTTGAGGTGATCAAGGCCCGCGATCTGGCCAACCAGACAGACCTGCTTTTCCGCCGTAACAGCCAGACTGGCGCGGTGGAGTGCAAAACCAACAAGTCTGCCATCGAGCTGAATGAAGAGCTGCATGCAAACAACTGATTCCCCGACCCTCGAACTTGCCGTTGATCTGATCCGCCGGCCGTCTGTTACGCCAGACGATGCCGGCTGTCAGGAACTGATGATGTCGCGCCTTGCGCCTCTGGGCTTCACCGGCGAGAACCTGCGCTTTGGCGATACCGATAACCTCTGGGCCCGAAAGGGCTCCGAGGGACCGGTGCTGGCCTTTGCCGGCCATACCGATGTCGTACCAACCGGGCCGGAAAAGAACTGGTCGCACCCCCCCTTCGATCCTGTGATCAGGGATGGCTACCTCCTCGGCCGTGGCGCCGCGGACATGAAGGGCAGCCTGGCAGCCTTCGTAACCGCCTGCGAGCGCTTCGTTGCAAGCTACCCGGACCATCGGGGTTCCATAGCCCTGCTGATTACCAGTGACGAAGAGGGACCAGCCCAACACGGCACGGTCAAAGTGGTGGAAACTCTCGAAGCCAGGAACGAAAAGATCGACTGGTGTCTGATTGGCGAGCCGTCCAGCACCCGAGAAGTGGGGGATGTGATCAAGAATGGTCGACGAGGCTCTCTGCATGGTTACCTGACCGTGCATGGGGTTCAGGGCCACGTAGCCTATCCGCACCTGGCCGAGAACCCGGTTCACCTGGTTGCGCCTGCCCTGGATGCGCTGGCAAAGGAATTCTGGGATAACGGCAACGACTTTTTCCCGCCAACCACCTTCCAGATCACCAAGCTGGAGGCCGGTACGGGCAGCAACATTATTCCCGGTGAATGCCTGGTGCACTTCAACTTCCGCTACTGCACGGAAAACACTGCAGAAAGTCTGGAGGAACGGGTGGTAGCCATCCTGGACCGCCACAACCTGAAATACGATCTGCAGTGGCACCTCAGTGGCCGTCCGTTCCTGACGGACAAGGGCGCACTCGTGTCTGCCAGCCAGAGCGCTATTCGCACGGTGACAGGCCGGGAAACCGAACTTTCAACCTCCGGCGGCACCTCGGATGGCCGTTTCATTGCGCCTACCGGCGCGCAGGTGGTCGAACTTGGCCCCATCAATGCGACTATTCACAAAGTGGATGAGTGCGTAAAGGCCGACGATTTGAATACCCTGTCTGAAATCTACGAACAGATTCTGATCGAGCTTTTAGCCTAGGGCGTGAACTTGGGGTCAGATGAAAATGGGGGCAGAAGAAAAGTTCTTCTGACCCCATTTTCATCTGACCCCGTTTTCAGTAGTGAGGTGGAGGTGTTTCGTCCTGCTCTGACTTGATATTGGACGGTGAAACATCTTTCAACTGTTTGTGCAGCAGCCGCTTGGCCTCCCACAACTCACGGATGTCCATTTCCTGCTTGGCAACCTGTTCGCTCAGGGTATTGATAACGTCGTCCTGAAAGGCCAGCCGCGTTTCCAGCTCGTCCAGTCGGGTTTCCAGATCGTTCTGGCTCATCGGGTATTGGTACTCCCCTGGGTAGTTCTCTCTAGAATGTGATCGATGACACTGCTTATTCCGTTGCTTGGTCAGCGCTCGGGATAATCTGGTATCATGCCGCTTTTGCCCGCCAGCACTCCCGTTTTTCGGGGTACTGTCGGTTTTCACCGGCCGGATGTGCGATTTTACCCGATATCCGGTTTTTATCGTTAGCGTTACAATAATGGAGAAATTTCAGTCAATGCGTAATCCATCCAAAGCGATCCTTTTTTCTCTCCTGATCGCCATCCCCGCACCGCTGGTGCTTGCCCTGTTGCTGTCTTTTACACCAGAGCCTCTTCGCCTGATCGCTGCAGGTCAGCTTATCGAGGCCCTCGGTAGCACTCGTGGCATCGCCGCCTACATTATTACGCTGATCGTTTTCGGCATTGCGGGCTTCCTGGCCATTGCGCTTTCAGTCAAGAAACCGGCCGAACAGCAAAGCCCATCCCGGCCGAGCAACCGTGCCCCCAGCCAGAACCACAATGACGATGATGATGATGGCTATGACGAAAGCAGCCCTGAGGGTGATGAAGAAGGCACCGTAAAGTGGTTCAACGTCAAGAAAGGCTTCGGCTTTATCGTGCGTGACAGCGGTGACGAGGTATTTGTTCACTTCCGTGCGATTCGTGGCCGTGGGCGCCGAGTCCTGCGACAGGGTCAACTGGTTCGCTTCAATGTTGTGGAGGCAGACAAAGGCCTTCAGGCCGACAACGTATCCATCCTGAGCGATTGAATCGCCCACTGAAAACAAAGAGGCAGCCCAAGGGCTGCCTCTTTCAGTTCCAGACGACCTGTTGCTCGCCCCGGTGGTCCAGACGCCACCATTTCTCATCCTCTACCGGCTCGCCCTCTTTCCAGTCTCCCGGACTGCAGCGAATCTCGGTATCCATGGCACGCCAGGCGCTTCGGGCGCAGTCCAGATCACTGTTCCAGGGTACCCGAGGCCCCTCAATCACCAGAGAGGTAAAACGCTTGCCGAACGCGCCGGGATAAAGCGATATTCGAACCCTGTCACCTTCATAGCGCGCGAAGCCCTTGATCACGCTCGCTACGTCACTGTCATTCAGTTCCAGTTGGTCCACATGGTTTTCAAGCCACCCGGAAACCGCCCCCGGCTCCAGATCACGAATGTATATTTCCAGATCCTGCACCCGCTGAATCTCCATCCTGCTGATTACAATGCAGCACATAGTGAACCGGCCCGGGTCGCGCTGCAACCCGCCGCTCCAGTTCCCGGCGCAAATCTTCATTACAGAGCTGACGCAACGTGCCGGCCGCTTGTCGTTCGTGCCAGGCCACTTCCGCTGCCACCCGGTGGAGCTGTATCTCTCTCAACGACGTTTCAATATCTTCAAGCGGCTCCTTGCGTGCAAGCGCCACCAGGGACTGGCGCCTCAGTGTGTCTGCCTGTCCTGCAAGGGCAACCGCATCGCCTGGACCTCTGCGGGCAAAGAGATTTAGCCTTGCAGCCGCCCGCTCAAGCCACTGGAGCATTCCCCCCGGCGTGCTGACGCAACGGCTTTGGCGAGAGGCGACAAACCGGATCACCGAGCGGGGAATCTGGATATTCCATTGCTTCTCGATGGCGGCCTGATGTGCCGTTAAAATGGCCTGGCGCTGGACCACGCTCGTAACAGGCATGTCAAAGATGTCGAGGCTCCGGCCCAGGCGGTGCTGAAGTGAGACAGCTGAACGGCTTTCTGTGGCCTCGTCGGGGCCCAGCAAAAGTATTGGGCCCGCCCACTGCAGCACGAGCGCGGACGCCAGCCCATCAGGGAGATCCATCAGCGCAATCAGGTCTGCAGGCGAGACATTGTCCAGCACAAGAACCGGCCAGCGTGAGCCGCTCTCTCCTGGACCACTTTCCAAAGTGCGCTCGGGCAGGACCGGAAGATCACTGGCCATAATCTCCGTTTCACGCCTGAGATCCAACTCAACGTAATCCTGCTCCAGTACCGGAAGCAACGATTGCAGCCAGGCCGTTTTGCCCGACCCACGCTCGCCACGCACCCAGATCATGGCGGACGAAGACGCCGCGAGACTGATCGCGACATCTTCAGCCAGCTCAACCCATGCCGAGTCAGCCACTACCACGGGTGCTCTCTGGAATTCATCAATCGGCGCCAGTTCCCGCTCATCGGAAGGATCCGGCCAGCGAGTAACAAGCTCAAAAACCGCCACATAGGCTTTTTGCTGCAACCGGTCCGCGTGCCGAACGAGCGCCTCCAGCAGGTGCGACCAACCAAGCCATGGCGCATCGCTGGCTTCCCGGGCCGCCGCAAACCAATACATCAGTTGGGAAGATAATTGCCCTTCGCCACCCACTTCCGTCACGATCGGTTGTTCGCACCGAATGGTGCGGGTAAGTTCATCCATATCCACGCCGCAGCCGCGCAGAAAGCGGGCAATAGCAGGCGCGGAGTCCAGAAGAGCAAGCAGGTAGTCTTCAGCGGTAATCACCGAGCCGCCCCTGCGTTCAACGCTCTCCCGGGCTCGTAATAATGCGGTCTGGCACTGGGGATCCAGGCATCCTTGCCAATCGTCCATCAAACTTCTCCATGTTATGAATGCATCGTCCTGATGCGAACGCCATATTGCGGGCGGCCATTGTAGCATTTCCGAAGCTTCGCAGCGGCCCGCCCAAACACTTACCAGGTTCCGGTGTTTTCCATGCTGGCCCAGGGCTCTTTCGGTGGCAGCGCATCACCTTTCTGCAGCAGCTCGATAGAAATATTATCCGGGGTGCGGATAAAAGCCATATGTCCATCACGGGGCGGACGATTAATCGTTACACCATTGGCTTTGAGGTGCTCACACAGTGCATAAATGTCATCGACGCGGTAGGCGAGATGGCCAAAATTCCGACCGCCCGTATATTCCTCAGGGTCCCAGTTGTAGGTGAGCTCGATCATCGGCGCCCTGTCTTCACGGGCCCGCGCCTCGTCGTCGGGTGCAGCCAGAAACACCAGGGTGAATCGACCTTTGTCGCTGCTTTTGCGACTGATCTCGACCATTCCCAGCAGGTCGCAAAGGAAATGGAGGGTCTCATCCAGGTTGCTTACCCGGATCATTGTGTGAAGATATTGCATGAAGCCTCCTTCAGAACTGTATGGATCATCGTGCCTTGGGGACAGTTTACGGTATTCTGTCCATATGGATGCAAAAACAGCCCACTACGCGACTTCAGAGCTGACCACCCCGGCCGTCAGGCACCTTGCGTGGCTATGCCGGGCGCCCCAGTTGCTGCAGTCCCCACTGACATTTGAGCCAAGCCGTTCCCTCGGCAAAAATGTTGATGAGCGACTCCGGGCGTGGGATCGCAATCCGGAAAAGGCACCTCCACTGCTGAGCGAGACGCCGCCAAAGCGGCTCGGATTTTACTTTGAACAGCTTTACCGGGTATTGCTTCAAGATCTTCTGGGCTGGGACGTTCTGCTTCAGAACCGGCAAATCCAGTCCAACGGTCGAACCATCGGCGAGCTGGATTTCGTGGTGCACAATCGTTTGGAAGATCGCATCGAACACCATGAAATTGCCATCAAATATTATCTGGGTGTTCCGGAGCAAGCCGGAAGAACACTCTGGTACGGCCCTAACGCAAGAGATCGGCTGGACCTGAAAGCAGACCGCATGTTGAACCTGCAAAGCCAGCGAACCAGATTGCCCGAAGCCAGGGAACTGCTCGCCGAAGCTGGAATCAACGAACCCGTGACGCCCCGCATTTTCATGCCGGGCTATCTGTTTTACCCGGAAGAGGCGCCGGTATTGGCGCCCGAGTCAGTGCCTGCCAATCACCTTCGCGGACACTGGTGCTGCCTCTCACAAATCGGGGCGCCGGACATCCACGGCTGGGTGGTGTTGAACAAACCCCACTGGATTGGACCGTGGCGCCAGAGCGAGCCACCCGCAGCGGATGCCGTGGCGACCGCACTGAACACCATAAAGCGGCACAACATTCCCCTGTTATTCGCTAAACTCGAACAAAACGACAGCAGCGGGCTATGGCAGGAGACCGATCGGATGTTTGTTGTGCCGGATAGCTGGCCGTAATAAACAATCAGGCATCGATCAAGTCTGTTGCCCAGTCGGGCAGTCTTTCCTGTAAAGAACGCCAACGCCCCTCTTCCCAAACCGCAACACGCACATAGGGGTGATCGAGGCTGGAGTTATCCACAAGATGCAATTCGTCGACAAGACCAACGCACTGGCGGAGATTCTCAAGAGCTCGCGGAATCCGGGACTGGATCTTGGCATCGGGGACGCTATGGCCGCCGGACTTGACCCGCGAGGCAACCCGCGCCTTGTTGAGTTCTGCAAACTCCAGGTGAAAATAGAACAGCCGAATCCGGAACCCTGCCGCCTTTGCAGCCCCGACAAAATCCACCTTGGAGGGATGGGAAAAAACCGTTTCAAAACAGAAGGTCTGACGCTCCTCAAGCAGGCGGAACCGCTCCCTTTCGGCAACAAGCGCCGCTTCGTAACTGTGCTTCTCAGGAGCATCCGGCCAGACACTTCTGGCGATGTTATCGGCATTCACCAGCGGGATTTTGCGACGAGCCAGGAACCGCTCATAGAACGTTGTTTTCCCCGCACCATTACCGCCAACTAACAGCCAGAGCTCAGGCTGCGTTGTCACGGTCACTCAGTGCCTCGAAACGCCCGTTGCGAAACTGGCCGACTTCTCGACTACCGTCCGGATAGATCGCCTCCAGGTAGCCGGGTTTCTCGCCAGAGGCCTGGTACACCGTTCGCCCCCGGCCGATAGAGCGGCCCAGGTCACCGCTTTCCCTGGACTGGTCCACCTCGGCCCAGAGCTCATCGCTGGACACAGAGTCAGCCACCACCGGCTCAACCCGAACCTGGCGTATACCCTGCACAATGGCAATCAGATCTTCGGCACTCACATCGCCGGCAACAGCACGCCCGATTTCGGCCCAATACTCAATCTGCTTGGGTGTCGAGCGCCGATTAACCGCGCCCTCGGCGGCGGCGTGACGAACGAGTGAATCGTCGAGACGGACGGCGGTAGTCATGGTTACCTCCAGGGAAGATATCTATTCACACTTAAAATTATGGCACTTGTTGCGTTTCGCTACAACTGGATCAAAACGTTGCAAACAAACAGGCGCCAGCTAAACAGTTGACCCGCCCATCATTCTGCTGCACCCTAATCTGGTTTCATTATGCAACCGGAGAGAACAAGTGAGCGAATACAAGAACCGAGCCGTCGTGCTCAAACAACGCCCACAGGGCGAAATCCAACAAGGCGATCTCGTTTTGGAAGAGCGTCCTGTCCGTTCCCCTAACGAGGGAGAAGTTGTTGCTCAAGTGCTCTGGCTTTCACTGGACCCCTACATGCGTCCACGCATGAACGATGCCAAGGGTTACATGGACCCCATTGGCATTGATGAGCCTATCGTCGGCGAGAGTGTTGCACGTGTTGTTGAGTCCCGCTCGGACGACCTGAAAGTCGGCGACCTGGTTACCTGCTACTCCGGCTGGCAGGAATACGTCACATTCCCGGCGGACACGCCGATGGTCTACAAAATTCAGCAACGGGACAACGTGCCCCTGCAAACCTACCTTGGCGTTGCAGGCATGCCAGGGCGCACCGGTTATTGCGGACTTATGTACGTCGGCAAACCGAAAGCCGGCGAAACCGTGGTTGTCTCGGCAGCCTCCGGCCCTGTCGGCACTGTCGTTGGCCAAACCGCAAAAACAGAGGGTTGCCGGGTGGTTGGCGTTGCCGGCGGGCCTGAGAAGTGCGATTTCGTGGTCAATGAGCTGGGCTTCGACGCCTGCGTCGACTACAAGGCGGGCAACCTGGAAGCGGATCTCAAAGCGGCCTGCCCCGACGGCATCGACATCTACTTTGAAAACGTGGGTGGTGCCGTTACGCGCGCCGTTGCCCCATTGTTGAATGAGGGGGCCCGGGTGCCCATCTGCGGTTTTGTCTCTGCCTACAATGCAAAAGATATGGCCAGCGTGGAAACTCCCTTCCACGTGCTCGGGGCGCTTGATCCGGCGCCGGAGCATCGTTTTTTCCTCGTGACCGAATGGCAGGACCAGCATCAGGAAATCACGGACATCCTGGCCTCACGGGTTGCTTCCGGGGAACTTAAATACCGCGAAACCGTTGCCGAAGGGCTGGACAACGCCGTTGATGCCTTTAAAGGCATGCTCAAAGGCCAGAACTTCGGCAAACAGCTGGTTCACATCGCAGACTGACTGCAATACCTGAGACGCGTGTGGTCTGTGTAAATCAATCCGAGATTTTCAGGAGCACCTTGCCGGTGTTCCTGTTCTCGGCCACATAGGCCATCGCATCTTCCACCTCTTCTATCGGCCAGGTGCTATCGATCAGAGGTTCAATCTGGCCGGCTGCAAGCAGTGGCCAGACGTGCCGGTAGAGCGCCTGCATCACCTCGCCCTTATCCTCGACCGTGCGTGAACGGAGAGTGGAACCTATCAGCCGCTGGCGTTTAACCAGCATCAGGCCCAGATCCACTTCGGCCATACGGCCACCCATCAACCCAATCAGCACAATACGCCCATCAACATTCAGAACCCGCTGATCTTCGGCAATATAATTGCCACCGACCGGATCCAGAACCATATCCACGCGACCCCACGCTGTAACAGCATCAACGAAGGAGCCTTCGTTCCGGTTCCAGACGCCACTGGCTCCCAGATTGCGACAAACCTCCAGTTTCGCCTTATCACCGGCGGTCGCAAAGACCGGATTGCCAAAGGCCGTTGCGAGCTGAATTACCGCAGTACCAAGGCCGCTGGCACCCGCATGCAGGAGCACACGCTCACCCGGTTTCAAGGCTGCTTCGTGATACAGATTCAACCAGGCGGTGGCAAAAACCTCGGGAATAGACGCAGCTTTCTCCAGCGACACCCCTTTGGGAACGGGCAAAACCTGCACCGCGGGTACCACCACACGAGTCGCGTAACCGCCGCCAGTGAGCAGGGCGCAGACTTCATCACCGGGTTTGAGGTGGGTTACACCGGATCCGACCGAAGCGATGCGACCACTGACCTCCAGCCCGAGAATATCGGCTGCTCCCGGAGGCGGGGGATAGACGCCAGCGCGCTGCATGAGATCCGCACGATTGATGGCTGTCCAGACAACCTCGATTTCGACGTGGTCTGCGGGCGGTTCACCCGGTCCTTCCCAGGGCTGCCAGCTTAGATTGCCCCCGGTTACCTTGATTGCTTTGATCATGTATGACATCTCGGCCTTGCTCATATGGGCACAGGATACCCTATGTTTTTCGAGCATTGCACAAATGACGTCTACAGTTTGTCAGGCGGTAACTTCAAGATTCGATAGCCACACACTCTGATAGGGTTTCAGGGCAATCGACCCGGACAGATCATCAATGGTCATTCCGGAAATCAGATCCTGCCAATGATCGGTACCAATCAGATTGATGTCGCTCAGCGCTACCTGCTGCACTTCGTTGCTGATGTTGTGAATGCAGAAGATGGACTGATCCCTGCGCATACTCTGGCGCCAGAAACCAAACAGCTGCAGGCCGAGATGCAGGGTGAACTGGGTAGCGTTCGGGTGAAACGCCGGCTGTTTACGCCGGATGGCGATCAGGCGTTTCAGCTCCTCGAACGCCTTGCTGTGGTGGCTCAGGGGATCTGCGAGCTTCTGCTCCAGAGTATCTAGTTGCCACTGGCTGCGGTTAATGGATCTAAGCCGCCCGGTGTGCTCCACCCGCTCCAGATCGTTCTCAGTCGCCAGCAGACTGTGAATGTAGAAGGCCGGAATCCCCTCCAGCGCCAGCATGACGGTGTGGGCACAGACGAAGCGCTGCAATTGCCAGTGATCGCGACCCGACTCCGCCGTGCCCTGCAGCGCATCGTACAGGGCAATGTTGATTTCGTAGGGCTGGTCGCGGCCATCCGGCGTGCGCCGGTACGAGACCTTGCCACCGAACGAGTCCATGGTGTTGATCAGCCGCTGCTTCTCTTCCTCCGTCAGCAGACCATCCGTTGGCCGCATGCCCACACCATCGTGGGACGCAATAAAATTCAGATAGGTGGTGCCCATCTGCGCGGGCGGCATGCTCATCAGCCAGGTTTTCAGGTGCTTGCAGTCACCGGTAACCAGGGTATTGATCAGCAGGGGCGGCAGGGAAAAGTTATAGATTACATGGGCTTCGTTGGCGTTGCCGAAATAGGTGAGATTTTCGCGGTTGGGTACGTTGGTCTCGGTAATCACCACCGCATCCGGGCTGTGGTGCTCGATCAACAGGCGCAGGATTTTGATCAGCTCATGGGTTTGCTGCAAATGGATGCAGGGTGTGCCCGGCTCTTTCCAGAGAAAGGCGACAGCATCGAGCCGGAAAATGATAATGCCACGCTCCAGGTAGCGCCGGATGATGGAAACAAACTCGATGAGTACCTTGGGGTTGGCAAAATTCAGATCAACCTGGTCCTCACTGAAGGTGCACCAGACATACCTTTCGCCATCATCGGTCTGAACCGGGTTCAAGAGTGGCGAGGTTCGGGGACGCACCACGGCACTCAGATCATCCCTCGGATTGCCCTCGAAGAAATAATCCTTGCCCGGGTCTACCCGTTTGCGGAAATTCTCGAACCAGCGGCTGCGGGCCGACATATGGTTGATCACCAGGTCCGCCATCAGCTTGTAATCCCGGGCAATGCCTTCGATATCCTCCCAGTTTCCGTGGGACTCGTTGACAGCCAGATAATCCATGACCGAGAAACCGTCGTCGGAGCTGTAGGGGAAAAACGGCAGAATGTGCACTGACGAAATTGAATCTGACAGGCAATCCGCGAGGAACCGGTGCAATGTCTGCAGTGGTTTTTCTTCCGCCCGCTGAACCGTGTCGGCATAGGTAATCAGCACCACATCCGATTCGTCCCAGTTATTCTGATGCGCAGGCGGCGGGGCCTGGTTGGGCTCCAGTCCCATGGTGGTCAGCAACTGCTCGGCCAGAAAGTCACAGTCCAGCTCCGGATAGACGACATCCAGCATGGAAACCAGCTTCGCTTTCAGAGCCTGGGTCATGGCCGGAATTCCTCATTATCCAGCTCTACGGCCTCCAGCAATTGCTCCTTGATGTCGGGAATCGCGCTTGTGACCCGGTTCCAGCTGGGAATAAAAGGTGTGTCCATCGGGTTATCGAGGAAATAGGCGCCCGCCCGCATCACGTTCTGGGCGAACAGCTCCACCGCCTTCTCTTCCTTGTGTCGATCAAACGTCAGGCCGTTGATAATGGCGTCGTTCTGATAGGTCTCCACAAAATCCAGTGCAATACGGAAGTACGTGGCCTTGATAGTCCGGAATTTCTCATTGGAGAAAATCTCACCGTTGGTCGCCAACTTTCGGAACAGAGCCTTGGCGATATCCATGCTCATTTTGGACAGACCCTTGCTGGCATCCTCCGGTGAGAGCTCCTGATGCTTGTGATCATAGACATCGGCAATATCCACCTGGCACAGGCGGTTGGTGGCGTAGTTTCGCTTCATCTCCGACAGCACACCGATCTCCAGTCCCCAGTCGCTGGGAATCCGCAGGTCATTGATCACATCCGTGCGAAACGAGAATTCCCCGGCCAGTGGGTACCGGTAACTGTCCAGGTAATCCAGGAAATCGTTGGGGCCGCAGACCTTCTTCAGGGATCGGATCAACGGTGTTACCAACAGGCGACTGACCCTTCCGTTCATTTTTCCGTCCGCTACACGGGCGTAGTAGCCTTTGCAGAACATGTAGTTGAAGCCGGGGTTAGCCACAGGGTAGATCAGGCGGGCCACAAGATCCCGGGAATACGTAAGGATGTCGCAGTCGTGCAAGGCAACGGATTTGCTGACACCCGAGGCCAGCACATAGCCAAAGCAATACCAGACGTTTCGTCCTTTACCCATTTCCGTCGGTGCCAGGTTCTGCTCCCGAAGCTTCAGGTCAATGTTCCTGAGTCGAGGCCCGTCGTTCCAGAGCACCTTGAAGTTCTGTGGCAGTTCGGAGAAGTACTCCAGGGCGTGGCGGTATTGTTCCTCGTTGGCTCGGTCCAGGCCAATGACCACCTGGTCCAGATAAGGCACCTTGCCCAGCTCATGCACGATATTTTTCAGGGCCGGCCCTTCCAGCTCTGAGTACAGGGAGGGCAACACCAGGGACATGGGCCGGGTCTTGCGAAAACTCATCAGCTCCGCTTCGAGTTCCTCTACCGGACGCCGAACCAGGTTATGAAGGGTTGTGATAATGCCATTCTGGTAAAAGTCGCCCATGGCGGCTCTCCTTTTTTATACCCACACTCGAACGGGTCAGTACCCGTGCTCAAACAGGAGATTGAGCACGCACTCATTCCAGCCCTCGGGGCCGGGCTTGAGGGAGCGAATGGCGTGTTTTGCCGAGGGCAACTGAACCTCTTCGCTTTTTACGCCCCGGATCACCACCGGTATATCCGCCGATTCCAGCATCTGCTGATCGTTGGGGCTATCACCCAGGGCAATGGCCAACACTTGCCCATCGCCATACTGCTCCCGGTATTGCTCTTTGTATTTGTTTAGCAAGAACCGGGCCCCATCGGCTTTATCAAATATACCCATGGCATGGAGGAAACGTCCGCCCGCTACCAGGCGGAGATCCTCGGCACTCAGAGCCGCTTCAAACTCCGCCAGTTCCTGCTCGGAGCCCTGCCAGATCAATGGTTCAGTTCCGAGCCGTTCTTTGGCCCGCCCGGCCGCTGCCGGACCCAGGCCGGTCTGCGCTGCCAGTTCATCGGTAGACATGTCGGCAAAGCCCCTGAATCGCGCGCCCTTCTTCCGTTGCGCGGCCAGCACCTCAAGGACGCGTTCCCGGGTTGCACCAAAATTCACCACTTCTTCTTCTGCATTGCCCAGGGCGTGGGGCGGAATAACCACGGCTGCACCGTTTTCGACAATGAACGGATCCTGATTTCCAAGTTCTTCCCTCAAAACCCGGATCTCCGGCATGGTTTTGCTGGAGTTAAGCACCAGGGGAATATTGGCTGCCTTCAGCCTTTCCAGGGCGGGCCCCGCCGCGTGCCAGCGGTAGTCGTCGTGGTCCAGCAGGGTGCCGTCCAGATCCGAGAAGAGAATCAAATGGGGTCTGGCCATGGCCGGTCTCCGTTAGGCCTCGCGAAACTGCGGAAGGCCAAGGGAATGGTCCTCGGCCACGTTGATCAGAACATCAGCCCGCCCAGGCATTTCTGCGAGGCAGGCACGGGTAACCCGTTCATAGTGCATCACGAAGCGGCCGACTTCTTCGTCGGTCATAATGCGCAACTCCTGTGCACCATCATGGGGCCCGCCACTTTTTGGTGCATTACGGATTTTATTTGCCAGCTTTTGCTCCTGAAGCCGACGCCACTCAAGAACACACGCCATGGAGGGGGCCTTTAACATGACCAGATAATCGATTTGATCAAAAAACTGTCGGTATTCTCCTTTCAACTGATCGTTAACATAGCTGCGCCAGAGGCCGTCAGGATCCTCGTTCGCCTCCAGCCGATTTATCGGATCATCAAGCGCACTGTCTTGCTCCGGTCGCGCATCCAGGCACCAGCCCTCCAGAAGAATGATCTCCGCCCTTCCCCCGAAGACAGGCCACTGATCCCGGGGAACCCGATCATCCCTGGATTTGTCGAAGGCAGCGATGGGCGTAGAGTCTCCGGGCGCTGCCGTGCGCAAACGATGCAAAACCTGCTGCCCCAGCGCCACATCATGGGTTCCGGGCACACCCCGGGTTTTAAACAACGGGTGTACCCGTTCGGCGAGGTCCTCACGCTCGGCTCTGGTAAGGTAAATGTCATCGAGGGAGAAATTGGCAGTGGAACGGTTGCAGTGGCGGAGCAGGATTTCCCGTAAAAAGAGCGTCAACGTGGACTTGCCCGTACCCTGGGCTCCGTGAATACCAACCACAATGGGTTGCTTTTCCGTATCATGGAGCGCACGGATTCGGTCTGCTAGCGGCAGAATGGTCTTTTCTACCGTTTCGGCGTAGGCCTCGGGCAGGCCTTCCTGCTGAATCAGGGCACTGATGGTTTGTTCTAGCGAGCGATCAGACACGTTGGGTTTCCAGTTCAATGGATGACTTAAGAGAGACGGCAGCAGAATTCATACCAATGGGAGTATAGGCGTTTTATGAGTGGCAACGATTTTCGAATAGAGCATCGCTACCTGGAGCTCCCGGACAGTTTTTATACCCGGGTTCAGCCCTCCCCTCTGAAAGACGCAAAGATGGTGTGCTTCAACCACAAGCTCGCGGGGCAGATGGGCTTTCGCGCCGATTCCGAATCCGACTGGACCGGCGTGGGTGCGGGATCGGAGTTACTCGAGGGCATGGAGCCTGTGGCCATGAAATACACGGGCCACCAGTTCGGCGCCTACAATCCCGACCTGGGCGACGGCCGTGGACTGCTACTGTGGGAAACCGTTGGCCCCGATGGACGACGCTGGGACTGGCACCTCAAAGGCGCCGGTATGACTCCCTACTCCCGCTTCGGGGATGGCCGCGCCGTGCTTCGCTCCACCATTCGCGAATACCTGTGCAGTGAAGCCATGCACGGACTGGGTATCCCTACCACCCGGGCACTGTTCATGGTGAGCGCCAAAGACCCGGTGCGCAGGGAATCCATCGAGACGGCGGCTGCACTGGTGCGCGTGGCTCAAAGCCATATTCGCTTCGGACACTTCGAGTTCGCCGCGCACCACGAAGGGCCTGAAAGCGTAAAGACTCTGCTTGAGCATGTGATCTCGCTGCACTTCCCTCATCTGATCAACCTGCCAAATGACGATCGATACGCCCGCTGGTTCGAGGAAGTGGTGGAACGCACCGCAAGAACGATTGCGGACTGGCAGGCAGTCGGCTTCTGCCATGGCGTGATGAACAGCGACAACATGTCCATCATCGGCGACACCTTTGATTATGGCCCTTTCGCATTCCTTGATGATTTCGATGCCGGCTATATAAGCAACCATACCGACCAGGGCGGGCGCTACGCCTACAACCGTCAACCACAAGTCGGGTTCGAGAATTGCCGCTACCTGGCCACAGCCCTGCTCCCGGTAATGGAGGAGGACGACGTGCGCCGGGGGCTTCGCCGCTATGAAGTGGCCTACAACGAGCGCTTCCTCCAGAACATGCGAGACAAGCTTGGCCTGATCATCGAGGATGAAGCAGACCTGAGCCTGATCATGGATACCTTCAGCATGATGCACGAGCACCATGTCGACTACACGGCCTTCTTCCGGGCGCTCTCGAATCTGCACAGCCATGGCCATGGGCCGGTGCGGGATCTGTTTGTAGATCGCAGCGTGGCGGACCAGTGGCTGGAGCGCTATGAGGAAAGACTCCTGAACGAGACGCGAGCTCATGATGAGCGGGAGTACGCCATGCGTCGCGTGAATCCGAAGTATGTGCTGAGAAACTATCTGGCCCAGCAGGTCATCCAGGAGGCGCAAAACGGGGATTACGAACCGATGAAAGCACTATTGAAGGTTCTTGAGCGCCCCTATGACGAGCAACCGGAGAGTGAGCCTTATGCTGCATTGCCGCCGGATTGGGGCAAGCACCTGAATATCAGCTGTTCAAGCTGACGGATTTAACTTGGGGTCAGATGAAAAAAGGGTCAGATGAAATTTTCATCTGACCCTTTTTTCATCTGACCCCGATTTCAGCTTTTCAGACCGCCTTGGCAGCAATGATCTTTTCGTGCCACTCCGCAGGACCTGTCTGGTGCACAGACGAGCCGCGTGAATCAACGGCGACTGTGACCGGCATGTCCTCGACCTCGAACTCGTATATGGCTTCCATACCCAGTTCCGGGAAGGCAACCACTTCCGCATTCTTGATGGCCTTGGAGACCAGGTAAGCAGAACCGCCCACGGCCATCAGGTAGACCGCACCGAATTCCTTGATGGCGTCGATGGCCACCTGACCGCGCTCTGCTTTACCGATCATTCCGGTAAGGCCAGTCTTTTCGAGCATGGTGTGGGTAAACTTGTCCATTCGAGTCGCAGTTGTCGGGCCTGCAGGACCAACGACCTCTTCGCGCACCGGATCAACCGGGCCAACGTAATAAATGAACCGACCCTTCAGATCGACTGGCAGTTCCTCGCCTTTCTCGATCATGTCGACCATCTTCTTGTGGGCAGCATCCCGGCCAGTCAGCATCTTGCCGGATAGCAGGACGGTTTCGCCCGGCTGCCAGTCCTTTACGTCTTCCGGGGTCACCGTATCGAGGTTCACGCGACGAACGTTGTCGCCCACTTCCCAGGTGATTTCCGGCCAGTCTTCCAGGCGCGGCGGCGTCTGCAAGGAAGGTCCGGTGCCATCCAGAGTGAAATGCGCGTGGCGAGTCGCAGCACAGTTCGGGATGATGGCCACCGGCTTATTGGCAGCGTGCGTCGGGTAATCCTTGACCTTGACGTCCAGAACGGTGGTCAGGCCACCCAGCCCCTGGGCACCAATACCGAGATCATTCACCTTGTCGAACAGCTCAAGACGCAGTTCCTCGGCTCTGTTCGAGGCACCGCGCGCTTTCAGGTCGTGGATATCGATCGGGTCCAGCAGGGATTCCTTGGCCATTTCCATCGCCTTTTCGGCGGTACCGCCAATACCAATGCCCAGCATACCAGGCGGGCACCAGCCAGCCCCCATCTGCGGGACCATTTTAAGAACCCAATCGACAACCGAATCGGACGGGTTCAGCATGGCGAACTTGGACTTGGCCTCTGAACCACCACCTTTGGCAGCCACGTGCACTTCAACCGTATCGCCCGGAACCATCTTGTAGTGGATGATGGCCGGCGTGTTATCACCGGTATTCTTACGCTTGCCGTCCGGGTCATCCAGAATAGAAGCGCGCAGCACGTTGTCCGGATGGGTGTAGGCGCGACGCACCCCTTCGTTGATCACATCATCCAGGGGTAGCTCGCAGTCCCACTGAACGCTCATACCAATGTTGACGAATACCGTCACAATACCAGTGTCCTGACACAGGGGCCGATGCCCTTCCGCACACATGCGCGAGTTGATCAGGATCTGGGCCATGGCGTCCTTCGCCGCCTGGGACTCTTCCTTTTGGTAAGCCTCATACACACCATCAATGAAATCTTTCGGATGGTAGTAGGAAATGAACTGCAGCGCGTCCGCTACGCTTTCAATCAGATCGTCCTGGCGGATTACGGTGGTCATAGGCGCCTCATCAGCTTGATATCGTTATGTCGTGTCATCAAAAATCGGGATGCGAAAGTTTACCAGAAAATCGCTTTGGCGAGTGATTCGACAGATGGCGAAGCAGTCATAAAAAGCCGTGAAAAACGGTACAGGAAAAAGGTACCATCCTAACCAAACTACAATAACACTGCAGGAGCCAACGTGACTGACCTCGTCCTTACCGAAATCAAAGCCCGGATTCTCATCGTTCGACTGAACCGGCCAGAGCGCAAGAACGCCCTCACCCACGCCATGTACACCGCCATGGGCGATGCTCTGGAACAAGCCAGGGATGATGCCAACATCCGGTGCGTACTCTTTACCGGCAGCAGCGAGTGTTTCACCGCCGGCAACGACCTGGGCGAATTTGCCGCCGGCTTGCCCGGTGATTTCGAACAAACTCCCGTAGGCCGCTTTCTTTTGTTACTGGCCAGCGCAACCAAACCCGTGGTGGCGTCGGTCAATGGCGCGGCAGTCGGCATTGGAACCACCATGTTGCTGCACTGCGATCTGGTATTCGCCGGCAACAACACGGCATTCCAGATGCCGTTTGCCAGCCTCGGCCTGTGCCCCGAAGGTGGCTCCAGCCTGCTACTTCCCACCTGGATTGGCCGGGTGCGCAGCGCAGAGCTACTGATGCTTGGCGGTGCCTTCTCCGGGGAGGAAGCTCTTCGGCTTGGCCTGATCAACCGGGTTTGCGAGCCCGAGCAGACCGAAGCCAATGCCTTCGAGGCCTGCCAGCGGCTGGCTGAAAAAGCACCAGCAGCCATTCGGGCCACCAAAGCGCTTCTTAACAGGCCAACTATGGAATCACTCAGGGAAACCATGCTCGAGGAGGGACAGCTGTTTGCCGAGCGCCTGAAATCCCCCGAAGCCGCCGAAGCCTTCCGGGCCTTTATGGAAAAACGCGCACCGGATTTCTCGCGCTTCGAGTAAACCTCGACTGCGCCTCAATTTTCCGGTTGCCGGACCTCGACAAACCGTTATCCGGCAACTATTTTTCTCAAAGGCCGAACTCCAACTGTGCGGGGAGGATTCAATCCAGAAGAATCACACTTTTGGCTGATCAACACTTGCCATACTGTCGCTATAGTCAGAGATACAGAAATTGGCTTACAGCGCTGGCTACAATTTCAGACAACAGTTTAAGCAGAACAGGCCACTGACAACGGGCTTACCGGATCAGACCGGCCCCGTCAGCTGCCGAACATAACGACACAACAACAGGAAAAGGTTCCACCCATGTTCAAGAAAACTCTAATAAGTCTTGCCGTGGCGTCTTCCGTTGGACTTACAGGCTGCTTTGATAGCGGCGAGACGGGGGCGAATGCCAATCCGGATTATCAGATCAACAACCCTGATTTCACCGGGAAAACCTGGCCGATTTTCAATCCGCTCACCAGTGAGCTGCCGATTCCAAATGACCTGATTTTCGACTCCGAGCAGGGTGATGGAACCTTTGGCGTTGGCGACACCTCTCCGCCCGTGACCACAGCACTGAATGAACTGAGCGGTGCATCTACAGTCGCCCCTGCAGTTATTCAGCTTAATGGTCAAATCGACCCAGACACGGTGGTAACAGGGGAGACCGTTTTCCTAATCGAGCTTACCTACGCGAGTGGCGACCCAGTTCAAGGCTTGAGCAACCAGGAACCACCGGCGCCAAGCGCAGCACTCGGTGCTACCACCCCACAATACCGAGCTGACGTTGTGACACTTGACGGAAACTCTGCAATCAGAATTCTACCGCTCGAGCCTCTTAATCCGAGAAAGCGGTATGTGGCGGTTGTAACAACTGGCATTCAGGATATCAATGGCGATGCAATAGTCGCGTCCCCTTCATATCAGAGCCTGACCGATGCCGAACAACCACTGGGTAACAGCGCCCTTGCCCCGGTCAGAGCCCTTATCAACAGTCTGTGGGAGCCAATTGCACAGGCTGCTGGCATTCCCGCAGAGAATATTGCACTTAGCTACAGCTTCACCACTTCCAACGATGAAAAAGTTCTGCAGTATATCGCCGAACCCGGAGCATGGTTCAGTGATCAAATTCAGACTTTCGTTAAAGTAGCAGCTGCAAAAAGCGCTCTGGCGAATGAGGAATCACCAGCAACGAGTTATGCTGATTTGGCTCCAATTGTTCAGGGAGCAGTAGCTGTTTTCCCGGACGTCCCAGTAAACGAAACGCAGACCTTTCGAGATGTTCTCCCGACAGTATTCGGCGGTGGAGCTCCTTGCGAGAGTGCTGATAGTGGCCAAGACGCATTTGACTGTACAGGCGTCGCGATTTCGTCACAGCTTGTCAGCCAAAATCCGAATCTACTGCCTACGCCGATTCCCGGCGTCAACCGCGATGGTGGAGATTTTTCAATAGGTGCAGGCGTACCAGTAGGTGCGATATCGGCGGTGGCGGGATCTATCACGGGCTCTTCCAATGTGCTGGCAGCCCAGGGAACGGTTAACCTCCCGTATTTCCTTTCCGATTCTGCGCCGGGTGTAGTGACGGACTCATGGAAGGCGGATCCTGTTCTGGCAGGAGGAATAAATGATCTGTTTTCCGAAGTCAGTCCGGACCCTCTCTTCGCTCAAGGCGACTCGAGCGTTTCCACTGCAGTGAACTATATCTTCCCATTCCCGGAAAGAACCGTCGACGGTGGCGTTGATGTTCCGGTTTTAGCTTTGTATCCAGACGACGGAACGATTAACGGAGTCGTTCTATACCAACACGGTATTACGACTGATCGCAGCTCGGCATTGACATTCGGTACAGCACTGGCTGCCAATGGTTACGCTGTGATCGCTATTGATCAACCATTGCACGGTATCGCTGCGTTTACTGAAGAGGAGCAGACGGATCTGGCGGTTGCACTGCTCACTGCAGGAGGCTCAACTGAAGCGCAGGCGGAAGCCTTGGCACCGCTAGTTATCGCCGGAAGTGTCTCTCTACTGGCAGACGCGCTAGCGGGCGGCACCCCGGGAGATGGAAATGCGACACCGGAGTCAACAGCAACAGCCCAGTCTCTGGTAAACACTGTTGAGAACGCAGGCAGCACGATTCCCGGCCTTGCACCTCAAATAGGCAACGAGCGGCACTTCGGCCTCTACGCAGCGCAACCGGGTGTACCGGCCGCTATCGACTATGAAGCTGGAACAGGTGATTCAGGCAGTCTTTTTATCAATCTGACAAGCTTCCTCACCAGTCGAGACAACAACCGCCAGAGCGTTCTTGATCAAATGAATCTTCGGGCAAGCCTTGCTGACCCGAACACTGGGACAGCACTTACGCTGACCGGCGGTAGTGGTGACATAGTTATATCGGCTGCAACACCGGTATTCTTCTCAGGGCATTCCCTCGGCACCATTACCGGCGCACCCTTCGTCGCAAGTGTCAATGAAAATCAGGTTGATGAGATTATTTTCACTGCACCGAACGGGAGTAGCTCCATCTCTTCCAGTCTCAATGACATCCAATCAGCGAGCCTCCTGACACCGGGCGGTGGCGTTGTCCGGCTCCTTGAGAATTCTCCGGCATTTGCGCCGCGAATTCTGGTAGGTCTGCAACAGGCTGCTGGACTGGAACAAGGCGATTCTGCATTGGAATCCTACCTGAACGTATTTCAGGCGGCTTTCGATTCAGCGGATCCCGTCAACTTCGTTGATAACCTTGCTGATCAGGGTACACCTGTACTCCTCTCTCAGGTGGTTGGTGACCTGGTAATCCCGAACGGCGCAGACGAAATGTTGTGGGGTGTTCCGCCACTCGAGGGTAACCTACCTTTCCAGGTTTCCCCCACTCAGACTATCACCGTGCCTATTGACAGCTTCAACGCCCCGCTCGCGGGAGGTTTCCCGTTGTCAGCTCCGTTCGATGCTAGTTGCTTCGTCGAGTATGACGCTGAGGGCACAACTCACAGCACGCCGACTTCGGCCGACCCAGCCGCAGTATTCGGCCAGATGGTCACTGGCACGCTGACTCTCTTCGGCACCGGTTCATGCAATCCGATTTAAAGTGACCCGGGCTTCTAGAGGAGATGAGCAGCAATAAACACTAGAGTCAGCTCAAATCGACCCCCGCTTTTGCGGGGGTTTTTTATGAGCGCGCAAAAATGCTAAGTGAGAAGGCTGCAGGAAAATTGTCATCAGTCCGGATTTGCTTCTGGCCCCGGACAACACCCACTTCCGCCATCAGTTAATGATCTATCCGAAACGCCGGCACATCATCCCTCCATAGTCGAGTTATGGTGATTTTTGGTGTATGGAAGCAGGTTGAAGGGGTGGCGTATCCTGTTGGTTGATCTACGCCAAGATCACAACCAACAGAGGAATGATACGCCATGCACAAGTCTAACCTGCACGAACTGATCCAGCAGGGTGCGCGTGACCTAATCGCACAGGCCGTCGAGACTGAGCTGGACAGCCTGTTGAAGCAGTATGAAGACCTCAAAGCAGCTAATGGTCGCAAGGCATTGGTACACAACGGGTACTAACCCAGGCGCACCGTTCAGACTGGCGTTGGCGACGTTGAAGTCCGGGTGCCCAAGGTCCGGGATCTCAGCGGTTCCGGTGTCCGTTTCAACAGTCAGCTGCTGCCGCCGTATCTGAAGCGGACCAGTAGTTTGGGGGAACTTATCCCCTGGCTCTACCTGCGCAAGAAGCGTTACGTCTACTGGCGGGCAGACGGCGTATATAGCAACGTCCGCCTGGATGACCGGCTCTGTCTACTGGTGATCATCGGTGTTACTGAATATGGTCACAAGGAACTGGGCGCCGTCGAGGACGGCCCCGTAAGTCTGAAGCCAGTTGGCGATAGCTGCTCATGGACTTGCGGGAAAGAGGCCTGGAGCCATATCACAAGCTGGATGTTGGTGACGGCGCATTGGGCTTCTGGAAAGCTCTGAGCAAGGTGTTTCCGGATACCCGGCACCAGGGATGCTGGGTTCACAAAACCGCCAACGTACTGTACAAACTGCCCAAGTCGGTACAACCGAAGGTTAAGTCAGCCTTGCACGAGATTTATCTGGCGCAGACCCGTGACAGCACCCACAAGGCGTTCGAAAACACCCTGAGGCGATTCACTGGCTTCATTTGAGGAAGACCAACCCCATTGAATCCACCTTTGACACAGTGCGACTGAGGACCAAACGGAACCGATCTTGCGGCTCCAGGGACACCACGTAATCGATGGAGTTCAAACTGCTCCAGTCCGTCCAGAAACGCTGGAGGCGGATTAAGGGGTTTGACCAACTGAGACTGGTCGTGAATAACGTTCAGTTTCGGGATGGAGAACGAGTGGATGGCCAATCTGACAGGAGCGCTACCTGAAGGTCATACACCAGATTTGACAATGGCTCTCTGTATAACCGCGTCTAGTCCTAAACGCAGTTAAGTCCTCCCAGTGTTTCAAGTGTAAAGGTGTAAACCTTATTCAGGCCGGGTCACCGGCATAAAAAAAGGCTCCGATTTCCTGCCACCGGAGCCTTCGTGAACGGGCACAGACCGCTGCTCTTGGTTTGCGATCAGTTACTGATGGTAAATTTTCCACCAGTGATCAGGTTCTGCTCAATCTCTTCCTCAGTGAAGAAAAGCTTTCTTGCATCCTTCTGGGAGTAACGAAGGCTCTGATCAACAAAGAAATCAGATTCTGCATCCGTAGATTGTGAATAACTAAGGAGACCGTATGCTTGCGGGCCTTCATCGGTAAACTCCAGGCCGAAATGCCAGCTTGCACCACGGGCAATCGCCCAGCCTTCACTGGAATTGGCGGATAATCCACCGGCAAACCGGAATTCTTCCTCAGATTCGGTCATACCTGTGTATTCTGGGGTGTTTACACGAGGTATCCGGGTGCCCTCTGCAAAATCGCTATCAACAACGCCAATCGCGTTAAACGCACCTTCGACATTTCCGTCGCCACCATGCCATGGAATTCTGGCAGACAGAGCCTGCGCGTTCACCGGATCAACGCCCGGCGGCACGCCTCCGGTTGGCTGGTAATATTGCACATCGCCCAGCGCACTATCGATTGCAATATTGGCGTCCTGCAGCAACACCATGGCCGCAGCCAGAGATTGCAACATGGGATCATCTGCGCTGCCTCTATTGTCTGTTGAAGGATCCGCAGGGGTATTAACCGGATCAGTGGGATCGAACTCCGTTTGCAGGTCATCCGGGAAACTTCGGTTATAGATATCGATAAAGGCCCTGAACAGGTGGGCACCTTTGCTGGTCAAGTCAAATGTTCCGTTCCAGCCATTCAATGCATTACAGCCTGCAGTCACATCCTGTGTACCGGGCGACGTTACCTCGGGATCGGAGGGGAGCAGACCCTGAGGCACGTTGACAGGGCTGGCTACGACGTCGCAGCGTTCCAGCAATTCCGGCAGGAACTGCTCGGCATACCAGGCTCGGTTATTCCAGATTGTATTGATCAGATCCTGCGCACTGAATTTCCCGTCCTGACCTGCTGGTGGTATCGTGTTCGGATCTAGTCCTGGGTCAGTTGGGTTCTGAAGCATCTTGATGCCCAGTCTCGTGCGCATGTTAATGGGCGCGTTCTCCGCACCAAACAATGGTGAAAAGCCAGTGAGAAACTGGTCCGGGTTTGTGGACCAATAGCTGCTGTTGGAGTTCTGAACCCAATCAGTTCTCTGCAACTGCGGTTTATCCTCAAAAGGTACGAGACCCGCGCAATCGCCCTCAACCCAGTCATCCCGTGACTTCGAGCCATCAAGCAGTGTAATGTCACTTTCAAACAACTCATTGAAGTCCGGACTCGCAGTGCGTTTGAACTCCAGGACCGCAAGAGCAGCCTCGGAAAGGTTGGGCACAGAGCTACTATCAATGTAGTAAGCGTTACCCTGGTCATCGGCATAGGTGCTATTCGTCCACAGAGTTGTGCCGCACTCACGAAATACACTCTTAAATTCATCGAGATTAGTCGCCCGACTCATGCCGAGCCAAGTATCCAGCAATCCTGAAGTATTGGCATTGGCATCGCGATAGGTGTAAGCGGCGGATTTCCCGTTAACCAGTCCCGTACCGCCCCACTCCGGAAAAGAGTCGTTCGCCTCATTGGGCGCCAGCATCGGGCCATATTCCGAGAACCAGAAGGTTCTTTCAAAGATCACAGGCTCCGGCGCACCAACGTTAACCTCTATCTGCAGTGTTTTAGAGGTAATTGGTTTTTCCACACCATCCTTGATGTAGGTGAGCGGGTCGCCAGGCTTCAGTTCCAGCTCGTACCAGGTAAAGCGACGACTTGTCGTTACAGTGTGGGACCAGGCCAGATTCTCGTTGAAGTTGATCAGAGGAATGGCCGTGCCAAGAAGGCCGGCACCGTTAACGTTCAAATAACCCGGAACAGTCAGTTGGGTCTGATATAGGCGAAGTTGTCCAGTATAGGGAAAATGGGGATTCGCCAGAAGCGCCCCCTTCCCGCTCTCTGTGAGCTCGGCACCTATACCCCAGGCGTTACTGGCCAGTCCCATATTCGAAAAGCTCTTGATCTCACGAGCATTCCGGCGTGCCGCATCAGCGACTTTGAACTCATACTCCGAGGTTTCGGAACTGCCTGCCAGCGGCTGAGCCGAAACTGGCTCAGCAGATTCTCCTGGAGGAACTGCCGCAAACACCAAACCAGTAGCAAATCGCGCACCGCTGGCAAACTGGCCAACGATTCGATAATGCGCCAACAAGTCTGTGGGCTCAATCTCCATAACCCATGGCTGATCACGACATTCTGCAGGCAATGTTCCTGGATCTGTCTCACTGACGTACTTGTTGTACCCTGCGGTAAACCCTTCAACTAAGGCGCGGCTTTCAGCGCTCAGTTTCGGAAACTCGGCCTTGGCACCGCTGAGTATTTCTTGAGCCTTAAAGCTGAAATCGTTAATTATATTAATATTGTCTTCGCCGGGACCAAAGTACTTGGCGCGCTCACTTCTGGCTTTAATAAAAGACTCTGCCAGCACGCACACGTTATCCTGAGCCTGAACATACCCGTGGCCGAAGGCAGCAGATGCAAGGTTGTCCGCCTTAATGTGCGGAATTCCATTCGTCGTTCTGCGAATTTCCGCTTCAAAATTGCCATCCGCCGGAAAAAGATTAGGGTCTATTCCGGCTTGGGATGATCCAGGCGAGCTGCTGCCATCAAAACACCCCACCAGCAACGAACTGCCAAGCAGAGCGACAGTGAGACTGAGGGCATGTCTGCCACTCGGGGTTTTCCTGAGCTTCATAGTGTATTCCTTGTATTTGTTCACTACGGTTCCACCGTTTCCGGTGACATTTATAAAACTAGCAGAGCCCTCCTTTTCAGCCAGACAAAACTGAACACTTATTCACGTTATTTTCTTCTAAAGAAACTGATCGTTATCAGCTCCGAGCATTTTCCCGATCCGGGACGTTTCCGAGGGCGTTTTCTCAAACTTGATCGGGAACCCGATCTGAGGTTGTTGAGTGCCGTCCCCCCTATCAACACCAATCACCATGCCCCTGGCCTTTAGCTGTGGATGCTCAGCGGCCTCGGAAATGGTCAGAACCGGTTCCACGCAGGCATCCTCGTCGGCAAAAATCTCCTGCCACTCCGCCAGGGGTTTCTCTGCAATCTTTTCTTTCAGAACCCCTTTCAGGTGTTGCTGATGCTCAGGATTCTGGCTCATGGCGAGGCTGGTTACCTCAGAGATCCCCAGGGTGTGGAACAAGCGGGAAGCGAACTGGGGCTCGAGACTGCCAACTGAAAGCCAGCGACCGTCGCGCGTCTGGTAGTAGTCGTAAAAGGAGCCACCGTTCAGCAACGCGCGTTCCGGCTTCTGTTCCTGGCCACCCGCCAGGCAGGCTGCCCCGGCCATGGCGTTCAGCGCAAAGGCCGCATCAGTCATGCTGATATCAACAAACTGCCCTTCCCCGGTCTGCTGTCGGTGGATCACGGCAGCCAGGATGCCCATAACGGCATGATGCGAACCTCCCGCCACATCCGCTATCTGGATACCCATCGGTGGCGGCCCACTGTCTGCACGGCCGCAGTGGCTGCTAACGCCCGCCAGGGAGAGATAATTGATGTCGTGGCCTGCGCGATCCTTGTGAGGGCCGGTCTGGCCATAGCCGGTGATGGAGCAGTAGATCAGGCGAGGGTTTACCGACTTGAGGGCTTCATAGCCGATACCAAGCCGGTCCATCACACCCGGGCGGAATTGCTCGACGACAACGTCGTAGTCTTTGACCAGTTCCAGAACTTTCTCCCGGCTGCCCTCTTCTTTGAGGTTAAGGCCGAGCGACTTCTTGCCACGGTTCAGAAAACCGTGGGCCGTGCTCACCCCTGCATCGTGGGGCGGCATTACCCGGGTCAGATCCACTCTGTCCGGTGCCTCCACACGCAATACATCTGCTCCCATGTCCGCCAGCAGCATGGTGGCGTATGGGCCGGGCAACAAGGTACTGAAATCCAGAACTTTCAGCGAAGTCAGAGGACCCGCCATGATGATCTCCTTTTTATTGTCAGAATGATCCGAATAGCATTCGTTTCCTTCATGCTGCCCGGTTTTGCCAACGGGGCCAACTGCCGGTTCCGTCATTCCGATTGGCCGTTTCTACCAGCCTCTCCGGACGGCTTCGGTTGCATTGTTCTGCCGGGGTTTTATGATGGGTTTCGTTTTTATGGAATGGCGAGCGTGATGTCCGATCTGACGGTTTCGAAGCACTTTGTTCAGGCTGCCCTGGGGGGTGCTGAAAGACTTGGTTTTGATACCCGGGAAATGCTCCGGGAGGCAGGAATCTCGCCCGATCTCCTGCGTATCGAGATGGCCCGGGTCAGCAGCGACCAGTTCAGCCATCTTATGCAGGTGCTCTGGAACCGGATGGGGGACGAGTTTATGGGGCTTGGGCCCAGGCGGGCCCGGACAGGCACCTTCGCCACCATGTGTGCGCTGGTGATTGACTGCCCCAACCTGGAATCGGTGTATCGCCAAGCCTTCCAGTTTTCCCGGCTCTTCGAACCCATGGTGTCGATGGAGCTCGAAATTGGCGAGGACAAAGCCCGACTGGTGGCCCGGATGGAAGGCGAAATTAACGATCCCAGTTTCTTCTTGAGGGAGAGCATCCTCGTAATCTGGCATCGTTTGGGCAGCTGGCTCATCGGGCAACCCATAGAACTGGAAAAGGCAGAGTTCGATTACCCCCGGCCGCCCCACGGCGACGAATACCGGCACATTTTCCACTGCCCCCTGGCGTTCGAATCCGACAGGATTGCCCTCACCTTCGACAAACGCTTCCTGTCTGCGCCAGTTATCCGCGACAAGCCGGAGATGCGGCAATTCCTGAAGACGTCGCCCGCAGACCTGCTGTCCCGGCCTGACGAGAGCAACACCTTTACGGGGCGGATTCGTGCGCTGATCGGGCGAGATTTCTCAAAGCCGTTACCGGATTTCGAATGGATTGCCGCAGAGCTACATACCAGCCCGCAAACGCTGCGGCGCCGGCTGAAGCAGGAAAATACCTCGTTTCAGGAAATCAAGGACCTGCTACGGCGGGATATGGCGATTTACTACTTGAGCCGGCAGGACCTGCCCATCAACGACATCGCGGCCAAGGTTGGCTTCACCGAGCCCTCAACCTTCCACAGGGCATTCAAGAAGTGGACAGGGGTAACGCCCGGCGCATACCGGGAGGGCGAACGCGGCAACCTCCCTAAATGAATCAGGATCCGGACGGTAACTGAAGTGTCCGGATCAACTGCCCCAGCGTCTCAGCAATCTCCTGAACCCGCTCACGGTTCGTGGCCAGTTGAAGCAGGCGGGAGCCATCCCTCGGATCGTAAACCCAGCAGGTCGAAACAGCGGCTTCACACCGCCACTCAACCTGGGGGTTAATGCCAAACACCGACATCGGCTCGGTGCTCCTCAGTATACGGCCATCTTCGGCTCGCCTGATTTCCTGCACCTGAATCTCGTCTCCCTGGGTTCCCAGGCGATATTCCACATCTGCCGGCCGGTCCAGTCGCACCACTGCCTGATCACGGCGCCAGCCTGCGAGTTCAAGAAGGCTGTTGATATGAAGGGTCAAGGCTTCACGGTCTGAATCCGCCAGATAGAGCTTGCGCAGTGACTCAACCCGGCCCTCACCCGCTGGTTCAATAACCGCAACCGGTTCGCTTTCGCCAGCAGCCTGTGGTGCGACGGCGTTCTGCCGCCTGGTCTTCTCGATAGAGGTGATCAGCTGAAGGGACTCCTGATAGTGGGCACCCTCCGCACCCGCCCGGCTTACATAGGTCTCAAGGGCCGACTGGGCCTCGTTCAAATGGGAGGACTGGAGCATCACGCGGCCCCGATAAAAATAGTAGTCTTCCGGCTTTTCCCCCTCCAGTTGCTGCAACCGGTTGAGGTATTCCGCAGCCTCCCCCCAGTTCTCTGCAACAACGGCCTCTTCCGTAGCCAGCATCAGCCTGCGGGTTTCATGTTCGGGCGCCAGCGCCAACGCCGGCCCCGCCAGGAGCACGGAAGCCAGGGCGGCCCCCAGGACAAAACAGCGACCTGTTCCAAATAATACTGCCATGGCATCTACTCCTGCTCGTTATCTGCACCAATCGCCTGCTCCTCAGAATCAGGCCGGTCGTCGTCCCCGGAATGAAGGAATTCGTCGGATTCGTCTACTTCCGCCTGATCCATGATCCCCTTGGGCAATTCTTTCTTGACCCGAACACCCAGCTCAACAAAGCGATTGGCCTGCGAGATCAGGTTACCCCGCCCGCGGGTCAGGGTGTTCATGGCCGAGTCGTAGGTTCCCTGGGCGGTATGCAACTGGGTGCCGAGGCGCTCCATCGCTTCCACGAACACTCTGAGTTTGTCATAAACCGCGCCTGCCCGCTCGGCGATTCGTCGGGCATTCTGGCTCTGACGCTCATAACGCCAGATGTTTTCGATTGTTCTCAATGTTGCCAACAAGGTTGTTGGAGTTACCACAATAATCTTTCGCTCAAAGGCTTCTGCGAAAAGGTTCTCGTCCTGTTGAAACGCCGCCACAAAGGCAGGCTCGATTGGCATGAACAAAAGCACGAAATCCGGCGAATGAAGGCCATGCAGTTGGCTGTAGTCCTTTTCACTCAACGTACGGATGTGATTTCGAACGGCCTCAACATGCTGTTTCAAAGCCTCTTCCCTGACCACGGTATCCTCGTCTTCCGTGACCCACTGCTGGTAAGCCACCAACGACACCTTGGAATCAATGATCAGGTTACGGTTGTCTGGCAGATGCACGATGACATCCGGCCGATACAGCTGATTATCGCTGTCCCGATAACTGCCCTGGGTGTCGTATTCAACCCCCTTACGGAGGCCGGACTTTTCCAGTACACGCTCGAGAATCAGCTCACCCCAGTTGCCCTGGATTTTCTTGTCGCCCTTCAGTGCCCTGGTCAGGTTGGCGGCTTCTTCGGTGATCTGTCGGTTCAGGTCCTGTAGTGATTTGATCTCACTGCGCAGGGCCTGACGGTCCCGGGTTTCATTGGTGTACACGTCCTCGACGCGCTTTCGAAAGTCCTGCAGCTGATCCCTGAACGGATTAAGCAGGGTATCCAGGCTGGTTCTTGTCTGCTGGCTGAAACGCTCACTCTTCTGTTCGAAAATCTTGTTGGCAAGGTTTTCAAACTCCTGCTTCAGGGCGTCACGGTTACGCTCAAGCAGCTCAAGCTTCTCATTGGCTGAACGGCGCTCCTTATCAATTGTCACTTCCTGCTCCCGGAGCGACATGCGGGCCTCACCCAGCGCTTCGGACAGCTCTTCCGCCTTTGCCCTCAGGGTCTGACGTTCGCTTTCCACCTGCGCAACGCGCTCTTTCCGGCTCTCCAGCTCCGACTCAAGCCCGGCCAGTCGGTTCTCGAGGCCTGCGGCATGCTGCCTCCAATGTTCGACGTCCTGCTCAAGTCGACCATTCTTGCCCCAAAGCCCTTTCAGAATGACCAGAAGAATCAAAACAACCATCAGCGCCGCCATCAGATCAGGACGGGACAACATCTGTTCCATGATGGCTTCAGGCACCTGGCAATACTCCTGTTAAAACTCTTATCAGATGAATGAACGGTACGATTCTGCTTGAACACAGTCTAACCCACGCAGGGAACCTTTTGCCCGGCGCACCGTCAAGTTGAGTGGTGCTGCCGGCAAGGACCACGACTGTTTGGCAATAATTCGAAGCCCGGGCATCTAGCTCTGGACGCCCAACGTAATATCGTCTAAAAGGGTAAAATGTTCACCCGCCAAGTGGTTATTACCCTTTGGTAACCGTATGACGGGCACGGACGGGATCAGAAATGGATAACAGATCATGCTGAAAGAATTGTGGCGAAAGCTGGGGGCGGAATTTCTCCACGATGACGACTCCAGTCAGGACAGCCAATCCGGATTGTTCTGTACAGGCGCGTCCGGCAACAAGGAAGCATTCAGAATCCTGACGCACATTACCCACACTGGCGAGTTTCACCTCGAGCGCCTCACCAGCCTGCTTAAAACCCGGTACGGAAAGAGTTTCCGGATGCCTTCCAGCAGTGCCGAAAGCGACGAGATCATCCGGGAGCTGATCAGTTTTGCCGCCCGAATTCAGGATCAGGATGTGCAGCGCGAACTGCTGCTTTTCTACCTCAATTGCTCCCCCGTAATTCAGGAATACCTGCGTGCTGAAACCGTACTCGGTGAAGGACATTTCCTGTCACGGTAAACACTACTGCCCCTTAACCATCTGTAAATCAACCACACAGGTTGGATGTTGTATACTTCCATTCCGTTTTTATCCGGTTTCACATGCACAGACCGTCATCACCGTTCCGACTCGGGTATGACAGGCTGCCAGCTCAGGGGTTATTCATGGGTTTGAAATGTTTTCGGGCTGGACTGCCTAAACCTTCCTTCATCGCACTCGCGGGCATCCTCACACTGACGGGATGTTCGGCAGACCGTTATTTCATGGTTCCCAAAACAGACCTCAATGAGCTTCAGGGATCCGTCAAGAGCCAGCGTGCGACTCTCGTTACCATGGAAGAGAATGCAGCGACTCGACACGAGCAAGCCGTTGCCCAGACCCGCTCATCGACTCAAACCATACTGGACGCGATCGCCACCCAGGTAGAAAAGCCCGAATGTCCGCCCGTTCAGGTCCAGAAGCAGTGCCCCGCAACAGACAACTCAAAAGGCCGCGCTGATCGCCTCAAGGGGAAAGTCATTGTCGGCGAGGTAGAGAATTTCTACCTCGCGGGCCCCGGCTTGATCTACAAAGCTCGAATCGACAGCGGCGCCGAAACTTCCTCCATCGACGCACGCAACATCACCCGGTTTGAACGGGATGGCAGCAACTGGGTGCGTTTTGATGTACCCGTTCCCGGCGCCGACAAATTCGTGACCCTTGAGAAAGAAATCTCCCGTCGTGTCCGGGTTATCCAGGCCAGCGCGGACGAAGCTGAGCGCCGTGTTGTTGTCGAACTCCAGTTCTTTATTGGCGACCATCGGCAGGTAGCCGAGTTCACACTTGCCGACAGAACAAACCTGACCTACGAAGTTCTGATCGGCCGCAATATTCTGCGTGACGTAATGCTGGTCGATGTCGGCAAAGAGTACGCCACCGAATTGCCTGAATCCATCCGCAAAAGCAACGGGAACGAATCGTGACCACCCGCTCGCGCCTGCCGTTTTATATTGCCGTTTTTCTCCTCATCGCAGCGGGCATTTCGCTTGCTGTCTGGAGACACATTGAGCTTGGCATCCCCTGGCTGACAGGCGAGCAGCGTCCTGTCTGGATGGTCGAGGCCCGAATCGATTTTGACGCCGGCGACGGATCAGTGCTTGCCAGCCTCAACATACCCGAGCAACCCCCGGGATTCCGTATCCTTACCGAGCAGGCTGCATCACCTGGCTACGGCTTCTCTATTATCGACAGCTCGGGAAGCCGCCGGGCGGAATGGAGCAAGCGGGAAGTCTCCGGACCGCAGACACTGTATTTCAAAGCCCAGTTTATTCCGGACGCTAATGCCCAACCGGAAATTCCCGCGCGGGAACCGAAAACACCGAGGACCTTTTGGGAAGAACCCGAAGCCACTGCCGTCCAGGAAATACTGGACCAGGCCAGGACCCGTTCAAGTACTCCAGAAAGCATGACCCGAGAGCTTATCCGGCTGATGCAGCCAGACACCCGCACCCAGAACACCACTCTGCTGGTCTCGGAAGAGAACTACCTGGACCTTCTGGTCGATATGCTCAACCATAGCGGTATCGCTGCCAGGATAGCCGACGGCCTCAGGCTAGAGGACGCGCGCCGGCGGCAACAGCTGATGCCCTATCTGCAAATATACAATGGCAAACAGTGGCTCACCTTCAACCCGAAAACCGCTGAACAGGGCGTACCTGACGATCTGTTGCTCTGGCGCCAGGGCTCTGCTTCTTTGCTGGATGTCGTGGGCGGGGAAAACTCCGAAGTGAGCTTCTCCATGCTCCGGCAAACTGTCCCGGCCCTGCAACTGGCGACCATGGAATCCGCCTCCAACGGCCTCGGTTTCCTGAGCTTCTATGAGCTACCCATTGAAGAACAAAGCATGTTCCGGATGCTGCTGTTGCTGCCACTGGGCGCACTCATGGTGGCCTTCATGCGGATCGTCATCGGCATCCGCACCTCTGGCACTTTCATGCCCGTGCTCATCGCCGTGGCCTTCGTCCAGACAACTCTGGTGCCCGGGCTGATTGCTTTCCTGTCGGTTGTCGCCATAGGTCTCCTCATGCGCGGCTATCTGTCCAGTCTCAACCTGTTGCTGGTGTCTCGAATATCCGCCCTGATCATTCTGGTTATTTTCATCACCGCGGGCTTGAGCATTATCGGCTACCAGATGGGATTCAACACCGGCATGACGGTCACTTTCTTCCCGATGGTTATCATTGCCTGGACGATTGAGCGCATGTCCATACTCTGGGAGGAAGAAGGCGCCCACGAGGTCATGGTTCAGGGTGCCGGCAGCCTGTTCGTGGCTATCTGCGCCTATCTGCTGATGAGCGCGCCTCTGGCTGGACATCTGACCTTCAACTTCCCGGAGCTGCATCTCGTGATCCTCGGGCTGATCCTGTTGATGGGCCAATACACCGGCTACAAGCTCAGCGAGCTGCGACGGTTCACGCCAATGAAGGCGTACGACTGATATGAACTGGATTTCACCGCGATCTCTCAAGAGGCTCGGGATGCTCAATATGAACCGGAGAAATGTCGACTACATTAGCCGGTACAATGAGCGTTCGTCGTACCCTCTGGTGGACAACAAGCTGAAAACCAAGCTGGTGGTTGCCGAATACGGGGTAAAAACGCCCAAGCTGCTTCAGATTGTCCGCCAACAGCATGAAATATCCCACTTCCGGGAGATGGCTGAAGACCTTGAGGGCTTTGCGATAAAACCGGCGAAGGGGTCTGGCGGCAAAGGCATTACGGTGATTACCGGGCGCGATGGTGATGACTACATCAAGGCTTCCGGTTCCCGTGTCGATTCTTCATTCCTTGAGCGTCACCTGACCAATATTCTGGCCGGCCTCTACTCTCTCGCAGGCACTCCGGACGTTGCGATTGTCGAGAACCTGGTGGAATCCGCTCCTTCACTGGCAAAGTATTCGCATCAGGGTGTGCCCGACATCCGTATTGTGGTGTTCCAGGGTTACCCCGTGATGGCCATGCTGAGACTGGCTACAACCGCATCGGACGGTAAAGCCAATCTGCATCAGGGAGCTGTAGGCGTTGGTCTTGATATCGGTTCTGGCCGAAGTCTGAACGCAGTTCAGTTCAACCGTCCCATTACCCTTCACCCGGATACCGGTCTTGCTCTGGAAAACATCCAGATTGAAGCCTGGGACGAGATGCTGGAAATGGCCTCTCGTTGCTACGAGGCAACCGGACTCGGCTACATGGGGGTTGACCTGGTGGTCGACGCCAACGAAGGGCCGTTACTACTGGAGCTGAACGCGCGCCCCGGACTCGCCATTCAGATGGCAAACGGTCGGGGTCTGCTGCCCCGCCTGCGAGCCATCGAAGCGCTGAAACGCCCGCACTTCACACCACTGGAGCGTTCCCGTTTCGCCATGGACACGTTTGCCAGTTCCTGAGTGCTTCCAGACATAAAAAAACCGGGGCCGAGGCCCCGGTTTTTTTATTTTCAAAGCGCTCTTAGGTGAGCTCGCCCCTGGCAATCAGGAGTTGCCGCTCGTGACTGAGGCCTTTCAGAAGCCCCCACGTCATGATCAGCAGAACCACCGTAAAGGGCAGGCCAGCACTGATTGCTGTCGCCTGAATCGCGCCAAGTGCATCCTCACCGCCACCAAAGATCAAGGCCGCAGCAATGGCACCCTCAGCAACTACCCAGAACACACGCTGAGCGGTCGGAGCGTCGGTCTTGCCGCCGGCTGTGATGCTGTCGATAACCAGCGAGCCGGAATCCGAAGATGTTACGAAGAACACCAGCACCAGAATAATGCCCACGAATGACAGGATCCCGGTCAGCGGCAGATTCGCAAACATCTGGAAGGTCGCAAGAGACACTTCAGTCAAGCCGTTCTCTGCCAGCTCACCAACACCTTGCTGGATCTGTTCGATAGCAGCGCCACCGAAAGCACTCATCCAGACAACCGTGATAACGGTCGGAACGATCAAAACTGCAGTCACAAACTCACGAACAGTACGTCCCTTGGATACACGGGCAATAAACATACCGACGAACGGTGACCAGGAAATCCACCATGCCCAGTAGAATACAGTCCAACCCTGGAACCAGGCCTCATCTTCACGGCCAAACGGATTACTCAGCTGAAAGACATTGCCTACATAGTTGGAAGAGGTAACCCACAGGGTTTCCAGAATGGTCATGGTTGGACCGGCAAAAATAACGAACAACAGCAAGACGGCAGCAACGCCCATGTTGATGTTACTCAGGACTTTCACCCCTCCGTCGAGGCCCCTGAGCACTGAGATCAGCGCCAGTGCTGTAACGCCAACAATGATCGCCATCTGGACGTTGATTCCAGCGCCGATGCCAAACAGGTAATCGAGGCCGGAAGCTGCCTGCTGGGCACCAAAACCGAGGGAAGTCGCGAGACCAAAGATGGTGGCTACAACCGCCAGAACATCGATAATGTGGCCAGGCCAGCCCCACACTTTGTCTCTCAGCAAGGGGAAAAAAGCGGAGCGGATCGTCAGCGGCATGTTCTTGTTAAATGCAAAAAATGCCAGGGAGAGCGCTACAATCGCGTAGATGCCCCAGGGGTGCAGACCCCAATGGTACATAGTCGCGCCCATTGCAAGATTGCGGGCTTCGTTGGTACCCGCCTCTACGTTGAGTGGCGTTTCATACCATCCCGTGTAGTAAGCCACCGGCTCGGCAACGGCCCAGAACATGAGACCAATACCCATGCCAGCTGCGAAAAGCATGCAGAACCAGGAAATCGTAGAGAACTCAGGTTTGCAATCCTGGCCGCCAATACGGATCTTGCCCATTGGCAGGAAAATCAACGCCAGGCACACAACCACGAAAATATTGGCACTGATCAGGAAAAACCAGTCAAACGTCGCGATAATGTCCCACTTTGTTCCATCGAGAAGCTCCTTCGCTTCCCCTGGGAACATCAGGGTTCCTATCACGAACGCAAAAACCAGTATCGCCGTAATCGGAAATACCGGTGCGTGGAGATCCAGCCCGAACGGTGTGATATTGTCCTGGCCAGCCACGTAGTCCGTCGAATATTCGTCTTTAACTACCTCGCCCACGTTATGGCGCCTCCTGAGTTGGTAAGTCGTTTATTCAGAATCGGAGTTCAAACATTACAAGAGCGTTATCATAATGTTTTGAGTTCAAAACATCAAAACAACAATTATTACCGCCGCCTTGATAATTATCATAGACCATGATCGACAACGGACCAGCCAAGGTCCGGACCAATCGCGGCAGAACGCCGCTTCGTAGGACAAAACTCTTCTTTATCCGGTGAGCCGGTCGAGCCGATTTTGTGAGACAACCAGAGGATTCCATGGAAAAAACCAAGACCTTTCCGCTTCGCTATTCCGCCTATGTGCTCAGCATTATCGGCTTTTTCGTTTCCCTTGGACTGGTCATCTTTATCGGCGTGGGTTACGCGTTTGCGATGGTGTTCGGTGTTTTCGCCGCAATTGGCACCTACGATCTGGTTCAACGAAAGCACACCGTGAGCCGGAATTACCCCATCATGGCCAACTTCCGGTACCTACTAGAATCCGTCGGGCCTGAAATCCGGCAATATTTCATCCAGTCAGACACTGAAGAGCGCCCTTTTTCACGGGAACAACGCACGATCGTGTATCAGCGCGCGAAGAATGTCCTCGACAAACGCCCTTTCGGCTCCCAACTCGGGATGTATGACGAGGGATTCGAGTGGATGAACCATTCACTCGCTCCCACCCGTCTCGACAGCAGTGACTTCCGGATTCTGATTGGCAGGAACTGTGATAAACCCTACAACGCCAGTGTGTTCAATATCTCCGCAATGAGCTTTGGCTCGCTTTCCGCCAACGCCATCCTGAGCCTGAATACCGGTGCCAGAATGGGCGGTTTCTATCATGACACCGGAGAAGGCTCCATCTCCCGATACCACCGAAAGCCGGGTGGCGATCTGGTCTGGGAGATCGGCTCAGGGTATTTCGGCTGTCGCCACAAAGACGGTTCGTTCAACGAAGATATGTTTCGGCAGAACGCCAGGATTGAACAGGTCAAAATGATAGAACTCAAACTATCTCAGGGTGCGAAACCGGGCCACGGCGGAATTTTGCCGGGTGCCAAGGTTACCCCTGAGATCGCCGAAGCTCGGGGCGTTTCGGTTGGTGAGGACTGCGTTTCTCCCGCCAGCCATTCGGCGTTCTCGACCCCCATCGAGATGCTTGAGTTCATTGACCGGCTGCGTGAACTGTCTGGTGGCAAGCCCGTCGGCTTCAAGCTTGCCATTGGCCACCCCTGGGAGTGGTTCGCCATCGTCAAAGCCATGCTGGAAACCGGTCGAAAACCTGATTTCATCGTCGTCGACGGAGGTGAAGGCGGCACAGGAGCCGCTCCACTAGAGTTTATCAACCGCCTCGGTATGCCCATGACTGAGGCACTTCTGCTGGTTCACAACACACTGGTCGGCACCCATTTGCGGGAAGACATCGCCATTGGCGCAGCAGGCAAGATCACCTCGGCCTTCAACATAGCCCGAACCCTGGCCCTTGGTGCGGACTGGTGCAACGCGGCCCGTGGCTATATGTTCTCCCTGGGCTGCATACAGGCGCTCAGTTGCCACACAGGGCGTTGTCCGAGCGGCGTGGCTACCCAGGACCCAAGGCGCGGCAACAAGCTCGACGTAGAGCTCAAGAGCCAGCGGGTGTACAACTACCATAAGAATACTCTGGACGCGCTGCAAAACCTGCTCGAGGCTTCCGGCCTCAAGCACCCATCCGAGCTTGGTCCGGAACACGTTGTCCGGCGGGTGTCGAAAACCGAAGTTCATTCTTACATGGACCTTTTCCCGTTCCTTGAACCGGGGGCCCTGCTGGAGGGAAAAACAGACCTGACTGTGTTCGATAAGTACTGGGAATCAGCCCGGGCGGATACCTTCGAACCACCGGAGTTCATCCTCAAACTGCGGGAGACCAAGCTACGCTAAAAATTGCGATCAAAATCGCCGTCGGATGTTTATTTTTTCCATGGGCTCGTGTAGACTTCGCTCCCGCTAAGCCACTGAGAATACTCTCAAGTTTCGATGTGGCAAAGAGCGAATCGGGGCGTAGCGCAGCTTGGTAGCGCACTTGCATGGGGTGCAAGGGGTCGTAGGTTCAAATCCTACCGTCCCGACCAGATTCCGACAAAAAGCCTGGGCCGAAAGGTCCGGGCTTTTTGTTATCTGCATTTCATTCCGCGAACGCACCGGTAAAATCAATCTTACCTCGAGCCAGCCTTAGCCTGCCTTTGCGCTCCAACTCTTTTAACAAACGACTGACCACCTCCCTCGCCGTTCCCAACTCGACAGCGAGCTCCTGGTGAGTAATCGTGATCGCACCCTGTCCGGCACGAGCCTCAAGCCAGTGTACGAGACGTTCATCCATGCGCCGGAACGCGACTTCCTCTACCAACAACATCAGATCATTCAACCGGCGACCGTAGGATTCCATAATGCCGAGCCGGAAGTCAGCAGACTGGTCCATCAGCCGGTCGAATAAACCTCTCGGCACCATAAACACCTCGGCGTCATCCTCAACCACAGCCTCCGCCCGAAAGCCATCGCCAGTCATCAGACACCCGATCGACAGCGTGCAAATGTCATCAGCGCCCATTCGGTATAGAACTATTCGATTACCGGATAATCCGGTCATCTGAACCTTCACACTTCCATTGAGCACAAGGGGAAGGCCCTGGCATGGATCCCCCGCACGGAAAAGAATCTTTCCATGTTCGAATCGGAGGGTCTGCAAACTGTTCAGGGCATCTCTTCGAAGATCTTCGGGCAAAGTGTCTAGAATACTGTGGTGCACCATGGGCACTCCCATGAAATAAGTGACAGGGCTAAGGGTAACCAATTCTGCGCCTGTGTGACTTTATCACTGACTGAGCCGAAGGACAGGCGCTAACCTTCATATTGTCGTCTCATATCAACCAAGGAGAATGGATCATGAGCATCAATATGGGATCTGCGGACCGTATCATTCGCGCCATCGTCGGCATTGTACTTCTGGCACTTGTGTTTGTGGGCCCACAAACCGCTTGGGGCTGGATTGGCATCGTTCCTCTGGCCACTGCCGCAGTGGGCAACTGCCCCGCCTATTCAATTCTGGGCATCAAGACCTGCAAGAAGCAGTAAACCTGCAGGCATAAAAAAACCGGGGCTGCCTCGCTGTCCCGGTTTTTCTTATGACTTTCGGAAGCCCTATTTGACCGGCGCGTTCAGAACCTCAAGTACCTCCTCAAGCTCCGTAATCATCTGGCGAATCAGCTGCTTATACTGGGAGGTATCGTCCTTTACCTCGTGACTGCTCAGCTTCTGCTTGGCACCACCGATGGTATAGCCCTGATCATAAAGCAAACTGCGAATCTGGCGGATCGTGATAACGTCTGCGCGCTGATAATAGCGCCGGTTACCCCGACGTTTTACGGGCGAAAGCTGTGGAAATTCCTGCTCCCAATACCGCAGGACGTGGGCCTTCACCGCGCACAGTTCCGCCACCTCACCGATGGTGAAGTAACGCTTCCCGGGAATCGTGGGAAGTTCGTTGTTATGACTGGGTTCCAGCATACGCTTCTACTTTTTGCTTTAGTTTTTGTCCCGGGCGGAACGTAACAACTCGCCGTGCACTGATCGGAATCTCTTCGCCGGTCTTCGGGTTCCGTCCCGGCCGCTGCTTCTTGTCCCGCAGATCGAAGTTACCGAAACCCGAAAGCTTCACCTGCTCGTTGTGGCTGAGAGCGCCTCTGATCTCGTCGAAAAAAGCTTCTACCATTTCCTTGGCTTCGCGCTTGTTAAGGCCCAATTCCTCGTACAACCGCTCTGCCATTTCCGCTTTCGTCAAAGCCGCCATTTCTCAACTCCTCAGTGTTGCCCCCAGCTCTTCTTTCAATGCGTCGATCACACCGTTGAAGAGCGAATGCACTTCATCCTCGTTCAATGTACGTTCGGGGTGCTGCCAGAACAGGCTCAGAGCCAGGCTCCGGTTACCTTCGCCCAAGCTCTCACCTTCATAGACATCGAACGCACGCAACGCTGTCAGCTGTTCACCGGCATGCTTTCTCGCTACACGCTCCACATCGGCGAACGCTACCTCGCTCCCGATAATAATAGCCAAATCCCGACGAACTTCCGGGAATTTCGAAATTTCTTTGAAATTAGGCACATATCCGGTAACGATTGAATCCAAGAATAGCTCAAACATCAGGATCGTGCCATTAAGTTCAAGATTTTTCTGAACTTGTGGGTGCAGAGTCCCCAGCCAGCCCACATGCTCGCCGTCACGCATGAGCTCTGCGGTCTGTCCCGGATGCAGCGCAGGATGCTGGCTGCCAACAAAACGTATTTCGATACCCAGCAAACGGAACAGACTTTCCAAATCCCCTTTTACATCAAAGAAATCCGCTGTTCTGCGACCGTTCGCCCAATTTTCAGGAAACTGATTGCCTACCACGACGCCGGCAAGCATCGGTTGCTGATCAATCCGCTCGCCTTCCTGGAGGAAACGCAGGCCGGTCTCAAACAGCCGGATACGCGGCTGCTGACGGTTCTGGTTGTAGGCGACGGTCTTCAGCAGTCCACTCCAGAGGCTGGTACGCATCACCGACAGATCTGAGGAAATCGGATTGGCCAGGGCAATGCCCTGACGGTCGGGATCAACCAACTGCTGGACTTTCGGATCAACAAAGCTGTAGGTCACCGCTTCCTGGTAGCCATGATCCACAAAGAAGTTTCGAATGGCCGAGACCGGCCGAACCGCTTCCTCCTCCGGGCGAAGACCGAGTGACCCGTTGGGCTCGGTGACGGGCAGATTGTTGTAGCCATAGATCCGCCCCACTTCCTCAATCAGGTCTTCTTCAATGGAGATGTCCGGGCGGAAGCTGGGCACACTGACCCGCCAACCGTTTTTCAGGAGCTTCTCGACCCGCAGCCCAAGTCGGGTCAGGATTTCCTCAACCGTTGTACGGTCGATTTCCATACCCAGAACATCGTTTAGCCGGCCGGCACGCAGGTCGACAACCCGATCCCTGGGCATGTCTTCATCGCTGGCAACCTCGACAATCTCGCCAGGCTCACCGCCCACGATATCCATCAGCAAGCTTGTGGCCCGCTCCATGGCATCGCGCGCCAGTTTATAGTCGACACCCCGTTCGAACCGGTGCGAAGCGTCAGTGTGCAGGCCATAGTGACGAGCCTTGCCCGCGAGGGTAATCGGATCAAAGTAGGCCGACTCCAGTACCAGATCCCGGGTTTTCGGGCTGACACCGGAATGCTCGCCGCCCATGACACCGGCAATGGCGATCGGCTTTTCGTGATCCGCAATCACCAGCGTGCCCTGGGTGAGCTCAACGTCCTGGCCATCTAGCAGAACAAGCTTTTCCCCGATGCGCGCCATGCGAACGACGATCCCGCCCTGGATTTCATCACGGTCAAAAGCGTGCATCGGCTGGCCAAGTTCCAGCATGACGTAGTTGGTGACGTCCACGGCGGCATCGATGGAACGGATGCCGGAGCGACGCAGTTTTTCCTGCATCCACAATGGCGATTCCGCCTGCAGGTTCACATTTCGGAGAATACGGCCAAGATACCTAGGGCACCCTGACGGCGCTTCCACCCGGATATCAGGGACTTCAGAGTGCACAGACTCCACGGACTCAATTGCGGGGCTGTTGAACAACATGCTGTTCAGAACACCCACTTCCCGGGCGATGCCTTTGATAGACAGACAGTCGGCCCGATTCGGAGTCAGGTCTACATCAATAGTGACGTCGTTCAGCTTCAGGTAATCCGCCACATCCTTACCCACCGGAGCGTCCGCAGGAAGCTCCATCAGGCCATCGTGGTTCTCAGAAAGCCCGAGCTCGGACTCGGAGCAAAGCATTCCCTCGGAAGGCTGACCGCGAAGCTTGGCCTTTTTGATCTTGAAATCGCCCGGCAGGACCGCGCCAACCACTGCAAAAGGTACTTTCATACCCTCGCGGACATTCGGGGCACCGCAGACCACCTGAACCTCTGAGGAACCATCACTTACCTGGCATACCCGGAGCTTATCTGCGTCCGGATGGGGCTGCACCGACTGGACTTCGCCAACGATCACGCCACTAAATTGACCAGCCACCGGTTCGAAACCGTCCACTTCCAGCCCCGCCATGGTGATCTGATCCATCAATTCCTGGGTATCGATTTGCGGATTAACCCACTCGCGCAGCCACTGTTCACTGAATTTCATGGTTATTGCCTTGTCCTGATGCGGTTATGCCTGTTTGGTTGGATGCCTTCATCTTGCCTGTTAACGGAACTGTCGCAGGAAGCGCAGGTCGTTCTCAAAGAACATGCGCAGATCGTTAACGCCATAACGAAGCATGGCCAGGCGCTCTACACCAAGACCGAATGCAAAGCCACGGTATTCCTCGGCATCGATTCCGCAGTATTCAAAGACTTTCGGGTGCACCATTCCGCAACCCATAACCTCGAGCCACTTTATGCTGCCATCGGCTTCCCGTCCCCATTCGATGTCCACTTCCGCAGAGGGCTCGGTGAAGGGGAAATACGATGGCCGGAAACGGACCTGAAGGTCCCGCTCGAAAAACACCCGCAGGAATTCCTCAACCGTGCTTTTAAGGTCCGCAAAACTGACGTTTTTCTCGACCAGAAGCCCTTCCACCTGGTGGAACATGGGGGTGTGAGTCATATCCGAATCACAGCGGTACACGCGCCCAGGGCAGATCATTCGGAAGGGCGGCTTGCCGGCTTCCATGGTGCGAATCTGTACTGGTGAGGTGTGGGTCCTTAACAGTGTGCCCGGGTTGAAATAAAACGTGTCGTGCATCGCGCGGGCGGGATGGTGACCAGGAATATTCAGGGCCTCGAAGTTGTGGTAATCATCTTCGATCTCGGGCCCCTGCTCCACCGTGTAGCCGGCGCGCGCAAAGAAATGTTCGATTCGCTGCAGGGTGCGGGTAACCGGGTGCAAGCCGCCCAGGTCCTGACCTCGGCCCGGCAAAGTCACATCAATGGATTCACTGGCAAGCTTCTGTTCGATGGCGGCACGTTCCAGATCGTTTCGGCGGGCATTGATGGCCTGCTCTACCTGCCCTTTGGCTTCATTGATCTTCTGGCCGGCGGCAGGGCGCTCCTCAGCAGAAAGCTTGCCCAGTGTTTTCGCCTGCTGGGTAATAACACCCTTCTTGCCAAGGTACTCAACACGAATTTGATCGAGTGCCTGCAGGCTGTCAGCGCTTTCAACTGCCGACAAACCGTCCTGAACCAGTTGCTCCAGGTTTTCCATTGACCCTGCTCCAAACCAGAAATGGAAGTGCTTAAAACGTAACTTCAAAAACAAAAATAGGGGAAGAGCGTGCCCTTCCCCTATCAGGAGGCGCCATCATGAAATCATGGGGCGCCCATATCGATCAGCAATCGATGAAAGAGCTAAGCGATCACAGGGATGCTTTGGCCTTCTCAACAACAGCGGCAAACGCCTGCTGCTCGTTCATGGCCAGATCGGCCAGAACCTTACGATCGATTTCAACGTTAGCCTTTTTCAGACCAGCGATCAGACGGCTGTATGACAGACCGTTAGCGCGGGCACCAGCATTGATACGGGCGATCCACAGAGCGCGGAAAGCGCGCTTGCGGTTACGACGGTCGCGGTAAGCGTACTGACCGGCCTTAATAACCGCTTGCTTGGCTACACGGAATACCCGGCTACGAGCGCCGTAGTAACCTTTGGCCTGATTGAGAATCTTTTTGTGACGACGGCGTGCGACCACACCACGTTTTACACGAGCCATACTTTTATCCTTCTACCTTTACTTTCTAAGGAATGATTCTCGCGGCTGGATCAGCACGCGGTCATACGCTTGATAGATGCAACATCTGACTTGGCGATGAGCTTGGTGCCGCGCAGCTGACGCTTACGCTTCGGGCTCTTCTTGGTCAGGATGTGACTGGTGAAGGACTGCTTGTGCTTGAAGCCGGTGGCGGTCTTCTTGAACCGCTTGGTGGCTCCGCTTTTGGTTTTCATCTTAGGCATTTTTAAAACTCCGCATTCTATTTTTAAATAAACAATAATGTGCCCCTGAACGACAAATCCCCCGCATGCGCGGGGGACAAGCACCCGATCAGGTTCACTTCTTCTTGCGGGGCGCCACTACCATGGTCATCTGCCGGCCTTCCATCTTCGGCCGCATCTCTACCTGGGCGAGCTCTTCAATATCCGTTTCGATACGCTGCATGAGCTGCATACCAATTTCCTGGTGTGCCATCTCACGGCCACGGAAACGGATGGTGATTTTGCCGCGGTCCCCGTTTTCAAGGAAACGTACCAGGTTGCGTAGTTTGACCTGATAATCCCCTTCTTCAGTTCCTGGACGGAACTTAAGCTCTTTGACCTGCGTCTGCTTCTGTTTTTTCTTGGCAGCCGCCTTCGCCTTCTTCTCGTCGAAGATTTTCTTGCCGTAGTCCATTATCTTACAGACGATCGGATCGGAATCCGTAACCTGGACCAGGTCAAGAGATGCCTCTTCTGCTTGCTTGAGGGCATCCTCAATTGGTACTACACCGACCTGATTGCCTTCTGCGTCAATCAGTCGGACTTCGGTTGCGTCAATATTCTCATTGATCGGCGCCTTTGGTGTGCGCCCACCCCGATTCGCTCGCTGTTTAATAATCAGATCTCCGTCTTTGTTTTGCCCTTGCGTTCAACATCTTCACTTAAGAGTTGCTCAAACGCTTCAAGCGATAAAGTTCCCAAATCTTCGCCTTTGCGGGTTCTCACCGCAACCGCGTTGTTGTCGACTTCTTTGTCACCGACAACGACAAGGTAGGGAACCTTGTTAAGAGTATGCTCGCGGATTTTAAAGCCGATCTTCTCGTTTCTCAAGTCAGCATTAACCCTAAACCCCAAAGAATCCCACTTTTTCGCCAGATTCTGACAATAATCACGCTGATTATCGGTAATATTGAGGATCGCTACCTGAGTCGGAGCAAGCCAGGTCGGGAAAGCGCCTTCGTACTCTTCGATCAGGATACCGATGAAACGCTCGAAGGAACCCAGAACCGCCCGGTGCAGCATAACCGGGGTTTTCCGCTCGGAGTTGTCGGCAACGTACTGCGCTCCAAGACGCCCCGGCATCGAGAAGTCCACCTGGATAGTGCCACACTGCCACACCCGTCCGATACAGTCTTTCAAAGAGAACTCGATCTTCGGGCCATAGAAGGCGCCTTCGCCCGGAAGCAATTCCCAGTCTACCCCTTCACGATTCAGTGCTTCTTCCAGAGCGGCCTCTGCCTTATCCCAGACTTCGTCAGAACCAACCCGCTTTTCCGGTCGGGTTGAAAGCTTGTATAAAATCTCGGTAAACCCGAAGTCAGTGTAGATCTCATGCAGCATTTCGATAAATGCCGACACTTCCTGCTGGATAGCGTCTTCTTCGCAGAAGATGTGGGCGTCATCCTGGGTAAACCCACGAACGCGCATCAGCCCGTGTAGCGCGCCGGAAGCTTCGTTACGGTGACAGGAGCCGAACTCCGCCAGCCTGAGCGGAAGATCCTTGTAGCTTTTCAGCCCCTGGTTGAACACCTGCACGTGGCACGGACAGTTCATGGGCTTGATGGCGTAGTCGTGCTTTTCCGACTCGGTGGTGAACATGTCGTCCTTGAACTTGTCCCAATGCCCTGACTTTTCCCAAAGGGTGCGGGACACCACCTGCGGTGTCTTGATTTCCTTGTAGCCATGCTCCTGCTGCTTGCGACGCATGTACTGCTCGACTTCCTGATAAAGCGTCCAGCCGTCCGGATGCCAGAACACCATACCCGGCGCTTCTTCCTGCATATGGAAAAGGCCCAGTTTCTTGCCAACCTTGCGATGGTCACGCTTCTCCGCCTCTTCGAGGCGATGCAGATAGGCCTTGAGATCCTTTTTGTTGCCCCAGGCGGTACCGTAGACACGCTGCAACTGCTCATTGCTGGTGTCGCCACGCCAGTAGGCGCCGGCAACCTTGGTCAGCTTGAAGGCCTTGAGCTTGCCGGTGCTCGGAACGTGGGGACCACGACACAGGTCGATGAAATCACCCTGACGATAGAAAGAGAGGCCCTCTTCACCGGGAATATCCTGGATGATACGGACTTTGTACTCCTCGCCCATATCCTCAAAAAGCTTGATCGCCTCATCGCGGGACATGATGGAGCGTGAGACCGCAAGATCCTGTTTGGCGAGCTCTTCCATGCGCTTCTCGATCCGCGCCAGATCCTCGTTGGTAAACGGGCGGTCGTACTTGAAGTCGTAGTAGAAGCCATTATCGATCACCGGGCCAATGGTAACCTGGGCACCGGGAAACAGTTCCTGGACGGCCATAGCCATCAGGTGAGCCGTGGAATGGCGAATGACATCAACGCCCTCTTCATCACGCTCCGTAACGATCGCCAGTTCGGCATCGTTCTCGATTCGATAACTGGTGTCCACAAGCTGACCATCCACCTTTCCGGCGAGGGCGGCCTTGGCAAGACCAGCGCCAATGTCGGCGGCAACATCATGAACGGTTACGGGTTCGGCAAAACTGCGGTGGCTGCCATCGGGCAGTGTTACGACGGGCATGAAAGACTCCTGTTGGTTACTCAGCGGTGATCTATACCAGAGACCACATGGTGACGGCACGGCGCGATACAAACCGCGGGCCGATTCGAGCGGAAGTCTAACAGAAAAAAACCCGGCAGGTTAATGCCGGGTTTTCACAAGCAAACGTGACATCAGGCTGGCTGGCCAGCGGCCTCCTCCCGGGCCCGTCGACGCAACTGACCAAACGCCAGAAGCCCGAGGAGAGCCAGTGCGGGAATGAACATCAGCTCCTTGGGCGGGCGTTCGAGGTCAACCTGCACTGCATCGATGGTCCAGCCAAACTGGATACCGGCATCTTCTGCAGGGCTACCGAACCCAACGAAGTCGACGGCCATCTTTTCGCCATCCGGGCTGAGCTCCAGCCCGGCGTCCATCAGACGCTGCTCAGGCGACTCGCCAGCCGGAATCTCGAGCCTTACGTAAGTGGTCACCTCGTCGCCGTCGATTGTCATTCCGGATGCCTTCAGCACAATGGGCTTGTCAGCCGGCACATCCTCGACGTACTCCATAATCTCGGCGCCGGGCCGATCTGCCGTGGGCGGGTAGACCATATCCCACCAGAAGCCGGGTCGGAACATGGTGAAGGTGATCAGCAGCAACAACAGCGATTCCCACTTGTAGCTCTTGGTAAACCAGAAGCCCTGGGTGGCCGCGGAAAAGACCAACATGGCCGTTACCGCGCTGAAGATCGTCACCAGAAGATCAAACCAACCCGTCAGACCGATCAACAACAACTGCGTGTTGAAGATGAACATGAACGGAAGGATGGCTGTCCGGATATCGTAGGTGAAGCCCTGAATACCCGTTCGTATGGGGTCAGCTCCGGATATGGCAGCGGCGGCATAAGCCGCCAACCCCACGGGCGGAGTGTCGTCCGCCAGGATACCGAAGTAGAACACGAACAGGTGCACTGCAATCAGGGGTACGATCAGCCCGTTCTGAGCTCCCAGAGTGACAATCACCGGCGCCATCAGGGTGGACACAACGATGTAGTTGGCGGTGGTCGGCAAACCCATGCCGAGAATCAGGCTGATAATAGCCGTGAAGATCAACATCAGCAGCAAGTTGCCGCCGGACAGGAACTCGACAAACTCGGTCATTACCAGCCCGATACCGGTCAGGGTAACCGTACCTACCACGATACCGGCGGTGGCAGTTGCCACGCCGATACCCACCATGTTCCGGGCGCCCGTGGCGAGCGAGTGCGCCAGATCGAACACACCGTCCTTGAGTTCACCCAGGAAATTACCGTGCTTGTAGAAAAAGGCCTTCAACGGGCGCTGCGTCACGACGATGAAAATCATGAACAGCGTGGCCCAGAACGCCGACAACTGCGGTGAAAAACGCTCGACAGTCAGGCACCACACGAGCACCACAACGGGGAGAAGGAAGTACAGACCTGTCTTTACTGTCGGGCCAACAGGCGGCAATTCGCCCATGTCCTTTTCCGGATCGTCTTCCTCCAGCTCGGGGAAACGGGTGGCGTAGCCAACCAGGCCAACATAGATCAGTACAAGCAGTGGGGCCAATACCCACATCGCCGCCTCGCCGAAAAGCGTCTTGGTCCAGCCGACCCCGTAATAAACCGCCAGGGTCAGGACACTCAGGCCAATCAGGATAACGACCCAGTTCAACAGACGCTGGGCAAGGGTTGGCTTGTTGAGGCGCTCAATGCCCTGCATGTTGAGCTTGCAGGCTTCCAGATGGACGATATAGATCAGCGCCACGTAGGAAATCATCGCCGGCAGAATCGCGTGCTTGATGACTTCCAGATAGGAGATACCAACGTACTCGACCATCAGGAAGGCGGCAGCGCCCATGATGGGCGGCGTGAGCTGCCCATTGGTGGATGCGGCAACTTCTACAGCACCGGCCTTGGTCGCCGGAAAGCCGACTCGCTTCATCAGGGGAATAGTGAACGTGCCGGTTGTGACAACGTTCGCGATGGACGAACCGGAAATAACGCCGCTCAGACCGCTGGAGACCACTGCGGCTTTGGCAGGGCCACCTCGCATATGCCCCAACATGGCGTAGGCGACTTTTATAAAATAGTTACCGGCACCCGCCCGCTCAAGCAACGCACCAAAAAGCACAAACAGGAAAACGAAGCTGGTGGAAACCCCCAGTGCAACACCAAATACGCCTTCGGTGCCCAGCCACTGGTGAGACGCCAGTTTATTCAGGCTCACGCCCTTATGGGCAATCACATCCGGCATATAGGGACCGGCAATCGAGTATGTGATGAAGACCGCAGCGACGATAGTCAGCGGGAGCCCGAGCGACCTACGCGTTGCTTCCAGCAAAAGCACGAGCCCGATAAGCGCAACCCACAAATCCTGAGTGATCGGCGCGCCGGGCCGCGTTGAAAGTTCTTCGTAAAAAACGTAGAGGTATGAGGCGCAGAAAGCAGCAACAAGCGCCAGAACCCAGTCATAGATGGGGACGATATTTACATGCCGCCCCTTGATCATCGGGAAGGCGGAAAACGCCAGGAAAACGGCAAACGCAAGATGGATTGAGCGCGCTTCCGTGGAATTAAAGATTGCGAAATTGAAGATATAGGGCAGCGGTGACGCAATCCAGAGCTGAAACAGCGACCACACCAGGGGAACGATAAAGAGAATAACCGCAGCGTATCCACTGGTCGCCCTGCCCCCGGTTTCAGTCTGCAGGATCTGGTCTACATTACTGCTACCACCAGCACCAGCTCCGTTAGCCGGATCGCTCGTCGCCATAAATTAGTCCCGTACGTGAAAATCAATCTCTGAAAGTGCGTCACAGCGGGCTTGAGCCCGCTGTGACGGAGTGCAAGCAGATCAGTCGATCAGACCAGCTTCCTTGTAGTACTTGGCAGCACCCGGGTGCAGAGGCGCACTCAGAGCATCAGAGACCATCTCTTCCTTGTTCAGGTTGGCAAACGCAGGATGCAGGCGCTTGAAGCTGTCGAAGTTCTCGAAAACAGCCTTCACAACCGCGTAGACAACATCATCGGGCACATCAGTGGATGACACGAAGGTTGCCGCAACCCCGAAGGTAGTAACGTCATCGTCACTGCCACGGTACATACCACCAGGGATGACTGCCTTACGATAGTACGGGTTCTCGTCGATCAGCTTCTGTGTGGCAGCGTTATCAACGTTAACCAGGACACTGTCACAGGAAGTGGTCGCTTCCTTGATGGCACCGGAGGGGTGGCCAACCGTGTAGAAGAAGGCATCAATGTTACCGTCGCACAGGGCCTGGGACTGCTCCGCCGCCTTGATTTCGGCGGCCAGCGAGAATTTATCCGCGGTCCAGCCCATCTCGTCCATCAGAACTTCGGCAGTGGCGCGCTGGCCAGAGCCCGGGTTACCAATGGATACCCGCTTGCCTTCCAGATCTTCAAAGGTCTTGATGCCCGAGCCCTTGCTGGCAACAACGGTAAACGGTTCCGGATGCAGGGAGAACACCGCGCGAAGGTCCTTGTTGGCGCCATCGTCCTTGAACTGGCTGGTGCCGTTGTATGCGTGGTACTGCCAGTCGGACTGGGCTACGGCCAGATCGAGTTCACCCTGGCGAATCGCATTCAAGTTGTATACGGAACCACCGGTACTCTCAACGGAACAGCGGATTCCATGCTCTTTGCGGTCCATGTTCACCAGACGACAGATCGCACCGCCGGCCGGATAATAAACGCCGGTTACACCGCCGGTACCGATGGTCACGAAGCGCTGCTCCTGCGCGGAAACAGAGGTTGAAGCAGCACCCAGGCTGACTGCAGCAGCGACAGCAAATGCGGAGGCTTTCAGTTTCAGTGTCATGTGAGTTCTTCCTTTTTCTGCTCGTTGTAATTAGATGACCGCCTGTAGGGCGGGCAAGACATACGGTCACGGTAAAACATAGACCACTTCACGCCATAAATAAAGCACGGATTAGCCCGCTAACCGGTTGACCAGACAACAAAAAAGCCCGCAGTGCGGGCTTTTTTGCAGGTCGGTGCGAATGTTATTTCGCAGCTCGGGCCTTGGCGAGCATCTGATCCGGCCGCAGCAGGAACCGGGCCAAAGCCGGCAACAGCCAGATAGCCCCCACCATATTCCAGAGGAACATGAAGAACAGCAGGAAGCCCATGTCAGCCTGGAACTTGATCGGCGAGAATATCCAGGTAACAACGCCCAGACCCAGGGTCACGCCAGTAAACATAACGGCCTTGCCCGTCGAGCGCAGGGTTTCATAGTACGCGTCCTGAAGGGTCTTGCCTTCCAGCAGGTATTGCTCAAGCTTGCTGTAGATATAGATGCCGTAGTCGACACCGATACCAACCCCGAGGGCAATCACCGGCAGGGTGGCCACTTTGATGCCAATGCCCGATACCGCCATGATTGCCTCACAAAGGACCGAAGTCAGCCCCAGAGGTATCACGATACACAGCACGGCACGAATGGAACGGAATGTCGCGAAGCACAGTAAACTCACCACGCTGTAGACGAGGATCAGCATCTTATCCTTAGCGCCGGAGATAACCTCGTTGGTAGCAGCCTCGACACCAGCGTTACCCGCTGCTAACAGGAACCTGTGTTCCTCGCTGCTGTTATTCTGGGCGAAATCTTCCACCCGCTCAACGACGGTCTCCAGGGTTTCCGCTTTGTGATCCTCAAGGAAGACCAGCACAGGCGTCAGACTACAGTCGGTATTAATCAGCCCAGCAGGAGCCTCACGAATGGAGGCATTGATGATGGTCTGGTTACGCGAAATCTCGAACCACTTCCAGTTGCCCTCGTTCAACGCCTTGGTGACCATCTTGGAAACATCAGCCAAAGAAACAGATGATTGTACGCCCGGTGTGTTCTGAAGCTCCCATTGCAGGGAATCCATCGCACGCAGCACATTGTATTGAGTGCACTGCTCTTCCGGCGTTTTAACCATCACCACCAATACATCTGCACTGGTTGAGTAGTTATTGATGATGTAGGCGTTGTCCTTGTTATAACGAGAATCTGCACGAAGCTCTGGCGCACCCTGATCCAAGTCACCGATCTTGAGGTCCTGCTTGTAATAAAGGCCGAGTCCGAGGCCCATTACAGCAATCAACAACGAGATCGGCGCTACGCCTGGATGAGAGAAGTACGACAAAAGACGCCATTTACGATCCTGTTTTTCGCCATGATTCTGCACATGACGGATACCACCCTTGGAGATACCGACATAGGACATAATCAGTACATGCAACACCAGGTTGGTAAAGATCACGAAAGCCACACCAATACCTGCGGCAACGGCCAGATCGCGAATAACGTCGATCTCGATAAAGAACAGGGTCAGGAAACCGAAGGCGTCTGAAATCAGAGCCAGCATGCCCGGTATGTACAGAGCGCGGAAAGCCAGACGAGCTGCGGTCACTGCGTCGAAGCCCTTGGCCGCTTCGACAGCCATGGCATTCACGATCTGCACACCGTGACTGATGCCGATGGCGAATACCAGGAATGGCACCAGAACCGAGTATGGGTCCAGACCATAGCCCAGAAGCCGAAGAGTACCCAGCTGCAGGAACACGGCGACGATCGATGTGAATACTGGAACCAGGGTTCCCGCAATAGCCCGTGAGTACCAGAACAATAGCAGCGTGGTCAGGAGGATTGTGATCCCGGCAAACCAAGCGATAGAACCTATCCCCTCAATCAGATCACCGACCTTCTTGGCAAAGCCGACGATATGAATCTGGATATTCGGATTCTGCTCCTGGTACTTGTCCCGAATCTTTTCTTCAAGCTGACGGGAAAATTGGGCGTAGTCCAGGGCTTCACCGGTTTCCGGGTTCTTCTCGTACAGCGGCGCATAAACAATTGTTGATTGGAAGTTGTCAGAGATCAGGCGCCCCACTTCGTTCGAACGCAGAACGTTCTGACGAAGTTTTTCGAGGCTTTCCCGGGAGCCGTCATAGCCGTCCGGTATCACAGTACCACCCTGGAAACCCTGCTCGGTAACCTCAACCCAGCGGACGTTCGACGTCCAGAGAGATTTCAGGCCAGAGCGATCCACACCATTGAGATAGAAAACCTCGTCAGTGATCTGCTTCAGGGTTTCCATGTACTCCTGGGTAAAAATATCGCCCTCTTTTGACTCAACGGCGATACGAACGAAGTTACCGAGATTCTCCAGGTCGTCCCGGTGATCAAGCATATTTACGATGTACGGGTGCTCGAGCGGAATCATGCGCTCGAAACTGGCATCGGGCTGAATCTTGACGGCGTTGTACCCGAGAAAAAGCGTCAACGCTGCAAAAACTATCAGAATGATCGGCCGATTATTGAAGATCAGCCTTTCGAGAAAGGGTTCCGCCTTGGGCGTGGTCAGGTAGTGCTCGCCCTTGTCGTGCTTAGGGTTGGACATTCAAAAGCCCCTCTATTGTTCGTTCGGTTGTTGCCACATCAGGGCGTTATTGAAGGTTTCTGCCACGGGCGTCTGTAATTTTTGCGCCACCTTCGCCGACAATCAGCAGGTCTGTTCCTGAGATAGGCACCGCACTCATGACACCTTCACGATCACTGCGGAAATGCTCGCGGAAAGTTTCTGCGCCGTTCGTGCTCATCAGTACAGCACCACTATTACCCACCAGGGTAATACGGCCGTCATCGGCAACGACACCGTCGTTGAGTGTAGTTCCGGCCGAATTGGGAACCATACGCCAGCTTTTGCCCAGATCCGAGGAAAACAGCATGTTACCCCGAAGGCCAAAAGCGAGAATCTCGTTCACCTGACCCGTACCGATCACACCGAACAGGGACCCCTCATAGGGTGCCTCACGGCGCTCAAAAGCCTCTCCCCCGTCAACGGAAACATGTATCTGACCGGCCTCACCGACAACAACGAGGGCGCCGCCCGTGATTCGGGTGATGCCGTTAAGGTGAAAGTTCTGCCGGTTATCAATTCTTGGCGCCCAGTCTTTCCAGGTCTCACCGCCGTCCATCGTGCGCAGGAACATGCCGTAGGCGCCAACCACAAAACCACGGTTCTCGTTTTCAAACCAGACATCCAGCAACGGGTTGACCGGACCAATATCCATATCCGCCTGAATGTTCTCAAGGGCGAAGTAGAGGTCGTCCAGCGCCCACTCGAGATCTTCTTTTTCCTCTTCGGGCGCTTCTTCGATGCGCGCCTCCATGGCCGCAATCTGCTCTTCCCGGCTCTCAATGGCCAGTTCCATGGCCCGGATACCGTCAATCTGAAGGCTCCAGGTTGCCCCGGCATCACTGGTATGCAACACAACACCACTGTGGCCAACTGCCCAGCCATGGGTGTCGGAGCCAAAATCGATCGCTGTCAGGGTCACAGAAACAGGGACTTCACCCTGAACCCAGCTTTTCCCCTCATCGTCCGAATAGATGATATGGCCGCGCTCTCCCACAGCCACAATGCGATCCCCAACCCGGGTCGCATCGGTGAGAAGATTGTCCGGGGCCAGATCCGTCGGCCGGGCCGGGGTTTCGATGATATCTGCAAGCGCAAACGCTGCAGGGGCAGACCAGACCATGGAAAGTCCAAGGCAGGCAGCGCCCAGAGTCTTGCACATCAACCTTTTAGCCATTCAGATTGCCTATTATGTTGTATTGAACTGTGTCTCTGACCGGCAAAGCCGGGAATAACTGTGAACATACCGGCAACCTTACGATTGCCGGTATGTCGGGTCGCCACTTCCTGTGGGCGGGGGGACGCATCCCTCAGCCAACAGCGCGTTAGCGAACACTCCTGCGGCGCAGGGAGGCCGGCGAGAAGTAACGCTTGTTCGGGACCTCGTCGGTGAACACGCGGGTATTTGGCTCTTCCGTATCCAGACCGAGCACATGATAACGACGGGCCTGTAGGTCATGATAGACGTCAAGAACCGTCCACACACCCGGAAGTTCATAATAATTTTTGGGCAGGCCCATGGTTACGCGCCAGAGCTCGCCACGACCGTCGTACTGATCCAATAGAACGGTGTTCCAGCTATCCTCGTCAATATAGAACCGACGTTTGCCGTAGATATGGCGCTCCCCGTCTTTCAGCGTGGCTTCAACCACATGAACGCGGTGGAGCTCCCAGCGGGTAAGGTCCGGATTCAGGTGTGAGATACCCAGGATTTCCTCGTAAGGAAGACCTTTTTCACCAATCCGGTAGTTGTTGTAGGGGATGTAGATCTCCCGCTTGCCCTCGTAATTCCAGTTATAGCGGTCCAGAGCCCCGTTGAAGATATCGGTATCGTCTGCGGTACGAAGGTTGTCGGCCGCTGCAATCGGCGAATCGTAACCAAGGTTTGGCGCCCGTCGCACGCGACGCTGCCCGGCGTTATAACCCCAGCCATTCCGCGGATTGATGATCTGGTTAAGGGTTTCGTGGATCAGGATGGCACCACCGGCCAGGCGGGGTGGTGATTGGGTAAACGACAGGTAGTAGAAGATCACGTTATCCAGATCTTCTTCACCGCCTTCCGGGTTGTAGTAATTGAAGAAGGCTTCCTGCTGGGAGGTAACCAGCGAATAGTCACCGTTGGTCTGGACCGCCACCTCACTGGAGCGCCGGGTTACAGACACACCGCGCCAGCGTGTCAGATGGTTCCACACCGCCTGCCAGGCTTTCTGCTCGTCATTGCCATGCAGAATCGGGAACGGGTAGCCGCCAAACGCGCCATCCAGGCCTTCGCCCTGCCCAACAATTTCTGCGTTCACAGCGTTTTCCCGAGTATTCTCAGCCACCCAATCGGGAACCGCATGGGTACGACGGGACTGATAAACGGGCACGCGGAACGTTGTCGGGTAGGTTTCCAGCAACGCCTTCACACCATCAGTAAGGTACTCCCCGTACTGATCCATGTTGGCTGGCGTGATGGTAAACAGGACTTCGTCATCCGGAAAAGGATTGATGTGGTGCTGGCCGCTTCCCTCATAGCCGGGAGGCGGCTCTGTCAAGCCTCCGGTCCAGGCCGGAATGGTTCCGGCGCTGTTGCCGGCCTTGGGCGAGCCAAAGGGTGTCAACTCCTGACCCAGACGGGCCGCTTCACTTGCTGACACAGCCGCCCACGCAGGCGCTGATGCCACGGAGAGAGCCAAGAGGCCGCCGAGAATCGCATTTTTGTTATACATCATTGTGAAACCTTCAGTGCGTCTGGAAGCCTCTTTGGAGGCTTTTTTATTGTCGTCTGATGGAATTACAGACCTTATTCCAGATTAACCGATCCCAGACTAAAGTCTATCGACCGAAAGTGCGATTTTGTATCTGACTTCAATCGGCAAGGCTCTTGTGCACTACCTCGTAGACATCCCGGGACAATCCGGCTTTGTCCCGGATACGCTCCAGGGCCGATTTCATGCGGTCGCTGTACGAGGGCGCAAACTTTCTCCAACGGGTCAGTGGCGTTACCAGACGCGCGGCAATCTGCGGATTGCTGTCGTCCAGGCGGCACACCTGATCGGCAAGGAACTGGTAACCGGATCCGTCCGGATTATGGAAAGCTGCCAGATTCTGGCCCGCAAACGCGCCAACCACAGACCGGATCTTGTTGGGGTTTTTCCAGTCGAACGCCGGATGCTCCAGAAGCTTGTGGATATCAGAGAGCTGCCCGGCCTGATCACTCGCCGCCTGGACGGAGAACCATTGCTCAACAACCTGGGGGTCGTCCTGGAACCGATTGTAAAAGTCGTCCAGCGCCTCCTGGCGATCAGACTCAAAGCCTGAATTGACCAGTGCTCGCAAGGCACCCATGCGATCGGTCATATTGTCAGCGGCGTTCAACTGACTGACAGCCAGACTCCGACCTTCCTCATCATCAATCATAAGCAGCCAGGCCAGCGCGGTGTTGCGCAGGCTACGGCGGGCAATAGCTTCCGGTGTCACCTCGTAAGGGCCACTGCCCTGATGCCGCTGGTAACAGCCCAGCAACTCGCCTTTCAGGGCACCCGCCAGATGCCGCAGCACGGCCTCGCGAGCACGATGGATAGCCGGCACATCGGCCTTGTCTGTCAGTTCAATCAGGTAGGCTTCAGATGGCAGCTGCAGCATTTTCGCAACCAGTGCCTGGTCAAGATCGGCGTCGGAAATCAGCTTGCGATAGGCCTCAACCAGTCTCGGGTCAATCTCGGCATCATCGGGCGCATTAACCAGCGATTGAATAACATCGACCGCCAGTCTCTGACCCGCATCCCAACGATTGAACCCGTCCGGATCATGGCTCATCAGGAAGAGCAGCTGTTCTCGGCTCCAGTTGTAGCGAACCCGAACCGGCGCGGAGAAGTGCCGCAAAAGTGATGGCACGGGTCTGGATTCGACGCCATGGAATTCGAAAGTGTGGACGGCTTCGGTCAGCTCAAGCACCCGCTCCGTCGGCGCACCCGAATCTCCGGATTCAAGCTGCAACGGCAGGGGCTGGCCATCCTGCCCAAGCAGACCCAGCGCAAACGGGATGTGCTGGGGCTTTTTGTTGGTCTGGCCCGGGGTATCCGGAATGCTTTGCTCAATGGTCAGGCGGTACACGCCTGTCTCCGCGTCAAAATCGTCCGAAATGGCCAACACCGGCGTGCCGGCCTGTTCGTACCACAGACGGAACTGACTCAGATCCCGACCGGAGGCATCCTCCATGGCTTTTACAAAATCATCGGTTGTGACGGCCTGGCCATCGTGGCGCTCGAAATACAGGTCACTGCCCTTGCGGAACATGTCCGGCCCCAGCAGGGTATGGATCATGCGTACGACCTCTGCACCTTTCTCATAAATGGTCAGGGTGTAGAAGTTGGAGATTTCCATGTAGGAAGCCGGCCGCACCGGATGCGACATCGGGCCTCCGTCTTCAGCAAACTGGGCGGTACGCAGCAGCGTGACATCCTCAATCCGCTTCACAGTCGGCGAACCCATGTCTGCCGAGAACTGGGAATCCCGGAAAACGGTAAAGCCCTCTTTCAGGCTGAGCTGGAACCAGTCGCGGCAGGTGACCCGGTTACCTGACCAGTTGTGGAAATATTCGTGGGCGACGATGGCTTCAATGCGCTGGAACGCCATGTCCGTAGCGGTTTCCTGGCTGGCCAGAACACAGGACGAGTTGAAGATGTTGAGCCCCTTGTTCTCCATGGCGCCCATGTTGAAGTCGTCTACCGCCACAATCATGAAAATATCGAGGTCGTATTCACGACCATAGACTTCCTCATCCCAGCGCATGGAACGCTTCAGCGAGTCCATGGCGTGATCGCATTTCTCGGCGTTGCGGGGCTCCACATACATGCGCAGATCGATGTCGCGGCCAGAGCACGTGGAAAACGTGTCCCGTTTCTCAACCAGATCTCCGGCCACCAGGGCGAAGAGGTAACAGGGCTTGGGGAACGGATCTTCCCAGGTAACAAAATGACGGCCGTTTTCCAGCTCGCCTTTTTCAACGTCATTACCATTGGAGAGGAGAACCGGATAGGCGTCCTTGTTGGCTTCTATGCGAGTGCGGAAACGCGCCATCACGTCCGGGCGGTCCGGGAAGAATGTGATGCAGCGGAACCCTTCAGCCTCGCACTGGGTGCAGAACATGCTCGAGGACTTGTAAAGCCCTTCCAGACGGGTATTGTTCTGTGGCTCGATCCAGGTGACGACCGTCAAAGTGAACTGTTCCGGCACCGAGCGAACCACCAATTGATCGCCCCGATCTTCATAATCACCCGCGGCCAGCTCAGCGCCGTTCAGAGCGACGGATTCGAGAGTCAGGCTGTCACCATCGAGCTCCAGAGGCGCCGCCGTCTCATCCGATTCTGGGTTCCGGCGGAGTTCGAGGGTGCTGTGCACCCGCGCGCCATCCTCAAAAAGCTCAAATCGCAGGTCTACAGTGTCGACCAGATACGCAGGTACCTTGTAATCGCTCAGATAAATGGTTTGTGGCTGGCTGGTACGCATGGGTTTTCTCCAGAATTCGCGGCCGGCGGGCACTGGCATACAGTACCCACAGGCATGACAAGATTTGCCGGGAAAGGCGCTATCAGCCTTCCATGACCCGGAAGCGGACTTCATAACCGGTGAACTTCCGAATATTGATCACACCGGTATCCAGAATAAGGTACTGCCCCTTGATGCCCTCAAGTACGCCCTCGACTTCCGGCGATTTGTCGAGGTTATGGGTTTTGATCTTGGCTGGCCAGACCTGGACAGGATAGCTCAGGCCAAGCCCCTGCTCGTCAACTTCCCGAATGGAGTCCTGACCGTGGGCCTGCCTGAGCGACTCAAGGTCGTCGGATATCAGCCCAAGCATCCGCTGCCGCTCATCCACCAGATCGAGTTCCGGGACATCGCCCTTGAGCATGGCCCGCCAGTTGGTCCGATCGGCGACGTGAGCCTTACAGGCAACTTCCACAAGGCCTGCGAGGTATCGCGTTGCAACTCGCACCATCGGGATAGCGTCAACAGCCCCCTGGTCAATCCACCGTGTTGGCACCTGGGAAGCCCGGGTAATACCAACCTTGAGACCCGACGAGTTCGCAAGGTACACCACATGCTCCACCATGCAATGGGTTTCACCCCACTCGGGCTCACGGCAGGTACCAAGATGATAGTGGCACTTCTCCGGACTCATGATGCAGCTGTCACAAGCGGCAAGCTTGCGGAAACAGGGGTAACAAAAGCCCTGATTAAAGCTTTTGTTGGTTTTCCTGTCGCAATGGATACAGCGAATCACGCCATCAAAATCCAGGCGCAAAGGCCTGCCGATCAGATCATTCAGAGGGATACGGGTATCGCCAACGGCAATGGAATAGGCCACCGGGTTTCCGGCCTCCGCCGGCATTTTCCGGAGCCGGCCGGTGACATCAATCAGTTCGCTCAAGACTTGACCTCGACAAACTGGCTGGGGTCCATATCGTCTTTATCCTGCTTGCGCTGCACCGAAGGATCGCAGGCGGTACCGGCTTTGCTGCCCCGATCCAGGTAGCCAGTACGCTCTTCTTCAGGAATGTTGTGAAGGTTCTCGTAGTAGATCACCGCTTCCAGGCTGATTTCACGCTGTTCGGGCGTCAGTTTTCGGCCATCAGGCCATTTGCCGAGTTCAATTGACTGCCGGAGGCTCCGGTAGACATTGGGATCCAGTCGCTCGATCAGTTCTTCGTAAGTCATCCCGCTCTCCTGAAAAAACGTTCATTAAAAATATGGCGGAACCGTTTGACAGCATCAAACGATAATGATTATCATTACTTCACCAAATGACGACGGTCGTATCATTTGGTCTCTCTCATCAGGAGCTAAAAGCTCTTTTAATGCCCCGCCTCTGGCGGGGCTTTTTTATGCGCCCCTTCTGCCTCTTACGGGCAAAACCACCGCAAGGGCCAGGCCGGCAACAAACCCACCCAGGTGCGCCTCGTTGGCCATACGCCCGAGCCCGATCATTTCCGGCAGCGGGGTAAACCCGATGACCATCCACGCAACGGCAAAGGTTACCAACGCAGGTGGAAACTGAAACCTCGGTGCCGATCGCTGGCTGAGCCAACAATAGCCCAGAATCCCATACACCACTCCCGATAGCCCACCGAACAGCGGGCCCGAGACAAAATACTGCAGGCCGTTGGAAATCAGGCTGGTGATCACAAACAGCGTGATTAGCCGGGCGCGACCATCAAACCACTCGATCTGGCTACCCAGAAACCAGAGCATGACCGAATTGAAAATGATGTGGGTCCAGCTGAAGTGCAGAAAATCCGGCGTCAGCAGCCGCCAGACCTGGCCGCTTGCCAGCGTCGCTGTCAGCGCTTCAATGCGGCCGGCCATGGTGCTCCAGTCGAAATCCCGGGGGTCGATCACCATCAGGCTGGCCGCCAGCTCATTCTGCCCCATGGCCGTGAGCCAGACCATGGCTACGGCAAACACGATAATCCCAAGCACCAGCGGCGCATGACGCGGAGAAGGTTGCCAGCGGCCACCAACAAACACCGGCGAGCGGTTCTGACGATCCACCGCTTCCCTGATTTCCGGTTCCGCCATAAAACGGTCAAGGGCCGAGAGCACGGGTTCCGCATGGGCGGGATCTTCCAGCCAGAGCACCTGGAACCCGCCCTCTTCCGTGATGCGGTGGGTCACACCCTGGCCGTTCAGCCAACGGCTGAAGCCCGCCAGGTTTACCGTGGTATCCAATTGCTTGACTCGGTACACCGCTTACTCCGCCTCCGGAAATGATTCAGCCACAACGCTCGGTCTAGCGTGCAAGACTGTCCTCGCTATTGGGATAATCCGATTGCTCCGGTCTTTCCACATCAACCCAGACAAATTTGTCCCGGGAAAGTGCCCGCTCACCATCCATTCGGTAAGCGACCAACCGCCCGTACTTCACGGCACTGTAGTCGATGCAGGCGACATTGGATTTGAGCGGCGCCGGTTCGCCTTCCATCCAGTAATGCCCGACAAAGACCGGAGGCGCATCAAGAGGATAACTGATCAGCTGTTTACGCTCGCTTTCCGTCAATACCCGACTTGCCACTTCCGGTGGCAACGGGTCCGGCTGGAAGACAACATCGGCATAGGTATGAGGGTCGTCGGCCCAGAACTTGGTTCGGAAAAACTCGCGCACATAGCCATCCCGACCGGTAATGGTCATTCCCCGGGGAAGCCGCAAATCCGTCCCCCTCAAAAGGGTATCCATGACCTGCCCGGCAAAAGACTCGATGGCGGCAGAGGCGTGCAGGAAATCCTCATCAATGCACGAACCACCCTGCGACTGCTTGAATTTCTCGATCAGGTCGCCATCCCAACACGCGTGCACAACGCGGAAATCCTCGTCGTCGATGAACAGAGGTATGGTGTAGAACCACTCGAGAAACTCATTCCACTCGTAGGGGTGCGCTTCGAACTGCTCGAGAGTCTCGCGGATCAGGCGGTCGTGACGCGCGTTGTGCTCGCGCAGGAAGGTTTTGCCGCTGCCCGGGCGCGCCCGCGTGCAGTACCCCAGGGCATTGTACTCATGGTTGCCCATGACAATTCGGGCCGAACCAAGTTCCACCATATCGCGCACAAGGTGCAGGGCTTCACGGATGCGTGGGCCACGATCAATGATATCGCCGATGAAGATCGCCTGACGACGGGGGTGCTGGTAGACCCCGTTGATCTTCCGATACCCCATCTGGTCCAGCAATCGGGCCAGAGTATTGGCACAGCCGTGAATGTCGCCAATGATGTCGTAACCGCGGTTTGCGGTCGATTTTGTCGCAGCCATGATCAACTCGCTGATATTTCACTAGCCCAGCCAAGCTTGTCACGGCAGGTGGCGTAGAAATTATGGTCTGTGGGGTGAATCAAACGGATCTTGAACGGCTTTTTGGTAATGCGAATGATATCGCCCGGAGCGCAGGCAATGTTCATCTGGCCGTCAAAGCTTATTTGCGGATAGGTTTCATTGGTCTCCCCGATCACCAGTTTGATCTCACTCTTGCCATCGACAACGATCGGCCGGCTACTGAGAGTGTGGGGAAACATGGGCACCAGAACAATGGCGTCCAGCTTCGGGTGCATGATCGGACCACCGGCAGACAGCGAATAGGCGGTAGACCCGGTCGGCGTAGAGACAATCAGGCCATCCGAACGCTGGCTGTACACGAAATGGCCGTCGATGAAGAGGTCAAAGCCAATCATCCGGGTGGATTTACCGGGATGCAGTACGACATCGTTCAGGGCCGTACCAAACCCCAGGGGCTGGCCGTTGCGCTCAACATTGCCATCCAGCAGGAACCGCGTCTCCTCCATGTACTCGCCTTCCAGAACCTTGCCCAGGCGTTCCTCAAGATCGGACGGCGAGATGTCAGTCAGGAAGCCCAACCGCCCACGGTTTACCCCAAGCAGGGGAATCTTGGACTTGGCCAACTCCCGGGCGGCGCCCAGAAGGCTGCCATCCCCGCCAACCACGATGACCAGATCACAGATTTCGCCCAGAAGCTTTTTGCTGGCCACCTGCAGGCCATGCCCTGGCAGCATGCTGGCTGTGTCTTCTTCAAGAATGACGTGGTAATTGTTGGTGATCAGGTACTGTTTGAGCTGGCGCAGTGATTCAACCACTTTCACACTGCCCATTCGGCCAATTACACCAATGTTCCTGAACTGATCCATGAAGTTTCCTGTGATGTCGGGATGCGGCGGGGACCAACGAAACCGTTACCCCGGTGACAATCTGGCGTACAGTTTAACGAAAGTCACCCCGATACTGAAAAAGTTCGAACCTCAGGCCTGGTGTTTCTCGCACCGATCATCAACACCCGGGCGGAATTCCGAGGGCTGGCTTACCCGCAGGATCGGCTCACCACAGGGTTTGCCATCGTTGCCCTTTTGGGTGCACACGGGATTTTCATAGTGATCCAGCCATTCACGATAGGCGGGCTCATTCATGCCGCAGCGTTCCGCGGCATAGGCGGTGGGGTTACTGAAGTAGGTCTCAATGTCCTTGAAGGGCAGCGTTACGTGACCGACGCCTGGCTGGTAGGCCACCAGAAACACCGCCTGGCGCTTCAGGTGGTCCATGATGGAGTCTTCCGGAGGTTCGCGGTTTCTCAGCTCGTGGTTCTCTTCCTCGAGAGCTACAATCTTCTCGTCTCTCAGCTCGAGTTCGCGCTGACGCCGCTCCAGCTGCTCCCTGAGGAGCAGGAGCTCGGCACCCGCATTTGAATCCTCCCGCTGTTTCTCCTCACCTACCGCGGCCATCTGCTCTTGCATGGCGAGGTACTGCTCGTTTCTTTCGGAAAGTCGCTTCTTGAGCTGCTCATTACTGAGGCGCTGGCGTTCGTATTTCTGCTCGAGATCCGCAATATCACTGCGTAACCCCTGGACCTCCAGCCGGTGCTCTCGCTGGATATCCGAAAGCGCGTCGCGGTGAACACTCTGGAGGGTCTTGATCCGCAGGCGTTGCTCACGAATCAACTGCGCCAGGCGGGAACGGTCGGCGGCGGCTGCGGCCTCTTCGCGCTCCGAAGAATCTTCTGCCTGCTCACTCAGAACCGGAATATTCTCTTCCTGTACCGGCTCAACTTTGCGGAATTTAAGGCTATTGGCCTCTACTGCCTTGCGAATGGCCTGGAAATGATTATTCCCCGGGGTCATGTCCGGGTCCCAAAGATCCTCCTTGAACTTGGGATCGGGGCATTGGCTTCGGCAAACCAGCCGGATCGGACCACCGCCCATGTCCGGCCCCTTTGCACCTTGCCTGGCAAGCTCTTCAATCGGCAGGTTCCAGTGACTGTCTGCCCTGCCCTCCTCATCAAACCAGATTCGGAAGAACACGAGTGCCTGAACACGAAGATCGGGACTCAACTCAACCAGAACAGCCCTGACATCGGTTTCGGCAAGATCGGACAGCCCAACGTAGCCATCCAGGAAAGCGCCGAATTCCGTGGCCCGCATTTCGCGGGCCACCTGGCTTCCTTCCACAAAAAATACCGCCGAATAACCATCGGTTGCCTGGTCGGCAGACACCATTGCACGTTCTCCAAAGTTCAACGACTCGACAGACTCAAAGCTATTAGTCTAGCCAGACAATCGTTTCTGCGCAGGGAAAAAGTGCAACGATTTGTGATCGTGTTTGCGCTTAAAGCTCTGCTGCCAGGCGACTGCCCTGGTTGATCGCTCGCTTGGCATCGAGTTCAGCTGCCACATCCGAGCCACCAATCAGGTGAACTGGCAGACCCGCTGCCTCGAGTTCGCTTTGCAGTTCACGCAGCGGCTCCTGGCCCGCGCAGACGATAATGGTATCCACGGGCAGCACACGATCTTCGCCCTGCTCTGCGCCTTTCGGCGTGACCGTTATATGCAGCCCCTCATCATCAATTTTACGATAGGTCACACCAGGCACCATCTGAACCTGACGGTTTTTCAGGGAAGTCCGGTGAATCCAGCCGGTGGTCTTGCCCAGGTTCTTGCCCACTTTCGAGGCCTTGCGCTGAAGCAGATAGACTTCCCGGGCCGGTTCCGGCACCTGGGGCTCAACGCCCTGGATGCCACCACGATGCTCAACGCTGAGATCCACACCCCACTCCCGCATGAAGTGATCGGTATCCAAAGCAGCCGACGTGCCCTTGTGAACGATAAACTCGGAGACATCGAAACCGATACCGCCGGCACCGATCACAGCCACTTTCTGGCCAACCGGCTTGCGCTCCAACAACGCGTCCAGATAACCGATCACCTTGGGATGATCGATACCCTCGATTTCCGGCGTACGCGGCTTTACGCCCGTAGCCAGAATCACTTCGTCAAAGCCACCGGCTTTCAGGTCGTCAGCGCTAACCCGGGTGTTCAGGCGTACATCCACCTGATGCTTGTCGAGCATCACCCGGAAATAACGCAACGTCTCGTAAAACTCTTCCTTGCCCGGAATCAGCTTGGCAACATTGAACTGGCCACCAATCTCGCTGCCTGCGTCAAACAGCGTCACCTTGTGGCCACGCTCTGCTGCCACGGAAGCGAAAGCCATTCCGGCCGGGCCGGCACCGACCACCGCAATGGATTTCGGCTTCGCGGTCTTCACATAGGTAAGCTCGGTTTCATGGCAGGCGCGGGGATTGACCAGGCAGGACGTCAGCTTGCCACTGAAGGTATGATCAAGGCAGGCCTGATTACAGCCGATGCAAGTGTTGATCTCCTCCGCGCGGTCTTCCGCCGCCTTCAGAACCAGATCGGCGTCTGCGAGAAACGGCCGGGCCATGGACACCATATCGGCATCGCCCTCGGCCAGAATCTTCTCGGCAACGTCCGGCATGTTAATCCGGTTGGTGGTGACCAGAGGAATGCTCACTTCACCTTTCAGCCGCGCGGTCACCTTGGTAAATGCGCCCCGGGGAACTGAGGTGGCAATGGTAGGTACGCGAGCCTCATGCCAGCCGATGCCCGTATTAATGATGGTTGCACCCGCCTTCTCGATTTCCTTGGCCAGATGCACTACCTCTTCCCAGGTACTGCCGTCTTCAATCAGATCCAGCATGGACAGGCGGTAGATCAGGATAAAGTTCTCACCCACTCGCTCACGAACCCGGCGAACGATTTCGATCGGCAGACGAATGCGGTTTTCGTAACTGCCACCCCAACGGTCAGTCCGATGGTTGGTGTGAGACACAATGAACTGGTTAATGAAGTAACCCTCTGACCCCATCACTTCAACGCCGTCATAACCGGCACTTTGCGCCAGTGCGGCGCACTCCGCGTAGTCCTGAATCTGCTTCTCGATTCCGTCCTCATCCAGTTCCCGGGGCTTGAACGGATTAATTGGCGCCTGAATGGCCGAGGGTGCCACCAGCTCCGGAGAATAGGCGTAGCGGCCAGCGTGGAGGATCTGCATGCAGATCTTGCCATCGGCTCCATGCACCGCATCGGTAATGACCCTGTGCTTTTCGACTTCCTCTTCGGTGGTCATCTTGGCGGCGTGCTGGAAAACGCCCCCTTCCACATTCGGAGCAATACCGCCAGTCACGATCAGGCCAGCACCACCACGGGCACGCTCTGCATAGAATGCCGCAAGGCGTTCGAAGCCATTTTTGGCCTCTTCCAGGCCGGTGTGCATGGAACCCATCAGGGTGCGGTTACGCAGTTTGGTAAAACCAAGGTCCAGTGGCTCAAGCAGGTTCGGGTATTTGGCAACGCCTGGCGTCGTGCTCGCGGTCATGTTTGCTCTCCTAGTCGTGATCTTGGGCGGAACGCCTGTAAATCACAGGGCTCCATTCATTGTTGAGCCTTAAACTACCCGCGCATCTTGCCATCGACAATATCCAGGGATAACATTTTATTATCTTTGGATAACATGTCAGACAAAGGCTTCAATGAACGCCCACCTATCCAGCCCGTCAAAAAACCGAAACTCACTCGGAGACATCAGTGTTCTCTATGTGTCGGCTCTTTTGCGGGCCGCCGAAGCCGAAGGCGCCAGCAGCTCAGAACTGGCATCCCGTTTCCAGCTTGACCATCAGACCCTGACATCACCGGAAGCGCGCATCAGCATCCCGCGGTTCATGCGTCTGGGGCATGCCGCGATCAACGAGACCGGCAACCCGGCTCTCGGGCTGAGGATGGGAGCGCTATCACGCCCTGTCGACGCGGGGATTGCAGGGCTGGCCGGAGAAACCGCCGGCACCGCTGGCGCGGCACTCGCCACGCTGATTCGCTACGCTCTGCTAACCAGCCGCAATAGCCGCGGCGTTCCAACTGTCCAACCGGAAAACCGGCAAGCAAAGTTCTACTCGATTCGTCCCTATAACGGCTTCAACTACTTCGTGGTGGATTCCGTTCTTGCTGCGTGGACCCAGTTTCTCCGGACCGTTACGGGCCGTTATGACGTTCTGGAGAAGGTCACTATCGAATACCGATCAATCAGCCAGGATGATTTGTTCGAGAGCTGGTTCCGCTGCCCCGTGCAGTTTGGGGCTTCCAACAACAGCCTTACCGTTCGGCAGGATATTTGGGAAAGCACCAGCCAGCAGGCTCAGCCGGCCATGCATGAAAAGATTTCGGATCTCTGCGAACGGGAACTTCAGCAGATACGACGGGGATGGACTACGGGCGACCGGGTAAAAAACCTCCTCACACCCCTGTTTCGGGGCGAGACACCCAGCCTGGAAACCATTGCAGTTAAACTGGGGGTTGCGCCATGGACGCTCCAGAGACAACTCGCCGCCGAGGAAACCGGATTCAGGGAACTGGTGGATGAAACGCGAAAACAGCTGGCGCGGGATTATATTCGGGAGACAGAGACATCACTGGCGGAGATTGCCTGGCTTCTGGGCTTTGCCAATCCTGCGGCCTTCCACAAGGCCTACCGGCGCTGGTTCAATCTAAGCCCCGGGGAACACCGAAAGCAGATCAGGCATGGGTGACATCGGTGATGGTTTCATCCCTTGCCTATAACTCCATGGCGTCGTCCCAGCCATCATCGTCTTCATATTCTTCGAACTGGTTTTCAATCAACTCTTCTTCGTAATCCCGCATCACAGCCTTCCTGATTCCTGAATTTCCAGAAATAGCCTAGAAGTTCTCAATGACAGAACGATGACAATGAAGCTTCGCGTTGAATGCAATACAACTGGAAAGGTCGGATAACGTGAAAGGTAAAACGAGGGGCAAAAATGGCGGAGCGGACGGGACTCGAACCCGCGACCCCCGGCGTGACAGGCCGGTATTCTAACCAACTGAACTACCGCTCCGTGCGGGTCATCACAGCTCGCCTTGAAAAGGCTTGGCAATCAAGGGTGTGATTGCTCTGTGACAACGAGGGCGCATTATAAAGAGGCGCCCTGTTATGTCAACGCTTTTTCTTAAATATTTTCAGAAAAAGCGTTCTGTTACATGGCATCGACCATGGCGTCCTTGCCCTGGGCGGTTTTGCGGTATTCGATAGGTGTCATTCCGGACCAGCGCTTGAATGCGCGATAAAAAGTGCTGGGCTCAGAAAAGCCGGTCAGATAGACAATCTCATCAATGGATTCATCGGTGGTTGCCAGCAACTGACGGGCCAGGCGATAGCGAAAATCCGCGAGTACCTGATTGAAACTGGTCTCGGCCTCTGTCAGCCGGGTACGCAGGGTCCTCGGCTTGATGCCGAGCCGCTCGGCCACGGCATCGAGGGTGACCTCTCCACTATCGAGGAGCTCTGCGACAATCCGCTCCACCTGACCAACGATGTCTTTCTTCTCCAACCGGGCAACCTGTTCGCTGGCAAACCGCTCGTGCAGATCCAGCAGCTCCGGCTCGGCATGCGGCGAGGCATGGGAAAGCAGCTTGGCCGGGAAATACAGCCGGTTTTCCGGCGCACCGAAGGTGACGTCGCACCCCAGCACCTCGCGAACATGATCCTGGCCCTCGGCACGCTCATGCTCGAACTCGATGCGTGACGGGTAAAAGTTGCCATCGGTGATGGAGCGGAAAAAGGTAATCAATCCCAGCACGAAACATTCATTGAAATGCCGTAAACGACGTACATCATCAGACGCTGCATCCAGAACCATGCAGGCATCGTCGCCCTCAATGAAGAAATCGGTGTTAGCAGCATCACTCAGCAGACGCTGATAGTTCTGGGCCCGACGCAGGCCCTCGCCGAATGTTGGGCTGCTCAGAAAGAGGTATTCCAGCACCTGCCCCTTATACGCTGGCAGCAGCTGTCCAAGATGCAGGCCAACATCCGGATCGCCGGAAACATCCTCAACAGCCTGCCAGAAGTACATCTGCGCACTGTGGGGAGTTCGAAGCTGTTCGGTATAAACGTAATTTTCATCCACACCCAGACGGCTGAAAATCGCATTGGTATCGATTCCCTTCTTTTTCATCGCCTCATAAATCAGGCGCAACATCACTCCCGCGTCACGAAGTTCCTGCATAAGATCCCGTTTTCTTATTTGTTGACTTCTACTTTGGCCGGCCGGACAGTCGCCGGGGCTCGCCAGGTCAATGCCTGATCTGGCAGGGTTTGCCACACTCCAGAGGTTTGTCAGACCCAGAGGGCCCAGAAAAGGCACCCTGTTAGACAATCGTCTTATATTAGAGCATATCAGGCCACGAACGCCGAGTTGTACCAAAATGTAAAAAAAAGCATATCCTCTGCTACTACGCTTTTACTCAGGCAGCGCCGGCATTTCCGGTCGAGGCTATAAAGGAGGAAATCCATGCCAGAGACCCTCGTTTACCACACGACACCACCCGCCTTATTGCCCATGTATGGCAGAACACTGCTGCCGAAACAAAAGCAAACCGGCGGTGACGTCAGCATCCCGGAGTTGTCTGCCAGCCTGCTTGGCGTCAGTACTGCCGGCAAGAACCTCAAGCGCTACCAGCAGGTCTGTGGCTTCGCGGCAGGTAGTCATCTGCCCGTTACCTGGCCCCATGTGCTGGCTTTTCCACTGCACCTAAAACTGCTCACCGAGAAGGCCTTTCCCCTGCCGCTGCTGGGCCTGGTGCACCTGCGAAACACCATTACCCAGCACCGGCCGATCGGCACCGGGGAGAACCTGGATTTATCTGTACGGCTGGGGAATACCGTGAAAAGTGACCGGGGCGTGGAGTTTGATCTCATCACCGAGGCTCGCTCGGCTGGTAAACTGGTGTGGGAAGAAGCGAGCACGACGTTGTTCCGACAACCGGATGGCGAGAGCAAGTCGTCCGGCAAAAAAACACCGCCAGAGCTGGAACGTTATCCGAACACCGAAAATTTCAAGGCGCCCGAATCGATTGGCCGGCAATACGCCCGGGTATCCGGCGACAGCAACCCGATCCACATGCATGCCCTGAGCGCCAAAGCGTTCGGCTTTCCACGGGCAATCGCCCACGGCATGTGGACCAAAGCCCACGCACTGGCGCTACTGGAGCAACAGGAAGGCTGGCAAGGCAGTGCCCTCAGCATCAGCTGCCAGTTCAAGAAACCGCTGTTTCTGCCCGGTACAGCCCAGCTGAACTGGAAAACCGGAGAAACGGGGTGGGACTACCAGGTGCTGAATGCCAAAGGCGATGCGCCCCATCTGACCGGGCGCGTCGACTGGCTTTAGGCAGGCTTGCCATCCGGTGCGCAGGGGGAACCCTGGGCGCCGGCAACGGGCAACGTGAAATAGAAACAGGCACCACCGCCTTCCGGCCGCTCGAAACCGATGTCACCACCCTGCGCCTGGATGAGGGAACGGCAGGTTGAAAGACCAATCCCCATCCCTTCGTCTTTGGTCGTGAAGAACGGCAGGAACAGTTTCTCTTCGGCATCTTCCGAGAGGCCGATGCCATGATCACGTACCTGGATTCGAACACAGGTGCCACCCTGCACACTGGCACTCACTTCTACCGGCGCGCTGGAATCAATACTGCTGGTCGCTTCCAGAGCGTTGCGAATCAGATTCAGGGCGACCTGCTGCACCTGAACCGGATCGGCCAGAACCTCAGGCATGTCCTCAGGCACGGACAGCTCAATGGCGCCCTTGTTATTACGCATATCCACCTCGGCAAACTGCCGGGTGTCTTCCAGCAACGCGGGCACTGACAGTACTTCCTTGCCCGTCGCCGGTTTTTTCATGAATCTACGAATGCGTCGGATGATTTCACTGGCACGATGGGACTGTGCCTCGATCTTGTCGAGGGTCTCCTGGAGCAGCCCCATGTCAGGGCTTTCCTTTGCCATCATCCGCTTGGCGACCCGGGCATAATTGGTGATGGCGGTCAGCGGCTGGTTCACCTCGTGGGCAACCCCGGCGGCCATTTCACCCATGGTGGTCAGGCGCGAGGTATGGGCAAGCTGATCGCGCTGTTCCTGAACCAGTTGCCGGGCATCCTCCAGCGCCTTTTCATTGTCCAGTTCGGCGGTGATATCCCGGAATACAACAACGGCACCGTGGAGCTCGTCAGAGTCCAGTTTCGGGGTTGAGCGGTACTCCGCCGGAAAGCCGGTTCCGTCGGCCCTTAGCATTCGGATATCCCGCTGGTTCTCGGCCACACCCTGCTGACAGGTCGCCTTCACCGGCAGTCCGTCCGGATTGTCACCGGCAGTCGCGAAGTGGGTTTCGAAGAAATCACGACCAATCAACTCTTCCACCGGGCAGCCAACAATTGATGCCGCCGCCGGATTGGCAAATTCAATAATGCCGTTCTCATCGAGGCCGTAGATGCCTTCGCTGATGGAGTTCAGAATCCGGGCCTGGTCGCTTTGCAGCTCCCGGTTGCGGGCCTGCAACTCTCTTTCAAGACGAATAACGCTGGCGTGGGTTTTCACGCGAGCGATCACTTCCTGGGACTGGAACGGCTTGGAGATGTAGTCGGCACCGCCGAGTGAAAAGCCCTTCACCTTTGCCTGCAGGTCGTCCAGCGCAGACAGAAAGACGACGGCACAGTCTGCCGTCTGCGGGGCGGCCTTGAGGCGCTCGCAGACTTCATAGCCGTCCATCTCCGGCATCATGATATCAAGGAGAATCACTTCGGGCTGATGGCGGTGGGCAAGGTCGAGGGCCTTTTCGCCCTCGTTGGCAATGAGTAGCCGGTAACCTTTGTCTTTCAGGGTCTCATAGAGGACTTTGAGGTTCTGCGGATTGTCATCCACGAGCAGAACCGTCACCTCCGAGTTCTCGCTGACAGCTTCAGTCATAAATGTCGGGCCGGTTAGAAGAGTAACCGTATGATGCCGCCGGGATCACCCTGCGTCGATAAGGTCCTTTACGGACAGGACCATACGAACGAGATGTGCCAGGGAATGGGTTCCCATCTTGTGCATAACGCGGGAACGGTGGATCTCGACCGTGCGCTGGCTAATTTCCAGCTCAATGGCAATCACCTTGTTGGCCTGACCGGCTATCATCCGGTCCATGATCTCGTGTTCCCGGGGGGTCAGGCTCTTGATGCGGCGAATGATCTCCTGCTTCTCGTCCAGAGACTTACGCTGCTCCTGGTCCTGTTTGAGAGCTGCCTCGATTTTCTCCAGCAGCGCCTCCTCACGGTAGGGCTTCTGGATGAAATCCACAGCACCCTCTTTCATGGCGTCGACGGCCATAGGCACGTCACCGTGCCCGGTCACAAAGATGATCGGCAGAATGGAGTGCTTTTCATTAAGCTTCTTCTGGAGCTCCATACCGTCCATGCCCGGCATGCGAATATCCAGCACAATGCAGCCTGCCATCTTGTCGGAATAGTCCTTCAGGAAAGCGGTTGCACTCTCATAGGTCTTTACCGGCTTGCCGTCGGATTTCAGCAGCAGTTCCAGGGAATCGCGGACTGCTTCATCGTCCTCAACAACGTACACGGTTTGCTGGATATCAGTCATGGGTGTGTTCTCTCCTGTCCGTTTTCTTATGATCGCCGGTCAGTGAATTGACGGGTCTTTATGGTCGTCACGGGCATGTTCCTGGCGCTCGTGTTCCCGCATTTTTTCTAGCCGTTGCTGGATAATGCCAAAAACGCTCTGCTTCGGGTACCTGCCTTTCTCATCGGCCTTGCCCGCAGGCTTTCCAAGCAGCAGCGTTATGGCCTCTTCAACACGGGCGACCGCGTACACCGCAAACTGCCCCCCGCGCACTGCCTGAACCACTTCGCTGTCAAGCATCAGGTTCTGCACATTGGTGGATGGCACAATGACACCCTGGCTGCCTGAAAGCCCACCCTTGAGCTGGCAGGTGGTAAAAAAGCCTTCCACTTTTTCGTTGACACCGCCAATGGGCTGAACCTCACCAAACTGGTTGACCGACCCCGTAATCGCAAGATCCTGTCGAACCGGTATACCGGAAAGGGACGAAATCAGCGCGCACAGCTCTGCCAGAGAAGCACTGTCTCCGTCCACTTCACCGTAGTTCTGCTCGAAGGTCAGACTGGCCGACAGGTGCATCGGATCGTTGACCGCAAAATGGGAGGCGAGCCAGGAGCTCAGGATCATCACGCCCTTGGAGTGCAGATTGCCACCAAGCTTTACATCTCGCTCAATATCCATGACCGCGCCATCTCCATAATAGCAGGTAGCGGTGACACGGTTGGAAAGACCGAACTCAAATCCACCCGTGGACAGCACCGAGAGTGCATTAACCTGGCCAACACACGTGCCACTTGTAGTTACGAGCGTCGTGCCGTCACGGATGGAATCATAGAACTGATCCCGGATCCGGCTGCTGCGGTATTTCGCGCTTTCCAGCGCGCGCTCAACGTGCAGGTCCTGGATCAGCTTGGCACCGGCCTGACGGGCCCAGAAATCGGATTCCCGCAGCAGGTTGGCAATATCGGCCGCGTGCAGGGACAGTCGATCCTGATGCTCGGCCATACGGGAACTATGTTCAATCACCCGGGCAACCGCTTTGTTCGAACAGTGCAGCAGCTTCTTCTCGCTCACCAGACTGGCGATGAACTTGGCATATAGCAGCTGACTGTCATCGGAACGGTACATTTCGTTCTCGAAATCCGCCGTGACTCGAAACAGCTCAGCGAATTCGGAATCGTATTCCTGCAGCAACATCCAGGTTTCACGGTCGCCGAACAGAACAATCTTGACGTCCAGGGGCACCGATTCCGGTTCAATTGAGATGGTTCCGGATAGCGTCAGTTCCCGTTCCAGGGAATTTATCTGTATGGACTTCGAACGTAGCGCACGCTTGAGGCCATCCCATACGAACGGTTGCTCCAGAACCTTGATGGCGTCCATCAACAGATAGCCACCGTTGGCCCTGTGCAGGCTGCCCGGACGAATCAGGGAGAAATCCGTGAACACGGTGCCCTTGTAGGTGACGTTCTCAACGTAACCGAACAGGTTGTGGTAGGTGGGATTATCCTCCACCACCATCGGCACTTCGTTGGTTTTCTGATGCACCAGAACATTGACGAGGTAACGGCGGGGCATCTTCTTGTCGAGGGACGCATAAGCAATCGCTGCCTGCTCCTCGTTGTCATCGAGGAAGATCTCGAGATTTTCAACCAGGTCCGCCCGAACCGCTTCAAAGAAGGCGACCACGTCCGGCAGATCCTTGTATTTCTCGATCAGCTCATCAATCTGATGGCCCGAGATACTCTCGAGGGTTTCCTGGTTCAGGGCTTGCTGTTTATCAGCGTATTCCTGCTCCCAGTCCGCCAGTTTGCGAAGCGCCTGCCGGAGCTTTTTCTCAAGCCTGTTGATGGAATCTTCAAACTTGTCGCGTTGCTCATCGGTCAGGGCCTGGAAAGATTCCGCAGTGTGGGGTTCGTCGCCATTCATGGCCACTAGCCGATAACCGCCCGGGGTTGTCACAGTGAGGCTGACTTTTTTGCGCTTGGCCTGGGCCGCCACCTTCTCCAGCTCGTCCTCCTGCTTTTTACCGTATTCGTTTTTCAACTGTTCCGAGCGCTCAAGAAAGCTGTCGCTGTCAAAGGTCTGGGGAATAACCTTGACCAGGCGACTCATCAGCTTTTCCATATCCTGTTTGAGCTGGGTACCCTTACCGGCCGGGAGCTGCAACAGCTTCGGAATGCGCGGCTCCTCGAAGTTGGCCACGTAGCACCAGTCATGGCTCTGCTGATCCGTATCCACATGATGCTCGAGGTAACGCAACATCATGGTGCGCTTACCCAGGCCATTACGGCCAACGGCATAGACGTTGTAACCGCCATGGGGCATTGCCAGAGCAAAACGCACAGCCTCCTGGGCACGGTTCTGGCCAACGATTTCAGCCAGGGGCTCCAGTTGTTTGGTGGTTTTGAACGGCAGATCTTTCAGAACACAGGCTTTGTAAAGCTGGTGCAGAGGCAGTGACTTCAAGGTTTGGTCCTGTAACGGTTAACACATTGGCCGGTCATTGTAGATTCTGCGGTCGGCTCTGTCGCGTTCAGCACGAAGATTTCTGGAGTTGCGTACAGTGCGCGGGATTTTGTTAGGCAGTTCACAATTCCGCCACCGCTCATTTTTCAGGCAGCCTTTCCGGAACTACACTTCACGTCCCACTTATAATGACAATGCACGCAACGGACGCCAGCGTATGACCAATGATTCCGCAGAGCGCAGAATCAAGGATCGTTACCCCGCCTCCTGCCTGAAGGTCAAGCTCCGGGAGCGTAGCTTCCTTGGTCGTGGCAAACACCCCACGCCGGTTACCTGCCTGGACCTCAACCGGTACGGAATGGCAGTGCTATGCCCCCGACCAGTAGAGCCGGGCGCCCGTCTGTTCATGGATTTTGACGGCAAGTACATCAGCGAATCGCGGGTTTGTGCCCGGGTGGTGGAATGCCAGCCCTTCCAGACCGGCTATCGCGTCAGTGTCCAGTTCAGCTATTGCCTGGACAAGAAGGGCTATTCACGGACTGTCGACAATGCCCTGTCGCGGATTGAAGGCTTCTACAACCGGTTTGCCAGTTGAGCCAGGCCTTCAAATCAAACCAGCCCCGCGTCAAGGCTGGCCGCAACATACATCCCCAGCTCCCGACACTGATCTTCAAACTCATCCCGGTATTCACCCCGGCAGATCAAAGGAGCCTGGACCAGCTTCCAGCGTAGCCCGGTGGTAATGCTTTCTAACGCCCGCTTGGTGCCCGTGCCGTCATGGCCAGCTCGAATGTAATAGGCAAAGGGTAGCCCCTGGGTTTTCTCGAGGCAAGGATAGTAGCTGCGATCGAAGAAGTCTTTTAAAGCACCACTCATATACCCGAGATTCTCAGTGGTGCCCAGAATAATGGCGTCGCAGGCCAGAACGTCATCGGGACCCGCGTCCAACGGTGCCAGAACGGTTACTTCAACGTTTTCGATATCTTCATGGCGGGCACCCTCCTCCACAGCTTCTCGAAGGCGGAGGGTGTTCGGGGAGGGCGCATGAGCAACAATCAAAAGTTTCTTCATGTCATCCATACATCCTCCCTACATCAAGCTTAGAGCAGCTCGCCGTTGGCTTCTGCAGGCTCTTCCTTTGCGTCTTTCTTCGGTTCAGGCTTAGGCATCAACTTGTCCCGAACCTTGGCTTCGATCTCGTTGGCAATGTCCATGTTTTCTTCCAGGAACTTGCAGGCGTTGGCCTTGCCCTGACCGATCTTGTCGCCATTGTAGGCGTACCAGGCTCCGGACTTGTCGACAAAGCCTTCCTTGACGCCCATATCCAGCACTTCCGCCATGTGGTAAATGCCCTTACCGTACATAATCTGGAACTCGGCCTGTTTGAACGGCGGCGATACTTTGTTCTTGACCACTTTCACGCGGGTCTCGTTACCGACCACTTCGTCACCGTCTTTCACGGCACCAATGCGGCGGATATCAAGGCGAACGGAGGAGTAGAATTTCAGCGCGTTACCACCGGTGGTGGTTTCGGGCGAGCCAAACATAACCCCGATTTTCATACGAATCTGGTTGATGAAAATCATCAGGCAGTTAGCGTGTTTGACATTACCGGTCAGCTTGCGAAGCGCCTGGGACATAAGTCGCGCCTGCAGACCTACGTGGCTGTCGCCCATTTCACCCTCGATTTCCGCTTTCGGGGTCAGGGCCGCCACGGAGTCCACGATGATCACGTCTACCGCATTGGAACGAACCAGCATGTCGGCAATTTCCAGGGCCTGCTCACCGGTATCCGGCTGGGACACCAGAAGGTCGTCCACATTGACGCCCAGCTTTTCGGCGTAAACCGGATCGAGCGCATGCTCGGCATCCACGAATGCGCAGGTTTTGCCGGCTTTTTGTGCTTCGGCAATGACCTGCAGGGTGAGCGTCGTCTTACCGGAACTTTCCGGACCGTAGATTTCGCAAATTCGACCATATGGAAGACCGCCAATACCCAGGGCAACGTCCAGGCCGAGGGAACCGGTGGAGACCGCAGGAATGGCTTCGCGGGGCTGATCACCCATTTTCATCACGGCGCCCTTGCCGAACTGGCGCTCAATCTGCCCAAGTGCTGCGCTCAATGCTTTCTTGCGGTTGTCTTCCATCAGTGCAAACCCTCTGTCGCCTGGGCCGCCACCCTCAGGAAAAGGCTGGCAGCGAAATAGTGAATCGGGAATCTGTACAGCTCGAACAGCCAATTCCCTGTATATTTGAACAGTATTAAAACATAACCCGCAGAGGAGACCAACCCCTCCGGATGTGAAAGCCGTCAGACTTCGTCCACAAAATTGTTAACCCCTTGAAGGGCAAAGAGAACGGCCTGCCTGCGGACCTGATCACGATCGCCCTCAAAGTGTTTTACCACAGCCACGGTGGAGGCCGGACTGCTACCCCAGGCAAACCAGACGGTGCCCACAGGCTTGTCCTCGCTGCCACCGCCGGGCCCGGCAACACCACTGATAGCCACGGCAACGTCAGCATCTGTCGCCACCAGGGCACCGGCAACCATTTCCCGCACCACAGGTTCGCTGACCGCACCATGTTCATCCAGCGATTTCCGGGTTACGCCCAGAAGCCCCTGCTTGGCCTCATTGCTGTACGTGACCAGGCCACCCAGCACGTAGGCCGAAGAACCGGCACGATCGGTCAGTACCTTCGCAACCCAGCCGCCGGTGCAACTCTCCGCCGTAGCAACTGTACGGCCGGTTGTCAGCAGTCGTTCACCAAGGCGGTTGCCTGCCTCTTCCAATTCCTGATCGCTGGCCAGCATAATGACCTCCTTCGTTTCATCACGGCGGTTATTTTCTTACAATTCACGCCTTCATCCAAAGCAAGGCTACCGGACCCGTTCATGTCAGCAGCTCAGACCGATCTTTCCAAGCACACCCCAATGATGCAGCAGTACCTGAAGATCAAGGGCCAGCACCCCAATGAACTGGTTTTTTACCGCATGGGGGACTTTTACGAGCTGTTCTACGAAGATGCCAAGAAAGCGGCCGAGCTGATGGATATTACCCTCACCGCCCGGGGCCAATCTGGCGGCAATCCGATCCCCATGGCCGGCATCCCCTATCACTCTTCTGAGGGCTACATTGCCCGGCTGGTTCGGGCAGGTCAATCCATCGCCATCTGCGAACAGATCGGAGATCCTGCCACCAGCAAGGGTCCGGTTGAGCGACAGGTGGTGCGGATTGTCACACCGGGCACCCTGAGCGACGACGCCTACCTGGAGGATCGACGGGACAATCTGCTGGTGGCTATCTATAACCATCGGGAGCAGTTCGGTTTTGCCTCGCTCGATATTTCCAGCGGCCGTTTTGCCGTGTCGGAGCTGGAAAACCTGGAGGCCCTGCAGGGCGAACTGCAGCGCCTGCGTCCGGCGGAAATCCTGATCAGCGAGGATTTTCCCTACGAGGACGTTCTGGAGGGTTTCACCGGAATACGCCGTCAGGGACCCTGGCTTTTCGAAGCCGATACGGCCCGCAGGGTTATTACCCATCAGCTTCAGGTGAGGGACCTGACGGGTTTCGGCTGCGAGGAACTCAATCTCGCCGTCTGTGCCGCAGGCTGCCTGCTGCAGTATGCCAAGGAAACCCAGCGTACCGCCCTGCCCCATATTCGCAAGCTGACCCGTGAACGGCGCGATGAAGCAGTCATCCTCGACGCGGCCAGCCGTCGTAATCTGGAAATTGACACCAATCTCATGGGCGGCCACCAGTACACCCTCGCCTGGGTCATGGACCGCACCGCCACATCCATGGGTGGACGGGAACTCCGGCGCTGGCTGAATCGGCCGCTTCGGGATGTGGAGATCGTCCGCCAGCGTCAGCAGGCGGTATCGGCGCTGCTGGACGGGTTCCACTATGAGCCGGTGCACGATCTGCTGAAAGCTGTTGGCGACATTGAGCGCGTGCTCGCACGGGTCGCCCTTCGTTCGGCCCGCCCAAGAGACCTGGCGCGGCTTCGGGATGCCTTCAAGGCGCTGCCGGACCTGCAGGAAACCCTGAAACCGGTCAATTCCCACCACGTCGTCAGGCTAGCGACCATCATTGGGGAATACCCGGAACTGGCGGATCTGCTGGAGCGCGCCATCATCGACAATCCCCCGGTCGTGATCCGGGAAGGCGGGGTCATCCGGGAAGGCTTCGACGAGGAGCTGGACGAGCTGCGCAACATAAGCGAGAACGCCGGCCAGTATCTGCTGGATGTCGAAACCCGGGAGCGGGATCGCACCGGTATCAGCACCCTCAAAGTAGGTTACAACCGGGTCCACGGCTACTACATCGAAATCAGCCGGGCCCAGTCCGATCAGGCGCCGGTGGATTATATTCGCCGGCAGACCCTGAAAAACGCCGAGCGATTCATCACACCAGAACTCAAGGAGTTCGAGGACAAGGCTCTGAGTGCCAAGAGCCGGGCCCTGGCCCGTGAGAAAGGCCTGTACGATGACGTACTGGAAACCGTCGCCGGGCAACTTGCGCCACTTCAGGATGCCGCCCAGGCACTGGCAGAACTGGATGTGCTGAGTAATTTTGCCGAGCGCGCCACCTCCCTGCGCTTTTCCGCGCCGGAGTTCAGCGAATCCCCGGGTTTTGACATTGAAGAAGGGCGCCATCCGGTGGTTGAACAGTTGCTGGACGAGCCCTTCGTACCGAACGATCTGCTAATGGACACCCAGCGCCGCATGCTGGTGATAACCGGCCCGAACATGGGCGGTAAATCCACCTACATGCGTCAGGCCGCGCTGATTGCCCTGCTCGCCTACACCGGCAGTTTCGTGCCCGCCAACCGGGCAGTGATCGGCCCCGTGGACCGGGTTTTTACCCGCATGGGTTCCTCGGACGATATCGCCGGCGGCCGATCCACCTTCATGGTGGAAATGACAGAAACTGCCAACATCCTGCACAACGCCACCGAGCACAGCCTGGTGTTGATGGACGAGGTTGGTCGTGGCACCAGCACCTTTGATGGCCTGTCCCTGGCCTGGGCTACCGCCGAACACCTTGCCCGGGAGATACGCTGCTACACGCTATTTGCCACCCACTATTTCGAGCTCACCCAGCTCGCCGACGAACTGCAACATGCCGTTAACGTCCATCTGACAGCCACCGAACACGATGACAGCATCGTGTTCCTGCACAACGTGCATGATGGCCCGGCAAGCCAGAGCTACGGCCTGCAGGTAGCAAAGCTGGCAGGCGTGCCACAGGATGTGATCCGTAACGCCAAAACCCAGCTCTCCCACCTGGAGGGCAGCGCTTCACCAGCGGCGCCGGCAGCCTCGGCCGCTGAACAGGGCAACAACGCATTACTGGCCAAGCCGGCAACCAAGGTAAATGAATCCGTTTACCAGGGCGATATGTTCGCCAGCCTGGAGCCCAGCGCCGTGGAAGAGGCACTTAAAGACATGGACCTCGACGGACTAACCCCCCGGGATGCCATGAATCAGCTTTATGAACTGAAGGCGTTAATGAAGAAATAGCGAAGAATTGATCTGTGTAATAAGGTTATAGCAGTCGAACGCTTGCGGCTGTGCGGGTCGCTCCCTACAATATCGCGCACCAAAATATAACGGCAGCGCCCGACGGCGCTCCTGATGAGACTGACCGACCACTGGACCAGGGATCTGACTATGGCGTTTATCGTTACTGATAACTGCATCAAGTGTAAGTACACAGACTGCGTGGAAGTCTGTCCGGTAGACTGCTTCTACGAGGGACCGAACTTTCTGGTAATCGACCCGGACGAATGTATCGACTGCGCCCTGTGCGAGCCAGAGTGCCCGGCCGAAGCCATTTTCTCGGAAGACGAGCTACCTGCCGATCAGGTCCAGTTTGTGGAGCTGAATGCCGATCTGGCCGCCAAATGGCCGAACATCACCGAAAAGAAAGATCCGCTGCCAGACGCTGAAGAGTGGGATGGCAAGCCGAACAAGCTTCAGTATCTGGAAAAGTAAGCATCCGGAACTGGAACAAGAAGGGGAAGCCGAGGCTTCCCTTTTTCTTTGCCTCGAGTTCCGTGATTACCTCAGGTGCTGGCCAGCTTGGCGCCCATGGCCACGAAAAACCCTCCCGTCAGGCCGTTCAGCGTTCGCTTCACGCGCGCGTTTACACCAAGACTCCGAAACGTGACCACCACCCAGGCCAGACCACACTGCCAGAGCATTGCCAGCAGAAAATGCACACCGGCCAGCATCAGCGACTGTTGAAAAGCGTTGCCTGCCGGATCCACAAACTGTGGTAGCAAAGCCATATAGAACAGGGCCGTTTTAGGATTAAGAACGTTGGATAGCAAACCCTCACGAAACGACACCGCCAAGCCCACCTTCCGGCGGGCGACCGTTACGTCCTTTGCCGCAGGCGCATCACCCCGGCGAAGGGCCTGGCGCAAAGAACCAATGCCGAGCCAGACCAGGTAGCAGGCACCGGCCCACTTCAATGCAGAGAATGCCCAGGCGGTTTCCACCAACAAGAGGGAAATGCCCAGCGCCGAGAGCGTGGCATGAATGAACAGGCCGCTGCAGATGCCGACGCTAGTCACGCAACCATCCCGCAAACCGCCCCGACCGGTATTACGCATCACCAGCAGGGTATCCACACCGGGCGTGATGGTGAGCAATGTAATGGCAACCAGATAGGCCCAGAACAGATCCGATATCAACGTCATGCCCTCTCAAAATCCTGAACGAAACCTTCCCCGGGGCCCTGCCGACAATCTCAAACTCAGGCCTCCTGCTGGAGAATCTTACGCGCAGCGGCGGACTTGTAAAATGGTGCAAGCCGCCGACGAATCAGGGCCTCAACATAGCCCTCTTCACGCAACACGTCTATAACCGGAATTGCGTAGGCATCTATCTCCGCCATAACAACCTCACGGCTTACCCCCATATCGCCCAGCAGGTCTGTAAGCGGACGCTCGCCATATTTGTCGAACAGTTGGCAAACCACGGCCCGGGCACAGTTATCAAAGTATCCGGTCTTGCGAAAATGCAGCCAGAACTCATAGACCAGCACCACAAACTCCTGCAGCTGCACGTCTCCGAGACCCTCGTGCAGCTCGGCAATGGTCCGATCCTCCAACGACACCCAGGCTGCCATCACACTGTCGCGCAGCTCCTCATCAGACAGGGCACTATGCAGGAATTGCTCACTGCGGCTGATCAAACCGGGCAGGCTGTCAGACAACCAGGCTTTCAGTCGACGCTCAAAGGTTTCATCCAGCCCCGGCACCGCCCGGTTGGCCATTCGCTTGCCAAATTTCATCATCGAACCAACGCCCGGCACAGACTTGGTGATCAGGTTATCCTCGTACAGGTAGTTCACCAGGCCGTGGTACACCACATTGGACACCAGCTCCTGATAGACCGGGTGCGCCATGATCTCACTGATCACCCGTTCACGCTGCTGCCGGAGCTCCAGAGCTTCCTCCAGAAAGCCCGTGGCCTGTTCGCGGGTGAGAATCTCGCCCAGGGTGGTCTTTGACTGCACATCGGCATTGAGCACCTCGGTGGCCATCTCCGCGGCCAGTTCCGGAATGCCTGCATCCAGTTCCATGTCCACAACGATACGCTGGATAACGCCCATCACCTGCTCTTCCGAGGTTATTCGGCCAAGGGTTATCTCGCCGGCATAATGCCAGAGCTCATCCAGTTCGTGCTCCAGGAACTTGCGCAGCTTTGCGCCCTTTAGCGAAGCCAGCTCATGTTTCACGTGCTGCTCAAGCAGTTGGTTGGCGAGATCCGTTTTGCCTTTGGTCATGGCGTCAGTTGTCCTGTTGTAGAAATGAAACACACAGGCCAGAGGCTAACACGAACGAAACGCTGGCAGGTTTGCCAAAACTACAGGTGAGGAGGCGCGGCCGGGCCAGTATGTTTCAGTCACGCACTCTGAGAGGGAGTTACTGAAAATCGTTGAAAGTGTGGGGTTCCGCAGCAAGTGCGAGGCAAAGACTGCCGGGGCCAACGTAGATGCTGCTGGTAATCCCCATCTGGGAGAGCAGCAGTTCCACACCATTGCGTTCGCAAGCATCGCGCAGTCGGTTGAGCCCGGGCAAATCCTCGATCTCCGTCCAGGTAAGACCACAGGACAGGCTTACATAGGGTGTCAGAAGCCCGGCTTCGACACGGGCAGCGGCATAGTTCATCACCTTTTCCACGGCCACGTCGAAACTCCGGGTTTTGGCCGCAGGCTGGCCCTCAGCTCCCTGCCCGAAGATAACCGGCGTAATGTTCAGTGCTTTGCCCAGGAAGGCAACCAGCGCCGATACACTCTTGTCACCACGACGCCGTGCCCGTTCACGGATGTAGTGCAGATCCCTCGGAATCACGCAGGTGTAGATCTTGTCGCTGAAGGTTTCCACCTCATGGCGCAGGGCATTCTTGGACACATTCTGGTCAATCAGCTTGAGCGTGTGGGCTGCCAGCAGGCCCTGGCCGGCAAAGATCTGCTTACTGTCGATCACACGCATGAAGAACCTGCCATCGCGACCGGCCGCTTCCCGTGCGCCCTCGTAATTCGCCAGGACACTGTTCATGGCTTCGGTGGCATTCTGGAAAATCAGGCTTCGGGTTTTGGTGACCGTCTCGCAGATGGCGACGTCAAACTGGGTAACGATCTTCTCCATGAACAGGTCGTGGATCTGCTCAGCGGTGAAGGCGCGGGTCTCTGCCTGATGCCCTTTCTGTAACAGGCCGCTCTGGTAAAACTCCTGGGTTCGAACCGGATCATGCTTGTCTATGTAGGTCTGGCCATCGATTACAGCGGTTACCGGCAGCACGAACAGGTCGTGCTTGCGGCTGAACTCGTAGGGCAAGTCGCACGCAGAATCAACGATCAAACCAACTCGCATGGTGGGCCTCCAGCTCCGGGCAACTTCTCGACCGGAAGCGCCCTTTATTGTCGTTATTCTTTATGCCGCACAGTCTTACACACCGCGATCAGAATTTCAGCAACCCGGCCCTATCGTGCTGCCGATGTCATATCCAGCTCACGAAGATTCTGCTCGAGCAGCTCGCGGTTGTCCTGCTGCCAGGGATGAAAGCCTTTACGGAAATACGCCAGGAATTCCGGCAGACACTTGCGGAGCACTCCGGGCTTGCCCCAGAGAAAATTAAACCCGCCAACCCAGGTGCGCAGGCTCCAGAGTTTGCCATCGGCCTTCAGCAGGCTACAGGTATTCAGAAAGGTGTACTTGAAGAAATTCCAGGTAACAAAGAGGAAGACGATCCGACGAAGCCGTTCATTGCCAACACATTCCCGATAAACATCAAAGGCGACGGATTTGTGTTCGGTTTCCTCGATCGCATGCCATCTCCAGAGCTTTGCCATAGTCGGCGTGGCGCCTTCCATCCACTCCGGGTGGCTCAGGATGGCGTTGGCCAGGACGGCGGTGTAGTGCTCGGCTCCACAGGTACCTGCCAGTTGGCGGCTTGGTGGCAGTTTACCCACCCACTCCATATGCTTGCGGAACCGTTGGTCCAGGGCATCAATATCGTAGCCCCGGGCCTTCAGGGCCTCGTTGTAATCCTTGTGCTCCCTGCTGTGCAGGGCTTCCTGGCCAATAAACCCGCGGATCTCCGCTTTAAGCTTTGGATCCTCGATCTTGTCCCGATAGAGCCTTACGGCATTAATGAACTGCTGTTCGCCATCGGGAAATTGCAGGGAAAGGGCGTTGAAGAACGCGGTCCGGAAAGCATCGTTGCCATGCCAGAGCGTTTTCAGATCCTCGCTGACATCGAACCGCAGATGTCTCGGCTCAACGGACACCCCCTCGGGCGTGGAGCTGATGGTCATGACTGCCTCCTGTTTTTGTGGTGTTGTTATCAGTAATGAACAGCGGACAAAATTTCATCAGTTCTGGCAGTTTAAACCCGGAAACCGCGCAGAAGGAATACTTCAGGAGGAAAAATCAGACAAATTGTCACGAAATGACATTCTGTCAACGCCCATGCTCAGGGAAACATTCAGGCAAAAAAAAGGGAGGCACGAGGCCTCCCAAGGACACACAGGGGGTCAACGCCTTCCGGTGCAGAGCCGGAAGACGCAGGTTTAGTGCTCTTCTGAGGCTTTCACGCCCGGCGCTTCCGGGTCGGCGGTAAAGCCAAGCAATTTGGTGCGTTCAATCAGGAAATAGAGGACGGCGCCGGTGGCCAGGCCCCAGCCAGCGCCATAGACGGCCAGAACAACGCCCATGGTGCCGGCAATGCCACGCTCGGTGTTATTCTCCAGCTGCTCCAGCCCTACCATCAGGCAGATATAGCCAGTCAGCAGCAGTGTCAGTGACAGGGCAATCGGCAGCACCGGTTGAAAGAAGCTCACCAGCGGCAGAACGAAAAGGGCAATAAACCCCGTAATCCAGAAAGTACCGCCGCCACTGTAGATGGAGTCCATGGCGTTACGACCGTACTTGTAGCGCTCGGCCATGGTGGCAGTGACAGCCGTCCAGATCGGGCCCGCCAGCCCCGGATAGGGTGCGAAGAACGCGTGGCCACCATTGCGGATAGCGGTTACCAGATGCACCCGGTCGATGCTGTTATCGATATCTTCGTCTTTGCGTAGATGATCAACGCGGTTCATCAATGACTGGCCGACCACGATATCGCCGAAGGCAATCACGTAGGCGATCACCGCCGTGGGAATGGCGTACAGGAAGACGTTGGCATCCGGGAATCCGACGGCGAACGGCAGGTAGTTCCACAGCTCATCAAACGCGGGTTTGGTGATGCCCCACTCCACATTGGGCACCTCGTATTCGCCAGTGGCAAAGCCAACCAGGATCGCAACCACCATACCCGGCACCATGCCGTAGTTGGCAATCTTGCGGGCGATTGAATTGCTTTCCACAAAACCTTTGAACGATACCGAGAACATCAGGTAGAGGCACACCAGGCCACCGATGATCAGGGAGATCGGCGTGTTGGCGAGACGGCCGCCTGCCTCAATCTCACCCATCAGGGCGGCGATACCGGCACCGATGATAATCCCGCCTTTCATGGAACGGGGAATCAGCTCCACCAGTTTGCTGCCCAGGCGGGTAATGCCCAGAACCAGGAAGATAATGAACACCAGGAACTGCAGCGCGAACAGCGCCTGAATTGCCTCGGGACCCGGTTCGTAGTCGCTCAGGAACAGCAGAACCACAGGAATCCCTGGCGTAATCCAGCCCGGAACCAGGGGAACACCCAGCAGTGCCGGCAACATGAAACCGATACCACAGATCACCACGTAAGCCAGAGCCACGTCGTAGGGCACACCCAGGTATTTCTCAAGAAGGGGAATCATCGCCAGGCTGACCACGAACATGATCAGGGCCTGCACCATCTCCGCAAATTCCCAGCGGTAGTGGACAAACGGCAAGCGAACCTTGAAGGGACCCGCCGGCCAGTATGGCTGCTCTTCCCCATTCTTTCGGTGAAACATTTGCATAAAAAGGTCTCCGGGCTCACGCGGCGCGTGTGCCTGACAGCGTTGTTTTTCTGGTTAAAGCCGGCTGCGCCAGGACGGCGCAGCCGATCGGGGGATCAGTCCAGTTCTTTGGCCTGGTCCCTCAGCACGAACTTCTGGATCTTGCCCGTGGAGGTCTTGGGCAGCTCCGAGAAGACGATGGTCTTCGGTACCTTGAACCGGGCCAGATGCTCGCGACAGAAGTTGATGATGTCTTCTTCGCTGACATCACCGGCTTCCGGCTTCAGGGTCACAAAGGCGCAGGGGGTTTCGCCCCACTTCTCGTCCGGCCGGGCAACCACAGCTGCCTCAAGCACAGCCGGGTGGCGGTAAAGGGTATCCTCAACCTCAATGGTGGAAATGTTCTCACCGCCGGAGATGATGATGTCCTTCAGCCGGTCCTTGATCTCCATGTAGCCGTCTTCGTGCCATACCGCCAGGTCGCCGGTGTGGAACCAGCCACCCCGGAAGGCCTCTTCGGTGGCTTTGGGGTTCTTCAGGTAGCCCTTCATCACCGTATTGCCGCGCAGGAAAATCTCACCGATGGTTTTGCCGTCTTTGGGCACTGGCTCCATGGTGTTCGGGTCGCCGACCATCGTGCCTGCCAGAGTGTGATAGCGAACGCCCTGACGGGCCTTTTTCCGGGCACGATCATGCAGTGGCAGCGCATCCCACTCGGATTTCCAGGCACAAACGGTTACCGGGCCATAGACTTCGGTCAGGCCGTAAACGTGAGTCACCTGGATGCCCATTTCCTCGATGGCACCAATAACCTGCGCGGGGGGTGCCGCGCCTGCTGTCATGGACTTCACGTCGTGATCAATGCCGGCCTTGGCGGATTCCGGCACGTTCAGCAATGCGTTAAGCACAATCGGGGCGCCACACATGTGGGTAACCTGATGATCCCGGATCAGCTGCAGAATCTTCTCGGGATCAACCCGGCGCAGGCAGACGTGAGTACCGGCCATGGCGGTGATGGTCCAGGGGAAACACCAACCGTTGCAATGGAACATCGGCAAGGTCCACAGGTACACCGGGTGCATGTCCATGGACCAGACAGTCTGGTTGCCGATGGCATTGATGTAGGCGCCACGGTGATGATAAACCACACCTTTTGGATTGCCGGTAGTGCCGGAAGTGTAGTTCAGAGAGATAGCATCCCACTCGTTCTCCGGGAAGCTCCACTGGAATGCCGGATCCCCTTCCTGAAGGAACGCCTCGTAATCCAGATCACTGACCTGAACACCCTCGCCATACTCTGGATCGTCCACATCGATCACCAGGGGCTTGGTGTCCAGCCGGCTGACGGCATCCCTGATCACCTCACCGAACTCCCGGTCGGCAATCACAACCTTGGCCTCACCGTGATCCAGCATGAAGGCGATGGCCTCAGCGTCCAGGCGAACGTTCAGGGTGTTCAGCACCGCGCCAATCATGGGCACCCCGAAATGGGCTTCCACCATCGCGGGAATATTCGGAAGCATGACGGCAACGGTATCACCGCGTCCGATGCCGCGCCCTTTGAGGGCTGATGCCAGACGGCGGCAACGTTCGTAGGTCTGCGACCAGTTGTAACGGATGGCGCCGTGAATGACGGCGGGATACTCCGGATAAACCGTGGCGGTACGTTCGATGAAATCAACGGGGGATTGAACGGCGTAGTTGGCGTCGACGGGCGCCAGGCCTTCATCAAATATCGAGGTCATTGCGTGGTCCTCTTGAGTACTGTTGTTCTTATGGCGTATTCAGGAATATCGCTAAACTAGCTATACTTCGGGCTGGTCAGAATAGTATTGGATAGCAAAAACACTAGAAACTATACCAACGTATTATAGTTAATTTACTATAACGATAAGCCATGAACGATTTTTCCACTCCAAGTGTATTTAGTTTGCATGACGCCGACCCGCAACCCGAGTTGATCCTGGATGCGACAGGCAGCGTTCTGGAGGGCAACCTGGCCAGCCTTCATCTTTGCCAGAACGCCAACCTGACCTCGCTGTTCCATCTGCTGCCGATCAACGTTCAGGCGCTCGTGAAGTCGTCCCTGGAGCAGGAACGATCGATCGAGAATGTGGAAGCCAGAATCCCGGCAGACACCACCGAGCGTTTCCTGATGTGGACGTTCATCCCCGATATCGGGAGCTCGACGGTTCTGGCGCGGGCCAGAGACGCTACAGACGAAATCATCAACCGGGAAGAAGCGACCCGCTCCAACCGTCTTTACCGGCTGATTACCGAGAACACCACCGACCTCATTTCCCGCCATGCCCCGGACGGACGGTTTATCGATGCCACGCCCGCATCCTGGCGGCTGCTGGGCTACTGGCCGGAAGAACTGAGGGGTAAGCCTCTGGAAGAAATTTTCCGGGGCGATCAGGTGGTTCAGAAGCTGGCTGAAACCCGCAACCAGCTACGGGACGACGGCTACGCCACCATGACCCTGGAGATCATTCACCGGGACGGTTCCCGCCGCTGGTTCGAGATTGCCAGCAGGGCCATTCGGGAAACCTACACTGGCGCTGTGATTGAGGTCATCAGCGTATCCCGGGATATCACCGCCCGGGTAGAGTCCGAGGAGAACAACCGCAGGCTGGCCGACGAACTCGCCCACACCGCCAGGCTTGCCACTCTGGGGGAGCTTGCCTCAAGCATTGCCCACGAGATGAACCAGCCATTGGCCACCATCGTGAACTTTGCGAGCGCCAGCCAGCGCTATCTTAAAAGCGCCCGAACCAATCCCGAATGCCTCGACCGAGTGGACGACGGCCTCCAGAAGATTGTTCACCATGCCAACCGGGCCTCGGAGGTCATCAAGCGTTTGCGAGCCTTCCTTCGCAAGGGCCAGAAGCGCACCGCACCAATCGCACTGAACGAAGTCGTCAGCAACGTCGCCCGCCTTTGCCAGTGGGAGGCCGAGAAAAACAAGGTGCAGATCCGCGAGAATCTGGCCTGTTGTGCGCCCGTCATCACCGCCGACCCGGTGTTGCTGGAACAGGTGCTAATCAATCTGATCCGTAACGGTATCGAAGCCACCGTTGAGGCTCGCGGTGAGGATAACCCGGGCCCACACTCGCAGATCGCCATAACGACCTGCATCAACGATCAGAACGAAACCCTGATTGAGGTTATCGACGAAGGCCCGGGGCTCGACGCGCAGGGCATTCGCCAGATGTTCCAGCCGTTCTATACCAGTAAGCCCCAGGGACTTGGCCTGGGGCTCTCGATGAGCCGTTCGATTATCGAAGGCTTTGGCGGCTTCCTGGACGCCAGGCCGGCAGCGACGGGCGGACTCTCCCTGATCTGCCGTTTCCCGGCCAGCCCGAGCTACAAGAACAGAAACCCGAACACGGAGATGCAGCCAGATGAGTGATCAAGCGACACCGGAAGCCACCACCGTCTACGTGGTTGACGACGACGCCGGCATGCTGGAATCCACCCAGTGGTTGCTGGAATCGGTCGGCTTGAACGTGGAAGCCTACAGCGACGGCCGGAAATTCCTGGATGCGGTTGGCAACAAGAAAGCAGGATGCGTGGTTCTGGATGTGCGGATGCCCGGCCTGGGCGGCCTGAACGTTCAGGAGGAGCTTCAGAAGCGGGAGCTGGACCTGCCGATCATCTTTGTCTCCGGGCACGCCGACGTACCCATTGTGGTGAGAGCGTTCAAGTCCGGGGCCTTCGATTTCATCGAGAAGCCTTTCAATGAACAACTGCTCCTGGACAGCGTCCAACAGGCGCTGCAGGAACATCAGCAGTCCGCTCCACAATTGCAGGGCGATGAGGCGACCGAAGCCCTGCTGGCCACTCTCACCCGCCGTGAACGGGACGTGTTCCTGCCACTGGCCCAGGGCTACACGAGCCGGGAAATCGCAGAACAGCTGGATGTCAGTGTCAAGACGATTGATCTCTACCGGGCACGAGTCATGAAACGCCTGGGCGCCGACCGCCTGCCGGATGTGACCGGCACCGCCATTGCCGCCGGCCTGCTAGATCCGCTGGACCTGCGTGGCGAGAAGAACTGAACGGCACTAACGCGCCGAAGACTGGACGTCGTGCGCCAACACTCCCAGCCTGGCCACGGCATGCTCGATGCGCTCACACCAGGGGTTGGCGCTGTTCAGTCTCAGGCAATTGTCGTATTTGTCGGCGGTCGAGAACATCAGCCCCGGCGCCACGTTGATATCCTCCGCCCTGGCCTTGTGGTAAACCTCGGTGCCGGAAACGCCGTCGGGCAACTGGACCCATAGCACAAACCCACCCTGGGGACGGCTCACTGCCGTACCTTCCGGGAAGGCCCTGGCCACAGAAGTCCGCATCCGTTCGGTGGCTTCGCGATAGTGCTGCCGGGCTGAACGGAGGTAGCGATCATAGCCGCCCTGCTCCAGAAAATGCGCTACCGCCATCTGTGGAATCGATGACGTGGCCAGATTAACAAAATACTTGTGCTGCCTGGCGCTGGCCATATGCCGCCCCGGCACCATCCAGCCCAGCCGCAGGCCAGGTGAAATAGTCTTCGAAAACGAACTGCAATAAATCACATTGTCCGCCCGGTCAAAGGCCTTGGCCGGTTTCGGCCGGTCCCCGGTGTGATGAAGGTCGCCGTAGATGTCGTCCTCGATCAGCGGAACAGCCGCTGCCGCCAGCATGGAGACCAGCTGCTTCTTGCGCTCGTCGGACATTTGCGCACCCATGGGGTTGCTGTGATTGGTCACGACCACACAGGCTTTGAGGGGCCACTGTTCCAGGGCCAGTTGCAGGCCTTCAAGGCTCAGACCCTCGGAAGGATGCGCTGGAATTTCAATGACCTTCAGCCCGACCACTTCCAGAGCCTGAAGAATGCCGGGAAAAGACGGCGATTCCACGGCCACAATATCGCCGGGCTGGGTCACCGCCCTCAGCGCCAGTATGATCGCCTCCTGGGCACCGTTGGTGGCCAGCACGTCATCCGGCGTTACCGGCACCCCGAGGGTCGCCATCCGCTGGGCGATCTGCCGCCGGAACGATTCCTTGCCGGGAAAGGCATAGTCCAGGGTTTCCAGGCCCCGGCGTGCCGCCCAGAGCGTGCTGTGCTGGATCTGCCGGAGCGGGAGGTAATCCGGATGGGGAATCGCCGTGGCCAGGGGCACCATGCGCTTCTGCTCGTCGGCGCAAAGGTCCAAGGCCATCTCCCGGGCGCTGACCGGAACGGGACGGCTGCGGTGCCGGCGCATCACCGGCTCCGGCGCATCCACGGTCGGCAGCCGTACGAAATAACCACTGCGCTCCCGGGCCTGCAGGAAGCCCCGGGCCTCCAACGTCTGGTGTGCCTGGAGGATGGTCGAGATGCTAACACCGAACTGCCGGCTCAACTGTCGCACGCCAGGTAGCCGTTCGCCATCCCGGTACACGCCTTCATGAATCAGCCCCTGAAGCTGGTCCGCTACCTGGTTGTAGAGAATGCCCATTGCCCGTCCCTCGCCCGCGACGCCGTGTCAAGATAAGGATCTATTGCACCAGAACCCGAGCTGTTCGGTGCAGTACAGATCGGCTCCGATATAACCGGTACAGATATCGTCAAGAGCACTCTGTACCGGTTCAAAAACAGATTATCTGAATCTGTTATGGCAGTCAGACCTTTTCCTACAATAGGCTCGAAATCAGATAGCTCATCGAAACAAGCAGCTCTTTCAGAGGATAAAAGACCATGACTTTACCCATCTATCAGGTTGATGCGTTCACCAGCGAGGTGTTCGGTGGCAATCCGGCCGCGGTCATGCCGCTGGAGCAGTGGCTGCCAGATAACCTCATGCTCTCGCTTGCCGCGGAGAACAACCTCTCCGAAACAGCCTTTTTCGTGCCTCTTCAGGCCGGCGAGGACGCGGATTTCCATATCCGCTGGTTTACTCCGGGCACAGAGGTACCACTGTGCGGCCATGCCACCCTGGCCAGCGCCTGGGTCATCTTCAACAAACTCGGCTGGGACAAAGAAAAAATCCGTTTCCGCTCCAAAAGCGGCCCGCTATCCGTCCGGCAATCCGACGACGGCTGGCTGGTACTCGATTTCCCGAATCTGGCCTACGACGAAGAGCCCACGCCGGCCCTGATTCGGGAAGCTCTGGAAAGCGCGCCTGATACAGCGTTTTTTGTTCCAAACGACACCAATTACATGGTGGTCCTGAAGGACGAAGACGCTGTGCGGTCTGCGCAACCGGATCTACGCAAATTAAAGCAACTGGGCAACCAGGGGCTGATCATCACCGCACCTGGCAATAACTGCGATTTTGTCAGCCGCTATTTCGCGCCTGGCGCCGGCATTGATGAGGACCCGGTTACCGGTTCCATTCACAGCGTGCTGGTGCCTTACTGGTCAGACCAACTGGGCAAAACCGAGCTTGAGGCACGGCAGATTTCTGCCCGGGGCGGTGTACTTCGCTGCGAGTTAAAGGGGGATCGCGTCGACATTGCCGGCCAGGCAGCCTTCTTTATGGAAGGCGCGATTCATTTGTGAGGCACACTTGCAGAGTGCAAATGAAAAAACCGACATGGTCGCCGGTGATAGCTCTGACGGTCAGTTTCGTAAACTTACCCTCAATTCTGAAACAGAGGCGAAGTGATGACAGCGACCAAAGCATTTGCAGCACAGTCACCAACGTCCGGCATGGCACCTCATACCATAGACCGCCGGGAGCCACGTCCCGATGACGTTGCGATCGAGATCGACTACTGCGGGGTCTGCCATACCGACATTCATTTTGCACAGAACGACTGGGGGATCACCGAGTATCCGGTTGTCCCCGGCCACGAAATTGTGGGGCGGGTCACGGCCGTTGGTCCCGATGTCAAAAGCTTTAACGTAGGCGATGTCGTCGGCGTCGGGTGCATGGTGGATTCCTGCCGTACCTGCTCAGCTTGTGAAGCAGGTCTGGAGCAGTACTGCAGCGAAGGCATGACCTCCACCTACAACGGCCAAGACCGCCACGATCACTCCATCACCTTTGGCGGCTATTCCGAGCGTATTACCGTCAGCGAACGGTTTGTCGTTCGCATTCCGGAAAAGCTGGATATCAAAGCCGCTGCGCCTCTGCTTTGCGCCGGCATCACCACCTACTCGCCGCTGCGCCATTATGGCGTCAAAGCGGGCCACAAGGTCGGTGTCATCGGCATGGGCGGTCTCGGTCACATGGGTGTTAAATTCGCCAGGGCACTTGGTGCGGAGGTGACCATTTTCACCCGCTCCGAGAGCAAGGTTGCGGAGGCGAAAAAGCAGGGTGCCGATCATGTAGTGATCTCCACCGATGAAGATCAGATGGCCGCAGCTGCTGAAACCTTTGACTTCATGCTGGACACGGTTCCGGTCCAGCACGATCTGAACCCTTACCTCAACTGCCTGAAGCACGATGGCACTCACATACTGGTTGGCCTGCTGGAGCCGGTAGAGCCACCGGTAGAGGCTGGCGCCCTGGTATTCAAGCGCCGCGTTCTGGCCGGGTCGCTGATCGGTGGCATGCCGGAAACCCAGGAAGTTCTGGATTTCTGCGCAGAGCACGACATCAGCTGCGACGTCGAGATGCTCGACATAAACAACCTCAATGAGGCCTACGAGCGCATGAAAAAAGGCGACGTGAAGTATCGCTTCGTGATCGACATGCAAACCCTGAAAAACGGGTAGCTGCGCAAGGGCGACCGGGTCCCACGGGCCCGGTCTCCGACTCTTTTTCATCCCGCCACTTCATACGTGGTTACCCCGGCACCACAGACGCCAGCCCCCCATATCCGTATAATTCGCCCACTCAATGTTCGTACCCGGTTTGTGGTTACCCCATGTCTTCACACTACGATGTCATTATTATCGGTGCTGGCGCAGCAGGCTTGATGTGCGCGGCCACTGCGGGCTATCGCGGCCGCAGCGTGCTGGTGCTGGACCACGCCAATAAACCCGGCAAGAAAATCCTGATGTCCGGCGGCGGGCGCTGCAATTTCACAAACCTGAACAGTACGCCGGCCAACTTCCTTTCGGATAACCCGCAGTACTGCATTTCTGCGCTAAAGCGCTATACCCCCCAGGACTTTCTGGAACTTGTAGACCGCCACGGCATTGAACATGAGGAAAAAGCCCCTGGTCAGTTGTTCTGCAAAGACAGCGCCAAGGACATTCTCAATATGCTGCTGACCGAATGTGAGTGGGCGGGCGCGGACGTGAGAATGAAGACAGCGGTCGACCGCATCACCGAAACCGACAGCGGCTACCGCTTGCGCGTCGGCTCCGGTGACCTCACCTGTGAATCCCTGGTGATCGCCACCGGAGGCCTGTCGATTCCTACCACGGGCGCCACAGCGTTTGGCTACCGGGTAGCCGAGCAGTTCGGCCTGGAAATCCTTCCCACCCGCGCTGGTCTGGTGCCCTTTACCCTGCAGCCGGAATTGAAAGAACAGCTCGCGCCATTGTCCGGTGTCAGCTGCCCTGTCGATGTCCAATGCCACGACCAGCACTTCCGGGAACCCATGCTGGTCACCCATCGCGGGCTCAGTGGCCCGGCCATGCTCCAGATCTCGAGTTTCTGGGAGCCCGGTGACACCCTGGCCATCAACCTGCTGCCGGCCTGCAAGATCAAGGACGACCTTTTGAACCTGCGGAAAACCCGGCCACAATCCACCGTTGGGCACTACCTGGCCCAGCACCTGCCAAAACGATTTGCCCAGGCCTTTAACGAACTCCACGGCTGGACCGGTCCGTTGCAGGGCTACAAGAACAGCGATATTGAACAGGTTGCCGACGTTCTGGGCCAATGGTCGATCAAGCCGGCTGGAACCGAAGGCTACCGAACGGCAGAGGTCACCCTTGGTGGCGTCGATACGCGCCAGCTGTCATCCAGGACCATGGCGGTGCTGGAACGTCCAAACCTGTATTTTATCGGTGAGGTAGTGGATGTCACCGGCCACCTCGGCGGGCACAACTTCCAGTGGGCCTGGGCATCGGGGGTCGCTGCAGGTAACAATGTTTGACGGTGATCAGGTTCTTACACGAAACTGAAGTCTTCCAGGTTGCAGGGTCTTCCGAACAAATAGCCCTGGTAAGCCTTGCATCCCATTTCAAGAAGTAAGTTTCGCTGCTCCTCGCTTTCCACGCCTTCCGCAATCACGCTAAGCCACATGGACTCTGCCAAGGTAATTACGGCTTGGGCAATGGCGCGGTCATTAGGGTTATTGAGAATATCTCTGACAAAGCTCTGATCAATTTTAAGCTGGTCTATCGGCAGTTCTTTCAGGTAAGCCAGCGAGGAGTAGCCGGTGCCAAAATCGTCGATAGAGAAGGAAACTCCGAGACATTGCAGTTCAAACATCTTGGCCCGTATATCAGGCGCATTGCTGGCCAAAAGTGACTCTGTGATTTCGAGCTTTAGCTTTTTCGGGTCGGCTCCGGAGGCTTTAAGTGTCTCTGTAATCGTCTTGACAAAATCCTGCTCGCTGAATTGAGCAACGCTGATATTAACAGCGATGGTAATCCCAACTCTTTCCGGATCTTCAGACCACTTGGCGAGCGTGCGACAGGCTTCAACCAAGACCCATTTGCCCAGAGGCACAATCAGTCCGGTTTCTTCTGCCGAAGGAATAAACTCTGCTGGAGAGATAAGCCCCTTCTCAGGATGCTGCCAGCGCAGGAGAACTTCTGCGCCAATCAATTGTCCGTCCTGGTCAACCTGTTTCTGATAGTGAAGTTCGAATTGCCTATCGTGTATGGCCCTGTGGAGATCCTGTTCAATTTCCATCCGCCGATCCACAACAACCTGCATTTTGGGATCGTAAAAACAAATACGATTTCGCCCGGTTCCCTTGGACTGATACATCGCCAGATCCGCTCTCTTGAGCAAATCCAGATGCTGCAAACTGCCATCATTAAACAAGGTAATACCAATGCTCACCGAGCAGTTATAGGTCAATCCGTTCAGATCGAAGCTCCGATGAAAGTCAGTCCCGATTTTTTCAGCCAGTGCTTTGGCACTTAGTGCCGCCATTTGCTCATCAACGCCAAGACTGTCCACCAAAACAACAAACTCATCACCGCCTAAACGCGCGACCGTATCACTCTGCCGAACCAAATTGGCAAGTCGCTTTCCCACTCGGTGCAAAAGCACATCACCGACACCGTGTCCGGCGCTGTCGTTTAAATTCTTGAACTTGTCCAGATCCAGAAAAAACAGCGCCGCATAGTGATTGTGTCTCTCACAGTTCGCAATAACGTGCTGCAGACGATCCAGCAACAACCGACGATTGGGTAATTTTGTCAGTGCGTCGTAAAACGCGAGCTGATTGATTTCGCGCTCGCGTTCCTTGCGCTCGCTTATGTCACGGACAATTCCAATGAAGTTTATATCGCCCGACTGCTCTATCTCGACAACACCGAGTTCCATTGAGAAGACTGACCCGTCTTTACGAACGCCCTCCAGTTCACGAACACGGCGACCCGTTGCATCGCCTTTCTCGGTTTTAAAGAAATATTCCAGGTAATCCGTTTGGCCTGCCGTGTGCGGCGAGGGTATGAGAACGTTTATGTTTCGCCCCAGGATTTCACTGCTGTTATAACCAAAAATCTGCTCTGCCGCCCGATTAAACGTTATCACGGCCCCTTTCCCATCGGTTCCAATGACACCGTCCAGCATATTCTCGACGATAGCTCGCATTTGAATTGACTGATGCTGTAGCGTGGTTTCTGCAGCAATTTGGGCGGTGACGTCGAAATGGGTACCAAGAAGCCATTCTGCCCGGCCATCGCTGGTGCGAGTCGAGATTCGTCCCCGGGTATTGATCCACACCCAGTGGCCCTTCTTGTGTTTCATGCGCATATTTGCCTCGTAAACCGAGGCAAGCCCAATCGTATGCTTTTCAAGCTGGCGAGAGCAGTAAGCAAGATCTTCCGGGTGGGTAAGCTTCTCCCAGGTTGCGCGATTTGTGGGTACTAGCTCGTTCAGTTCGTAACCGATAAGAGCCGCCCACTTATCATTAATCTGCAGTTCACCCGTTTGAATATTAAATTGCCAGGTACCGATAGCGTTGGCGTCAATGACAGCCTTTAATAATTTGTCGCTATTTCGAATACGCTCATCGTTTTGTTTTGCCCGGGTGATATCTGTTTCGATGGCAATGTAACCCTTAACGCGTCCACTTTTGTCCCGCATCGGATTACAGGCAATTCTCACCCAGTAAGGGGCGCCCGCTTTCGAATAATTAACAACATCAACATTGAAGCCTTCGTGATTCATCAACGCATTTCGCATGAAGCTTACCGTTGACTCATCTGTACCCTCACCTTGAAGCACATCACCCGGGCGCCGGCCGGCCATTTCGTCCATGTTGTAACCGGTCATATCAGTCAACGCATTATTAATCCAGACCACATGGCCATGTTCGTCCGTGATCATGACGCCATTGGTGGTCTGTCTTGCCACTTCTGAGAGCCGTTCAATTTCATCGTTAATCAGGGTTTGTTCAGTTGTGTCCCGGACGATGACCAGCACTTCTCTATGGTCAATTTTTTTGTATCGGGCCTCGAACGTTTTTTTGGTATCCCCAAGAAAATACTCGTGATAAGTGATTTCTCCGCCGGCATTGAATGCTTGCTCAACCTTGCCCATGAGCTCACCGGCAAGATCACCGGGAATGACCTCTTCGATGGTGCGGCCAAGCACTTGGTGACGGGGCTTTAGTAGGTCAGGGTGTTCATTGCAAACCAGGAAACGGAACTCTCGATCAATCACGAAAACCATGTCAGGAAGCGTCGAGATTATTGATGATGTCCGAGCCAGATTCGACATTAACTGACTCTCGAATTGAGCCTGATCGGCTGATGCGATCTCGTGCTCAATCATATCTGCAAAATCCCGAAGTGCTTTCTCATGCCCACTAGAAAACTGGCGGGGCAATGGATCAATAATGCACAGAGTTCCGAGCGCCAGACCTTCCAGATCGCGTACCGGGGCGCCGGCATAGAACCGGATATTGGGATTCATGGTTACGAGGGGGCTTGAAGCGAACCGTTCATCCTTCGTGGCATCGTTAACCACAAGGATCTCATCGCCCAATATCGCGTGAGAACAGAAAGAAATATCTCTTCGCGATTCGACAAAGTCAAAACCTACTCGGGATTTGAACCACTGTCTGTCTGAATCAACGAGGGAAAAAAGACACGATTGAACTGAAAAGAACTCTGCGGCCAGGCGTGTGATTCGATCAAACCGCTCCTCTGCCCCCGAATCAAGCAGGCGGCTACTATGGAGGCTGATTAACCGTTTGGCCTCATCAATGGGATGCTTTGATATATCCAATTTGGCAACCTTTTAGCCACGAAAGAGTGGCCGTGGCCACTGAAAACAAGCGTCCATGCTGGCTGGATTTTCAGTATACAGTGAGAACCAATTAAAAGCCGATCAGAGGCCGTAAACGACATAGTTCAACTGCCCCGGAGCCGAGTGCACCTTTCACAGAGTAGCAAGATAGGCAGAAATTGCTCGGAGAGAAGCGAAACCCCGGCCACTGGACCAACCTTGGCAGAGCAAGGGGCGAACGCGAGCTTGATGCGGGATACCAGCAAAAGCCACCGTGCGACGATAGCTTTGCTGGCTGATGAGATTTAACGAAGCACAACCAGAGGTTTTTGAGCAGTCTTGAGCATCGTGGTGGTGGTGCTGCCCACGAGGAACTGGCGGATACGGGAGTGCCCGTAGGCGCCCATCACCAGAATGTCGATATCATGCTCTTCCTGGTAGGCGTGCAATGTGGGCTCGACATCACCGGCGCGGATCGCCAGAGTGATCTCGGATTCCAGCCCAGCCAGCATTTTCTCGGCTTTTTTGAGCTGTTCCCAACGGTCATTGGTATCCGCTCCAACCATCACCAGATGCAGTGGCATGCCTTTGAGAACCGGGCTGCCGGCCAGCAATTCCACACCCTTGAAGGCCGTGGCACTGCCGTCGAATGCCAGCATGGCACTGCGAGGCTGGGTGTACTCATCCGGCACCAGGAGAATCGGGCGATGCATGCTGCGAATCACCGTCTCCAGCTGGCTGCCAATGTGGGTGTCACGCTCCGAGCTGCTCTCACCGTGCAGCCCCATGACCAGCAGCCGGGTCTGATTCTCCAGCGCCAGCAGGGACTCGGTCAGGTCCCCATGTCGCTGTCTCTGCACCACGTCGGAGATGCCCGCTTCGCCAACCCGCCTTTGGGCTTCATCCAGCATGTGATGCCCGTGTTCGAGGGCCAGTTTGGCGCGTTTTCGATCCAGCTCTGCGAGGTCCTCCAGCAACTGTTCACGACTGCCAAGGCCGATGCTTCCGGCCAGATCCGGCTCTGCCGGATAACGCTCTTCATCAAGCACGTGCAACAGCATCATGGGCGTTTCCATGTGCTTGCTGGCCCAGCTGGCGTAATCGCAAACTGCGGGAGCGGCCTGGGAGCCATCAATACAGGCAACTACTCGTAACATCTCAACCTCGCCTTCATGATCCTTGTGATTTTTATTCTGACTGCGATCGCTGTTGGATTCCCTGGTCTGTGTCATGTCAGTGTCCCATCAGCTGGTCAACGGCGTCCGGCTTGTCGTGCACACCAAAGCGGTCAACGATCGTGGCACTGGCTTCATTCAGCCCGATAACTTCAACCTCCGAGCCTTCCCGGCGGAATTTGATCACCGCCTTGTCCAGGGCGCCCACCGCCGTAATATCCCAGAAGTGCGCGCGACTCAGGTCGATCACCACATTATCGACTGCTTCCTTGAAATCAAAGGATTCCATGAATTTTTCCGAGGAACTGAAGAACACCTGACCCACAACGCGATAGGTGCGGGTGTCAGTGGTTTCATCCAGTTCGGAGGTGACCAGCATGTAGTGGCCCACCTTGTTGGCAAAGAACAACGCCGCCAGCAGCACGCCGGCCAGCACGCCATAGGCGAGGTTATGGGTGGCAACCACAACAACAACGGTTACCAGCATCACGATGTTGGTGGAAAGCGGATGCTCACGCAGATTGCGAATCGAATCCCAGGAGAAGGTTCCAATCGACACCATGATCATCACCGCCACCAGGGCCGCCATGGGAATCTGGACCAACACGCTATCCAGTAGCAGCACCATAACCAGCAGGAAGAGACCAGCCGTCAGGGTGGAAAGCCGGGTCCGGCCGCCGGATTTCACATTGATGATAGACTGGCCGATCATGGCGCAGCCGGCCATACCGCCGATCAGGCCAGAGCCGATGTTGGCAATGCCCTGCCCCTTGCATTCCCGGTTGCGGTCACTGGTGGTATCTGTCAGGTCGTCCACGATGGTGGCCGTCATCATGGATTCCAACAGCCCCACAATGGCCAGCGGAATCGAGTACGGCAGGATGATCATCAGGGTTTCCAGGTTCAGAGGCACGTCCGGCCACAGGAATACGGGCAGGGTATCCGGCAGATCGCCCATGTCCCCAACCGTCCGGATGTCCATTCCGGTAAACACGGCAACGGCCGTCAGAACGACGATGCACACCAGGGGCGAAGGCAGAACCTTGCCCACAACGGGTAGCAGGGGAAACAGATAGATAATTCCCAGACCCGCGGCTGTCATTGCGTAAACGTGCCAGGTGACGTTGGTCAGCTCGGGCAACTGTGCCATAAAGATGAGAATGGCCAGGGCGTTCACGAAACCGGTCACCACCGAGCGAGACACGAAGCGCATCAGGCTGCCAAGCTTCAGATAACCGGCAATCAGCTGCAGCACGCCTGTCATCAGGGTTGCGGCCAGCAGGTACTGCAGGCCATGCTCTTTCACCAGCGTCACCATCAACACCGCCATGGCTGCGGTTGCGGCAGAAATCATCCCGGGGCGCCCGCCCACGAAAGCGATGATCACGGCAATACAGAAGGAGGCATACAGCCCCACCTTGGGATCGACTCCTGCAATGATCGAGAAGGCAATGGCCTCGGGAATCAGTGCCAGCGCCACAACGATACCGGCGAGCACATCGCCACGAATGTTCGAAAGCCAGTTGGCTTTAAGGGAATTCACCATGATTTCGGGGTTCCAGCTTGCTACGAATTCAAAGGTCGCGAAGCTTATCAGCCCCCTTACAGGAAAGTAAGGTCGCTAGCGGTAAGTTCTTAGACGTCTAACGACCGGCGCCCTCTACTGCTATTATCAGAACATCATTGATTTACAGGAGCTTGCATCGCCCCATGGACGACGTTGCCGCCCAGTTTCTCGCTGGAAACCAGACCACCCTGAATCTCGCCGTTGCTCTTCTGCTTGGCGCCATCATCGGCCTCGAGCGGGGCTGGGACGCGCGGGAACAGAAATCCGGCGAGCGGATTGCCGGTATCCGCACCTTTGCTCTGGTGGGGCTGCTTGGCGGTATTTCCGCGTTACTGGCCCGGGAAATCACGGAGTGGGCATTTCCCGTGCTCCTGGTCAGTGTGGTGGCAATGGCCATCGTGGCCTACAGCGAACGCCTGGAGCATATCCGCAACTTCAGTATCACAGGCTTGGTTGGCATGGTTCTGACCTTCTGTTTCGGAGCAGTGGCGGTGGCTGTAGACCCGGTTATCGCCACAGCAGCCGCTGTCGTGACCGCCATCATCCTGGACAACAAGCAGGAAATTCATGGCTGGGTGAACAAACTGAAGGAACATGAACTGGATGCCGCTCTAAAACTGCTGCTGATTTCCGTGGTCATGCTGCCGTTATTGCCGAACGAAAAGATGGGCCCTGGCGGCGTTCTCAACCCCAGGGAAATCTGGTGGATGGTGGTGATGATTGCCTCCATTTCCTTTGTCGGCTATTTCGCCATACGGGTCGCCGGTACCCGCAAAGGCATCCTGTTCACCAGTCTGTTCGCCGGGTTGAGCTCGTCCACTGCCCTCACCCTGCACTTTGCCCGCCAGGCCTCGAAAACTCCGCAGCTCAACGCCCAGTTCGCCACCGGTATCCTGATTGCCTGCGGCACCATGTTCCCCCGCATCCTGGTTTATTGCCTGGTGATCAATCCCGATCTGTTGCCCAGTCTGATCTGGCCCGTGCTTGTGATGACCGCCCTGCTCTACGGGCCCGCGCTGTTTATCTGGCGAAAAAATGAACGAGAACTCCAGGTAAGCCAACCAACCCTCAACCAGAACCCGCTGGATTTAACCTCGGCCCTGGTTTTTGGCGCGTTGCTCACAGCCATCCTGCTGATGGGCGAGTTCCTCGGCAACTGGCTGGGTGATGCGGGCATCTATGTCTTGGCAGCCACCTCGGGTATCGCGGATGTGGACGCAATTACCCTCTCCCTGACCCGCATGTCCAACAACAGCCTGGCCATGGGCACAGCAGTCATCGGCATTGTGATCGCCGCGGCCACCAACAACCTGGTGAAGTCCGCACTGGCCGGGTTTGTCGGCAACCGCCAGATCGGGCTGCTGGTAGGGGTGCCAATGGTGCTCTCTCTGGCAGCCGGGCTTCTGGTCGCCTGGCTGCAGTAAGTCCTTATCTGGCCCGACGGAACGTCAGATTGTAACGGTACCCGCCCGTCAGCGGGTGATCCCCAGCTTTGAGGGTCAGCACGCCGTGATATCGCATCCGGGACGGGCCGCCCCAGACCACAACGTCACCATGGGCAAGTGGCACGCGGATGGGGCGCTCGCTGCGTTTGAGACCACCAAACTGGAACACCATCGGCAGGCCCAGAGAAACCGACACGATGGGCTGCGTGAAGTCCTGCTCGTCCTTGTCCTGATGCAGCCCCATTTTTGCCCCGGGCTGGTATCGGTTGATCAGACAGGCGTCCGGTTCAAATCCCTCAAAACCAGCGGTTTCGGCGGCGCTTCTGGCCAGTTCCCGGAAAGCCGCAGGCATGGCGGGCCATGGCCGGCCGGACTCCGGATCGTGCGCCTGATACCGGTAACCCCGGCTATCGGTAACCCAGCCAAGATCCCCGCAGCAGCTCATGGCGGCAGACATGGCATGGCCACCGGGGGTCTTCATGTGTCTGAACGGCGCTTCTGAGGTAACCGTCTCAATGCCGGCCATGAGTGATTCGGCGTTCGGGAGCGCGAACTGCCGCAGCACCACCGCGCCATCCATCAGAGGCTCGACTGTCTGTTCCGGTGGCAGGCTAGAAAACAGGTCTTGGGTCATGACTACTGCCCCCTCATAAATGACTCAACTTAATAGCTTACGAGGCTTTTTCAAAGGTTGATGAAAGCCTGTTCATGAAGCCGGGCTGAAAAACACGTATATTCTATGGGCTGATTCATTCCTGTTAAGGACTTTTTAATGCTGTTTGCAATCATAATCGGCGGTCTGATTGGCTACGCCTTTGGCAAATTCCCGGGCTTTCTCATCGGTGCGGCGATTGGCGCCTTTCTCTTGAACCTTCTCAAGCGCCGCCTGATTGGCAAGCTCCAGAGCATTCAGTCCGGTTTTATTGAATCGGTTTTTGCGGTGATGGGTGCCCTATGCAAGGCAGACGGCGTGATATCCAAGGATGAAATCCAGATGGCCGAGGCCATGTTCGTTCGCTTCCGCCTGAATGAAGAACAGAAAGCCAAGGCCAAAACCGCCTTCAACCGTGGTAAAGAGCCGGATTTCGACCTGGATGCCGAGCTAAACCGGTTCCTCCAGGCCAGCGGACGCCAACCCGCGTTTCTCCAGATGTTCCTGCAGGTTCAGGTATCGGCCGTAGCTGCGGACGGCAAGGTACACCCGGCCGAACACGAAATGCTGGTAAAAATCGCCCGTGGGCTGGGGCTACCGGAGAGCCAGGTGGACCAGCTGGAAGCCATGCTCCGTGGGGCCCACACCAACCGGGCCGGTGCGGGCCAGCCCTCCTCCGCTGATCAGATCAGCGATGCCTACAAGGTTCTTGGGGTATCGCCTTCCGCCAGTGATGATGAGCTCAAGAAGGCCTACCGTAAGCTGATGAGCGAGAACCACCCGGATAAACTCGCGGGCCGGGGATTGCCAGAAAGCATGCGGGAGATGGCGGAGGAACGCACCCGCGAGATCAGTCATGCCTACGATGTGATCAAGGAAGCCCGGAAAAAATCTGCGTAAGGCCCTCTGCCGTTACCGGGTCAGAACCAGCGCGGTACCCGCACGCGATAACGCTCGTAGTCCTCGCCAAATTTATCCGCCAGCGCCTTCTCCTCCTCTCGGGCCTGGCGGGTGATCACCAGCACACCGGCCACCAGGCATACCAGGGAAAACACACTGGGCAAGGCCAGGAAAAAACCAAGCTGACCAGCCATCACAGCCAGGAACAGGGGATTACGGGAGCGGCCAAATGGCCCGCCTGTGAGCAGTTTGCGCTCATCCTTCCGAGGATCGATACCAGAGCGCCAGTCCTCATGCATGTAGGCCTGCAGGTAATTCACGGTAGTAAATGAGCCAATCAGGAGGAGCATGCCAACCAGCAAAATCGGCCATACATAGAGCGGGCCGAACACGCCCAGCCAGGAGTCGATATCCGCAAAAATCCGCACCACGCAGACGCCCAGAATGAACGCCCTAAACACATTAAAGGTTTGCCGGTGCCACCAGGGCGCACTCCCCCGCTCACCATAGTTAATGTGCGAAAAGCGCATTCTCTGATAAAGGCCGAGGCTTCGGCCAGCGAACTGCAGACCGATCATCAAAAAGAAAATGCCAAGAAAGTGGCGCACCAGGGGTTCAATAAATTCCATCAGGATCGCTTACGAGGTTTTCAGGCCAACAGCTTATTATCTGAAGAGGTCTGTGAAAAGGCCCTGTGATGGCCGCCGACCACTCACCCTACCTAAAATGACATATCATCACGTTTTTAAATGCAGTAGAGTCGTTGAATCACTTTCAAGGAGAGTCTGGTCATGAGCGCCCCGCAGTCCTGCCACAGTTTCAGCAACGACGCGATAGGTTGCGATGACGCCACTGCCCTTGCCGAAAGGGTCCGCCGCCGGGAAATATCGATCACCGAACTCACTCAAGCCGCTATCGCTCGCGCACAGGCGGTCGAACCGCTCATTCACGGTCTGGCCTCGGCGAATTACGACCAGGCGATCCGGACTGCTTCACAGCTTGATGTCGCCGACCAGACCGGTTCCTTTCCCCTGTTCCGCGGTGTTCCAACACTTATCAAAGACAACACCAACGTGTCGGGCATGACCACACGGCACGGCTCCCTGGCCGTGCCCAGCGTTCCTGCATCCGATACCAGTCCATTTGCCCGTCAGTTGCTTGCCCAGGGTTTTCTGTGTCTGGGTAAAAGCACCCTGCCGGAATTCGGATTCAACGCCACAACCGAGCCTGCACACGCGCCGGCAACCCGTAACCCGTGGAACCTGGCCTATTCCTCCGGAGCCTCCTCAGGCGGTTCAGCGGCTCTGGTGGCGGCCGGCGTGGTACCCGTTGCCCACGCGAATGACGGCGGAGGCTCCATACGGATTCCGGCCGCCTGCTGCGGCCTGGTCGGCCTTAAGCCCACACGAGGACGATTGATAGACAACGAGGCGGCGGCCTCCCTGCCCATCAACATTATTAGCGAGGGGGTGGTGACGCGCTCGGTACGGGATACCGCCAATTTTTTCGGGCAGGCCGAGACCTATTTCCGCAATCCCGGCCTGCCGGCGATTGGAAGAATGGAAGGCCCTTCCGGTCGCCCGTTGAGAATCGGACTGGTGCTGGATTCCATCAACGGTCACAAAACCGATGACATCACCCGACGGACCGTCGAAGAAACGGCGCTCAGGCTGGAAAAAATGGGCCACCGAATTGAGCCTGTTCCCGTTCCGGTGCACAGCGCCTTCCCTGATGACTTTGCGCTTTACTGGGCACTGCTTGCCTTTGGAATCAGGGCCAACGGCAGGAAACTGCTTCACCCGGCCTTCGACAAACACAAAACAGACGGCCTAACCAACGGCCTCGACAGGATGTTCCGGCGACAGTTCTGGCGTCTGCCAACCGCGCTCTGGCGGCTCAAGCGTTCCTGGCATGACTATGCACATGCCATGGCGGGCTTTGATGCCGTGCTCACGCCGGTACTTGGCCACACCACACCCGCCCTTGGCCACCTGAGCCCCGATGTGCCTTTTGGCACCCTGTTCGAACGGCTGCGCGAATATGTGGGCTTCACACCTCTGGCAAACGCCACGGGCGCGCCGGCAATCTCGCTGCCCATGGGCCACACAGCCGATCGACTGCCCGTGTCCGTTCAGTTTATGGGGCGCCACGGAGGCGAACGCACGCTGTTGGATATCGCCTTCACCCTGGAAGCCAACCATCCCTGGCCGCTGCTTTGCGATTTCAACCGGAACCATCTTGGCAGTGGGGAACAAAACACCAGGGACTCACTGGCCAATCCCGTTTGAAGTTGGACACTTATAAAAACAGCTGCCATATTCTTTAAAGAACTTAAACGTAACCTGATCAAGTATCCCAAACCGAGAGCGAAGGCCGTTCGTGCCGCTAAGAAGGACAATTTATTGAGCCCGGCCATGCGTGACAGTGAAGTCCTCGTGACCCACCACAAGGCACTGATGGAGCTGAGCCACAATACCAGCTTTATCGAGATGCCCCGCCCCCGGAAGCTGGCAGCCCTAATGGAGCTGTGCACCCGGCTGTTGGGCGTGAAACGGGCAAGTGTCTGGCTTTTCCCTCCGGAACGGGACCGGATCACCTGTGAGTGGCTGCACGACGAGGAGCTGCCCGGTCGCAACAGCTGCGCCGTGCAGAATGGCGAAGCGTTCAACCTGTTCCGCTCAGACCACCCGGAGTACTTCCGCGCCATCACCGAAGAACGGGTGATTGCGGTAGACGACGCCCGCAGTGATATCCGTACCCGTTCCTTCGACCGCGATTATCTGTCCGTGCAGAACATCCATTCCATGTTAGACGCGCCGATTTTCGACGGCGAACAACTCAGCGGGGTTGTTTGCCTGGAGTCAAGTGTGCGCCGTGACTGGTCAGTCCCGGACATTTCTCTGTCAGCTGCCATTGCAGACACCATAAGTCTGATGAACACTCACGAGGCATGGCTGAGATCCAAGCGGGCGCTGGAATACGTCAGTCGCTACGATTCTCTTACCGGACTCGCCAACATTGATTCACTGCGCGACCGGCTGAACCACCTGGTGCGCAAGATCAAAGGCCGGGGCACCGGCAGTCTTGCACTGCTCTGGATTGACGTTGACCGCCTGAAAACCATCAACGATGGCCTTGGCCCTCAGGCGGGGGATCAGGTCATCGCCGATATCGGACAGCGCCTGAAAGAAATCCAGTTGGCGGGCAAGGACTTTCTGGCGCGCATTGGAGGGGATGAATTTGCCCTGGTTATTCGCAACTACACCCAGCCGAGCTTTCTGGACGAGGTGATCCGGGAGATCCACAGCCGTATTCGCCAGTCGATCCGGGTTTCCGATCAGGATCTCAATGTCAGTGCCAGTGTGGGCATCTGTCACTTCCCGGGCGATTGCCATGAGTCAGAAGAACTGCTCAGAGGTGCAGAGGCTGCGATGTATCACGCGAAGCGGCAGGGCGGGGACCGTTCGACCCTGTTCGATTCGGAAATTCAGATGACAGCCCGCTCCCGGTTTGCGCTCGAAAACGAGCTGCGGGAAACACTCAGAACCAGCGGCCTTGATGTCTTCTACCAGCCAATCATGGACCGCACGGGAACACAGCTGGAAAGCGCCGAGGCCCTGGTTCGCTGGCAGCACCCGCAACGTGGCTGGCTGTCACCGATTGAATTTCTGGACGTGGCGCGCAGCGCGGGGCTGATGTATGAGCTGGGCGCCTGTGTGCTCAAAAACGTCTGCGCGCACTGGCGTGAGGCAAGAGACCGGAATACGCCATTACCAACGATATCAGTCAACCTGTCGGCAGAGCAGATATTGGTCCCAGAATTGCCAGAGCTGGTAAAAGAGATCTGCGGTAACCAGGGCATGCCGGTCAGTGCCCTGCAGTTTGAGGTGACCGAAGACTCCATCCAGGGTGATTTCGGTGTCATCGGTCGGGTTCTGGAACAGCTGGTGCACGCCGGCGCCGAGCTCGCTATCGACGATTTTGGCACCGGGTACTCATCGCTGTCGCGGCTCAAAAGCCTGCCCTTCTCCCGAATCAAGATCGACCGCTCGTTCATCAACAACCTCCCGGATGACGAAAACGATTGCGCTATCACCCTGTCGATCATTGGCCTGGCCAGGGGGCTTGGCCTTTCTGTCGTTGCAGAAGGTGTGGAGAGCGAAGCCCATGAAAGCTGGCTGCTCGAGAAAGGCTGCGACTACCTTCAGGGCTACCGTTACAGTAAACCGCTTCCCTACCCAGAGTTTATCAAGCGCTATTTTTCCGAGTGATACTGCACGTCAAATCCCGGAAATAACGATAACACCTCCAGAAAACTCGCCTCCGGCGCGGCGCTAATGGTCAGTGGTTTACCCGAAACCGGGTGTCGGAATGCCATCCGGGTTGCGGCCAGCATCAACCGCCCCTGGCCGAATCGCTCTGCAAAATAGCGATTGTGGCGGCCCCGGCCGTGATTGGCATCGCCAATGATCGGGTGATTGATGTGTTTCATGTGCCTGCGCAACTGGTGCTTTCGGCCGGTTTTCGGGTTCAGTTCAACAACGGCGTACCGACTGCTCGGGTATTTCTCGATCTCGACCGGTATCTCCGTCGTCGCCAGCGTGCGGTAATAAGTGAGAGCGTCCCGCACCGGCTGCTCTTCGCCTTTCAGCCGTCGATCCTCCGGTTCCTCTCGCAAGGGATGATCAATCTCCCCGTGTTCCGGCGGCCAGCCACGCACCATCGCAAGATAGGTTTTCGCCACTTCACCGGCCATCATCGCCAGGCCGAGTGAGCGGGCCGTATCGCTGTCCCTGGCAAACACCAGAATGCCGGAGGTTGGACGGTCCAGGCGGTGCACCGGGTAAACATGCTGCCCTCCGTTAAGCGCCCGGGCATATTGCAGGGCAAACTCTGTTTCATGCCTGTCGATGGGGCTCCGGTGCACCAGCAGCCCGGCTGGCTTGTGGACGATGAGAAGGTGATCGTCCCGGTAAAGAACACTCAGTGGATTCTGCATGGGCATCAAGCGTTTCTGAACCTCGCGGTCAGCCTACCGAAAGCCTGACCGGCCCGGTTACCCAGCACCAGCAATGCAGGTGTGAGCAAAAGCGTCAGCACCGTAGCAAACGCCAATCCTCCCGCGATGGCACTGGACAGCTGGGTCCACCACTGGGTCGATGGCGCACCAAGGCCCAGGGAGGGGCTCAGCAGGTCCACATTGACGCTGAGGACCATGGGCATCAACCCCAGCACGGTGGTGATGGCCGTCAGCAGCACCGGCCTCAGGCGAAGGCAACCGGTTTCCAGGGCGGCCTCGTAGGCCTCAACACCGTCCTTGCGCATCTGGTTGTAGGTATCGATCAGAATGATGTTGTTGTTTACCACGATGCCTGCCAGGGCAATCGTACCCATTCCCACCATCACAATGCCGAACGACTGACCGTTTACCAGAAGGCCAAGCAGCACCCCGGCGGTGGAGAGCACAATCGCCGAGAGAATCAGGAAGGTCTGGTACAACGAATTGAACTGGGTCACCAGTATCAACAGCATGAGACCGATGGCCACCAGGAAGGCCGTCGCAAGGAAGTTGGATGCCTGCTGCTGATCCTCGTTCTCGCCGGCAAACTTCACCGAAATTCCCTCTGGCGGTTCCGGCATCTCGGCCTGCAGGGCCCGCAGCAGCTCATCCACGCGGCGATCCTGAGCCAGATCGGATTTGATGGTTACCGTGCGCTGGCCATCCACCCGGACAATACTGTTGGTTTTGTCGCCCGGGCGAAGATCGACGAATTCAGAGAGCGGCACCTGGCCCCGGGAGGTATGAATGGTCTGGCGCTGCAGATGATCCAGTTCCCGCCAGTTGTTCGGCACGCGCACCACGATGTCCACTTCATCCCGCACGTCTTCCGGGCGATAGGTGGCCAGTTTCAACCCGTTGGTCACCAGACGCACGGCACTGCCGATCCCCAGCACATCGGTACCGAAGCGGGCCGCGGCTTCCCGGTCAACCTGTAACCGCCACTCGATGCCCGGAAGGCTGCGGTCGTCTTCGATGTCCACGAAGCCACCGAGCTCCCGCATGCGGTCTTTGATTTCGTCCACGTAGCCATTGAGACTGTTCGCTTCGCGGCTGCTCACCTGCAGCTCTATCGGTTTGCCTTCGGCAGGTCCACCTTCCTGTTTGCGGAATTCCAGCTCAACGCCCGCGATATCGGAGGTCATGTCGCGGAAATCCTCGAGAATCGCACTGGCCGGTCGCCGGGTGAACCAATCAGTAAACTGGAATTGCAGAACGCCGATTACATCTGGCGCCAGTTGCGAGCTGGTCTGTACCATTGAGCGGGCGTACAGGGCCTTCACCTCGGGCATGCCACGCAACCGCTGCTCCACTTCACGCACAATGGCATCCCGCTCCCACACCGACAGATCGCCCCTCGCCCTCACCTGAACCTGGGCGGAATCCGGCTCCACACTGGGGAAGAACTCAACCCCATAGTTGAAGCGGGCGTACGCGGCGTAGATCACGGCGATCACGCACAGCACACCAATCAACGTCAGCCCCGGCGAACGAAGTAGCAACGCGAGCACCTGCCTGTAGCCCTGCATGAGGCGCCCCGCAGAATGCCCCTGCCGCGCCCGGCGCCCGCCGCTGGTGCTACCCAGTACGGGCAGGAACACGAGCGCCATGGCCAGGGAAGCAATCAGGCAGATGATCACCGTGAGTGGCAAAAACTTCATGAATTCCCCCACCACGCCCGGCCAGAACAGCAACGGCACGAACACCGCCAACGTGGTTGCCGTAGAGGCAATAATGGGCCAGGCCATACGGCTGGCCGCCTCGGCCCAGGCGTGCTTGACCGTCTGCCCTTCCGACAGGTTCCGGTCCGCCAGCTCCGAGACCACGATGGCGCCATCCACCAGCATGCCCGCCACCAGAATCAGGCTGAACAGCACCACGATATTGAGCGTGAGCCCCATGCTCCAGATCACCAGGATGCCGGTCAGAAACGCGCCCGGAATGGTCAGCCCGACCATCACCGCAGAACGAGGTCCCATGGCGGCGATCACCACAATCAGAACGAGCACGATGGCGGTAAGGACATTGTTCAGCAGATCACTGAGGATATCGCGCACTTCCTCGGACTGATCCATGATGTAGCGGATTTCCAGCGAGTCCGGCAGCTGAGGCCTGGCCTGATCGATCAATTCGCGAACCTGGGCAATGGTCTCGATAATGTTGGCGCCCGAGCGCTTGGACACCTCCAGCACCAGCGCCGGCTCGCCATTGATGCGGGCAAAACCGGTCGGATCCTTGAAGGTGCGTTGGAGCATGGCCACGTCGCCAAAGGTAACGACCGTGTCGTCATCCACCTTCACCGGCATGGACATCACATCCTCGATAGTCTCGATCACGCCGGGCACTTTCAGGGCCATGCGGCCGTTGCCGGTATCGAGGGAGCCTGCAGCGACCAGCTGGTTGTTGCGGGTAACGAGGGACGCCAACTGGTCAAAATCGATGCCGTAGCTCTCCAGAACCTGGGGATCGACAACGATTTCCAGCAGGTCTTCCCGATCGCCGCCAATATCCACCTCAAGGACTTCCGGAATGGACTCGATGGCATCCTGGAACCGGCGGGCGATGGTGATCAGCTCGCGCTCCGACAGTGGCCCCGACAGACCGACAGACAACACCGGGAACAAGGACACGTTGATTTCGTTCACCCTAGGTTCATCTGCTTCCTGGGGCAGCTTCGTGCGAGCCGTATCCACTTTCTCGCGAACATCCTGCAGCGCTTTGTCCGGATCAAATCCGGCATCGAACTCCAGCATCACCGAGGCATGCCCTTCCGAGGCCGTACCCCGCATTTCCTTGATACCTTCCAGGGAACGCAATTCCTGCTCCATGGGACGAACAAGAAGGCGCTCGGCGTCCTCCGGGCTGATTCCGTCCAGGGTCATGGAGACATAGATCATCGGAATGGTGACGTCGGGGTTGGCTTCCTTGGGGATGGTCTGAAACGCCGCAATACCCCCGAGAATCAGGAACAGCAGGGTCAGTAAGGTAGTCCGGCTGCGGTCGATGGCGGCAAAGATCAGTGCGCGCATGCGGTCTAGCCCCTGTCTTCAGCGGCGTCGACCGGTACGACCTGCTCACCGGTGCTCACGAACCCACCGCCCCGGGTAATCAGGCGGATCTCATCCGGCAAGCCGGTCACCCAGGCACCATCGGTAGACACGCTCAGCAGTTTCACTTCACCGAACTCGACACGGTTCTCGCCGTTCACGTACTTCACTCCGGGAAGACCGTCGTCACCCAGTGACAAATAGGCAGGCGAGATAAACATGGCCTTAACCTCGGGCAGTGCCACCCGCAGGCTGGCGCTGCCGCCAGCCACTCGTTTGCGATCCGGATTCTCAACCGCGATTTCCACGGCAAAACTCCGGGTTTCAGGAGAGGCGGCGCTGGCGACAAAGGTCACCACGCCGGAAAGACGGCTACCATCCAGCAAATCCACGCGAACCGCCTGGCCCGTTGCCACATCACCCACCGACTGCTGGGGAATCTGCGCTGTGGCTTTCAGGCGATCCACCCTCACAAGCTGAAACAAAGGTGACCCCACCTGCACCAGATCGCCGGTGTCCACCGACTTGCGATTAATGGTGCCGTCGAAAGGCGCTTCCGGGGTCAGGTGACTGATTGCCTGGCGGGCGCTGGTCAGCTCGGCATTGGCCGCAGCCAGTTCGCTTTCAAGCGTCAGCACTTCGGATTCCGCCGCAAGATTGCTGGCACGCAGCCGGCGAGCGGCTGAAAGGTCCGCCTCCAGTTTCCGGACCCGGGACTGCCAGCGCAAAACGGCTGCACTCCTTCCTTCATCGGCAATCGTAAGCAATGTCTGCCCTTCCCGGACCTGCTCTCCAAGCCCCACTGCCAGGGACTCCACCCGCCCGGGCACCTGGGCGCCCAACATCACCGAACTCCAGGGCTCCAGCTGGCCCTGCAACATCAGGCCTGGCTCGTGGAGCCGTGCCGACAGGGTCTCCACCTGCACGGTCGTGAGCTGGTCATCGCCGCTGTCCTGGCGCCCTGGCGCCTCGTCACTGGCCACCTTCACCTCGCCAGTCGCCATCCAGATCACCAGCGCAATCACGATCAGAAGTGACAGTCCGAGAGAACCCCATTTTGCTTTCGTCATTGAATGCTCACTGTTCCTGAATCAAGGGTGGCAGAAAAAACCGGCAATTAACGGTTGCATCCGGCTAAAAACGTGGGGTAGATTCTACACAGAATCTTTTTACGAATTCAGAGCAGACTGTCGATTTTATGAATCTCAACGCAGTGATTGTCCTTGTGAAGCTAGTCCTGGTGGTCGTGGTACCGTCCGGGGGCTTCTGCGTGGACAAGCGGGTGAAATAGCGACAAACCTGACAAGACACCAGAAACCCCCGGCACCGAAAGGTCCCGGGGGTTTCTTTTTTTACGGCAAAAGAAAAGGGAAAAACGACCATGAACGGCGCACAGCACATTCTTGAAGCGTTCCACCGCCATAACATAAGCACGGTTTTCGGGTATCCGGGCGGCTGCATCATGCCGCTTTACGACGCGCTGGTGGACGATGTGGGCGTGGAGCACGTGCTGTGCCGCCACGAGCAGGGATGCGCCCTGGCGGCCGATGGCTATGCCCGGGCCAGCGGCAAGCTGGGCGTGTGCATTGCCACCTCCGGCCCCGGCGCCACCAACCTGATCACCGGTGTTGCCAATGCCCACCGGGACTCCATTCCCATGCTGGTCATCACCGGCCAGGTGCCGTCTGGCCTTATCGGCACCGACGCCTTCCAGGAAACCGACGTACTGGGCATGACCCTGGGCATCGTTAAACACAGCTATCTGATCGACGATGCGGACAGCCTGCCCGCCATCATGGAAGAGGCGATCGAGCTGGCCCAGAGCGGCCGCCCCGGACCGGTCTGGATTGATATCCCCAAGGACCTGTTGCTGAGCGACGTGGCCGATGCGCCCTTCCCCCGGGCTCAGCCCTCTGAGCCGGCTTCGCCAGACCTCAAGGAAGCCCTGGCGATGCTGCGCGCCGCTCGCAAGCCCCTGCTCTACAGTGGGGGAGGTATCAGCCTGGCCCACGCCGAGGAGAGCTTCCGGGCCTTTGCGGAGTCCTCAGCCCTGCCGGCGGTTGTCACGCTCAAGGGCATTGGCAACCCCGGCAAACACAACCCCTACAACCTCGGCATGCTGGGCATGCACGGCTCCCGGGCCGCCAATAAGGCCGTCGACGAGTGCGACCTGCTGCTGGTCATCGGCGCCCGCCTGGACGATCGCGCCACAGGCAAACTGGACAGCTTTGCACCCAACGCCAGGATGATCCACATTGATGCCGACGCCGCCGAGATCAACAAATTGCGCGATGCCGATCTTGCCGTCCGTGGTGATCTGAACCACATCCTGAAATCATTGGCGGGCGCCTTGCAGGCCGACCCGCTCGCCATCAGCGAATGGCAGAAACAGTGCCGCACCTGGTACACCACAGGCGGCTTCCACGCCGCCGACAACGAAGAGCCCCTGGCCCAGATTACCGGCCCAGCGTTTATCCGCCAACTCTCCCGGATTGCCCCAGACGACACCGTAATTGCCTGCGACGTTGGCCAGCACCAGATGTGGGTAGCCCAGCACTACGACTTCGATCACCCACGCCATCACCTGACCAGCGGCGGCCTCGGCACCATGGGCTTCGGCCTGCCAGCTGCCATCGGCGCCCAGTTTGCGGATCGCAACAGCACCGTCATCAACTTAACCGGTGATGGCTCGTTCATGATGAACGCCCAGGAACTGGCCACCATCCGCCGTTACAACCTGCCGGTGAAACTGATCGTCATGGACAATCAGTGCCTCGGCATGGTCCGCCAGCAGCAGGAGCTGTTCTACAACAACCGGGAAAGCCAGATAAACCTGGACGACAATCCGGACTTCGTTGCCATGGCCCGGGCCTTCGACATCCCGGCCCTGCACATCGAACGGACCGACCAGATCCGCCGAGGCATCGAAACCATCCTGGCCTACAACGGCCCGATGCTGCTGCACGTTGCCATCAGCCGTGAAGAAAACGTATGGCCCATCGTAAAACCCGGCGCCAGCAACACCGACATGATCGACGAAACCGCCCGCACCGCCAAAACCAGCAAGGAGCAAGTTGCATGAACCCGCAGAGCCAACCTTCGACACCCAGCTACACCATCAACTGCCGAATGACCCAGGAAGCCGCCGCCCTGGAGCGGCTCTGCCAGGTAGTCCGAATCCGCGGGTTCCGGATTGCCACCATGGCGGTGGAAACCGCCGGCGAGCATCTGAACATCGCGCTGACGCTGGAGGGCACGCGGCCGATTGCCATGTTGCAGTCGCAACTGGAGAAGCTTCACACCGTTGCCGAGGTTGCCCTCGCGGCTGGTTCTGTCGCTCGTTCTCGTTCGGCCTGAGGTTTTGGCGGCATAGTCTTTTCGTAGCCTGAGATTTGGCGGGCAGGTACGGGGGTGGGGGTATCTTTTCTTCGGGGAAAATAACTCGCTGCGCTCAGACATCTTTTCCCTGTCAGAAAAGATACCCCCACCCCCTACCGACGGGCAGAAACGATATTTCTGCAGAAAAGAGAAAACACAACGTCTTTAAGCCGATGAACCTGCGTTGGACGTCGGCGCGGGGTGGTAGGTGGATTTTTCGCCGGAAAAAGATGTCTGAGCGAAGCGAGTTGCTTTTTCCAAGTAAAACTCCACCTGCCACCCCGCAGGCCCGCCCCTCAACCAACAGGCTACAAGGACGGGACCTCCGAGGTTACACGACCTGGGATTACCAGGCTTTGTAAGGCAGGAATTTCCCGTTCATGGTAACCACGACACGGTCGCCTTTCGGATTCTCTTCCTTCTCGATGTCCATGGTGAAATCGATGGCACTCATGATGCCGTCGCCGAATTTTTCGTGGATCAGTTCTTTCATGGTGTCGCCGTAAACACCCACCACTTCGTACAAACGATAGATCAGCGGATCCTGCGGAACGGCACCGTCCCAGGCTTTCTTGGGGCATACCTGCAGGGCCTCTGCCACCGGCTTATCAAGACCGAGGATTTCGCACAGGGCGAAGGCCTTGTCTTCAGTGAGGCTGTTCATCCCCAGGGCTGCTGAGGTGGTGAATACCGGAGACATGCCGATGGTTTCGGCGATGGATTCCCAGGTCATACCCTTGGAAACTTTGGCTTCCAGGATTTTTGCGGTCATCAGTTCTTTGTTCATCATGGCTGTTTCCTCTCTTCGGTTTTGACGTCAGGCATTCACCGCACGGGCGGCAGTTTCGGATTCGGTTTCAGATTCGTCAGACGCCGGCCCTGACTGGGCAACGCCTTGGGCGGGTTCCACGATTTTCGGGGTACCGTCTTTTTCCGGCAGGGCCGAGCCGCTGCGGTTGACCAGGAAGTCCACCAGGTAGTCCCGGGTCTTGTGATAGGCCGGGTTCTGGAAAATGGTGGCCCGGGCCCGCGGGTGCGGAATGTCCACTTTCACGCTTTCGGCGATGCGGGCATTGGGGCCGTTGGACATCAGGAAAATGCGGTCGGACAACAGGATCGCTTCGTCCACATCGTGGGTGATCATGAACACGGTCTGGCGGGTTTCTTCCCAGATTTTCACCAGTTCGTCCTGAATCACGCCCCGGGTGAGCGCATCGAGCGCACCGAACGGTTCATCCAGCAGCAGGAGTTCCGGCTGGGTGGCGAAGGCCCGGGCGATACTTACCCGCTGGCGCATGCCGCCGGACAGCTGGGACGGCTTCCGATTCAGTGCGTGGTCCAGGCCTACCATCTTCAGATAGCGCTCGCTGTGCTCTTTCACCTTTTCCTTGGACCACTCGGGCCAGCGGGCGCGTACGGCGAAGACGATGTTGTTCAGGGTGGTTTTCCAGGGCAGCAGGCTGTAGTTCTGGAACACCACGCCGCGCTCAAGGCCGGGGCCTTTGATTTCCTTGCCGTTCATCACCACGTTGCCGGCGCTGGCTTCGTCCAGGCCCGCCAGTACGTTCAGGATGGTGGATTTGCCGCAACCGGAGTGGCCGATGATGCAAACAAACTCGCCTTTCTCCAGGGCAAAGCGGATATCCTCGAAGACGGTAAGCTCGCCGCCCTGGCCGTCCGGATAGACTTTGGACAAGCCATCTACTTCCAGGAATGATTTAGTCATAACAGATCTCCGTTCGGAGGGTTGAGGCCGACACCGGTAACCGGTGCCGGACCGCTCATTCTTTGTATTCCACCAGTTTCTGGGCCTTGCCCAGGGCCAGGTCGAGCAGCATGCCCACCACCCCGATCATCAGGATGGAGAAAATCACACTGGCCAGATCCAGGTTGTTCCATTCGTTCCACACGTAGTAGCCAATGCCGGTGCCGCCCACGAGCATTTCCGCGGCCACGATGACCAGCCAGGCGATGCCGATCGAGATCCGCATACCGGTCAGGATCGTCGGTGCAGCGGCCGGCAGGATCACCGTGATGGCGGTACGCAGAGGCCCGAGTTCGTGGGTGCGTGCCACGTTGACCCAGTCCTGCCTCACGTTGGCCACGCCGAAGGCCGTGTTCAGCAACATGGGCCAGATCGAGCAGATGAAGATCACGAAGATCGCCGAGGCATCAGAGTCCTGGATGATGAACAGGGCCAGGGGCATCCAGGCCAGCGGCGAGATCGGCCGCAGTACCTGGATGTAAGGATTCAAAGCCTTATACATCAGCGGCGACATGCCGATCAGGAACCCGACGGGCAGCGCAATGGCCATGGCCGCCAGGTAGCCGGTCAATACCCGGTACACCGAATAGGCCAGCTGGATGCCGATACCCTTGTCGTTGGCGCCGGCGTCATAGAACGGATCGGACAACTCCGCCCAGGCCAGCTTGATCACCGCCGAGGGTGGCGGTACCCGGGATTCCTGCTCGACACCACCCATCAGCATTTCGTATTCGGTCAGTCCTGTCTGGGCCTCCGGGGGCTGGGTTGCCATTTCCCAGAGCCCCAGGGCCAGAATCAGGAACGAAACCGACAGCAGTGCTGCCCGGACGTTCAGGGAAGCCATTGTTACACCCTCCCGATGTCGAAGCTGCGCGCGTACTCTTCTGCACGATCAGAATCGAACGTCTTGCCCATGATGGTATGGGTCTTGTAAGTCTTGTCCGGAGCGGTGTAACCCAGTTCTTCCATGATCTTGCCGGTCTCGCTCGCCAGGTAGACCTGCTCGGCAATGCCTTTGTAGTCCACATCACCCTCGATATAACCCCAGCGCTTCATCTGGGTGAGGATCCACACGCCCATGGAGTGCCACGGGAACGGGTCGAAGTCGATGCGGTCCGGCACGTTTTTCACCTCGCCAAGTCCATCGGCGTAGTAGCCGGTCAGCACCTGCTGAATCACCGGTACCGGTTGGTTCAGGTAGTTCTTCGGCGCAATGGCTTCGGAGATTTCCTTCCGGTTATCCGGATTGTTCGAGTACTGAGTGGCATCGATGATGGCTCGCAGCAGGGCGCCGTAGGTGTTCGGGTTCTGGGTCGCAAACTGCTTGCTGCAGGCAAAGGCGCAGCACGGGTGGCCTTCCCATATGTCTTTGGTCAGCATGTGGATGAAGCCCACCTTTTCCCAAACAGCACGCTGGTTGAACGGATCCGGTGACAGGTAGCCATCGAGGTTACCGGCGCGGAGGTTAGCAACCATCTCGGGTGGCGGAACCACTCGGATCTGCACGTCTTTGTCGGGGTCGATACCGTTCTCGGCCAGGTAGTAGCGCAACAGGAAGTTGTGCATGGAGTACTCGAACGGCACGCCGAATTTGAAGCCTTTCCACTGTTTCGGGTCCCGCTTGTCCTTGTGGTCGACGTGCAGCACGATGGCCTGGCCATTGATGTTCTCAACCGCCGGCATGATGAACGGCTCCGGTGTGGAGCCCGCGCCCATGGTCATGGCCAGGGGCATCGGAGTAAGCATATGTGAGGCGTCGTATTCGCCAGCCAGGGACTTGTCCCGGGCCACCGCCCAACCTGCGGTCTTGGTAACGGTCACATCCAGGCCGTAACGCTCATAAAAGCCCATCGGGTGGGCCATGATGATAGGCGTGGCGCAGGTGATCGGCACAAAACCAACGTTCAGCTTGGTCTTCTCAAGCTTGCCCAGGGATTCCTTTACCGCGGCCTTGGCCTTCTCCATGGGGAACACGCTGCCCAGAACCGCCGCTGCAGTGCCCGCGCCCATCATTTTCATGAAGGCGCGCCGGCTGTGTTCGTTGTGACCAAACACCGAGCGCACCACCGCGCCTTCGATGGCGCGATCCATCATCGCTTCTGAATCCAGATGCTCGTCAGCAACTGCCTGCTGGCCGGCAGAGGGCTTGAGATCAAGGGAAATCGACGGGGTGCTGTCGCCGGGTTTGCACTCGGGGCAGCCGCAGGTCTTGGCATGAATCAGGGACTTGTCACCGTCAAATGGATTTCCAAGGCTTTTCGTAGTCATGGCGCACTCTCCTGGGTTTGGGACCTAAGTTTTGGGTTATTTCTGCACTCTCACGGTGCAACAAAGGTGCGGCTCGGGCCCGATGCTGGAAATGGTCGGGTCGGCTCCACGTTCTGAAATAGGTATCGCAGGGTTTGTGCCAAGTCCGGTTATTTTTTTAACTACCTGTTTTTATGAAAATAAAACTCAAATACCTACAACCAGAACGACTACGAACTTTCGTATTACACGATTTCTCGTAGTCTTTACTGCGATTTTTCGTAGTTGGCACAGGGTTTGTTTTGTTTTCCCGGACTGCCCCTAGGACATCGCCATGAATACCGAAGCCATCAATGCTCCAGAACTTACCGGAAACTGGATCGACCACCTGCCAGAGGCTGCGCTGTTGGTAGATGCAGGCAGGGACCTGATTCTGTCCGCCAACAGTGCCATGGGCCGAATGATCGGCTCCGACCGGCAATCCCTCATCGGAACGCCATGCACCCACCTGTTCACCGACCAGCGACCCCAACTGATTGCCTTCACCGAGGAAACCCTGTTTCGCAGCCATGGCTGGAGCCGCGACTTCTTTCTTCAGCACCGGGACGGCCACAACATGGAACTGGAGATCTCCTCATCCAGAGTTGGCGAGGCGGAAACCCAGAACGTGCTGCTGTTACTGAGGGACAGACGCCAGCTGCGGACCCTTCGGGAACGCCACGATGCCAACCACTACCATCGGGGCGGCCTGCTTGAATGGCGGCGGGTGGAAGAGCTGTTCAAGGACATGGAGCGGGAAAACCAGCTGATTCTTCATGCTGTCGGCGAAGGCATCTACGGGGTGGATGCCGAGGGGCGCGGCACCTTCGCAAACCCCGCCGCCGAGCGCATGCTGGGATGGCGAATTGACGAGCTTATGGGGCGGGTGCTGCATCGCGTGGTGCACCACTCCCATGCCGATGGCAGCCTTTACCCACTCAAGGACTGCCCGATATACGCCGCCTTCCGCGATGCCAGCGTGAAACGCGTGGGCGAAGACTGGTTCTGGCGCAAGGATGGCAGCGGCTTCCCGGTTGAATACACCAGCACGCCGATTCTGGACAACGGGCATCCGGTGGGTGCCGTAGTGGTGTTCCGGGACATATCGGCAAGGCAGGAGGCCCAGAGAGAACTGCAGAAAGCGCTGGAGGAAGTGGAGACCCTTAAACACCGGCTGGAAATGGAGAATGCCTATCTACAGGAGGAGCTCAGCGCCGAGTATCATTTCCACGAAATCTTTGGCCAGAGCGAGGCGATCAAAGCCATCGTGCGACGCATCGGCATGGTGGCGCCCACCGATGCCAACGTTCTGATCACCGGTGAATCCGGCACAGGCAAGGAGCTGATCGCCCGTGCCATCCATCAGTCCAGCAGCCGCAGAGACCGCCCCCTGATTCGGGTGAACTGCGCAGCCATCCCCAAAGACCTGTTCGAGAGCGAGTTCTTCGGCCACATAAAGGGTGCCTTCACCGGCGCCGTCAGCGACCGGGTCGGTCGGTTTGAACTGGCCGATGGCGGCACCCTGTTCCTGGACGAAGTGGGCGAAATTCCACTAGAACTTCAGGGCAAACTGCTCCGGGTTTTGCAGGATCAGCAATTCGAGCGCGTGGGCGAGAACCGCACCCGGGCGGTGGATGTTCGGGTGATTGCCGCCACCAATCGGGACCTGAAATCGGAAGTTCAGGAAAAAACCTTCCGGGAGGATCTCTACTTCCGCCTGAACGTCTTCCCGATTGAATCCGTTCCACTGCGCCGGCGCCTGGAAGACATCCCCATCCTTGCCCAGGAATTTCTTAACCGGGCGTGCCAGAAGTTCAATCGGCCGCTGCTCGCACTGAAAGAGCGCGACGTTGAAACCCTGAAAGCCTACCACTGGCCCGGCAACGTGCGGGAGCTGGAGAACGTCATCGAACGACAGGTGATCACCGCCGACGGCAGGCTGGATCTGGACCTGCCGGGGCCGGAATCCGCGGCCCGGACCACCACAGCAGAAGCGCCCCCGGCACGGCATTACAGCGGCGAATTAATGACGGAACAGGAATTGCGGGAGCTGGAAAAACAGAACCTGACTCGGGCCCTGATTATGAGCAGCGGCCGGGTCTTTGGTGATGACGGCGCGGCCGCCATGCTGGGCATCAAACCAACCACGCTGACCTCGCGCCTGAAAAAGCTGAAGATCGAACCGAGAGAGTTTCAGGTCAGGCCGGAGTAATGCCCACCTGGTTCAGGGCGTAAGTCACGACAATCCAGAGCAGCATCACCAGTGGCAGGTAGCGGCCGACCAGATACATCCGCCATTCCCACCAGCGGCTCTGGGTACCCAGCACTGTCCGTATCTTTTCTGGTGGGATAAACCAGCAGAACATGGCCGCCCCCAAGACGCCGGAGAAGATGATCACATTGCCGCCGGCAACCCGGTCAATCACATCCAGCACCGGATCACCGGCGATGTTCCATTCCAGCGGTGTAAAACTCAACGCCGAAGCCGTACCCAAAACAAGCATGACCAGGGTGACAAGACTGACGGCCTTGCCATTGCTGAGCCGAAACTCCTCCGCCACCGCGGCGATCATCACCTTCAGCCCGGCCAGGCTTGAACTGAATGCCGCCATAAAGAAAAGGCTGAAAAACAGCGTACCGACCCAATAGCCGCCAACCATATCCTCGAACACCCGCGGCATGGTCACAAACGCCAGCTGACTGCCCTCCGTCGGCTCCATACCCAGGCTGAACACAAACGGAAAGATCATCCAGCCCGCCAGCAGCGCCACACTGGTCTCGGTACCTGCAACAATCAGACAGGCCCGGGGCACGTGGGTCTGCCGGGGAATAAAGCTGCCGTAGGTCACGAGGTAGCCCTGGCCAATCGCCAGGGTGTAGAACGCCTGACCGAAGGCAAACGCCCAGAGCTTGCCGTCTGCCAGACGGCTCCAGTCCACCTGGAAAAAGAAATCCTTGGTCTGCTCCCAACCGGGTGTGCGACTGGCGAAGATCACCAGGCCAACCATTACAATGATCAGCACCGGCATCAGAATCTTCGACATCATCTCAATGGCCGTCACATCCTTGGCGAGGATGATAGCCCCCAGCACGGTCACGGCGAAGAAATACCAGAGCGAGTTATACCCGGCGGTAAAATCCCCGAACACCCGGAGATCATCCGTTGCGGCATCCACCGCATACCCCAGTGTCCAGCCGGTAATCACCAGATAATAGCTGGTAATGGCCATGGTGATCAGCACCACAAACCAGCCATAAATCACGCCAAAGCGGTTCACCTGCCGGTAGGTCTGAACCGTACTGCCCTTGGAAAGCCGGCCGGCCGACACTTCCAGAATCATGATGGGCAAAACCACCACAATCAGCGCCAGCAGATAAGCCACCACAAAGGCGCCACCACCGTTCTCCCCCACCATGTACGGAAACCGCCACAGGTTCCCGAGCCCCACAGCCGCTGCGGCCATCGAAGCAACAAACGCAGGCTCGGAACTCCACTGTTTGCGGGATTCCTCAATAAACTCGTGGCGCTTTCGCACGTGGGGTCTTTCTCCAATGCCGGGGAATTTCAATGCATTGAAGGCTAGCAAATCATGGGATTGGCCGCATGACTGATATCAAGTCAGGCTTTCTGGGATGGTGAGACTTCTGCCTTGGGGGATGGCCGGCAGTGGGGGTACCTTTTCTTCTGGGAAAAACAACTCGCTTCGCTCAGACATTTTTTCCCGCCAGAAAAGATACCCCCACCACCGTCCGTCAGAACAACAGTGTTGCTTTCTGTGAAAACAGAAAAGGGGATTTATCGTTCACGATATCGTTGTGGTATCTCGGCGCGGGGTGGCCGGTGAATTTTTCGCCGGAAAAAGGTGTCTGAGCGAAGCGAGTTCTTTTTCCAAGAAAAATTCACCGGCCACCCCGCAGCCCGCCCCCAAACAGGCAGGCTACGTAGAGAAGCTATCAGATCAACTCAATGGCAACAGCAGTCCCCTCGCCACCACCAATACACAGCGAAGCCACACCGCGCTTCAGACCACGCTGCTTCAGGGCATTGATCAGGGTAACGATGATCCGGGAGCCGGAAGAACCGATCGGATGCCCCAGGGCACAGGCGCCACCGTGGACGTTGACCTTGTCAGCCGGCAGTTTCAGCTCATTGATGGCCGCAAGGGTAACCACTGCAAAGGCTTCGTTGATCTCAAAGAGATCCACGTCGTCCACGGTCCAGCCAGCTTTCTTCAGCACCTTCTCGATGGAACCGATGGGCGCAAGGGTGAACTCGGCCGGCAGGCGGGCGTGAGTAGCGTGGGCCACGATGCGGGCCTGGGGCGTCAGGCCTCGGGCGTCGGCTTCGGCGGCAGAGGCCAGCACCAGGGCGGAGGCGCCGTCGCTGATGGAGCTGGAGTTGGCCGCAGTCACGGAACCGTCTTTGGCGAAAGCCGGCTTCAGGTGCGGGATTTTCTCCGGCTTTGCGTTGCCCGGCTGCTCGTCGGTGTCGACTTCGGTATCGCCGCCACGACCGGAAACGGTGACCGGAACAATCTCATCACGGAACCAGCCGTTTTCGATGGCCGCCAGGGATTTCTGCAGGGAGCCGATGGCAAATTCGTCCATGGCCTGGCGGCTGATGTCGTATTTATCAGCGGTACGCTGTGCGAAAACGCCCATCAGGCCGCCTTCGTAGGCATCTTCCAGGCCGTCCAGGAACATGCTGTCCATCACCTGACCGTGGCCCATGCGCATACCACCGCGGGCCTTGGGCAGCAGGTACGGCGCCTGGCTCATGTTTTCCATGCCGCCGGCGATCATGATGTTATTGGTACCGGCCTTGATCTGGTCGTGAGCCATGATCACCGCCTGCATGCCCGAGCCGCACATCTTGTTGATCGTGGTGCAGCCAGAGCTGTCGGGAATGCCGGAGGCGCGGGAAGCCTGGCGGGCCGGGGCCTGGCCGAGGCCTGCGGGCAGTACGCAACCCATGATCACTTCCTGCACATCCGCAGGCTGGAGGCCGGAGCGTTCAATGGCGGCCTTGATGGAGATGGCGCCCAGGTCTGGAGAGCGCACGGAGCTGAGGGCCCCCATCATGCCACCCATGGGGGTACGCGCTGATCCTGCAATCACTACGTCGTTGTTGCTCATGGTTTTCCTCACTTAATCAGGCTTTGCCCAGCACAGAGCGGGCAATGATTTCTTTCATGACTTCCGAGGTGCCGCCATAGATTCGCTGCACCCGCGCGTCGATAAAGGCTCGGGAAATCGGATACTCGGTGGTGTAACCGTAACCGCCGAACAGTTGCAGGCAGCCATCGGCCACGCGGCACTGCATTTCCGTGGCGCTGTACTTGGCCATGGAGGCGGTTGGCGCGTCCAGTTCGCCCAGGTCGTACTGGTCGATGCACTGGTCCACGAACGCCTTGTTCACGCGGTAGTCGGTTTCCATGCGCGCGATTTCAAACCGGGTATTCTGCAGTTGGGCCAGCTTCTGGCCGAACAGTTCCCGCTCCTGGGCATAGGCGATAGTCAGGTCCAGGGAGCCACGGGCGGCGGCCACGCCAAGGGCGCCAATTACCAGCCGCTCTCGGGGCAGCTCCTTCATCAGGTAAACAAACCCCTGCCCCTCTTCGCCAAGACGCGCGGAAGCCGGGATGCGCATGTCGGAGAAGAACAGCTCGGAGGTATCCCCGGAATGCTGGCCGATCTTGTCCAGATTACGACCCTTGCTGTAGCCCGGCAGCGAGGTATCCACCAGGAACAGACTGATGCCCCGGGCGCCGGCCTTCGGATCGGTTTTCGCGGCAACGATGACCATATCGGCGTGCTGACCGTTGGTAATGAAGGTCTTGGAACCGTTAAGGATGTACTCATCGCCATCTTTCACCGCGCTGGTGCGGATGGCCTGCAGGTCACTGCCTGCGCCGGGCTCGGTCATGGCTATCGCTCCAACGGCTTCGCCGGAGACCAGCTTGGGCAGCCACTGCTGCCGTTGCTCTTCATTACCCATGTGGCTCAGGTAAGGAGCCACAATGTCCGAGTGCACCATCACGTTGGTGGACAGCGCGCCGAATCCCATGCGGGCCAGCTCTTCACCCACCACCACAGAGAACTGGAAAGGCGCACCGATGCCACCCCACTCTTCGGGTACATCCACGCAGAGCATCCCAGCGTTGCCCAGGGTGTTCCAGAGCTCGCGGGGTACCAGCCCGGATTTTTCCCAGGCTTCGTAGTGCGGCGTCACTTCTTTTTCCAGGACCTTGATCACGGAATCCCGGAACATCGCCAGTTCTTCTTTATCAACAGACACGGTCATGTATGTCTCCTGCAACTGAATGCTTTACTTGGGCGCCATGCGAAGCGCGCAGTCCAGACGAATCACTTCGCCGTTGAGAATCGGGTTGCGCACCATCTGGTCAACCATCATGCCGAATTCTTCCGGCTTGCCGAGGCGCTTCGGGAACGGCAGCGTGGCCGCCAGGCTTTCCTGAACTTCCTCGGGCATACCGGCCATCATGGGCGTCATGAACAGGCCCGGTGCAATCGTATTTACACGGATGCCTTTGCGAGCCAGCTCACGAGCGGACTGCAGGGTCAGCGATACCACACCGCCCTTGGAGGCGCTGTAGGCCGCCTGGCCAATCTGGCCCTCGAAGGCAGCCACCGAAGCGGTGTTGATAATCACACCGCGCTCACCATCGGCATTGGGTTCACGCTGGGCCATATCCGCTGCGGCGAGACGCAGAATGTTAAAGGTACCAATCAGGTTGACCTGGATAACCTTGCTGAAGTTCTCCAGGGGCATCACGCCCTCGCGGCCCAGAATCTTCGAGGCCGTGGCTATACCGGCACAGTTCACGGCAATACCGCAGGGGCCATGAGCCTCCCGGGCGGCATTAATAGCCGCTTCGGCGCTGTCCGGGGAACTGACATCGCATTTCAGGAAGATGCCACCAATATCCGCGGCCACCTTTTCACCCTGTTCCTGCTGAAGGTCAAGAACCGCGACCTTGCAGCCGGCGGCGGCCAATGCGCGGGCCGCACCCTCGCCCAGTCCGGAAGCACCGCCTGTTACAATGGCTGCCACATTTTTGAATTCCATCGTTCACTCCCCTTTTCAGGATTCTGTTTGTTAAAAATCGGACCCTAAAACTACTTTACGTTTACGTAAACTTTATCTAACCTAAGTCTAAAAAGGAAATCCCAATGGACATTAAACAGACATACAGCATCAGCGAGCTCGCCAAAGAGTTCGACGTGACAACCCGGAGCATTCGTTTCTACGAGGATCAGGAGCTGCTCAGGCCCACGCGGCGCGGGCAGACACGGATCTTCAGTTCAAAGGATCGGGTGCGTCTGAAGCTTATTCTCCGCGGTAAGCGAATGGGATTCTCCCTGGCGGAAACCAAAGAATTATTCGACCTGTGGGACGAAACCCTCAGCGGCAATGAAAAACAACTGCTGAAGATGCTGACCATCCTGGAAAACAAACGGGCTCAGCTGGAACAGCAGAAAAACGACATTGCCCAGGCAGAAATGGAAATGGATACAGCCGAAGCCCGGTGCCGAGAAGCCCTGGCCGAGCTGCAGAAGAAAAAGAAACAGCAGGCCCCGGCCAACGAAAAAGCCAGGCAGACCGCTGAACACTAATGACAGAAATCAAAGGTAGCCAACGATGAAATCACAGTACTCAGAGCTCAACTTCGGCCTCGGTGAAACCCTCGATATGCTCCGCGAGCAGATCAACGGCTTTGCTGCTTCCGAAATCGCGCCGCGCGCCGAAGAAATTGACCGCAACAACGAGTTCCCCATGGACCTGTGGCGGAAAATGGGCGACATGGGCCTGCTGGGTATTACCGTGAGCGAAGAATACGGCGGCTCCGACATGGGCTACCTGGCGCACGTGATCGCCATGGAAGAAATCAGCCGTGCTTCCGCCTCCGTTGGCCTCTCCTACGGTGCCCACTCAAACCTGTGCGTGAACCAGATTCACCGTAACGGCACCGAAGAACAGAAACAGAAATACCTGCCGAAGCTCGTCAGCGGCGAACACATCGGCGCCCTGGCCATGTCCGAGCCCAACGCCGGCTCCGACGTCATTTCCATGAAACTGACAGCCAAAGACGCTGGTGACCACTACGTCCTCAATGGCAACAAGATGTGGATCACCAACGGCCCGGATGCCAACACCTACGTCATCTACGCCAAGACCGACACATCCGCCGGCTCCAAAGGCGTGACCGCCTTCATCGTAGAGCGCGACGCACCTGGCTTCAGCCGCCACCAGAAACTCGACAAACTCGGCATGCGCGGCTCCAACACCTGCGAACTGGTATTCCAGGACTGTCAGGTACCCAAGGAAAACGTCCTGGGCGGTGTTGGCAACGGTGCCAGAGTCCTCATGAGCGGCCTCGACTACGAACGCCTCGTCCTCGCCGGCGGCCCGCTGGGCATTATGCAGGCCGCCATGGACGTAACGGTTCCCTACATCCGCGAGCGCAAGCAGTTCGGCCAGGCCATCGGTGAATTCGAACTGGTACAGGGCAAAGTCGCCGACATGTACACCTGGATGAACACTGCCAAGTCCTACGTCTACATGGTGGCCATGTCTGCAGACCGCGGTGCGGAAACCACCCGTAAAGACGCCGCCGGCGCGATCCTCTACTCCGCCGAAATGGCCACAAAAATCGCCCTGGACGCCATCCAGCTGCTCGGCGGTAACGGCTACATCAACGAATACCCGACAGGCCGCCTGCTGCGCGACGCCAAGCTGTATGAAATCGGTGCCGGAACGTCCGAGATTCGTCGGATGCTGATCGGTCGCGAGCTGTACCTGAACAAATAACGCGCAGCTTCAAGCGAGTAGCCGTCCTCAGCCGGATAAGCCGGGGACGGCTTGCACCCAAAGTACAACGAGGGACTGGCAGGGTGTCTTTCCGGGAATGTCGGCGGCCATGGATGGCCGACGCCAAGCGCACATGGATGTGCTCGTAGCGGTTCCCGGAAAGATTCCCTGCCAGTCCCGCCGCCCCGAACCTCGAGGCCCGAAAAATGACAATACTGCAAAGCAAGATTAACCCAAGGTCCGATGAGTTCCAGGCCAATCAGGAATCCATGGCCCAGGCCGTAGCCGACCTGCGCGACAAAGTTTCCACCATCCAGCAAGGCGGCGGCCCCTCCTACCAGGAGCGCCACATCGCCCGTGGCAAGCTGCTCCCCAGAGAGCGCATCAACCGCCTCCTGGACGACGGCTCCCCGTTCCTGGAAATCGGCCAGTTCGCCGCCTACAACGTTTACGATGAAGAAGTCCCCGCTGCAGGCGTCATCGCCGGCGTAGGCCGCGTCTCCGGCACCGAATGCATGATCATTGCCAACGACGCCACCGTAAAAGGCGGCAGCTACTACCCGCTGACTGTCAAGAAACACCTGCGCGCCCAGGAAATCGCCCTGCAGAACCGCCTGCCGTGCATCTACCTGGTCGACTCCGGCGGCGCCAACCTGCCCCGCCAGGACGAAGTCTTCCCGGATCGCGACCACTTCGGCCGCATCTTCTACAACCAGGCCCGCATGTCTGCCGACGACATCCCGCAGATCGCCGTCGTCATGGGCCTGTGCACCGCCGGTGGCGCCTACGTGCCCGCCATGGCCGACGAATCCATCATCGTCCGCAACCAGGGCACCATCTTCCTGGCCGGCCCGCCGCTGGTGAAAGCCGCCACCGGTGAAGTAGTGACCGCCGAAGACCTCGGTGGCGCCGACGTGCACTGTAAAATCTCCGGTGTTGCCGACCACTACGCCGAGAACGACGCCCACGCCCTGGAAATCGCCCGTCGCTGCGTTTCAAACCTGAACCGTCGCAAGCCAACGGATGTGGAAATCCGCAAGCCCAAGGCTCCGCTGTACGACGCCGAGGAAATCTACGGCATCGTTGGCACCGACCTGCGCAAGCAGTTCGACGTGCGTGACGTCATCGCCCGCACCGTCGATGGCTCCGAGTTTGACGAATTCAAACGATACTACGGCCAGACCCTGGTCACCGGCTTTGCCCATATCCACGGCTACCCGGTGGGCATCATCGCCAACAACGGCATCCTGTTCAGCGAAGCCGCCCAGAAAGGCGCCCACTTCGTTGAATTGTGCTGCCAGCGCAACATCCCGTTGCTGTTCCTGCAGAATATCACCGGGTTCATGGTTGGCCAGAAATACGAATCCGAAGGCATTGCCAAGCACGGTGCCAAAATGGTCATGGCCGTGGCCTGTGCCAACGTGCCCAAGATCACCGTACTGATCGGCGGCTCCTTTGGCGCGGGTAACTACGGCATGTGCGGCCGCGCCTACAGCCCCGACTTCCTCTGGATGTGGCCGAACGCCCGCATCTCGGTGATGGGCGGCGAACAGGCCGCCGGCGTTATGGCCACCGTTCGCCGTGAAGGCATGGAGCGCAAGGGCCAGGAATGGAGCGCCGAGGAAGAGGCGGAATTCAAGAAGCCGATCATCGACACTTACGAACACCAGGGCCACCCGTACTACGCCAGTGCCCGCCTCTGGGACGACGGCGTCATCGACCCGGCCCAGACCCGGGAAGTGGTTGCCCTGAGCCTGTCTGCCACCCTTAACCGACCCGCCAAGCCGACACGCTTTGGCGTGTTCCGGATGTAATCGGGGAGACTGACATGACAGACAACGAATCTGCAGTTCTGCTCAGACGTCGCGACGAAGGCATTGCCGAGGTGGTTCTCAACCGCCCTGACAAACGCAACGCCTTTGACGACGTGATCATCCAGCAGCTGATCAGCGCCCTCACCGAGGTGAATGCCGACAACAGCGTGAAGGTCGTCATCCTGCGCTCCGAAGGCAAGCACTTCTCCGCCGGGGCCGACCTTGGCTGGATGCGCCGCATGGCCGAGAACAGCCGCCAGGAAAACCTGGACGATTCCCGGGAACTGGCGCGGCTGATGAACGTACTCAACCACCTGTCCAAGCCGGTGATCGGTCTGGTACAGGGCGCTGCTTTCGGCGGCGCGGTAGGCCTTGCCGCCTGCTGCGACATCGTGATCGCCACCGAGAAATCCAGCTTCTGCCTCAGCGAAGTTAAGCTCGGCCTGATTCCGGCCGTGATCAGCCCCTACGTGGTGCGCGCCATCGGCGAGCGCCAGGCCCGGCGGTACTTCATCTCCGCCGAAGTATTTACCGCCAGGCAGGCTCAGGAATACGGCCTCGTACACATCGTCTGTGACGATGTCGATGCCATGGAAGCCCGCTGCAACGAGATGCTCCAGCAACTGGCCATGAACGGGCCCGAGGCCATGAAAGCCGCCAAGGACCTGGTATTCGCCGTCAGCCACAAGCCCATCAACGACGACGTGATTGACGACACCGCACACCGCATCGCGGATATCCGGGTGGGTGAAGAGGGGCAGGAAGGGCTTAGCGCCTTCCTGAACAAGCGCAAGGCCAACTGGGTTCCGGAGGAAGAATAACAATGTTCAGCAAGATACTGATCGCCAACCGGGGCGAAATCGCCTGCCGGATCATACAAACCGCCCACCGCATGGGCATTCGCGTTGTCGCCGTCTATTCCGAGGCCGACGCCAATGCACGGCACGTGGCCATGGCTGACGAAGCCTTCCACATCGGCCCTGCACCCAGCTCCGAGAGCTACCTGCGGGCCGAAAAGATCATCGAGATTGCCAAAAAGAGTGGTGCCCAGGCCATCCACCCGGGTTACGGTTTCCTCTCGGAAAACACCGGGTTTGCCGAAGCCTGCGAAGCCAACAACATTGTCTTCATTGGCCCGCCTTCCTCAGCCATTGCCGCCATGGGCTCCAAGTCCGCGGCCAAGGCCATCATGGAAAAGGCCGGCGTTCCGCTGGTGCCCGGTTACCACGGCGACGACCAGTCGGTTGAAACCCTGCGGGCCGAAGCCGAGAAATGCGGCTTCCCCTTGCTGCTCAAGGCTGTTGCCGGCGGCGGTGGCAAAGGCATGCGCGTCGTGAACAACATGGGCGAGTTTGACGACGCCCTGGCCGCCGCCAAGCGCGAAGCCCAGAACGCGTTCGGCAACCCGGACATGCTGATCGAGCGTTACCTGACCCAGCCCCGGCACGTGGAGATCCAGGTCTTCTGCGACCAGGAAGGCAAGGGTGTGTACCTGGCCGAGCGCGATTGCTCCGTGCAGCGCCGCCATCAGAAAGTCCTGGAAGAAGCCCCGGCCCCGGGCCTGAGCGAAGAAACCCGCAAGGCCATGGGTGAGGCGGCCGTGCGCGCCGCCCAGGCCATTAACTACGTGGGTGCCGGCACCGTTGAATTCCTGTACGACGTCGACGGCTCCTTCTTCTTCATGGAGATGAACACCCGCCTTCAGGTTGAGCACCCGGTTACCGAAATGGTCACCGGCCAGGATCTGGTGGAATGGCAGCTGAAAGTGGCCTGGGGTGATGCCCTGCCGCTGGAACAGTCCCAGGTGAAAACCCGGGGCCACGCTCTGGAAGCGCGGATCTACGCCGAAGACCCGGACCAGGACTTCCTGCCGGCCACCGGCAACCTGCGCTACCTGAGCACTCCGGATGAAAGCGCCCATGTGCGCGTCGACACCGGCGTGACCGAGGGCGACGACATCAGCATCCATTACGACCCCATGATCGCCAAACTGATCGTGTGGGACGAGACCCGCGACCAGGCCATCAACCGCATGGTTCAGGCCCTGGAGCACTACCGCATTGCAGGCGTGAAGACCAACATCCGGTTCCTGCACGCCCTGGCGGACGCCCAACCGTTCCGGGAAGCGGAACTGACCACCGGCTTTATCGACGATCACCGGGAACTGCTGTTCCCGAAATCGAAGCTCGATACCCATAAAGCTCTGGTACTGGCCGCCGGCTTTGTTCTGGAACAGCGCAAATCCCGGGAAGTGGTCAGCACCGACCCCTGGTCGCCGTTCGGCCGCCAGAACAGCTGGCGCATGAACTCGGAGTTTGCCCAGCCGCTGCAGCTGCAGGTGGGTGAAGAGATTCACGACCTGAAGGTGCTGGAGCGCGACGACCGCTATCAGGTCTTCGTTGGTGACAGCGTCTACAACCTTACTGCCCGTCTGGATGACGACTACCTGCAAGCGGTCATCAACGGCCATCGCATCAGCATCCACGGCAACCTGCACAACGACCAGCTGGTGCTGTTCTACGAAGGCGACACCTTCAACTGCACCGTGTACAAGGAAAGCTACGGCTTCGAGGAAATGGCCGGCGAAGGCAGCCTGGCCGCGCCCATGAACGGCGCCATCGTCGCCGTGCAGGCCAAGGTCGGCGACAAGGTCACCGCGGGCCAGAGCCTGGTGATCATGGAAGCCATGAAGATGGAACACGCCATCAAGGCCCCGGCCGACGGCGTGGTCACTGAAATCTTCTTCGCCGAGGGCGACCAGGTTTCCGAAGGTGCCGAGCTGATTGCAATTGAAGTAAACGAAGAGGAGGCAGGCTGATGGCCTTTCCCAAACAGGTTCGCCTGGTTGAGATGAGCCCCCGGGACGGACTCCAGAACGAGCCCGGCCCGGTGATCGCCACCGTCATCAAAACCGGGCTGATCGACCGCCTGGCAGACAGCGGCCTGAGCCACATTGAAGCCGCCAGCTTTGTGTCCCCGAAATGGGTGCCACAGATGGGCGACGCCGCAGAGGTGATGGCCGGCATCAACCGCAAGGCTGGCGTTTGCTACTCTGCCCTCACCCCGAACCTGAAAGGGTTTGAGGGGGCACTGGCGGCGAAGGCCGACGAAGTGGCCGTCTTTGGCGCCGCGTCCGAATCCTTCACGAAGAAGAACATCAACTGCACCATCGCCGAGAGCCTCGAGCGCTTTGCGCCGGTCGTCGAGGAAGCACGCAAACACGGCATCCCCGTGCGCGGCTATGTCTCAACCGTGATGGGATGTCCCTACGAAGGTGACATTGCCCCGGAACAGGTGGCCACCGTGGCCAAGGCCCTGTACGACATGGGCTGCCACGAGATTTCCCTGGGCGACACTATTGGTGTGGGCACTCCGATCAAAGCCAAACGGATGCTCGAAGCCGTTGCCGCCCATGTCCCCATGGAAAAGCTGGCTGCACACTTCCATGACACCTACGGCCAGGCACTGGCCAATCTTTATGCGGTGCTGGAAGAAGGTGTCAGCGTCATCGATGCCTCCGTCGCTGGGCTCGGCGGCTGTCCTTACGCCAAGGGCGCCTCGGGCAACGTCGCAACCGAGGACGTGCTATACCTGCTTAACGGCCTTGGCATCAAGACCGGCGTCGATCTTGAAAAGCTGGTCGCCACAGGCGACTGGATCTGCGGCCAGCTGAACCGTCACAACGGTTCAAAAGTCGGCCAGGCAATGGGCGGTAACTGTTAAAACCAGGAGTAGTCATGAGCAATAAAAACGTCGTCGCCCTGGATCTCCCCATCCCCGAGATCAGCGACATGCCGGAAGACACCCAGAAGTACTTCCAGATCTGCCAGGAAAAACTGGGCATGATCCCGAATGTACTCACCGCCTACAGCCAGAACCTCAAACAGCTGGAAGGCTTCACCCGCCTCTATAACGAGCTCATGCTCGGCGAAGGTGAACTTTCCAAACTGGAGCGGGAAATGGTGGCCGTGGTGGTCTCCTCAGAGAACAAATGCTTCTACTGCCTGGTAGCTCACGGCGCCGCCGTGCGGGTACTGAGCGGCGACCCACAACTGGGCGAGCACATGGTGATGAACTACCGCAGCGCAAAACTCGACAAGCGCCAGCGGGCCATGCTGGATTTTGCATCCCACCTTACCCGCTCGCCGGCCACCGTCACTGAAGACGACATCCAGGCCCTGCGGGATGCCGGTCTCAGCGACCGCGGCATCTGGGACCTCAGCAACCTGATCGGTTTCTACAACATGTCCAACCGTGTGGCGATTGCCAGCGATATGCAACCCAACCCCGAATACCACAGTCAGAGTCGCTAGCAGGCAAACCACCCTGCTCGCCCTCGAATACAAAAACAATGGAGGCAGAGATATGAGCAAGACTCTACCAAGCTATACCAGCGGTACCGCCGAAGCGCCCCTTTTGGGCATGACCATCGGCGATATGCTCGACCGCACCGCAGAGAAATTCCCGGACACCGAAGCCCTGGTGTGCCTGCACCAGGACATTCGCTGGACCTACAAGGAATTTGTTGAAAAAGTGGATGAAGCAGCCAGGGCCTTCATGGCCATTGGCGTCAAACGTGGCGACCGCGTGGGCATCTGGTCCCCCAACCGCTACGAGTGGACCGTTACCCAGTTCGCCACCGCCAAGGTCGGTGCCATCCTCGTCAACATCAACCCGGCTTACGGCGTGCATGAACTTCAGTACGCACTGAACCTGGCAGGCATTACCGTGCTGGTTACTGCGGACAGCTTCAAGGCCTCCAACTACCGCGAGATGATCTACGAACTCGCTCCCGAGCTGAAGCGCAGCGCGCCGGGCAAGCTAAAGGCCGACCACGTGCCCGAGCTGCGCTCCGTGATCAACGTGCACGAAGACAAGCACGACGGGATGTGGACCTGGAAAGAGTTCGTCGGCTTCGGCAGCGATGTGTCCAAAGAGGACCTGGAAAAGCGCCAGGGCGAGTTGCAATTTGACGACCCCATCAACATCCAGTTCACCTCCGGCACCACCGGCAATCCCAAAGGTGCCACCCTCACTCACCACAACATCCTGAACAACGGCTATTTCGTGGCCGAAAGCCAGCTGTTCACCGAGAAAGATCGCCTGGTTATACCGGTGCCGCTCTACCACTGCTTTGGCATGGTGATGGGCAACCTCGGCTGTATAACTCACGGCTCCACGATGATCTACCCGGATGAAGGTTTTGAGCCGAAATCCGTGCTCCAGGCCGTGCACCAGGAAAAGGCCACCGCTCTCTACGGCGTGCCCACCATGTTCATTGCTGAACTGGCGGATCCGGATTTTGAAACCTACGACCTCTCCTCCCTGCGCACCGGCATCATGGCCGGCTCCATCTGTCCGGCGGAGGTGATGAAGAAGGTCAACGGCAAGATGAACATGAAAGAGGTTCAGATCGCTTACGGTATGACTGAAACCAGCCCGGTTTCCACCCAGACCAGCTCCCTGGATCCGTTCGAGAAGCAGGTTACCACCGTGGGCCGTACCCAGCCGCACCTGGAAACCAAGATCGTTGATCCGGGCACAGGCAACGTGGTTCCGCGTGGCGAGATCGGCGAGCTGTGCACCCGTGGCTACAGCGTGATGCTGAAATACTGGAACAACGAAGAGAAAACCCGCGAAGCCATCGATAACGCCGGCTGGATGCACACCGGTGACCTGGCCACCATGGACGAAGACGGCTACGTCCAGATCGTTGGCCGCATCAAGGATATGGTCATCCGTGGTGGTGAGAATATCTACCCGAAAGAAATCGAAGAGTTCCTCTACACCCACCCGGCCATCGAAGAAGTGCAGGTAACCGGTATTCCCGATGATAAATACGGCGAAGAGCTGATTGCCTGGGTGAAGCTGGCCCCGGATGCAGCCCCGGTCACAGCAAAGGACCTGCAGGCCTTCTGCAAGGGCAAGATTGCTCACTTCAAGATCCCGAAGAACTACAAGTTCGTGGACGAATTCCCGATGACTGTCACCGGGAAGATTCAGAAATTCAAGATGCGGGAGATTTCGATCGAGGAGATGGGGCTGAAGAAGTAAAGCAGACGGAGAGACTGCACTCTGCTGGATTCCTTGCAGGCAGAGTGCAGTCTGTTTCGTCAGGGGTAAGGTTCAAGCCCAACCAGCATAGTTGAGCCCCTCAGCTTCAGAACCAACTGAACTTCGACAACAGATCCCATAGCTTATCGGCCAGCCAATCAAAGAAGTTTCCGAAGTCGAAAATACTGCCTGGATTCGGTCCGGTCTTCGCGACGTCCACGCTAAAGCTTTGCTGATCACTACCACCAAACCCATCTTCAACCAACACAACCACCTCAAAGGTACCTGACTGGTTCTTCGTTGGCGTCCAATTAATCAAGCCAAGACTGGAGTCAATAACCATCCCGGACGGTGCGGAAACAAGCGAGTAGATCAGGCTATCACCGTCTTGATCTTCCGCCGTTACCGTGTAGCTATACAGCTTTTTGGTCCGCGCCTCGGTTTTAGGCTCTGAGATTATGAACGGCGGCCAGTTGTTCACCTCACCCACCATCAGCGCACCCGCATCCCAGGGGTTCTGGCGCTGGGCGCCTGTGGCGTCCACGTTGAAGGCGAAGTGTTCGGTGGCCGACAGGTTGACGCCCTGCCCCAGTGCACCCGTATCCCACGGCGCCAGGGCGTAGTTATTGGCACTGGCATCCACGAAGATAACCTCGCGGTTGCGGAACGCCGAGTCCGGGCTGGAGTCATCCGAGCCAACGTTGTTGCCGGTCACTGTCCAGGCAGCGGCCCAGGATACATAGTCGGTCTGGTAGTTGACCGCCAGGTTATTGAACACCTGAGACTCACCATGCTCCACGCGCAGGCCGATGCGGTTACCGACCAGGGTGTTGTTGTACACAAACGCCGGGCCCGCGGTATGGATACCGTGGTTCACGTAGCTGCCGGTAAACCCGGTCACGACGTTGTTGCGCAGCACATACACCGCATCCGGGTCGGCCGCCTCGATGCCGCTGCCGCGAGAGGGGTCACCGGTCACCGTGCCGGCAATGCGCAGGGCATCCAGCACCACCGTTGAACCGGCGTCCTGCTGCTCAACGATAACACCACCCACGGCATCGTAGCCGTTGTTGCGCACCCAGATGCTGCCGCCGGTACCGCGAACGTTCACGTGGTTATCGCGGATGCGAATGCCATACACGTCGTTCTGAAGCGCATCCACCTGCAGCTGGTAGCCCGCCTCCAACACAATCGTGATGGGCTTGTCGGCGCTGGTGTTGAAGCCGTCGATCACCACCGGTGTGGTATCCACCAGCCCGGTGGAGGCCTGGGCGCGGATCAGCAGCGGATGAGCCATGTCACCGGCTTCCGCCGCCTCAGCGGCCAGGGCTGCCTGCAGGCTGGTGTAATCGGCACCGGCCGCCGGATCGGTGTTCACCGTCACCAGCCGCGCTCCGTTGCTGCCCGCCGGCGACACAATCAGCTCGAAGGTCTGGGTCGCCATGCCACCGCGGCCATCCGACACTTCGATGGTCACCGGGTAGTCGCCAACCTGCGACTCCGAAGGCGTCCACTGAACCACACCGGATGCCGCGTCCACGGTCATGCCCTGTGGCCCGCTCGCCAGCGCGTAGGTCAGGCTGTCGCCGTCGTTATCGGTGGCGACCACCGCGTATTCGTAGGTGTTGCCCTGCTCCACCAGCGTCACCGCTTCACTTTCGATGAACGGCGGCCAGTTGGAGACCTCGCCGACCGTATGGGCACCGATGTCCCACGGCGACTGACGGGGCTCCATGCGCAGGTCCACGGCGAACGGGTACTGGCTGATGGTGCTCAGATCCGCACCCTGGCCTACCGCCGCAGAATCCCACGGCGCCAGCTGGACGTTAGCGTTCTGCGCATCCACAAACTCAACGGTGCGCTCGCGGAAGTTCGCCTGCGGGCTGGTGGCGTCCAGGCTCAGGTTATTGCCACCGGCCGGCCATTCGCCCGACCCGGCCAGGTAATCCCGCTCGTTGTTCACCGAGAGGGTGTTCCACAGCCCACCGGTGGCGCGATTCACTGCAACGCCCACGTGGTTGTTCACCAGCGTGTTGTTGTAGGCGAAGGTACGACCACTGAGGGACAGGCCATAACCACCGGTTTGCGCGGTGAACCCGCTCACCTCATTGTTACGGACCACCACCGTGGACACCGCACCCTGCACCAGAATACCCGCCGCACGGGCCGGTGTTCCGGAAATGTCACCGCGGATGGTCAAGCGATCAAGGAATACCTCCGAGCCTTCAACCCCACCGGATACCTCAACGGCAACGGCCTCATCAAACCCGTTATTGCGAAGGCTGATCTGCCCACCTTCGCCGGCCACGCTCACATGCGGCACGGCCACCGACAGTGCGCGGGCGCCAGAGGCGGCGGCATCGACACTCAGGTGGTAGCTGCTCTCAAGGATGATCGACAGCGGCATGTCCGCCGTCGTACCGGCGTTGTCGATACGAACCGGCGAGCTGTCCACCGCGCCAGCGCTGGAGCGGGCACGGATCACGATCGGACGAACGAAGGTGTTTGGCAGTGCGGCCACCGCATCCGCCAGGCTGGCGAAGTCCGCGGTGGCGTCGGTGGACGGATCCACCGTGTACACCCGCGCGATTGAACCGTTAGGCGAGACATCCACCGCAAAGGTCTGCTGGCTGACACCGCCCAGCTGGTCACGCACCTCAACCACCACCGTGTGGCGGCCCTGCTGGTCCATACCCGGCACCCACTGAATCAGGCCCGATGCGGCATCAATGATCATGCCCTCCGGTGCATCTAGCAGTGAGAAGGTAAACACATCGCCGGGCTGGCCGCTGGCGATCACCTGATAGGTGTATTCCTGACCATCCATCGCGTCACCCGGTGCGGAAGACACAATGCTGGGGGCCTCGCCCTGAATCATCCACTCCAGAGCCGCCAGATTCGGGGTAACACCCACCGGGGCAGACACGGTCACGCTGCCCTCACTCCAGGCGCTGCTGCCTTGAGCCACCGCCGGGAAGGTCAGAGACGAGCCGGACACCAGAGCCAGTTCCGAAGACAGCGACTGCCCCTGGGCCGTGGCAGAGCGAATGCCCAGACCGGTGTTCCTCAAACGGGCACGGTACTGATAGCTCACAGTGGCGCCATCAGTCTGCTGGCTCAGCAATTCGTAGGAGCAGATAAATAGAGTTTGCCCGGCCGACTCATTATCCCGGTTCACCATCTGCACCGCCGGGGTCAGTGTGCCCTCGAAAGTGGGGTCGGCACTGACGGCCGTCGCAAACTGCAGGTGATAGCTGGCATCGCCATCGATCTCGCAATCATCCTGGCCACGAACCCGAACCTTCTGGGGCTCGGACCAGTTCTCCGGCGTGAATTCCAGATACGCCTGTTCGTTAACGATCTGCCCTTCACCGGTATCCGATACCGACAGGTTCAGCAGCACGGTGGTACCGGCACGGGGAGCATCGTCCAGCACCACGTCAAACTCGGCCTCGGTGACGCCGTATTCATCGGTCACCGCCTCGGTGACCGGGGTGACGCGAGCGGCGATTTCCCGGTCGGATTTGCGGATCACACAGCAGGCTTCCACGCGAACCGAACTGGTGTTGTCTTCGATCACCGCAGACACCGCGTAGGTGCCCACCGGCAGGCTGTCGATGTTCCAGCTGTAACGGTCACCCTCACCCTCGGCACTTTCGGGCAGGTCGGCGACAATCAGGTTGGTGTCGTTGTAGTACAGGCTGATGCGGGCATCGCTGTCCGGGTCCTGATCCACCCACTGAATCTCGATGTTGCCGCCGTAGGTATCCACGGTGGTGTCTGGCAGCACAAAACTCAGCGTCGGTGCATCGTCGATACCGTCCTTGTTGGTAAAGAACCGCTGAACCGGAGACCAGCCACTGGCCAGGCCACCGGCGTCCACCGCCCGGGCGCGCCAGTAATAGGTCTGGTGATTTTGCAGCGGCGCTGCCACCGTCCAGGACAGGGCATCCACCACGGCGGAAGCCAGCGGGGTTTCCAGCAGATCGTCCTGGTACAGCTCGAACTCGTAGGACACCGCATCGCCATTGGGATCGGTGACCGGGTGTACCGACAGGGTCGGCGTCAGCACTTCCACCCAGGCCTGGTCCGCAGGGTTGTCCAACGTGGGTGTACCGGGTGGCTGCGCATCGATGTACATCTCGAAGCTGGCTGTCACCCAAGGACCCTGAGCAGAACCATCATCGGCCTTGGCGCGCCAGTAGTAACGCTGCCCTTCCCGCAGGCCATTAGCCGACCAGGAGGTTTCACCATTCACGCCCTCGGCCACGGTGCCGGAGGTTTGCAGCGCCTGGCTGTCAAAGGTGTTCACTTCATCGATTTCGAACCAGTAGTCCAGGCTACGGCGCTCCGGATCGTGGGCGTTGCCCACCACTAGCGTGGCGCTGCTGCCCATTACCACCTCGCCCTCCATCGGCGACACCACCGTCGGCGCACCCGGTGCCAGGTTGGAGGTAGAAACAATAAAGGTGGCCGGGTCAGACACCCGCGTGGCGCCATGCTCATCGGTGGCCACGGCAATCCAGAAGTACAGCTGGCCGTTGATCAGCGGGGTGGACACCGTCCAGGCGGTTTGCCCCTGCTCGCCCTGAGCCAGGCCACTGACCTGTGCCACCGGGTTGCTGAAGTCCGCGTCGTCCTCAGCGAAAACCTGGAACTGGTATGTCAGGGCATCGCCATCGATGTCGGCGCTGTTGTTGGTGATCAGCGTCGGGGTCAGGGTATCCACCAGGGTCTGGTCCGATGGTTTGCTGACGGTAAACGCGGTGGGCGCATCGTTGGCAGTGTTGACAAAGAACCGGCCATTCACCCACTCACTGGCGCCCGCCGCCGTGCGGGCATTCACCCGCCAGAAGTAGTGGGTGTTGTCATTCAGGGCACTGCCGGCGTCGCTGCCCATCACCACCTCGGTGGTGCCGGTGCCTTCGGGTACGCCGTTGGCGGCGGCCACCTGGCGGGTCATGCTTTCGTCTTCGTACACCTCAAAGGTGTAATCCACGCTGCCAATGTTGGCGTCGTGGGCGCCATTGGTCACCTGCAGGGTGGGCGTCAGGCTGGTGACTTCGGCGCCAAAGGCCGGCGTGGCCAATTGGGGTTCCGCAGGAGCCAGTTCGGCCACGGTGGGGTCGGATTCGCGCAGGAACTCGTCCTTGTCGGTAATGCCGTCACCGTCAAAGTCACCGGTGCCGTCACGGGTCAGGTCGCCGAATTGTTCGATTTCCCAGGCGTCGTCCATGCCATCGCCGTCGCGATCGGTTTCCGGGAACACCACCACCTTGGCGGTTTGCAGAGCCGACAGCTCACCGTCGGATGCACTGAATTCCAGCACATAGGTGCCCGCCTGCCCTACCTGTGGGAACCAGCTCAGCACACCCTGGCCATTGCCTTTGTCCTGGAAGGTCGCGCCCGCCGGCAGGTTCAGGGCCGACAGCGTGGGTGTGGTTTTGTTCGGATCGCTGGCCTGCACCAGAAAACCCACCTGCCCGGTTTCGTAGGTGGTGTAGTTGGCAATGTGCTGAATCACCGGGGGCTCGTTGGCTTTCAGCTGACCACCGAAGGTGAGTGTGTAGCCGGTGCCGCCGGTGGTGTCGAAAATGTTCAGGAAGTAATCGTAATGAATCTTGTCGTCCTGAATGGTTTTGGACAGCCAGTAGTTAGCCGGGCTGAGCACCTTGCCATCGGCACGCACCACGCTGGTCAGGGATTCGGTGCCCTCGTACGGGTCGGTTACCTTGATGTGCACCGGGCCCGGAGTAGCGGTGTTGGAAAGTGTGCGGTTAATGCCGGAGCCGCCGGTAACCGCGCCACCCAGGGAGCCACTCTGGGAAGTGACCGCCAGGCAGTCACTGCAATCCGGCTGGTTGGTGCCGGTGTGCTCGGATTCGTACACCCGCACCGAATCGCCATCCTGCGCCAGGAAGTCCCGCACGGCGTCCCGGCCGGGCAGGTCCACTTTTACATCCCGCAGCAGGAAGTGGGTGTTGACCGCTTCAATCAGGGAGGTCAGTTCACCGCCGAATTCATCGGCGTGGGTAAAGGAAGCATTGAACTCGGTAAAACGGCCGGTGAGCGAGGTTTCCATCACCCAGCGCCCGGTGGTGTTGGATTCGGCCGGAATGGTGCCGAAGTTCAGCAGCAGGGTTTTGTTCACCGGCGCATCGTCGACAAAGCTGCCGGTAATCAGGAAGTCCACCAGCAGGCCCCGTTCGTTTTCTACGATCTTCGGCTGGGCGGATTCAATCTTCACGCTGTGGGCCGCGCCACTGCCATTGTTGGCCACGCGCACGCCCAGGTTGTAGGGCTCTACCGGTTCGATTTCAGAGGTAAAGGGGTTGTCGCCATTCACTTCTGAAGGCAGGAAGTAATCCAGTACCAGGTTGGGCTGGGGCTTGACCACGATGGTATCTGGCGCCACTTCGATGGTCTGGCTTTCGCCACCGTAGGTGAAGGACAGGCTGGCACCCACGTAATACAGGCGTCCCGCGCCGTCATCACCGCCGGCACCCACCGTCGGAACAATCAGCCAGCGCAGCTCGCCTACCTCGGCGGGGTCGATCACGCCATCGGTAATCGCACCGTCGTCACCCTCGCTGAGGGAGCTGATGTTGTTGTGGGCATCCAGGGAAATAAAGAAAGCCGCGGAGCTGTGGCTGGGGTTCGAGGAAGCCACCACGGTGTTGCCGTCGCTATCCTCAAACTCGATATTGATGTTGATGTTTTCCAACGGCATGGAATCCAAGCTGTTGATAATGCGCATATTGGCTTCAAACGCCTGCCGCTCCAGAGTCAGCTCCTGAGCGATCTCGATTTTTACCACCGCACACAAGGATTCCTGGGCATGAACATTGGCTGCGAACAACGCCATCCATGCGAACCACCAGACTCCTACTACTCGCGTCGCCTTCATGCTTACTGCTTCCTTTGAACACTGCTTATCAAATGGGGTTTATACGCTCTTCCCGTACCCACCTAAACCATGAAATACTAAACGGGGCCCCGCCCTCTTCGCTTACGGAGCTTGTTTCGCCTTTAACAAGAACGAGCAATTCGTTCGCGAACAAGCTCAAGCTTTTTCAGATTAACAACGGAAAATTCATCTTTTTACGTCAATCACAGTATCCGCTGTCAATGTCAAACTGTGAGAATCTCTCCCTAACACCAAGGTAAAACTTCTGCTTTTCAATAGGCAGCGATTTCACATAATGGTCGATATTCTTGATAAGCTTTTCATTACAGCTTGTTGCAGCCGCGGTGGCGGCAAACCTGAAAAATCGATCTTCTCCAATCTCTTTTCTGAAAACATTTATCACTTCTTCGCTCTCAAATCTGGCCAACAGAAAAAGTAAATTCTTATACGATGAGTCTCTATATTTAATTTGCTCTAAAGCAAAATAAAAAATCTCTTCTTTTTCGTCTATCAAACCATTATCTGAGGCTTGAAAAAGGCTATCTGCCACTTTAATCCTATATGATCTAAAGGCTATGGATTTGCATCTAATATGCAAATACTTTTCCCACTCCGCTTGAAAGAATTCAGCTTCCTCTTCACTGATTCCGCCCCGTAGCATAGAGTCAATTTCACTTTCCTTTCGGGAAAACACACTATCTTCCTCACACTCAGAAGCAAACGAAAAACCAACATTTAAAATAAGCACTAAAAAAAACAAAGCTCGCACAATCAAAACTCCCCAAGCTTGTAGATCGGAACCCTGATCGAATCGTAGTAGTTATCTACCAACTCTTCGGTCTCATAATTTTCCGTATAATCATAAGACCAATATATCTTTTCTACCTTCCCACATTCCAGTTGCTTTTCTGCCTCACAGTAAGCCTTATAATCGTATAAACGCTCAAAAACTTCATAAACAAATATATGAAGGTTTGTGTATTTTACTTTCCAAACCTCAAATGAAACTCCAAAACCTATTTTCAGTTTTGGTTTGTTCCAAGGATCCTCTATGTCAAGCCCCATAGAAGGACCCGCCATAAATATCTCATACTTAGTATACTGGGAGAGTATCTCCCTTTTTTCTCGCCTGAACCTGGACTTATGCTGATCAACAAGGAAATGCTCGCACTTTTCATTAGACAACAATCCGAGCGGATCAAAAAACCGAAGAGGATTAGATCGAGAGTAAGTATAGTAATTAATATCTGAGGTAAGACCCAAGGGATCAGATTGAATATAGCGACCTAACTCAGGGTCATAATCCCTAAAATAATTGTGATGCAACCCCGTCTCCTGATCAAAATACTGCCCCGGCAACCTCAGATTATTTTTGACCGCTATGATAGACGGTTTTGCATCCCCGAACGCGGTGTAAGTCACAGCCCATACCACCTCACCAGAGGTAGCCAGCATGCGCTGGGGCGTACCCAAATGGCTGTTCTGATAAAAATACACCTGTCCGCCATCCCGTTGGAACAGAGGATTGGTCATCCAGGTGGAGTTGGCGGTGTACTGGTATTCCTTGATCAGCTCGCCGGTGCTTGAGTACTCACCGACAAGGCCTGATTGGTTATAGAAGAAGTAGGTTTTGACACCGCCCACCTCTTTCCATAGTCGGTGGCCGAAGGGGTTGTAGCCGTAACGGGCGATGACCTGATTATTGGTGTCTTCCACGCGAACCAGTCGCTCCTGGTTGTTGTAAAAGTAGTAAGTGGTTTCCCCAGACACAGTCTTCTGGGTCATGTGGCCGTTAGCGTTGTACTGGTAGGTGGTGTCGCTTTGCCCGGTGAGCTGGTTGGCGCTGTTGTACTGCCAACTGGTGTCGCCGTTGTGGCTGGTGCGGTTACCTACACCGTCGTAGTCAAAGCTTTCATCGTTGGCGACGGGGTAATCGGCGCTGGTCAGACGATAGAGGTCATCGTAGCCATAGAGTGTGTCGCCGTCCTCGCCTGTCTGACTCAGAATATTGCCCACCGGATCGTACCCGTAGAGCACGCTCATCAAGGCGCTCTGGGCAGGGTCCAGCAGGGTGTTGGATTCCATACGCTGCAGGCCGTCATACTGGCGCTGGATCACGCTGCCGCCGGGCAGATTGATCTGCGTGGGCTGGGTCCATTCGTAATTGCTGAAGCTCACAAGCCCCACCCCGGGAATCTCGACGCTCTTGACCTGTCCGTTCGCATCGTAGGTGTAGGCGTAGGTGATGCCTTCCGGGTTGGTGTAGGTGGCGATGTTACCGGCGGCGTCGTAGGTGTAGCTGATGTTTTTGGTGAACGGGCCAAAGTCGGTACTGGCGGTTTTTAGCTGACCTACCTCATCGTAGGTGTAGCTGCCGCTGGTTTCCCCGTCGTCATAGGACGTAAGCTGGCCCAGATCGTTGTAACCGAGGTTGACCAATTTGGCGGGCACGGAGTCGTTGACGGTGTCGAAGAACTCGATGCCGGTCAGTTCGTCGGCATCGTTGTAGCTGTAGACCACCTTCTCACCGTTGGGCGTGATTTCGGTTTTCAGATTGCCGTTGGCGTCGTAGCTATAGGTTCGGCGGGAGACGTGTCCAGGCTCCCGGCTGCGTTCTTCTGCCAGCACTTGATTGTTGCCGTTGTATTCAAAACGGGTCTCCCGGCCTTCCGGGTCGGTCACTTTAATCAGGTTGCCATGGCTGTCGTAGGCCAGCCGGGTAATGCCGCCAATGGCGTCGGTGATCTCGGTCAGGCGTCCAAGCCCGTCATAGGTGCGCTGCTCGGTGTTGCTGTTGGCGTCGGTCTGCTGGGTGATCTGGCCTAACGGGTCCACAGTCAGCTGCGTTTTGGACTGCTTGCCGTCGTACTGGTCGGTGATGCTTTTCAGGCGGGAGCCGGAAGTGTATTCGAACGTTTGCTCGAATGTGGGGTACTGAGTAGAGGCCAGGCGCCCCGCCTGGTAGTTCTGGACGGTAGTGTTGCCATTCGGATCGGTGATCTGCTTCGGCAGACCCTTCGCGTTCATAGTCACTTCGGTGGTGGCGTTTTTCGCATCTTTGAACACAAAGGTGCGAGTCTCCCGGTCGTATTCCGTGGCCACGGTTTCATTCTTGGCGTTGGTGACCGCCACCTGCTCATTCAGCGCGTTGTAGCTGAAGGTGGTGACCGCCAGGTTCGGCCAGGTGGTGGTTTTCTTGTTACCGGCTGCGTCGTAGGCGTGCTTGGTGATGCGCCCGATGCCATCCACTTGCTCGGTCAGGTTGCCGGCGGCGTCGTAGGTGTAACTTTCCAATACGCCCTTGGCTGTGGTTTCGGTAAGCACCTGCCCCAGCACATTGTGGGTGTAGGCGGCGGTGTTATTTTCGGCATCGGTAAAGGAACTGACGTTGCCGTACTGGTCGAACCGCTCGGTGGTGAACGCATCGCCAGTGTTGGCATCGCCCACCCAGGTAGTAATGCGAGTGAGCAAGTCCGGGTAGCTGTAGCGAACGGTCTGTTGCTCGGGCGTGCCGACGGCCTGGCGGATTTCAGTCACCCGGCCTTTGCTGTCGTAATCCCATTCGGTGCGCGCACCTAGCTGGTCAACGTAAGCCGTGTTGAACCTGCCATCGGCGGAGTATTCCCAGGTTTCGGTGGTGCCGTCTGGGTGAGTGACTGTTTCCAGTTTGCCGAGGGCGTTTTTCTCATAACGGATTTCGTCACCGGCGGCGTTGATGGTGCGGTAGTCAAGCTCGGTGCCCAACCTTTTTGAGGTCAGCTCGCCGTTGATGGTTTGCTGATAACGCAGGCTGTCTGTGCCCGGGTTCGGAGAATTGTCGTACAGGGCCTCGCGTACAGAGCCATCCGGCCCCGTGATGGTGCGACGGAACTGGTCTTTCGCCTTGTCATACTGGTACTGGTATACGGTTTGCAGTTGGTCTGCGGTGGTTTCCGTCACGCTGTTCTGGTCATAAGCGTACTGGGTGACGTTGCCGTTGGGGTCTGCGATGGTTTTGAGTTTGCCCTTGGCAGTGTAGGTGTACTGCCAATCCTGCCCGCGAACATCATTCACGGTAACGAGCTGGCTGTCCGTGTTGTAGGTGTAGGTCACCGAACGGCCAGTGTAATCCGTTACTGTGGCAGGGCGATTACTGGTGCCGTCGTAGGTGATGGTCAGTAGCAGGTTGCCGAAATGGTCCTGAATCTGGCTCGGGCGGTTCTGAGCATCACGAATAATGGTGTTCTGATAAAGGGCGTTGCCGTAGGCGTCGATGTGGCCCCGGACGGCGGCGCCTCCGTTAACGCCGGTTTGGGCAGGGGTTTCCGGTACATAGCGAACCCAGTTGCCAGCGGCATCGCGCCAGACAATGGCGCTTTCACTTAGCTCGACGCGCTCGCCGAGGGCTTCATTACCGGATATCAGTGTCTGACCCTCAGCGCTGGAGCCGACCTGCTGGTCAAACACGGCTTTGAAGCGCTCCACCTCACCATGCAGGACGTACCATGGGCCATCCTCACCGGTTCCGGTGGCTGGCGGGCGACTGATGACGGACTGCCACTGCTTGTTCCATGTCCATTTGCCGTCGATCCACTCGCGGGAAATCGCCAGGTCATCGCCAAAGCTGGCGATGCGCAGGTCAACGTAGTGCGCGTCCAGCCCGATGCGTTTGCTGGCCGGCGACTGCTGAATCGTTTCGATGCCGGGCATGGCCTGCACGACGGCACTGAGGAGAAACAGGAACGCAAACCTGAGCGAGTTCTTGATGGACATTACTTCAGTCATCCTTGAACGGGTCCTTGAAAATAGTCTGGTTGTTGGCGATTTCATCAGAAGCCCCCCTGCGGAACGCCAGTTGCTGTTCCCAATCCCGGCGAAGGGCCAAACCCGCCACCCGAGCCTCCAAATCCGCTACCTGAGCCACCACTTCCCCCGCCGCAGCAGGTTTCACACTCTTCCGGACAGAACTGCTCATCCACCGCAATGGAGCTGGGCGCAGGCGAGTAGTTGGTGCCACCGCCACTGCCACCGTAATAGCCACCACCATAGAAACCGCCACCCAGGCCGCCGCCACCACTGCCACCGCCGTCACAGGAGTCGCCACTGATGGCGTTCCAGATCATGGTGGCCGCGTTTTCGATGATGGAGCCAATGGCGCACTCAGCAGAGTAGTTGCAGATCGCCCGGTAACTGCGCCGCAAACAGCCGCCGCCCGTTGCCGTGCCATCGCCACTGGGCTCAAAGTCCTGCAGGGCCACAATCCGGTAGGGCACGCGCACCACCTGCCCCGGGGACAGAACATCCGGAATATCCGTCAGGTAATCGAAGCGTGCGTATTCGTCCCCTGTGGGCAGCGTGGTTTGAACGTCATAGGCTTCGATCAGTCCGTGGTTGGTCAGGGTGAATTCACCCTGGAAAACCTCACCCTTCTTGAGCATGGGCAGGTTCACCGACATGGGTTCGAACAGCACCACCGGTGCCGGTACGTTGGTTTCGTAAGTGGCTTCCAGCATGATGTCGTAGCGGTCTTCCAGGGTGATCTCGGTGACCGAGAACTCCACATTGATCAGTTGGTTCATCAGGAAGACCTGTTCCTGGGTGGTTACCCCTGCCTTCACCCACAGGTGGCCGGACACGGATTCGTGATCAAACGCCGAGGCGCGGAAGCTGTAGCGGCCGACCGGGATATCGGTCAGCTCGCCAAAGCCGTCTGCGTCGGTGGTCAGTTCGTACACTTCCGACAGCACCTGGGTATTCTGCAGTTTGATCTTCACGTTACCCAGGCCCGGAATCGGCTCCATGTTTTCATCCAGGGTGGCGGTGTAGATGTCCACGGTGTGGAAGAATACGTCGCCAGTGGTTGAATCGGTGGCGGCTACCAGCACCGGCACTTCCATGGGTTCCAGGTTGTCCGCGGTGATGCGTACCTTGAACAGGTAGTCGCCCACCGGCACCGAGGCATCCGGCGCGGCGGCGACCTGAATGTCGGTCTGCTCGCCCACGGCCAGAGAGGACAGGTTGGCCGGCGTCAGCAGGCGGAACCACGAAGGCGCGGCGCCACCGGTTTCGTTCACCAGGCTGATGGACAGGTTGCGTGCGCTGTCCAGGCCGGTGTTCTTAACGGTGATGCTTTCCTGCTGGGACTGCCCCAGGCCAACGCCGGTATCCACGAGGGATGGCTGTGCCAGCAGGATCGGCTGGGCTTCGGTCAGGAAATACTCCACCGCCACGGTGCCCAGTGGTTCTGAACGGTTATCCGCGAGTACATTGAACCGCAGGGTGCCGCTTTCGGCCGCGGAGGCATCGCCGGAAAACTTCAGTTTGAAGTAGGCGGTCTGGTTTTCACCGATGGTCTTGGTGGCACCCAGATCAAAGCTCATACCCTCCGGTACGGGCAAGGCATTGCCTTCGCTGTCGGTGGACGGCGCATAGGCCAGGCGCACGTTGCTCAACTGCGTGGCGTAGCCGGAACGTACTTTGATATCCAGGTCGTACTCGTAGTTGCGCGGAATGGTCAGACGGGCCTTGGCCGGCGACACACCTGCGCCCTCCACCACGAAGGTCCCGTCTTGCGGCCGCTCCACCATGCTCGGGTGCAACACGGCCACGGAGTATTCACCGGATTCCGATGCGCCCGGGGTGAACTTGTACACGAAGTCGCCATTGCTGTTGGTGTACACCGGGAAGGTGCGCTCGAAGCCACGGGTAGTGAGCACCAGCGTCAGCGGTACGTTGGCCAACGGTGCGTCGCTCTGGCGATCGATGGCCTGACCAGCGATCTCCAAGGTATCGCCCACGAAGGCGGTGGCCGGGCTGATATTGCCCAGGGCACCGTAGTACGGCGTTTCCTTCAGGCTGACCGGGCTGCTGGCGCGAGTGCCTTCGATGGCCACGAAGGTGTCACGGCCCGTGTGGTACCGGAATTTGTCGATTTCCAGATGAACCGTGACGTTATCAGGGGCCGAGGACGGGACATCAATCTCCAACACACCTGAGGTGTAGGTGTCGTTGGCCGGAATTCGCGCGACGGTGTCGCCGTTGCTAACGGTGATCACGTTGCCGGCTGCCTGGCGCACGGCCTGCTGGCTGAGTACGTTGCCGTCGCCATCTTTCAGGATCAACCGAACCTCACTGGAATCGGCCTTGCCATTGTTGGTGGCTAACAGCAGCTCGGTTTCAACGTCGGACAGGTTTTCCAGTTTCAGGCGCACCTTGCCGGTTGCCCCTCGCACGAACTCTTCGGCCTGAACCGTGGCGACCAGGCCGGACTGGCCGATCTGCACGGATTCACGCTGTTCGATGGTGACGGACTGGCCCGGCTTGGGCTGCACGACAATCTGGGTGTCGATGTCGGTGAGTGTGGGCAGCTTATCGTAGCCACCAATCACCACTGGCACGTCGGTAAAGCTTCCGGGCTCAACGGTGAAGCGCTCGGACCAGTGCTCGCGAGGCGTGCCGTTGTCCATCAGCGTGGCTTTCAGGCGGGCCTGAACCACGGTGCTGGCACCGGCGTTGGCAACACGGAACACGACGCGGTTCATCACGCCACGATCCAGTGCGGTGCCGGAATCGTCAGCCAGCAGGGAGACGCTCAACGCCGGCATTAGCAAGTCGTGATTCACGCTGCTGACGTCGTTGTCGTCAACCGCCACCACACGATAGAGCCGGTCTGCCGGGGCACCGCTGGTCAGGTTGCCACCGTTGTAGTCGAGATCCTCGAAGCTGCGGGCACTCAGGCGGCTGTCGTTCAACTTGACGGCGTTGGAGCCATCCATCCGGTAGACGTCAAAGCCGACCGCCGATGATTTGGAGTGATTCCACTGCAGCGCCGGGCGGCCCTGGTCAGCCAGAGCAATGCTCAGGTCACTGACCGGCAGCAGGTCGACGTTCAGGTATTCTGCGTTGGACGGGGCGGATTCGTTACCCGCTGTGTCGACCGCGGTCACCAGGTAGAGGTGCTCGGTGGCCGACGGGCGGGAATCCAGGGCAATGATGTCCGGAATGCCGTTCTGTAGTGGCGTATACCCTGCCATGGTGGTTGGCGCAGAGCCTTCCGGCAGATCCACGCGGTACAGGTTGTACTTCAGCAGGCCATCCTGGGCTTCACTCGCGGGCGGCTGCCAACGGGCAACAATACCGGTGCCGTTCAGTTCCAGGCTGAGGTTTTCCGGCGCATCCGGCGCGGTGCCGTCGGCAGTCACAGAAACCGGTTGGCTGGGCGCACTTTCAGCGACTTCGCCGTTCTGGGAGCGCAGGCTGACGATGGCGTACTGGTAGATGCCATCGGTCAGCGCGACGGAGGAACCATCCACGTACTGCATGGTGTCCGGGTAGCTGAGCTCGGCAAGTTCGGTCAGTTCCGTTTCACCCGGCGCCTGTCGGAACAGTTTGTAGCCGGAAGCGTTTTCAACGTCACTCCAGATCAGCTCCACCTGGCCACCCGGCAGGGCACGGGCAGTGAGGCCGGTGGGTGTTGCCAGCGGTGGCAATTGGCCCTGGTAGACCTGGAACTCTGCATCGGCAGGGAGCTTGGTGCTCTCGTTACCGAGGTCGTCCCGGGCGCTGTATTGGAAAGCCAGGATTTCGGCGGTGGGCTCACCAGTGCTGTTCTGGCCGGCAGACAGCGGCAGGCGGAAGCGACCGGAGTAGATCGGTGCACCCGGCAGAGACGCGCCGTCTTTGGTCAGGTTGATGCCGTTGCTGTAGTCAGTAATCACTTCCTCGCCCTGCTCGCCGATCACAACCGGCACCAGCTTGGGCATGTCACCCGGCATCACATCGTCCGCAAGGGTGACAACCACTTCCACTTCCTGGCCGAGGCCAGAGGCATCGGCTTCGTTCTCGATCGGGGAACCCGGGTTAATCTGCAGTTTGGCAACTGCCGGGCCCTGGGTATCGACCACGAAGTTTTTGCCTTCCATGACCTCGGTGCCGCGATTGCCCACGTCATCGTGTGCAGAGAGTACGGCAATGGCAGTACCAGACTTGTTGGTGGGCTCAATCCGGAAGTGGCCGGTGTACAGGGTGTCATCCGAGTAATCCCGGTTCAGGGTGGCCACCATGGGCAGGCCGCCGCTCACAGTGAACGCCAGGTACGGAGTGGTTTTCAGCGGTTCACTAAAGACCACTTCCAAGTCCACCTGCCCCGGGGCAACGCGGCCGGTGCCTTCGTCATAACTGCCCTGCGGGGTCATGCGGATTTCAACTGCATGAGGCGCTGTACTGTCGGATGCTGCGCTGGCAGTAGCCGACGGCTCGCTCTCGGTTCCCAGATCGTTCAGGCTCACCACTCGGTAGTAGTACTCGCCGTCGTCCACCGGCAGATCCTGGAAGGTGGTCTTCTGAAGCATCTGCGTGGTGATGCGCTCGGCCATGGCCGGATCCGTGAACTCGCTGGAGGACCGATAGACGTGGTAACCGGCAGCGTTTTCAACAGCGGACCAGGACAGGGCAATCTGGCCTAGGGGTTTGCTCTGGGCGGTGACGCCCTGCGGGGCGTCCGGCAGGGAGCTGTCGAGGGTGATGGTGACTGGGTCGCTGGCGTTGCCGTAGATGCCTCGATTGGTGTAGGCCGCCTCCGCAACAATTACGTTCTCGCCCTCGATCAGCTCTAGTTGGTCGGAGAAGCGGCCCTCCGAACCACTGTAAATCTGCGTGCCCAATTCAGCACCGTTTTGCAGGACCCGAATCTTTGAGCCAGGCTCTGCACGACCATCAAATCTCACTACATCCTTATTGGTCGCGTAACCGGTTTCTGGGCTCACAATTTCAGGTGCCGCAGGAGGTTCCAGTGCAACGTTCACCGAAACAGCCAGTTCGGAGTGGTTGTTCAGGGTGTCGTAAACGGTTGCCACAAGCACATAGTCACCGTCTTCGACCTCAACGAGATTCCAGGGGAGCTCATAGGCAGGGGCTGCGGTGTAATCTACCCCAACAATGCTGGCTCCCGCCACGAGCTCTGCACGGCTCAATCCTGCGGGATCGTCAGCATAAATCCGGATCACGCCATTGCGAGTGATAGTACTGCCATCAACCAAGTCAGCTTCGGTTTTGCCATCAAAGTGAGTGATCCGCTTAATGCTTGGCCCCTCAGTGTCCTCTTTGGGCGTAACCTCTTGCGTTACAACTTGTTTTTCTTCACCACCCGATAGGTTCACGGTCGTGACCGCTACGTAATAGGTAGTGCCATTTTGAAGACCGGCAATGGCGGTTTTCAGTGTGTTTGAAGCCACCACATTCGCGGCTTCGAGGCCAGCGACAGAGCTGTAATTCGTCGTGCTCAAGTAAATGCGGTAGTTTTTGATCAGGTTGCTTGGCTGGACGCCACTCCACTCAAGCTCGATTTTGCCACTGAACGGCTCGGCAACGAGGTTGGCGGGGTTCGCAAGTAACGTGACTCCCGGATTACTAACTCCAGGGGACTCATTGCTGGCGTGGTCGTATGCTGTCACACGAACAGGGTAAGAGGTGGCCGACTCAAGACCCGATACGTTAAAGCGAACACGGCCATCAACCAGCGTCACAGCATCGATTGCTACGTCAGTAGATTGGACAGTGCCGGCCTTGTTCACGTAGATGCGGTACCCCGCAAGATCCTGGCTCTCATCAATCAAGGGGAGCCAGCTAAGCGCCAACTCATTAGCTGACGTAGCAACACTGAAGCCCTCTACATTTGGAGGCGCAACGCGGTCCACCGGAGTTGCCGAGACGCTGTTAACTTCTTGTGTGACCAGGCCGACATGGTCCCTTGCCACGACAGCCAAATGCACCTCGGTATTGCGCTGCAAATTTTGCAGTTCAACGCCGTTCTGCCCACCCGGCACGCTGGCATAAGGCTCCAATCCAATAGTTGAGGAAAACGGCTGAGGTTGGACAAAAACCCAATATTGGGCGATATCGTTACCGTTGGCGAACTCATCATAACCAGACCAATCCAGTTTGACTGATGTACCGTCACCTTCGGGGTCGACGTTGAATGCGACTGGCCCTGGAGTAACGTTGTCGTAATAGATTTTCACGACAGCGGGTTCACTTGTATTACCGGCGCGATCCCTGGACCGGAAGGTAAAGGTATTTTCGCCCTCCGATAGAGAGAGCTGATGGGAAGACTCAGTGACATAGGTGCTAGAATCGAGAATCTGCTCTTCCAGCAAGAGCTTTGAGCCCATCTCCCTTTGGACCACAACAGTGTACTTATTGATGGTTGTTGTATCGCTGGACGGCGATATTACAGGAGGTTCGGGTTCGGTAAGATCGACGGTAAAACTGCTTTCCTGATCGGAGCTATTTCCACGAGTGTCCGCGAAGTGGGTTTCGATCAAGTAGCTGCCTTCAACAAATGGCGAACTTGGGGTGAAGACATAAGTGTAGGTTGCTTCCTCGAAACTCAATGAGCCAGGAACTTCCGAGCCTGCCAACTTGATCACGACTGAACTGTTTTCCAGATCCAGTTCGGCGCTTCCCGGTTCCTTGACGATTAATTTAACGGAATCCGGTACGTACCCCAGGAACCCACCAGGGTCCTGCTGATAGATATAGGGTTCGAAATCGTCGACATCCACACTGAGAACGACCGGGTCAGAGGTATTGCCAGCGTCATCACGCGCTACGAGTTCGAGTTCGTTCATCCCTGGCTCGAGGGGATAGCTTTCTATCCTCCAATCCCCAGATCCCGAATCGACTTTTTGGACGCCATTGAGCGAGATGGAAACGTTATCGGCCCGAGTGCCTGTTAGTGTGATTGAACGAACATTGATTTCCTGTAGCTGGGTAACATCATGCGATGTCACCACCACGGGCTCCGGTGGTGTGGAGTCAACACTGAATTCGAAGAGGAAGACATCCTCTGCTTCACCGGTAATTCCGTTCCAGTTCTGGTCCATCCCATCACCAGATGGGGAGAGAATGTCCGGACCGATCTTCAGCTGATAACTTCCGTCCACCAGCGGTTGCTCAAGCGAAACCTGGTAAGTCAGCGAATTTATTCGAGAGATACTCGTTACAGCAGCTGGAGACGCTCCAGAAATTTGGATATCAGATGCCGTCAAGGTTGATGGCGCAATCTCGCTGTTAAACCAGATACTGAAACCGGATACTTGGTCACTCAGTATTTGGTTTATGCTGACTTTTCTGACGGATACATTCTTGAGGACCGGGTTTTCTCTGGCCATGATGTGCACCGAGCCGTCGCTGCCTGCACCACTGTTGTACCCGGCATTGCCCCCTAGCGCTGAAACGCTGTTCAGATTGAAACCATCAATCGTCTGGTAGTACACCGCCACCCGGCCACCGCCGCCGCCAGCGCCGTAATTGCCACTCACGCCATTGCCCCCATTGGCCGTAATCGACCCGGAACCGGACAGCGTGTTGACACGCAGCCAAATCGCACCACCACTACCTGCGCCATAATTTGCGCGGGTCGAGCCGTTGCTGGTGATCTGACCATCCAGAACCAAAGCGTTGGCCGTCAGCCGCAACGCACCACCACCCCGCGTACTACCTCCGCCAGTACCCAGTGAGAACGGCTCACGGTAGCTACCGTATTCCGGAATGCTTGCGTAACTGCTGTAGTTACCTCCTCGACCACCGTAACTGCCGCCGACCCTTTGTTGTTGTCCCTCCGGTGCGGACTTGCCTCGGCCGCTCACATCCAAAGCGGATGTCTCGTCTACACTCACCGTGCCAATCACCTGTACATCCAGCTTCTCATCTGAACCAGTGGGGTGCGACAGTTTCGAACCGTTACGAAGCGAGAGCGAAGCCCAACTTTGAGCTCCACTCAACACAAGCATTCCTTTCTCCAGTGATACGTCACCCCCAGTGGCGATACCCTCAGTAACGACCTGAGCGCGAGTGTTATTGATAGAGAGCAGACTGAGTCCGGTCGGTTCATCACGAATCACGGTAAATGGATCCGACAACCCCTTACCGGCGATCCGCAATTCGGACACCTGGCGCGCCTCATCATTGAAATAAACCGTACCGGCACCGCCAGAACCACTGGAGCTATACCCTTCATTTCCTCCTAGGGCCGATACGTTGTCCAGATTGAACCCATCAATCGTCTGATAGTACACCGCCACCCGGCCACCGCCGCCGCCAGCGCCGTAATTGCCACTCACGCCATTGCCCCCATTGGCCGTAATCGACCCGGAACCGGACAGCGTGTTGACACGCAGCCAAATCGCACCACCACTACCTGCGCCATAATTTGCGCGGGTCGAGCCGTTGCTGGTGATCTGACCATCCAGAACCAAAGCGTTGGCCGTCAGGCGCAACGCACCACCACCCCGCGTACTACCTCCGCCAGTACCCAGTGAGAACGGCTCACGGTAGCTACCGTATTCCGGAATGCTTGAGTAACTGCTGTAGTTACCTCCTCGACCACCGTAACTACCACCGACCCTTTGTTGTTGTCCCTCCGGTGCGGACTTGCCTCGGCCGCTCACATCCAAAGCGGATGTCTCGTCTACACTCACCGTGCCAATCACCTGTACATCCAGCTTCTCATCTGAACCAGTGGGGTGCGACAGTTTCGAACCGTTACGAAGCGAGAGCGAAGCCCAACTTTGAGCTCCACTCAACACAAGCATTCCTTTCTCCAGTGATACGTCACCCCCAGTGGCGATACCCTCAGTAACGACCTGAGCGCGAGTGTTATTGATAGAGAGCAGACTGAGTCCGGTCGGTTCATCACGAATCACGGTAAATGGATCCGACAACCCCTTACCGGCGATCCGCAATTCGGACACCTGGCGCGCCTCATCATTGAAATAAACCGTACCGGCACCGCCAGAACCACTGGAGCTATACCCTTCATTTCCTCCTAGGGCCGATACGTTGTCCAGATTGAACCCATCAATCGTCTGATAGTACACCGCCACCCGGCCACCGCCGCCGCCAGCGCCGTAATTGCCACTCACGCCATTGCCCCCATTGGCCGTAATCGACCCGGAACCGGACAGCGTGTTGACACGCAGCCAAATCGCACCACCACTACCTGCGCCATAATTTGCGCGGGTCGAGCCGTTGCTGGTGATCTGACCATCCAGAACCAAAGCGTTGGCCGTCAGCCGCAACGCACCACCACCCCGCGTACTACCTCCGCCAGTACCCAGTGAGAACGGCTCACGGTAGCTACCGTATTCCGGAATGCTTGCGTAACTGCTGTAGTTACCTCCTCGACCACCGTAACTGCCGCCGACCCTTTGTTGTTGTCCCTCCGGTGCGGACTTGCCTCGGCCGCTCACATCCAAAGCGGATGTCTCGTCTACACTCACCGTGCCAATCACCTGTACATCCAGCTTCTCATCTGAACCAGTGGGGTGCGACAGTTTCGAACCGTTACGAAGCGAGAGCGAAGCCCAACTTTGAGCTCCACTCAACACAAGCATTCCTTTCTCCAGTGATACGTCACCCCCAGTGGCGATACCCTCAGTAACGACCTGAGCGCGAGTGTTATTGATAGAGAGCAGACTGAGTCCGGTCGGTTCATCACGAATCACGGTAAATGGATCCGACAACCCCTTACCGGCGATCCGCAATTCGGACACCTGGCGCGCCTCATCATTGAAATAAACCGTACCGGCACCGCCAGAACCACTGGAGCTATACCCTTCATTTCCTCCTAGGGCCGATACGTTGTCCAGATTGAACCCATCAATCGTCTGATAGTACACCGCCACCCGGCCACCGCCGCCGCCAGCGCCGTAATTGCCACTCACGCCATTGCCCCCATTGGCCGTAATCGACCCGGAACCGGACAGCGTGTTGACACGCAGCCAAATCGCACCACCACTACCTGCGCCATAATTTGCGCGGGTCGAGCCGTTGCTGGTGATCTGACCATCCAGAACCAAAGCGTTGGCCGTCAGGCGCAACGCACCACCACCCCGCGTACTACCTCCGCCAGTACCCAGTGAGAACGGCTCACGGTAGCTACCGTATTCCGGAATGCTTGAGTAACTGCTGTAGTTACCTCCTCGACCACCGTAACTACCACCGACCCTTTGTTGTTGTCCCTCCGGTGCGGACTTGCCTCGGCCATTTAGATTAATTAACGAGTTGGAATCGACAATCACAGAGCTTGAAACAGTCAGATAAAGCCCGTGAATCGATTCAATGGGATGGTTCAGAACAGCTCCATTGCGGAGCTCGAGAGAATTTAAAGTATGTGCACCGCTTATGGTTAAAACAGCCCCATCAACCACAAGATCTAACTCGTCGAGTGAAAAGTCTTCTGCGGCAATAGTCGTGTTATCAGAAATGATCACTTCCGACGCCACAGCGGGCATCGCAACCAGAATCAGGGCCAGAAGCGTCCAAATTTTGCGAATTACAACGTTCACTCGATCGTCCTTTGCGGGTCGTTCAAAACGATGCCGATCATCCTTGAGACCGACTACTCAGCAGGCACCAAGGCCGCGCTTGATATTTCAGTTCATTTCCACCACAACCCTTGGGTCGTAGGAAAAAAAACGCTGGGAATTCGTGATTTCACTGCTACCAGTTTTGAGAATTCGAAATGCCACGTACTGACTTTCGTTTGCATTAAATACATCGCCGTGAGGGTCAGACAAATGCCAATGGTCTGGTTTGCCCTTACCCTTGAATATGGTCCAGTTGTGGTAATCGGCGGCACTCAAAACGGCACCCCTTCCATTTACTCTAAACCCGGCAATACCAAGAGCCTGGAGACCACTTGCGCGAAAAAGACCAAGTGCAGCGTGCATGAACTCGGTACAATCTCCTTTCCGCTCCGTCAATGCGTACCTTGCCCCTCGGTCCCTAGATACATAGCCCACGTCTCGCAGGTTCTGATGCACCCATTGATGGATGGAGAGGGCAGGCTCAATCCCTTCCAACTGCGTGCCGGAAGCCTCCAGCTCAACGAGTATCCGCTCCACAAAATCGACACCCTGCTCGACCAAAGGGTCTGATGACTCCGAACTGGGCGCGGCAAACTGAATACCCGGCTGACTCCACATGGTTAATCTTGCCTTAATGGTGACGACGTGCTGGCCATACGGCGGCAATTCAGGGACTTCAAAACTCAACGTCTGGTTACCCAGGTCGTCAGAGTGTTTTGTGAATGGCCGCGAGGCTTCAATGCTCTGAAGTGTCTGGAAGGCTGTTTTTGGTACAGGAGCGAAGGTCGAAAAAGAAACATTATGGAGGGATTGATTCGTTGTGTTTTTCAGGGTGAACCCATACCTCACCAGCACATCACTTGCCGTCGGCTCGGCAGGCGCAAGCCCTGAGCGATCATCCCATTCTATCAATGCCCAAACAGCTGCCACGCATCCGAGCAAGATAACGACCGCAACACTTAGGCCCCTTTTACTATCCAGGCTACCGGTTTGAAGTCGGCCCACAATTATCTCCTACACCGGTAACGTTCAGGCACCTTCAGCCGTGAATGGGCAAGGTTCCGGGATTTCTGGTAAGCGTGGGCGATTTGGTTGGCAGATTGATCGAGCACGAATACAGATCGGTGCTTACTGGCAACATCGAAAGGAGGCGCATCAAACCCGATAAGTACGACAGGTATAGTGAAGCCCTCTAGGTTTTTCGAAAGCAGGGACACTAAAGCACTCTCGAGCGAATCAGCCTTGCCGACACCCCGAACAGCAACATTTGGGGGCATCATTTTAACGAGGCGCTCTGCCTGTGACTGGGGGGCCAAGACCGAAACTCTACCGTGGAAAGCTTCAGCAAAAAACATGTTTGGAGTGATTGAAAAAACCTCATCACGGTCACTTGGCAAGCCAATAAGCGATTTTCCCGAAGCAAACCAACTCGACACGCCTCCATTGAGAATGCTTAGACTCAGGAACCCAGCATTTCGAGCTGCTGCGCACAATTTTGCTAGCGTCGTGCGGGAAAACCCTTCATTTACCACGACCAGAGAGTGATCTTTAAGCGTAGAATTATGCAGAAGTTCAGAAGGAGAGACATTGATACTACCGGGAATACGGGCGCGACTATATTCCGCAGACTGCCTGATATCGATGACGAGGGCGGCTTCCGCATCGACACCATCAACATCGACAAAACAACCGAAGTCCTCGCCTTCCCAAACGGATTCTCCACCAAGACTCACCATCTTTATGTAGTCCGCCTCAGCCAAACACTGTGCAGACTCAATTTGGGCACTCAGCAATGAGGAAAATAAGACCAGTGGCAGGGCACAAATGGCAAATATTCGGAAATGGCTTTCACGTCCATATGAATACATCAACTTTCTTCCGTCTCTGTAATACAGCCCTCCAGGAGGACCTCAGAGCAAAACAGTCTAGATTAGCGAAAAATTAAATAGAAGTAACCAGCGCCCAAGCAACCGAAAAAAGTCGATGGGATCACATACGTTTTGCAACTTTTTACAAATTAACTGCAATAAACCTAAAACAACAGAAGTCGAAACATTGCTGCACATTTCACTGAGAGCGAGTAGTTAAACGTCCAACTATTGGATTGGCAACTACCACCACCTTTGACCTGATCAGGCCTGACGACCATCTTCATCGCCGAACTAGTCGAACCGGAGTTCCATACCTACGACTTCCACGCCTTGCGCACAGGCATCATGGCCGCCTCCACCTACTCCGGGTTAGTGAGAACACCCACCCGGCCATTGAAGAAGTGCAGGTAACCGGCATTCCCGATGACTGTCACCGGGAAGATCCAGAAATTCAAGATGCGGGAGATTTCAATCGAGGAGATGGGGCTGAAGAAATAACCACGGCCCCTGCTTTGGTTGAACTGACAAACCCCGGCGCTTGCCAGGGTTTGCCGTTTTCCGCTCTAGCAAATCAAGGCCGAATACGTGCTTGTCAGCGCCCCACCGCCATGCTTCACTTCTGTGATTAGTATGCAACCGGAGACGCCCCTATGCCCAGCCCCGCAACCGACTATTCGAAAACAAAAACCAGCCTTCAACGTGTCTGGGTGCTATTGCTCAGCGCGGTGCTCCTTGGCGGGTGTTCCACGGTTTACTACAAAACCATGGAAAAATTCGGGTATGAAAAGAGGGACATCCTGGTAGACAGGGTGGAAGACGCACGAGACAGCCAAAACGACGCCCAGGAAACCTTCCGTTCGTCGCTTGAGCGTTTCCAGAGTGTGGTGGACACGCCTGACACCGAGCTCAAGGAACAATATGCCGAAATCAGCGATGCCTACGAAGACAGCCTGGCGAGTGCCGAAGAGGTTAGAGACCGGATCGACAAGGTAGAAGAAGTCGCCGAGGACCTGTTCGATGAATGGGAAGACGAGCTCAGCCTGTACGAAAGCGCATCACTGCGCCGCAGCAGTGAGCAGCAGCTGAAAGAAACCCGCGTTCAGTACGGCCAGCTGATCAGCCGGATGCACGACGCCGAGGACAGGATGGAACCGGTGCTGCAGGCATTTGAGGATCAGGTGCTGTACCTTAAGCATAATCTGAATGCCCAGGCGATCGGTTCGCTGGAAAACGAACTGGTGAGCATCCGTCAGGATGTGGATTCCCTGATTCGCAATATGGAACAGTCAATCGCGGAGTCTGAAGCCTTTATTCAACGCTTTCGCCAGGGCGGGTAATACCTCAAGGGAGCCAACGCTATGGAGCGCCAAGACGCAGATCCTGCGCTCAAGCCGGCATTGATGCAGTTCGATATGGCGCTGGCAGAATTTGCCCGCGCCCGCAAATCGGACCCCAAAGCCTCCAGCCTCAGTCTCCTGGAGCGCACAAGGGTACTGATGACATTGCCGGGGGGCTTCGACGCCATCTACCGGCGCGTAAGGTCGCTCGAATCCGCCGGCATTTTTGGCACCAGCGACTGGGCCCGGCCAGCCCTGCTGCAACCGGCGCTCGCCAAACACTCGCTGAGGGAGGCGGGTGCTGTTACCACCATTGTGGAAGCGATCAGCGAACTGCGTATGCTGGCCGTCACCCGTGGCAAATACTTCCATCCCGGAATTTCTGCTGAGCAGGCACGCCACTTTCTCACCCAGGTGATGGCATTAAACCTGGACCTGCTGTCTGGCCAACTCACCGAAGCCGACCGGGAAAGACCCAAGCAACTTGGCACCATCGTTCAGGAACTCTATCGGTACCTGATCTCCCACTTGGGCTATGAGAGCCTACTGGACAGCCTGGTGGCGGAAGTCTGGCGATTGCTGGACCAGGGGCCGGTGCAGGTCGACAGTATTCGGGAAATGATAGGGCAAATCGCCAAATGCCTTTACGATCCCGACATCAAAACCGGACGCAATGCCGATGCCACGCGGCTGGTTAAGGCCCTCTTTGCTCCCACACCTGCCAGCGCCGAGGATCCTGGCCTTGCCGTATACGAACAGCGCCTGAGAGACATGGACGACGTGGCGCTCTCCTCCGAAGCCACCTACTTTGCCCGCAGCATGTTCGACACCGGCCTTGCCTCGCCCTACCACGCGGTGATGCTCCGGTTCCTGCGCGCCAGCGGCCAGGACGATCTCATCCCCAACACACTGGGACTGACCATGACCGGGTTGGACGATCTCTACTGTTACACCGACCTGGTCCATGCCCTGATTGACGAGGCCATCTACCCGGAAACCTGCCAGGCCGTATATGGCCTGACCATGATGCTGGAGCGAGGATCCCTGTTTACACCCTCTGTGGCCCAGGCCCTGTGGCGGCAAATCAAACTCAAGCCCTCTGCGGAAACCGATCAGGCCCTCAGAAAAGCGTTCGGCGATGCCCGGCCACCACGGGTATTCCTGCTGGCCGGGGTTATCAACCTGCTGGGCCAGCCGCTGGGCGTTGGTCAGGGCAACAACCCCACCTGCCAGTCGGCTATTGGCCTCTCCATGTGGGCGTTGAACGAGGCCGATTATCTGCTCCAGGTGCTTACCTGGGCGGCGAGGGATAACGAAGTACTCAGCCGGTTCGAGGGCCAGGAGGTGTCTTCCAGGGATCTGGAGCCCGGTCTGGTGGAGGGCACACCGGTGGATGTAGACCCGGTATCGCTGGTGCTCATCCCTCATCTCGACAGCATCTACGGCGAGATGTGGCGCCGCTGTGAAAACCGCGATGACGACGCCCACCGCTGGATCAACCCGGAATTCTATGGCTGGTGGGTCAGCCACGGCTTCCGCGTGGTGGCCGACGTGAAAACCGGTGAGGTGCAGGACTACGAAGACTTTATCCGGCATTTTTACGCCAGCTATCACCCCTTCTACAACGGCAACATACCTGTCATTCACGCCCAACCGGCCGGTATTGCTGTAACAGACAGCGCCGCCCGCTATGTGGGCCGCCACGCCATCAATATCCTGCGCGTTGCCCTGAGCCCGGATAACGAGATGCGGGTGTACTTTTTTAACCCCAATAACGACAGCGGCCAGAACTGGGGCCAGGGCATTACCTGCTCAACCCATGGCAATGGCGAGTTTCGTGGTGAAGCTTCCCTGCCCGTGGCCGAATTCACGTCTCGACTGTACGCCTTCCACTACGATCCACTGGAACTGGGCGACCTCTCGGCGATACCCGATGAGGAAGTCGCCCGGGTTATGGACCTGGGCTACACAAGCTGGGCAGCCCCTGCCGAAGAAGCGGGAGAGTAAAGACTCCCGCCAGGCCATTCAGTAGCTCTCGGTCTTTCCCGTTATGGCTGAATAGGGTTCGCCCTCTTCGTCCTGAAGTTGATAGTCGTAAGCGGCCTGCAGACCGGCATCTTCTTCGGTCTCATCATCCGGTTCGTATTCCAGATGCCTTGGATAGAGCGGCGACAACATAGCCACGATAATGCCGATGGCGCAGAACATGGCAAAGGCATCGGCATAACCCACATGGCCCACAAGCATACCAACTATCGGCGAGCCAGCCGCCTGGCCCAGTGATACTGCCATGAAGGGCAGCACGGGGCCCATGGACAGCCGCCCCGGCAACAGGCGAATGCCGGTCATCAGGTACAGCCCGGTCAGACTCATGTAGGCCAGACCAAACACCAGCGCTGAAAATGCCGAAATCATCAGGTTATCGGGACTAGCCGCCAGCAACGCCAGGCTAGCGGCCAGTGTCATCAGCATCAGGGCCTGGGTAACCGGCGGGTTGTTCCGGTCAGCCAGATCGGCCACCACCGCGCCGCCAAGGCCGGCAATACCTACCCCCAGCCACAACCAGCCAGTGGCATCGGATGGCATGGATCCCAGATTAACCACGAGATCGGGTGCGAAAATCCAGTAGGCGGCAGAGACAAAGCCCATCATGAACGCGAACAGCGAGAGCCTGAGCAGTCGCCACCATTGATCCGCACTGATTGGCTGCGCCGGCGCAGCATTGGCGGGCACAACACGGGATACAGACGGAATGAAGAACCAGGTGGCAATCACGCCAATTACCGCCAGCACGGCAAAGGAAGCGTAGGCATAGCGCCAGGCTCCGGCAAGGAACAGGATCGTCGGCACAGCAACGACGACACCGATACTGGTGCCCGCATTCATCACCGAGCTTACCCGGCCATGGAGCGAGCGTCTCACCAGCGCCTGCATGGCTGCTGTGAGAGCCGGCATCATCAGGCCCGTGCAGATGCCGCAAAGAACAACACCCACCCCGAGAGAGACGGCCCCCACGGCCTGACTAATCAGCGCAAGGCCAACAACACCAAAAATACCGGAGGCCATGGCGGTATTGCGGGCACCAAGCCGATTTGCCGAGAGCGGAGCCACCAGGGTAGCGAATACGAAACTGATCAGCGGCAGCGCACCGATCACACCGATCACATCCGGCGCCAGCCCCAGCTCATCCCTTATAGGGGGAACGAACAGACCGAACGCAAAGCGCGCCAGACCATAGCTGATCGCGATTAGTGCTGCGCCGAGGAGTGCAAATGACGTGCTCGAAGGAAACTTCATTCCGCTGTGCTCCTTGCGCTGTCCATCTTCGTCAGACTAGACATCAAAGCAGGATTTTTAAAGCAGCGGATGCCTGCGCCAGCGATCAGCCTGCAGTCTGGGGCAGAAACCGGCGGTCCCAGACCCGCTCAGCGGCCTCGAACAGGCTGTCCACCGTCAGCGCGAGCATGCCAATCAGAATCGCGCCCTGCAACACGTAGGCCGTATTGCCATTGACGAGACCGGCGATCACCGGATCCCCCAGGGTTCGGGCTCCAATGGTCGAGCCAATGGCGGCCGTTGCAATATTGATGGTTACCGAGGTCCGGATACCGGCCAGGATCACCCTGCCCGCCAGCGGCAACTCCACCTGCAACAGCACCTGAAAAGGCGACATGCCCATACCCAGCGCCGCCTGCCTCACCGTGGCATCGACACCCTCTAAACCGGCCAGGGTATTGCGCAGAATGGGCAGCAAGCCATACAGAATCAGCGCCACCAGAATCGGCGCCTCACCAAACCCGAGAACCGGCACCGCCAAGGCAAGAACCGCCACCGGCGGGAAAGTCTGGCCGATAGAGGCAATCTGGCTAACCAGCGGCAGAAAGTCCCGCCCAGCCGGGCGCGTGGCGAAGATACCTCCGGCAACCGCAGCGACGGTTCCAACCAGGGCGGAAATCACCACCAGCATCAGATGGTTCTGGAGCAGAAAGAGAAAGCTCTCCCGCTCGTAGATCACATTCTGTTTATCGGGCTGCACCCACTCGAAAAGCGGTTCGAGAGCCGGCATGCCCGCGCTGAGGGCACAGAGGAGCACAGTCAGCAACACAGGCGGCAACCAGACCCGCATCAGGCACCTTCCCGGATAATGCGGTCACGGGTGATGGTTCCGGTTTCCTGGCCATCGGCATTGAACACCGGCACCTGGCTCCAGTTCTGCCAGAGCATGATTGAAAGAGCCACTCGCAGGCTGTCGTCTTCCTTGAGGCCGTCGGCGCCGGGTTCCGGCTCTCTGGGCTGAGGGTGAACCTCCATCAGATCCCGCACGGTGTGCAGGCTCATCAGTTTCAGGCCGCGGTCCTGCTTGCCCACGAGATTCTCCACAAAAACGGAGGCGGGTCGCCGGAGAATGTTCTCCGGCGTGTCATGCTGGATAATCCGGCCCTGATCCATCACGGCAATGCGGGTCGCCAGCCGCAGGGCTTCGTCGATATCGTGAGTTACAAAGACCGTGGTTTTCCGCAGCTGACTCTGGATACGCAACATCTCCAGCTGTAGGTTCTCCCGGGTGATGGCATCCAGCGCACCGAAGGGTTCGTCCATCAGCATAATATTGGGGTTGGCGGCCAACGCCCTGGCAACGCCTACCCTTTGAGCCTGCCCGCCGGACAATTGCTGGGGATATTTGTTGGCGTGGGTGGCCGGGTCCAGATCCAGCAGCGTCAGCAGCTCATGCACGCGCTCGTCGATCCGCTCCCGTGGCCACTTCAGAAGCTGGGGTACCATGGCGATATTGCGGGCCACCGTCCAGTGTGGAAACAGCCCCGTGCCCTGAATCACATAACCCATGTTCAATCGCAACTGCTCAGGGTTCATGGCGGTAACATCGTTACCATCCACCAGGATCTGCCCCTCACTGTGGGGCAGCAACTGGTTGAGCATTCGCAAGGTGGTCGACTTGCCGCAGCCAGAGCTGCCCACCAGCACGCACACTTCGCCGGTTTCGACCGTGAGGTTTATCCGGTCCACCGCCACGGCATTGCCAAAGCGGCGGGTAACGTTTTTCAGTTCAATCATCCGGGCTTATCCCTCTCCTGTCAGGCCGTCGCCGGTGTCGGCTTGAGACTGGTCGCCAGCATGGTGAGCAGAGCATCCGCCAGCAGCGCGAGAGCAATGGTGGGCAGCGCACCAAGCAATACCAGATCCATCGCCGCCTGCCCCAGGCCCTGAAAGATAAAGCTGCCAAAACCGCCGGCGCCAATCAGCGCGGCAACCGCGGTCAGGCCAATGGCCTGGATCGTGGTAATGCGCACGCCTTCCACAATCACGGGAAGCGCCAGTGGCAACTTGAGTTTGAAGAACAGCTGTCGCTCGTTCATTCCCATGCCCCGCCCGGCATCGGCGAGGCTTTCGGGCACCTCGGTAAGCGCGACGAGGGTGTTGCGCACCATGGGCAAAAGGCTGTAAGCCACCAGAGCCAACAAGGCCGGAGCCCAGCCAATGCCACGAATCCCCATGGCCTGCAGTGCTGGAAAGGCAGCTGCCAGCGCACTGAGCGGTGCGATCAGTAACCCGAATACCGCCAGGCTGGGAATAGTCTGGAGAAAGCTGACCGCGCCAAGGATGGGACGGCGCCAGGCCACACTACGAATCATCTTCAGGGCCAGTAAAAAAGCCAGACCGGCGCTGATACCGACCGCGCCAAAGGCCAGTGCCAGATGAGTCCACAGGGCCTGCTCGAACTTGTCGGGGCGGGCGTTGAACTCCCGGACCAGCGACAGACTCTCCAGCCCACCGCCTCGAAGGATCCACAGCCAACTGCCAACAATGAAGGCCAGTATCATCAGCTGTAGCCCTCGCCCGCTCCCGAGGCGCCCGAGGATTTCGATCAGCATCAGCGAAAGCAAAAACAGCAAACACCAGAAACCGGCTCCGATGGATGATCGCGCGTAAGGTGCGCCTTCCGGCAGGTGCCGGCCCGCGAAGACCTCAAGCAACAGTGGCAGCAGCGCCAGGGAGAGGCCTGCCAGGCCCAGAAGCCGCAGGTATCGCCGGCGCAACGGCAAAAGAGACAGCAGAACGCAGCCAGCCAGAATCAGTGACACCAGGCCAGCCCAGAGCCCGCCAACGGCCGAGAGCAGGCCGTAACCGGTACCTGGAACAATGCGGTTGGGTTGAATGACGCCCAGGTCCAGGAGCCAGACCAGCCCCAGGGCAAGACACCCCAGCACAGGCAGGACACGGTTCGGCATGGTGTTCGAGGCAACAGAGCTGTAAATCGACAAACCTCAGTCCTGGGCCAGGGTATCCAGGTAATCCCGGGCGACGGTATCCGCCGGCACCCCGTTCACCGCCACCTGGCCATTCAGGCGCTGCAGCGTTTCGAGATCCAGCGACTCGAAGATCGGCGCCAGCACCTCCCGGATCTGCGGATGGGCTTCCAGCACCTCGCCACGCACGATCGGCGCTGGCTGATACACCGGCTGAACGCCTGCAGTATCTTCCATTACCTTCAGATCCAGGGCATCCAGCCCGCCATCGGTGCCGTAGGTCATCGCACCGTCTACGTCATTGTTATTCAGAGCGGCCGCGCGCAATGTCGCCGCCGTGTTGCCCCCGGAAAGGATCAACAGCTGGTCGGATTCCAGCTTGAAGCCATAGGCCTCCTGGAACGCCGGCAAGGCACTGGCGGATTCCACAAACTCGGCGCTGGCCGCAAACTTGAAGGCACCGCCCCCATTGATGTACGCCCCAAGATCTTCGAGTGTGGCCAGGTTATTTTCCCGCGCCAGGTCGCCCCGCACGCTCATAGCCCATGTATTGTTTGCTTCGGCGGGTTCCAGCCAGACAATGTTATGTGCCTCTTTATCCAGGCGAGCAGCCTCCTGGTAGGCCTTATCCGCATCTTTCCAGATATCCCGATCCGCCTGATCGTGAAAGAACGCAGCATTGCCGGTGTACTCGGGGTAGATATCGATTTCGCCGGCCTTGATCGCATTGCGGACGATGCTGGTGCCACCCAACTGGAGCCGGTTTTCAACCGGAATACCGGCCTCCTCCAGGGACTGCAACACCATCTGCCCCAGTACCGAGCCTTCGGTGTCGATCTTGGAGGACACCACCACAGGATCAGCAGCCATTACCGATCCGGACATCACGAACGCTATCAATGCCGCTGTGCGGCGCAAAAGGGATTTGGGAGTCACGGCCATTCCTCTCGGTTTTTGGTTACCACTATCAGTCTAGAGGCCGCATCTACGAAGGCAAACGGGATTTGGTCTTGCCGGCACCGGCCGACAGGAAGCCAGCTCAGAAATCGGGCGGAACGGACATCGTATTTGAATTCCGGAAACCCAACGGGTTAGGCTGTGTAAAAAACGAGCAGCATGGTAGTGAAGGTTATGGCACAGACCTTGGAAAAGACCCGCGAACCCACCTCCACCGTAGCGCCCCTGAACCCTGATAACGTGGCACTGCTCGAACTGGAAGGGTTAACCCTCAAGCCTCTGGATCCGATCGGCGTTGAGATCTACGGAGCCGACGTGCGCAACCAGCTGCCAGAACCGGCTATCAAGGCCCTGGAAGAGGAAATGGCAAATCGCGGGTTCATCGTATTCAAGCTCCAGGCCAACCTTTCCCCCGATGAACTGATTGAAGCCTGCAAATGGTGGGGCGGGCGCGAGATCCATTCCACCCACGGCGTGCATCCCGCAACACCCGGCCGCAACCGGCATATTTTCCGCTGCTCTAACGATGGCCGCCAGGGCATTCTCGGCGTTGGCCCACAATGGCACAACGACGGCAGTTTCGAAGCCGCCACCTTCTCACACAGCGCCTACTACATGGCCCGTGCGCCCGAGAATGGCGGCGGCACCCACTTCGCGCACCAGGGTGCGGCCTTTGACGCACTTCCGCCGGAGAAACAGGATTTCTGGGAACGACTGGTGTCGGTAAACTCCGCATCCAGTGTCACCCACCCCGTGGTTCACACCCACCCGATTTCAGGTCGCAAGAGTGTGTGGCTGCATCTGGGCATGACTGGCGCAGTGCTGGAGCGCCTGCCGGAAGAAGGTCTGACGCTCGACCAGCTGAAGACCCTGCCTGCACCCGCGGACAGCTTCCACCTGCTGGACGAGGCCGCCATGAAGGAACTGTTCAACGATTACAACGATCTGCTGAACGATTCCTTCGAGGGTGGCTACGGAATTCGCTACGAATACGAAACCGGCGATCTGTTATTTATCGATAACTGGGCCGTCGCCCACCGCGCCGCCCCAGAAGCGCATCTGCCGGCAGAGCAACAGGGACTGCGCATCATGGACCGGGTCACCATCAAGGCACCGCGAAACCTGTCGCCCCATTTCGGACTGCCCCAATACATCAACATGGCCGGCCCCCACCCGTTCAACAAAGACGGCGTATGGCAGGCCGGTGGCGTGGGCTTCCGGTGGAAAGACGATATCCGCATGCAGAACTGATTCACCCGTTTTGCATGCGGCCATGCGTCACTGCACCGGCTGACAACCGCGAACAGCGAGAGAAATATTCGTTGCCGCCTTGATCTGATCGTAGTATTTGGCGGCCGTTTTCACGCCCATATCCGCGTAGTTCCCGGCACTGGGGCTGATCAGGGTGCCCAGCTGGGCCCAGGCCGCAGCGGATTGCCGGTCGCTCTCATAGGCTGAAAATGCCTGGTAGATTTCATTACAGGTAATGCCGTCTCCATCCATCGCTGCAGAAGAAACATGAGAGGACGTCTGACAGCCCGTCAAAGCGCCAACCGCCAACAAAAACCCAAGACTCGTGTACTTCATTGATCAGGTCTCCCGGACCGCAATGGCCTCTTTTCGAAAGTATGGATAACATGGTCTTATACATTCCAGCCCGATGCCAGAGCTGCTGGTCGCAATGGAAAGATGTATTGAAAATTCCTCGCCGCAAACTAAGATATTTTGATCTCTTCACTCTTTTGAGCATGCCCATGAAAGCGTGTCTTCATGCAGTTCTCGCTCTCGCGCTATCCATTCTGCTTCTCTGGAGTTCAGCCCGAATTGGCCATGCGGAAACCGTCCTGCATGTTGCCTACGAAGATAAAACGCAATTCCCCTATTACATGGGCGACACCCAGGAGGTTCTTGAGAGACCCGGCGCAGCGGTGGAGCTGGTCAAATTGCTGGAAGAGCGGGTACCGGGTTTGCGGATCAAGTTCAGCCGCTATCCCTGGAAACGATGCCTGGCCATGCTCGAAACCGGCCAAGTGGATGGTATCTTCAATGCTTCTTACAATGCTGCCCGCACCCGAATTGGCGAATACCCCTGGCGGGACGGCCAGGTTGACCCTACCCGCCGACTAACCACCATCAGCTACAATCTCTATGCCCTGCCAGATACTGAGCTGGGCTGGAACGGCAAGGCTTTCGAAGACACGGACCTTTCCGTTGGCGCCCCATTGGGCTACTCCATCGTGAACGATCTTGAAAAGCTTGGAGTATCAGTGATGGCAGTACGCAGCTCAGAGCAAAGCCTCCAGCTACTCGCTGCCAGGCGGGTTCATGCCGTTGCCCTTCAATCGGTCACCGGGGATTTCCTCTTACGTCGGGACACCGACCAGATGGAGGGCATTGTCCGCATTGGTCCTCCCCTGAAAACCAAGCCCTACTACCTGATGCTCTCGCGGGAATTCAAAGCGGCAAACCCAGAGCTTGCAGAGCACATATGGAATGCCATCGGCGAACTCAGAGAAGAAAAGCTTGAAGCCCTGGCGCAGCCCTATCTATTGGAGTCGGGTTAACCATCTTTCCGACATATTGCTTGGCCTATTGACTGTGAGTAAGCCCGTAGTCGATGGCCGCACACACCGCCGCGGCCTGCGCGGCATTGCATTGCTCGGGGGTTACACGGGGGCTGTCGGGATACACCTCGGTGGTGGTCCGGAAGGGAGCACGGGTCATGCCAGCGCAAAGGCCCCACTGCGAGAGCGGGTACTGGATCACGCCACGGCCAACCACTGGTGAGCCGAAAATCTCGCCTTTCTCGTCGGCCGGTGCAATGTGCGTCACCTGCTCCACTGCCTTGATCAGTGCCTGCTGAAAATCCGGCTGCGGGTTTTCGCTATCGTCCACCACATAGAAGCCATCGGGAATGCCGGCCGGCTCGAATGGCTTGCCATCGCGGGCGGCCAGCGCCGGGCGGAATTCCGACTCGTCGGTATCGGTGGTTTCGTGAAGGTCGATATGAATCAAAACATGCTCACGAACCGTTGCCACCAAACGCATCAGCGCGGCCGACTCTTCCGCGGGACTGCCGTCATGGAACGAGCGGTTGGGGTCGATCGCGTTCCGGTTCCAGCGATGAATGCGCTCGTACGCCCAGGGACTGACACAGGGCGCAACCAGAAGGTTCACGCGCCCGGCATAATCCGCCGCGTGCTTATCGAGAAACTCAAGCGCGCCATGAACACCGCTGGTCTCGTAACCGTGAACGCCGCCCGTGATCAGCACCACGGGCAGGTCGTTGTTCCAGTCGCGGCTGCGAAGCGCCATCAGCGGATAATAGTCCGGGCCGTAATCCACCCCGCCGTATTCTTCCACATCAAACCGCGCGCCAAGGCGCTCGATCACACCCAACACCTCCGCCTCGTAACTGCGCTGACGGGTCTGTCGCGACAACCACTCGGCGCGCTCTGCTTCGCCCCAGGGAATGCCTGGCGTGCCGATTGGATAGGGTGTTGAATCTGTGTTCATAGCAGCGCACCATTAACGATCGCCCGCAGCTCCTGACGGATCGGGTAGGTGGACGACGGAATCAGTTGCGTCATGAAAATCATCACCAGTTCCTCAACGGGATCGACAAAAAAGTTGGTGCTCGCAAGGCCACCCCAACCGTATTCACCAACCGATCCGTTGGTCTGGGATTTGGCGACGTCCGTTTTTACCGAAAAACCCAGACCAAAGCCAGTCCCTGCAAACGGAGCCTCGCTGAATGCACCGACAGACAGGCCCGGCAGGTCCTGATTGTTGGGCAGATGGTTACGACACATGAATTCCAGAGTTTTTCGACCAATAATCCGCCGGCCCCGGAACTCGCCACCCTGACACAGGGCCTGGGCGAAGTGGAAATAATCGTCGATGGTGGAAACCAGCCCGCCACCGCCGGACATGAACTGGGGCTTGCGCCGGAAGGGAGACGTCTCGGGGTCATCCTGGAGCGTGAACTGATCTCCGGCCTGGTAGTGATAGCAGGCAGCGAAGCGGTCAAGCTGATCATCCCGAACATGGAAGCCGGTGTCAGGCATGTCCAGAGGTTCAAAAATATGCTCCCGCAGATACTCATCAAACGGCTTACCCGACAGCAACTGCACCAGATACCCCAGCACATCCGTGCTGACCGAATAATTCCAGGCTGTGCCCGGGGAAAACTCCAGCGGCAGCTCTGCCAGGTGATCAACCAGGGCTTCGAGCGACATACTCCGGCTGCCATCCAGCTTGAGCTCGCGGTAGGCAGCGTCAACGTTGGTGCGCTGCATGAATCCGTAAGTCAGGCCTGACATATGCGTGAACAGGTCGCGAATCGTCATGCTGCTGGATGCAGGCGTGGTCAGGAAGTTCGGATAAACCCCGCTTTTGTAAATCCGCTGGTGCCTCCAGGCAGGAATATACTTGTGTACGGGATCATCCAGTAAAAACCGCCCCTGCTCATAAAGCTGCATCATGGCGATAGACGTGATCGGCTTGGTCATGGAATAGATGCGGAACACCGTATCCCGGCGGACCGGCTTGTTGCGTTCCACGTCCATCAGCCCCTGCGCTTTCACATAGGCAATCTCCCCTCGCCGGGCGACCAGTGTCAGCGCGCCGGGTAACTTCCCGGGCTGGAGATAGCAGCGGTCAAGATGGCGTTCAATGTTTGGAAGCTGTTCCGTAGACAGGCCGGCCACCTGTGAGAGTTCCGTCATTGCACGGGTACCTCTTCAAGCGCCTCATCCCAGGCGGCCCTGCTCGCCGTGAAAATATGCGCCGTTGGCTTTATGGAGACGTCAGTGTCCAGACACCCTGCCGGAACCACAAGCAACCCTTCAAGCTGAGTGCCTGGCAGCGCGGAACCACACAGCTTGCAAAAACTCTTGCTATGGCGAGTACCCGGAAGCGTGTAGGACGTCACGGCATCCTCACCGGCCAGCCACGTCAATTTGGCGGTTTGTGAAAACAGATTGGCTGCATGAGCAGAACCCGTATCCTTTCGGCAGTGCTGGCAGTGGCACAGGAAGAAGCTCTCGAAGTCGCCTTCAATCCCAAATGCCACGGTGCCGCAAAGGCAGGAACCAGAATGAACAGTCATCGGTGTGTCTCTATCGCTGTTACCGAATAGCCAGGACATCCTCGATATCAACCGGCCTTGAGAGTAGGGATTTATACCAGACAAGATCCTCCTTCAGCATCAAGGGAAGCTCAAGGCCGAGTAAGTGCACGGTCTCGTATCGAGAAAAATCGATGTTTAGCGCAACCCAGGCTTTATTTTGCGCATCGAAGATTTGTGCACCGTCGGCGTTACCTACCTCCACTTTGACACCCTCGTATTTGAACTGGACGTAGGTCAGGTCCCAGCCCTCCTCCTGGCGGTGGGCAGCCGCTTTGGATATAAACGGCTGCCCTGCCTTGACCACAGACGAAAAGTGCTCACCTGGGACAAAGAGATCTATGTCATGCAGATCGCGCTGAGAGCCATATCCCTTTGCAGCAAGCCCACCACAAATGAGGAAGGGAATATTCCTGTCTCTCAGTAGCAACACAATCCACCGAGCTGCTGATTGATGCACGCCTTCTCCTAACGTGAGTATAGCTGGACGATTGCCCTGATTAGCAGGATGCTTCGATTCCCCCCAACGCATCTGATAGTGTAATCGACCTTTCAGTAACCGTTCATTGGAACTCTGGCATGGCCCCCTCCAAGCAGCACCCATGGCTTCCGCTACTCATATTCCTGGGCGCGGCCTTTACCTTCAGTGTGACAATGATCGGTACCACCATGCCGACGCCGCTCTACCCCATCTACCAGGACAGGTTCGGCTTTTCCGATCTGATGATCACCATCATCTTTGCCGCCTATGCCTTTGGTGTGATCGCCGCACTGGTCATGACCGGGCGCTGGTCTGATCAGATAGGCCGCCGGCCAATGCTGTTCGCGGGCCTGGCTTGTTCCATCATCAGCGACCTGGTGTTCTGGCAGGCCAATGGGCTGGGAATGATACTCACCGGCCGGGTGCTGTCCGGGCTGTCTGCGGGGATCTTTACCGGCACGGCCACCGTGGCCGTCCTGGAGCTGGCACCACCTCACTGGCGGGAAAAGGCAACCTTCTTTGCCACGGCGGCGAACATGGGCGGGCTTGGCCTTGGGCCCATGCTTGCCGGTGCCCTCTCCGAGTATCTGCCCTGGCCACTGCACCTGACCTTTCTGGTGCACTCAGCCATGGCGCTGTTGGCGGTATGCTGCATCTGGGCAGCGCCGGAGACCGTCTCGAAACCCGCTCGCCCAAAACTGACTATCCAGCGCCTGAGCGTGCCACCGGAAGTTCGCGGCGTGTTCATTCCCGCCGCCATTGCCGGATTTGCCGGCTTCGCCATGTGCGGCTTCTTCACCTCCATCGCCCCGGCGATGATGGGTAAGGTACTGGGCTATGACAACCGGTTGCTGATCGGTGTTGTGGCCGGCAGCATTTTCATCGCCTCAACCATTGGCCAGTTCCTGCAAGGCGCCCTGCCGCTGCGGCTGCGCCTTCCCCTGGGCTGCGTGTCTCTGATGCTCGGGGTGATTCCGATAGCACTGGGCATCTATTCCCAATCCCTCGCCCTGTTCGTAACCGGGGCCGTGATTGCCGGCATGGGCCAGGGTATTTCGTTCCGGGCAGGCATGGGCGCCATCGCCTCGGTCAGCCCGACTGCGGAGAAGGCCGCCGTAACGTCCGCCTTCTTTGTTGTGGCCTATATCGCGATCTCGGTGCCGGTGATCGGCCTGGGCTTAATGGCAACCGTGACCACCCTGACGACGACCGGGATCAGTTTCGCTGCTGTTATGGGGTCACTGGCGGCACTGGCGTTGGGACTGTTGATTCGACGGGAACGGGTAGAGGTGCGATAAGGCCGGATATTTACCAAGCAGTAACGCAGGACGAATAGGACGGGGCGAAAAATTACCACCACAGTTGGGGCACTCTCACGCTACCCCAGTACCATTATGCGTCAGGTGATATTCTCGGTTAGATACTCAAGGTGCTTGCCATCGGTACCACAACAACCACCAAGGATTTTCAATCCGAAATCTCTGTTCAACTGCGCCATAAGCTCGCCCCACTCTTCAACCGATTCGGATCTCAGTTCTGCTGAACCTTCCAGCTCGTCATGGCTAAGGGAGGAGGCGTTTGCCTGAATACCAATCAGCCGTTCAAATAATTTTTCAGAGAGCGTATCCGGATCAAGAAATGACGGGTAGGAGCAGTTAACAAAATATCCAAGCGGTTTACTCGTGGTCTTGGCATCGACATATTCAATTGCCTGCTGCAGCTCTGTTCCATCCAGGACGTTACCATCGGAACCAATCACAAAACTTATGATGTAAGGTAATCCCGTAGCTTCCATTGCAAGAGCAATTCCAGCGGCCTCCTCTACTGAAGGCAGCGTGACTGCGATGAGGAAATCCACACCCGAGTCTGCGAGTTGATCGACCTGCCATTTGTGGAATTCGCTTGCCTCATCCAGTGACAAGCCTTCCTCAGGCAGATAACAATCGTTTTTACAGCCAATCAGACCACCAATTTTAACGGGCACTTTTCTGGATTCTTCGACAACCAATTCTTTCAGAAACTTTGTGGCGTCAACGTTAATGCTCTGTGGTTGATTTGAGGCTTGCACTCTCTCCCTGCTTGCCCGCCAAGTAGGTGTACAAAGCAATATTGGCCGGTTATTGGCCTCAGCGATGCCCAGATATTCCCGGTACAGGCTCTCCAGCTCCGCTCTACCCTCGTTGCTATAAATCAATGGGGCGTGAACCAGACTCTTGTCCAGTTCTACCATTCCGCTACGACGGAGCCTTTCGATAACGGCAGCCTCGGCGAGGATAAAGCGATGGTTTTCTAGAAGCTCTTTCATCTGAAATTCTCTGGGGACCTCGTTTATTGGTGTTGCCAACAGGGGCTGGTTATGCACTATTCGTAGTGGCTCCAGAGCCTGAGGACTTTCACCACACGCTCTTCCTCGAGCACTTGGTAAACCAGCCGATGCTGAATATTGATACGGCGTGAATAGGCACCAGCAAGATCACCTATGAGCTTCTCAAACGGAGGGGGCTTGCGGTATGGATCTTCTGCTATAAGCGCCAACAATTCCCGGGCTTTTGGTTTGAGACCGCTGGAGGCCAGCTTTGTTGCATCTTTCTGGGCTTGCTTGGTGTAAACCAACTTCCATGTCACCAGTCCAGCTCCTCATCGCATTCCTTAACGGGGGTATCCATCCCCTCGCGAATAGACTCTCGCATACCTGGCACGGAAAGCAGGTAAAGTGTTTCCTGAATTGCAGACCAGTCTTCCTCGGACACCAGAACTGCTTTATTCCGCTTCCCCATGATAACGATTGGTTGGTGCGACTCGGCGGTCTCGTCGATCAACCGATATAGGTTGCTGCGTGCCTCAGTTGCTGTGATTCCGGTCATGACGCACCTCTTGCGTGTCTATCTTTTAACCAAGTGTACGCTTATAGGTACGTACGTCAAGACGAACGTTCTGCATGACGCCCGCAATCACGCGCTTGTCGCGTGGATTGCATTGTTATGCCACCCAGACCAAAACATACCAATTATTGGTACTAGCGAGGTAGCATCATGCAAAAGAACACCAGCATCACTTTAGGCCAACATTTTGATGCGTTCATTGCAGAACAGCTCAAAAATGGCCGATACAGAACAACCAGCGAGGTCGTTCGTGCCGCATTGCGCCTGCTTGAAGAGTCTGAAACCCGCCTGACTACACTTCGTAAATTGCTTAAGGAAGGCGAGGACAGTGGTTTCGAAGACTACTCCTATAACTCGTTTATTCGTGAACTGGACAACAAAGGGCGCTGATGCCAAGTTTCAAGCTTTCCAGGAAGGCCAAAGCTGACCTCAAATCTATTGCCCTATACACGGAGCGTGAACGGGGTCGAGATCAACGAAACCACTATGTTCTCCAGTTCGATCAATGCTTCCACCTTCTGGCTGACAATCCGAATTTGGGGCACGCTTGCGATGAGATAAATCCAGGCTACCGACATTACCCTCAGGGGAGCCACATTATATTTTATCGGCTAGCCACCGAGGGTATTGTTGAAATTATCCGCACCCTACACGAACGCATGTTGCCTGAGGGGCATCTGCTTTAGGGCATAACGCGGTGCAAGATCAGCGTGTGTAACACGTCCGCTGACCTGACTTGTGAAAACCGGCCATCAGGAACCACCGGGCTCAGCCAGCCGCACCTCAACATTGCTGTGTTGCGATCCAGATTCGTTCTTATGCCGCGAACCGAAAAAATTGACCCATTGTCCCTGAACGAGCAGTAACTCCCCGTTGCCTGCACTGCTCCCATTACTCGTTGTGTAGCTTCCAGAATAGTTGAACTGAAATTGGCCGGGCGAGCCTGCGACTGGTTTGAGTTCGTAACCGATGGACAAATCACCCGAAGAAGCAAAGCCTCTATCCTCGCTCGACACACTAACCTTTAAGAGACTGGACTCCCTGAGAAAACTTGGCAGCAGGTCGGAGGGTGCGCCATCGGTTTTGGTGGCCAGACACTCACAGTACCGAACCTCCAATACCAGCGGTTTATTAGCGAGATAGTCCTCAGGAGCCGAGGTTTCGGCAAGAGCAATACTGGGGATCAAAGATAGAGACAGCAGAGTAATTTTCGATGCGATCCGTTGCATGTGACCTCCTGTGTTTTCGTTTTAACGCGAAGCTTTGCGGCAATTTTGGAGCCGCGAAGCGGTGGAAAAATTGTCCGGCAACAGCGACTGGTTAGATTTCTATCGTTCACCTTCCAGTTCATGCCATACCCGAAGAATGATAATGGCACTCAAATGTACTGAGTAGCGGACAACGTACTTGCCGAAAACCATATCGCGGATGGAATCGGGAACCGGCGCCATTTCAACCGGTGTTCCCATCTTTGGAAAGTCTGGTAGCAGTTCGATTTTGCTAACCAGCCCGGCCGCTATCCTGGAGGCCGCAGAGGGATTGTGGGCTGCTATAAATTCCCTAAGGCGCTTTAAGTCTTCAATGGCTTCGTCCGTGTAAACTAGTTTCAATTACCTGACCTCGGCGCATCCTGCTCGTTTTCGGTTCCCCAGCTACTAAGCCAGCTATGGACCTCGTTAGCATCGACTACCTTTCCTTGGGCCGCCGACTCCATTGCCTCAAGCGTTTGCTGCCAACGCTCATGCTCACGCTGTTGTTTTTCGATGTACTCCGAAAGCGCCTGGTTAATCACCCAGCCTTTACTTCGGTGAAGCCTGCCGGCAATTGCTTCCAGATGCTGCTCAACCTCTGCCTGAAGGCGAACTGTAGTGACACTCATGGCTGTACCCTCAAATTTGGTGACTACAACGTATTACAGCATAGTCTGCGAGGGAGCAGCAAAAATTTAACGCTTGCATAAGCGGCGCCCGACTAGGGCGTCCGGTGGAGGCCCATCGGGCCGGAGCAGACTTAATGCACTTGTTACAAGCTCACTCAAAGACCGGCCTCATAAAACTGCGCTCACAGCTTAGTACACAACGAGTTTCTTCGGCGTATTTGAATGCGGCCTGACAATCTGAGTTCTGGAACGAAGCCTCACGGTATTTTTCATAGGCTGCAAGAGACTCGAAAGTGAATAGTGCGATGGCAATGTTGTTAGCACCCTCGGAAGGCAAGAAATACCCATGGTGCTGACCGCCCAATTTCTGGACCAAAGGTATCCACATTTTCGAGTAGCGCTCGAACTCGGCGGCTTTGTAGGGATCTATCACGTACTTTAGATAGCAGGTAACCACTTGAACTCCCTTTCAGTTGGCCTTGTAACGAGGCTGTAGAAAAACCCGATTCCGAGCCGTTCCCAACGCCTGATTCCTGTAATTTTTATCGCGGCCATCAACTGGCCGATTCTCGTGACTTCGATGTTCAGCCATCCGCTTCGGCCTTTTGGGGCTCCTGGCGTCGGCATTGCTGGTTTCCAGCAGGCACTTTTCCGGGACTTGCGCCCTCGGCATTACGCCGCCATCCGCCCGTAATTCGCCAGCTTCTCAATATTGTGCACCAGGCAGTATAGCTGCCACTGGCCCTGCACCTTCTTCTTGCCCCGCAAACTGAAGCGGTTAAGACCCTTGTTCGTGCCGATGTTGCCGAACACTGGTTCTACCACCGACATACGGTGGCTGTAGATCTCTTTACCCTGCGGGCTATCCACCCGGTGTTTCATCCAGTCGGTGTAGTTGGGCAGGCGTTTGTGCTCGATAGTGAACGACACTTGTCGGCCCTTGCCTTTCCGATGATTAGCGGCGTTCGGATTCTGCATGCACTGGTGCTTCTTCGGGCAGTGACGGCATTGCAGTAAACGGCCCTGGAAATAGGCTCGGCTTTGGCCGTTCTGGTCTGCCCGGGTACCGTGGTACTTGAGGCTTTCGCCCGCCGGGCAAATGCAGGTCAGGTTCACAGGATCGAACTGGAATTCACTGGCCGGGATGATCTCCTTCCAGTCCGTGACCGGCTGGTTCTGATGGCGTTTGCCGTATTTGTCTTTCTGGTTCTGGAACCTCGGGTCGCGACTGCGGAATTTGTTGTCGGGCACGTAGCCGTTGATCTGCCGTTCGTGCAGGTACTTCATATTGGCTTCGTTGGCGAAGCCGGTATCGGCGGTAACGGTGGTGCCTTGCTGGTAGATACTGTCAGCGATACCCAGCTTCCTGAAGCGAGCTTCCACGCTCTCCAGTACCGGTTGCAGGGTGTGGTGTTCCTGGCCTTCGCCAAAGGCCTGGGCATCGATGATGACCTGGTGTTTTCTGTCCACCGTGGCCCCGCCGTTATAGCCCTGGATTGTGCCCTTACTGGTGGTCATCTTGGCACTTTCGTTATCGGTGAGGTTGCTCTTCACTTCCTTGTTCCGCTTCCCCCGGCCCATCCTTGGGCGGTTCGTCTTTAGGAAGCGGTCGACTTTCTTTGCCGCTTCATCCAGAGACAGGATGGTTTTCGCTCGTCGGATGTCACGATCCAGTTCGGCTTCGGTCTCTGCCTCGTCCCGCTCGTAATGGGCTTTGAGGTGATGGCTAACCAGCCGTCGCAACTTGGCACGTTTCTCTTCCAGCTCTTTGAAGGTGCCAGACCATTCCTTGGCCGCGTTCGAGGGCATCTTGCAGCCGTCGATGGCGAAGAGTTCGTTACCCAGCAGGCCCTGGTCGTGGCACACCAGCAGCACCTGCTCGAACAGCTCTTCGATTTCATCCGAGTGACTGCTGACGAACTTGGCCAGGGTGGTGAAATGCGGAACCGTATCGCAGGAAAGGGCCTTGAAGATGATGTTGGTCTTGCAGCACCACTGCATCTCGCGGCTGGAGGTGATGCCCTTGGAGTAGGCGAACAGGATGATCTTGAGCAGGATGGCCGGATCGTAGGCCAGCCGGCCAGTGTCTTCATTGCGGTATTTGGGATGGAAAACTGACAGGTCCAGCTTGTGTTCGATCAGGTAGTGCACCGCGTGTTCAAAGGTGCCGGGTTGAAGCTGTTCCTGGTAGTTGATCACGACCATGGCATCCTGGTCGTAGTTGTAATGCTTGAAGCGGGGCATGCCGACGACTCCTTGTCCGTTTGCCTGATCCTACCAAACCGGAGCGGGGATTTCGGGGTTTTTCTACAGCCTCAACGCTTTTGTTCAGCGGCGGCCTTTACGCAGCGAAGCGGAGAAAAGGGCGTCCGGTGGAGGCCAAAGGGCCGGAACGAACTGGAACTATTGGTTATATCCGGTCGACTGGTCACTCCATTGCTCGTCCAAGATAGTAATTTTGCATGGTTGCTCTGACTTAGGCTTCTCATTCCTTGTCGTGCAACGATCAAGGGCAACTTCCGCAGCTTCCGTGGCCGTCGAGTGATTAGCCGTCCAAGCCCAAGCACCACTGGCCGATTGAGCTATTGCCTTGTGTTTTTCAGCGTCTGCATATCTATGCGTGTAAACATTGTATGCTCGACGGGTCACAAAATAGTGCCCAATTGGATCGGCAGTTTTGTACGCCAACTCCTCCTCAGCGAAATTTACCATTGCGACCCAGACCCAAATGACTGCAATTGCCGGTATCACTGATGTAAGGGCTATCCCACCCATCTTGAACTCGGATTCTGACTCCCTGAGCAGAAATGGAACAACCGCACATAGCGGGAGAGTGATAATAGCAATAGCTACATAGCCACCCGGATAGGTGAACTGCCCCGTTGACTCAATATTGTTGACAGTTTCGTTGGTGGCCATGAGGAGTTTGAGGGTGAGAAAGGGGATGATTACCACCAACACATACCAGACCGATTCTCGTTTCGAATATAGCCATGTGCCCCACCCTGGACGACCAGCCCTGTTTTTATCGCTCGATCCCTCGATCATATTTTCCCTCAGCTATAACGCTGAGCACAGCGGCGCCACGACAGTGGCGTCCGGTGGCCGAAGGCCACGCACTGCTGCGACTGGTTATGAATTGGCACTACAGCCACCGACTTTTACCACTCGTTGCGTTGAAGCCGGATATTTGCCGAGTAGTGATGCTGGACGAATGGGACGAGGCGAGAAATTACCACCACAGTTGGGGCACTGATTAGCCAGAACACCAGAAGCACATGATTGGCAGAACGTGCATTCAAATGTGCAGATGACAGCCTCACTAGAGTCTGGCGGCAAGTCCTTGTCACAGCACTCGCAATTGGGTCTCAATTCGAGCATAAAACTCTCCGTGCTGATTCATAACGCCAATGATAAGCGGCGGCCCGACAGGGCCGTCCGGTGGAGGCCGAAGGCCGGAACGTACTTAATTGATTTGTTAGGCTTTTAGAGTACAGCACTGGCTTTCTGAACCCTTGCAGGCCCGGCACGGAACGTTGGACTGTGAGCATCCGCAGCCACCATATGCTCGGTATTATCGTGAGCATCAAGAGCCTCTTGCGATGCCCACTTTTCGATAAGAATAAATCTATTCTCGTCATTGGAGTCAGCAAGCAACTCGTACCGCAGGCAGCCAGGCTCTGCCTCTACCAGAGGTTTGAGCGCCTTGTAGGCTTCAATCTGCTCGGCACGCTTGCCCGGCATAACTTCTATGAACACTAGTAGATTGATTTCATCCATGAACATTTCTCCTTTTTGTACACCTGATCTCCGGTGCTGGTTTTGAGCCTAACGCCAGCCAGCATGCGCGGCTACGGAATGGAGGCGAAGCCGCAATGTAGTAGGCGTCGCCGTGCCTGGCCTTGTTAGCTTGAGTTTCACCCGGCCACCGGGGTGTATACAACAGAAACATCATTTGGAATTTTATCTACCCGAATCACCTGCACGTGGGTTGGGTAAAGGATTCCCAAATCGTATGGCCCTTTCCAGTGTAGCTCTGGGGCCAAATCATGATTGCGAATAACCAACACGTTCCCTGGCTCGTTTGGCAACTCCATACCCGCTGGTACCACTGAAACTTGGACACTATAGGGAGTAGTTGCTCCACAATTCCTGCGAAAGCTGATTGCCTCATATTCTCCATTTGGAGAAGCGGTCGCCGAGAGTTCTTCGTTTTCACATAGGTCAGGAAGAGCAAGGTAGGCGATCAGGACTACCGCGACGAACACCGCCAGAATAGTGAGGCTGACGCCTACCATCCACCTTTTGATCCGCTTCATAGACAGTGCGACATCCTTGTACAGCTAACGCTTGCAGCATGCGCGCCTGCGGAATGGAGCCGAAGGCGCAATGTAGTAGGCGTCGCCGTGCCTGCACTGGTTAGTGGTAGGCTGTAAGTAGGCCTTACCTATGGCACCGATTGTTCCGGCAGCTTTAACGCTATAAACACCTACCTGCGCTCTTTAATTATCAAAAAAATCATTATTATTGAGTAAATAACCGAGATCTGAATCATCTTGTCGGTCAAGGTTGAATACGTCCGCTCCGCAGCTTCCTCAAACTCATCGATACCATATATTTCTTCTTCTCTGAACCTGAGCGCGGCTATTCTTCTGCCCTCTGTTAAACGTACCTGAACTTCATCGAAATAATCCACCTGGTACCAAAACGTTCTCGCATTTGAATTGGGAAGAGCGATAGGGTACTCGGTACCGGCAGTTTCGATGCTAAAAGAGCCTTGTGGCGACCTGCTCTTTCCGTTTACAACAATCGTCTGCCAGTCGGAATATTCACCAAAATCCTCTGAGCCAGCTCTGATAAACATCAGAAGCAGTATCGCCCCTATAAAAAGAAATGAAAAAAGAGGCTTCAGTGAGTTCGAAGTCTTTTGGGTTGCTTTTTTTGACAGAACATAGCGGCTCATCCCGAGCTCCTGTAAAACCTCGATCACTAACGCCGAAGCACAGCGGCGACCTTGGAGTGGCGACAAAGGAGCCACGGAAAGGGCGTCCGGCGGCCATCGGCCGCGAACTGCTGCGCCTTGTTATGCATGCTGAGCCACCTTGCGGGATGCCACGACGAAAATTAGCACTGGCAACCACACCAAAATAGCCAGAAATGCCGCTTTGATACTGTAGGGGGCAAAAACTAGCCCATAGATAGCCCACGTTGGTAAATTGAGCCACGCCGACACAAGGCCAGATGCCCAAAACCCCTGGCAGTTAAAGCCAACCACCATGGCATCGGTAAGGTAGCAACCTGCCGAACCAGCAGCCATTGCACCATGTCCGACAAAGGCTGCGATCATGATATCTACCACCACCGCCAAACCAATTAGTGTCAGCACCCCACCTGATAATTTTTTAGCAATTGCCCAGTTCATCATTCTGCATAACGCGGAGCGAAGCGGCGGCCCGTCAGGGACGTCCGCCTTACGCGGCTTGTTATCACTGCCTCAGTCGTACTCTGCATGCTGAGGCAGATCATCTGTAATCTCGAACCAAGGAGCCTTACTCCCCACGAATACATGGCGCCCTGCTTTTACCTCTGGGTCGGTATCAAGTGTTCCGAGTGGGAAACCATAGATCTCGGGGGCTGCATCAAACTTGGTATAGAGGCTGGAGCCACAGTTTGAGCAGAAGCCTTTGTGCTCACCCGGAGAAGATTCGTAAAACTTCAGCAGCTCCTGACCTTTGACGGTTTGCCAATCCGAGGATTGCACCTTAGCGCGGGTTCTGAAAGCCGAGGCATGAAGCTTCCGGCACATTGAACAGTGACAGTTCAGAACATCGGTCAGCGGACCGTTGATTTCGTATTGAATACCCCCGCAGAGACAACTACCTGTTTGCTTCATTCATGCACCTCCTTGTGTGATAACGCTTTTGTTCAGCGGCGACCTTTTTGTAGCGAAGCGGAGAAAAGGGCGTCCGGTGGAGGGCCTTCAGGCCCGGAACAAACTGCAACAACTGGTTAGAGACTTGTACAGTCAAGGATCGAATCGGCCGCTAACCAGTGGTACTCGAACGCAGGCAACTCTTTTGCTTGATCGAGTCTGAGCGGCGTCTGCCTCTTTGCGGCTTTGATGCAGCCCCTGGCTCAACGTATAGGTATCCGCATACTCAAGGACATTAACAAAAATGCTCTCAACTGGATCAAGCTGGCCATCACGAAATTCAACACGCAAGCAGGATATGCGATCGGTTCTCTGCTTCGCGGCTACATCTGCTTCTGCGCGAGTAGCATGGTAATGGCTTATTGTGTATCCGCCTGCATGTTTGTAAATGTTCAGGTAAAAGTACTTTGGTCCAGTCATGACTGTTCTCCAATGAATTTACCTCTAACGCCAGCGACAGGAGCGTCCCTTGACCGCATTGGTTATGTGTTTGCTTCATGATAGGGCCATGTGCCTAAAAACCATCAAACTCGCAAAAAACCAAATCCCGAAACCTACTGTTAGCATCGACTTGAGAAGACCCGATCTCTTTGGTGGCACACAATTCTGGCAAGGTAAATTTTCCACCAACTGAGCCCCACATGTAACGCACAATCCACTCTGTTTACGATAGCTTCGCCTCAATATGAGGAAAAACCATATTGGCAGTAATAAGGCCCAAGGTGCGAGGATTAAGTACTGCCAAATCATCAACTCTCATCCAACACATAACGCTGAGCTAAGCGGCGCCCTGACAAGGGCGTCCGGTGGACGGCCGACAGGCCGGGAACAACCTTAAGCGGCTTGTTATATTTTGCTGGCTTCGGCTTCCGGCTCTCGTCCACCACGCAGCACCAAATATAGCAGCGGCCCCGCAGATACAAACACCGCTGTAAGAACGAAAAACGGGATAAGATAGCCCAATCCTTTGCCGCGGCTTTTCGCATCTTGGTACATCCAAACGCAAGCCAGAGCGGCGAGAATATAGAGATCGATGACGACCTGGGCGGTGTCTGGGCTCGACATGAGTTGTGCACCAAAAGCCAAAAGCGACTGCTCGGCGCCTGCCATAACCCAAAACGTGAAACCCATGAACAAGCAAAGAACGACTAGGGGTAACGTAGATACTCTCATGCTCTTCCTTGGTTGAGGTTTAAGAAATATAACGTTTGCAGCATGCGCGCCCACGGAACGGAACCGAAGGCGCAATGTAGTGGGCGTCGCCGTGCCTGCACTGGTTAGTGGTAGGCTGTAAGTAGGTTTTACCCATGGCACCGATTATTCCGGCAGCTTAAACTACATAAACATCTACCTGCGCTCTTTAACTAACAAAAAAATCATTATTATTGAGTAAATAACCGAGACCTGAATCATCTTGTCGGTCAAAGTTGAATACGTCCGCTCCGCGGCTTCCTCGAACTCATCGATACCATATATTTTTTCTTCCCTGAACCTGAGCGCGGCTATTCTTCTGCCCTCTGTTAAACGTACCTGAACTTCATCAAAATAATCCACCTGGTACCAAAAGCCTCTCGCATTTGAATTCTGAAGAGCGATAGGGTACTCAGTGCCATTACTATCAATGTAGAAAGAACCTTGCGGCGTCCTTCTTTTTCCATCTACAACCATTGTCTGCCAGTTTGAATATTCACCCAAATCTTCTGAGCCAGACCTGATAAACATTAGAAGCAGTATCAACCCTATAAAAATAAATGAAAAAAGAGGCTTCAGTGAGTTCGAAGTCTTTTGGTTTGCCTTTTTATAAAGAGCATAGCGGCTCATCCAGAGCTCCTTTAAAACCCCGATCACTAACGCCGAAGCACAGCGGCGACCTTGGAGTGGCGACGAAGGAGCCACGTAAAGGGCGTCCGGCGGCCACAGGCCGCGAACTGCTGCGCCTTGTTAAAGGTTATTGAGGACAGCTCTCGACCTATGAGCCTGTAAAAATTGAAATACACCGAACCCAACCAATAAAGCGACCGGCAAGTTCGAGCTGTCCATATCTGTGTGTAAAAAGCTGGCAACCGCCATGCAAAATGCTGCGCCTAGAATGTACTCGTGAGGCCCATAGCTGTAGTTGAACCTCAATGACTTTCCAAAAAGCTTTGAGCCAAAATCGACGGGAATCTTCCACTCTTCGGCTTGGTTGATAGCGAACCGGTTTACTTTGGCACGCAAAAATGACCAATAGACGATTTCCTCACCCGGTAATGCAATAACTCGAAAAGCCCTGCCTGTTCCTGCTGTGACTTGATCTATACGCAGGCCAGTGACCTCCGAGAGATCGCCAATTCTCATTGTTCCGTCCAAGAATTGCTTCCGTGCCATAGTTCCTGTCTACCTTTAACGCCGAAGCACAGCGGCGACCTTGGAGTGGCGACGAAGGAGCCACGGAAAGGGCGTCCGGCGGCCATCGGCCGCGAACTGCTGCGCCTTGTTATGATGGGGTGACCCACCACCTAGCTCTTGTGGGGTGTCTGAAAGAGTTCAAAAAAATCGCCGGCAGAAAACAGCGTCATCACCCCAAGAGAACCAAAAACTAAGAAGATACCACCAGCATACACACGCCATGCATACTGCCCGATACCGTCATTGTGGTTACCAGCAGCAATCCAAAGCCGAACCGCACTATAAGGAAACCAAAAATATAGAACTGCAACTATTGGGATCATCGTGAACGCTGGTAAAACCCAAATTGCGACCTCTGGCGATACGACACTAGCGTAACGGACCAACAATTTTGGTATGACAAAAGCCGCCAACACCAGCCAAATGAACAGATAAACCGAATACAGCAAGTGCTCAATGAAAAATATATGAACAGGCTTCCTTGTCACATTCATAGAAAATCACTCATAACGCCTGTGGTAATGGGCGGCTACGGAGCGCAGCGCAGTAGGCGTCCCGTTGACCACTTGGTTAAATTTCGTTGAGGACCAGCTCTGAGAAATACAGAAACCCCGTGTTCTCCAACTGTGCAGAACATGATGGTTTATAAGTCCCACTTTCGTAAGCCTTCGCTGTGGAGTCCAGGTGCCGAAGATATTTTCTCTCAGCCTTTTCCAGTGATGCTTCAGATAACTTTTCATCTAGTTCTGAGGTCACACGAATGAAAAGATCTTGCCACTTCTCCGCAGCTCTCGGCTTCCCACAAATTTCTTCAGTCACCGTCATAACCGCCATTTGCGCAGAAAAAGCTTCGAACGCTTTGGCCATCGGACCTTTCATTTGGCTTGCGATTCTCGCCATTTCTGTGGGAGCAGACTTCTCCTCTTTCGAGAGGCCATCAACGTACTCTTTCAGTTTGGAGTGACCGGCGGGATCGCTTAAGAGCATATCCATTTCACGATTTACTCGTGAGGCGATCGCCGCTTGACGAACAAGTTCTTGCCGTTGGCTTTCGATTGTTTCCATCAAGGCGGCGTAATCAAAACCAAGCTGGGCGTCGATGTAGTTCTGAATATATTCACCCCCATTTTCTTCGCTATCTGAAGATGAACAGGCGGTGAGTACTAATGCCAAGAAAACTGAGGAAAACGTCCGTGTATATCGATTCACTCTCAACTCCGATCAAGAATTTAACGCGGAAATAAGCGGCGGCCCGACAGGGGCGTCCGGTGGACGGCCGTCAGGCCGGGAACGAACTTAATTGACTGGTTAAAGGCAGGTACTGTCGCTGCCTGATCCCTGGCACTGACCATGACGGCCTACTCCGTTACCTTGCACCGGCTAGCGCCGATACCGTTTGTTTGAAACCACCGCCAATGTTGCGGTGGATGAACCTGACACCAAAGGTACCAGATCCTGACTGAATTTTCGGCGGACAGCCCGGAGCGGCGAACACCTGACTTAATGCCAACACCGTTGACGATTGCAGCAACCAAATCGGACGCGGATTCGACGGCCTTGGTGCTCACCAGATGAAACGGGTCTGGTTGCCAAGCCCGGCACCAAGGCCACTGGCACACAGCCACCCAAAAGGACCGAAGCCTTTGCCATTAACGCCTTGGCTTTGCGGCGTGACGGAGCGCCAGCGTAGGAACGTCCGCCAACAGCAATTTGTTAAGCATTTTATGATTTAATAGCTTTGTGCAATCTACCTTTGTTTCCTTTGAAAAGGCAGCGTGCCTCGAACTTTTTGAAATACTTGGCCGCTTTCGACGCTTCCACTGTTAACTCTCCCAACTTATGCCCGGACGAGTTTTTAATATCACTATGTGTAGGCTGCCATTTGTAGTGAATAAAGGCATTACGAGCTTCAGAAACCTTCTTGATCGTTTTTAAATAATTAGCGTTAAATGTTGGCAGTCCTAAAACCTCAAGCACCCATGTTAACTTTCCTTCAAGGTTTACGGTACGCAGTATGCCTTTGGTAACATTAGCACTGAGATCTGACCTATGGAGTGTGGTACCGATAATCCGGTTAATTGTGTGCTCGTAATACGTCGCGTAGAACATCAGCGCTAGCTCGAAGCTTCCTTCATTAGTGAAATTCTCTGCGTTTGGAAGCAGTTTATCCCGATGATCAATCGAGATTTTAATTTCCGGAAGACCTTCTAGAAGCGACACAACTTTTGAGCGTAGTGCCTCTCCATCCTTCAAGTCCTCGGCGGTCAGCTTTCCAGACGCAAGCAACCCCTCGTAAATCTTGCGAATAACGCTATTTAAATGCCGTCTTTCTTCCTTTGATTCCATCACACATTACTGCTCTATTAGTGCTTAACGCTGAAATAAGCGGCGGCCCGACAGGGGCGTCCGGTGGAGGCCGCAGGCCGGAACGTACTTAATTGACTGGTTAAATTCAGCCTGACTGATTGCCATAGAGCCTTGCCCCGTAAACGATGTGCACATAGAAAAGAAGCGGCACAAAAATCAGAATCGCCAAACCCACGATCCCCTGATGCTCCAGAGATTGTCGATACGTCGGTTTGATAGCTCCAAGGGAAACTACGTAAAAAACAAGTCTCGACACTTGAATGAAGGGCCAAGCCACGACCAGAAAGAGTATCCACAGCACCGAAGCAACAACAAAAGCTTGGGCAAGTGACTCCAGCGTGCTGACGAATCCCGAACTATTGTCTTGCACAGGCTCCCTCAAATTTAACGCTAGCCATAAGCGGCGCCCGACTAGGGCGTCCGGTGGAGGGCCATCGGCCCGGAACAACCTTCATGGCCTTGTTAGGCCTTAAACGTAAACAAGCAATGCTGGCGCATACGCAGACCAGTAAAGAGCGACTGTACCCGCAAAGCTCATGGAAATTGCGGCGAATGGCAACCATTTGGATGCGCGAAACAGTGCTGAAAAGGCCAAACCGAGACACAGAATAGGCAATACCACCCACCACTGAATCGTCCGGAAAACAAACTCCGAGTAAGCAGTCTGCTCTACACCAAAGCTATACCAGAGTTGCGTAAATGACTTGGCGGCCTCTGGTTGGTTTAGCGCATAGATAAAGTAGGACTGCGCAAACACGAAGAACAGAATGAACGACCAAAAAAACAGCTTCTTCATACTATGACCTAACGCAAAAACGAAGCGGCGCGTCTCACGCGTCCGCCTTCCGTGTCTTGTTAAATTCCGGACTAGCGTACGCCGCTTGGTTTTTCCTCAATCCGAGCATTACCAATAACCCCAATGCCATTCCGATTGGAAAGGCTTTCAATGAAACTAAAGCGGCTAAAATGCCAGCGATCTTACCCCATCGCTGCTTTGTAAGGAGCCCAATTCCGCCAACCGTATAAATCATCCCCCCCAGCAGCACATAGGCGTCAAACTTGGACCAAGTACTACTGATAGGCACTTCAAAATCAACAATAGCAGCCACTTGATAATTCTTACTGATCAACCACCATAGATCTTGCATACCATTAAACAGCCAATAAGCCGCAACTACTTTTACAATGATCAACAAGAGTCCGTTCCGCTCCTGAGATGAAATAATCTCTTCACCCATTAACAACTACTCCAAAAAATTTAACGCCAGCAATAAACGGCGCCCTGACAAGGGCGTCCGGTGGAGGCCGAAGGCCGTAACGAATTTAATTGCCTTGTTATGAGTGCAGCCAACGTTGCACCCTCACTTTATCCTGACCAACGACCCGCTCGATTAATTCCGCCAAAAAATCCATGTTCTCGTAATGCTCGAGCCTTGTGCCCTGAAGCTCCGAACCTTTCAAGATAATGGAGTCGACTCGGGACCGCCTCTTGTTCAGCACGAGCTTATCAACTTTACGGAGGTCGATCTCCGTCTTGTAAGCACTGCCTCGGCTTACGAGATTTTCGCCAATGATCTCAAGATGGTGATCTTTAGCATTATTGAGAAATCGCCTCGCTCCAAGCCAGTTAAGACCTGAACAGAAAACTACTAATAGGGCTACTATTGATACTCCCGCAACTAGTGATGCCCCGCTTGCGAAACATAAAAGACCGCCGATCAGAGCAATTAATGCAGCACTAACGAAAGGGCCTCGTCGCCGTTTTCGCAAATACTTTTCTGAAACATTGAACTTCATACGCTACTCATAACGCCAATATTCAGCGGCGGCCTTTACGCAGCGAAGCGGAGAAAAGGCCGTCCGGTGGAGGCCCTTAAGGGCCGCAACGAACTGGAATGACTGGTTATATTTTGTCATCGACCAACCGCGTGTAGCCCAGTGGAATACTGCCCCCTACGAAAGACTCGTAACTTACCCAGTACATGCTAGCGTCGCCAGAGTCCTGCTCAATATTTATGGCGAAGCAATCTCCTTTTGAGCAAACCTCAAAAGCATATGGCTGGCCACTTGGGTTTGTACCCGAAGGACCTTTCCATTGATAAAGGTTCGATATGGCCTCCTGTAGAACAGGCTTCGGATCAGCGGTAATTGGCGGCGATACGGTCACACCAGTTTCTGTTTTGCCAAGCTCATCATCCAACACTTTGACTATGGCTATTCGAGACAGAAAAAAGAAGGTGAGCGGGACCACTAAAAAAGAAACTGAGATGTAGGGAATTTTCCGCCTTCCGCCCATGGCCCTCACAAGCGACACCACACACAGAACCATGCCGATTAAGACAGCCAATGCCATGAAAGGCGATAAGATATCGATGGCTGAGAGAAGCTTCATGGGTACCTTTTAAAAATATAACGCGGAGCGAAGCGGCGGCCCGTCAGGGACGTCCGCCTTACGCGGCTTGTTATCACTGCCTCAGTCGTACTCTGCATGCTGAGGCAGATCATCTGTAATCTCGAACCAAGGAGCCTTACTCCCCACGAATACATGGCGCCCTGCTTTTACCTCTGGGTCGGTATCAAGTGTTCCGAGTGGGAAACCATAGATCTCGGGGGCTGCATCAAACTTGGTATAGAGGCTGGAGCCACAGTTTGAGCAGAAGCCTTTGTGCTCACCCGGAGAAGATTCGTAAAACTTCAGCAGCTCCTGACCTTTGACGGTTTGCCAATCCGAGGATTGCACCTTAGCGCGGGTTCTGAAAGCCGAGGCATGAAGCTTCCGGCACATTGAACAGTGACAGTTCAGAACATCGGTCAGCGGACCGTTGATTTCGTATTGAATACCCCCGCAGAGACAACTACCTGTTTGCTTCATTCATGCACCTCCTTGTGTGATAACGCCAGCAATAAACGGCGGCCCGAAAGGGGCGTCCGGTGGAGGCCCTGCGGGCCGGAACAAATTTAATTGCCTTGTTATGGGCGGCCATTAAAAGTAACCCTGACAATTCCATCCTCGATGTCTTCACCTTCAATGGTCTCTATTGCACGGTGCGCTGTCTGATAAACCAAAAAGGCATGTCCCATACTGGGGACCCCTCGGGAGGCCCACATTAGGGAAATTTCTGCGTAGAAGCTGTAAATCAGCGCCCATTTTTTACCAAGCCAACTGGTATTTTGCCTGACCATGATCAGAGACTTTTTCTGCCGATTAATGTTTAGGGCAAATTGCTTTTTCCGTGCAGCGGGGATATCGAATGACAACCTTCCGCGACCACTAAGTGCGTCGAGTACTTCAGTGTAAGTTTTCGGAGTGTCATCTCTCATGCGAGAGCCCCATAACGCCGCCAACACGCGCAGCTTTGCAGTGGAGGCGAAGCCGCAACGAAAAAGCTGTCGCTGTGCTTGGCCTTGTTAACCCTGGGCAGAAAATGCCTCGTGGTAAGAAACTTCCCCTTGTGGGAACTCGCCGGAAAACGAAAGCGCCTGAAAATACTCAGCAGGCACTCCGGGATAAACCAAACCATCTACAGCTTTGAATCCGAAACGCCCATAATAGTCAGGGTCACCAAGCAATACACAGCCAGAAGCACCCATTGCCTCCAGAGCGGCTAGAGAGCTTTTCATTAGTTTAGAGCCAACACCGCGCCTCTGATACTCGGGAAGAACGGATATTGGCCCAAGCCCAAACCAACCGGTTGCACCGTTTGATAAAGTGACGGGCGAAATTGCAACATGACCAATAATCTCTCCGCCTACTTTTGCAATCTGAGAGATCGTTAATGCCCCATGACGGCGTAGAGCGGCAACAATGAATTGCTCTGTGTGATCTGCATGGGGAGCATTTAAGAATGCCTTCGCAGTAACTTCATGTATTAGCACTGCGTCATCAGTGCTTTCGTTGCTGATTTGAATATCCAATCTCGACCTCTTTGATGGGTTAACGCTGAAACTTTGCGGCAATTTTGGAACCGCGAAGCGGTGGAAAAATTGTCCGGCAACAGTGCATTGTTATGCGGTGTCGGCAGGCGTACCGCACTTCATGCATCTTTCCGGGATCGACAATACTCTGATAAAGCTGAAAGAAACCCCGTAATGCCCATCACATGCTTTGCACTTCATGCCAGTGACGTAGTGCACCCAACCTAGACCAAAAACCAAAACCGCCATAGGGCCCAGGACGAACATGGGCCAAACGACCTGAAAGTGCTCGCAGAGCTCAATCACTATAAGCTGCGGAACGATTACTACCGGAGCTAAACCGAAAGCCATCGCAAAACTTCTAAGTCGAATATTCATGATTCCGTATAACGCCAGCCATAAGAGGCGCCCTGACAAGGGCGTCCGGTGGAGGGCCATCGGCCCGGAACAGACTTAATGGCATTGTTATGTGTTATTGTCGTGGTTCCCGCCATGAATCGACTTTTCCACGCATGAAGATAACTTTTCCACCATTTGGGTAATACCAAAAAGCCAGGTTACCGCCATCGACTCGCTCGGGCTTGCCAAGAACTCTTTCAACATCATCGTAGTTCATTGCCGTCACGAGCTTTCTCCAGTTTGCAATGGATTTCCATCCCTCTCCATTCGTTACGACTTGCTGGCCTTGGCCCAAATCACCAAGTAAAGATTCCAGCTTCGATAACCGGAGCTTTAGCTCTTGGACTTCTTTTTCCAGTCTATCAATCCGGGCACTGTCATCCGCCTGGACGTTGGCGGCGACACTGAATGAGAGAAACCCAATAAGGATAATGGTTTTAAACATCGCCTCTCCCTGTGAAACATAACGCTTGCAGCATGCGCGCCCATGAAATGGAGCCAAAGGCGCAATGTAATGGGCGTCGCCGTGCCTGCACTTGTTAGCGAATTCTTTCCTGTGCCCGACGTGCCGCGATAACTATCTGTTGAACAGTGGCAGTAAACGACTTGATCGCATCACAATCAAGTTCATTAAGATCCCCTTTCAATGCGCCTTCAGATGCCTCAATGTACTCCAAAAGAACGTCGTCCGGATCTAGTTCGACTAATCTGGATTGCGCTCTCAGAGAAGCCGGCACCGCCTCAAAATTGATGTTGTTTAGGCCACATTGCATGTGTGCCACGCGCAACATTCCGTAGACCTTGGCCCACCCTTCAACCATTTGTTTCACGTACACTTCTGATTTTCGATTGCTCTCGTCCAAAGCAGCCAAATGCCGCAATGATTTCTCCTCGCAGGATGTCCCCTTCCCCTTCGACGCTGCTTTAGAGCAACGCTCCTTGTCCAGCTCTTCGATAAATGCCTCGTTTTCCGAAGCCATCTTGCTCATGGACTGATTGATTAGTTGCAGTTCAGAGAACAAACGCTCGTCCAAGCTCTCTGACGCGAAGAGCGCTATAGGGAAAACGAAAAGAAGAAAACTGATGGGGTAAATGTATAGCAATCGCATATGTACTTTTCTCGCTAACGCTGAAAATAAGCGGCGCCCGACTAGGGCGTCCGGTGGAGGCCACAGGCCGGAACGAACTTAATTGACTTGTTACTTGTTGCCAGCGATTTCCTCCAAAGCCCTTCTAATACAGGAGTGATCGCTTTTCACGAGCGCGTAACCACCAAAAGTTAGTAGGCCACAGGTAACAAAGCCAAATAACGAGAAGCCCTGAACAAACATTATTGCAACGCCCAGAGCGCCAAAAGCTATTCCAACGCCAGTGGCCAAACTTAGATCGCTGAATTTCCCAACGATGCAGGCTTTACCGTCGATTTCCTGAACAAAACCATCGAATCGCCCTCTCCCAGGGAAATGGAAGGGACCCGCCCTCCGAATCAACTGGATTCGAGATCCCTCTACGCGACCATCAATTTCTTTAGGTCGCGAGTACCAAGTTTCATAATCGACGAAACTTGCAGCTCTCGCGAGAATTGTGTCCTTGGAAAAATCAGAATCGCAGCGATAGTTCATACAAGTAACGCAGAGCTTTGCGGCGATTTTGGAACCGCGAAGCGGTGAAAAAATTGTCCGGCAACAGCGTCTTGTTATGCGTTTCTCTTTCCAATTCTCTCTCTACGCTCTTTCTCAATTTCAATGCAGAATTCCTCAGGAGGAAACATTTCCTGAAAGTCGGTTTCGAAAGTTGCAATCATACGATTGAGGCATCCTATAAGTTTATGAGCGTTGTTCACTGTTTCGCGGATGAGATCACCTTCCTCAATGTCATTGTCTCCGCTTTTTTCAACGTATCGTGTGGTTGCAACTCCCCCATCATGTTCATAGACGTGACGACGGCAAAACATCTTGTTCACGAAGCTGCGATCCGCTGCCATGCCTTTAAGTAGACTGATATCAAAAAACTTGTTCAGTAACTCTTCAAAATTATCAATATTGTGAAACAAAAGTTTTTCTAATTGGTTCACTCTCGATTCTTTCATCGGTACGAGAGAAATTAGCTGATTTACATAGTCTCGTGCTGCTGCATCAAATTCTGAAACTGCCTGCTTAACCGCGACAGAAGCAGATATATCACCACTCTTTAATTTGGATCTGATTTGTTCAAGCGCAACACGTTGCTGTTCAGCCGAATTTCTCCACCCACATGAAGAACAGTATCCGTATTTCCCACGAATATCGTTATAACTATGGCAAGCGGAGCATTTGAATTCTGTTTGCTGGGCTGTAGATGTGTAGTAAAAATCGGGCCTTGGTTCACCCGTTACGGAGTCTGCTAAGACATCCATATCAATCACTACTTCCCTGGTAGTGTCTACTTCTGCTTCGTATATGGCTTTATACAATGACTCGACATAGTGCGATATGTATACCTTTTGAGGAGGTGTAAGGAAATGATACGACTCTGCACGAACGCCGCAATACGGACAAGTTAATAGAAATTTCGCAGGGATATTATCAGAGCGAAAATGTTTGCTGCAGCGTGGGCATTCATGACCAAATCTACCTTGCGAATCTGATGCCATCATCACAGCAATACAATTCGGGAATGGGGGTGCATTCCAAGGAGTACCGATACCTCCCATATCTATATTGCCACATGCAAAACCATCAGGATGGGCATAGACGCCAACAAGACTTGCGGGGCGCGGTGACGAATGCGAGTAGCCGATTTGGTACTTTACCTGGCCCTCTGAGTCACAAATGATAGTAAAAGTGACTTTTCCCCCGGTGTGCCCAACTTCAGTGAAGTCCTCTCTAGTCATATCGTCCTGTCAAACCTAAATAATAATGCATAACGCTGAGGTAACCGGCGCCGGAGCGCAGCGGAGGGAACCAAAAGCGGTACGCTTTTGGTGTCCGGTTGACCGACTGGTTAAGGGCCGGTTACCCGTTGTTTTGTATTGGCACCCAAGTCTGAATGCCTGCTCCCGATACCTTGTAACAACTTGACGGATTGCGCCAGGAACCAGAACACCGAATGAGAGGATTTCCCCAGCGAATGCGCCGGATTGCCCCGCGACCTGAACACAAAATTACCGGCCAGAACCGTTGCCAGACTGAGGGCTGTTTTCTGCTTACCGGCAACCCCCGAAGCTGCGGCCAGACACCAGACCAAAGAACACCGGAGCAAGGCCTTTAACGCCAAGCACAGCGGCGGCTGAAAGCCGTCCGGTGGCCGTAGGCCACGTACTGATGCGCCTTGTTAATCACAATTTACCACCGTACCCCGAATAACAAACGAACCGGTTTTTGACAGAAGAGCAAAATCCAAGTGGTAGAGATTACAATCGGGAGGAAGTGAAAATAATCAAAGTAACCATCGGGCACCATTCCCATGAAGAACAGAATGGCCTCTGATAGACCGTGGAAAAAATATAGCGTTACGATGATCAGGAATGACCAGTGAGCCCAGGCTTTAAGATGAAGGACCCCAAAAACAGTAAACAAGCCCCAAACACTGTAGGCCAACAGAGTCCAATACAAAGGTGAAGGTGAGCTTTCAGTTATGGTAGTAAGTGCAATGTCGCCAGCAATAAACGCCAGCCAAATCGCACCAAAGGCGATTTCCCCAGGACGCCTTTGGTCAAGTTCAGCTTCTGTTTCGACTTTTCCCTGTCCCAAAACTATCTCCGATGCTATTCCAATGATTAACGCCAATATTCAGCGGCGGCCTTTGCGTAGCGACGCGGAGAAAAGGCCGTCCGGTGGAGGCCCGTCAGGGCCGTAACGAACTGGAATAACTTGTTAAAGGTTTTTGAACGCAGCTCTCGCCTTGTAGGCTTGTATCCACTGGAATAGACCAAGCCCCCCGACAAACGCGGCCAGTGCACTCGACCCATCCATACCTAGCTGTAAAAACGCAGCCATCCCTATTAACCCTACTCCGCCTGCCACGTACTCGATAGGCTCGTAACTGTACCCAAACTTCAGTGACTGCCCATAAAGGCTAGGCTCAAAATCAACTGGTACTTGCAGTTCTTCCGATTGCTTTGTGGCGAAACGGTTTGCTTTAGCACGGGAAAATGACCAATAGACAATTTCCTTCCCTGGTAGCGCAATGACTCTGAAAGCTCTGCCCGATGTTCCCGCTGTGACTGGAGTTATGCGCAGAGCAGTAACTTCCGAAAGATCAGTCACCTTTATCGCTCCATCCAGAAATTGCCTCCGTGCCATGACTACTGACCTACCTTTAACGCTGAGCGAAGCGGCGGCTGAAAGCCGTCCGGCTTACGCGCCTGGTTATGTTTGTAGGTTCACGCCAACGCTTCGACAATGCTGAGCAATCAATTCCCAGCGCGTATCCGCTACTTGCGTAAATTCTTCACGCCAATCCGGACATTCGTCGAAATACCTATCAGAAGCTCCGGCTAGAAACTGATCTATTTCGTTAGCTTCAAAACCTATACCCAGTTTTTCGAAATGCTTTCGATAATCCTCGATGATTCTCAGCGATTGAAGGTCACCTGAAAGCTTCAGAAGCCTCACTACCAGTGGGCACCATTCCATACTGTATGTGAAAAAGTGATCCCAACCTTGCATGTCGGCTACAGACTCGAGGTAAGCAACTGCGAAGACTGGCCACTCGTGCTCGGAGAGACTGGCTTCGTCTCGCATCCCTTTCTCAAAAATTTTATCAACACTCAGAGCCCGCATAATTTCTCAAACATAACGCCGCCAGCATGCGCGGCTTTGTAGTGGAGGCGCAGCCGCAACGAAAAAGGCGTCGCCGTACCTGGCCTTGTTAGCCATTGGGTGCCACAACAGACAGCACAAAATCTTTCGGAGGGCTGAGCTGACAATTGCGAGCTCCTTCTGCAGCGCCCCAGCCAAGCCAAACCCGATTTTCTTTCTCTGCCATTTGGCCCATCAAAAGTTGGAAACTGCTCTGTAGCGCCAAAAGCTCACCGTTTTTATAGTCTTCGATAAGGAAAATAAATTTCCTCACGTCGTATTTATTTCGAGGTCCATACCGGTATCGAATAACGACATCAGACACATCGGTTTTGCTTTGGCGTTGCCGATAATGTTCTTTTCCTCCAACCATGCCGCACAGCCCCAGCTTAAGCTGATCTTTTTTGGTTGCAGAGATAATAAAGCTTCCTTCGCAAAATAAATTATTCCGTGGTCTTGAGGAACTCAAATCATCGCTGCTAAATAAAAGTTGTACGGTTTGAAACCTTTCCGGCTCGCTCAAGAGCTTAGAAGCCAATTTTGTTGGATAGTAATCTTGCTCGATTACACCCGAAACGGGGTAATACTCTAAAGCAATGCTGTTAGAACTGACCTGCGAAAAGACTTGTTCCTTAGCGTCGCGACATGCTTCTTCAAAGTGAGCAAACCTTTCATCGTCCGTAACCCGGTCGGTCAGATACGATAGAAACGCAACCAAGGCAATTGCGGATATGATCATTGCTAGAGCGACTTTCAAAAACCTTCACCTCGGTTCTGGCTAACGCCAAGCTAAGCGGTGCCCTGACAAGGGCATCCGGTGGACGGCCATCGGCCCGGAACAACCTTAATGGCCTTGTTAGGTCTAAACATGTACGAGCAATGCTGGTGCATACGCAGACCAATAAAGAGCCACTGTACCCGCGAAGCTCACGGAAATTGCGGCCAATGGCAACCATTTGGTTGCGCGGAACAGTGCTGAAAAGGCCAAGCCTAGACATAAAACAGGCAATACCACCCACCACTGAATCGTACGGAAAACGAACTGCGAATAGGCCGTTTGCTCTACGCCAAAGCTATACCAGAGTTGCGTAAATGACTTGGCAGCCTCCGGTTGGTTTAGCGCATAGATAAAGTAGGACTGCGCAAACACGAAGAAAAGAATGAACAACCAAAAAAACAGCTTCTTCATACGATGACCTAACGAAATATGTTCACGTGCCGGAGCGAAGCGCAGGTCGCGTGCAACGTGTTGTTAAACGGAACGTCCAGAAAGACTGTCATATTGCTCTTAGTCACAGGCCACTCCATACCCTGAAGACACCCCTGGGAAGCTCTCAGGCCAATCGTCAGCGCGGGCAACCAAGACGAGAAGGCACTCAACAAAGGCGACCACGATCGAGGATTGATCGGCTTTCCCTCAAGAACCAGAGCAGACGCATCAAGCCGCGACTTATGCGTCTGCTCTGGTTCTTGAGGGTAGCAAGGAGAGCGCTCAACGGCGATCCGCATTATTTGTTTTCTTGCACTCGATTCCAGATTGAAAATAATGCTGTTTATCTATACAGTTATTTACTCTAACCCACGGTGATTCGGCAAGAAAACTTTGCACCTCACCCACCGCTTTAACGAAATATGTTCACGTGCCGGAGCGAAGCGCAGGTCGCGTGCAACGTGTTGTTAAACGGAACGTCCAGAAAGACTGTCATATTGCTCTTAGTCACAGGCCACTCCATACCCTGAAGACACCCCTGGGAAGCTCTCAGGCCAATCGTCAGCGCGGGCAACCAAGACGAGAAGGCACTCAACAAAGGCGACCACGATCGAGGATTGATCGGCTTTCCCTCAAGAACCAGAGCAGACGCATCAAGCCGCGACTTATGCGTCTGCTCTGGTTCTTGAGGGTAGCAAGGAGAGCGCTCAACGGCGATCCGCATTATTTGTTTTCTTGCACTCGATTCCAGATTGAAAATAATGCTGTTTATCTATACAGTTATTTACTCTAACCTACGGTGATTCGGCAAGAAAACTTTGCACCTCACCCACCGCTTTAACGCGAAGCTTAGCGGCGCCCTTGTAATGGAGGCGAAGCCGCCATGTAAAGGGCGTCCGGCGGCCAACGGCCGCGTACTACAGCGCCTTGTTAAATAACACCAATGTATGCAGCGGCGATGAGGAGGCTGACAACTGCTGAAAGCGAAATTAGAACCACACCGAACCCTAAAACGCCTCTATGCCAGCCTCTCAGGCTCATCCAATAAGTCTCAAATTCAAAGAACTGCTTGCCAGTCACCAGATGTAAAACTCCTACCAAGGCTAAAACCCCAGGCAAAGCAACCACAGTCATCTGGCCAACCGCCCTCCAACTGGTCGAGGCAGGGTTTAGCCCCTCATGAAGGACGAAATGAAAAACCAGACCGTATCCGATGACACCCGCAACTATCTGTATGACGCCTTTTTTCCTAATTGACGACTTCAAAGACATTATCAAATTCCGCTGTCACGATTACTTAGAGTTCAGGATGCAAAGAACCAACAAAATAGGACCTGCGGTATTGAAATGAAGGCGAAGCCGAAATTTTAAAACCGACGCCGCGACCAACATTTTTTTACGTGTGGCCAGCATAGTGTGCATCAGTACACACTGGCAGTTTCATCAACGATGAATTGAGCTTTATTTTTGACACACCAAGCTTCTAGCTCCTGCTTTAGCTGAGGCCACAGATCCTTTGCCCAAGTTGGAGCTTTCCGCTCCCACACTGATTGCGTGGGAAGATAAGCAGAGAGCACCCCCATCGGGAGCTCAAGAACAAATGCACCACCGGGCCCGGTAACGACCAATTCTTCTTTCCATCTTGGCTCAAATTTGAAAATACTCATCATTATTTACATTTAACGAAATATGTTCACGTGCCGGAGCGAAGCGCAGGTCGCGTGCAACGTGTTGTTAAACGGAACGTCCAGAAAGACTGTCATATTGCTCTTAGTCACAGGCCACTCCATACCCTGAAGACACCCCTGGGAAGCTCTCAGGCCAATCGTCAGCGCGGGCAACCAAGACGAGAAGGCACTCAACAAAGGCGACCACGATCGAGGATTGATCGGCTTTCCCTCAAGAACCAGAGCAGACGCATCAAGCCGCGACTTATGCGTCTGCTCTGGTTCTTGAGGGTAGCAAGGAGAGCGCTCAACGGCGATCCGCATTATTTGTTTTCTTGCACTCGATTCCAGATTGAAAATAATGCTGTTTATCTATACAGTTATTTACTCTAACCTACGGTGATTCGGCAAGAAAACTTTGCACCTCACCCACCGCTTTAACAGCTAATTATACGAACGCGTTCGCATATCACCCGTTCGCAAAACTCCACTCAAACACGCTCAAGAAAAAACAAACTTCTTCTGTAAAAACAATATCTTGAGCACTAATCACCACGGCTACCGCCGGAGTTATACGCCCTATCCTGAGCCACTCCTGCTCCTGCCATGGGCGTATAACTCCGCCATTCCATTTCTAACTTCTCAACCCTATCAGATAGTTACCGTCATTTCTCACGTGATTTTTGGAGTTTTGCGAACGCGTTCGTATAACTCCAATATCTGGCGCCCCCCTGCACTACCCTCGCACCCACATACCTGAGATACTCATCTACACCCCACCCAACAGGATGTACCGGTCGTCCCCATGCACCGGGCGGTGGACAGGGTTGCTCCCCACTCGATAAGCGGAGCACAGGGAAACACACTGACAGGAGGTCACTCCCATGAAACGCATTGCTGTCTGCTTTGATGGCACCTGGAACCGCCCGGAGGAAATCCTGGGTGAGGACTTTCCTACCAACGTTCTGAAATTTGCCCGTGCCATCCGGCCTACCGACGGTAACGGGGTGGAACAGGTGGTGTTCTATGACTGGGGCATTGGCTCCTACCACGATTCACTTCGAGCCGGCGCCACCGGGTACGGGCTGGAGAAGAACGTGATGGACGGCTACCGGTTTCTGGTGCACAACTACGAGCCCGGCGACGAGATTTTCCTGTTCGGGTTCAGCCGCGGTGCCTACACGGCCCGCAGCCTCTGCGGGATGATCAATAATTGCAGCATTCTGCGAAAAGAACACGGCAGCCGGATCGAGGAGGCCTTCAAGCTCTACAAAACCAAGAAACACAAGGCCAACGGCGACCACTCCATGGCCTGGAAGGCGAAGTATTCGCTGGAGCAGCGCACGCCCATCCGGTTTGTCGGGGTGTGGGATACCGTGGGCGCCCTGGGCCTGCCGTTTACTTTTTTCGGCCTGATCAAGGATCGGGACCTGTTCTACGATTGCAAGATCGGCAGCAACATTCGCGTCGCCCGCCACGCCCTCTCGCTGGACGAGCATCGGGAGGATTTCGAACCCACGCTCTGGGAGCCCCGAGACGGCACCGATCTGGCTCAGGTGTGGTTTGCCGGGGTGCACTCGGACGTCGGCGGAGGTTACGAGCCAGACAAGCAGGGTCGCACACTGGCGGATATCCCCCTGCTGTGGTTGAAAGAAGAAGCGCAAAAACACGCCCTGGTGTTCAACGATTCCCTGCCCGCCGAAACCCACGCCGACGCCGATCAGCACAATGAATACAAGGGCAAATACAAGCTGCTGGGCAAGCTGGTGCGCGAGATACCCCCGCCCGAGACCAACCGCACATGGGTGCATCCCAGCGTGAAAGAGCGCTATGCCGGCGGCTACCGCAGCGAACCGATCGAGCAGTACAACAAGCTCCACGGCCAATGGCCACCGCTCTGGCCGAGATAAGCCCGCGCGTTATCGGCCTGGTTTTTGATAGACTCCGCAGCCACAGAGTGCCGTTCGATCTTGCCGGGCGGTTGTTCACCAATGAGGGCTGTAAGTTGTGAAGAGCTGGATTTTTCTGGGCGTTGCCATCGTAGCGGAAGTGATTGCCACCACCGGCCTGAAAGCCAGTGAAGGGTTTACGAGATTGTGGCCCAGCCTGCTGGTGATTGCCGGCTATACAATTGCCTTTTACTTCCTCTCGCTGACCCTGAAGGAAATTCCCGTGGGCGTGGCTTATGCCATCTGGGCGGGAATGGGCGTTGTGCTGGTGGCACTTATCGGCTGGCTGATTTACGGGCAGGCTCTGGATGCCGCCACTGTGATTGGTATGGTCCTGATCATCACCGGTGTTGCAGTGATCAATCTGTTTTCCAAGTCAGTCGCTCATTAACCAGGCTATAAAACCGGAGCCCCCATGCATCTCCCTTTCTGGCTGACTACTGCCCTGCTCTTTCCGGTACTGCTCTACCAGGGCAAGCAGGCGCGCCGAAAAACGCCCAGGCTGCCGGAGGCCGTGGGCGCTCCGTGCGGCCAATATGGTGAAGGCGAACCCGCGAGGCGAGTCCTGGTGATTGGCGAATCCACGGCGGCCGGCGTGGGTGTTGAAACCCATGATCAGGGCCTGGCCAGCCAATTGGCAAGGGAGATTCACGAGCGCACGGGCCAGACCATTGCCTGGCACACCTTCGGGGTCAACGGCATTCGGCTTGGGGCGTTGATTCACAAGCTGGAAACCGCCGAGTTGCCAGAGGCAGATGTGGTGCTGTTGAGCATGGGAGTGAACGACACCACGGGCTTCACGCCCCGCTTTCGTTTCCGCCGGCAGTTGCGGGCTTTGCGTCGGTTGCTGGCGCCGAGATATTCAGGGCCTATTCTGCTTCTGAGCGTGCCGCCGATGCATCTGTTCACGGCACTGCCTTCGCCGCTCCGGCACGTGATGGGGTGGCGGGCCCGGCAGCTGGATAACCTCTATATCCGTCTGGCGCGCCAGTTTCCTGAAGACTTCCGTTACGTGAACTACCCGGTGGTCACCGATCCTGAGCTTCTGGCCAGGGATGGCTATCACCCCGGCCAGAAGGGTTATCGGTATATTGCCGAGGCACTGGCATACAGGGTCAGCCCCACCAATCGGACAGGCTAACCCTTCCTTCCCGCCTCAGGGCGCCAGCTTGCGTTTCAGTGCCTTGGACACCGACAGGGGCAGACTGGGCAGTGAGCGCAGCATCCACGGCAGTATCCGGCGTTTTACCCCGCTCAAGGATTCCGGGATCACGGCTTCAATGAGATGGGGGCCCGGCATTCTCTGGGCGTATTCCAGGGCTTTTGCCATTTCCTCAGCGGTGTGCACCCGCACGCCGTGAACGCCCATGCCGTTGGCCATTTCCGCGAAGTTGATCACCGGGCCCCGCAGGTCCAGCTGGGATTTGGCTTTCTCTCCGGCTTCTTCGGCACCGACCCGCTCCAGTTCGATATTGAGCACGGAGTAGGAGGCGTTGTTGAAAATAATGGAGGTGACGTTCAGTTGCTCCCGCGCCATGGTCCACAGAGCCTGGATGGTGTACATGGCGGTGCCATCGCCGATCAGGGCGATAACCGGCCGGTCCGGACAGGCCACGGCGGCACCCACGGCATTGGGCAGGCCCTGGCCGATGGCGCCACCGGTGAGGGTGATCATGTCGTGGCGGGGCCCGCCGGCGGTCATCACTGAGAGCATCAGGCTGGAGGTGATGCCCTCATCGACGATGATGGCGTTCTCGGGCATTAGTTCGCCCACCGCTTTGCAGACTTTCTCGGCAGTCAGCTTGCCCCGTGGCCGGCCCGGTCGCTTCTCGGGCTGGAGCTTCGGCTGCGCCTGGCTGGCACCAAAGGCGTCATTGAGTTTGTTGAGGCTGGCCAGAATATCCTGGTCCGGGGCCGCCAGGGTGTGTACCTGGCAGGTATCCGGCACCAGGTAGCTCTTCTTGCCGGGATAGGCGAAGAAGGAAACCGGCGCCTTCGAATCCACCAGAATCAGTTGCTCTATATCGGTCAGCTGCACCGTGGCGAGCTCCGCCAGGTAGGCGATTCGTTCGATGTAAGGCAGGCCGGCACCCCGCTCCATGCGGGTGGGGAAGGTTTCCGCCAGCAGGGTGACGCCGCTGTGGGCGGCCAGTTTGGCGGCCGCCAGCATGCTGGGCTCTCGCAGGGAGTGGCCGCCCATCAACAGGGCGGTTTTCTTGCCGGAGCGGATGGCCTTGGCAATGGCCTCTACCGTGGCATCGTCTGCCGGCTCCGGTGTCGGCGGTGCCATGGGCGAGCTGGGCACACCGCCCTCGCCCCAGGACACATCGGCCGGCAGTATCAATGTGGCTACCTGCCCGGGCGCTGTGCGGGCAGCCGCGATGGCTTCGGCGGCATCCTGGCAGAGGGTTTCCGTGCTCTTGGCGGTGCGCACAAAACCCGGGGACACGTTGCGGGCTACGGTCTCGATATCCGACTGCAACTGGGCATCGTATTTCACGTGGTAGGTGGCGTGGTCGCCCACAATGTTCAGCACCGGCACCTTGCCCTTGCGGGCGTTGTGCAGGTTGGCCAGGCCGTTGCCCAGCCCGCAGCCCAGGTGCAACAGCGTGGCGGCAGGTTTGTCGGCCATGCGGGCATAGCCGTCGGCGGCGCCGGTGGCGACCCCTTCGAACAGGGCAAGCACCGCCCGCATTTTGGGCTCGTCATCCAGGGCGGCTACAAAATGCATCTCGCTGGTGCCGGGGTTGCTGAAGCAGACCTCAACGCCGGCATCCACCAGGGTTTTCATCAGGGCTTGAGCGCCGTTTGTCATTGTTGTTCTCCAAGCTTTCCGGGTTCGGGGTTTTGGTTATGTGTTTTGCCCACAGGATTCAGCCTCCGGCCACGATGGCGCGCACCGCCGCCCGGGCTGTCATGATGCAGCCGGGCAGGAAGGTGCCTTCCAGGGAACGTTTGCCGTTCGCGCCGCCGCCACCAAAGCCTGCCGCCTCGCCGACACAATAGAGGCCTTCAACCGGCTGCCCGTGGGCGCCCAGGACACGGCTCTGCAGGTCGGTTTGCAGGCCACCCAGACTTTTTCGGGTAATCAGTTGCATGCGAATGGCGATAAAAGGGCCAGCACCGGATTTCTGCAGCGGGGCCGGATTGCAGGTGCGCAGGCGGTCCGGCTTCCATTCCCGGGCATGCTGGATCATCCGGATCTGAGAGTCGTCGTGGAGGCTGGTGCCTGCCATGAAGTTGGCATCAAAGGCATCCGCGGTGGCCTTGAGTGTTGCCGGGTTGATGTCGTTGGAACAGGTCAGCGCGTTCATCTTGCCGGCCAGATCCGTCAGGCTGTCCGCCACCAGGAAATCCCGGCTTTCATGCTGCATCTGCCGAATCAGGGCGTGGTTGCCCAGCAACAGCTCTTTCACAAACTGGGGGAACTGTTTATCCCGGATGCGGGCATTATGCTCGGCCCCCGAGATGGCAAATTCCTTGGCGGCGATGCGCCAGTTGAGCAGGTGCCAGGTCCAGGGCTTTTCCTGTTCGGCCACGCGCTGGCACAGCCAGTGGGTATCGAAGCCGGTAACCAGGGGTTCCGGGCCAATACGCTCACCCCGATGGTTCAGCCACAGGGCGGATTTGCAGGGTATGGTGGACAGGCCGTGGCCGGGAAAGTGGGGGTACGGATGTGGGAAGCCGGCCGCGTAATTCCACATTTCGCCGGCGTGGGTAATCCGGCCTCCGAGGGTGTCGGCCACCCAGTGATGCATGCGGCCATCGGCATAGGGGTGGGCACCGTTCAACATGCGGGTGGGCTGTGGGCGATCCACCGGCCAGTTCGCGCGGCATTCCTTGTGGCTGCCGTTAATGCCACCAGTGGCCAGAACCACGGCCGACGCCGCGAAGCGGACTTCCTCACCCGTGGCCTCGTTGATGGCCAGGGCGCCGCTGACCTTTCCCGCTTCGTGGTCCAGTTCGGTAATGCGATGCTGGTGCAGCAGCGTGAGCTTGCCACTGGTGTTCTCCCGGTGCAGCGCCGTCATCAGGCAGCGGACCAGTTCCCGGGCGGTGCCCCACACCACATGGTACCGGGGCAAACGATTTCCATCGCCGAAACGGCCGCGCTCAACCCAGTTCACGGCGGGCAGGAACTTGATGCCTTCGTTGCTGAGCCAGTCGTAGACCTCGGAGCGCGAATGCTCCACGTAGTAACGGGCCCATTGCAGGGGCAATTCATCGTCGGGGGCCAGCTCGCCAAAGCTGAGCCAGTCTTCCAGGGCAATCTCCGGTGTGTCGGCAATCTTCATGCGTTTCTGCAGTGGCGTACCCACCAACATCATGCCGCCAAAGGCCCACAGCGCCAGGCCACCCATCCGTTCTTCCGTGTCCCGGTCTGCCAGGGTTACGGACTTGCCGGCGCGCAAGCCTTCCAGAGCGGCGACAATACCGGCCAGCCCGCCGCCGACCACCAGAATGTCTGAGGAAATCACCTTGGCCATATCGCATCCGACCCGATTGCAATGAGTTGTCAGGTTTAAAGATATACCGGTACCATGGCTTTAAAATTGACTTCAGAGGCCAACAAAATTGACGTTAGAGGCCACGGTTTCCATTGGCTGGGTTAACACCGTAATCGGTGCTGCCGAGAGGCTGTCTTTAAACGCCAACCAACTGCTGGCAGAAGCCGGCATTCCGGAAGCCGCCTGCGAGCTGGAACGCTGGCCGATCGACGATATTACCCGGCTCTGGCACGCCGCCGAACGCTGCACCGGCGACCCGGGCTTTGGTTTGAAGGTGGGAGCGGAGTTCTCCCCGATGAGCATCAGTGGCGTGGGGTTTGCGCTGCAATCTGCGGCCACCCTGCGGGAGGCCATCGTGATGGTGCAGCGTTTCCAGCGGCTGATCTCCGATGGTGGGCGTTTCCAGATTGTTGCCGGCAACACAGCCACCTGGCTGGTCTACCACCCCAGACAAGGGCAGCTGGCCTTCAGCCCGCACCAGATAGAAGCGGTGCTGGCCTCAGTGGTGGGGTTCGGAAGCTGGGTTACCGGCACCCGGGTGCAACCATCCCGGGTGCAGTTCAGCCAGCCCCGGTTAGGGCCGTTGGCCGGTTACCAGACTGTATTCAATTGCCCGGTGGAGTTCGAGCAGGCGTTCAGCGGTGTTCAGATCGACAATGCCGTTCTGGACCAGCCCCTGCCCCAGGCGGACCCCCAGCTTGCCCAGGTGCACGAACGCTACACCAATGCCCGCCTCGCCGCCCTCTCCATCAACAGTGCCTCAGTGCCGGAAATACGCAGATGGCTCACCGCTCGCATCGGACCGGTTCTGCCCCGCCGGGCAGACGCAGCCGAAGCCCTGGGCATCAGCGAACGCAGCCTGGCCCGGCGGCTCCGGGAACGGGGCCAGACCTTTGATGGGCTGGTTGACGACGTACGCCGTGAAAAAGCCCTGCAGGCGGTCGCCGACTCCAGCGCTTCCCTACCTGAAATCGCCGAAGCGCTGGGGTTTGCCGAGGTAAGTACGTTTTACAGGGCTTTCCGACGCTGGACGGGCATGCCACCGGTGCGGTGGCGCAAGCAGCAGGTTTTGGTATGACAACTGACTAACCTGCCGCACCAGCTAACCGACTTTGAGCAAATTGGGGTTGAGCAGCGACCAGGCATCAAACGGTAATTTCAGGACGGTAAGCTGCTGTTATCGACCCTTACCGCAACATAATTGTAGCCAGCGCTACTGTGCACGCTTGCTCGCGTACATGGCCGCGTCGGCCTTGCTGAACAACAGCCGGGCGGTTTCACCATCCTCCGGATACACGGCCGAACCGATACTGCAGCAAACGCGAACCGTTTTGCCACCGATGGCAACCGGCAAGCTCAAAATTTCGCGAATCTTGGCTATGGCATTCGCAACTGACTCACGCCCATGAACATCGGTGAGCAGAACAGTAAACTCATCACCGCCCATCCGCGCAACGGTATCTGTCCCACGGGTGCAGTCCCTGAGCCTCTGGGCCATCTCGATCAACAGTTCATCGCCGGCTTCATGACCCAGCGTATCGTTAATCTGCTTGAAGTCATTCACATCGAGGTACAGCAGCGCCAGCCGCCCCTCATTCCGGCTGGCTGATCGCAACGCGGTCTCCAGGCGATCGTAGAACAGGGAACGATTGGTTAACCCGGTAAGCCCGTCGTGATGCGCCAGGAATCGGAGGTTTTCTTCCGAACGCTTTCGCTCCACAACCGTCGCAACCTGGGTTGCCACGAACTCCAGAAGCGACTTGTCGGCCTCATCAAAAGACACGGCCGCCGTACTACGCTCAATTACCAGGACGCCCATGGTGGACTCGTGAAAAACCAGAGGCACCCCCAGCCAGTTGGCAACCTCCGAGCCGGTTTTAGGGTGCATCCCCAAGCCAGGATGCGCCGGATTCCGCACTGCCATAGACGATTTTCGGGTGTGGATGACGTCTTCAAGAGCCGATCCCGGGGCCACCTGCCAGTCGATCCAACTGGTCTTCGTGCGCCAGTCGGGTAAGCTGAGCCGACCGGAGTGCGACTGATTGAAGCCCAGGTAGAGGTCGGACTCGGGGAAAAGCTCACCAATAATTGAGTGGACACCGTCGCACAAACCGCGGAGCGTCTCTGCCTCATGGGCTGCTTCGGAGATCCGGTAGAGCGCGTTGCGGGTCTGGTCGCCCCGTCGCAATGCGGTGACATCCCGAGCCACCGCAATCCGGAGACGGTCTTCCTCAGACCAGCGAGCCGACCACAGGATATGCACGGCATGACCATCCCTGTGCAGGTAGCGATTTTCGAAGTCCGTGTGGGTGTGCCCACTCATTACCCTGCGCGCAGCAGCCAGCGTGCGCTCCTGGTCTTCCGGGTGAAGGTAGTTCAGCAGTGGCGTTCCGATCATTTCCGAAGGCGAGTAACCGAGCAACCGCTGGCACGCTTCGCTGACAAAAACGATCTGGCCAGACTCGTCCACCACGAAGATCGTGTCGAGTATGAGATTGACCAGCTTGGGATAGAGAGGGCTGAAATCTATGGTCACATCCCGTCTCCCTTTACGCCCAGGCGGTCCAGATAGAGATGAAGGTCCGCCTCGCTCATGTCCACATATTCCAGCACCCTGCCATACAGCATGGCGGTCGGGACATTGCGGCCCTTCAGCTCTTTCTGGGTTTCATGCAGGACGTAAAGAATGATTCTTTCAGTGCGCGTAAGGCCGTCTCTGGCGTCAGGGATCACTTCAAGGAGAGTGCGGGAGTAGTCTGAACCGGCCATGATGTACCTGGTATGGAGCAATGGACCAGCACATAGTAGCAGGCTGGCAGCGAAGCCCCCAGTGGGGGTCGCTGCCTTTTACCGCCAAATCAGATCTGTTTATAGACCACTTCAGACAGCCGACTGCGATTACCATCGGTGTCCAGGGTACGGATTGCGAAGTACCAGGTGCCTTCAGTCAGCTCATCTACCAACAGTTCGTCGACGGAGGCGTCACCAATGGCCAGGCTCTGGTCGAGGTTTTCAGCGCTGGTTCCGTAGACTACCTCGAAGCCTGCGATTTCGCCCATGGCCAGGCTTTCGCCATTTTCGCGGGTCAGCGGCGCGGTCCAGCTCAGCAGTGCTGTGTTTGCAGGAGCGGTTTCCTCAGGCGTCGTCTCGGTGACGGGCTCGCTGGTTTCAGTGTCTGTTCCTGTGTCCGCTACGGTTTCGTCGGTAGTTGTATCAGTCGTTGTATCGGGCTCAGTTGTACCCGCAACCTGCTCGTCGGTTGAACCTGTTGAGGTATCGGTCGAGGTATCGGTGCTGGTATCGGTTGAGATGTCAGTGGTGTTACCGGAACCGGCAACATCGGTATCACTTTCTTCGTTAACATCGGCAATGGTTTTGAAGCGCTGTACATTGCGGTGTTCAACAACGGCCAATCTCTGGCTAATGACGCTTGAGTCCACTGCGTTCTGGAGCTCGGAAGATTGCAATGCGGCGGCGCTAACCAGATCCGCCAGTGCCACGTTGGTTCCATCGCCCATAACGCTGATCTGGCCGTTGGCACTCACCTGCGAACTGACATCAGCCAACACATCAGAAATCGAATCCCATTGGGCGTTATCGTTGACCAGTGCCAGGAACGCCGCGTTGGCAATCGCCACCTGAATGGCGTCAGCGGATACGCCGGTCATCTCATCCAGATTGGTGAGATCCGGCGGTGTCAGACGCAGGGCGCCAGCCGGAAGGCCGAACCAGGTTTCGACTGTGGTGTAGGCATTGGAAATGGCAACGGGTGAAAGACCGTCACCACTGCGCTCCGCCAGGGTTACAGCCAAGTGGGTCAGTGGCGTGAGGTTTACGGTTTCCATGCGCAGGTCGCCAGCACCACGTAAGCTGAAATGACTATCAAGGGGCATGCTCTGTCCAAACGCCACAGCCGCGCCGCCAGCCTGATCGCACTGGGGAACAACGTCGCAGATCATGCGGGTACCACCATCAGCGGTGAGCTCAACCAGCGCCCAGCCCTCGGCCTTGCCGCGGAGCTGCCACTCGTAACTTCCATCGTCTGCCGTCAACACCGGTTTCGCTGCCTGGCGTTGGGGCGCGTAAATGCCGTCCTTGTCCGCAATCAGGCGGTTGGCAACAACCAGCCCCTGCTGGATGACGCCCTTGACCGCTGCGCCGGCAATCTGGACCGTCGGCTCGGCAGTGACCGAGGACTGTGTGGCAGTGTCTTCGTCACCTGAAATGTCCAGACCGCAGCCCGAAAGCATAACAACCGCAGGTAAAATCAGCAGTCCTTGCTTCGTTAGTTTTTTGCCGCAATGTGACATTGTTTCGCACCAATTATTTGACGAATTTGAGCGAATCTTACAGCGGCAGTTTTCGGTTATATGCGGCCCAGTTCCGGAATTTTCGGCGGGATTACGTCAGAAAATTGGCGTTTACGGAGGGATACACGTTGTGATGGAAGGTTACAGGCCTAGGCCTGGATTGCGGAACGTAACACGCTGTTTTACTGTGCCTTTCGGCACGGCACTCAAAGCCCTTCTCTAAGCCTTGCATGATCAGCACGGTGCCTGATTACAAATTTAAACGTGAGTAAAACGAGATTGGCTTCACAATTTTTCCGAGGTCGCTCCCTCACTACGGAAATTCACTGGCTTCCATGCTTTGCTGCAGCCAAGAGTTCAATACGTCACGTCGAGGCCTCCGGGCCCGGCTGCCCTTTGCCCGATTAAAAGCCGGGCCTTTCACACAAAGGAGCCAAGCTTCATGAAAATACTCGCAAGTCTGACCGTGATTCTAGCCACCTACAGCCTGGGCGGTTGGGCCGATCAGGTCGATTTCAATAAACGCAATGCCCACATCTTTTGCGCCTCCCACCTGGCTGTCATCAGCGAATCAGCGGACCAAGGTTCCCAGGAATACCAAGCGTTACGCTATCTTTCGGGTATGCACCGCAAAGAAGCTAAGGCGATGGGTGCGACCCGAAAGCATTTTTCCGATGTCATCCGTTACTTGGAAAACGTGCGGGACAGCGACAAAACCAAGTGGCAAAGCCTTTCTACCCGCAGCCAGGAAGTCTGTCTTAATGACTGATTCGAACCGACCGTAAGGGCTGCAGGGACGCCTGCCCTCTCTGACCTCACAGGGCACCTGGAAAGGCAGAAACCAGGTAGTCAACCAGAGCACTGACTTTGGGTGTGACGAACTTGCGGGTGGGATAGACGGCGTATACGCCAAGCTCAGTGGAACGGTACGCCGGCATCAGCTCCACCAGCCGCCCGGCGTCGAGATCTTTATGCACCAAAAAGCCGGGCTGGAGAACAATGCCCTGGTCGGCCAGGGCAGCACCGCAGCAAGTTTCACCGTTGTTGGCGTACATCCACGGACGCACCCGCACACTTGTGGCGCCTTCCGGGCCTTCAAAAGGCCAGTCATTGCCGGTAGTAAAGTTGCTATAACCGATGATCCGGTGGCTGGCGAGGTCTTCCGGTTTAGCTGGGGAGCCATGGGTGGCGATGTAATCCGGAGAGGCGCAAGCAATGAGCCGGGTAGAGGTGATCCGTCGGCTGACCAGCGTGGAACTTTGCAGTGTGGCAATGCGGATGGCCATATCAAAGCCTTCCTCGACAATGTCCACCAGCCGGTCTGATAGATCGATCGACAGCTCCACATCCGGATAGCGGGCGTGGAACTCTCCCCACAAAGGCGCCAGATGGCTGATCCCGAAGCTGACCGGCGCGTTCACCCTGAGCGTGCCCCGTGCGACATCATGGTGGTGCGGAATTCTTTGGTGGCCTGGCTCTGATCATCGGCCTGCTGGTTCGCCCTGCCAGCGCGGTACTGGCATTCGCCATGCTGATCGCTATTTTCAGCGTTCATATCGGCAACGGCCTGTTCATGAGCAACAATGGGTACGAGTTTGGCCTGGCTTTGCTCGCCGTATCCGTATCCCTCGTATTCAGCGGCGCAGGCCGCGCGTCCATTGATCGCGCGATTGCGGCCAGATAACACCACCGCAACCCGGAGGAGCAATCATGAGTCTGTTTGTTTCCCACGGCGCTCCCACCTTCGCACTGGAGCCGGGCCTGGCTGGCCCGGCCCTGACCGAGTTGGGCAAGCGCCTGACCAGACCCGAGGCCGTGCTGGTAGTTTCACCCCACTGGATGACGCCGGAAATCCGGGTAGGCGTTTCCGGAACACCCGAGACTATTCACGATTTTCGCGGTTTTCCAGCTGAGCTCTATGACCTCGATTATCCGGCAGCCGGCCACCCGGAACTAGCGCGAACCACTCTGGCATTGCTGGAGGCAGGGGGCTGGATCACGGCGCTTGGGCCCCAATGATGCACCTTTTTCCCGATCACTCGGTTCCGGTATTCCAGGTTTCGATGCCAACGGATCTTGACCCTGAGTCAACCTGGCAGCTGGGCCAGACCCTGCAGCCACTCGAGCATGAGGGTGTGCTTATTGTCGGATCAGGCAGCCTTACCCACAATCTGTACGACGTTCGTTGGGGTGACCCGAACGCATCCGGGTATGCGAGGGAATTCACGGATTGGGTCCGTGCCAAAGTGCAGGACGGCGACCATCAGCAACTGATAGCAGCGTTGGAGGAGGCTCCCCATGCCACGCGGGCGCACCCAACAACCGAGCATTTTCTGCCTTTGCTGGTGGCTGCCGGTGCAGCCGGGGAGCAGCAACCCGGCGTGCTGATTGATGGCGGGATCGAACACGGTGTTCTGGCCATGGATGCCTTTGTTTTCCGGCATTCGGCCTGAACTATCAGCGGACTATGCCGCCGGTTGGCGGCGATCCCGAACAGACTGGATCCACTTGTAAAACACCGGCACCAGCAATGTACCCAGAACGGTGGCGGCAACCATGCCACTGAGAACCGTGATACCGAGGCTAACCCGGCTTGCCGCACCAGCGCCGCTGGCAAAGACCAGCGGTAGCACACCAAGCACGAAAGACAGGGCTGTCATCAATACCGCCCGGAAGCGAAGGACAGCGGCTTTCTGTGCCGCCTCCGCGGTGGACATGCCCGATTGGCGCAACTGCATGGCGAACTCCACAATAAGAATGGCGGTTTTTGTGGAAAGCCCAATCAACAGAACCAGACCTACCTGGGCATAGATGTTGTTCGCCAGCCCTACCAGCCAGAGCCCGGCCATAGCTCCGGCAAGAGCCAACGGCACGGCGCCAAGCACCGCCACCGGGAGGGTCCAGCTTTCGTATTGAGCCACCAGGAACAGGTACACAAACACCAGGGCCAGCAGGAAGATCACTCCAGCCAGGTTACCCGCCTGAATCTCTTGCAGGCTCTGCCCGGCCCAACTGAATTCATACCCCTGGGGCAGGCTCTGTGACAGCTCTTCCATGGTCGCAATAGCGTCGCCACTGGCAAAGCCTGGTGCCGCCTCCCCGGAGATGGTTACCGAGCGCTTCAGGTTAAAATGCTGGATGCTTGAGGGCCCGAGCACGGGTTTGAGCGAGGCCAGCGTGGTCAGCGGCACCATGTCGCCATCCCGGTTGCGGACAAAGTAATGGGAGAGGTCTTCGGGGCGCTGTCGGAACTCGCCTTCGGCCTGCAGAAGCACACGGTAGTTCTTGCCGAAACGGGTAAAGTCGTTCACGTAAAGCGAGCCAAGCTGGGTCTGCAGGGTAGAGAAGATATCGGAGAGCTCAATACCCAGAGCCTTGGCCTTGTTCCTCTCGACTTCCAGCAGGTACTGCGGAATGTTCGCGCGGTAGGTGCTGTATACCCGGGAAAGCGCTTCACTCTGGTTGGCCTCGTAGATGAGGCCATTCATAACCTGCGCCAGCTCCGAGACGTCCCTGCCCTGATTATCCTGAAGGCGGAAGTCGAAGCCGGATGAGGTTCCCAGCCCGGGGATCGGAGGCGGATTGAAGACCATCACCTGTGCCTCGGGGATTGTCCAGAGCCTGGAATACAGTCTGGGAATGACCGCCCCCAGACCCAGACTGGCATCTTCCCTTTCTTCCCAGTCTTTCAACATCACAATGCCAAGGCCATTGTTTGAGGATGCGCCACCCAGCAGCGAGAAGCCGGATACCGTAATGAAGTCCGTTACTGCCGGGTCTTCCAGAACCATGTCCGTCACTTTGGTTAGCACGGCTTCCGTGCGCTCCAGGGAAGCAGCATCGGGCAACTGCACATCCACGAACAGGAAGCCCTGATCTTCCGGCGGGACGAACGCCGAGGGCACTGATTTGAACAGGCCGGCACCGGCAACCAGAATCACCACCAGGGCAACGCCAACGAGCGCCCCTTTGCGCAGGAGCTGCACAACCAGCTTTGAATAGCCACTGGTGGTTCGCGTGATCGCCACTTCGAAAGGCCGGAGCCAGCCAATGGCCTTGTCCCCGCTCCTGCCAAGCAGCGCAACACACAGGGCCGGGCTCAGTGTGAGCGCATTGATTGAGGAAATGATCACGGCCACCGAAATGGTGACCGAAAACTGCTGGTACAGCTTGCCGGTTATTCCGGGCATGAACGCAACAGGCACGAACACCGCCAGCAATACCAGTGTGGTGGCAATTACCGGCCCTGTGACTTCCGCCATCGCCTTGGTGACCGCCTCACGAATGGGCAGCTTCTCTTCCGCAAGGATGCGCTCCACATTCTCGATAACCACAATGGCGTCATCCACCACGATGCCAATCGCCAGCACCAGCCCGAACAGCGTGATGGTGTTGATGGAATAGCCAAGCACTGACATAACCGCAAAGGTCCCGATCAGGGAGACCGGGATGGCAATACTCGGAATCAGCGTGGCACGCCAGTTCTGCAGGAACAGGAACACCACCAGGATCACCAGGCCGACGGCCTGGAACAGGGTAACGATGACTTCACTGATGGAGCGGCTAATGAATTCGGTGGTGTCGTACAGGACGGTGTAATTCACGCCCGCCGGAAAACTGCCTGAGGCCTCTTCGACCAGGGCCTTTACCCGCTCCGCGACCTCCAGCGCATTGGCATCGGGCAGTTGGTATATCACCAGGAATGCGGTGTCCTGGTTATTCAGTTTCGCGGTGGAGGTATAGGAACGGGAACCCAGCTCGATACGCCCCACATCCCTCAGGCGCACAAATCCGCCATCGGGCCTTGAGCGGAGAATGGTCTGGGCGAACTCGTCGGGATCTGACAGGCGTTCCCGGGTCTGGATACTATAGACAAACTGCTGGCCCGCAGGCACGGGCGGCTGGCCGAGTTTGCCGGCCGCGACAATCTGGTTCTGCTCCCGGAGCGCAGCGGCAACCTCCGCAACGGTCACATCCAGCGAGGCCATCCGGCGGGGATCCAGCCAGACTCGCATGCTGTAGTCTTTCGCGCCCATCACTTCCGCCGACCCTACCCCTGGCACCCGACCAAGGGCTTCGACAAGGTTATTGGAGGCGTAGTTGCTGAGGAAGACGCCGTCGAGATCCGGTCGCTCGGAGGTCAGGTTGATACCCATCAGCATGTTGCCAGCCTGCTTGCTGACCACCACGCCCTGTCGCCGGACTTCATCGGGCAAAAACGGTTCCGCCAGGGCAACGCGGTTCTGGACGTTTACCTGGGCAATGTCTGTATCGGTGCCGCTCTCAAACGTCAGGGTGATTTTGGCCGTGCCATCGCTGGACGCCGTGGATTCGATATAGATCATGCCCTCCACGCCGTTCAGCTGCTGCTCTACCGGCCGGATAACCGCCTCCTCCACCACCTGGGAACTGGCGCCGGGAAGCGAGGCGTTCACCTGGATCTGGGGCGGGGCCATGTCCGGATACATGTTGACCGGCAGAATGCGTAACGCCAGCAGCCCGGCCAAGGTGATCAGGATGGAAATAACAAACGCAAACTTCGGTCGATGAATAAAAACCCGGCTGATCATTGGCCAGCCCCACCCATCTGGATGAGCGCTCCGGTTTGCTGATCAATCTGTTTTTCAACGGGACTGACCGTAACCCCGGGCCGCACTTTCTGCAGGCCCTCGACAATCACCCGGTCACCGGCTTCGAGCCCTGAATTGACGACCAGCAGCGCGCCTTCCCGGGAGCCGGTCTGGATAAAATGCTGGGCAACCTGATTCTGGTCATCAACCACCAGAACAAACTTACCTTCAATGGTTTCCTGAACCGCCACTTGAGGAACGAGCACCTGCGGTTCTCCGGACTGCCCCTCAACCCGGAGCGTTACGTAGAGGCCCGGCACGAGCACCGCGTCGGGATTGGGAAAGACCGCTCGCATCGCAACGGTGCCGGTGCTGGCGTCCGTCTGCACGTCGGCGAAATCCAGCACACCAGCCTGCTCATAGCGTTCGCCGTCTGGCAGGGTAAGATAAAGCCCCAGGGATCTGGATAGCGCTTGAGCAGATTCCGCTCCCCGGCGGCGGAAGTTGATAAAGTCAGCCTCGTTGATCTGGAATTCGACGTAGACAGGGTCGGTCACCTGGACAGACGTTATGGCCCCGGAAGTAGGACCGACCACTGCCCCTACGTCATAGTTCAGGCGGCCGATCCAGCCATCAAAGGGTGCTCGTATTTCAGCGTACTCGAGGTTACTTCCTGCCTTCTGGACGGCCGCCTGGGCAGCCTGAAGGCGGCTTTCAGCTGCGCTGAAGCGGTCTTTGAGTTTGTCCAGGTCCGCAGCAGACAGGAAGCCTTTCTCGGACACTTCTTCCCCTCGTTTGAGATTTCGGCTCGCAGAATCCACCTCGGCGCGGGCCGCAGCCAGTTCTGCATCAGCCTGTTGGAGATCAGCGCTTGCGCGAGTGTCCTCAAGCCGGATCAGGAGTTCGCCCTGGCTGACTTTTGCGCCCTCGGTAAAAAGAATTTCCCGGATTTCCGCTTCTATGCGCGGCGTGATATCCGCTTTGGCGGAAGCGGCCGTTCTGGCAACAAACTCCCTGGAAGGCCGGATTTCACTGGCCTCAAGTACCACCACGGAAACGGCGACGGGATTGGTTTGCTTTGGCTCCTGAGGCTCAGAACAGCCTGCCAGGATGATTGCGCCCCATACCATCAGCAGGAGAGCTGCGTCTTTTTTCAATCCTGCTGTCCATATTGCACAAAACGGCATTATTTCATCTCCTTGAATGGATACTCTCTGGTTGGAATAGCAAACGCCCGCAATAAGATTAGACAAAGCTTCTCAGGCAGGCCACAGAAGGCTCTGTTTTTCTCAAAACGGATAAAAACAGGTGTTATCTTATCCCCTTTCCGTCGAACACGAGACGACCTCAAAACTTTGCTATATTTGGTCTAGATAACGCTGGAACAGGGTAAAACCGTTCCATTTATGGATGCCCTATCAATGGACCCGCCGATGACACTGCCGATTTACCTCCGCGCCTTACTGACGACTCTCTTTGCTGCTCTGTTTCTTGCCGGTTGCGCCTCAGGGCCGGAGGTAAAAAGTATCAGCAAGGCTCCGGATGTTTCGGATGCACCCAGAAATCTTCTGGTGCTGGCAATCAGTGCGAAGGAAAACAACAGGACGCAGATGGAATCCGCACTTGTTTCCCGGCTGCGCAACGAGGGATTCCAGGCTGAACCATACGGCCCGGCGCCCTCCTTGCCCTGGGAAGATTCAGACGCCCTGAGGGAGAGAGTAAAAGAGCGCCTGCAGACACAAACTGCCGATGGTGTTTTAACTGTCTCTCTTGTCAGGAAAAACCGCCAGATTGAATATGTGCCCAATCAGGTTGTCTTTAATCCGGTAACAACAAATATCGGCGCTCTTGCTTCGGTGACCTATATGGAAACCATGACAATTCCGGACCGTTACGAGGAATTGACGGAATACATCCTGAGAACAACACTGTTCGATACGGACTCTGGCAAGGCGATCTGGCAAATGTTTTCCAGCACCGTTGATCCCAAATCACTCGAACAGGCGACCCGGGAATTTGCCCGCGTAGCTGTGCGAGAGCTTCAAAAATCTTTCACTGAATGAGCCAACACATGACAATCTGCAAGACCGTGAATTTTACTGCCGTAATGTTGGGATTGTCCCTGACTGGGTGTTCTTTCCAGAACACGCTGTCGCTGGGCGTTGATGATCCCTGCGTCTCGCTGAAAGGAATCGTTGCCGACTATCCTTCCGGATTCGAGCAATACCGTGGCAGCTCAAACGGTTTCAGATCCGTGACTGTCTACAATGCCAAAGAACAGATAATCCGCGGACACTGCGAAGTCTGGAGCTGGGCCAATAACGACAGCGCCTACGTCTGCTCCGGCAATACTCCCAACGATGAGGTGGCGACCACCAGATACAACACGGCCGTAAACTGGATGGGACAGTGCCTGGGTGATAGCTGGTCAAGCACGGAAGGGGAAAGAACGAGGGATGGGATGAATGCTGGGATGGTGACCCGGTTTAGCTTGGCTGAGGCTGGGAAACCGAATGTATCGGTTCACAAGGTGGCCTTCCGCGGCGATTCAGCGGTTTATGTGTATGTGGGTACACCCAGTCGTTTGGCGGAGTTTTAACCAGAGAAACCCTGCCAGTTGAACAACAAAAAGGGCCACACTGAGAGGTGGCCCTTTTTGTTTTCCGGGCTAAAGCAGGCTTCAACCCAGGTTCTTTTTCACAAACTTCTGGATCTCACCCACGATTCCGCTGCGGAAAGCCAAAACCGTAATCACGAAGATCACGCCTAGAATCGGGTCTACCCAGTCACGAAGTGCACCTTGAGACAGCTGGTACTCGATATTGACAACGAAGGTGGCGCCAACCACCGGGCCCAGCAGTGTTCCCATGCCGCCAACCAGGGTCATCAGTATCACCTCGCCCGACATGTGCCAGTGGGCATCGTAAAGGGAGGCCAACTGGAAGACTACGGACTTCATGGAACCGGCAAGCCCCGCCAGCGCCGCTGAAATCACGAAGGCCAGTACCTTGTAGCGATCCACGTTGTAGCCAAGGGAGACCGCCCGCGGCTCATTCTGCTTGATCGCCTTCAATACCTGTCCAAATGGACTATTAACGATCCGTTGGACCAGGAGATAGCAGGCAATGAACACCACCAGAACGAAATAATACATGTTGAAGTTATTCGCCAGGTCGATAAAACCCAAGAGCTCACCGCGGGGGATGCCGTGCATCCCATCCTCGCCGCCGGTGAACTCAGACTGGACGAAGAAGAAATACACAAGCTGGGCAAGCGCAAGGGTGACCATCGCGAAATAGATACCCTGGCGACGAATCGACAGCAACGCAAAGCCAGTACCAAGCACTGTGGCCGCCAGCGTGCCGGCGATGATGCCCATCTCCGTGCTGAGCCCGCTGTAATTACTGAGCAGATAACCGGTGGTATAGCCGCCTGTTGCGAGAAACGCCGCGTGCCCGAATGACAGCAGGCCGGTAAACCCGAACAGCAGGTTGAAGGCCACCGCGAATAGCGCGAAGCACAGGATCTTCATCAGGAAGACCGGGTAAATCACAAAGGGTGCGGCCAGTAGAATGAGCAAAAGCACGCCGTTCAGAATCAGTTTCTTGCGGTCCTGCGCAGCTTGTTCCTGAACAATAGCTTTGTGAATGTCGGCAGAATTGACTGGCTTATTCATGTTTACGCCTCCTTACCGAACAAGCCACTGGGCCGGAACATCAGTACCAGAACCATGACCAGGAAAATGACCGCCGAAGACGCCGGCGGGTAGAAAGTTTTGGTGAGCCCTTCAATGACGCCCATGAGGATACCTGTGATAATCGCTCCGCCGATGGAGCCCATACCGCCGATAACCACAACTGCAAACACCGTAATCAGGGTTGCCGAACCCATGACCGGCGTCACCGAGTAGATCGGAGCGGCCAGTACACCGGCGAACGCCGCCAGTGCCACACCAAATCCATAAGTCAGGCTGATTAGCAGAGGGACGTTAATACCAAAGCCCTGCATCAGCTGTGAATCCTCGGTGCCGGCCCGCAGGTAAGCGCCCAGCTTGGTTTTCTCGATCACGAACCAGGTTGCAAAGCAGACGACCAGTGCCGCTACGATGACCCAGGCCCGATAGTACGGCATGAACATGAAACCGAGGTTGACGCCGCCTCTGAACATCTCGGGCATGGTGTAACGAAGTCCGGAAACCCCGAACCAGTTCACCAAAACACCTGAGATGATAAGAGCAACACCAAAGGTCAGAAGCAGGCTGTAGATGTGATCCTGCCCGGCAATACGGCGCAGCAGGAAATATTCGATGGCGACACCGAAAGCACCAACCAGAAGTGGCGCCAGCAATAAGGCGACCCAGTAATTCACGCCCAGATAGTCGAACATCAGGACGGTGGTCATGGCGCCAAGCATATACATGGCGCCATGGGCGAAGTTGATGATCTTCAGCAAACCGAAGATGACCGCGAGCCCAAGGCTCAAAAGGGCGTAGAAGGCGCCGTTGATTATTCCGATCAGGAGCTGGCCGGAGAGCACAGCTAAAGGGACGCCGAAAATCATGGACATTGGGCTAACTCCAGAAGCAGCACAGGGATTGTTTTTTGGCTTTATTCTTTTCCGTTTTCATGGGTTCGCCCTGCCCTGTTGCAGGACGAACCCATAACGGTCGCTTTTAGTTATTGACCAGCTTGCACTTGCTCTCGGAGAGCGGACGGTAGGACTCTTCGGCCGGGATGGTCCGCAGAATCTTGTACAAATCCCACTCGTTCTTGGACTCGGCCGGGGTCTTCACTTCCGCCAGGTACATATCGTGCACCATGCGGCCGTCAACGCGGATCCTGCCGTTCTTGGCGAACATGTCGTTGATGGGGGTGTCCATCATCTGCTTGCGCACGGTCTGGGCATCGTCAGAACCGGTTGCTTCGATGGCTTTCAGGTACTGCATGGCGCTGGAGTAGATACCGGCGTGTACCATAGTCGGACGAACGCCGGTTTCTTCCATGAAGCGATCAGACCACTCACGGGTCTCGTCGTTCATATCCCAGTACCAACCGGTAGTCAGCTGAATACCCTGGGCAGTTTGGGCACCGAGCGCATGAACGTCGGTCAGGAACAGCAGGAGTGCCGCCAGAGTCTGGCCAGACTGGGTTACACCGAACTCACTGGCAGTGGTGATGGCGTTGGTTGTGTCAGCGCCGGCGTTTGCCAGACCGATCACGTCAGCACCGGATGCCTGGGCCTGAAGAATGAAGGATGAGAAGTCCTGGGTCGGGAACGGGTGCCGTACCGTACCAACAATTTCACCGCCGTTAGCTTCGACAACGCGAGTCACATCGCCTTCCAGTGCATGACCAAACGCGTAGTCCGCAGTCAGCATGTACCAGGTCTTGCCGCCTTCTTGGACTACCGCACTGGCAGTACCGTTGGCCAGCGGATAGGTATCGTAAACATAGTGGATATGGTTAGCGGTGCAGTGTTCGTTGGTGATGCTGGAAGCCGCTGAACCGGAGATGATACCGAGGCGATCGTTCTCTTCCAGAATCTTGCTCACGGCGATGGAAACAGAGGAGGCAACCATACCGGCCACCATGTCAACGTCCTCGTTTTCCACCCAGCGACGGACGGTGCTGGAAGAGGTATCGGGGCTGTTACGGTCATCGGCACTGACCACTTCAATCTTGGCGCCGTTTACCTGGCCGCCGAAATCGGCAATCGCCATTTCCAAGGCTTTCAGCCCGTTTGGTCCTGCCAGGTCACGGTAGGTGCCGGACATGTCCGCCAGATAACCGATCTTGACGGTATCGTTCGAAATGGCCGCCTGGGCTCCGCCTGCCATCATGGCTGATGCAACGGCTGATGTCAGAAGCTTTTTCATCATTGTCATTGTTGTATCTCCGCTACTGTCTTGCGTTGGTTCGGGTTGTTGTTACTTTTCTTGCTCTCGTCCTATCCGGGATCAGACCCCCAAATAGCCATCCAGCACCGACTGTTTTGCACTCAGTTCGTTGGCGCTGACTTCTTCCACAATCTGACCGTGCTCAACAACGTAATGACGGTCGGCTAACGGTGCTGCGAAGTGGAAATTCTGTTCAACCAGGACAATGGTCAGGCCCTTGTTTTTCAGGGCGATCAGGACCTCCCCCAGCTTTTCTACAATAACCGGTGCCAGGCCCTCGGTGATCTCGTCCAGCAACAGCATATTGGCGCCGGTGCGCAGAATACGCGCCATGGCCAACATCTGCTGCTCGCCACCGGACAGCTTGCTGCCCTGGCTGAAACGGCGTTCATAGAGGTTGGGGAACATGTTGTAGATTTCTTCCAGACTCATGCCGCCGCTACGCACGATCGGCGGTAGTGTCAGGTTCTCCTGGACACTCAGTGAGGAAAAAATGCCCCGATGTTCGGGGCAATACCCGACACCCAACCTGGCAATATGATGAGGCGCACAGGACATGGTTTCCTCACCGTTAATCATGATGGAGCCCGTTCGCCGGCCAACCATGTTCATAATGGCTTTGAGCGTTGTGCTGCGGCCTGCGCCATTGCGGCCCAACAAAGTCACCAGCTCTCCGCGGTTAACCACCATGTCGATGCCGTGGAGGATGTGCGATTCGCCATAGAAGGCGTGCAATCCGGAGAGACGAAGCTGTTCGTACTCACGCTCTGTATTCTTGCTCATTGCGCTGCCTCCGCCTGATCGTTTTTGGCGATGGGGCCGCGCTCTCCGCTGCCATCACTCCCCATATAGACCTCGCGAACCCGTGGATCGCCGGAAACCGTCGCGTAATCGCCTTCGGTCAGAACAGCGCCCTGAGCCAGCACGGTGATGCGATCACAAAGTTTGCTGACTACGCTGAGGTTGTGCTCAACCATCAGGACAGTTCGTCCCTCGGCAGCCTTGCGTACCAGTTCCACAACGCGATCAACGTCTTCCGAACCCATGCCCTGGGTTGGCTCGTCCAGCAACAAAAGTTGGGGCTCCATGGCAAGCGTGGTGGCCAGTTCCAGCGCCCGTTTACGCCCGTAAGCCAACTCAACCGTGGTGGTGTTGGCGAACTCGGCCAGCCCAACTGCATCCAGAAGTTCCATGCAGCGCTCGTTGAGTTTGTGCAGGGAGTTTCCCGATTTCCAGAAACTGAAGGAGGTGCCCTCAAACGTCTGCAAGGCAACCCGGATGTTCTCCAGCGCGGTCATGTGTGGGAATACGGCTGAGATCTGAAACGAGCGAACAATGCCTTGGCGGGCAATGGCGGCAGACTTCATAGTGGTGATGTCCTGATCCTTGAACAGGATCTGGCCGCGAGTCGGGATCAGGAATTTGGTGAGCAGATTGAAGACCGTGGTCTTGCCGGCACCGTTGGGACCGATCAGGGCGTGAATGTGGCCTTTCTGGACCTTAAGGTTCACGTCGTCGACCGCAACAAAGCCCTTGAATTCTTTGACAAGGTTACGGGTCTCCAGAACAAACTGTTCACTCATGAGCCAATCTACCTTTGTTATTTTTGTGCGTTTTATCTAATCACCAGATTAGATTGACGTATACGTAAACGTCAACACTTAATTGCAGTTTTTAGGTAAACTCTCGCTACGCAAAAAGTCGTATAGAAGGTCTACTAGCTGGTCCTGCTTTTCCAGGTGGGGCGAATGCCCGGCATCCTCAAGAAGGAGGCCCTGGGCGTTTGACCCGATGCCAGCAACTATGTCTGTGACCTGCTCTGGCACCCCGTACTCATCGTTCTCCCCCTGAATGATCATAGTCGGACATTCGATTGCCGCCAGCCAGCGACTGAAATCCATCGCTGCCTGAAACGCCTCATCGCGCCAGACTGTCTGCCAGGCGTTGAAAATATCGTCGGTCCGGTTGCCGTGATACCGTGCCAGGCGATCCCGGATATCCGTCTCCCGATAGCGAACGGCCATTTCCTCTATACCGGCAAGAGTGAGGTGATCGGCATAAATGTGCGCTGCCATGGTCATCAGCGCCTTCACACGATCACCCATGGCACCTGCCGCCACGAGGGCGATGGAACCGCCGTCGCTGTGCCCTATCAGCACAACCTCACTGATCTCGAGCTTGTCCAGCAACCGGGGCAACCACTGGTGACCGGCAACTTCAAGGTAATCGTAAGGGCGCGGTAGCTCTTCGTCAGAAGAATGACCGTAGCCCTGGCGATTGTAGATCAGTGCATCGCAGCCGGTGGCTTTCGCCAGTTTTTCCGGAAATTTCCGCCACAGCGCAATACTGCCAAGGGACTCATGTAAAAAGACCAGAACCGGACCTATTGGTTCCTTCTGCTGTATCCGCCTGACTTCCAGCTCGACACCCTCACCCAGCGGCACCATCATGTCTCGAATCTGCATGTCGTTACCGATTCGGGGGGATGGAGTAGGTCATGGTGGAGTGAGCCACGGGCTCTTCGGCACCTTCGGAATATACGAACACTTCGCCCACGCCCATGGTGCGTCCGACTTTCAGCATGGTGGCACGGGCCCAGATAGGCTGATGCGCCACCGGCTTGCGCAGAAAATTAATGTTCAGATTGGTGGTCACCGCCAGGGGAACCAGGCCAATCTTGCTCAACAGCGCCGCATAAAGGGTGACATCCGCCAGCCCCATCATGGCCGGCCCGGAGACGGTGCCCCCGGGCCTGAGATGCGCCTCATCCACTTCCAGTTTCATCTCTGCCCAGCCATCCCCGAGCTTCTGCAGGGTGCCGTAGGCCTCCCCCTGCGGAAACTGCTCGTCAAGGAAGGCCTGCAGCTCTTCGAACGTAATGATCATGCGCCGATTTCTTCCTTGGCCTGATTACGCAGGACAAAACGCTGGATCTTGCCACTGGGGGTCTTGGGCAGCTCGTCAACGAACTCGATCTCCCGCGGGAAGGCGTGGGTAGACAGCCGGCGACGCACCAGTTCCTGAAGTTCGTCTTTCAGGGCCTGCTCGTCTCCGAGGGCATAATCCCCCTTGATCACCACGTAAGCCTTGATGATGGAACCGCGCTTTTCATCCGGCTTGCCAACAACACCTGATTCCGCCACAGCGGCGTGCTCGAGCAGTGTGCTCTCCACGTCTGCCGGGCCCACCCGGTAACCCGCCGTGGTGATGATGTCATCATCCCTGCCACTGAAGGAGAAGTTGCCATTGCCGTGGTTGATGACCATGTCACCGGTGAGGTAGTAGCCGTTAACGAACGGGTCCTTTTCACCCCAGGTGTAACCGTCGAAGTGGAAAAGCGGGGACGCTTTTACGTCAACCGCCAGCTGACCAACTTCACCCTCGCCTACTACCTCATTTTTCTCGTTCAGCGCGACCACCTTGTGGCCAGGAGAGGCATAGCCCATGGAGCCTTCACGAACCGGATGTGCAAGACCATGGAAATTGCAGCAGGTCATGCCAGTCTCGGTCTGGCCGTAATGATCTTTAACCGGGCAGTAGTGACGGTTGCGAATCCAGTTCACTACTTCCGGGTTCAAAGGCTCGCCGGCGCTGCTGGCAACCCGAAGGCCCAGGTTCTCGCCTTCCGGCAGTACGTGATCGTTCGCCTTGAGCAAACGGTAAGCCGTAGGTGCCGCAGCCAGGTTGGTGATCTTGTACTTGCGGATCATGTCGTAGGTGGATTCCGGGGTAAAACCACCCGGGTTGAAATGCGTGGCGTGGCCCATTAGCAGTGGCCCAACTACGGCATAGTAAAGACCGTAGGCCCAACCGGGATCGGCCACGTTCCAGAACCTGTCGCCATCCTGAAGATCAATGGCGTATTTCATGTAAACATAGAACGCCAGCAGCGCTTTGGCCGGTACCGCAACACCCTTGGACTTGCCCACGGTGCCGGAAGTGAACATCTGCAGGAACGGATCGTCGCCCTTGATCATGACAGGCTCAAAATCGCTCGGCTGGGCCGCCAGGGTCTCTTCGAAGTCAGGGATGTCCGCGCCAATCTCACTGGCGTTTACACCCACAACCGGCGGGCAAACCTTAACATCGTTCAGCTTGGGATAGTTCTCCGGGTTAGTTACCACCAGCTTGGTGCTGGCTCGCTCAAACCGGTACTCGATGGCCCCGGAACCAAACGCCGTGAACAGCGGCTGATACACGGCACCAGCACGCAAGGTTCCGGCGATAACGATCAGCAGCTCCGGAGTGCGCGGCAGGAGTGCAGCAACCCGATCGCCCTTTCCGATGCCCTGGGATTTCAGATAATTGGCAAAACGCGCAGAGGCTTCTTTCAGCTCGGCGAAAGTCAGAGTGCCGTCACCGCCATCTTCGGTTTCGTAATAAAGCGCAACCCGACTCGGGTCATCTGCCCACTTGTCGCAGATCTCGTGGCATACATTGAGCCCGCTATCCAGACGTCCATCCAGGATGTCCGCTTCCAGAGCAGCAGGATCGAAGTTGTTGTAAACGTCGGTATATTCCGGAAGGCTCATTCTCAACTCCTGTTGTTTTTATCATTGAAAGCACGGGTCAAGGTTTAGCACAGGCTTCACTTTACGTAAAGGTAAACTTTAGACCAAAAAGGAAGAAATCTGCGGGGCTTTATGAGCAGGAAAAGCGGGTGCGACAGGCCTGCCGCACCCTTGGGGGGATCAAACACAAAAATCAGGATTTCGGTGTGATCTTCCCGGGATGGCGGCTTGAAAGTATGTGGTGCAGGGAGCCGCACTCCACCATAGGATCATCGCAATTGACCACGATGTCGGAGCGGGCAATGACATAGCCCTTGCCGGTGATGCTGTTTTTGATCACCTGGTACTCACCCTCTACCTCAACGGAAGTGAATTCACCGATAAAGCCCGTCTCTCTGAGGGAAACGGTTTCCAGCTTGTCGCCCGGTTTGATGCTGCCTTCGTAGTTCATCAACGCCAGACGGGCGGACGTGCCAGTGCCCGTTGTGCTCCGACAGATCACCCCGGGATGCACATAGGTTGCCGAGCGGGACCGGTAATAGCCCTCTGCCACATGTTCCACGGGGCCCATGAAGTGCAGGAACGGCAGTGGCCCTACGTCGCCAAGCGTATAATGGGAAAAGCCCCGCTCTGCCTGAATCGCCTCGACAATGGCGTGGGCGGTTTCAGCGAGTTTGCGTTCTTCGTCCAGGGTCAGATCAAAGCCCATGCTGGCTGCATCAACCAGGGCATAAAAGCCGCCGCTGTATGCAACGCTGTAGGTGATCTCGCCCAGCGAAGGCACGTCGATGGTGGCCTTGTAGGTGTGGATATAGCTGGGCAGACCTTCACAGGTGATGGCTTCTACCACTCCGTCGTGCACCGTCGCTTCAATCTGAACCAGTCCGGCGGGCGACTCCAGTATAAAACTCTGCTGGCCCTCCTGTTTTGGCACAATGCCCGCTTCCAGCACCGCAGTAGCCGTACAGATGGTGTTGGAGCCCGAGTAGATAGGGTAGCCCATGACTTCCATGATGATGTAACCGGCGGCAGCTCGCGGATCCGTGGGCGGCACCAACAGATCCACAGACATCTCCGGTATCCCGTAGGGCTCTTCCAGCAAAAGCCGGCGTAGACCGTCGGCGTCATCCCGCAGGTACTCCATCTGCGCTCGCACGGTATCGCCGGGCAACAGATCAATGCCACCGGTCACGATCCGGCTGACATCACCGCCGGCATGGGTATCCATCAACTGAATGGTCAGTTCCGGTTTCATCAAGCGCTCTCCAGTGACCAGGGTTGGCCGTGTTCTTCCCATTGTGAGTCGGGAACGATCACGATCTTGCCGAGATAATTACTACCCCGGTTCACAAAATATTCTTCTGCCCGGTGCAGGTCAGAGAGCCGAAAAGCACCGTGCAGAACCGGTTTCAGTTGCCCTCCCCGGATCCAGGCCATCAGTTGTTCTGCCTCTTCGCGGGTGCCATGAGATACCCCGAAAATCTGTACCTGATAGAGGTAGATCCGGGTCCACAGGATTTCACTGATGTTGCCGCCACTGGCCCCTGCAATACTCAGGCGCGGGTAGGTGCTGCGGGCGTTCATATCGAAGATCATGGTGTCGATGAACACATCGGTCATCTCTCCGCCCACCAAGTCCATCACCGCATCCATGGGCTTGCCTCCGGTTTCCGCTTTCACCCGATCTACAAAGCTGTCCATATCGGAGCGATCCAGCACCGCCTCGGCGCCCAGTTCCAACAGTGCTGCCGCTTTGTCCTGTTTACTGAGAGCATAGGGAATAGCCCCCATAATTCGGCAAAGCTGGATCAGGGCCGTGCCAACGCCCCCGCTGGCGCCGGTCACCAGGACCCGCTCTCCGGCCTTGATGTTGGCCGAGGTAAGCATGTGCATGGCGGTCTGATAGGAACACATACCCATGGACGCTACTTCGGCATCCGCCAGTTCGGCATTGGGTATGTGATGGAACTGGTCAGCCGGCAGCGCTACGTATTCCGCGTAACCGCCGTCGGCACCGTGGCCGAAGTAATCGGGCGTGAGATTGATATCTCGACGGTCATTGGCGTAGATGTTGAAATCCAGAAGGCCCCGCTCTCCAATGCGGGACTCATCCACACCGTCACCAACAGCCACGACACGCCCGGCGATGTCTGCCCCCTGAATCCGCGGAAAAACCAGCGTGGGCTTGCCGCCCATCTGGAAGGATGTCATTTCGCCTTTTTTGGTGGGATACAGCCCTTCCCGTGCCTTGCGGTCGGTGTTGTTCTTCGCCGTTGCCGTAACCTGAACAAGCACCTGGCCGGCTCCGGGCGCAGGAACAGGCACGTCCTGGTACTCCAGTTTATCGACATCACCGTGACCGGTAAGAACCATGGCTTTCATGGTGTTCGGGATCATGGGCTGACGATCCTCCCTGTTTGCTGAATTTCGGGTATTCAAAGAGGATAGGTGAGTTTACCGGGCGTGTCAGTGCGTGTTGCGGGTATCCATTATCAGACTACCGGGCAATCACTTTGTAGACAGGACGCAGCTTGGGAATCTGCTTGAGTACCACCTGGATGACCGTCATCAGAGGCACCGCCAGGAGCACGCCCACCGGCCCCCAGAGCCAGCCCCAGAAGAAGATCGAGACGAAGATGATCACCGGATTGATCGCCATCCGAAAGCCGTGAATCCAGGGTTCAATGAACAACCCCACGAGCGTCGTCAAACCGAGAAATCCCAGAGGGGCAATAGCCATCATCCAGAGTTCGTCCAGACTGACTGCCGACACTATGGTGAGCAAGGATATCGAGAGAATATTGCCGAGGTAGGGAATAAAGCGGGCAAGACCTGCCACCAGTCCCCAGACCGCTGGATCAGGCAACCCGACACCCCAGCATATCAATCCCGTAGCGGTACCGACGGCGAGATTACTCAGCCCGAGAACACCAAGATACTGGGCGATCTGGTGCTGGGAATCATGGGTTATCCGCAACACTGTTTTTCGTTGGTCAATGGGGAGCTGACGCACGAAATTCTTGATCAGGCGATCGCCGCTCACCAACAGGAAATAGGTCAATGCCAGTGCCAGCGCCAAGCCAGCGATGCCGTTCCGGGCTTTGGTCATCAATTGATTGCGCCAGGAGTCCGTCTGCAGAACAACCGCCGTTGGCTGTTGCCGTTCTGACTCCGAAAGCTCCTCAACGGACTTTTCAACCTGTTCCGCAGACTCTGTAACCCTGGCGATCTGGCGACTGATTTCGCTCTCGCCCACCAGCAGCCTCGATATCCCCTGGGGCACTTCCTCAACCCACTTGAGGGCGGGCGTCGCGACGGCCAATGTAATGCCGACGATGCCGGCGAGCACCAGGAGCACAAACACCAGGGAGCTGATCATCCGGGGAACCCGCCACTTGACGTATGCCTTCTTGACCAGTGGCGAGAGCAGCAGGCTCGTCATTACCGCAAGAATAATGGGCAGGACAATCTGATGAGCCACGTAAAGGGTGTACAGGATTCCCAGGCCGAACAAGCCGTATATCGGCGTGGCAAGGTCCGATGAAATCAGCAGGCGCTTGTTCTCACCCGCCGGTTCCTTATTTGTGGATTGGTCTTCCATGATGAAGCCTGTATACCGTGAAAAAAGCTGGCCCGGTAATTCCAGGCCAGTGTTAAAAACGGTCAGTCTACCTTCACCATGGCGCGAGCGCACCCGGGAGAGGGTTACGCGGGGTTCACTTGAAGCAAAAACCGAAGTTTCGAAAACGAAATGTAAGCTCGGCACTTCGATTTTTTTGACGGATTCCTGTCATTCCCTAGTTTATCGGCTCAGGATGATTGACGACGCATCGGAAGCCTATACTCCCCGAGTCAACAGATCCTCCGCTTCTCGCAAAAACAGTATCGCCCCCGCCAAAACTCCCCCCCATTCCAGCCCAGTCTCGAACAGTCTTCTTAGGTTTTGCTGGGTCGAGAGGGTTCTTTGGCCCTCTTGGGTTATCAAAGCTGGCCTCCGTATAAAAATCCGGTTTAAACCAATCCTGAGTCCATTCAGCGACGTTGCCAGTCATATCATGAATACCAATTGAATTCGGCGGATAGGAGCCTACGGGACGACGCTCCATCACATTAAAATCGTGGCTGACCATGTTTCCAGATGGAGGTATGCTCGGATCAATGTATTGCACGGGTCTCTGCAAGTACTTATCAGGATTCGCTTCCCCAGTATCAGTTGCATAAGGCACTTCCTTGCCACGGCTTCGGGCAGCGTATTCCCATTGAGCTTCCGTTGGCAAAGCAAAGGGTAAACCGGTTTGATCGCTTAACCAGGCGCAGTACCCTTCTGCCTCATAGTAATTTGGTGTTCTGGCAGGTTTAAGATGAAAATAAGGAGACAAGGGATCTTCACTTGGTGGGGCGATAAATTTCTCGTCATACCCAGACCCCTTATACAAGGAAATGTGTCCAACTTTCTCATAATAGACGCGCATTTCTCCCCAAGTTGTCTCGTACTTGGATATGGAGTAGCTGTCGACGCTGACCTCGACAGCAGGCTGAGCGTGATCCGTTAAAACTACATAAGGCGAACCATTCGGGTGTCCTACATCACCCAACTTAAAAGTACCTCCCTCAACAAAGACCAGATTTTCAATCGCTTTTTGCTTGACTCGTGAAACCGCATCGGCCGAGCCATTACCAAACCTCTCACAAGCAGTTAATGAGGTTGCAAGCACCACCAACCCCAGCTGCAAACCTTTATTCAGAACCATATGCGGTTTTCCCTAGCCAATCCTACAAATACGGCAGACGTCGAAAGGATCCATTTTCACGGGCCTTCCCGCAATTGCCCTCTGGCCTTGAAGCCCAAGTATGAACATGCGCTGATCCGCTTTGTTTTTTCCAATGAATGCAAAAAGTCGATCAACATTCGACTCAAACTCCTTATGCCTCGCAAAACCTTCAGGGTTCATTCGCATAACGGTTTCCTCGAAATCGCGCCAACCCTGAAAGGTTTCCATTATCTGCTTAACAGCCGTAATTTTGATGTCATCTGCACCCCACAAATTAGGGGTCACCCACCAGTCATAAAGAATATTGTCCAATACAGCCCCTTTTACTTCAGGAGGGGAATGCCTGAACACAGAGTCCTCGGCCAACGCTAAATCGACGACCACGTTGTAAGCCAATTCATGGCCACGCTCCTCACGAGCACGGTTTACGAAAAACGACTCGACAAATCGAACGATCTCAGTCGCCATGGAGTTGGCAAATTCTTCCGCTGCCCCAGCGGCAGACAGTCCCCTACCAAGGGCATACAGACTAATTCGCTGGTACCACTTAAAGGCGGAGCTATTCGAATCAAAGAGCTCTAAATATCTGAAGTCCACGTCCATTAGTGCGTTGTAGACGAAATGGAGCATCCGAATGACTTTCTGAGTCTCGATCTCCAAGAGAAAGCTTCCGGATGGCCCCACGCCTAGCACAAGCCCAGCGTGTGCGTTTAAATAAAATTTGCCAGTCTCCGGGCTGAATAACAGCCTGAGTTCGGCCTCTGCCCCAGCCCCCAACGCTGCCTCGACCTTCTTACCTACCCTACAAAGCCTTTCCCACTCTCGCTTCTCGGTCAGTACGTCTTTCCAACGCAGCTCACCTGCCACCTCACATCCGCCACGAATGCCTGCGAATACCCCAGCCTCAGCCCCCGCCTTCTGCCCGTTATTCCTCGAAGCAATGCCCTTCAGAGTGGGGAGGCCGTCCTTGGTGGACACGTGAACATTTCCAGCAATAAGAGCCGAGGCGCCGGCAAACGCGGTCAGCGAGGCGTTGATCGCTGCCTGGAAATGGCCGAGCGACGCGATCTTGCGCTCGCCATCCCAGCCTCCAACCCGATAAGGAATCCGGATTTCGGACCGGTTATTCACCGGAAACGCCTGCTCAACACCAACCTTGCCCTGCGCCAGCGCATACTGCGCTTCCGCTTTCGCCTGGAAATGCACTTTCCCCTTGCGCGGATCAAATTCACCCGAAGCTGCCGCGCCGGCAGCAAAGCGCATGAACTGTGCTTCTGCGGAGGCATCAAACCCGGTCTCATCGACCGCTTCCCGCCTGGCTTCCGCGTCGCCCCAGATGGACCAGGATGCCTCGTCGTAGAACTTGTTCAACGTCGTCATAAGCGCGCCATTCTTATCCGGCTCCCAGAGGGTTGCGTTGAACTTGACGTTGAGTTCGCTCCGGATAGCATCTCTCAGCTTCGCCGGATCAACGCCGTTCTCGGTCAGCCAGCCCTTGCTACGCTCCCTGTCTCGCGATGCCATCGAATACCGGCGAGGGTGGTTCGCGATCTTGTCAGAGCGCACAAATGTGACGTGCTTATTTCCCGCCAACCGCTTTATCTCAGTAATCGGTGGGATGGATTGCATATCGGTGGTCAGTACTGAGCGCGCCTCGAGCTCGCTTATCAGCCGCTCTTTTTCCTCATGCACTTCCGACAACAATTGCCCTTCGCCTTCAGTCGCGCCCAGTTCTGAATCGATCTCGCCATCATCAAGCCCGTCAAGCTTCCCGTAGAATTCAGTGATGGGACCACAAACGAATTCCTCTTCTTCGACCCACTCCGCCAGTTCTGCCTCGGTCAGAAGAATCAGTTCGTCAGACCCGGTTACATGAACAACTTCCACGATTTCTTCGGAACAGGAGGGCTCCTGGGCAACAGAACCCACTTCACAGCTCGAGAATAGCTCCTCGTTAGCCGCCGGAAGCTTGAGCGGTTGTCCCGGAAAGATTCGATCCGGGTTCTCAATTTCAGGATTCAGCCGCATCAGACTGCTCAGGGTGGTTTGATGCCGTTGTGCAATCGCACTGAGGGTGTCGCCGGAGCGAACGGTGTATTCAGAAATCATCAGGCAACTCCGTATGCCAAATGGTTATCCACTGCTTTCAGACGTGAGCCAGCCGAGAGCTCAGAGTCAGACAGAATGGTGCGGATTTCGGCAAGCTTGATCTGCTCCCCGTGAACCACGGCCAGCTCGGCGTAACGGCTAACCTCCTTTTCGGTTCGAAAACCCAGCGCGGTTGCCTCATTGATGAGTTGCTCCAACCGTGCTCGATCCGTGATGTCGAGAAAACTGCCCAACTTCTCGACGAATTCATGCCTGGCGCTCTGTGACAGCACTGCCACATGATTTTCAGTGAGGAGAAACCAGCCTTCCTCAACCGCTTTCCTGAAGTGTTGCGAGCCATCTGAATCGAACCGGGATAGCTCTCCGTTCGGCTGGAAGGCCAGCCACTCTTTGACTGGCCCGCTAAAGCGAGCGCGTTCCTGCTCATTCAGTGCAGACATCAGCCATGTGAGCTGCTTGGGTGCGTAATAGCGCAGGTATGAGAACCCCCCATTCGGCATCTGCACACTGAGCAAACTGCGCAAATGACCCGCCACAACGGGGAGGCTTTGATCCGATAGAAGGATAATGGCTTTATCCTGCCACTCCGACTGGGCACGCCAAAGCCGTGTACCCTCGGAGGGTTTGACCAGGCAAGGGGTCACTTCCATAGCCGCTTCATGTGGTGTGCCCAAGAACAGATATTCCAGTTGGGGCTGATCATCATGCTCGTAGGTGAAGCGCGGTGCATCAAACAATGCACCGTCGAAAAGAATGTAGGCCTTCGCACTGGTTGTTTCATCCAGCCCTATCATGCAGTCACACCCTCGCATGAACAGGATGAGAGGGCGCATGTGCCATCCGGCTTGCGCCCGCACTGCTTGACCAGTGCAACATCGTTCCTGGCCGCCGTTTTCAGGGCCTGCGCCGAACTTGGTGTAGGGCCTGCTACAGTCCGGGTGTCGGTTTCAGCAAGCTGTGCCGGTTCATTCGTATCGGAAACTTCACTCAGGCTTCGTGGCAGTACAGGCCCATTGCTGGAGACTCCACTCCCACTCCCAGGCCCACCGCCAGAGTTCATGCGCACCGAAGGCCCAGAGACCGTAACGCCACTGGGATCCAGCTTCAGAAAGCTGCCGCCCGCCTTGAGAGTGAGTTCGGCGCCCGCCTCGATTACGACTTTCATACCCGCTTTGTGGTGGATCTCGGTGCCAGCCTCAACGAGCTGGTTTTTGCCCTGTTTGCTGTGAAGACTGCCACCGATGGAGAGGCTGTAATCACTTCCGACCGACTCACGCTGTTCGCCATCGACAGTGCGGTGCTCATTGCCTTTGACGTGACTGAAATCGTTGTTTTCGACCGTGCGGTGACTGTCGTTCCGAATCACCTCCGTGCGGTTGTTCTCGATGAGCAGGTCCAGGTCTTTCTGGGCGTGGACGTAGATCTGTTCCTGGTCCGCCTCATCCTCAAACCGCAGTTCGTTGCTGCCCTCGCCTTTGTGGGTTTTGGTTTTCAGGGTGGTGCGGGTTTTGTGCTCCGGCAGCCCATAGGGTGGCGTGTTGGTGATGTGATGGGTTCGCCCGGTGATGATGGGCTGGTCCGGGTCGCCATCCAGGAAGGAGACAATTACTTCGTGGCCGATTCGTGGCAAGGCCATGAAGCCATACTGGCCGCCGGCCCAGCCCTGACTGACTCGGAGCCAGGCGCTGCTGTGTTCGTCGTTCCTGCTGTATCGATCCCAAGGAAACCGCACTTTCACCCGACCATATTCGTCGCAGTGGATCTCCTCGCCTTCCGGGCCGGTGACAATCGCAATTTGCGGGCCGTCCATCAGAGGACCATGGGGCGCTGGGGGACGCCAGGTCAGGTCTGCAGGTATGGCATTGAACCGGTTGTGATAGGTGGTGGATTCGCTGCCGCCCTCCTCTTCCAGGGCCTGGGGCTGGGCACCGGTGTGGGTGACTGCGGTCAGCAGCCATTCCCGATTCAGGGCATCGCTGTCGTGCTCCTTCAGTTCAACCTTGGCGCCGGCGCTGAAGTCCGGGCGATTGCTCTCACCGGATGCGGTACTGGCATCATTGCGGAGGGATTGCAGTCTGGCTTCGGTAAACGGCTGGCCACTGGCATCGGCCTTGAAGCGGCCGGGGTAATCGTAGTGCTGGTAATCTTCTCGGTGCTTCAGGTGGCCGGTGGATTGCTCATGCATCAGGGCATAGGCAGGATTCCGGAAGGTGTAATCCTTCATGGCCACGGAAGCGACCCGCACCCGCTCTTCATAGCGAAACCGGAACACGACCGGGCGCCTGCTGCTGCCGCCGGCTTTGGCGTTATATTCTGCCGGCTCCAGCTTCGGCGCATCGCCATGATGGTCGGCGATTACAAGCGCCGGCTGTGTGTCTGCGTCCACGCTCCCGTGTTCATACCTGTAATGCCAGCCCTCTTCAGCCGCGAGACGTTCGAGGAAGGCCAGGTCGCTTTCTCGATGCTGAACACAATACTCCCGCCGCTCCGGAGTGCGTTTCAGATCGAAAACCGAGTCGATAATGCCGCGCTCTTCCAGCAAGGTTCGCGCGACGGTATCGCTGCTTTGGGTCTGGAAAATCCGGCTGTTGTGCATCAGCCCCAGACGCCAGAGCGGCGACTGAATATTCAGTTCATAGCGGGTTCGCCGGTGACCGGCATCGCCCCGAACAAATTCGTTAACCACACCAGTGAAACGCCTTAGCGGCACGCTGTCCTGCCAGATAACGAGATCCACCGGTTGCTCCAGGATCTCCGCTGCCTGAATCGATGAGTCGATACTGGCCAGCTCAAGACGACCCTGAAATACCTCGGAGAGGCGCTCGGTCAGTGCGAAGCCAACCACGGAAAATAAATCGGAGGGGAGTCCGCCAACACGGGCGGTGAACTGCAATCCGCTTGCCTGGGGCATATCTTCAATCCTTGAAGGTATGGTTTCTATCATCGTTTATTGCAGGGATCTGTACTGCAACCAGATCCTTGGTCACGTCGCCTGCAAAATCAGTTGGGAAAGTTACCAGTAGTCTACAGGAGAATCAATGAACTGTGTCCCCGACCGTAAACTGTACCACCCGATCCAATGACCATCAGACATCAGTGTGCCGTAGAGTACTGACAACTGTGAGCTTCCGGTTTACTCTTCAGGATGAGAGAGGGTAACGTGCGATAATCTATCGGAAAATAACCACTGCAGCACTCCAATCCACAGGGCTTCTGAACACAAGGGCGATCCCGCGAAACTATGGCGTCAGAAGAAGAAAAAGGGAAAGTTGAGATCAGCATATTCAAGCGGTTTGCAGCCGCAGCGGGTTTAAATTGTGAATATGTCGAAAAGCAATCGCCCGAGGATGGAAAACCCGATCTTAAATGCCTGATCGATGGTGAAGTCATCTTTTTCGAATTGACGGAAGCTTGTTCAGAAGACGTCGCCAAGGCAATCGCGAATCCCCGCAGTATGAACGACCCGGGATTGGCTCGCGCTATTGACTACACCTCCGAAACTTACAAAAAGAAGATAGCCAAGCGGTACGCTGTGAGCGAACCAATCGAACTCCTCATCTACAACGTCGGCCGAACGCTTCTTTCAGATGATGTGTTGATCGACAATATCCGAGCCATATCAGACAAGAACAAGGGACCATTCAGAAAGGTCTGGTATTTCGGGGAACATGTAAGCGAGCTTTGAGAGACGGGCGCGGCGAAGAACCGCGCCCGCTTCGACCTACTCGGGCTTATACAGCCGTTGGATGCTGGAGAAATCCAGGCTGCCATTGCCCTGCCCAGCATGGAGCTGGAACAGGTTGCGGGCCAGAGAGCCCATGGGAATGGAAGCCTGGTTCTTGACGGCGTTGTCGAACGCCAGCCCCAGATCCTTGGTCATCAGATTGACCAGAAAGCCGCCCTCGTAGTTACGGGATGCGGGTACGCCTTCCATCACACCTGGCCAGGGGTTGTAGACGTTCAACGCCCAGTTGCCACCAGAGCTCTGCTTCATGATTTCCGAGAGCACCGCCGGATCCAGACCGTTCTTCACGCCGAGCGCAAGTGCTTCGCTGGTGCCGGACATCAGGATGGCCAGCAGCATGTTGTTGCAAATCTTGGCCACCTGGCCGGACCCATGATCACCGGCATGAAAGATGTTCTTGCCCATGGCGTCAAGAATCGGCTTGGCCTTGTTGAAGGCCTCTTCCGAGCCGCCGCAAATGAAGGTCAAGGTGCCGGCCTTGGCACCGCCAACACCGCCGGAGACGGGCGCATCGAGGAACGGGATATCCTTGGCTCGTGCAACTTCGGCAACGCCCCGGGCTGTTTCCGGTGCGATGGTGGAAGAATCAATCACCAGGGTGCCGGCCGGCAGTTTTGCCAGCAGACCATCGTCTCCCAGGTATACCGCTTCCACATGCTGGCCCGCAGGCAGCATGGTGATGACACACTCAGCGCCACTGGCTGCTTCGTGGGCGGTGTCTGCCGTTTTCGCGCCTTCGGACACCAGGGCGGCAACAGCGTCTTTGGACAGGTCGAATACGGTGACCTCGTGGCCGGCTTTTACCAGGTTTCCGGCCATTGGGCCGCCCATGTTACCGAGACCGATAAAGGTAATCTTTGCCATGTCTTTTCTCCTTGTTCTTGTAATAGATCAGCTAAAAAAATCGTCGATCCAGGCGCTGTCCATTTCGGCAAGGGAAGCATAGCGCCAGCGGGGCTGCTGGTCCTTGTCGATCAGAAGCGCGCGGATGCCTTCGGCAAACTCGCCCTTGGTCAGGCACTTGGTGGAAAGCACCAGTTCCTTGTCGAGCACCTCTTTCAGGCTGTCGTGTTTGCAGCCGTGCAGGTGCCGCCAGACCAAAGCCAGGGATGTGGGTGACGCACCAGCCAGGGAGCGGGTCGCTTTCGCCACCCAGCCGTCGCCACCAGACAGTTCTTTCAATTGGTTAACGGTCGTTTCCAGGGAGTCAGCATCGGTAACCCGATTGATCTCATCGAAATGAGTGCGAACCGGTGACTCCGGCATGGCGTCGGCGCTCTCACGCTCGTATTGACGCAACACACTACCGACCACTGCATGAGGATCTTCGCCCTGCCAGTTACGCTTGCACAGCTCGGCAACAACATCGGCCTTCAGATCATGCCGGACGAAGCGGTCGGCAAGGCCAGTGAAGATTGCATCAGCGCCGTTCAGGCGAGCACCGGTCAGACCCAGGAACAAGCCGGTGCGCCCGGGGGTGCGGTTCAGGAACCAGCCCGCAGCAACATCGGGGTAGAGGCCGATGGTGATCTCGGGCATGGCAAGCTTCGATCCTTCCGTGACCACCCGGTGAGACGCGCCCTCCATAATGCCCATACCGCCACCCATTACGATGCCGTGTCCCCAGCAAACGAGCGGTTTCGGGAAGGTATGGATCAGGTAATCCAGCTCATATTCCTCGGTGAAGAATGCCTCACCCTCACTGGCACCCTGTGGCTCGGTCATGCTGCGATACAGGGCAACGATGTCGCCACCGGCACAGAACGCCTTGTCGCCCTCGGATTCCAGCCAGACGGCCTGGATTACGGGGTCCTCCGCCCAACGCTTCAGTTGCGGAGTCAGTAACCGGATCATTTCCAGAGACAGCGAGTTCAGCGCTTTGGGCGTATTCAGCCGGGCCACGGCGATCAGCGCGCCATCGCCCGTCTTCCATTCTTCGAAGATAATGGGTTGATCACTCATAACAGGTCCTTGAGCCAGCCTTCAAAGCCGGCTTCAGCGGTTTTTCCATTCCGGCTTGCGCTTTTCGAGAAACGCGTTTACGCCTTCTTTCTGGTCTTCGGTAGAGAACAGCTCAACAAACAGTTCCCGCTCCATGCGCCAGCCGTCGTCGTGGCTGCGGCCATCGCGGGCGCTCATCACCAGGGTCTTGCAACGAGCCGTTGACGACGGGCTCTGCTGGCACGCCATTTCCGCCAGCTCCAGCGCCTTATCAAGGCTCTGTCCGCTCGGCACCACTTCCTCAACCAGGCCGATTCGCAGTGCCGTATCGGCCTTTACCCGCTCACCGCACAGAATCATCCGCTTGGCCCAGCCCTCACCCACCAGCCAGGGCAGGTTCTGGGTGCCGCCGGCACAGGGCAAAAGGCCAACGCCTGCTTCGGGCAGTGCCATTTGGGCATGCTCTTCGGCAATGCGGATGTCACAGGCCATGGCGCACTCCAGGCCGCCACCCATGGCGTAGCCGTTCACCGCCGCGATAGAAACACCGCGGAACCGCTGCAGCGTGGAGAAGGCCTCGCCAAAAAGCTGGCCCATCTCGTTCGCCCGGGCCTTGTCGCCATCGGCGAAGGTTTTCAGATCGGCGCCGGCGGAATAGAACTTCTCGCCCTGCCCGGTCATTACCAGGGCAAAGATATCCCGATCTTCGTTCAGTTCCTTGACGATGTTCGTCAGGGCAATGAGGGAATCCTTTGTCCAGGTGTTGGCCGGTGGATTGTTGATGGTCAGTACCGCGATATGTCCGCGTTTTTCGAGCTGAATCAGGTCACTCATAAAATTGTCCTCTAATGAACATGGGGTCAGAAGAATGCTTTCTTCTGACCCCGGATTTACGCTCACTGGATAGCTTCAGCGACACCGTCATCGAGCAGGCGACGGGCAACAATCAGACGCATGATTTCGTTGGTGCCTTCCAGGATCTGGTGCACACGCAGGTCACGCAGATAGCGCTCAAGCGGGTATTCACGAATGTAGCCATAACCGCCGTGAAGCTGCAGGGCCTCGTTGACCACTTCGAAACAGGCATCGGTGGCGAACCGTTTGGCCATGGCACAATGCAGTGTCGCTTCCGGATCGGCGTTATCAAGCTTGAACGCGCCCAGACGAACCATCTGCCTCGCGGCAACCAGATTGGTGGCCATGTCGGCCAGCTTGAACTGCAGAGCCTGGAAAGCCGCCAGCGGCTTACCGAACTGTTCCCGCTCGTGCATGTAGTTACGGGCACGGAGAAGAGCCGCCTGGGCACCACCAAGGGAACAGGTGGCGATATTCAGACGCCCGCCATCGAGCCCCTTCATGGCGATGGCAAACCCGTCGCCCTCGTCACCAACTCGGTTGCTGGCCGGAATGCGGACATTCTCCAGGCTGATCATCCGGGTAGGCTGACTGTGCCAGCCCATTTTCTCTTCGTTCTTGCCGTAGGAAATGCCGTCGGCATCTGCGGGAATCACGAAGGTGGAAATACCTTTATAGCCGGAATCCGGCGCTCCGGTTCGGGCCATCAAGACCAGAATATCGGTGGCCCCGGCGCCGGAAATGAATACTTTACTGCCGTTGATTACGTAGCTGTCGCCATCGCGCACGGCCTTGGTGCGAAGACTGGCCGCGTCTGAGCCGGCACCCGGCTCGGTCAGGCAGTAGGAGGCGAGCCATTCGCCGCTGGCGAGTTTAGGCACGATTTCCTGCTTGAGATCATCCGACGCAAAGCTGGCGACCATCCAGGTAGCCATGTTGTGGATGGTGATAAACGCGGCGGTTGAAGGGCACGCAGCAGCGAGCTCTTCCACGATAACCGAGGTGTCCAGCCGGGACAGCCCCATACCGCCAAGCTCTTCGGGCGTGTACATACCCATGAAGCCCATTTCGCCGGCTTCCTTCATCACATCGACCGGGAAAATATGCTCGCTGTCCCACTTCGCAGCGTGGGGCGCCATGGATTTTTCCGCGAACGCTCGCGCGGCCTCGCGAAACGCCAGCTGATCTTCGGTGAGGTTAAAGTCCATCGTTACGCTCCAGATAGAGAGGGCTTGGCATTGAGCGGGGAAAACAAGGGGCCGGAAACAGGTTCCGGCCCAAATACCCCACCTTCAACGCAATTAACGCAACTGGATAGAGAAGTTGGCTTCCGAGCTGGTCGCTTCACTGGAGAACCAGCGGGAGGTAACCGTTTTGGTTTCGGTGTAGAAGCGTACCGCCTGCTTGCCGTAGGCATGCTGGTCACCGTAGAAAGAACCCTTCCAGCCAGTGAACGAGAAGAACGGCAGGGGCACAGGAATGGGGATGTTCACGCCCACCTGGCCTACGTCGATCTCATGCTGGAAGCGACGCGCGGCACCACCGGAACTGGTAAAGATGGAGACGCCGTTGCCGTACGGGCTGTTATTCACCAGCTCGATGGCATCACCAAGGGTGTCGGTTTCCATGCAGGAGAGCACGGGACCGAAGATTTCCTCGTTGTAGATATCCATCTCGGTGGTAACACCGGAGAACAGAGTCGGGCCAACCCAGTTGCCATCAGGCAGTCCGTCTACAGTGCAGCCGCGACCATCCAGCAGAAGGTTAGCGCCCTGCGCTTCGCCGGTCGCGATCAGGGACTCGATACGGTCTTTCGCCTTGGAAGAGATGATCGGGCCATAGCTGGCACCGGAATCGTTCCACGCGCCTGGACGAACTTTTGCCATGGCTTCTTTCAGTTCCGGAATCCACTGCTGGGCTTCGCCCACAAAGACCGCGACCGAAATTGCCATGCAGCGCTGGCCGGCAGCACCAACCGAGGCACCAACCAGGGCATTGATCACTTGCTGTTTGTCAGCGTCCGGCAGGATCACCATGTGGTTCTTGGCACCGGCGAAACTCTGGACACGTTTCATGTTGCGGGTGCCGGTCTCGTAGATGTAACGGCCAACAGGCACAGAACCCACGAAAGAAACGGCCTTGATGGCGGGATCAGTCAGCAGTACGTCAACCTGCTCCTTGCCACCGTGAACCACCTGCAGAACGCCCTTGGGCGCACCGGCTTCTTCAAACAGCTCGGCAAGGCGCATGGGGGTCAACGGATCCTGCTCGGAAGGCTTGAGGATAAAGGTGTTACCGCAGGCAATCGCCATTGGGAACATCCACAGCGGGATCATGGCCGGGAAGTTGAAGGGCGTGATACCGGCGCACACACCCAGCGGCTGGATCCAGGAATGGGTATCCACTTCACGGGCAACGTTCTCAACCGTCTCGCCCATCATCAGAGAAGCGACGTTTCCAGCGTGCTCAACTACTTCAATACCGCGCCAGACATCCCCTTTGGCGTCTTCAAACGTTTTGCCGGTTTCCTGCGAAAGGATTTCGGCAATCTCGTCATGATGTTTTTTCAGAAGTGCCTGATAGCGGAGCATAACCCGGGCGCGCTCGGAAACCGGCACTTCCTTCCAGGTCTTGAATACTTCACCGGCATACTTGATGGCCTGCTCCATTTCCGCATGAGTCGTGTTCGGAGCCTTGGCGATCACTTCGTTGGTGGCGGGGTTGGTAACTTCAATCCAGTCCTTGGTCTGGCTCTGGATGAATTCACCTGCAATATACAGCGGTACATTTTTCATGTTGATGTCCCTGTTTGTTGTTGTGCGGGAAGCCGGCCGGAACCCGAGGGTTCCTGGCCACGTTTACCCAAAGGCTAGCACGGTATTGACCAATGGGTGATTGACTAAATTTCGCCCGTAATGGACTATCTTTCGATAAAGCTCAAACAAACAAGACCAGAAATGACCCAAACCTCACAGTGGCCGGTGCCCAAAGACAGCATTCGCTACGTGGTGCCTGAGCCGATCATTCGACTGCTCGCGAGCCATCCACTTACCCGGGACCTCTATCCACTGGCGTTCGGCCATTACCGGCGCGCCGTCGGCCATCACATGCATCGGGAGCACCATCACGACAATCTTTTGATCTACTGCACGGAAGGGCGTGCGTTCCTGAACGTAGGCGGAGAGCCCTACACGGTGGAGGCTGGCGATCTGCTGCTTCTGCCGGCCGGCGCCAACCATCGGTATACCGCCGATCCGGACAATCCCTGGACCATTCACTGGGTGCACTACACCGGACCACTGGCAGCGGATTTTCAACACTACATGGGGTTCGACGGCCCGACCCGGATTCGTCATTTGGGCCGGCAACCCCGGCTTCTGGTTGACTTCAATGGCCTGCTATCGGTGCGACAGACCGGTTTCCGGGCCCGCGGCCTGATCCACGCGGCCAACCGGCTTCGGCAACTGTTGGCTGCGGTTCCGATCAACGCCGACGAAACCGGGCACGAGCGGCAGGCCGAACTGGAAACCATTCACAACTATATGCGAGAGCATCTGGATGAGCGTATCAGCCTGGAGCAACTGGCCGATCTCGCTGGCCTCTCACCGGCTCATTTTGCCACCCGCTATCGGGAACAGACCGGCACCTCCCCGATCCAGCACTTCCTGCACCTGAAGGTGGAACGCGCCTGCCAAATGCTGGACACCAGCAGCCTGAGCTTTGCAGACATAAGCCGACGCCTGGGCTATGACGATGCTTACTATTTTTCGCGGCTTTTCAAAAAGGTAATGGGCCAGTCACCCCGGGACTACCGGCATACCGCACGACACTGAACGGTCAACCCGGGCCAGATTGAAACCTGCCGCCTTCTACGACTTTTGTTGCAGGAGCCAAGGGGTTAGGCTGGGGGCATCGAATGACAAAAAGAGTGAGCCCATGGCCATGTACACCATTGAAATTGATGAAACCTTTGACGTACCCCGACGACGGGTTTTCGCCCTGTTCGCCGACCACTACCGTTTCGGAAAACTGCTGGGAGCGCCGGTCAAACGAATCAAGGACAGCGATCAGGCTGATCCCAACGGCATCGGCTCCGTTCGCAAGATCGGCATCGGGCCGGTCGGCCTGGAAGAAACGGTGACCAGCTTCGAGCCGGATTCATTGATCGAATACACCATCACCAGCATGAGCCCGATCCGCAACCATCTGGGAAGAATCCGTTTTGAGGACACACCGGAAGGCCACACCCGGGTGAACTACACCATCACCTTCGAAGACATCGTACCGTTCACCGGGAAGGTCGTCAGCAGCGCTCTTGAACAGGGCATTCGCCGCGGGATCAAACGGGTACCACAGCTGGCCTGAGAGCCGGCAACAACAAATCGTTACTTGAGGAATATCAGAGAATTGACCTGAGGCAAGAGTTGGCTTTTGTCAATTTTGTAATCTCCGCGCAGCTTGCAATATCCGGCCATTCCGGCCGGATCAAACTGTATTTTGCGGGAGACCGAAATGGCAGCCGAGCCCATTGTCCTGTTCGATAACGGACACCACAAATGCCTGATGTTCGATTCCCTGGTAACCGGAGAGGGCGTCCAGTCCAACCAGTTCCTGATTGTCGACGGTAAACATGAAGCACTGATCGACCCGGGTGGTGACCTCACCTACACCCCGCTGTCGGTGGCGGCATCACGCTACATGAACATCCGCGACATGGATTACGTGTTCGCCTCTCACCAGGACCCGGACATCATCGGTGCCATCGACCGCTGGATCGTTCATACCCGCGCGAAGATCGTAACTTCGAAACTCTGGGCCCGGTTTCTCCCGCACCTGGTTTCCAGCTACGTGACCAACCAGCTCAGCGGCAGCGTGTACGACCGCATCGTTAGCGTTCCGGATGCCGGCGCCAATGTGAAGTTCGGGGAATCCTATCTGCAATGTCTGCCAGCCCACTTCATGCATTCGGTCGGCAACCTGCAGTTCTACGATCCGGTCTCGAAGATTCTGTTCTCGGGCGACCTGGGTGCCTCCATGGGAGGCGAAGACGATCACCTGCCTGTGAAGGACTTCGACAAGCACATACCGAGCATGATCGGCTTCCATCGGCGCTACATTGCCTCCCGGAAGGTCTGCCAACTCTGGGCGAACATGGTCCGCGACATGGATGTTTCGATGATTGTGCCCCAGCACGGCAAACGCTTCGAAGGACCGGTGATGGTTGATCGCTTTCTGAACTGGGTCAGCGATATGGAGTGCGGCATCGACCTGATGACTCAGGACAACTATCGCCGCCCGGTTGATTACGTTTAATCGCCCGAAGAGGGGCACCGCGGCCGGCTGGACGCCATTTCCTGCCCGGCGCCCCGCTCCAGAGCTGACAGAAACTGCTGCGCCGACGGCTGACCATCGTCCACCGCTGCTACCCGGATGAGGCACAGGCCCTCATCCCTGTTGCCCTCGTCATAGAGTCTCTTGCCCAGCCGCCAGCTAGCGTCACTGTTACCCGCTTCTGAAGCGCGTCGATACCAGGTCATAGCCTTGCTTGTATCCAGTAAGGTCCCCCGGCCTTCTTCATAGGCCATGGCCACTTCGACCATGCTGATGGAATCACCGCTCTCGGCCGCCCGAACATACCACTGGAAGGCTTTCTCCTGGCTTTGTTCCACGCCCTGCCCCTGAGCATACATGTTGGCCACGTTCAGCATGCCCTGGCGACTGCCTTCCTCTGCCAGCTCAAGATACTGCTCAAACGCGGAGTCATACTGCCCCATCCTTGTAGACGACATAGGCATTGAGAACCCGGATCATGTCCCGTGCCACCTGGTCCTGATCGCCGTTCTCGTTACCCCCGGCACTCGCCAACGAGCATGAAAAGACCAGGCACAGAACCAGCATCCGAACCATTGTCTGCGTTGCGCTTTGTCTTTGCATTCTGTTCCCCGACGCCTGCCAGTTGTCCTCTCACGCTAGCAGTGGCTTGCCGATAGGTCTGTGCATCAAAAGTGCTGTCCTGCTGGCACCTTGGTATTGGCGGATCGTGAAAACCATCCCGGAACAGGGGCCAAATAAGCCTGTCCCAAACCGGCAATGTTGAGTAAAATCCGGCCTTTTCCAGAGAACCAAGAGGCAGCGCAGATGGGCAGAGCCTACCAGAACCGCAAAGAATCCATGGCCAAGACGGCTGCGGCAAAAACCAAGGTCTACAGCAAGTACGGCCGCGAGATTTACATGAGCGCCAAGTCCGGAGGCCCCGATCCCCAGGCCAACCTGTCCCTGCGCGGACTGATCGAGCGGGCCAAGAAAGACCAGGTGCCCTCGCACGTCATCGAAAAAGCCATCGATAAAGCCAAGGGTGGCGCCGGTGAAGACTATGCTGCAGCTCGCTACGAAGGCTACGGACCGGGCAACTGCATGGTGATCGTGGACTGCCTGACCGATAACCCGAACCGCACCTTTGGCGACGTGCGCCTGGCCTTCACCAAGACCAAGTGCAAGATCGGCACGCCCGGAGCCGTGTCTCACATGTTCGACCACAGCGCTATTTTTGCGTTCAAGGGCGAGGATGAAGAGGCCGTACTCGAGGCGCTGATGGAAGCGGATGTCGATGTAACCGACATCGAAAACGAAGATGGCCTGATTACCGTGTTCACACCGAACACCGAATACGCCAAGGCTCGCCAGGCACTCGTGGACGCAATCGAAGACATCGATTTTGACGTGGATGAAATCCAGTTCCTGCCCAAAACCACCACAATGGTGGAAGGAGACGACATCCCCATGTTCGAGAAATTCCTCGACATGCTGAACGAACTGGACGACGTACAGAACGTGTTCCACAACGCCGAACTGCCAGAGCAGTAAACAACCCGGCCCGCTGGCCTCGCAGGAAGATAGCACCATGCAACAGAACGCTCCCACAAACCGCAAGGCGCGCGTGGTAGTCCTGAAAACAGGCACCACCTACCCGGACATTCGGGCAAGGTTTGGCGATTTTGACGAGTGGTTCCTGCGCGGGTTGTCAGACGAGCTGGATATCACCGTTGCCAATGCCGAGGCCGGTGAACTGCCGGGGAATCCGGAAGACTGGGACGGCATCGTGGTGACGGGCTCCCCTGCCATGGTGAGCGACCGGGCCGAGTGGAGCGAGAACGCGGGGCGTTGGCTGGTAAAAGCCGTCAGAAGCGAAGTGCCGGTGCTTGGTGTCTGCTATGGCCACCAGTTACTGGCCCACGCCCTGGGCGGGGAAGCTGGTTACCATCCGAATGGCCGGGAAACCGGCACCCACGAGGTTGAACTCCTTCCCGAGGCAGCTTCCGATATCCTGTTCCGGGAGCTACCGGAAAAATTTCCGGCCCAGCTGACACACCGGCAGTCCGTGCTGCGCCTGCCTGAAGGAGCGGTGTTGCTGGGACGCAACCAGTTCGAGCCTCATCAGGCTTTCAGAATTGGCCCCTGCGCCTGGGGCGTGCAGTTCCATCCGGAGTTCACGGACGCCATTATGAGCGCCTACCTGAAGGTCCAGGCGCCCGACCTGACACGGGAGGGGCTTGATGCGGAGGCCCTGATCGCCGGCGTAAAGCCAGCGCCGGATGCGTCCTCGCTGCTTTCCCGTTTCAGCAGATTTGTTCAGGATCGGATCCGGTAATTCGCGGGCCAACCGTTAGGGTCAGTCGAGGATATAGGCGGTTTTTTCCATTGCCTGCTCTTCTTCATCGATGAAACGGAACTCATTCCAGCCAATGCGCACCATGTCGTTGCTGTTGAGACGCTGGCGGTCAGCAACCCGCAATTCGTTCACAAAAGTGCCATTGGTGCTGTTGCTGTCGGTAATGTAGTAATCCACCGTACCTTCCAGATAGGCATTGGGCACCGCTTCTATGAGGGCGTGCTGGCCGCTCACAGAAATTTCATCAATCTGGATATCGTTGTCCGGGCGCCGACCGATGCGCGTTTCCGGTTGCCCGAGTTCAAAGGTGTTAACAACAACGTTATCCACCAGTTGCGAAAGCGAAGCCATGTCAGTTTCCTCAATACTCCAACGTCAGTAATACCACAGACACATTGTCACCCGCCTCGTTTGCCAGGCCGGCATCAATCAGTGCCTGAACCGTGCGCTCCATGCCGTCACTTTCCTTATGGATTTCAAGCCACCGGTATTCCGGAACCGAATCAGTTAACCCATCGGAACACAGCAGCAGCACATCTCCTTCATCAAGCGTTTCACGCCGATAACTGGGGGCCGCCGGCTCCACCGTTCCCACGGCCCTGGTCAGGACATTCCGGAACGGCACATTGGGCACGTCGGCCCTGGTAATGCTGCCGTCTTCCAGCATGTTCTGGACCACGGTATCGTCCCGCGTGAGACACAGCGCCTGGCTGCCACGCAGGCTGTAGCAACGGGAATCGCCAATGTGAGCAATATGCGCCTGATTGCCACTCAACCAGGCCACCACCAGTGTCGTGCCCATTTTTTCAAGTCTTGGATCCCCGGAACGGCGGCTCACTATGCGCTCATTGGCCAACCTGAAGGCCCGATCCAGTTTTCCCCGGATATCCGCATCCGTGGTGCCGCTCGAGGCATCGGCGATTTCAGGCTCAAGGGATTCGATGATGGCATCAACCGCAAGGCGACTGGCAACCTCGCCTCCCTGGTGACCGCCCATACCGTCAGCAACCACCAACAACGCCTGGTCACCCGCATCATTGATCCGCCAGTCCACCACATCCTGGTTTGATTCCCGGACGGCCCCGCGATGACTCTGGCCGGCAACGTGATATCGCATCAGGACGACACCTCCTGGCCAGCCTCACGAACGGCCAGACGACGCACGGCCTCGGCCATGGTGGCGGCACTGGCAAAGCGCTTGTCCGGCTCGCGCTGGATAGCCTTGTTGATCAGACGGACCACCCCGTTTGGCAGATCCGCGTTGAACTCGCGGACGCTGCGTGGGCGCTTGTTAAGAATCTGGTAGGTCAGGTTGGCCAGGGTATCGCCCTGATAGGGCGTTTCGCCGCTCACCAGCTTATAAAGCGTTACGCCCAGGCTGTAGATATCGGAGGCACCGGTTACTTTCTGACCCTTCAACTGCTCCGGCGACATATACAATGGGCTGCCCATTACCGCGCCGGTGCGGGTTCGCGAGTCATCGGAGATCTTGGCAATGCCGAAATCGGTGATCTTTATATCGCCATTGTCGGGATTGAAAATGATATTCCCGGGCTTGATGTCGCGGTGGACGATTTTCTGGCTGTGAGCGTAGGCCAGAGCGTCCGCCACGCGGGCAACGATATCCAGAACCCTGGGCAGGGGCAGTAACCGTCCGGTTCTGCCGAATTCACTGAGCGGACGTCCTTTCGCATAGTCCATGGCGATATAGGCGAGGTCTGCCTCCTCGCCAACGTCATACACGGTGACGATAGCCGGGTGGCTCAGGCGGCCAGCGGCTTCTGCCTCCCGGAAGAATCGCTCCTTGAGATCCTGAAGCTGTCCATCATCAAACGCCTGGTAGCTGAGAGTCTTGATGGCAACGGTACGGGCAATCTTCGGATCCTTGCCCAGATAAACCACACCCATGGCCCCTCGGCCAATCTCCCGCTCGATTTCGTACCTTCCGAGGGTCGGGCGACTAACGGCGGGCTCGGGCATCAACAGGGTGCGGGTATTGTCGAAACTCCCTCCCTGCATCAACGAGTTATCCGGCGCGAGCTTTTCCAATGCCGACAGCCTCGCGGCGGTATCCCGAAAACCTTTCTTTCGCTCCTGAATACTGCGGTAGGTGCTGACCGCCTTGTCGTACTGGCGCTTGCGCTCCTGCTGGATGGCGACGTCGTAGCGCAGCTCGATCTCGCTTTCACAGTCGGGGCAGCGATCCAGCGCTTCGAGGGCCTCGTCTGTATGACCTTGTTGCAGAAATACCTTGGCCAGCTTCAGCCGCGCATCCCGCACATTATCTGTCAGTGCACGGATGTGTTTGCGTGGCTGCAGCCAGAACAGCATCACCACGTAACCGACCACCAGCAACGTGAGCACCACGCCAAACGGCACCCAGGCGTTGCGGTAGAACATCAAAGCCGCCTGGATCACCACGAGCGAGCCACCAAGCAAAAGAGTGACCGGCAGGGAAACGGCCGCGCCCATCGCCGGAATTGCAAGCACCAGATACAGTGCCGCAATTGCCAGCCCGGCGGTCACCGCCATGTCGGACCAGAGTGGTTCCGAAAGCCCCCGATCAGCCATAGCCGGCCCGAATGCCTCCTGCGGGAGAATCGTGGCCGGGGTCGCGCCCTCTGGCACGCCGAGAATGCTGAATAGCGCACGGTCAGCCCAGCCAACGAGGGCAAGCTGGTCCCCCATGAGGGCAAACACAACAGCCAGAACGAGAATAACGGCCCGCAGACTGAACAGGCGCGGTATGAAAGAGAGTATGGCGTTCACAGGCAACTTTGTTATAAATGGCTGATCTGACTAGTTTAGAAAGCGTGGCGGAACTTCGATACAACGACCGGGGTGTTTTTTGTAAGTGTTTGTTTACCTGAGAGAGAGGTCACGTATAGTTATGCCGTCGTTTACCTCAGGGATGATGGAAATACACACATGACACTGAAGTTACTGATTCTCCTGCTGCTGCTCACCCTGGCCGGCATCGGCCTTTACCACACCCAAAAGCCACTGCCGCCAGGCATCAGCTATCGTGGCACCGCGGTGCCATTGGAGGAACCCGTCCTGCTGACAGACGTCACCCGTCACTATCAGGACGGCCGGGAGGAGCGAGACCATGAAATCTTCGACGAGGTGTTCCGGCTTGTGGGACAGGCCAACGAGTTCATTCTCATCGACATGTTTCTATTCAACAGCACCAAGCCGGCGGATGTAGCCCACCGGCCTCTGGCTCAACAGCTCACAGAAGCCCTGCTGGCGAGAAAAGCGGAGAAACCGGAGCTATCCATTACGGTTATCTCCGACCCCCTGAACACCATGTATGGAGGTACAACCTCACCCTGGTTTCAAGCCCTGCGCGATGGTGGCATTCCGGTTGTGGAGACGGCACTCCGGCCCTTACGGGACAGCAATCCCACCTGGTCTTCAATCTGGCGGCTGTGTTGTCAGTGGTTCGGCAACAACCCCGACGGAGGCTGGCTGGAAAACGCCCTGGGCACAAAGCCTGTTACCCTTCGTAGCTATCTCGCACTACCGAACTTCAAGGCCAATCACCGGAAGCTTATGGTCGCGGATGAGGCGGGTTCCCTGAGGGCCATCGTTACCTCGGCCAACCCCCACGACGGCAGCAGCCGGCACAGCAACCTGGGGCTTAGCTTCGCGGGGCCGGCGGTCTTTGATCTGCTGAAAAGCGAGCGGGCGGTTCTCGCCATGTCGGGAGCGGACACCACGCCCATTGATGAGCGAATCAGCATGGCTCCCGAAGTCACTGGAGAACCGCAGAAATCCGAAATCCCCCTGGTGGCAGTGCTGACCGAATCGGAAATCCGGGATCAGGCTCTGTCCATGATTCAAGAGGCCTCGGCCGGTGATCAGCTGGACATGGCCATGTTTTATCTCTCACATCGCGATATTGTCACAGCCCTGGTCGACGCCGCCAGACGGGGCGTTGCACTGCGAGTTCTGCTTGATGCCAACAACGAGGCCTTCGGCCACCAGAAGAGTGGCATTCCCAACAGGCAGGTCGCCATGGAACTGGTTCGCGCGGGCGTTCCGGTACGTTGGTGTAATACCCTGGGTGAGCAATGCCACACTAAACTGTTGATGTTGGCCAGAGAAAACGGCGCAACAGAACTGCTCCTGGGTTCGGCCAATTTTACCCGGCGCAATCTCGACGATCTGAATCTCGAGACCGATGTCTGGGTATCGGTGCTGGAGCAGTCACAGGTTGCGAGCGGAGCCCGGCGATTCTTTGACGAGCAATGGCAAAAAGGCCCTGGCGACGATCCGGTGATGAGCCTGCCCTACGAGCGTTGGGCCGACGAATCCAGACTTCGCTATTGGCGCTACCGGATTATGGAGGCGACCGGCCTGTCGACCTTCTGAACAGAACAGGACAAAAGCCATGACAACACCCGTGCATGCGCGCCCTATCGCAGAGCGTATCGACTGGCTGATGGAGCTCAGCCGGGCCCATTCGGCCAGCTTCTGTAGCCCGGAAAACCATCTGGCCAGGCAGCGCTACCTGGCAGAGCACAATACCCAGATCATTGCCATGAAGTGCATGGATGGCCGCATCCACCTGCCCTACGTGACCCAGACGCCTCTTGGTGTCATTCACCCGTTCCGGAACCTTGGCGGGATCTTTGAGCTGGGCTGGCCCTACCTTGGCGACATGCTGGCGGACACGGTCCAGCAAGCCGTAACCCAGGGACGACGGGTGCTGATCATCATTACCTACCACTACTCAAAAGGCTCCCGGGAGCGCGGTTGCGCCGGCTTTGACTGCGACCGTGAGGCCGCCATGCGCCATGCGTTCCAGATCCGAAGCCAGGTGGAAAAGCTGTTCGGAAACGGCCACCGAACGGTCTATCCCCTGGTATGTGGTTTCGAGAGCGACGAGGATGCACTGGTTATGCATGGTAGCCAGGAGCGAACGCTGGATCTGTCTACCATTCCTGTAACGCGACTTGCCGATATGGCCTCCGAAATCGCCTCCCTTTGTCCGGATATGCCGGAACCGGTTCAGCGTGATCTGCTGCCCCTGGTTGAGGGCAATATCCGGCACGTGAACGAGATTCGGCGTTTTGACCGGGAACTGAACATAGAGCACCGGGAGTGGGTCATCTGCCTTGGCAGGGGGTTCGATTTCCTGCACGCACCCAACGTAGCCCTGATCATCGGCCCCTACAGCCCGGATCTGTCCCATCCCATCCGCCAGGCCGCCGGGATCATAAAGAGCAACATGGATAATGGCCGTGTTCCGGATGATGGTTTCCTGCTGCTCTGCTCCGCGCCCTACCAGGAACCGGGCACCCAGAAGGCCCGGGCAGAACTGAAATCGGCGTTCCTGGCAGAGTTCGGTGCCAACGTTATCCGCCAGGCGTACCCAGACCTCGCCAGCCGAATGGTCGCACGCTCGGCTATACTCCATTGGCCGGAGCGAAAGCTGCAGGTTTGTGAATCCTGAACGATTCGTATGTTGAGGGAACGCAACCAACTGTTTTATCGTCCGGTTAGTGCAAGATGACTAACAAACCGCTACACCGGAAGTAGCCAACGAACAGGAGTGACCCATGTCAGGCATTCGCAAGCACTTGAGGTACGTTTCCTTTTTTATGGCCATGATGATGGCCCTTGGTTCCGTCTGGTCGGCCACCGCTACCGCCGGCATAGTTGGAACCGGCGAAATGATCGGGCAACAACAGGTTCAGCTGGACCGGCAGGAACTGATCAGCATGCTCGACAGACAGGATGTGCAGGCCAAGTTGGCAGACCTTGGGGTCAGCCAGGACCAGGTCAAGGAACGCATCCAGAACCTCACGCCCGCGGAACTGGCGGACTTTGAACGTCAGCTTGCCGAGGCACCTGCAGGGCAGGATGTTGTCGGCATCATTGTGTTGTTCCTGCTGGTATTCATTATCACCGATATGCTCTGTGCTACTAACGTCTTCCCGTTCGTGAACTGCATTAGATAGCGGGGGCAGTAGCCGTCATTTTTCCCACTCTAGAAGCGACATCCAGCAGGCTGATCCTGGTGTTACTGGTCAGCCTGCTGGCCGGATGCGCCAGCGCTCCCAAATGGCCAGCGCCCGACACTCACCAGGCCATGCTGCCCGACAAGGTTGTGCTGGACGACGTGCCTTTCTACCCCCAGGAAAGGTATCAGTGCGGGCCTGCGTCGCTGGCCATGATGCTGAACAGCCAGGGCCTTTCATCCAATCCCGATATTCTCAAGGAGCTGGTTTATATTCCGGGCCGGGAAGGCTCCCTTCAGGTCGAAATGATCGCCGGCGCACGCGCCCATGGCATGTTGGTTTACCCGCTGGACGGTAGATTAGAAAGTGTTCTGACCGAGATCGCAGCAGGCAATCCAGTCCTGGTGATGCAAAATCTGAGGTTTGGCTGGTGGCCCCAATGGCACTTTGCGGTTGTGATCGGCTATGACGCCGGCGAGCGAGACCTGATACTCCACACCGATACCCGCAAGCGTGAAGCGATCGATCTGGAGGTTTTCACAAATACCTGGGGGCGGGCCGACAACTGGGCCGTCACTATTCTGCCGCCGGATCGGGTTCCAGCTACCGCAGCACCGCTTCGTTTTCTGCAATCCGCCCATGACCTCGAAACAACCGGACGAACGACAGCCGCTGGCATTGCCTATAAGACAGCCGAGACGACCTGGCCGGACCAACCGACGGCCACTATGGCCAGAGGCAACCTTGCCTGGCAGTTGGGCCACCGAGGCGAAGCACAGGAGCATTTCTTGCGCGCGGTGAAACGTTTTCCGAAATTCGCCGAAGGCTGGAACAACCTCGCTTTCGCGCTGCAGGCGAGCGGCTGCACAAACGTTGCGACCCAGGCGGCGAGATGCGCCGCCGCACTGACACCGGACCGCTTCGGTGAATCAGAATTGCTCAAACAAGAAGGCACCACATCCGCGGAACAGTGTCCTGCACTGCCCGAGTGCCCAGGGGAAGCCCCCTAGGCTGGCTTCCGGAACAGAGCCACATCCTTTCTCGGTATTTCCAGGTGCCAGCCAAACCGGTTGGCGAGCAGCTTGAAGGTGAATTCCCGGTAGAAGACCACATGGGTCGGGTCCCGGCGATAATGCCAGTTGTCGAACCGGTCATCGTCGGTCTGGAAGCAGGTCATCACACCCAGCCAACCACCGGGCTTCAGCATCCGGTCGAGTTCCCTGAAAACGCCAGCGGGGGCGTAAAGATGCTCTACCACTTCGGTACAGGTTATGAAATCGTAGGTCTGATCGAGAGCCACTGCCGAGGGATAAAAATAGGGATCGTGGAGACTGACTGCCATGCCTTCCGCCTCAAGCATCTGCGCTAGTACAGGGCCGGGGCCGCAGCCGAAATCCAGGCCGCTGGCGCCCGATGGCAGGCGCTCAAGCAGAGGTTCTGTCAGTTTCGAGAGAAATGTCCGGTACCCCGGATGAGACGGGTCATTATCATGCAGTTGGTAAATTTCCCGCTCCTGCTCAGGCGATAACCGGCAGGACGCATCCATCACCGTCGCCTCGCAGACATCACATCGAAGGTAACGCTGGGCCTTCACTACACGGAAATCCGAGAGACTGCCCTGCTCGCACACCGGACAATGACTCACGCCCTCACCTCGGATCAAGTCCCGCGGCCGCCCTCATGCGGGCATCGAGTTCCCGGGCGTCAATCTGATCGGACGCTATGATCTCTGCCCGGCTGTAGGCTTGCGGTTCACCCTGAATAACGGTCAGGGCTCCATCAACCACATTGATCGCCCGCCAGCCGGCCACGGTCTGAACGACAGCCTTGAAGCGCACAAAGGCTGCGTCCATGGCCATCACCAGCAATGCGTTCTCATCAAGTATCAATTCCGGATGTATGCGCCAGCCAACACTGAAATGCCCCTGTCCCTGATTGGTAATCTGTTGCCAGGGTTCGTCATCAATGGCGGGGGCCGGCGATGCAGTTTTGTGATGGTGGTGATGGTGAGCTTCCCGATCGGTCACCGGCAGGGCATCCGATTGGCCGTCCAGCCAGCCCGGTGCCAGATGCCCGAACCGTGTGTGGTGAATCGCCCGCTTGGCGGGTTCCAGTTGTGCGGCCCACTCATCAAAATGAGTCAGTTGCTCCGGCGTGCAAAGATCAGTCTTGTTGGCAACGAGAATATCCGCCGCAGCCACCTGATCCCGGAACTGCACATTGCCGAGCACCTTCGGCTCTTCGAGCCTGCGGGGGTCCACCAGGCAGATCACAGGGCCCATGGAGAGCACATCCTGGTAGTGCTCGCTGGTCAGGGTGTCCAGAATCTGAGAGGGGTGACCGAGCCCGGTCGGTTCAATCAAAAGACGGTCCGGCTTTGCCTTGTGAATCAGCTGGTTTAGCCCTATCTGCATCGGCAGGCCGGCAACGCAGCACATGCAGCCGCCGGGGATTTCCTTGATGAAGGCGCCTTCGGTCTTCAGCATGGCGCCATCGATGCCCACCTCGCCGAACTCGTTGACCAGAACCGCCCAGACCTCGTTTTCCGGTTTGCTTTTCAGAAGATCCAGAATGGCGGTGGTTTTACCGACACCCAGAAAACCAAGTATCAGGCTGGTAGGAATAGGTTGAGCCATGGCGCCGGAGGCACTCCTCTAGGAATCAAAATGTTATATTATAACAATTTATCCGCCAGAACGACCCTGTTTCAGGAACAGTCCGACGGCCTTGTCTGATAGCAGGGCATGAGCAAGTGCCGGATAGGGCAAATAGTGAACAAACAGGGTGGCGAGGGTGACTGCATCCATGCCGGAATCCAGGAACATCCAGGCCCCGAAAGCCACGAACAGGGCGCCCAGAAAACCGCCATAGATCCACAGCGCCCGTGAGCGCTCCTCCTGCATCGGCAAACGCTCAAGGGTCCGTGCGATTGAGAAGCTCATGTAGACGGCAATCAGGGCCGCAATGACCAATGAGGCCAGCAACCCGGTAAATCCGATCAGATACCGGAACAGGTAGTTGGTCAGGAAGAACAGGGCAATGCACGTAACGGCAACAATGGTGATGCGTGTCTTTTCCATGGCGGCTCAGGGTTTGTTGGTTTTAAGGATAGGCGCAAAGAATGGCAGAGACGCCCGGAAAGAACCACCCCTGCTGCGACCGGGGTTCCAGACTGATATGATGCCCGTCATTCTCACTGGCAACCGGACACCCGATGACCACTGGCAATTCCACCCGGCTCAACAAATACATCAGCGAAAGCGGCATGTGCTCCCGCCGGGAGGCCGATCGCTATATCGAGCAAGGCAACGTCTACATCAACGGCAAACGAGCAACCGTGGGCGACCAGGTGCTTCCGGGTGACACGGTCAAGGTGAACGGCCAGGTGATCGAGCCACGGGCTGAAGAAGATCTCGTGTTCATTGCACTGAACAAGCCGGTAGGGATTGTCAGCACCACGGACAGCGCGGAGAAACACAATATCCAGCGCTTTGTGGGTCACAGCGAACGCATCTTCCCGATCGGACGTCTGGACAAGGACTCCCAGGGCCTCATCTTTATGACCAGCAACGGCGACCTGGTCAACAAAATACTGCGGGCGGGCAACAACCACGAAAAGGAATACCTGGTTACCGTCGACAAGCCGGTCACTCGGGAATTCGTGGAGGGTATGGCCAATGGTGTGCCGATCCTCGGAACCATGACAAAAAAGTGCAAGGTGTCGCGGGAGTCACGCTTTGTCTTCCGGATCACCCTGGTTCAGGGCCTCAATCGCCAGATCCGTCGGATGTGCGAGTATTTTGGCTACGAGGTTACCAAACTGGAACGGATCCGGATCATGAACGTGAGCCTGAAAGGGCTTGCGGTGGGCCAGTGGCGGGACCTGAGCGAGAAAGAGCTGGCCGGGCTGTTCGATGCCATCCGGGATTCGTCTTCCGAAGCCCCGCCCGGCGCTGGCAAGCCAGCAAAAAAGAAGCCCGGAACGAAGGCCAAACCAAAGCCTGATCGCAAGCCTGGCTCTGCATCCGCACCAGGTAAGCCCGGTGGCGCCAGGCGCCCCGGCCCGAAAGGCAAGCCCGCGCCTGGCAAAAAGCCGGCATCGGGCAAACGGCCAAAAGGCGGCAAGCCAAGGCAAAAGAGCGTTAAACGGTAAGCGGGGCTTGCACCTGGCCGCGCCGGGCTACTTTTTCACCCACTTACCGCCCATTTGCACATACTGGCCGGACGGAGTCTTCTCAATCGCCTTCTTGCCTGCAACCGTCTCCACCTGGGTTACCGGAATGTTGTGTTTTTCGGCAATGCGCTTGTACTCATCCCGACGGGCGCTGTTAATGGCTTCCACCACTTCCTTCGCCTGCCCTTCGGCGCGCACCACTTCCAGATAACCCGTCGGTGTTTCTCCAACCAGCCCCTGCTGCTTGACCGAGTCCAGTTTCTGTTTGGCTTCATCCAGCCCCATGGCAAGCACGGAGGCGCTGATACCGAACGCCAAAACCAGCGCAAACATCTGTATCAATCGTTTCATCTTCAACCCCTCAAACTTTCCGGACACAGTCAGAACAAGCCCTGTTCGCTGAACAGGTCATCCACTTCCTTATCCACTTTCACGTAGATTTCGTGCTGGATTTTCACGTTCAGGTTGACCGTAATCGGCTCCTTTGGCGCCGCCATCTGCACTGTCGGCGTGCAGGCAGCCATCGCCAGAGGAAGCATCAGTATCATCAGTGTTCTTGCCATGGGCGACCTTTCAGGCCACCAGGGCCGCACGGGTTTTATCATGGTGCTTTCTCCTCACCGGATTCCTGCAGCAATTTCCGGACGCGCCTGGTAACAGCTTCATTGACCCTGCCACTCAACTGCAGGCTGGTGAGCAGCGCGGGAATGTCTTCCTCAAGATTGACATTGAGTACCACCGGCTGCCCACCCCTCAGGTCCGGATTCTTACCTTCGAGGCGAAGGCCAAGGCTCAACTTACCCTGTTCATCGTAGTCTATCGTGCTGTTGAGGACTGAATAGTGAAAGTTTTGCAACGCCTGGACCACGATGTCCATGGCCTGGTTGCCACCGAGCATCGCCTGGAGCTTGTCCGCCGGCAACTGCAAACGGCCGCCAGGATCTATTGCGGAAATACTGCCTGCACTCACCTGCACCCCATCGCCACTGATGCCCAGAGGAACTCGCCCACGAAGCAACCCGCTTCCAGAAAGTCCTTCGGCTGGATACACGGCCATCAGACGGCTGAGGGAGACGTCCTCAATCTCCACAGGGATGCGGCCAGACCCACCGCCCAAATCGTACCTGGCAGGAGGCACTCTGAGGGTACCTTCGAGGAACCGGGCCCTGGCCTGCTGAACCTCCAGAGTGCCGGCCAGCAGCTCCGTGACCGGCGCGCTGTAACTCCCGGAAAAAAGAACCGAGGTGACGGGAATGCCGGCATTGATCTCGCCAACGGTCATGTCCCTGAAACGGGTCGTAATCCGGGAATTTTCCAGCGATCCCCGCACCTGGCCGGTGAGCCCTGATACCGCGGTCCGGTTGAATACCCCGCCAACACCCTGCAGCTCGGCACTGCCACTGGCGGCAACTTCACCACCCTGACCGGTCGAAACTTCCATCGACAACCGGGCATTGCCAGAATCCACTGTCAGCAGATCCGGCCATCCGATCAGGGTTTCTGCCAGGGCCCGAACACCCTGTTTTCCGTCGATAACAGAGTCGATGGCGACGGATACGCCGCCTTCGGGATTGAGCTGGATATCGAGATCAGCCGTAAAGCCGGACTCGGAAGCCAAGGTGCCCTGCACCCTGAGATCTGCCAGGCGGCCCTTTGCCCTTCCCTGGAAGTTCCACGTTTGCGGCAGTAGTTGCGGATGCTCGACGCGCGCGGCATCGACCCTGATGTCGCCATCAATGGAAATGCGCTGCGCCCAGGGGCCATTTGCACCATAGTTCAGGGTAACCGTTGTATTGCTGAGATCCGTGCGCAGGTTGTTGAGCGTCAGCGGCTGGTCTGCACCGACAAACGTGAGATGATCCGTCAGAACAAGAGACGAAGGGGCAAAATCGATGGTTGCGACATCACCATTGGCGGTCACAGAAGGCCGGACCTCTGCACGGCTGCCCGTTACTTCCCATCCGCCGGACCGTATATCCGGCAATGCCATACCCACCGAGCTCTGTTCAATGGCAAAGGACCAGCCTGCAACCGCCAGGGGCCAGGCCACCAGAGCCATACCACCGGCCCAAAGAAGCCCGCGGCCGATGCGTTCAGGCTTTACAGACCCTCTACTGGGCAAAACGACGCTCCTGTCGGCTCGGTTTACTCACCACGCCGGGTCAATCAGTACAGATCATGCCGGCGTTTCGCAAGGGGAAGCGCTCGACGACGGAATAGACGGAACCATTCGGACCAAGTGTACTGTCGAACAGAACAAATTCGGTCACCTGGAAATGGCCGAACACAAAGTCAGCATTCTCAGCCATTAACGGCTCAACAGAACCCGGCTGGCGTTTGAAACGGGCCAGCGTAATGTGCGGGCGAAATACCCGACGTTCAGCCATAAAGCCCAGACTCTCCAGTCGCCGCCCGAGAGTCTGGTGCAGCACAGCCAACGGCGCCGCCGCCTGAACACCGGCCCATAGATTCTTCGGCCTTTCGGGCTGGCCGAAACGACCAACGCCGGCAACCTCAAGCGGGAAGGATTCCGAATCTATCTCACGGGCTGAACTGGCTACGGCTTCGAGACCTTCCCCGCTCACCTTCCCCAGAAACAGGAGGGTGATGTGCAATTGCTCAGCATTCTGCCATCTGGCGCCCGTCACCGGTGATCTGACCTTCAGCAACCGGGCCTTGATTTCTGCCGGAAGCTCCAGCCCGAAAAAAAGCCGTGGCAACGCTCTATTCCTCGTAGATCATCTTGCGTACCATGCCGCCATCGGCCACAAAATTCTGGCCAGTGATAAACGAGGCCTCGGGCGAAATGAGGTAGGCCGCCAAGGAGGCAATATCCTCAGGTTGCCCTACCCTGCCCGCCGGGTGCTGGAGGTGGTCGTTTTCGGAAAGCGGTTCAACCGGTTCTGCGCCGCCCTGCCAGGCCCGGGTATCGATCCAGCCGGGACTGATGCAGTTCACACGGATATGCGGCCCCAGGCTCACCGCCAGTGCGTGGGTCAGTGCCACAATACCGCCTTTGGTAGCGGCGTACGCCTCGGTGTCCGGCTCGGACTGAAGCGCCCTTGTAGAGGCCATGTTAACGATAGCGCCTTTCGTTTTTCGAAGGTGCGGCACCGCATGCTTGGTGACCAGGAACGGCCCGGTCAGGTTCACGTCCAGCCGGCGCTGCCACTGATCCAGGCTCAGTTCCTCAATCGGCCCCGTCTCGGGGTTGGCGATTCCGGCATTATTGATAACGGCGTCCAGTCGGCCGCCCCAGCGAAGGGCTTCGGCAACAATGCGCTCCACATCGGTTTCCGAGGCCACATCGCCGTGCAGAAAGTGCAGTTCATGATCAGCACTGGCGGCCAACCGCTCACCGACAGCACTGTCGGTGTCACAGAACGCCACCCTCCAGCCAGCGTCGGCCAGATGAAGCACAAGGCCCCGGCCGATGCCTTTAGCGCCGCCGGTCACCAATGCGACGCGATCGGTTTGACTCAAAATAACCTCCGTTGCAACCGACGATTCGGGTTACTCAACCTTGGGTGTGGGCCGGACAAGAATTTCATTTACATCGACATGTGCCGGCTGAGCCACGGCATACATGACCGCATTGGCAATGTCCTCCGGCTTCAATGCATGACCAGGACGTTCATCAAAGAAGGGCGTGTCCACCATGCCAGGTTCGATCAGGGTAACCCGGATACCAGAGCCACGGAGCTCCTCACGAACACCATAGCCAATGGCGGTTACCGCCCACTTGGTCGCACTGTACATGGAACCGGGAATGGTGGCACGGCCTGCCGCAGAGCCGGTTAACAGCAAGTGGCCCTTGCTATCTTTGAGCGCCGGCATGCAATGCTGGAGGGTAAGGCCCACACCGTAGATATTGGTGAGGATCATATCCTTCCAGACGTCCGGGTCAGCGCCGCTGAATCCGCCCGGCTCACCGCCGCGACCGGCGTTGGCAAACACCGCATCAATGCGGCCAAAGGTTTTCAGGGCCTGGTCGACCATGTTTTTCTGGTCATCACCGCTCTGGACGTCGCATTGGACCGTCAACACCTTTTCCTCGCCACCCAGCTCCTGCTGCAGGCCTTTCAGTTTGTCTTCAGAGCGCGCGGCCAGAACCAGCCGGTAACCCTGTTTCGCAGCCGCTCGCGCCGTTTCCGCGCCGATGCCTGACGACGCGCCGGTAATCAGCATTACAGGTTGATCTGCCATAAGCGTTTTCTCCTGTTGCTTGGGAAATGTGGGTAGGGCTACGCCCGGTGACCCCAGACCGATCAGTCAGTAAATCTGCAGCAGGATGAGAGCGACGATGGCCAGGGCCAACAGAAACCAGCGGGCGTAGTGGTCGGGGCGGTCCTCGTGGTCGCTGGCAGCCCTGCTGAGACTGCTGCCTGACGTCTGCTCATACTCGGACACCAGTTGCCGCGCCCGGTAGAGATCCTCATCATCGACATGCACGTTGCTGAAGCCCGCGGCACCAATATCACCCATGGCCCCCTGAAGGTAATGGCCTCCGACATGGGCCTCAATACCGTTGGCTTCCAACAGACCAGCCACAATGTGGGCTTCGGTTATGTCTCTGGCCCGATAGGCTATTTGCAACACGCGACTCCTTCTGTGACCGTTCCGGGCAGAACCGGGACAAATCTGCGAGTATCATTGGAAGGATAGTTCGACCTGCCCGGTGGGGCCAATAACATACGGATCGACCATGCTCTGGATTATTCTCGCCATCATCGTGTTCATCGTTGCCGCAACCCTGCTTCTGTTCCGGCTTGAGGATCTGTCTCATCTGGACCGGGATGATTACCCGATCAAAGACGCAACACCAAGCGAAGCCAACCGGGAAGTGCTGGGACGCATCCGCGAGCTGGGGCAATCCTCAAAAGGCCTGCGCGGCAAAGCGCGCCTGATGGCGCTCCGAAAACACATGGACGGGCTGAGTGAAGGCATTGAACTGGCCTCGGAGCTGCGCCATTGCGAGTCACCCCGCGGCGAATGGGTTCTCGCCCCAGGCTGCGATACCCGCCGCCGCATCCTGTACATTCATGGCGGCGCCTGGGCTGCTGGCAGCCCCAGAAGCCATCGGGCCATTACCGACCGTTTATCGCAGATAACCAGAGCCGCAGTGTTCGCACTGGACTACCGTTTAATGCCGGAGAACCGGTTTATGGACGGGGTAAGGGATTGCCGCGAAGCCTATACATGGCTCCTGAAACACGGCCCTGATGGCGCCGAACCGGCTGATTTCATGGTGGTCGCCGGAGATTCTGCCGGCGGCAGTCACACCCTGGGATTGATTGCCTGGATTCGGGATAGCGGTCTGCGTCAGGCGGATGCGGCGATTGCCTTCTCACCATCCACCGATCTGACCCTGACCGCGCCGAGCAACCGCAACAACATCGGTACCGATCCACTGCTCGGGCCTGTGTTTGGTGGCCTGTCGAAAATCCCACTGCCGGTTATCTGGTGGGCCACACTGGCGGCATTCCGGGTCTCCCCAACCAGCCCTGTTGCCTCACCATTACGCGGGAATCTGAAGGACCTGCCCCCAACGCTGATACAGGCCAGCGACACCGAGATGCTGCTGGACAACGCCCGGCGTTACGCCGCTCGGGCAGAAGCAGCAGGTTCTCCGGTTACCCTTCACACCTGGCCGGGAATGGTGCACGTATGGCAGATCTTTGTGCCCTTACTTCCGGAAGCGGAGGAGGCCTTCGATGACATCAGGGCTTTCCTGGAGCAGCTGGAGTCCCGGGGTAGCGCACAGGCTTCGGCCTAAACCTGGACCTTGCCCCGCAGGGCCTTGGTTTTACCTTTTTTTGTCTTCTTGTCCACACGCTTGCGCTGTGAGGACCGGGTCGGTTTGGTGGGACGTCGGGCCTTGCGGGGTTTGACGGCCTCCTGGATCAGCTCTTTCAGCCGCTCCAGCGCATCCTCCTTGTTCAACTCCAGGGTTCGGAAAGATTGCGCCTTGATGATCAGCACACCTTCTTTGCTGATTCGCTGATCATTGAGCGACATCAGTCGCTCCTTGTAGAAGGGTGGCAGAGAGGAGTGAGGAATATCGAAGCGCAGGTGCACCGCGGAGGCGACTTTATTCACGTTCTGGCCACCGGCACCCTGGGCCCGGATCTGGGTGATTTCGATTTCCCAGTCAGCAAGTTCAACAGCGTTGGATAGTTTCAGCATCTGCTAAGGTTAACAGAATCCAGAACCGTGGGCTTTCAGCACCGGGATTTGTGTGAGGAACAACCAGTTATCATGTGCGGACGATTCACCTTCTATACCCCACCGGACACCCTGATCCTCGAGTTTTTTCCCGAGGGCATGGAGGTGGACGGGCATTTTGACCCCGGCTACAACATCCCTCCCGGCACAGGTATTCCCATGATCCGGATGAGCATGAACGGCAGCCTGATCATGGCTCACTCCCACTGGGGCTTCCGGCCGGCCTGGGCGGATCAGAAAGCGCCGGCTCCGATCAATGCCCGTGCAGAAACAGCAGCCACATCAAAATACTTCCGGGACGCCTTTGCCCATCACCGTTGCCTGATACCGGCCAATGGCTGGTACGAATGGCAACAAACAGAACATGGCAAAGAACCTCAATACATAACTCCAGCGAATTCCGGGAAGTATCCGGCGATTTTCTTCGCCGGCCTCTGGACCCCGAGAGAAGGCGACGAGACCACCGCCTGCGCCATCATCACCGAACCGGCCAGCGAACACCTGAAGCATATCCATGAACGTCAGCCCGTGGTGCTTGATCCGGCCTGCCTGAGGGACTGGCTGAATCCGGAAATCACCGACCGGACACAGTTGCGGACAGTGACCCATCGCCTGGATCCTGAACAGCTGAAAGCCATTCCCGTTTCGCCGGAGGTGAATAATCCGAGGCATAACTCGCCGGACCTGATCCGGGAAGCCTGAGGCGTATCCGGTCCTTTGCTTGCCGACTCATCGGTGGCTCAACGACCGCCCGGAAGACTTCCTCATACGGGTATCGTTCGAGTCCGCTGGTTCCACAACCTCCTGAAGATTCCGCCTCGGAGCCGCCGGCAAATCTGTCGCCGGGTAACCCAACCTGAGCAGAATCTGCGGGAAACCCGAACGCCCAAGGAGGTGCTGGAGTTTCGGGCGAAGCACGGCGACCTGAATTGGCTGGTTCAGATAGGAAGCCTGCAGCCCCTGCCCCAGGGACCGGAGCAAAACCCGCTCCAGCGCCTGCCCGGCCTTCAGCCAGTCTTCTACGCCATCCCCGGCCGTTCCCAACGCAGCAATCACAGGTGATTCATCCGCCAGTTGACGGTCCTTGGCGCCAACGCCGTTGCCCATATCAAATGTGCGCACCACCAATTGGGCCACGGGCGCAACCATGCCGGGAACCGTCAAACCGTCTCCCTTGCGGCGGGGATGCATCCAGGCAGCCAGCTCCCGTCGCCAGCTCGGGTTGGACCACTGGGCAGCGTCGCCCTCCGCCACCAGCTCAGCCACCTGATGACGCGCATGCTCCGATTCCAGAACCTGGAACCATGCTCCTTCGGTCTCCGCCGACTCCTCAAGGATGCCCAGCACCTCGGAAGGCACCTGCTTTGGCTCAAACCGCTTGCGATAGGTGCGTCGCCTGGCAATCGCCCGGAACAGTTCCGTTTGCCGGCCCTCCTCCCCGGATACCGGTGTAAACGAGACGGTCGCCAGCAGGTCCTCGTCGCCCGGGTCCGGCAAAAGCTGGCATTCGGTATTGAATCCTGCATGAGCGGCGGCAATCCGAAGATTAAACAGGGCACACCCGCAGCTAATGGTCAGTTCCCGGTCGTCGGGGTCGTTGACCGGCAATGCCCGTAAACGGTCTGCAAACAGGGAAATCCCGGTTTGGCCCAGTTCAAATCGCCAGGGCTGGGTGTTGTGGCTTGATGGCGCCAATGTTGCGCTCTCGAGGATGGCCGCCAGGGTGTCTCGCGGTATGGGGGTGTTGCGTGTTCCTTCGCTCATTGCAGCTCTCCCGAATGGTCTCGTGACAGACTATTCCTGCGTGAAAGGAAAAGATAGCCGGTGATGCCCGGCGACTTCATTGAGCCGCATCAGCAAAATCTCACGCTCCGTAACCTGACATTCGCGGGCGCGGCAATTAAAGTGAAGACAGTGAAAACTTGCACAGGGTCTGAGATGCGTTATTCCTTCAGAAACGTCTTATTTCTGGCATTCGTGGCGCTTGCGCTCGGCGGTTGCGCCAGTAGCGGAAAGCTGCAGTCGGGTTCTACGCCTGCACTACAGACCATTCCTGTCGACGCATCCAGTTCGGAAAAGGCCCAAAAACTCTGGCAGGTGTTCGAGCGTTACCGAGGCACCCCCTATGAATACGGTGGCACCTCCGGCAATGGCTTCGATTGCTCAGGATTCATTCTTACCGCCTACCAGGAAGGCCTGGGCAAACAATTGCCCAGGACAACGACTCAAATGCTTGCCAGTGGTGACGTGGTTCATCCCGGCGAGATTCGACCGGGCGATGTGGTGTTCTTCCGAATTGGCGGAAAGGAACAGCACGCCGGTATCTACATGGGCGGGGACCGCTTTATCCACGCATCAACATCGGCCGGCGTTATCCAGTCCTCGATCAGCGGCTATTACTGGAAAGGCCGGCTGACCGAAGCGAGACGCTTTGACTGAGACAAGCTGAATAGCCCGCTTCAACGCTTTTTCCGGCGCACATAGAGTACTTTGTGGACGCGCGCGACGAGCTCACCGGATTCATCAACGATATGCACGTCCCACTCTGGCAGCATTTTGTCTCCGTTTGCCGTTGCGGCGCGGATCTCTTCAACACGCTCATCGGTCAATTCAAAGCGTGCCATCACCTTGCCCTTGCCGGGACGGATAAAATCAATACTCGCCGATTTATCCCACACGATGTAGTCATTGCCCAGCCGTCGCATCAGCAGCAGCATGTATATGGGATCAACCATGCTGTAGAGCGAGCCGCCAAAGTGAGTGCCCACGTAATTGGTGTTGTACCAGTGCTGGCCCATCTCCACCCGGGCCGAGCTGAAATCCTCAGCAATGTGGGTCACCCGGATTCCAGCACCGATGTAGGGAGCAAACGTGGAAAGAACACGGCGCATGGCCCCGGCACTGGCAAGCCAGCGGCGTAGAGTGGCGTTCATCAAACATCCTCGATGGTATAAATGACTGCAAATTCAGTAGCACGCTATCTTCCAACCCGACGCGCGCCGATGCAAGAAATTCATACGATCGTTTGAATATTAAAGACCACTGAACGTGAGATGCAGGGCGATTGCGGACATCATGATTCCAATAACACCATCGATAATCCGCCAGGCCAGCGGCCGGGAGAGAATGGGCGCCAGCGCCGAGCCGCCCCAGGCAAGCAGGCCGAACCAGAGAATCGAGGCACTGCTCGCACCGGCCACAAAGGTGGTCGCGTCCTCTTGCTGGGCTCCGATGGCAGGAATCAACAGCAGCGTATCCAGATAAACCTGAGGGTTGAGCAGAGTGACTGCCAGGGTCGTGAACACCACGGCTTTAAGGCTTCGTTTGGTTACCTCACCCGCTTCAAGAGCCGCTCTGCCGCGGCTGGCGCGAACGAAGGACTGAATCGCAAGCCAGCCAAGAAAGGCCACACCCAGCCACCGGAGAATCTCCAGGGCCTCAGGCATGGCCATCAGGGCAGCACTGATGCCGAACATGCCCAGGGTAAACAGGGTGATATCGGCCACTATGCACAGCCCGGCTGACCACCAATGATGTTCCTGGCGTATTGCCTGGCTCAGCAGGTAGGCGTTCTGCGCACCGATCGCCACGATAATGCCGCCACACACAATCAGACCGGTCAGGTAACTCTCAAGCACGTGAATCTCTCCTTGATGAATGGCGCAAGGTTATCGCTTCCCAGCTATACTTGAAATTCATACTCATAATACTGCATCAGTTTTACTTATGATTGACTACAAATTGCTGGAAGCCCTGGCGACGGTCATTGAGTGCGGAGGATTCGAACGTGCCGGCCTGGCGCTCGGGCTGAGCCAGTCGGCCATTTCCCAGCGAATTCGCACCCTTGAAATCCGGCTCGGACAACCGGTTCTGGTGCGAAGCCCGGCACTCAAGGCCACACCGGCCGGACAGCGTCTGCTCAACCACGTTCAGCAGGTGCAATTGCTGGAGCGCGACCTGACCAAGTCCATCCCGGCACTCTCGGAACCCACAGCGAGACTGCGCATCGCACTGAATGCCGACAGCCTGGCCACCTGGTGGTCGGCCGCTGTCGGCAACTTCTGTGCGGAGGAGGCCCTGCTTCTGGATCTTGTGGTCGAGGACCAGGACATTGGCCTCCGCAGGATGCGCGAAGGGGATGTGGCTGCCTGCCTGTGCAGTAGCCCCCAGCCTGTTGCCGGTGCCCGCTGCGTGCCCATTGGCACCATGACCTACATGCCACTGGCAACTCCGGACTATGTGCACCGATACTTCGGGAAGGGCCTGAGCGAAACCAGCCTGAAGAATGCCCCGGCCATTGTTTTCGGGCCGAATGACCAGCTGCAACATCGGTTCCTGGCCCAGTGCGGCTATCACGGCACCTTCCCCCACCACCTTTGCCCTTCCTCGGAAGGTTTTGTGAAACTGGCGCTGGCCGGCATGGGGTATGGCATGATTCCGGAAATGCAGGCCCGCCCGGAAATATCTGCCGGGCGCCTGGTGAGCATCGCGCCTGAACAAACCCTGGAAGTGCAGCTATACTGGCACTTCTGGCGCCATGGCGGCGGCGTGATGGACCGTCTGACCAACGCCCTGCGATCTGCGGCCACGTTAAATTCAAACGTGTAAACAGGGGGAGCAACGATCAGAATGAAGCACCTTGTGGCGGTTTACGGCACGTTGAAACGTGGCCGGAACAACAGCCATATTCTACGAGGCGCCCGTTTTGTCGGGACAGACTGGATGCCCGAACTGAGCCTGTATCACCTGGGCCCCTACCCGGGTGCCATAGAGGAACCTTCCCCGGGCGTCCGCGTGGAAGTCTATGCGGTTACCGATACGATGCTGAAGACACTGGACGAACTGGAAGACTTCTTTCCTGAACGCCCGCAAAGCAGCTTGTATATCCGCCAGACCATGGACACTCGCCACGGCTCTGCCTGGGTGTACATTTACAATCGGCCGGTTAAAACGATCCAGCGGCTGCGCTCCGGGAGCTGGTAGCCCATAGCCCACACACCTTCACCATAAGGACACCAGATTGGACCTGACAACGCCTGCCCTGCTCTTCCCGGCGATTTCGCTGCTGTTGCTGGCCTACACCAACCGGTTTCTGGTGTTGGCGCAGCTGATCCGCCAACTCAAGCAGATGGACACCGAGGAAGACCACGCCCTGATTGCCCGACAGATCGGCATGCTGCGCAAACGGATTGTGCTGACCAAACGCATGCAGGCCTTCGGCGTACTCAGTTTCTTCCTGTGTACGGTTTCCATGTTCCTGCTTTTCCTGGGTGCCGACCTGCCGGGGGTGATCGCGTTTGGCGCCAGCCTGGTACTGCTGTCTTTCTCGCTGCTGTACTCGCTGTACGAAATCCAGATCTCAACCAACGCCATCAATGTGGAGCTGGCCAGCTTTGAGGCCCGCAAGAGTGCCTGCCGGGAAGATGTCGACTATTCGTGAGGCCTGTTTGCGCCGGAATTCACGACCCGGACACCAAACCAGCGCGGAAACCGGAGCAGACAGAACAGGGCAATCATGTCGTAAAGGGCGTGCCAGACCATGACCAGAGCAAGGCTTTCGGATAACAGGTAGGCCGCTCCCAGGACCATGCCAAGGCCGGTAGCCACCAGAAAATAGGTAAATGAAACGTAGTGCACCAGCCCGAATAACACCGATGCCGCAAGCACGGCCGTTACAGGGTCCGTCTTTGTCATCAGCCAGCCCTGGATTGCGCCCCGGAACAACAGTTCCTCACCGACTCCGGCCAGGAGGGATAGCAGAATGAGTACAGCCGGGGAGTAGCTGGAGGCAAAGTCATACAAACCCTGCATCTGCCGCTCGAGTTTCTCCGGGAACAGGCCGGGCACCCGAGTAAGCAACAGCAAAACAGCGTAGGTAAGAGCGGCTCCAACCGTCCCCAGGAAGATGCTGGGCCACAGGCCTGGCCCAACATGCAGCACCGGAATTCCGAATAGCAGTATCGCCACTAATCCGATAACGCCAATGGCGCCCTGGAATAACAGAGCGGCATTGGAGGACATACCGGATTGTCGTCGTTTACCCAACGCCATTTACTGGTCGAACAAGGGCTTCACCGGAAACAGCGCATCGTATTTCGGCGCCTGCTTCTGGGCTTTGGCCTGGAACGATTTCATCATGTCCGTCGGGCGGAACATGCCGGCCTGCCAGGTGGCCATATACTTGAGGCTGTCTTCCACGCTGTGGTCGCGACTGTAATTGAGCATTTCCTTGCAGCCAGTGACGGCCAGAGGAGAGTTCGCCGCTATCTGGCCGGCAATGGCCATAACGTCTGCCAGCATGGATTCCTGGTCGGCGTAAACGGCGTTCACGAAGCCCAGATTCTGCGCTTCAGTGGCGGAGAATTTTCGGCCGGTGTAGGCCAATTCACGAACCACGCCCTCGGGCATCAGTTTGGGCAGGCGCTGGAGCGTGCCGACGTCGGCGGTCATGCCCAGCTCGGTTTCCTTGATGGTGAAGTAGGCATCCTCCGTGCAATAACGGCTATCGGCGGCACACACCAGATCCAGAGCGCCACCGATACAGCCACCGTGGATGGCTGCCAGCACGGGAAGCCGGATTTTTTCCAGAGAGGTCAGAGTATCCTGCAACTGCAGCACAACCCTGCGAAGGTTTTCCGCCATGCGCCCGGGGTCACCGTTCATGGGCACGGCTTTGGGATCGCTGAATACACCCAGATCCATGCCTGCAGAGAAGTGTTTGCCGGTGGAGGAAATGACGATCACGCGGGCATCGGTGTTGGCCTCAATCTCCTGCATGCACCGGGGCAACTCGAGCCAGAACGCCTTGTTCATGGTGTTCAGGGCCTCCGGGCGACTGAACTGAACGTGGGCGATGTGGTCTTTAACCTCAATCGAAAAACTCTCGTAACTGGACAACTCGGACAAGACAGCACTCCTTATATAAATGTCGCTAACCGGCTCATTAGCGGTCGCCCCGGCTAATGTATCGTCAATTCTGCTACCTTCGTATTATGGCGGACAGAGAGACGACACGTTAACCCGAAAAGGCCTGGTATGGAATTCACCTTCCTCGGCACGTCAGCCGGAACGCCGACAAAATCGCGCAACGTAACCGGTCTGGCGCTGAGCCACGGCGGACCAAAACACTGGTACCTGATCGACTGCGGTGAAGGCACCCAGCACCAGTTGCTGAGAACCCATCATTCCGTGCTGCAGTTGCAGGCGATATTTATCACCCACATCCATGGAGACCATACGTTCGGGCTGCCTGGACTGCTGACCAGCGCCTCCATGCTCGGCCGCACCGCTCCTTTGTATCTGGTTGCACCAAGACCGGTAAAAACCTTCATAGAGGCCGCCATCGGTAATAGTGACTCCAGCCTCAGTTTTGAATTGAGATTTGTCGATTCCGAAGCAGAGAACTTCCATTGGGAAGACGACTCCCTGTCGGTAACTGCAGTCCCCCTGTCCCATCGCGTCTCCTGCCGGGCCTTTGTGTTCACCGAAAAGAATCTGGAACGCCAGCTGGTCCGGGAAAGGCTCGAAGCGGATGGTATTGAGGCCGGTCCCGCCTGGGGTCGCCTGCAACAGGGCGACGACGTGGTATTGGAAGATGGACGACTCGCCCGTTGCGATGATTACACCCGAATTGCCAGAAAACCTCGCAAGGTTATCGTCGCCGGCGACAACGACCAGCCCGACCTGCTTTTGGCAGCGTGCACGGGTGTTCAGGTGGTCATCCACGAAGCGACCTACACCCAGGAAGTCTCTGACCGGGTCGGACCCTGGCCGCAACACAGCTCCGCTGCCCAGGTAGCCCGCTTCGCCGAGGCCGCAGGCGTTCCTACTCTCGTGCTTACCCACTTCAGTTCCCGTTACCAGTTCAATCCGGATGCTCATCCGCACATTGGTGAGATCGAATCCGAAGCCAAAGGCCTCTATCGGGGAAACCTCTATCTGGCAAAGGATTTTGCCTGTTATGAGCTCAACAGGGATCTGATGCTGAAACCCATCGAGCGTCTATAATACAGGCGTGGATTAAACGCGCCGCCCGGGCTTATATGTGTCGCTTTTATAGATTCACTTTGCGTTTGGTGACGTTCGAATTAAACTGCACTCAGGATAAATTGAACAACGATTCACTTTCCACTGCTCAGGAAGGCGGTCAATGACCCGGCTTAACGCAAAACACTCCAGACTCAGCAAGGATGCGGTTGTGGTCGCGCCCGGCCTCATTCCCTGTGGCTGCGTCATAGACAGTGTGGTTCTGGGTAAAAACGGGCTGCGCCTCACCCTGAAGCACTTTTCGTCGCCCGCGGTACTCGACCAGCTGTCATCGTCTGCCGCTGCACAGACCGATCTTCATGTTTTCCTCGATAACGACCGTGAGAAACAGCACCTGCATTATAGAGGCACGGTTCAGGTTGGCCGCACTAGCGGCATTTCGCTGGACATAGCGGGGAACACCGAGGAGCTCAGCAACGACATTGAGTGTTTGTTACAGCACACTGGAACGAATCGGCCTGAAGCCGCGACTCCGGATCCTTCACTGAAACAGCTCTACCACCAGCATTGCCGTCGGCTTCTGGAACAGTTACTTCCGGAATTTGTGGAAGGCACCTTCGAGGGCATTGAAGCCGACCTGGAAGAGGCTGCAGAGCTGCGTGAAATTACCCGGCTCAAGGACATTCGCTTCATTTTCCAGAGTCGCCAGCAACGAATGCTCCAGGATTTCCAGGCGCAGTTCCAGGCCAATCAGGCAACCCTTGAGCCCGCCGCCCAGTCCCGGGCCGGCAACAAGGAGTTGCACCTGCTGCAACAGCACGAGTTCGAGGACTGGCTGGACCTGCAGGCCATCGCCACCCGCGTGAGCAAAGCAAATACCGGCGCCAACTTCCTGCTCAACCAGTTTCTCAACCAGATTTTCTGGCAGGACGTCAACGATGACAACAATCCTCTGACGCCCCGGGCCCTGTGCGTCTGCCTGCAGTATATGGTCGATCATCTGGGCATTGCGCGGGAGCATCGCCTGACCATCTACCGCGCCTGGGAAAATGCTCTGGTCCGGGTCTGGCCCGCGGCCATCCGGTCCCTGATCAATGACTGCCGACGAGCTGGCCTTGAGGCCATAGATATCACCGAGCTGCCCGCAAACTGGTCACTCCGCGACCGTGAGCACGCAACGGACGACTCGGGTTCAGCAACGGCAGCCAAAGAAGACTCATCCGAAGAAACTACGGAAACCAATCACGCCAGGCACGAGGCGTCCGGGTCGCCTTCGGTCGGTCGCTCCCTGTTTCAATTGATGGCACTGGAATCAAACCCCTCGTCTGAAGCTTCAGACTGGGAGGAGCCCAATCCAAGACTTTCGGAAAACCTTCGCTCCCGGCGCCGGGAGCTGCTGGACCGGTTGCACGGCGACGAGCCCGATATGGCGGGACTGCTTCGGGAACTGGCCAACTCGGACTCCGACCTTGCCAGCTCACTGGATCACACGGCCGTTGAGAAGGCCAATCTGGTGGACCGACTTTTCGAGCCTTTGAAAACCCACGATGAACTCTCGGGCTCGCTTCGCCATCAACTGCAAAAGCTTCGACTACCCGTATTCGAAACGCTGGTTGAAACACCGGATTTTCTGAATGCCGGCGACCACCCGGCCAGGGATATCATCAATAACCTGATGCACATCTGTCTTGCCGAGAGAGCCTCAAGCAAGAAGCTGGAAGCAACGGTTGCCGATATCGTCGAGGAGCTGACAGAGATCGAGGTATCGGATCCGGACCTGATGGGAAGCCTGGGCGAACGCCTGAAACAGCTTGTCGAGCGTCAGGATCAATCGTTTCTCCGCAACTCGGAACGGCTGGCAAAAACCCTGGAGGGCAAAGAGCGCCTGCGCCTTACCCGCAAAGAGGCAAGGCAGAGGCTGAACTCGCTCTTGAGCAACAGGCAGGTTCCGAACATTCTGATCCGCATTCTTCAGGCGGGCTGGGAGCAGTTGATCGTCCTGACCATGCTGAGAGAAGGTCCGGAAAGCCGGCATTGTGAGGAACTGCTTGATGTGGTTGCACAGCTCCAGGCCTGGCTTTCGCCTGCCGACACCTCCGAGGAGCTGGCATTTGAGCGGGAGCTGGAGAGCAGCGTCATGCTGCAGTTCATCGAACGGGAGCTGAAAACCGCCGGGGAAGTCTCGCGCGTAAGGCAGGTTATTGACGAGTTATCCGGAATTCTCGAGGGCAACGTGGTAGCAGAAACCACATGGGTTGATGAGTACGGCGACGCCGATGACGCGCCGGCCCCGCTGCCACCGGAGCTTGAAGACAGTCGTTGGGCCTCAAGGGCAAAGGAGATTTCCGTAGGCGACTGGGTTGAGGTTCGTCTGGATACCGGCGACACCCGCCGATTGAGGCTGGTGTGGGGCAGCGAAGATTCACTCCGGTTTGTTTTTCTTTCGCCCAAAGGCATGAGCGAAGTCAGTTACGGGTTTCCAGAGTTTGTGCAGAAACTCTCTGAAGGCGAAGCCTGGCTGGTTGAGAGCGGAGACATCCCATTCCTCGACCAAAGCCTGTTCAGCATCGTTGAAGATGTTTACCGGAAGCTCAATTTTCAAGCAACCCACGATGCCCTGACGGGGTGTATGCACCGCCATGACTTCGAGAAACAGGTTTCTCAGCTGATCAGCATCCTGCCGCCATCTGCTGAAGACCATGCCGCCGCCCTGATGGTTCTCGATGTAGACGAGTTCAGCGTCATCAACGCCTCCTATGGCGCGGAAGCCGGCGACGCCCTGTTGAGGCATGTCGCCGACACACTCCGTAACCAGAGCGAATCCCGATTCGCGGAGTCCCACGTTGGCCGGATCAGCGGCAATGAGTTTGCGGTGCTCATCAATAACATCAGTACAGAAGACTGCCTGGATTTTGCAGAGTCCCTGCGGCGCAACTTCGAGCAACACGTGTTCCGGCACGGGCAGGCGGAATATCGGGCAACCGTCAGCATCAGTATCCGGCCGGTAACCGGGGCGGGACAGTCACCTGGCGACCTTCTCAATCTTGCGAGCCTCTCGCTTAAAGCGGCCAAGAAGCTGGGCGGGAACCGGATTGAACTGGCCAGGGAAAACCGGGACCAATCCCGGATCGGCACCCCCCAATGGGTCACCGAAATAGACCGGACCATCCGTGATGGCAGCCTCTACCTTCGGGCCCAGCCCATCGTTGCCCTTGAACCGGAGGACGGCGAAGGCACGATGTATGAACTCTTGCTCGGCCTGAAAGACAGTTCTGGCAAGGAGATCTCGCCCCAGGGCTATATCGAGGCAGCCGAACAGTTCAAACGCAGCACGCGGGTTGATTTGTGGGTCATTTCCGAAGTGCTGGCGTGGATGCGTGATAATCCCGAGGCGCTCGCCAGGATTGCCACTCTGAACGTTAACCTGTCAGGCTCGTCGTTGAGCGATGACAGCTTCATGCTCGGCCTGGAATCCAATCTCAGGGCGAATCCGAAGCTGGCCCACAAGCTCTGCTTTGAAGTAACCGAGACCTCTGCCGTCGCCAACCTCCATTTCGCCTCGGATTTCATGCGCGAGATGAAGCGGCTGAACTGCCGGTTCGCACTGGATGATTTCGGCACCGGCCTGTCTTCCTATGCGTACCTCCAGAAACTGCCAGTGGACTTCGTGAAAATTGACGGCATATTTGTAAAGGACATGGCAACCAACCTCACGAACTACGCCATGGTGAGGTCGATCAACGAGCTCTGTCATTTTCTGGATCTTCAGACCATCGCCGAATACGTGGAAGACATGGAAATCATGGACACTCTGAAAGAGATCCAGGTGGACTACGCCCAGGGCTTCGCCATTGCCAAGCCGCGCAGGCTGGACAGCCTTGGAACCGTGAATTCCACTCCCCCGGTTTATGCCTACAAGAAATAGCTTTGCTTTTCCCCGTGGCAGGAGTACAGTGGGCCTCGTTGGAAAGATTTAGCAAAGCATTTCATCAATAAGACCGCTCAGCTGTAATAAGTAGCACGTCCTGTTTTTGATCACGCCAGTTTTTTGTTTCCGCATACCGCCGATCAGCCATCAAGAAGATGACGTGACGGCACATTAAATGATTGAAATCAGGAAGAATACTATGTCTACAGTTACCGGCAACGTTAAGTTTTTCAACGAAGCAAAAGGTTTTGGCTTTATCACTCGCGAAAGCGGCCCGGACGTTTTTGTTCACTACAGCGCTATTCAGGGCGGCGGTTTCAAGACTCTGGCTGAAGGCCAGCAGGTCGAGTTCACCGTTACCCAGGGCCAGAAAGGTCCTCAGGCGGAAAACGTTGTCGCTCTGTAAATAACAGACGACACGTTCAGAAAAAGGCAGCTTCGGCTGCCTTTTTTCGTTGTTGCTGCCTGTCGAAACTACAGAATACCTTCCACCGGGATCGTCTCGGTATTTTTTATCTCCCGCAACGCAAAGTTCGAATTCACCTGGGCAATGCCCTGCAGGGTAAAGATTTTTTCGTTCAGGAACCTGTCGTAACTGGCCATATCCGGCACGATTACCCTGAGCACGAAATCAGCATTACCGGTCACCGCAAAGCACTGAAGCACCTCCGGATAACTGCTCACCTGCTGCTCAATCTCCGCCGTGCTGTCGATGTTGTGCCGCAGCAGTGACAGATTGACGAGCACGCACAGCCCCTGACCAATGCGTTCCGGATCCACTCTTGCGCTGTATCCCTGAATCACACCGCTTTCCTCAAGTGTGCGCACCCGGCGCCAGCAAGCAGCCGGTGACAAACCCACCTGTTCGGCCAGTAACTGGTTACTGATGCGCCCATCCTGCTGCAGCACCGATAGGATTTTCCGATCCAGCTTGTCCAGCTCCACCTGTTTCATTTGGTAACACCTGATTTTTATCAAAGGTTCTTTCTCTTTATTGTCTTTTATCAAACATTCTTTCGCAAACCGTGAAAACCTCCCTCCAATAAGCAAGCACCTTTTGCGGACTTCCCTCTAGAATTTTGATCATAAAATCGACAAAAAGGAGGGCGCCATGTCCGCCGATACCCCACAACTCGACGATTACAAACTCGAAGACCGCTACCTGCGAGAATCCGGTCGGGTGTTCCTGACCGGCACACAGGCCCTGGTCCGAATTCCGTTGATGCAGGCTGCCCTGGATCGCAAGCAAGGCCTGAATACCGCCGGCCTGGTCAGTGGCTACCGGGGTTCCCCCCTCGGTGCAGTCGACCAGGCACTCTGGCAGGCGAAAGACCTGCTGGACGAGAACCGAATCGATTTTGTTCCCGCCATCAACGAGGATCTTGCCGCGACGATCATGCTGGGTACCCAGCAGGTAGAAACCGATGAAGACCGTCAGGTAGAGGGCGTATTCGGCCTCTGGTATGGCAAGGGCCCGGGCGTTGACCGAGCCGGCGACGCCCTGAAACATGGCACCACTTACGGATCCTCCCCCCATGGCGGTGTGCTGGTGGTAGCGGGCGACGACCATGGCTGCGTGTCATCGTCCATGCCCCACCAGTCCGATGTGGCGTTCATGAGCTTCTTCATGCCCACCATCAACCCGGCCAACATCGCGGAATACCTGGAATTCGGTCTCTGGGGTTATGCCCTGTCCCGCTACAGTGGCTGCTGGGTCGGCTTCAAGGCCATCTCGGAAACCGTGGAAAGCGCGGCCTCTGTGGAAATTCCGCCAGCACCCGATTTTGTCACTCCGGACGATTTCACCGCGCCGGAAAGCGGCCTCCATTACCGCTGGCCGGATCTGCCCGGCCCCCAACTGGAAACCCGCATCGAACACAAGCTCGCGGCCGTTCAGGCCTTTGCCCGGGCCAACCGCATCGACCGCTGCCTACACGAGAACAAGGAAGCCCGCTTCGGTATTGTCACCACCGGCAAGAGCCATCTGGACTTGCTTGAAGCCCTTGACCTGCTGGGCATTGACGAAGACAAGGCCCGGGACATGGGTCTGGATATCTACAAGGTGGGCATGGTCTGGCCCCTGGAACGCCGCGGCATCCTGGACTTCGTGCACGGCAAGGAAGAAGTCCTGGTGATCGAGGAAAAGCGCGGCATTATCGAGAGTCAGATCAAGGAGTACATGTCCGAGCCGGACCGTCCTGGCGAGGTTCTGATTACCGGCAAACAGGATGAGCTGGGCCGCCCGCTGATCCCGTACGTTGGCGAACTGAGCCCGAAACTGGTTGCCGGCTTCCTGGCAGCCCGTCTGGGTCGCTTCTTCGAGGTGGACTTCAGCGAGCGCATGGCTGAAATCAGTGCCATGACCACTGCCCAGGATCCGGGCGGCGTCAAGCGTATGCCCTATTTCTGCTCGGGCTGCCCACACAACACCTCCACCAAGGTCCCGGAGGGGAGCAAGGCCCTGGCCGGCATTGGCTGTCACTTCATGGCGTCCTGGATGGGCCGGAATACCGAATCCCTCATCCAGATGGGTGGCGAAGGCGTCAACTGGATCGGCAAGAGCCGATACACCGGCAACCCCCACGTATTCCAGAACCTGGGTGAAGGCACCTATTTCCACTCCGGTTCCATGGCTATCCGTCAGGCGGTAGCTGCCGGCATCAACATTACCTACAAGATCCTTTTCAACGACGCCGTCGCCATGACCGGCGGTCAGCCCGTCGACGGGCAGATCACCGTCGACAGGATTGCCCAGCAAATGGCCGCAGAAGGGGTCAATCGGGTTGTTGTTCTCAGCGACGAGCCCGAGAAATACGATGGCCATCATGACCTGTTTCCCAAGGACGTCACCTTCCACGATCGGTCCGAGCTCGACCAGGTGCAGCGGGAATTGCGTGAAATCCCCGGCTGTACCGTACTGATCTACGACCAGACCTGTGCCGCCGAGAAACGCCGCCGTCGCAAGCGCAAGCAGTTCCCGGATCCGGCCAAGCGGGCCTTTATCAACCATCACGTGTGTGAAGGCTGTGGCGACTGCTCGGTGCAGTCCAACTGCCTCTCGGTGGTTCCCCGCAAGACGGAGCTGGGACGCAAGCGGAAGATCGACCAGTCATCCTGCAACAAGGACTTTTCCTGCGTTAACGGTTTCTGCCCAAGCTTCGTGACCATCGAAGGCGGCCAGCTGCGCAAATCCCGCGGCGTTGACACCGGCTCCGTTCTCACCCGCAAGCTGGCTGATATTCCAGCTCCCAAATTGCCTGAACTGACCGGCTCCTATGATCTGCTGGTGGGCGGCGTTGGCGGAACGGGCGTGGTGACGGTCGGCCAGCTGATCACCATGGCGGCCCACCTGGAGTCGCGCGGTGCCTCGGTACTGGATTTCATGGGTTTCGCCCAGAAAGGCGGCACGGTGCTGAGCTACGTTCGTATGGCACCGTCTCCGAACAAGCTCCATCAGGTAAGGATCAGCAATGGTCAGGCCGATGCGGTCATCGCCTGCGATCTGGTCGTAGCGTCCTCCCAGAAGGCCCTGAGCGTTCTCCGGCCAAACCACACCCGGATCGTTGCCAACGAAGCGGAACTGCCTACTGCCGACTACGTGCTCTTCCGCGACGCCGATATGAAGGCCGACAAGCGCCTTGGGCTACTGAAGAACGCCGTGGGAGAGGATCATTTTGATCAGCTGGACGCCAATGGCATCGCCGAAAAGCTGATGGGCGATACCGTGTTCTCCAACGTGATGATGCTCGGTTTTGCCTGGCAGAAAGGCCTGCTGCCCCTGTCCGAAGCGGCTTTGATGAAGGCGATTGAGCTGAACGGCGTCGCCATCGACAGGAACAAGGAAGCCTTCGGCTGGGGACGGCTGTCGGCCGTGGATCCGACCGCAGTCACGGATCTGCTGGATGACAGTAATGCTCAGGTTGTTGAGGTCAAACCCGAACCAACCCTCGACGAGCTCATCAACACCCGGCATAAGCACCTGGTCAACTACCAGAACCAGCGTTGGGCCGACCAATACCGGGACGCAGTCGCAGGGGTCCGGAAGGCTGAGGAGTCCCTCGGTGAAACCAACCTGCTGCTGACTCGTGCAGTGGCCCAGCAGCTGTACCGGTTCATGGCCTACAAGGACGAATACGAAGTCGCGCGACTGTTTGCCGAAACCGACTTCATGAAAGAGGTGAATGAAACCTTCGAGGGTGACTTCAAAGTCCACTTCCATCTGGCCCCGCCCCTGCTTAGCGGCGAGACCGATGCCCAGGGTCGCCCGAAAAAACGCCGGTTCGGCCCCTGGATGTTCCGGGCCTTCCGGCTGCTGGCGAAACTTCGCGGCCTGCGCGGAACCGCCATCGATCCGTTCCGCTATTCTGCCGACCGCAAGCTGGATCGGGCCATGCTGCAGGACTATCAGAGCCTGGTAGACCGGATCGGTCGTGAGCTCAACGCCAGCAACTACGAAACCTTCCTGCAGCTTGCCGAGCTGCCTGCCGATGTCCGCGGGTACGGCCCTGTGCGGGAGCAAGCGGCAGAAAGCATTCGTGAAAAGCAGACTCAGCTGATCAAGGCGCTGGATACCGATCGCCCGACGTTGATTCGCACCCAACAGGCTAACGAGGAGGCCAATCATGTTTGAAGCACTCCAGCCCCTGCCCCAGGATCCGATCCTGCAGTTGATGCAGACCTTCCGTGAAGACGATCGACCGGACAAGGTGGATCTGGGCATCGGTGTCTATAAGGATGACGCCGGCAATACGCCTATCATGGCCGCCGTGCACAAAGCCGAGCGTCGCCTTCTTGAGGGCGAAACCACCAAGAGTTACGTGGGCCCTGCCGGTTCCGCCGGCTTCAACAGCGCAATGGCGGAGCTAATCCTGGGCAGCAACAGCCCACTGGTCCGCGACGGTCGAGTATCGGTCATCCAGACACCGGGCGGCTGCGGCGCCCTGCGTATGGCGGCCGAGTTTCTGCGTCTGTGCAAGGCCGATACAAAAGTCTGGGTCAGCACGCCCACCTGGGCCAACCACTTGCCGTTGCTCGGTGGCGCGGGCCTGACTATTCGCGAATATCCCTACCTCAATCCAGAGACCCTGCAGGTAGACTTCGGCGCCATGCTGGAGACCCTGGAACAGGCGGATGCGGGCGATGTGGTGTTGCTGCACGGATGCTGCCACAACCCATCGGGCGCAGACCTGAGCCTGGCCCAGTGGCAGGAAGTAACCAGCCTGATCCAGCGCAAAGGCCTGCTGCCCTTCGTGGACATGGCCTATCAGGGCCTTGGCGAAGGCCTGGACGCGGATGCAGCTGGCCTGAGGCACCTGGCCAGTGCGGTACCTGAAATGCTGATCGCAGCCTCGTGCTCCAAGAACTTTGGGCTTTATAGAGAGCGCACGGGCGCCCTCGCCCTGATTTCAGGAACGGCGTCCGTGAATGCCGCCGCCACCAGCCAGCTGTTGAGCGTTATCCGGTCACACTATTCGATGCCTCCGGCCCATGGTGCTTCAATCGTGGAGACCGTCCTTGGCGATGACGACCTGCGAGCCCAGTGGCAACAGGAGTTAAACGGTATGTGTGAGCGCATCCTGCATCTGCGTCACGCTTTTGCCGGCGCGCTTTCACCGGTGGGCGACTTCGGCTTCATCGCCCGTCAGCGAGGCATGTTCTCGTTCCTCGGAATCAGTCCGGAGCAGGTGGGCCGGTTACGGAAGGAACACGGCATCTACATGCTGGAAAGCAGCCGCGTAAACGTTGCCGGTTTGAACGACCGCGTCCTGCCACAAGTCGCTTCCGCACTGCGCGAGGTGCTCGGCAAATAAATACTTTTTTCGACAACAACCAATCAATCCGACAAAAACAATTAGCCGGAGAGAAAAATGAGTGAGAGTACCCAACCACACCAGCAGGCCAATAACCTCTGGTCCTCACGGATGGCCTTTATCCTGGCTGCGGCTGGTTCAGCCGTTGGCCTCGGGAACATCTGGAAGTTTCCATACATTACCGGCGAGAACGGCGGCGGCGCCTTCGTTCTGATCTACCTGGCCTGTATCTTCCTGATCGGCGTGCCGGTACTGATTGCCGAGACCATGATTGGTCGGCGCGGCGGGCAGAGTCCGATCGCCACCATGCGTACCCTGACAAAAACCGAAGGCACCGCCAGGGGCTGGAGAGCCATCGGCTGGAACGGGGTAATTGCATCCTTCCTCGTGCTTTCTTTTTACGCCGTGATTGGCGGCTGGGCCCTGGTCTATATCGGCAAGGCCGCAACCGGGCTGTTTACCGGAGCAGATGCCGAAGCCATCGGCGTCCAGTTCGGCGGGCTCCTTGCCAACCCCTGGGAACTGCTAATGTGGCACTCGGTGTTCATGGTGATCGTGGTGTTCATCGTTGGCAGGGGCATTCGCTCGGGGCTTGAGAAAGCTGTGAATATGCTGATGCCACTGTTGTTCGTGCTGTTGGTTGCCATGGTGATCTATGCCATGAACAGCGGCAGCTTTGGCCGGGCCGTGAGTTTCATGTTCTCGCCGGACTTCAGCAAACTGACAACGTCCGGGGTTCTGACCGCCCTGGGACACGCCGCCTTTACCCTGAGCATCGGTATTGGCGTTCTGATGGCCTATGGCTCCTACCTGCCAAAAACCGTAAACATTGCGCGGACCGCCATGACCATTGCCGTCGTGGACACCAGTGTTGCCCTTCTCGCGGGGCTGGCCATCTTTCCGCTGGTATTTGCCAATGGTCTTGAGCCAGGGGCAGGCCCCGGCCTGATCTTCGTCACCCTGCCACTGGCCTTTGGCCAGATGAGTGGTGGTGCATTGTTCGGCACCATTTTCTTCGCCCTGCTACTGGTAGCAGCCATCACCTCGGCCATTTCCATGCTGGAACCGGTGGTCGAATGGCTGGAAGAACACAAAGGCGTTAGTCGAGCGAAAAGCGCCATTGGTGGCGGGCTCGCCATCTGGTTTATCGGTATCGGTACCGTGTTGTCCTTCAACGTCTGGGAAAGTGTGCACCCGCTTGGCTTTATTCCGTTCTTCGAGGGCAAGACGGTCTTCGACCTGCTCGACTTCCTCGTCTCCAACCTGATGATGCCTCTCGGCGGACTCGCCATTGCGCTGTTTGCCGGATGGGCGATGAAACGTGAGAGTCTGCCGGCCGATATTGGTCTGCAAGGAAGCAGCTATAAGGCGTTTATGTTCGTACTCCGGTATCTGACGCCTGCCGGTATCGCCGTGGTTTTCCTTTACAATCTGTTGTAAGACGAATCCGGCCTCTCCAACCGCAAAAGCCCGTTGAACTTCACCGGGCTTTTTTTGACATACCCAACAGGGCACTGCCAATCTGGATTCTGGACAACAGACCCATGTCTGTATCGCATGCGGAAAAGGAGAACTCTTATGTACAGCAAGATCCTCGTTCCGGTCGACCTCGCCCATACCGATAAAATGGTGAAGGCGCTTAATACCTCCATAGATATTGCCAAGCATTACAAGGCTACCCTCTGCTACGTCAGTGTCACCAACAGCACACCGGGAGCGGCCGCCCACAATCCTAAAGAGCTCAGGGAGAAACTCGCCGTCTTCGCGGAGGAGCAGGGGAAATCCCACGGCATCAGTACGGACAGCATCGTCATGGAGACCGCCGATACGGCAGTGGAACTTGAAGACAAGTTGCTTGAAGCTATTAAAACCACAGGTGCAGACCTGGTGGTGATGGCTTCTCATCCGCCGGGAATCGGCGACAGGCTCCACATTCTCCACTCCAACGGCGCCAATATCGTCAGACACAGTGATATTTCGGTATTCGTTGTGCGGTAAAGAAAGCTATCGGTCGACAGGCACTGCAACCCGTATCCTGTCGTTCCTCACCGGAAAAGCATCATCGATAGTTAGCGCCAGAGGCTCACCTCCGAATGCCGCCTGCTCCGGCAGCCCTCGCTGGGCGTGAACGTGCAGGTGGGGCTCTGAACTGTTGCCGGAGTTACCCATTTCTCCCAGAAAACCACCGACATCCACCCGATCGCCAGCAGAGACCGAGACGCTACCTTTCCTAAGATGGGCTAAAATCACGAAGAACTGGCCACAATTGATCGCCACATAATTTCCCGCCATGTGTTCCCGATCCATCACTGGAACCGGCATATCCTCCAGGCCATCGACAACCTTCGCGATCTCCCCATCGCAGGGCGCCAGCACCGGGGTGCCGAACGTTGTAAAACGAGCCGGATCGGCGGGGAGCCAGCCACTCTTGTGAATACCCAGAGGAGAAATGCGGAAAATATCCATCGCCCGGCTTTGCCCCTGCCAGGGTCTGAAACGCTCAACCGCTGTATCCAGTGTTTTCAGGTGCACATTCACCATGGCGTTTGACCCGCCATGGGCCACCAGATAAGTGCCAGGCCCGAACGGCGGTGCAATGTCGACAGTCTCAACCGCCGGCAAAGTCTCCCCCTGATAGGCCATATACGCGATGTACCCACCTAGACAGCCAAGCCCGAACCCGAGGAGGACAAGTAAGGTCTGCCCGGCTGAGACTCGCCAGAAGCCGTTACCTTTGAACCGCCCCTGCCAGAGATGTAACACCACAATGAGTGCGAAAACCCCGTAATAGATATACGGCACCCAGTACGGGGGCATGGTCCAGAGGGCGGCCAGACCGAGACCAATGAGCACTGCTGCAACCGACAGTGCCTGAACGCCGAGTGCAAGCAATCCCCTGGCAGGGAACCGTGCTAACCATACCAACAGGAGAACTGGCAGGGCGATTTGGGTGAGCATGACCATAAGGGACATCAGTCGCTACTCCCGGTGACACTGGCTCGAGGAAACTCTATGTTGCTGATCTCGCCGATGAAAAACGGAAAATAATCGTCCGTGGCAAAGAAATTCCCTGCTTCCACGCGGGTCGGCAAGATAAAGCCCTCGAACTCCCGAAACTCTGACAGGTATCCACCGAACGGCTGCAAGCGATGGACTTTTTCCGCATTCGCATTAGTCCACCGGTCAAAACTCACCTGGAGCGGCCGGCCGTCGTCGGCAACGACAACATCCACTGCCTGCTCCATACCCTCGTGGCGGACAATCACCCTGGCCGTATTTACATCCACAAGCTGCCACGCGACCCCCGAGCCTGGCAGCAGGGCGGCTGGCGTCCAGAAAACCGCCTCTGCCACATAACGGCCGAATGCCGAACGTGTGTGATCCGGGTCGCCGCCCATCCGGGCAACCGGCAACAAGCCCATCAGCCAGAACCTCGTCCAATGGTCCGTATCGGAGCCGGAAACCCGAAGGGCGCCACGGCTGGCACTCATCTTCCAGATAAAGCCTTCGGGCACGGTCAGCATCTGTGTGGCCTGCATGTCCATGTAGTGGGGCGATTCCCGATTGCCCATGCCGAATTTTCCGGTCATTAATATCCGGGCGACAGTATAAAGCGGTGTACCGGGCTGAATGGTGTATCGGAAATACCGCCGGGCGGGCTCCGGCAGTCCCTCAAGGAGAGAAAGATCGAACCGTTCCGGTGAAGCTGGCTGCAGAGCCGCCAACTTCACCATGGCGGCTTGGTCCGCATTGTGGTCGGCCTGTCGCCAGAACCACAGAGCTAAAGTGACCGCAACCACCAGAATCAACAGGATCAGGAAAAAGATTTTCATGTAAGCTATGCTCCGTAGCAGTCATTGTCCCTGCCCTGTCCGCATCCAGTCTTGTTCCAGATCAATGAACGTGGCTGGCCGACTCACTGTCCGTCTGAAAGGTTTTATGAAAGTACCGAAGAGATTACAACCACTTGTCGATGACGGCATGGTGGACGAAGTGCTCTACCAGCTCATGAGCGGCAAGGAAGCACAGGTTTATGTGGTGCGTTGTGGCGATCAGACACGATGCGCCAAAGTCTTCAAGGAAGCCTCCAAGCGAAGCTTCAAGCAGGCGGTGGAATACCAGGAAGGCCGCAAGGTACGGAACAGCCGGCGCGCCCGGGCCATGAGCAAAAAAACCAAATACGGCCAGAAGGAACAGGAAGATGCCTGGCTCAACGCCGAGGTGGATGCCCTGTACCGGCTTGCCGCCGCCGGTGTCCGGGTTCCCGAGCCTCTGGGCTTCGTGGACGGTGTGCTGTTGATGGAACTGGTGGCGGACGAAGATGGCAAGGCTGCACCCAGGCTGGATGATGTCATCCTGTCCCCGGAACAGGCCCGCGACTTCCACGATCAGGTCATCCGAGAGGTTGTCCGTATGTTGAGTGCCGGTCTGATCCATGGGGATCTGTCGGAATTCAATGTTCTGGTCGATGCCAGCGGACCTGTCATTATTGATCTTCCCCAGGCCGTCAATGCCTCCGGGAATAACAACGCGGAACGCATGCTGGAGCGCGACGTCGACAATATGCGCCGCTATTTCGGTCGCTTCGCGCCGGAACTGCTGAACACCGATTATGGCAAGGAGATCTGGGCGCTCTACGAGTCCGGCGACCTGCACCCGGACAGCAAGCTCACAGGCTGCTTCCAGCACGATGATACCGCTGCCAACGTCGACGAACTGATGGAAATCATCGATGCGGCAAAAGAGGAAGAGTGGGAGCGACAGGAACGGATGAAGGACGCCGAGGAGGACTGACGCCTTAGCCGGTGCTGGTCAGCCGGCAGACGTGGTTTTCTCTTCGCTGATCATTGCTGACATCAACTGCTGTTCTTTCGGCCCGGGTAGAACGCCCGTTAATGTGGCTTCGATAACCGGCTCACCATGCTGATTCGATAGCACCGCTTCGGCCCGGGCCCGATTCCTTGCATCCACTTCGGTGATGGTGAAGACACAGGTGATGGTATCGCCGAAATACACTGGCCGACGGAAACGAAAATTCATCCCTGACGCCAGCCAGCCAATCTGCCCACCCACTTCCGTGATCATCCCGCCAACCAGCAAGCCATGGCAGATCTTGCCCTGCAGGTTCTTGGCCTGGGCAAACTCATCGCTGTAGTGAACCGGATTCTGATCGCGGCTGATTTCGCCAAAGGAAAGGGTCTCATCCTCGGTGAACGTTCGTACCAGGGTAAACGAGTCGCCGGCTTTCAGGCCGGCAATGGCTCTGTTTCGAATATCAGACATGGTATCGGTCCCCGATCGCTCAGCCGGTTACAGGTACCGACCGCCAGACCCTATGGCGACCACAATCAGGCCGAGAATCAGATTGATACCGACCAGGCGGCGAATCTTTCCCACCTGAACACCACCAGCCTGCGGATCCTTGGCTGCAACCGCCTGCTTGAGCCGTCGGAAAGGCGCAAAATACACGTGGAAGTAGAGCAGCATCATCACCAGCCCGAGCGTCTGCATGGCATGAATATGCCAGCCAGCGCCCGCCATACCGCCAAACACACTGAAAATCATCCAGTAGCCGGTCACCAGGAGCAACACAACAGAGAGCCAAACCCAGCGGAAGAACCGGTCGAGCGTCTTCGACCACAGAAGGCCACGCTGGGAAGCCTCCACCACCTCAACCACGGCCGGACGCATCGCCATATAAGCGAAGAACATACCACCAACCCAGATAACCGCGGACAACACGTGCAGTGCAATTGCCAGACTCATAAAACTACCCCTTGATTTGGCCTTCAGATGGTTTCCAGTTCTACCCGGTTTCGGCCTCCGGTTTTACCACGGTAAAGAGCTTCATCAGCTCTGCTGACCGCCGCACTCAGGTCCTCACCAGTTCGAAGTTCACTTACGCCAATGCTGATCGTAACGTCAATATCACCGCCGCTAATTGCACGCCAATCCCTGGCCAAAAACGCCTTTCTTATCCGCTCAGCGCTTGCTTGCGCTTTAAAGGCGTCCGTATCAGGAAGAATGACCAGAAACTCCTCACCGCCCCATCGACCGATCAGATCCTGAGCCCTTAATTCTTCTCGAATCACATCGGCAACGCAGCCTAGTACCCTGTCGCCGGTCTCATGACCGCAGGCGTCATTAATCGACTTGAAATGATCGACATCCAGCAGGAGGAAACCTACCGGGTGCCCGCTGCGCTGGAACCGCGAGACTTCTTTTTCAGCCAGGTAGGTCATATGACGGCGATTGAAAAGCCCGGTCAATGAATCCGTTGTTGCCATTTCGCGAAGCTTGCGCTGGGCGGAAACAACCATTCTGAGGTAATAGGAAGCCAGGTAACTGAACATTGCAAACACCACGCTCAGATTGAACAGATGGACTATGTTCAGGGCCGCCTGAGGAATCGGCTGCAAAGGTTCGACGTACCACATCAACGCATCAAGCGCGACGTAGTAACCCCAGAGAGCAAGCAGCGCATAGACCGCCCACCTGCGGGACGCGGAAACGCAGATCGCTGGTATGAACATCAGAAGGTAATAGTGGAAACCGCTCTCCCAGCCAATCAGAACGATACCCAGGCCGGCATGTCCGAGCACTTCCGCCCAGATGAGTACGATCGCAATCCTGTTTTTTTGATATTTGAGTGCGTAGTAGGCACCGGCATACATGGCCACGCTTACCACGTTTATCCATGCCAGAATCGGCGAACCCAGTGCATGAAAAAGAAAGAAAAAGATGACATCCACAGTTCCGGCGATCTGGGCACATCGCATGGCCAAACGCCAGAACTGGGGCCTGCGCTCCCGCTCAGGCTCATAATTCATTGGAGCACTCGCACTTTTCATCGACAGCAGAATTCCTTTTTAGGTAACAAGAGTACTCGTTAAAACAGAATCCTGCCTTACTCCGTTGCAAACAAATGAAAATGTTTTCAGGATCACCACGGCAGCTCGTCGCCGTTGCTGTGCCAGAACGATCCGGTATTCTCCAGGGTCAGGCCATCAATCCGCTCTGCCAGGCCTTTTGCCGATTCTTCCGGAGTAATCAACCCACCAAAATTCACCATCCGGGTCTGAACATAACCTGGGTGCAGCTGGGCCACGGCGATACCCCGCGGTTTCAGATCCATCGCGAGGGACTTGCCGAAGGCATTCAACGCTGCCTTTGAAGCACGGTAACCGTAGCGGCCGCCTGAGTCGTTGTCGGCGATAGAGCCCATGCGGCTGGTAATGTTCGCGATTTTGCCTCCAGAGGGGATTTTTTCGAACAAAGCTTCAGCCAACCTCAGGGGCGCATAGGCGTTGATCTCCATCTGCGTGCGGATCGAATCGAAATCGATACTGCCCAGCTTCTCGTCCTGCAGCAGCCCCGCATTATTGATCAGCAGATCGATAGGTTGGCCCTCAAGACCGGCCAAAAGCCTTTCAACGCCAGCATCGGTGGTCACGTCAACGCCGTCGATGACCCGCTCGGCAACCTCGTCCAGCTCCGGCGAGGATTGCCGACACACACCGATGACTGAACAACCGCGGCGCGCATACAGCCGCGCAAGCTCCAGACCAATACCCCGGTTTGCACCGGTAATCAGAATAATGGAATTCTCGGACATATCAGCCTCCTAAACGATCAATGCGGTTCATGCAGCTTCACATCCCCTGCAATCGAGAACAACCAGCAATACGGGACCTGCCTGCGTGCAGATCCAATTTTTCTGTAAGATACGGGGTAATTCAATCAATGGTCGCTGGGAGCAGCATGTCAGCAGCACTTGTTTTCGCAGTCTTTGCAGTGACACTAATCGCAGGATCCGTTTTCTACCTTTTCTTCTACCGCTCCTGGCGGCGAGAACGGACCCTGAAAGGCCCCTTCCCAGCCCCCTGGCGGCGACAACTCGAAACCAGCGTTCCGCTTTACCGAAGACTTCCTGCCACATTGAAGCGCGCGTTAGAGCAAAGGATTCAACTTTTCCTCTCTGAGAAGGAATTTTACGGCTGTGACGGCTTCGAAGTGGATGACAATGTCAGGGTCACCATTGCCGGCCATGCCTGCTTACTCATTCTTGCCCGCCCATACTCGGATTTTGATGAGGTAAGCAGCATTCTGGTCTATCCCGACGCCTACCATGTCAGAGACATCGAAAGCGACGGACTGGTTGTCAGCGAGAGTAATGAAATCCGGGCCGGAGAAGCCTCAAGCCGCGGCCAGGTGGTGCTGGCCTGGAAGGAATGTGAGGAGGCCGCCGAAAATCCGCACAGCAGTCACAACGTGATACTCCATGAGTTTGCCCACCAGCTGGATTATCTGGACGGCACCGCGGACGGTGCGCCGCCCCTGGGCGGAGAACAGGCCAGGCACTGGCAAAGTTCGATGACCAGGGCCTATGAAGATCTGAGGCATTCTCTTCAGTACCACCATAAACCGTGGCTTGATCCCTACGGCGCAACCGAACCGGCGGAATTTTTCGCGGTCCTGACCGAAGCGTTTTTCCAGCAGCCGGGCCATCTCAAGCACGAGCAACCCGAGGTTTATAAGGCCCTGCAGAATTACTACAGACTGGATCCGACGAATCTGTAAGTAGCGGTTGTGGTCCTCGATTCTCTGGTTCACTATGAAAGAAAGCCAAAGTCCAGGGAGACAGGTTTATGCCAGTCATTGGTTGGGTATTCCTTTTACTCGCTATGGCGCTGGTCGTCGGCAGCCTCCTGATGCTGCGAGATAGTGCGAACAAATTTCCAATCTCCGACGAGAAAATGCGGAAGATCCAGGCGCGGAAAGCCGAAGTTGAGGCGGAAGAGAGCGCTGAAGACAGAGAGTCGTAACGACCTGCACTTACCCGCCCCATGAATCTTTGGTGACGATTCAAATCCTGTTGACGTATGTCACTCTGAATTCCTGCCCGCCCCGCATACTGTAAGGATAGTTACCCCTCAGGAAAGGAGATCCCTGAATGGCCAGATCCAACCACACCCGAAAGCTCGGCTCGAAGCTCACGCCCCATATTGAAGCCCTGGGAAAGCAGAACGTCGATGTGACACCCGACGCCTCCTCGAGGCACCTTCACAACGGAATAGACACTCCCCTGCCACCGGCAGACCTGCACGGCAGCTATACCAACAACCGGCCGCTTCCCACAGAGGGTGTTGCGGAGCGCCGGGCGTGGATTATCGGTGGCGGCATTGCGGGCCTGTCTGCGGCCTTTTTTCTCATTCGCGACGGACATATGCCCGCGGGCAACATCACCTTTCTCGAGGAACAGGACGTAGAAGGTGGTTCGCTGGATGGCGCCGGTAATGCCGAGGACGGATATATCGTCCGGGGAGGTCGTGAAATGGAGATGACCTACCAGAACTTCTGGGATGTTTTCTCGGAAATACCTGCGCTCGAACTGCCTGCCCCATTCACGGTGCTGGATGAGTACCGCACCGTGAACGATGCCGACAAGAACTGGTCGAAAGCCCGGCTCCTGGAAAACCAGGGACAGATCAAAGACTTCTCCACCATGGATCTTACCAGGCGCCAGCAACTTGAGATCATCCGGCTGCTATTGGCCCGGAAAGAGGACCTGGACGACATCACGGTTGAGCAATGGTTCAGCGAGGGTTTTCTGAGCACCAATTTCTACACTTTCTGGCGCACCATGTTTGCGTTTCAGAACTGGCACTCGGTGCTTGAAATGAAGCTCTACATGCATCGTTTCCTGCATTTGATGGACGGACTGAACGACATGACGTCTCTGGTTTTCCCGAAATATAACCAGTACGACAGCTTCGTCAGGCCTCTCATGAAATGGCTCAAAGACCAGGGTGTTAGTACCCAGTACAACATGACCGTCACGGACCTGGATATGAAGAGCGGGGATGGCACCAGAACCGTCAAGACCATCCAATGCCGCTGCGCAGAAGGGGACAAGACCTTCAATGTCGGCGCACGTGATCTGGTGTTCGTTACAACCGGCTCAATGACCGAGGATACCGCCTACGGCGATGACGATAACGCTCCGAGGTTGAAAGATAGTGACAAGGCAGGCCAAGGATCCGGCTGGCAACTCTGGAGGAATCTGGCCGAGAAATCCGACGTCTTCGGCCGGCCAGACAAATTCTGCGGAGACATACCCCGCTCAACCTGGGAATCAGTGACGCTTACCTGCAAACCCTCTCCTCTGATGGAAAAGCTCAAAGAGCTGTCGGTTAATGACCCTTATTCCGGGTTCACGGCTACTGGCGGAATTGTCACCTTTACAGATTCCGCCTGGCTGATGAGCTTCACCTGCAACCGCCAGCCACACTTCCCCGACCAGCCTGACGACGTGATTGTGTTGTGGACCTATGCTTTGTTGATGGATAAACCCGGCGACTACGTCAACAAGACGATGCCCGAGTGTACCGGCAAAGAGGTGTTGATTGAGTTGTGCTACCACCTGGGCCTGAAGGACCACATAGAAGAAATACTGGCTGCCACAAAAACCCGCATTGCGCTGATGCCCTACATCACGTCTCAGTTCATGCCAAGGGCCAAAGGCGACCGTCCTCAAGTCGTCCCTTCAGGCTGCACCAATCTCGCCTGCATCGGGCAGTTCGTGGAGACTCATAACGACGTTGTGTTCACACTGGAAAGCTCGGTGCGAACCGCCCGCATTGGGGCTTACAGCCTTCTGGGCATAAAAAAACAGGTTCCTGATATTTATCCGGGACAATACGATATACGGCGTTTGCTTAGGGCAACCAGAACCCTTAACAGCAACGAGGCGTTTCTGGGTGAGGGTATTCTGCGCCGCCTGTTGGGCGGCACTTACTTTGAAAGTATTCTGCCACTTGGTCCTGGTGAAGACCCGGCCGATTTGCACAAAGCCGGTCTGTTCGAAAACCAGTTACAGGCTATCCGCCAACTGGTGGAAGAAAACCACACCCTCGACGATGCCAAAGGGTGGGTTCAGGGCATTCTGGACAAACTTCGCGGGCGAGGCTGAGACAGCGGTCAGTCGCCGCTGTGATCCATGTCATGACCGGAATGATTCATCTTCTGGTCGTTCATCATGGTTTGCCCGTCCAGCGGCGCAACATTCAGTTCAACTTGCATATCTTCCGCGCCATCAAAGCTCAGGGTCAGCGGAATGCTCTCACCCTCGCGCAACGGGCTTTTCAGTTTTTCCAGCATCAGGTGAAAACTGTGGGGCTTCAACTCCACGGTGGTACCCGCCGGTATGGGGAGCCCGCCTTTGACCGGCGCCATCCGCATCACACCATCGTGCATGCTGGTCTCATGGATCGAAACGTTACCCGCCCTCGGGGTTGCAGCCCCAACCAGGGTGATATCACTGCCACCACTGTTCGAGATGCTCATGTAGCCCACTCCCATGGGTGTGCCGGGCGGTGTAGGCCGGCTCCAGGGATGCTCGACCTTGACCGGGCCATGGCTGTACTCATTGGCAAATGCTGTCGGGGCAACCAGGGCCAGGGCCAGCACAAACACGCTCAGGCAATACTTCATGTCCAGTGTTCCTTGTCGATGGTTCAAAGCCAAAGGATAGAAAGGGTAGGCCCCAGATCCAAGCTTTTCAGTGCGACGAATGGTCGCAGACCGGCTCAGTGCCCGATGGCGAGAGCCGGGTTCGCTTTCAGTCTGTCCAGGGTCTCCGGACGACTGAAGTAATAACCCTGAAAACGTCGACAGCCCATCGCTACCAAGGCGCTGGCCTGGGCCTCCTCTTCAACACCCTCGGCAACCAGCTCCATGTTATGGCTCCGGGCAATGGCAATAATACTCCGGATCATGTTCGCGGCTTTTTCGTCTTCCAGAATGGTGTCAACAAAGCTCTTGTCGATTTTCAACTCGTCAAGCGGCAGCTTTCGCAGAAGACTGAGCGAGGAGTAACCCGTACCGAAATCGTCCATCGAGATCCTTATCCCTTTTTCGCGCAATCGTTCGATCGTTTTCAGCACTTTCTCAAAGTCACTCATGAAAAGGCTCTCGGTGATCTCAAAAACCAGCTCTCCAGGCGACACACGATGCATTGCCAGAACCTCAAGCACTGTTTCAACAAAGTCTGGCTGGCGAAACTGGATAACAGAGATGTTGACAGACAGGTCCACGGAACCACCGACCTCGTTACGAAACAGGCTGTATTCCCGGATACTGGTTTCAAGCACAAAGCGGCCGAGAGCAACCATCAGCCCGCTTTTCTCAGCGACCTCGACAAATTCCGCGGGCGAAACAAAGCCGAGTTCCTCATCCTGCCAGCGAACAAGTGCTTCCAGCCCGACCGCTCTTCCGGTCTCATCTACCTGAGGCTGGTAGACCATATACAGTGTACCCGATGCTAGGCCATACCTGAGACGCTGCTCGACCGACAGCCTGCGAAGATAGGCCATTTCCATCTCGCTGCGGTAAATGCAGACGTCGTTCCGGCTCTGTTTGGCCTCGTACAGCGCAAGATGGGCACTTCGAATCAGCTTGCTGAGGGAATCTCCGTCATTCGGAAAGCAGGCCACACCAATACTCGCCGTCACCTGCAACCTCAGTCGGCCCACCTCGAAGGTGCGGGACAGGTTGCCGGCCAGCGACACACAGGCTTTTTCAACATCGTCGAGATTGGTGTTCGGGGTCAAAATGGCGTACTCGTCGCCACCGAGCCGGGCAAGATCGTCCCGGCTTTCAACCAGTTCGGCGAGCCGACGACCGAACTCCAGAAGGGTTTCATCGCCGGTCTCCAGCCCAAAATGGTCATTGATGCCTTTAAAGTTATCAATGTTGATCACAATGAGGCAGAACGGTTTTCTATCCGGAACCAGGTTGTCGAGGCGGTCCAGCAGCCCATTGCGATTCAACAGCCCGGTCAGATCATCGTGCCGTGACAGGTAGGAAAGCTCCAGACGCCGCTTCTTCTCAGCGTTGTCGATAATCCGGAACCCTTTGTAGAAAACGATTCCGACAACCAGGAACACTAGCAGATACTGCAACAGGGATTGGAGAAACTCCCGGTAAAGCGGAGCGAACCGGGTTTCCGAGATGGACCACAACTGGTAACGGGCGTTGAAGACAGCAGCCGTCAGATAATCCTCACCCTGGCGTCGGGTTCGGATAACCACCGATTCACTGCCCTGCATGACCGCCTCTACGCTCAGACCGAGCGCCTTTTCGAACGCTGCCCGATTCGTCTCCCTCTGATCCATCGGTATCCGGATTTGCGAATACTGTTGCGGGCCAACGCCGTCAGCCGACATGAACTGAACATAGCCATCGGTTTCCCGGAACAGCATTACGGTGTCAGAGTCGTCGTCATGCAGGGTCTTGCCAAAAACCGAACCACGGCCATCAAGCCGCATGCCGGCTGTCATGACGGCAACGACTTCCCCAGTCGGGGACCGTATCGCTTTCCGGATCGGTATAACCCACGCGCCCAGGGCGTCTACGAAATAGGTCCGGCCAACGACCATTGCATCGGAAGACAGTGCTCCCAGAAAACTGTCACGGGTCTCGGGATCGGTTCTCAGATTTGGCAGACTCGACAGATCGAGGTTGGTGCTGACACGAACCAGCGTACCGTCCGGCCTGGCCAACCCGAAGCCCACAAGCATGGGGTTGGCGGCGAGGATGCTGTCGAGCAAGGGGATCTGCCGACTGCCTGACAGGAGATTGTCCTGACGGAGCAACTCTCGGCCAATTACATCGAGAACCAGCTCCTGGGTTCGCAGGATGCTGTCGACTGACTGAGCAACCAACTCGACACGGGCGGTATGGTAAAGCTTCTCGTCTGAAATAAGGCCCTGCCAACGAAAGAACAGAACGGTACTGAGGAGCAACACGCCACCGAGGAGGATAAGAGCGAAGAGTGTCCAAAGATTACGTTTGAGAATCGCCAAAAGCAGTTCCAGAAATTCAGGAGGTTGAACAACGGCTTTACGTCAGTATACGGGAGAGCCTGAAAAGCGCATTACTATTTACCGTTCATTTGTAGGTTGTTAATTCCCATGGAACTAAATGCGTCGATTCGTGACAACAAAGTAATTCCGCGTCCATCAGCGATCAGGGTATCGGGTGTACTATTCTGAAAAGCTGAACCGCAGTCGATCTTACAGGAGTGTGTTTATGAACGTGATGTCTGTACTGAACCAGGTAATGAAGCAGGCCCAGGGTGGCCAGTCCCAGGGTAGTGGCATGGACGTCAACAAAATGATGAACAGCCTTGGCAGTCAACTGAAGGGCAGCCAGGGACCCGGTTCAGGCATCGACGTAAAGAGCCTGCTCGGCGGCGGTGCACTCGGCATGATGCTGGGTTCCAAGCGCGGCCGAAAGATGGGCGGCAAAGCCCTCAAATACGGTGCCCTTGCGGGCGTGGGTGTCCTGGCCTGGAAAGCCTATCAGAACTATCAGACCAACAGTCAGAGCCCGGCGCAACCGGCATTGGCACAGCAGGGCCAGCCACTGGAGCAACTGCAGGGCCAGGCGCAGGAACAACGGGGACTGGAAATACTCCAGGCCATGATCATGGCAGCCCGCGCTGACGGCCACATCGACGCCAACGAGCGCGCGCTGCTTACCCAGGAGATTGAAAAACTGGGGCCAGATGACGAACTTCACGCCTGGATTCAACAGCAGTTCGACGCCCCGCTGGACGCCACGGCCCTGGCACGCAATGCCGACTCGCCCCAGGCCAGCCGGGAAATCTACATCGTCAGCGCGGTAATGATCGACGAACAGAACCCCATGGAGCGGGCTTGGCTGGATCAACTCGCCAGCGCCCTCCAGCTCGACCCGGGTCTTGCCAGGGAACTGGAACACCAGATCCAGAGTGCAACAGCGGGGTAGTCGTCAGGCTTTCTTGACGAACTCGGATTTCAGTTTCATGGCACCAATACCGTCGATCTTGCAGTCGATATCGTGGTCGCCTTCCACCAGACGGATACTCTTTACCTTGGTGCCAACTTTAACCACGGAACTGGAGCCCTTGACCTTCAGATCCTTGATAACAGTCACCGAATCGCCATCCTGAAGTTCATTGCCGTTGGCGTCGCGAACCACCTTCGCGGCGTCAGCCGCGGCAGCTTCCGCCTCAGACCACTCATGCCCGCACTCGGGACAAACCAGTTGAACGCCGTCCTCATAGGTGTACTCGGAACTGCACTGCGGGCATGGCGGAAGCTGCGACATTATCATTTCCTGTTAATTGAATGGGCGCAGGATTATACCATCAACGCCCGGGCGAGACCCTCGCCAGCACCGTCGGATCTTCCGACAGAGGCAGGGCGATAATCGCGCCCTCGTTCGACGATGGGAAAATCCCGGTCAGGCCCGTAATGTTCACCTGATGCGACACCATGATCACCGGTGCCCCGTCCTCCAACTCATTCACCAAAGCAATCGTCTGCCGCGTCTGCGCCGGACCATCGCCACGATTGCGAAAGAAAGAATTCAGCGACGGCCACTCCGTTACCTTCCCCATGTCCATCCCGGTTGCGGTATCCATGCAACGGCACCACTGACTGCTGAACACCCGCGCCTCCGGAATACCATGGTCCGCCAGAAACGGCTTCCACGCCCGAGCCTGCTCACGACCGACGTCGTTCAAATTCCGCTGGGTGCTGCAATCGTTGATATCAAAGTTGCCCGGATCACCGGTTCCAGGCGCCAATGCGTGACGCAGCATCAAAACCGCCCCTCCCTCTCGCAGGGCATTCCAGGCTTCTTCGTTGTTATCGGCAGCAACGGCCGGTAACGAAACCAGAAGGGCTAACAGGCCTGAAAACAGAATTCGGCAAATCATCTCCAACACCTCTCTTAAAGGTTGCTGCGACCGCGGATAAACCACGGATGTCTGAGAGAGGCATTGGGGCCGTCGTTCCAAAAATGTAGAGGGCCAGGGATGGCCCGAAACAAGCGCACATGGATGTGCTCGTAGCGGTTTTTGGAACGACGGCCTCAATGCCTCAACCACTGAAGTCGAACCACACTCCTCAATACGCGGATACCAACTATCAGGCTCATATCAACAAAAGGTAAACTCTGCACAGAACCACGCAAACAGAAGGAAACACCATGCCAATCTGGGTCGACGCCGACGCCTGCCCCGTTCCAATCCGGGAAATCCTCTGCCGCGCCGCCACCCGCTGGCAAATCGACACCACCTTCATCGCCAACCACGCCATCACCCTGCCACCGAGCCCTTACATCAAGCGCCGACAGGTCCCCCAGGGCTTTGATGTGGCCGACAACGAAATTATGGACCAGATGCACGAAGGCGATCTCGTGATCACCCAGGACATCCCCCTGGCCGCCGAAGCCATAGAAAAAGGCGCCGACGTCTTCAATCCCCGCGGCCAGGCCTTCACCAAAGAGAATATTCGCCAGCGCCTGGCAATGCGCAACTTTATGGAAGAAATGCGCAATGCCGGCCAGGTCACCGGAGGCCCCGCCCCTTTCAGCCAGACCGACCGCAAGGAATTCGCCGACAAGCTTGACCGCTGGCTGCAAAGAAACAAACGCAGTTGATAATGATTCTATTTTAAAAGCTGGACAGATCCGCTACCCTTCCCGCCTTATTGTTTGCAGGCTCAACGCGGGCCTGCCTGATTCAAGGGAGAGAAGCGGAGTATGTCCTCACACAGCCACCAAGCCACCAGCAGCTTTGCTGCCCTGGCCCGCCTGCTGAGATACGCCCGGGGATATCGCCGACAGATCATCGCCGCCACCACCTGCTCAATCATCAACAAACTCTTTGATATCGCCCCGGAAATCCTGATCGGTGTTGCCATTGATGTGGTCGTCAACCAGGAAGAGAGCTTTGTGGCTGGCCTCGGCTTCGAAACGGCCCAGGAGCAAATCACCATTCTGGCCGTACTCACCTTTTTCATCTGGGCCGGCGAATCCCTGTTCGAATACCTGTTCCAGATCTTGTGGCGCAACCTCGCCCAGCGTTTGCAATCGGACCTCCGGCAGGATGCCTACGAACATGCCCAGCGCCTGGACATGAGCTTCTTCGAGGCCCGCAGCTCCGGCCAGCTGGTGGCCACCATGAACGACGACGTTAACCAGCTCGAACGCTTCCTCGACGGCGGCGCCAACGCCATGATTCAGGTAGTGGTGACCGTGGTTGCCGTCGGCGCCGTATTCTTCGTGCTCTCGCCGCTCATTGCCCTGCTGGCATTCACCCCCATCCCCCTGATTATCTGGGGCGCCTTCTACTTCCAGCGCAAAGCGGGGCCGCTCTACGCCGACGTTCGTGAAAAAGTGGGCGACCTGTCCAGCCGGCTGGCCAACAATCTGGGCGGCATCGCCACCATCAAGAGCTTTACCGCTGAACAGCGGGAGGCAAAGCGTCTTAAAGAGAGTAGCGAAGCCTACGTGGAGGCCAACCGTCGGGCGATCCGCATCAGCTCTGCATTTATTCCGGTGATCCGGATGGCCATTCTGGCCGGCTTCCTGGCCACCTTTACGGTGGGGGGCATGATGGCCCTTGAGGGCAACCTGAACGTGGGTGCCTATGGCGTTCTGGTCTTTCTTACACAGCGCTTGCTGTGGCCCCTGACCGGCCTTGCCGAGGTGATTGACCTGTTCGAACGGGCCATGGCCAGCACCCGTCGGATTCTGGACCTTCTGGCCGAGCCCGTACACGTGCGTGACGAGGGTGGCAAGGCACTGGCAGAGCCGGTGAAAGGCGATGTTGAGTTGGAAAAAGTAAGCTTTCACTATCGCTCTAGCGGCGCAGGAATCCGGGATATCAGCCTGACCGTGCCAGCTGGCAATACCCTTGCGCTGGTCGGCGCAACCGGTTCCGGCAAATCCACTCTGATCAAGTTGTTGCTGCGGTTCTACGATCCGAGCAACGGCCAAATCCGAATCGATGGACAACCCATTCGGGATCTCAGCTTGCAATCCCTGCGCGGCGCCATTGGGCTGGTGAGCCAGGATGTTTATCTGTTCGAGGGCACCATTCGGGAAAACCTTGCCTATGGAAATCCGGATGCCTCCGATGTCGAGATCATTGATGCAGCGAAAACCGCGGAAGCCTGGTCTTTTATTGAAGCGCTGCCCGAGGGCCTGAACACACCGGTGGGTGAACGGGGCGTTAGACTGTCCGGGGGACAACGCCAGCGACTGTCCCTCGCCCGTGCACTGCTGAAAGACCCGCCGATACTGGTGCTTGATGAAGCCACCAGCGCCGTGGACAACGAAACAGAAGCTGCCATCCAGCGGTCACTGAAACGTATCGGCCATAATCGGACCGTGATCATGATTGCCCATCGGCTCTCCACCATCGTTGATGCCGACACCATCGCGGTCATCGAGGGCGGCAAAGTGCTGGAACAGGGAACTCACAGGGAGCTGCTCGACCAGGACGGCGCCTACGCCAACCAGTGGCGGGTGCAGACCGGGCAAATACAGGCAGCCATTTAACGCAATATATATTGATAATGATTCGCATTTAAATTATTCTGCAGGCCCTCAGCATTCCGGGAGCCTGCATGCCTGTTTTCTTCGACGTTTCCAATCTTGATGTCCGCATTGGCGACACCACCATACTTCAGAACGTGAACCTCGCTTTCGTTGAGGGTGAGGTAACAGCCCTGCTCGGGCATAACGGCTCCGGCAAATCCACCCTGCTCAAGGTGCTTGCCCGCCAGCTTGCCCCCTCAACCGGTAATGTCCGGCTTCTGGGCAAATCATTCCGGAGCACGGGTGCACGGGAATTTGCCCGCAATGTGGGTTATCTGCCCCAGCATACGCCGGGAACCGACGGTTTGACGGTTCGCGAGCTGGTTGCCCTGGGGCGCTACCCCTGGCGCGGACCGCTGGGACGCTATAACGAGGAAGACCACCGGCTGATCACCCGGGCCATTGAGGACACCGGACTCGGCCAGTTCCAGCATCGCTCTGTCGATACGCTCTCCGGTGGTGAACGCCAGCGCGCGTGGATTGCCATGCTGCTGGCCCAGCAAACACGATGCCTGCTGCTGGATGAGCCCATATCCGCCCTGGATGTGAAACATCAGGTGGAAACCCTGCGCCTGGTCCATCGTCTCGCCGAACAGCGGGATCTAACTGTTGTCGTGGTGCTGCACGATGTGGATCTTGCGGCCCGGTTCTGCGACCGTCTGGTCGCCCTGAAATCCGGGCAACTGGTTGCCGATGGCAGCCCCCGGGTAATCATGGATTCCGGCATCCTGGAATCCATATATGGCGTGCCCATGGGCGTGATGGAGCGCGCGCCCGGACAGTGGGTGTCCTATGTCCACTAGGTCTGAACGCTGCTGGCGATACGGCGCGGCGCTGCTGTTAAGTCTGCTGCCGGTCTTTGCCGGCGCTGCAAGCTGGCAGCACGAACAGGGCACCCTGACTCTGGACAAGACTCCGGAACGCGTGATCGCTCTCAACTGGGCCGCCACCGAGGCGCTCTTGTTACTCGGTGTCACGCCCATCGGCGTTGCCGATCGGGATGGCTATAACGTCTGGGTCAGGGAACCGGAACTTCCAGAGGGAGTCGCCAACATCGGCACCCGCGTGGCGCCAAGTCTGGAAGCCATTGCCGAGCTCAAGCCGGATCTGATCGTTACCAGCTCCGAGATGGCGCCCGCGGCCAACCTATTAGAGCGCATTGCGCCCACCTATGTTGTCAGCGTTTACAAGCAGGGCTCCCGACCGTTCGAAAAGGCCAGCAGCATGCTTACAACTCTTGGTGAGATGCTGAACCGGGAGGAACGCGCAAAGGCAGTTCTTAACGACATTGACCAGACCCTGCAGGCTCAGCGCCGTCGTCTGGAGAATGCCGGCCTCACGGACCGACCGGTGGCGCTGGTGAACTTTCTGGACGACCGCCACGTTCGCGTATACGCACCCAACGGCCTTTTCCAGAGCGCCCTGGACGCCCTTGGCCTTGAGAACGCCTGGCCACACTCCGGGAATTACTGGGGATTCTCGGTCGTCGGGCTTGAGGCAATTGCGCCCTACCAGGACAGCCGGATTGTGGTGATTTCTCCGACCCTGCCCGGGTTGTCTGACACCCTGGCCGACAGCCCTTTCTGGACTTATCTGCCTCCGGTTCAACGCAATCAGGTGTACCAGATTGATCCGGTCTGGCCCTTTGGCGGGGTATTCCCGGTCAAGCGACTGGCGACACTACTCGCCGAAGGCCTGCTGGCAGGAGGATCAGACAATGTACGCTGAAACCGCCAACACCCCGGTCGCAAAACCTTCCCTGCCATCAAGACTCCCAGTGGCGGCAGCACTGATCTGGTGGGGCGCATTTCTCGCGAGCGCGGCACCCTGGCTTGGTCAGCTCAACCCGGGCGCTCTCATCGCCGCCTTCTGGACGTTTGAAGGCAGCGATTACGCTTCGGTACTGGCCCATTACAGCTGGGCCCCCCGGGTCGCCGTTGCCGTCCTCATCGGCTTTGGACTTGGTCTCGCCGGCGCGGTTACCCAACAGATCCTTGGTAACCCTCTCGCCTCCCCCACAACCCTGGGCGTGGAGGCAGGCGGCCAGTTCGGAATAACGGTGGCGACCATGTTCTTTCCCGGCCTGCTCGCCTTCAGCCCAGACCTGGTGGCGGTTTCCGGCGGGCTTCTGGCCATCGGACTGGTCATCGCGCTCACCTGGCGCCTGGGCTTTTCACCGGTCACCGTGATACTGGCCGGGCTTGTTGTCACCTTTTTCCTGGGCGCCGTAAACATGGCGTTCCTGTTACTCAAAGGCGAATGGCTGGGGAACCTGTTTATCTGGGGCGCGGGTTCGCTGGTCCAGAATAACTGGCAACCGTTTATGGAGCTGTGGCCCCGAGTATTGGTGTTGGGCGTATTCATGGTCCTGCTGATGCGCCCGCTGCAGGTCATGCAACTGGGGCAGACCTCCGCCCGCTCCCTCGGCGCCAAGGTAGGACTAATTCGCGTGCTGGCGCTGTTTCTGGTGGTTTTGATGAGTGCCACCGTGGTCAGCCGGGTCGGTGTCGTGGCCTTTATCGGTCTTGCGGCACCGGTGCTGGCAAGGCTGCTGGGCGCTCGCACCCTCTCTGAGCGCCTGATCTGGAGCAGTCTTCTGGGCGCGGGTCTGCTGTTGCTGGCAGATACCCTCGCCCATTGGGCATCCACCCGGGGCGACGGATCACTGGTGCCAACCGGCACGACCACCGCTCTGATCGGCGGGCCGATTATCCTGCTCGCCCTGCAGGGTTTGAAGAACACCCATCATATGCCAGGGCAGGATGACAGCCCCGCCGGTTTCCTGCCAAAGAGGCGCTCTATTTTCCTGACTGGTGGGTTCATAGCGGCCCTTCTGCTGGCCACTATCGTAATCTCCATGGGTTGGTCTCCCGGGCTGGAAAAATGGAGCTGGACTCCTATCGCCCAGTGGCACGAGGCGTGGGTATGGCGCGGCCCGAGATTGCTGGCAGCCATTCTTGCCGGTATGGCCCTGGGCCTTGCCGGCACACTGATCCAGCGTATGACAGGCAACCCCATGGCCAGCCCGGAAATGCTCGGCATCAGCGGCGGCGCGGCGGTGGTCATGGTTCTGATCGTACTGTTTGGTGCCGATATTGGGCGCGCTGGACAGCTAGGCGCGGCCACCCTAGGTGCGGCAGCTGCGCTGGGGTTGCTGATCATGCTTGCCCGCAAGCACCGGTTTGCCGGCAACCAACTTCTGCTTGGCGGGCTCGCCCTATACGTGTTCATGGACGCGGGCCTTCGCCTGGTCATGGCTTCCGGTGGCACGGTCGCCTCTCAGCTTCTCAACTGGATGTACGGTTCCACCTGGCTGGTTTCAGAAGTCGAGGCCCTGGGGCTTCTGGCACTCATTGTGCTGATTTCGGCCGGCCTCCTGGTGATTATCCGGCCCCTGAGCATTCTTCCTCTGGGAGACACATCGGCCAGCTCACTGGGCTTGCCGGTGACGAAAGTCCGTCTGATGTTGCTTCTGTTGGCGGCGCTTCTGACCGCTGCGGCCACGGTCGTGATCGGCCCACTGAGCTTTGTGGGTCTTATTGCACCCCACCTGGCAAGAGTTCTGGGTCAGCAGACCGTTGGCCGGCAGCTTATTGTTGCTGCCCTTGCCGGGGGCCTGTTGCTGGGCGTTGCCGACTACCTGTCCAGAATAGTTGTTTATCCCAACCAGCTTCCGGCGGGGCTTTTGGCAGCTCTGGTCGGTGGCCTGTATTTCCTCTGGGGGCTGAGTCGTCATGGCAGAGCCTGAGCGTAACCCGGGGGTCGGTCCCCAGGGACGGGAATACCAACGTCTGTTGGGTCAGTCAGGGCTGGATGGTGAATCAGTTCTTAATGAGGCTCTCCAAACGACGGCAGGTTCGCGAAGCGGTCTCTTCTCGCTGGCCCAGTGCCTGGAGCAACCGTCGCTACTGCTCCGCCAGGCTGGCATCGAATACCCTGACAACGCCGGACCCCGGACCCTGCGCGCGTATATTTCTGTGCTGCAGCAGGATCTGGCGCTCAGCGTGATTGCGCCGCTGACCCTGAGGCTGTTCCGCGACGGCCACGCGTCTTTACCGGATGCCAAACGAATATTCCTGGCTCCGGCGGACCACCCGAAACAAACCGTATCCCGTTGGTTTCAGCTGCCGGGCGGCGAGGATGTTGATGAAGAAACGTTTGTCAGGTCGGCAGGAGTTGTGACCGCTGAGTGGTACCCTGTCTTCCGGCGACAGCTGGGAGTCAGCCCTGGCGCCTACTGGAGCAGTATAGGTCTTGGATTGGGGGCGCCGTTCTCAGCCTTGTGGAACCGGGTCGAACCGCAAGCGCTTTGCCAATTGGCGCAAGGCTGGCTGGAGCAATTTCAAAACGATGCAAACCAGTTTATAGACTGGATTCCTGCGGTGTTCGGTGAGCAGGCCACGGCAATCCCCCAGCGAAAGGGGTGTTGCCTGAAATACCTGCTGCCGGAGAGCGGTTACTGCGGTACCTGTGGCATACATCGCAAGGAACGATTCGCCGCTCTCATGCCCCAAGAGCGGACGACAACACCAGGCCAATGGCAGCCAGGCCAATAAGCGCACCGGCCCCTGCTGCCAGTTTCAACCCTTCGATCATTTCCTGTTCGGGTGCCATTCCCTTTTCTCCCGTTTGAGGTGAACCCAGTGGCCTTTACTTTATTGCGAATCATTATTATTTGCAACATGAGGCCACTGATCTGTAATCCAAAGGAAGCCCTATACTCCCGGTAGTGGGACACGCTTCGGCGAAGCCCGCTTTAGCTGCTACTCTGAATGTTCACACGGCACCGGTAGGAACGGAGGCTCCAATGGGTATACTCAAACATCTTGTACTGACAGGCACTTTAATGCTGGTTGCCGTTACGAGCATGGCAAACCCGACCTTTTCCTCCGACAAAACCGATTTCCGGCTCGAGACCATTGCACAAGGTCTCGAGCATCCCTGGAGTCTGGCGTTCCTGCCGGATGGCTCCATGCTGGTGACGGAGCGGGAAGGGCGGCTGCGAATCATCCGTAACGGCGCGCTGTTGAGTACCTCTATCAGCGGGCTACCAGAGCTCGTTGTCTTCGGCCAGGGCGGGCTGCTGGACGTGATTCTGCACCCGGATTTTAAACAGAATCAGATTCTGTTCCTGAGTTACGCCCACCGAAATCGCGACGGTACGACTACCCGGGTGGCTCGCGCTCGGTTGAACGAAGACAGCCTCTCGAACGTGGAAGTAATCTTTGAAGCACTCCCCCGCTCCAACGGAGGGCGCCACTTTGCCGGCCGTATGGAATTTGATCGTGACGGCAACCTCTACGTTGCGGTCGGCGACCGTGGAGACATGGACCGGGCCCAGGACAATGGTGATGATGCCGGTGGCGTTCACCGGATTACGACTGACGGCGGTCCCGCGCCCGGCAATCCTTTCCTCGAAACCAGCGGCGTTAACGATACCTTCTATACAACCGGTAACCGCAATATCCAGGGCATGACAATCCATCCGGAAACGGGCGAAATATGGAGCCACGAACATGGGCCCCGGGGTGGCGACGAAATCAACATCATCCGGGCAGGAACCGATTACGGATGGCCGACCATCACCTTCGGCATCGACTATTCTGGCCTGCCCATCACTGACGAGACCGAAAAAGAAGGCATGGCCCAGCCACTTCATTACTGGGATCCGTCCATTGCGCCATCTGGCATGGCGTTTTATACCGGTGACCTGTTCCCGGAATGGCAGGGGGATCTGTTTGTGGGGGCGCTAAAAATGCGCAAGCTGGTTCGCCTGCGCATTCAGGATGGGAAAGTGACGGAAGAGGAAGATCTACTGACCGATCTCGGCGAGCGTATTCGTGACGTACGCATGGGCCCTGACGGCGCCCTGTGGTTACTGACAGATTCACCAAGGGGCAAGGTCTATCGGATGGTACCGCTTCAGTGAGGGTCGTTGGTTCGTTCAGTCTTTTCGAACTGTGGCAGCTCGTCGGTAATCTCGAACCAGTCGGATTTTGAGCCGACAAAAACGTGCTGGGCAGCCCCTTTCCCCAGGGGCTCGTTGATCCAGCCTACCCGCAGCCGAAGAATCCCGGGAATGGCATCAACACGACTGTAAAGCTGGCTGCCGCAACGGCTGCAGAAGCCCCGGTATTTGCCGGGGCGAGATTCGAACTCGGTAATCCTGTCTTCGCCTGATACGAACCGGAACCGCACCTTTTGCACCGGAGCGCTGGCCGAGAACGCGCTGCCGTGGGCACGCCGGCACTGGCTGCAATGGCACAGGGCCACCGGGCCAAGAGTGCCATCGTATTCAAAACTGATATCGCCACACAGGCAACGACCGGTGTACATGGGACGGGCCTCACTGGTTCGGTCCACGGATTGATTCAGGCGCGATGATACCGGGCGGCCACTTGAAGAACCAGTGTGCCGGCACCACTTTAAGAACACACCATTCGCTAAGGAGGACATTATGTCATTCAGCGCACTTCCGAAGATCGGCATGGGAACTTTCCGGCTCAAGGGCAACGACGCCCGTGATGCCGTCAAGAGCGCCCTGTCCCTGGGCTACCGCCATATCGATACTGCCCAGATGTATGGAAACGAAGCGGAAGTTGGTGATGGCATTACCTCCAGTGGTATTCCGCGTAGGGAAATTTTCCTGACCACCAAAATCTGGCACGACCAGCTGCACGCCAGTGACCTGATCAACAGCCTCCGTGACAGTCTCGCACGGCTCAAGACCGACCATGTGGATCTGGCGCTGATCCACTGGCCATCGCCCGATGACGAAGTGCCCATGAAGGAGTATCTGGGTGCCTTGAGGGATGCCCAGCGCGAGGGCCTGGCAGAGCACATCGGCATTTCCAACTTCACTTGCGCTCAGATGGATGAGGCGAAAGAGATTCTGGGCGACACGCCCATTTTCACCAATCAGGTCGAAGTGCACCCCTTCCTGGCGAACCGAAAGGTTGTGGAGCATGCGCAGAAGCTTGGCATAACCGTAACCGGCTATATGCCGCTGGCAGTCGGTAAAGTGATGGAGGACGAAACACTGCAGCGCATTGCCGCTGAGCGAAACCTGACGCCGGCCCAGGTGGCTATTGCCTGGGTGGCATCGAGAGGCGTTGTGCCGATCCCCTCCTCAACACGGCCCGGCCACCAGAAGGCTAACCTGGAGGCGCTGGTCATTGAGTTGAGCAAGGAAGAAATCCGCGCGATTGATGAGCTGGACCGCAACGAACGCATCGCTAATCCGGGCTTTGCGCCGGCCTGGGACTGAGCCAGAATCCGGCTCCAACCAGCGTGAGAGTCGCCACCGGGGTAAGCAGCAACCACCAGGTCTGAAGCACCCACAGGATGGCGGCGCTGAACAGACTCCACAACACCAGCAGCGGCAGGTATAGGAAGCGCCAGGTCCTGGTCATGAGGGCCAGCGCCAGCGCTCCAGCCGCTGCGGTCGTGCCGGGCGCTATGCCAAACAGTGCGACAGCCTCCCACTGGCCGGAATCAACGATTGCCAACCAGGGCAACCCACAGACTGCAATCAGCCAGAGTAATGCGAATCTCCCAGCCGGAAGCCCGCTGTTATGAACGCCACCTGAAAATACAGCAGCCGCAAGCAACGCGCCCTGGGCCACGAAGGCCCAGCCAAACCAGGCCGCCGGCCAGTTAATGGGGCCGAAATAGCCCACCAGAAACCCGTAACCGCTGACAATCCAGGCAAGCGACATCAGGCCGACGGCCAAACGCCGTGCCGCCCTGCTCTGTCTGGAGATCAGCACGGGTATAAAAATGGCCATCACCACCGCCAGCAACTGCCAGGGCCATAGATCCTGGTTGATCCGGACAAACAGCCGCAGAAACACCTGCGGCCCGAACATCACAAAATCCTGTAGCGAGTAGCTCAGCCAGTCAGCCCCATTCACAGCGACCTCACGTAACCCGCCATCCGCTGGCGCTGATCGGCATCAGGCAATGTACCGTACATCGCGCCCATGTTTTCCTTCATGTGCTCGACCTTACTGGTCGCCGGAATCGCACAGGTCACCGCCGGATGGGAAATAATGTATTTCAGGAAAAACTCCGCCCAGTTGCCAACACCGGCCTCCCCGGCCCAATCGGGCAGTGGCTCCGACTGGAACCGACGGAACAGCGAACCACCCTGGAATGGACGATTGACGATCACCCCGATTCCGCGCTCCCGGGCCAATGGCAGCAACCGGTCCTCAACCTCCCGGTCCAGAACGTTGTAGGTCAGCTGCACAAAATCCAGAGGCTCCCGCTCCATGATCTGCGCGAATTCCCGATGCCGGCGACCATGGGATGTGGTGATGCCGATATACCGAACCTCACCGTTCGCCTTCATCTGCTTGAGCGTTTCAAGATGCCCCTGCCACCCCAACAGATTGTGCACCTGCAACAAATCGAACCGATCAACACCCCAACGCCTGCTCGAACGCGCCGCCTCCGCCCGGGTTTCTGATTCATCGCCGGTCCAGATCTTGGTAGCTGCAAAAATCCGGTCGTGGCCGTCCAGAGCGTTCAGCGCCTCGCCCATGACATCTGCAGCGCTGCCATACATCGGCGAGCCATCGACCACCGTGCCGCCGAGCTCGAAAAAGGTTTTCAGAACCTCAGTCCGTTGCGCGATCAGCTGTTCATCGCCGCCAACATTGAAGGTGATCCAGGTACCCATGCCGATGGCAGGGATGGATTCGTCTGTGCCGGGAATCCGGCGCATGATGGGAGATGAAGATGGAGTTTTCGAGGTGTTTGCGAACAAAACCGGAGACTTCAAAGCGAGCCCGGCAAGCCCCGCAGTGATTAGAAACTGTCTTCTACTGAACCAGTCAGCCATGCCTGCATTCCCTCCGCAACGAATTTCCGTGCGAATAGCACAAGGTGCCACAGCGTGGGCGGGTCATCCCTTTGCCAGACCGTGGAGGGCCAGGGATGGCCCGACCGAGCCTACATGGAAGTATTTACGGCGTGTCTGGCAAAGGGATGACCCGCCCATGCGACCACTCGAGAGCTGACAGTCTTAGTCGGAGGTCAGTTCCCGTAGTGAGCGTCAAGATATTTCAGAATACGGGCAGACTCGAACAGCCCTTCCCCGGTGTTGGGATCTTCAAGATAGGGCACCTGAACCCGCTTATGCACCTGGAAAAACGCATCCCGCTTGCCTCCGGGAATCGGCGTATAAGGCCCCGGCTTGATGCGCTGCTTCGCTGGCCCGATCTCTGTCCAGTGCTCCTTGCCCAGGTTGTGCAAGGTATACGGAATTTCCAGCTCACACAGCCGCTCACGCACCAGCCGTGAAAACGGGCTGCCCTCGAAACTCCAGAGATGCAACGGCTGCTCCGGCCGCTTGCCCTGGCTGACCCTCAGCCCCCGCATGGCGCTGGTTACCGAGGCTACAGAGCCCAGGACCGGCTGCCAGACCCTACCACGATAGTAGGACGGTACCGACCGGCCGGCATATTGCCGGAACAGATACTCGATGATCTCCTCGGATTCGTACATGACCGTGCCCGTGTTCTGGTCCGCCAGCAAAGGGAACTGTTGCCGGCCTCCCAGCGCCTCCGCCTGGGCCCGGAAAACCGACCCGCCCTTCGGACAGGGCCGGATTTCCACATCCAGATTAAGGGCAGTCAGGGCTTCACGAACACGACGGCAGTACGGACAGCCCTCCATGTCATAGAGCACGATCGGCTTTTCCGGCTGGGGAACATTTTTTACCACCAGGCAACCGCGCCAGGCCGTGAGCGACGATGTGGCGACCGAGCCCAGCACGTGGACGTTATGAGAAAGCATATTCAACATAAACAAACCTTTTTTTGGAGACCACGCCATTATCACGCAATCTGAAAATTTTCCATTGGCTCCCGAGATCGGCTCCCAAAATCGTTAAATTTTGTCCACCTAACCCCATGATTCACAAGGGCGCTTACATGGCGTCACAAAAGTTCAATACAAACAACGACACTACTGCCATTTTTTAACGTCATGTAGAGCTTTTCTGCATAGTACAAACGGTCAGGATGGGCTATTGTGGAATTATAAGAATCCACTGGATGGTGACCATGTTAATCCCGGGTATGCGACGCTCAGGCTCTATAGGAGCCGAAAAAATGTATCCTCGATTCAGGCGGTCGTTAATGGCATCGCTTGTGGCCCTGTCTGTCACGGCTGGCCCATCCGTTGCCGCCGCAGATGGCGAGGACGCGGGATTTTCCGGCACTCGCCTCTGGTCCAATCAGTTGAAGGATTACGCCCTCCAGTCCCTTCATAACGAAAATGCCATGAGCATGGCCGCCATTCCGCTGAATGGGCCCGGCATTAATCAATACATCAATGCCGATGCGCTGATGAGCCCCGGTTCCATCATGAAGCTGGTGACAACTTTTGCAGCGCTCGAGGTTCTCGGCCCCAACCACCATTGGGATACGGATTTCCTGACCGATGGTGTCATGGTCGGCGACACCCTTGAGGGTAATCTCTACGTCCGCTTCGGGGGCGATCCCAAGCTCACTATTGAACGCCTCTGGACCACATTGGGCGAGCTGCGCAGCATGGGCATTACCAGAATCGAGGGAGACCTGATCCTTGATGGTTCCTACTTTCAGGTGGACGCTGGTTTTCCTGCGTTTGAGGACAACGGCGACAACCCCCACGCACCGTTCCTGGTAGAACCTTCCGCCTATCTGACCAACCTGAACCTGATGCACTTCCAGGTTCGCGCCGACGAGCGTGGCACCCAGGCCTGGAGCACGCCTTCCCTGGGCGAAGTCGTCATCGATAACCGCGTGGTTGCAACCGCCGAAGGCCCTTGTCCGTCGCGAAGAAACTTCGAATGGGAACCCATTGTTCATGAAGACCACCGAGTGACCGTTCGGGTAACCGGTGAGCTTCCTCAGGGCTGCCGAACCACCAGCTACCTGTCGCTGCTGCCCCATGAGCAGTACAGCGCCTCGCTGATTCGTTCGTTGCTGGCTGACCTTGGCGTCGTGGTTTCGGGCGGAGACCTCAATGGCGTTACACCGGAAGACGCACGGCTGGTCATGAAAACCACCTCGCCGGATCTGGTTACCATGGTGAGGGATATCAACAAGTGGAGCAGCAACGTGATGGCGCGCCAACTGCTGCTCACCATTGGCGCCGAGAACCGCCTGGAAGACGAGAACGATGACCGAGTTGCCGGCATAAGGGTGCTCTACGACTGGCTCGAAGGCAAAGGCATTAACACGGCGGGCATGGTGATCGACAACGGCGCCGGTCTCACCCGACACGGGCGGATCACCGCGCGCCAGGGCGCTCAGATACTGGAACACGCCTGGAACAGCGCCTACTCGGCAGACCTCATGGCCTCAATGCCTATCATCGCGATGGATGGCACCATGGCACGCCGCCTGCGCAATACCGGCATGGATGGCGAGGGTCGCATCAAGACCGGTTACCTGGAAAATGTGAGATCGATCGCCGGATTCACCCGCGATTCCAATAACACCACCTGGGCCGTGGTGGGGATGGTCAATAACGATCCTGCCTGGAACGGCCAGGCCGTGCTGGACCGGATTCTGTATTCACTGCATTTCCGGCCGCCGACAGGGACCGCCATTTCTCATGCAGCTTCCGGCACTTCTGAGACCAGCATCCAATAAAAAACCCCGGCGTAAGCCGGGGCTTTTAAGCTCGATCTTGCTTCCGAGCCTACTCTATAACTGGAACAAAATCGTCCGCTACCTGTCGCTGCTGCCCCATGAGCAGTACAGCGCCTCGCTGATTCGTTCGTTGCTGGCTGACCTTGGCGTCGTGGTTTCGGGCGGAGACCTCAATGGCGTTACACCGGAAGACGCACGGCTGGTCATGAAAACCACCTCGCCGGATCTGGTTACCATGGTGAGGGATATCAACAAGTGGAGCAGCAACGTGATGGCGCGCCAACTGCTGCTCACCATTGGCGCCGAGAACCGCCTGGAAGACGAGAACGATGACCGAGTTGCCGGCATAAGGGTGCTCTACGACTGGCTCGAAGGCAAAGGCATTAACACGGCGGGCATGGTGATCGACAACGGCGCCGGTCTCACCCGACACGGGCGGATCACCGCGCGCCAGGGCGCTCAAATACTGGAACACGCCTGGAACAGCGCCTACTCGGCAGACCTGATGGCTTCCATGCCCATTATCGCGATGGATGGGACCATGGCACGCCGTCTGCGCAATACCGGTATGGATGGCGAGGGTCGCATCAAGACCGGTTATCTGGAAAATGTGAGATCGATCGCCGGATTCACCCGCGATTCCAATAACACCACCTGGGCCGTGGTCGGGATGGTCAATAACGATCCTGCCTGGAACGGCCAGGCCGTGCTGGACCGGATTCTGTATTCGCTGCATTTCAGGCCGCCGACCGGGACTGCTATTTCACGTGCGACTTCCGGCACTTCTGAAACCAGTATTCAATAAAAAGCCCCGGCGTAAGCCGGGGCTTTTAAGCTCGATCTTGCTTCCGAGCCTACTCTATAACTGGAACAAAATCGTCCATGAGCGTTACCGTGGCGACGCTTTCGGGCCCTTCATTCAACCGAGCTATGGCAGTGTAGACACCGCCAACTTCCAGATTGAGACTTGGGGATTTGTAAAGCACGGTAGCGCCATCCGCCGAAGTTATAAAGACAACATAGCTCCCCTCGGCAACGCCAAGGTAACCGGATGACTCAGCATAATTGAAGTCGTCCAGAGCAGGCATGGAATTACCTATGAGCGTGTTCTCGGCACCCCCAGCGTCCGTCGGAATAAGGAACACATCGACTGTGGGCGCTTCAACCGCTCCATGTATAACCCTCAGTTTTGCTTCTGTGGCAATTCGACGATTGTTGTCAGCAAAAACCAAAGCATCAAGCCCCTCCGCAAGTACACCTGCGGCAACAACGGTGTTTAAATCGCCGTTCGCAAAATTCAAAGTTGCATCGATAGCAGTCGAAGCAGTCACTCCTGTAGCTGTGACTGCAACACGGTTGTCGCCGGCATCAAGGGGAACGTACTCGCCTGTTGATGGCGCACCAGGCACTGTCTCACCAAATGCTAGATCAGTGGCCGCAGGCGATCCATCGGGCTCTTCGTTGAGATAAATGTCGACATTCGGAGTGGGAGCGGATGAATTATGAACTGCGCGGATACCAGCTCCCGTTCCAATATCGAGAAGTTCGGATACCTCAGCGCCGTTCAGAACCAAAAGACTCACAGGTGAACTTCCGAAGACCGTATTGTCAACAGCGCCTACCAGAAGGTCAGAACCCGCCGGCAACCCAATCTGTCCGCTGTCGTATACAACTCCGGTAGATCCTGCAGCGGTAACCCGGATCTGATAATCGTCCGATGCAGGCAGCTCCAGTGGGCCAACACTTTCTTTAAAGGAGAAGCTGAAGGTAGCTTCAGCAGGGAGCGGATCCCCAAATGCAGTCACATATACATCCACTGGACCAGCGGCAACGGTCTCGGCCTCGGGCGAAAGATGGGCAACCCTCAGACGTGCGCTGTTGGCATCATCACGGGCGCCATCGTCCGTCAAGATCAGCGGCTCGATGGTCTCGTCACCAACTTTGCCAACTGCGATCACGTCATAGTTGGTATCCGCACGGAGCGACACTCCATCAGCGGAAATTACGGTCGCGGTCTCACCGCCCGGCAGCAATCCATCGACCGCGATGTCGGCAAGACCGGCACCCGGAGTGAGGACGGCAGCCTGCTTGTAATCAGCGCCGGGAACGACAACATCACCGTTCACCCGGACATTCACCGCAGGTGCATCAGACGACGCATGCAGGACCCGAACACTGGTGGTTGCCGGATCATCATCGTCATCAAGCCAACACCCGGATAGCATAACGCTACCCGCCAAAACCATCGGTAAAGCATATTTTGTATTCATTGTTTCTATTCCCCACTTGTCGAGGTTGATTACCAGGATTTTGATGGTTCGAACCTGCACAAATTCAATCCATGATTTATGCGTCAATGCATTTACGGGGAGTCAGAAAGAACGGATTTGCATCTTTTAACATTTAAGCTTACATCTGTACGCAATCAGTCAAATCTGCGCATGGTGAACTCAGTCATCTTCCCGGCAAGCGGCGCGATGAACGTCACCAGAGGAAAAGCGACGGCCCAGGCAACGAGAAAAGCCGGCCCCCACCGGTAGTGGAACTCGCCGTCGATGCCCGTGTTGATGAAGGTGATCACCCCGGACATCAGCAGCGACATAATTCCGGACATGTAAAAGCCAAAAATCAGCTGGCGTAGACGTGAAAGTCTCATTTTGCTCATGACTTCTCCTGAAGAATGCTCCAGGGTTCCCCGGAGCAGCATCTGAAAGGCGTGATATGTCGTACATTGATATCACTCAAAGCTGAAATGATAGTGAGCTTGCAATCTTTTTTCGATAAGCCTTTTTACCAAGACAGGTGGGCCATGGATACTGCCAAAGACAGGGCACCCGGCTTTTTCAAACCGTTTGTCCTCATTCTGGTACTGGCGTTTGCTCTGGTTGGCTGCAGTTCAACCAAGCTCGCTTATCGATACGCGGACTGGGGCATCGTGTGGTGGGTAGAAGACTACGTGACACTGACGGCCGACCAGAAACAGCAGCTCAACAGCAATATTGAGCAACTGCGCCAATGGCATTGCAGCGCCGAACTGCCGCGCTACAAGGCCTGGCTGGATGAACTCGAATCTGATGTTTCCAGCAACCCACCCGACAAGGCCACCGTCGACTACCATCAACAACAGCTTTTCAGTTTCTTCCCGAGTCTTCTGGAAAAGGCAACGCCTGTCGCGGTAAACCTTCTCTCAAGCCTGAGCGATGAACAGGTTCAGGAGTTGGCGGACAACATGGCGCAAAGCCAGAGGGAAATGGAGGACGAATTCCTGGCCGATTCCCCGGAGGCGACAGCAGAAGCACGTGCAGAGAGAACCGCAGAGCGGGTTGAGCGATGGCTCGGGGACCTGAACAGCGAGCAGCGCGACATTGTGCGGCAATGGTCCGCCAATCGGGGCGAGCAGACTCAAATCTGGCTGCAGGGTCGAAGGAACTGGCAATTGGCCTTGCTGGAACTGCTGGAAAACAGAAACGCGCCGACGTTCGAGGCTGAGCTGGAATACCTGATTCTGAATTCCGAGGAAGTACGGGGCGAGGCTTACAAAGCCATGATGGCGGAGAGCCGCGTTGCCATGGCCTCCCTGACGCATGATCTGATCCTTGCCGGTAGCGAAGAGACGCTTGCCCTCCTGAAGAACAGAGCCGTGGAGCTCAACAATGATTTTGAAACGCTGACCTGTTCGCCGGCCTGATAATCGCGCTCGCGTGAACGTGGGGTCAGATGAAGGCTTTCATCTGACCCCTGGTTAGCCTCAGACCGTCAAATAACCACCGTCGGCATTGATGCAGGCGCCCGTGGTGTAGCTGGAAGCATCGGAAACCAGATAGAGCACCGTACCCGCCATCTCGCCCGGATCGGCCACCCGCTTCATGGGGATATGGGCCATGGCCTGCTTCTTGATAGCTTCGTTGGTGGTCAGGGCGCTGGCAAACTTGGTATCGGTCAGCCCTGGCAGTAACGCGTTCACGCGGATTTTCTGCTGACCCAGCTCCATGGCGAAGGACTTGGTCATGGAGATTACGGCGGCCTTGGTGACCGAGTAAATGCCCTGATAGTGACCCGGATTGACGCCATTCACGGACGCCACGTTCACAATGGAGCCGCCACCGGCTTTCTTCATCATCTGGGCGCCGCGGGCGCACATGAAGAAATAACCACGGATGTTCACATCCACGGTCTTGTTGAAGGCACCCAGATCTGTGTCCTCGACCGGCCCGAAGTAAGGGTTGGCAGCGGCGTTGTTCACCAGGATGTCCAGCTTGCCGTGGGTCTGTTCAATATGCCCCCAGATGCTCTCGATCTGATCCATATCTCCGATGTGGCAGGCGTAGGCTTCGGCGCTGCCGCCGCCATCCCGGATTCTGCTGGCAACCGCTTCACAACCGTCAATCTTGCGACTGCTTACGATGACGTGAGCGCCGTAATCGGCCAGGGTCCGGGCAATGCTCTCGCCGATGCCGCGGCTGGCACCGGTAATCAGGGCAACCTTGCCAGTCAGATCAAACAGGTTCTTGCTGCTCATTCGTTCACCTCAATTCACTATCGGAATGTCACCAGGGCGGGATCATCCGCTTCCAGGTGGCTGTAGTTATTAAAAACGGCCAGGCTACGCCGGGGCCCCGAATACAGGACCCGCGACACGCTGGTGTTGGCGATCACCTCGTTCAGGCCAAGTGCCCGGGCGTCATCCAGGCCAAGCAGATGCTGGGCGATTACGGAAATCGGGCCGCCAGAGGTCGCCACCAGCACGTCGCCGCCATCGGCGTACTCAATCATCTCCTCGAAGGCCGCCAGAACGCGGGCCTTGAAGTCCGGCCAGCTTTCCTCGTACTCGTGGTCAAACTCGCCAGAGGCCCAGCGATGCACCGCGTGCACAAAGGCCTCCTGGAACGCTTTGGCCGGTTTGGGAAACGCCTTGAGGTCCCGCGCCATCACGGCACGGTCACTCCACTCCGGGCGGTACCGGGCCACCACAGTGGTGTGATCAAACTCGTTGAAGCCGGGAACCACCTGCATATCGGGCAGTTTCACTCCGTACCCGGTGGCGATGGCTTCAACGGTTTCCCGGTGGCGTTCCAGATCGCCTCCGAAAACCGCTGCCGGTTCCACTTTGCCCGCCAGCCAGCGGCCAAGCACCCTGCCCTGCTCCCAGCCCGTGGGAGACAGTTGATCGTAGTTTTCTTTCCCGAAACTGGCCTGGCCGTGACGAACCAGATAAATCGTCGCCATTACAGGAGGCTCTCCGCAATCAACCGCTGGCAGCGCTTCTCGAGATAATTAGCGGCATGGCCAAAGGCGGCGAAACGCTTGTCCTTGGTCTGGCCATGGTAGAACCGGTAATAGATCTGCTGGATGATCACTGCCAGCCGGAACAGGCCGTAGATCTCATAGAAGTCGAAGTTATCGACCTTGAAGCCGGACTGCTCCATGTAATATGCCACCACTTCCTTGCGGGTAAGCATGCCCGGGCGATGGGTCGGCTGGCGGCGCAGCATCTGGAACGGGCCTTCGTCGTCCGCCTCAATCCAGTAGGCCAGGCTGTTCCCCAGATCCATCAGCGGATCCCCGATGGTGGCCATCTCCCAGTCCAGCACGCCGATGACCTCAAACGGGTTGTCAGGGCTCAGCACCACGTTATCGAAGCGGAAATCGTTGTGGATCACCACCTGGGCAATGTCTTCAGGCATCTTGTCGTTGAGCCAGCTCATCACCTGCTCGAAGTCGCCCACATCGTCGGTGCGTGCCTTGCGGAAACGGTCACTCCAGCCGCCAATCTGGCGCTGAACGTAGCCCTCGCCCTTGCCCAGCTTGTCCAGGCCTGCTGCCTTGGCATCCACACGGTGCAGATCCACCAGCTTGTCGATCACATTCAGGCAAAGCTTGCGGGTATCGGCTTCACTGAGCTCGAAATCCTTCGGAAAGTCCTGGCGCAGGATGATGCCCTTCAACCGTTCCATCACGTAGAAATCGCAACCCAGCACATCGTGATCATCGCAAATGGCAATGATGTTGGGCACGTAGGGATAAACCGGTTTGAGCGCCCGCATGACCTTCGCCTCACGCAGCATGTCGTGGGCAGACTTGGCGATCTTGCCGAACGGCGGCCGCCGCAAGACGTAGGACCGGTCGCCGTAATCCACCTGGTAGGTCAGGTTTGAGGCGCCGCCCGGGTATTGACGAATCTCTGGCTCGCCTTGCAGATCAGGGATCGCCTCTTTCATGAACCGGTCTACAGCGCCAGTATCCAGCTCCTCGCCTTCCCGGATGTCCACGGCCTCGTCGATCTGGGTCATTCAGGACTCTCCTTTTGAATCTTCAGTTAAAGACAGTTAAAAACAGCGCCCTCAGGCCTTGCTGCCACCCATCTTGCTCATCCAGCGCTTGCTTTCCTGATGCATCAGCCAATCGAAAGCCTTGGGCGCATGGCGCTTGAGCATCCACATACGGCGCTCCTTGGCATGGGGCAATACCCAGAAGCTCTTGTTTTCCACCGACCGGAAAATATCCTCGGCCACATCCTCGGCGGTCACCGTGGACCGCTTCATCAGCTTGTTCACATTCTGCTGAATGCCGGGGATATCTGAACGCATGCTGCTGGTCAGATTGGTCTGGAAAAACGCCGGGCACACGCAGCTCACATGAATACCCGCATCCCGAAGCTCCTGGCTCAGGGTTTCAGACAGGGCAATCACCCCGGCCTTGGTCACATTGTAGCTATCCATCAACGGCGCCAGCATGAGCCCGGCCATGGAAGCCACATTCACGAACGCCCCGGAGCCCTGCTGCTTGAACTGCGGCGTGAACGCCTTACAGCCGCGAACCACACCCAGCACGTTGATATCGAGAATCCACTCCCAATCCGCCATGGTGGTATCTTCAATGGAACCGGCCGAAGCAACACCGGCGTTGTTCACCACCACATCGACGCCGCCCCATTTCTTCACGAGATCATCGCGGACCTTTTCGAAATCGGTCAGGCGTCGAACATCGCACTCGACGAAATAACCTTCGCCTCCGGCCGCATTAATCTCTTTCTCGACGCCAACACCTTGCTCCGGATTAATGTCGCCGATGCAAACTTTGGCGCCTTCTTTGGCATAACGCAGTGCTATGGCGCGGCCAAGTCCGCTCGCGCCGCCCGTGATGAATACTCTTTGTGTCATGGTGATTCCCGTTGTATCGGATTTTTAGTCAGCTTAACTCACAGGTATACGAGAGTGGGCGGGGCTGGCCTTCTGAAACTGTGCGGAGCCATGGATGGCGTAGCCAAGCGTACATGGACGTATTCACAGCGTGTTTCAGAAGGCCAGCCCCGCCCGCTCCGCCACCGAGCTATCAGTTCTTGTACTTTCGCAATTCAAGACGGGCCACCATAGCCCGATGCACCTCATCCGGGCCATCCGCCAGGCGTAAAACACGGGCATAGGCAAACAGCTGTGTCAGCGGGAAGTCGTCATCGCTGACCCCGGCACCACCGTGAATCTGAATGGCCTGATCCACAATGGTCTGCAGCATGGATGGAATCACCGCCTTGATCATGGAGACCTCCTGAAGCGCCCCCATGATGCCCTTGGTATCCAGTGCCCAGGCGCATTTCAGCGTGAGCAGACGGGCCTGCTCAATGGCCATGCGGGCATTGGCAATGATATCCGGATTGCCGCCCAGCTTGGCGATCGGCCGTCCGAAGGCCTCACGAGTCGTTGCCCGCTTGATCAGAATCTCCAGCGTGCGCTCTGCCGCACCGATCGCCCGCATGCAGTGGTGCACTCGGCCCGGCCCAAGACGGCCCTGGGCAATCTCGAATCCGCGGCCCGGGCCGGCGATGAATGCGCTCTTGGGCAGCCGGACGTTGTCAAAAAGCACCTCGCCATGGCCATAGGGCTCATCATATTCACCGAATACCGGCAGCATACGCTCGATCTTGACGCCAGGCGTGTCCAGCGGCACCAGCACCATGGAATGTCGGCGATGCTTATGGGCGTCCGGATCGGTAAGTCCCATGAATATGGCAACCTTGCAATCCGGGTGTCCGATACCTGTGCTCCACCACTTGCGACCGTTCAGAACCACTTCGTCGCCTTCAACAACGGCCGTCGCCTCCATATTGGTGGCATCGGAAGAGGCAACCGCCGGCTCGGTCATACAGAAGGCGGAGCGGATCTCGCCGCTCAGCAGACGCGGTAACCACTCGGCTTTTTGCTCTTCAGAGCCATAGTGGATCAATACTTCCATATTGCCGGTGTCTGGCGCGTTGCAGTTGAAAATCTCCGGAGCAATGAAGCTGCGGCCGGTTTCCTCGGCAATCAGGGCGTAGTCGGAGTTCAACAGGCCACAGCCGTATTTTTCGTCCGGGAAGAACATATTCCAGAGGCCCTGGGCTTTGGCTTTTTCCTTCAGCTCCCGGATGACTGGCAGCACAACCCAGCGGTTATCCAGTGAAGCAAGCTCCTTGTGGTACTGCTCTTCAATGGGAAAAATCTCATCCTTCATGAACTGCTTCACGCGGTTGAGGTAATCCTGGCCTTTCTCGGAAATATTGAAATCCATCGCCGTCTCCTCGCTAACGGTTGCACGGTGGCGTGCACGGAATCATCACGTTGAGACCAGTCTAAGGATGACTTAACTATTACGCGACTGAATTATGCTTATCGTTTATTATTAACCAAACTTATTCAAATTCTCCAGAAACGGATCCCGCTCATGGCCCTCAACCGCCTGGACCTGAACCTGTTGCACGTGTTCGACACCATCTACCGGGAGGGAAGCCTGACTCGTGCAGCCAGGTCACTGCATCTCACTCAGCCGGCTGTCAGTCATTCACTGTCGAGGCTAAGGGACCATTTTGATGACCCCCTGTTTACCCGTCAGGGCAACCAGATGGTTCCAACGCCACTGGCCCGGCGGTTCCTCGAGTCCATGCGGCCGGGTCTCACCCAGATCCAGGGCGCGGTAAATCAGTTTCATGCCTTTGATCCGGCCACCCAGCGTAAAACCTATTCGCTCGGGCTACGTGACATTCTGGAATCGACCTTCCTGCCCCGCCTGATGGCGCGTCTGGACGCCTATCCGGAACTGGAAATTGTCAGCCAGAGGATCGCGAGGCGCGACATGGAGACGCAACTGGCGGCCGGCAAACTGGATTTTGCGGTGGATGTGCTGTTGCCCGTAAGTAACCAGACGTCCCACGAACTCCTGAGGCGCGACCGCCTGGTGGTTCTGGCCCGGGAGGGGCACCCGCTGGCAACAGAGTCACTGGATATGGAAGGGTACCTGTCCGCAAAACACGTGCTGGTATCCTCGCGTACCGAAGGACCCGGGATCGAGGACTTTGAACTATCGCGACTGGGGGTACAACGGAGTATCCGCCTGAGATGTCAGCACTACTATGCCGCTTGCCGGGTTGTGGAAGAGACCGATCTGTTGCTGACCATGCCAGAAGCCTACGCCAGAATTATCGCCGAGCGGGCCAACATCCGGATTATGGATCCGCCGGCGGACCTGCCGTCTATCGACGTGCACCTGTATTGGCACAAGGCTTACGAGCGAGAGCCGGCGCTGATCTGGTTCCGGGAGCAGTTGAAGGCAATCAGCTGAGCCTCAGTAGGCGCCGACTATCATCAGGAAACCGAAGAATCCGACAGCCGTGATCCCCAGGGACGCCACTACGATGCCGAGGCCCCACCAGACGGCGGCACCATCGGATATCTCCACATCATGGCCCCTCAGGGTTCGGTAGAAAGCCCAGGGGCCCAGGACAAATGCACCGAGCACCGCGAATACCAGTCCGACGCTGATACCGGCAAAGGTCCAGGTGGCCAGAACCATGGCGCGGTCTTTGACCTGGTCGGTGACACCGTGGTGATCGAGAAATTTCTTGCAGAAAAACCAGATCAGGGCGAACAGGATGATGACAAAAACCAGTCCGCCGACAATGGTGATCATTCGGTATAGCAAGGTGTCCTTCCTGTCAGTTTAGAGGCCGGTTATGCCGGGAACTCGGGCTCGGGAAGACATTCGAAACCGGGTTTGGCGAACAGATACCCCTGGTAGAAATGGATACCCTGAGAACGCAACCAGAAATACTCTTCCTTAGTTTCAACGCCTTCGGCAATGATGTCTCCGCCAAGCTGTTTCATCATGGTGATGATGCCAGCCACGACAGCCTGTTTGTTCGGTTCATTATGAATATTACGAATGAGCGCCATATCCAGTTTAAGAAGATTCGGCGGGCTGGCTATCATGATATTGAAACGAGAAAATCCGGCCCCGAAATCATCAATAGCCGTGCTAAAACCCATTTCCTGGTATGCCTCAATGATCGAAGCCAGATGCTCCACAGACGTGGAATTCAACTGCTCATCCTCGGTCAACTCAAAGATGATCTTGCGGGTATCGAAATTGTAGGTCTTGGCCGCAGCAAGAGTGGTACGAATACAGTACTCGGCCCGGTAGACAGCGTTGGGCATGAAGTTGATGCTTAACATCGACTTCATGCCCAACCTGGCGGCGAGTTTAACCGCCTTGACCCGACACACCTGATCAAACGCATAGCGGTTACGCTCGTTGACCTGCGAAAGAATACTCATAGCACCCTGCCCCTCGGTGCCTCTCACCAAGGCCTCGTAGGCGTAAACAGATTTGTTGATAACGTCAACAATAGGCTGGAACGCGAAGGTAAAGGAAAAATCCAACCCCTCTCCACAGGCACATTGCTCGCAATGAGACTCGTCAAACAGTACGGCGGGTTGGCTCACTTCAACTCCTGAATCCACTTCTGGCGGTTTTGCTGTGTTTATACGGCTTAATTCAACCCAATATAGCCTTGATCCCCTCCCCGGTAAAACCACTTTCTGGTTAAAGCGTGTCAAACGGTGGCATCCCCTGCTTACATGACTAAACTGGGGTTTGTCGTTTATACGTGTCTGTCCACAAAAGGAGTTTCCCTAATGGCCCAAACTACCCGCATCGCTGTAACCCCGGGCGACGGCATAGGTCCTGAAGTGGTGGCCGAGGCTGTGCGCTGCCTCGAGACCCTGCGCGCCAAACACGGCCTGGACCTTGAGTGGACTCGATTCCCCTGGCCATCCCACGCCTGGCACGAGGAGCATGGCGAATCCATGCCCGCGGATGCCCTGGCGCAGTTACAGAAGTACGATGCCATCCTTCTGGGCGCCCTTGGCGATCCGGGCCCCATGGACGATCCGGACCGATACCTGCTTCCAGACAGCATCTCACTGGCGCCACTGCTGGACATGCGCAAAGGGTTCGACCAGTGGGTCTGCGAACGTCCGGCCCGGCTTCTGCCCGGTGCCCGCCAGTACCTGGCCGATGAGCGCGCCAAGGACATCGACATGCTGGTGATTCGGGAAAACTCCGAGGGTGAGTACGTCAGCCAGGGTGGACGTCTGCGCAAGGGCACGCCGGATGAGGTGGCCACCCAGATGGAGGTGTTTACACGCAAGGCAACCGACCGGATCATCCGCTACGGGTTTGAACAGGCCCGAAACCGCGCCGCGGAAAGGGTTTCGGAGGGCCGCACACGAACATTCCGGACCCTGGATGGCAGAACCTGTGAAAGCCAGGTGTGCCTGGTCACCAAGCGCAATGCCTTGCGCTACTGGGGCGACATGTACACCGAAGCGTTCGACGAGATAAGCAAGGAATACCCGGACGTGGCCACGCATCATGAGTTGGTGGACGCGGCCTGCATGAAGTTCGTGCAAAGCCCCTGGGCCTTTGACGTGGTCGTCGCGAGCAACCTCCAGGGGGACATTCTGACCGACCTCGCTGCGGTGCTGTCAGGTGGCATGGGCGTGGCACCCTCCTGCAACCTGAACCCGACGGATCCGGATATGCCGTCTATGTTCGAACCCACCCATGGCAGCGCGCCGGATATTGCCGGCCAGGGCCTGGCTGACCCCACCGCCATGCTATTTACCGCCGCCCGCATGCTCGAGTGGCTGGGCCGCAAGGACCCTGCCATTGCCGCAGCTGGCAAGGAGCTGTTCGATGCAGTGGCTGCAGACCTTGCCGAAAACTCAGGAAGCCGACGAGGCACCCACGAGATCGGTTCTGCGATCTGCGAGCGGCTGTCCCGATAGATCAGGGTTACTGGTCGGCCATGACAAACTCGAGCCGGCCAGGCGCCACCCGAACATCTACCGGCATCATACCGAACATACGCTGGGCGAAATCGGTTTCGTCCAGTCGGTACACCGGCATGGTCTCCAGCATCTGGGCAACCAGCCGCATGACCGTATCGGTTACAGGCTTCAGATCCCCTTTGAAGAAGGGCGAGTCAATACTGCTCTCAAGGAGCTGCAACCGCCGTATGAAGATGGCTTTCTCAGTGCTGTCGTAAACCGGCGCCCCTTCGACCTTCAAGGCAATATCCACGGGTAGCTTCGCCATCAGCGCATTCAGCGCTACCTGACCCCGAACATCGATCACTGCCACATCGCGACCATCTGGCCCAAGGGTAATGTCGGCGTCGTCGAGACTCAGACTCAGTGGCGAACCACTATTCAGCTGGTTGCGGTCGAACTCGCGAACCACATCCTGAAGGTGCCGTTCCAGCTCGCCTTCGGAGATGGAATAGGGCGACAGACTGGCACAACCACTGGCGAGCACCAGCAGCAGTGTCAGAAGCGCCCGAAGGGCGTAAATCGGCGTTCTATTCATTTTCAGCCCGAGCCTCGACATGAGGCGTAAGAGTGTCGTCAAAAACCACGTGTATCAAGATGGGCCTGCAGCAAACCTGGCAATCCTCGACATACTCCTGCTCCGGTACCGACGGGTCGACGCTGACATCCAGCGTCTCCCAGCAGTACGGGCACTGAATCAGTACCGAATCCAGGGCGGACATGGCATCACCTCAGAACTGTTGCTTGGCCATCCAGGGAATGACGCGATCGAACGCCTCTTCCAGCTTCTCGCAGGTCGTGGAGAAACTGATCCGAACGGCGTTGGTGCATCCCTCGCCAAAGGCGTCACCGGGCACCATGCAGACGCCGGTTTCCTTCAGCATTCGCAAGGCCAGATCAGAGCCATCGACATGTGGTGGAAGGTCCGGGAAAGCAAAGAAGGCACCGCCAGGCTTGTAGCCGGTCATGTAGGGGGTCTGGTCGACCAGCTCGACCACCTTGTCCCGGCGCTCACGGTAGATATCTACCATATCGCGAACGCACTGCTGGTCACCGGTCAGTGCTGCGACGCCGGCAAACTGGGACGGCGTGTTAGCCACGGAGGTGGTGAACATGTGGAAGCGACGCAGAGACTTGATGGCCGCCTGGCTGGCAATCACCCAGCCAACCCGCAGACCCGCCATGCTGTAGGTTTTTGAAAAACTGCTGATGCACATGATGTTGTCCAGATCCATCGAGCAGTTCAGCACGCTGGCGAAGTCTTCGTCATCAAAGATCAGGTGGTCGTAGACTTCATCGGCATACACCTGAATTCCCCGATAGGCGCATTCCTCCAGGATGGTCTCCACGGTGCTACGCGGGTAAACCGCCCCGGTCGGGTTGTTGGGATTGTTCAGGATCAGCGCATAAGTCCTGGGCCCCATGGCCTTGATGACCTCATCCGGATCCAGCTGGTGGTTATTCTCTGCCCGGGTCTGCACAAACTTTACTTCACCACCGTTCATGCGAATCAGCGGCGCATACAGCAGAAACGAAGGGTCCGTAACGATAAACTGCCGCCCGGGCGCGGAGGTGGCGGAAATAGCCAGGTACATGGCCTCCGTGGCGCCGCTGGTAATCAGGATATTGTCTCGAGTCAGTTTCCGGTTGTAGCGTTTGCCGTAGTAGTCGCGCAAGGCTACCAGCAATTCAGGAAGGCCGGCATCCATGGTATAGCCGGTCTGCCCCGCGTTGAGCGCATCGATGTAGGCATCGATGACGTGCTTTGGCGTCGGCAGGTCCGGCTGACCGATGGAAAGATGAATAACATCCTTCATGGTGGCCGCCATATTCACCATGCGACGGATACCCGGAACCGGAACCGCCTGCATGGCAGGGTTCCAACTGGCCTTGGTTTTCCGGTACTTCACTCTACGCGGTTTGTCCTGACCGGTTTCTTTGTTGGCGGCTTCTGCCATAAACACCTCCTGCAAACGGGGCAAATAAGATCCACCCCTGCAGGTTAGTCAGTATGGATGGCCTCTACAAGACAAAAAATCATATAGATGATGTACGTGAAAGTACCGCCATCAACGCTCTGAGTGGAAATTCTGGTGCCCCGCAAGTTGACCCGACAGAGCCTGCCGACCAGACTGTTATTACCCCTCGGGGCAACGACCAGTTCAACGAAGTCATTCATCGAAAAGGCGGAGGCTCAATGACTCAGCACAGCAAACCTGTTGTTACCGTTCTCACCGCGCCGGGAGAGCAGGAACCGCCGGGAATGGACGCAGTGAGGGCCCGCGCTGATGTGCGCTTTGCCTGTGACGAGCCAACCCTTCGCGACACCCTGCCGGGCACCGATATCATGATGGTGACGGACTTTCGCACAGAGGCCCTCGCGGCCGCCTGGCACACCGCAGACAAGCTCCAATGGATCCACGCCACCAGTGCCGGCGTCGATGCCTTGATGTTCCCGGATCTGATCAGGGGCGATGTAACCGTCACCAACGCCCGGGGCATTTTCGACCGTACCATTGCCGAATACGTGCTGTGCACCATCCTCATGTTCGCCAAGGATTTCCCGAATTCCATCCGGCTACAGATGAAGCACCAGTGGAAGCATCGGGATACGGAGCGGGCAGAGGGCAAGCAGGTTCTGGTTGTTGGCGCAGGTTCGATCGGCCGGCAGATCGGCCGCCTGGTCGGCGCCGCCGGTTTGAAAGCACACGGCATCGCTCGCAAGCCCAGGAAGGAAGACCCCGATTTTGTGGCGGTACACGGCAATGACGACCTTTACGAGCAGCTCGGGCATGCGGACTTTGTAGTGATTGCGGCGCCACTAACACCTCAGACCGAAGGCCTGTTTGACGAAAAAGCCTTCAAGGCCATGAAAAAATCCGCCCGCCTGATCAATATTGGCCGCGGCCCGATCGTCAAAACCGATGATCTGATCACGGCCCTCGAAAATGGCGAAATTGCCGGCGCAGGACTCGATGTCTTCGAAGAGGAACCTCTGGCAGAAGATCATCCGCTCTGGGACATGGAGAATGTCACCATGACCGCCCATATGGCCGGCGACTTCATCGGCTGGAAGCGTGCACTGACGGATCAGTTCCTGGAGAACTTCGACCGCTGGCACAAGGGTGACGAGCTGTTCAATTTAGTCGACAAGGAATTGGGTTACGCTGGCAGCAAATAACCGTGCCTGGTACTCATCCAAAAACAAAACGGGAGCCAAAAGGCTCCCGTTTTATATTCGAACCATCAAAACCAATCAGCTACCAGACAAGGACTGATCCGATGGATCAATTTCCATCTGCTGGATCGCAATCACCGCCTGAGTGCGATTCCGCACCCCAAGCTTCCGGAACACCGCCGTGATATGGGCCTTGATGGTGGCTTCCGATACATCCAGATCATAGGCGATCTGTTTGTTCAGAAGCCCCTCGGCGAGCATACCCAGCACCCGGAACTGTTGAGGCGTCAGCGATGCCAGCTTTTCGGAAAAGTCGGTGGTATCTGAATGCATCCGCTCGATCTTGTCGGCCACTCCCTGCGGCAACCAGACGTCGCCTTCCAGAACCGCCTGAATCGCCTCGGTAATGGTTGGCAACGGCGCCGACTTCGGTATGAAACCGGAAGCGCCGTAGTCGATCGAGCGACGCATTACCTGCAATTCCTCGGATCCTGACACAACCACCACCGGCAGCCCCGGGTACTGGCCTCGCATGAAGACGAGCCCCGAGAAGCCGTGGGCACCCGGCATATTGAGATCCAGCAGAACCAGATCCGCATCCGGGTGCGACTCTACCGCCGCCTGCAGTGCCTTGATGCTGTCGACTTCCACCGTCTCGGCATCGGGCACCGCCTGACTGACCGCCTGCTTCAATGCTGCGCGAAACAGCGGGTGATCATCAGCGACGATAATTGTTTGTGCCATTCAACAGATTCCTTACAGGTACATGGCCTGGTAACACACAGGCGTTACTGGTTCGCACGACCGCTGATCAGGTCATCGACTACACCCGGATCTGCCAGCGTAGAGGTATCACCCAACTGGTCGTGCTCGTTAGCGGCAATCTTACGCAAAATACGCCGCATAATCTTGCCAGAACGCGTTTTAGGCAGTCCAGGTGCCCATTGGATCACATCTGGAGAGGCGATGGGGCCAATCTCCTTGCGCACCCACTGGACAAGCTCTTTCTTCAGCTCGTCAGAAGGTTCCTGTCCATGTACCAGGGTTACATAGACATAGATGCCCTGACCCTTGATGTCATGCGGATAGCCAACAACGGCAGCTTCCGCGACCTTCTCGTGGGAAACCAGGGCGCTTTCGACTTCGGCGGTACCCAGACGGTGACCAGACACGTTCAGAACATCGTCGACACGACCTGTGATCCAGTAGTAGCCGTCTTCATCGCGACGGGCGCCGTCACCGGTAAAGTACATGCCCTTGTAAGTGCTGAAATAGGTCTGAGCGAAACGCTCGTGATCCCCATAGATCGTCCGCATCTGGCCCGGCCAGCTGTCCAGGATCACGAGGTTACCCTCGGTCTTGCCCTCAAGGATGTTGCCGTCATTGTCCACCAGTGCCGGCTGAACACCGAAGAACGGTACCGTGGCTGAGCCGGGTTTCAGATCAATCGCGCCCGGCAGCGGGGAAATCAGGATGCCGCCGGTTTCGGTCTGCCACCAGGTATCCACGATGGGGCACTTGCTGTTACCGATAACCCGGTGGTACCACTCCCAGGCTTCCGGATTGATCGGCTCGCCCACGGAGCCCAGCAGTTTCAGGCTTTCACGGGTAGTGCCGTTCATGCAGGACTCACCTTCCGCCATCAGGGCGCGAATTGCGGTCGGAGCGGTGTACAGGATGTTGACCTTGTGCTTGTCGACAACCTGCCCCATACGAGAGCTGTCCGGATAGTTGGGCACACCCTCGAACAGAACGGTGATGGCACCATTAGCCAGCGGGCCGTACAGAATATAGCTGTGGCCTGTGACCCAGCCGAAATCGGCAGTACACCAGTAGACGTCGCCTTCATGATAATCGAACACGTATTCGTGGGTCATGGAGGCATAGACCATGTAGCCACCGGTGGTATGCAGAACGCCCTTGGGTGCACCAGTGGAGCCAGAGGTATACAGCATGAACAGCGGATCTTCGGCGTTCATCGGCTCTGGCTGGCAGTCGGCAGAGGCGGACTTCATCAGGTCTTCATAACGCTCGTCGCGGGCGTCATTCCAGGGCACTTCGGAATTGCCGGTCCGGGTAACAACCACCACCTTCTCGACATTGGCGGCATCTTCATTCTTCAGGGCCGCGTCCACGTTCTTCTTCAGCGGAATCTTGCGGCCGCCACGAACGCCTTCGTCAGCGGTGACTACGAAGCGGGATTTGCCGTTCACAATCCGGGCACCAAGCGCTTCCGGAGAAAAACCGCCGAACACCACCGAGTGAATCGCGCCGATACGTGCGCAGGCCAGCATGGCGACTGCTGTCTCGACAATCATCGGCATGTAAATGGTAACAACATCCCCCTTCTTCACGCCCAGACCTTTGAGGACGTTGGCGAACTTGCTGGTTTCCTCATGCAGTTCGCGATAGGTCACGTTGCGTGAATCGGCGGGATCATCGCCTTCAAAGATGATGGCTGTCTGGTCGCCGCGCTTTTCCAGATGACGGTCCAGGCAGTTGGCTGAGGCATTCAACTGGCCATCTTCGAACCATTTGATGGACAGGTTGTTGTAATCGTAGGTCGTGTTTTTCACCTTGGTGTAGGGTTTGATCCACTCAAGGCGCTTGCCGTGCTCACCCCAGAAGGTATCCGGGTCTTCGACTGACTGACGATACATTTCTTCATACTGTTCCCGGTTCAGAAGGGCCTGTTTGGCCACGTCCGGGCTTACCGGATATACCTGTTTACCAGTCATTGTGCTCCCCCTTTAGTCAGAGTCTGTTGTCATTGTCGGTTTTGGAATTCAGACGTTGAGGCCTCTCCGGCCCTTTAGACGGATAGTGGTAGTTCACCATGCTAGCCACTACACAATGAATTAGACTAACGTCCTAATCCGCCTGAACTTTTAGCCCAAAAAGGTCGGTAACCCGCAAGAAAACAACGGTAAATTGCGCCGAACGAGAAGCTTTTTAAAGGATAGTTGGATTGGGGCCGATGGCAAACCCGGGGAGGAAACGACTACACATAAAAAAGCCCGGTCGTTGCGACCGGGCTCCTGGGTTCACGCTGCCTTTTTTCGGGCCTTGGCAGAGCGCAGGCTGTATACCTTGCGCTCCTTGAGGGCGTATCGGTTCAGGCCTGCCAGGTGGATCTTGCGCAGATAGACCGACCAGTCAATCTGGCGGGCATCCACCGGGAACAGCACCTTGTCCAGCTCACCCATCCTTGATGCCAGGGCCAGCAGGTCATCATTCCGGAAGATGTAGTCTGGCGCGGTGTAGAAACCGAAAATGGTCGCCAGCGAGCGTGTCGTGTCCAGATTCCGGAGCACTTTCAGCTCGCGATTCTGGCCCAGCATGCGCAAAACCTTCCCGGTAATGCTCAGTGGCATGCGCACCCCGCCCACAACGGCATCGAACAGCCGGCGGTTGACTGCAATGAAGGGTTTGGTCGGCTGCCGGTAGAACAACTGATCATATTCGGCAAAGTTGGCTTTGGATTCCGCCATGAGGTGATCAATAAACTGCCCAAGGGAAACCGGGTTGGAGCTGCCACTGCAACACTGGTAAATCCGGTGACGCGGCGAATCAGCAACGGCTTCGGCCGCCGCCAGGATGATCGCATTGGCCACCAGATCCACTGGAATAACATCAATGACGCCAGCGCGTTTGCCAGGGAAGATCGTGACCTTCTCGCGGGCATAAGCGAGGATAATGGCATCGGCCACCTTCACACCTTCAATCCAGCCTGGCGCGGGTTCCTCGAGTGCGCTTTCAATAATGGATGGGCGCACAATGGTCAGGGCCCGCCCTGACAGGGCCTTGAGCAGGAGTTGCTCACCCAGCCACTTGGTAAAGGTGTAGGTATCGCTCCAACCGTAATGGTTGGCTTCACGGATGCCAAGATCCACCAGCTTCTTCTCCAGTGCCTTGCCGGAGTAACGGGAACGCACATCCGCTATCTTGTCCTCCAGCAGCCGGACCAGCTCCTCGATCTCATAGTAGCCTTCCGTGCTCCGGGGAATGGATTCACCTGCCGGCTTGATCACGGTCTCCGTGATCTGCCCCGAATTCATACCATTTACATAGCAGGTGGAAACCTGAAGCACCGCCAGCGCCTTGTTCTGTCGGGCAAGCTCGGCGACGTTTTCGAGGCAACGAGTATTGATGGCAAGTGCTTTATCGAGCTCTTCACGGAAGTTCACACTGGCGGCGGAGTTGACAACCACATCGATGCCTCCGGCCAGCTTGCGGAAACGGTCAGCGGACAGACCAAACAAGGGCTCGGTCACTTCCCCGGTTACGCAATGCACACGTTCTTCAATGAAGGTTTCGAAAGCCTCGTTGTCGTCCTGACGCAGACGATCGAAAACTGACGACGTGGCGATCTCCTCAAAAAAACGATCTCGCGCATCGGGATGGCGTTTGTTTCCACGGATCAGCAGGTGAATGCCGCCTATGTCCGGAACGGCGCGAATGAGCTTTTCCAGAACCACCTTGCCGAGAAAGCCGGTGGTGCCGGTAATCAGAACGTGCTTGCCCCGGAGTCGCTCAAGTACTTTTGATGACGCCTCGGGATTCAGCTGCTGTGTTGCCATGGGAGAACTCCTTCTCACTTCAATTCGTTGTCGGCGCACACCTGCCAACAAAAGGAAAGTTTGGGAATCGGGTACGAACGATCCACTGCATATTGCGGGCCACGATTCAGATTTATGCTCAATCCTTGCACAACTTTGGTGACAGAGCGGTGACACACAGCAAACTTACGCTACAAAAAGTGTAAAAAAAATGACGGAAAAGAAGGTAGGTTTTTCTGCCTATCGGGAGCCGCCATGGTCATTGCCCGAGAGAGATCGCAGAAGCTGATCCAGCGAGATATCTGCAGGCTGCTCCTTTAGTACGCGCACCAGGCGATCCTGCTCACCAAAGCTGATGCGATCGTAAAACGGCTCGCGGAGCACCGATTGGGTCGGCTCGGCGAGATCCGCTTTACGTTCGGGGGGTGAAATCTGGTCCGCCAGCTCGCGAAGATGAATGGCCAGATGATTCTTTCGTTCGGGGCTGAGATTCTCCCACTGGAACGAACCAAGACCAGTCTGCACAATCTCGATGGCATCACTGTCCAGCGTGCTCCCCAGCAGTGCAAAAAGACGGGTAAACGCCTCATAACGCAGCATCGGATCGACCGGTCCCTCCTTGAAAATGGACTCAATCTCACTCACGGCCTGCAGGCACCGATCTTTCAGAGCCGGTGCTTCATTCCCGGTTTCTGGCTCCGGTTTGGTCAATTTTTTAGGGGAATTCGCGGACTCTCTTTTGGACACCTTGTGCCAATAGGCTGCAATGCCAGCCTTTCGTCTAGGCAACTGGGACAGCCGCACATCAAGCATATCCGCGAGGGTATGAAACTGGCGACAGGAAGGGTCTGAAACAGGCAGAAGCGCGACCGGCTTCTGGTTGAGAACCGACTGCCGAAGGGTCTCGTCCCGCCAGATCCCACCCATGTAGTGGAGCGAGATTCCCAGGTGGCGCTGGGCAGCGGCGTCCAGGCGCTGGAACACGGACCGTGCCTGACTGGCGCCCTGGGCCATATTCACCAGAATGCTCGGAATCCGGTTATAGCCCCTGCGCCGGAGAACCTTGATCAGGGAAAAGGCGTCGGTCAGGGACGCGGGGTCCGGGGTCACAACCATGCAGGCCAGCTCTGTCGCGGCAATCATATGCAGCCCGGCAGCCTGCAGCCCGGCAGCCGTGTCGGTAATGACGTAATCGTAGCGGTTTTCCAGGTTATACAGTGCCCGGAGTATGCGAAGGCTCTCCGTTGGCCCCATATCCATGCACTCCTGGACACCGGAGGCCCCCGGAACAATATGCAGGCCGTAGTCGGTCTCAAGGATGACGTCCTCCAGACGACACTCTTCGGCCATCACATTAGCGAGGGTTTTTCTCGGATAAAGACCAACCATGATGCTGACGTTGGCCAGATCCGTGTCGCCATCCAGCAACAGAACGCGGTTGCCCTGTCTTGCGAGAGTCAGCGCAAGATTCAGGGCGACCGAGGTCTTGCCCACACCACCCTTGCCACCCGTTATGGCGATGGTGCGAGGTTGGTTCGGATTGTGCTTGACAGGTTCTCTGGCGTTCATCACCGGCAATCTAGGTCCCTGATTTTTCGGTTTTCTGTATTTTAACCTGTAAAAATTCTACACATATCACGGATCAGATAATATATTGCTTAAAAAAAGAGCAATAAGTATTTAATAACGACGGATTATTGTCTAAGCTCTTTTCGGAAAATAAGAATGAACGCTCAGTCAATTAATGGTACGTTTCGCCGCACGGCAGGTAAGCCTATGCACATTGCGCCTGATTTACAGCTACCGAGTCTTCCGGAAGTTACCTTGCGGGCGCTTGATGCTTGTCATCAGGACGAGAGCTACCGAAAAATAAGCGAAATTGTCTCTGCCGATACCGCGCTGGTAGCTCGTATACTTGCACTCGCCAATTCCGCACTTTACGGCCCTTCTACTCCGATCCGCTCCGTCGACCAGGCACTCCTGAGACTCGGCACCCGACGGTTTCACACGCTGGTGCTAACCGCAGCCCTGCGCCAACTGCTTTTTGAGCTGGGCGGCGACGAATGGCAACAACTCAGAGATTTCTGGCGACACTCGCTGACTACCGCGTTGACAGCCCGAGCCCTGGCAACGCTGACCCGTTATCCAGAGCCTGACGAAGCCTTTATGTTGGGCATGCTTCACAACATCGGCGAGCTGATTGCTATTAAAACGCCAGCCACCGAAGCGAAGCAACACTATCTTGATCATCAGTCCGACATCGCCGCCGAACTCGTGGCCTCCTGGGGCCTCGGACCCATGGCCGCCGATGCCATGCGCTACCAGCAGGCGCTGCCCTCGGAGCTACGGGATGCCGGACATCTGGTGAAGCTGATCAGCCTGGCCACCCGACTGGCACTCTCCGATGCCGCCGGCATCGCAGCGGCAGGCACGGTATTCGGGCTGAACGAGGAACTGACCCGGGAGATAAATCGCCGCATCGGCCACGAAGTATCGGGGATGGCTGCATCGTTAGGGATTCCGCTGGACGAGAATTACTGCGGCGAGAGCGCCTCGCGACAGCTGAAACAGACAATTCTGCGCCAGGCCATGGCAAACCAGGCGATCAACCTTGCCGATCTGACCGGAGAAACCGAGGACATTCTCGCCGAGACGGTCAACAGCCTCACGCTGATCACGGGCCTGCCGGCTCTGTGCTTCGGGCACACAGGCGAAAACCTTGTGCTCCTGTCCGGGACCATCGGCGACATCCCCGACCTTGCGGTCACCGCCAAGCCCGGCGGCAGCGTCCTTACGGAAGCCTTCATTTCCGGCCTGCCAGTCAGCCTTGGTGATCGATCCCCGACAGTACTCGACCGACAGCTGCTGTCACTGCTCCATACGCCATCCATACTTGCAGTACCGGTTAACGGTGGCGGGGACTGCCCTGGTGTCTTCGCCCTGGGCACAGACAACGAGCATCTGCCGACAACCCTGGAACTGGCTGATATCTTCACTACTCAGTTGGCTTCGGTACTGGCAGACCGGGCGCCGGCCCGAGCCGACGCCGAAGCCAGCACAGAAGGACTGGATCAGGAAATCGCCCGCGACCGACTGCGTAAACAGGTTCACGAAGTCAGCAATCCGCTGACCATTATCCGACAGTATATTTACCAGCTGCGAGGCAGACTTGAAGATGCCGGTGTCCAGCAGGAGCTGGACGTGATCCGGGATGAGCTGGATCGGGCCGGCAACCTTTTACTGCAAATGAGCCATACTGACACCGTGGATCAGGGCGATGACGGTGTTGAGCTCAATGCCGAACTGGAAAGTCTGGCTCGTATCCTTGAAGATAGTTTGTTCAGCTCCGATAGTCGCAGCCTTCGGTTATCGCTTTGCAGCGAGCCAACGCGGGTTACAGCTGGCCCCACAAGGATTCGCCAGATTGTGATCAATCTGGTTCGAAATGCGGCGGAGAGCCTGGCGGATGATGGCGGCACGGTTGAAATGCGGACGTCTTCGCCAGTGTGGCAGAACCACCGAACCTGGGTTGAGTTGGAAATCTCGGACACAGGCAGAGGAATACCCGGTGAGGTCAGAGACGCCCTGTTTTCACCGGTGAAAACCACAAAGGGAGAGGGCCACAGCGGTTTGGGCCTGAGCATTGTGAAACAGCTCGTTGATGACATGGAGGGCATCATTGCTTGTCGCACGGGGCAGGAAGGAACCACCTTCAGGATTCTGCTACCAGCGGCCAGCCACAAAAAGAATGAGACCGACTGACGCAGAGACAACGGACACAGACCGATGGCACCTGAACATACTGATCAGCCTTTCAGTCACGGGTTAGCGGCACGGATACTGGTAGCGGATGACGAACCCCGCCTGCTGAATACCCTGGCTTCGCTTCTGCGCACCCAGGGTTATGTCGTTGCGGAAGCTCACGGGGGTCGAAAAGCGTGCGAGCTGATTGACCAGCAAACGTTCGATCTGGCTCTACTGGATCTCCGTATGCCCGAGATCACAGGTTTTGACGTGATGGCACATCTTGCCAACGAACAGCCGGATTGCGGCGTGATCGTGGTCAGCGGAGAAAGCTCATTCAGTGCAGTGAGCCGCGCACTGCGACGGGGCGCCCTGGACTACATCCGTAAACCCTTCGACCCTGAGGAATTGCTGGCCACCGTTGAGAGCGTTATCGGGAAAAAGTCACTTCTCGAAGCCCACGAACATGTCCAGATGCGGCTGGAGAAATCCGAGGCGCTGCATCGTTACATCGTTAACAGCTCTCCCGACATCGTGTTCATGCTTGATCAGGACGGCCACTTTTGCTTTGTGAACAGCAAGGTTGAGAGCCTGCTGGGCTACCAGCCGGCGGAACTTTGCGGGCAGCACTTCCGCCACATTCTTGACGACCGGGACGTGACCCGCGGGACACTGGCCCTGAAGGGGCCAAACATCACCGCAGATAACCCACGAACCCTGGAAGTCCGCCTGAAAACCCGTGGCAGCCGTCGAGCAACCCGCCATTTCGAGATAACCGCTTTTCCCATCGATCCGCAAACCTGGCCGCATTCCGGTAATACGCAGGGAGGCGGCAATGGCAACGGCGCCACCTATTATGGGACGGCCCGTGACGTTACCGAGAGGAAGGAAGCCGAGGCCTTCATCAATTTCCAGGCCTACCATGACCTTTTAACGCGATTGCCGAACCGCGCACTTTTCAAGGACCGACTTGAGCTGGCGATTACCCACGCCAACCGCGGTGGCCAGAAGCTGGCGGTTATGTTTCTGGATCTTGACCGTTTCAAGGTCATCAACGACACCCTCGGACACGCGATGGGAGATCGGCTGTTGCAGGCAGTCACCCACCGGCTAGAGAAATGCCTGCGCAAGGGCGACACCCTTTCCCGGTTCGGTGGCGACGAATTTACCCTGCTCCTGCCCTCCATCCACAATCACGAAGACGCCAGACAGATCGCCAAGAAGTTGATTGATGCCCTGCGGGCACCTTTTCAACTGGGGGATCACGAAGTCTTTGTAGGTGTCAGTATCGGCATCGCAATCTTTCCCGAGGCCGGCGAGACCATGGACCAGCTGATCCAGAACGCCGACATTGCCATGTACCACGTCAAAGGCAAGGGAAAAGACGGTTACGGCTTCTATTCCGACAGCATGAGTATCGATACGGCCAACAGGCTGAACCTCGAGCGGGATCTGCGTCAGGCCCTTGAAAGGGACGAGTTGCGGGTGTTCTATCAGCCCCAGGTGTGCTCCAAAACCAACCGGGTCGTGGGTCTTGAGGCCCTGGTTCGATGGCAGCACCCGGAGCGGGGACTGCTTTACCCGAGAGACTTCCTGCCCCTGGCGGAGGAAACCAAACTGATAGGCCAGCTCAGTGAGCGTGTTCTCGACCAGGCCTGCCAGGATGTCGGCCGCTGGATCCAGGAGGGCCACACCCACCTCCGGTTGGCCGTCAACCTGTCCCCCATACAGGTTGAGCATCCGCGGTTTGTAGAAACCCTGATGCAGCAGGTAAAGGCCCACAACTTCCCGGCCGGCAACCTGGAAATCGAAATCACTGAAAACGTGATCATGAACGATCTGGAACAGATCTCCCAGAAGCTCCGGGAACTGGCAGCTCTGGGTGTCCGGATCGCGATCGACGATTTCGGCACAGGCTATTCGTCACTGAATTACCTGCATCGCCTGCCCATTCACACCCTCAAAGTCGACCAGTCTTTCGTGAAAGCCATCCGCAGTGGCGACGACGGTGCGTGCATCGTAAACGCCATTGTCGCCATGGCCCATGGACTCAAGCTGGAGATCGTTGCAGAGGGCGTGGAAACCGACGAGCAACTGGACTATCTGCGGAGCCTGGGTTGCCACCAGGTCCAGGGTTTCTTCTACGGTCCTGCCAGGCCCGCCGCCGATATTTCCAGAACTCTCGGAACCACCAGAGCCAAAGCTGCCTCATTCTGACGTAAGATTATCGATTGTCAGACACTCCGATATAAAACCGCGATAGGGTTTGCAAAGTATTGCAGTACGTTACTTTGTGTATCCTGAAATGCGCATTACTGCACATATTTCTCCCACCCTGTTCTCTAAGCTCGAATCCATAGGCGCTGATTACCGGAATGTCCGACATTCTCGGACCAATAACGACAAAAACGGTGACAGCATCCAAGGAACAAGAACAGGCAGCAGTCATCATGCGCGACAAGTACAAATACATCGGTCCCGTCTACGATTTTCTCAGCAATCTCTATAGCGGCAAGAACATTCACCGCTGCAAAACCGCCATGCTGGATGTGGAAACCGTCCGGCCCGGAGACAGGATTCTGTTTGCCGGAGTTGGCCATGGCCGGGACGCCATTCGGGCGGCCGAGCTGGGTGCAGACGTGACCGTGGTGGATTTGTCCGAAACCATGCTGCGGAAGTTTGCCGAAGCTCAGGAAAAAGAGGCGCCACACCTCAGGATCCGGCGCATCCATAGCGACATCATGAAAGTAGATGAGTTCGAGCAGTACGACATGGTCGTGGCCAATTTCTTCCTGAACGTGTTCGATGAAGACATGATGGTCCGGGTCCTCGAACATCTGATACGGCTGGGCAAAGCCGAGGCCCGGGTCGTTGTTGGTGACTTTTCCTACCCCACTGGCAACCTGCTTTCCAGAATGTTCAAGAAGCTTTACTGGTACATGGCCGTCTTCATTTTCTGGCTGTTCGCCAACAATGCCTTCCACAAAATCTACAACTATCCCGAGCACATGCAGCGGCTGGGCCTTCAGGTCACGGACAAGAAGCACTTCAAGCTTCTGAACATGAACTGCTACTGGTCCATTCTCGGACGCAAGCAGGCCTGAGGACTTCGCTAGAGACTCACCCAACAAAAATAATCAGGGAGCAGCAGCATGTCGGATCAGATACTCGCACTGGAGAGGGTTGGCACACTTGAGAGCGGCTCATTCACGTTTACCGAGCGGGTCGGCTTCCTGAAGAAGTACGGTACCCATTCCCAGTCGTTTTCAACGCTCCAACCGGGCATGCAATATTTTGATGTACCGGGCATGGGGTATATCGCCTACATGCGCAAATGGGGCGCCACCTTCGTGCTCTCGGATCCCGTCTGTGCGCCGGAAGACTTTGGCAACCTGTTGGAGAACTTCCACCAGCGCTTTCCAAACGCCAGTTACATCCAGGTCTCCAAGCCCGTCGTCGATTTCCTGCACCTGCGATTTGGTCTCTACGGCACCCAGTTTGGCAGCGAATCCCGTATCGATCTGGGCCGCTGGTCCCTCAGCGGAAAGAAAAAACAGATCCTGCGAACCGCTTTGAACCAGGCAGAAAAGAACGGGATTACGGTGAAAGAGCGTTTCAGTGACGATCACACCCGTGAAATATCCGAGGCCTGGATTCGAACCCGCAAATGCAAAAGCAATGAAATCCGCTTTCTGATCCGTCCCATGGAAATGGACTATCGCGAAAACGAACGGCATTTCTACGCCTATCAGGACGGAAAGGCCGTTGGGTTTATCTATTTCGACCCGATTTATCGCAACAACGAGATCATCAGCTACGTGCCCAACATTTCCCGGGCCAACGCCGATTTCCGCCAGGGGATTTTCTATACCCTGATGGCCCATGCGATGGACGTTTTCAAGGCGGAAGGCGTGCCCTACCTGGATCTCGGGCTGATTCCCCTGTCACTGGATCCGGCAACAGAGCATCAGGAGAGCCGACTGCTGAAAGGCCTGCTGCACGGTCTCTATGAGAAAGGCAACTTCCTTTACAACTTCAAAGGCCTGGAATTCACGAAATCACGCTTTCGGGGGGAGAAATTCAAGACGTACTGCTGTCACAAACGGTCGATTCCGGCGCTAGAGTTTCTGGCCATGTTCAAGCTGACCCGGTTGCTGTAGCCCCCAGGGGCTCTCCCGGCCAGTGTTCGCTCACCCGTTTGGCCTCCAGCCCCAGGCCCGCCATGAAGGACGCGATGCCCTTCGGTGCCGGCCCTGAAAACAGCGCAGCGCTCACAGGTTGTTTCCCTGCGCCGGCAACTGAGCCTTGAGCAACATCAAGCCTACCAGTCTGTTCCAGCAGCCAGGCTACCCGTCGGGCAATGGCCTCACCCGAGTCCACCCAGAAACGAACCGTCGGCAGACTCGCCCTCAGACTCTCCAGTAACAGTGGATAGTGAGTGCAACCAAGCACCACGGTGTCCACACCGGCCTCTTTGAAAGGCCTCATGGCTTCGCTCAGCTCGGCAAGTGGAACCTCGATTCCGGAAACCAGGTCCTCTGCCCAGCGCACTAGCCCCGGATGGCCAATACGCTCAATCCTGCAATCGCCAGCGAATTCTTCGACCAGCCTGTCGAGATAAGGCCTGCGAACCGTGGCCGGTGTCGCCAGCAGCCCCATTCGCCGATTCACGGACTTTGCTGCCGCCGGTTTGATGGCCGGCACCACCCCCACAACCGGCACCGCCGTCATCGCACGTAAATGCGGCAGAACCACTGTACTGGCGGTATTGCAGGCCACCACGATGGCGTCTGACGGGTAGAGCTCTAGCGCTCTGGTGATCAGACCGCAACACCGGTCGATCACAACCGCCTCGGATTTGTCGCCATAGGGAAAGCCTGCGTTGTCTGCCAGATAGACGATCTCCAGGCCCGGCAGTTGCCGGTGAATGCAGGCCGCAACGCTCAGACCACCGACACCGGAGTCAAACACCAGAACCCTTGGAGGCGACTGCCTGCTCAAACCGGAATGCCTCCCCGGGAAATCTCGTTTTCCATGGCCCGGATCAATCGGCCAGAAATGGTGGTTTCCGGTGGTACCGGTGGCGTATCGCCCGGCAGGAACCAGTCGGCATCGGCAAGCTCGTCTTCCTGGAGAACCAGCTCGCCTCCGGCGTAATCGGCGAAGAAGCCGACCATAAGCTGATGGGGGAATGGCCAGGGTTGCGAGGCGTGGTAGCGGATGTTGGTGACGTCCAGCCCGGTCTCCTCTTTCACTTCACGGTGCACAGCGCCTTCCAGACTCTCGCCCGGTTCAACAAACCCGGCGATGAGGCTGTAGAAGTGCCGTTTGACCCGAGAGGACTTCGCGAGCAGAAGCCGATCATCCCGGCGTATGACGACAATCACGCAAGGCGCCAGCCTCGGATACCAGGGAATGCCACAGGGTTCGCACCACTTGGCCCGCTCCCGCGGATGGAAACCGGTTTCCTCGCCGCAACGGCCGCAGAATCGGTGGTCGCGCCACCACTGCCAGACCTGAAAGCCGGTACTGAGCATGTCCGCCGGTGCATCGCCAACCATCAAAATTGCATCCCGCAGCGGTACAACTTCCTGATTACCGACGCCGGTGTCCGGCAGTTCGGTCACGAATACACCGCGCCCATTGTAACTGCCCAGAGATACGGAATCGGGCAATTCGCCCCGGAAAAGGCTGCTGTCGCCACTGTGCAGCCAGCCGTTATCGGGCTTGACCACACCCGATCCCGACAGCGCGAGGATCAGATCGCCGTTTTCCGGCCGGCGGGTCGTCCAGCCCGGTATCCACTGAGTCATTGCGATCACCATTCGATGCATCAACTGGGTTATTGGAAGATCAATCGGAAATGTACCACATTGCCGCACCGGCCAAGAATGGAAGGTCCACCTTTCCGCCCTGTACTCAACCAAGTAAACTTGGCACCTGTTTCGTCAACGGAGTTGCAATTTATGCGTCTTTACCAGGGCATTCGCAGCCTGATCCTGACCCTTTTCCGCAAGATACTGTTTATCTGGGTCCGGACTGATGTCAGCGGCAACAGCGTTGAAGCCCTCGCCCTGGATCCCGACAAACCGGTTTGCTACGTGCTGCAGTACAGCTCCCTCTCGAGCCGTCTGGTTCTTGAGCAAGAAGTTATCCGGGCAGGACTTCCGGGCGCCACCGAAGCCCTGCCGGTGAAAAACGGCCCTTCGCACTCCTTCTTTTTTCTCTATCGCCGCATCGGTGGCTTTTTCAGGGGTCGCCAGGCGCCAGCACCCACGAACGAGTTTCAGGCCCTGGTTCGATACGGTCTCGAACATCCGGACCAGGACGTCCAAATTGTTCCTGTGTCCCTGTTCTGGGGCCGCTCCCCGGACAAGGAAAAGTCCCTGGTAAAACTGCTGCTGTCTGACACCTGGTCCATCGCCGGCCGGCTTCAGAAGTTCCTGATCATCATGGTTCATGGCCGCAACACCTACGTTCAGTTCAACCAGCCGCTCTCCCTGAAGCAGGTGATCGACGAATACCGGCACAGCGAGGAGCGGGCCAACCGCAAGCTGGCGAGGATACTGAGAACCCATTTCCGCCGGGTTCGCCAGGCCGTACTGGGGCCAGATCTATCCCATCGCCGCACCCTGGTGGCAGGCCTGGTGCGCACCCAAGCGGTCAAGGAAGCCATCCGGGAGACGGCTGCCAGAGACGACATACCACCTGAAAAAGTCCGCGCCAAGGCCTACAAATATGCGGATGAGATTGCAGCAAGCATGTCCGTTGTCACGATTCGATTCATGGAGGTACTGTTGTCGTGGCTCTGGAACCGGATCTACAACGGCATTGCCATTAACAATATCCGGGTGGTGAAGGAAGTGGCGCAAGACAATGCCGTGGTTTACGTGCCCTGCCACCGTTCACACATCGACTACCTGCTGCTGTCCTACGTGCTTTACAAGAATGGCCTGATGCCTCCGCACATCGCCGCAGGGATCAACCTCAACATGCCCATTGTCGGCCCGATCCTGCGCCGTGGCGGGGCGTTCTTTATGCGCCGCAGTTTCAAGGACAACCCGCTGTACGCCACCGTGTTCAATGAATACATGCACGTGATGTTCTCCCGGGGCTATTCCGTCGAGTATTTCATCGAAGGCGGCCGAAGCCGCACAGGCCGCATGCTGCAGCCCCGCCCCGGCATGCTGGCAATGACCGTACGCAGTTTCCTTCGGGACCATCGCAAACCCATCGTATTCGTGCCCGTGTACATCGGCTATGAAAAGGTGATGGAAGGCCGCTCCTATCTGGGTGAACTTCGTGGCAAGAAAAAGGAAAAAGAAAGCGTATTCGGTCTTGCCAAGACCGTTCGCAAACTCAGCAACTCATTTGGTCGCGTTTCAGTCAACTTTGGCGAAGCCATTCATTTGTCTGAGGTTCTGGACGATGTTCACGGTAGTTGGCGCGACGTGGCCTACGACGCCGAGTATCGTCCGAAGTGGCTTAACAGCGCGGTTTCAGAGCTGTCCTTCCGGGTAGCGTCGAACATCAACGCGTCGGTTGCCGTAAACCCGATCGGCATGGCCGCCACGGTTCTTCTTGGCACCGAGCGACTGGCCATGGACGAGGGCCAGTTGATCCGCTTGATGGATCAATACGCCGCCCTGCTAAAGGCTTTCCCATATGCGGAAACGGTAACCCTGCCCGAGGGGTCCGGCAAGGACTGGATCGCCTACTGTGAAGGCATGGGCCTGGTGACTCGCCAGCCGCAGAAGCTTGGCGACATTATTGCCCTCGAAGGCAGCAACGCAATCCTGATGACCTATTACCGGAACAACATCCAGCACCTCTTTGCGCTGCCCTCACTGATCGCCAGCCTGTTCGAGAACAAGGATTCGCTGGGCCGGGACAAGATCGTATTCCTTGCCAGCGTGGCCTACCCCTACCTGCAATCGGAGCTGTTCCTGAAATACCAGCCCGATGAAGCCAGGAAGGTTATCAATCAGTGGATTGACGTTCTCATCGAACATGACTTGCTGAAGCCCCTGGACGATGACCGGATCGGTCGACCCGAGGAAGGTACCGAAGCCATGCTGAGGCTCAGGGTTCTGTCCCGCTTCATCATCCAGACGGTTGAGCGCTACCACATCGCTCTGGGCATTCTCCGCAAATACGGCTCGGGCAAGATCAGCGCCGCCGAACTGGAAGAACAGAGCGCGCTGCTGGCCGAGCGGATGTCGATCCTGTTCGGCCTGAATGCGCCGGAGTTTTTCGACAAGAGCCTGTTCCGCAACTTCATTGCCAATATGCAGAACAATGGCGTTATCACCACCGATGACAATGGCCTGCTCTGCTATGGGGAGGGGCTGGATGAGGTGGCGGACGATGCCCGCCTGGTGCTGAGTGTCGAGAAGCGACAGGCAATCCAGCAGGTCACCATGCTGGGTGCCTGATGGCATTTACTGCGGTGGCAGCGCCCGGATGGCGTACACATCGTAGCGGCTGCTCTTGCCCTCAATGCGGGTGGTTGGCTCTGCTCCCTCAATGGCCGATGCCTTACGAGGTCGCTTGACCACCACCCGGTAACGGGCGCGCTCCAGAGCGGCCGCGAGCAATTGTGCGGAATCCTCGTCGTCTCCTACGATAGTGCGGAAAACCTGCATTTCCTTTTTTACCAGGGCCGACTTGTCCCGATGCGGAAACATCGGGTCCAGGTAGACAACATCCGCCGCCTCGGTGCCTGGTCGGGACAGCCATTCAACACTGCTGCCCTCCAGCAGTCGCATGCGCTCGACAATGCCGGCACAATCCACATTCAGGGCTGCCCGTGCGAGACCATCGGCCAAAAGCGCATGAATGACCGGGTTACGCTCGAACAGGGTAACCGTGCAGCCAAGGCTGGCAAGCACAAAGGCATCCTGGCCAAGTCCCGCCGTCGCATCAACGACATGCAATGCGGCCCGTGTTTTCTGCAAGCCGACCGCCTTGGCCACCAACTGGCCCGCGCCACCGCCGTGCTCCCGCCGATACCCCATCTTGCCGGTCACGAATTCTGCACGCACCGGTCCCGGCGCACCTTTGCCAGTCATCTGCAGGCCAAGGCCCTGCTCATCCAGGAATAGTAAAACCGGGAAGTCGCGGATGTCCCTGGGGCGGACGACACCAAGATTCGAGATCCCGAGCGAATCGGCAAGAGCATCGGCCTGCAATCGGTCACCCAGTGCACTGCGGGCAACAGAGACGATGTCCTGGAAAGGGGCAGGAAAGGCGGACGGAGCGGACGGGGACGAGTCAGGCATCAGACCAGAATATCGATTCCGGCCAGGCTACCATTACCGCCATTTTCCTGACCGGCTGCGGCGACAGAGGCAAAGGTCGACAGCGCCCTCGCGGCCGGCAGGGACACTTCGTCTGCACGGAACCGCTCCAGAAGGGCGTCTTCAGCGGCACGACGGGCTTCTACACGCCGCTCGAGGCTTTCGGTCGCATTGCGGTCGCTGACAACACCCTGAGGGCCATCGGCAAGGTCACGACGGGCCGCGTCAGGTGTTTTTTCAGGCGTTGATGCCGGCGCACGCGCCACATCGCTGCGCTCCCTGACCGGGCTGTTGTTGCCGGTCTGGAAATTGAAATTGTTGCCCGGGTTAATTCCGCCAATCATGTTCAGATACCGCTGGCCGGATGACAGGAAATCGTGAAATTGAAGTATGGAAGATTATCGCACGGAAGAAAAGACAGTTGGTCAGTTTTTACCCAAAGCGGTTTGCCCGGATCAAACCAGGCGGCCGGAGTCACTATCGACCAGGCAGTTTTTTCCAGGCCACTTCATCCCTGATGTAGACAGGTTGAGCCTGCTCCGCCGGCACCGCCTTGCCCTGCCCGAATGCGATCACCGCCAGGCGCGCAACCCAGGCTGCTCGCAGCACCAGGGTCTCATTGACGGGATCAACGCGCTCTGACACCTGCGCTGGCATGGCGGAGCGGTATTGCCAGCCCGGCCCTGCTCCGCACCAGCGCTCGGGGCCCGCTGGCAGTGTGACTGCGTCGGGTGGACAGACCTGTTCCGAAGCCAACGCCTCAGGCAGTCCTGCCCGGGCAGCGAAGCAGCCCCAATATACCTCGCCCATGCGGGCATCAAAAGCTACCGCAATACCGGTTTCCTCGTGAGGCTCCAGAGCATCCATGGCACCCAGCGCCACGGCCTGCAGTGAAGACACCGGCACCACCGGAATGTCCAGCCCCCAGGCAAGACCCTGAACAACACCGGTCGCGATCCTGACACCGGTAAAAGAGCCCGGCCCGCAGGCAAAGGCCAGAGCATCAAGCTCTGCCGGAGCAAGATTCTTCTCCGCCAGAAGCTCCCGCACCATCGGCATCAATAGCCGGGTATGGCCTCTGGGGGCAAGCTCAAAGCGTTCGGAGATTTCGCCATCAACAAGAAGGGCTGCCGAGCAGCCCTCTGATGACGTATCCAGTGCCAACAGTTTCACCAGTGTGAAAACCTCAGGTCAGGATGCCAATTTATTTGAGTTCAGACAGGATCTGGTCGCGAATGCTGCCCAGACTGCCAACGCCCTCGACACGGACGTATTTCGGTGCCGCAGCCGGCTCTTTCGACGCCCAGTCCTGGTAGTAGCCAACCAGCGGTGCAGTCTGGTCGTGGTAGATTTTCAGACGCTTGCGAACCGTCTCTTCCTTGTCGTCCTCACGTTGAACCAGCGGCTCTCCGGTCTGGTCATCCTTGCCCTCGACCTTGGGCGGATCGTATTTCACGTGGTAGATACGACCGCTTCCCTCATGCACCCGGCGACCGGACAGACGGCTGACGATTTCTTCGTCATCCACGGCAATTTCGACCACATAGTCGATGGCAATTCCCTGGTCTTTCAGAGCCTCAGCCTGGGGGATGGTCCGCGGGAAACCGTCGAGCAGGAAACCGTTCTTGCAATCTGGCTGTTTAATACGCTCTTCGATCAGCGCAATGATGATGTCGTCAGACACCAGGCCACCTGTTGCCATGACTTCCTTTACCTGCTTGCCCAGCTCGGACTCGGCTTTCACCGCCGCACGCAGCATGTCACCGGTGGAGATCTGGGGAATATCAAACCGTTCAGTAATGAACTGGGCCTGAGTTCCCTTGCCTGCGCCCGGCGCGCCTAACATGATGATTCGCATAACGCTGTGCTCCCGTTTTAGTCATTATCATTTGAAAAGCTGTGGCAAAAACCCGTGCCTTTGCGACAGCCTCTCCTGCACGGAACAGGTGTCAGCCGAAATCGGCGAAGGCGCATTATACGAAGTCAGCCACGTCAGAGAAAGTCGACCTCCGTATCATGCACCGGAAGTCCGTATTTCCCAGCGAATAACGACAGGGTGTCAGGATGACAGGGAGCTGGCCAGTGCGTCCAGATCCGGAGCCACACGATCCAGTTCAGCATTCAGTTCTTCCACAACATTGGGCGTCAGTCCCAGGCCTTCCAGCAAAGCGGGCACGTCGTCGGGATTGAATTCATCGCCAATACCGCGGTCCTTCAACAGGGCGTTGGCCAGCTGTACCATCAAAACATAGTTCTCGTGCTCGCCATGATAACCCGATTGTTGATGCACGCCGGCCGCCTTGACCACAGGATCAGGCAGTTGCCATAAACGGTGGAGGATACCGCCGATAGCGCCATGGCCCACCGACAGGATTTCCTGGCCATTGCCCTGCCCGAACACCTGCTGCTCAAGCGAGTGCATGCTGGCCTCAGGATTCGCTTCGCGAAGCTCATTGAGCTCATCAAATTCGGCCGGGAACAGATGCCCGACCAGCAACAGGCCGAAGTTGTGCAACAGTCCGCAGAGATAGCCCAGCCCCTTTTCGGCGCCACATCGCGGCGCAATGATCTGGCAAAGGAACGCGCAGTACAGGGAGTGGCGCCAGAAATTGTCCATGCCCAGAATGCCGTGACGGGGTACTTCAAAGGCACGAACGGAGGCAATGCCCAGGGCGATGTGGGCCACACGATCGAAGCCCAGCACACGGGTGACCGCCTCCTGCACCGAATTGACCTGGCCGGGATAATTGAACAGTGCAGAACGGGCGTAACGCATGATCTGGGCCGTGAGACTGGGATCAAACTCAATCAGCTCTGCCAGCTCACGAGCCGTCGCATCGGTGTTGGCAGTCAGCCGCAAAATACGCAGCGCCAGGGCCGGCATGGGGGGCAGACGGTAAAGTTTCTGTAGCTTGTCGGCCACTTCCTCGAGCGTCAGCGCCTCGCGGTTGCCGTTACCCGGCCCCCGGATAACCAGGTGGCCCGCCCTGGCACCGGCCAGGGCCAGACGGAAGGATCGGCCATCCATCTCTAGCAGGGAATGATCAGTGCCACCGGAAAACACGACCTTATCCGCCAGCATCACATCCTCGTCCACGATAACGGGCAGCTCGTAAGCCTGCCCGATGGGCGGGGTGAAGCCGGGATCACAGTCACTGAACAGGCGCATGGTCTGCCGTGCGGTCAGCGGCTGAAGACGGCGACCGGTCAACTGGTGAACGGCATCCGGGTCCAGGGAACTGTCGAACTTGTGCACGGCCATCACGACACCGGTAATGTCGATCAGCAGAGTGGCCTGCACAAAGCTGTCCTGAGGCATCCCCGAGGCAATCACTGCCGCATCCAGGCTGGTGACCTGATCTATCGGCAACTCCCGATAAGTGATGCCCTTGCGGGCGAGAAAACGTTCCAATCGTGCAGCCAGAGCCACAGCTTACTCCCTTTGTTCTTGGTCGGTGGCCAGACTACCCGGCCTTGTCCCGGCACTTTTTTCTATTCTGCTGCAAGGTCAGCCAGTATTTCGCATACCCGCAGCGATACCTGCCATGGTGACTTTAAGTGCTCTTTCCACCAGTTCCGGCACCTCGCCCTTGCCTTCACTTTCCCGGTCCCGCCGTAGCAATTCGGCCTGAAGGTAATGCAGTGGATCCGTGTATGGGTTACGCACCCTCATCGAATGCGCAAAGACTGGCTCTCCCTCCAGCAGATCCGTTTGTTCCTTGAGTTCCAGAAGCCTCTCGATACAACCCTGGAGGCGCACGCGAAGACTCTCCCCAAGGGCTTTCAACCGATCATCGTCCAGCAGCGTCTGCTCATAATAGCTGGCGATGCGCAGGTCTGCCTTGGCCAGCACCATTTCCAGCATATCCACATAGGTGCGGAAGAACGGCCAGCCCTGCATCATCTCTCGCAATACCGGGAGCCGGTGGTCCCGGGCCGCCTCCTCAAGCGCCACGTCACTGCCTAGCCAACTGGGCAGCATCAGCCGCATCTGGGTCCAGGCGAAGATCCACGGAATGGCCCGAAGGCTTTCCACGCCGCCAGTGGCCTTTCTCCGGGCCGGGCGACTTCCGAGCGCCAGTTTCCCCAGGGCCTGCTCCGGTGTGACCTGGCGGAAATAGGGCACGAAATCCGGATTCTCCCGGACCACGTCGCGGTAGGCTTTCAAGGACCGCTCGGTAAGCCAGTCCATGGTTTCCCGCCAGCTGTCCTCGGGCTGGGGTGGCGGGGCCAGGGTAGCTTCGATAACCGCCGTGGTGTAGAGCGTCAGGCTCTGAACCGCCAGCCTCGGCAAACCGAACTTGAAGCGGATCATTTCGCCCTGCTCGGTAATCCGGAAACTGCCGTTTACCGAGCCCGGCGGCTGGGACAGTATCGCCCGGTTGGCTGGTCCGCCGCCACGGCCAACGGTACCGCCCCGGCCGTGGAACAGGGTCAGATGCACGCCATACTGGCGGGCAACGTGGGTTAGTTTCTCCTGGGCCTGGTACTGGGCCCAGGCCGCCATCAACTGGCCGGCATCCTTGGAAGAATCCGAGTAGCCGATCATCACTTCCTGCCGGCCCTGGCAATACTCCCGATACCACTCAACCTCGTACAGCGCAGACATGCTGTCTGGCGCACCACGCAGGTCATCCAGGGTCTCAAACAGGGGCACAACCCGCATCGGAAACTTCATTCCGGATTCCCTGAGTAGCAAAATCACGCTCAGTACATCAGAGGGCTTGCTGGCCATGGAGATAACATAGGACCCGAGGGCTTCCGGCGTTTGCTGCGCCACCACTTCACAGGTTGCCAGCACCTCGCCGACCGATTCCGAGGGCTCCCAATTTCGGGGGACCAGTGGACGCCGGCCCTGAAGTTCCTTCACCAGGAATGCCTGGCGCTCCTGCTCTGACCAGGACAGATAATCCCCCAGGCCAAGATAATCGACCATTTCGGCTACCGCCTCCGCGTGGCGGCTGGCCTCCTGGCGGATGTCCAGGCGAATCAAAGGCAGGCCAAAGGTATGCGCCCGACGGATGGTATCCAGCAGCGGACCATTGGCGATGTCCTCGAGTCCGCACTCAACCAGCGACCGGTAACAGAGCTCCAGGGGACCGGTGAAATCCTCGTTTTCAAAGAGAATATCGCTGGCATCCGCGGTCTCGCCGTTTACGCTCGCCTCTGCCCAGTCCCGGGTTCTGATCAGCCGCTCACGGAGTTCGGCGAGCACATGGCGGTAGGGTTCCCGGGAGTCACCAACAACGGCTTTGAGCTCGTCGCTGGCCTGCCACATGGACAGTTCGGCCCGCAGCGCCTGAATATCACGAAGATAGAGATCTGCTGCCATCCAGCGGCCAAGCAGGAAGACCCGGCGGGTCACCTTGTGGGTGACATTCGGATTGCCATCACGATCACCGCCCATCCAGGAGGCAATCCGGATGGGGGATGCCTGCAGGGGAAGGCCCTTTCCGGTCGCGTCTTCAAGCGACGTATCGAGGCTCCTCAGAAACTGTGGCAGGGCCTGCCACAGGCTGTTCTCGATAACCGCAAAGCCCCATTTGGCCTCATCCACTGCGGTTGGTCGCTCCTGACGAATCTCGTCGGTGTGCCAGGCTTCGGTAACCAGTTGAGACAGGCGATTGACGATTTCCTCCCGTTCAGCAGGCATGAGGTCGTCATGGTCCAGACGCGCCAGGCAGTCCGACATCTCGTCGTATTTCATAATAAGGGTGCGACGCGCCACCTCGGTGGGGTGGGCCGTCAGCACAAACTCGATTCGCAGATCCGCCACCCTCTGATGCAGTTCCTCCGGCGTGACATCACCTTGCTTGAGCCGCTCAAACACCTCCCCCAGGGATTCGACCATCAGATCAGACTGGTGCCCTCTTTTGCGACGAATACCATGGTACTGCTCGGCAAGGTTGGCCAGGTTCAGGAACTGGTTGAAAGCACGGGTCACCGGAAGCAGCTCATCATCGCTCAACTTGCGCAGCAGATTGACCAGTCGCTGGCCGGACCCGCTTTCCTGGCGACGGTCGGACTTGGCTGCCGCCCGAATTTCCTCAATCAGCTCGTAGCATTCCTGTCCGGGATACCGCCGTATGCTCTGGCCCAGAAGTTCACCCAGCATTCGTACGTTTTCTCGGAGTTCGGGATGTAGCTCAGTCACATTGACGTCCTTTTGAATTGACGGAGGCGAAGTAAACTTACGATACTAAGGAACAGTCGAGAAAGTCTATTGGCGATTCAAGCCTGTAGCTGCAAGGAGTTATCATGAAGGTCACTGATTTGCCCAAACACTGGGAACAGCAAAAAGAGCCCGTGGAGCGCACCCACGATTATAATCTGCGCCTGCCGCTGGAAGATGCCGCACGCGTGGCCGCACTGGCGGAACTTTACCCGGACCGCAGTGAAAGCGATATTCTGAACGACATGATTGGTGCAGCTCTGGACGATCTGGTACGCCAGAGCCCACTGAAGGACAAGCTGGAAGGGAAAGACAAGTAAATAGCTGCGGGCAGCTTTCGCTGCCCGTGTCGTCAGGCGACTGATTCCAGTTGACGAGCCTTGAGGCGCTGGATGTGCTTCTGGCTCAGGCTGACAAACTTGGGAGTCAGGCCCTGATCTTCGTAGATCTCGAAGCCATCCTCGTCGTACGCCACCACTTTAGTGCCCTGAACATACGGAAAGCTGGTCTCCATTTCGTCCAGAGCTGCAGAAATCAGATCCCGCATCAGATCCTGAGGCGACTTCATCGGGTAGAGCGCTGCGAGTTTCTCGAGACGCTTGTGATGCTGGTCAGACAACGCCATGAAGTAGGCGTCTCGGGTAAGCCGACCACGTGCATGCTTGTCCCAGTAATTGACCAGATCTTTGATTTTCATGGTGCCTTCACTCCTGCATCTTATTGATGGCGCACGGCGCACGAAAACTGTGCATCCGTTTCCGGAAGTGTAGACGAAGCCGTCGGTCCGGGGGCGAGAAAATTGGTAACGGATTGTACTTACCGATCCGCCATTCTCAGTGCTCGTTCTCTCCCCGCTCCACGCCTTTCACCGCCTGCCACACGGCATCCAGCGCCTCCAGAGATTCTTCGTCCATATCGCGGCCCTCCCGTTCCAGCACACGTTCAATCGCCCGGAACCGGGCGTTGAATTTATGGTTGGTTCGATTGAGTGCCTGCTCAGGGTTAACCTTCATGAACCGTGCCAGGTTTACACAGACGAACAGGAGATCGCCGAGCTCATCTTCAACGGCATCGGGATCACCGGCGCCCGTCTGTGCGGCTTCCCATGCCTCCTTGAGCTCGTCGATTTCCTCGTGAAGTTTGTCGAAAACCGGGCCAACATTCGGCCAGTCGAAACCGTGCCGGGCTGCCCGTTTCTGGAGCTTCTCGGCCCGAGCCATTGCAGGCAGGGTCCGGGCAATGCCGTCAAGCCGACTGACCGGGGCGCTGGCTTCCGGTGCCGGCTTCATTGCCCGCTCCTCGGCCTTGATGCGCTCCCAGCTTTCCTTGATCCAGGCCTCATCCGGCCGGTTATCCGGATCAATGCGACTTTCCAGGGTCCCTTCCGGAAAAACGTGTGGATGCCGCCGTACCAGTTTGCGCACGAGATGATCGACCACACCGTCAAAATCGAAATGGCCATCTTCCCGGCCAAGCTGGGTGTAGAAGATGACCTGGAACAGCAGGTCCCCCAGCTCGTCTTTCAGATGCGGATAATCCTCACGTTCAATGGCATCGGCAACTTCGTAAGCTTCCTCCAGCGTGTGCGGCACGATGGTCTTGTAGGATTGCCTGGTATCCCATGGACAGCCCGTCTCCGGATCCCGCAGCCGGGCCATCAGGGTTTTCAGATCGTCGATGGTATAGGTCATCCGCGTTTACGCCTTACATCAATGATATTGGGCAGGTTACGGATCTGCGCCAGCAAACGCGCCAGCTGCTCGAGGCTGGAAATCTCCACCGTCACGGTCATGGTGGCCGTGTTCTCGTCCTTGTTGCTCAGGGTATTGAGCGACAGCACGTCACTCTTGGAGGCCGACAACACCTGGGTTATATCTCTGAGCAGTCCCGATCGGTCATAGGCTTCAATTTCAATGTCGACGGGATAGACAGCAGCCTGCCGGCCACCCCAGCTGACTTCAATTATCCTGTTGGGCTCGAACTCACGCAGATTCAGGAACGTCAGGCAGTCCTGGCGATGGACCGTAACCCCACGGCCAACCGTGATGTAGCCACCGATCGCGTCTCCGGGCAACGGTTTGCAACATTTCGCCACCTGGGTCTTGAGCTTGCCGACGCCCAGGATCTGGATATCCGATTCCGTATCGTAGGGCTTGCGGCGCTGGGCGCTGAGTTTCAGATCCAGTTGTTCGGACTTGGGCTCCAGCATCTGCTGGGCCACATTGGCGACATGCGTAGGGCGAAGGTCACCGGCTCCAGTGGCTGCAAACATGTCCTCCGCACTTTGGTAATTAACCTTCCTGGCAAGCTCACCAAGATCTACATCGTATAGCGACAGACGCCTGAACTCGTCCTCGAGAATGGCCCGACCGTCAACGATATTGCGACCACGATCCTGCTGTTTGAACCAGTGGGTTACTTTGGCGCGCGCCCTCGAAGTCTGAATGTAACCAAGGCTCGGGTTCAGCCAGTCGCGGCTTGGGGCCGGGTTGTTGGAGGTCAGAATAAACACCTGATCGCCGGTTTTCAGTGGATAGGTCAGCGGAACGATTCGGCTGTTCACCCGCGCACCGCGGCAGGCGTGGCCGATCTCCGTGTGAACCCGGTAGGCGAAATCCACCGGCGTTGCCCCCTGGGGCATGTCCACCACGTGGCCCTCGGGTGTGAATACATACACCCGATCCGATGCGACATCGGATTTCAGGTGGTCGGCCAGCCCGGACAGGTCGCCCAGCTCCTCCTGCCACTCCAGAACCTGGCGCAGCCAGTTGATCTTGGCATCGTAGCCGGTCGACTTGTTACCTTTGTCCATGCCCTTGTACAACCAGTGGGCACAAACGCCCAGCTCCGCCTCCTCATGCATGGTGTGGGTTCGGATCTGCACTTCCATGACCTTGCCCTCGGGCCCGATCACGGCGGTATGCAGGGACTGGTAACCGTTTTCCTTCGGGTTGGCGATGTAATCGTCGAACTCGTTGGGGATGTGGCGCCACAGCGTGTGGACAATACCCAGTGCGGCGTAACAGTCGCGAACTTCCGGAACCAGGATACGTACGGCGCGAACATCGTAAACCTGGGAAAAGTCGATGCCCTTGCGGCGCATTTTTCGCCAGATGCTGTAGATGTGCTTGGCACGCCCGGACAGCTCGCCCTCAATGCCATAGGCTTTCAGTTCAGTTTGCAGGGTTTCAATCACCCGCTTGATGTAACCGTCGCGATCCAGGCGCTTTTCGTCCAGCAGTTTGGCGATCTTTTTGTAGGCGGAACCATGCAGGTACCGGAAAGAAAGATCTTCCAGTTCCCACTTGATGTGACCAATGCCAAGCCGGTGGGCCAGCGGCGCGTAGATATCAAACACTTCCCGGGCGACGCGCATGCGCTTTTCTTCCGGAGCATCCTTTACCGCCCGAATGGCGCAGGTACGCTCCGCCAGCTTGATCAGGGCAACCCGGACATCGTCGATCATGGTGACGAGCATCTTGCGGACGTTGTCCAGCTGGCCTTCGCTCTGGCCCAGCACGTTGCCCTTCAGCGGGTGGTGGATGGACGAAATGGCCGCCATCTGCTGTACGCCGTTGATCAGGCCCGCCACCTCATCGCCAAATTCCTTGCGGATTGCCTCCAGGGGAACGCGCTCTTCACGCACGGCGCGATAAAGGATCGCCGCCACCAGGCTGGCCTGATCGAGGTGCAGCTCCGCCAGAACCTGGGCCATCTCGATGCCAATCCGGAAGCTGCTGGAACCAGGTGCCCACTGGCGATCCTGCCGGAAAGCCTGAAGATCGATTTCCGCTGCCTTTTCGCAGGCCAACCGGAACTGGTCAGCGTCGTCCAGGTGCGTTTGCGAGGCTATCTGGTTTACCCAGCCCTCGATATCCACCTGGCCGTCGCCAGTCATTGCGTAGTCTTCGCGAACTTTTACCATATCGGTCTTGTTATTCCTGATGGTTTCCGCAGCCATCCCTGACTGCCCACAACATCGTCAGCCGGAATCCCTCTCAAACAACGCGATGGATTCCACATGGGTGGTGTGGGGGAACATGTCCATCACACCTGCGCGCACCAGTCGATAGCCGTTGCGCACCATTACGCCTGCATCGCGCGCCAGGGTGGCCGGATTGCAGGAGACATAGACTATCTTTTGTGCCCCGAAGGCCGTGAGGTACTTGCAGATCTCCTCGGCACCGGAACGGGGCGGATCAATCAGAATCTTGTCGAACCCTTCTTTGGCCCAGCTCTGGGCCGTGAAGTCACCGTGCAAGTCGGCACCGTGAAAAGCGACATTGTCGAGACCGTTTAGTTCCGCGTTTTCCCGGCCCCGTACGACCATGGTCTCGTCGCCTTCCACGCCAACAACCTGCCCGCCTCGCGTGGCAAGCGGCAGAGTGAAATTCCCCAGACCACAGAACAGATCCAGGACTCGCTCGCCAGGCTGGACATCCAGCCATTCCACGGCCCTGTGTACCATTGCGCGATTGATGCCTGCATTGACCTGGGTAAAGTCCATGGGATGAAATTTCATGGTCAGGTCGAATTCATCCAGTCGGTAGCTCAGCCGTTCATCATCCCGGCCCGCTGACTCGGGCCAGATCCGATGGACGGTGTCGGGCCCTTTCGGCTGCAGGTAAATATGCAATTCGTGGGCCTGACCAAAGGCGATGAGTTTTTCCCGATCACCAACCGACAGCTCATCCATGTTACGGAACACCATCACGGCAACGTCGTCGCCACAGGCAATTTCCACCTGGGGGATTCGGCTGTAGGCCTCCAGATCGTGAAGCATGTTGCGCAGCGGCAATATCCGCTCGCCAATGCGCGGATCCAGCACCACGCATCGATCGATGTCGGTCAGGAAACTGTTACGTTTCTCCCGGAAGCCAACCAGGACAGACTCCCGGGCCTTGACGTAACGAACACCCAGGCGAGCCTTTCGACGGTACCCCAGACTCTCTTCCGAGCGCAGGGGGGCAATCCATTCTTCGGGCTCGATGCCCCCGAAATGGGCAAAATGTTCCCGCAGGGTGTTTTCCTTGAACTCGATCTGGGCATCGCCACTCATGTGCTGAAGGCTGCAACCACCACACAGGTCGGCAAACTCGCAGGGGGGCGCCTGGCGACCGGGGGCAGCGTCCAGAACCTCTTCGGTACGCAATTCATCGAACTTGCTTCGACTGGACACCACTTTCGCCATCACGGTTTCGCCCGGCAGGGCGCCATCGACAAATTGGGTTTTGCCGTCCTGACGGGCAATACCCCGGCCATCATGGCTCAGGGTTTCAATCTCACAGCGCACGGGCTCTTTTGGAAGAACCTTCCTGCGTCGTCTGCTCATAATTGGGTCTCTTGATAAAGTCGTATTCAGGCGCCGGGGAACACACCGGTGGAAAGATAGCGGTCGCCGCGGTCACAGATGATGGCCACGATGATGGCGTTTTCAACCTGCCGGGAGAGCTTGAGCGCGGCTGCAATCGAACCGCCGGAGGATACGCCACAGAAAATGCCCTCTTCGGAAGCCAGGGCCCTCATCGTGGTCTCTGCTTCTTCCTGACCTACGTCCAGCACCTGGTCGACGCGGGCCGCGTCGTAGATTTTCGGCAGGTAAGCTTCGGGCCAGCGCCGGATCCCGGGGATCGAGGCGCCCTCTTTTGGCTGCAAACCGATGATACGGATATCCGGGTTGCGCTCCTTGAGGTAGCGCGACACCCCCATAATGGTGCCGGTGGTGCCCATGGAGCTGACAAAATGGGTAACCCGCCCGCCGGTCTGCTCCCAGATTTCCGGGCCGGTAGTACGGTAGTGCGCCAGGGGGTTGTCCTGGTTGCTGAACTGGTCCAGCACGGTACCCTTGCCTTCCGCCTGCATCTTGAGGGCCAGGTCACGGGCCGTTTCCATGCCTTCTTCCCTGGTGACCGTGACAATCTCCGCACCATAGGCGCGCATGGATGCCCGGCGCTCCTCACTCATGTTCGCGGGCATGATGAGCACCATGCGGTACCCCTTGATCGCCGCCGCCATGGCCAGAGCGATGCCGGTATTGCCGCTGGTCGCCTCAATCAGCGTATCCCCTGGCTTGATGTCGCCCCGGCGCTCCGCTTCCTGAATCATGCTGATGGCCGGGCGATCCTTAACCGAGCCGGCAGGGTTGTTGCCCTCCAGCTTGGCCAGAATCACGTTACTCGTCTCACCGGGGAGACGCTGCAGGCGAACCAGAGGGGTGTGCCCGACATAATCTTCAATGGTGGGAAAATGCATATGATAACCCTGTGGTACACTTTTGGCTTCGCATGATACGCGTTATCGCCCCGGTCTCCCAATACAGCTTCTCGCTATATCCATGACCGGCAGCTATATCCGCCAAGGGATTTTCCGGTACTGTCGGGACTGATACCACAGTTATCCCTTTCCGGATCAGCTATTCTTAACACGGACGTTTTCCGCTCTGCGACGCGGACAAAAGCAATAATTCAGGATCACGGTATGCGACGTTGGGGCATTCGCAAGAAAGTGTTGGTGGTAACGCTGGTTCCCACCCTGCTGACCACCCTGATGCTGGGGCTGTTCTTCACCTACAGCTGGGTTAACAATATAGAAAGCCTGCTGAAGGATCGGGGCGAATCACTCTCCCGTCAGCTCGCCGCCGGTTCCGAGTATGGCCTGTTTACCGCCAATCGCAGCCTGCTCAGCAGCCTCTCCAATGCCCTTCTGGAAGAGCAGGACGTCCGCTCCATCACGTTCTTTGGCAGCGACGGCTCCCGACTCCTCCATACGGGGCCGGGAAGCTCGGAAACCGTGCAGTCCGGGGAACTCACTGCCGGGCACGCAACCCGGATATCCCGGGAAAACAGCACCCGCTTCATTACCCCCGTTTTTCTCCAGGATCTGATGATCGAGAGCATGCTGGACCCGGATGCTCGTCAGTCGATGTCGAATCTGCGGGAGCCTCTGGGCTGGGTGGTCGTGGAAATGTCACATATCCGCACCGAAAAAGAGACCTACAAAGCCCTGCTGATCTCCCTGCTGCTGGTTCTCGGCGGCGTGATTCTGAGCATGGCCATTGCGCTGCGGCTGAGCCGGGCGTTCACCAATCCGGTGTTCGAACTCAACGAAGCCGTAGCCAGGCTCAAGGAAGGCAAGCTGGATACCCGCGTCTATACCGGCGCAGGCCCCGAGTTCGAGCAGCTGGAATCCGGCCTTAATGCCATGGCCGAGGAGCTGAGCAAGGCCCAGGCTGAAATGCAGCAGAACATTGATCAGGCCACCGAAGATCTTCGGGAAACGCTGGAGACCATCGAAATCCAGAACATCGAGCTCGATTTCGCTCGAAAAGAAGCACTCGAGGCCAGTCGGATCAAATCCGAGTTCCTGGCCAACATGTCCCACGAAATCCGCACACCGCTGAACGGCATCATAGGTTTCACCGAATTGCTCCTGAAGAGTCCCCTGCCACGCCAACAACGGGATCACCTGAGCACCATCAGGAAATCGTCGGAGATCCTGCTCACTATCATCAACGACATCCTCGATTTCTCGAAGATTGAAGCCGGCAAGCTGATCCTCGACAGGGTACCGTTCCAGTTACGGGATATCGTTGAGGAAGTCATGGTCATGCTGGCGCCAGCAGCACACGCCAAGAATCTCGATCTGGTGCCACTGGTCTATAACGATGTGCCGGACAACATCATGGGCGATCCCCTGCGGGTCAAACAGGTGATCACCAACCTGGTCAACAACGCCATCAAGTTCACCCAGACCGGCGAGGTGGTCCTGCGGGCGAGCCTGGAAGAGGAAGAAGCTGACACCAACCGCGTTACCCTGCGCCTGAGCATTACCGATTCCGGCGTGGGCCTGTCCCGGGCCCAACAGCAATCCCTGTTCAACGCCTTCAGCCAGGCCGACGCTTCGACTGCCCGACAATACGGTGGTACCGGCCTTGGGCTGGCCATCTCGAAGCGTCTGGTTGAAGAAATGGGGGGCAAGATCGGGCTCGAAAGCGAGCTGGGCAAAGGGTCCACCTTCTGGTTCACCCTCACCTCGGAGCTTGCCACCAGTGGTGAAGCCATTGCACCAAGGGATGCCCTGCGAGGGGAAAGGGTCATTTACCTGGAGCAACAGAAAACCACCGGGCTGGCCGTGGAACACCTGTTAAAGGACTGGGGCATGGTGGTCGACCGGGTAGCGTCACCGGGTGCCCTGCAGGAACACATTGAAGAGGCCCAGAAAAGCCAGGCAGGCTATGCCGTGGCGATTCTGGGCATCACCCGACACCTCCTCAATTCCAGCCAGTACTGCGGGCTTGTCCGCACCCTGGAGGTTGAACGGGATTGCCGGACACTGCTACTGACCCCCACCCTTGAGACCCACGACACACCGCTATCGGGACTTGCCAGCGGCCACCTCACCAAACCGGTGTGCCGAGATTCCCTGTACGATGAGCTTCTGCTGCTGGTGCACGGCATCAATTCCAGCGGGCGGGTCCCCGAATACGAGATTTCGGCCAACCGCGCAACAACCGCCAATGTTCCGAGAGTGCTGGCCGTGGACGATAACGATGCCAACCTCAAGCTCGTGATGACCCTGCTTGAAGACTGCCAACTGGATGCCGAAAGCGCTTCCAGCGGCTTTGAAGCCCTGAGCAAGGCCAGACAGAAACCCTTCGACCTGGTCTTCATGGACCTTCAGATGCCCGGCATGGACGGGGTGGAAACCACTGCAAGGCTAAGGGAGATGGATACCGGCAATCACCGGACCCCGATCATTGCGTTGACTGCCCATGCTCTGGCAGACGAGCAGGAACGACTGGCAAAGCAGGGCTTCGATGGTTACATGCCCAAACCCATCAGCAGTGGCCAGCTCATCGACATCATTCATGAGTACACCGGCTACGTGTGCCCGACGAGCGGCAGCGACGGCCGGCTCTCCGTTCCGGAAGTTCGCGACACCCGTCGGGCCCTCCGGCCTTCAACACGTAAAATGCAGCAGGATTGCGTCAGCGTGGACGAAAGCATTCAACTGGCCGCCGGCAAGGCGGACCTGGCCGAAGAACTGTTCAGCATGCTGCTGGAGCAGGTCCATGTGGACCGCGGGCGGATCTCGGAATTCTGGGCCAGCCACAGCATGGATGAGCTACTGGAATGTGTTCACAAGCTCCATGGCGCTACCCGCTACTGCGGCGTGCCGGAACTGAGAGCCGCAGCCAACCATCTGGAAACGGCCATCAAATGCTCTGCTCCGGATCTGGAGCACCAGAAAGACCAGCTGCTCTCGGCCATGGAGCGCCTGCAGATCTGGAGCGACCAGACCGATTGGCAGCAGCTGTTCCGGGAACGCCATGAGGCCGCCGAAACGACCTGAGGCTGCCCCGTCTCAGACCCGGCTTCGGGCCTGATCGATGATGGCTTTCATATCCCGGACCGCCTCTTTAAGACCAGTAAAGACCGCGCGGGCTATGATGGCGTGGCCGATATTCAGTTCGTTGATGCCATGGATTGCCGCCACTCGCTCGGTGTTGTGGTAATGCAGGCCATGGCCCGCATTCACAATCAAACCCTTTTTGCGGGCGTAGGCAACGGCGTCGGCAATGGTTTTGAAGGCGGCGTTCTCGGCTTCAGGTGTTTCGGCCTCGGCATACTCTCCGGTGTGCAGCTCCACGACCGGCGCGCCGCAGCGGACCGCGGCATCAATCTGGACAGGATCCGGATCAATAAACAGTGACACCTCGGCTCCAATCCGGGCCAGGCGCTCACAGGCCTTGGCAACCCGGGATTCCTGACCCTCGACATCCAGACCGCCCTCGGTGGTCAATTCCTCACGCTTCTCTGGCACCAGGCAAACACATTCCGGCCGCACCTGTTCGGCAAACGCCAGCATCGCATCGGTTACCGCCATTTCCAGGTTCATCTTGGTCTGGAGCACCTCTTTGAGCAGCAGCACGTCCCGATCCTGAATATGACGCCGGTCTTCCCTGGGATGGATCGTGATACCGTCTGCGCCGGCCTCCTCGGCCATCAGCGCTGCCTGAACCGGATCAGGGTACCGGGTACCCCTCGCCTGACGGAGGGTGGCAACGTGGTCAATATTGACGCCAAGCAGTACTCTAGGATTCATGGGATTCTCCCCGAAGGTGAGTGAAAAGGCTGCGACTGTTCAGGGGACGCCCCTGGAGAAGGTAATCGATCAGGACTCGCATGACCCGTTTGGCCAGTCGCCGGCAGCGCTCCGATTGCAAATCTTCCCCGGCGAGATCAAGCAAAACATCGCCCGGAAGCTTTCGCAGGCGCACACCGGGCGACAGCCCGGACACTATGCCCTGCTCCGGATCATAACAATACTCCCCGCCGGACTCGACGGATTGCCCGGTATCGGTGGCACGATCCCAGGCAAAGTCATAGCCGAGGGCGGAGGCAAAGGCGAGTTCGAAACGCCGAAGCACCGGCTCCACATCCCTGGTGTCAGACAGTTGCCCGATGGCATCGATGTAGGCTGCAAAGAGCGTGGGATGGGGATCTGCAGCGGGCAGAATCCGCTGCAACAGTTCATTCAGGTAAAGGCCACTGTAGAGCGACACCGTCCGGGTGATTGTGGGGCCGGTTCGCACATCGACCTGGGTCAGGGTTTTCAGGTCGCCCCGGCCAGCCCAATCCACGATCAGGGGCTGAAAAGGTTGCAGCTGGGCTTTCAGGGGACTTTTGGCGCTGTTGGCTCCCCGGGCGATGACGGTCATCCGGCCATGGTTCAGGGAAAACAGATCCACCATGAGGCTGGTTTCCCGCCAGGGACGTCGGTGAAGGACATAGGCGGGCTCCTGCAGCTCAGGCCCCTTCATAGCTGCCTCAGAGGTCGTTCATGCCCAGGCTCTTCAGGGCCCGGTCGCTGTCTGCCCAGCCACGCTTCACCTTTACCCAGAGCCTCAGCATAATCTTGCTGTCGAACATACGCTCCATATCCGTACGAGCTTCCTGACCAATGCGGCGCATCCGCTCGCCCTTCTCGCCGATGATGATCTTTTTTTGACCTTCGCGCTCGACCAGGATCAGGGCGGAAATATGCAGGGTCTTGCCCTCGCGCTTGAACTCCTCGATCTCCACTGCTACAGAGTAAGGCAGCTCAGCCCCCAACTGGCGGGTGATCTTTTCCCGCACGATCTCCGAGGCGAGGAAACGTTCACTGCGGTCGGTGATCTGATCGTCCGGGTAGAAGTGGATACTCTCCGGCAGGTAACGCCCCACCGCCTCTTCCAGAGGCTCAAGATTGGTCTCTTTCAGGGCTGAAAGGGGAATGATCTCGGCAAACTCGCGCTTTTTCGAGAGCATATCCAGATGCGGTAGCAGGCTTTCCCGTTTTTCGATCTTGTCGACCTTGTTCACCGCCAGGATCACAGGGCATTTCAGGCGACTGAGTTTTTCCAGCACCATCTCATCCGCGGTCGTCCAGGCCAGCTGATCCACCACGAACACCACCACATCGACATCGATGAGCGCCGACGTGGCCGCCTTGTTCATGTAGCGGTTAATGGCACGGGGCTCCTCCTCGTGCATGCCCGGTGTGTCCACATAGATCGCCTGTACCGGTCCCACGGTCTTGATGCCCAGCACCTGATGACGGGTGGTCTGCGGCTTGCGGGAAGTGATACTCAGTTTCTGCCCGAGGATATGGTTCAGCAGCGTGGACTTGCCCACGTTCGGACGGCCAACGATGGCCACAAAACCGCAGCGACTGTCCGGATTTTCCGGACGGGTGATATCGTTCATTACTGGGTCTCCACGCCCAATTCTTTCAGGGCGTTACGGGCTGCCTGCTGCTCGGCCACCCGGCGGCTGCTGCCAGTCCCGGTGGTCTTTCGATCCAGCGAAGGCAGCGCACAGGATACATGGAATGTCTGGTTATGGGCCTCACCGTCTACGGAAATGACGTCATAGCGTGGCAGCGGAAACTGACGCGACTGGAGATATTCCTGCAAACGGGTCTTGGGGTCTTTCTGGGTATCCTGCAGGTCGAGCTTTTCCAGACGGTGCTCGAACCAGCGCAATACCTGTTCCCGGCAGGTATGGAAATCACTGTCCAGGTAGATCGCACCAATGATGGACTCCACAGCGTCGGCCAGGATGGATTCCCGGCGGAAGCCCCCGCTTTTAAGCTCTCCCGAGCCCAGCCGAAGGTATGTGCCGAGCTGGAACTCCCGACCAATTTCGGCGAGTGTAACGCCTTTTACCATCCGGGCTCGCAGGCGACTCAACTGGCCTTCCCGGGCTTTTTCGAAGTGCAGAAACAGATACTCGGCAATCACCATGTTCACAATGGAATCGCCGAGGAATTCGAGGCGCTCGTTATTCTGATTTCCATAACTCCGGTGGGTAAGTGCCAGCAGAAGCCGCTCCGGCGATTTGAACTGATAGCCGATGCGCCGCTGTAACTGATCCAGATCCGGTTGTGAACTCACTTGCCCTTCATCTCATATTTGTGTTTGAAGTGAACCACCGTATCCACATTGCTGAACAGGTTGTTGCGCACTTCGTAATCAACATTGATAACGACCAGATCGCCGTCCTTATCGACCGAAATATTCTTGGCGTCAAACCCGCGGACATTGTTCACGCTGAGCCGTTTGTTGATCAACGTACGGACCTGGGCAGGCCCCATCTGGGAGAGACCTTCGGTACCATCAAGGCTTTCCAGCGCTTCCTGAATGGTGATGTCATCCAGATAGGCAGGACCAAGCTTGATCACCAGTGTCAGCAGGCCACCAAAAAACAGCACCATCACCATCATGGTCAATGCCGAGGCACCGCGCTGACGGCCCATGCCAGAAAGATTGTTTTTCTTCATTATGACTGCGCTCCAGATAGTCCGAGTTACTCGATTCCGCCTACACGATCAAAGGATGGCAGACTGGTAAGGGATTTCCAGTGCATCCAGATAGCAAAGGCCTTGCCCACCACCAGCTCGTCCGGGACCGTGCCCCAATAGCGGCTGTCATTACTGTTGTCGCGATTGTCACCCATGACGAAATAATGACCCTCGGGCACCAGCCATTCGCCCTCACCACCGCCGCCAGAACGACCCATGGTCAGGAAAATGTCGTGCTCTACTTCACCGAGATCCTCGCGGCGCAGCTCCATCGGCGGTAGCCGCGCGATAAACCGGGTTTCCACCCGATCACCATTGATGAACAGCTGCTTGTCACGGTAGCGGATGTGGTCGCCGGGCAAACCAATCACCCGTTTGATGTAGTTGGTCTGGCCGTCCTCCGGGTAGCGGAAGACCATCACATCGCCACGCTGGGGATCGCCGACCGGAACCACTTTGGTGCCGGCAACCGGCAGCCTGAACCCGTAGGCATATTTGTTCACCAGAATGAAATCGCCGACTTCCAGGGTGGGCAACATGGATCCCGAAGGAATCTGGAACGGTTCAACCAGGAAGGACCGAAGCACCAGCACAATGGCCAGCACCGGAAAAAACGATCGACTGAGGTCAACCAGATAGGGCTCTTTTGGCCCCTCCGATTCCGCCGTGGAGCCTTCATCCACTGCGTCGCCGGTGCCGCTGGCACGGTAGGCCGCCAGACGGCGCTCACGAAGAAACAGCTTGTCCGCCAGCCAGATCAGACCCGTTGCGAAGGTCAGTACCACCAGTACCAGGGGAAAATCGATATCCATCCAGGAGGCCTTTTATTTATCCACTTTCAGTACGGCAAGAAACGCTTCCTGAGGCACCTCGACATTACCCAGCTGCTTCATACGCTTTTTACCTTCTTTCTGCTTCTGCAGCAGTTTCTTCTTCCGGCTGACATCACCACCATAGCACTTGGCGGTTACGTTCTTGCGTAGCGCCTTCACGGTGACCCGCGAAACGACCTGATTACCAATGGCGGCCTGAATCGCGATATCAAACATCTGCCGCGGAATCAGTTCTTTCATCTTTTCGATCAGCTGTCGGCCTTTGTAATTGGCCTGTTCCTTGTGCACGATCAGCGCCAGGGCATCAACGCGCTCGCCATTGATCAGCACGTCCAGCCGCACCAGATTGGCGGTCTGGAATCGGGTAAAGTGGTAATCCAGAGAAGCGAAGCCGCGGCTCGCCGACTTGATGCGATCAAAGAAATCCATCACCACCTCGGCCATCGGGAGCTCATAGGTAAGCTGAACCTGGGTCGTCATGAAATGCATGTTCTTCTGGACGCCGCGCTTTTCCTCGCACAGGGCTATTACGTTACCGATGTGCTCCTGGGGCACCAGGATATTTGCTTCAACAATCGGCTCACGCATTTCCTCAATGGAACCAATATCCGGAAGCCGGGACGGATTGTCTACCGACAGGGTCTCACCCTGTTTGGTAACCACCTCATAGATTACCGTTGGCGCCGTGGTGATCAGGTCGATGTCGTATTCACGTTCCAGCCGCTCCTGGATAATTTCCATGTGCAGCATGCCAAGGAAACCGCAGCGGAAACCGAAGCCGAGAGCATCAGAGCTCTCTGGCTCGAAAAACAGGGAGGCATCGTTCAGGGTGAGTTTTTCCAGGGCATCCCGGAAATCGTTGTAGTCGTCGGCGCTTACCGGGAACAAACCGGCATAGACCTGGGGCTTCACTTTCTTGAATCCCGGCAGCATCGGCGTCTGTTCGGCGAACTTCTGGTGCACAATGGTATCGCCCACAGGAGCCCCATGAATGTCCTTGATACCGGCCACCACGAAGCCGACATCGCCGGATTCCAGCATGTCGGTGTCTTTCGGTTTGGGATTGAAAATACCGACCTTGTCGGCATTCCAGGCCCGGCCGGTAGACTTGATGACGATCTTGTCGCCCTTTTTCAGGGTGCCCTCTGTCACCCTCACGAGCGACACGACACCCAGGTAATTGTCGAACCAGGAATCGATGATCAGAGCCTGCAGGGGCGCGCTTCGGTCGCCCTTGGGTGGCGGGATCTTCTTGATCAGATCTTCCAGAACATCTTCAACGCCCAGGCCACTCTTGGCGCTACAGCGGACCGCATCAGCCGCTTCAATGCCAATGATGTCCTCGATTTCTGCCGCCACCCGCTCCGGTTCGGCCTGCGGGAGATCCATCTTGTTCAGAACCGGCACAACTTCGAGACCCTGCTCAATGGCGGTGTAACAGTTAGCCACGGACTGGGCTTCAACACCCTGCCCGGCGTCCACCACTAGCAGGGCCCCCTCGCAGGCATAGAGCGAGCGCGAAACCTCGTAGGAAAAGTCCACGTGGCCCGGGGTATCGATAAAGTTCAGTTTGTATTCCTGCCCGTCACGGGCGGTGTAATTCAGAGTGACACTCTGGGCCTTGATGGTAATCCCTCGCTCACGCTCGAGATCCATGGAGTCCAGGACCTGCTCAGCCATTTCACGGTCGGTCAGGCCGCCGCAAACCTGGATAAAACGGTCTGCCAGCGTGGATTTACCATGGTCAATGTGGGCGATGATGGAAAAGTTACGGATTCGGCTCAGTTCAGTCACAGACGATGAATACTCAGTTAAGACGAAGGATTGAGCCCGGAAGGGCCGCTACCGGGATCCGGGAACGGCGTGATTTTACCGGTTACCGGCTGCCATTGCCATGATCAGGAAATCAGCGGCCGTTCATATTGCCGGATCAGGAAACCAATGAGCGCATCCTCGTCCAGCGGATAGCTGAACAGGTTGCCCTGACACTGGGCGCAGCCGTGACTTTTCAGGAAGCTCAGCTGCTGTGGGGTTTCCACACCCTCCGCGACTACCGTGAGGTGGAGCTTGCGGGCCAGGGCAATCACTGCAGAGGTCACATCCGTGGCACTGACATTGTAGGGAATGTCGCGAATGAACCGGTGGTCGATCTTGATAACATCCAGCGGCAGCTGCTGCAAAGCAACCAGTGAACAGGAGCCGGTGCCAAAATCATCAAGAATCAGGCAGACCCCGAGATCATTAAGTGACACCAGCAACTCCCTGAGCATTCGCGGATCTTCATTGAGCAGCTCCGCCGGCATCTCCAGCTCCAGCCGCTCAGGCGAGACACCCGTCTCGGTGATGACCTGTCGGATCATGTCCAGGAAGCCCGAATCGGTCAGTTGTCGAACGGACAGATTCACCGCCATTTTCAGGGATTCAAAGCCGGCCCGTTCCAGGGCCTGGACCTGAATACAGGCCTGTCTCAAAGCCCATTCACCCAGGCGAACAATCAGGCCGGTTTCCTCGGCAAGACCGATGAACTGCTGTGCCGACACCAGCCCTTTCTCCGGATGATGCCAGCGCAGGAACGCCTCAACCCCAATCACCCGCTCACTGGCCAGATCAATCTTCGGCTGGTAGTGCAGAACGAAGCGATCGCCATCCAGCGCCGTGGCCAACTCCTCCTGCTGCAGAAGCCGCCTTGCCGCCTTGATGTTCATGGCAGGGGTGAAGAACTGGAACGTATTCCTGCCCAGCTCCTTGGCACGATACATCGCCAGATCAGCGTACTTCATCAGGGTTCCGGCGTCCTCACTGTCGTGGGGAATCATGGTGATGCCGATACTGACCGTGATGCCGACTTCGTGATCGTTCAGCCGGATTCGCTGACACAGGCTGCGCAGGATGGTCTCTGCGACCTTGCCGGCAGCATCGGAGTCACTGATCCGGGACAGCAAAACCACAAACTCATCGCCGCCGAGCCTGGCAACCGAGTCCTCCTCACGGACACAACCTACCAGCCACTGCGCCACCTGGCACAGCAGTTCATCGCCGGAATCGTGCCCCAGGGTGTCATTGATACGTTTGAAACCGTCGAGGTCCAGGAACATGAGGGCAGCCGGTTCACCACTCCGGCGACTGCGGCTGACCACGTGATTCAGACGGTCCCGGAACAGTTGCCGGTTCGCGAGGCCGGTGAGCGGATCATAGAATGCCAGCCTGTGCAGCTCGGATTGGGCGGCCTTGAGCTGGGTCAGATCCCGCAGGCTAAGCACAACGCCATTGACGCCGGGCACCGACAACATGGCCGTAAAGGTGCCCTCCATATCCCGCCACTGCCCCTGGGCATCACGGATACGGACCCGGATGACCGGCATCTGTTTGCCCGGCGACTGAACGGAATCATCAAAGCCTCTCTGCAGCTGAGGCCAGTCGTCACCATGAACGAGCCCCTCAAAGTTCAGGGCCTGAACCTGATCCGGCTCGAAGCCAAGGATATCCAGGCTGGACGGGCTCGCGTACAGGGGTTGCCCGGCACGGTCCATCACCAGGGTGACATTGGCTGCGCCTTCGGTAATCGCCCGATAGCGGCCGGCACTGATCTGCGCCATAAGGCGTGAACGGATCAAGGCAAGCACGAAGAGGAACAACAGGGCGCTGATCACCAGGCCACTGCCGAGGACAATCGGAGGCCGCGGATCCGAGGCCAGGAAATCAAAGGCGGGCGTGGAACGGGTCTGCAGCAGCCAGTCGCGACCACCATGGCTGATGGTCTGACTCATCTGGAAACTGAATTCGTTGTCCAGAGACCCCAGATTGGAGCCATACATGAGGTTCTGCCGTTCCACGACTCCTGCATCGTAGATCCGGACATCAAGAAACGGCGAGATCAGGCCAACGATGCCGTCGATAAGATTGTTCATCCGGAAGGCACTGAACACATAGCCTGCCAACATCATGCGACGCTCGGCCCGGATCTCGGGCACTTCTCCACCCTGGTAGACGGGGTAATACATCAGAAAACTGGCCTGGTCTTCGCCAAGCTCTTCCTGAACCAGCACCACCTTTGCAGTCACCGTGGGGATAGCATCATCCCGGGCCTGCTCCATGGCCTGGCGATGAATGGGATCGCTGAAGGCATCGTAGCCGAGGGCCCGTCGGTTACGCTCTGTGCCAGGCTCCAGGTAGACCATGGGGTAGTAGTAGGGGCCGCTACCCAGCGGGTTCACCAGGTAATTATGCACCCCCTCCGCTCGGACAGAGGCAATATGATCGGCCATCTGGCGTACGCCGATACGGCGAACATAGCCAATACCCTGAATGCCCGGGTAGTAGCGGTTGATATCAACCTTGTCCACGTATTCGCGCCATTGATCACGGGAAACGTCTCCGGCCACCGCAAACAGACCGGCACTGCCGGCAAGCACCTGCTCGTAATTCAGCAAGCGCTCTTCGATGGCGGATTTAAGCTGGAGCGACTGGGTGCGGAAACGGGCTTCCGTGCGGTCTTCAACCAGCCGGATGGACACCTGCCAAAGCAATAGGGTGACGGCAACGGCCACTGCGAAGATCAGCCAGGCGACCCAGGCATTGCGAAATTCCAGTAACTTACGGAGGGAGAGTTCCTGTCTGTTCATCATGGGGCTGGTCCGTTCCATGGCCACTCGTTTTTATTGACCGACGGAGTATAACAAAAGCCCCCGCGGGTGTCGTTTCCAACACCTGCGGGGGCTTTTTGCCCGATAATGCGGATCAGCAGACGGGTATCAGGGCTTCATCACCAGATACAGCGCCCGGCCCTGGCGCACCACCCGGACCGATACCGCCTTGCCCTCGGGCAGCGACTGAACAGTCTCGCGGAATTCCTGCACCGATGTCACCTTCTGGCGATTCATTTCCGTGATCACATCTCCCGCACGGATGCCCGCATCGGAAGCCGCACCCCGCGCGACGTTATTGACCACAACACCGCCTTCTATACCCATGGAGTCGGCCATGTCCGTGGGCAGTGGTTCGACCATCATGCCCAGAGGTGCAGAGCCGGGACCGTCACTGCCACTGGCCGGTGCGGAAGCCTGCTGGCTTCCCTCCTCGGGAAGGCGACCGATTTCAACCTGAAGCTCGATTTCCTCGCCACCGCGAAGCACTCTCAGCTCGGCAGTTTCACCAACCGGCGTGCGGCCAACCATGGGCGGCAAGTCAGAGGAAAGCTGCACCTCGTCGCCGTCATAGCTGAGGACGATATCTCCTGCCTGCAAGCCGGCTGCCTGCGCTGGCGAACCGGCCATCACTTCGGCAATCAATGCGCCGCGGGGCCGCTTGAGGCCAAAGGATTCGGCCAGATCACGGTTCACTTCCTGAATCAGCACCCCGAGCCAGCCACGGGACACAGAGCCGTTGTCGCGCAACTGACGGAACACGTTCATCGCATCGTCAATCGGAATGGCAAAGGAGACCCCCATGAAACCGCCAGAGCGGGTGTAGATCTGGGAGTTGATACCGACCACTTCGCCCTCCAGGTTAAACAGAGGGCCACCGGAGTTGCCCGGGTTGATCGCCACATCGGTCTGAATGAAGGGCACGTAGTTTTCCGATGGCAGAGAGCGACCCAGGGCGCTGACGATCCCGGCCGTTACCGTGTAATCGAATCCAAACGGGGAGCCAATCGCAAACACCCACTCACCGACTTTCAGATCCCGGGACCGACCTACCTGAACGACAGGCAGATCATCGCCGTTTTCAATTTTCAGCACGGCCATGTCTGAGCGAGGATCTGTTCCAACCAGGGTCGCGGGCAGCTCGCGCCGGTCATTCAGCCGCACGATGATCTCATCAGCTCCCTCGACCACGTGATTATTGGTCAGTACGTAACCGTCCGAGGAGACAATGAACCCCGAGCCCATGGAGCGGCGTGGCTGGGAGTTGCCAGGCCCACCTCCAAACGGAGACTGGGGGCCGCGGAAGAAATCCTGGAAAAACTCGGGAAGCTGTTCGAGCTGACGCTCATCAAACGGCATTCCGGGAGAGCCGGAATTGCGGCGCGTGGGCTCGGTGGTTGTACTGATGTTCACCACCGCACCGGCGTTATCTTCAACCAGCTCGGTAAAATCAGGCAAGCTTCGGGCTGCACTCGCCTGACTCCAGCCTGCCAAGACCATGGCGGACAGCAAAATCAGCAAAGCGGCCGGCATCCTTCCGGGTATAAAATTACGTGACGACTGGGCAACTGCTGTTGCACTCGACATGTTGTACCCCCTGTTGTACTTACACCTAGGCGTAGTTTTGGGTTCGGCCCACCGATTTTCAACTTACAAAACCGTAGGGATTACAGACAGTTTTCAGAGGCTATCCGGCTTACCCGGACCAGGCGGGGCTCATACTCCTTGCCGCCCGCGTCTTGCAGTTTGCGTCCTGCGAAAAACCCCAGAGCCAGGCCAGCGACAGCGGCCAGCATCGCAGCGCCGTCACTACCACCGGACATCTGGTGCCCGAGGATACTTGCGACGACCATCAGAATCAGTGGGACGGCGTAGACCAGAATAGAAGCACCCAGCAACGCCTGCTCATCGATTCCGATGGTTACTTCATCTCCAACCCTGGCATTGACCGAGTTGGCCACCAGAATCTGGTTGGCGCGCCCGCCGGAGGCAGCCGCCAGGACTTTCTGGCCACAACCATTGCGGGCAGCACACTTCTGACAGGCGCTGGTTCGAATCGTCTGGACCCAGACCTTATCGCCCTTGAGCGCGACCACTTTTCCAGTTTCAGTGATCACGGCTCACCCGCACCCAGGGCCACCGAGTCTTCAATACGCACCGATTCGGCAACCTGGCGCGCAGTCTGCGGGGGCAGCTCACCCACGACGGTAACCAGAAAAGCGCTATCCCCTTCCGTAACCTGGTGCATGTAAACGCTGGTGGCGCCGATCAGGGAGGCCCCCGTGGGCATGTTAACCGGGCCAGCCGGCTCAACGAAGACCGAGAAAGCGGCGAGGCCATCGGAGAAGGCAACGGCCTGCCCCTTGCCGGAGCGGGGCGCCGCCGCAGGGACAAACCCTTCCGGACGCCAGCCAAGCTGCCACCCGTCCATACGCTGGACCACCGATGCCTGAGCAGCGGGCTCATCCAGTGTTCTGGAAATTTCCCGGCCCTGGGTGCGGACCTCAAATTCGCTATCGGGAATGTCCTCGCCGATGTGCAGGCTGGTGAACTGAAACTGCTCGAGCACTTCCCCCTCGGCATTAAGAACGTGACTCTTCACCAGAAGACCGGTGGATTTCTCCAGCCAGAGCCGATGACTGTAGCGGTAGGGATCCTTGGCGCTTAGCGCCACTGAAACCACGTCGTACCCTGCAACCCGGTCCTCACCTTTCATTTCCGCCCGATACCAGTGGCTGACCGGCATCAGCTGACTGGTGAACGCTTCGGCGAACGGGCCTGAAGGAATCACCTGATCAAGCGTGACGCGACCTGTCTCGGGAAGCACGCAAACCACATTCATGCCCTTGCGAACAATTTCTCCACTGCCGCCGTCCTGTAGCACCAGCCGCTCCTCAACAACGCCATCATTGTAACGATGGGCAATCTGCATGGAGTGCACACTCTCGCCCCGGGCGTATACGAACACACCGCGGTAAGACGTCATGTTCAGAGCCGGACCCAGCCTTTCAAGCCAGGCGGATGCCTCGTCCTCGTCCGCGTCAGCCGGCAGCGAACCAGCAAGCGCGAGCAAAAAACCCACGAGCATGGACAGCGCACGGCTCGGGACAACATTAAGGAAGACTTGAGGCATGATTAAACTCTCACTCCGGGGTTCAGTAGCCCGCACCGTTGGCACTGACCAGACGGGCATAGCCAACGGCGCCCCGCCCGGCGCCAACGCTGTTGTGCTGTGCGTGCTCCAGCAGGTAGCGACTCATATACTCCCACTGTTCCTCATCAAGACCCTGCAGGGCAATTTCCCTGACCGGCTGGTCCTGCACAGGCGTTTCGGGTGCGGCTGCGGTCACCGGCTGAACCGGGCCGGTCGCGGATGAATCCCAGCCGGCACCAGCACCGAACCCGACCAGGAGCGCCATGGCAACCATGGCGGCAGCCGGCCAGTGCCAGCGGCCGGACCTGGTAGCCTGCACGGCCGCTTCAGGCCTGACCGCGGTGGAGCCTCGCCCGTCAAGCAATTCACGGACGCCAACGCTGACGTCCATACCATGGGCCGGCGCGTGGCCGTCATGCATCAGGTCGCGAACATCCTGCCAACGCTGCCACTGCTCGCGAACCTCGTCCTGGCGATCGTGCGAAAGCAGGCGACGTACCGAAAGTTCGTCAGCTTCGTCGTCCATCATGGCGGACAGTGTTTCTCTGAGACGATCATCCATGGGATGCAACCTCAATTACGTCACGGAGTGATTGAGTAAAGGTCCAAGATGCTTATCAACCGCATCCCGGGCTCTGAATATTCGTGAACGGACGGTACCGATCGGGCACTCCAGAATGCCTGCGATATCCTCATAGCTCAGGCCATCGTACTCCCTGAGCAGAAAGGCGGAACGCAGCTCCTCGGGAAGCTGGGCAATAGCCCTGTTCAGTTCTTTCTGGAGCTGTTCCCGTTGCAGCAGTCGTTCCGGCGAGGCGGTATCCCGGAGTCGGGAGCCATCATCAAAATTCTCCGCCTCGGCCGAGTCGGCACTGCCTTGCGGGCGACGGCCCCGGGACTCCAGGTAGTTCTTCGCGGTGTTCACGGCGATCCGGTACAGCCATGTATAGAAGGCACTGTCTCCCCGGAAACGTTCGATCGCCCTGAACGCCTTTACGAAGGTCTCCTGGGTCAGATCCATGACTTCCTGACTGTCGTAGACGTACCGACTGATAATCGATGCGACTCTGGATTGGTATTTGACCACCAGAAGATCGAAGGCGGCGCGATCACCATTGCGAACCTTGCGCACCAGCTGCAAATCCGTCTGGCTGTCAGGGTGATCGCCCTGTTGTTTCTCTGTATCAGGAGTCATGGACTGGTTGCCGGGGTTCCCTGATTTGATGGCCAGCTGTCCGGCCTGTACCAAGTTTCGCTGCGTCATTGATGCTATCCGGCGTCCGTTCATGAAACGGGCTAGACCACCGGTCAGGCGGCTCACCCTGTCAGGCCAAATAGACAGCAAGCGTAAAGTTTAGTTCAATACACGTCCACATTATGGCCTGCGATAACGACCCGATGCCACAGTCCTTTGAATACGATGTCCTCATTATCGGCAGTGGTGCTGCCGGCCTCACCGTCGCGCTCAATCTGCCAGAGCACCTGAAGGTCTGCGTGGTGAGCAAGGCCCAGATCAGCAGCGGCGCCACGCTCTGGGCACAAGGCGGTATCGCCGCAGTTCTGGATGATCAGGATTCCACCGAAAACCACATCTCCGACACCCTCAATGCTGGCGCCGGCCTGTGCCATGAGGACGCTGTGCGGTTCACGGTCGAAAATGGCAGGGAAAGCATCAACTGGCTGATCGATTCCGGTGTCGATTTTACGCGGGATCAGGACGCCCACTACCACCTGACCCGTGAAGGAGGCCACAGTCATCGGCGCATCATTCATGCCGCCGATGCCACGGGGCATGCGGTCTCCACCACCCTCACCTCCCAGGCAGAGGCACGACCAAACATAGAACTCATGTCTGGTCGGGTGGCTGTGGATCTGATCACCAATCGCAAACTGTCCCTGCCGGGAAACCGATGCGTCGGTGCCTACATCCTGAACCTTGAAGACAACCATGTGGAGCTGTTCCGGGCACGATTCACAGTAATTGCCACCGGTGGCGCCTCCAAGGCCTACCGGTACACAACCAATCCGGACGGCGCTTCCGGAGACGGGATTGCGATGGCCTGGCGGGCCGGTTGCCGGGTGGCAAACATGGAGTTCAACCAGTTCCACCCCACATGCCTTTATCACCCCCACGCCAAATCCTTCCTGATCACGGAAGCCGTGAGGGGCGAGGGTGGCCTGCTGAAACTGCCGGATGGTTCCCGGTTTATGGATCGCTTTGACGAGCGTGGCGAGCTGGCGCCCCGCGATATCGTTGCCCGGGCCATTGACCACGAAATGAAACGACTGGGCGCTGATCATCTGTACCTGGACATCAGCCACAAACCCGCCGACTTTATAAAGCATCACTTCCCCACCATCTACGAGAAGTGCCTGGGCTTCGGTATCGATATTACCCGCGAGCCCATTCCCGTGGTTCCAGCCGCTCACTACACCTGTGGCGGAATCATGAGCGATGAACGTGCCCGAACCGATGTTAACCAGCTCTACGTGGTCGGCGAGGCTGCCTTCACCGGGCTCCATGGGGCCAACCGAATGGCCAGCAACTCCCTGCTGGAATGTCTGGTTTATGGCCGTGCGGCTGCGGCGGATATTGCCCGCCGGGAAGCCGACATTCCACCACCGCCAGAGGCACCAGACTGGGATGAAAGCCAGGTGCGGGACTCTGACGAAGACGTGGTAATCTCCCACAACTGGGACGAGCTTCGCCATTTCATGTGGGACTACGTCGGCATTGTGCGGACCACCAAGCGGCTGCAGCGGGCCAAGCACCGGGTGGATCTTTTGTCTGCGGAAATCGGCGAGTTCTACAGCAACTACCGTGTCACCAACGACCTGCTGGAGCTTCGTAACCTGGTCACCGTGTCTGATCTCATCATATGTTCGGCACTGCAGCGCAGGGAAAGCCGAGGGCTGCACTACACTCTCGATTATCCGGGACTGATCAATGAGGTGCGTGATACCGTGCTGGTTCCCACCACCTACCGTACACTCGCGCCCTGAACGAACACCGTTTTTACACAGGATTCAATGGTAAACACTATGTCAGAGACACCTGCATCGTCTGAAAAAGCAGAATTCAACCGCCTCTGGTGGCATAGCCGTAGAGGCATGCTGGAGCTGGACAACCTTCTGATTCCCTTCATGGAAGAGGCCTTCCGCGATCTGGACGCTGAAGACCAGGCCCGCTACAAAAAACTGCTCACCTGCGAAGACAACGACATGTTTGAGTGGTTCATGCAACGCAGCCGCCCGGCAGATCCCGATCTTCAACGCATGGTCGATATCATTCTGAAACGTGTCCAGCCGGATTGAGCTAACGCTCACGCCCTCCCTGCTGGTCGGCCTGCTTGCGGTGCTGCCATGGGTTTTACTGCTGGCTTTCTTGTTGATGGCGCTGCTGGCAGGCAAATTCTGGCTTCTCGTTGCAATCCCCATTGCACTGTGGGGCGCCGCCCTGCAATATCGATCAAACGGGTTACTTCTGGGCGGTGGTTCCGTGCGTAGTCTCCTGATCGAACACGATAAAATGTATGCCAGAATCGGAGACAATCAGAGGGTAGAGGTTATTCCACTTGCCTCCAGCCGGATCTGGTCAGGCCTGGCACTCTTGAAACTTCGACCTGCAGGCACCAGATTCCGCTCATACACTTCACTCCTGCTGGCACCAGTACCCCGAAACCCGGGCAATGTTCCGGCGGAGGATTTCCGTCGTCTAAGGGTCTGGCTCAGACTGGGCCGCCCCCGGCGATCATCTCACTGATTCAATGACCTGGAGTACGCCATGACCAACACAGACGCTTCTGTATCTGCCGTTGCAGAGTATCCCCTGCCGGACAACGGTTGGGCGGATCTCGACAACCGCGTGGTTGTATGCGTCAGCGGCCCGGGCACCGACAAGTTTCTTCAGGGCCAGTTCAGCCAGAACCTCGATGAGGTAATCCCGGAGCATTCACCGCGCGCGGCCGCAGCAACGCCCAAGGGGCGTGCCTACTGCCTCACACGTATGGTCCGTTCAGGCGATGATATCCTGATGGACTTTCCCGCCGAACTCGCTGACGACATCATCAGCCACTTGCGCAAATATCTGATGCTGTTTCGTGGAACCACCATGGAGGTGGTGCAGGAGACGAAGATTATAGGGATTCTGGGCAACGGCATGGCAGAAACGCTCGCCGGAAAGCCACTGGATTCTCTGAAAGAGCCCGGGGACGCCTGCACACTCCCTGACGGCATCCTCGTGAAGACGCAATCGACAGCCGAGGGCACGCCCCGCTTCGAGTTCTGGCACACTAAAGAGGGCGAAGCAGCACTTCCCGCCAGCGCCCGTATGTCGGCGGCCGACTGGCAGGCCTCCGAAATCGCAGCGGGCGTCGCCTCCCTGACCACCGCCACACAAGAGTCCTTCGTGCCACAGATGCTGAACTGGCAGCATGTGGGCGGCGTGCATTTCAAGAAAGGCTGCTACACGGGTCAGGAAGTGATTGCCCGCATGCACTTCCTCGGGCAATTGAAAAAGAGCCTTTTCCGCTTCCGTATTGAACAGTCAGAAGACTTGCCAACCCCCGGAACCGCTTTGTTTGCTGGCGAGCGGTCAGTCGGAGAAGTGGTCAACGCGATCAAATACCGCGACGGCAGCGTTGAATTACTTGCGGTGGTTCGCCACGATGCCGCTGAAAACGCCTTGCATCCGGAGAGCCTGTCACAGGTGACGCTGGAGCCAATGCCACTGCCCTACCCGGTGCCCGAAAGGGAAAAAAGCGCACAATCAGATACATAAGTTGACAGGCAAACGCGCCAGAATTTGCTATTTTGCTATGTAATAGCTCACATGTTTGATTATTCCGGCAGGGCCATCAGCCGGAACCTACACGCGGACCTCTACTGACCATGTCGAATATTGTCGAAACCATCAAAGCCGATCTCAACGCTGCCATCGAAAACGATAAGCTGGTGCTGCCCACCCTTCCGGAGGTGGCCCTTCAGGTAAGAGATATTGCGCAATCCGAGGATTCTTCAATCGCCGATCTGGTCAAGGTCATCAGCAATGACACGGCGCTTTCCGCACGCATCATCCGGGTAACCAACAGCCCGCTGTTTCGCGGCAGTCGTGCCATCGAAAACCTGAATATGGCGGTCAGCCGACTGGGCATGGCCTACACCAGCAACCTGGCCATGGGCCTGGCCATGGAGCAGATGTTCCAGGCCACGTCCGACATGATCGACAAGCGCATGCGCGCCACCTGGCAGACCAGTACCGAAGTCGCCGGCGTGTGCCATGTTCTGGCGCAACACTACACGAAACTCAAGCCCGACCAGGCTACCCTTGCAGGTCTGGTGCATCTGATCGGTGTGCTACCCATCCTGCGGTATGTGGAAGATCAGGATATCCAGATCAGCAGTATCATGCTGGACAATGTGGTCGATGAGCTGCATCCAAAGATCGGGGCGACCATCCTCAAGAAGTGGGATTTCCCGAAAGAGCTCCAGAACGTTCCCCTGGAATACGCCAACTTCAACCGGGAAGTTCCAACGGCCGACTATGCGGATCTGGTGATGGTGGCCAATCTGCAGCTGGTTGCGGGGTCAGAGCACCCCTGGAATGAAATGGACTGGACGAAGATTTCGGCGTTTGATCGCCTTGGGTTGGATCCGAATATCGATATGAGCGAGGAAGAGGATCTGAACGCTCAGATGGAAGCGGCTATGGCGCTGCTTCAGTAATTTTTTGCCTCTGGGAGTTTGGCCGCCCGTCTTCAGGATGGGGTCAGGCTCCCAAAACACGCTGTGAATACTTCCCTGTACGCTCGGCTCCGCCATCCATGGCTCCGCACGGTTTTGGGAGCCTGACCCCATCCCGAAGACTACTTGCGGGCATGCCCTCAGCTCTTCTTGTATCTCTCGATCAGCTCAGCTTTGCTTGGCAGCGCCCAGTTTACCGTGGGCTTTCCGTGCTGTTGCAACCAGTCGTTGGCCTTTGAGAAGTGCTTGCAACCGAAGAAACCCCGGTAAGCGCTCAGTGGCGAGGGGTGGGGGCCGTCGAGGACCAGATGTTTGTTGCGGTCGATGTGCTGGCCTTTCTTTTTGGCGTAGCTGCCCCAGAGCAGAAAGACCACGCCTTCCCGTTCGCGGTTGATGGTTTCGATGACCTTGTCGGTGAAGGTTTCCCAGCCTTTACCCTGGTGGGCGCCGGCCTGGCCCTGTACGACGGTGAGTACGCTGTTCAGCAGCAATACGCCCTGCTCTGCCCAGGGCTGCAGGCAGCCGTGGTCGGGGGGAGCGATGCCAAGGTCGTCCTGGATTTCTTTGAAGATGTTTACCAGAGACGGCGGGATGGCCACGTTCGGGCGTACGGAGAAGCACAGGCCGTGGGCCTGGCCGGGGCCGTGGTAGGGGTCTTGTCCGAGAATAACGACCCTTACGTTATCCAGGGGCGTGCTGTTGAGGGCGTTGAAGCAGTGTTGGCTCGCGGGGAACAGGACTTTGCCGGCCTGTTCCTCGGCGGCGAGGAATTCCGCCAGGCCCTGCATGTAGGGCTGGCGGAACTCTTCCGCGAGATGATCTTTCCAGCCCCGGTCGGGCCTGAGCTGGCTGGCCAGTACCTCAACCGGGCTCATGGATCAGTCCTCGTCTTTCCGGCTTTCCGCCTTGTGCTCCGGGCGCATGGCCGGGAACAGGATAACGTCGCGAATTGACGGCGAATTGGTCAGCAGCATGGCCAGGCGGTCGATACCAATGCCTTCACCAGCGGTAGGCGGCAGGCCGTATTCGAGGGCCATCACGTAGTCTTCGTCGTAGAACATGGCCTCGTCATCGCCGGCGTCTTTCTCGGCAACCTGGGCCTGGAAGCGCTCGGCCTGGTCCTCGGCGTCGTTCAGCTCCGAGAAGCCATTGGCGATTTCGCGGCCGCCCACGAAGAACTCGAAGCGTTCGGTGACGAACGGATTGCTGTCTTTGCAGCGCGCCAGGGGCGACACTTCTTTCGGGTACTCGGTGATAAACGTCGGTTGCATCAGGCGATGCTCTGCCGTCGCCTCGAAGATCTCGATCTGGACCTTGCCCAGGCCCCAGCCTTCCTTGAGGTGAATACCCAGATCTTTGGCAACCTGACGGGCACTGGCGTCGTCCGCCAGCTGCTCGGGCTTGATATCCGGGTTGTAGCGCAGGATGGCATCGACCACGGTCAGGCGCTCGAAGGTTTTGCCGAAATCGTACTCAACGGTCTCTTCGCTGCCATCTGCCAGGGTTCGGCTGTTTACCACCGTGGTCGTGCCCAGCACTTTCTGGGTAATGGTGCGCAGCATGTCCTCGGTGAGATCCATCAGGTCGTTGTAGTCAGCGTATGCCTGATAAAACTCCACCATGGTGAACTCTGGATTATGACGGGTGGAAAGCCCCTCGTTCCGGAAGTTCCGGTTGATCTCGAACACCCGCTCAAAGCCGCCAACGACGAGGCGCTTCAGGAACAATTCCGGGGCAATACGCAGGTACATGTCGATACCCAGCGCGTTATGGTGGGTCACGAAGGGCCGCGCCGTGGCGCCGCCAGGAATCACCTGCAGCATCGGCGTCTCCACTTCCATGAAGTCCCGATCGGTGAAATACTGACGCATGGCGCTGATGATCTTCGAGCGCGCATAGAACACCCGACGGCTGTCCTCGTTGACCATCAGATCGACGTAGCGGTGGCGGTAACGGGCTTCCGTATCGGTCAGGCCCTTGTGCTTTTCAGGCAACGGGCGCAGGGACTTGGTGAGCAACACGTACTCGTCCATGGTCACGTACAGATCGCCCTTACCTGATTTGGACAGGGTGCCTCGCACGCCCACGATGTCCCCCAGATCCCAGTGCTTGGTGTCTTTCTGGACATCCTTGGACGCGTAGATCTGGATCCGGCCAGTCATGTCCTGGACCACCTTGAATGCCTTGCGATCGAGCATCATGCGGCCGGCAATGGCCACCTTGATACCGAGGGACTCCAGCTCTTCCTTGGTTTTTTCACCGTATTTCGCCTGCAGTTCGGCGGCGGTGGCGTCACGACGAAAGTCGTTCGGGAAGGCGTTGCCCTGGTCGCGCATTTCTGACAGTTTGGCGCGGCGCTCGGCAATCAGCTTGTTGTCCTCATGCGGTGCGGCATTCTGAGTTTGATCAGTCATTTTGGCTCACTAGGAATCGGGTTGTCCGGGTTAGCGTGGCAAAGGCGCTGGTTACAGCGCCATCTTCAGGCTGGCTTCGATGAACTTGTCAATGTCACCGTCCAGCACCGACTGGGTATTACTGGTTTCTACCTTGGTGCGCAGGTCCTTGATACGGCTGTCGTCCAGAACGTAGGAGCGGATCTGGCTGCCCCAACCGATGTCGGCCTTGGCGTCCTCGGCTTTCTGTTTCTCGGCGTTGCGCTCCTGCATCTCACGCTCAAACAGCTTCGCCTTGAGCTGTTTCATGGCCTGGTCCTTGTTCTGATGCTGGCTTCGACCAGCCTGACAGGCCACGACAATACCGGTGGGATTGTGCGTCAGACGCACCGCCGACTCGGTCCGGTTAACGTGCTGACCACCGGCGCCGGAGGCACGGTAAACATCCACCCGAAGATCCGCCGGATTGATTTCAATTTCGAAGCTATCATCCACTTCCGGTGACACAAACACGGAAGAGAAAGACGTATGCCGACGGTTGCCGGAATCGAACGGTGACTTACGCACCAGACGGTGAACGCCGGTTTCGGTACGCAGCCAGCCATAGGCATAATCGCCCTGGATGTGAATGGTGGCACTCTTGATGCCCGCCACTTCGCCCTCCATCAGCTCGACTATCTCGGCCTTGAAGCCCCGGCGCTCGGCCCAGCGCAGATACATGCGCAGAAGCATGTTGGCCCAGTCCTGGGCTTCGGTGCCACCGGAACCGGCCTGTATGTCCAGATAGGCGTTGTTGGCGTCCATTTCGCCGGAGAACATGCGGCGGAATTCAAGCTTCTCGAGCTCTTTATCAAGACCCTCAAGATCTGACTCGATCTCGGCAACGGTGCCCTCGTCCTCTTCTTCTGCAGCAATATCCAGCAGGCCCTCGGCGTCTTCCAGGCCGGAGGTGAGGTTGTCGATGGTCTTGACGATCAGCTCAAGATCCGCGCGCTCTTTGCCCAGGGCCTGTGCCCGCTCCGGGTCGTCCCAGACGCTTGGCTGCTCCAGTTCGCGCTCAACTTCGATCAGTCGTTCACTACGCTGATCGTAGTCAAAGATACCCCCTGAGCGCTTCAGTGCGCTCACGAAGCTCTTTAATCTTCGTCACAATGGGATTGATTTCCATGAAACCCTTACTCGCTCTAGAAAATGGAGAGTAAAAACAGAGGCGGGATTCTACCGGAAATCGGTTTGTAAATCAGCCTGCGGGTTTCCGTGAATCAGGCAAGAGGCTCGAGGTAATCCACCAGAAGCTGGAGATTGGTGCGCCCCCGGAAGGTATTGGCATCCGGCTTGTAAACCACTCGAGCACCGGTGCGCGTGTAATCAGGCACTTCCGGCCCGGTATTGAAGGCAATACCGTCGATGATCCCGCCGCCTTCGATAGGTTGCAACACCAATTTCAGATGGTTTTCGCCGACTATCCGCTGGCTGACCACCCGGAACTCGCCGTCGAACAGTGGCTCCGGGAAATGCTGTCCCCATGGGCCGGCCCGCTTGAGCAGCGCAGCGGTGTCCAACGACAGTTCATTTGCGCCCAGAGGCCCATCGGTTGTGATCGCCGCCTCCAGATCCTCGGCCGAGAGGGTGTCTCGAACGGCGCGATCGAAGGCCTCGGAAAAGGCATCCAGATCATCCCTGGCGAGGGTCATGCCCGCAGCCATCGCGTGACCGCCAAACTTTTTCATGATCCCTGGATGACGTGAGTCGACCACGGCAAGCACATCCCGGATATGAAGCCCGGGAATGGAGCGAGCAGAACCCTTGATGTCTACGCCGTTTTCGTCCGGCGCAAAGGCAATGGTCGGCCTATGGGTCTGCTCACGGATACGGGCAGCCAGGATTCCGATAACGCCCTGGTGCCAATCGGTATCGAAAAGCGCAAGACCCCAGGGCAGTCCATCCAGATCCAGCGACATTGAAGACAGCAGATCCTGGGCCTGGGCTTTCATGTCCTTTTCGATGGTCCGGCGTTCACGATTGAAGGTGTCCAATTCCCGGGCCAGTCGGCGAGCCTCGTCCAGACTGTCTGCCAGCAGGCAGGCAATCCCGATACTCATGTCATCAAGCCGGCCCGCGGCATTCAGGCGAGGACCAACCACAAATCCGAGGTCGGTTGAGCTGATCGCCGTGTGGTCCCGACCCGCGACTTCCAGCAGCGCCAGGATACCGGGACGGGCCTCACCCTGGCGTATCCGGCGCAGGCCCTGCTCCACGAAGATCCGGTTGTTGTGGTCCAGAGGTACCACATCAGCCACGGTACCGAGCGCCACGAGGTCCAGCAGGCACCCCAGGTTAGGCTCGGGATCAGGCAGGCGATTGGTTTCCCGGAGCTGCTTACGCAACGCTGTGAGCACGTAAAACATGACGCCAACACCGGCGGCGTTCTTGCTCAGGAAAGGACAACCCGGTTGGTTTGGATTGACGATGGCATCGGCATCCGGAAGCTCTTCGCCGGCCAGGTGGTGATCGGTCACCACCACTTTCACGCCAAATTCCTTGGCCGCTCGAACACCTTCAACCGCGGATATGCCGTTATCAACGGTGACCATCAGGTCCGGGAGCTGACCCTCGTCGCGCAGGCGCTCAATAATACCCGGCGTCAGGCCGTAGCCATCGGCAAATCGGCTGGGCACGCGAAAATCGATACTCTGCAGACCCAGCATGGAGAGTCCAAGCATGGCAACGGCTGTACTGGTAGCACCATCGGCGTCGAAATCGCCGAGCACAAGCACCCGCTGTTGCTGATCGATAGCCTCGACAAGAAGCTCAACGGCCCGATCAATACCCCTCAGAGACAGGGGTGAAGCCAGGTGCTTCAGGGTGTAGCTCAGCTGCTCATCAGAGGTAACGCCACGGGCAGCGTAGAGGCGGCGAAGCAAGGGAGGCAGGTTTTGCCCCCAGTCCGAAAGGGTATCGGGCTGGGGGCGACGCAGGATCTTTTTTGGTGTCATACCCGATCAGGCGTTTTTCCAGTGCTTGGCAATGAATGCCTGCACACCGTCGATATTGTTATCCAATACGGTATAGCGCTCTTCCCGCTCGAACAGGTCGGCCATATGCGCCGGCAGCGGCGGCTCTACACTGACGCCGGATTCTGCCACGGCATCCGGGAACTTGGCCGGGTGTGCAGTACCCAGGGTAATCATTGGCACCGCCTGATCACGGCGGCAGTTGCGCGCTGCACGGACGCCGATGGCGGTGTGAGGATCCAGCAGATACTCGTTCTGCTCGTAGATCTCACGAATGGTGTCGCAGGTGGCCTTGTCGTCCACCGCATCGCTGTCAAAAAGCTTGCGCGCATGCTTCCAGCGATAGGCCTCGATACTGACGGGCCCCTTCGCAGCATTTTCCAACAGGGTTTTCACCGCCAGCCCGTCCCGGCCATGGAGATCAAATAGCAGGCGCTCAAAATTGCTGGATACCATGATATCCATACTCGGAGACAGGGTGTGTTCCAGTTGGTGCTGCTCGTATTTGTTGCCACTCATGAAGCGATGCAGAATATCGTTACGGTTGGTCGCAATGACCAGCTGGGAGATTGGCAGCCCCATCTTCTTGGCAAGGTAGCCGGCAAAGATATCGCCGAAGTTCCCGGTGGGCACGGAAAACGCCATGCTCCGATCCGGACCGCCCAGTGCCAGGGAGGCATGGAAGTAGTAGACGATCTGGGCCATGATCCGGGCCCAGTTGATGGAGTTGACGGCTGCCAGCTGGGTTTTGCCGCCCAGGAACGACTGGTTGCCGAAACTCTCCTTCACCATGCGCTGGCAGTCGTCGAAGTTGCCACGCACCGCAATGTTGTGGATGTTCTCACCCTGGACGGTGGTCATCTGACGGCGCTGAACCTCTGACACCCGCTGGTAGGGGTGCAGAATGAAAATATCCACGTGCTCGCACCGGCGACAACCCTCGATGGCAGCCGAGCCGGTGTCACCGGAGGTCGCTCCCATGATAACCACGTGCTGCTTGCGCTTTTCCAGAACATAGTCGAGGAGACGCCCTAACAGCTGGAGGGCGAAATCCTTGAACGCCAGCGTCGGGCCGCGGAAAAGCTCCATCACCCACTCGTTGGTATCCAGTTGAACCAATGGGGCCACGGCCTTGTGGGCGAAGACCGAGTAAGTCTCGTCCAGCATCTTGCGGAAATCATCCGCAGGGATAGCGTCATCCACGAACGGGTGCATGACGTTGAACGCCAGCTCACTGTACGAAAGCCCGCGCCAGCTCCGGATTTCTTCCAGATCAAAATGTGGCAGGGATTCAGGAACATAGAGGCCGCCGTCTGTCGCCAGACCGGTCAGCAAAACATCCTCAAAGCCCAGTGCGGGCGCTTCACCCCGCGTACTGATGTATCTCACGTTCGTACCTGTCAGTTGAAGTTTTCAGCGCGGATGCGGACAACATGGCCATCGGTGTCGGACAGAGCTTCCAACTCTTCGATCGCACGGTTGATCTGGCGCTCCTGAACGGTGTGGGTCAGGATGATCACCGGAATACGTCCGTCCTTCAGCTCGGATTCCTTCTGCATGATCGACTCGATATTGATGCCATGCTCACTCAGGATGGAGGCAATCTTGGCGAGCACACCAGGACGATCCAGAGCGGTAATGCGAAGATAGTAGGCAGACTGGATGTCCTCCATGGGCAATACATCCAGGTCTTCCATGGCCTCCGGTGAGAAGCCGAGATAGGGCACGCGAAGTTTGCTTTCTGTCGAAACGGCACGGGCCACATCCACGATATCCGCAATAACAGCCGACCCGGTTGCCTCATCCCCCGCTCCGGGACCGTAATACATGGTCTGGCCAACGGCATCGCCATCCACCAGAACCGCGTTCAGAACACCATCAACCTGGGCAATCAGATGACTCTGGGGTACCAGGGTCGGATGCACACGCAGCTCGATGCCATCATCGCGGCGACGGGCAATGCCGAGGTGCTTGATGCGATAACCCAGCAATTCGGCGTGAGCAATGTCATAGGGCGTAATTTTCGAAATGCCTTCGGTGAAGCCTTTCTCGAACTGAAGCGGCACGCCAAACCCGGCCGATGCCAGTATGGTCAGCTTGTGGGCAGCATCAATGCCTTCCACATCAAAGGTCGGATCTGCTTCGGCATACCCAAGATCCTGGGCTTCCTTGAGAACCTCGGAAAATTCCCGACCGGCACGCATTTCGGTCAGGATGTAGTTCCCGGTGCCATTGATGATGCCGGCTATCCAGTCAATTCGGTTTGCCGCCATACCTTCACGAACAGCCTTGATGACCGGGATACCGCCGGCTACACCCGCCTCGTAAGCCACCACAACACCAGCCTTCTCGGCGGCCTCAAAGATTTCGTTGCCGTGGACGGCAATCAGGGCCTTGTTCGCGGTAACCACGTGCTTGCCGTTGCGGATTGCCGCCAGCACCAACTCTTTGGCCGCATCATAACCACCGATGAGCTCGACCACGATATCCACGTCGGGATCGTTCACCACGTCGTAAATGTCGGTGCTGAAGGGCACATCGCCGAGGTCCATATCCTCGCGAGCCCGGCGACTGGCAACCCGGGTAATCCGGATATTGCATCCGGCCCGACCGGCAATCAGCCTGGCGTTGCGGGTCAAGACATTAAAGGTACCGCCGCCGACGGTTCCCAATCCGCAGATTCCGACACTGACGTCTTTCAAACTCTCACCTCTGATCCCGAAGGGGTGCTGATGAATTATATTAGGCGGGCATAGTATACCGATTCAGGCCTCACTGAATAAGCCCTGAATCGGATCCTTCGAAAATACCGCGTAACGCACCTCATACGATAGGTGCGCCAGGATTTCAGAGCAGCCCGAGGCCTTCGGCCAGACGCTGGGCCGGGACATAGCCACGAACCATGTTGCCATCTTCCAGAACAATGGCGGGTGTCCCTGTGACCCCTACCCGGCCACCAAGCTCATACTGCTCGCCCACCGGATTTTCGCAACTTGCGTCGGGTACTGAGCGGCCGGCCTTGGCTGCGTCCATGGCCGCCTGTTGATCATCAGCACACCAGACCGACTCATACTTTTTGAAAGACGCTGTATTGGGGCCGGACCGGGGAAACGCGTAGTAATTGACGGTAATGCCATAGTCATTCAACTGCGGCACCTCGTCATGCAGCTTCCGACAGTAAGGGCAATCGATATCAGTAAACACGTTTACCACGGCCTTTTCGTTTTTGGCCGGGAAGCTTATAAGCCCCTTGTTACCATAGTCCGCCATCATTTCGCGACGGGCCTCCGTGCGGGCGGCTTCGGTGACATTGGCAATGCCCTGATCGGTAATCTTGAGAAGATCTCCCGTCATCAGGTACTGGCCATCCTCGGTCGCGTAGATAGTGTCGCCATTGTTGCTCTGAACCTCATAGAGGCCCTTCGCTTCAGATTCTTTTACCGACACCACCTCAAGGCCGGGAACGGCCTGGGTCAGACGCTCGGAAATCCGGTCTTCCACTTCACCGGCACTGACGCTGGCCGCGCCAAAGGCACCCAGGACAACCCCAAGCGCCACAACCACATGTTTCATATTCATTCTGGCAAACAACCTTTTCCAGTAAGCAGTTAAACAACCCGGGCAGTATTGGCACAGGCCGGGAATCAATTCAATGCGACAAATACACAAAAAGAAAGTTCACCCCCCCCAATCGCGGAACAGCCCCACTGCTAGCCCCTGGGATGGTGAGCCTGGTGCAGCGAGTGCAATCGCTGACGAGCCACATGGGTGTATATCTGGGTTGTGGACAGGTCAGAGTGGCCCAGCAGCATCTGCACCACACGCAGGTCCGCACCATGGTTAAGGAGGTGCGTGGCAAAGGCATGCCTGAGCGTATGAGGCGACAGGTGTTTGCGAATACCCACTCGAACCGCGTAGTGCTTTATACGATGCCAGAAAGTCTGACGAGTCATCGCCGCAGCACGATTGCCCGGGAACAGCGCATCGCAGGATCGCCCTTTAAGGAGTTCCGGCCGCCCTTCCTTCATATACTGAAGCAACCATTCCACTGCCTCTTCACCCAGGGGGACCAACCTCTCCTTGTCACCCTTGCCGGTGATCCGAACTACACCCTGGCGAAGGTTTACCTGATCAACCCGCAACTCGGTCAGCTCCGAGACCCGCAGACCGCAACCGTAGAGTATTTCCAGCATGGCCTTGTCCCTGAGCTCAATGGCAATTCCGGGGTCCGGCTCGGAAAGCAGCGCATCCACCTCGTCCTCGGTCAGCGAGTCGGGGAGACGCCGAGGCAGCCTGGGACTGTCAATCCGCAGGGTCGGGTCTTCAGTTATCAGGCCTTCTCGCAGCAGAAACCGATAAAACCGTCGGAGCCCGGACAACCGCCTGGCCGCCGTGGAGCTCTTGACGCCCTGCGAGAGGCCACTGGACATCCACGCCAGCAAGTCGGTTCTGCGAACATCCTTGAGCACCGGCTTGCCAGGCTGACTTTCGAGCCATTCCGACAACCGCAACAGATCGCTCCGGTAAGCCTGCCGGGTTTTTTCGCCCAGTCCGTCCTCCAGCCAGATGGCATCAACAAACCTGACGATCACCGATTCATCTTCTGCTCTCATGGCAAGTTCCCAGACTGCACAGATCCCACAACACACCAAGAATACCGAAACCTCAGACACAAAAAAGGCAGCCCTCGGCTGCCCTTTTCTGACTGCTGTTCAGCGCACTGCTGATCAGCCCAGCTTTTCCTTGATACGAGCCGCCTTGCCAGACAGGTCGCGCAGGTAGTAAAGCTTGGCTTGGCGAACATCGCCACGACGCTTCACGCTGATGCTTTCGATCAGCTTGGAGAAGCTCTGGAAAGTACGCTCAACACCAACACCGTAGGAGATCTTACGCACGGTGAAAGAGGAGTTCATGCCACGGTTACGCTTGCCGATGACGACACCTTCGAACGCCTGAAGACGCTCACGGTTACCCTCGGTTACGCGAACCTGAACGACCACGGTGTCACCCGGCGCAAACGCGGGGATTTCCTTGGTCATCTGTTCTGCTTCAAGTTGACTGATGATGTTGTTCTTGCCGCTCATCGTAATGCTCCTGATACCCAATCTGTTAATGCCCTGATTATTCAGAGGCACCCGGTTCGTTCAAAATCTCTTCCAGCAGCTCACGCTCTTCGTCCGTAAACACCCGCTTTTCCAGCAGGTCGGGGCGTCGCTCCCGGGTTCGCCTCAGCGACTGCTTGAGCCGCCAACGCCGGATCTGATCATGGTGACCGCCCAATAAAACATCCGGCACCGCCTGACCTTCGTAAACCTCGGGCCGGGTGTAGTGCGGACAATCCAGCAAACCGTCGGCGAAAGAATCCTGCTCTGCCGACTGCGCATGACCCAGCGCTCCGGGGATGAGGCGTGTAACCGCATCGATAACAGCCATCGCTGCCAGTTCGCCACCGGACAGCACAAAATCGCCCAGTGACACTTCCCGATCGACTTCCGTCGCTATCAGGCGCTCATCAACACCCTCGTACCGGCCCGCCACCAGAATCAGTTGCTGTTCTGCCGCGAGCGACTCGACAACAGACTGGTTCAGCGTCTCACCCTGAGGCGACAGGTAAACCACACAGGGGTTTCCGGGTGCCGATTCCCGTGCCGCATGGATTGCGTCCCTCAGGGGCTGAATTTTCATCAGCATGCCCGGGCCGCCACCATAGGGCCGGTCATCTACCGTGCGATGCCGGTCCTGGGTGAATTCACGGGGATTCCAGGTTCGAAAGGTCAGCAGACCATCCCGAACCGCTCGCCCTGTGATCCCGTAATCCGTCACCGCACCGAACATCTCCGGGAACAGACTGACTGCGCCAATCCACACCCGTCAGAACTCCGGATCCCAGTCCACCACCATTTGCTTTGCGGCGAGATCAACACTCTGCACCACTTCGCCCGGCAGATAGGGGATCAGACGCTCACGTTGATCAATGGAGCCTGCTGTTGCCTGCACCACCAGAACATCGTTGGATCCGGTTTCCATCAGATGGTGCACTTTACCAAGGCACTCATCATCCACCGTGAATACATCAAGACCTTCCAACTGAAACCAGTAGTACTCCCCATCGGGAAGCGGCGGCAATTCAGCAGTGGAAACCCTGACTTCGGCACCACAATACGTGCGGGCCAGATCACGGTCGTTAATACCTTTAAGCCTGACGACGATCCCCTGCCCTTGGCGGCGACCTTCCTCAAGCTTGGCCGGAATACGCTTGCCATCCAGATCAAGAGTCCAATCGGGATAGTTCAGTATTCCTTCCTTGGGGTCTGTGTAGGAAAAGACTTTAAGCCATCCTTTGACCCCAAACACCGAGGTAATCCGGCCGATCACAGTTTCCTGCGAATTCTGTGTCATGCCATAAACCCCGGTGTCAGTACTGTCTTACCCAGCAGCCTTCAGCAGCTGTGCAACGCGCTCGCTGGTCTGCGCGCCCTGACCGAGCCAGAAATTGACACGATCACGATCAACGCGAAGACTCTCTTCCTGACCACGGGCTACCGGGTTGAAGAAACCTACGCGCTCAATGAAACGACCGTCGCGGGATTTGCGGCTGTCGGTGACTGTCAGATGGTAGAACGGGCGCTTCTTGGAGCCGCCACGAGCCAAACGGATAATTACCATTTAACCAATATCCTGTTCTGTTGAACGAACTTTGTACGATTCACGCCTGCTGAACACCAGCTGACGCGAAGACCCATACTCGAAAGGGGCGCTATTCTATGCTAAAAAAGCGCCAAAGAAAACAGCAAAACCAGTTGTTTCCCCGTTTTCCATGTAAGGCTTTTTACATACGGCCAAACGGGGGCATTCCGCCTCCCCCACCGCCGCCAGGGGGCATCATGCCGCCCATGCCGCGCATCATATTCGCCATACCGCCTTTCTTGCCAAACTTTTTCATCATCTTCTGCATCTGCTTGTGCTGCTTCAGCAAACGATTGACGTCCTGGATCTGGGTTCCAGACCCCGTGGCGATACGGCGTTTGCGGGAATTGTTGATCACATCCGGGTAACGCCGCTCTTTTGGCGTCATGGAGCAGATAATCGCCTCCATCTGCCCCATGGACTTGTCGTTGACCTGTTGCTGCGCCACCTGGGCCATCTGCCCCATGCCGGGCAACTTGTCGAGCAGACCACCGATACCACCCATGTTCTTCATCTGCTGGAGCTGATCCCGAAAATCCTCCAGATCAAAGCTTTTGCCCTTCTTGATTTTCTTGGTGAGCTTCTGGGCCTTCTTCTGATCAAGCTTGCGCTCTGCCTCTTCAATCAGCGAGAGCACATCGCCCATGCCCAGGATCCGGGAGGCAACCCGGTCCGGATAGAACGGCTCCAGCGCATCAGACTTTTCACCAACACCCAGGAACTTGATCGGCTTACCGGTAATGTGACGAACAGACAGGGCCGCACCGCCACGGGCATCGCCATCGGTTTTGGTCAGCACCACGCCGGTCAGCGGCAGGGCATCGTTGAACGCCTTGGCGGTGTTGGCGGCATCCTGGCCCGTCATGGCATCGACCACGAACAGGGTTTCAACCGGGTTGACCGCTTTATGCAGCCGACCAATCTCTCCCATCATCTGTTCGTCGACGTGCAGCCGACCGGCGGTGTCAAGAATTACCACATCAATGTGCTTCTTCCTGGCCGCGGCAATGGCACCCTCGGCAATATCAACCGGGTCCTGATCGGCACTGCTCGGGAAGAACTCGACACCCACTTCGCCAGCGAGGGTTTCCAACTGGCGAATCGCCGCCGGACGGTAGACGTCGGCGCTGACCACCAGGACGGATTTTTTCTGCCGCTCTTTAAGGAAGCGCGAGAGTTTGGCGACCGTGGTCGTCTTACCTGCACCCTGCAGACCCGCCATCATGACTACGGCCGGCGGCTGGACGTTCAGATTGAGGGATTCATTACCCTCGCCCATGACGCGTTCCAGCTCCTGCTGGACAACTTTCACAAAGACCTGGCCCGGCGTCAGACTGCGCTGCACCTCCTGGCCAATGGCACGCTTGCGGACGCCCTCAACAAAGTCCTTCACCACCGGCAGGGCGACATCCGCCTCCAGCAGCGCCATGCGCACTTCCCGCAGGGTGTCCTTTATATTGTCATCAGTGAGGCGCGCCTGGCCGGAAATCTTGCGCAGACTGCCGGAAAGTCGGTCTTGGAGGTTCTCAAACATGTTGCTCTTCCGTACCCCGGATAAATTGAGTGCGTGAATCGGCAGAGCCGGCGACGACTCCTTGATTCCAGTTGCATAATCGCGACATTATAACCAGACTATCGCCCTGAAACGACCAGCCCGGTCAAATCGGCGCAAACCAGCGCCGATCTCCAGTCAGAACAGTGGTTAATAAGGAAGTCATGGGAACGCTGATTCTCGCGGTCACCTCTCTTTTTCTTTACAGCGTAGGTACCGCGCTGCAGGCCCTGCATTTCAGGGGCCGGGTTCAGAGCAACATTGCCATTACTACCCTGATTGGCGTTCTCGCCCTGACCAGCCACGGACTTCTCATTGGCCAGACAGTCCATCACGACGGCGGCTTCGATTTCAGTTTTTTCAAAAGCTCCGTGCTTATTTCCTGGCTGATCGTCTTCCTTCTATTGGGACTCAACCTTAAAAAGCCGGTGCAAAGCCTGTTTCTCGGCGTTTACCCGCTGGCCGGCCTCACCATCATTCTCGCCCTGGTTACCCATGGACCCTCGAGACTGGTGTCCGAGCAAAGCTACGGCATGCTCTCCCATATTGCGCTTTCGGTGACAGCCTACAGCCTCTTTACTCTTGCGGCTATCCAGGCGGTTTTACTTTACTTCCAGAATCGCCAACTGAAGCACAATTACAACAGCCTGCTGGTTCGTAACCTGCCGCCTCTGCAAACCATGGAGTCGCTGCTGTTCGAGATGGTCTGGGCCGGCGTCGTCATGCTGATTCTGGCGATTGTGACCGGCGCCCTCTTTATAGAGGATCTCTTTGCCCAGAACCTCGCCCACAAGACCCTGTTCTCGATCCTGTCTCTGCTTGTGTTCGTGGCGCTCCTGATTGGTCGTTACACAAAAGGCTGGAGGGGCATCACCGCCAGCCGTTGGACCCTCGCTGGCTGCGCACTCCTGATGCTGGCCTTCTACGGCAGCAAGTTTGTGCTGGAACTGATCTTCCAGCGCGGCGGCTGACACCGGAAGCACCGGTTATTCTCTTGACACAACGCTCGCCGAAACCCTATTTTCGCTACTTGTCAGCAATATAAGGACACCTCTTTTGAACGAAACATCGCTTACCGCGCTGTTTATTCTCCTGGTCGGACTGATCCTGCTTTCCGGTTTCTTCTCGAGCTCCGAGACGGGGATGATGTCGCTCAACCGATATCGTCTCAAACATATGGCCAAAACCGGCCATAAAGGTGCCAAGCGCGCCCAGGGCTTGCTGCAACGAACCGACCAGCTGATCGGCGTCATCCTGATCGGCAACAATTTCGTGAACATCTTCGCCTCTTCGATCGCCACGGTTATCGCGATTCGGGTCTGGGGCGATGCCGGCATCGCGATTGCCACCATCCTGCTGACCATCGTGATTCTGATCTTCGCAGAAGTCACTCCGAAAACCCTTGCAGCACTGTTTCCCGAGAAAATTGCCTTCCCGGCCAGTTACATACTCGGCCCGCTGCTGAAAATCCTGTATCCGATTGTCTGGGCGGTAAACCTGTTCACCGGAGGCATACTGAAACTGCTGGGCGTTTCCGCCGCAGACGCAGCCAACGACCACCTCAGCCGGGAAGAACTCAGGACCCTCGTCAATGAGGCCGGCGCACTTATACCAGCAAAGCACAAGGACATGCTGGTCAGCATTCTGGATCTGGAAAAAGTGACCGTGAATGACATCATGGTGCCGAGAAACGAGGTAGTGGGTATCGACCTGGACGACGACACCGACACCATTCTGCGCCAACTGCGGAGCAGCCAGCATACCCGGCTTCCGGTCTTCAAGGGCGACATCAATAACATTCAGGGCATCCTGCACCTGCGCAGCGCTTCCAAACTGCTGCAACAAGAGGAAATCAACAAAGCCATGATCATGCAGCTTTGCCAGGAACCCTATTTCATCCCGGAAAGCACGCCCCTGAACACCCAACTGATCAACTTCCAGAAAGGTCGTCGACGGTTCGGCGTTGTGGTCGATGAATACGGCGACGTTCTTGGCCTTGCGACACTGGAAGACATACTTGAAGAGATCGTCGGTGACTTTACGACGGATTATGCCGCCACCAGCCCGGACATCATCCCGCAGGACAACGGCACGTTCATTATCGATGGCACGTCCGCCGTCCGAACCATCAACAAGACCCTGGGCTGGAAGCTCCCTACCGATGGCCCCAAAACCCTTAACGGCCTGATTACCGAAACCCTGGAGAACATCCCCGACACCAACGTCTGCCTGAAAGTGGACGGCCATCGGGTAGAAGTGCTGCAGATCAAGGACAATGTCGTGAAAGCAGCCATTGTGCACCCGAAAAAACGCAAAAAACGTTCTCTGTCACTGAAACAGTAAAACCCGGACACCTCCTCCCTATGGCGCTATAGACCCTTCGGTTATAGCGCCTTCCGTTCTTGAAAGATCAAAATTTAACCGCCAGCTTGACCCCCGGTGATCCCCCACCAACACTGAAGGAGCGTGCGATACAATAACAATCACAAGGAATACGTCCATGAGTCTGACACACACGTTTGGCCTGCTCGCCCATCCCGACCGGGAGTGGGAAGCGATCCGCAATGAATCCGAGACTGTCACACGACTGTACGCCGGCCACATTCTGCTGCTGGCACTGATCCCGGCGGTTGCCGGCTTCATCGGAACAACCCAGGTAGGCTGGCAAATTGGAGATGGCCAGATCACCAAGCTGTCGGTGACGAGCGCACTCCAGCTATCCACACTCTTCTACGTGGCCATGCTTGCCGGCATTTTTATACTCGGCAAGTTCATTGATTTTTTCGCCGCAACGTATGATGCGGTGGAACGGACGCCCAGAGGCGTTGCTCTGGCGGCGTACACGGCAACCCCGATTTTCCTGATTGGCGTAATCGCCGCCTATCCGAACATATGGGTGAATATGCTGGCAGGCCTGGTGGCGGTTGCCTACGCGGTCTACCTGCTTTATGAAGGGCTACCGATCCTGATGAGAATCCCGGCGGACAAGGGGTTCATGTTCGCTTCTGCAGTCCTGACGGTTGGCCTGGTTATGTTTGTTGCCCTGCTCGCCATCAGTGTCGTCATCTGGAGCATGGGCATAGGCCCGGTTTACGTCAACTGACCGCAAATTCTCTTGCAAGTCAGTCATCTGCACGAGGGTGCCTGTTGGGCACCTCGTGTTTTTTTGAATTTGCTCCCACGTTAGCGTTTGATCATGTTAACTTTGAGCAAAATGCGGTAAATTTAACCAATAACGAGAATCCAAGGATTTCAAGCTCGGTCATGTATCCGGTTGAGGCGTAAACAGGAGTCTGCCATGAACAAGCAGTCCGGCATACATTACCTCCGCGAACACCGGGAAGCCGGAAGTAACAGACCGGTTCCTGCGGAGGTCACCCGCATCCGGGACACGGTTGTCGCCGGGCTCGGTGATTTGCTGCAGGGCGCCTTCGACGCCGTCGACGACTCACTGTTCGAGCTGGCCAATAATGCCCGCAGCAACAACGAGCAGAACCGGTACTTCGAGGCGATGCGTGAAATTCGCATCAAGCGTAAGGGTGTCGAGCGGCATTTCCAGAACACCGTTGCCCAATATTTTGCCACCCCCCCTCACACCGGACCGCTTCAGGAAGAACAACTGAGCAAGCAGGCCAGCGCCGACACGCTTGCTCTGGTCGGCAATGACGACCTTGAGGAGCAGGTTGCCCTCAACGCCATGATCACCAAGGCAAAGGCGCACTTCCAGGGCCCACTGCTGCAACTCCAGACCCGTTTCAGTCAGGTGTACCCGGAAGCCACCGACGAATCACCGGTCAATCCGATGGCACCGGAACACCTGTGCAGTGCGTTCACAGAGGCAATACAGGCCCTTGAGATCCAGATTCGTGAGCGCCTGATCCTGCTCAAGCAGTTTGACCGCTATGTTGTGTCCAACCTCGGCATGCTGCTGGACGAAGCCAACCGCATACTGATCCAGGCCGGCATCATTCCGAACTTCCGTTATCACGGCAAAGCCGGTCAGCAGCATGAGGCCTCCAGTCCGCAGTCGGCAGAGGCGCCAAAACAGGAAAGCGCGCCGGACGCTTCCGCGGCAGAACGGGCCGGCCAGGCCGCTAGCAGCAGCGCGGTTTTCGAACAGATCCGGCAGATGCTGGCGCTGCAAAGGGCCAATGCGGGCATGCCTCCCCGCGCCTCGGACCCGAATGTCCGGGTCGTGGGTGACTCCGAGCTGGCAAGCCTTCTAAATTCATTGCCGCTTTCAGCCCCCCGGCAGGACCAGGGCAACCTGAGCGCCGGCGAACCTGTCAGCATTGATCTCCGTCAGCTGGTACAACAGCTCCTTTCCCAGACCGATACCGGAGATGGTCGAAAACCGGCGCTTAACGAGGTCGATGAAGACCTCATTAACCTGGTTTCCATGCTGTTCGAATTCATTCTCGACGACTACAACCTGTCAGCTCCGGTTCAGGTGTTGATCAGCCGGCTACAGATTCCGATCCTGAAAGTGGTTATTCGGGACAAGAGTTTCTTCAGCCAGGCTACGCACCCGGCCAGACGTCTCTTGAACTCCCTGGCGAGAGCAGGCATCGGCTGGAGTAGCAGCGACGAGAAAACCAAGGACAAACTCTACGGACAGATTCACAACATTGTGCAAAGGATTCTCAACGAATTTGACGGTGATGTTTCGCTTTTTGAAACCCTCAATCAGGAATTCGAACAGTTCCTTGAACGGGAGAACCGAAAGGCGTCTCTGGTTGAGCAGAGAACCCGTGAATCCGAGCGGGGTCGGATCAAGTCCCAGACGGCTCAACAAACCGTCGACAATCTTCTTAAACAGAAGGTGTCCCGTTACAAACTGCCGGAGTCCATCCATGACATTCTGATGAATGGCTGGAGCCGCGTGATGTTTCTTGCCTATCTCAGGGATGACGTGGAGCATCGGTGGAATGCCACGGTGAAGGTCGTCGATGATCTGATCTGGTGTCTTCACCCCCACCAGGAAGATGACGAAAGAGACCAGTGGGTGCGGGTCGTGCCTGGCCTGCTGAAATCACTGCGGTCAGGGCTGGAGGAGGTCTCCTATAACTCATCGAGACTCGATGAAATGATGGGCCAGCTCAAGCATCAGCTGGCAGAGGCATTCCGCACCAATGCGGCCATCGAAGCACTACAGGATTCTCCTGAAGAGCCGGCGGAAGAGGAAATCGCGACCGTTCACCAGACGGCCGTTGAACGCCAGCAGGAACTGGAAGACGCTGCAATCTCAGAATACGTTGCCCAGATTGACGGTATCGAGATTGGTAACTGGGTCGAGTTTCGACTGGTCAATGGTGCAAACTTCCGCTGCAAGCTGTCCGCTATCATTGACGAAGCAGATTGCTTTGTCTTTGTGAACCGGATGGGGCTGAAAGTGATTGAGAAAACCCGGGTTGAACTGGCCCATGAAATGCGCCGTGGCCGGCTGACGCTGCTTGAGCAGGGCGCATTGATTGATCGGGCCCTGGATGCGGTTGTCGGCACCCTCCGGAGCAAGACCGCCTGACGCCAATGCCTGAAAAAAGCAGTCCCAATGCCCTGCCGGCTGCCTACCGGCTTGGGCTTGCCTTGTCTCTGGCGCTTCTCCTACACACACTCCTGCTTTCAGGCATCCCCTCGCCCAAGGAAGAACCAACGGCCACGCACAAAGAGAGTGTACGGTTCGAGCTGGTAGCCCCGGGCACTCACAGAACGGTTGCCGATCCGTCAGCTGACTCCAGTCCTCATCGCGATGCAACACGGGTAACGCCGTTTGAGATTGATCCTCCTGAGCCGGAACCCCTCTCCAAACCGGAGGTTGTGACGTCCCGCGAGCCGCAAACCCCCGCCCCGACAAAGGCAACGAATACCAGCGCGCCCCGCAGCGCAGCCGCACAGTCAAGCGTCAACTCTGCTGCCGGAGAAGAACCCGAACAGTTCCCAGAAAAAACGGAGGAGAGCATTACGAGGGTTACGGAGTCACCGGGCGAGCTCGACCCCTATGTGGTCAAACTGGCCGTCCATCTGGCCCATCAACTTGAAGAACTGAGAGTGCCGGCCATGAGGAGCCTCACTGACACGGTCGCTATGGAAGTGGAACTGCAGTTGCTGGGAAATGGCGCCCTGACCCGGGCAAGGGTGTTGAAATCAACAGGAATCAAGCCAATAGATGAAGCTGCATATCGGGCTGCGCTGGCGGCTAGTCCCTACCCCCAGCCACCGAAGGATGGCGGGAGCGCGAACCGCTTCGAGGTGGAACTGTTGTTCACCCCGAAACGGCTCTGAACGGCAGTGATCAGGCTTCTGCCTGCTTCGCCGCCTCTTTGACTAGTTTTGCCAGCTCACCGCTCTCGGACATTTCGAGAACAATGTCACATCCGCCAACGAGTTCGCCGTTGATGTACAGCTGGGGATACGTGGGCCAGCTGGAGTAAACCTTCAGGGCTTCACGAAGCTCCTGGTTATCCAGGATATTGACGAAGGCAAAGCGTTCGCCGCAGGCCATTACAGCCTGCACGGTTTTGGCCGAGAAGCCACACTGGGGTGCCTGTGGGCTGCCCTTCATGTACAGGATGATCGGATTCTCTTCAAGCTGGCTCTTAATGGTTTCATTGATATCCATGAACATTCACCTCTATTGGAACAGTCTTGCCACACGGCAATTTTCTTGACGCTATTGTACACGGGTGCCGAACACCTCACCAAACACCTTGATTTGACCTCGAGCAACACCGGCAGTTCCAGCCCGGCCACAGCGTTGTCATACCTGCTCCGAAGGGCTAGACTTGATGCCCCATTTTTTCAGCCAACGTTCAGGCAATCCCGCCAGCAGCGGGGTTCGGTGAGATAAGGGCCATTGCATGGCGGCACGACATTTTCTGACATTGAATGACATGACAACCAACGAGCTGGAAAGCCTGGTTGATCATGCCACAGCATTGCGCAACGAGTGGCGGCAAGGGAAGGTTCGGGACTCCCTCAAGAACCGTGTCCTTGCGATGATCTTCGAAAAATCATCAACGCGAACCCGGGTTTCTTTTGAAGCCGGCATGACGCAGCTCGGCGGCTCCGCAATGTTCCTGTCGCCACGGGATACCCAGCTTGGCCGCGGCGAGCCAATAGAAGACTCCGCTATCGTTATCTCCAGCATGGTTGATGCGGTGATGATCCGCACCTTTGCCCATGAAACCGTGGAGCGCTTCGCGGCTGCATCACGAGTGCCGGTGATCAATGCGCTGACCGATGACTTTCACCCCTGCCAATTACTGGCCGATATGCAAACATTCCGGGAACACCGCGGCAGTATTCGCGGCGCTACCGTTGCCTGGATCGGCGATGGCAACAACATGTGCCACTCCTACATCAATGCCGCTGCCCAGTTCAATTTCAACCTGAACATCGCCTGTCCTGAGGGCTACGAGCCGGCAGAATCAATGCTCAAGGGCCACGAAGACCGGGTCAAGGTGTTCCGGGAGCCGGCCGAGGCAGCCCGAAACGCCCAGCTTCTGGTGACCGACGTCTGGGCTTCCATGGGTCAGGAAGACGAGCAGAAGGCCCGTGAAAGGGCGTTCAGTGGCTATCAGATCAATCCCGGGCTGCTCTCAGTGGCCGATAAGGATGCGCTCTTCATGCATTGCCTCCCGGCTCACCGTGGCGAGGAAATATCGGCGGACATGATGGAACATCCTGCCTCCGTGGTCTGGGACGAGGCAGAGAACCGCCTGCACGCCCAGAAGGCACTGCTCGAATTTCTCATCCTGAACCGGCTGGACTGATTCCATGAGCACAACCGCACAATCGCCGGCAGACTGGCTGCTCGAGGTCAATAACCTGTCCTGTGGCTACGGCGGGGATTCTGTGGTCAAAGATGTCAGCTTTGCCCTGAGCCATGGCGACATCGGCTGCCTGCTCGGCCCGAGCGGCTGCGGCAAAAGTACCATACTGCGCGCCCTCGCCGGCTTTCTTCCACTGAGTGGTGGCGAGATTTCGCTGCAATCCCAGGCCATCAGCCTGCCCGGACGCACCCTGCCCCCGGAAAAGCGTCGGATTGGCATGGTGTTCCAGGATTACGCCCTGTTTCCGCACCTGACTATCGCTGACAACGTGGGGTTCGGTCTGCGGAATCTGAACAAGGCCGAGAAACGGCAGAAGGTCATGGAACTCCTGAATGTCGTGCACCTGCAGGATCTGGCCGACAACTACCCCCATGAACTGTCTGGCGGCCAGCAGCAGCGGGTTGCCCTGGCCCGCGCCCTGGCACCCGAGCCCACCCTGATTTTGCTGGATGAGCCGTTTTCCAATCTGGACGCAGATCTGCGCCGTCGGCTGAGCCTGGATGTTCGCGAAATCCTTAAGACGCTGGGCATCAGCGCCATTCTGGTTACCCACGATCAGCAGGAAGCCTTCGCCATGTGCGATCAGGTCGCTGTGTTGCGGGACGGCAGGATCCAGCAGTGGGACGTGCCCTACAACCTCTACCATGAACCGGCAAATCGTTTCGTTGCCAGCTTCGTGGGTCAGGGCGGGTTCGTCCCCGGCACCGCCCTGGGGCCGGATACTATTGAATCCGAGCTAGGCGTGATCCACGGCAACCGGGCCTACAAATGGGAACCCGGCACCCTGGTAGACGTTCTGATCCGGCCCGATGACATCGTTCATGACCCCGACTCGGATCTGCAGCCCAAGGTGGTTGAGAAAACCTTTGCCGGCACTTCCACGCTCTACCGTTTCCGGTGTTCCGAAGATACTGAGTTCGAAGCCCTGTTCCGCAGTCACCTGGATTTCAACCTGGGTGAGCATGTGCCGGTGCGTGTCGAGGCGGATCACCTGATTGCTTTCGAACGCACCACCTGATTTAGAGATTCAGTTGTTGCAGACGCGCTCGACAGAATCCAGCCAGCCAGCGTAGAGAGATTCTCGCAAAGCCGGGCGCATTTCCGGGTGGAACTGCCGCTCACATTCCCAGAGCGCGGAGATCTGCTCAAGATTGTCAAAAATACCTGTCTGCAGTCCCGCAAGGTAGGCAGCCCCGAGAGCGGTTGTCTCTGTAACCCGGGGCCGGTCAACGGTGACGTTCAGTATGTCGGCCAGGAACTGCATCACCCAGTCGTTCACCACCATACCGCCATCCACTCGCAGCGATTCAAGTCGGGCGCCGTCGTTCTGTATCGCCCGCACCAGATCCTTGGTCTGATAGCACACCGACTGCAGGCCGGCGGTAACGATCTCGCCAATGCCCGTATCCCGCGTCAGGCCCATGATGGCGCCGCGAGCATGAGGATCCCAATGCGGGGCTCCCAGGCCGGTAAACGCCGGAACCAGGTAAACCGGATTGTCGACTCCGACCGCCTCCGCGTGGGCGGAAGATTCATTGGCGTGGGCAATCAGCTTGAGCCCATCCCTCAACCACTGCATGGCAGCACCGGCAACAAAAATACTCCCTTCTACCGCGTAACAGGGCTTGCCGTTTAGCCGATAGGCCATGGTGGTCAGCAACCGGTTCTCGGACCGAACGGCCTTATCGCCCGTATTGAGCATGAGAAAACAGCCGGTGCCGTAAGTGCTCTTGGCCATGCCCGGGTAAAAGCAGGCCTGCCCCACGAGAGCCGCGTGCTGATCCCCTGCAATGCCGGCAATCATGACTGGCGCGCCCAACCACTGTGCTTCGGCGGTGCCATAGTCTGCGGCGCTATCGAGTACTTCCGGCAGCAAGGCCCGCGGCACGCGAAACAGGGCCAGAAGATCGTCGTCCCAGTCCTGCTTGTGAATATTGAAAAGAGCCGTTCTCGAGGCATTGGTGGCATCGGTGCAGTGGGATTTGCCGTTCGTCAGGTTCCAGAGCAGCCAGCTGTCCACCGTTCCAAAAGCCAGCGCACCAGATTCGGCCCGGGCGCGGGCGCCCTCCACGTTATCGAGAATCCAGGCTATCTTGGTGGCCGAAAAGTAGGGATCAATCAACAGCCCGGTTCGTTCAACAACCGTGTCTTCATGGCCGTCGGATTTCAGCTTGGTACACCAGGACGCGGTTCGACGGTCCTGCCAGACAATGGCGTGGTATATCGGCTCACCCGTTGCCCGGTCCCAGATCACCGTGGTTTCCCGCTGGTTGGTGATACCAATACCCGCCAGCTCCGAGGCGTCAATGCCTGCTTTGTCGAGCGCGCCGCGACACACCCCCAGAGTGCTGTCCCAGATTTCCCGTGCATCGTGCTCCACCCAGCCATCTTTCGGGAAATACTGGTGAAATTCCTGCTGATCGGTTGCAACGCTGTTGCCCGTTTGATCAAAAACAATAGCACGGGAACTGGTTGTGCCCTGGTCGATGGCAAGCAGATAACGGGTCATGAACGGCCTCCTTTTGTTTCCCGGAATTCTAACAGCAGAGCAGACGGGAAAGGGTGACCGATATGGAATTTGGAAGCAGGCATAAAAAAAGGGCCAGAAAACCGGCCCTCAAATGACGAATGAAACAAGGAAAGTTCGTAAGAACTACAACCTCAAAAGTCATCCCTTACGCCTCGAAGTATTGACCGGCCAGCCAAAAACTTCAGTAGTGCTTGTGTAGCTGCTTTGTTACATCAGGTGAGGCGATGGGGTCTGGCTCACACAATGGAGTCCACCGGTTTTTTTCTGGGCCAAACCAGGCTGAATTTTGCACCGCCAAGCGTGTCGCTCCTGCTGACGAAGGCGTGCCCTCCGTGCCAGTAGAGAATCCGGCGAACAATAGACAAACCCAGGCCGTAGCCGCCGGAGGTTCGGGTACGGCTGTCGTCCAGTCGGGCAAACGCAGTAAACACTTTCTCCCAGTCTTCCTCTGGAATGCCGGGGCCATCGTCTTCAACGTCAACGCGACAGTTGTCCTCATCGAAATGACAGCAGACCAGCACCTTGCCAGCCGCGTAGCGTCCTGCGTTGCCTACCAGATTCTGAATTGCCCGATGCAGGTAGCGAGGCTCAATATCCGACAACGCCCAACGTTCCGAGGCCTCATCAATATTGCCTTCGATACTCAGATCGGGCCGAACCATCTGCTGCTCAGAGACCACCTGGCGGACAATGTCGGTTACCGAGGTTTCCTGCAGCGAGAAAACCGGGCCGCCCTGCTCCAGCCGCGCATAGGTCAGGATCTCATCAATCAGCTCGTCCAGTTCCTGGATATCGCCATCAATACCGTCCAGTTGCCTTTGCAGGGCAGCCTCGTCCTGGCAGTCCTCAATCATCTGGACGCCAAAACGGATACGGGCCACGGGAGTGCGCAATTCGTGCGAAACCGCGTGAATCATTTCCCGCTGCACCTGCACCAGGCGCTGTATGTGTTCGGCCATACCGTTGAATGACGAGGCCAGACGGGTTACCAGCGTTCCCTCGCCCGCCTGGACCCGGGCGCTCATTTCTCCACGTGCGATTCGAACCGCTACCGACTCAACGGTTCTGAGATTACTGTCCACTTCCCGGAGCGCGAGGAAAACGGCAACGGCCAAAACCCCGCCAAGCACCAGGACCAGCAGCAGAACAACCGGCCAGGCCCAGGGATCAAACCCGGCGGGCATGTCAATCCGATACAACTCACCGTCGGATAGCTGAACGATCACCCGTCCGCAACCGTCTGATTCGTCGGTGTAGAAGGCGAGGCCCCGCTCGGCGACCTGGTCCAGAACGTCAGAGTCCGGCAGCAGGTCGGCGTCGTCCAGGGGCTGCACTTCGACATTGAGAGACCGGGCCATTTGCGCGGCAACATTGAGACGGTCATCCGCAGAGGCTGAATCAAGATGCCACCGGAATATCAACCCAATGGTTTCTGACACATCCCGATAGGGCTCGTTCAGACGCAGCTGCAGGATTTCTCCGGTCAGTCCGGTTACCAGAACCCGATACCCTACGTCACTGTCGATGCCAACCACCTGGCCGTAGCCAAGTCGCTCCAGAGCCACCGGTGACAGGTTGAAACGGGAAGCAGCTCCCATGCGAAGATCAACCATCGAACTCAGCCAGTGGTATTGCTGTAATGGTGCCGGGGCCGCAGCCAGCCAGCGCATCAGTGGCTCGGGGAAGCGTTCATGCCAGAATTGGGAGCGCACCGAGTTGATCCCGGTGAACAGCAGGACACACAAAAAAACAACCAGTGCGGTCAGGCCGGCAAGGCGGGCATAAAGCTTGAGGAAGAACTTCAGGGGCATGATACCAACCCTGGCATGGAACACCGGTGTGCGGGCGAATGGCACACCGGCTCCAGAGACTGAATCGTCAGGCTTCCTTTACAAACAGGTAGCCTTTACTACGGACGGTCTTGATGCGTCGCGGATGGATGGGGTCGTCGCCAATCTTGGGTCGAATCCGAGAAACACGAACATCAATGGATCGATCCTGACCATCGTATTCAATACCACGCAAGGCGGTGAAGATTTCTTCCCGGCTAAGCACGCGGCCCGCGTTGCTGGCGAGCAACCAGAGCAAATCAAATTCGGCGCTGGTCAGATCGATGCTTTCTTCACTCAGCCAGGCCTCCCGCATGGAGCGGTCGACAACCAGATCATTGAACTGGAGGCGCACCGGTTCTTCGCCCCCTGCCTCGTCTGCCGACCCCGAGCCGTTTTCGGTCACCCGACGCAGCATGGCGCGAATACGTGCCAGCAGCACCCGGGGTTTGACCGGTTTGCCAATATAGTCATCGGCACCCATTTCCAGACCCAGGACCTGGTCCAGATCGTCGGTTCGGGCAGTCAACATGATGATCGGACCGGAAAAGAAGGGGCGCACCCGACGGCAAATGGAGAGCCCATCCTCGCCAGGCAACATAAGATCCAGAACCACCAGATCCGGCTGCTCGTTACGGATCCGCTCTACCGCGGCACCACCATGAGTTTCCAGGGAGACGGTCAACCCGTTGCTTTCAAGGTATTCGCGGGTTAACTCCGCCAACCGCTCGTCGTCCTCGACAATCAGAATTCGCCAACTTTCGTTTGTCTGTTCCACGCCATCCATCTCTGGTTTTGTTATTCCGGTTTCAGGTCATTCTGTGTACCTGACGATACATGCAACCTGCTGTAACAGCAATTATACATGCTATTCAGAAATATACATGGAACCGCTGCTTCGTTACACCCTGTGACAGAGCTCCCGTAAACACCAATCGGACCCCGATGTCACAGACACGTCACCTGGTGGTCACCGATGTGTCATACCGGCTTCATAGGCTTGTCGGGAAATGGAAACAAAAGAGACGACGCCATGACCACACAAACCGCGAAAGCCCGCCGCAGCGCCCGTCGCCTGAAAACCGACATGACCCGGTGCCCCAGACATGTCGAAGCGGCCCAGCGGCTGCGTTACCGGGTATTTTCGGAGGAATACGGCAGCGACCTGGGCGCACAGACGCCCGGCATCGACGCTGACGAGTTCGATGCAGTGTGTGACCACCTGATCGTTACCGACCTCGATTCGGGCGAACTGGTAGCGACCACACGCATCCTGCACCAGAACGACACCAGAGATGTTGGCGGCTTTTATTCGGCCGGGGAGTTCGACCTGAGCGCCCTCGAGAGACTCCCTGGCACCATAGCCGAGCTGGGGCGCACTTGTGTTCACCCGGATTATCGCAATGGCGCGACCATCAGCCTGCTCTGGTCGGCAGTGGCCGAATATCTGGTTGAGCGCGGTGTTGACTACATGATTGGCTGCGCGAGCATCGGCATGTCTGACGGAGGCCTGAAAGCCTGGCGCATCGCCCGTCACCTCCAGAACGAGTACCTGGCCGATCCGGCGTTTCTGGTAAAACCACTCCGTGCGATGCCACATCTGACCCACACCCGGGACAGCGATCGACCGGTGGACGTTCCCGCGCTGATCCGAGCCTACATGCGTCTTGGTGCCCGTGTCTGCGGTGAGCCCTGCTGGGATCCGGATTTTCGCTGTGCCGACCTGTTGGTTGTGCTGGAGGTCAGTAAACTGGCCGGCCGCTACAGCCGGCACTTCATGCGCTCGGCATCCTGAAGACGGGGATCTGGGATATGAGCTGGCTGAGACTCTGCGTTCGGATCACTGCCTTTATAGCCTTCCTTGCAGCCACCACAATGTTGGCCGCCGCTTTGCGGATCACTGAAATTGTTACCCGCAATGCTATCGACCGGACACCCTGGGCCAGATTCTGTTTCCGCTGGGCCTGTCGGTGCCTGGGACTGACTATACGCCAGCACGGCTCACCTTCCGACGATACCGTTCTGTTCGTCAGCAACCACATCAGTTGGTCAGATATTCCGATTCTGGGAAGCCTGGCACCGATCCGGTTTCTGTCAAAAGCCGAGGTCGGCCAGTGGCCGGTGATAGGCTGGCTGGCACGACAAGCCGGCACGCTCTTCATTCGACGCGGCGGTGGTCAGGCCCGTCGGGTTCGGGACCAGGTCATCGGGAATTTGCGGGCCGGGGACAGTGTCCTGATATACCCGGAAGGAACCACCAGCGCAGGTCTGACGGTATTGCCGTTCCATGGCCTGTTGCTCAAGGCCGGTCCAGAGAGCAGAACGCCGGTACAGCCGATCACCATTGCCTATCGCCGGGAAGGCCGACCCGACCATCTGGCTCCCTTCATTGGTGATGATGAGTTCCACCACCATTTGTTGCGGATGCTAGCCAAGCCTTCTGCCCGGGTCGACGTAGTCTTCCACGAACCTGTGCACCCGTCGGAAAAGATCCCGGCCGGAGAGTTCGCCGCCAGCCTGAGAGAGACCGTTCTGGAAGGACTGACCCGAATATACCGTGGTGAATACGACAGACCGGCAACCGAGTGCCTCAGAACAGGGGACGACCCTGGGCTACCTCATCTTCCGTCGCTTCACGGCGGCCAACGATCTCCAGATCAAAGTACAGGGTAAAGCCCGCCAATGGGTGATTGGCGTCCACCTTAACCAGGTTGCCATCAATCCCGACAACCTGCACGATCTGCGCTTCATCGCCCGTGTTGGTCTGGAACTTCATGCCAATCTGCAGGTTCTCGATACCTTCGAACAGTGAACGTGGCACCTTGCGCACCAGCTCGGGCTTGTGCTCACCGTACGCCATGGCCGGCGGTACCGTTACCTCGAGGCAATCGCCCACGTTGCGGTCTTTCACCGCCTGCTGGATCCCTTCAATAATCTCGGGGCTGCCATAGACAAAGTGCAGGGGCTCACTGCCTTCGGAAGTATCAACCAGCTCGCCGATCTTGTTCTTCAAAACATAGTGAACGGTAAAAACGTCGGGTCTTGCTTGTGAAGCTGTCATCAGGTTTTCGAGTTTCCTGTATCCGGTGGTGTTTCGAGCTGTTGCAGGCCATGAATAACCAGTCGCTGATCCAGCTTGTCCCGCAAGCCTGAAGGGTTACGCAGACCCATGCGCTCAAGCAGGGACCCGTAACGGCCTTCGTCATCCCGGGCCCGGAGGGCCTGTAACAGAGTCGACAGTTTACCACGGCGAGTGGCCGTTGCGGCCTTGAGCCCCTTAAGGGCTTTCCCCAACGTCAGCTCCTCATCGGTAAAGTCCCTGCCAAACGGGAACGGCGGGAACAGGCCAGCATCTCCCGCTGCCGCAACGGCACGACGGATGGCTTGCGGGGTATTGTTACACCAGTCGGCAGGCAGCTTGAACGCAGGATCCACTTTGCCCGCCTTCTGGGCTTTTTTCAGAAGCTCCTGCTGGAACCGGGAGTCTGCAATGCGGATCAGCCTCAGGAAGACCTGCTCGTCGGACTGGCCTCTCAGATCGGCAATCCCGTACTCGGTAATGACGATGTCCCGCAGATGGCGGGGTATGGTGCAATGACCATAATTGAACACGATATTGGACAGTACCTTGCCCTGGGATGATCGGGTGCTGCGCAGCGACAGGATCGAACGTGCGCCCGGCAGCTCGTGAGCCATGGCAACGAAGTTGTACTGGCCACCGACGCCACTAACCACACGACCATCCTCAAGACCATCCGATACGCCGGCACCGTTGAGGGTGTACATCATGGCCGAATTGATGAACCGGCCATGAACGCGCTGCGCCGCTTTCAACTTCTGGTCTCCGAACCGGTGGTCATACAGGTGGTTGATGAAGTTCACGCTGGTCATGCAGATTTTTGCACGCTGCTCGTCGGTCATTTCCCTGAGGTACTGATAAAACTGCTCGGGACCAACGTAAAAACCACCGTGCATGGCGATACCGCCAGTTAGCCGTTCCCCGAGGATGAGAGTTTCGATGGCCTGCCGGGCCTCCGGATTGTCCAGATCACCCTCGACCGACTGATCACCAATACGCAACCGGCCGCCCTTGAACTCGACAGCTTCTTTAAAGATGCCGTGCTGGACCAGCCAATGAACATCCTTTGCCCGCAACGGGCTATCAATCAGCTTTTCGCGGCGCAGCACATCGACGGTGGCGAGAGACACCTCGCTGGGAATATCACCGCGATTGATCAATGTCTGCAGACCGGCGTGATCGTATACCTCACGGGTAAGGATGCCTTCCTGCATCAGGTACAGGAAACCATCCACCATCATTTCACTACAGCCATAAAGCCCCTCCTCGAAGGGGCCGGTGCCACCGTCCTCGCGAACGACGGGGAAATGCTGATCAACCTGGAGATGGTCAAACACCTGCCGCCAGGCCTTATTGTGACTGTGTCTGAGAATGGCGCTGTGGACCAGAGCCGCGCCCAGTGAGCCGATGCCAACCTGGAGCGTACCGCCGTCCTTCAGGAGGGTACTGGCGTAGAATCCGATCAGGTGGTCTTCCGGGCTGACCGACATCTGGGGCGCTGAGAACAGCGGATAGTCTCCCGAAGGCTGATCAAGCAAGACATCGAACCGGTCTGCTTCAATCGCCGCATGATGGCCAAACCAGGGAAGGTTCTGGTTCATCTCGGCCACCAGCGCCACCGGCGTGCCAGCCGCCTCGCGCTCTCGGAGCAGGGGAATCAGGTCCAGCGTCAGATCCGGGTTGCAGCTCAGACTGACCTGGCCGGGCTGCCCATGGGCCTCGCCCGGCGACACCATCTGGGCGACGACATTGACACCCACCGCCATCAAATCGCGAACAGCATGGGTATAGTTGGTACACACGTAATGCCGCTGCTGGGAACGATTGTTCAGGTAACTGCCGGCTTTGAAGAAGAACTCCGAGACCTGAACATTCTCAGGAAGACGGTTTGCCGATACATCCCTGGCATAGGCCAGTTCAGGAATCCGGCCATAGAGGCGCTCAACAAAAGGCCCCATGAAACGCTTTTCCAGTGAGGAACCACCCTTTGGCGCCAAAAGCGACAGTGCTGTCACAATGTGCAGGCGAATCTCCGGATCGTCTTTCGCCCGCTGGTATAGCGCATTAACAAAGCGAACCGGTTTTCCGAGCCCGAGCGGCAAACCGAGAGTAATCTCCTTGCCAACCCGGCGAATCACCTCGTCAACACAGGCGTTCACATCATTTGATAACTGCCCTCTATCACCCGCCATTACCAAGCTCCTTATTGGCTAATCTAACGCGGATGATCACACGAGCATCGGGCACAGACAATGCGCCAGATCATGATTCTGGGGTTTGATGATACTACCGGGTGCGGGAATTTGCGGGGTTCAGAAGTTCCACTTCAGGTTCAGGCAGGCACCCTCGTTCAGGAGCGCAATGCCATGGTCGGCCTGGGCCGGATCTGACGCATAATGCTTGCCGGAGTGCTTCGAACGGGTGAAGGTAAGGCTCAGCAGGCGGGAACCGATTTCGGCGAACGCATCGGAGCTGTCCTCGTCAAAATCACCGGAAACCCGCTCCTGGATTTCGAAAATCTGCTCGCTCGCTGTCTTGCTTTCGACCTGGTCGAAGACGCGCTCGGATGCTTCGGCGCGAACGACGAAAGCAACAAGATTGAGAGCGAGTAACGCAACAAAGATTCGAATAATCATGACACTGCCTGAGACCTTTTTTCCGACGCGGGAGTCTACGGATACCTTAGGCTTAAGTCTAATGATTAAGGGCTGGAAAGATGTGAATCTGCACACAAAGGCGCCGACTTTTTGTCACGGGATCAGCATGTTTTTGTCAACTTATGATCCCCATTATTTCAGAGTGTAACAGCACCCCCGGCCAGCGCCTCTCAGCCGGGGGTTCAAGCCAACAAAGCCGGCGGGCTCAGGGACAGGGGTAGGTGAATTCCTGGTGAATGGCCTCTATCGCTTCCAGTACCTCCGGGCTCAGGGTGACCTTTGCGGACCCTATGTTTTCCCGCAGCTGCTCCATGGATGTTGCTCCGATGATATTGCTGGTCACAAAGCTGCGGCTGTTCACGTAAGCCAGCGCCATCTGGACCGGAGACAATCCGTTCTGCCGAGCCAGCTCAACATAGGCCTGGGTGGCATCCATGCCACGACTGCCGGTGTAGCGGCTGAAACGCTCGTACAGGGTCATCCTGGCTTTTTCCGGCCACTTTCCTCCCAGATACTTGCCAGACAGCATGCCGAACGCCAACGGCGAATAGGCCAGCAAACCGGTCTGCTCCCGGTGGGCTATCTCTGCCATCCCCACCTCAAATGAACGATTCAGGAGGTTATAGGGATTCTGAATACTGGCCACCCTGGGCCAGCCCTTCTCTCCGGCCAGACGAAGGTACTCCATAGTGCCCCACGGCGTTTCATTGGACAGCCCGATGTGCCTGACCTTGCCGGCCCGCACCAGTTCATCCAGCGCCTCAAGTGTTTCCTCGATGGGCGTGAACGCCTCTTCCGGGTTGTGCTCGTAACCGAGCTTGCCGAAAAAGTTCGTGCTGCGATCCGGCCAGTGCACCTGGTACAGATCAATGTAGTCGGTCTGCAGGCGTTTCAGGCTGGCGTCGCAGGCCTCCAGTATGTGATCGCGGGTCAGGCGCGGACCATTGCGCAGGTACTTCAGTCCGTTGCCCGGCCCCGCCACTTTCGACGCAATTACCAGGTCGTTGCGGTTGCCCCTGCTGGCCAGCCAGTTTCCCAGATAGGTTTCGGTAAGCCCCTGGGTTTCGGCGCGAGGCGGCACCGGGTACATCTCTGCGGCATCAATAAAGTTAATGCCCTCGCTGATTGCGTAATCCAGCTGTTCAAATGCTTCCTTTTCGGTGTTCTGCTCCCCCCAGGTCATTGTGCCCAGACAAATCAGGGTAACGTCGAGATCGGTCTTTCCAAGCTTTCGCGTTTGCATATCGTCTCCGATTCGGTTCGGTTAACGGGTAAAGGGAATGTCACGGGAGTGTCGCATAACTGTCATGCCGGCTTTTCATAGTAGGGGCATGTCAAAGGAAGCACAGGAAACACCGTGACCGACACCATGCAGGCCAACCGGCGCCCACAACACATTACCATTGTTTCGGAGACTTTTCCGCCGGAAATCAATGGCGTGGCAAACACTCTCAGGCAGCTTTGCCAGGGGCTGATGCAACGTGGGCACCGGGTAACGGTTATACGGCCGCGACAGCAGCATGAGCGCAAAGGCCACTTTGCCAGTGCTGGCGAGGCACTCTTCTCCCGTGAACATGTGGTGACCGGATTGCCGCTACCCGGGTACGCCGACCTGCGCTTTGGCCTCGCCCGAACCGGCCATCTGAAAAAGCTCCTGACCACTGACCGGCCCGATGCCGTCTACGTTGCCACTCAGGGCCCGTTGGGCGTTGCGGCGACCACAGCCGCAAGGCAGGTAGGGATTCCGGTCAGCTCGGGCTTCCACACAAATTTTCACAGCTACAGCCGTTATTATGGCGTCGGCATGCTGGAGAGGTTGCTGTGTCTCTACGGTCGATGGTTCCACAACCGCACGGCCATCACCCTGGTGCCGACTCGAAAAATGCAGCAGACAACCCGCGCCATGGGTATTCCGGCGACCGGCCTCTGGAGTCGGGGCGTGGACTGTCATCGCTTTACTCCCCACAAGCGAGACAGCGCACTGCGGGAATCCTGGGGCTTACAGGCCAATGACCGCGCCATTCTCTATGTCGGCCGGCTGGCACCGGAAAAGAACCTTCGGATGGCGGTTGCCTGCTTCGAACGTATTCGCGGCCTTCACCCCCAGGCCAGGTTCATACTGGTTGGCGACGGCCCGCTACGGCGCCAGCTGGCTGAACGCCACCCCGATTACGTGTTCTGCGGCACCCGCCGGGGCGACGACCTGGCACGCCATTTCGCCTCAGGCGACCTGTTCCTGTTTCCGAGCAAAACCGACACCTTCGGCAACGTGGTGCTGGAGGCCATGGCCAGCGGACTGGGCGTCGTCAGCTTTGACGACGCCGCCGCAGCCGAACACATACGCCATGAAGAAAACGGCATGAAGGTGCCTCTGGACGAGGATGAAGCATACGTCGACAGCGCTCTCCGCCTGGCCGATCAACCAACCCTGCTGAACCGGATCAGGGCCCAGGCAAGGCTGGACGCCCTGGAACAGAACTGGAACTCGCAGATCGAACAATTTGAACAACTGGTTTTCAACCAAACCGCAAAGGCCGGATACCATGCCATCAACAAGCAAAGCATCTCGCTTCTTTGAACTGGCAGACCAGCGGGAAGTCGCTTTCTGCCAGTCTATTAACCGCGCTGTTCAGTTCCGGCCCGCCCTCGGGTATTTCCGACTGGTCAGCCGACTCGGCGACGGCTGGTTCTGGTACGCACTGATTCTGTTCACCCCCTTTCTCCGCCCGGAATCCGGGCCAGGGCTGGCACTGCTTATGGCGTTAACCGGCCTCACCTGCACCCTCAGCTACAAGTTACTGAAGCGCTGGCTCATCCGTGAACGCCCATTTATATCCTTTCCCGCCATCAACTGCGGCACACCGCCCCTGGACCGCTACAGCTTCCCGTCCGGCCACACGCTGCACGCTGCCTGCTTTCAGATCATGCTGACCGTGGCGGAACCGGCGCTGGCTCTCATCGTACTTCCGTTTACGTTGAGTGTGGCGGCATCGAGGGTGGTCCTCGGCCTGCACTACCCCAGCGATGTCGCTGCCGGCGCCCTGATCGGTGGCCTGATGGGTTACGCGGCTATGAGCTGGCTGCACTTCTAATCGAACAGACGCAACTGGGTAACCGGCGCATCATCATTGCGGAAACGCACACCCAGACCCAGCAGCCGCACCGGCCGCTCCCGGTTGGTGACCAGCTCAGCCAGCAGTGGCAGATAATCATCCAGAGCCGGCTCTTTGACCTGCTCACGAACCCGCTCAAGGGTATGGGTTGAAAAATCACTGTAGCGGATCTTGATGAAGAGTTTGTGGATCGGTTTTCGACGGGCCTTGCGCGACAGGCGAAGGTTGAGATCCGCAACCAGTGAGGCCATGACGGTCTGGCAGGCGGCCATATCGGGCAAATCCTGGGAAAACGTTCGTTCCACGCTTACCGACTTGGCAATCCGCGACACCACCACCGCCCGCTCATCCCGGCCGTGGGCCATCTCGTGGAGTCGATAGCCCTGCTTGCCGAACCGGTCAATCAATACATCGGGCCCGAGCGCCTGCATGTCGCCGCAAGTATTGACCCCCAGAGCATGCAGTTTCGAGGCGGTCACCTGCCCCACTCCAAACAGCTTCTCAACCGGCAATCCCCGAACGAAATCCTCAACGTCCTCGGGGCGAATCACGAACAGCCCATCCGGCTTTTCCCAGTCGCTGGCGATTTTGGCGAGAAATTTGTTCGGTGCAACACCGGCGGAAATGGTGATACCCACCTCCTGACGCACCCGCTCCCGAAGGTGGCGAGCCATAAGAGTGGCACTGCCCTTGTGATCGGTCACATCGGAGACGTCCAGAAAGGCCTCGTCCAGAGAGAGCGGTTCCACCAGGTCTGTCAGTTCCCGCAGGATAGCCATCACCTGCTGTGAGACCGCCCGATACCGGCCCATATCTGTTGGCACCGTCACCAGCCCAGGGCACAGCCGTCGCGCTTCGCTGCCGGGCATCGCCGACCGCACACCGTACGCCCGGGCCTTGTAATTGCAGGTAGTCACCACGCCCCGACCGCCATCGCCACCCACCGCCAGCGGTACATCCCGGAGGCTGGGATCGTCCCGCATCTCCACGGCCGCGTAGAAGCAGTCACAATCCACATGGATGATCTTGCGTTGTGGCATAATCAGAGGGCTCGCGTCGACTTTCTGTACATTTATACAGCCTTGTATCTTAAGCTAACATGCAGAGAATGTCAGGATCCCCAACAACCGGCGCATCAACCATTGCGAGGCCATCATGAGCAACCCGATTCCTGAAACAGAACGCACCGAAATTGAAGCCGCAGCCTTCCGTAAACTGGTGAGGCATTTGCGCGAAAACACCGACGTCCAGAATATCGACTTGATGAACCTGGCGGGCTTCTGCCGCAACTGCCTGTCCAAGTGGTACCTGGCAGAGGCGAATGAGCGTGGTTTCGAGATTTCAGATCCCCAGGCCCGTGAAGAAATCTACGGAATGCCGTACGAGGAATGGAAGGCGCTCTATCAGACAGGCCCCAAGCAGGAACACAAATAATGAGCGTCAACGATGCCGTAAGGATTCACCTGGCATCCCTGGACGCTGGACACGCCAGTTTCAAAGATTCCCTGGCCCTGATTGAACAGCACTTCGAGTACCAGCCCTGCGGCTTCCGCAATGGCCCGCTGGTAAACGCAGAAGGCGAGAATGCCGGCTCCTGCCGGATCTTTGGTCTGGGCCAGTACTGCAATCTGAGCGAAGTGGACACGCTCAAGCTGTTTGCCGAGCACTACCAGCAGGTTCTGGACGATCCGACCGGCGAGAGCCATGGCAACATCCGCCAGTTTATCAGTACAGGATGGTCAGGCATCCTCTTCGAAGGCGTGCCACTACGGCAGCGCCCGAACCCAACCGACAACATGACCAGGGAAGAGACTCCTTCATGAGCGATACCGCCACCTCCGGGGTAAAACAGGGTTTTCAGCTTAAAAGCGCCAGCGTGTCCATGACAGCCCTGGAGCTCTATTATTTTGACGACAGCGAATTTGAAGAAGTACTGCGAGACAAGATCAGCCAGGCCCCCGGGTTCTTCAAGGATATTCCGCTCATCATCAGCCTTGAGAAATACCAGGGACTGGACAGTGAACTGGATTTCTTCAAGATCATCGGCACCTGCCGGCGTAACCACATCCATGTGATTGGCGTTCGCGGTGGCACCGACGACCAGCGCCGCCTGGCCCGGGGGGCTGCTCTGGCACTGCTGCCCGGCAACGGTCAGCGGGATCGCACCCATGAAGCCGAACAGGCGGCCGCGGACGAAGCGGAAGCGGCAGTTGTTGCAGCCTCGACAAGCGCTGCCGGTGACCCACCTCCGGCCAAAATCATCTCCCAGCCGGTCCGCTCCGGCCAACAGATCCACGCACCGGAGGGTGACCTGGTTATCCTGGCGCCGGTGCAGGCCGGTGCCGAAGTACTCGCAGCGGGCAACATCCATGTTTACGGCCCGCTTCGGGGCCGGGCACTAGCCGGCATCCATGGCGCAGAATCCGCACGGGTTTTCTGTCAATCCCTGGAAGCGGAGCTTGTGTCCATCGCGGGACACTATAAAATCTCCGAGGATCTTCAGGAAAATGGCTGGAAAAGCGCTGTGCAAATCCAGCTCAGGGACGACCTGCTGGTGGTAACGCCACTGGACAAGGCCTGATATTGGAGCTGAATACAATAACTTGACCGGATAATTCGGCAGACACGACGAATCCACCGAGAAACAGGAACAGAACCTTGGCTAGAATTATTGTCGTTACCTCAGGAAAGGGCGGCGTTGGCAAAACCACCACCAGCGCCTCGATCAGCACCGGCCTTGCCAAGCGAGGCCACAAGACAGTAGTCATCGATTTTGACGTGGGCCTTCGCAACCTGGACCTGATCATGAACTGCGAGCGTCGCGTGGTGTACGACTTCGTAAACGTGATCCAGGGCGAAGCCTCCCTGAACCAGGCTCTGATCCGCGACAAGCGGGTCGATACCCTGTACATCCTTCCGGCCTCCCAGACCCGGGAAAAGGAAGCACTGACCAAAGATGGCGTCGAGAAAGTCATCAACGAGCTTTCCGAGACCTTCGATTACATCGTCTGCGACTCTCCTGCCGGCATTGAGCATGGTGCCCTGATGGCGCTGTATTACGCTGATGAGGCGATTGTGGTTACCAATCCCGAAGTATCTTCGGTGCGGGATTCCGACCGCATTCTGGGCATTCTGCAGAGCAAATCCCGCCGAGCCGAAATGGGCCAGGACCCGGTCAAGGAACACCTGCTCCTGACCCGTTACAACCCGTCCCGTGTCGAAAAGGGCGAGATGCTGTCCGTGGCGGACGTGGAGGAAATCCTCGCGATCCCTCTGCTGGGCGTCATTCCGGAAAGCCAGATTGTTCTGAACGCTTCAAACCAGGGTTTGCCGGTTATCCTCGAAGAGGACAGCGATGCCGGCCAGGCCTACGATGATGCGGTTGCACGCCTTCTGGGTGAGGAACGGGAGCACCGTTTCATGACTGCCCAGAAGAAGGGTTTCTTCTCACGGATGTTCAAGGGGGGCTAAGGGATGAGTTTCCTCGATTACTTCAAGGGTAAAAAGACGAACACCGCCAGCGTGGCCAAAGAGCGCCTCCAGATTATCGTGGCTCACGAGCGAGGCCAGCGTGATCAGCCGGATTACCTGCCCCAGCTGCAGCAGGAGCTGCTGGAAGTCATTCGCAAGTACGTTCAGATCAGCGACGACATGGTTCAGGTTGAGGTAGACCGCAACGAGAGCTGCTCGGTACTGGAGCTGAACGTCACGCTACCGGAGCGATAACCCGCTTTATCTGGCCTGTCCCGGGTGGGACAGGCCATTTCTTACCACCTCGCAAAGTGGTCTTCCATCAGGCCCCGCAGACCTTTAACCTCAATTTTTCCGCCAGCCTCATCCGTCACCGTTCCACTGAACGAGCCTACGTACTGCCGGAAGTTGGATGCCAGTACCCAGGCGTCCAGTTTCTCCTTGCGCACACCGGCGGGGACAAAGTGCAGATCGACCCGACCATCCTCGGTGCTCACATGCCAGTCGCCGCCTGGTTGATAGCGATCAAAACGGAACCTTGCCGCGCCCAGTTTGTGGCAGACACCATCCAGCCAGAGCGCATTTTCCGTCATTCCCGTCTCATTGACACCTGCGGCCAGGTTCAACCCCACGGACCGGCCATCTGCAAACTGGCCAGCCAGGCAGGCCCAGTTCCAGGCTGTTTCCCGGCGCATGAAGCCACAGCTCCAGTCGATGGATCCCCGAGTCTGCTCGTCGCAGCGCCAGATACGATGATCCCAGCGCACTTCCCCTGCCACCGGCAAGCCTGCCGACTTGCGGGTAAATACCCAGCCATTGTAGCCGGCCGGGCATACCAGCCGGAGCGGGTCCCGATCCTCTGAAAGCGTCAATTCAATACGGATACCTCCCGGGGCCGAGACCGTAATTGTCCGGCCATCCGCGGAAGGCGCAATTCGCACCGCTACCTCGCCCTTGCTGAACCTTGTCACCCCTTCCTCTGGCCGCGGCTCAATGCAGGTTTGCCGGCCCAATGGCTGAAGGAACGACTGCTCCATCATCTGGCCAGTCTCGAAGTCATAGAGATAGAAGAATCCACTGCCCAGCAGTTTCAGATCCACCACCGCCAGACCAAACACCCAACCCGGGCCCATGGCACTGACAAACTGGAACTGGTTGAACCGCCAGCGTCTTGCCAACTTTGAACGCGGGCGGTCCATCACCGTACGCAGGTCATAGTCCAGGTAGTTGATCTCTTCTACCGGTTCATCCAGCAGTCCCGAAATCACCTGCCCTTTGCCGTTGATGAGTTTCTTAATGGTCATAGTCGTCGTCAGATCGGGCCAATTTCGGTTACCAAATCAACAGGTCGCTACCTGGTTCACAATCCACTGTTTCCGTGGCCATGCCGGCAAAGGCCCCATGCTAGACTCGGCCCACCATCTGCAAGGAAGTGTACCCTATGAGAAAGAGCATAGCCCATGGCATTTCGGGCTGGGCCTCGGTGATCAGTGGGCTGGTCTGTGCGTTGCTGGTGTTTGCCGTTGCCGCCAGTGCCCGGGCTGAACTGCCCAGTGAAAGCGACGAGGCGTGGACGCTACGCAAGGAAGCCGATCACATCCGGGTCTATACCATCGAGCAGCCTGGCTCCAGCTTCAAGGCCTTCAAGGCCGTGGCGGTCCTGGACGCGCCTATAGAAAACCTGATGGCTGTTATGGCCAACCCCAGTTCCTGCATTGAGTGGGTGCACAACTGCACGGAATCCTATGGGTTTGGCGATGGCGTGTTTCACGATCGCTTTGCCTATTCCGTGAATGACATGCCCTGGCCGGTTACTGACCGCGACTATGTCCTGCGCATACGCACACGGGGTGATGAGGCCTCCGGTGAGATCGTCATGGATCTGAACGCCATGCCCGATCAGCGGGCGGAAAACAGTAGCCGGGTGAGAGTCGATCGCTCGGACACCCTGTACCGGTTCACGCCAGAGGGGGAGAGCACCCGGATGGTGTGGATCCAGCACACGGACCCCAACGGAGCGCTACCCGGCTGGCTGGTGAACTCCCTGCTGGTGGATATTCCCGTGAGGTCGATGGAAGCGCTGGAACGCGTTGCCAACAGTAAAAAGTACCAGGGGCACCAACTGGTTTATGACGAGCAGGGCCAACTGACCGGCCTTCGCACCAACAAACCCTGAGTCCCGGCGCACAGTAAGGGATGACGCGCGGAGTATCACGCGCTAAGCTTTATGAAAGGACTCTAGAAGGCAGCCCAGATCAATGACCGTTCTCGCCTACGAGATCATGACACCCAGCATCAAGGCCGTCCCGCAATCCTGGACCATGGACCGGTTGGCCCGCTTCCTCACCGACAACGAGATAACCGGCAGCCCCGTCACCGATGACGACGGCGAAATTGTCGGCATTGCCACTCTTAAAGACATCACCGAATTCCGTTGGAACGCCACGCGGTCAGATGCCGGCCGGCATCTGACTCCCGAAGAGCGGGAGGAAGCCCGACGCCTGCGAATGGTGATCTTTGAGGAAATGGGCAAGGTGCCGGTAGAAGTCCGGGACATCATGACCCCCATCGTTTTATCGGTTGACGAGAAGACGCCGGTGCGCGACATTGCGAATATCATGATGCGCGAGCACCTGCACCGGATCTTTGTCACCAATGATTCAAAAATTACCGGCATCATAACGACTTACGATATGCTGAAAGTGATCTCGGATGAGGAACTCACGCAACGCTGCGCCGATAACGACTGAGCCACCAGAGAGGTAGCGCCACTTATGCCCAGAGCACCGCAAGCTCGCCGAAAGATGTACGTCCTCGACACCAACGTCCTGATCCACGACCCGAACGCCCTCCTCAACTTTGAAGAACACGATGTCATCATCCCGATGACGGTCCTCGAAGAACTCGACAGCCTCAAATCCGGCAAGCAAGCCGTGGCCGCTGACTGCCGTCAGGCCATCCGCAACATCGATAAGTTGCTTGGCGATGCCAGCCCGAAGGTGATCGAGAAAGGTGTTCCCATCGTGCGTGGCAAGAGGGCCGAACCCCTGGGCACTCTTTCGATCCTGATGAGCACCGGTGACAGTGGCAACCATTCGCTGCCAGAGCATCTGAACGATAACAAGATCATCAACACCCTGGCCGCGCTCCAGAATCGCCACAAGTCCCGGGACATTATTCTGGTGTCGAAAGACATCAACATGCGCCTCAAGGCAAGGGGCTTCGGCGTCGAAGCTCAGGACTACCACAACGACCAGTTGCTCGATGACATTGACCTTCTGCCCAAGGGCTACCGGGAATTCCCCAACTCCTTCTGGGACACCATCGAGAAAGTGGAGACTGTTCAGCGGGAGGGTTCGACCGAACATATCCTCAAGCGGGAGGGCGAGCTGGCGAAGCTGAACATCAATGAATTCGTCATCGATCAAATGGGCTTCGTCGGAAAGGTGGTGGACCTCTCCGACGACCAGTTGATCATCAAGGACCTTCACCAACACGACCTGATGAACGAGGAAGTCTGGGGTCTGGTTCCCCGGGACATCTATCAGGCCATGGCGCTGAACCTGCTCCTGGACCCGGACATTCACCTTGTCAACCTCACCGGCTCCGCCGGCTCGGGCAAAACCATCCTGGCGCTGGCTGCGTGTATCGAGATGACCGTGGCCAGCAAGCTCTACAAGCGCATTATTGCCACCCGCTCCACCCAGGGCCTCGACGAGGACATCGGGTTCCTGCCCGGCACTGAAGCCGAGAAAATGGAGCCCTGGCTGGGCGCCATCGTCGACAACCTGGAAGCGCTCCACGAGGACGACGAGAACATGACCGCCAGCGTCGACTACATCCTCAGCAAGGTGCCCCTGCACTTCAAATCCATGAACTACATTCGGGGACGCAGCTTCCAGCACAGCCTGATCATTATCGATGAATCACAGAACCTGACGCCCCATCAGATCAAGACCATCATTACCCGGGCCGGCAACGGGTCAAAGGTGATCTGCCTCGGCAACCTTGCGCAGATCGATACGCCCTACCTGAGCGCCCTGAGTTCGGGCCTCACCTACATGACCGAACGATTCAAGCGCTTTCGACATGGCGCTCACATCCACCTGCAGGGTGTTCCCCGGTCGCTACTGGCAGAATTTGCCGAAGCCAATCTCTGACATTGGCGAGCGTTTAAAGAACAAAAAAAGGGGCAGAATCCGAGTTCTGCCCCTTTCGCATTTAGTCAGTAGTGCCTACACCCGATACCGACTGACCTGCTCTGACATCTCGGACGCCAGGTTCTTCAGTCGTTGAGTTGCGTCTCCGGCCCGACGGGTTCCCTGCGCCGTCTGTTCGGTAATCGCGACGATCTCATGCACGTTCTGATTAATGGTCTCGGAAACGCTGGTCTGCTCTTCGGCGGCACTGGCAATCTGTGTATTCATGTCCGTGATCGTTGCCACAGCCTGACCAATGCGCTGCAGCGCATCGTTGACCTGCCGGGTTTCTTCCACGGTCGCTTCGCTGCGCTCACTGATGGAAGCAATTACCTTGACCGCATTCCCTGCCCCAGACTGAAGCCGCTCAATCATATCCTGGATTTCCTGGGTGCTCTGCTGGGTCCGGCGAGCCAGCGTTCGAACTTCGTCAGCCACCACGGCAAAACCCCGACCAGCCTCGCCGGCCCGTGCCGCTTCGATCGCAGCGTTGAGGGCCAACAGGTTGGTCTGATCAGCAATTTCGCGAATGACCTCCAGGACACTATCGATCCGGCGAGAGTCAGCGCCAAGCTGCTCGATAACCCGAACGCCTTCTCCCACCTGCTCGGAGAGCCCGCCAATAACTTCCGTAGCCTGATGAACCAGGCCCTGGGCATCGCAAACCTGTCCATTGGCATGATCGGCGGCCGTGGAGGCTTCACTCGCGTTGCTCGCAACCTCCTGGGCAGCTGCGGTCATTTCGTTCATCGCCGTTGCCACCTGATCACTCTCGGATTTCTGTCGCTCGACGCCCTGCTCGGCTTCAGTCATGACCTGGTTCAGGTCAGCCGTGGCCTCGTTCAGCGTGCGGGTAGACGACAGCACGCGTTCAACCAGTCCGTGCACCTGGTCGGCGAAACTGTTAAAGGCAGTCGCCAACTGTCCAAGTTCATCCTTGCCGGAAACGTCAAGACGACGGGTCAGGTCTCCATCACCGCTGGCGATGTCGTTCATTGCCGACACGGCCGATTTCAGGGGCCGAATGATGCTGCGGACCACGATCAGGGCAAGCAGGACGATCAGCGCCAATGCGACAAGTGAGGTGCTGACTGAGCCTATCACGGCGTCCTCGAGTGAAGTCCCCACCTGGTTTTCCATCGCCGCTACCTGGGCCTCGAGGCCGTCAATCCAGAAGCCGGTGCCGATCATCACACCCCACTTGGGCAGCATTTCCGCATAGCCCAGCTTGGGCGCTACTTGTCCGGTTTCGCTGTTTTTCCAACCATAAGGCACATAACCGCCGCCATTGCGCGCCGCCTTTACCAGCTCACGAATCAGGAAGGTTCCGTTGGGATCCTGGAAGTCCCAGAGATTTTTACCTTCCAGAGACTGGTTGACGCCGTGCATCACATTGACACCCCGGGTGTCGTACGCAAAAAAATAACCGGTGCTTCCCGAATCGTTAAAACGCAGCTGTCGCAGGATCTCCCACGCTTTCTCGCGCACTTCCGGATCGTCTGCGGACCCAGGCTGATTGTAGAGATGCTCGATGGAAGACTTTGCAACGGCCAGATAATTCTGCAGTTCCTGGCGTTTACTCTCTTCCATATCGGACGAGAAACCGGCAACGGCCTCTTCGCCAATAGCACTGGCCTGGTTAAGGTTGTAACTGGTCAGGAATGCCGTGAGCACAATCACCGGCACCAGGGCCAGCAACAGTACCCGTGTCTGGATGGTCAGGTTTTTCATGACTGGTCGTCTTTTTGGTTTAGTGATCAATTCGCCGGGCAATCCGGCATGGAAAAAGTCGCAAAGACTACGCAAAAACCCGGGGCAATATCATTGATGATACTGCGTAGTTTGTTTCCAGCCTGTAACCATGCCAGTAAATTTTTGTTGCTCATCAATCCTTGAACTGGGCTTTGTCCAACCCATGCTTGCGCATCTTGTCGTACAGGGTTTTCCGGGCAATACCGAGCTGGACCATGGTGTCCTTGATGCTGCCATTGCTGGCATTCAGGGCGCTGATAATGGCGGAACGCTCGAAACCGTCCATCATTTCGGCGAGCGTCTGTCGACCCGCCACATTGGCGGTATCCGCAGGTTCGTTCTCATCCAGCGCTGCCGGCCCCAGCAGGACATAACGTTCAGCCAGGTTCCGAAGTTCGCGAACGTTGCCGGGCCATGAATGTTGCATCAGCCGGGCGGCCTGACCAGCATCAAGCGGTATGCTCTCCCGATCGTAACGGGCCGCGGCAATCAGCACGAAATGATGGAACAGCAGAGGAATGTCCTCTTTCCGCTCTCTCAACGGCGGGATGTCAACTTTGACCACATTCAGCCGGTAATAGAGATCGGGCCGGAATTCGCCGTCGTCACTGAGCTTTTTCAAATCCGCCTTGGTGGCGGCAATGATCCGGACATCCACCTCCTGAACCTGGTTACTGCCCAGACGTTCTACCCTTTGTTCTTCCAGCACCCGCAGGAGTTTCACCTGCAAGGGCATGGGCATACTTTCAACCTCATCCAGGAACAGGGTGCCCTTGTGGGCGTGCTCGATCTTGCCGATACGGCGCTTTTCAGCCCCGGTGAACGCCCCGGCCTCATGGCCAAACAACTCGCTTTCAATCAGGTTCTCGGGCACCGCGCCGCAGTTGATTGCCACAAAGTTGTAGGCGCTGCGTCCACTGTTCTCATGAATATATCGGGCCAGCGCATCCTTCCCGGACCCTGTTTCGCCATGCAAGAGGATATTGGCCGAGATGTCGAGGATGGGATCAATGGTCGCCATGACCTTTTGCATCAACGGCGAATCCCCCAACATTCGTGGACCGGGTCTGGCCAGGTGCCGCAGCTGTGCTTTCAGTCGCCGGTTCTCGAGGGCGAGATGCCGTTTTTCCAGGGCATGGCGGAGCAGCTCTATCAGTTCATCATGATCAAACGGCTTCTCGATAAAGTCGTAAGCGCCCTGCTGCATGGCTGTTACCGCCGTGCTTATGTCGCCCTGCCCGGTCAGAATGATCACGGGAATGGTGTTATCGATAGCTCGAAGCCGGTCCAGCATCTCCAGGCCGTTCATCTCCGGCATGTTGTAGTCGCAGAGAACCACGCCGTCGTAATCGGCGTTGATATGTCCTAGCGCCGATGGCGCATCTTCGAAGCAGCTGACCGGCAACTCCTCCAGGGTCAGTGTCTGGGCAATGGCCTGGCGGATGTGTGGATCGTCGTCCACAAAGATTACCGAGGGTTCTGTCATTCCATGGCCTCCCGCTTCTTGAGGGTTACGACGAATTCTGCGCCCGGCCCATCCCGACGGTTACGACCGGTCAGGCTGCCACCCAGCGCATCCACGATCTGGCGCGATATGGAAAGCCCCAGGCCCAGTCCCTGCTTGACCGATTTGGTGGTAAAAAAGGGCTCGAAAATCTGTTCGGTGTCGCCCTGCAATCCCGGCCCGTTATCGCGCACCAGGCATTTCCAGCACTGCTCGGTTTCTTCTATATCGATCCGGATTTCCGGCCGTGCACCACCCTCTACCGCCTGAACCGCATTCGCCATCAGGTTAACCATAACCTGCTCTATCCGTATCAGGTCGCCGTGGCACATCACCGGCGAGTCCGGACGGTGCCACTGGATATCGATTTCCGAACTCGATTGCTGGGCAACGATAATTTTCAGAGATGCATCAATCGGTTGCCGGAGATCCACCACCGCTGGCGGGCCTTCGGATTTGCGCGCAAACACTTTGAACTGCCGGGTCAGCTCCGCCATCTTGTCACACAGGAGGATGATTTCTGACAGATTAGCATCCACCATCTCCCCGGCACCTTTCTCAAGGAAGCGGCGGCTGTTTCGGGCGTAGGTCTGAATGGCCGTCAGGGGCTGGTTCATTTCATGGTTGAGGCCCGCGGACATCTGCCCCAGCACCGCCAGTTTTGCAGCCTGGATCAGCTCCTGCTGTGTTTCCCGCAGCTCGGTTTGGGTGCGTTCTCGCTCCCGGATCTCCTCCACCAGTTTGCGATTGGAGTTCTCCAGGTCTGCGGTTCGCTCGGCCACGCTTCGCTCCAGCTGCTCGCCCCGAAGAGCCAGTTCAGCCTCGCGCCGGTAGCGCTCGCGCAGGTACAGCCAGGTCAACAGGCCACCAAAGAACAGCGCCGCGCCACCGACCGCAAAACCCAGCCGGGTCCAGACGACCGAGCGAGTGCTCACCATGACTTGAAGTGTCCAGTCCATCCTTGGCAGAGGCGTGCGTACGCTCAGATACTCCCGGGGTTTGCCACTGTCCTGGATGCGGACCGTTGCTGACTGCTCCAGAAGCCCCCAGGGGGTTCCCAACGTTTTCAGTGCCATTGGCGTCAAATCACGGTCTGGATAACGCCGGCGGGAATACTCGTCGGGCACGGCATCGGCCATCCCCGAGAAATTGCGGTAAAGCCAGTCCTGCCTGCTCGCGAGAAAACTGATGCCATTATGATCAAGCACGACCATCTCCGCCTCTCGCAAGCCAGCAGGGCGATCCCATTGGGATTCCAGTTCGTGAACCAGAACCTTCACGGCGACCACCCCGATAATCTGGCCGCCCTCGTCCCGAACCGGATGCGAGAAATACAGACCCCGAACGCCAGACATCAGGCCGAGGGCGAAATAGATCGCCGAATCGCCCGACTCCATCGCCTCATAGAAATACGGCCGGAAATTGAAATTCCGCCCGACAAAACTGTCTGGCTGCAGGTAGTTGTTGGCTGCGATCGTCAGGCCGCGAGTATCCATCAGGTAGACATCCGAACTGCCTACGATAGTGGCCATGCGCTGCATCTGTTCATTGGCCGAGAGAATAGCAGAGGGATTGTCAGGCGCCTCCAGCGCCCGTTGCAGTAACGGATGCTCGGCCATCAGCTCGGGCACCGGGAGATATCGGTTCAGTTCGTTGGCCACCAACTGGCGATACCGGAAGGACTCCTCAAGGCTCTCCTGCTCCACCTGCCGGTATCCAACCCAGCCACCGAGCAGCCAGGCGGCCACCAGGGTCGCCACGAAAAGGAGAAAAACGCCAATACGGTAAGGCATAGGGTCCGGTTCCCGAAAAACCGCGGAAAGCCGCTAGAGTATAGCCAGGCCGGGTGCAGAACAACCGTGCGATGCTTCCATAGCACGGTTGTTCTGACGCAGCCAGCAAGCCCCCGTTACAGGGCGCCAGCTGTGGCAAGGCGAGTTTTACGCTGCTTCTGGATGACGAACGCCAGGACCGCCAGGGCAATACCGGTGAGATCCGTCCAGAGCCCTCCCTCGATCATCAGCAACGCGGCCGCAATCAGCAGGAGTCGCGTTATCCAGGACGCGGAAATGCTCGCAAACCAACCGAGCACGCCGCCAGAAAGCATGTAAACGCCAAAGGTTGCGGTTACCAGTGCCCTCGCGATCTCGAACCAGCCGGCTTCCATCAACAGCGCGCCGTTGTAGAAGAACATGAAAGGCACGATGAACGCTGCGATGCCAATCCGGAACGAGGCCACGGAGGTTTCCATGGCATTGGCGCCCGATATGCCTGCAGCGGCATAGGAGGCCAGCGCAACCGGCGGTGTGATCGCGGAGACTACAGCGAAGTAGAACACGAAGAAGTGCGCCGTCAGCGGTTCAATACCCAACTGGACAAGGCCGGGCGCGACCACTGAGGCAGCTACCGCATAGGCCGCCGTGGTCGGCATCCCCATACCCAGTAGAATGGAAATGAACATGGCGAAGATCAGCGCCAGCAACTGGCTCGTGGCCGCAACGTCCAGCAACAGCACAGAGAAGCGCGCGCCCACTCCCGTCAGCGAAATCACGCCCACGATTACCCCGGCCGCTGCGCACACCACGATAATCTGGATCGCCATATAGGAAGCAATTTCCAGTGCCTGAAGGATATGCCGCAGACCCATCTTGTTGGGGGACAGCCAACTCACCACAGCAGCTGAAACGGTCGCCAGGGTGCCGGCCCGGATCACCGAATAGCCCATGAACAAGGCGACGATCAGGATAATGATCGGCACGAACAGATAGCACTGCTTCATCATGGTTCTGAGCTTTGGCAGCTCGTCTTCACGCATGCCGCGCATGCCGGTCTTGGCGGCTTCAAAATCCACCATGAAGTAGACCGAGGCAAAATACAGGATCGCCGGAATGATCGCCGCGATGGCAATCTCGGTGTAGGGAATGCCGGTAATTTCCGCCATGATAAAGGCGCCGGCGCCCATGATCGGCGGCATGATCTGACCACCGGTGGAAGCGGCCGCCTCGACAGCGCCCGCAGACTGCTTGCTGTAACCCACCTTTTTCATCAGCGGGATCGTCAGCGAACCGGTGGATACCACGTTGCCGGCACTGGTGCCGTTGATCATACCCATCAGGCCCGATGCAAAGATCGATACCTTGGCCGGGCCACCCCGGGAACGGCCGGCGGCCGCAAAGGCAAAGTTCACGAAGTAGTCGCCCACCTTTGAGGACTGCAGGAAGGCGGCAAAAATGATGAACAGGATGATGTATGTCGAAGACACCGCCGTGGTCGGCCCAAGGATCCCGGCATCGGTATACACCTGACTGAAGAACCGCTGAACCGAAAGCCCCGGGTAACCGAGGAAACCTGGCAGGTAGGGTCCTGCGAAAACATAGGCCAGAAACACCAGACCGATGATCACCAGTGCCATCCCCGCCACGCGCCGGGTAAGTTCCATGATCAGGGCCGTGCCGGCAATTGCTGCAAACGAGATACCCAACGGCGCAAAGGAGGTGCCGGTCGACATCCGCATGGACGTGTTATAAACCACCAGGAAATAGGCGGCCACGGCCAGCGAGCAGACGATCAACACCAGGTCGGGCACACTGAATACCGATCGCTCGCGCTGATGAAACCAGCTCATGACGATACCAACACCGGTCGCCGCCAGCAGCGGCCAGCCAAAGTGCCACACCTCCAGTTCGATCGGAATCCGCATGGCGCCGTTCTGAACCATCTGCCAGAACGAAAATGTCTGATACAACACATAGAGAGCCGGCAGCATGGCACCGGCACTGATCCAGGTTGTCCAGCGGTGGCGGGCGCCGCCCTCTTCCGATGACACAAACCGGGCGCCGGCAAACAGAACAAAACCCAGCACCAGGGCACCGGCAATGTGCACAATCCGGAACGACCAGGTTTCCAGGGGCGCTATGTTCAGGGAATACAGGTGAAAGGCTGAATAGGCTATCGCCAGCAGCGCGACGAATTTCAGCAGGCCGCCTTCGAAAAGCCGGCGGTTGGCTTCGACCGGTTCCTCGTCCACGTTGTGCGCGAGTACATGGTCTTCGCCCACTTCAATGTCCGGAAGGTCTTTGGAATCTTGTTCGGTAGTCATGACACACCCTGCTTGCAGGCAAATCGGAGCCAGAACTCGGCTGGCCATACATTGCAGGAGGCTGCAGGGCAGCCTCCTGCTCGAGCACTGTTACTTGATCTGGCTGTCTTCGATCGGGTAACCATTCTCGTTGAACCAACGCGCAGCGCCCGGGTGCCAGGGCAGGACGTTGTTCTTTGTGTAGTTCTCGGGTACCGAGTTACGGGCCGCCTTGTGAATGGAGACCATCTTGTCGTTGTTCTCCATGGTCAGCTTGGTGATTTCATACACGAAGCTTTCAGATACATCACAGTTGACCATCGCGAAGTTCCACATGGATACCACGCGGGAAGGCGCATCCAGGGACTGGTAGGTGGACGCCGGAATGATGAACTCGGACACCGGGAAGTTGCTGATAATGGTCTCGGCCTCGGCATCGTTCATACCGATGATGTTCACGTCGGTTTGCACTTCCAGCTGGCTGACCGCAGGAATGGGAATACCGGCGGCGAAGGCAACCACATCAATCAGTCCATCCTGAAGCTGACCGCCCAGATCAGACCAGCTGCCGTTGCGGCGTTCGAAGTTCACACCCAGGGTCTCCATCATGCGCGGAAAGTAGGTGTCCGAGGTGGAGCCCGCCGGTCCAAACCCGATCGTGGCGCCATCAGGGATATCGGCGATGGAAGTAATGCCCGAGCTGGAGAGTGCGGTCACCGAGAACGGTGTTTCGTACATCGGGAACATGGCGCAGACGTTGTCCATCTTCATGCCCGGCGCAAGCGGGCTGTTACCGTCCATGGATTCCCGAGCCGGGCCCATGGTGGTCAGGCCGAACTTCAGGTCACCGGTGTGCACCAGCGCCATATTCTGAACCGGTCCGCCGGTGATCTCGGCACCACCGGAAACGCCCAGGTTTTCAGCCACAAAGTTGGCCCAACCGGAACCGTAGGCAAAATAGGTTCCACCCTGACTGGCGGTACCAACGGTGAAGTTGCTCGGCCAGTCCGAACGATCCTGGGCTGTTGCGGGGGTTGCGACTGCGAAGGTGGAGGCAAAGGCCACCGCCACTACGGCTTGGGTTTTCATAAGGAATGCTCCCGATTCATTTTGTTTGTTGGGTGCTCAACGAAGCTCTTACAGCTCCGGTGGGTAACCCAATCAGCAAGGAGCAGACCAGATCTCGATTAATTCGGAAAAACAGAGCCTTACTAAAATCAGAGCAAGGTCAGGCGCTGGAAAATGGGTGGATATCCACCCATCGGAAAGAGCGAACGGGTGATTCCCGACACGTCGGGCGTTTCGGGTTCTGGCTACCAGCGGCCCTGAAGAGTCGACACAATACGACGACTGCCGGCTCGATCCCGGTGCTCACAGAGATAAAGTCCCTGCCAGGTTCCAAGTGCCAGGCGACCATGGCTGACCGGGAGGGTCAGCGAGGGGCCGATCAGGATGCTTTTGATATGAGCCGGCATGTCGTCGGGCCCTTCCATAACGTGCTCATAGTGCGGCGCATTCTCCGGCACCATGACGTTGAAATGGCGTTCCAGGTCGCCCCGCACATCCGGATCGGCGTTCTCGTTCACCGCCAGAGAAGCGGAGGTATGCTGGATGAACAGGTGCAGCAAGCCGACTTCGCAGTTTGTCAGGTCCGGCGCCTGGGCAAGGATTTCATTGGTGACCAGATGAAAACCCCGCGGCAGCGGCGCCAACTCGATAAACGACTGATCCCAGATCATGACAGCCCTCTCGGTTATTTCTGCCGGTCATCCCAGGGGTGCACGGGAACCACATCGTCGCCGACATCGCCCTCGTAGCTGCTGCGGAAATAATCCATCACTTTTTCCGCCTCGCTGAGCTCGTCAAATCGGGCGACGTGGTAGATTGCCTCGCCCTCGTTCACCAGTGGCAGGTTATTCACGCAGATCACGATACCTGAGCAGGGTGACACCACCGCGGTTTCCGATTCGCCGAAGGGATCCGCCACCATGGCCAGCCTCTGGCCTTTGCGAACCTTCTGGCCCAGCCGGGCGACAGGCCTCATGATCCCATCGATATCCGCCCGCACCCATTGGGAATTGGCCGCGGTTTCAGACCGCTTTCTCGGTGCCTTGGGCCCCTTCTTCGCCGGGATCATTTCGAGTTCACGCATCACCCGGATAACCCCTTTCACACCGCTCCCGATCACCACGTCATCAAATCGCAGAGCTTCTCCGCCTTCGAAGGTGATCACCGGAATGTCCTGTGAATCGGCGTACGCCCGGAGACTTCCCTCTCGAAGCCCCGAATTGATTATGATCGGGGCACCAAAGGCCTCGGCCATGCGCACGGTTTCCGGGTTTTTCAGCTCGGCACGGATTTGCGGCAGGTTGAATCGATGAACTGCGCCTGTGTGCAAATCAATAATGTGGGTCACTCGCTCCATAATCTGGGTGCGCAGCAGGTAGGCAATACGCCCGCCCAGGGAACCACTCTCGCTGCCGGGAAAACAGCGGTTCAGATCCCGCCGGTCAGGCAGGTATCGGGTGCGCTGCACGAATCCGAAAATGTTCACGATAGGCACCGCAACCAACGTGCCCCGAAGGTGCCTCAACGCCGAATTGGTGAGCACCCGACGAACGATCTCAACACCGTTGATCTCGTCACCGTGAATGGCACCACACACCATCAATACCGGGCCACTTCGCCGGCCGTGCACAACCTCAACGGGAATGTGCAGCGGCGTATGGGTGTACAGCTTGGCGACCGGAACTTCCACAGTTTGCCGGGTTCCGGCCTTTACCTGGGTCCCGGCAATTTCATAGGGGGCACGAGCCATGCTTTAGCCTCTCCCCTTGGTCCGGGTCTTCCAGGGCTTCTGATTCTTTTCGGTCCAGTTAATGATCATGCCGGCAACGTTCTTGCCCGTGGCGTTCTCGATGCCCTCAAGGCCAGGCGACGAGTTCACCTCCATTACCAGTGGCCCCCTGCTGGAGCGGAGCAGGTCAACACCGGCAACGTTCAGGCCCATGGCTTTGGCGGCCTTGATGGCAGTGCTGCGCTCCTGGGGGGTGATGCGTATGAGCGAGGCAGTACCGCCCCGGTGCAGGTTCGAACGGAACTCGCCTTCGGCACCCTGACGCTTCATGGCCGCGATCACCTTGTCGCCAATCACAAAGCAACGGATATCGGCACCGCCGGCCTCCTTGATGAATTCCTGTACGAGAATATCCGCTTTCAGGCCCATGAAGGCTTCAATCACACTCTCCGCGGCCTTGCGGGTTTCTGCCAGCACCACGCCGATGCCCTGAGTACCCTGCAGCAGCTTGATCACCACCGGCGCCCCGCCAACCATCTCAAGCAACTCCGGAACGTTGTCCGGCTTGTTCGCGAAACCGGTAATCGGCATTCCTACACCCTTACGGGCCAGCAGTTGCAGCGAGCGCAGCTTATCCCGGGACCGGCTGATGGCCACGGATTCATTCACCGGAAACACGCCCATCATCTCGAACTGACGCAGTACCGCCGTTCCGTAAAACGTCACCGATGCACCGATCCGCGGAATCACCACATCGAAATCCTCAAGGACCTCCTCATGGTAGTGGATCTGTGGGTTCGCCGAAGTAATATTCATCGAACAGTGAAGGCAGTCAATCACCTTCACTTCGTGGCCACGATTAATGCCCTCCTCCACCAGACGGCGGGTCGAGTAGAGGTGACGGTTTCGTGACAGTACCGCTATTTTCATTTTTCAGTCCTTAAGGCCGGCTTGCCGGCAAGATAGGAAGCTTCGGGATAGATCACTGAGCGCCCTGACATAGCGGTACGGCCCAGCAACATCCGGAACCGCATGGAATCTCGGTTGGTCAATGTCATTTCAATGGGCCATTTCTGGCCGCCAATCAGCAGCGTGGTCTCGATGACCAGGCGCATTTCCTTGTGGCCGCCGGAATCAGACACGTTCCGCTCATCCAGCACCCTGGCGTCACACTCCACCACCTGGTGAAGATCGTTCTGTACCGGATGAACCCAGAAGCGCACGCGCCGTTCACCGTTTTCCGTGTAGGGTTCAGTGCGGAACGTGTGGAGACAGGAAGTTCTGGCTCCGGTATCGATTTTCGCCTTGATACGGCTAATATCCAGGTCCGGCAGCGCCACCCATTCACGCCAGCCAAGACTCATCTTGCTCTCGGCGGGGGTCAGTGGGATGGTTTTGATAACTTCAGCTGTCTTTGTCGACATCCGGGAGATCCTTTTCAGTGATTTTTTCCGGCCCCAACAGCTGAACACGGAACGGCTCTGAATGGCTACCCGCATAAACGCTGGTGTGGGGGAACGGAATTTCAATGCCTTCCCGATCCAGGGTTTTCTTGATCGCGACCATCATGCCGCTTCTCCCTTCAAGCACCTTTTCCTTCGGCACCCAGTAAGAGAACTGCAGATCGACCGAGGATGGGCCAAACGCTGTCACCAAAGTGAAGGGCTTGGGTTCTTCGAGACAGACCGGATTCTTTTCTGCCAGCTTCAGAAGCAGACTTTCCACCCGCTCTACATCTTCAGCGTAGGCAATCCCCACCGTCAGGTCGAGCCGGCGTATCGGAAACCGGGAACGGTTGACCACCCTTGTCTTGATCAGGGTTTCATTGGGAATCCGCACGTACAGGTTGTCCGGCGTGCGTAACTTCACGCTCAGCATATCAATACCGACGACTTCCCCGATGGTCGCGTCTACCTCAATGAAGTCACCGATTTCAAAGGGTTTTTCCACCAGTAGAAACAGCCCACTGATCATGTTCGACGCCGAGGTCTGAGAGGCAAAACCAATGGCAACGGTGAGGATACCAGCGGCGCCGAGCACCACATCCAGAGAGAACCCGGCCTCCCGCAGGGCCGCCACAAAAAACAGCACCACGATGACGTAAAACACCAGCCGCCGAACCATGACGGTATGATGGCGGGAGGTGCGCTGCGCCATGAAACGGCCGACACTGCGGGCCGCCAGAGACCCGAGGAACAGCCCCAACACCACAAGAAAGGCGGAACTGATCCACTGCCCCCAGGCAATATCGGTAAAAAACTGCATTACGCCTGTTTGCATTGTTTCCAGCAAAGCGTCGACTCCATCAGATCCGTTTCAGCCAAACATCCGGTCAAACGCCCGGACAAGCCGGCCGCGGGCCATTTTTTCACGAGCATCCGCCACCTGCCGGCAGGTGCCCGCTGCGGCCGGCAACGGCTGTTCCACATGCAGACTCGCCGAATTCATGTCGGTCTCAACTTCAACGGTTACCCCCGGCGTCCAGAGCTGGCCCCGATCGTTCTGGTGCAATGACAGCAACGGCGTTGGCAGACTGAAGCGCTCAAGCAGCAGGGGCTCATCCCGCCGGTTGATCAGCGTCACCGGCGTGACGGCTCGCCATGGGCGTTTCGGCACCGCCTCAAGCACCAGACGGGCAAAACTATGAGAGGTATAACAAAGCTCGCCCTCCATGGTATTTCTGCCCACCCAGGTCATCGAAGGCGACGCCAGGGGGATTTCCGTCAACACGGTTTGCTTGTCGCCGGCACAGACCTTCATCCAGGCCAGCGTGCCCACGTAGATTGTGCAGCGGCCACCGGCGGGAATCGTCAGGGGCTGGAAAGGACGAATCACGGTAGGCAGGTTTGCGAGTGCCGGCAGGAATGTCACGGTCGACGACTGGTTTTCCCGGATGAAACGCTGCAGCGGCACAGAAGCCGAAGGCAGAGTGTGGCCGATGGTTTCTGTCCAGCTGGCCGGATCCGTATCGAGTTCCAGCGTTTCTGAACGAATCTGCCATTCCTGGTCCAACAGAGTCACCCACAAACGAATATGACCCAGTTGATGATACTGGGTCTGGCCGGAAGCCAGTGAATAAGGCTGGGCCCAAACGCCGTCACGGCGACCTTCGCTGTTGTTCTCCATTCCCGCCACAGAACTCCTTGAGGATGGGCCGGCTGAATTGCTGTAAAAGTATCCTAACTATAATCCAATCAGCCAGCCCGGGCGAATATCCAAGTTGGTGATTTTATTGATACACCGGGCTGTAATTACACTTACATCAATCCCTCAGACAACTATGGATTACGGATGACACAACTGGTCTGGTTCCGAAACGATCTCCGGGTTGCCGACAACCCCGCCCTCACAGCCGCCTGCGAAAGCAGCGAAGAGGTGCGAGCCTGTTTTATTCTCACCCCGGACCAATGGCAGGAACACGATTGGTCGCCGGCCCGGGTGCAATTCGTAGTCGCCCACGCCAACGCCCTGGCCGAAGAGCTCGCCAAACTGGGTATACCGCTGTCATTTATGCACGCAAAACGCTTCGACGACAGCCTTCGCAAACTCGAGAGCCACTGCGAAGAGCACGGGGTGACAGCGCTGCACTTCAACGAGGAGTACGGCGTCAACGAGCGCAAACGCGACAAGACGTTGAAACACCGCTTTGATGAACTCGGCATTGCCGTTCGCAAATACCGCGACCAGACAGTTGCACCAGTAGGGGAGATCCTCACCCAACAGAATGACCCCTACTCCGTGTTCACACCGTTTTCGAGACGCTGGCGCAGCTGGATAGAAGAAACCCATCCGGGTCTTTTTTCAACGCCCAAAGCCAGGGGCAACGCCGTAAGCCCGGAACAGATTGACACCATACCCGAAGCCTTTCGAGACGCCCCCGAACCCCTCGTTGCAACCGGTGAAGATGCCGCCCACGACCAGCTCGAGCGCTTCCTCGAAAAACGCGGCGCCGCGTACAAGGAAAAGCGTGACTTCCCCGCCATCGATGGCACCAGCCAGATATCCCCTTACCTCGCCAATGGTGTTCTCTCTGGCCGGCAATGCCTGATAGCCGGCCGACAGGCGCAGGGCGCCGGCGGCAACCAGGAAGGCCTGGGAACCTGGATCACCGAAATCGCCTGGCGGGATTTCTACATCAACATCCTCTACCACTTTCCCAGAGTGAGCATGCACCGCGCCTTCAAGCCGGAAACCGAAGCCCTTGAATGGAACACCCCGGGTGACAGGTTTGAAGCCTGGAAAACCGGCAACACCGGCGTCCCCATCGTCGACGCCGCCATGCGCCAACTCAACCAGACCGGCTGGATGCACAACCGCCTACGCATGATCACCGCCATGTATCTCACCAAAAACCTGTTCATTGACTGGCGCCTGGGCGAAGCCTACTTCATGTCAAAACTGATCGACGGCTTCCTGGCCTCAAACAACGGCGGCTGGCAATGGAGCGCCTCCACCGGCACCGACGCCGCTCCCTACTTCCGGGTCTTTAACCCGGTCACCCAGAGCGAACGTTTCGACCCCAAAGGCGACTTTATCCGGGAGTGGATTCCTGAACTGGCCAAACTGGACAGCAAACGGATTCATGATCCGGGGGCGAAAGGTGGTGTTATTCCGAAAGGATATCCAAGGCAGATCGTTGATCTGAAAGAGAGCAGGAAAGAGGCGATCGCAAAATTTCAGGAATTGAAAAACTGAGGTACACAACGAGGCAGGCTACTCCGAGGCTCTGACGCAGTGCCGGGGATGGCCTTCCCAAAACTGTGCGGAGCCATGGATGGCGGAGCCCAAGCGCCACAGGGATGTGCCGCAAGGAGCGTGTTTTGGGAAGGCCATCCCCGGCACTGCAGCCCGAAAGCTCCCAAGCCCGCCGGCACCAAAGTCAGCCAGAACAGACCGGGCAATCAGGGTCCCGAGCCAGCTTCATCTCCCGCCACTGCATCTCCCAGGCATCCAGAATCAGCAAGCGCCCCACCAGAGGCGAGCCAACCCCGGAAATCACCTTGATGGCCTCCATGGCCTGAGTCGCCCCGATCATCCCGACCAGAGGCGCAATCACGCCCGCCTCGGAGCAGGTCAGATCCTCATTGCCCTGCTCCGGATACAGACAGTGGTAGCAGGGGCTGTCCTCCCGCCGGCTGTCGTAAACCGAAACCTGCCCCTCGCCCCGAATGGCCGCACCGGACACCAGCGGAACTCTCGACGCCACACAGGCACGGTTCAGCGCAAACCGGGTGTTGAAGTTATCCGTGCAATCCACCACCAGGGTTGCCTCCGCGACCGTCCGCGTTAGAGCCTCACCTTCGAGGCGCTGATTCAGGGCGGTAACGGACACCAGCGGGTTGATCCGACGAATCCGATCGGCAAGGCTTTCCGCTTTCGATTCACCCAGCTGCGCGGTTTCAAAACCAATCTGACGCTGGAGATTGGCCAATTCGATATTATCGTCATCCACCAGGGTCAGGGTCCCGACACCTGCGGCGCCCAGATACAAAGCGACAGGACACCCCAGGCCGCCAGCACCGATCACAAGAACCCTGGCCGACTGCAGCTTTTCCTGGCCGGCAATATCGAACCGGGGCATCAGGATCTGCCGGCTGTAGCGCAATAATTCGTCGTCACTGAGCATCTGCATCTCCACTGTTAGGCACCCGAAGACCATTGTCCGAGTGTCATCCGATCCCGGTTGCCATAATCCTGCCGGGTCTCAACGGCTTTAAACCCGCGAGCATGAAACAACCCTGCCACGGCATCTGCCTGATCGAAACCATGCTCAACCAGAAGCCAGCCGCCTTCCACCAGCCAGTCCGGCGCCTGTCTGATAATCAGTCGCAGATCATCCAGGCCATCGCTCCCGGATACCAGGGCCGAGGCAGGTTCGAATCGAACGTCACCTTCCTCAAGGTGGCGGTCGCTAGTGGGGATATAGGGTGGATTGGAGACAATCAGATCAAACCTCTCTGGGTCCAGCCCCGAAAACCAGGAGCTCTGGACCAGGGAAAGGTTCAGGCCAAGGGCAACAGCGTTTTCACGGGCCAGCGCCACTGCCTCGGGCACGGCATCACAGGCAGATATTCGCCAACCCCCGTGCTCACTGGCGAGAGCCAGGGCAATGGCGCCCGTCCCTGTTCCCAGATCCAGCACACTGGCTTGCGGTGGTAGCGGCAAAGCAAGAGCAACTTCCACCAGGCATTCGGTATCCGGTCTTGGAATCAGAGTGGAGGCACTGACTTTCAGCGGCAGTGACCAGAATTCCTGCTGCCCCAACAAATGCGCCACAGGCCTGCCGGCCACCCGATCCTGCACCAGCCTCTCGAAAGCCTCGGCGTGAGTGTCGGTCACCTCACGCTCCGGCCAGGCCCGAAAACTGGTCCGGCTGAGCCCCGTAATGTGGCTCAGCAGCAGCTCGGCATCCAGCCTCGGCGAATCACTTTCAATTCGGCTGGATGCCTCCGTCAGAAGGGCTTCGCAGGTCAGTAAGGGTTTACTGGTCATCGGCGAGAGAGGCGAGCAGCTCGGCCTGGTGTTCCTGCTGCAGAGGTACGACAACGGCATCCAGATCGCCGGCAATGACTTCGTCGAGCTTGTAAAGGGTGAGATTGATCCGATGATCCGTCACCCGCCCCTGGGGAAAGTTGTACGTGCGGATCCGCTCGGACCGGTCGCCACTGCCCACCAGGCTCTTGCGAGTCTCGGCCATGGACTTTTGCTGCCGCTCGGTCTCGGCATTCTGAAGTCGAGAGGCCAGCAAGCTCAACGCCTTGGCGCGGTTCTTGTGCTGAGAACGCTCTTCCTGGCATTCCACCACGATGCCCGTTGGCAAATGCGTTATCCGGATCGCCGAATCGGTCTTGTTCACGTGCTGGCCGCCAGCACCTGACGCACGAAACGTGTCTACCCGCAGATCCGCCTTGTTGAGCTCGATGGCCTCGGCCTCATCGGCCTCGGGCATCACCGCCACGGTGCAGGCGGAGGTATGGATCCGGCCCTGGGATTCGGTTTCCGGAACACGCTGCACCCGGTGGGCACCAGACTCGAATTTCAGGGCACCATACACTCCGTCACCGGCCACGCGCGCAATCAGTTCCTTGAAGCCGCCGTGCTCGCCTTCGCTCTCGCTCAGAACCTCCACTTGCCAGCGCCGGCGCTCGGCATAGCGCAGATACATCCGGAACAGGTCGCCGGCAAAAATGGCAGCTTCGTCACCACCGGTGCCGGCGCGAATCTCCAGGAAGACGTTCTTGCCGTCGTTCGGGTCTTTCGGCAGCATCAGGCGCTGGAGCTCTTCATCGAGCTCCTCGCTCTTCTGCTCGGCAAGTTGCAGTTCTTCCTCGGCCATTTCCCGCATATCGGCGTCGCCATCTTTCGCCAGCTCGCGCGCAGCCTCGATGTCATCCAGGGAGTGCTGCCAGGCCTGGAAGCAATGAACAATGGGCTCAATCTCGGCGAACTCCCGGGAAAGGTCCCGGAACTTGTCCTGCTGGGAGATAATGGAGGAATCACTAAGCAATGCGCTGACTTCCTCGAAGCGGTCAGAAAGCTGCTCGAGGCGGGATTGGATCGATGGCTTCATAGTTTTTCCGGGGTTGTCGTCGTGTCCGCGTCCAGTGCATCCAGCTGGTGCAACTCACGCAGCCACTCTGTCACCTCGGTGCGACCTTCTGTGGTGGCCTTGCGAACCTGCACAGAGGGCTCGTGCAGGAGTTTGTTGGTGAGGCCGCGTGCCATACTGCGCAGCACGGTTTCAGGATCTGTGCCATTGCGCAGGGCGCGCAGGGCTTTTTCGGTCTCCGCATCGCGCAGCACTTCGGCACGCTGACGGAACTGCTTGAGCGTGGACACCGCATCCAGCGCCCTTAGCTGGTTCAGAAAATCCTGAACCCCGGATGCCACCAGATTCTCGGCCTCCCGGGCCGCACCCTCACGAGAGCGGATATTTTCTTCGATAACCTGGCGCAGGTCGTCCACCGTGTAGAGATAGACGTCATCCAGCGAGGCCACCTCCGGCTCGATATCCCGGGGCACGGCAATATCCACCATGAAATAGGGGCGGTGTTTGCGTTTCTTCAGGGCTCGCTCAACGGCACCTTTACCAAGGATCGGCAATGGGCTTGCCGTTGAAGAAATAATAATGTCGACATCGGCCAGATGTTCCGGGATCTCGGACAGCACAATGCCCTTGCCACCACGGGATTCTGCCAGTGCCTGTGCCCGCTCAAGGGTACGGTTGGCCACCAGGAAGTCCTTCACGCCGGCATCCGCAAGGTGCCGGGCCACCAGTTCAATGGTTTTGCCGGCACCGATCAACAGGGCCTTGTTCCGGGACATGTCGGCAAATATGTGATGCGCCATGCTCACCGCGGCGTAGGCAACAGAAACGGGGTTTTCACCGATGGCAGTCTGGGTCCGCACTCGTTTGGCGACCGAGAAGGTATGCTCGAACAATCGGGACAAGAACGCGCCGCTGGCGCCGTGCTCCCTGGCCAGGGAATAGGCATCCTTCAATTGCCCAAGGATCTGTGGCTCGCCAAGCACCATGGAGTCCAGGCCGGCGGCCACTCGCATCATGTGCCTGACGGCATCACCATCACGGTGCACGTACAGCGCTTCTTCCAGTTCCGCGGCGTCCATTCCATGGAAGCCGGCCATCCAGCGAAGCACCATGGGGGCGCAGTCGTCATCTCCAGCCAGGTACAGCTCGGTCCGGTTACAGGTAGACAGTATCGCAGCCTCGGTGGCGCCTGACGTCGCACGCAGCTCGGCGAACGCCTCCGCCATACGCTCGGGCGTAAACGCTACTCGCTCCCGTAGCTCTACGGGGGCCGTGCGATGATTGATTCCCAGCGTTACCAGTGCCATTTCGTGGTTGTACAACCTTTTGCCGATGAGCGGTTTAGAGACGCGCAATTACTGGACATTTTAACGGCCAGCGGCCTGAGCTGCCACCCAAAACCACCGCAGCTTCGGCAAGTGCGGACAGGTTGGGCAAGATCAGGTGCTTATGCCATTATAGGGATTCGGCTGAGGCCGCGACCCGATCTACCCCAATTCCGGGGCTGGAGCGTGGTTATTTCAGATGCGTTTTCGACAGATCATGGGAAGTTGCATGCACAAATCCGTACCGTTTCTGTTTACCTGCCTGCTTGGCCTCACGCTGGCAGGCTGTGCCAGCCTCACCGGCACAGAGGAAGCGCCTGCCAAGAGCGAAACCGTCGCCGCCGGGGAAAAGACAGAACCACAACCGCCGGTTGAATACGCCGATTTTGAGCCCGAAACCCTCTATTTGCTTCTGTCTGCCGAAATTGCAGCCCAGCGCGGACGCTACGACATTACCCTGGTTAACTACCTGAAGGCTGCCAAACAGTCCCGGGACCAGGTGGTGATTGAGCGGGCGATGCGAATCGCCCAATCCCTGAACGGCGATAACGCCCAGAAGCAACTAGCCGAGCTCTGGCTCGAGATCGACCCGAACAGCCTCCAGGCCCACCGGATCTCTGCTATCCAGGCCGTGAAAGGAAATGACCTCCAGACCGCCATCCACCATATGGAGCAGATCATGGACCAGGGTGGCGACGCTGACTTCGACAGCTTGGCCGCCATGGCTGCAAACCTGCCACCAGAACAGCAACAGGAGCTTCTGGCCCTCTACAATCAAATGTCGGACCGCCATCCCGACACGCCGGAACTCGAATACAGCATCGCGCTGCTTTTAAAGGTAACCGGGCAGCCGCAGGAAGCCCTGGACAGGCTTGAACCGCTGTTGGAGGAAAGTGCCAATTTCCAGCCGGCCATCATTCTCAAGGGCGACCTTCTCTACCAGACCGGCCAGAAAAGCAGCGCCCTCGACTACCTGCTGACCAACACCCGACGCTTCCCCGGCAACCGGCAGATGGGAACACTCTACGGCCGAATGCTTATAAATGAAGGGGAATTACAGGCCGCGCAGGATGAATTCAACCGCCTTGTGAAGCGCTACCCGGACACGCCAGGCCTGAGACTATCCCACGCACTGGTCGCTCTTGAGAACGGTCAGACTGATCTGGCCCGGGAAGAACTGACACGCCTGGCCGAACAGGGCCATCATACCAGCGAGGCCAACTATTACCTGGGTCGCATTGAAGACCAGGCGGGCAATACCGGGCAGGCCATTGGCTACTACCAGAGCGTTGAACAGGGCAACTACTACTTTCCGGCCCTGGCCCGCGCCAGCTCCCTGCTGGCCAAGAATGGCCAGCTTGAGGACGCCATTGACCGCATCCGCAGGCTGCGCGAGGCCAATCCCCGCCAGGCAGAGAATTTCTGGCTGCTGGAGGTGAACCTGCTGCTGGATCAGGAACAGCAACAGCAGGCCCTGAGCACCGCCACGGAAGCTCTGGAAGAACATCCGGACAATATCGAGATCCGGTACGCCCGGGCCATGCTCTACGATGGCATCGGACAGCCTGGCGACGCCGAAGCCGATCTGAAGCAGATTCTCGAACAGGAACCGGAAAACGCCGTCGCCCTGAATGCCCTGGGCTACATCCTGACCATCCGGACAGACAGACTGAGAGAAGCCCGCGGCTATATCGAGAAAGCACTGCGGCTGGACCCGGAAAATCCGGCCATCCTCGATAGCATGGGCTGGGTCCTGTTCCTCGAAGGCCAGCTCGAGCCGGCGCTCGATTACCTCTCCCGTGCCTGGGCCGCCTTCCCCGATCCGGAAGTTGCCGCTCACTATGGTGAGGCGCTGTGGATGAACGGAGCCGAAGAACAGGCCAGAATCATCTGGCAGGAAGGCCTCGAACAGGACAGCGATCACGAAGTGCTCAGAGAAACCATCGATCGGCTGACCAATGGTGGTGACACCGAATGAGACTGGGGCGAATTCTGGCGGCACTGATGATGCTTGCCACGCTCGGCGCCTGTACCACGATTCAGATCGATCCATTGCCGGAGGGCATGACAGACCAGCCTCCGGCTGACTGGACCACTCGCGCAGTCAGTCTCGACAAACTCGACCACTGGAAGCTGTCCGGGAAGCTGGCCGTACGCCAGCCATCCGACAGCGGAACCGCCATCATCAACCACTGGATCCAGGATGGCGAAGCCTACGATCTTGCCCTCTCCTCATCCTTCCTCGGTATGGGCAGCACAACACTCAAAGGGGTTCCCGGGTTTATCGAGTTGACCCTGCCGAACGGCGAAACCTACCGCTCGGGCGAACCGGAAGCGCTGGTCGAGGCGGCCACGGGCTGGCAGCTGCCACTGGAGAATCTGACCTGGTGGATTCGGGGCCTGCCATCCCCCGCCAGCCACTATCGCCTGCTGTTTGATAATAAGGGCACCCTGGCCATAATCCGCCAGAACGGCTGGGAAATCCGCTACGACCGCTGGCAGGCCTTCCTCTCCGCTTACCCTGCGCTGCCCGCCCGGATTACCGCCCTCAAGGACGACAAGCGGGTACGCCTGGTGGTCAGCGACTGGCAGGAGCAGCCCGAGTGACACCTGGCCTGATACTGCCCTCACCGGCCAAGCTGAACCTGTTCCTGCACATTGTCGGGCGCCGGGACGATGGCTACCACGAGCTTCAGACCCTGTTCCAGTTTCTGGACTACGGCGACGAGCTGAGCTTCACCCTGACACCCGGCGAGCCGGGGGTGAGGCTCGCGGAGCCTGTTCCCGGTGTCGACGACGAGGACAACCTCATCATTCGCGCGGCCAGAGCACTCCTTGAGAGGGCTCAAGGCGACTTGCCCGGAGTCACCGTCGGCATCACCAAACGGCTGCCCATGGGCGGCGGCCTGGGCGGCGGCAGCTCCAATGCTGCAACCACTCTACTGGGCCTGAACCATCTCTGGCAGCTCGACTTGAGCACCGATGAGCTTGCCGGAATAGGCCTCGGCCTGGGCGCCGATGTGCCGGTGTTTGTCCGGGGTCATGCCGCCTTTGGTGAGGGAGTTGGTGAAACACTGACCAACGCCAATCCGCCGGAAGACTGGTTCGTTGTTCTCAAGCCTGGCTGCAACATAAACACTGGCAAGATTTTTTCCGAGCAAGGGTTGACAAGGAACACCCCGAGAATCAAAATAGCGCCCGCTTTTGAGGGAGACGCCTCGAGGTACCGAAACGACTGTGAGGATGTAGTTCGAAAACTGTATCCTGAGGTTAACCAGAGCCTGGAATGGCTTTCACAATTCGGACCTGCAAGATTAACCGGAACCGGGGCTTGCATATTTGGACGTTTCCCGACAGAATCCGCAGCCCGGATCATCTGGGAAAGCAAACCCTCCGGCGTCACGGGGTTCGTAGCTAAAGGGGTGAACAAGTCACCTCTACACAAAAAGCTAACAGAGCTGAAATGATGCCAAAAAAGCACGATACTGGGGTGTCGCCAAGTGGTAAGGCAACGGGTTTTGATCCCGTCATGCGCAGGTTCGAATCCTGCCACCCCAGCCACCTTTCTCCCGCTTCTTCTGAATCAAACGCCGATACTGAGAAGGATGCCGTCGTGTCCAAACTGATGATCTTCGCTGGCAACGCCAACCCTGAACTGGCTCAAGCGATTGCCCGCAAACTCCACATTCCCATGGGTCAGGCCACTGTAGGCCGTTTCAGCGACGGGGAAACCACCGTCGAGATCAATGAGAATGTCCGCGGCCATGATGTGTTCATCATCCAGCCGACCTGCTACCCCACCAACGATAACCTGATGGAACTGATCGTGATGGCCGACGCACTTCGCCGTGCTTCCGCTACACGGGTCACCGCCGTTATCCCCTATTACGGATACGCGCGCCAGGATCGCCGGGTACGCTCTACCCGTGTTGCCATCAGCGCCAAGGTGGTCGCAGACATGATTTCCAGCATCGGTGTAGACCGGGTCCTGACCGTTGACCTGCACGCCGACCAGATCCAGGGCTTCTTCGATATCCCGGTGGACAACATCTACGCCACACCGGTCATGCTTGAAGACATCTTCAAGCAGCGTTTCGAGAACTTTGTCGTGGTATCTCCGGACGTTGGCGGTGTGGTTCGCGCCCGCGCCGTGGCCAAGCGCCTGGACGATGCCGATCTCGCTATCATCGACAAGCGTCGCCCGAAAGCGAACGTTTCCCAGGTGATGCACATCATCGGTGATGTCAAAGACAAGACCTGTATCCTGGTTGACGACATCATTGATACCGCCGGCACTCTGTGCAAAGCAGCCAACGCCCTGAAAGAACACGGCGCGGCCCGCGTGGTTGCCTACATCACCCACCCGGTTCTCTCCGGCCCGGCCATTGATAACATCAATGCCTCACAGCTGGACGAACTTGTGGTCTGCGATACCATCCCGCTGGGTGACAAAGCGCATAATTGTGATAGAATCCGCGTCCTCGGAATGGCCGGGCTGCTTGCGGAGTCGATTCGCCGCGTGAGCAACGAAGAGTCCATCAGTGCCATGTTCGAGAATGCCTGAGTGACCTTTCGGTCGTAATATCAGGGCATTACAAGCAGTTACCGGGTCGGGAGCCTACACAGGCTCCCGACTCTTTTAGTCAGCCGGAAAAATCCGGCTTTTCAGAAACATCACCTGATCCTACGCCTGGTCGCGGGCAGTTCAGGTGACGATTGAGGTTATTACCATGTCTCAGGAATTTGTTATCGAAGCATTTCCTCGCGACGATCAGGGGAGAGGTGCGAGCCGCCGCCTGCGTCGTGAGGAACGGAAAATCCCGGCCATCATCTATGGTGGCAACAAGGATGCAACTCCGATTGCCATCTGGCACAACGAGCTGAAAAAAGCCCTTGAGAACGAAGCATTCTTCTCCCACGTTCTGACCGTTGAGCTGAACGGCAAGAAAGAAAGCGTAATCCTGAAGGATCTGCAGCGTCACCCGTACAAGCCGATCCTGACCCACGCTGACTTCCTGCGTGTTGACAAGGACCACGAGATCCACGTCAACGTACCGCTGCACTTCATCAACGAAGACACTGCACCGGCTATCAAGCTCCACGGCGGTGTAGCGAACCACCAGATCAACGAAGTTGAAGTGATCTGTCTGCCGCAGAACCTGCCCGAGTTCATCGAAGTGGACATGACCACTGTCGAAATGGACCAGGTAGTTCACCTGAGCGACCTGAAACTGCCGAAAGACGTCAAGATTGCCGCCCTGCTCCAGGGTGAAGATCACGACCTGCCGGTTGTGGCTATCCACAAGCCGCGCGGCGCCAAGGCTGATGACGAAGCCGAAGACGGCGAAGAAAGCGAAGAAGGCGGCGAAGACAAGGAGTAATCACTCCTGCACTGAGGAGGGCAATGGCGAATGGCGCAGGATATTGTCATGGTGGTTGGTCTGGGGAACCCCGGCGCTGACTACGAGAATACCCGCCACAACGCCGGCGCCCTCTTCGTGGAAGCTCTGGCTCGCACCGCGGGCCAGACGCTCCGCCCCGAAAAGAAGTACCACGGGCTCTATGCCCGCATTCAATGGCAGGGCCTGGACCTGCACCTCCTGAATCCGAGCACCTTCATGAATCGCAGCGGCCTGGCCATCAAGGCGCTGGCAGACTTCTTCAAGATTCAGCCCCAACAGATTCTGATTGCCCACGACGAACTCGATCTGCCCCCGGGTACCGCAAAGCTCAAGAAAGGTGGCGGCCACGGCGGACACAACGGCCTGCGTGACGCTATCGCCCACCTGGGCACCAACGATTTCCAGAGACTGCGCATCGGTATCGGCCACCCCGGCGACAGCCGCAGGGTAACCGGGTACGTCCTCGGCCGCCTGGGCAAACAGGAAACCGAGGAACTGAACGCAGTGATCGACGAAATCATGCGGGTATTACCGGATGCAGCCAGCGGCAAACTCCCCGCCGCCATGAATCGCCTGCACAGTTTCAAACCGGTATAATCCGCTCAAATTTTTCCAGTACCAGCAGAGGCATTCCATGGGATTTAACTGCGGCATCGTCGGCCTTCCCAACGTCGGCAAATCTACCCTGTTCAACGCATTGACCAAGTCTGGCATTGGTGCGGAAAACTTCCCGTTCTGCACCATCGAGCCCAACGCCGGTGTTGTCGCCATGCCGGACCCGCGCCTCAACAAGCTGGCGGAAATCGTAAAGCCGGAACGTGTCGTTCCGACCACCATGGAATTTGTCGACATCGCCGGCCTGGTGGCGGGCGCATCCAAGGGCGAGGGCCTGGGCAACCAGTTCCTGGCCAATATCCGCCAGACCGATGCCATCGCCCACGTGGTGCGCTGCTTTGAGGACGGCAATGTCATTCATGTCGCCAACAAGGTAGACCCGGCCTCCGACATTGAAGTCATCAACACCGAACTGGCCCTCGCCGATCTGGAAACCGTTGAAAAGGCCATCAAGCGGGTTCAGCGCGTGGCCAAGAGCGGTGACAAGGAAGCCAAGGCCCAGCTGGAGATGTTCGAGAAACTGCTGCCCGTGCTGAACGAGGGCAAACCGGTGCGCAGCATGAACCTCGACAAAGACCAGATGGCCCTGATCCGGGAGCTCTGCCTGCTGACCGTGAAGCCGACCATGTACATTGCCAACGTCAGTGAAGACGGGTTCGAGAACAACCCGCATCTGGACACGGTGCGCAAAATCGCCGAATCGGAAAATGCCGTGGTTGTGCCCATCTGCAACAAGATAGAGGCCGAAATCTCCGAACTGGAAGACGATGAAAAATCCATGTTCCTGGAAGAAATGGGCATGGAAGAGCCAGGCCTGGATCGCGTCATTCGCGGCGGTTACGGCCTGCTGGGCCTGCAGACCTACTTTACCGCCGGGGTGAAGGAAGTCCGCGCCTGGACCGTAAAAATCGGCGCCACAGCGCCTCAGGCCGCCGGCGTGATCCACACCGACTTCGAGCGCGGGTTCATCCGGGCAGAAGTGGTGAGCTACGACGATTTCGTTCAGTACAACGGCGAAGCCGGGGCCAAGGATGCCGGAAAATGGCGCCTGGAAGGCAAGGAATACATCGTGAAAGACGGCGACGTTATCCACTTCCGTTTCAACGTGTAATTTTTCAGGAAAAACTGGGCCCTAAGCCTTGACAGAATGGGCCCAAATACTGAAAATACGCGCCTCGTTTGGGGCGATGCCCAAAGCGAAATGGCAAGGTAGCTCAGTTGGTTAGAGCACAGCACTCATAATGCTGGGGTCGGCGGTTCGACTCCGCCCCTTGCTACCAGTATTTATAAAGCCCGGCTCGTAAGAGTCGGGCTTTTTTGATGCCTGAAAGGTCGGCGGACAACTCACTGACGCTAAGTCAACCTTCTGGATCTCGCTGTCCCCCGGGGATATCCCAGGCCTCATAATTTTTCTCGCTAATCAAGCGGCAGGTTCTTATGGCATCCCTGAAGTCTTCCTTAAGACGGTTATCCTCTACACTGTGAGAGATGTACATGGACAAATCTATCCAGGCTGCGGTCCGGTCATAATAAGCCCCCTGGTAGTCCTCGAGATACAGGTCCATCATGATCCGAGGCAGAACCACAACATCTACACGACCGAGCCTGAGCATCCGGACAGCCTGCTCCCAATCAGAGACATGCGTTACTTGAGGGCTATCACCTTTTAAAAGCTCTAAACCCGCAAACTTCCGGACAAATCCAAACCTGAGCCCCGTCATGCTGTCTAACGGCGGCAAATCCTGAACCATGAGATACACATATTCCAATTGGAACAACGTACCGCCAAAGTCCGCATACTGATCCCTTTCTACCGTTTGAATTAACGGCAACCCAATTGAAATACCGCCTTTTTCCAGTTGGCGAAGTATCTGGGCCAACGGCATGTTAACGAACCTGAAATCGCCGTCTACGCGGCTAAAGACACAACGATAATAAGGCGCAAAACGACCCACGAGTTTCCCATTTTCCACAGAAATTTCGCGTTCTATATCTGCAAAGACCCCAACAATATGCTGACGTTTCGAATCAGCGGACAGGGACAGAGAAAAAAACAGGAACAAAAAGACATGAAAAATCCTGAGCCATACTATCCTTGGCATGTCCCACCTCCCAAGCATGCGAATACAGTGCATACCTTTTAAGGTATTTAAGCGAACGAACGTGACATTGACTCACACACAACACGAAACGCTTTTTTTATAGTAGTTGTCATATCGGCACCGTGCCCATTTTTTCCAGCCCTTTGCATTGTCCTCTTTATCGGGCGGCGGTTAGACTCCGCCCCTTGCTACCAGTATTCTGGCAAGCCCGTCCCGAAAGCGCCGGGCTTTTGAGTTTCTGGGGACGACCCCACCCTTCCCGGGCAGTGAACGCGGGACGACCCGTCTTCGTACAAAACGTTCTATGAGATCAACCAGAGACAGAGTTCGACAGGCGATTTCCTTTGAGGTTATTGGCCTCCTGCTTTCCGTTCCCCTCGCTGCCGTAACGTTCGGATTCGATATGGGAAGAACCGGAGTTCTTGGTGTGGTTGGCGCCACCATCGCGACCATCTGGAACTACTTGTTCAACCTGGGATTCGATCACGGCCTGAAGCACTTCAATGGCTCAACCCAAAAATCCCTGCGGATCCGTTTCCTGCATGCGGTGAGTTTCGAGTTGGGTCTGATGCTCATCTTCCTGCCGATCATTGCCTGGTGGATGGGCATTGGCCTGTTGCAAGCACTGATCGTAGATGTGGCGTTCGTAGTGTTCTATCTGGTGTATGCGTTCGTATTCACCTGGTGTTACGACACAATATTTCCTGACACGGACGCCAAGAAATCCAACGCCACCTAAACAAACTTTGACAATTCCGGAAGGGAGAGTCGGATAGGATAGAAGCTCCGCCCGAATGCGTTTTAAGGTTGTATCGCATTATGAAATCCCCCCACGCGCTCACCGTGTTCCTGGCCGTTATTCTGGTTCCCATTGCCCTTGGGTTCGCCGGCGCGAGCGTGAAGGCGGCCATCCTGTCGATCAGTGTTTTCTGGGTTTGCCTGGGGATATTCTTCTACCCATCCATCACTGACTATCTCAGGTCCGCAAGGAGAGAGCGGGACGATCCTCTAAAGAGAAACTCTGTGGCATACTCACGGGCTGAAACCCACAAAGAACAACACACCAGCAAGGACCGTTGACATGAAACCGGAAACCCTAGCGCTGCACGCAGGCTTCAAAAGCGATCCCACTACCCGGGCCGCTACCACCCCGATTTACCAGACCACGTCCTACACCTTCGATGACACCCAGCACGGTGCCGATCTGTTCGACCTGAAGGTTCAGGGCAACATCTACACCCGTATCATGAACCCGACCAACGCGGTTCTCGAAGAGCGGATGGCAGAACTGGAAGGCGGTGTTGGGGCCCTGGCCGTGGCCTCTGGCATGGCTGCCATCACCTATGCGCTGCAGACCATCTGCAAGGTGGGCAACAACATCGTCAGCACCAGTCAGCTATACGGCGGCACCTACAACCTGTTCGCGCACTCGCTGCCGAACCAGGGGATTGAGTGCAAGATGGTTCGCCATGACGATTTCGATGCCGTGGAAAAGGCTATTGATGAAAACACCCGTGCCCTGTTCTGCGAGTCCATCGGCAACCCGGCGGGCAACGTGGTCGATATCCAGCGCTGGGCCGAAATTGCGCACAAACACGGCATCCCGCTGATGGTGGACAACACGGTTGCCACGCCGTTCCTGTGCCGCCCGATCGAGCACGGCGCCGATATCGTGATTCACTCGCTCACCAAGTACATCGGTGGCCACGGCACCACCGTCGCAGGCGTTGTCGTGGATTCCGGAAAGTTCGACTGGAAAGCCAGTGCTGACAAGTTCCCGATGCTGAACGAACCGGATCCGTCCTACCACGGCGTGGTCTACACAGACGCCCTGGGCGCTGCTGCCTTCATCGGCCGCTGCCGAGTGGTTCCGCTGCGCAACACCGGTGCTGCCCTGGCTCCGTTCAATGCGTTCCTGATCATGCAGGGTCTGGAAACCCTGGCGCTGCGCATGGAACGTCATTGCGAGAACGCAGAGAAAGTCGCGAACTTCCTGCAGGAGCACCCGTCTGTTGAATGGGTCAACTACGCGACCCTGGCCAACAGCCCCTACAAGGCGACCTGCGAGAAGATTTCCGGCGGGAAAGCGTCCGGCATCCTGAGCTTCGGCATCAAGGGTGGCCGGGAAGCCGGGGCAAAGTTCATCGATGCCCTGGAACTGATCCTGCGTCTGGTGAACATCGGCGACGCCAAGTCCCTGGCCTGCCACCCGGCGACCACCACCCACCGCCAGCTCAACCCGGAAGAGCTGAAGAGCGCCGGTGTGAGCGAGGATTTGGTGCGGCTGTCCATCGGTATCGAGCATGTCGACGACATCATTGCCGACATTACCCAGGCCCTGGACAAAGCCCAGGCCTGATAGCGGTCAACCGGGTACGACCAATGTCGTGCCCGGCACCCTCGTGATTGCCCCTATCTGTCTTGTAACTCCTCCGCCAGGCCATTACTCTTTAGTGTTCCCCACGCCCGAATCGAGAGTCCGGTTGCCATGAGCGAAAGCGCAAAAACCCGCATTACCAGTGGTTCAAAATTCCGCAATGAGCATGGCTTCTCGGCCATCAAGGATGGCGTCAAGCGGTCATCGAAGCAGGAAGCCACAACAGCGGAGAAGCGAGAGCCGAAGCCAAAATGGCTACGGGCACGCATGCCCGGGGGCGAGCGCTATGAGGCGGTGCGCAAGAACGTCAGTGAGCACCGGTTGAGCACCGTTTGCCAGGAATCTCATTGCCCCAATATCGGTGAGTGCTGGACCGCCGGCACGGCCACCATCATGGTGATGGGGTCTGTGTGTACCCGGGCCTGCAAGTTCTGCGCGGTGGACACCGGCAACCCGAAAGGCTGGCTTGATCATGAAGAGCCGGAGAACACGGCCAAGTCCGTAGAGCTGATGGGCCTTCGTTATATCGTGCTTACCTCGGTAGACCGTGACGACCTGGACGACGGCGGCGCTGCACACTATGCCGCCTGTGTGTCTGCCATCAAACAGCGCACGCCGGAAGTCGCTGTTGAAGCGCTGACGCCGGATTTTGATGCGGTGATGGCGGACGTTGAGAAGGTGGTGGATTCCGGGCTGGATGTCTTTGCCCAGAACGTGGAAACCGTCAAGCGGCTGACCAGTCGGGTCCGTGATCCGCGTGCCGGGTATGAAAAAACCCTCCGGGTCCTGGAGCACGCCAAGAAGCACCGTCCGGACGTGCTTACCAAGACCAGCCTGATGCTGGGGCTGGGCGAAACCAAAGAGGAAATCCTGGAAACCATGGACGACCTGCGCGCCATCGGTGTGGATATCCTGACTCTGGGCCAGTACCTGCGCCCTACTCCGAATCACCTGCCTGTAGAACGCTACGTCACCCCCGAAGAGTTCAACCGTTACCGGGAAATCGGCCTGGAGAAGGGCTTCATGGAAGTGCCATCCGGCCCCATGGTCCGCTCCAGCTACCGGGCTGACAAAGTCTTCGATAAAAACAATCTGGGTCTTGCCGTGCCCGAGGTTCCCCAAGCCTCCAACGCCATGCAGATTCCGGTGAAGGCCATCGACTGAGAACATACATGCTGACACTGCTGCGAAATGCCCGGCTGAAGTACAAATTCTGGTTGCTGAACATTGTCGTTTTTGCAGTTCTCTGCTTGCTCGTTCTCTATGCCATGAACACGATTGCCGGGCAGACCGGCCGGACGTTCAGTGAGGTCTTCGCTGATACGGCTCCCGGCTTCGCCCTGGTTGTGGCAATACTCATGGTGCTCGAGATGGCCGGCTCCCAGCTGCTGATCTCGTTTATCGAACGCCACGTGAATCGCCTGAAAAACACCATGGTCGACGTTCAGGCTTCGGGCAATCTTAGCCAGCGGGCGGTGGTGGATTCCACTGACGAAATCGGCGAGATGGCCAGCGCCTTCAACGCCATGCAGGACCGCACCGTGGGCGTGGTCCGTAGCATGAAGGAAGCCATCGAACGGCTGCACCGGGAAGTTGAGGAACTGACCGCGGCCGCCGAAGCCCGACGGGATGACCTCGGTCGCCAACAGCAGGGCGCCGACCGGTCCGCGGAAGTCATCGAAACCATGCTGCAGAGCTTCACCGGCATTGCCGAACAGGCCGGGATTGCCAAGACTCTCTCCCACGAGGCGAGCGATGCCGCTCGCGACGGCAGCTCCCGTGTCGGACAGAGCGCCGACAGCATCCGCAAGCTTGCCGATGTGGTGCGCAATTCCGCCAGCAGCGTCGAAGCCCTGGCCGAAAACAGCCATGAAATCAGCCACGCCATCACCGAAATCCGGGGCATTGCCGAACAGACCAATTTGCTGGCCCTGAATGCGGCCATCGAGGCGGCCCGCGCTGGCGAACAGGGCCGAGGGTTTGCCGTCGTGGCTGATGAAGTCCGTAAACTGGCCCAACGGGTCCAGGACTCCACCGATCAGATTCAGGGCACGATCGATCGGCTTCTAAGCGCCATCAACACCGCCGTAAATCAGATGACCGGAAGTTCCGAGGATGCCACCCGCTGCGTTGAGGAATCCGAGGAAGGCCGCCGTGCCCTGGAAGCCATCAACGAGGTGGTCAGCCGGATCGATCATACCAACCAGGAAATCGCCAACGTCTCGGCAGACCAGACGGCCGGCACCGACGATGTGCTGGCTAACGTTCAGGGCATTCGCGAGACCACCCAGAACATGGTGACCCAGCTTGCCGAGAGCGCGGATATGAGCCGCCGCCTGAAAAAGCTGATCGATTCCCTGGAAGAAGCCTCGTCAAAGGTCACGGTTCACTGAGGTTTATGGCACACTCTGCACTCGTTTGAACTGGCAGAGTAGTTGTTCATGAATCGTCTTCGCGCCCTGTATGACCGGCTTATTTTTCCGCATCCCGTTATTATCCTTGCGGGTTTTGGCCTCCTTCTGGCCATCGCCGCCATCAAATTCGGCGAATTCCGCCTGGATGCTTCCGCCGAATCCCTGGTACTGGAAAACGACCGTTCCCTTGAACAATACCGCCAGGTAAACCGCCGCTTCACCACCTCGGACGATTTCCTGATCGTCACCTATACCCCCGAAGGTGAACTGTTCTCCGAAGATGGGCTGGCCAGACTGGGCGCGCTGCGGGACGAACTGCAAGGCCTGGAAGCCGTAGGTTCCACCAACAGCATCCTGAACGTACCCCTGCTCCACAGCCCGGATCTGACGCTGGATACCGTGGACAGCGAGATCAAGACCCTGGACGACCACGATGTAACGCCGGACACAGCCCGCCAGGCGCTTCTGAACAACCCGCTCTACCCCAACCTGCTGATCAGCGAAGACGGGCAAACCACTGCCATACAGGTCAACCTGCCCACGCCGGATCGCTATTTTGAACTGCTGAGAAAGCGCAACGATCTGAGAGACAAGGTCGATGCCGGCAAAGCCTCCGAGGCCGAGTTGGCCGAACTGGAACAGGTAAAACAGGAATTCATCGACTTTACCGAAACCCTCGGGGTCGAGCGCGATGCCACCATCCGCACGGTTCGCTCCATTCTCGACACCTACCGCGACGGCGCAGACATCCACCTGGGCGGGGTGCCCATGATTGTGGCGGACATGATCCGCTTCATCGAAAACGACCTGTCGACCTTCGGGCTTGGCGTCCTGGCGTTTCTGCTGCTCACTTTGGCCATCATTTTCCGGCAGTGGCGCTGGGTTCTGGTGCCACTGTTGTGCTGCAGCTTTACCGTCTGGCTGATGGTCGGCTTTCTGGGCTGGGCCCAGTGGCCGGTGACGGTCATCTCCTCCAACTTTATTTCCCTGCTGCTGATCATGACCCTGTCGCTCACCATCCACCTGATCGTGCGCTACCGGGAATTCCAGCACGACGAGCCCGAGGCAAGCGCCAGAGTCACCCTGCGCAACACCGTAATGGCGATGATCAAGCCCTGCTTCTACATGGCCATCACTACCATTGTCGCCTTCGGGTCCCTTACCTTCAGCGGCATTCGCCCGGTCATCGATTTCGGCTGGATGATGACCCTCGGCCTGACCGTAGCTTTTCTCATCACCTTTATTGTTTTCCCGGCCCTGCTCACCCTGTTGCCACCACCACTGGACAGCCGGGTTACCTCTGACAGGGTGCCCTTCACCGATGCCTTTGCGCGGTTCACGGAACACTTCGGCAAGACAGTGTTGGTCGGCTCCGGCGTGATTGCGGTGCTCTGCGTGGTCGGCCTGAACAAGCTGACGGTGGAAAACAGCTTTATCGACTATTTCAAATCGTCCACCGAAATCCATCAGGGCATGATCACCATCGACAACCGCCTGGGCGGTACCACGCCCCTGGACGTGGTTATCACCGACGATCCGCCACCGGAAGGCGCGAGCGGCGGCGACCCGTTTACCAGTGACTGCGACCCGTTCGTGGAAGACTGCGGTGCTGGAGAGGAATACCGCGATACCTGGTACACCTACCAGAAAATGGAACAACTGGAAGCGGTTCACGACTACCTGGACGGATTACCGGAAACCGGCAAGGTGCTCTCGATCAACACCACGCTGGATATCCTCGCCCAAATCAACCAGGGCGAGCCTTTGGACGCCCTGGAACTGGCGTTTGTACCCGCTGCCGTTCCGGACGACCTGCAGGATACCCTGCTGACGCCTTACATCTCCGAGGAACATGACCAGGCCCGCTTCAGCATCCGGATCCTGGAAACCATGCCGGAACTTCGTCGACAGGAGCTCTTGAACCGCATCCATGAACATCTGACAACGGAACTGGGGTACTCGAAAGATCAGGTACTCTTTGCCGGCATGACGGTGATGTACAACAACATGCTGCAAAGCCTGTTCGATTCCCAGATCAAGACCATCGGCGTGGTTTTCGCTGCCATCATGGTGATGTTCCTGATCCTGTTCCGCTCGCTGAAACTGGCCCTGATCGGCATCGCCCCGAACCTCATCGCCGCCGGCTCGGTGCTCGGCCTGATGGGCTGGCTGGGCATTCCCCTGGATATGATGACCATCACGGTGGCGGCCATTACCGTCGGCATCGCCGTGGACGACACCATACACTACATCCACCGCTTCAAAACCGAGTTCGCGAAAGATGGCGACTATATCGCAACCATGCACCGCTGCCACCGAAGCATCGGCCAGGCCATGTTTTTCACCTCGCTGACCATCATCTCCGGGTTCTCGATACTGGTGCTCTCCAACTTCATCCCGACCATCTACTTCGGGTTGTTTACGGGGTTTGCCATGTTCATGGCTCTGGTAGGAGCACTTACCCTGTTGCCCCGGCTTATTGTCCTGGTTAAACCCTTTGGCTCTGGGGGTGAAGCTCCTTCGATATAACTGTGCTGTTCAAAGAACAGGGGTGTGGAACCCTCCCAAAAATGTCTGTGGCCAAGGATGGCCACAGCCAAGCGCACATGGATGTGCTCGTAGCGGTTTTTGGGAGGGTTCCACACCCCTGTTCCTGCTCTCCACCCCGCAGGCTACAGACATAAAAAAAGGGCCACACCAAAAGATGCGGCCCTTCTCCAACCCAGCCAAAGGGAAGTCAGGATTACTGCATGCCCTGACCTTGCCCCTGCTGCATCTGTTGTTGCATCTGACGACGCTGCTGCATTTGCTGTTGCATCTGCTGCATACGCTTGTCCAGCTCGTCGCGCTGCTCCTGGGTAAACACGCTGTCGACCTTCGCCTGCATCAGAGTGGACAGAGCCGCGATCTCGCCGGTCACATCGCCCAGCTCTTTGGCCTGCTCGCGAATAGCGGCTTCATCAAAGTCTGATTTGATCTCACCTTGCATCTGCTGCTGCAGCGCACGGGCTTCCTGACGGAGTTCACCGATTTCGCCCTGCATCTCGTCGATGATGGCACGGATTTCAGTTTGCTGATCTTCGGTCAGCCCCACCATCTGTGCCAGTTGATCCACCTGATCCGGCTGGCCACTGGATTGCTGGGCCATGGCCGGGACCGAAAGGCTGAGGGCTACCAGGGCAGTACCGAACAGTTTTACAAGCTTCATAAATGTCTCCGATAAGGGGGTGGCCACAATCTGAATGCCACCGACATACATTGGTTTCATCGTTCAGGGACTACACCCTAAAACATACGCATACGGTTTTTCACCCCGATCAGCCCTCTTTTTGTACATACTTCTCAGTATCCCGGGCCAAAAGCCGCCACACACGGGGATTCAAACAAATGTGAAAGTTTGGTCATTCCCCTTCATAATGGCGCCGTTTAACCACATCCGGAGCAGACAAGATGGCCATTAACTGGTTTCCAGGGCACATGCACAAGGCCCGCAAGGAGATCAAAAAAGTCATGCCGCAGATGGATCTCATCATCGAAGTGGTTGACGCGCGTATTCCTTTCAGTAGCGAAAACCCGCTCGTGCCGGCCCTTCGTGGTGATACGCCACTGATCAAGGTATTGAACAAGCGCGACCTGGCGGATCCAGAAATTACCGAGCAATGGTTAGCCTGGCTCGAGAAAGAACGTGGGGTTCGCGCCATCACGCTTACCCACAACCAGCGCAATGAGGCACTGTCCATCCTCAAGCTGGCGGAAGAGATGACGCCCGGTCACGATCGCCAGAAGAGCGCATTGCGGGTGATGATCCTGGGCATTCCGAACGTCGGCAAGTCCACCCTGATCAACACACTGGCGGGACGACCTGCGGCCAAAACCGGGAACGAACCGGCAGTGACCAGGGCCCAGCAGGCTATCAAGTTGCCCAACAATATTCTGCTCTACGATACCCCTGGCTTCCTCTGGCCGAAACTGTCGCCCGAAGCCTGTGGTTACCGTCTGGCGGTTACCGGAGCGATTCGAAGCGCGGTGCTGGATTTTGAGGATGTGGCCATGTTCGAGGCCGAGTACCTGCTGGAAGCCTACCCGGAGCTTGTGCGGGCCCGCTACGGCTTTGAGGAACTGCCGAAAGATGCCCTGGCGCTGATGGATGGCATTGCCGCGAAACGCCGATTTTTCGGGCGGGGCGGCGTTCCGGACCTGCACAAGGTCTCGGAGGTACTTCTCAACGAATTCCGGTCGGGCAAGCTGGGACGCATTTCCCTGGAAACCCCGGACATGGTCGAACGCGAAGCCCGGGCCGCCGAGGAGGCGGCAAACTGAGCGCCTCCTGAGCTCCCCTTACCAAGGTCAAATATCGTATCCGGGCCAAAGCGCCTAGACTGTCAAATAACGTTATTGATCGCAGGATCGGCCATTTCGGCCGGTCGGTAAGGAGGAACTTATGAGACGCGTCGTCGTCACCGGCATGGGCATTGTGTCCTGCCTCGGAAACTCACTGGACGAGGTCACCCAGAGCCTGAAGAATGGAAAATCAGGCATCCGCTTCAACGAAACCTACAAGGAAATGGGCTTCCGGAGCCAGATTGCAGGCTCGGTGGATGTGGACACATCCGTTATCGACCGCAAAATCCGCCGGTTCATGGGTCCGTCCGCCATGTACAGTTTTCTGTCCATGGAGCAGGCCATCGCCCAGGCGGGGCTGACCGAAGACCTGATCTCCAACGACCGCACCGGCCTGATCGCCGGCTCCGGCGGCGCTTCCTGCTCAAGCCAGGTAGAAGCTACCGACATCATGCGCGAGAAAGGCGTGAAGCGCATCGGGCCCTATATGGTCCCCCGCATCATGACCAGCACAGTGTCTGCCTGCCTGGCCACCGCCTACAAGATCCGTGGCGTGAACTACTCCATGTCTTCGGCCTGTGCCACCAGCGCCCACTGCATCGGCCACGCCATGGAGCAGATCCAGGCTGGCAAGCAGGACATCGTGTTCGCCGGCGGCGGTGAGGAAGAAGACTGGAGCCTGACCATGATGTTCGATGCCATGGGAGCGCTGTCCACCAAATACAACGATGCCCCTGAAACGGCTTCCCGCCCCTTCGATGCCGGCCGTGACGGTTTCGTGATTGCCGGCGGTGGCGGCATGATGGTGCTGGAAGAACTGGAACACGCGAAGAAACGCGGTGCCAACATCATTGCCGAGCTGACCGGCTACGGCGCCACCTCGGACGGCTATGACATGGTCGCGCCTTCCGGCGAAGGTGCCCAGCGCTGTATGAAGCAGGCGATGGCCACCATCCGGGGCAAGATTGACTACATCAATGCCCACGGCACCAGCACCCCGGTTGGCGACGTTGCCGAGTTGGGCGCAGTGCGGGCCACCTTCGGTTCCGACATCCCGGCCATTTCCTCAACCAAATCACTCTCTGGTCATTCGCTCGGCGCTGCGGGTGTTCAGGAGGCCATTTACTCGCTGCTCATGCTGCAGAACGGGTTCATTGCCGGCACCAAGAACCTGAACAATCCGGACGAGAAAATCAGCGATATCCCTATTGTAGGCCCTGAAGGTCGGGAAGCCTCGCTGAACACCGTGATGTCCAACAGTTTCGGATTTGGCGGAACCAACGCGTCCCTCGTATTCGAGAAGCTCTGAAACCGCGATGCATAAGGGCCTGCGGGCCCTTATTTTTTTACAATATATTCTAAGATCATTCAGCTTGATTATTGGCAAAGACGGCCATCCGTATTAAGGTACATAGTTGACATGGATCAAATCGGACGGCTTATCACGTATGGCTCAAGCAATTCCGTTTCGTCAGGCATCTCCCCTCAAGGCACCCTGCCACCAGTGCAGTCTGAGCAACCTGTGCCTGCCCCTGGCAATTGAAGAAAATGACCTCGACCGGCTGGAAGACATTGTCCAGCAGGGGCGGATCTTCAACCGTGGTGAACACATCTTCGACCAGAGCACGCCCTACCGCTCCTGCTTTGCAGTGAAAAGCGGCTCCATCAAGACGTCGATCATTACCGAAAATGGCGAGGAACAGGTGACGGGCTTTTTCATGCCCGGGGAGCTGGTGGGCCTGGACAGCATTGGCAGTGAACATTATGCGTGCACCGCCAAGGCGCTGGAACGGACCAGCGTGTGTGAATTTCCGATGGACAAGCTGGAAGAGCTGACCGGCAAACTGCCAGAACTCCAGCACCACATGTATCACCTGATGAGCCAGGAGATCCAGAACAGCCATCAACTGGCCATGCTGCTGAGCAAGAACACCGCTGAAGAGCGGATTGCTGCACTGCTCTTGTCACTGTCCAGCCGATTCCAGCGCCGCCGTATGTCGCCGACCAACTTCAGTCTGCCCATGGCACGGAACGACATCGCAAACTTCCTGGGCCTAGCCGTTGAAACGGTAAGCCGGGTATTCACGCGCTTTCAGAATCAGGGCATCATCAAGGCCCGGGGCCGGGAAGTCGAACTTCTGGATATCGAAGCCCTGCAAATGGTCAGCCGGGAATTCTCCCGCCAGTGCAATAACTGAGAAACTGCGTTTTGCCCGCCGTTGCCACTAGCCGGCGGGCTCACTCTCCACTTCCCTGCCGTTTTTCTTTTTCAGCATCGTCAGCTCATCCACCAGGCCAGAGCGCCAGGGCATCTGCTTGATGCCGAAGGTATTGCGGATCTTGGTGCAGATCAGCGTGGTATTGACCGGCTCAAGATGGCCCCACTCGGGCACCTCGTCCACCACCCGGATCCCTTCTGGAATGCCGGGCAGCCCGGCAATCGCCAGGCCCAGCTCGTACAGATTGATTTCCTCGGCACCGGCGTACTGATAGGTACCCCAGACCTCGGCCCCGCAATCAAGTTGCAGAACCACAGCCTCGATTACCCGGGCCAGATCACGGACCGATACGGGTTGCCCCCGGCATCGTCCGGGCAGTGACAGTATTTCGCCGGCAGCCGTACTGGCCTGCACCTTCCGGATGAACCGTGCCAGGCTCCAGCCGGTTCGCAGGATAATATGCCGCGGCAACAGGGTCCGCAGGGCCTGCTCGCACTCCCATTGCCAGTTACCCAGCTCATTCACCGGCTGCCCCGGATTGGAAGTGATGTAACCGCTTTGCTTCCGGCCATCGAACACGTAGCAGGAGGACAGCTGGAGCAGTGCCATACCACGATCACGTGCAAACTCGGCCATGGCCACCGGCAGCGAGAATGCCGCCATATGGACGCCCTCAGGATCATTCTCGGCGACCTCCGGATCGGCCATCCAGAGTGCGTTCACGATCAGGTCGGTATCTTCGGGAATCCAGTTTTCCAGTGCATCAAGATCGGCGTTGGAGGGGTCGCTGACAAGCAACGGGCTGACATGCAGGTGCGTTGCCCGCAAGCGCTCCAGCAAAACCTTCCCCAAAGGGCCGTAATCGTGAACAACAAGTACATGCACGAGGATTCAATGCCTCCTGGTATCACCTATGTGACGGTATTTCGGAACCGGTCTGGCCAATGGCTTATGGATTCCGGCGCCTACACTGATGCAGTCTGAACTTAATGCTTTGCCATCTCTTTCAAGAGCATACAACAACAGGAACTGCCATGCTGAAACAACAGAGCCACATTGTGGCGCCGATCCCCGATGAGTTGCGAACCCGGGCCCTTTACACCGTCGGCGAACTGCGCGAGCGGGGCAAGGCCGACAAGGAGGCCATCGACAAGCTCTTCAACCTGATTGTGGACATGACCGAAGAAGGTCTGGACTTCTTTTTCCTGGAGCCGCTTCGCCGCCTGCATGCCAGCAACATGATGATGGGCATGGCCAAAATGGGCATCAGCAGCATGCTCAAGGGCAGCAAGATGGTCGTGCACAAGGTACTTAAAAAGCTGGACGACCGCAGCCTCGCTGCCATTCTCGACTTTATCGAGGAAATCATTCACGAACCGGAACCGGGCTGAAAAAGCGCTCCACAACGCTACCGGTATTGCCGCGGTACCCGCCCGGTGATTCCGGTCATCAACTCGTAGGAGATGGTGCCGGCGCAGGCGGCTACCTCATCAACCCCCACGGTGCGACCCCAGAGTTCAACGCTGTCACCCTCCTTAGAATCGGGTGCATTGGTGAGGTCCACCGCCAGCATGTCCATGGATACCCGGCCAATCAGTCTGATCCGCTGGCCGTTGATCGCCGCAGGCGTATTAGTGCCGGCATGCCGGGGGTAGCCATCACCGTAACCGATCGCGACCATGCCCATCCGGGTGTCCCGATCGGCAACCCAGCCGGCCCCATAGCCAACGGACTCGCCCGCCGGCACCATCCGGGTGCTGATCAACGGCGCCTCAAGCGACATAACCGGCTCCAGGCCAAGCTCGGGACCGGTCGTGCCCACCATTGGTGAGCCGCCATACAACATGATTCCGGGGCGGCTCCAGTCAAACATCGGCTGGCCCGGTCGAAAATGGGCGGCCGAATTGGCAACGCTCTTCATTAAATCCGGGAACGAAGACGTGGCCTTTTCGAACACCGCAGTCTGCTGCGCCGTCATTGCGCTGTCGGGATCGTCGGCGCACGCAAAATGCGTGACGAACCCCAGGAGCTCTGTATCAGCGCTCATGGCCTGTAACCGGCTCATCACCCCGGCCAGCTCGTCCGGATGAAAGCCGAGACGGTTCATACCGCTATTCACTTTTAGCCAGAAAGCGGGCCAATTCTCCAGGCGCTCCAGCCACGCCAGTTGCTGGAAACTGTGGAAAACCGGCTCAAAGCCATTCCGGGCGCATTCATCGATATCCGCTTCAGCATGGACACCCTGCAGCAGGACGACCGGCTGTATCAGACCTGTTTCCCGAATGGCCCGCGCCTCTTCCAGGCAAGCCACTGCGTATTTTGGCGCCAGGCTATCCAGCGCCGAAGCCACCGGCCCGATGCCGTGGCCATAGCCATCGGCCTTCACCACGGCCATCACCCTGGCCCCGCCTGCCCGCCGCTGGGCGGTCTGGAAGTTCCGGCGCAAGGCGTCCAGATCGATCCGGGCAATCGTACTGCGGGGCATCAATACTCCCCGCCGTAGTCGCTGTAATCGCCGTGGGCCAGATCTTCGAATTTCGTGTACTTGCCGATAAACGCAAGTCGGATAGTGCCGATGGGGCCGTTCCGCTGCTTACCAATAATGATCTCGGCAATGCCCTTGTCCGGAGTGTCCTCGTTGTAGACTTCATCCCGGTACACAAACATGATGACGTCGGCGTCCTGCTCGATGGCGCCGGATTCCCGCAAATCCGAGTTCACCGGGCGCTTGTTCGGCCGCTGCTCAAGACTCCGGTTAAGCTGGGACAGGGCCACCACCGGGCAACTCAACTCTTTGGCGATACCCTTCAGTGACCGGGAAATTTCCGAGATCTCAGCGGTCCGACCCTCGGTGTTGCCGGGCACCCGCATAAGCTGCAGGTAGTCGACCATGATCAGGCCAATCTTGCCGTCGTTTTCCCGGGCAATACGGCGCGCCCGGGAGCGCATCTCGGTGGGGCTCAGGCCCGGCGTATCGTCGATATAAAGCGGCTTGTCTTTCAGAAGGCTCACCGCCGACGTCAGCCGGGGCCAATCGTCTTCTTCCAGCTTGCCGCCGCGAACCTTGGTCTGGTCAATGCGCCCGAGCGACGAGAGCATACGCATGGCAAGGGCATCCGCAGGCATCTCCATACTGAACACCAGAACCGGCGTGCCGGTGCTGATCAGGGCGTTCTCGACAATATTCATCGCAAAGGTCGTCTTACCCATGGAGGGGCGACCCGCCACGATGATCAGGTCCGAGGGCTGCATGCCCGAGGTCTGCTCATCCAGATCCTTGAAGCCGGTGGTCAGGCCGGTGGTCTGCTCTCCCGACTCAAACAGTTCTTCAATCCGGCTCAGGGTCTTGGCCAGAATGGGGTTGATGGCCTGCGGCCCGGACCCCTCCTTGACCCGCGCTTCGGCAATCTGGAAAACGCTGCGCTCAGCCTCATCCAGAATCTCATTGCTGTTTCGCCCGAGCGGATTAAAGGCCGAATCGGAAATCTTGCCGGACACCTCCACCAGCTGGCGCAGAATGGAGCGTTCGCGGACGATATCGGCGTAGGCACGGATGTTGGCGGCACCCGGGGTTTTCTCGGCCAATTCGGCCAGATAGGACAAACCACCGGCATCTTCGATATCACCGGCCCGCTCCAGGAATTCGGCGAGGGTTACCACATCCAGCGGCTCACTCTCACTGGCAAGGCGCTCCACAGCGCCAAAGATCAGCCGGTGGTCCTGTCGGTAAAAATCGGCGGCCGAAATCACCTCGGAGATCTCGTCAAACCGGCGATTGTCCAGCATCAGGCCGCCCAGGACTGCCTGCTCTGCTTCGACAGAATGAGGGGGAACCTTGATCCGGCTGGTTTCGAGATCGGTACTCGCGGGCTTCAGATTGGGCTTGGCCATGAACACATCTTCAGTTGCACATCATAACCACGACAGTTTAAGCGACCTGCCGAAGCAATGGGAGGGGGTTACAGGGACTTAACAGCATACCAGAAAGCAACAGGCCCGAAAGCCGCAAGATGCGGTTCGGGCCTGTCAGGTTGGCCGGCACCAGCCTCCGGAGAGACAGTGGGGCCACCAGCGTATTACCAGAGCCGGGGCAACCCCGACACCGTTTCCGGAGAAAACGGCTTACTCGGCAACAACCGCCAGCTTGACGCTTACTTCAACGTCGGAGTGCAGCTGAAGCTCGATCTCGTACTCGCCAGTCACCCGGATCGGGCCTTCCGGCAGACGAACTTCGCTCTTCTCTACTTCGGTACCACCGGCAGTGATCGCGTCAGCGATGTCGCGCACACCGATAGAACCGAACAGCTTGCCTTCTTCACCGGCCTTGGAGCTGATGGTGAAAGCGGCACCCTCGAGGGCCTCGGCGCGGGCCTGGGCAGCAGACAGCTTCTCAGCAGCCGCTTTCTCAAGCTCGGCACGACGCTCTTCGAACGCCTTCAGGTTTGCTTCAGTGGCAGGTACAGCCTTGCCATAAGGAAGCAGGAAATTACGACCGTAACCGGCCTTAACCTTTACCTTGTCACCCAGGGAGCCAAGGTTTGCAACTTTCTCGAGCAGAATAACTTCCATCTCGTTAACCTCTTCGTGCTTTATTCAGCCGGCCCGGCAGGGCTTATTCGCCTCCGGATATCCAGCCAGCTATCCACAAAAGCCAGAACCACTAACAGAATCATCAGGCTTGGGCCCAAAAGGATCAGCGCTACATAAAACATCGCCAACCAGTTCCCACTGAGCTTTTTCAAACCAACAACGCCGTGCACCAGTGCCAGGCTGGCCAGGAACAGCGGTGTTCCCGCAGCCCAGGCAAGCAACATGGAATTCAGCCCGAGGATCGGACCAACCACCATGGTCACTGCACACAACACCGCAATCGGCGCCGACAGCCGCAGGCTATGGAATTCCTTGCGGAACCCACCGGGGTTATAAAGCCCCGCCTGCCAGGACCGCGCCAGCATGGTCATGCCCAAACCCGTTGCCAGGTAGGTGCCGGCCATACTCGCGTTCATCGTGTCGCGGATAACCCTGTCGAGGTCATCGCCGAGACTCTGCGCGATTTCGGCATTGTACTGTTGGTAAAAGCTCACCCCGGCCTGGACCAGATCATCCAGCAAGCCCGGGTAGACCACAGGCAACATCAGGCCTGTGACGATTGCGAGAAAACTTCCCGCAAGCAGGGCTTTTTCCCAGGACTGCGTCGTTCTGATCAGCGACGCCATAAGCATCACCTGGAGCAATACAGCCAGAGCAGTCGGGTCCTGCCCGAAAATGCTCCAGCCAAGCGCCGGAAGTAATGCCCAGAGCCCGATATTGAGCCCCTGGCTGATGCCAAGCCTGAGAATAACCAGGCCGACAACGGCTGCGCCAATCCAGAACAACAAGGGTACTGCAGTCGTGACTGCTGCTACCCCGCCGGCCTGGAAGGGACCGCGCATTACATACTGTGCAAGTGCACGCATGGTCCCAAGTCCTGTGTTTCTGTTACTTAGTTATCGTGGCTGTCCGAGTACGGCAGCAGTGCCAGGTAGCGGGCACGCTTGATAGCGGTAGCCAGCTGACGCTGATAACGTGCTTTGGTGCCGGTGATGCGGCTGGGCACGATTTTGCCGGTTTCAGTGATGTAGCCTTTCAGGGTGTCCAGATCTTTGTAATCGATCTCCTTAACACCCTCTGCCGTGAAGCGGCAGAACTTACGACGTCTGAAAAAACGAGCCATAACTTAACTCCTCAACTCCGGTTAATTACTCTTCTTCGTCCTGGGTTTCAGCACGCTGACGTGGCTCGTCAGATTCGGCTGAACGACGCGGGCGATCATCGCCGCCACGACGGTCTTCACGGGACTCGGAAGCTTTCATCGGGGACAGGTCTGTATCCGCACCATCACGGCGCAGGATCATGTCGCGGATGATTGCATCGTTGAAACGGAAGTTGTGAGTCAGCTCGTCCATCGCGGCCTGTGAACATTCAACGTTCATCAGTACGTAGTGAGCCTTGTGAATCTTGTTGATCGGGTATGCCAGGTGACGACGGCCCCAATCTTCCAGGCGATGTACCTTGCCGCCATCTTCAGTGATGACGCCGGTATAACGCTCGATCATCGCGGGCACCTGCTCGCTCTGATCCGGATGTACCATAAAAACGATTTCGTAGTGACGCATGAGTTCTCCCTACGGTTTAAACAGCTTCCTTTTTACCGGCACGGCGTTGAACCCGCGACCGACAAACATGAAAGCAAGGAGTTGACAGCTGCTGCTGCCGGTTTCTTTTTGCTTTATCAATAAGGCTTTACAAGAAAGGCTTGATCAAAAGCTTGGCCATGCATTGCCTGCAATCAGGCAATACAAAAGCACCCCTTAAAAAAGGGGTCACGTATTCTAGGCGGGGAAGGCCCTGTGTGCAAGGGTTAACCAAGCCGCTGGCGCAGTGCTTCGTATAGGCAAACACCCGTAGCCACAGAGACGTTGAGGCTGTCTACGTGGCCGAGCATGGGGATATTGATCAACTGATCGCAGTGCTCGCGGGTGAGCCGGCGCATACCCTTACCCTCGGCGCCCATCACCAGCGCCACCGGCCCCTTGAAATCAGCCTGGTAAAGGGTGGCGTCCGCCTCACCGGCGGTGCCAATCAGCCAGACACCCTGATCCTGCAAACTGCGCAGAAAGCGGGCAAGGTTGGTGACCCGCACAAAGGGCACCGTCTCGGCAGCCCCACAGGCGACCTTTCGGGCAACAGGCGTCAGTGACGCAGACTTGTCCTTGGGCACGATAACCGCCTGAACACCAACAGCATCGGCGGTGCGCATACAGGCACCAAGATTGTGAGGATCGGTTACGCCATCAAGTACCAGCAGGAACGGCGGTTTGTCACTGGCGGCCAACTGGGCCAGCAGATCATCTTCGGTCCATTCCCGGCTTTCACTGACGGCCGCCACTACACCCTGATGGACACCGGACACCCGCTCATCAAGCTCCTTCCGGTGCACGACCTTCCATTTCACCCCGAGGCTGTCCAGGGTATCGGTAATGCTCTTGACCCGCTTATCCTGCCGGCCGGTCTGGATCCAGACCTGCTGAAGACGCTCAGGCTCGCGCTTGAGGACAGCCTCAACCGCGTGCCAGCCAAACACAAACTCTCCGGACACTGGCTCTGATTCCTGTTACTTGCCTGATTTTCGCGGCTTGGCTTTCTTGTCGTCTTTGCCAGCGCCACTGCCCTTCTTGCCTTTTTTCAGGGCAAGTTTCGCAGCCTTTGCAACCAGCTCATCTCTGGCAGATGGCGTTTCATTATCATCGAAGGCCTCAGGCCCCTTTTTCTTCGATGACGCCGACGCCGGGCGTTTCCTCGGGCGCTTCAGGCCAGGCTCGCCGGGTGATGCGCCCTTCTGGCCAGGCTTGGTTCTGCCGGGCGGCTTGCCACCTTTGCCGGGGCCGCGCCTGCCCTTTCCTCGCTCGCCTTTATCTGGAACCTTGAGCGCGTCGCGATCTGCCTGTCGATGCACGGGCTCACTGATCAGCTCCAGGTCGATCTTGCGATCTTCCATTCCAACCCGAACGACCTTCACACGAACCTCATCGCCAAGCCGGAAGCTCATTGCCGTGCGCTCACCGATGAGGCGATGCTTGGCTGAATCGTGATGGAAGAAGTCACCGCTGAGCGTCGACACGTGCACCAGCCCCTCTATGTAGACGCCAGAAAGCTCCACAAAGAAACCGAAGGGCACAACGGACGCAATGACACCGTCGTACTCCTCACCGACATGATCACTGAGGTACTCACACTTCAGCCAGGCCATGACGTCACGGGTGGCATCATCGGCACGGCGCTCTGCCATCGAGGTGTGCTCACCCAGCTGCTCCATCCGGGCCATATCGTAAGGATATTCGGCAAGCTCGGGATCCGGCTTCGGTGGCGGAACCACATCCTTGGAAGGCTGCCCGCCGTGAATAACCGACTTGATGGCCCGGTGATTAATGAGGTCCGGATAACGCCGGATCGGCGACGTAAAGTGGGCGTAACCCGCGTAGCCAAGGCCAAAATGGCCACCCTCTTCAGGACTGTAGACGGCCTGGCTGAGCGAACGCAGCATAACCGTCTGGATCACATTGGCATCCGAGCGGTCCTTGATACTGTTCAACAGCTCCTGATAGTCCGCAGACGTGGGGCTATCGCCACCACCCAATTGCAGACCCAGCTCACCCAGGAACAGCCGCACTGCATTAAGTCGCTCTTCCGACGGGCCATCATGGACCCGGTAGAGTGCCGGCAGTTTGTGTTTTTTCAGGAATCGCGCTGTGGCAACGTTCGCACACAGCATGCATTCCTCGATGATCTTGTGGGCGTCGTTGCGCTGCACCGGAACGATCTCTTCTATCTTCCGGTCGGCGTCAAACACAATCTTGGTTTCGGTGGTTTCGAAGTCAATTGCACCACGCTCAGTACGGGCCTTGCGCAACAACTGGTAGAGGCCATAAAGATTGTGCAACTGCGGGAGCACGTTGGCGTATTGCTCACACAGCTTGTAGCCCTGTTCGGTGTCCGGGTGCTCCAGCATGGTGCTTACCTTGTTATAGGTAAGCCGAGCATGACTGAACATGACCGCTTGATAGAAACTGTAGCTGCTGATATTCCCCGCGGCGCTGATGGTCATATCGGCCACCATGCAGAGGCGGTCAACCCCCGGGTTCAGCGAACACAGGCCGTTGGACAGCTTCTCCGGCAGCATCGGCACAACGTGGTCCGGGAAATAAACCGACGTACTGCGGTTTACCGCCTCTTCGTCCAGTGCTGTACCAGGCCGGACGTAGTGGGAAACATCGGCAATCGCCACCAGCAGACGATAGCCACCACGGGGCCTTGGCTCGCAATACACGGCATCATCAAAATCACGGGCCGTCTCGTCGTCGATCGTTACCAGCCTGAGATTGCGGATATCCTTCCGGTTGACCTTGTCTTTTTCAGTGACTTCTTCCGGAATTGCTGCTGCTTGCTCACCCACGGCGGGCGGCCAGCTATGGGGAATGTCGTAGGAACGAATGGCAACATCGATTTCCATCCCCGGCGCCATGTGCTCCCCGAGGACCTCGACCACCTTACCCAATGGCTGGGTGCGCACGGTGGGCTGGCGAACGATATCCACCACCACGTACTGGCCGTGGCGGGCATTGCCGCAATTCTCCTGAGGAATCAGTACTTCGTGGTTGATCCGCGCATTTTCCGGCACAACGAAGCTGATCCCGCTTTCCTGGAAGAAACGTCCCACTGTTTGACTGGTACGGTATTCCAGAACGTCAACGATCACACCTTCCCGCCGGCCGCGATCATCGACACGATCGACCCTCGCAGCCACCCGATCACCATGGAAAACCTGACGCATCTGCCGAGCGGTGAGGAACAGGTCACTGCCTCCGTCGTCAGGGATCAGGAAACCGAAACCATCCTTATGACCAACTACCCTGCCGGCGACCAGTTCGGCCTCCTCAATCGGAAGGTAGGCCCCACGGCGGTTACAGATCAGCTGACCGTCACGACACATGGCAATCAGACGCCGACGCAGAGCCTCGATACCCTCCGGGGAATTCTGTCCGAGCTCGTCACAAAGCGTCTCGTGCGTCGCCGGGGCGCCACGCTCCTTGAGGTGATCGAGGATGAACTCCCTGCTCTGGATCGGATTGTCGTATTTTTCTGCTTCACGACCTGCGTGCGGATCTCTGTCTGTCTTTTTTCTCGAAGCCATTCGTGTCCTTGTCCTGGTACCGTAATGCGGTGTGTCTGAATTGAATTTGATCCCGAGTATAACGCCGGTATAAAGGAAGTGCCTAACCACACAAAGAATATAGGCACAAATACTGCTCAAGGTTTTTGATAAAAAACGTTTGACACCGTTTTCCGGAATTATTAAAGTACGCGCCATCGGTTGAGGGGCAATACCTCAACTGCGGCAGAACTGCTAGGTTTTCAACGAACTAAACGCAGAACTGCAAATCACCTGCCGAGGTGGTGAAATTGGTAGACACGCTAGCTTCAGGTGCTAGTGGGGGCAACCCCGTGGAGGTTCAAGTCCTCTCCTCGGCACCATTTCCTCCCTCAGGAAGTGGCAAACCGGCCAACCGGCTGCATTTTAACTCCCTTTGAATCACAGCCAATTCCCATAGCTCCCTTGTCCGAGCTGCCTGCAGCCAGAAAAGAATCCGGCTCAATAGCGCCTATTCCAGCAGTTCAACCAGATACTCAGACAAACGCTGGTAGCTATACTCCACCCGCGCATACGTGGAGCTGGGAATGCCCTCGAACTCTCGGCCACAGTCACCGCCCGCGTTGTATCGCGTCAGGTAAGCATCACGAATAAGATTCGGTTGTTCAGCAACGAAGCCCGGCCCGCCTGCTGTCGGGTAATTCATCACCCACTCGAAACTGCCATCCCCAGTTACCCTGTCTGGCCCAAGACGATCGGGATCGAGGAATCCGTATCGCAGCAGTCGAAGATCCGGTTGCTCCGGGCCGGAAAACTCCCTGCGATCGAATTCCAGGACGGTATCGGTAAAACCCTCGGGCTGAGGGTCGTAGCCCGAAAACTGGTAAGACTGAACGCCAGTGACAACCTGATTCGCGTCCACGGCATCCTCTTGCGGGGTACAGTTACTGATGCCGACCGCAAACGTCACGGCCTCCACCTCACTGCCCTGCTCTGAAAGCCGATAACCCGGAAATACAGAAGACGAATTCGCCATGTCCGGAACCAGCGTGCGGGTCTTGCCGGTGCCATACTCTGCAACCAGCTCGGCCAGCTCACCACTGTCCTTTGTCCAACTGTAGGTTACCTCGGGGTTACCGCCGAGTTCAGTCGAGCCTGCTGGAATCCCGCGATACTGGTGGCAGGTGGTACTGGTTTCGAAATAGGCACGGCGGTTGTCCCAGTCGAAAATCAGACGTTCATCCGTTCCGTCTTCATCAAAATTCAAGCGGCTCTGCTCCGATAGTGCGGCAGAGGGCAGCCACTGGGTGTGCAGGTTCGCCATATAACCATTTACACCGATCACGCGCGCCAACTCCGGCATGGACGGCGACAGACAGCCATTCGCCGAGACGGATAGCAGACGCCCGCTCTCACTGTAATCGAAGGTCAGCTCGGCGGAGATCTGCAGGCCTGAACGATTGGCAGGCAGGGTGTCCTGGTTGGAAGGCTCGGCGTATACCTTCTGGCCGGTGAGCAGCACGGGATCGCTTAATTCCACATCCACTTCGGGCAGGCTCAGGGCGTCGACATCGACATTGGCAAAGTCACCCTGAGCGGCAGCATCAACCACCGCAATAACGTCCGCGGCATTCTGAATCAGAGAGACGCCCAGCAGAAACGCCGCTTCCCTGCCCAGGAATCGCTCCGTGCCGTCACTGTTCTCTGCTGCCAGCAGGTCGTTGTAGGCCTCGGGGATCTGACTGGCCATAAATCTTGCCAATGCCATGGCGTAGGCTTGTGAGCGGTCGTCCTGGGCGAGAATGTAATCCCGCACCAGATTCAGGTCCGCCAGGCTGGCAGCAACGCCAGATGGCGTTTCCAGGAACGAACCCAGCCCTACAACACCCCGGTAACGGGCCAGTGTTGTCAGTGGCGTGATATTGCGGACACCGGGAGGCGCCGACATCAGATAGGCGCTGGCCACCGGCACCTCGCCGTTGCGTGTTTCCTCAAGGGTTTTGCCCGGCAGGGCGACTGCGTGTAACGGATAGTCCCTGGGATCCAGGTCCGGGCCCACGGAAGGAGGTAGAACCAACTCCGAGATGTCGATTGTGAAACGGCCACCGGTACCGCTCATTGCCGTGGGCTCACCGGAGGCAAGAGTGACTTCTGCCCCGTTATCCAGTTCGATGACCAGGGGCCCCGGCGTAAACTGACTGTCGCCATCCATATCCAGCCAGACCCGGGCGTTGTTCAGGTACCCGTCGATAACCTTGCCGGTATAGGGCGCCGGCTCACTGTACTCCACACCATCAAAATCCCGCCCGTCCACGGGCAGTTCATCGGATTCCTCGCCGCAACCGGCCAGAGCGAGGGAGAGAACAGACACAGAGAAACCTATCAGGCGTTTCATCGCGGCAACCGTTTATCCTTGTTAGAGGTTGTGCCGCTACTTTAGGGGATGTGGTGATCGGAGACCTTGATAGGTTTGGCAATTTGTAAAGTTTGGTAACCAGACGAGGGCACTCGTCACGACGAACAGCTGTAATGGGAAAACCCGCCGAGATCGAACAGCTCGAGGGGCTTCAGACGGTTGTAGCGATGCTCAACCCCATCCGATTGCTCGTCATAGGGTCGATTCAATACTCTTTGCAGGTCTCTCAGTGGCAGGTAATCACCGTCAGCAGCTTGCTGATAGGCCGGAACCACGAACCACTCGCGCATGGTGTATTTCGGGTTCACGAGTTTCATGTCCCGGGAGAGCTCCTCGCGGAGCCGGGAACCGTTGCCCACTCTGTCGATTCCAATCTGGCATTTCCAATTGGCAAGCCATTCGGACCACCGCTTGAGCAGCCCTTCCGAGTCAGTTCCTCCTGCTTCATCCAGTGACCTGTAAAAGCTCTGCTTTAGTGGCTCAATATCGTCGGGTACAGAGGACAGCTCACGAAAGAAAACGGTGTAATCCACCGGGGTGCGGGTCATCAGCATCATCAGCTCCCGGAAGAGTTCGGCGTCAAAATCTTTCAGCCCCAGTTTCGCTGACCACATGCTTTCCATTTCCGCCTGCATCACCTCCGGAAAACCCTTCTGAATCTCGTCGAGCTGAGCCAGTTCGTCTTCATGGCCATTGAGCAGTGGACGGAGGGCCGAGCAGAAACTCTTGAAGTTCTGCTCGGCGGCCGCCGGTTGATTCAGGAAAGCAAAGTGTTGTCCGCCACCGGTCCACGGTTGATAAAACGGCTCAAACACTTCGCAGAAGCCGAAGGGCCCGTAATCCAGTGTGAAGCCGCCAGCGGCGCAGTTGTCGCTGTTGAAATTGCCCTGGCAATAGCCGACTCGGATCCAGTTTGCCACCAGCGAGGCGAGGCGGCCGCGGAACGCCCGTGCAAGCATGACGACTTTCGTGGGAGTCGCGAGCGTCTGGTCAATGACCCCGCTGTACTCACGATCAATCAGGTGCAGCACCAGCTGTTCGAGCTCTTCGATCGCTCGGGGGTGTTCCTGTTTTCTGGCCCTGCGACCAAAGAGTTCGAGCTGGCCGACCCGGATGAAGGAAGGCGCAACGCGGGTGGAAATGGCAACCGGCTCTGAAATGAGCTGGTCGGGATCCCGGGAATGGGAGCCCTCGGAGTACCAGGGGCGCCGCACCCTCTCCGTTTTCGAGACATAAAGGCTCAGTGATCGCGAGGTCGGCACACCCAGGGCATGCATGTGCTCTTGCGCCAGGAATTCACGGACGCTGGAGCGCAGAACGGCGCGTCCATCGCCACCGCGACAATACGGAGTCTGCCCGCCACCCTTGAGCTGCATTTCCCAGCGCCGACCGTTGATAACCGCTTCAAAAACCGAAATGGCACGGCCGTCACCATAGCCGTTGCCGGTCTGGAAAGGACACTGCTGAGTGTATTCGGTGCCGTAGATGGAAAGCGCGTAGCCACAGGCCCAGCCCACTTTGCGCATCGGCTCCGGTACAAGCGAGAGGTCTCCGGAGAACATCCGGATAAAGTCGTCGGACTGGGCCAGGCTGTCGGCGAAGCCCAGTTCGCGGAACAAACCCTCACTGTGGGCAACGTAGTCAGGATTCTCGATGGGCGTTGGCCGGACGGGAACATAATGCCCTGAAAAGACCTGCCTTGGTCGATGGTCAACACCATCGGACGTAGCGTCAGGATCAGGGGTAAGATGATCCATCAGCGAATAGTCGGCCACTGGTGCAAGATCTTCGAGGTCAGTCACTTCGAAACCGGTTTCCCGCGACAACGGCTGTTGCATTTGTGCCTCTCCTGATCAAAGGAAACGGGCAGTGCCAGCACTGCCCTCAGTTGCCCTTATGACCAGGCCACGCGGCTGGGGTTCAGAAAGAACGGGCAACGATTTCCTTCATGATTTCATTGGTGCCGGCGTAGATCCGCTGAACCCGTGAGTCCGCCCAGGCCCGTGCGATCGGATATTCCCACATGTAGCCGTAGCCGCCGTGAAGTTGAACACACTCATCCATCACTTTGCACTGCAGGTCTGTGGTGAGCTGCTTCAGCATCGCCGCAGTGGGGATGTCGAGCTTCTTGTCCAGATGCAGCTCCAGGCACCGATCGGTGAACACCCGGGCAGCGGTAATTTCCGCCTTCATTTCCGCCATCTTGAAGCGGGTATTCTGAAACGCAATCACTGGCTTGCCGAAGGCGTTGCGCTCCTTGACGTAATCCAGGGTCCACTGCCAGGCGGCTTCGGCTGCGGCAACAGCACCCAGGGCCACCTGAAGGCGCTCGGCTGCCAGCTCCTGCATTAGCTGGAAAAAGCCCTGGCCTTCGCCCGGACCGATCAGATTCTTCTCAGGTACTTTAACATCCTGGAAGAACAGCTCTGAGGTGTCCTGGGCCTTCATGCCCACCTTGTTCAGGTTCTGGCCTTTCTCGAAACCTTCCCACGCGGTTTCCACCATGAACAGGCTGATGCCTTTGGCGCCTTCCTTGGGATCGGTCTTGGCAACAACAATAACCACGTCAGCAAGCTGGCCGTTAGTGATGAAGGTCTTGGAACCGTTCAGCACGTAATGATCGCCGTTTTTCACCGCCGTCGTTTTCACGCCCTGCAGGTCCGAGCCGGCACCCGGCTCCGTCATGGCAATGGCGCCAATCATTTCACCGCTCGCCAACTTGGGCAGATAATGATTTTTCAGCTCGTCGGAGCCGTAGTTGAGCACGTATGGTGCAACAATGTCAGAGTGCAGGCCCCAGCCTATGCCCGTCAAGCCGGCCCTGGCCACCTCTTCGATCAACACCGCGCTGTACCGGAAGTCCGCGCCTACACCGCCAAACTCCTCCGGCAGGCAGGGGCAAAGGAAGCCCAGCTCACCAGCTTTCTGCCAGAGCTCGCGGCTAACCTGGCCGTCTTTCTCCCACTGATCATGGTAAGGCGTTGCCTCCTGCTCCAGGAACTTGCGGACAGAATCGCGAAAGCCTTCAAGGTCGGCGTCGAAGAGAGTGCGTGGAATCATGGTGAACCTCGGTGAATAACCTGTTTTGTGATTGTCGTTCACCAAGTCTCTGCCCGGAGCCCGGTTTGCTCAATGATGAAAAGCATCAATCGGGCTGGCCAAAACCATCGCTTGGAGCAGCCTCAGCCCTTGCGCTTGTCCTCGGCTCGGGCTTCGCCCCATCGGGGCATCAGGTCCTGCGGCAGGTTCAGATGATCAAGGATTCGGGCAACAATAAAATCCACCAGATCCTCGAGCGACTGGGGCTTGTGGTAGAAGCCGGGACTCGCCGGCATGATGACAGCACCCATGCGGGTCAGTTTCAGCATGTTCTCCAGATGCACCTCCGAGAAAGGCGCCTCCCGTGGCACAAGAATCAGCGGCCGGCGCTCCTTTAAGGCCACATCTCCGGCCCGCTCAATCAGGTTGTTACTGGCACCGGTCGCCAGGGCCGAGAGAGTGCCGGTACTACAGGGGCAGACCACCAGTGGCGCTTTCTCCCCGGAGCCGGAAGCCGGCGGTGCAAACCAGTCTTCCCGACCAAACACCAGAACCTGCCCCGGTTCTGCGCCCGCATAGGCAGACAATGTTTCCTGCATCGCCGGCGGCGTTCCCGGCAGTTTCAGATCGGTTTCCGTGGCGATCACCACCTGCGCAGCCCGGCTGACCATCACATTCACCCGGCAGCCTGCTGAGACCAGGCACTGCAACAGGCGCAGGCCATACTGGGCACCCGACGCGCCAGTGAAGGCCAGGTTAACGGTTGATGGCCGGTTAGGTTCGTTGGTCATGAATATCGCCACTTGTCAGTCAGGAGGAGTCGCCGGTTACGCCGGATCAGCCACGGATACGCTCAAGCTCGGCAATAAGTTTACCGTGAATACCACCAAAGCCTCCGTTGCTCATAATCACAATGTGGCAGGGGCTGGGAAGATCTTCCAGGGTGCGCGCCAGCAAATCCTCTACTGTAGCCTCCACCCGGTGCCGATCGGAACCGGCATTCAGCGCCTGCCAACCGGCAATCAGTTCCGGCAGCCACTCCATGTCATTCAGGTTCGCCCACAGAACCCGGTCCGCGATTTCCGCGCTGGGCAGCAGTGTCTGCTGGTGCACGCCCTGCTTCATGGTGTTCGAACGCGGCTCAATCAATGCCAGGATAGGTTCATCACCCACCTGGTTGCGCAAGCCCTCAAGTGTGGTGGCAATGGCCGTGGGATGGTGGGCAAAGTCGTCGTATACGCGCACCCCGTCTATGTCCGCCAGCAACTCCATCCGCCGCTTGACGCCTGAGAACCGGCACAGGGCGGCCACCGCATGGTCCGGGGTGACGCCCACGTGACGGGCGGCAGCAATGGCAGAAAGAGCATTGCGGACATTATGAAGACCGGTCTGATCCCACTTCAGGGTTGCCACCGGCTGTTCGTGGTGAATCACCAGAAACCGGCTGCCATCCTCCGATAGCAGCTCGGCCCGCCAGTCCGACATGCGCGGGGTCTCGCTGCCAATCGAGGTGTCCTGAACCGGGCTCCAACAGCCCAGTGCCAGGGCATTGTCCAGGTGGCCATCCACCGCGGGACGGATAATCAGGCCCTGGGAAGGGACGGTCCGGACCAGATGATGAAACTGCCGCTCGATGGCCTCGACGTTTTCGAAAATATCCGCGTGATCAAATTCCAGATTATTCAGGATCAGGGTATGGGGGCGGTAATGGACGAACTTGGAGCGCTTGTCGAAAAAGGCGCTGTCGTACTCGTCCGCCTCGATCACAAAAAAGTCGCTGTTGCCCAGACGCGCCGACACGGGAAAGTCCCGGGGGACACCGCCAACCAGGTATCCCGGTTCAAACCCGGCCTGATCCAGGATCCATAGCAGCATGGACGTGGTTGTGGTCTTGCCGTGGGTACCGGCTACCGCCATGACCCAACGGTGCCTGAGCACCTCGCGGCTCAGCCACTCGGGCCCGGACATGTAGTCGATATTGCGGTTGAGCACCGCTTCGACTTCCGGATTGCCGCGGGACATGGCGTTACCGATAAGCACCAGGTCCGGTTTCGGCTCCAGGTGATCCGGGCTATACCCTTCCATCAGACTGATACCCTGAGCCTCCAGCTGGGTGCTCATGGGTGGATAAACACCCTGATCGGAGCCTGTCACCGTATGGCCGAGTTCCCGGGCCAGAACGGCCAGGCTGCCCATGAAAGTGCCACAGATTCCGAGGATATGAATGTGCATTCGGCAACTGCCCTCTGAGTTGAAACCCGACAAGCCTCCCGTATCCGCCCCACCCCGTCAAGAGCCACGCTATCCGCAATCCTGCTCATGAAAATTGCCGTCGATTGGCGTATCATCTGCGCCATTGTCGAACCAGCAGGAGGCTCCAGCCCGAGATGGCCATCAAGAATGCATTCTACGCTCAGTCCGGCGGTGTCACCGCCGTCATCAATGCCAGTGCCTGTGGCGTCATCCAGACCGCCCGCAAGCATCCGGACAAAATCGGCAAGGTGTTTGCCGGACGCAACGGCATTATCGGGGCGCTGAAGGAAGAACTGATCGATACCAGCCTCGAGAGCGACGATGCCATCCAGGCACTGATTCACACCCCGGGCGGCGCCTTCGGCTCCTGCCGTCACAAGCTCAAGAACATTTCCGAGAACCGGCGCGAGTACGAGCGCCTGATCGAGGTGTTCCGGGCCCACGACATTGGCTACTTCTTCTACAACGGCGGTGGGGATTCACAGGACACCGCCTACAAGGTTTCACAGATCGCCGACAAGATGGGCTATCCCATTACCTGCATCGGCGTGCCCAAGACCGTGGACAACGATCTGCCCTTCACCGACTGCTGCCCGGGCTTCGGTTCGGTTGCCAAATACATTGCCACGTCCACCCTGGAAGCCAGCCTGGACATCAAGTCCATGTGCGAAACGTCCACCAAGGTGTTCATCCTGGAAGTAATGGGGCGCCACGCCGGCTGGATTGCCGCATCCGGCGGCCTGGCAGGACAGGGCGAGGGCGAACCGCCCCACGTTATCCTGTTCCCGGAAATCCCGTTTAATCGCGACGCCTTCCTTGAGCGCGTGGATCATTGTGTGAAGGAATATGGCTACTGTGTAGTCGTGGCCTCCGAGGGTGCCCAGTACGAAGATGGTCGGTTCCTGGCGGACGCCGGAGCCAAGGACGCGTTTGGCCACACCCAGCTGGGAGGTGTTGCTCCGGCCCTGGCCAATATGGTCAAGCAGGCCCTGGGCCACAAATACCACTGGGCCGTTGCCGACTACCTTCAGCGCAGTGCCCGCCACATTGCCTCCGCCACCGACGTGGAGCAGGCCTATGCGGTTGGCAAGGCTGCCGTGGAAATGGCACTTGAGGGCAAGCAGGCTCTGATGCCCACGATCGTCCGCGAACAGGGCAAACCTTACGTCTGGAAGATCGGTGAGGCCCCGCTGAGCGAAGTGGCAAACCAGGAGAAAAAGATGCCGATCCACTTCATCACCGACGATGGCTTTGGTATCACCCAGGATTGCCGGGACTACCTGGAACCTCTGATTGCCGGTGAGAGTTTCCCGCCATTCGATAACGGCCTGCCGCGTGTTGCCAAACTCCAGAACACGCTGACCGAGAAGAAGCTGAAGACCGACTTCCAGCTGTAACCGAACGAACAGCGTACCGGAAAGCAAAAAAAGCCTGACAGAGCAGCTCTGTCAGGCTTTTTCATTGTTCAGACCCTACACGCAGATGGTTAGCGGGACAGCTCCGATTGCTGGTCGCGCATATAGGCGTAGAACTGATCAAACCCACCCACGTACTGGTTGCCCACCAGAATCTGCGGCACGGTATAAACCGGCCGGCCAATCTTGTCCGCGATATCCTGCTTGCTCATGCCCTTCTCGATCATATCGACCCAGACGTAGGGAATGTTCCTGGCCTCACACAGGCGCTTTGCCTGAACGCAGAAACCACAACTCGAGCGGCCATAAATCGTGACCTGCTCCATAAACACCTCCCTCAAGTCTCTGGCTGTATGTTTCAGGACTGACATCCTATGGATGAATGATGGCACGGCAAAAGCTAATTTAAAATTGATGCTTTGAATCGCCACCATAGTAGGCGCCCATCATGTCCTCAGGCGACCGAGCTCCCGCTCCAGAACCTGCACTTCATTGTCCAGGGCCTGACCACTGCCTTTGACGCGACCAGCAAGTTCCCGGAGATCGTTGGCGGCGTCACCGATATGAGTGAGGTTGCGATTGATTTCCTCGCTCACCGAGCTTTGCTCTTCCGCTGCGGTCGCCACCTGGGTCACGTGTTCGACAATGGTTCCGATCCGCTCGACAACCGTGGCCAGGGAATGGGCCGCCTCCTGGGTGCCATCCACCGCCGAGGTGGCGCGATCAACACCGCTCTGGATCACCGAAACCGCCCCGTTCACATCCTGCTTTAGGCCGTCGATCATGGTGCTGATTTCATCGGTGGATTCCCGCGTCCGGGAGGCAAGGGTTCGGACCTCATCGGCGACAACGGCAAAGCCGCGCCCCTGCTCACCGGCCCTTGCCGCCTCGATGGCGGCGTTAAGCGCCAGCAGGTTGGTCTGTTCTGCAACGCCACGGATGACATCCAGAATCCGGTTGATGTCCTCACTGCGATTGGCCACCTGGCCGATCGCCGTGCTGGCCTCGCCCATATCATTGGCCACCGCGCTCACGCCGTTGACTGCGGACGACAAGGTATCCTGGGTAAAGCGGATGCCGTCCTGGGCCATCCGGGCGTTGTCCGCCGCCTCGCCGGCAAATCCCGCGACCTCACCGGCAGCGACAGACATTTCGTTCATGGCGGTCACCACGCTGTCGATGTCCTGATGTTGCCTGCCGGTCTGCTCATCAGTCTCAACCGCAATACTTCCGACATCCCTGGCCTGTTCGCGGACCTTGGCGTTTACATCCTTCAGGTCGTTGATCATCTCTCTCAGCCTCGCCAGGAAGGCATTGAATCCACCAGCCAGCTCGATCAGCTCGGCGTGGGTGTCGATTTCCAGCTCACGGGTAAGGTCCCCTTCGGCACTGGCCAGGTTCTTCATGCGATCCCGGATCTCATCCAGCGGGCGGGTCACCGAGCGGACCAGGAGAACGAGGGCGACAACAGCAAGAACCACGACACCGATGCCTACCAGGGTCTGGCGGGTCGCGGTCGCGGCCACTTCCTCTGACAGCAGGCCCGTGATTTCGGAAACGCTGGCAAGCGCGGCATCTCTTGGCAGTTCAATCAACAACGACCACTCGGCATCGGGCAGGCTGATTACGACGGGATAGGCCACGGCCAGGGTCTGGCCGTCATCGAAGGTCCCCTCACCCTGATGCAATCCCGAGAAGGTATCGCCATGCTCCGGCAAAGCCTCCTGAAGGGGCCGACCAAGATGTGCTTCATAATGACTGGATGCCGCGATAAGACCCTGCTCGCTGATCAGTGTGACCCGGGACTTGCCGTCAAACAGTTCCTTGCTGACACCGGAAATGGTTCTTTGCAGTGTCGAGAGATTGATATCGACGCCCACCACGCCGGCGAATGCTCCGTCGTCCAGAATCGGAACCACCAGGCTGGTCATCAGCTCGGAATAGCCCTCACTGATTTCGTAGTCATAGGGCTCCATGATGCAGGGTGCCTTGGTGTCCCGCGAGCACAGATACCACTCGGCTTCCCGAATCCCGAATTCGTTCAGACTATCCAGATACTTCGTAGCCGGGTCCTCGGTGCGGCTGAAGTAAACCTTGCCCTCCGGATCCCGGTAGTAATAGATTTCCAGGGTACCCTCGTCGCTGCTGTGCTCCTCAACACCACCGGTGAAATAGCGATCCTGCCCGTCATAGCCATCCGGCTCGAACTGGGCGTATATCGAACTCAGACTTTTCTGCTCCTCAAGCACGGCGCCAACAGTTTCCTGCAGGGCCGTCCTGCTGATTCGACCGGAACTGTCGGACTGAATATTGCGGGTAATGACATTGCGGACGACTTCCGGGGTCCGAAAGGCAGTTGCAAACTGACCACTGACCAGCTCGCCGAACTTGCCAGCGGTTGCGCTGAGCTGATCCATTACAATGCCCTGCACCGTATCCCGGGTCTCGACACTCAACCGCTTCTCCATGGCTCCGAGAGACAGCTGGGCAGTCACCACGATACTGATGCCCATTATCAGAAGCAGGGACACAACAAGGGCGTAGAGCTTGAAGCGGAGCGATAACTGTTTCATGGTGAAGGCGGACCTGCGGAGAGTTGGAGGTTCATTCTATTTTAGAGCACGGAGGGGTCGGTGGCCTACCTGACGCTATTTCTGACCGCGTTCGCCGCTGCCACACTGCTGCCCGCTTACTCGGAAGTTCTGCTGGGCACGCTGATAACACAGGGTTACTCCTGGTGGTGGCTGTGGTTCTGGGCAACGCTGGGTAACACGCTGGGCTCGGTCGTTAATGGAGTTATCGGCCGGCAGGTAGATCGCTTTAAGCATAAACGCTGGTTTCCGATCAGCGAGATGCAATTGCACAAGGCGAGGAACCGCTTTAACCGTTATGGCCAATGGTCTCTGCTGATGGGCTGGCTGCCTCTGGGCGGCGACGCGCTGACCCTGGTTGGCGGGATCATGCGCGTGCCATGGCTCAATTTTGTGATATTGGTAGGAATCGGCAAGGGGGCCCGCTACGCCTTTGTGCTCTGGCTCGTCGCGGAGGCGTCCGGTGCATCGTCACCTTCACCGTAGAGGTATTTCCGAAGCAGCGGCTCGCCGTTGAATTCGGAATTCAGAACCGCAACGAAAGTGTAGACCCCGATCAGTTTACGGTTAAGGAACACGAACTCCTTCGGGGGCACCCGGAAATAGCGACTGATCGCCGACCGGGCCGCCTGACGCGCCACCCGGGACGGCAGTTCACTCTGTTTCCAACGATACTGGCCATGACTGTTCACCGCGTAGTCCGGCCAGGAATCCTTGTCACTGGAGAGGGGCTCAAGCACCGACATGCAGACCTGGCCGAACTTCTCCAGCACTTCGTCGGGCCATTCGGTGCTCATGAAACGCAGTTTCACGCCACCATCGATTACCGCATCGAGATCATTCTCGTAGGATGCCTTGATCATCTGGATGACCGGTTTGAGAAAGTCGTCCGAGTAGGACTGCACGGCGCCGAAATCGAGGAGGACGATACGGTCGTACCCCGGGTCATCCCCTTCCTCCCCGGCAATCCGGATGCGGTAGTTGCCGAAATTGGGATCGGTCTGTATTTCGCCCCAGATGAACAACTCCCGGAAAAACAGCTCCAGGGCGGCCTTGCCAAGGGCACTGCGACGTTCCAGCGGGAGGTCCCTGACCGACTGGGAACTGACCGAATGCCCGTGTTCGTAGGTTGAACAAATAACGTGCTCGGTTGAAAACTCCGGCAAGACCCTGGGCACAATGAACCTCGGATCCGATGCCAGCATGTTGCGAAATTTCTCGGTGGTCTTCGCCTCAAGGCGATAGTCCACCTCGCGATGCATCATCTGCCGGACTTCCTCCAGCCAGTCATTGAACTCGGGGCCAAAACTGACCAGCCTGGCCACTCGCAGCAACTGGGCGACCGCATTCAGGTCGCTGTCTACGGCGTCGGCAACGCCGGGGTATTGCACTTTCAGCACCAGTTCCAGGCCGTCACTGCGGCGCCAGGCCCGATGGACCTGCCCCAGCGACGCAGCGCCAATAGGCTCGGGCTCTACATCCAGTTGCGCCAGACGCTCCGCGCCCAGCTCGTCTTTCAGCACACGTTCGATAGCCGGCCATTCCAGAGAAGTGGTCTGATCTTCCAGGGTGTGGAGCGCTTCGGTGACTTCCTCGGGCAGAAAATGCTCACCATACAGAGCCATAACCTGGCCAATCTTGACCACGCTGCCCTTCAACTGGCCCAGTTCATCAACCAGGAACCGCGCCTGGCTCGAAAGCATGGCGCGATGACGTTTTTCCCGGTTTTCCCGACTGCTGAACCAGTTGGTTGCCATGTGTGAGGCCATACGGGTACCAGCAAACAACCCGGCACGGGTCAGACTCAACCTGCGCTCGAAACTGCCTGTCTTGATGCGGGAAACCGAATTTCCTGAACGTCTGGAAGACATAGTGACCTGTTCGGATCAGAGAATTTCACCACGTTTGGCGGCTTACACCATTATACGGATAGTCAGCGGAGCTGACCTAACCGAGTCGACCGGCTTGCCACGGCCACGGGGCCAATGCGTCGGCACCGGTACCGGTTTACATCTGCACAACCGGATCATTTACGTTTCGACACAGTTTCCGCCGGGAAACCGGTCTAGTATTTCTAGATACGTAAGGTCCAACAACGACTATCACAACAACAAGATCTGAAAATGCCGCAATCCGCAAGAAAAACGCCGGATACGGAGCTGTCGCAGTTCCGGGTCAAGGGCGAGATTCCTGTCCCGATCCTGATCAACTGGCTGACCGCTGTTGCCGTGCCCCTGCTCTGTTTCTTTGCCTGGCGCTCCAGCCTGCAGAACGACCCGATCACGCCGCCACTGCTGGTTGGCTTCGCCGTTCTTCTTGCCGTCAACTCTGTGAGCTACCTGCTCTTCGGTAACAAGACCCTGCAGCGTCGCGGCTTCATAACCCTGATTACAGTGCTGTTCACCTACCTGGCTATCAACGCGGTAGAGGACGGTTCCGCCATTATCTGGTTGTTTGCCTACCCGCCCATCATTTTCTACATCAGCGAATCCCGGGTTGGGGTGCTCGCCTGCTGTGGCGGGTTCGCCGCCGTCATCTTCCTGTTCAGCCCACTGGGGGATTTCCTGTTCGAGCCGCCGCACAGCACCAGTTTCAGAATCACCATGATAGCGGTGCTGGGTTTTGAAATGGTCACCTGTTACATCCTTGACCAGAGCCGTCGACGCAGCAAGCTGGGGTTGCTGAAGCTGGCCGCGGAATTCGAGTATGCCGCCAAGCACGATGCCCTGACCGGCCTGGCCAATCGCCGCGAAGCGCTTGAGCAACTGGACATCGAGTATCAGCGCTATCTTCGCAACGCCCGGCCCTTTTCGGTGCTGCTGATGGACATTGACCTGTTCAAGAGCGTTAACGACAACTACGGGCACCATGTGGGTGACGAATTGATCATTCTGGTGGCCAGGACCCTTCGGGAACAATGCCGCAAAGTTGATACGCTGGCCCGATGGGGCGGTGAGGAGTACCTGGTTCTGCTGCCCGAAACCAATACCGGTGAGGCGCTGGCATCCGCAAACCGGATCCGTGAAGCTTTTGCCGCCAGGTCCGTGAGCACGGAGCAGGGCCCGATTCAGGCAACCATCAGTGTGGGGGTGGCGTCGATCCGTGGCTCGGAATCCATCGATCGCCTGCTGCAGCGGTCAGACGAAGCCCTGTATCGGGCGAAATCCGAGGGACGTAACCGCGCATGCGGTTACGAGAATGAAGCCGCGGCCTGAGCTACCAGCCCTCGCGGAAATCGACATCGTGGTGGGCCAGGCCACTGACCAGCTGCTGCGACAACCGCTGCTGCACGCCAGCCAGTGTCACACCGGGAACAAAGTCGCGAACCTGACACATGGCCATTCCTGCATAGCCGCAGGGGTTTATGCGCTGAAAAGGCTCCATGTCCATATCCACATTCAGCGCCAGGCCATGAAAGGAACAACCCCGGCGAACCCTCAGTCCGAGCGAGGCAATCTTGGCGTCGCCCACGTAAACGCCCGGGGCGTCCGGTCTCGGAGCGGCCTCAACGCCCAATTCTGCGAGCGTACGGACGATAGCCTGTTCGATCTCGTCCACCAGAGAACGTACACCAAGTTTTTTGCGGGTCAGATTGATCATCAGGTAAATCACGAGCTGGCCGGGACCGTGGTAGGTCACCTGCCCGCCCCGATCCACCGGGATCACCGGGATGTCGCCCGGGGCAAGAATATGTTCGGCCTTCCCCGCCTGGCCCTGGGTATAAACCCGCGGATGCTGCAAACACCAGAGTTCATCCGCCACACTGTCATCGCGGTCGGCGGTGAAGGCCTTCATGGCCTCCCAGGTTTCCAGATAGGGCTGCTCACCCAGGGATCGGACAATCAGGTCAGGCATCGGGCTCAGAGCACCATGTGTACGCGGCCACTGGCCTTGAGATCCTCGAACAGGGCCTTCAGTTGCGCCTCACCCGTGGCCACAATCTTCAGTTGAACCGAGGAAAAACGGCCTTTGCTGCTATCGTTAACGGTGATGTCGGTCTCGCTGATTCCGGGGGCATGCTGCTCCACAACCTCGACCACGAACTCGGTGAAATCCGGGGCCGCATTGCCAATCACCTTAATCACATAGTCGCAAGGAAACTCAATTTTTGGTGCTTTCGGCTCACTCATGCCGTTTTACTCCCCGGGATCAACATCACCTTACTGAAATAACTGAACGAAAAAGAGCTTGATGGCGTCCCAGATGCGTTTGAAAAAGCCACCTTCGGGAACCTCGGTCAGGGCCAACACCGGCTGATCAACCAATACCTCGCCGTTATAGGACACCTTGACCCGTCCCAGCTCGTCCCCGACTTTAATGGGTGCCTTGATCACAGAATCAAGGTCGACCGTCGATTCAAGATCGTTTCGGGAACCCCGCGGAATGGTCACGTAGACATCCTCCGTCATCCCAACCGAGAGCTGGTCGGCCTGACCGCCCCAGACACGGGCTTCGATGAGCTCCTGGCCCGACCGGAACAGGCGTTCGCTCTCATAGTAGCGGAAGCCGTAGTTCAGCATTTTCTGAACTTCCTGGGCCCGGGCCTGCTCACTGCTCGTTCCCATGACGACAGCGATGAATCGTGTGTCATTGCGCTTGGCGGAGGCCACAAGACAGAAGCCGGCCTCCTCGGTATGACCTGTTTTTAACCCGTCCACGCTGTCATCCCGCCATAAGAGAGTATTGCGGTTTGGCTGACGGATGTTGTTGTAGGTGAAGTGTTTCACCGTATACAGAGGGTAATTCTCTGGGTAGTCGTAAATAATCGCTTCCGCAAGCAAGGCCAGATCATGGGCCGTTGAGAAATGATCAGGGGAAGGCAGCCCTGTCGCATTCTCGAAGTTGGTATTCTTCATACCCAGAATCTGAGCCTGCTGGTTCATGATATCGACGAACGCATCTTCACTACCGGCAACGAACTCTGCCAAGGCGACCGAAGCGTCGTTACCAGACTGAATGATGACGCCCTTCAAAAGGTTCTCCACCGAGACAGTCGACCCCTCCCGTACAAACGTCCGGGAGCCCTTTGTCTGCCAGGCTTTGACACTGATGGGAACCATGTCGGACATGGAGATGCGGCCGTCGTGAAGCTCACGCTCGACAATATAGGCCGTCATCATTTTGGTCAGACTGGCCGGAGGCAAACGCTCGTGGCTGTTCTCCTCCATGATGATCCGTCCGCTCTTGGGATCCATCAACACGTAGGAGCTGCCGGCAATCTGCGGCGGCGACGGAATCAGCACCGACTGGGACATTGCCTTGCCTGTCAGGGCAAGCATCAGCACAAGGACAACGGAGAGAGTTCGAAAAGCAGAGTTTAAGGCCATGGGTCCATTCATTCGTCGTTAAGTGTATTTTTTAAATATGTCGTGTTCGGCTTATTCAGTGCGTGTCGGTCAGCAGGATGGACTGATCGAAACCACGGGCTTCCAGAAGGCTTTGGGTGCGCCTGGCGCTGTCTTCGTCATTGAAGGGACCCACCTGAACCCGATGGAAGCGCCCCGCGGAGGTATCCACTGCCCGAACGCGCATCGGGTTCTCCAGGACCGCCCTCACCTGGCTGAGCAGTTTTTCGGCCGGGTCCCGGCTGCTGAAGGATCCAAGCTGCACGAACAATGACCGGTTGGTCATCGCCATGTCACCGCTTGCCTCTACCCGGCTTTCAGCGTATCCGGCCGGACTTCCGGAGGAATAAGGCTCTCCGGCAATGAACATGGCGCCATCCGGCCTGACGGTGATGGCCGCCACCTCCACTCGGGCCGTGCCCCTGGCCTGGTACCCCAGCTTCTTGGCAGCGGCGTATGACAGGTCGATGATCCTGTCGCTGTGAAAGGGACCGCGGTCGTTGACACGGACAATCACCGAGCGACCGTTATCAAGGTTCGTTACACGTGCATAGCCGGGAATCCGCAGGGATTTGTGCGCGGCGGACATCGTGTACATGTTAAAGGTTTCGCCGTTGGAGGTCTTGTGGCCATGAAATTTCTCGCCGTACCAGCTCGCCGTACCCCGTTCCACATAGCCATCGTTGCTGTCGAGCACGTGGTACTGCTTGCCCCAGACCTGGTAGGGCGATTTATTGCCCGCCCTCCTGGGGGCCTCGTAAACCGGTACCGCATCGTCAAGACCGGACACATCGAAGTTGCCCGAAGGAGCCCTGTCGGTTGCCAGGGTATAGCGGGACGAATGGTCCGTTTCCGGGGCCGACGCGCAGCCGCCAAGTATCAGCGACACAACCACCGACAGCAGGAGGGAGAATGAGGGCTTGCAGTTCACTGTCCGGAATTCCTCTTGACTACACTGGCCACCGTCATCAGGTTCCCGGTGGTCCGGCCTTCATTGTAACGGGTTCTCCGACGGAATCACCATTACCCTGTGGCCATGGTTCGATTAACCAAATCAGGCACCGATCATTCGCCGATGGGTATGAATCGACATCAAAACACCAAAGGCTGCCATCAGGGTGACCCCCGATGTCCCACCGTAGCTGATCAGGGGCAATGGCACACCAACGATTGGCAAAAGTCCACTTACCATCCCGACATTTACGAAGATGTAGATGAAGAACGTCATGGTGAGCGCACCCGCGAGAAGGCGGCTGAATGAATCCTGGGCCGTCGCGGCAATATACAGACACCGCAGTATGATCAGGAAATACACCGTCATCAGGATCAGCATGCCCACGAACCCGAACTCTTCAGCCAGCACTGCGACTATAAAGTCGGTATGGCTCTCTGGCAGAAACTCCAGGTGCGACTGGGTTCCCTGAAGCCAGCCCTTGCCATCCACGCCACCGGAACCGATGGCAGTCTTGGACTGGATGATGTTCCAGCCGGCGCCAAGAGGATCACTCTGAGGGTCCAGAAGCGTCAGCACCCGCTGTTTCTGGTAGTCCCTCATGACGAAAAACCACATCAATGGGGCCGAAACGGACACCATGGCCACGAACGCCGTGATCAGTTTCCAGCTGATGCCCGCAAAAAACACCACGAAGATACCGGCCATGCCGACCAGCAGCGAGGTCCCCAGATCCGGCTGCTGCATAATCATGACCATGGGTACCAGAACGATCGCCAGCCCGACAGTCACGTGCCGGAACCTGGGCGGCAGGAAATGCCTGGACAGATACCAGGCGGCCATCATGGGAACCACCAGCTTCATCAATTCGGATGGCTGGAAACGCGGGAGTCCCGGAATCGCCAGCCATCGCTGCGCACCCTTGGCACCAACGCCCACCAGCAGAACCGCGACCAGGGCCACAATACCGGCGCCATAGAGCCAGGGCGCCCAGCGGCGAAACACCGAGGGATCCAGCTGTGCAAACACCAGCATCACAACAAGTGCTACGCCCAGACGGATACCCTGAGCCTTGACCACCTCCAGGTTCCGGTCAGCACCGCTGTAAAGTACAAACAGCCCCCCGGAAATCAGCATTAGCAACAACACTAAAAGAATCGGATCCAGATGAAGCGCGGCCCAGATACTACGGTGACGGCCTAGGGGGTTACTCGGAGTCGAATCCAGTAATGCGTTGAGAGCCATCAGTCGGCCACCTTGTCAACACCGCTGAGCAGTGCGCCATCGGCCTGCCCGTATTCGAGCAGCCAGGAATCAAACAGCGCTCGAGCAACCGGCGCGGCCGTGCCACTGCCGCTACCGCCGTTTTCGACAATCACTGCAACTGCTATCTCAGGATTGTCCGCAGGCGCAAAGCCAACAAAAAGCGCATGATCCCGCAGTCGCTCACGGATTTCGTCCTCGTTGTACTCTTCGTCCTCCGCAAGACTGAACACCTGGGCCGTGCCGGTCTTTCCGGCCATTTTATAAGCTGCGCCGCGACCCACGGCCCGCGCTGTTCCTTTCTCGCCGTGCATTACTTCAACCATCGTGTCGACCGCATACTCCCAGTCGTCCGGATTCTTAAGCGTAAGCGGTTCGTGATACTCGGCGGGCAGAAAGTCCTCGACCGGGCTGTCACCCTTGATATCTTTCAAGAGCCTGGGCTCAACCCATCGCCCCCGATTGGCAACCAGGGCCGTCGCCGTGGCCAGCTGTAACGGTGTAGCCAGCATGAATCCCTGGCCAATGCCCATATTGACCGAATCGCCCGGGTACCAGGGCTCGTTGCGGACCGCCCGCTTCCAGTCCCGCGAGGGCAACAGCCCACTCAGAGCACCGGCAACATCCAGGGTGGCATCCTCACCAAACCCGAACTGAGCCAGATAGCTGTGCATCGTATCCACGCCCATTTCCACGGCAATCTCGTAAAAATAGGTATCGCAGGATTCCGCAACCGCGTCCATTAAATCCACCCAGCCATGGCCCGTGCGCTTCCAGTCGCGCCAGACCCGGCCGCCCTCTTTCAATCGGAAGTGCCCCGGATCCCAGATGGTGTAATCCCGCGTGGTGGCTCCGCTATCAAGGGCGGCTACTGCGAGCATCGGTTTCACAGTCGAGCCCGGAGGGTACTGGCCCCGCAAGGCACGGTTGAACAGGGGCTTGTCTTTGCTTTCGCTCAATTCCCGATAATCATTGACGCTGATACCGGTGACAAATTTGTTGGCGTCAAACCCCGGCACGCTGGCCAGTGCAAGAATGCCGCCGGTATCCGGTTCTATGGCAATGATGGCGCCCCGGCGACCATCAAGAAGCTCGTGGGCACGCTGTTGCAGCCTGAGATCCAGATGCAGCTGCAGATCCTCCCCGGGAACCGGGTTCTCACGTTCCAGAACCCTGAGAGTCCGGCCACGGGCATTGGTTTCGACATGCTGGTAACCGACCTGGCCGTGGAGGATTTCCTCGTAGAACCGCTCAATGCCCGACTTGCCGATGTAGTTGGTGCCCGCATAGTTGACCGGATCGATCCTCTGCAACTCATCCCGATTGATACGCCCGACAAATCCCAGGGCATGGGCAGTCAGCTCACTGTGGGGGTAATACCGTACCAGCTCAGCCTTGACCTCGACGCCCGGAAGCTCGTGGCGATGCACGGCGAGGCGCGCCATCTCCTGCTCATTCAGGTCATAGCGCAGGGGGATTTCCTGGAAGGGCCGGCGGGGCTCCTGAAGCCGACGCTGAAACCGTTCGCGGTCTTCCTCGGAGATCTCCAGGATCGTGTCAAGCTGCGCCAGGGTATCGTCCATGCCCTGTACCCGCTCGGGCACAAGCGTCACACTGAAAACGGGGCGGTTCTCCGCCAGCAGGGTGTTATTGCGGTCGTATACCAGCCCCCGGGGAGGAGGCACAGACTGGACCTGAACGCGATTCTTGTCTGAGAGCGTGGTGTATATCTCATGCTCCACGACCTGAAGCTGGTACATCCGGGCAATCAGGCCGCTGATAGCGAGCATGACAAGCACCAGCATGACCAGGCTCCGCCGCTGGAAGAGCCGACGTTCCGCTGCCGTATCCTTGAATTCACCCCATGGCATAACGTCCCCCTAGGCCCGGTGATACGGGTGATTGCGGGTGATCGACCAGGCCCGGTAGAGCTGCTCTGCCAGAACAATACGCACCAGGGGATGAGGCAGGGTCAGGGGCGACAGCGACCATTGCTGGTCGGCCCGCTTGCGGCAATCGTCGGCGAGGCCATCCGGGCCGCCCACCAGAAAGCTGACGTCCCGACCATCCTGCTGCCAGTTCTCCAGCTGCGCCGCGAGCTTTTCGGTCGACCATGGCCGCCCACCAACCTCCAGCGCGATAACGCGGTCTTTTGCACCGGTGGCCGCCAGGATGGCGTCACTTTCTCGCTGCATCAGCCTGGGGATATCGGGATTCTTGCCTCGGTGGGCGACGGGGATTTCAACCAGTTCCACGGGTAGCTCCGGCGGCATGCGGCGGGCGTAATCTCCGAATCCGGTGCTGACCCAGTCGGGCATTTTCTGCCCCACACAGATCAGGCGTAACCGCATGATTATTCGCTGCCCGCAACACCAAGATCCGGAGCATCACGCCAGAAGCGCTCCAGATCGTAAAATTCTCTTGTGGCAGGCATCATAACGTGAACAACCACATCGCCCAGATCCACAAGAATCCAGTCGCTGACGCTGGCACCTTCAACATTGCTCGCGCGTACGCCCTTCTCCTTCGCTTCGACCACGACGGAGTCTGCCAGGGATTTCACATGTCGGTTGGACGTTCCGGATGCCAGAACCATGAAGTCGGTGACACTGGTGCGGTCACGGACATCGATCACGCTGATGTCCTGTGCTTTCACATCTTCAAGCGCATTAATTACCAGATCTTTCAGTTGCTCTGCCTGCATAATCACCCTGTTGGACGGGCGTTTGCCGGTATGGCCGCCCGAAATGTCATATTCAGACGCGATTGTAGCACTAAAAGTTCCCGTCAGGGCATGCTCCATAGAGCCCCTGGCGGCGAATTTCTGTCCAGACCGAGTCAGGCACCAGATAGCGGGGCGAGCGTCCGTCACCGATACGCTCCCGAATACCGGTCGCTGAAACATCCAACAAGGGTGGATCCAGCTCGAGAACGCAGCCACAGGGACTGTCATGCAGGGCCTCCGGGCTTTCCACACCACGCTCTTCCAGCAATCGGGCCGGTTCGGAGGATGGGTCCAATGCCGGGCCCGGCCGACGGACCACCACCACATGCGCCAGATCCGGAATCTGCTGCCATTCCCGCCAGCGATCGAAGCCAGCAAATGCGTCCGTGCCAACCACCATCACCAGGGGTTCATCCGGACCAAGCTCGGCCCGGAGTTGGCGAAGAGTATCGGCGGTGTAGGACGCTCCTTCTCGTGAGAGCTCCCGGTCGTCAATCCGCAACTGGGGCTCACCGGCCACTGCCAGCCTCAACAACTCCAGGCGCTGGCTGGAAGACGCCCCGGTTTGCCCCCGGTGCGGCGGAATATGACAGGGCACCAGGCTGACGTAATCCACGCCAAGACGATCGCTGATTTCCAGCGCCAGCCTTAGATGGCCATGATGCACCGGATCGAAGGTCCCTCCATACATGACATGCATGGGCATCAGGTCCGGATGTGCCCGTCACCGAAGACCACGTATTTCTGGGATGTGAGGCCCTCCAGCCCCACCGGACCCCGGGCGTGGATCTTGTCAGTGGAGATGCCGATTTCGGCCCCCAGACCATACTCGAATCCATCGGCAAAGCGCGTGGAGGCATTCACCATCACCGAACTGGAATCCACCTCCGTGATGAAGCGGCGTGCGCGCGTGTAGTTCTCGGTAATGATGCTGTCGGTATGTTGGGAGCTGTAGCGGTTGATATGGGCAATGGCGCCATCCAGACCGTCAACCACGCGCACCGCCAGCACCGGAGCCAGATATTCGGCTTCCCAGTCTGCCTCGGTAGCTTCGCCCACGCCTTCGACGATGGCCCGTGTTCGCTCGCAGCCCCGCAATTCCACGCCTTTTTCAACAAAAGCCTGGGCCAGCAAAGGCAGGATATCCTCGGCGATTTCTGCATCCACCAACAGGGTTTCCATGGTGTTGCAGGTTCCGTACCGGTGGGTTTTGGCGTTGATCGCCACCTTCAGCGCCTTTTCCGGATCGGCATGGCTATCGATGTAGACATGGCAAACGCCGTCAAGGTGTTTGATAACAGGCACCCGGGCATCGCGGCTGATGCGCTCGATCAGACCCTTGCCGCCCCTGGGTACAATCACATCAACGTAGTCTGGCATGGTGATCAACTCTCCGACCGCAGCACGGTCCGTTGTCTTGATCACCTGCACCGCATTCTCTGGCAACCCTGCTTTCGCCAGTCCTTCGGAAAGACAGCGGGCAATGGCCTGGTTGGAATGAATGGACTCTGAGCCGCCCCGGAGAATGGTCGCATTGCCCGACTTGAGGCAAAGACTGGCAGCCTCGACCGTCACATTGGGGCGGGACTCGTAGATAATACCGATGACGCCCAGCGGAACGCGCATCTTGCCCACCTGGATACCGGAAGGACGGTAGGTCATGTCGGTGATCGCTCCGATCGGGTCTGGCAGCGACGCCACCTGGCGCAGGCCCTCAATCATGGTGTCGATTCGCTGGGGCGTCAGCTCCAGTCGGTCGAGCATCGCCGCATCCAGACCATTTTCACGGCCCCTCTGCAAATCCTTGCCATTGGCCAGGGCGAGCTCTTCCCGAGCTGCATCCAGGGCCTCTGCCGTCGCCAGGAGCGCCTGATTGCGCACGGCGGTGGTCGAACGTGCCACTCCGGTTGCCGCGGCACGGGCCTGCTGCCCAACCTCAGCCATGTACGCTGCAATATCCATTCAAATACCTTTCTGTTTTCAAGCGGAATCAGGAATCAGGGCCTAACTTTACCTTTCCCGTTTCAAGTACGCATCCCAAACAGATATTATACCGCTGCGATATGCCATACTCGGACCTATAAAGGTTCCTCGGGGACGGTTTTTCAAGGGAGTTCGGGAAAAGGAAGGACACCATGGCCCAGATGGCCGAAAAATTCCTGTTGAGCAAGTTGTCGCGAGCGGGCTTCGTGGCCCTGATCGCCATTGCGACCCTTTGCGCCGTGCTGGGAGAACCCATGGTTGCCGCGGCCGCGGCCGCCGCGGCAGGTATTGTCATTGCCAGTAAGACGTTCCATCCCAACCGGGTCCATCAGCCCTGGCCGAGTGTCCAGCAGGCTTTCTTTGCCATGCTTCTGCTGATACTGCTGGCCAGTTTCTGGACCGGCCCTTGGATCCTGAGCCATTGGCTTTACGCGCTCCCTCTGGTTGCTTTCGCCCTGGTCCCGCCAGCGGCCGCAGCCGTGGTGACACTGGTGATCGCTGTATTGGCAATGATCGCGACACAATGGGCGGTAGGCCTGGCCGACCGCCACCAGATGATCAGTGCCTTTCTGCTGACCCTGTTGCTTTCGGCGTTGCTGGTCTTCCTGCGGGACTACAAGGCCCGTCAACTCGCTCCGTTGCGCCGTACCGACGAGCTGACCCAGGCGGCCAGCCGGGAATACCTGTCCGCCGATCTTCATAAGGAAATACAGCGCAGTGAGCGGGAGGGCACCGATATGTCGATTATCATGATCGGGCTGGACACCCATTTGAGCGACGACGAACCGGATGAGGATATCCGCTCGATTCTTCCCCGCATCGGTCGCTACCTGCACTCCCAGATCCGTGATTTCGACACCTACTACCGGGTAGCGGATCTGCAGTTTCTGGTGATCCTGCCGGGCATTTCAACCAGCGACGCGATCGCCCGCGCCGAGACGATCCGCAAGGGCCTGGCAACGCTTCTGGAATCCCACGGTATGAACCTGACCGTCAGCACCGGGATCGCCGGCCTGAATATCGGTGACGATGCCAACAGTCTGCAGCAGAGTGCCGCGAATGCCCTGCGCCGGGCCCAGCAGCAGGGAGGCAACCGAAGCCAGGCCTACAGTTCATGGTCGCAGCCGGCACAACCGAGCCAGCCTCGGGCAGAGGGGCCAGTGGCATGACAGAGACCCGACTGAGAACCTGGACACATGCGTTTGGCTACGGCATCGCCTGCCTGTTCATTGTCACCCTGGCGATGCAAAACCTCCGCTATGGCTTCTACGAACTCTTTTACCTGGCCTCAGGGATGGCGGTTCTGACCCTCGCGGGTGCCGTTTACACCATCATTTGCCGCCGGCATCAGCTGTCGGCCCCCGGGCACCTAGTCATCCTCTCCGGCCTGAACAGTGGCATGCTGGCAGCGCTGCTGACAATGGATGCCCCAGGCATCAGCCACTGGGCCATGCCCCTGCTGGTGCTGAATCTGCTTATCCTGCCCCTGCGTCAGGGCGTCGGGCTATCGCTTCTGCTGCTGGTACCCATGTCGATCATCCTTTTCCTGGAAAAGGCACCGGCTGACGCCATTGCCATCACAGGGGGCCTGTTCATCCTGCTGGCGGTTGCAGCCCTGTACATCTGGCACTACGACCACATGGCCCAGTCGGCAGAGGACCTCGCCATTACCGATCCGGTGACTGGCGCCCATAATGCCCGCTTTCTGGATGAAACCCTTCAGAAAGAGATCAGCCGTGCCATCGCCACGGGGCACTGTCTGTCCGTCATCGACCTGAGCATTGATTACGCCGACGAAGTGGCCGACCTTCACGGCAGGGACCAGGTTCAGGGCCTGTTCCGGGATATGACCGAGCACCTCTTCGGCGTGATTCGGGCCGGCGACACCCTGTACACACTGAAAGACTCGGAGTTTTTCCTGATCCTGCCGTTTACCCCGGAAGAAGGCGTGCGAGTGATTGCCGAGCGGATTCGCCGGACCATTGCCGAACACCACTGGCCGGTCGTTGGCAAAGCCACAGTAAGCCTCGGCTGCACCACCCGCGGCAGTGGCGACACCCGCACCGATACACTCAGAGACCGGGCCCACCAGGCCATGGAAGAAGCTCGCAGACGCGGTACGGATTCGGTCTGGTTCAGCCCGGGAGAAACCATCGAAACATGAGCAGTGCCTGGCTGAACGACCTGTCGGCATGGCTCAGCCTGCATCCCGGCTGGCTGGCAACAGCCCTGTTTACGACTGCCTTCATCGAATCCCTCGCAATAGCCGGCATTATTGTCCCGGGTGTCGCCATTCTGTTTGCCGTCGCCGTATTGGCGGGGGAGACCGGTATGCCGCTTGCGGAAGCACTGCTTTGGGCGGGCCTTGGGGCCATCACCGGCGACACGGCAAGTTTTGGCCTCGGGCGACTGCTGCAGGGGCGCCTGACAACCGCCTGGCCACTGAGCCGCTATCCAAAAATCATCGGTACCGGGGAGCGCTTCTTCAAGCGTCACGGCGGCAAGAGTGTGATTATCGGCCGCTTCGTCGGCCCGGTCAGACCGATCATCCCTCTCGTGGCCGGGGCCCTGATGATGTCCTGGCGACGCTTTCTGGCCTTCAACATCGGCTCCGCTGTTGCCTGGGCGCCGGTCTATATCTTCCCGGGCTTTCTGGTGGGCAGTGCCCTGGCCAGTGACATCAGGCCTCCGGCGCATTTTTATGCTGTCATTGGCATCAGCCTGGCGGCCCTGACGGTGGTCTATTTCGTGCTGCTAAGGTTTCAACTGGGGCTCGGGGAAGACAGCCGTTTCTACCGCTGGCTGAAGCAATGGATGGCGCAATACGAGGCTACGAACCGCTTCTGGCGCTTGTACACCAATCAACGACCGGCCCGGGAGGGCGAATTCCCGCTAGCCTCATTCATGCTCGCGCTGGGTGCCTCCGCGCTATTGCTGATCTGGGGTCAATTGGCTACAGCAACCAGCCTGCTGGACGGGTTCGACCAAGCCGCCCTTCTCTGGTTTGAGCAACTCCGGCAACCTCTCCTGGACGGCCCCTTCATTGTCATTACCCTGCTGGGTGACGCCCCGGTGTTAGTGACCGCCGGTGTGCTCGCCTGTGCGGCGCTGCTGTTCCGGGGCTATTACGCCGCGGCCATCCATATTCTGGCGGCTATCGCAGTGACGGTGGTTCTGGTCTGGGGCCTGAAGGCGCTGCTGGGCGTGCCCCGGCCGGATGAAGTCATGGGCCCGCCGAATTCCGGCGCTTTTCCCAGTGGCCACACGGCGGGTATTACCCTGCTGGTGACGCTACTGGCAAGTTTTGTCGCCGGCGAAAGCAGGCATCGGAGACGTTGGCAATACTACGTGCTGCTCTCGCTGCCACTGGTGCCCGTGGCTTTGAGCCGGCTCTACCTTGGGGTGCACTGGTTCACCGATGTGATTGGAGGACTGCTGCTTGCCCTGGCCGTTACCGGTGCGGTGCGGGCCAGTTACAGCCGCTATGACAAGGTTCCGTTGGCGCCGGATATAGCCATCGTTGGTGCAGCGGTGGTGTGGTTAATCCTTACGGGAGCCTACATCCTGCTGTCCTGGGATCAGGCGGTCTTGAACTTCAGGCCGGTTGCTGGCACCTAGCCTTCTTCCAGCGCCTCCAGAAGTCCCTGGAGCCGGGTGAGCCGCTCCAGAGGGTCCTGCAATTCCACCAGCTTCTGCTTCTCCTGCTTGTCCAGTGGCAGAAGTTCGGTGAGCCGCCAGCCAACATCCCGGGCATCACCATAGTCAATGTCCATGTTCAGGTCCCGGATGACCGGATGACGAAACAACGCCTTCAGAACCGAGGGCAACTCGCTGAAACGCTCCGGCACCTCACTCTCTGCCTCTTCAATCAGGCATTCGACGTCACCCACATTCAGGCCGTCTTCCTGCTGCCAGCTGCGGACCACGGAGACCTTGGATTCGCCCTCAACGGTAATCCCCAGAAGGCCGTTTTCCAGCTGCTGGAAATCAATAATACGTACATAGGTGCCGATATCGTAGAAGGCGGCGGTGCGCCCGGCCTCTCCGCCTTCCTGCAACAGCACCACAACGAACCCACGATCCTCCTTGAGACAACGGGTCAGCATGTCGATGTAGCGCGGCTCGAACAGCTGCAAGGGAATCCTCCCCCTGGGCAGGACGATGGAATTAAGGGGGAACAAAGGTACATTCATAAGTGCAACAGTCACCGGAAAGCAGACTCCACAGTTTACACAGCCCGGACAATCACCGGATGGACAGCAATTGCTGAACTTCGTCGACCCGGGCCCTGGCCTCCGTCAGAAGCTGCAAACTGCGAGAAGCATTGAGTTCAAGCTCGCCCAGACGCCGGTACGCCGGCACCTGGTCAAACGGGGGAAGCTCGGCATTCTGGCTGGAACCGATCATCGAATGCAATTGCGCCACGATAACCACATCCACCAATTGGGGTGATGTTTCTCGGCATTCATAGCCCCAGTCCTCGGCATGACGGACCGCCTCAACGAACGCCGGCGGGAACGACCAGTTCTCCAGAACCGCCGTACCCACATCCGCCCTGAGTTCGCGGATTGCATGGCTGAGGTTGGCCTCATCGGCAAAGAGATTCACATGATGTTCCGCCTGGACCAGGATCGGTACCACGCCGATATCATGGAGTAGCCCCGCCAGCAACGCCTCCTCCGGATTCAGTTTGGTGGCGTGATCCGCCAGCACCCAGCAAAGGGCAGCCACTTCACGGGAGTGACGCCAAAGCTTTTCCATCTCGTTCTGAAGCGACGCCTGACGGGTCTTGAACACCTCACGCATGGAAAACACCGTCACCAGCTGGCGGGTGGTGCGCATGCCCAAACGGACCACTGCTTCCCGGACATTCCGGACATCACTGAATCCGCGATAAAGCGGGCTGTTACAGGCGCGAACGAGCTTGGCCGCCATCGCCGGGTCGGCCGATACGGCAAGAGCCACCTGATCCGCCGTCGACTCCTCGCGATCTACCGCCCGCCGGACCTTCCAGGCCACATCCGGCACACTGGGAAGCTTCACCTGGTTCGACCTCAGCTCCGACAGGAACTCCATCAGCAGGTGATGCTCCTCGCTCTCCAGCCCTCCATTGCCTTCACCAGAATCCATCTCAACCTGTTCGACAGGCGCCGAACGCAGCAGCTGGTTGAGGATGTCCTGCTCGACGACCAGGAATTCCGAGGGTTTGACAGCTGTAACGTCGTACATCCGTGGCTGGAGTCTGGCAATCGGGTTCTGGGCTTTCTCGGTTTCGGCTTCGATGATCGTTTTTCGGCCATCCACGGACTCAAGCTCGATCTTTCCTGCCACCAGGAAAAAATCGAGACCGTCACGGACACCGCGTTCCAGAACCCTCTGCCCTGGCCCATGGGTACGACGCTCGGCCCGGCTGGCAAGCAAAACCAACTGGTCATCGGTCAGCCGGTTCAGAGGCTGAAACTCTTTAAGGCGACGAAGCGGCAGGCTTTCCTGGCCGGCCATAGGCATACTCCTTGTCGGATCAAACCGGAAAATAAGTTGGCAACCGTGTTAACTATTGTAAACAGAGGCTCTGAAAACAACCATGCGCCTGGAGTCTAATCTGGTATCCTCTGTTTTTTTGATCAATGTCATCAGGTAACAATAGAGAGAAAAGAACCCCATGCCTCAGTATCGTTCGCGGACATCCACCGCAGGCCGCAACATGGCCGGCGCCCGTGCCCTCTGGCGCGCCACCGGCATGAAAGACGGCGACTTCGGCAAACCGATCATCGCGGTTGCCAACTCTTTCACCCAGTTCGTGCCCGGCCATGTGCACCTTAAGGACCTCGGGCAACTGGTGTGCCGCGAAATCGAGTCCGCGGGGGGTGTTGCCAAAGAATTCAACACCATCGCGGTCGACGACGGCATCGCCATGGGCCATGACGGCATGCTGTACTCCCTGCCATCCCGGGAGATCATCGCCGACTCCGTAGAGTACATGGTGAATGCACACTGTGCCGATGCGCTTGTGTGTATTTCCAACTGCGACAAGATCACCCCGGGCATGCTGATGGCTGCCATGCGCCTCAACATCCCCACGATCTTCGTCTCCGGCGGTCCCATGGAAGCAGGCAAGACCAAACTGTCCGAGCACAAGCTCGACCTGGTGGACGCCATGGTCATTGCTGCAGATCCCAACGCCTCCGACGAACAGGTGGAAGAGTATGAGCGCAGCGCCTGTCCGACCTGTGGCTCCTGTTCCGGCATGTTCACCGCCAACTCCATGAACTGCCTCACCGAAGCGATCGGTCTGGCGCTGCCGGGCAACGGTTCACTCCTGGCAACGCACGCCGCTCGGGAGCAGCTGTTCCTCAAAGCCGGTCGACAGATTGTGGAGAATGCGCGGCGCTATTACGAGGAGGACGACGCCAGCGTATTGCCGTTGAGCATTGCTTCAATGGCGGCTTTCGAAAACGCCATGGTCATGGACATCGCCATGGGCGGCTCAACCAACACCATCCTCCACTTGCTGGCGGCTGCCCAGGAAGGCGGTGTCCCGTTCACCCTGAACGAGATCGACCAGCTGTCACGTCGTGTACCGCAACTTTGCAAAGTGGCTCCGAACTCACCCAAATATCACATGGAAGATGTGCACCGGGCCGGCGGTATCATGGGCATTCTCGGCGAGCTGGAACGGGGCGGCCTGATCAACACCGACCTTCCCACCGTGCACAGCAAGACCATGCGAGAAGCGCTCGAGACCTGGGATATCATGAGGTCGCCGCCCACCGAAGTGGTCGAGTTCTACAAAGCCGGTCCTGCCGGCATTCCCACGCAGACCGCGTTCTCCCAGAGCACCCGCTGGCCAACCCTCGACGGTGACCGGGAAACCGGCTGCATCCGCTCGGTTGAGAACGCCTACAGTTCCGAAGGCGGCCTGGCCGTACTCTATGGCAATATTGCCCTGGACGGCTGCGTGGTCAAGACTGCGGGCGTAGACGAGAGCATCTTCGTGTTCGAAGGCAAGGCAAAAGTATTCGAGAGCCAGGATTCCGCCGTTGCCGGAATTCTCTCCGACGAGGTCAAGCCGGGCGAGGTTGTCATCATCCGTTACGAAGGGCCCCGTGGCGGACCGGGCATGCAGGAAATGCTGTATCCGACCAGCTACCTTAAATCCAAGGGACTCGGTAAAGACTGCGCGCTACTGACGGACGGACGTTTCTCTGGCGGCACTTCCGGCCTGTCCATCGGCCACGCGTCGCCGGAAGCGGCCGCCGGCGGAGCCATTGGCCTGATCGAAAATGGCGATACAATCCGCATCGACATTCCGAACCGGAGCATCAATGTGGAGCTGGATCAGCACGAACTGGATCGTCGCCGGGAAGCCAGGGACGCCAAGGGCTGGAAACCGGAACTGCCACGGGAACGCAAGGTGTCTGCAGCCCTGAAAGCCTATGCGCTGCTGGCCACGAGCGCCGATAAGGGCGCCGTTCGGGATCTCGAAAAACTCGACTGAGCACTGAGATCCTGAACCAAAAAAAAGCCCGGCGGGACATCTCGCCGGGCTTTTTTGTTCAGGAAACTCCGATTACCAGAGCGACCAGCCGCCATCTTCCTCTTCTTCAATGGCGTCATCCTGTTCCGGCTCCGGGGCCGAGGTTTCTGCCGCGGAAGAAGCCGACTCCTGAGCCGGCGCGCTGCTAGCTGCGGCGGACTGTGACGGTGCCGAAGCCGCAACCTGAACCGATATCATACCCAAGGCTTCCTTGGTCGGATCGTCCAGATTTCCCGTGGCCTGAAGACCATTATCCTGCTGGAACCGGGTAAGCGCGGACCGGGTTGAGTCATCCATCTGCGGGCTGACATTGGTAATGTCGTATCCTGCTCCGTAGAGCGCGTTCTTGAGTGCAACGATCTCATCCGCGAAGGCTGCAGGGGCAAAGCCCAGTGTGACCGCCAATCCGGCCGCTGCGGCCAGGCGTCCCAATCGGGTAGTTGCGTTTCTCATGGTACTCACCTGCTAACTCCTGATATCTCATTGATATCCGTTTCTTTCTTGTTGTGTGGTGCCTATCTCCACAGGCTGGGGCAAACGGTTAAAAGACTACCATACTTTTGTCGCATGTCGCCTTACGGGACATCATGTCCCGTTTTCTTGCTTTGCGCAGGGGTCTCTTCGTGCGCAGAAGCGGTTGGGCGGTGGGCTTCTTCGCTGAATTCGCGGATGAAAATGCCCCAGAACGCCATAAACAGTGCAGCTACCAGCGGTCCCATTACGAATCCGTTGATGCCGAACATGACAATGCCCCCAAGGGTCGACAACAGAACAATGTAGTCCGGCAGCTTGGTATCACGACCAACCAGTACCGGGCGCAGCAGGTTGTCTGCCAACCCGATGACCACCACACCAAAGGCTGTCAGCACCACCGCTTCGACAACATCGCCCACGGCCGCCAGGTAGATGGCCGCCGGCACCCAGACCAACGCCGCACCCACAGCCGGCAACAGCGATACGATCGCCATAACCACACCCCAGAGCAACGCACCACTGATGCCCAGGATCCAGAAAATCAGCCCGCCCAGAGCCCCCTGTATGATTGCAATCAGCAGGTTGCCCTTGACGGTCGCGCGGGTCACCTCCGCGAACTTGGCAAACAGCAACCGCTCCCGCTCATCGCCCAGCGGCAGAGCCCGAATCATCAGCTCGACCAGCGCACTGCCATCCCGAAGCAGAAAGAACGCCAGATACACCATCAAGGCCAGGCCCAGGAAAAACTGGAAGGTATTCTGGCCCACGCCCAGCGCCTGCCTGCCCAGGAACTGGCTTCCTCCGACAAAGATACTCACGGCCCGGTCCCTCAGCTCGGCAAAGCTGATATCAAACTGCGCCAGGAAGGCCTGGATGGCGGGGAACGACTGGTTGACCCGATCTATGTATTCCCCGGGCCGTATTTCACCACTCTGGATCTGCTGATAAAGCGCGACGCCCTCAGCAATCAATGATGTCACCAGTATCAGAACCGGGATAACCACGATGAACATGCAGATACACAGGGTGATCAGCGCATTTACATTGGGCCTGTCCCCGAGTTTCCGTACCAGCAGTTGCTGCACCGGGTGGAAAATCAGGGCGATGGCGACCGCCCAGAATATGGGCCCGAAAAAGGGCTTCATAAGAAATACAAAGGCAAGGGAAACGCCGACCAGCAACGCCAGAAAAGTCCGTGTTTCAAGTTTTGCGTACATAGATTATGCGGTTCCCTGATGTTGGTTCTGCAATTTAAAGAGCCATTCTACCCTACCACGCTGGCGTGGCCACTGTAGCTATCTTCGGGTTATAGTGGACGGTTGTTGATCAACTAACAGACAGGTCATGTTGTTGGAACTGGAAACCTTCACCATCGAAACAGCCCTGGATGCGGCCACTGAGTTGCGCAAGGTTCTGGCCGCCAGAACTCACCGGCGCAAAGTGATGGGTCAGGAAGTCATGGTGCCGGGTCAGTTGGGCGAGGCCCTGCAACTACCACGCATTATCAACCGGCTCCAGAGCAAGCAGATGAAGCGGAGGGAGCTTGGCCTCGAGGACTTCCAGGAAGTGTGGCCTACCCTGTCGCCACAGACTCGGGAGAGAGTGCTGGGGGCAATCGGCTGGTATGACCCCAAGGAGCTTGACTGGGATGACAAGCGCTCCAACCGTCGGCCACTGGTCGATCCTGACAGTTAAGCCGTATAACACCGGCATCCCGACTTTGAAATGTCATACTTGGCCCATATGTTGGGCAGTATCAGGAGGATATTTATGACTGAACAACATCATTACACAGCACTTCTTGCTGAAGGCAGCGCGGTTCCCACACTCCTGTGTGGCCACTGCCACTCGATTCTCTCCAGGGCCCGGATTTTCCGGAATGAGGGCGACCAGCACCAGAACATGGCGTGCCGGACCATTGGCCTTTGCTCAGCCGACGATTGCGGCGCCGTCAATTGTTGCGATGACGCTCTGGCCCGCGTTGACAACCCCGAGCGCCTGTTTGGAATTGCGTCCTGATTCAAAGCCACAACGCTCTGTTACGCAACTCAAACACACAAAGTTTCCATCTGCTTTATCCTGATCTTCGACGATTGTAGTAGGGCATTATGAGCACCGGATGCCGCCCGGCAATCACGCAACCAATCAGTCAGGACAGTCGATGGCATGCGTATTCTGAGAACCGATGAAGCCCGCTTCGCAGGTCTTCCGGATTACCCCTTTGCTCCAAACCATCTTGACGTAGAACCGGGTCTCCGGATGCACTACGTTGACGAAGGCCCCAGAAACGCCTCGCCCGTTCTCATGCTCCACGGCGAACCATCCTGGTCCTACCTGTACCGGCATATGATCCCTCTGGTGGCAGAGGCCGGTCACCGGGTGTTAGCCCCGGATCTGATCGGATTCGGCAAATCCGACAAGCCGGCGTCGGTTGCAGACTACAGCTACGGCCGCCATCTCACGTGGCTGGCCAGTTGGCTTGAACAGCTCAACCTGACCAATGTCACCCTTGTGTGTCAGAACTGGGGATCGTTGCTGGGCCTGAGACTGGCCGCGGAACACCGTCAGCGATTCAGCCGAATCATCGTCGGAAACGGTATGCTGCCGACCGGCGAAACGCCTGTTCCAACGGTATTTTCCATGTGGAAGGCATTTGCCACCCACAGTCCCTGGTTTCCGGTCGGTCGTATCGTACAATTGGGCACCGACCGCACCCTGAGCAAAGCTGAAATTGCCGCCTACGAAGCCCCATTTCCGTCGGCAGAGTTCAAGGCCGGAGCCAGGGCGTTTCCAAAACTGGTTCCGACTGAACCGCACACGCCGGACAGCGACGCCAACAAGGCGGCCTGGCAGGTCCTGGAGAAGTGGAAGAAGCCTTTCATCACCTGCTTCAGCAGTGGCGATCCAATTACCCGGGGCGGCGACAGGCACATGCAGCGCCGGATTCCCGGTGCCCACGGACAGCCTCATATCACACTCAGAGGCGGGCACTTTCTCCAGGAAGATTCACCGGAAGATTTCGCCCGCATTATCATCGATGCCCTGAAATCGGAAATGGCGGCCTGAGCCGCCATTTCCGTCAACCGAAGACCGTTACGGTCTGACGACTCAGCGCCACCAGCTCGCCTCTGGCGGTCCAGATTCCGGCCTGGGTGTGGCCGTAACCGGCGCCAGCCTGATCAATGGACACCTTGTACAGAAGCCAGTCTCCCGGCTCCATAACCGGCCTCGGATGTACGATATCCAACGCCCAACTCAGGGAACTGGTCCTCACCCGCTGTTTTACATAGGGCAGAACCGCCGGTGGCCAGGCGTCCACCAGAGCAATAATGTGGGCATCAGAGAACGTTTCCGGCGATGTCCGGAACTGCATCCAGCCGCCGAGCTCCCGGCCTCCCTTGCCGCTGAATGGCAGGTTACCGAAGGCCCAGCGCATCTCGATCTGCCGAATGAATTCCGGGGTCACACCCTCGATGTAGTCCAGCCCCGGGCACTGGCTGACCGGATTTGCCTCGGGCGCCGGCAGAGCATCCACCTGCACCTGCGAGTCCCGGTCTCCGCCAAAGCTGGCCAGGCAGACCAGCCGGGTTTCACCCTTCTGGACAATGCGGCCCTGCACCTGACTGACCGCTTTTCCCTCTCGCAGAATCTCGGCCTCGAAACTGGCGGGGACCTCCGGCTCCACCGGCCCCACGAATGATACTTGCAATGACCTCATCGCACGGCCCTCGGCGACAAGCTTTTCCATGCGCTCAAACATCAACGCTGCCGTGAGACCGCCAAAGGTGGCTCTGCCCTGGGACCAGCTCTCGGGCATGATCAGCTCCTCACTGCCACGGGCCGCCCGCAATAATTCGTCAAAGGTCATTTCAAGTTCCTGTTAGCAACCTATCGGGATAGCTACGAAGAGTGCCCAAGATCGGACGGCAACGCAATGGCCTGTCCCCGGCAACTACCTATAGCCTCGCCGGGGTTATGCGTATTAAAGCAGCAACAAAGCAGCTATAATGTGCGTACAACATGCATTGCCCGGCAATGCTCTACCTCCCGAATTCCGAGTGAATCAATGTCTGAATTGTCCTTTGCCGAACTGGGGCTGGATCCAGCCGTACTTGAAGCTGTGTCCGCCGTTGGCTACGAAACCCCGTCACCCATCCAGGCCCAGGCGATCCCCGCGCTGCTGGCCGGTAACCATCTGCTGGGCGTTGCCCAGACCGGAACCGGTAAGACCGCGGCATTTGCATTGCCCCTGCTGAGCCGGATTGACGCCTCTGTTACCGACCCCCAGATTCTGGTTCTGGCCCCAACACGGGAACTTGCCATCCAGGTGGCGGAAGCGTTTACCACCTACGCCAGCAAGTTCCGGAATTTCCACGTTCTGCCCATTTACGGTGGCCAGGACTTTTATCCCCAGATCAAGGGCCTGCGTCGCGGTGCCCAGGTGATCGTGGGCACGCCGGGCCGGATGCTCGACCACCTGCGCAAGGGCACCCTGAAGCTGGACAGCCTGAAAGCGCTGGTTCTTGATGAAGCCGACGAAATGCTGCGCATGGGCTTTATCGACGACGTGGAAGCGATCCTGGCGAAGACGCCGGAGAACTGCCAACGGGCATTGTTCTCGGCCACCATGCCGCCGCAGATCAAGAAAGTGGCCCAGACCTACCTGCGCAACGCCACAGAAGTTCGCATTGAAAGCGAAACCCGCACGGTCGAGCGCATCTCCCAGTTCGTTCTGCCGGTCTATGCTGAGCGCAAGCTGGATGCCCTGACCCGCATTCTGGAAGTTGAGCCGATTGATGCCGCCATTATTTTTGTGCGCACCAAAGCGGAAACCACCATGCTGGCCGAAAAGCTTTCTGCCCGGGGCCACGCGGTCGCGCCCCTGAGCGGTGACCTGAACCAACGCCAGCGTGAACAAACGGTTGAAGACCTGAAGCGCGGGAAGAAAGACATTATCATTGCCACAGACGTGGCAGCGCGCGGTCTGGACGTTTCCCGTATCACACACGTCATCAACTACGACGTTCCCTACGACACTGAAGCGTACATCCATCGGGTCGGTCGTACTGGTCGTGCCGGTCGCGAAGGCAAGGCGATCCTGCTGGTAACACCGCGCGAGCGCAGTTGGCTGCGAACGCTTGAACGCGCAACAAACTCGCCGATGGAAGCTTACGAGTTGCCGTCTCCCGTCGAGCTCAAGAAAATGAGGGAGCAGCAGTTCGAGTCCCAACTGCTGGGCTTTGCGGAAGACAAGAAGTTGGCAAAGGCGATGTCGCTGCTGGACGAAATCGCCGAGCGCAATGACATGGACATGGCCATGGTAGCCGGCGCCCTCGCCTGCTGGATGGAAGCAGCTCAGCCAGGCTCCCTGCCCCTCGAACAACCAGAGGCCTTGCCAACCGTGTCGGCAACACCTCCCCGACGTGATCGTAAAGGTGGCGGCGGCCGTCCAGGCGAGAATCGCAAGGGCCCGAAAGGCGGTTTCAAGAAAGGTGGTCCGAAAGGACGTAGCGGTCCCGGTGGCCCCGGTGGTCGCGCCAAGCCTCCCGGCAAGGGCGGCAAGCCCGCAGGCAAGCGCCCACCTCGTCAGGCTTAAGCCTGGCGCCGATAGACCACGAAACTGTAGTCGTAAGGGTTGTTATCGGACGCGGAGAAATCCTCCCGTCCGATTTCTTCCCACTCATCCCAGTTTACTTCCGGAAAAAACGCATCCCCGTCCACCTCAGCGTGCACCTGGGTGATGTACATGCGATCAACCATTGGCAGCGCCTCGGCGTAGATCTGCCCGCCACCAATGATCATCACTTCGTCGCCACCTTCCAGCTCTGCCTGCGCCTCGGCCTTGACCAGCGCTTCGGGCAAAGACTTCGCAGCCACTGTTCCGGTTGGCGCTTCCCACGCTTCATTCCGCGAGATCACCACGTTCATCCGCCCCGGCAGCGGCCGACCGATGGAGTCCCACGTCTTCCGACCCATGATGATGGGCTTGCCCATGGTGGCCTGTTTGAAATAACGGAGGTCACCCGGCAGATACCAGGGCAGATTGTTATTGCGGCCGATGACCCGGTTACGGGACATGGCAACGATCAGGGCTTTTCTCATGTACTGGCCTCTTCGGGGTTCGGTCAGATGGCAATCGGCGCCTTGATGCCCGGGTAGGGGGCATAGCCCTCAAAGTCGAAGTCTTCCAGTTCGTAATCGAAGATACTCGCGGGCTTGCGTTTGATCACCAACGTCGGCAACGCGCGGGGCTCGCGCTTCAACTGTTCGAAGACGATGTCATCGGTCAGATGGTTCTGGTAGAGGTGACAGTCGCCGAAGGTATGCACAAACTCACCGACATCCAGATCACACTGCTGGGCAATCATGTGCGTCAGCAAGGCGTACGAGGCAATATTAAAAGGCACGCCCAGGAACAGGTCGGCGCTTCGCTGGTAAAGCTGGCAGGAGAGCTTGCCCTCCGCCACGTAGAACTGGAACAGGCAGTGACAGGGTGCCAGCGCCATACGACCCTCGCGAACGTTATCCTGGGGACCGATGGATTCGTCCGGGAGTTCGGCGGGGTTCCAGGCGGACACGATCAAACGGCGCGAATTCGGCTTGGTACGGATCTGTTCGATCACGTCACTGATCTGGTCAACAACCTCGCCATTGGGGCACTGCCAGCTGCGCCATTGTTTGCCATAGATAGGCCCGAGATTACCATTTTCCAATGCCCACTCGTTCCAGATCGAGACTTTGCGCTCCTGAAGCCAGGTGTTGTCAGTGGAGCCACGGAGAAACCAGAGCAATTCGTAGATGATACTGCGCAGGTGGACCTTTTTGGTGGTTACCAGAGGGAAGCCCTCCTGCAGGTTGAAGCGAATCTGACGGCCAAACACCGACCGGGTGCCGACACCGGTGCGGTCTCCCTTGTCGAATCCGTTATCAACAACGTCTTGCATAAGGTCGAGATAGGCTTTCATCGGGCTTGTCTCCGGTAGGCAATAAACATCAGGGCGGCGCCGGCAACGATCATCGGGAAGGACAGTACCTGTCCCATGGTAAGCCAGTCAAAGGCAAGATAGCCCAGCTGCGGATCCGGCTGACGCACGAACTCCACCAGGAAGCGGAACACGCCGTAGCAGATGAGGAACAGACCGGAAACCGCCATGGTCGGGCGCTGCCGGGATGAGAACCACCACAGGATCACGAACAAGGCCACGCCTTCCAGGGCAAACTGGTAAAGCTGGGAAGGATGACGGGCAAGAGAATCCGGAGCGGTTCGAAACACCATACCCCAGGCAACATCAGTGGGCTTGCCCCACAACTCGCCGTTAATAAAGTTTCCGATCCGCCCTGCACCGAGCCCAAGGGGCACCAGCGGCGCTACAAAGTCAGCCAGGCGCCAGAAACCGCTGCCCACCTTGCGGCCATACCACCACATGGCAAACATCACGCCCAGCAAACCGCCGTGGAAAGACATGCCCCCTTCCCAGACCCGCAGCAGCCAGAGCGGGTCCGCCAGGAAGGCGTCAAAGTTGTAGAACAGGACATAGCCGAAGCGGCCACCCAGGATGACCCCCAGGGCCAGGTAAAACAGAAGGTCACCCATCTGCTCTTCGTTGATAGGCGACCAGGGCTTGCGGGTGCGAATGCGTCCAAGCCACCAGCCGGCTAAAAAACCGAACAGATAAGTCAGACCGTACCAGTGGATCTTGAGGGGGCCGATGGCAATAGCCACCGGATCAATCTGGGGATGCTGCAGCATCAACTACCTCTCAGCTCAGGAGAAAACGGAGACCCACCAGCAGGAGCATGATGGAGAACGTACGCTTGAGAATCCGGGGGTTCAGCCGATGGGCCAGATTGGCGCCAACCCGGGCAAAGAAAACGCTGGTGAGAATGATACCTATGAGCGCAGGCAGGTAAATGAAGCCGGCGCTCAGTTCCGGCACTGCGGGATGATGCCACCCGGTCCAGATGTTACCCAGCGCACCGGACACGGCGATGGGCAGACCACAGGCGGCAGATGTACCGACCGCCTGCTGCATCCGCACGTTACACCAGCTCAGGTAAGGCACCGTAAGGGTCCCGCCGCCGATTCCGAAAATCGCCGACCCCCAACCGATAAAGCCACCGGCGACGCCCAGACCTGCCACCCCGGGAACGTCGCGACCCGGCTTGGGGTCAACCTGGAAAAACATTTTGAGCCCCACCAGAATGACAAAAATGCCGATGACCAGTTCGAGCGCGCGCCCGCTCATCATGGAGGCCGTCCAGGCGCCAACCAGGGCGCCGCCAATAATCCCGACCGTCATGGGCCGGAACAGATCCCAGCGCACGGCGCCGTGCTTGTTATGGGAGCGAATGGAGCTGACCGAGGTGAACACGATGGTCGCGAGCGAGGTGCCTACGGCCAGATGGGGAATAATCTCCGGATCGACTCCCTGCAGACCAAAGGTGAACATCAACACGGGCACGATGATCAGCCCGCCACCAATGCCGAACAGCCCCGCCACGGTGCCTGCCAGGGCACCGAGGGCCAGATAAGAAGCTATTACGTAGAACAGAGTCATTGTTTGAGCCGCACCGGGGAAACCAAGGCTGGTATGATACACAGCGCAAGAGTCAACTTCATTAAATCCGGGAGCCTACTCCTACACCATGTGCCTGATCGCTTTCGCCGTTGGCCAGAACCCTCATTTCCCACTGGTGGTTGCCGCCAATCGGGATGAATTTTTCCGCCGCCCGACGGCCGCCATGGACTGGTGGACCACCGAATCCGGCACCCGGGTGCTTGCCGGCCGTGACCTGCTCTCCGGTGGCACCTGGCTTGCGATTAATACCGCGGGAGAGGTCAGCGCCGTAACCAACGTCCGTGAAGGGGCACCTGAAACCGGCCGTATCAGTCGGGGTGAACTGCCTTTGCGGGCACTCACTGATTCCCGGGAGCATCTTGAACGCTATCTGCTCGACACCGGCGACCAGTTTTCCGGCTTCAACCTGGTGCAGCTGACCACAGCAGACGGATGGTATTTCAGCAATCGGGATGCCCATCCGGGCCGACAAATCCACCGCGGGGTCTACGGACTGAGCAATCATCTGTTGCAGACGCCCTGGCCCAAGCTTCTGCGCCTTCGGCAGGCTGCGGGAGACACCATTGCCGCCGCCGGACGGGATGCGGCAACACTGCACAACGAGCTGATTCCGCTGCTCCAGGACAGCACGCCCGCGCCAGACCATATGCTGCCCGATACAGGCGTTGGCCTGGAGACGGAGCGCTTTCTGTCGTCGCCATTCATCGTGGGTTCGGACTACGGCACTCGGGCAACCACCGTGGTGACCGTTTCAGCCAGCGGTGAAATCGAGGTGACGGAACAGAACTGGGGTCCGGATGCCCGGACCGGTGAACGACGTCACTTCCACTGGCGGCGATAGCGATCTGGCTCTGGTATAATCCGCGAAATTCTGCCACCCGATCGGAGGGCCCCTGATGGCCGGTGAACAAGGCGCCACATCGATAGCCGATTTTGAGAAGTCTCTTGATGAACTGGAAAAGCTGGTTCGCGATCTGGAGCAGGGCGAGCTGTCCCTGGAACAGTCCCTGACGGCGTTCGAGCGGGGTGTAAAGCTGACCCGGGAATGCCAACAGGCGTTGAAGAGCGCCGAGCAACGGGTCGAACAACTGGTCCAGAACAGCGACGGCACCCTGGAAACCCGCCCGTTCTCACCGGATGATGCTGACTGATGTCCGGAAAGAACCTGCTTGCCTCTGGATTTCTGGAAACCTGCCGGGCCCGGGTCGATGCGGAACTGGACCGGTGCATTACCCGTGATTCCGCCTCTGGCCGGCTGCAGGAAGCCATGCGCTACAGCGTGCTGGGCGGTGGCAAGCGAATCCGGCCGGCCTTGTGTCTTGCGGCGGCAAAGGCATTGGGCCAGACCGGTGATGATGCCCTGATTCCTGCCTGCGCGGTAGAACTGATCCACGCCTACTCACTGATTCACGACGACCTGCCCGCCATGGACGACGACGAATTGCGCCGGGGACGGCCTACTACTCACATCGCGTTCGACGAAGCCACTGCCATCCTTGCTGGCGATGCCCTGCAGGCACTGGCTTTCGGCTGGCTTGCCGAAGCGCCGGGACTGTCTGAGTCGGTGCGTCTGATCATGGTCCGGGAGCTGGCCCGGGCCAGTGGCCACGGAGGAATGGTTGGTGGCCAGGCCATTGATCTGGAGTCCGTCGGCAAAACCCTGGCCTTGGCGCAACTTGAAACCATGCACCGCCACAAGACTGGCGCCCTTATCGAAACCAGCGTGCGAATTGGCGCCCTGACGGCGCCGTCGGTCGACGAACAGGCCCTTGCTTCCCTGACCCAGTATGCCGAAGCCCTGGGCCTGGCCTTCCAGGTTCAGGATGACCTTCTGGACATCGAGGGCGATACAACGGTCATTGGCAAACCCCAGGGCTCGGATGCCGCCCGCGCCAAACCCACATACCCCGCCCTGCTTGGCCTGGAAGGCGCCAGGGAGCACCTGGCCAATCTGCTGGGACAGGCCAAGCAAAGTTTGCAGGCGTTTGGTCCCGAAGCAGACCCCCTGCGGGCAATGGCCGATTACGTGGTGGCAAGAACCCATTGAATCCCGGCGCTCCGAAGGCGCACACTGGCCGTAAATATTTTCGTAACAACTGGCCCGCTTTGTGTGAAACAGCTTCCCCTGTTCCCTTATAATGCCAGTCAGTTACTGAACGTACCGGAAAAGACCCGAGCAGATGCAGGACACTTATATTTTCAAGGAAATCCCGTCACAGCGGCCCAATACGCCGCTTCTGGACCGGATTGACGAACCGGCCCAGCTCAGAGAGCTGGCCCCGGAACAGCTGACCCGGCTGGCCCGGGAGCTCAGGGCCTTTCTGTTATGGTCAGTGGGCCAGACTGGCGGTCATTTCGGGGCCGGCCTGGGCGTGCTTGAGCTTACCGTCGCCCTTCACTACGTCTTTGATACGCCGAGCGACCGCCTGGTGTGGGACGTCGGCCATCAGGCCTACCCCCACAAGATCCTGACCGGACGGAAAGAGTCCATGGGAAGCATCCGCCGCAAAGGCGGTCTGGCCGGCTTCCCGAAACGGGCCGAAAGCGAGTACGACACCTTTGGCGTCGGCCATTCCAGCACCTCCATCAGCGCAGCGCTGGGCATGGCCATCGCTGCACGCCTGCAGCAGACCGGTCGAAAGAGCATTGCTGTGATTGGTGACGGCGCCATGACCGCCGGCATGGCGTTCGAGGCACTGAACCACGCCGGTCACCTGCACGCCGACATGCTGGTAATCCTCAACGACAATGACATGTCGATTTCCCGGAACGTTGGCGGGCTGTCCAACTACTTTGCCAAACTGCTGTCCAGTCGCACCTACAATCAGGTCCGCGATAGCAGCAAGAAGGTTCTGCAGGGAGCGCCACACCTGATGGCGCTGGCCAAGAAGACCGAGGAACACTTCAAGGGCATGATTGCCCCTGGCACGCTGTTCGAGGAACTGGGGTTCAACTACATCGGCCCGATCGATGGCCACGACCTGCCCCTGCTGGTGGAAACCCTGGAGAACATCCGGGAACTTGAAGGTCCGCAGTTCCTGCATGTGGTGACCACCAAAGGCAAGGGTTTTGCCCCGGCCGAAGCCGATCCGATCGGCTATCACGCCATCAACAAGATCGAGCCGGTTCCACCCAGTAAACCCGAACCGGTCAAGCCGAAACCGAAGAAGCCAAAATATGCCAACGTCTTCGGACAATGGCTGTGCGATTCCGCCGAACAGGATGAGCGCGTGGTGGGCATCACCCCGGCCATGTGTGAAGGCTCGGATCTGCTGGCATTCTCACAGCGCTTCCCGGAACGCTATTTCGATGTCGCCATCGCCGAACAGCATGCAGTCACGCTGGCCGCGGGGCTCGCCTGTGACGGCGCCAAGCCGGTGGTCGCCATCTACTCAACGTTCCTGCAGCGGGCGTACGATCAACTGATTCACGATGTCGCTATCCAGAACCTGGATGTGCTGTTCGCGATTGATCGCGCGGGCCTGGTCGGTGAAGACGGCCCGACCCACGCTGGCGCTTTCGACATCAGCTACCTGCGCTGCGTGCCGAACATGGTGGTGATGACACCGTCGGACGAAAACGAAACCCGCCAGATGCTCCAGACCGGCATGCTCTACGAAGGACCGGCATCGGTGCGCTACCCGCGTGGCACGGGCCCCGGTGCCGAAATTCAGCAGGAGCTGACGCCGCTTGAGATTGGCAAGGGCCGCCGGATTCGCAACGGCAAAGGTGTTGCCATCCTCAACTTTGGCACCCTGCTGGCGCCTGCTCTGGAGGCCGCAGAAGCCATCGGCGCGACGGTCGCAGACATGCGCTTCGTCAAACCCCTGGATGAAGAACTGGTGCTGGAGCTGGCCGAGCAGCATGAACTGCTGGTGACCCTGGAAGAAAACGCCATTGCCGGTGGTGCAGGCAGCGCCGTGACCGAATTCCTGAACAGCCGCCTGGTTACCATGCCGGTACTTCAGCTGGGCCTGCCCGATACCTTTATGGACCACGGCAAGCACGGGGAGCTGCTGGCCGAATGTGGTCTGGACGCCGCAGGTATTGAATCGTCGATCCGCACGCGGATCGAGACCCTGCGCCACCAGAATCTGAAAGCCGTCAAATAGACGGAACACAAGCCTGAGAATGCAAAAAAGCCCGCAGAATCCGCGGGCTTTTTTGTGTGTGGCTACAAAACCAGCTCAGATCTGAGGATCATCGTCCTGGTGTGTCTCCAGCCAGTGGCCCAGCTTGCTCTGCTTGGTATCGAGGTAGTGTTCGTTGTGGGGGTTGCGGCCCACATGCAGAGCGACCCTTTCGGTGATTTCGATGCCATAGGAGGACAGCGCTTTCACCTTGCGGGGGTTGTTGGTCATCAGCCGCAGGCTCTTGATGCCGAGATGCTCCAGCATGTCCTTGCACATGCTGTAGTCACGCAGATCAGCCGCAAAACCCAGACGCTCATTGGCCTCCACCGTGTCAGCGCCCTGATCCTGCAGGTGGTAGGCCCGGATCTTGTTCAACAGGCCGATCCCCCGACCCTCCTGGCGCAGATACATGAGGATGCCCCGCCCTTCCCGGGCAATGCTGCGCAGCGCTTCTTCCAGCTGATAGCCGCAATCACACCGCATACTGTAGAGAGCGTCGCCGGTCAGACATTCGGAATGCGTGCGGGCCAGCATGGGTTCGTCGCTATCGAGGTCGCCCAGGGTCAGGGCAACGTGCTCCTTTCCGGTGTCCGGTTCTTCAAAGCCGTGCATATCAAATACCCCGAACGGGGTCGGCAACCGGCAGGTCTGGATGTAACGAACAGCCACAGTGTTTCCTCGTGGTTCAGTCAATCGGGCCGCGCATTCTATCACGGGCCCGCCCGCTTGGCGTAGTCTCGGCACTGTCGCTCCTCCGGAGTGGTCTTGGTAACCAACACTTACGAGCGCGGCGGGCCGCCAGATCAGGCTTTATCGGCGACCCAGTGGCCACTACGGCCGCCTTTCTTCTCCAGCAGACGCACGGAATCTATCTCCATGCCACGATCGACCGCCTTGCACATATCGTACAGCGTCAGTGCCGCTACGCTTGCCGCGGTTAACGCCTCCATCTCGACACCGGTCTGGCCGGACAGTTTGCAGCGGGTCAGAATACGTACAGATGCCCCGTCATCGCCCGGAGTCAGTTCAACTTTCACAGACGTCAGGTTCAGCGCATGACACAAGGGAATCAGATCATGGGTTTTCTTTGCGGCCATGATACCGGCGATGCGGGCAACAGCCAGGACATCCCCTTTGGGATGCTCACCCTCAATAATCATGTTCAGGGTTTCCGGCGCCATGCGAATGGTAGCTTCAGCGCGGGCCTCGCGTTCGGTGGCCGTCTTGTCGGTCACGTCCACCATGCGGGCTTCGCCCTTGTCGTCGAGATGGGTCAGTTTACTCACGGTCTCTCCCGGAATCGGTTGTGCAAGATGGTGAAAAATGCAGGAACGACAGCATAACAGACATGGCCACGGCGTCACTGACAAGTGTCAGCGTTGCGGCCACCAGAAGCGAATACCGGCGATGCCCTGACCGCCCCGCTGGCGAGCCTCCCGAAGATCGCCGGGCGACAAACCGCCCAGGGCAAATACCGGAAGCACCGCTTCCGACACCAGGTCGGCAAAGACCGACCATCCCAGGGTCGACGCACCCGGATGGCTTTCGGTCGGCTGGACTGGCCCCAGGGTCACGTAGTCGGCTCCGATAGCCGTCGCATGATCGATCTCCTGCCTGTCATGGCAGGAAACACCCAGCCAGATATCCTCCGGAACCGGTCTGGCCGAGAGCTTGGCCGCCTCGCGCCAGGGCAGGTGCAGCCCATGGGCGCCGGGTATGGCGCGGAATACCTCCGGTCCACCGTGCACAATCAGGGCAGCTCCGGCCTTTTCACAAACCGGCAACGCGTTCGCCGCCAACTCCCGATAGGCCAACGGACTCAACGCCGGAGCCCGGAGCAGTACCAGCGGTGGTCGAGCGGCGCTCAGACCCTCCTGAAGGTGCGCAAGGGCTGGCTCCAGGCCATTCTCGGAACCGGTGATTGCCAACTGCCGGGGCAGACGCAGAGCGCGAATGATCGGCCGGTTGGCGGCGGGGAAATCCTCATCCCGAAGCTGCTCCGGGGTCAGCCATTCAACGGGCTGCCCCTCACATCCCCTTGCCGCGCCCTCGGCAGCGCTGGTTTCCCAGACGTCCAGGAAAACCCGCTTGTCGCCATAATCGTGCCGAATACCGATAACAGGCTCCAGGGAACCCGCCGGCACGTGAAGACCGGTTTCCTCGGCAATTTCGCGCACAAGCGCCGCCTGAACCGTCTCGCCAGGCTCCACCTTTCCACCGGGAAACTCCAGTAAGCCCCCCTGGTGAACGTGGTCTGGCCGTCGGGCGATAAGCACCTTGCCATCACGGACTATGACCGCCACGGCAACGTGAACCTCTTTGACCGCCGTCTCTCTGGCAGACATGCTCAGGTACGATACTCGGCGTTGATAGTCACGTAATCGTGGGAGAAATCACAGGTCCACACGGTTTCCCGAACATCACCCCGTTTGAGGTCGATGGCAATGGTGATCTCTTCCCGGTCCATCACGGCCTGCCCGCGGGCTTCCGAGTAATCCTCGGCCCGGCCACCGTTGCGGACCAGGCAGACATCGCCCAGATAGATTTCAAGGGCATTCAGGTCGAGCCCTTCGACCCCGGCGCGACCAACCGCCGCCAGAATCCTGCCCCAGTTCGGGTCCGAGGCGAACAGCGCGGTCTTGACCAACGGCGAATGCGCCACGGTGTAGGCGACATCGAGCGCCTCCTGTTGGCTGGCCGCGCCAGTGACGTCGATGGTGACAAACTTGGTTGCCCCTTCGCCGTCGCGGACAATGGCATGGGCCAGTTCCAGATAGATTGTCTGCAAGGCCTCCCGCAGCTTCGGCAGCACCGCGCTGGAGGCCGTAATCTCGGGGCCGGAATAATGGCCGCTGGCCATGAGCATGCAGGCGTCATTGGTGGAGGTATCGCCATCAATGGTGATACGGTTGAAGGACTTCTCGCCCAGTTCCGAGGCAAGCGTCTGCAGCAGTTCCGGCGCAATCCGGGCATCGGTGGCAATAAAACCAAGCATCGTCGCCATGTTGGGACGAATCATGCCCGCACCCTTGCTGATGCCCGAGATGGTCACCGTGTGGCCATCCAGCTCAACCTGGCAGGAAGCGCCTTTGGGGCGGGTGTCCGTGGTCATGATGCCACTGGCCGCTTCAGCCCAGCGATTCTCGGCAGTGTTCGCCAAAGCCTCCGGAAGCGCGCCAACAATCTTCTGGACCGGCAACGGCTCGCCAATCACCCCCGTGGAGAACGGCAGGATTTCGGCTTCCGTGACGCCCGCCTGCTTTGCCAGGGCCTGGCAACAGGCCATAGCATCCCGCATACCTTGCTCACCAGTACCGGCGTTGGCATTGCCCGTGTTGATCAAGAGGTACCGGGGCGAGGTCTCGGCCAGATGCCGGCGGCTGAGGGTAACCGGTGCTGCACAGAACTGGTTTTTCGTGAAGATACCGGCAACCCGACTTTCCGGGGCCAGCTCGAACACAACCACGTCCTTACGTCCCGGCTTCTTTATGCCGGCACTGGCTATGCCGACCTTGATTCCGGCTACCGGATAAAACTCAGGTAAGGTTCCCGGACCTACCGCCATTCTGCCACTCCTCTTGTCTGGGGGTGCGCTCGAGGCAACACACGACCCGCTGAAAACGAAAAAACCCGCATCCCACCAGTTGTGGCTGGCAGAGTGCGGGTTCCGATGGTGCGGTCAGTGCTCTGAATCAGCTGACCTTGCCATGACACTGCTTGTACTTCTTGCCGGACCCGCAGGGACAGGGTTCGTTTCGACCCACCTTGCGCTCCTGTCGAACGAAGGTTTCCGGAGTCGACTGCCGGGCCTCGTCAGCCTCACCTTCACCCTGGCTCTGGGCCGTGGCGCTGGTTTCGTCGTGGCGCAGACGGGCCTTTGCAAGCTCTTCTTCCAGCTCCTGTTTGCGACGGCGCTCGACTTCTTCCATCTCCTCACGGCTCTGGACACGCACGTGGCAGAGTACCCGGGTAACATCCCGCTTCATGGTATCAAGCATGGTTTCAAACAGGTTGAACGCCTCGCGCTTGTACTCCTGCTTGGGGTTCTTCTGGGCATAACCCCGCAGATGGATACCACGGCGCAGATGGTCCATGTTGGAAAGATGCTCTTTCCAGAGGGTATCGAGCACCTGCAGGAACACCTGCTTCTCAAATTTGCGCATAGCCTCGGAACCGGCAATCTCTTCCTTGGCCTGGTAGGCAGCCACGATCTCGTCGAGAACCTTCTGGCGCAGGTTTTCTTCGTACAGCTTGTTGTCTTCTTCCAGCCACTTCTGAACCGGCAGATCAATCGCCATTTCTGACTGGAGCTGTGCTTCCAGCCCGGCGACGTCCCATTGTTCCGGCATACTCTGGGGCGGAATGTATTCACTGATCAGCGAATCGACAACGTCTTCCCGAATGGTCGTCACCATGTCAGAAATATCGTCGGAAGACATGACTTCGTTGCGCTGGTCGTAGATAACCGTGCGCTGGTCGTTGGCCACGTCATCGTATTCCAGCAGGGTCTTACGCATGTCGAAGTTGCGACCTTCCACCTTGCGCTGGGATTTCTCGATCGCGTTGGTCACCATCCGGTGCTCGATGGCCTCCCCCTTCTTCATGCCCATGGCCTGCATCAGGCTCTTGACCCGGTCGGGGGCAAAGATGCGCATGAGGTTGTCTTCCAGAGACAGGAAGAACCTTGAGGAGCCAGGGTCACCCTGACGCCCGGCACGACCGCGAAGCTGGTTGTCAATTCGACGGGATTCGTGACGCTCGGTACCAATGATGTGCAGACCGCCGGCCTCAAGCACCTGATTGTGACGCTCGGTCCACTCGGCCTTGGCCCGGGCAATCTCCTCTTCTGAGGGATTGTCCATGGCGGCAACTTCGTGTTCCCAGTTACCGCCCAGCACGATATCGGTACCACGGCCGGCCATGTTGGTGGCGATGGTGACCGCCCCGGGGCGACCCGCCTGGGCAATGATATGGGCTTCGGATTCGTGCTGCTTGGCGTTCAGGATCTTGTGTTCGATCCGCGCCTTCTTGAGCAGCATGGAGAGCAGTTCGGAGGCCTCGATGGAGGCGGTACCAACGAGAATCGGACGCCCTTCGGCAGTGACATCCTTGATCTCGTCAATAATGGCGTGGAATTTTTCTTCCTGGGTCAGGTAGACCAGGTCGTTGTAATCGGTCCGCTGGATCGGCTTGTTGGGAGGAATGACCACCACATCGAGGCCGTAGATCTGGCGAAACTCGAAAGCTTCGGTATCTGCCGTACCGGTCATGCCGGCCAGTTTGTCGTACAGCCGGAAATAATTCTGGAAGGTGGTCGATGCCAGCGTCTGGCTTTCGGCCTGAATCTTGACGCCCTCTTTGGCCTCAACGGCCTGGTGCAGACCTTCACTCCAGCGACGACCCGGCATGGTACGACCGGTATGCTCGTCGACGATGACCACCTGGCCACCCTGGACGATATAATCCACGTCTTTCTGGAACAGGTGGTGGGCCCGCAATGCTGAGTGCACATGGTGCAACAGGCTGAGGTTGGCGGCGGAATAAAGGCTCTCACCTTCCTTAAGAAGGCCACGCTCAAGCAGCAGCTCTTCAACCTTCTCGTGACCGCTTTCTGTCAGCTCGACCTGGCGGGATTTCTCATCGATGGTGAAATCGCCGGTCGGCTCTCCTTCCTCAGGCACTTCGCCCTTTTCGAGGTTGGGGATCAGTTCATTGATGGCCTGGTACAGCTTTGAACTGTCCTCAGCTGCCCCGGAGATAATCAGCGGCGTTCTGGCTTCGTCGATCAGGATGGAGTCCACCTCGTCCACGATCGCATAGTTCAGCCCGCGCTGAACTTTGTCTTCGGTACTGAACGCCATGTTGTCGCGCAGGTAGTCGAAGCCGAATTCGTTGTTGGTACCGTAGGTAATATCGGCTTGGTAGGCTGCCCGCTTTTCCTCCGCTGGCTGGCCCGAGGCCACGACACCCACCTGCATGCCCAGGAACCGATAGAGCTTGCCCATCCAGTCGGCATCACGACGGGCCAGGTAATCGTTCACGGTAACCACGTGGACACCCTTGCCGGACAATGCGTTGAGGTACACGGAAGCGGTAGCAACCAGCGTCTTACCCTCACCTGTCTTCATTTCGGCGATCCGGCCTTCGTGCAGGGTGATACCACCGATCAGCTGGACGTCGTAATGACGCATGCCCATAACCCGGCGGCCCGCTTCACGCACGGTGGCAAAGGCTTCGGGCAGCAGGGCGTCAAGCGATTCGCCCTCGTCGATCCGACGACGGAACTCCGCGGTCTTACCCTGCAACTCGGAGTCGGACAGATTGCCATATTGCTCTTCAAGCTCGTTAATGCGCATGACAGTCTTGCGCATTCTCTTGATTTCTCTGGCGTTTTTACTGCCGAACATCTTGGTTGCAAGCTTTGTGAACATAGACCACTGCTTCTTTGATTAAACGGAGGAAGCCGGCATTCTAACCTTATTTTGTAACAGGACAAAAGGTAGGCCTCACACAGGCGCAATAAGTCGCTGATGAGGCACCGGATTCACGGATAAAAACTGGCCGGAGGCCGACTGGCGGGGAAGTGCTGACAACGGCGTGCGGGCCGGAACCGGAGGATCAGCGGCTCGCCCGCTTGATATAGGTTTCCGGGTTTTCAGACTTGCCATTCCGGATAACTTCAAAGTGCACGTGAGGCCCGGTGGAACGCCCTGTGCTGCCCATCAGCGCGACTACCTGGCCTTTCTGGACAACATCGCCCACCTTCACCTTGATCGTCTTACAGTGGGCATAGCGGGTTATCAGACCATCACCATGGTCGACTTCCACGAGGTTACCGTAGCCATAGCGCTCTCCGGCATAGGTAACGACACCGCCGGCGACCGAAATAATGTCGCTGCCATCCTTGCCGGCCAGATCAACCCCGGCATGCCAGGTGCGCTTGCCGGTAAATGGATCAGAACGGTAACCGTACTTGGAGGACAGCCAGCCCCAGGTTATCGGCCGGCCTTCCAGGTAAAGCTCGTCCTCAAGCCGCTTGCTCGATGCCAACTGATCTAGCAACCGCAGTTGCTGCTCGCGGTCCTCGATCCGCCACTCCATTTCCTCGATCATGCGGGTCAGCTCAGGCGCGGAAAAGGAGTCGCCGGACAAGGCGTCTTCCGGGCCACCGACAGCGGCCGGCTGATCAAAGTTGAATTCGTCACTGGCCACAAGGCCGGATTCTACAAACCGCTGGCCCAGTGCATCCAGGCGCAGGAGACGGCCCTGGATCTCGCCGAGGCGAAGAGTCAGCGCATCAACCTGTTGCTGGACGTTCTCCTCGATACTGGCCAATTCTGCCTTCTGGTCTGCCAGCTTCTGCTTCCACTCGGCGACCAGCTCGGAGTTGCTGGGCTCTCTGGCCTCTACCTGCTGCACAGCCATTTGATACCCTGCCCAGCCGGCCGCGACCAGCAGGGAGAGCACGAGGAACAGCAAGCCGGCAGCAAGCGTGCTGTTAATCGACAGCACACGGGACTTTCCGTGGCGTTTGCCAACGAGAATAATGTTCATATCATCATCTGGTTTCATCGTTGAGCCGCAACCGCATCCTGTAGTGTTGCGCCCCGGAAAAATCCGAAGGGGGTCTGCCATCCTTTGGCAACAGCTACATACTGAAAAAATTGCAGCGCCCGGTAGACATACTCATTTACCACAATGTAAAACGAGTGTAATACAGGCACTACGCATAAACCGTGCCGAAGTGTAACCAATCGTAAACGCAGCCGTCGAGTAAAAACGCCGCCATGAAACGCAAAAGCGAGCAAAAAATGACCTTCGACAAGCTTGGCAGAACCCCGGTACTCAAGGACCTCGTGGCAAAGGCCGAGCTCCATCGACAGGCGGAAGGAGAAGTCCTGGCCGCCCTTCCGAGCGAGCTGGTCAACGGGACACGCTTTGTCAGCTGCAAGGACGGAGAGCTGGTCCTGACCGCCGAAACCGCGGGAAAAGCCAGTCAGATCCGGTTCCGCCAGCACGAGATCATGGAAAAGCTGCGAGAGAACGAACTGTTCCGGTTCGTCTGGAAACTGAAGGTCAAGGTTGCACCGCCCAGATTTCGGGAAAAACCGGTGTTCAAAAAAGAACCCTTGAGCAAAGAAAATGCCCGGCTCCTCAAAGAGGAGGCCGGGCACACGAAGGATAAAGCATTACGCGAGGTTCTCGAAAAACTCGCTAGCCACGTCCGGGATTAAAGCGTCCTGCTTCAGCCCGCCGCCAGCACAGGCTTCATGTAGGAAATCGGGGCAGTGGCCTCGTCATCAAAGGTAACCACTTCCCAGGCATCCTCTTCTGCCCTTAGCTTGCGCAACAGCTTGTTGTTCAGATCGTGGCCGGATTTGATCCCACGGAACTCACCAATCAGGCTGTTGCCCAACTGATAGAGATCGCCGATGGCATCAAGCAGCTTGTGCTTCACAAATTCGTCGTCATAGCGCAGGCCGTCTTCGTTGAGGATCTTGTAGTCATCAACAACGATGGCGTTGTCCACACTGCCGCCGAGAGCAAGGTTCATGGCACGCAATTTTTCGATGTCACGCATGAACCCGAAAGTCCGAGCGCGACTCACTTCCTTAACAAAGGAGGTGCTGGAAAAATCGACAGTTGCTGTCTGGGCGCGGCCCTTGAACACGGGGTGATCAAAGTCGATACCGAAGCTCACCTTGAAGCCTTCGAAAGGCAGCAGGGTAGCCTTCTTGTCGCCTTCCTCAACCGTTACCTCACGCTTGATGCGGATGAAACGCTTGGCTGCATCCTGCTCGGCAATGCCGGCGGACTGCAGAAGGAACACAAAAGGACCGGCAGAGCCGTCCATGATGGGCACTTCCGCGGCACTTAGTTCGACGAAACAGTTATCAATGCCGAGACCAGCCATGGCCGAGAGCAAATGCTCCACAGTCGCCACACGGACACCGTTTTTTACCAGCGTCGTGGACAGCATGGTCTCACCTACATTCTCCGCGCAGGCACGAATCTCAACCATCGGGTCAAGATCGGTACGGCGGAAGATGATACCGGAATCCACCGGGGCAGGTTTGAGGGTCAGATAGACCTTCTCACCTGAGTGCAAGCCAACACCGGTGGCACGGATGGTGTTTTTAAGTGTCCGTTGTCTGATCATCGGTACATAATTCCGTCACAAAAAGGCGATATTCTAGGCAAAAATCTGCCAGGAGAATATCAGAAAATAAGACTGAATACCATTTAACCAGTCCGTTGTTGCTGAATGTTCATCCAGCTTCCAACCCATGGCAATCAGTGCACGTATTTACCGGATACCGGGTTCCATGTTTCGCACAAGAACCACAACCGGATCACAACTGCACCAGATTATCAGTCAGCCTGGCGACGGAGGAATGCGGGAATATCGAGATAGTCGACACCCTGCTCCTCGCTATCCTTGCTCTGGTCGATAGCCACGTTTCCATGGGAAACGGCCCGACGACGCAGAACAGCGGGACGATCCAGCTGGTTATAATCGGTTTTTCCATCCAGGGTGCGTGTGTTGTCCACCACCTTGGTCGGCTTCTCACGATCACCACCCAGGCCGGTTGCAACAACCGTCACCTTCAGTTCGTCGGTCATTTCCGGATCAATAACGGTGCCGACAACAACGGTGGCAGAGTCAGAAGCAAATTCACGCACAATGTCGCCAACCTCGGAGAATTCGCCCAGGTTGAGATCCATGCCCGCGGTAATGTTGACCAGAATACCCTTGGCACCCTGCAGGTTGATGTCTTCGAGCAGCGGGCTGCGAACAGCCGCTTCGGCGGCTTCCCGAGCACGATTTTCACCCGTGGCACGGGCGGTGCCCATCATCGCCATACCCATCTCGGACATGACCGTCTTCACGTCGGCGAAGTCGACGTTGATCATACCGTTGCGGGTAATCAGATCGGCGATACCCTGAACTGCGCCCAGAAGCACATCGTTAGCTGCGGCAAATGCGTCTAGCAGGCTGGTTTTCTTGCCCATGACCGCCAGTAGCTTTTCATTGGGAATGGTAATCAGGGAATCGACGCTTTCTTCCAGCTCTTTCAGACCGGATTCAGCAACGCTCATGCGCTTGCCGCCTTCGAACATGAAAGGCTTGGTGACCACGGCAACGGTCAGGATGCCCAGTTCGCGGGCTACTCCCGCTACGATCGGCGCGGCACCGGTACCGGTACCACCGCCCATGCCCGCGGTAATGAAGACCATATCCGCGCCCTTGATGGCTTCGGCGATACGATCACGGTCTTCCAGGGCAGACTGGCGACCGACCTCCGGATTGGCGCCGGCACCCAGCCCCTTGGTGATGTTGCCACCGAGCTGGATGATCTGACGCGCGTCCATATCGGTCAGCGCCTGGGCATCCGTGTTGGCGCAGATGAATTCCACACCTTCGATGTCGCTGTTAAGCATATGGCGAACGGCGTTGCCGCCACCACCGCCTACACCGACGACTTTAATGACAGCGTTTTGCTGGACATTATCGACGAGTTCAAACATTTCCCCTACTCCTTCGTGCTGTTTTCAGCCCTTGTTCCGGGCCGTTTGTTCGAGATTGTGTTTTCGAGATACCTTCGTGTACTACCCGCCCGGCCCCGTCAGAAATGACCGGTAAACCAGGCTTTCATGCGCTCAAACAGCGAGGGTGCATCTTCACCCTTGAGCACCGGTGCCCGCCCCAGATCCATCTGGCGGAAACCATGAATCAACAACCCAACGCCAGTGGCGTAGATCGGATTGTTGACCACCTCCGTCATGCCGGAAACCGCCTGCGGACAGGCCAGCCTTACCGGCATGTGGAAGATCTCTTCGGCCAGCTCCACCACGCCTTCCATGGTGGAGGAACCGCCGGTTATCACGATGCCTGCCGGAATGAGGTCTTCAAATCCGGACCGGCGCAACTCTGACTGAACCAGAGTGAACAGCTCCTCATAGCGCGGTTCTACCACCTCGGCCAAGGCCTGCCTGGACAGATCCCGCGGGGCGCGATCGCCAACACTGGGCACCTTGATGGTTTCATCCGCACCGGCCAGCTGGGTCAGTGCACAGGCATACTTGATCTTGATTTCTTCAGCATTCTGGGTCGGTGTGCGCAATGCCATGGCAATGTCGTTGGTCACCTGGTCGCCGGCAATCGGAATCACCGCCGTGTGGCGAATAGCGCCGCCGGTAAACACGGCAATATCCGTGGTGCCGCCACCGATATCCACCACGCAGACCCCAAGTTCCTTTTCGTCTTCGGTGAGAATGGCGTGACTGGATGCCAGCTGCTCCAGGATGATGTCATCCACCTCAAGCCCGCAGCGCTTGACGCATTTCTCTATGTTCTGGGCGGCATTGACCGCGCAGGTCACCAGATGCACCTTTGCTTCCAGACGCACACCGGACATTCCCATGGGTTCCTTGATGCCCTCCTGGCTGTCGATCACGAATTCCTGGGGCAGAATATGGAGAATCTTCTGGTCTGCAGGAATCGCAACCGCCTGGGCGGCGTCAATGACCCGGTCTATGTCGGCCTGAGTGACCTCACGGTCACGGATAGCAACAATGCCGTGGGAGTTCAGGCTCTTGATGTGGCTGCCGGCAATACCCGCATACACCGAGTGAATGCGGCACCCGGCCATCAATTCCGCCTCTTCCACCGCGCGCTGAATGGCCTGGACGGTGGTTTCAATATTCACCACCACTCCACGCTTTAGGCCCCGGGAAGGATGGGAACCAATGCCCACCACTTCGATGGTGCCGTCCATCTTGCGCTTGCCGACAATCGCAACCACCTTCGAGGTTCCGATATCGAGGCCGACAATCATGTTTTCCGTTTCAACCGATGACATGTGTTCCACCAAACCGTAGGTCTGAATTAACCGTTGCTATGATTTTGGGCTGGAGGCTGTCTCGACAGCCTTCCACTTGACCGCCACACCGTTGGTGTAGCGGGCATCTACCCGACTGACTTCGTCCGACCTTGCTGCCAGTCGGTTTTCATAAACCGTGATAAACCGATCAAACCGTTGCGCCACCTGATCGCGGCCAAGCACCACCTCGATGCCGTTGGCCAGCTGCAGGGTCCACGCACCCCGGTGTTCCAGCGTCAGGCCTGAAAACCCAAGCCCCCGGGCGACCAGCTTGTCGCTCATGTTCCGCGCCATATCGATCACATCCCGCACCCTTTCATCCGGCCCGGCAAGTCGCGGCAACCGACCCGCAACTTCCGGATTCGCCGGCGCGAACAGCTCACCGGTGCGGCTTACGAGACGTCCATCGGTCCAGTAGGCCAGGGGTTTCTTCTCCCTGATATCGATCACCAGGCGATCCGGCCAGACCCGACGCACCGCCGCGGACTCAACCCAGGGCCGACGCTCCAGGCTGTCTTTGATTTCCGAAAGATCCGTGGCGAAATAGCTCTTGCCGATCCAGTCGCCAGCGGCGCGCTCAATGGCGACCCGGCTATCGCCCACAAATTCTCCTTTCACATCGACGGCAAGGATCTGCTGATCCATGGCGCCCAGCACCTTGCCAGTGCCCCAGGGCACCAGTGCAGCCAACAGCACAATCACCGCGCCCATGCCCACCTGGAGCCAGGGTACAGCTGCCAGCACACCCTTCAACACGCCAAACCGGTCCCGCTCGGGACCGAGGGACGTTGCCCCCCGGCGTCGCGGGGGCTCGGACGGAGTCGCCCGGCTCCGGATCAGCAGTGTTTCAAGCATTGGCGTCCTCCAGACTGTCTTTCAGTATCCGGACCACCAGCTCTTCGAAGCTGATGCCTGCGGCCTTCGCAGCCATGGGCACAAGACTGTGGTCCGTCATACCGGGCACGGTATTGACCTCCAGCAGCCAGAACTTGCCGTCGCTGTCCTGCATGATGTCGACCCGGCCCCAGGTCCGACAGCCAACAACCCGGAAGGCCTCCAGTGCCAGGTGCTGAAGACGGACTTCGTCTTCAGGCGCCAGACCACAGGGAATGCGATACCGGGTATCGTCCGCCAGGTACTTGGCCTCGTAATCGTAAAAAACGTGCTCGGTGCTTGCGCTCAGGCCAATGGCCGGGAGCGCCCGATCCTGCAACAGGCTGACGGTGAATTCCGGCCCTTCGATCCACTCCTCCACCAGCACCAGATTGTCCAGCGCGGCGGCGGCTTCGTAGGCGTCAGCCAGTTCGGCAGCCGTGTGTACCTTGCGGATGCCAATGCTGGAACCTTCCCGGGAAGGTTTCACACTTAAGGGCGCCCGCAGTTCACCAATGATCTGTTCGGCCTGATCTGCTCCGGACATGGTGCGGAACTTCGGCGTTGGCAGGCCACAGCCTTCGAACACGTACTTGGTTCTCAGCTTGTCCATGGCCAGTGCCGAGGCCAGTACATCGCTGCCGGTGTAGGGAATACCGGCCTGCGAGAGGATGGCCTGCAGGGTACCGTCCTCGCCTCCTCGACCATGCAGCGCAATGAACACCCGGTCAAAATCAGGGTTGTCGACGGTTCTCAGCAGGCAACCGCGGACGTCCACTGCAAACGCATCCACGCCGGCTGACACCAGCGCCGCCAGTACCGCCTTGCCGCTTTTCAGGGACACTTCCCTTTCAGCGGAATCTCCACCCATGAACACGGCCACCCGACCGAGCGACCGAACGAGCTCCGGGTCGGCCTGATAAGCCTGTGGTTCCACATGATGCATGTCACTCACCCGCTATCACTCCCGCGGCTGCCAGCCGCGCTGCCACGCCGCCAATATCGCCGGCGCCCTGGGTTATCAGCAGATCGCCGTCCTGCAGCACATTGGCCAGCAGGGACTCGATTTCCAGGTTGTCCTCAACAAACACCGGTTCCACCTGCCCGCGTTGGCGAATACTGCGACACAGGGCCCGACCATCGGCACCCGGAATCGCCGGTTCGCCGGCGGAGTACACGTCCATTAAAAGCAGGCCGTCCACTTCCGAAAGCACCCGGACAAAGTCTTCATAAAGGTCGCGGGTCCGCGTAAAGCGGTGCGGCTGGTAAAGCATGACCAGACGCCGGTCGGGCCAGGCATCATGTGCAGCCCGGATAACCGCCTCTACCTCCGTCGGGTGGTGACCGTAATCGTCCACCAGGGTGACCGTGCCCTTGGGGGTCTGGTAATCGCCGTAGACCTGGAACCTGCGACCGACACCGGCAAATCCGGCCAGCCCACGGCAGATCGCATCATCGGCGACGCCTTCGTCTGTGGCCACGGCTATGGCCGCCAGCGCGTTCAGCACGTTATGACGGCCCGGCATTTTCAGCTCGACCGCGAGGTCGCTGCGCCCGGCCGGACGCTTCACCACAAAGTGGGTCCGCAAACCGTCGGAATTGATGCTCTCGGCCCGGTAATCTGCCTCCGGGTTGTCAATTCCATAGGTGATGATGGCCCGGGATATCCGGGGGATGATCTCCTGAACGTAATCGTCATCGACGCACATCACCGCGACACCGTAAAACGGCAGGTTGTGCAGAAAGTCCACAAAGGTCTGCTTCAGCTTCTCGACATCGCCGCCATAGGTATCCATATGGTCCGCTTCGATGTTGGTTACCACTGAAATCACCGGCGTCAGATGCAGGAAGGAGGCATCACTTTCGTCGGCCTCCGCCACCAGATATCGGGAACCGCCCAACTGAGCGTTGGTGCCGGCGCTGTTCAGCTTGCCGCCAATCACGAACGTCGGGTCCAGGCCCGCCTCACCCAGAATGGATGCAATCAGGCTGGTGGTTGTGGTCTTGCCATGGGTTCCAGCGACGGCGATGCCGTGGCGATAGCGCATGATTTCCGCCAGCATTTCTGCCCTGGGTACAATCGGCACCCGACGACTGCGGGCCGCCACGACTTCCGGGTTTTCCGCAGACACCGCTGAAGACACCACAACCACATCGGCACTGGCGCTGTTCTCTTCCCGGTGACCGATCTGCACTTCTACGCCCATACCCTTGAGACGATCGGTAACCGGCCCTTCTTTCAGATCCGATCCGGAAACGTCGTAGCCCTGATTCTTGAGAACCTCGGCGATGCCGCTCATCCCCGCACCACCAATCCCCACAAAGTGAATGTGACGGATCCGGCGCATTTCAGGCACCTGATAGACCAGGGGCGGATTATTTGCATCAGCCATTGGCGGCCTCCAGACAGTAATTCACGACTCTCTCCGTTGCATCAGGGCGGGCCAATGTTCGGGCGGCCTTCGCCATTTCGTTTACCCGGTCACGATTCCGGGCCAGATCACCCAGGGTTTCCGCAAGCACCGCCGGGGTCATTTTTGCCTGTGGAATCAGAATGGCTGCCTTCGCCGACACCATTTGTTGCCCGTTTTTCGTCTGGTGGTCATCCACGGCGTGGGGAAAAGGCACCAGCACCGCGCCGATACCCGCGGCGCACAATTCCGAAACCGTCAGTGCGCCTGCCCGGCACAGCACCAGGTCGGCCCACTCATAGGCCTCGGCCATGTCCTTGATGAACGGCTCAACGGCCGCCTCCACGCCATGCTCCTTATAGGCCTGCTTCGCCGCCTCGGCATGACGCTCACCACACTGGTGGCGGACCACTGGCCGGTCAACTTCCGGCAACATAGCCAGCGCCTCGGGGAGCTGTTCGTTGAAGACCTGCGCGCCAAGACTGCCGCCAATCACCAGCAACCTGAGAGCACCTTCACGGTCCGCCAGGCGCTTTTCCGGAACGGGCAAGGCGGCGAGGTCTTCCCGCACCGGATTGCCGGTACAGCGGGTAACCACTTTCGGCCCGAAGCTACCCGGAAACGCCTCCAGCACGGTTTCTGCAAACCTGACCAGGATGCGGTTGGTCATTCCGGCGATGGCGTTCTGTTCATGAATCACCAGCGGCGTACGGTTCAGCCAGGCGGCAACACCACCGGGCCCGGTAACAAATCCGCCCATGCCTACAACGCAATCCGGGCGAATCCGGCGCAGAATGGTGAACGCTTCACCCAGAGCCCGCATCAGCCGGAACGGCGCCAGCAAGAGAGCGAGCTTACCCTTGCCCCGCAAACCGGAAATATGAATCAGCGACAGCGGGATATCGGTTTCGCCGATCAGCCTCTGTTCCATTCCGCCGCTGGCTCCGAGCCAGTACACCTGGTGACCACGAGCCTCAAGCGCCCGAGCCGTTGCCAGGGCCGGGAACACGTGCCCGCCGGTACCGCCGGCCATCATCAGGAAGCGACGCTGTTCAGTCATACACCGCACCTCCCCGCGTCTTCGGACCGGTTTTCTCTCGGGCCAGCTTTTCCTGATCCAGGCGCTCCATTTCCACACGGGCAAGAACGCCAATGCAGATACAGGTAATCATCAGACTGGATCCACCGTAGCTCACCAGCGGCAGAGTCAGCCCCTTGGTTGGCAGAAGCCCGGTGCTGACCGCCATGTTGATGCCTGCCTGCAGGCCAATCAGCAGGGTCAGCCCATAGGCAAAACACGCTCCGAACGGCATGTCCGCCTTCTCGGCCCGGCGGGCAATGACGAATCCGGTCACCACCAGAAGGGTGAACAGACTGAGTACCAGCAAGGATCCCAGGAGACCGAATTCCTCGGCGATAATGGCGAAGATAAAGTCGGTGTGGGCTTCCGGCAGATAGAACAGCTTCTGGATGGAGTTACCCAGGCCGACACCACCCCAGTCTCCGCGACCGAAGGCAATCAGGGACTGGGTCAACTGGTAACCGCTGTCGAACTGGTCTTTCCAGGGATCGAGATAGCTGACAACCCGTTTCAGACGGTAAGGCTGGGTAACGATCAGAATGGCACCCAGGACCACCAGCGTACCGATCAGGGGCACGAACCGGCTCAGCCGGACACCGCTCAGGAAAATCATCCCCGCCGCTGCCGTCACCAACACCACGGTGGCACCGAAGTCCGGCTGAATCACCAGCAGAACCGATGCCAAACCGAGGACGACCAACGGCTTCAGGAAACCAGGCCAGGTATTGAGCAGTTCATCCCGGCGACGGACCACATAGCCGGCCAGGTAGGCAATCAGGCAGAGTTTCGCCACTTCCGAGACCTGGACGTTGAACAGGCCGAACGGAATCCAGCGGGTGGAGCCGTTCACGGTACGGCCCAGGGGCGTCAACACCAGAACAAGGACCAACAGACCGATGCCCAGCAGCAGCCAGCCGCTGCGCTCCCACCAGGCCACCGGCACGTTCACCGCTACCAGGGCGAACAGGCAACCAAGACCGGCAAACATCAACTGACGGATCACGTAGTGGTAGCTGTTACCCATGGTTTCGGCAGCCATATCCATGGACGCCGAGGAAATCATGACCACACCCATAACCAGCAATGCAACAGAGCTGATCACCAACATCGGCAGGGGCTGTATCTCGCCCAGCCACGGATTCCGGTTCTGGAGTGGAAGATCTGCGTGCATCAAAGAGCCTCCACCAGAGAACGGAACTGGTCACCGCGATCGAGATAATCGCGGAACATGTCAAAGCTGGCGCAGGCCGGCGAGAGCAACACCCGGTCTCCGGGCATGGCCAGTTCGGCAGAGCGGGAAACCGCATCGCCAAGGCTATCCATCCGATGTACCGGAATACCGCTGCCCAGCACATCGGCGATGGCCGGCGCATCACGCCCGATCAGCAGCACGGCCCGGCAATGCAGGGCGATGGGCGCTTCCAGGGCGGTAAAATCAGCCCCTTTGCCATCACCACCGGCAATCAGGACCACTTTGCCTTTGTCCGGGGCGAGGCTTTCAATAGCGGCTACCGTGGCGCCAACGTTGGTTCCCTTGGAATCGTTGATGAAATCCACATTGTTCAGCCGGCGAACGAATTCACAGCGATGCGGCAGTCCCGGAAATTCCCGCGCGACCCTGAGCATCACATCCATCGGTAGCCCGGCTGCATGGCCCAGTGCCAGAGCGGCCATCACGTTGCTGAGGTTGTGATGCCCCATCAGCTTCAACTCGCTGGCCAGCAAGAGGTTATCAAACCCGAAGGTAATCCAGGTGCCCTGGTCATCGTCCCGGGTGCTGAACGTCTCGGGATTCACCCGATGGAAGCCGAAACACAGGAACCTCAGGTTGTCCCTTGCCATGGGTGTGCTCAGGGCATCGTCCAGATTAACAATGGCGTTCTTGCAACCCCGGAATATCCGCTGCTTGGCCTGGAAATACGCCATCTTGTTGGGGTAACGGTCCATGTGGTCGTCACTGAGGTTGAGCACCGTTGCCGCAAGGGCGTTCAGCTCGTCCGTGGTCTCAAGCTGGAAACTCGAAAGCTCGAGCACATACAGGTCTGCGCCCTGGCCAAGAAGATCAAGGGCCGGGGTACCGATATTGCCGCCAACGGCGACGTTCCGGCCCGCCGCTCTGGCCATCTCACCCACCAGTGTGGTGACGGTGGTTTTGCCATTCGAGCCAGTGATCGCGACGATCGGCGCATCGGCAGCCTCGGCGAACAGATCAATATCACCCCGGATTCTTGCTCCCTGGCGGGCGGCAGCTGCAATGGCTGGCTCGGCAATGCTGATTCCCGGGCTGACCACCAGTTCGTTGAAACCGGCAAACAGCTCTGCGTCAAAGGTCCCGAGGTGTACCGGAATATCCGGCCAACCGACCTTCAGCTGATCAAGACCCGGAGGAGCCATGCGGCTATCGGCCACAGCAACGTCCCGCCCCTGTTCGGACAGATAGCGCACGCAGGAAAGCCCGGTTTTACCGAGCCCTACGACCAGTGTGCGACGATCCGAAACAATGACACTCATAGTTGCAGCGCTTTCCTATCTCAGTTTCAGACTGGCAATGCCAATCAGGACCAGAACGACCGTGATAACCCAGAACCGGACAATCACTCGTGGCTCCGGCCAGCCTTTCAGTTCAAAGTGGTGATGCAGCGGCGCCATGCGGAAGATCCGCCGTCCGGTCAGACGGAAGGACGCTACCTGCAGGATCACTGACACGGTTTCCATCACGAACACACCGCCCATGATGAACAGCACAATTTCCTGGCGAACAATCACCGCAACCACACCCAGGGCGGCACCGAGGGCCAAGGCGCCCACATCCCCCATGAAAACCTGGGCCGGGTAAGTGTTGAACCAGAGGAAACCAAGCCCGGCGCCTACAAGCGCGCCGCAGAAAACGATAAGCTCGCCGGTGCCCGGGAGATGCGGGATCAACAGGTAATTGGCGAACTGGGCGTGCCCGGACAGGTAAGCGAAGATACCAAGCGCTCCGGCGACCATCACCGTCGGCATGATTGCCAGACCGTCCAGGCCGTCCGTCAGGTTGACGGCGTTGCTGCTGCCAACGATCACGAAATAGGTGAGCAGAATGAACAGCACCGGGCCAAGCGTGAGGGACACCTGCTTTACAAAGGGCACATACAGGGACGTCTCCTGGGGCAAGGCGGAACTGAAGAACAACACTACAGCCGCCGTAGCGCCGATAACCGACTGCCAAAAATACTTCCAGCGGGCCGGCAGGCCCCGCGGGTTACGTTCCACCACTTTGCGATAGTCATCAACCCAGCCGATTGCGCCGAACAGGAGCGTCACCAGAAGGGTGACCCAGACGTAGCGGTTACCAAGATCCGCCCAAAGCAGCGTACTGATGCCAATGGCCACCAGGATTAGTGCGCCACCCATAGTCGGGGTGCCAGCTTTGCTGAGATGGGTTTGCGGACCGTCATCTCTCACCGCCTGACCAATCTGGTACTGGCTCAGCTTGCGGATCATAACCGGGCCGATGATCAGCGAAATCAGCAGCGCGGTGAGTGTGCCCAGAATTCCACGCAGGGTCAGGTACTGAAACACCGTCAGTGCAGAGAAATACTGTGATAGGACCTCTGTCAGCCAGAGCAGCATGAGTTATTCACCTTTTCTTTAATTCCCTCCACCACACGCTCCATGGCGGAACTGCGAGAACCCTTGACCAGCACTGTCAATGGTGTGTTTTTGTCCCCAATTGCCGATTCAACGGCCTGCTCATGGCTCAGCCCGAGTTCCGTGGACTCGCCAAACCCGTCGGCATAACCTTCACAACCCGGCCCCACGGTAATCAGTCGATCGATACCATGCTCCCGGGCGCACACTCCAACTTCCCTGTGCAACGCATTTGCCTTGGCGCCAAGCTCTGCCATGGCACCGAGTACAGCAATCTTCTGACCTGCACGGTCGGCCAGCACCCCGAGCGCGGCTTTCATGGACGACGGGTTGGCGTTGTAACTGTCGTCAATCAGCGTGATTTCCGGCGACAACTGCAAGACCTGAAGCCGCCCTTTCACCGGCGCAACACTGGCCAGCCCTGCAACAATCGCCTGATCACTGGCACCCAACTCACGGGTTGCCGCGATGGCAAGCAGCATGTTGGTGATGTTGTGATCGCCCTCCAGGCCCAGCGTGACCCGGCATAGCCAGCCGTCCGGGCCGCTCACCTGAAAGGTTCTGGTTCCGGCGTCCTGGCCCTCAATGACTGCGTGATAATCCGCCTCGGCGCCGAGACGGCTGACACCTGCGACGCGGCGGGCCCCGGCACGGGTGCGCCACTGCGCGAAGGCCGGATCGTCACCGTTGAGCACTATCAGCCCCCCTGCCGCAACGCCGTCAATGATTTCGCCCTTGGCCAGGACAATATTCTCGTAGCTGCCAAACCCTTCCAGATGGGCCTCGCCAGCATTCGTGAGAATGGCAACGCGGGGCTTTGCCAGGGCGACGGTATGGGCAATTTCACCCAGCCCACTGGCACCCAGTTCAATCACGCCGTACTGGTGTTCCGGAGAAAGGCCGAACAGCGTAAGCGGAACGCCGATGTGATTGTTCAGGTTGCCTTTTGTTGAAAGCGTCTTGCCCATCTGCGAGAGAATGGCGGCGCACATCTCCTTGACGGTGGTCTTGCCGCTGCTGCCAGTGATCGCGAGGATGGCGGCTGTGCTTTCTTCACGGTTGGCGGCTGCTAGCCGGGCAAGGGCCTCCAGCGTGTCATTCACTACCAACTGAGGCAGAGCCAGGTTGGTATCAGGCGTATCGACCACCAGGCCAACTGCGCCTTTGTCCGTGGCCTGTTGCAGGAAACGGTGGCCATCGAAATTTTCGCCGCGCAGGGCCACAAACAGCTGGCCAGGCCCAAGGGTGCGGGTATCAGTGGAAACCCCGGCGAAGCTCACCGACGCAAGGTCGCCCGCAGTGCACTCGGCGCCCAGCCAACCCTTGGCTTCCGCCAGCGAAAAGGCGCGCATCATGCCACACCCCCATTGAGTTTCAAGACGTGGCGAACCTGCTCCGCATCACTGAACGGGTATTTTTGGCCGGCGATTTCCTGATAAGCCTCGTGGCCTTTCCCTGCGATCAGAACTACGTCGTTTGGCGTCGCCGAACGGATCGTCGACTGAATGGCCTCGGCACGGTCATGGATGACAGAGACCCGGGCAGCGTCCGTGAAACCGGCGAGGATGTGCTGTGCAATTGTTTCGGGGTCCTCACTGCGGGGATTGTCATCAGTAACGACCACCCGATCCGCAAGACTCTCCGCTTCCCGGGCCATTTCCGGACGTTTACCGGCATCACGGTCACCGCCGCAACCAAACACGCACACCAGTTCACCGGTAACATGCGGACGCAGTGCTGTCAGAGCATTGGCGAGGGCATCCGGGGTGTGGGCGTAATCAACCACCACCCTGACACCATTAGCACCCACAAACCGCTCCAGCCTGCCCGGTGGCGGTGTGAGCCGACCCACAGCCTGCTGCACGCGCTCGATCGGCACGCCAAGCGTCAGAACCGTTGCCATAGCCGCCAATACATTGCTCGCGTTGAAACTTCCCATCAGCGGAACCGAAACAACAAACCGGCCCCATTCGCCATCGACCTCAGCTTCAAAGCCTTCGTCGGTTGGTCGGAATTCCCGCAACCAGAGCTCGGTCTGGGCCTCGTGCAGGCTGTAGCGCACGCGATCACATTTGCCGTCCAGCTGTTCGAAGAGCTGTCGACCAAATGGATCATCAAAGTTGATTACCGAAAAATGCAGCTCTTCGCGCTGGAAAAGCTGCGCCTTGGCGGCACCATAGGCTTCCATGGAGCCGTGATAATCCAGATGATCCCGGGTCAGATTCGTGAATACAGCGCCGGTCATCGAGAGGTTATCCACGCGGCCCTGATCAAGGGCATGGGAAGACACCTCCATCACGGCGGCCCGACCTTCCTGTTTCACGATCCGGGACAGCACCCGGTTAACCTGAACCGCATCCGGTGTCGTGTGAGTCGCGGGCTGCAGGGCGCCGGGCATGCCATAGCCCAGGGTGCCGAGGATACCGCAGGGCGTTCCCGTTTCCTTGAGCAGCTGTGCGACATACTGGCAGACCGACGTCTTGCCATTGGTTCCGGTCACGCCAATCAGGCGAAGCCGTTGCGACGGATGCTCGAAAAAGCGGTCTGCGATTCGCCCCACCAGACTGCGCAGGCCAGCGACAGGTACGATCAAGGCACCGTGGTGTTCGGTGCACTCTCCCGCCTGCTGCGCTTCCAGGAGGATGACCGTTGCGCCCGCTGCAATGGCCTTATCGACATAGAAGTCAGCCGGCGTTCGGGCGCCAGAGAGGGCGATAAAGGCATCGCCGGAGGCGACTTCCCGACTGTCGGTTTTCAGTCCGTGGATGGTCACGTCAAACACCGACGGAACCGCTACGATACCCTGCAATAACGTGCTGAGAGATGTGATGCTCATAGGCCTACCCTCGCTCTCCGGATGCAGAAGCAGCCATTTCGGCCTCTCCCACTTCCAGTTCAGGCTTCACATTCAACAGTCGCAGTGCGTCACTCATTACTCGTGAGAATACTGGCGCGGCCACTTCACCACCGTAGTATTCTCCGGACTGCGGCGCATCAACGGCCACAACCGTAACCAGCCTGGGGTTATCAATAGGCGCCATACCGGCAAAAATCGCCTTGTACTGGCTATCCTCGTAACCCTGGGCCCCAACAAGATGAACGGTCCCGGTCTTGCCGCCGGCCGAGTAGAATCCCGGCTGGGCCCGCTTTCCAGTACCCTCTGAAACAGCCTGACGCAGCATATTGCGAACCTGGAGGCTGACTTGCTCCGAAAGCACTCGCTGCCCCTCTGGCTTCTTGTCCTGCCGGACCAGGCTCAGGGGATAGCGCACGCCACCATTGGCGATCACCATATAGGCCTGGGCCAGTTGAAGAGCGTTCACGCTCATACCGTATCCGTAGGACAGTGTCGCCTCTTCCACGGGGCGCCACTTGGGTGGCGATGGCAATACGCCCACGGCTTCGCCGGGAAAACCGATCCCCGTTGGCTGGCCAAGCCCCAGACGGGCGTAGAGATCGCGAATCACATCGCCGCCAAGGTCGGTAGCAATCCGGCTGATTCCAACGTTGCTGGATTTGACGATGATCTCGGTCATATCCATGACGCCATAGTTGCGATGATCCCGGATGGTGAAACGACCGAAACGTCGAAAACCCGGGTTGGTATCAATGGTGCTGTTAACCGAGTAGCTGCCGGATTCCAGAGCAGCCGCCATGGTGATCGGCTTCATGGTTGAGCCTGGCTCGAACAGGTCGGTGATAGCCTTGTTGCGAAGATTTTGCGCTGCGAGCTGACTGCGGTCATTGGGGTTATAGGACCCCTGGTTGACCATCGCCAGGACCTCACCGCTATCCACGTCGAGCATGACCAGCGTACCCCCTCTGGCATTATGAGCCGCCACGACAGCCTTGAGTTCCCGGTAAGCCAGGTACTGGAGGCGCAGGTCGATGCTGAGGGCGAGATTCTGGCCGGGACTGGCATCGCGAATCAGGGTCAGATCCTTGATAATCCGGCCACGGTTGTCTTTCAGGACCCGCTTCCGGCCGGTTTCACCGGACAGCCACTGGTTGTAGGCGAGCTCGATCCCTTCCTGCCCGCGCTCGTCGATGTCGGTAAAGCCCACAACGTGAGCGGTCACTTCGCCTGCGGGGTAATAGCGACGGTACTCCTGACGGGTGTATATCCCGTCAATCTCCAATTCGAGAACCTTTCTGGCCAGATCCGGCTGAACCTTGCGGCGCAGATAGATGAATTCCCGCCCGGAGTATTCTTCAAGACGCCGCCGGAGAGAGGCTTCATTGATATCGAGCAGCCGCGCAAGGTTGGTGAGTCGCGCCTCGGAGGGATCGGCTTCAGAAGGATTCGCCCAGATGGTCTGCACTGGCGTACTGACGGCGAGAGGCTCGTCATAACGATCGGTGACAACACCACGATGAGCATCAATACTCTCAACCCGGATCGTACGGACATCACCCTGCTTGCGCAGAAAATCATTATCCACGACGTGGAGGTCGACCAGGCGCCAGCCAAGAACACCCACCACCAGGAGAAAGACGCCCACGACGGAGCCAAAACGCCAGGCTGCCAGCCCGGACGCCAAACGCTGCCCCCATGTTGTCTTCTTTCCCTGATCGGACACGTCGATCACCCTGAATCGTTGTTGTTCTCGTTGATTACCGGCTGGTAACCGGCGACATCAGTGGCACCAGCACAATATCCTGACGCCCCGGCACCACCATGCCGAAACGCTCAGCCGCCAGATTTTCGACCCGGCTATGAGCGCTTAACGCACTCTGCTCGAGCAGAAGCTGGCTCCATTCGCTCTGATAACGGTCGCGTTCGGACTGAAGTTGCGACAGCGTGTTGAAAAGCTCCCGGTTCTCGTGGGCGCTGACCACCACGCCAATAGAGGAAGCCAGCAACACGGCTACCAGACCGAGCGAGACAAGCACCTTGCCCTGCTTCGTGGCAGCGAAAACCTGCCTTGAGATACGGACCGCGGTTGCAACACCGTCCCGGACCTTCTGCTTGTTGAGCTTCGCCGTTTTTACCGGCTCTTCAATGGCAACAGCGCCCATGGTTACGCGCTCCCCTGCGAGTTTTTCCTGATATCGGTGCGTTCGAGCACCCGCATGACTGCGCTGCGGGCACGTACGTTGTCACTTACTTCTTCGGCGCCGGCCTTGCTGGCTTTGCCAACGAGCCGGAAGTCCGAGGCTTCCTGTTCCGCGGTTACAGGCACTCCCTTGGGCAGCTGTGGCCCGCGCGCCAGATCCCTCATGAACCGCTTGACCAACCGGTCTTCCAGCGAATGAAAACTGATGACCACCAGACGCCCTCCCGGAGCGAGGTGGTCAACAGCAGACTGAAGACCCACTTCCAGATCTTCCAGCTCCCGGTTGATGAAAATCCGGATTGCCTGAAAGGTCCGGGTAGCCGGATGCTTGTGCTTTTCCTTTTTCGGGACCGCCTCGCTAACCAACTCTGCCAACTGGCGAGTGGTTTCGACCGGCGCTTCCTGCCGACGCTCGACCAGTAGCCGGGCAATACGCCGCGAGAATTTCTCCTCGCCGTAACGGAAAATCACGTTTGCGATATCCGACTCGTCCGCTGTTGCAAGCCATTCGGCGGCACTGGGCGATTGTTCGGTATTCATGCGCATATCCAGTGGACCATCACGCATGAAACTGAATCCACGGGAGGCATCATCAAGCTGCGGCGATGACACGCCGAGATCCAACAACACACCATTCACTGTCTGCCAACCCTGACCGACCACCGCAGCGCCCAGCTCCGCAAAAGAACCGTGGAAACTGTGGAACCGGTTATCCAGGGCTTCCAATTCCTTTGCCGCGCGTATCGCCTCGGGATCCTTGTCGATACCCAGCAACCGCGCTGACGGGCCGAGGCGACCCAGAATGAGGCGGCTGTGACCACCCCGTCCAAAGGTGCCATCCACGTAATAACCGTCGGGGTCGTTGACCAGATAGTCGACCGCCGAATCCAGGAGCACCGAGCGATGCGAGTACGCCGCCCCGGCCTCCTGGTTGCGATCGGTGGTCATAGGGAAAGCGCCTCCATCTCGGGCGGCATGTCTTCGTCATCAGAGGATTCATCCAGCCAGGCAAACCAGCGCTCTTCACTCCAGAGCTCGAGCTTCTTGCCTTGCCCGATCAACATCAGCTTTTTCTCCAGATGGGCATAGCTTCTGAGGGTTGGCGGAATCAGAATGCGCCCGGCCGAATCCAGCTCCATGGGCGCAGCATTACCCAGAATCAGACGCTGCAGCCGCCGGGCCGCCTTATTCATGTTGGGAAGCGCCTCGATCTTGGGCCGCAGAACTTCCCACTCGGGCTCTGGATAGACCAGCAGGCACCGCTCCTCGTCAGCGTTTGCTGTCAATACAATGCGCCCGCCACAGGCCTGCGCGAGCTCTTCGCGCACCTTGGAGGGGATCGCCAGGCGACCCTTCGCATCCATATTGATGGCATGACTGCCGAGAAAATTACTCATTTACGCTATCTCTGGGTGCCCGATATCCACAAAAAACCACTAGAAACCACTTTTTCCCACTTCTGCACACTATAGAAACACGCAATACACAATGCAAGCGCCGCAAACAGCGCCACACTTGCAAAAGTTCCTTTTATGACAAGAGGTTACAGCGGCGGATTCGATGAAATGGTGAGATTACGGAAAAGAAAAGAAGTAAAATCAAATACCTGCAAAAAAGTCTGAAGACTGCAAGTGAGGTTTAAGATTTTTTGGCTATAAAGGACATCTGTTGAGAATGACGAATGTCACAGGAAGGGAAAAAAGCGAGCTCGCCGATAAGCCGGGTTCTGTCGTGGACAGTCATTCATCTAGGGCCTGCGTCACCACAGGCCTCAAGCAACCTACCCGAATCCAGCGCGGGCCACGCCATTGGATTCCTATTTGGTCTTGCTCCAGGTGGGGTTTACCATCGCCGTGGACTGTTGCCAGCCACGCGGTGCGCTCTTACCGCACCGTTTCACCCTTACCGGCGCCCGAGGGCGCTTAGGCGGTATACTTTCTGTTGCACTTTCCGTCGGCTCGCGCCGCCCAGGCGTTACCTGGCACCTTGCCCTGTGGAGCCCGGACTTTCCTCCCCCGGAAAACCGGCGGCGACTGTCTGGCGAGCTCGGGCGAGACAATACTCCTGCGCCCAGAGCCTTGCAAGGGAAAACGCCACTGTACTCAGCTGTCTTTGAGCGCCAGTGCGCGCTGGTACAGCTCATTTTTCGACAGACCGGTCAGCTCCGACGCCATTTTGGCGACCTTCTTCACCGGAAGCTCTGCCAGCAAAACCCGAATTACACGATCTACATCCATGGTAGCCGCGTCATTATTACCGGGTTGCGCCATCGCACCTCGAACCATGACCACGAACTCCCCCCGGGTTCCGTGGGGATCCTGCTCCAACTCTGCCAGAACCTCCGCAACCGAACCGGAATAGAAGGTTTCGAAGGTCTTGGTGATTTCCCGCCCCAGAACCATCTCACGATCATCGCCGAGCACCTCGGCAATGTCCCGCACCGATTCCAGAATCCTGTGAGGGGATTCATAGAACACCAGAGTAGCCGTTTCACTGGCCAACGGTTCAAGACTGGCCCTGCGACCCGAGCGCTTGGCAGGCAGAAACCCCACATACAGAAAGCGGTCCGTCGGCAGGCCGGCCGCGCTCAGAGCCACCACCAGTGCACAGGGACCCGGAATCGGGCTCACCCGATACCCCGCAGCCCTGGCGTCTCGCACCAGCACGTACCCTGGATCGGAGATAAGCGGTGTACCGGCATCGGAGATCAGCGCCACATCGCGCCCGGCCTTAAGCTCAGCGAGGATACCGGCAGCGCGATCTTTTTCGTTGTGGTCATGCAATGCGATCATTCGTTTCTGAATGCCCAGATGGCTCAATAGCCGGCCACTGTGGCGCGTATCCTCTGCCGCGACCACATCAACGTGGGCCAGGGTCCGGGTTGCTCTTGGCGACAGATCATCAAGGTTGCCAATCGGGGTGGCAACAACATAAAGAGTGCCGCCCAATTCATCCCTGCGGCTATCGGACGACGGGAAATCGCTGACCTCGTTTTTCAAAGCGTGCGCCTCTGTGATGGGGTATCCGGGAGCGTGACAGTTACGTCATGTGAATTAACCCCGGAGCTGTTAAACTTGCCAGCGTTAGTCTGGCGCTACAAGCCCAATCATCCGGAGTATGTCGAGCCTGCCATGTTAAAGATCCGCATTCATCAACGAGCCCTGGCCAGCGTATTTACTGCCGCCCTTCTGTCGGCGGGCTGCGCCACCGTGAATCTCGAAACCCACGTCGCGCAAACGGCCGACCAGGCCCTCGAGCTTGCCGGCAACGAAGATAATATCGAGACCGCCCAGGCCTACCTCCTCCGGATCGCCAGCAGGTTCCAGGACCAGGGCAACCACGTGGCAGCACGAACGCTACTCCAAAGTTCGCAACTGGCGCAACCGGCTGCGGGCCTTGGCAACCAGAAACTCCTGCTGGCCATGGCAAGCGCCAAGGCCCTTGAGGACGAACCCTGGGCAGAGGCGCTTGCCGCCGCACTCACGCCGTCGAGCTTTATCGACTACCCGGCCGACCTGATGGCCCGGGCCGCCAACCTGCAGGCAGACACTTATGACCTGGCGGGCAAGCCGATGCCTGCTGCCATGACCCTGATCCTGCTGGCCCAGACGGATAACACCGCAGATGCGCAACAGATTCATAACCGCATCTGGTCCCTGCTGGAGAAGGTGCCGGGCACCGAGCTGAGCTCGGCCTCTGCCGAAGCGATTGGCTATGAAGCCCAGGGCTGGCTGGAGCTGGCAAACCTGGTGCGCACTGCGGAAACCGGCATAGACGAGCAGGGCCGACTCATCCGGGGTTGGCAAAACAACTGGCCCGGCCATCCCGCCGCCCAGGTTCTGCCCTCGGAACTCCAACTTATCGCCACACTGGCGGACAGCCGTCCGGAAAGAATCGCCCTTGCCCTGCCTCTCCAGGGCCCGCTGGCAACGGCGGGCAAGGCCATCCGGGATGGTTTTCTGGCAGCGTACTACCTGGATGACACTGCTGACCGGGGCAAAACCGACATTCGGATCTTTGATACCGCCGGCACGTCTTTCAGCGAACTTTACAAGCAGCTATCGGAACAGGATATCGACCTGATTGTCGGCCCCCTGGAAAAAGAGGCACTGGCAGGACTGGGCTCAATGAACACGCTGCCCGTACCCGCTCTCGGGCTGAATTACCTGCCTGCAGATACCAATCCTGCTGACGGACTTTACCAGTTCGGTCTCTCGGCAGAGGACGAGGCCCGGCAAATTGCCGACCGGCTTGCCGCAGAACAGCTGCGCCAGGTTCTGGTGCTTATCCCCGGCGGCGAATGGGGCGATCGCGTTGAGGCTGCATTGCTCAAACGCATGGCGTCCCATGAAGGCGTTGCCCTGGATATCGAGCGCTTCTATCGCGAAGACAACCTCAGGGCGGTAACGGCTGACCTGCTGGGCATCACCGTTTCCCGCGACCGGGCCATCCAGGTTGAACGCACCATTGGCATGAATGTCGAATTCGAGCCGCGTCGCCGGCAGGATGCCGACGCCATCGTAATGGTGGCAGAACCCACTGTTGCGCGGCAATTCAAGCCGCTTTTCGCCTTCTATTTCGGCGGAGACCTGCCTGTGTACTCGCCTTCCATTATCTATGAGGGCACACCGGCACCTTCACGGGACCGCGACCTGAACGGCGTTATTTTCACTGATATTCCCTGGGTACTGGGCGACGACAATGAGCTGCGCACGCGAGCCACTGAGAATCTGCCCGGAACCCGCGGCCAGCCCGGGCGCCTTTTCGCCATGGGCGCCGATGCGTGGCACCTTAGCAAACGCCTGCCGTTGCTGAAACAGGTCGAAAGCGCCTCGATATCAGGCCAAACAGGTGTCCTGACCATGACGCCCGAGGGCAGCATCCATCGGGAACAACTCTGGGCCCAGTTCCGCAACGGTGCTCCCGAGTTCATCCCTGAACCGGTAACCGAAGAGGGAGAGATGGAAGGCGCTCAAGAGGAAGCCGCACCCCTCAGCGAATAACACCAAAGGAGCAAAACAGTCGCCATGGATGGCACCAAAACCCTGGGTAACCACTTCGAGGGCGTTGCAGCCCGTTACCTCGCCAGTCGGGGCGTCCGGATCATTGAGCGCAATGTCTACAATCGCGGCGGCGAGATTGATCTCGTCGGACAGGAAGGTGAAACTCTCGTATTCTTCGAGGTCCGCTATCGGGGCGCTGGCAGCCTTGTAGATCCTGCAAGCTCCATCAATTACCTCAAACAGAAACGCCTGATTCGCGCAGTCTCGTTTTACCTGCACCGGAACGGGCTCTGGAACAGTCTCTCACGGATAGATGTGGTTGCCATCAGCCCGGGTACCGTCAAAAAATACCGGGTACAATGGATCAGGAATGCAATTCTGGCAGGATAGTGATACCGAAAATGACCGACACCGAACACCAGATCAACCAGTGGTTCGCAAGCCATATGGAGCATACCGCGCAGGCCGCGAGTACGGCCGGCCCTGCTATCGAGGAGGTTGCCAATGCCTTCGTGGAAACCCTGCTCCAGGACGGGAAAATAGTTACCTGCGCCAACGGTAATGCCAACATTCTGGCCCAGTACTTCTGTACCGCTCTTCTGAACCGGTTCGAACAGGACAGGCCGGCACTGCCCGCCATCAATCTCGGGGCCGACGCAACGACCTATTCGGCCATCTGCCGGGATAACCGTTTCAACGATACCTTCTCCCGCCAGGTGCGGGCGATTGGCAAACCCGGGGACCTGTTGTTCGTGATCGTCGACGATGGCCACAAAGCTAATCTTATACAGGCTATCCAGGTTGCCCATGATCGGGAAATGAGTGTTGTGGTTCTGAGTGCCAGGGAGAAATCGGACATAACCTCTTTATTGCATCCGGAAGACCACGAAATCGCCCTGAACGATCTCAGTCCCACGGAGGCTACACCCCTGCTGTTGCTCATTATCAATGCCCTTTGCGGGCTGATCGACGCAAAAATCTTCGGAGGATAAAAAAAGCCAGCATAAGCTGGCTTTTTCAGACCGAGTGCGCTGGCGTTATTTCACAACCTTGAGGGTAGGCCTGCCGGAGGGTCGATCCTCCTGACCAGGTGACGCCTGCTCACCATCCCGCTCCCTTGAGGTTCCGTCAGGATCGGGAGAGCCCGGCTCACTGCCGAAGACCATGCCCTCGCCGTTTTCCTTGGCGTAGATTGCCATCACCGCCTGCAACGGAATAAACACCTGCATGGGCACGCCACCGAAACGGGCACTGAATTCCAGCGCTCCATTCCCGATGACCAGGCCGCGCACGGCGCCCGGGCTGATATTCAGCACAATCTGCCCGTTCGCGACATGCTCTGTTGGCACCTGCACACCCTGAATGCCTGCGTCCACTACAATGTAGGGGGTACAGTCATTGTCCAGAATCCACTCATTGAATGCTCGTACCAGGTACGGACGGCTGGACGTCATGGTGTTTTTACTCTCAGCCACTGCCACTCTCCTGCTCCGGCAAGCGGAACGTTACCAAATCAGCTGCGAATGTCTTCTTCCAGATCTGACAGGCTTGCCTTGAAGCCATCCCGACTGAAGATGCTCTCCATGTACTTCTGCAGCGGCTTGGCCTGCTTCTCATTCAGCTCAATACCCAGCGACGGAAGACGCCACAGGATGGGAGCAATGCAACAGTCCACAATGGTGAACTCTTCAGACAGGAAAAACGGCATCTCACCAAACAGCGGCGCCGTTGCCAACAGACTTTCCTTCAGCTCTTTGCGAGCTGTGTCGGACGCCTTGGCGTTCGGCTGAGCCAGAATCTGGTCGACCAGGCCACACCAGTCTTTCTGGATCCGATGGATCATCAGACGGCTGTTGGCTCGCGCCACAGGATACACCGGCAATAAAGGCGGATGCGGGAAACGCTCGTCGAGGTATTCCATCATGATGTTGGGCTCATAGAGCACAAGATCACGATCTACCAGCGTCGGCAGGGCGTTGTATGGGTTCAGGTCCGCCAGTTCAGCCGGCGGGTTATCCGGATCCACATCAACGATATCGACGGTAACACCCTTCTCTGCCAGAACAATACGCACCCTGTGGCTGTAATGGCTGGCCGGATCCGAGAAAAACGTCATTGATGACCGCTTGGTCACAACGCCCATAGAACTACCTCACGAGTAAACAAACCGAAATGATCCTGAAAAAACGCAAAAATCCAGCGGGCCGGTTATGCCCGCTGGAACTCAGGGGACGGGATTATACCCTATTTCTCAGTGTACGTCCTTCCAGTACTCACGATTGAGCAGGTAAGCGAACACGAAGAAGATGGCCACGAAGATCAGAACAAAGATCCCCAGGCGCTCACGCTCAAGCTTGATCGGATCACCCATGTACGACATGAAGTTGGTCAGATCGTACATAGCCTGGTCAAACTCCGCTCCCGACATGCTGCCTTCGATAGCGTAATCCGGGCATACGTCCGCATTATTGATGTTGCCACTCAGAGGCTCAACGCTGGCCGGGGTACCGATATTGGGCTCAACCGCACACAGACCCTGCATGCTAACCAGAACGTGAGGCATACCCACTGCCGGGAATACCACGTTGTTCACGCCCAGCGGCCGGGACTCGTCCTTGTAGAATCCACGCAGGTAGGAGTATACCCACGCCTCGCCACGCAGGCGGGTTGACAGCGTCAGGTCGGGAGGCGGCGCACCGAACCAGTCTGCCGCCATATCCTTATTCATAGAATTTTTCATCAGCTCGCCAATTTTCGCGCCGGTGAAGATCAGGTTTTCCTCGAACAGCTCGTCGGGAATCTCCAGATCATCGGCGACTCGCTTGTAGCGAGCGAATTCCATGGAATGGCAGCCCATGCAGTAGTTTGTGAACAGGGCTGCACCGCGCTGCAGAGACGCCTTGTCAGCGTGATCCGACTCGAAACTATCCAGCGGAACGGTCGGCCCGGCTGCCAGCCCAAGAGCTGGCAGGATTGCGATGAAAAGACCAAAAATCAGCTTTCTCATTATCCTGTCACCCTCTCTGGAACTGGCTTGGTTTTCTCCATGCGCGTGTAGAACGGCATGAGGATAAAGTACAGGAAGTACAGTACCGTCAGAATCTGGGCGACCATAGTGCGGCCTTCAGTAGCCGGCACAAGACCGAGGTAGCCAAGGATGACGAAGCTTACTGCGAAAATCGCCAGAGCAGTCCGGCTCAACCAGCCTTTGTAGCGCATTGAGCGCACCGGGCTCTTATCCAGCCAGGGCAGGACGAACAGGATAGCGATCGCCGCACCCATTACCACGACACCCCAGAACTTGGCATCAAGACCGAACAGGTCAATCGTCACCGCACGCAGCATTGCGTAGAACGGAGTGAAATACCAGACAGGCGCGATGTGCGCGGGCGTTTTCAGCGGATTAGCGGGCTCAAAGTTCGGCTTCTCGATGAACAGACCACCGCCTTCCGGGAAGAAGAACACCACAATAAAGAAGATGAAGAAGAAAACGCCGACACCCATGAGATCATGGACCGTGTAGTAAGGGTGGAACGGAATGCCGTCTTTCGGAATACCATTCTCGTCTTTGTTCTTCTTGATATCGATACCGTCGGGGTTGTTGGAGCCTACCTCGTGCAGCGCAAGGATATGCAGTACAACCAGACCAAGGAGAACGATTGGCAGCGCCACGACATGCAGGGCGAAAAAGCGGTTCAGCGTGATACCGGATACCAGGTAATCGCCCCGGATCCAAAGTGCCAGATCTTCACCGATTACAGGAATCGCACCAAAGAGGTTAACGATAACCTGCGCGCCCCAGTAGGACATCTGACCCCAAGGAAGCAGGTAGCCCATGAAGGCTTCCGCCATCAGCACCAGGTAGATCAGCATGCCGAAAATCCAGATCAGCTCACGCGGCTTCTGATAAGAGCCGTACATCAGCCCCCGGAACATGTGCAGATAGACCACGACGAAAAATGCGGACGCTCCTGTGGAGTGCAGATACCGCAGCAGCCAGCCCCACTCGACATCACGCATGATGTATTCGACAGAGGCAAATGCACCTTCAGCCGACGGATTATAACTCATGGTGAGCCAGATACCGGTGACCAACTGGTTGACAAGAACCAGCATCGCCAACGAGCCGAAGAAGTACCACATGTTGAAGTTCTTCGGCGCGTAGTATTTGCCAATATGTTTGTTCCAGGCATCGATGACCGGAAGCCGCTCGTCTACCCAGTGAAGTAATTTGCTCATTACGCTGCCTCCGGATCAAGACCAACCGTAAGGGTCGAGTCATCGTCGAAACGGTACGGCGGCACCAATAGGTTTGAAGGTGCAGGCTGTGCCGCATAAACCCTTCCGGCCATGTCATAGCGAGAACCATGGCAAGGACAGAACAACCCACCCAACCATTCATCGCCCAGGTCTGCCGGTGCAACTTCCGGACGGTAGGACGGAACACAGCCGAGGTGTGTGCATAAACCCACCAACACGGCAAACTCCGGCTTCAGCGAGCGAAGAATCCCGTCGATATACTCAGGCTGTTGCGGGGCTTCGGAGTTCGGGTCTTTCACCCGATCGTTGAGCTTTTCGATGTTGTCGAGCATCTCGTCTGTTCGGCGAATGATCCACACCGGCTGCCCGCGCCATTCCACCGTAATCTGCTGACCCGGTTCAATTTTGCTGATATTGACGGTTACCGGTGCACCGGCCGCTTCCGCTTTTGCACTGGGATTCCATGACCCCAGGAACGGAACCGCCGCACCGACGACGCCGACTCCACCCACCACAGACGTAGCACCGATCAGAAACCGGCGCCTGCCTTGGCTCACGTCGCCATTACTCATTATGGTTTTCTCCCATCAGGCGATGTCACAGCCCGCAACGCAGCCGGCAATGTGCATCTAAAAGGACTTCACAACCCAAAAATATAAGCGCCCAAATGGTAATGAAATTACCAAGGGCTTACAAGTCGGAAAGCCGCCACTGGCGCCCCACCCCTGTTCCAGATCAATTTGCTGACAAATCACTGGAACATAAAAAAACCCGACCGAAAAGGGCCGGGTTTTCCAGGATCTGCTCCAGCGGAATTAACGCTTGGAGTACTGAGGACGCTTACGCGCCTTGCGCAGACCCACTTTCTTACGCTCGACTTCACGCGCATCACGGGTAACATAACCCGCTTTACGCAGCGCCGGGCGCAGAGTTTCGTCGTAATCCATCAGGGCGCGGGTCAGACCGTGGCGAATTGCGCCGGCCTGGCCACTGATACCACCACCCTTAACGGTAATGTTGATATCAAAACGATCGGTAGACTCGGCAACCACCAGAGGCTGACGAACGATCATGCGCAGGGTTTCGCGACCAAAGAAATCTTCGATGGTGCGACCATTGATGGAGATGTTACCGCTTCCCGGCTTGATAAAAACCCGAGCCGTGGATGTCTTGCGGCGACCAGTACCGTAATTTTGTGCTACAGACATATCCGCCTTCCGTTAAATGTCGAGTTCTTTGGGCTGCTGGGCTGCGTGAGGGTGCTCAGCGCCGGCATAGATTTTCAGCTTCTTGAACATGGCGCGACCGAGCGGTCCCTTTGGAAGCATGCCTTTGACAGACTTCTGGATGATTTGCTCGGGTGCCTTGTCGACCAGCTTCTCGAAGTTGATGGATTTGATTCCACCCGGAAAGCCGGTATGACTGTAGTACATCTTGTCAGATGCTTTCTTGCCGGTAACCCGCACCTGGCTGGCGTTGATCACTACAATGTAATCGCCAGTGTCTACGTGGGGGGTGTACTCAGGCTTATGCTTGCCCCGCAGACGAAGGGCGATTTCGGTTGACAGACGACCCAGCGTCTTGCCGGCTGCGTCTACAACGTACCAGTCACGCTTTACTGTTTCTGGTTTCGCACTCAGAGTCTTCATTGATTCCGCCTTGAACGCTATATAAGAAACGTTAAAAACCACCGCCGGTAAATGCAAGGCATCCGGAGGGGGTTCCATACCTGTGTTGCGTTGCCATCATTCGGGGCTGAGATAATGACATCGCCTTGAAAAGCCAGGGCGCGAAGTATACTCGAACCACCCAGGAAAGCCAACCCTGTGTCGATTCGTTTCGTTATTCCCCTATACCGGCAGCCGCCCAACCGTAAAGCTGCGACACGTTCTCCAGAAGCGCCGGCGCCAGATGCTCCGGCGACGTGCCACGGATCTCCGCGAGCGCGTCCAGAATATCCGGCAGATAGCGCGGGGAGTTCTCTCCCTGTGGCACGCCTTCCGGCGCCATGTCCGGGGCGTCAGTCTCAAGCACCAGCGCCTCCAGCGGCAATTTTGCGACTGCGTCGCGGGTCTTTCGGGCCCTGGGATGGGTGATCACGCCCCCTACCCCGATAAAGCACCCAAGATCAACCAGCTTTGCGGCCTGCTGGAAGCTTCCGCTGAATCCGTGAATCAGTGCTCGACCATGCCACTGGCGACGATTGAGCACACCGTGAACTTCGTCATGGGTCTTGACGGAGTGGATCACCAGCGGCAAATTCAGTTCGTCAGCCAGCGCCACCTGGGCTTCAAACCAGGGCAACTGCGCTTCGAGACTTCCCCGGATTCGATCGAGTCCGCATTCACCGATTGCCACACAGCGGTCGGGACGACCCTCCAGCAATCGGCGAAGCCGAGTCAGATCTTCTTCAGAATGCTCTTCCACAAACCAGGGGTGAATGCCGAGACAGTAAAACAGACCATCATGAGCCAGCGCTGTCTCGCGGACGCGGTCCCAGTCCGGTCGCCGGACACCGGGTATCACCAGCCCCCGGAGTCCGCGCGATCGGCCCTGCTCAAGCTCGTTATCGCGGCGGCCATCAAACTGGGGGAAATCAAAATGGCAATGGGCGTCGATCAGCTGCACAGTAACCTCCGCCCGGAACCGTTAATGCTCGCGGGTCTTGTGGAACTGGATGTCCGGATACCGCTCCTGGGCCAGGTTCAGGTTGACCATGGTCGGAGCAATGTAGGCCAGCCTGTCACTCCCATCAAGGGCCAGGTTGTCGTTGTTCTTGCGCTGGAACTCGTCAAGCTTGCGCTCATCGCTGCAGGTGACCCATCGCGCAGTAGCCACGTTAATTGGCTCGTAGATGGCCTCCACCTTGTATTCGCTTTTCAGGCGACTGACCACCACATCGAACTGCAGCACACCGACCGCCCCGACGATGAGATCGTTATTCCGCAGCGGCCTGAACACTTGGACGGCGCCCTCTTCGGACAGCTGTATCAGCCCTTTCTGGAGCTGCTTGGCCTTGAGAGGATCCTTCAGGCGAATCCGGCGGAACAATTCGGGCGCAAAGTTGGGGATGCCGGTGAACTTCATGTCGTCGCCGGCGGTAAAGGTATCACCCAACTGAATGGTGCCATGGTTGTGCAGGCCGATAATATCGCCGGCAAACGCCTGCTCGGCGTGTTCGCGGTCGCCGGCCATGAACGTCAGCGCGTCGGAAAACCGGACTTCCTTGCCAATACGGACATGGCGGGCCTTCATACCCTGGTTGTAACTGCCAGAGACAATGCGGAGGAAGGCAACACGGTCACGATGCTGTGGATCCATATTTGCCTGAATCTTGAATACGAAGCCCGAGAACCCGTCCTCGGCCGGCTGGACCAGTCTCTGGTCGGTTTCCCGCGGTTGCGGCGCCGGGGCCCACTCCACCAGACCATCGAGCATGTGGTCCACGCCGAAGTTACCCAGTGCGGTACCAAAGAAGACTGGCGTCAGTTCACCGGCAAGAAAAGCTTCTTGATCAAACTCGTGGGACGCGCCTTTGACCAGCTCAATTTCATCACGCAGATCGCCGGCGTAAGCGCCAATCGCCTGATCAAGCTCGGGATTGTCCAGCCCCGAGATAACGCGCTTGTCCTGAATCATATGGCCCTGGCCGGACTGATACAGAATAACCTCGTCTCGAAGCAGGTGATAAACCCCTTTGAAGCTCTTGCCCATACCGATGGGCCAGGTGATCGGTGCACAGGCAATTTTCAGAACTTCCTCAACCTCGTCCATCAGCTCCACCGGATCCCGGGTGTCCCGATCCAGCTTGTTCATGAAGGTGATAATCGGCGTATCCCGCAGCCGGGTAACCTCCATCAGCTTGATGGTCCGTTCCTCGACACCCTTGGCGCTGTCAATAACCATCAGACATGAGTCCACCGCCGTGAGCGTGCGGTAGGTGTCTTCCGAGAAGTCTTCGTGGCCCGGCGTATCCAGCAGGTTCACCAGCTTGCCACCGTAAGGAAACTGCATGACGGAGGTGGTTACCGAAATACCCCGCTCTTTCTCCATTTCCATCCAGTCGGACTTGGCATGCTGGCCAGACTTCTTTCCCTTGACCGTACCGGCTTTCTGGATTGCCTGTCCGAACAAAAGCACCTTCTCGGTAATCGTGGTCTTACCGGCATCCGGGTGCGAGATAATGGCGAAGGTGCGGCGCTTGGCCACTTCCTGGGAAAGGTTAGACATAATCGAAAAGCAACCTGAATCTGATGTTCTGGAAAAGGCGGCCATTATAGGCCCTAAGCCGCTGTGACGCTAACTCGCACTGAAGCGGTCAATGGCCGAGATCACGCATCAGAACCCGGGCATCCTCCCGGCCGTTGGCAGCCGGATAATACCCGGGGCGCTGGCCGATCTCGTGAAAGCCTTCATTCTGGTACAACGCTATAGCGGCATGGTTGCTGACCCTGACTTCGAGCAACAGCTGGGACATGCCTTCGTGAGCTGCGGTTGCCAGAGCATGCTTCAGAAGATAGCGACCGACACCCTCACCGCGGGCTCCCGGGTGGACGCAGATATTCAGCAGATGCGCTTCATCAACCATGTAGGCCACGATAGCGTACGCCGTGAGTTTGCCCCCATGGCAGGCACCCCAGAGCCGGTAGTTGTCCTTGAAACAATCCAGAAACACCGATTCGCTCCAGGGGTGCGAATAACCCTGGCGCTCTATATCGAGCACATCCGGGACATCCTCGGGCACCAGGGGGCGCACAATAAGGTCGGCATCAAGAACTTTTTGGTAGGTTTCCGGATAAGGCATTAACGGGCGACCATAGGCCGTATCTGTTGCCACAGGGAGCGCTTCAATGTCGGGTTGCCGGCAATCTCAGCAAGGGTGTGCGGAAACCGGACCGCTGCGTCGTGTCCAAGGGCTTCGCTCAGCCAGCTCTTTTCTGCATCCGCTCCACCCTGCAAGACGACAACCTGCTGACGTTCCAGGCCCGACAGAACACTGCGCATCACCTCAACAAAGTCATGGCCGGAGTTCCCGGGCACCAACAGATTGTTGAAGATAGGCCAGGAGACTTGTCCGAGCACTTGAGGCTGCCCCTCACCAAGGCTCTTGAGAATGTTCAGTGCGAGGGTTTCCTGCAGTCGACTGCTGGCATCCGTAGACATGCCTCCAATGAGCACTGCTCCGGCTCCCGCCCAGATCATGACGTTAACGCTTTCAGAGGGGATCCCGGCAGGCTGCTCTGACATCTCCTCTGGCGCTGCGGGCTCCGGAGAGTTCGCAGCGTCGTCCGACACGGCAGGCGATTGGGGGGGCTGTCGAGAGGCGTTGCCTGGCCCGACAGCCTCACCTTCCATCAAGGCCTGAAGATCCGCTATTCGGGCCACGCCTTCGGTTCTATCTGGCCCCGTCGGTTTACGCGGCGAAGGTCGACCGGCATCTCTTACCGGACTGGGTATGGTTTCAGAAGTTCCAGGGACTGGCTCCGGAACCTGACTCTCCTCGGGAAACTCAAAATCCGGGCTTGGCGCCGCGCCGGGCAACGGTTGCCGGGCATACCACATGCGTATCCCCGCTGCTCCCAGATAGAACTGACGCTCTGCTTCCGATCCAATCATTACCTTCGCCTGTCGCGACTCACCGAATAACCATTCTCACACATCCGCGACCTGGGGATGCTGTCGAATTCCGCCCTTGCTGATCAGGTTCAGGGCCTCTATGTAAGCCTTGGCGGACGCGATGATGATATCAGTATCAGCACCCACGCCGTTAACGATGCGGCCACCGCGCTCCAGGCGTACAGTCACCTCGCCCTGGGCATCGGTGCCGCTGGTAATGTTGTTTACGGAATACAGCTGGAGATTGCAGCCCGAATCCACCAGAGATTCGATTGCTTTGAACGTGGCATCGACCGGCCCGCTGCCCTCAGCTTCAACCTTGTGCTCTTTGCCGTCTACGCTCAGCGTGAGGTTGGCTTTGGGCACGACTCCAGTCTCGGAGCAGACCTGCATACAGACCAGGCCATAACGGCCGTCTTCCTCTTTCTGCCGGGTATCGCTGGCGATCGCCTGAAGATCCTCATCGAAAATCTCATGTTTCAGATCTGCCAGCGCCTTGAACCGTGTAAAGGCCTCATTCAGCTCGGTCTCGGTCTCGAACTGAATTCCGAGCTCCAGCAAACGGGTACGGAAGGCGTTCCGTCCGGAGTGTTTGCCCAGGACGAGGCTGTTGGTATGCCAACCAACGTCCTGCGCCCGCATGATCTCATAGGTCTCCCGGTGCTTCAGAACCCCATCCTGGTGTATCCCGGATTCATGAGCAAAGGCATTGGCGCCGACGATAGCCTTGTTGGGTTGTACCGGAAACCCGGTGATTGTAGAAACGAGACGAGACGCGGGCACGATGTGCTGGGCATCAATGCGGGTATCGATATGGAACAGATCCTGGCGGGTACGAACCGCCATGACAATTTCCTCGAGCGCCGCGTTACCGGCCCTCTCACCCAACCCATTGATGGTGCACTCTACCTGTCGAGCCCCCTGGGAAACCGCCGCCAGGGAGTTCGACACAGCCAGTCCCAGGTCGTTGTGGCAATGCACCGAAAAAATGGCCTTGTCCGCGTTTGGAATCCGGTTCAACAACTGACGGATGGTTTCACCGAACTGTTCCGGAATGGCGTAACCGACCGTATCCGGGATATTGATCGTGCTGGCACCGGCATTGATGGCGGCTTCGATGATCCGGCAGAGGAAGTCCAGTTCGGAACGTCCGGCGTCCTCACAGGAGAATTCGACGTCGTCGACATGACTCCGCGCGCGTTTCACTGAGCGAACCGCCTGCTCAATCACTTCATCCGGCTGCATCTGCAGCTTGTGCTTCATGTGAATGGGCGACGTGGCTATAAACGTATGAATACGCCCGCGCTTTGCCGGCCGGATGGCTTCTGCCGCGCGATCGATATCCTTGTCGAGCGCCCGGGCTAGACTGCAGATCGTTGAGTCCTTGATGGACTCGGCGATCGCTTTCACCGCCTCGAAATCGCCCTGGCTGGCAATCGCGAATCCTGCCTCAATAACATCCACCCGGAGCTTTTCCAGCGCTTTCGCAATGCGGAGCTTCTCGGCTTTGTTCATGGTGGCACCGGGACTTTGCTCGCCATCACGGAGCGTTGTATCGAAGATGACCAGGTGATCAGTGGCAGGCATTGGCAGGCTCCATTCTGAGATGTCGTTCGTTATGGGGAGAGTATATCACCGGCCTGCCGTGAGTGAGGCCGTGAATTTCAGGCAATAAAAAACCCCAGCATCGAGGATGCTGGGGTTTTCGGTATTAGGAGCCTGACGATGACCTACTCTCACATGGGCAACGCCACACTACCATCGGCGCTGGTCTGTTTCACTTCTGAGTTCGGGATGGGATCAGGTGGTTCCAGACCGCTATGGTCGTCAGGCAAAACGGTTGATCACTGGGGGACGAGAAGGAACTGAGTGATGTTGATTTCGTTTGAGCGGTTAGGCTCTGCGTTATCCGCAATTGTCTTGGGTGTTATATAGTCAAGCCGCACGAGCAATTAGTATCGGTTAGCTCAACGCCTCGCAGCGCTTACACACCCGACCTATCAACGTCCTGGTCTTGAACGGCTCTTCAGGGACCTCAAGGGTCCAGGGAGATCTCATCTTGGAAGGGGCTTCCCGCTTAGATGCTTTCAGCGGTTATCCTGTCCGAACATAGCTACCGGGCAATGCCACTGGCGTGACAACCCGAACACCAGAGGTTCGTCCACTCCGGTCCTCTCGTACTAGGAGCAGCTTTCCTCAAATCTCCAACGTCCACGGCAGATAGGGACCGAACTGTCTCACGACGTTCTAAACCCAGCTCGCGTACCACTTTAAATGGCGAACAGCCATACCCTTGGGACCGGCTTCAGCCCCAGGATGTGATGAGCCGACATCGAGGTGCCAAACACCGCCGTCGATGTGAACTCTTGGGCGGTATCAGCCTGTTATCCCCGGAGTACCTTTTATCCGTTGAGCGATGGCCCTTCCATACAGAACCACCGGATCACTATGACCTACTTTCGTACCTGCTCGACGTGTCTGTCTCGCAGTTAAGCGGGCTTGTGCCATTACACTAACCGCATGATGTCCGACCATGCTTAGCCCACCTTTGTGCTCCTCCGTTACGCTTTGGGAGGAGACCGCCCCAGTCAAACTACCCACCACACAGTGTCCTCATCCCCGATAAGGGGACCAAGTTAGAACCTCAAACATGTCAGGCTGGTATTTCAAGGTTGGCTCCATGAGAACTGGCGTTCCCACTTCAAAGCCTCCCAGCTATCCTACACAAACATGCTCAAAGTTCACTGTGAAGCTATAGTAAAGGTTCACGGGGTCTTTCCGTCTAGCCGCGGATACACCGCATCTTCACGGCGATTTCAATTTCACTGAGTCTCGGGTAGAGACAGCGCCCCCATCGTTACGCCATTCGTGCAGGTCGGAACTTACCCGACAAGGAATTTCGCTACCTTAGGACCGTTATAGTTACGGCCGCCGTTTACCGGGGCTTCGATCAAGAGCTTCGCGCAAGCGCTAACCCCATCAATTAACCTTCCGGCACCGGGCAGGCGTCACACCGTATACGTCCACTTTCGTGTTTGCACAGTGCTGTGTTTTTAATAAACAGTCGCAGGGGCCTGGTATCTTCGACTGGCTTCAGCTCCACCCGCAGGGGTATCACCTAACACCAGCGTGCCTTCTCCCGAAGTTACGGCACCATTTTGCCTAGTTCCTTTACCCGAGTTCTCTCAAGCGCCTTGGTATTCTCTACCTGACCACCTGTGTCGGTTTGGGGTACGGTCTCGAATAGCCTGAAGCTTAGAAGATTTTCCTGGAAGCATGGCATCAATGACTTCCCGCTCTAGGAGCAGTCGTCGTCGCGTCTCGAGATTGTGGACCCGGATTTGCCTAAGTCCACTCCCTACTCGCTTAAACCGGGACAACCGTCGCCCGGCTCACCTAGCCTTCTCCGTCTCTCCATCGCAGCTATCCAAGGTACGGGAATATTAACCCGTTTCCCATCGACTACACCTTTCGGTCTCGCCTTAGGGGCCGACTCACCCTGCGCCGATTAGCGTTGCGCAGGAACCCTTGGTCTTCCGGCGTGCGGGTTTTTCACCCGCATTGTCGTTACTCATGTCAGCATTCGCACTTCTGATACCTCCAGCATGCTTCTCAACACACCTTCGCAGGCTTACAGAACGCTCCCCTACCCCGCATACAAAGTATGCAGCCGCAGCTTCGGTGACCAGTTTGAGCCCCGTTACATCTTCCGCGCAGGCCGACTCGACTAGTGAGCTATTACGCTTTCTTTAAAGGATGGCTGCTTCTAAGCCAACCTCCTAGCTGTCTGAGCCTTCCCACATCGTTTCCCACTTAACTGGTACTTGGGGACCTTAGCTGGCGGTCTGGGTTGTTTCCCTCTTCACGACGGACGTTAGCACCCGCCGTGTGTCTCCCGGATAGTACTCACAGGTATTCGGAGTTTGCATCGGGTTGGTAAGTCGGGATGACCCCCTAGCCGAAACAGTGCTCTACCCCCTGTGGTATTCGTCCGAGGCGCTACCTAAATAGCTTTCGGGGAGAACCAGCTATCTCCGGGCTTGATTAGCCTTTCACTCCGATCCACAAGTCATCCCCTGGCTTTTCAACGACAGTGGGTTCGGTCCTCCAGTTGATGTTACTCAACCTTCAACCTGCTCATGGATAGATCGCCCGGTTTCGGGTCTATGCCCAGCGACTAAATCGCCCTATTCAGACTCGGTTTCCCTACGGCTCCCCTAAACGGTTAACCTCGCCACTGAACATAAGTCGCTGACCCATTATACAAAAGGTACGCCGTCACGGAACAAGTCCGCTCCGACTGCTTGTACGCATACGGTTTCAGGATCTATTTCACTCCCCTCACAGGGGTTCTTTTCGCCTTTCCCTCACGGTACTGGTTCACTATCGGTCAGTCAGGAGTATTTAGCCTTGGAGGATGGTCCCCCCATGTTCAGACAGGATATCACGTGTCCCGTCCTACTCGATTTCACTAAACTCAGGTTTCGGATACGGGGCTATCACCCACTATGGCGGCACTTTCCAGAGCCTTCTCCTACCAGTTGTCTAGCTTAAGGGCTAATCCCCGTTCGCTCGCCGCTACTTAGGGAATCTCGGTTGATTTCTTTTCCTCGGGGTACTTAGATGTTTCAGTTCCCCCGGTTCGCCTCTTACACCTATGTATTCAGTGCAAGATACCGACCCGAAAGTCGGTGGGTTTCCCCATTCAGAAATGCCCGGATCACAGCTTGTTTGCCAGCTCCCCGAACCTTATCGCAGGCTTCCACGTCTTTCATCGCCTCTGACTGCCAAGGCATCCACCGTATGCGCTTAGTTGCTTGACTATATAACCCCAAGACAACTGATCACGAATTAACACCCATCACCAGGCAAGCCTGATTCAGAGGTTTCTTCGAGACAGCCACTTGAAGTAATAGAACAACCACTTCAACGACAACACCGGATAACGCTTGAAATCGTTATCACTCTGATCAATGAATTCCGGAGATAATGGAATCCATCAATCGTGTTCTATCTCGTCCAATTTGTTAAAGAGCAAATCTGACCCAGTGATCAGAAAGAAGATCTTCAGCGACAACTCTTAATCGAGTCACACAACTGAAAAGCTTGTTTCTGTACACTGCTAACCGAAGTTAGTCAGTTATAAACGCATCGATCGTTCAGGCTTTTTTGGTGGAGCTGAGCGGGATCGAACCGCTGACCTCCTGCGTGCAAGGCAGGCGCTCTCCCAACTGAGCTACAGCCCCAATTAAGCTGCCAGGAATTATTCAGATCTAGGCGTCGAAGTGCGCCGCATAGCCTGCTATGCAAGTGCTTCGACAACGACGAGCTGGATAATTCTGGTGGGTCTGGGTGGACTTGAACCACCGACCTCACCCTTATCAGGGGTGCGCTCTAACCACCTGAGCTACAGACCCAAAAACACGGGCCTGCAACGACCCATCTGCTCTCTTTATTCAGCTAACCAAGTAATTCGTGTGGACTCTGACCGAAGCATTCGGCTTCGTTTAAGGAGGTGATCCAGCCGCAGGTTCCCCTACGGCTACCTTGTTACGACTTCACCCCAGTCATGAACCACACCGTGGTGATCGTCCTCCCGAAGGTTAGACTAACCACTTCTGGTGCAATCCACTCCCATGGTGTGACGGGCGGTGTGTACAAGGCCCGGGAACGTATTCACCGTGACATTCTGATTCACGATTACTAGCGATTCCGACTTCACGCAGTCGAGTTGCAGACTGCGATCCGGACTACGATGCGTTTTGTGAGATTGGCTCCCCCTCGCGGGTTTGCAGCCCTCTGTGCGCACCATTGTAGCACGTGTGTAGCCCTGGCCGTAAGGGCCATGATGACCTGACGTCATCCCCACCTTCCTCCGGTTTGTCACCGGCAGTCTCCCTAGAGTTCTCAGCCGAACTGCTAGCAACTAGGGATAGGGGTTGCGCTCGTTACGGGACTTAACCCAACATCTCACGACACGAGCTGACGACGGCCATGCAGCACCTGTGTCAGAGTTCCCGAAGGCACCAATCCATCTCTGGAAAGTTCTCTGCATGTCAAGGCCAGGTAAGGTTCTTCGCGTTGCGTCGAATTAAACCACATGCTCCACCGCTTGTGCGGGCCCCCGTCAATTCATTTGAGTTTTAACCTTGCGGCCGTACTCCCCAGGCGGTCTACTTAGTGCGTTAGCTGCGCCACTAAGACTTCAAGAGTCCCAACGGCTAGTAGACATCGTTTACGGCGTGGACTACCAGGGTATCTAATCCTGTTTGCTCCCCACGCTTTCGCACCTCAGTGTCAGTATTGGTCCAGGTAGCCGCCTTCGCCACTGGTGTTCCTTCCTATATCTACGCATTTCACCGCTACACAGGAAATTCCACTACCCTCTACCATACTCTAGCCTGACAGTTCGAAATGCCGTTCCCAGGTTAAGCCCGGGGCTTTCACATCTCGCTTATCAAACCACCTACGCGCGCTTTACGCCCAGTAATTCCGATTAACGCTTGCACCCTCCGTATTACCGCGGCTGCTGGCACGGAGTTAGCCGGTGCTTCTTCTGTGAGTAACGTCAAGCCCTACGAGTATTAGTCGCAGAGTTTTCCTCCTCACTGAAAGTGCTTTACAACCCGAAAGCCTTCTTCACACACGCGGCATGGCTGGATCAGGGTTGCCCCCATTGTCCAATATTCCCCACTGCTGCCTCCCGTAGGAGTTCGGGCCGTGTCTCAGTCCCGATGTGGCTGATCATCCTCTCAGACCAGCTACGGATCGTCGCCTTGGTAGGCCTTTACCCTACCAACTAGCTAATCCGACATAGGCACATCCAATAGCGCAAGGTCCGAAGATCCCCTGCTTTCCCCCGAAGGGCGTACGCGGTATTAATCCGGGTTTCCCCGGGCTATCCCCCACTACTGGGCAGTTTCCTATGCATTACTCACCCGTCCGCCGCTCGTCAGCATCTAGCAAGCTAGATCTGTTACCGCTCGACTTGCATGTGTTAAGCCTGCCGCCAGCGTTCAATCTGAGCCATGATCAAACTCTTCAGTTTAAATCATACAAGAATCCGAAGATTCTCTATTCTTGCTCAAGACAAAACTCAATTTCGACGAGTCACTGTCCTGATATTTCGTATCCGAAATACCTCGGCCAGCGCCCACACGAATTACTTGGTCAACTTTTTAAAGAGCGTTTGAGCTGTTGCTCAATCAAGGCCGCGTATTCTACATCGTTACGCCGCCTTGTCAACCGTTAATCTGAAGAATTTTAAAACTCATTTTCTTCAGTACTTTCAAACGGTTACTTCTGCCTGGAAAACCGCTGTAAGCGGCTTGTCCCTCAGAAGTGGTGCGCATTCTACAGGCGTCAGGAAAACTGTCAACGAGGTTTTTGAATTAATTTATAGCGGTATCGGTTTCCACGTATCCGACTGATCAGTCAGTGATCACATCGTATTCTTTTTACTCAAAATCAGCCTCTGACAAACGGAATCAGCGCTCGACTCCCGCTCCATTTCCAACGAAGCGCCAGCAGAACAGCGATTATCAGGCCGTACACCACCATTTCTCCGACGTCACTGCGGGACTGCCAGATAAAATGAACCCATGCCGCTATCGCAATCGGGTACACCAGCTTATGCAAGCCTTTCCATTGCCGGCCCATCCATCTCATCATCCCCTTTGTTGAGGTTAACGCCAGTGGCACAAGCATAAGGAAAGACACCGCCCCCGCCAGGATATATGGCCGCTTGGTGAACGTGGCCCATAGATCGCTCCAGCCAAGAATGAACTGAAGAAACGCCAATACATGCAACACCGCATAAAAGAACGCAAACAGGCCAAGCATCCGGCGGACTCGAATCCACGCTCCCCACCCTGTCCAACGCTTGAGCGGTGTCATGCATAAGGTAGCAATCAATAACTGAAATGCCGCGATGCCCAGCGACTCTGTTACTTCTTGCCCGGGATCCGGGCCCAGGGACTGGCTGGCAATGCTGGCAATCAGCACCAACAGGGGAACGCTGGCGAGCAGCGCTACCAGCAGGCGAAACGCCAGCACAAACCCCGGTTGCTTCAGCACACGCTTCTCATTCATTAATAGAACTTGCTCAAATCCATGCCCTTATACAGATCGGCAACCTGTTCTCCATAGCCATTGAACTTGACGGTTTCCATGTAGTTGGGAGAGAGCAAGCCAGAGGGCAGCCTGCGCTCCTGCTTCTGGCTCCACCTCGGATGGTCAACTTCAGGGTTCACGTTGGCATAGAAGCCATACTCCTGAGGCGCAAGCATTTCCCAGGTAGTCTTGGGGCGCTCCTCCTGAAAGCGGATCTTGACGATCGACTTGATGCTCTTGAATCCGTACTTCCAAGGCACGACCAGCCGGATAGGCGCGCCATTCTGATTTGGCATGGTCTTGCCGTAGAGCCCAACAGCCAGGAAGCTTAACTCGTTCATTGCCTCGTCCATGCGAAGACCTTCCTGATAAGGCCAGTCGATGGTGCTGAACAGCGAGCGCTGACCTCGCATCTGCTCCGGATCATAGAGGGTCTCGAAATAGACGTACTTCGCCCTGGAAGTCGGTTCGAGCCGCTTGAGAATATCGGCCAAGGGGATCCCGATCCAGGGAATCACCATCGACCAGGCCTCAACACAACGAAGCCGATACACCCGTTCCTGATACTCGTGAGGTTTCAGCAGATCTTCCAACGCATACTTACCGGGCCGATCACATTCGCCTTCAACAACCACGGACCAGGGATCAACGGTCATCTCATCGGCGTACTTCGCCGGATCCCCTTTTCCAGTACCGAACTCGTAAAAGTTGTTGTAGCGGGTTACGTCCTCAAAAGGGGTTTTTTCCTCGTCGGTGGAAAAGCCGGGCATCGGAACAAAATCCAGCGCTTCTCCCGGGACAGGCAGCTTCGCTGCCGACAACAGACCGGGCACTGAAAGGCCTGCCGCCACAGCCAGGGTGCCGGACATAAATTGACGGCGGTTCAGATAAACAGACTCGGGCGTAACTTCAGCATGGGGCAAAGCCCAGGAAGGGCGTTTCTTGATGAACATGGAAAGTCTCCGTCAGGGCATCAGCCAGCAAAGGCGTTGACCGGAGACTGTGTTGAAAATTCCCGGACCTCACTGAGGAGGCCCGGAGGGGGTGCTCAGTCAGCGGCGCCTGGAGCTTTCCGTGGCTTGCCACGGAAAAGCGCACGAACAGGGCCGGACAACGCGTATATCAGAAATCCAGTAAACAATACGGTCGCAGGATCCAGCGCGATCACAACAAAAACCAGCACCACGAGCAGAATGGCGGCAAACGGTACACGGCCACGCAGGTCCAGATCCTTGAAACTGCGGTACAGAATATTGCTCACCATCAAAACACCGGCGCCTCCGACCACAAACATGGTCAACAAGGTGAGCCAGGTAGACGGCTCGAAAAGATGGAAACACCAGACCAGGCCCGCGACACAAGCAGCCGCAGCCGGACTCGGCAAGCCGACAAAGAACTTCTTATCGACCGAGCCAATCTGGGTATTGAACCGTGCCAGGCGCAAGGCGGCGCCAGCCACGTAGATAAAGGTGATGGCCCAACCAACCTTGTCGAAGGCGTTCAGTGACCAGAAAAAGGCTACCAGGCCGGGGGCGACACCGAAGGCCACCATGTCGGCCAGACTGTCGTACTCTTCACCGAATTTACTCTGGGTATTGGTCATCCGGGCGACACGGCCGTCGAGACCGTCCAGAATCATCGACACAAAAATAGCGATGGCGGCATTGTCAAAGACGCCGTTGGCGGCAGAAACAATGGCGTAGAAACCTGAGAACAGCGAAGCGGTTGTGAGCGCATTGGGAAGCAGGTATATGCCCTTGCGGCGCACGGGCGCACCTCCTACCAGCTCTTCTTCAACTACTTCCCCGGCCTCGACTTCATAGTCCGGGTCTTGCTTGCCGTCGGCGGATTTTCTTTCTTCAGTCATTCCCATTACTCCGGAAAGCGTTTGGGCGGAGTATATACGAAAAACGCGGCCACCCGGGCCGCGTTTTTCAAAACCAAGCGGAATTCCGCTTAGTTTTTGTCCTTATCCACGATCTTGTTCGCGGAGATCCAGGGCATCATGCCACGCAGTTTTTCACCAACCACTTCGATTTCGTGGGCAGCGTTCTGGCGACGACGCGCCGTCATGGACGGATAGTTCAGAGCGCCTTCAGAGATAAACATCTTGGCGTACTCGCCGCTCTGGATGCGCTTCAGTGCGTTACGCATCGCTTCACGGGACTGCTCATTGATGATTTCCGGGCCAGTCACATACTCACCGTACTCCGCGTTGTTGGAAATGGAGTAGTTCATGTTGGCGATACCACCTTCGTACATGAGGTCCACGATCAGCTTCAGCTCGTGCAGACACTCGAAGTACGCCATTTCCGGCTCATAACCGCCGTCCACGAGCGTTTCGAACGCCGCTTTAACCAGCTCCACGGTACCACCGCAGAGAACGGCCTGCTCACCGAACAGATCGGTTTCGGTCTCATCCTTGAACGTGGTCTCGATGATGCCGGTACGGCCGCCACCGATACCGCTGGCGTAGGACAGAGCCAGATTCTTGGCGTTGCCGGAGGAATCCTGGAAGATAGCGATCAGGTCAGGAATACCACCACCGTTGGCGAACTCGGTGCGCACGGTGTGGCCCGGTGCCTTCGGAGCAATCATGATGACGTCCAGATCCTTACGCGGAACGATCTGGTTGTAGTGGATGGCAAAGCCGTGGGCGAACGCTAGGGTGGCGCCTTGCTGCAGATTCGGCTCGATTTCCGCCTTGTACAACTGGGCCTGGTATTCGTCCGGAGTCAGAACCATAACAACGTCGGCGGCGGCAACGGCAGACGGCACGTCGCTGGTCTTCAGACCGTAGGCTTCCGCCTTGGCGATGGAAGAAGAACCCGGGCGCAGGCCCACGGTCACGTCAACGCCGGACTCTTTCAGGTTGCACGCGTGAGCGTGGCCCTGGGAGCCGAAACCAATGATGGCAACTTTCTTGCCCTGGATGATGGAAAGATCGCAATCCTTATCGTAGTAAACCTGCATGAGAAACCTCTGTTATTTGTGATGGCCCCGAAGAGCCATATTGTTCAAACCCTGTTTGAAATCGTTAAAGGCTGAGCACCTTCTCGCCCCGGGCGATACCGGATACACCGCTACGCACCACTTCCAATACGCCCGACGTGCCAACAGCCTGAATAAAGCCGTCCAGCTTTTCGCTGTCACCTGCCAACTGAACCGTGTAAACGGAACTGGTCACATCCACGATCTGACCTCGGAAAATGTCCACCGTACGCTTGATCTCGGCACGCTGGGAACCCGTGGCTTTCAGTTTGACCAGCATCAGTTCGCGTTCGATATGGGCGCCTTCGGTGAGATCCACCAGCTTGACGACTTCAATCAGCTTGTTCAGTTGTTTGGTGATCTGTTCGATCACCTTGTCAGAACCCGTGGTGGTCACCGTCAGACGGGACAACGTCTCGTCCTCGGTTGGCGCCACGGTGAGTGTTTCGATGTTGTAATTGCGCTGGGAAAACAGACCCACCACCCGCGACAGGGCGCCAGGTTCGTTTTCAAGCAAAACAGAAATGATTCGACGCATGATCAGACCCTCTCCGTCTTGCTGAGCCACATATCTTTCATGGAACCCCGGGCAACCTGCATCGGATACACGTGCTCAAAGCGATCCACGTAGATATCCACGAATACCAGCTCGTCTTTCATGGCCAGCACTTCTTTCAGTTTGGTCTCCAGATCTTCCTTCTTCTCAATCCGGACACCCTTGTGGCCGTAGGCTTCCGCCAGCTTGATGAAGTCGGGCAGGGATTCCATGTAGGACTCGGCATGGCGGGACTCGTAGTTCATGTCCTGCCATTGCTTGACCATACCCAGAGCCTGGTTATTCAGGTTGATGATCTTGACCGGCAGATTGTACTGCTTGCAGGTCGACAGCTCCTGAATGTTCATCTGGATACTGCCCTCACCGGTAATGCACAGCACTTCGTCGTCCGGATGGGTCAGTTTGACCCCCATGGCCGCCGGCAGACCGAAGCCCATGGTGCCGAGACCACCGGAATTGATCCAGCGGTTGGGCTTATCGAACTTGTAGTACTGGGCCGCGAACATCTGATGTTGACCAACATCGGAAGTCACGAAAGCTTCGCCGTTGGTCAAGCGACACAGCATTTCAATGACTTCCTGGGGCTTGATCACATCCGGGCTGGTCTCATAGCGCATGCCATGGAATGCCCGCCACTCGTCGATCTGCTTCCACCAGGAAGCGATTGCGTCCGCGTCCGGCTTTTCCTTGGCTTCCTTCACCAGCGACAGCATTTCCTTGAGCACGGCGTCGACCGGGCCAACGATGGGCACATCGGCATCCACCGTTTTGGAAATCGAGGCCGGGTCGATGTCGATATGGATGATGCGCGCGCCAGGACAGAACTTCTCGGTAGCGTTGGTAACCCGATCGTCAAACCGGGCTCCCACGCAGAGAATGAGATCCGAGTGGTGCATAGCCATGTTGGCTTCGTAGGTGCCGTGCATGCCAAGCCAGCCGAGGTGCTGCTTATCACTGGCCGGGTAACAGCCAATGCCCATCAGGGTATTGGTGATCGGATAGCCCAGCAGCCTTACCAGCTCGGTCAGCTGATCCGATGCCTTGCCCAGAACAACCCCACCACCTGCGTAGATAATTGGGCGCTTCGCCGCCAGCATCATGTCGACCGCTTTCTTGATCTGACCGGCATGGCCGCGAATAGCGGGGTTGTAGGAGCGCAGTTTGACCTTCTTGGGATAGGCGTACTCGTAACGCTCGTTCGGCGTGGTCATATCCTTGGGAATATCCACGACCACAGGACCGGGGCGACCGGTCGCGGCAATGTAATATGCCTTGCGGATAATCTCCGGGATTTCCTCGGGATGACGGACACTGAGGTTGTGCTTAACCACCGGACGGGAGACACCCATCATATCGGTTTCCTGGAACGCGTCCTCGCCGATGAGGGTGGACGCAACCTGGCCGCACAGAACCACCATGGGAATGGAATCCATGAACGCGGTGGCAATGCCAGTGATGGTGTTGGTGGCTCCAGGACCCGAGGTCACCAGTACGGTACCTGGTTTTCCGGTCGCGCGGGCATAACCGTCGGCCATGTGGACCGCCGCCTGCTCGTGCCTTACCAGAATGTGCTTGACTTTGTCCTGCCTGAACAGCGCATCATAAATATGAAGGGCTGCACCACCCGGATAGCCGTATATGTATTCGATGCCTTCATCTTGAAGGGACCGGATCAGCATATCGGCGCCAGACAATAACTCCACGATTTTCTACCCTCTTCTACGAGTGAATGAGCCGGGAAGGCTCCCGGTTGCCTGGATTCACGGTGTCCATGCTTCTTTTGAAAGCGGAACCGGCTGCTCCTCCACACCTTGTTAAGAGGTTGTCTCCTGGCCAGCCGCCCTCCTGAGGGTTGCGGAGAACGGCCAATCAACGGGTTGCACGTAAGCAACAACCATCCCGCGACGGATGCGCGGCGCGTTCAGTGTGGTAATTGATGGGGGATACTCGCTCGGGATTGCCTGCCGTATTGACCCCAGTCTTCAGGCAATCGGTAATTCTGACAGCGCGAAACTCCCTGTCAATAGCCGCTGCAGGTTTCTGTGCCTATACTGGCCGAAGGTCTGCCTTACTTGGAACAAATCCGATACAAAGATTTGAACCAGACAGAAGAAAATCCGCAATAGCGATGGCATGATAGGCAATACTGAAATGAGAAAAAACGGGCCCGGTCTATCCAGGTTGTCTGCCTGCCCGGGAGCAGTGAACATACGCGAGTTGAGCCATGAACAGAAAAATCCTGACGCTGACCTTATTGCTGGCCGTTGTACCAGGTGTCGCCACGAGCGCCTCTGTCTATAAATGGACCGATGAAAACGGAGTTACCCACTTTGGCGACCGACAGCCCACTGGCTCGAAGGCCGAGCGGGTCAATGTGCGTTCCGGCACTTCTACCGATGCTTCCGGCAACCGGCAGAGCCCACAGGAGCGTCTGCAGAATATGCAGGAACAGCAGACTGAGCAGGCGGCACAGCGCCAGGAAACGGCAGTTGAGGAGGCCCGCAGAAAACAGCGGGAGGCGAACTGCGCGACCGCACGCTCCAACCTCGACATGATTGACCGTAACGCACGAATCCGCATTGAAGAAAATGGCGAGCAACGCTACCTCAGCCCAGAGGAAATTGCCGAAAAGCGGGCAGAATTTGAGCGGATTGCGGAAGAGAACTGCGGACCGGAAGAACAGTAAGAAGAAAAAAAGGGGTCAGATGAAAGCCTTCATCTGACCCCGGTTTCAAGCTCAAGCCTTGGCGAATGCCAGGTGGTGGTCCTCCACCGTACCCTTGATGACATCCCCCGGCACAAACTCTCCCTTTAGCAAACGCTGAGCCAGCGGATTCTCGATCATTCGCTGAATAGCCCGCTTCAGAGGACGCGCGCCATATACCGGGTCGTACCCGACTTCGGCCAGCAACTCCATCGCAGCGTCATCCAGCTCCAGCTTCATATCCTGTTCTTTCAGGCGCTTGCTCAGAGACTCGATCTGAATCCGGGCAATGCCCTGGATCTGACTCTCCGCCAGCGGGTGGAACACCACCACTTCATCCACGCGGTTGATGAACTCGGGGCGGAAATGAGTGCCGACGACTTCCATGACGGCATTCTTCATGACCTCGTAGTTCTCCTCGCCGGCTTTCTGCTGGATGATGTCCGAGCCGAGGTTTGAAGTCATGACAATGACCGTGTTCCGGAAGTCGACGGTCCTGCCCTGCCCGTCCGTCAGGCGACCATCCTCAAGTACCTGCAAAAGAATGTTGAAAACATCCGGATGGGCTTTCTCCACCTCATCCAGCAACAACACGGAATACGGCCTGCGACGAACCGCTTCAGTGAGGTAACCACCTTCCTCGTAGCCGACATAGCCCGGAGGCGCACCGATCAGGCGGGCCACGGAATGCTTCTCCATGAACTCGGACATATCGATGCGAACCATGGCTTCCTCGGTATCGAACAGAAAGGACGCCAGGGCCTTGCAAAGCTCGGTTTTACCCACACCGGTCGGGCCGAGGAACAAAAACGAACCGTTGGGGCGATTGGGATCGGACAGCCCCGCCCGCGAACGGCGCACGGCGTTGGACACGGCTTCAACTGCCTCATCCTGGCCGATAACCCGACCATGGAGCGCTTCTTCCATGCGCATCAGCTTATCGCGCTCGCCTTCGAGCATCTTGGACACCGGGATGCCGGTCCACTTGGAGACAATCTCGGCGATTTCCTCGTCGGTTACCCGGTTGCGAAGCAGCTTCATCTCCATCATTTCTGCCTGGCTGGCCATATCCAGTTGACGCTCCAGCTCAGGAATCTGCCCGTACTGGAGCTCGGACATCTTACCGAGATCACCGGCACGACGGGCATTCTCCAGATCGATGCGGGCCTGTTCCAGACGGCTCTTGATCTTCTGGGAACCATGCAGAGCGGCCTTTTCGGTATTCCAGACCTCTTCCAGATCGGCGTATTCACGCTCGACACCGGTGATCACGTCGGACAGCTCGGACAAGCGCTTTTTCGAGGCCGGGTCAGTCTCTTTCTTCAGAGCCTCGCGCTCGATTTTTAGCTGAATCAGGCGACGCTCAAGGCGATCCAGGGGTTCAGGCTTGGAATCCATTTCCATACGAATCTGGGAAGCTGCCTCGTCTACCAGATCAATGGCCTTGTCCGGCAGCTGACGGTCGGCAATATAACGATGAGAAAGCTTGGCGGCGGCGATGATGGCGCCATCTGTCACCTCAACCCCGTGGTGAACCTCATAACGCTCTTTCAGGCCCCGCAGGATAGCGATGGTGTCTTCCTCACTGGGTTCGCTCACCAGTACTTTCTGGAAGCGACGCTCAAGAGCGGCGTCTTTTTCGATGTTTTCACGGTATTCATCAAGGGTGGTCGCGCCCACGCAGTGCAGCTCGCCACGAGCGAGCGCCGGCTTGAGCATATTACCGGCATCCATGGAGCCTTCGGCCTTGCCGGCACCAACCATGGTGTGGATCTCGTCTATGAACAGGATGATCTGACCTTCCTGTTTGGACAGTTCGTTCAGAACAGCTTTCAGGCGTTCTTCAAACTCACCCCGGAACTTGGCGCCGGCAATAAGGGCACCCATATCGAGTGACAGGACTTTCTTGTCCTTGAGGCCATCTGGCACCTCGCCGTTGACGATACGCTGGGCCAGCCCTTCGACGATGGCGGTTTTACCAACGCCGGGCTCACCGATGAGGACCGGGTTGTTCTTCCGGCGGCGCTGCAATACCTGAATGGTGCGGCGAATTTCATCATCGCGGCCAATCACCGGGTCCAGCTTGCCGGCCTCCGCTCGCTCGGTAAGGTCGATGGTGTATTTGGACAGAGCCTGACGGTTTTCTTCGGCGCTGGCGTCGTTGACGGCTTCACCTCCGCGAACGTCGTCAATGGCCTTTTCCAGGGCAGCTTTATCAACACCCTGCTCCCTGAGTACCCGGCCCAGTGTACCCCGGTCTTCCAGGGCGGCCAGCAACATGAGCTCACTGGAGATGTACTGGTCTTTGCGCTTCTGGGCGAGCTTGTCGGCAATGTTGAACAGGCGGCCCATGTCATTGGACATAGAGACGTCGCCGGCCGATCCCTGCACTTCCGGCAGGTTTTCGATTTCCCGGGCGATCGCCTGGCGAATGCGTCCGGGCTCTGCGCCAGCCTGCTTGAGCAGAGGCTTGATGGCGCTGCCTTCCTGATCAAGCAGTGCCTGCATCAGGTGCACCGGCTCAATGAAATTGTGATCCTTTCCGACCGCGATGGACTGTGCGTCCGCGAGGGCGGTCTGCAGCTTGCTAGTCAGCTTGTCGATTCTCATGTGTACTTTCCCCAAATTTCTGCGAATACCATGGTGCCGTGGGTGGCGGATATTCGATTGCTTTGACAGTTAATGTAGGGGCAAGTAGAGGGACTTCAAGCGGAGGCTCGGTGTATTCGTCAGAAAATTGACGGCCGTCAGGTTTGAGTTTGGTGCTGGGTGCGAGGCTGGCGCGAGGCTGCTTTCCAGAACACGCCGTGAATACATCCGTGTAGGCTTGGCTGCAGCATCCATGCTGCAGACAGTTCTGGAAAGCAGCCTCGCACCAGCCACCGGACTTTTCAGCAACCGCCTTGCCACGGCCACTTCAAGTTGGCCACTTAGCTTGTTAGCCAGACCAGCGTGGCCATCCGCCCTGTTTGGCCATCCCTGCGGTATGAAAAAAACCGATCTGAATCCTGAACGGTACACAGGGCACCGCCAGTCACGTTGGAAACACCGAGATGATTTAGCCTCAAAGTGGCAAGGGCATAGATATCTGCCATGAAATGACCCGGCCGAGCACCTTCGGCTGTGAAGGCGTGGACCGCTTTGGGATCATGGTCAAGGAAGGCTTCACGCACTTCCGGGCCGACCTCGAAGCTGTCCGGACCGATGGCCGGGCCGAGCCAGGCTTGCAGAGCTTCGGGCGCAACGGCCATCTTGCTCACCAGGTTCTCGATAACACCGCCACACAGGCTTCGCCAGCCACAGTGGGCGGCGCCAACAACTGTTCCTTCGCGATCGGCAAGGATAACGGGCAGGCAGTCAGCAGTAAGGATGGCGCAGGCGATGCCCGGATGACGGGTGTAGCTGGCGTCAGCCTTGGCGATTTGTCCGACGTTATCAGGGGTCAGTTCGACAACATCGATACCGTGCACCTGATTGAGCCAACCGATCTGCTCGCTTTTCAGCCCTGTGGACTCGGCGAGTCTTCGTCGATTCTGTCGCACATGATCCGGGTCGTCTTCGACGTGAACACCGAGGTTAAGACTGTTCCAGGGTCGACCGCTGACGCCACCGGCGCGGGTTGTGCTGATCGCCCGCACTCTGTCGGGCGCAGGCCAGTCCGGTTTCAGGGCGTCACTTTCAATAGTCACGGGTTTCCAGCTCCCGGGCGTGTTTGCGCAGAGCTTCAATCAACGCAACCATATCCTCAGGCAAGGGAACCTCCCAGGTCAGGATTTCACCGGTTTCCGGGTGTTCCAGGGTCAATTGCCGGGCGTGGAGGGCCTGACGGTTGAACGCCGAGAGGGCCTCTCTAAGCTCGTCAGTGGTTCCCTTGGGCAGTCTCAGCCGACCTCCATAGAGCGGATCTCCGACCAGCGGGTGTTTTACATGGGCCATATGAACCCGGATCTGATGGGTTCGGCCGCTTTCCAGTTTGCAGCGGACGTGAGTGTGGGCGGCAAAACGTTCCACCAGGCGATAATGGGTGACCGCCGGTTTGCCGGAGGCGACGACCGCCATTTTCTTGCGCTCCCGAGGATGCCGGCCGATGGGCGCATCAACCGTTGCACCACCGGTGAGGGTGCCAACAACGACGGCCTCATACTCGCGACCCATGGTTCGGGTTTGCAACTGATCGACCAGGGACGTATGCGCAATCAGGCTGCGGGCCACGACCATAATGCCGGAGGTGTCTTTGTCGAGGCGGTGTACGATACCCGCCCTCGGCAGGTTCTCGACCTCCGGTGCGTAGTTCAGCAGGGCATTGACCAGGGTTCCATCGGCATGGCCGGCCGCCGGGTGCACCACCAGGCCCGCGGGCTTGTTGATGACCAACAAGTGCTCGTCCTCATAGACGATATCAAGGGAGATTTCCTCGGCCTGCCAGCTCACCTGAGCTTCAGGCTCGGCATCCAGCGCCAGGCGATCGTCCAGCATCACTTTGTCCCGAGGCTTTCGCACCTCGCCATTTACTGTTAGCGCGCCGCTTTTGATCCAGGATTGCAGGCGGGAACGGGAGTGTTCGGGCATCAGCTCTGCTGCGGCCTGATCCAGGCGCTTGTCGCTCAATTCCGGCGGCACAACAAAGTTGGCGAGGATTCGTTTTTCAGATGACATTAAGCCCCCCAGGGCCTGTGTGTGTTACGTTTCGGTCAGATTATTTGAAACAGCGGGGATTGCTCTGCACATGGAGCCACTTCCCCGCTACAATGACTGCCCTTGAATTAATCGACATTATACGGGATTCCGGAATGAGATCAGGTCTTCGTTTGCTGCTACTTTCCACACTGGTTGTTCTGGTCAGCGCCTGCGCCTCCAACAAGCAGGAAGAAGTGCTTCCGGAGAAGACCTATTACGAGAATGCCCGCCAGGCCATGACCTCTGGAAATTTCAACGAAGCAGAGCAGAATCTGGATGCCCTGGAAACCTATTACCCCTTCGGTCGCTACGCAGAGCAGGCCCAGCTTGACCTGATCTATGCCCGCTACCAGAACCTCGACCTCGAAGGCTCCCGTGCGGCCGCCGACCGTTTCCTGCGCCTGAACCCGCAAAGCGACCACGCGGACTACGCGCTCTATATGCGTGGCCTGGCCTCCTATAACCTGGACATCGGGCTTGCCGCGCGCTACTTCCCGATTGACGTTGCGGCTCGGGATCCCGGCGAGCAGTTGCAGTCTTTCCGGGACTTTTCCGAGCTGCTGAACCGCTATCCGGACAGCCAGTACGTGGCGGATGCCCGCCAGCGGATGATCGCAGTGCGTAATCGCATGGCCGAACTGGAACTCTACGCGGCCCGCTACTATGTGAAACGCCAGGCCTATGTCGCAGCCAACAACCGGGCAAGATACATCATCGAGAATTACCCGACGGCGACGGTTAGCGAAGAGGCTCTGATTATCCTCGCGGAAACCTTCCGCTTCCTCGAACTGAGAAAAGGATCGCAGGATGCCATTGCCATGCTGCGCACCAACTTTCCGGAGAGTGAGGCCTTCAATGCCGACGGCGAGTTTGAGGTGGATCTGCTGAAGGGCGAAAACCGGTCACTGACGAACGTTGTGACCTTTGGCCTGATGGGCGACGAGTAAAGTTTGAAAGAGTGAAAATGGGGTCAGAAGAAAAACGGGTCAGATGAATTGTTCATCTGACCCGTTTTTCTTCTGACCCCGAACTCCCCTAGTCACTTCCCGCTTTTCCAGCCATTTGTGATCGGATAGCGCCGGTCTTTACCAAACCCGCGCTCCGTAATGCGGACGCCGATCGGTGCCTGCCTGCGTTTATACTCGTTGATATCTACCAGGCGAATAACCCGCTCGACATCTACTCGTTCGAAACCTTCCGCAACGATCGCATCGGCACTGAAATCCCGCTCGACATACAGATTCAGGATCTGGTCGAGCACATCGTAACCGGGCAGGCTGTCTTCATCTTTCTGGTCCGGCGCCAGCTCTGCCGACGGCGGGCGGGTAATCACCCGCTCGGGAATGACTTCGCCCTCCGAGAGCGTGTTGCGGTATTGGGCCAGACGGAACACCAAGGTTTTAGGCACATCCTTTAGAACGTCAAAGCCGCCCGCCATATCGCCATAAAGCGTTGAGTAGCCCACTGCCATCTCGCTCTTGTTCCCGGTAGTCAGCACCAGCGAACCAAACTTGTTGGATAGGGACATTAGCAAGACGCCGCGCAGACGTGCCTGCAGGTTTTCCTCGGTCGTGTCTGGCGTGGTGCCCTCGAAAGGCCCGGCCAGAGTTTCCATGAAGGCGTCGTACATCGGCTCAATCGAAAACACGTCGTACTGCACGTCGAGGGCAACGGCCTCCGCTTCGGCATCCTCAAGGCTCATGCTGGAGGTGTAGCGAAACGGCATCATCACCGCGCGTACCCGATCCTTGCCCAGTGCATCGACGGCAACCGCCAGAGTCACTGCCGAGTCGATACCGCCTGAAAGCCCCAGAACCACCGATTTGAATCCGTTCTTGTTGACGTAATCCCGAACACCCGTCACCAGGGCGCTGTAGACATTGGCCTCCAGCGTAGGCTCTTCCGGCAAGGCCTGGGATACCGGCTGACAATGGTGCTCGCACAGAAAGTCGACCGGATATAATCCCTCACCAAACTGCGGGGCCTCTGCAGTCAGCATTCCGGAATGGTCAAACACCATGGAGCCACCGTCAAAAACAAGCTCGTCCTGACCGCCCACCAGATTCACGTAAACGATACTGACCAGATTCTCCCGGGACTTCCGCTCAAGCAACGCCTTCCTGCGTGCCTGTTTATCGATATCGTAGGGCGAGGCATTGAGGTTCAGGATGAGACGAGCACCTGCAGCGGCGCTGTCCTCCACCGGCCCCTCCTTCCATAGATCCTCACACACAGTAATTCCCACCGGAACGCCCCGGATATCCAGAGTCAGGACATCTTGGCCCTCGGCAAAGTAACGCTTCTCGTCGAAGACCTGATAGTTGGGCGGGAAACGCTTGAAATACCGACCAGTAATTTCGCCGCCGTCGATAACCACCGCCGCGTTATACAGCAGCGCGCCATGGCGAAGGGGAGCACCGATAACGATCACCGAATCCAGCCTTTCCGCCTGCAGCCTTTCCAGCGCCTCATTTACGCGAACTTCCATGCTGGGCCGCAAGAGCAAATCTTCAGGTGGATAGCCAGTCAGGCAAAGCTCCGGGAACACCACCACGTCCGCCTGATGCTCGGACGATGCCCGTCGGGCTGCGTCCAGAACTAGCTCGGTATTGCCAGGAATATCGCCCACCAGGAAATCCAACTGGGCCATCACCACCCGCAATTTTCTGGGAGACTCCCCGGACGCTGCCTGGTTTCCGGACACGGACATAAATCGGCTCCTGTAACTCATTGCCATGAAAAGGCTATTATAACCCCGCATAGGCGTGGATTTCTTCCGACCAACAGCGGATTCCTGTAAATCATGGCAGCAGATACACCAGTACGAACGGCCGAAGCGCTCGGCCCGGCCCCTTCGACACCGTCCGGAATGCAACAGGCAAAGCTGTTCAGGATCTACAACCACTACCGACTGGTAGTAAGCCTGATGCTGGTGGCGCTGTTATTCGTGGATCCCGTCAACTTTGATATGCGTTTCCGACTGCTGGATTATTATCAGGCCGGCGTTTCCGCCTACCTCGGCCTGAACGCGTTTATTGCGTTGCTTCTGATCGCCGGATTTCACCCCAGCCAGCGCCATATAACGCTATCGATTCTGCTGGATATTCTCATCATGCATGGCCTGCTGCTTGCCAGCACAGGCATTACCAACGGCCTGGCCAACCTGGTGATTGTGTCTGTTGCGGCGGGCAACATCCTGACCCCGAGTCGCATGGGAACCTTTTACGCGGCTCTGGCTGCGATCTGCTCCCTGGGCATATCCGGATGGGCCGTGCTTGCGCTGGATGAGTCCGCCGACGATATCGTGCGGGCCGGCTCACTGGGCATCCTTTATTTTGCGGCGGCTTTCGTCCTGCAAAGCATTTCGCGCCGAATGATGCGCAGCGAGGCTCTGGCCAGCAGCCGAGCGCGCAGCATTGCCGAATTGGAGCAGATCAATCAGCAGATTATCCAGCGCATGCGTACCGGCATACTCGTACTGGACCGTTTCGGCCAGATCCGCGTTGCCAACGCGGCCGCGGAAGAACTCTTGTACGGCGCACCCAAAACCTCGGTACCGATTAACCAGCGCGCAAACGTGTTACCCAAACCTCTGAAGCAAGGTCTGGATGCATGGCTCAAGGACCCTACACAGCGAATTGAGCCGTTCCAGCCCTCACCAACCTCGCCACTGCTGCAGGCCAACTTTACCCAACTGGATCAGGAGCGGGGCGACCAGATCCTCGTGTTCATCGAAGACATGAGCAAAGTCACCCAGCAGGCCCAGCAGATGAAACTGGCTTCACTGGGCCGTCTGACTGCCGGCATCGCCCATGAAATCCGCAATCCGCTGGGCGCAATCAGCCACGCGGCGCAACTCATGGAAGAATCCCCCAATCTGGAACCCGGCGACCGTCAGATGCTGGAGATCATCCGGCGCCATTCCCGAAGGGTAAATGGCATCATCGAGAATGTACTGGATCTTTCAAGGCGCCGGGCGGCCAATGCGGATCTGATCGAACTGGCTCCCTGGCTCCAGGAATTTCGGGAAGACTTCCTGCAAACGCAAGACGATGACTGCACCACAGCCAACATCGTTCTGAAAATCGATCCGCAACTGCCGCCAGCCCGATTCGACAAAAGCCAGATTGAACAGGTGATGGTGAACCTTTGCGACAACGGGTTACGCTACAGTGAACAGCACTCGGGGCAGCGAAAGATCGGCATCCATGCCGGGGCAACGGAGGACGGGGAACGGGCCTATATCGATGTGCGCGACCAAGGGCCTGGCATCACGCCGGAACACAGGCGCTCTGTCTTTGAACCATTTTTTACCACAGACAAAGCGGGCACTGGCCTCGGGCTTTATCTGGCCCGGGAACTGTGCGAGGCTAATCAGGCGCATCTTTCTCTGGTAGAAGATAACAAGCCCGGCTGCTGTTTTCGCATTACATTTGCTCACCCGGGACGAATGATCTGAACCGGCGCCCGCGGATAGTGGGCGCTCGAACAACGACATGGAACCGACGATAAAAAGATGACCACATACACAGCGCTGATCGTTGATGATGAACCGGACATCCGGGAGTTACTTGAAATCACCCTCACCCGGATGGGCATAACAACGCTTACGGCACCCGACCTCACCAGCGCCCGGAAATTGTTGGAACAGAACATCACCCATCTCTGCCTGACCGACATGAACCTGCCAGACGGCAATGGCATCGAACTCGTGCAGTGGATTCAGAAACATTCTCCCGCCACGCCTGTCGCCGTAATCACAGCCTACGGCAATATGGATACCGCGATTGAATCGCTTAAAGCCGGGGCCTTTGATTTCGTCTCAAAACCTGTGGAACTGCCCCGATTAAGGGAGCTGGTCAATAGCGCCCTCAAACTCGCTGAGCCCAAGGCAGACGCGGAAGATGCAGCCGACGAGCCAGGCCTGCTGCTGGGCAAATCGCCAGAGATTCGAAAACTCAGGAACCAGACCCGAAAACTGGCCAGAAGCCAGGCACCGGTCTTTATCAGTGGCGAGTCTGGCAGCGGCAAGGAGCTGGTAGCCAGAATGATCCATCTGCAGGGTCCCCGCCGCGAAGGACCGTTCATCGCCGTTAACTGCGGCGCGATTCCCTCGGAGTTGATGGAGAGCGAATTCTTCGGCCACAAGAAAGGCAGCTTTACCGGGGCCGTGGAGAACAAAGACGGCCTGTTCCGCTCTGCCAACGGCGGCACCCTATTCCTTGATGAAGTGGCGGACCTGCCCCTGGCCATGCAGGTGAAGCTTCTCCGCGCTATACAGGAAAAAGCCGTGCGACCGGTTGGCGATACCAAGGAAGTGCCCGTTGACATCCGGGTACTGAGCGCCACCCACAAGAATCTGCCGGAGCTGGTCCAGGAAGGCAGTTTCCGACAAGATCTTTTCTACCGGATTAACGTGATCGAACTCGCAGTGCCACCCTTGAGAGAGCGGCCGGATGATATTTCTCTGCTTTCGAATCACATTCTTGAACGGATTGCGAACGAGTATGAGTGTGCCCCTGCCTCGTTAACGCCAGCGGCCGTGGACAGACTGCAAGGCTATGACTTTCCGGGCAATGTCCGGGAACTGGAAAACGTCTTGGAGCGGGCTTTCACACTGTGCGACGCTGACCAGATCGATGCTGATGATCTGCATCTTGGGAATGGTGTTCAGCATGCAGCTTCTGCCTCGCAGATCATTGCTGAAGGCCAGGTTGGCGAGGGAGAAGGAATCGCCGTGCCCGATGGGGAAATCGATCTGGAGGGGTATCTGGAGAAGATTGAGCGACAAGCGATTGAGAAGGCGCTCGAAGCGACTCGGTGGAACAAAACTGCAGCTGCAAAAAGACTGGGAATCAGTTTTCGGGCACTGCGATATCGATTAAAGAAGCTAGGCATGGAATAGCTATCTCCACAGATGGTTGTCCTTTTTCTCAACTATAGGTCGCATTCAGACATATAATAATTCAATGCCTCATCACAGGACGTGAGAGGTTAATTACTTGATCTACCTACAAGGATGTAACAATGAATTTCTCGCTAAAAAAGCAAGGCTTCACCCTGGTTGAAGCAGTTGTCACTGTGGCACTGATTGCCATCACGGCAAGCGTGGCCAGCATTTCGTGGAGCGGCGTTGTTTCCGCCAGTCGGCATAATGATCTGGTTAATGGCACACATAGACTGTTCGCAACCGCTCGCAGCTTTGCCGTTCATCAGGGAACCCTCACCACAGTCTGCCCACTCTCTGCGCAACGGCAGTGCGTTGACGACTGGAACCAACCTGTCTCAGTCTTCCCGGACATGAACAACGACAAACGTCCGGATTCGAACAAGGTTCACAAAGTCCTTGAACTCACTAAAACCGGCTCCCATCTCTTTTCAAGGACAGCGGGGAGAGGTTACTTCCAGTTTTCATCGGACGGCATGAGCCACGGCACGATGGGAAGCCTCGTCGCATGCTCACGTTTGAATACAGCCGAATTCGAAATGACTTATATGGCCATCAATATAGGTGGTCGCCTGAGATCACTGAGGGACAAGAACCGCGACGGCAAGATAACACTCCCCTGGGGAACCATAATCAAGTGCCCCGGTTGACGCATAAAATCAGGCATGAACCGCTCGCCCCCTTAATCCTGCCATTCGTCGCCGAAACGATGCAGAGTGAAAAACACTCTGTTTCAATAGGACAATAGCTAAGAACAGGATTGGATATGATAAAAAAAACCTCGGGTTTCACTCTTATAGAGTTGATGATTACCGTCGTTCTCCTAGCGATTGTGGCTGCAGTTGCGGTCCCTGGCTTTAATCGGGCGATCGAAGGAAACAGACTGGTATCGGGCACCAACCTATTGGTGTCATCGATCAAACTTGCGAGAACCGAAGCCATCAAACGCGGCACGGCTGTCACGCTGAGTACCGATGGAGGTCTGGGCGGGGGCTGGTGCGTCCATACTGGCGACGCAACTGGCGACTGCGCCAATGATCAGATAAGGGCATTCGAAGCCCCTCAGAGCCTGACATTCACCGAGACCGCCGGCGATCTGGTTTTTGATCGAAGGGGATTCCTGATCCCGCAGACTGCGCAGTCCTTCACCATTGCGCCCAATGGGTGTGCCTCGGGCGCCAATACCTTCCGGACTATCCGTATCAGCCCGGTAGGCAGAACCGAGATTGATGGCGGAGCATGCCCATGAAACATTCTCTAACACGGAAACCCGGAGCACGATCTTTTGCTTTTCCGGTTAACAAACAGTCGGGCGTTGGCCTTATCGAAATAATGGTGGCGGTGTTGGTGCTCGGCATCGGGATCCTGGGGATAGCATCAACCCAAATCATATCGTTACAAATGAACACCCAATCCCAGAATCGCAGTCAGGCGGTTTTGTTGGCAGAGGATCTTCTCGACAGGATCCGCGCAAACTCCGACAACCCCGGGGCTTACGCGCTCGCACAAGGCGATGCGCAAGGGGCAAACAATGGCGCATGCGATACGTCGTTCGTTCCCGGAAATGCCTCGGTAAGCGCCAATGACATCGCAGCATGGGAAAACAACCTTGCCTGTTTACTACCTGCAGCCGAGAGAACCGTTGCAATAAACGGCGATACCGTGACGGTGACCATCGACTGGGATCAGGATGATGCCGCCATGAACCCTGTTGTAGTGAGGACACAGATTTGATGATGCACAAGTCGAAATCTTACGCCCGGTTACCAAGGCCTGCCCCGCTAGCCCCACAGACCGGCCTGTCACTGGTCGAGCTGATCATTTCGCTGGCTCTTGGTCTCATTATTACCCTGGGTGTCACCCAAATTTACCTCAGCGGCAATGACACCTATCGTCAGACCCAGGGGCTTGCGCACGCCCAGGAAAGCACACGCTTTGTCTCCGCGGTTTTATCCCCGGATCTGCGATCTGCGGGCAGTTTTGGCTGCCTGGCCGAAATGGGGCTGCCCCTGGATCAGGTTGTTGACAATCGCCTCAATGGCGGGCTGGTTGTCCCTCTGAGTCAACCCGTTCAGGGATGGGATTACACCGGGACGGGCCCCGGAGATAGCGTCACTCTGGCTGGGGCCCTGGCAACGCCGACCGCAGGGAACTGGGCGTCTGGCACAGCGGGCACCTCCCTGCCGGCGTCGCTTGCCGGATCCGTCGTCACCAATTCCGATGTCATTATCGTGAATGGCCTTACACCGCTGAGCGTGCCGGTGGATGCCGGCAATCCCCAGAATGGAAACAGTATCAACCTGACCGACAATTCTGGTGTTCCAGTTAATCGAATTGTTCTTGCAACTTTGGGAGATTGCTCAGAGGGCGAACTGTTCCAAAAGAGCAATAATGCCAATTCTAGCGCAATCACGATGGCAGGAGGCAATGTCAACCCGGGAAATAATGGCAACAATTTCAATCTCGCCTATGAGCCACAAACCAAAGTCTATGAATTCACCTCGATGGCTTATTACATTGGTCAAGGCACCAATGGCGAACCGGCCCTGTTCAGACGTCTAATGACGCCACTGCAGGCGCCTCAGGAGCTTGTCTCCGGTGTCGAAACGCTCCAGATTCTTTATGGAGTTGATACTGGCGGAAGCAATGCTGCCGACGACTATGTTCCCGCTGACGAGGTAACTGACTGGGAGGAGGTCGCAAGTGTACGCTTTTCGGTTCTGACTCGGAGCCAGGACGATGTGCTTGACCAGCCAAACGGTCGCAGTTTCGACATGCTGGGCAGCGAGATGAGCCAGGCGAATAACGGAGACAGCCGTGTTCGCATCGTCTCCGTAACTACAACATCATTGAGAGGGCGGATGGAATGATCAAGCGTGCAAACACACCAGTCATTAACTCGGCGCCTTTTTCTGCAACGCAGAGTGGGGCAACCCTGGTAGTGGCTCTGTTCATGCTTCTGCTTATCTCTCTTCTCGCGGTTGGCGGCATGCAGGGTTCCATCATGCAGGAGCGGATGGCCAGCAATGCACACGACGGAGCTATGTCCTTCCAGGCCTCTGAAGCTGGGCTTCGCCAGGGAGAAGCAGACCTGATAGGCAGCCTCGCCAGCCGCCAAACAGCATTCGCAACCAACAGGCTGACCACGCCCTGGAATTGGGATGGCAATAACCCTGCGGCTGCTGGAACCGGGAATGCTGGCGCCGGTGTCAGCGCTCAACCTGTTTATCATCAAGCGCGCTTAGCCGATGTATGTCCAATCGAGCCTGGACAACCCTGTTTTGAGCGCTTCGAGGTAACCTCTCGCGGCCAGGGCGGCAGCCCGAACGCTATTAGCGTCGTACAGTCAACCGTGCTCTTACCCCCGGAGTAATCATGAGCGCCATGCACACATCGCAGCCGAATCGTTGCCGTTTGCTCCAACTGGAGATTAAGCCATGAAACAGAAAACGAGAATACTCAGGAAAAATATCCACCTATCCAGGCTATCAACGTTTGCAGCAAGCCTACTTTTCTCGCTTGCTACGACACAAGCGGCTTTTGCCCAAGTAAACCTGGCTTCGGTGCCGCTGTTCTTGAAAGAGTCCGTTGACCCCAACCTGATGTTTGTCTTCGATGACTCAGGCTCAATGGGCTGGCGCTACATGCCTGATAATCTAGGCGGAGACGCGGACGAAAACTGGTATTATTCGAGCGACGTTAATAAGATTTATTACGACCCAGACGTAACTTATCTTCCACCATACAGGCCAGACGGTAGCGGCCGATATCCGAACTCATCCTATACGAACGCTCCAGTCAACGGGTTCGAGTCGAACTCTGGAACGGACGATTTACGCGACGACATTCGCTTCGACCAGATAGCATCTATTGAACAAGGTTTCTACATGGACCTGATTCAAACTCCCGAATGTCTTGCCGACCCCAGAGACAATGATTGCTACAACACAGTTCTTTTGAATAACGCATCGGACGAAATAAAACAGAACTATGCCAACTGGTTCTCCTACTACAGCACGCGGGACAAGGCAGCAAAGTCTGGTATAACCGAGGCCTTCTTTAATCTTCCGGAAAATATTCGGGTAGGCTATGGCGCCATCAACGTCAACAACAATACCATTGATGGAGTGGCGGATACTGACACTATCGTCAGTGGCGTACGCCCCTATACAAACGCAAGAAGACAACAGTTTCTCACCTGGTTGCATGGTAAGAGTGTAAGCGGGGGAACTCCACTCAGAACTGCCCTCAAGGATATTGGTGAGTATTACTCCAGAAGCGACAACCAGGGTCCCTGGGGCGCAACGCCTGGCACCAATGACACCACTGCGCAGGTAGAGTGCCGTCAGAGTTTCTCCATTCTAATGACAGATGGTATCTGGAACGGTGGTAGTCCAAGCGTTGGCAACGTCGACAATACTGCGGGCCCCTCTTATACGAACCCCGACCCTGATGGCGACGATTTCTCCTATACGGCAGTTTCTCCGTTCGCAGACAGCCATTCCAATACACTCGCCGATGTGGCAATGGAGTACTGGAAAAACGACCTTCGAACGGACCTCTCGAACAAAGTCCCGACAGGAACTGTAGATCCGGCATTCTGGCAACACATGGTTACGTTTACCATCGGCCTTGGTGTCGTTGGCGACATCTCTGAGGCAAATGCAACCGCTGCGATTGCGTCTGGAGATCAGATAACTTGGCCAGAGCCAGCCGACAATAGAAGCCCTGAGAATATCGATGACTTGTTACACGCAGCCATCAATGGCAGGGGCGGTTATGCAAGCGCCCAGGATCCTGAAGCTTTCACGCTGGCTATCCAGGAATTTCTCGGTGATCTGACAGCCCGCGCTCAGACTTCTGCCTCCTCTGCAGCGGTCAGTTCTGCTGTGCTCAGGACTGAATCGCTGGGTTTCTTCGCAGGATTTCGCAGTGAGGACTGGTCAGGCACATTGACCGGCTTCAACTTTGATCTAGGCTCCGAAATCTGGGATGCAGAGACGGTGTTGGCGAACATCACACCCGCCAACCGTACGTTGATCACTCACAATGGCACGTCTGGAGTTCAGTTGGCGTTCAATAACGCAAACTCCCTATCGAACCTATCCACGAACCAACAGCAAGCGTTGAATGCAGACCCAACCCTGGCATCCACCACAGACGATTTGGGCCACAAGCGTTTGGCATGGCTGCACGGGAACACGAACGCGGACAGCTCCTTCAGGTCCCGCGATACCATTGACCAATCCGGCGCATCTGTAACTCGCTTGCTCGGCGACATTATCAATGCCAACCCGCAGTTCGTCGGTAAATCCAATTTTGGCTTCAGCAGGTTGCCTTCAACTGAGGGAAGCAGCTACGGAGCTTTCCGTTCAACGACGGATTATCAAAACCGAATTGATGCGCTCTATGTACCAGCAAATGACGGTATTCTTCATGCGTTCAATAGTGAAACCGGTGCAGAGCTCTTCGGCTATGTTCCGGGAGAGTTGCTGCTGCCTCAAGGCTCGAATAGCCACGCTCGTATTTCTGAGCTGATGCTCCCGAACTATTCCCATAAATATTTGATGGATGGCACTCCCCGGATTCAGGATGCATACATCGATAAAAGCGGAAACGGATCGGAAGAATGGCGCACGGTGCTTTTGGGAACCATGGGGCTGGGCGGTAAAACCATTTTCGCACTGGACGTTACTGATCCGGGTTCTTTCTCCGCTGCAGACGATGTGCTCTGGGAGTTTACGCATCCAGATCTTGGATATGGCGTAACCGACCCTCAAATCGCACGGCTTGAGGATGGCACTTGGGTGGCCATCTTCGGCAACGGCTACAACGGCACCAGCAACGAATCCAGCCTGTTCGTGGTTGACCTTGCCAATGGCACATTGATCAAGGAATTGGAAACCGGAGCGGGCAGCTCCCTATCGCCTAATGGCCTGGCAGCGCCGGTTATCACAAGCTTCCCGGAAAGAGATGCTATCACGCGCCATGTCTACGCCGGCGACCTGCTTGGCAACATGTGGCGCTTTGACCTTACAGGCAGCAACACAAATAGCTGGAGTACAGAAAAGGTATTCTCTGCCCAAGACAGCAGCGGTACACCTCAACCCATTACGGTTGCGCCTCGAGTCGCACTCAACCCCTCCGATTCTGACGAGCTGGTAATTGCTTTTGGAACAGGCAGCTTTTTGAGGAACGGAGACGAAAGCAACTTCAGCGTTCAGAGTCTTTACGGCATCAAAGATGATCTTTCGCAAATTAACCTGACGCGTTCAAATCTTCTGGAGCAGACGATTACCACGCAGGAAACAGTGACAATAACCAAGGAGTCCGGGGTTGGTACCAATACCTTTACGGTGAGAGAGACCTCTGAAAACCAGCTTACTACCGAGAATGGCTGGTATATGGATCTTAGCTATGGTTCCACTCTAACCGGAGAGCGGGTGATCAGTAGGGCGACCTTCCCATTCGGGGTTAATCCTGACCGCGTCCGGTTTACGACAGTCGTTCCTGATGACGACCCCTGCTCCAGTGGCAGAACTGGTTTCATCATGGACCTCAAGCTGACCAGCGGTGAGCCCTCTGAAGATCCAGTTTTCGACCTCAACAGCGATGGAATTTTCAATTCCGGAGATATCACAGGCGGCTATGCACCAAGTGGTATTCAATATGGTTATGGTGGTGAAAATCGGACGATCGCGACCGGTGACGGTGATTCAGAAGTCATTATACCCGGACTCGACCCGAACCAGCTTGATCCGGACAAGCCCTGTGAAGACGCATTGTGCACTCGATCTCTGGATTCGAATACTGGTCGGCAAACCTGGGAGCAGCTCCGTTAATACGGGCTGCTCCTCAGCCGAAATGCTGAAACATTTACAGCGCCTTTAGCTGCTTTGATTTAGAGGTTGTCACATGAACGAAAAAAATCCCAAAGCCAGATCTCTGGCAATCGTGTTCGCGTTTTCGTTGGTCGCATTGCTTGTTACCGGCAATTCCACCGCCGAGGAAATGCCAGACTCTGAATACCAGATGCTCAGCAACGGAGGTGAGTTCTCAGGAACGGTGAACTCGGTCAACGCTGAGCAAGGTATTGTAGTAATCGACGACCGGTCGTTTGTGTTAGATCGAATCGTGCAGTTCAACGGCGGAACCTGGTCAAGAGAACAGGTTTTGAAGCGTTTACAGACAGGCGATTCGGTCGAAATAGAGGTTGGCCAGATTGTTGATCCAAGCAGGGGTGCCAGGCTGATAAAATCACTTAATGTTGCAAACAAATAAGCCTTTTGGCGCACAAAATTCCTAGAACGTGAGTGACCTAGTTGTGACACGAACCGAAGCAAACAAGACGTCAAGAAAATCAGGCGATGCAGGCTTTACACTCATAGAACTCATGATTGCAGTCGCAATTATTGCAATCATTGCGGCAGTCGCTTTGCCCACATACCAAAACCACGTAGAACGTACTCGCAGAACAACAGCGCAGTCTGATCTTCTGGAGTTAGCACAATGGATGGAGCGACGATACTCCAATGGTTTTGACTACCGTGTTGCAGGAGCCGATCCAGTTCTGCCATTCACACAATCACCGCAGAATGGCACAGTCTTCTACAACATCAGTTTCTCGGGGAATGTAACGAGGGACACATTTACACTGCAAGCGGTGCCTACCGGGGGCCAAACGAACGACCCCTGCGGAACGCTTACAGTGGATGAACAAGGAAACCGTGGTGCAGGCCAAGCGGGTTGTTGGTAAAAAGCTCAAGCGCCATTGAGCTCAATCGAGCTCAATGGCATCAATCCTCAACTCCCGCGGCATAGAAAACACAATATTCTCCTCACGCCCGGCAATTTCCTCCGGAACGCTGCCACCAAGCTCTCGCAGACGGGTAATAACGTCGTTCACCAGAACCTCGGGGGCAGAAGCTCCCGCAGTAACCCCAATCGAAGTCTTACCCTCCAGCCAGGCAGCATCAATCTGGGAAGCCTCATCAATCAGATACGCCGGCGTACCCATTCTCTCGGCGAGCTCACGCAAGCGGTTCGAGTTGGAGCTGTT